>NZ_QLLO01000001.1 GCF_003259525.1 Olleya aquimaris
AAGAAGTCAATTCTTTATCGTTAGTGGTAACCCACAAAAACAATAAAAACACACTAATAGTTTACAACCAAAACAAAATGTAAACCATAAAAAAAGCCTTACTAAATTTTAGTAAGGCTTTTTTGTTATCGTAAACTATATCCTTTAGCTGCCCACCATGGATGGAGCTCTATTACTAATCGTCCTGCCTTTACCATTGGATCAGAATTTGCTAAACTATCTGCCATTTTTAATGTTGGTACATTATAAATAGTAATACCTCTTATGTCTCCATCATCACCAAAAGGTCCTGAAATATCAGCATAACCTAAATCGTACATTTTGCCTAAATGTGCACGATGTTGCTTTTGTAAAATTGCAGCTTCTTCTTCATTTTGATTTCTTATTGGACCACTTTTTAAAAAGGCAATAAAATACTGCTGCATAATAACGGTATCTTTTGTTTTTTCATCAACATAATCAAACGTTTCAAAACCTTTAGATTTTAAAGAATCTAGTAGTTGTTTTGCTGTCTGCTTTACTTCTGTTTTTGCTTCTTTTAAAACAGGAGTTACTTCTTTTGTTTTGTTATTACAAGCCATTAACATGACCACAATAATTAATACTAATCTTTTCAAAATCTATTTATTTTACCACTTTTTAAATGGTGTTTTACTTAATTGCGAGTTATAATATTTTACGTCACCAGTGACTTCTTTACCCAACCATTTGGGTTTAGAAAAAGATTCTTTTTCTGAGGTTAGCTCTATTTCTGCAAGAATTAAACCTTCATTTTTTGCAAAAAATTCATCCACTTCAAAGATGTGGTTATCTACTTTTACTTCATAACGTATTTTATCAATTACGCCTTTTTTACAAATTTTTAAAAGTTGTTCTGCTTCTTCTTTTGGTATTTTTCTTTCCCATTCAAAACGCGACAGACCGTTTTTAGAGGATATCCCTTTTATAGTTAAAAACCCTTGTTCTCCTTTTAATCTTACTCGTACAGTTCGTCTTTTATTTGTGCTTAAAAAACCTTGAATTATTCTGGTTTTTTTAAAAGCTTCAGCTTTAAAAGCGTTACTAGTCACTAAAAATTTGCGTTCTATTTCAATCATGAGTTAAAAAGAGTTCTCGATACATTTTCATTTAAAAAATGAAAACACTCGAACTGACATTAGTATTATTTTTCTCTTTCATAGAGATTCCTGCCTACGCAGGAATTAGTAAATTTACAAGATGCAAAACGATTTACCAATAAGAAAGATTATTCATGTCGATATGGATGCATTTTATGCGTCTGTAGAGCAAATGGATAACCCAGAACTTAAAGGAAAACCATTAGCTGTTGGAGGAAGTGGAACGCGTGGTGTTGTTAGTGCTGCAAGCTATGAGGCTAGAAAATTTGGAGTGCGAAGCGCAATTAGTGGTGTTAAAGCAAGACGACTTTGTCCTGAATTAATTTTTGTACGACCACGATTTGATAGGTATACTGAAATTTCAAAAAAAATACGTGCCATTTTTTATGATTACACTGACTTGGTAGAACCTTTATCGTTAGACGAAGCCTACTTAGATGTTACCGAAAACAAAAAAGGAAACCCAAGTGCATCGCTTATTGCAGAAGAAATTAGAACTCGGATTTTTAATGAGGTAGGTTTAACCGCTTCTGCTGGAATTAGCATAAATAAATTTGTTGCTAAAGTAGCAAGTGATTACAATAAACCTAATGGTCAAAAAACAGTAAATCCGGAGGAAGTTTTAGACTTTTTAGAAGCATTAGACATTAGAAAATTTTACGGAATTGGTAAAGTTACTGCCGAAAAAATGTACCAAAAAGGTATTTTTACTGGTCTTGATTTAAAATCTAAAACTAAAGACTATCTAGAAGCTAATTTTGGAAAATCTGGCAAGTCTTATTATTATATTGTTAGAGGTATCCATAACAGTGAAGTCAAACCAAATAGAACCAGAAAATCTTTAGCAGCAGAACGTACGTTTAATGAAAACTTGTCTTCTGAAGTATTTATGCTAGAAAAGCTAGAACACATTGCAGAAGAGGTTGCACGACGTTTAAGCAAAAGTAAAGTGGCAGGTAAAACAGTGACTTTAAAAATAAAATATAGCGATTTTACCTTACAAACACGAAGTAAAACGTTGCCTTATTTTATTGCAGATAAAGCTGTTATTTTAGAAACCGCTAAAGAGTTATTGTATCAAGAAAAAATGAGCAACTCTGTACGTTTATTGGGTATTTCATTATCTAATTTAAACACCGAAAAGAAAGCTAAACCAATTACAAAAGACAAAGAGGTGAGTGTGCAGTTGCGTTTTGAGTTTTAAATTAAAAAAACCAGTTATATTTCTATAACTGGTTTTAATTATAAATACTATTGTTGGCCATGTACTTCGACTTCGTTCAGCATGACACGTTAGCGATTACTCATTCATTTTATTTAGGAAGAAATCGTGATTACTTCGTAGTTGAAACAACATCCTTTTTTGTGCGCGCTTATGCGCAAAAAAGATATAGTGGATAGCGCGACCCTTGTGGTAACGCCCAAAAAGAGATTCTTCACTTCGTTCTGAATGACAAACTAGAAACTACAACTAGTAATCTCTGTCACTCTTAACGTATTAACCATTCCTTTTTCTTGGATTGGCATAGCTGCTAAACTAATTAGCATATCTCCTACTTCTAAAAATCCTTTTTTACATGCAATTGCGTTAACGTCTTCAATGGTTTCGTCTGTGCTAACAAACTTATCGTAATAAAAGGCTGTAACTCCCCAAAGTAAACTTAACTGTGTTAAAATACGCTTATTTGAAGTAAATACTAAAATATGCGTGTTTGGTCGCCAAGCAGAAATCTGAAAGGCTGTATAACCACTATTGGTTAATGTTGAAATAGCTTTAGCATCAATATCATTAGCCATATGCGCTGCATGATAACAAATAGATTTTGTGATGTAACGTTTAGTACGAATATGTGGTGGTGATTGTGGCACTTGGATTAAGTCCGAATCTTCTACACTTTTTATAATGTTTGACATCTGACGGATAACTTGCACTGGATAACTTCCTACACTAGTCTCTCCAGATAACATCACTGCATCTGCACCATCCATAACACTATTGGCTACATCATTAACTTCTGCACGTGTCGGTGTTAAACTAGTAATCATGGTCTCCATCATTTGGGTAGCAATAATTACTGGTATTCTGGCACGTTTAGCACGAAGCACTAACTTTTTTTGAACTAATGGTACTTCCTCTGCTGGGATTTCTACTCCTAAATCACCACGTGCTACCATTAAGCCGTCACAATAGGCTACAATTTTGTCTATATTTTCTACTGCTTCTGGCTTTTCAATTTTAGCTATAATTGGAATTTTATGCTCGCTATGTTTTTTAATTAGCTCTTCCAATTGCATTAAATCTTCTGCATGACGTACAAAGGATAAAGCAATCCAATCTACACCAAGTTTACATGCAAAAATAGCGTCTTCGATATCTTTTTCTGTTAAAGCAGGTTGAGAGATATTGGTGTTAGGAAGGTTTACACCTTTTTTAGATTTAAGTGGACCACCTTGTATGACTTTGGCTTTAACTTCAGATTTTTTGTCTGTTGAAACAACTTCAAAAATTAATTTCCCATCGTCCAAAAGGATGCGCTCACCTGGATTAGCGTCTTGTGGAAATTTATCGTAAGTCATGTAAACACGTTGTTTAGTGCCTTCAAACTTTTTACCGGTTGCAAAAATAATTTCGTCTCCAGGATTTACTATAACTTCACCTTTCATGACACCAACACGAAGTTTTGGACCTTGTAAATCTCCTAAAATAGAAGCATTGTAACCAAACTCTTCGTTTAAATCTCTAATCATTTGTACACGTTCTTCAACGTCTTTATAATCTGCATGAGAAAAGTTGATTCTAAACACATTAGCACCTTCGTCTAACATACCTTTAAGGACCTCTTTACTACTGGTTGCTGGACCTAGCGTAGCTACTATCTTTGTTTTTTTTCTTTTTGGCATTAGTTGAATATTAAATTGTCTTTAGATTTTAAGGTGTCTGCAGCAATACTGTATGCAGTGACAACTTGCGGAATCTTTAGAATTTTATTTAAAATTTTTTTTTCTTTATGCTGAAACTCTGTTTCTATTTTTAACAGATAATTTACTTTTTTATATTCTGGCAACAGGTAATAATTAGTTGCTCCTGCTGTATCTTCTCCAAATAGCGAGTTTGATTGTTGCTTTAAGTTATCGTGTTGTACTTTACAAGTATTAGCTACTAAATGGTAGGTTGTTAGTTGTTTTTGATCAACCCATTCAAAAATAGAATATGCTGTACTTAGACTTGGATTGGTAACATCTTCAGATTTTCTTTTTAATTTGATGTCCAATGTTTTATTTATTAAAAAAGCCAAACGATAATCTTCTATTACACAATGAATACCAATTAATGCGTAATACTCTTCGTCTAAAAAATCGTCTAAAGAGAGTTTTCTAACAGCCATTTTACTTAGCAAATTAAATGTAAATATAGCATTAAAACACTTACTTGCAGCCTATTTTACTTAAACTTAACAACAAATAGTTACGAAAACGATATAGTAAAATCTTGACTTTTAAGTTAGAAAAGGATTAGCAGCAATTAAATAAATCCCGCTTTAGAAATTTGAGATTGTAAAGCAAAAAAAGCACGTTTTGAAGCTTTTTCTTCAGCTTTCTTTTTTGAAGTCGCTCTAGCTTTAGCTACAATTTTATCGTTTATGGATAGTTTTACTGAAAAATGTTTTACATCATCGTTACCTGTATCTTCATACACGTGGTAATCAAAAATCTTTTTTTCTTTTTGACACCACTCTATTAACAAGCTTTTATAACTAATAACTTTACCCTCTAATTTTTCTATATCTACATAAGGGTTAATTACGCGTTTTTGTATGAATTTCTCACAGTATTTATAACCTCTATCTAAATAAATAGCTCCAATTAAAGCTTCAAACAAATTTCCATGAATATTATCTCCAAATTGTCCTTTAGGTATTTTGCTTTGAACATGTTTAATTAATTCAAGATCTTTTCCTAATTCATTTAAATGCTCGCGACTAACTACTTTAGATCGCATTTTAGTTAAATACCCTTCATCACCTCCTGGTACTTCCATATACAAGTGATGGGCAATAACAGCGCTAAGCATAGCATCTCCTAAAAACTCTAACCGCTCATAATTAATGATATGACCTTTACCATCTTTTATGTTCATAGAACGATGTGTAAAAGCAGTTTGGTAATGCTTAATTGTTTTAGGTTTAAACTTTAAGATTTTAGAAATGGACATAAAAAAATCCCCATGGTCTTTAGACTGGGAATTAAATATGTTTCGAATGCGCTTCATTCGGGTAACTAATCTAATTTTTTAAACAATACACAAGCGTTGTGACCTCCAAATCCAAAAGTATTGCTCATAGCAACTTTTATGTTTCTTTTTTGAGGTGTGTTTAAAGTTAAGTTTAGTTCAGCGTCTATATTTTCGTCTACTGTTGTATGGTTAATAGTTGGTGGTACAATACCGTGTTCCATTGCTAATATAGCAGCAATAGACTCTACAGCTCCTGCAGCACCTAACAAATGACCAGTCATAGACTTGGTAGAATTAATATTAATAGTTTTAGCATGTTCGCCAAAAACTTCTTTAATGGCTTTTAATTCTGCGACATCACCTAATGGTGTAGACGTACCGTGTGTGTTGATATGGTCTACATCTTCTGGTTTTAATCCAGCATTTTCAAGACAATTTTTCATAACAGCAATAACGCCAATTCCGTCAGGATGTGGTGCTGTCATGTGGTACGCATCAGAAGATAATCCGCCTCCTAAAACCTCAGCATAAATTTTTGCGCCTCTAGCTTTAGCATGCTCATACTCTTCTAATATAATAGCTCCTGCACCTTCACCTAAAACAAAACCATCTCTAGTAGCATCAAAAGGTCTTGATGCAGTTTCCGGACTGTCGTTTCTAGTTGATAAAGCATGCATAGCATTAAATCCTCCCATTCCTGCAATAGTTACTGCAGCTTCACTACCTCCTGTTACAATAACATCACAATGTCCTAAACGAATATAGTTTAAAGCATCAATCATTGCGTTAGCAGAAGATGCGCAAGCAGATACAGTAGTATAGTTTGGACCCATAAAACCATTTTTTATCGAAATGTTTCCTGGAGCAATATCTGCAATCATTTTTGGTATGAAAAAAGGATTAAATCTTGGTGTTCCGTCTCCTTCAGCATAATTTAATACCTCGTTTTGAAACGTTTCTAAACCACCAATTCCTGCTCCCCAAATAACGCCAACTCTAAGTTTGTTGACCTTATCTAAATCAAGGTTTGAGTCCGCAATAGCCTCGTCTGACGCGACCATTGCGTACTGTGTAAACCTATCCATTTTTCGTGCTTCTTTTCTATCAAGAAAATCTGTAGCTACGAAGTTTTTTAACTCGCAAGCAAAGTTAGTTTTAAACTTTTCAGTGTCAAAATAAGTAATTGGTGCAGCACCACTTTTACCACTAATAAGACCAGACCAATACTCGTCTTTAGTGTTTCCAATTGGTGTTAATGCTCCTAAACCTGTAACTACTACTCGCTTAAGTTCCATAAATTATTGTGCTTATTTAGCAGCTTCAATATAAGATACAGCTTGACCTACTGTTGCAATGTTTTCTGCTTGGTCGTCTGGAATCTGGATATCAAATTCTTTTTCAAATTCCATGATTAATTCTACAGTGTCTAATGAATCTGCTCCTAAGTCGTTAGTGAAGCTAGCTTCAGTTACAACTTCGTTTTCATCAACACCTAATTTGTCTACGATAATCGCTTTTACTCTTGATGCAATGTCTGACATAATTTTAATTTTTTTAGTTTTAATTAAGTGGCAAAAATAAAAAACTTTAATTTAAAACACACGATTAGTTAAAAAATGTGCTACTAATTTAATTATTTAAATTGAAGAATTTTGGTTTTAGCCTGTAATTGTTAATAATTATTGCTTTTTTTGTTTGAAGATTTTAACATTGAAACTAGAAAATGAAACGTGTAGTAATTTTTGCGTCCGGAAGCGGAAGTAATGCTGAAAATTTAATAAGGTTTTTTCAAAATAGCGACAATGCGTCTGTTATTCAGGTACTAACTAACAATCCTCATGCCAAAGTATTAGAGCGTTGTAAAAAACTGAAAGTTAGCGCGTTATCATTTAACAAAATAGCATTTACCGAAACGGAAGATGTCTTAAACATCCTTAAATCATCCAATCCAGATCTTATTGTATTAGCAGGTTTTTTATGGAAATTTCCTGAAAATATTATTAAACAATTTCCAAATAAGGTGATAAATATTCATCCTGCTTTACTTCCAAAATTTGGTGGAAAAGGCATGTACGGGATGCATGTTCATGAAGCAGTTGTAGCTAATAAAGAAACCGAAACAGGGATAACAATTCATTACGTAAATGAACATTATGACGAAGGAACGATAATTTTTCAAGCAAAATGTGATGTTTTAACGTCAGATTCTGCTCAAGATGTTGCTGAAAAAATACATACATTAGAAATGGAACATTTTCCGAAAGTGGTAGAGAAACTATTGAAAAATTAAATAATTTCCGCTTTTGTAGTAATGAAAGATGAGTAAAAAAAAGAAAAAATATTACACCGTTTGGAAAGGGCATCACACAGGTGTTTTTGAATCTTGGGATGACTGTAAAGCCCAAATCAAAGACTATCAAGGTGCTATTTACAAGTCTTTCGCCACTTTTGATGCAGCTAAAAAGGCATTAAAAGGCAACTATAAAGACTATATAGGTAAAGACAAAACGTTTAAAAGTGAACTGAGCGAACTTCAGCTAAAAAAAATAGGACAACCAAATTATAATTCTATTGCTGTAGATGCAGCGTCTTCTGGTAATCCAGGAATTATGGAATATCGCGGAGTTGACACTAAAACAAAAAAACAATTATTTATTCAAGGTCCTTTTGATGAAGGCACCAATAATATTGGTGAGTTTCTGGCTATCGTCCATGGATTAGCATATTTAAAACAGCGTAATAGTGATAAACTTATTTACACAGACTCTAAAACTGCAATAAGTTGGGTGAAGAAAAAGCATTGCAACTCTAAACTAGAACGTAATGAGAAAAACAAGCCCGTTTTTGATTTAGTAGATCGTGCAGTTACTTGGCTAAAAACCAATACTTATACGACAACACTAGTTAAATGGGAAACTAAAGCTTGGGGAGAAATTCCTGCAGATTTTGGTAGAAAGTAACTAATACAATCTTTACTTAAATTAGTCCATAAAAATCGTATATTTGCGCCTTAATTTAAAACGCTTTTATGAGCAAATTAGTCATTGTTGGTACTGTAGCTTTTGATGCTATAGAAACACCTTTTGGAAAAACAGATAAAATTCTTGGTGGAGCTGCAACCTATATAGGGTTGTCTGCGTCTAATTTTAATGTTGATGCAGCAGCAGTTTCTGTTGTTGGTGGAGATTTCCCTCAAGAGTATTTAGACCTTTTAACAAATAGAGGTGTAAATATAGATGGTATAGAAATTATTAAAGAAGGAAAAACATTTTTCTGGAGTGGTAAATATCATAATGATATGAACTCTCGTGACACCTTAGCTACAGAATTAAATGTTTTAGAACATTTTAATCCTGTTGTACCAGGTGATTATAAAGATGCAGACATTGTGATGCTTGGCAACCTGCATCCTTCTGTACAACAAAGTGTTTTAGACCAAATGACAACAAAGCCAAAGTTAGCTATTTTAGATACCATGAATTTTTGGATGGATATCGCCTTAGACGATTTAAAATCTGTTATTAAAAACGTAGATGTAATTACTATTAATGATGAAGAGGCTAGGCAATTATCAGGAGAATATAGTTTAGTGGTGGCTGCAAGAAAGATACATGAAATGGGTCCAAAATATGTCGTGATTAAAAAAGGAGAACATGGCGCATTATTATTTCATAATGACGAGGTGTTTTATGCACCTGCTTTACCATTAGAAGAAGTGTTTGATCCAACAGGAGCTGGAGATACGTTTGCTGGTGGTTTTGCTGGATACTTAGCAAGCACAGGAGATACTAGTTTTGAAAATATGAAAAACGCTGTAATTTACGGTTCGACCTTAGCTTCGTTTTGTGTGGAAAAATTCGGTACAGAACGCATGCTAAATTTAACAGACAAGGAAGTGTACAAACGCTTACAGGCTTTTAAAAACTTGACACAATTTGATATCAAATTAACATAACAAAAAGCGCTCAAAATATAGAGCGCTTTTTTTTGTACTAGACTTGTATCAAAATGATTTTATAATATTTTTGTATAACAACATTGACCAACTCACAACACAACAACAATGAGTGATGCTTTAAAACACGAGTGCGGAATTGCACAAATTAGACTTCTTAAGCCTTTAGAATTTTACAAAGAAAAATACGGAAGCGCTTTTTACGGAGTTAATAAAATGTATTTAATGATGGAGAAACAGCACAATCGTGGTCAAGATGGTGCTGGATTTGCAAGTATTAAACTAGACACCAAACCTGGTGAACGTTATATTAGTAGAGTACGCTCTATCGCGCAACAACCTATACAAGATATTTTTGCTCAAATTAACGAACGTGTTAATAAAGAGTTGACAGAGCATCCAGAATATCAAGATAATGTTGGATTACAGAAAAAACACATACCATATATAGGAGAAGTCCTTTTAGGTCATGTTAGATATGGGACGTTTGGTAAAAACAGTGTAGAGAGTGTTCATCCCTTTTTAAGACAAAATAATTGGCAACATCGTAATTTAATTTTAGCTGGAAACTTTAATATGACTAATGTTAAAGAGCTATTTAAAAATCTGGTAGAACTTGGGCAACACCCAAAAGAATACACAGATACCATTACCATTATGGAAAAAATTGGTCATTTTTTAGATGATGCTGTAAGCAAAATTTATAGAGACCTAAAAAAGGAAGGATACGATAAGCATGAATGTTCACCGTTAATTGCAGAGCGTATAAAGATTCATAAAATCTTAAAACGTGCAGCAAAAAATTGGGATGGTGGATACGCTATGGCTGGTTTATTAGGTCATGGAGATTCTTTTGTATTGCGTGATCCAGCAGGAATCCGCCCAGCTTATTATTATAAAGATGACGAAATTGTTGTGGTTGCTTCAGAGCGTCCAGTAATTCAGACCGTATTTAATGTAGAATTTGATGATGTTAAAGAATTAAGTCCTGGACATGCAATTATTACTAAAAAATCTGGCGAGACTTCAATTAAAAAAATATTAGAACCTTTAGAACGTAAATCGTGCAGTTTTGAACGCATCTATTTTTCTAGAGGTAGTGATGCCGAAATCTATCAAGAACGAAAAATGCTTGGTCGATTATTGATGCCTCAAGTACTAAGAGCAATTGGTGATGACACCCAAAACACAGTGTTTTCATACATACCTAATACAGCAGAAACTTCTTTTTATGGTATGATTGAAACGGTTGAGGAGCACTTAAACCAGAAGAAAACTCAAGCTATATTAGACGGAAACGGTAAACTATCTGCAGAACATGTTACCTCTATTTTAAAAGAAAGACCTAGAATAGAAAAAATAGCCATTAAAGATGTTAAGCTTAGAACTTTTATTACAGAAGATTCTAGTCGTGATGATTTGGTTGCACATGTTTATGATGTGACTTACGGAGTTATTAAACCCACAGACAATTTGGTTATTATAGACGATAGTATTGTTCGTGGTACCACTTTAAAAAAGAGTATTATAAAAATGATGGACAGATTACATCCTAAAAAGATTGTAGTTGTATCCTCTGCTCCACAAATACGTTATCCTGATTGCTACGGAATTGATATGGCTAATCTAGAAACTTTAGTTGCTTTTAATGCAGCTTTAGAGTTATTAAAAGAAAACAATAAATACAGTTTAGTAGAAGAAGTCTACAAAAAGTGTAAAGCACAAGAGGATTTAGAGGATAAGGACGTCACTAATTTTGTAAAAGAAATTTACGACCAATTTACACCAGAACAGATTTCGGAAAAAATATCAAGTTTGTTAACGGATGATTCTGTTAAAGCAGAAGTAGAAATCATTTTTCAACCTGTAGACAATTTACATAAAGCTTGTCCAGATCATTTAGGAGATTGGTATTTTACTGGTAATTATCCAACGGTTGGTGGAAATAGAGTAGTAAACAGAGCGTTTATTAATTTTTATGAAGGTAACAAAGAGCGCGCTTACTAATTTTAATGCAGTAAGGTTTTTCTAGTTACACATCCTTTAACCGAATATTTTTACTTTTTAACTATATTTTATAATAAATCAATTTAAATGTCGTTATATTTGAGCTTACCATAACATAAGTAGGTTAAGTTCATGGTAGATTTGGGGCAAAAAAGGTGAACTCTCGTTCACCTTTTTTATTTGCCCAAACTTTTCTAAAAAACAACTTTTCAAGCATAAAAAAAGCAGACTTTAAAAAGTCTGCTTTTCTATTTTTATAAATGTGTAAAAGCCTATTTAGCTTCTGCGTAACGTCTTTCAACTTCATTCCAGTTTATAACATTAAAAAATGCATCGATATAATCTGGACGTCTGTTTTGATAGTTTAAGTAATAAGCGTGTTCCCAAACATCTAATCCTAATATAGGCGTCCCTCCACAAGTTACACCTGGCATCAATGGATTATCTTGATTTGGTGTAGAGCATACTTCTACTTTTCCACCTTTATGGACACATAACCAAGCCCAACCAGATCCAAATTGTGTTGCTGCAGCTTTACTAAATGCATCTTTAAAAGCATCAACAGATCCATAAGCTGCTTCAATAGCATCTTTTAAATCTCCAGATAAACGTCCTTTTCCTTCTGGATTCATCACTTCCCAAAATAACGAGTGGTTATAAAATCCTCCTCCATTATTTCTAACAGCCATGTTTTTCATATCTAAATTAGTTAGAATATCTTCTATAGATTTTCCTTCTAAATCAGTCCCTTCAATAGCACTATTTAATTTGGTTGTATAACCGTTATGATGTTTTGTGTGATGTATTTCCATTGTACGTGCATCAATATGTGGTTCTAATGCATCATACGCATATTTTAGTTTTGGTAATTCAAAAGCCATAATTGTATGTTTTTAAGTGTTAATATTCTATTACCTCAAAATTAAACATTAAAGCCCTCAATTGAAAATATTTAGACCATTGTTTAATTGTATTTAATAATACTTTAACATCGTAGTTTAAATATTGAAGATAGTTTTAAAAAAAATTTAGCAACCATTAATTTGTTATTATCTTGTCTAAAATTTAAATGTTAATGTCCAAAACCCCTTCCTTTAAAGTTTATGATGCTTCTGCTGGTAGTGGAAAAACCTTTGCTTTAGTTAAGGAGTATTTAAAGCTTTTATTTACGTCTACTTTTAATGATAGTTACAAGCATATTTTAGCCATTACCTTTACCAATAAGGCTGTAGCAGAGATGAAAACTAGAATTCTGGATGCATTACAAGAGTTTCAGTTTAGAGATAGTAGTATGTTTTTAGCTATTGTAGAAGAACTAAATTTAGACCCTGAATATGTCCGAAAAAAATCAAAAGCTATATTACATTCTATTATGCATAATTATGCTGCTTTTGATGTGTCTACTATAGATGGATTTAATCATAAGTTAATTAGAACGTTTGCACACGATTTAAAAATTCCAATAAATTTTGAGGTTGAACTAGACACACCTTCATTGCTTAGTCAAGCAGTAGATAGTTTAATTGCAAAAGCAGGTACCAACCAAAAATTAACCAAAATATTAATAGATTTTGCAATAGAAAAAGCTGATGATGATAAAAGTTGGGATGTCTCTACTGACTTTAACAACATAGCAAAATTGCTAATTAATGATAATGACTTACCACATGTTAATAGTATTAAACATAAAACGCTAGACGATTTTGATGCATTAAAAACACAATTGGTAAAAAGAATTAATACCATTGAAAAACAAATTGTAAAAGTTTCTGAAAACGCATTATCATTAATTAAAAATTCTGGTTTAGAATTTGAAGATTTTTCTGGAGGAAAAAACGCCTACATCCCAAAATATTTTTCAAAGCTAAAACACTTAGACATTAGCATAGATTATAGTGCATCTTGGGTGGTAAATCTTGAAGAAAAACCATTGTACCCTAAGGCTAAGAGCGATGAAATTAAAGCTGTTTTGGATGCTATAAAACCTGAAATTGTTTCTGCTTTTAACCAAACTAAAGCAGCAGTTTTTGATTTAAAGTTTTTAAAAGCTATTTACAAAAACATTACTCCGCTTTCTGTATTAAATGCTATAAATAAAGAGTTAACTACTATCAAGGAAGACGAAAACAAGTTGTTAATTTCAGAATTTAACTCGATTATTAGTAAAGAAATTAAAAACCAACCAACCCCTTTTATTTACGAGCGTTTAGGAGAAAAATTTAGACATTATTTTATAGACGAGTTTCAGGACACCTCAGAAATGCAGTGGGACAATTTAATACCCTTAATAGAAAACACACTTTCTGGTCAAAACCTTAAAGGTGAGAAAGGAACAGCAATGATTGTAGGAGATGCCAAACAAGCTATATATAGATGGCGAGGTGGAAAAGCCGAACAATTTATAGAGCTAACAAAAGATGAAGATAATTACCCACAACAAAACCCTTTTCCTGTAGAAAAACAAGTTGTAAATCTAAAAGCTAATTACAGAAGTCACAAAAACATTATACAATTTAATAATCAATTTTTTAAATATCTATCAGAACAAAGCTTCCGTAATACGGACTATTCAGAATTATATAAAAAAGCTACACAAGAGCCCATGCTAAAACCTGAAGGGTTTGTTAGTATTAAGTTTTTAGATATTCAAAAAGAAGAAGACCAAAATGACATTTATTCTCAAGCAGTTTTTGAAACTGTAGAGAAATGTCTAACAAATGGTTACCATTTAAAAGACATTTGCGTTTTAGTTAGAAAGAAAAAAGAAGGTGCAGCAATTGCCCAATTTTTAAGTGAAAAAGGAATAAAAATAACGTCCTCAGAAACCATGCTAATTGATAACTCTGAGGATGTAAATTTAGTGGTTAATATTTTTAGATTATTAATTAACCCTAAAAATATGGAAGCTAAAATCAAAATATTATATCATGTCGCTGCATTAAATAATATTAAAGATAAGCATCATTTTTTTATCACTCACTTAGCCTTATCCATTGATGCATTTTTTAAAAGTTTTACAAAATTTTCTATAGATGTTAACCCTTCACATCTATTACAATTGTCATTGTATGATATGGCAGAAACCATTGTTAGAAGTTTCAATCTAACAAAATCTTCTAATGCTTTTATTCAATACTTTTTAGATGTTGTTTTAGAGTTTTCGCAAAAGCAAATTTCAGATATTTCAGCATTTTTAGAATATTACGATGCTAAAAAAGAGAACTTAAACATTGTCTCGCCAAGTAATCAAGACGCTATTCAGATTATGACTATACATAAGTCTAAAGGATTAGAGTTTCCAGTGGTTATTTTTCCTTATGCCCAATTAGACATTTACAGAGAAAAAGGACCACAAGAATGGTTTCCTCTAGATAAAAATGAGTTTAATGGGTTTTCTAAAGCGCTTTTAAATTTTAATAAAGATTTTGAACAGTTTGGAGACATTGGTGAAGCCATTTATTTTAAGCATCGATCAGAACAAGAATTAGACAATATTAACCTGTTATATGTTGCCTTAACTAGACCAGTAGAACAACTTCATATCATCTCTAAATTAGATATATCTAAAAAAGATGGTGTACCATTTAAAACATATTCCGGATTACTTATTAATTATTTAATCCATAAAGGGCTATGGAATGAAGCCCAATTAGAATATAGCTTTGGAAATGAGAATAAAGATATCGAACAAGAAACTACAACCCATTCTACAATTGAAACCCAAAAATTTATTAGTGTAGCAAAACAAGATCATGACATAAAAATTATAACTAAATCTGGCTATTTATGGGATACAAACCAACAACAAGCTATTGAAAAGGGTAATTTAATTCATGATATTATGGCAGATATAAAAACCATAGCAGATGTAGAATTTGTAATTAATGATTATTTAAATACTGGAGTTATAAATAAAGAGCAATCGACTTTGCTAACTAACACAATTACAAGCATCATAAACCATCCTGAAATTTATAAGTATTACACCAATAACTATACAATTTATAACGAGCGTGATATCCTATCAAAATCTGGCACTATAGTTAGACCTGATCGCTTAGCAATTAAAGATAATGATGCTGTTATTATAGATTATAAAACGGGGCTGTCAAACCCTAAATACCAACAACAGCTTGAGTATTATTCTGATATTTTAAAAGAAATGAATTTTACAGTTAGTAAAAAAATTCTTGTTTATTTAAACCAGCAAATAGATATAGTGACTTATTGATAATAAAAGATTAATTTTTTAGGGTTTAATATGCTTAAAACCTTTTAAATTTGTTGAAACAAAATTATAGTGTATGTACAATAAGATAAAAGAACATTTACAAAAAGAATTACAGGACATAAAAGACAATGGGCTTTTTAAAGAAGAGCGTATTATAACCTCAGCTCAAGGGGCAGAAATCACTTTAAATACCGGAGAAACAGTTTTAAACTTTTGCGCAAATAATTATTTAGGATTATCCTCTCATCCAGAGGTTGTAAAAGCTGCACAAGACACAATGGAAACCCATGGTTTTGGAATGTCTTCTGTTAGATTTATTTGCGGTACACAGGACATACATAAAACTTTAGAACATAAAATAGCAGAATTTTATGGTACAGAAGACACCATATTATATGCTGCTGCTTTTGATGCTAATGGAGGGGTTTTTGAACCTTTATTAGGTAAAGAAGATGCAATTATCTCGGACTCTTTAAATCATGCTTCAATTATAGATGGTGTTAGATTATGTAAAGCTGCGCGTTACCGTTATAAAAACAATGATATGGCAGATTTAGAGCAACAGCTTATTGATGCTAATAAAAATGGGGCTCGTTTCAAAATTATCGTTACAGATGGTGTATTCTCAATGGACGGGCTAGTCGCACCTTTAGATAAAATCTGTGACTTGGCTGATAAATATGATGCGTTAGTAATGATAGATGAATGTCATGCAACTGGCTTTATAGGCGAAACTGGACGTGGAACTTTAGAGGAAAAAGGTGTAATGGATAGAATTGATATCATTACCGGAACTCTAGGTAAAGCTTTAGGTGGAGCAATGGGAGGCTATACAACAGGTAAAAAAGAAATTATAGAAATGTTGCGTCAGCGATCTAGACCTTACTTGTTTTCAAATTCGTTAGCACCAGCTATTGTTGGCGCTTCCATAAAGGTATTTGACATGTTAGCTAACGATAATTCTTTAAGAGATAAGCTAGAAGACAACACTAATTTTTTCAAAAAAGAAATGAAAAAAGCTGGCTTCGATATAATAGATGGAGATTCTGCTATAGTTCCTGTAATGTTGTATGACGCTAAACTCTCACAAACTATGGCAAATATGCTACTAAAAGAAGGCATTTATGTTATTGGATTCTTTTTTCCAGTAGTCCCAAAAGGAAAGGCTAGAATACGTGTTCAATTATCTGCTGCTCATACTAGACAACACTTGGAAAAGGCTGTTAATGCATTTGTTAAAGTTGGTAAAACACTTGAAATTATTTAGAAACAATCTATAATACCAAAACAAAAGCACGAAATAATCAATATTTTTATATATTTGTCTTTGTTAATAATATTTAACAACTTATTTTTGCTTCTAATTAACACTTAAAAATTAAATTTTTGAATATGAAAAATCTTAGCAGATTATTGTTCACAATGTTACTACTTACAAGTTTAGGTAACGTTATGGCGCAAGACCAAAACAACCCATGGGCAATCAACTTCGGTATAAACGCAGTAGATGTTTTCCCAGTAGGTGAAAACACTCCACAAGGAGGTTACTTTGATGAATTTTTTAACGTTGGAGATCACTGGAGTATTTTACCATCGTTATCTACCGTTTCTGTATCTAAATACGTAGGAGATAACTTTACAATCCAAGCTGGAGGTTCTATAAACAGAATTGACAAATGGGGACAAGATAGTACTAACCCAAGCCTTCCTGTTAATGATTTAGCTTACTATGCTATTGATGGTAATGTAAGATATCATTTAGGAAATTTAATCGGTTCAACTAAACTAGATCCAGCTATTGGAGTTGGTGGTGGTTACACTTGGATTGAAGAAGGAACTTATAACACATTTTCTACAACTTCAGGTAATGCAGTTGGAGCAGGAACTGTTAATGCTTCTTTAGGATTAACTTACTGGTTCTCTGATAACATTGGTTTCTTTGTTGAGTCTAAATACAAGCACTCTTTTGAGGATTATTTAACTAAGCACTTCCAACACTCTGCAGGTTTATCTGTAAGATTTGGAGGAACTGATACAGATGGTGATGGTATCTACGACAAAAATGATGCTTGTCCTGATGTACCAGGATTAGAGGCATTTAATGGATGTCCTGATACTGACGGTGATGGTATTGAAGATGCTAAAGATACTTGTCCAAACGAAGCTGGTTTAGCTGAGTTTAACGGATGTCCTGATACGGATGGTGACGGTGTTTCTGATAACAACGATGATTGTCCACAAGTAAAAGGATTAAAATCTTTAAAAGGTTGTCCAGATGCTGACGGTGACGGTGTTGCTGATGCTAAAGACAAATGTCCAAGTGAGGCTGGTCCAGCTGCAAACGGTGGATGTCCTTGGCCAGATACTGATGGTGATGGTGTTTTAGACAAAGATGATAACTGTCCAAAAGAAGTTGGAACTGTAGCTAACAATGGTTGTCCAGAAGTAGTTGCTCAGCCAACTCAAGAAGTTATGGATAAATTAAACAGCTATGCTAAAACAATCTTATTTGACACTGGAAAATCTAGCTTCAAAAAAGAAACTTACTCTGTATTACAGTCTATTACTGCAATATTAAAAGAGTACCCAGATTCTAACTTTACTATCGAAGGTCACACTGATAGTGTTGGAAGTAAAACTTCTAACCAAACTTTATCTGATGCTAGAGCTAACGCTGTAATGGCTTACCTTATCGAAAACGGTATTGATAGTGAAAGATTAAACGCTTACGGTTTTGGAGAAGATTACCCAATCGACTCTAACGCTACAAGAGCTGGTAGAGCTAACAACAGACGTGTTGAAGTTAAACTTAAAAAATAAGTTTTAACACATTCACATAAGTTTTATAGAAAAACGCTTCGGGAATCCGAAGCGTTTTTTATTTTTATATAATGACAAGTTTTATTCAAGATGTATTAATTGACCTTAAAAATAAAGACGAAGATTTTAGTCAACTTATCTTTGTGTGTCCAAGTAGACGTTCTGGTATTTTTCTTAAACAAGAATTAAGTCTACTTTTAAATAAAACCATCTTTGCACCAAAAATAATTAGTATTGAAAATTTTGTTGAGGAATTATCGCAATTAAAAACAGTATCTAATACAGAGCTGTTATTTCAGTTTTATAATACGTACATCCAAATTACTCCAAAAAGTGAGCAGGAAGGGCTTGATAGCTTTTCTAAATGGGCTCAAATCATTCTTCAAGATTTTAATGAGATTGATCGCTATCTAGTACCAGAAAAAAAGATATTTGATTACTTAAAAGCAATTAAAGATTTAGAGCATTGGTCATTACAACCCAATCAAACAGAAGTTGTAAGTAGTTACCTTAAATTTTGGAATAAGCTTAATGACTACTACACAACTTTTACTCAGTCTTTAATTTCCCAAAAAAAAGGATATCAAGGTTTATTATACCGTGAAGCTTTTGAAAATATAGAAGCTTACATAAATAGCACAACAAATAAACATGTTTTTTTAGGCTTTAATGCTTTAAATAAGGCAGAGGAAACCATCATTCAAGAGCTTCTACAAAATGATTTAGCTTCAATTTATTGGGATATTGATAGCACATTTATAGACCATAAAATTCATGATGCAGGTTTGTTTATTAGGCAACATAAAGCACAATGGAAATACTTTAACAAAACCCCTTTTAACTGGATTAAAAACTACTATAAGCAGCAAAAGAATATAAACGTATTTGGAGTTCCAAAAAATATTGGACAAGCCAAAGCTATCGGATCTATTTTAGAAGAACTATCAACTAAAGATGCTTCTTTAAAAAACACAGCATTGGTCCTAGGCGACGAAAACTTATTAATTCCAGTACTTAATTCTATTCCAGAAACTGTAGAAACGTTAAATATCACAATGGGTTTTCCATTAAAAGCTATTCCTTTAGCTTCTTTATTCGAATATTTATTTACACTACAAAAAAAGAATGGCAATACGTTTTATTATAAAGATGTGATAAGTATTTTATCACATCAATTTATACAACCCTTATTTAAAAAAGGAAGTGCTATAGGAATAATAGAATTGATTAATAAAAACAACCTAGTATATCTTACTAAAGACCGTTTATTGTCTATTTGTAAGGAAGAACAAGAATTATTAAGCATCTTATTTAGTAATTGGGAGAACAATCCGGAAATAGCTTTAAATAACTGCTTTAAACTTATTAATACAATTAAAATACAACAAACTGAGGATAAGAAAAAAAATCAACTAGGATTAGAGTATTTATATCGATTTAACACCTTGTTTAACGAAATAAAACGACTTAATGATACTTACAACCACATAAAAGATATTAAGGCGTTATATAGTATATATAAAGAATTATTAAGTTCTGAAACATTAGATTTTCAAGGAGAACCCTTGCAAGGTTTACAAATAATGGGTATGCTAGAATCTCGTGTTTTAGATTTTGAAACCGTAATAATCTCTAATGTTAATGAAGGTATTTTACCCTCTGGAAAAACTAACAACTCATTTATTCCTTTTGATGTTAAGATAGAAAACAACTTACCTACTTATAAAGAAAAAGACGCTGTATATACTTACCATTTTTATCATTTGCTACAACGTGCAAAAAATGTTTACATTTTATATAACACAGAAATTGATACTCTGGTTGGAGGCGAAAAAAGTAGGTTTATCAAACAACTAGAACTTGAGGGTATACATGATATCAATCATAAAATACTTACCCCTAAAGTGCCTAACTTTAACAACCAGCCTGCATCCATTATAAAAACAGATGCTGTAATTACAATTTTAAAAAAAATTGCTGAAAAGGGATTCTCTCCTTCGTCCTTAACTAGTTATATTAGAAATCCATTAGATTTTTATTATCAAAAGTTATTAGGGGTTTCAGATTTAGAGGAAGTTGAAGAAACTATTGCTACCAATACACTTGGTACAGTTGTACACAATACATTAGAGACTTTATACTTGCCTTTTATAGGAGAATACTTAACAGTCGCTAAAATAAATGCTATAAAACCAAAAATTGACACCCATATCTCTAACTTTTTTAAAGACGAATATAAGGAAGGTGATATGACCAAAGGTAAAAACCTTATTGTCTTTGAAATTGCAAAACGATATGTTCTTAATTTTTTAAATCTAGAAATTAAGTCTCTTGAAAAAGGAAATACAATAAAAATAATAGCTTTAGAAGCTAAAGTAGAACGAATACCTTTACAAATAGACGAATTAGATTTTACAATACATTTAAAAGGTACTGTTGACCGAGTTGATGAGTATAACGGAACCATTAGAATAATAGATTATAAAACAGGACAGGTTGATCAAAGCAAGGTGTCTGTTATAGAATGGCAAGACTTATTAATAGATTATACAAAATATAGTAAATCTTTTCAAGTATTAATGTATGCTTATATGCTTTATAAAGCTAGGTTAGTTACATTACCTTTAAATGCGGGAATCATATCATTTAAAAATTTAGGTGTTGGATTTATTCCGTTTACAAAAAAAACAAGTTCACATAGTAGAAATAATGAAACATTAATCACTAAAGATATGTTAGATTTATTTGAAACCCAGCTTAAAACCTTAATATTAGAAATTTGTAATCCAGAAATTAATTTTATCGAAAAAGAGCTAAAATGATTCTAAAAAATCAAATTTTAACCAGAAATAAGCAAAAACCTATAGTTTTTGACCTTTTTTTTAATAAATCCTCCAAATCTAAACCACTAGTTATTTTTTGTCATGGTTATAAAGGTTTTAAAGATTGGGGAGCTTGGGATTTGGTCGCTAATACATTTAAAGACCATGATTTATTTTTTGTGAAATTTAATTTTTCACACAATGGTGGCACTGTAGATCAACCAATAGATTTTCCGGATTTAGACGCTTTCGCTGAAAATAATTATAGTAAAGAGTTAAAAGATGTAAATGATATGCTTTCTTTTTTATGTTCAAAAAAAAATTCTTACTTAAACCAAATTGATACCACAAATATTATTTTAATAGGTCATTCTAGAGGTGGTGGAATAGCAACAATAAAAGCAAGTGAAGATAATAGAGTCACCAAATTAATTACTTGGGCAAGCGTTAGTGCATTTGGACAACGCACCACTACTACAGGCGATTTAGAACAATGGAAAAAAGATGGTGTTAAATACGTATTAAATGGTAGAACTAAACAGCAAATGCCTCATAACTATCAATTTTATCTAGATTTTAAAGCAAATGAAGACCGCTTAAATATTAAAAAGGCTTGCAAGAATATTCAAATACCACACTTAATTATTCACGCAAAAGACGACTTAACCGTTACATTTAAAGAAGCAAAAGCTTTACATAACTGGAGCCCTAACAGTCAATTAATTGCAATAACTAATAGTAACCATGTTTTTAACACAAAACATCCTTGGGTTAAAGACACATTACCAAAATCAATTAATTCTGTAATAGAAAGCTCTATTGCTTTTATCTTAGATTAAGCAATCTTTAAGTGGTTATTAACGCACTTAGATATTTTTTGTAATAATTCTTTTTTATTAACTGGTTTAGTCATGTAGTCGTTCATCCCAATAGCTAATACTTTTTCTTTTGTTTGTTGCATTGCATCTGCTGTTACAGCAATAATAGGTATAGATTTAATTTTAGGACCATAAATACCGCTTCTAATTAGTTTTGTAGCTTCATAACCATCCATTACAGGCATTTGTAAATCCATTAATATTAAATCAAAATTGTCTTTATTTAGCATTTGTATTGCTTCCTCTCCATTTTTAGCAATACTTAATGAGATTTTATTATCAGCACCAAGTAATTTTTTAATCACCATTTGATTTAATCTATTGTCCTCTACAGCTAAAATATGTACTTCTCTATTTAAAAAATTGTCTTCATTAGGGAATTTACTTTTATAAACATCTATCTTTTTAACCTTTAAAGGTAAATCTATAAATACTCGTGTTCCTTCATTAAGCTGACTTTCTATTTTTAAGTCACCTCCAAATAAATGTACCAATTTTTTTACAATTGTTAAACCTAATCCTATGCCTCCAAATTTTCTTTTGTGATTATTCTTCATTTGGTTAAAGCTTTCAAATATTTTATTCTTAACCTCCGTAGTCATTCCAACTCCAGTGTCGGAGACTTGTATTTCAAAACAATTAATATTATCAGCTTTAGGACAGCAATTTATTTTTACTTCAATATGCCCTGAGGAAGTAAACTTAACTGCATTACTTAATATATTATTTAAAATTTGAATAAACCGTTCAGAATCACTTTCTACAAATTCTGGAATGTTTGAATCCATTATAAAATTAAATTCTAGTCCCTTTCTTTCAGCTTCAACTTTCCAGTTATTACAGATTTCATTTAAAGGTACTAAAGGGTTAAATACTTCTTTATTTAATTCTAATTCGTTTCTAACTAATTTATCAAAATCTAAAATATCATTGACGTTACTTAATAAACTAATGGATGAGTTTTTAATTATCTCATAATTTTTTTTAGTGTCTTCATCTGCATCTTTTTCTAATTCTGTCTCTGCAATTCCCATAATAGCATTAATAGGTGTTCTAAGCTCATGACTTATATTAGACATAAAAAAAGATTTAAGTTGAAGTATCTCTTGGGATTTATTTAGTGCTATTTTTTTGGACTCTACTTCAGAATATTTTAGTCTTTTTATTAGATTGGTCATCGATAACGATAAAAAGATTACTTCAATAGCACTTCCTATTTTAACACTATTTTCTGTAAAAGCATTGTTAGGAATAATGCTTAGGTTATTCATAACAAATCCTAATAATCCTACTATTAAAAATAAAATACCTATTGAAAAATAAATATCTACAAATACTTTATTATATCGAAGTGTTAATATGGTACCTAAAATTAAAACTAAACTCACTAGTCCATTAATGTTACTAAGTGGGTAAGCATATTCCATTGTTTTTGGTGATAAAAACAACATTATAAATGCCACTCCTAAAGAACAGAAAATAACATTATAATAAATTTTAAATTGTTTTAATTTTTTGTTTACTCTTAGAAAATATTGGCAATATTTAAGTAAGAATAAATTAGATAATATCCCTGTAATTAATACTGCACGACTATTTATATACCCAGATCCTGGAAAAACAAATTCAAAGATATAACCATCTAAAGCTGCTTGTAATAGTGCTATAGAAAACACATATAATCCATAATACAAAAATATCTTATCCTTTAAACTTGTGTAAAAAAACAAATAAGATATACCTGCTAATAACAGTAAACCATAAAACAATCCAAATAACAGCTGTTGCCTATAGTTCATCCACCAAAATTCAGACTCTGTATATAATTTAAGTGGGACATTTATGGTTTCGCCATCGCTGGCAAACTCCATATAAACATCTTGCTTGGAGTTTGGTTCTAAATTTAACTTAAATACAGTTGATCTGTGTTTGACTTGCCTTTCGGAAAATGGAATTTGGTCTCCGCTTTTAAATTTTTTAATATCAGTACTAGCACTATCTATAACAAATAAATTAGCCTTATCTGTAATTGGTCTTGCTGTTTCTAAGTAATAGGTTAATGGTCTGTCTGAACTGTTTTTTAGGGCAAATTTAACCCAATAATGGTCTGAAGTAAAACCTAGATTTAAGTTATCTGAATCTAAATCTTCAAATTTTAAATCTTGTTTAGTTAAAAACTCATCAATAGTTAAATCTGTTTTTCCTAAACAAGTGTACTGCGCATAATGGTATAGCTCGCCTTTACTTACTAATGGGTCAAAGGGTGTGTTTTGACCGCAAACAGTAAGGCTAATAAAATAGATAAAAATGAATATCTTTCTCATTTACAAGCTTCTTTTTCATAAAACTAGTAAAAAGATACTACTTTTTTTTAATAAGATATAAAATTTTGAAGCTATTTAAATGTTCTCGCTAAAAAGACTCGTTAACCGGATTAAAAGGAAGAAATATTTTTTAGTTTTATTTTAAACCACTAAGTACCAACACTGGTAGCGTCGACACATAGAAATCTTTTTTTAAGATGCTGTTTTTTTCCCACATCTTAGCAAAAAAACCTCGTTTACGTCTAACTACACAAAGTAAATCAGGATTGTAAGTTTTATAATGTTCTAAAACTCCCTGAAAAGTTGTGGCATTCTCTGTTTCTTCAACAGAAGACACAATGGTTTTAAGCTCTTCATTAATATTAAAATCATTACTATTATGAAATGGTGTTTTAACTAACAACAAATCCAACTTAGCTTTATATTGATCTTTAATATCTTTTAAAGGTTTTAATGCGTTTTCTTTATTGATAATTGCAGATTTAACTGCCATTAAAATTGAATTAATTGGTTTGTATGTAAAATTTTCTGGTACAATTAAAGCTGGTATGTTAGTTTGTTTTACAATTTTCCCAGAGGTTTTACCTAAATAAACTTCATCTTTTATAGAATTAGTCCTAGGTTCTACCAATATCAAATCAATTTCTAAAGTTTTACAAACTAACTCTAAGGTATCAACTAATTTGCCTTTAAAAGTTTTTACTATTACTTCTACATTTTTAGTGTCTACTTTTGCGATATGATTGTTTAAAAACTCTAAACTTTCGCGTTCTAAAATATGGTCTATTTTAATCATGGTTCCAGATTTAGTGTACACATTGTAAACTTGTACCACATATAATTTAGCGCCAAAAGCTTGAGCAAAATCTACAGCATATTGTAAGTGACTTTGTGCATTTTTTGAGGATCCAACAGGTACTAAAATAGATTTCATAGTAATTATATTTAAGAAACAAAAATACAGATTTTTATTCAGTAATTTAGCAGTAATTTTTATGACCTTAGCAATACCATTATAATTGTTTTGAATAATCCCATCAGTTTCAAAAATATAAACAGATTAGCTATTCCTGCATTAATTTCAGGTATTTCAGAGCCTATTTTGTCTTTAACTGATGCTGCTGTGGTAGGAAATGTAGAATTAAATCCAACAGAATCTTTAGCTGCTATAGGAATTGTAACTACGTTTTTGTCCATGTTAATATGGGTTTTAGGCCAAACTAGAAGTGCTATTTCTTCTATCATCTCTCAGCATTTAGGCGCTAATAAATTAGATAAGGTAAGAGAATTACCGGCTCAAGCCATCTTTTTAATTACATCATTAAGCCTAATTATTATTGCATCCACTTATCCATTTGCCTCGCAAATCTTTAAATTGTATAACGCTTCAAATTTAATATTAGAATATAGTGTAGACTATTATAAAATTAGGGTGTTTGGTTTTCCGTTTACCTTATTTGTCATTGCTGTTTTTGGTACCTTTAGAGGATTACAAAACACGTTTTACCCTATGGTAATAGCCATTTTAGGGGCTTTATTAAATGTGGTCTTAGACTTTGCTTTAGTATATGGTATTACTGGTTTTATAGACCCTATGCACATACAAGGTGCTGCTTATGCTAGTGTTATTGCTCAAATATTTATGGCTGTATTATCTGGTTATTTACTGCTAACTAAAACCTCTATTCCGTTACGACTTAAATTTCCTTTTAATGCACAAATTAGCAACTTTGTTTTAATGATTTTAAATCTTTTTATTAGGACTTTAGCCTTAAATATTACACTATATTTTGCCACAAAATATGCGACAGGTTATGGTAAAAATTACATTGCAGCATACACTATTGCTATAAATTTATGGTTTTTAGGTGCATTTATTATAGATGGTTATGCTAGTGCAGGTAATATCCTATCTGGTAAGTTATTTGGCGAGAAAAACTACAAAACATTATTGCAACTAAGTACAAGATTAATTAAAATAGGTATTCTATTAGGTTGCGTGGTTGCGGTTATTGGAGCTATATTATATTATCCAATTGGAAGAATCTTTACTCAAGAACCTGAAGTATTACAAGCCTTTTATGAAGTGTTTTGGATAGTCTTAGCCATGCAACCGTTGTGTGCATTAGCATTTATTTTTGATGGTATGTTTAAAGGACTTGGTAAAATGAAAGACTTACGCAATCTACTTTTACTGTCTACCTTTTTAGTGTTTTTACCTGCTTTATTTTTGGCAGATTATTACCATTTAAAGCTCACAGGAATTTTTATTGCATTTACTTTGTGGATTGTCGCTAGAGGTTTTCCGTTAATTATTAAATTTAGAAAACAATTTTTGCCACTAGCGCAAAACCATTAACTTTACTTTAAATTAACCAACTATGCTTCTAAGTATCTTACAAGTAAATATTGAAGAAAAAATAAAGAATGCTCCAGAGGATAGTGGTTATGAAATTGGCATATTGATAGGCTCTTATTTACCTTTAATGGTACTTGTAGTATTAGCCTATTTACTTTACAGATATAACAAAAACAGAAATTCAGATCTTTAATCTAAACACAATATCATGGGAAACAGAATTTTTCTAATACTAGCAGTAGTTTTAATTGTCATCTACTTTTATAACCGCAATAAAAGACGCTAACTATCGTGTTTTTAACCAACCCGTAATGCTTAAACGCTTAGTTTCTACAGGCTTAACCTCGTGTTCTAAAACTTGGCTTTCAAAAATTACTACACGACCAGGAAAAGGATAGATAACTTGTTCTGTCTCTTGACCGTTTGAATTTAAATACAATACCAATTCGCCACCATTTTCAGGTTGCCAATCTTCATGATTTAAATAACAAACAAAAGATAGTTTACGTCTGTCATCGTTTTTAAACGTGTCTAGATGTCGTTTATAAAAAGTACCCTTAGGGTACAACGCATAATGAAACTCTTTATATAATATTCCTAAAAAACAGGTAGTATTTAAATAGCTAATTAGGTTATTTATTTTATCAAAAAATAAAAGTTCGGCAGAATTTGCTGTAGTTTCATCAATCCATAAAATAATATCACCTCTTATAGATTTTACAATGGTTTCATCAAACTTATTGCCAATTGCTGCTTTTTTAAATGCATCTTCTTCATGTTTCTGTATTAAAGATTCACGTAAAACAGCAACCTCATCTTCTGTAAAAAAATCATTTACAACACTATATTTTTGCGTAGCAATCTCAGAAATAATACGCTCATAAAGCGGATTTTCAACAAAATCTAACGCTTCAAAAAGCTGGCTCATACCATATCTATAATTTAAAGAGTGCGCAAATGTAATCTAATATCCATTCGCTTTTACAAAATCAATATCTTTGTGCAATAAATATTTGGTTAATGAGCAACATACGCATTACAAAACAATTTACTTTTGAGACTGGTCACGCACTATATGGCTATGACGGAAAATGTAAAAACGTCCATGGACACAGCTACAAATTAGATGTAACTGTTATTGGTAAGCCTATTTCGGACACTACAAATGTTAAGTTTGGGATGGTTATAGATTTTTCCGATCTTAAAAAAATTGTCAAAGAAGAGATTGTAAATGTCTTTGACCATGCAACTGTTTTTAACAAAAACACACCACACGTAGAGCTTGCTAAAGAGCTTGAAGAAAGAGGTCACAATGTGCTACTAGTAGATTATCAACCAACCAGTGAAATGATGGTGATTGATTTTGCAGAAAAAATAAAAAACAGGTTACCCAACAGTATAAAACTACACTCGTTAAAACTATCCGAAACTGCAACCAGTTACGCACAATGGTATGCAAGCGATAACCAGTAAATAATTTGGGCGTTACCACAAGGGTCGCGCTTTACACTATATCTTTTTTGCGCATAAGCGCGCACAAAAAAGGATGTCGTTTTAATCGCTAACGCACGCACCAGCTAACCAATAGCATTCACAGGAATTAATTATATTTACAACATGCAAATTCCAGAAGGAAAAAAAATATACTTCGCCTCAGACAATCATCTGGGTGCGCCAACAAAAACAGACTCACTTCCTCGAGAAAAAAAGTTTGTCGCTTGGTTGGACATGATTAAAGATGATGCTGCTGCTATTTTTTTATTGGGCGATTTATTTGACTTTTGGATGGAATACCGCAGAGTCATCCCAAAAGGGTTTACCAGAACGTTAGGGAAGTTAGCAGAAATTAGTGACTCTGGAATCCCAATTTACTACTTTGTAGGTAATCATGATTTATGGATGAATGGTTATTTTGAAGAAGAGCTTAATATCCCAGTGTACCATAAACCACAAGAATTCACCTTTAATAATAAAACCTTTTTTATTGGTCATGGAGACGGTTTAGGACCACATGACAAAGGATATAAGCGCATGAAAAAACTGTTTACCAATCCAGTTGCAAAATGGTTGTTTCAACGGTTATTGCATCCAGATTTTGGCATGCGATTAGGTAATTATCTGTCTGTAAAAAATAAAATGATTTCTGGTGATGAAGACGCTAAATTCTTAGGAGAAGATAAAGAATGGTTAGTACAATACTGCAAGCGTAAACTAGAAACCAAACATCGTGATTATTTTGTGTTTGGACACAGACATTTACCACTTAATATAGATTTAGGAAATAATTCTAAATACATCAATCTTGGCGATTGGATCCAGTATTTTACTTATGGTGTTTTTGATGGAAACACTATGGAGTTGAAAGAGTATTAATCCAACAAAGCTTCTAAAGTAACCTCATCTATATTACCATCTGCAAATAAATTATTTTTAGCTTCAAAGTCCTTAATAGCATTAGCAGTAATGGTCATGTAAACACCATCTACAGGTATATCATATCCTTTTTTAACCAATAGCTTTTGTATTTCAAAAACAAAAGGGCTTCTTTCACCTGTTCTTAAATTGGTTTTAGGAAGTGCGTTTAGTAATCTGTTTTTAAATTTTTCGTTATTTACATGAGTATTGTAAGCTTCTACTGTTAATCCTATCTGTTCAAAATTCTGAATATCTGCGTTAGTATATCCTTTATCTTTTAATTGTTTAGACTGTTCTAATTTAGTTTCGTAAAACTTCACTTTTGCTAACTTTTTAGCATATGTATTAACTGCCAAAGTGGTTTCTGCATCATCACTTTCTGGGCTTTTAACATCTATTTCATTAGCGCTCCATTGCATAGTTGCATAGCTATTTAGTTGCTCAACCGCTTCATTATAGTTGTAAACCATTTCTTGATTATGGTAGTTTAAATCTATGGATTCACTAATTTTATAATTAGCATGTTTTGGATGAAAACGCTGGAATTCTTTATATTGGTTGTAAGAAAATATCAATACAATTACGACTAATATAGCGATTAGAATTTTTTTCATTTTAATTGAAGTTTAAGACTTTACAAATATAATAGATTAATTAGTTTCACTTTCGTGCTCCTCAATATCTTTAGTTAAATCCAGATTTCTTAAGGTTTTATTTTTAGTTCCAATAGCTACTACAGTTAGCAAAGTCATAATACCTCCAAAAATAACTGCTCTTGCAGCTCCACCTAAGTATTTAGCAGCTACACCACTTTCAAAAGCACCAAGCTCGTTAGAAGATCCTACAAACATACTATTTACAGAGGCTACACGTCCACGCATGTGGTCTGGTGTTTTTAGTTGTAAAATCGTTTGACGGATTACCATAGACACACCATCTGTTACACCAGAAAAGAACAAGGCTACAACACTTAACCAAAATAATTTTGACATCCCAAAAATGATGATACATACTCCAAATCCAAAGATTGAAATTAATAACTTTTTTCCTGCATTTTTACTAACTGGAAGGTAGGTTGTAATAAACATGGTTAAGATACTTCCAATAGAAATAGAGGCATTTAAAATACCAAATCCTTTAGATCCAACATGTAGAATATCTTGGGCAAAAACCGAGAGTAATGCTACTGCACCTCCAAATAAAACTGCAATCATATCTAAAGATAAAGCCCCTAAAATTGCTTTATCACTAAACACAAATTTGAGTCCAACTTTTAAACTCTCTTTTACAGACTCGCCAATATTTGGATTTAAAATTGGTTTTTTCTGAATTTGAAAGGTGATAATAAAAGATAGTGCGACTAAAATAAATACGGTACACAAGGTCATAGCTACACCAATCCAATCGATTAAAAATCCTCCAAATAGTGCACCTAAAACTGTTGCTGCTTTCCAAGTACTACTACTCCAAGTTGCTGCATTTGGATATATTTTTTTAGGAACTATTAGCGCGATTAACGAGAAAATAGTCGGTCCAAAAAACGATCGTAAAAACCCTCCAAAAAATACTAATGCGTATATACCATACAAAATAGACTGTGTAGACCAGTCTCCTACTACTTTATCCCAAGTCAGTAAAAACAAACCTAAACTAATTAACGAAAAAGCAGCAATGCATAAGGCTAGTAGATTTCGTTTTTCTTTTTGATCGACAATATGTCCTGCAAACAACGCCATAGTGAAGGCAGGAATAATTTCCATTAAACCTATTAAACCCAGGTATATGGGTTCTTTGGTAAGTGTATACACTTGCCATTCGATGACAATAAATTGCATAGACCAACCAAATACTAAAGCAAAACGCAATAATAAAAATATGTTGAATTCTTTAATCCTAAGCGCAGCGTATGGGTCGTTTTTTTGCATATTAGGCTTTTAAATCTCTTATTTTAAGTTGAAGCGACACATTACCATTCCAGTGGTTTTCATCTATAGAATACACAGCTCTAAACGGTTTATTATCTTTTATCAAATTTAGCTTATCGCCTAAATTAAAACCAATACACACTAATTTTTGTCGTCCATTAGTAGCAGTAAATCTAAGGTGTTTGTCATCTTCTCCTACACATTTTCCATAACCTGTATCTTTTAGATTTTCGGTCATAAATATAGGCGTCATATTACCTGGTCCAAAAGGTGCAAACTGACTTATAATACGCCAAAACTTATCGTTAATAGTATCCAAATCTAACGTTGTGTCTATCTTAATTTCTGGCGTCAATAAACTTTTGTCAATAGTTTTACTAACTTCATCTTCAAACGCTTGTTTAAAGGCGTCGTAATTTTCTTCTTTAAGGGTTAATCCAGCAGCGTATTTATGTCCTCCAAACTGCTCGATATGTTCCGCACACGCTTCTAAAGCATTATAGACATCAAATCCAGAAACCGATCTAGCAGATGCTGCTAATTTGTCTCCACTTTTTGTAAACACTAAAGTTGGCCTGTAATGGGTTTCAATTAATCTAGATGCTACAATACCAATAACACCTTTATGCCAATTATCTTGATATACAACGGTTGTAAGCCTATCTTCTTCTTTGTTCTTTTGAATTTGCTCTAAAGCTTCAATAGTGATGTTTTTATCGGCTTCGCGTCTGTCTGTATTAAACTCTTCAATTTCTTGAGCATATTTTACTGCAGTTTGCAAGTCCGTTTCGGTAAGTAAATCCACTGCATATTGACCATGTTTCATGCGTCCAGCTGCATTAATACGAGGTGCAATAATAAAAACCACATCCGTAATAGTTAGTGTGTCTTTTTTAATCTGATTAATTATAGCTTTAAAACCAGCTCTTGGGTTTTGATTAACGACTTGTAATCCAAAGTAGGCTAACACTCGGTTTTCACCAGTTATTGGTACAATATCTGCTCCAATTGCTGTTGCTACTAAATCTAAATATGGTATTAAATCGTCTATAGTTTCGCCTGATTGTTCAGCAAGAGCTTGAATAAGTTTAAACCCAACACCACAACCGCATAATTCTTTATATGGATAGTTACAATCGTCTTGTTTTGGGTCTAAAACTGCAACTGCATTTGGGACTTCGTTTCCTGGTCTGTGGTGGTCACAAATAATAAAATCAATTCCCTTTTTTTCCGCGTAAGCGACTTTATCTATTGCTTTTATACCACAGTCTAATGCAATTATTAAACTAAAACCATTGTCTTCTGCAAAGTCAATACCTTTGTATGAAATCCCATAACCTTCATCATATCTATCTGGAATATATGTGGCTACTTGAGGTGTTTTAGTCTTTAAATAAGAAGACATTAATGCAACCGAAGTGGTACCATCTACATCATAATCGCCATACACTAATATATTTTCATTAGACTTTATTGCTTGTAGAATTCTAGCAACAGCTTTGTCCATATCTTTCATTAGATAAGGATTATGAAGGTCTTCTAAACTTGGTCTAAAAAAGGTTTTAGCCTCTTCAAACGTTTCGATGCCACGTTGCACTAAAAGTGACGCTATAGATGGATCTACTTGTAAGCTATTGGCTAATGCATTTACAGTTTCAGGATTAGGTTTTGGTTTTAATGTCCAGCGCATTTAGTTAGTTAAAAAGTTTTAATGTTGAAAGTATAAAAAGTTGGCTTAGTAAAATCTAAACATTATGAAAATGAATATTAGTTTTTACTTCGGCAAATTGCCTAAACATGTCCATGACTCCGCAATACTTTTCAATAGATAATTGTACTGCTCGATTTATTTTTTCTTTGTTTAAATCTTTTCCTGTAAAGTGATAATCAAGAGTTACTGTATGGTAGGTTTTTGGATGCTCATCTGTTAATAAACCTTCTACTTCCATTTTAAAGTCATCTACAACTACTTTCATTTTTTCTAAAATAGACACTACATCCAAACCCGTACAACCTGCAAGTGACGATAACATTAAGGCTTTAGGAGATAAACCTTCCCTAAGTTGTCCTTCTACATCAGTATCCATTAATACATGGTGACCACTAGGGTTATCAGAATCAAACAGCATGTTTCCTTTCCAATTGGTTGTTATTTTATGAGTCATAATTAAATTATTTTTCGTTTATTGATATCAATCAAAAATACTACTTAAAATTCAAAAAAACCATGCCATTAGTAACTCCTTTACCAGCAGAACACGATTTAGAAACCAAAGAATTAGCCGATTTTTTTAATGAAACTCTTGGATTTTGCCCAAACTCGGTATTAACCATGCAACGCAGACCTGCTATTAGTAAAGCGTTTATAAATTTAAATAAAGCGGTTATGGCAAATGAAGGACGCGTGACCTCTGCTTTAAAACGCATGATTGCTTGGGTAAGTAGTAATGCTACTGGTTGTAGATACTGTCAAGCTCATGCTATAAGAGCTGCAGAACGTTATGGTGCAGAACAAGAACAATTAGATAATATTTGGGAGTACCGCACACATCCCGCTTTTAATGAAGCAGAACGTGCTGCTTTAGATTTTAGTTTGGCTGCTAGTCAAGTACCTAATCAAGTAGATGGTGTTATTAAAAAACGCTTACACGAGCATTGGGATGAAGGCGAAATTGTAGAAATGTTGGGTGTAATTTCGTTATTTGGCTATTTAAATAGATGGAACGATTCAATGGGAACTACCCTTGAAGAAGATGCTATTGAAAGCGGAAACCAATATTTAGGAAAACATGGTTTTGAGGTTGGGAAGCATGTGTAAATAGTTTGCAGTAAAAAAGTCTTAGTTTGCAATACTTACTGTTGTAAAATATAGAACAAAACCTTACTAGAGATAGTAAGGTTTTTTTATTTAAATTTACCTCCAACACAAATCACAATCTCTCCTTTTGGTGGTTTGTTTGTGTAATGTTCTAATACTTCTTTTGCTGTACCACGTATGGTTTCTTCATATAATTTTGTTAATTCTCTAGATACAGACACTGGTCTGTCTTCTCCAAAATACTCGCAAAATTGAGTGAGTGTTTTAATAAGTTTATGCGGACTTTCATAAAATATAATCGTCCTAGTTTCTTCAGCTAATAGTTTTAATCTGGTTTGACGTCCTTTTTTTACTGGTAAAAAACCTTCAAAAATAAATTTATCATTAGGAAAACCACTATTGACTAATGCAGGTACAAAAGCGGTTGCACCAGGAAGACAATCGACTTCTATATTGTGTTCTATACACGCTCTGGTTAGTAAAAATCCAGGGTCAGAAATGGCAGGTGTACCAGCATCACTAATTAAAGCTATAGTTGTTCCTGCTTTTAGTTTTTGGATCAAGCTGTCTACCGTTTTATGCTCGTTGTGCATATGGTGGCTTTGCATTGGTATGCCAATCTCATAATGTTTTAATAATTTTCCTGAAGTCCTTGTGTCTTCTGCTAAAATTAAGTCAACGTCTTTTAAAACTTCTATTGCTCTAAAAGTCATGTCTTTAAGGTTTCCTATAGGTGTAGGAACGATATAAAGTTTGCTCATTATATTTTTGCTTGTAATTCAAATTTACAATCTTTTTAAGATAGTTAGCGCAACCTTTTACTTATTTAGACATCTACTAAGAAACTAACCAACTATGAAAAAATCGCTATATCTAATCTTTTTGTGTTTTTCTATTCTCGTAAGTCATGCACAAACTACAGATTTATCAATAGTAGTAGAAGCGCAAAATTTATCTGGTAATCCAATCTCACAAGTCAATATTTATGAAGATTATCAATATCTAGTAACTATTTTTAATTCTGGTGATGCTGTAAATAACGCAACATTTTCTCAGACATTAGATCCTAATTTAACTATTGAAAATGTTACAAGTCTTAATCCAACTGGAGGAGCAAGTTTAGTAACTGCATTAACTATTAGTGGTAATACAATAAATGGTACAGTTGCAAACCTACCTTCAAATAGTAATGTACAAGTTAAAGTTATAGTAAGAGCTCCTTTAATTCCTGGTGGAATTGCTACAACTGTATCCATTACAGAACCTAATGGAATAGTTGATACTAATACTGAAAATAACATTTCTATTATATCATTTAACGTTGTAGAGTTTCCTGTTAATTTCTCGGTCGTTTATAACCAAATATCACCTACACCAGGAAATTCTATTACGGATTGGAATCAAACCATAACCTATCAATTTACCATTACAAATAACACTAATGTTGTTTTTCCTTTACAAGGGTTTAAAAGTCAGTTTTATAACAATCTTAGTGTACTAAATGGTGTTCCTGTTGTAAAGCTAAATAGTTTACAATGTATTGGAGCCACAAACGGAATGACTTGTCCTGACGTTTCAGGAGTTTTAGGTACACCTGTTAGTGTGTCTTCTACAGCTGATTTATTTAGTTTTAATTCAGAAATCGAGTTTAGTGTAGGTGGTTCTCTAACTTTTGAAATGGAGGTTTTGTATCAAGAACCAGAATGTGGAACAGAATCAAATCCACTAGAATTGACTAGTTTAATAGAATTAAGTTTCACTCCTTTTTTTATAAATCAATCTTCAAATTTATCCAATGACATTACAAACCCATTACCTTTTGGAGAAATATGTGGTTTTGCAGATTTGTGTATTAGTACAATACAAATTAACCCAAATACATCTCAAGTAGTAGATTGGTTTGAAAACGTTACTTTAGAAACTACCATTTGTAATATGGGACCTGAAGAAGCCTATATGCGCTTCTTCTTATTAAATCTATCACCTATACCTTGGGATATAACCTCAATAACTTGTGATGGTACTAATGGAAGTGTGTCTTGTAGTGATTTTACTATTACAAATCAAGGTCAATTTTGGGAAAGTAATGAGTTTTTTCTACCAGCAGGAACAACTATTACTATTACAACAGTTTTAAATTATCCTTTACCTGATGGCTGTTCTGTTGTGCCTGAAAATATCAATGCACTTTATGCAAGTAATGTAAATTTATTAGATAATTTACTTGTTGACCCTATTGAGATAAATGATTTTGATTTTGATCAAACTTTACTACCTTCATTACCATTATGTGATGATACTGATGGAGATGGAGGAAATGGCACTCAGCTTTCAATAACTAAAACACAAATTGATCCTGTGTTTCCTATTGGTTCTGGTACAAATAATACTGCTGCTTGGGGAGAAATAACCTACGAAATTATAGCAACTAATAGTGGAGAATTAGCTGTTAATGTAGAGATAATTGATTTTCTGTCCACACAAACTCTAGGAACTTTAGTAAGTGTTGATTGTGTCGCAACTACAGGAAATGCAGAATGCTATGATATTATAAATGCTAATATTGGAGTCTTACAAGATGGAATACCTGAAGTTGGACAACAAGATGTTTTTTGGGAAATTACGCCTGCTGAAAATTTTTTCTTACCAGCGGATAGCTCTATTACTTATCACGTTGTAATCGATTGGCAGCCAGAATGTAGTATTGCTTCAATACCTGTACAAAACAATGTAAAGATTAATAATCTAAGTAATTTTGAAGAAGCAGATTTAACTGATAATGAAGCTTCATCTATTTCTTATTTAGCACCTTGTATAGACTTAATAGTCCAAACATATCCAGAGTTTACTTCAGTTGGTGTTTCAGAAACATTTAATTGGTATATTGATATTACTAATAGCGATATTAGTACTGAAACTTTTAATATCTTTTTTGAAAATACATTAGGCTCTCAATATAATATTAATGGTACTCCTACTTGCGCTGTAACAAATGGTAGTGCAACTTGTATCTCTAGTTTTAGTGTAAGCGGTAATACCATTACAGGTGTAATACCAAGTATGACTGCAGAATCTACATTACAAATAACCATTCCTGTGATGGCTCCTAACTTTGGTGGTGCTTTTACTAATTCCGCAGAAGCAACTCCGGAGCCAAATGATTTTTATGAAATAACTCCTGAAACCAATATATCCATTAGTAATGTTCAAGTTATAGCACCAGAAATAGAAAAATCGTTTACTCCTAATCAAATTATTGTTGGACAACAAAGCATATTAGAGTTTACCGTTTATAATCTTGCAGGTAATCCGGCTCAATCTAATATAAGTTTTACAGATAATTTACCAACAGGAGTGACTGTTTCAGGTCCAATAAGTTGGGTAAATGCTAATGGATGTACAGCTATTTTTACAAGTACAATTGGTGGAACAACTATTGGTGTAACTGATCTAACCATTCCAAATGGAGTAGACAGTTGTACGTTTTCTGTTAACGTTACTTCTTCAGTAGTTGGTGATTATTTAAACAACGCTACAAATTTTACAGACCAAAATAATATTGACAGCTCCCAAGCAAGTGCTACCTTAGAAGTATTAGAAGACACCTCTAATGTTGACATAGAAGTTTTAAAATCGGTTACACCAACCGAAGCCTCAATTGGAAATCTTGTGGTTTTTACTGTCATTACAACTAATGCTGGTACAACAGAAGCAACAAATATTTCTATTTTAGAAAATTTACCAATTGGGTACCAATTTATTTCTGAAGTAACTAGTTATGGGACTTATGATATATTAACTTCGTTATGGAGTTTACCAAACTTATTACCAAATCAATCTGAAACATTACACATAACTGCTCAAGTTATTTCATCAAATAATTTATTAAATGTTGCAAGTTTAAACAGTGTCTTAGAAGTGGATCGTGATGATACTAATAACGAAGATTATGCAGAGGTTACTGTTGATGGGTGTTTACAAATCCCAAGCGGTTTTTCACCAGGTAATGATGCTGTAAACGACACTTTTGTTATCCCATGTATAGAAGATTATCCAGAAAATATTCTAAAAATTTATAATAGAAACGGGACTTTAGTTTACCTAAGCAATAATTATATTAATGATTGGAATGGCATACCAAATCAAGGACCAATAAACCAGAGCAAAGTGTTACCAGTTGGTACGTATTATTATGTGTTGACTATAAATAGTATTAAACAACCATTTGTTGGTTATGTGTATTTAAATTACTAATCAAATTTAGCTTCAATAATTTCCATAAATCTTGCTTCATAATCTTCTTTTCCATCCCAATTATTATAATCTGGTTTAACCACATTTCTAATTAGGTTTGTTGCTTCAGCTAAAGATGTTGTGGTGTTTAATTGAGATAATACACGATCATAATCTTCATTTTTACCATCAAACAAGTGCTTGATGAATGCTAATTTATCGTTAAGACCAATAGTTAAGCCTAATTTTAGTTTATCGTTTAACGACTTTTTTTCATTGTTTTCAGACTTAATGACTGGTTCAAAAATTGGTGTTTCTTCAAATCCAGCGGTAATTTCTTCTAAATCGTTTTTATGGTACTCTGTTTTAGGGATTACCTCTTCAATTAAAGCATCTACTTGGTGGGTTTCGTTAGGCATTTGCGCAACCATATCTTTAATTTTTTCCATTACAGGCTCCATGATATCATCATCTTCAACATCATCTAAATTAATATAGGTTTTATTATCAACTTCAATATTGTCACTAACTTTATTATTAAATGCCGAGTCCAACATCTCAAAAAATGACGAGTCGTTTCCAATAGTTGGTAGGTCGCTTTCAAAATTATCGTTAGCAAATTTTAAAACCGTCAATTTTTCATATAATGCAGCAACCTCTGCATGCATTTTATTAACATCATCTTTACCGCCTAATTTTAGAATCCTGTGCGCAATACTCATTAATTCTGATTCTAATTTCTTCTTCATGGATTTATTTTTTTATAATTATTTTGAATTTATTGCAAGTTACCCTTTTGATTTTTAATAAATTTGAGCCACCTTTATACAAAACGTAAACACATTACGTTTTAGTGCTAAATTTACGAAATGTTTCTTGAAAATACAGTAAATCAAAAAGAACAATTTGGATGGATTGAAGTCATCTGCGGATCGATGTTTTCTGGTAAAACAGAAGAATTAATCCGACGATTAAAGCGTGCGCAATTTGCAAAACAAAAAGTAGAAATCTTTAAACCTGCAATTGACGTGCGTTATGATGATGAAAAAGTCGTGTCTCATGACGCCAACGAAATTAGATCTACACCTGTTCCTGCTGCTGCAAATATTCCAATTTTAGCAGATGGTTGTGATGTGGTTGGTATTGATGAAGCACAGTTTTTTGACGATGAGATTGTTAGAGTCTGTAACGACTTAGCCAATAAAGGTATTCGCGTTATTGTTGCTGGATTAGATATGGATTTTAAAGGTAATCCTTTTGGACCAATGCCTAATTTAATGGCAACTGCAGAATATGTTACTAAAGTACACGCTGTTTGCACCAGAACAGGAAACTTAGCGCAATACAGTTTTAGAAAATCTAAAAGTGATAGCTTAGTATTATTAGGTGAAACAGAAGAGTACGAACCACTAAGTCGTGCTGCTTATTACAAAGCTACTATGCGTGAGAAAATAAGACACATGAAAGTGAATGATGCCGAAGAATTAGACGCAAAATCCAAAACATCTAATGGCTAAGGCACAAGAAACTATTTTAGAAATAGATTTAAAAGCACTACAACATAACTTTGAGTTTTTAAAATCTAAACTGTCTACAAACACTAAATTTTTAGCAGTTGTAAAAGCGTTTGCTTATGGTAGTGATGCTATCGAAGTGGCTAAATATCTTCAAGATTTAAACGTTAATTATTTTGCAGTAGCTTACACCTATGAAGGTGTTGCTTTACGCAATGCAGGAATCACAACACCTATTTTAGTGTTACATCCGCAACCCAATAGTTTTGATACTATAATTGAGCGTTGCTTAGAACCTAGTTTATATTCGCACCGAGTTTTGGATTTATTTATCGCTTGCGCTGAACAACATAAGCAGAGTAACTATCCTATTCATTTAAAGTTTAACACAGGCTTAAATAGGTTAGGATTTGCTGAAGAAAATATTTCGCAAATAATTGATCGTTTAAGTAAAACTGAAAGTATAAAAGTGCGTTCTTTATTTTCGCATTTAGCTGAAAGTGAAGAATTAATAGATACAGACTTCACTTTAAAACAAATTGAACACTTTACAAATAGTTATAAAAAAATTTACAAAGCACTAAATTATCAACCATTTCTTCATTTATGTAATACGTCTGGAATTATCAACTACCCAGAAGCCCATTTTGATATGGTTAGAAGCGGTATTGGTTTATATGGTTTTGGTAATGATCCAAAGGTTAATCAATATTTAAAACCTATAGCGTCTTTAAAAACTATTATTTCTCAAATACACACAATTAAAAAAGGAGAAAGCTTAGGATATAATAGAGGGTTTATAGCAACGCAAGAAACAAAAACAGCAACTTTACCTATTGGTCATGCAGATGGTATTAAGCGTCAATATGGTAATGGAAACGGATTTGTAACCATTAACAATCAAAAAGCCAGTATTTTAGGAAATGTCTGTATGGACATGATTATGGTAGATGTGACCAATATTAATTGTCAAGAAGGAGATGAAGTTATTGTTTTTGACCAAAATCATACTGCCGAAACTTTAGCAGAAAATGTCAATTCTATCTCCTACGAATTACTTACAGCTATATCTCAACGTGTAAAACGTGTATTTCGTCGATAATTTGTTATTCAGTCACCATCGTAATTCTTTTTTGTGTTAAAATTTTAACTAAATTCAGCATAATTAATATTAACTAACATTAAAATTTAACATTATGCTTAAAGAATTTAAGGATTTTATTATGACAGGAAATGTGATTGAATTCGCAGTTGCTGTAATTATGGCTGGAGCATTAGGCCAAGTAATTAATGGTTTTGTAAACAACATAGCAATGCCATTTGTAGGATATTTTGCAGGAGGAATGAATTTTGGAGACCTTCATATTGCAATGGATGGAAAAGAATACGAAACTTTAGCAGCAGCACAAGAAGCAGGAGGAGCTGTAATAGCTTATGGAAGCTGGATTAATTCAATAGTAAATTTAATTATTGTTGGATTAGTAATGTTCATCATTGTTAAAGCTTATAATAAAACTAAAAAACCAGCTCCAGATGCACCACCAGCTGGACCAACAGATAACCAATTATTAATGGAAATTAGAGATGCTTTAAAAAAGTAATCTAAATTTTTAAATTATCATTAAAACCGATTTTAAATTTAAAATCGGTTTTTTTTATGCCTAATTTTTAGGAAAAAATTAATGTCTTTTTTAACTCTACTTCAACCAAATACGCTAATTTTAGTCGCTCAAATTTAAAAGTACTTAAAATGAAAGTAGCAGTAGTTGGCGCAACAGGAATGGTTGGCGAAGTCATGTTAAAAGTTTTACAAGAAAGACAATTTCCGGTAACCGAATTTATACCAGTAGCTTCAGAGCGATCTGTAGGTAAATCTATTTCTTTTAATAATAAAGACTATACTATAGTTGGTTTACAAGACGCAGTAAACTTAAAACCTGATATTGCTTTGTTTTCTGCAGGCGGAAACACCTCTTTAGAATGGGCTCCAAAATTTGCAGCGGTTGGCACAACAGTAATTGATAATTCTTCAGCATGGAGAATGGATCAAGATAAAAAATTAGTGGTACCAGAAATTAATGCAAATCAATTAACTAAAGACGATAAAATTATTGCCAATCCTAACTGTTCTACCATTCAAATGGTGATGGTTTTGGCGCCACTTCATAAAAAATATAAGATTAAAAGAATTGTTGTTTCTACTTATCAATCTATTTCTGGAACTGGTGTAAAAGCTGTTCAACAACTAGAAAATGAATTAGCAGGAATAAAAGGAGAAATGGCATACCACTATCCTATCTTTAAAAATGCAATTCCGCATTGTGACGTGTTTGAAGATAATGGTTACACAAAAGAAGAATTAAAATTAGTTAGAGAAACTCAAAAAATATTAGACGACAAATCTATTGCAGTTACAGCTACAGCGGTAAGAATTCCAACAGCAGGTGGACACAGTGAAGCAGTAAATATTGAGTTTGAAAACGATTTTGACGTAAACGACATTAGAGACATACTAAGCAAAACAGATGGTGTCGTGCTTCAAGACAATGTAGATGTAAACACCTATCCAATGCCTCTTTACGCTAATGGTAAAGATGATGTGTTTGTTGGTCGTATCAGACGTGATTTGTCTCAAGCTAACTCCATAAATATGTGGATTGTTAGTGATAATTTACGTAAAGGAGCAGCAACCAATACTGTACAGATAGCAGAATACTTAATTAAAAATAATTTAGTGTAAAGCTTAAACAATTATTAAAATAAATCTCTTAAAAAGCACTTGTTTATAATATTCAAGTGCTTTTTTGTTTAAATTTATTGTCGAAATAAAAATCCCTATTAATATGAAGAAATTACTTATTAGTTTTTTAACGGTTATTATTATTATGTCTTGTAAAGAAGAAACCAAACAAATAGAGCGAAACATTGTAGTTGATTATCCTGTGACAGCACAAGTTGACACAGTAACAAACTATTTTGGAACCGAAGTTAAAGACCCTTATCGTTGGTTAGAAGATGATAGAAGTCCAGAGACAGAAGCATGGGTAAAAGCACAAAATAAAGTAACATATGGCTACTTAGATAGTATTCCGTATCGTGACCAATTAAAAAAACGTTTAGAGAAATTATGGAATTACGAAAAAATTGGTGCACCATTTAAAGAAGGCGACTACACTTATTTTTATAAAAATAATGGCTTACAAAACCAATATGTAATATATCGTTATAAAACCGGTGAAGATCCAAGTACAGCAACCGTGTTTTTAGACCCAAATACATTTAAAGAAGACGGTACTATTTCGCTTGGAGGCTTAAGCTTTTCTAAAAACGGAAAAAAATTAGCGTATTCTATATCTGAAGGGGGAAGTGATTGGCGTAAAATTTTAATCATGGATGCAGAAACTAAAGAGATTATTGAAGATACTCTAGTAGACATTAAGTTTAGCGGTATGTCTTGGTATAAAAACGAAGGATTTTACTATTCTAGCTACGAAAAACCTAAAGGAAGTGAATTATCTGCTAAAACCGACCAGCATCGTGTGTTTTATCATAAGTTAGGGACGCCACAAAAGGAAGATCAATTAATTTTTGGTGGTACACCTGAAGAAAAACACAGATACATTTATGGAACTGTAACAGAAGATGATAGATACTTATTAATAACACCTCGTGTGTCAACTTCTGGAAACAAATTATATATCAAAGATTTAACGCAACCAAATTCTAAATTAGTAGAAATTATTGGCCATACAGATAGTGATACTTATGTTATAGAAAATGAAGGCTCAAAGCTATTTATAGTCACTAATTTAAATGCACCAAATCAAAAAATTGTAACGGTTGATGCGTCAAATCCAACTCCAGAAAATTGGGTGGATTTTATTCCAGAAACTAAAAATGTTTTAAGCCCATCAACAGGAGGTGGTTATTTCTTTGCAGAATATATGGTAGATGCGGTTTCAAAAGTATTTCAATATGACTATAACGGTAAATTAGTACGCGAAGTAGAATTACCAGGTGTTGGTAGTGCTGGTGGTTTTGGTGCTAAAAAGGAAGACAAAGAACTGTACTATTCGTTTGCTAATTACGTAACTCCCGGAAGTATATATAAATATGATATCGAAAAAGGGACATCGGAATTATTTCGTAAGCCAGATATAGATTTTAATCCAGAAAATTACGAGAGTAAGCAAGTATTTTATACCTCTAAAGATGGTACCAAAGTTCCAATGATAATCACACACAAAAAAGGATTAGAACTTAACGGTAAAAACCCAACCATACTATATGGTTATGGTGGTTTTAATGTTAGTTTAACACCAAGTTTTAGCATAGCTAATGCGGTTTGGATGGAACAAGGAGGTGTTTACGCAGTGCCAAATTTACGAGGTGGTGGCGAGTACGGAAAAGCATGGCATGATGCAGGAACACAATTAAAAAAGCAAAATGTGTTTGACGATTTTATTGCTGCTGCAGAATATCTTATAGAAAATAAATATACCTCATCAGATTATTTAGCGATTAGAGGAGGCTCTAATGGTGGATTATTAGTGGGTGCAACTATGACACAGCGTCCAGATTTAATGAAAGTGGCATTACCAGCAGTTGGTGTTTTAGATATGTTACGTTACCATACATTTACAGCTGGAGCTGGTTGGGCTTACGACTATGGGACAGCAGATGATAGTAAAGAAATGTTTGAGTACTTAAAAGGATACTCGCCAGTGCACAATGTTAAAGAAGGCGTGCAATATCCAGCGACTTTAATTACCACTGGAGATCATGATGACCGAGTAGTACCTGCACATAGTTTTAAATTTGCTGCCGAATTACAAGCTAAACAAACAGGTAACAATCCAACTATAATACGTATTGAAACAGATGCTGGTCATGGTGCCGGAACACCAGTTAGTAAAACTATAGAGCAATATGCGGACATTTATGGGTTTACCTTATTTAACATGGGATTTGATGTATTACCAACTAAAATTGAAGATTTTAAAGACTAATTTTAGATTGTACTAAATATAGACTAAGAGTCCTAAAATTTAAAACCGTTCAAGTTATTGAGCGGTTTTTTTATACTATTTTTGCTACACGATGCTAACAGTAAAAAACCTGTCTTTTTCATACCAAAAAACACCAGTTTTAAAAGGGATATCTTTTAAAGTTAAACAAGGTGAATACCTTGCAGTTATTGGAGAAAGTGGATCTGGAAAAAGCACTTTACTTAATCTTTTATTTGGTGAATACGATTTAGATAAAGGCGAAATATTTTGGAAAGACAACCAAATTTTAGGTCCAAAATATAATCTAGTTGTTGGTTACGATTTTATGAAGTATGTGCATCAAGAATTCAATTTGATGCCCTTTATAACTGTTGAAGAAAATATAGGCAAACACTTATCTAATTTCTTCAAAAAAGAAAAAAAAGAACGTACTGCAGAATTATTGGAAGTTGTCGAGCTAACAGCATTTGCAAAAACTAAAGTTAAAACTCTAAGTGGTGGACAAAAACAGCGTGTTGCACTTGCACGTGCTTTGGCAAAGCAAACCGAAATTATATTGTTAGACGAGCCTTTTAGTCATATCGATAATTTTAAAAAACAATCACTACGTAGAAGTGTTTTTAAATATTTAAAAGACAATAATATCACTTGTATTGTTGCCACACATGACAAAGAAGACGTGTTAGGTTTTGCAGATAATATGATTGTTTTACATGATACTAAAATAGCAGTTAACAACACACCTGAAAATCTATTTAAAAATCCTAAAACACCATTAATAGCCTCGTTTTTTGGTGAGTTTAATGTGATAAATAATGATATTATTTACGCACATCAATTACAAGTAGTCGAAAAATCTGAGCTGAAAGTAATTGTTACTAAAAGCTATTTTAAAGGTCATTATTATTTAATTGAAGGTGATTTAGATGGTGAGACTGTGTTTTTTGAACATGAACATAAACTAAAAGCAAACCATTCTGTTTATTTAAAAAAGAAATAAGTTCTCAGTCTAGTGAAAATCTTTAAGTTTTCGATGAAAATTATGCAATTATAATTTTGTAGGATAAAACTGTTGTTTTACAGTATTTTAACTTTTATCTTTAATGTCTAACTACTAATCAATGAGACATTTATACCTTTCAGCACTTTTTTGTGTTTTTTCTATTTTTCTTTTTGGGCAACAAACAAATATTGATAGCTTAAAGCTAGAATTAAAAAAATTATCTACTAAAAACGTAAATGAAATTTATAATTTTTGTAAATCTAAAATTGATGAAAGCGATTTAGAATCTTACAAATATTTAGTCGAATTTCTACTAGAAAAATCTAATAATAAAAACGATTTTAAAATTAGTGCTTTAGGTAATCAACTATTATCTGACAAATATCAACGAGTAGGAAAATATGATAAATCCATTTTATATAGCAATAAATCTCTAAGAATTGCTAAGAACAATTTGAATGATTCACTTAATATCATTTTTTTAAATCAAAAAGCAACTGTTTATAAATTTTTTGACAAGGTAGATAGTTCAGAATATTATTTTCAAAAAGCAATTGACTTGGGTTTAAAATCAAAACAATATAGTCCTTTAGGTTATTCATACAATGGTATGGCTTCTTTAAAAATGAATATTGGTAAATACACTGAGAGTATTAATATGCAATTAAAATGTTTATCAATTGCATCTCAACATAGTCTTGAATATCTTGAAATTTCTTCGTTGATTAACTTAGGTTGGCTATATATAAATTTAGAAAATTATGATAAAACAATAGAATATTTAAAAGATGCTCAAACAAGATATTTTACACATAAAGAAAGTAATAAAGAACAATTATGTGATATATATAGGTTTATGGGATTAGCACATTCAAGAAAAGGAAATCTTGAAGAGGGCAATAAATTAAATAAAAAAGCACTTCATTGCTTAGAAGAAACGGGGAATTTAATGCTAGCTGCTGATGTTACAAATACAATTGGAGTAAATTTTATTAGAAACAAACAATATAGGGAGTCTATACCTTTTTTTAAGAAACTCATTCATAATGCTCAATCTTTAAAATCTAAAGGTCTTGAAAACTACGGAATTATTAATTTGTCTAGCGCATATATAGAAACTAATAATCTAATTGAAGGAGAAAAAATTTTATTAAAAATTTTAAATGACACTATAAATAAAGAGATTTTACCCAAAGACCTGGAAAAAGTTGTTTATCAAAATTTATCAGATTTATATGATAGAGGTACAAATTTTAAAAAAAGTTTACATTATCATAAAAAATTTAAGCATTTAGAAGATTCACTAAACCAAGTAAATAATGTAAATGAAGCAATAGAAATAGAAACTAAATACCAAACCGAAAAAAAAGAAAAAGAAAACCTTCAGCTAAAAGCTGAAAAAGCACAGCAAGCAGAACTATTAGCAAAAGAAAGTAAACGCAAATGGCAATTTGGAGGTGGTTTAGCAACAGCGCTTATAGGACTTGGAGTTTTTACATTTTATTACAGACTTAATAAAAAACAAAAAACGGTTATTGAAAATCTTCAAAAAGAGTTACATCATCGAGTAAAAAATAATCTAGCAATTATAGATACCTTTATAGAAGTTGTTAAAGACGAATTTGATGACCAAGCAATAGGATTAAAACTAACCGAACTTCAAAATAGAATTGACAGTATTAACGAAGTACATAAACAACTGTATACAAGTGATAATGTAACCAATTTAAACTTAAAAAAGTATATCAACTCTTTAGCAAATAATGTGCAGCAGTCTTTTAATGTTGAACATGTAATAATAGATCAAAGCATAGACGAAACACTAAATATTAGCCCTGAAAAATCATTCCCAATAGGTTTAATAATTAATGAGTTTGTGACAAATTCTTATAAATATGCTTTTTCAGAAAACAAAGGAAACATTGGAATAAAAATAGAAGAGATTGGCAATAAAATTAGTTTATCATTATCAGATAATGGAAAGGGCTTATCAGAAGATTTTTCTATAGCAAATGCAAGTACTTTTGGTATTAGAATTATGAAATTATTAACCGATCAATTAAACGGAAGCTTCAATTTAACCAATGATAATGGTGTAAAATTACATGTTGAATTCCCAAAATAGACAAAAAATGAAAGAGCATATTTTAATTGTAGAAAACGAAGCTATTTTGTATGAGCGTTTACGCTCTAAACTAATCAAAGAGCATTATAGTATAGATGAGTTTACACCTAGCGTAGAAAGTGCAATTGCTAAAATAAATAGTAAGCGACCAGATTTAGTGCTATTAGATATCCATTTAGAAGGGAAACAAACAGGGTTAGATTTAGGAGAATTATTATCTAAAACCTATAACATACCTTTTATATATGTCACACAATTTGATGATGACCAAACATTTTATAAAGGTTTAAGTACCAATCATGAAGACTTTGTGGTAAAAACAAAACCTAGATTAGATATAAAAGAATTAGTCAGAAAAATTCAAACGGTATTACAGCGACATCTAAAGCCTAAAAACTCAAATTTTAAAGAGGGGATTATGGGTCTTATTTACTATCTAGACAATATTAAAGACCTTGACAAAAATACCATTACAAGAGTCCCAATACAATATAAAGATATCGCCTTTTTTACAGTAAAACCTTTTATTAATGAAGACAATAAAGAAGAGGCTTTACGTGCTAACTATTTGTGGTTTCAAACCAAAAATAAAGATTATTTTTTCTTAAAAACCTCACTTCGTGATTTACAAAAATCGTTACCATACCATTTTGTCCGAATTAACGAAAGTTATATAGTTAATATAGCTCCAGATATGTTTGATGGACGTATTAATGGGGCAAAATTGTCTATTCTAAACCAAGAGTTTATTATTAACTCAACTTACAAAGAAGAAGTAAATTCAAGGTTAAAACATTACTATTCTTAATAAGTAACTCTAAGTCTTTTTATATTATCACTAGTATCCATAGCATTTTCACTATTAATTTTTTAGCTTAGAATTTTGTTTCATTTTAGTTGTTAACATAAACAATTACTAATGAAACGAATTTTGTTTTTACTACTCTTTCCATTGTTTGGATTATCTCAAAATCAGTATGTTGCTTTTTCAAAAAAAAGTGAAGTGGGTAATTTTGGAACCATTATTAAAATTAATGATAATGTGCCACAAACTATATTTGACTTTAATGATAATGGACAATTTCCTTATGATTATTTTGTTGAAATTAATCAAACAATTTATGGAGTTACAGAAGACAATGGAGGGTTAAATGGTGGGACTTTCTATAAATATGATTTAATCAACAATAATTTTGAGATCTTAATCCATTTTGAACCCATAGGCCCTAATTCATATTTTAACAACCTATGTGCAGGAAATGGGAAAATATATGGTATCAGAACAGATTTCTTTTCTGGAACAACACTTATAGAATTTGATATAACTACTCAATCAACAACAACCCTTACGTCATTAGCTGTAGGAGAAATTAAAGATTTAGAATTTATTAATGGAAAAATATATGGTGTTACTGATGTTAGCACAGGAAGTAATATACTTTTCTCTTATGATTTAAACACAAACATAGTTACAACAGAATTTACATTTAATAACACAGATGGAAATTTCTGCCATTCAATTTTAGCTCACAGTAATGGGAATATTTATGGAGCGACAACCTATGGTGGTACAAATAGTGAAGGTGTTGTTTTTGAATTTAATACAACCACAAACACTTACAATAAATTATATGATTTAACTTCTTCAGAAAAAGCAGATAATCTAACTGAAGGAAGTAATAATGATTTATATGGATACGTAAATCCAATTACTGGTGGTGGTGGAAGGATATATAAGTTTGACTTAAGTAATAATTCTTTTACAAACCTTCACTATTTTTCTTCTAGTTATACACTTAATGGTAACGAAGCATGGTTCAGAGATTTTTATCCTCCTGTATTCAATAATGGTTATTTATATGGAGTTAGTGGAACAACTAATACCCAAAATGCTCTTTTGTTTAAGTATGATATTAGCAACAATTTCCTTGATGAATTCTCTATAAAAAGACCTTCTTCGCCTTTAATGTTGGCTAGTAATGGTGAGTTTCTGTATCAATCAAAATTTGAAACTACAAATGGCGGATTATTGAAATACGATAATACCACTAATATTATAACAAGAATTGATGAAGCTGAATTTGGTAATAATGGTTTAAAACCATACAAGATGATAAAAGCATCCTCTGGATTAATTTATGGTATAACTTCAGGTGAAGACTCTAATATAATCCCAACAGGTGTTAGGCTTTTTAGCTACAACCCAAATACTGAAGAATATAATGTATTAGTAAATTGTGAAGAAGAAAATTATGGGACGCTACCTACAGATATTATAGAAACAACAAGTGGTAAAATATATTTTTATAATTCTTATCAAACATCCTCTGGTGGAAAACTAATAGAATATAACCCTGTAACTAATACTCATTCTTTGGCATATGATTTTGGAAGTTTATGGACAAGTTCTCCATCTGTAGAAAACATACGATTCTTTGAAAAGGACAATATACTCTATGGAATTGTTGGGTATGTTGGTAATGAAACAAACACTACTGGTATTATTTTTTCTTATAATACCTTAACCAATACATTTAATATTTTGCATCAATCTATAGATATGGCAAAAACAAGATGGACTTATTTATCATCAAATAACATTATGTATGGAGTAACATTTTTACCAGGTGTAAACACAGGAGATTTTCCTACGTACAAAGATTTGTTTTCATATAATCTAATAACAAATAATTTCACAATTTTAGAAACTAATATTGGAGGGACTATCTCTGGTAATCGTAATCTATTTGTTGAAACAGAATCTAACGAGATTTTTGGTTATTTTACGAATACTAGCTCAAGTAATGGAGAAATTTTTAAAATCGATACTAACACCAATGCATATTCTGTTTTTTATGATTTTGGAAATACCACTGGAGGAACTATTCCCTTTAATCCTTTCGGAATTAAAGCTGTAAATAATAATATTTATGTAGCAAGTCAAAGAGCTTCTAGTACAACTTATGCAAGAAATTATTTATTAGAATTTGATTCTCTAGATGCATCTTCTTATAACACAATATTAGAAGTCACTACAACAAATAATAATATCAGTGAGATTATAAAAAGTGAAATGTATGTTACTAATGATGATAAATTGTTGTGCAGTACAGATGTATTTGCTTTTTCATTTACTCAAGGAGATACAAGTGCTCAACCTATTTTTAATTTTGACTCAAATATAGAAACAGCTTTTAATTTTATTGATTTAAATGACCCTCAATTATCAATAAATGATTTTAGTCTAGAAACGAATATTTCTATCTACCCAAACCCAACTACAACCTACATTAATATCAATAGTGAAACTAATTTAAATAATGTTACACTATACACAATCAACGGACAAAAGATAAAAACAGATATACTAGATAATAAAATAGATGTTAGACATCTTACTAATGGGCTATACTTTTTAAATATTATAACTGAAGACAACCAAACTAAAACCTTTAAAATAATAAAACAATGAAAAAACTTAACTTAATTATTGTATTCCTCTTTACTATTACTTGTTATGGTCAAAAATGTAAAGCTCATTTAACGAATACAGATGAAATTACTGAAGTAAAAACAGAGCTTTGGGGAGGAAAATTACATTCTAAATCAACTATAGTAAACGGAAAAGGTCATGATATTAAACTATTAATTGCAAAAGATAAAGACACAAACAAATCCTATGTGATTTTAAATATAGTTAGTAAAGCACCTGCTGACGATTCTGATATTTTTGATGTTAATTTCACTGAAGGTGTTGACTATATTTTAAAAACAGAAGGTGGTTTAATTAAACTTAAAATAGATAAAATTTTTAAAAGTAATAACCGATTTATGAGTACTTATTCGGTAACTAATCAAATTATAAGTTATTTAAGTGATGAAGATTTAAAATTATTAACCACAAAAAGTTTAACTATGTTTAGAGTTGTTACTGAAAATGGTCAAAAAATTGAAGGAAAAGTAAGCAAAAAAAATTCTAAAAAATTAAAATCTCAATTTGAATGCTATATAAATAATAACTAATTTGCTATTAACCAATTTTAATTAGTTAGTTAGCCTCCAATATGTTTTATTGGAGGTTTTTTATATCACACTGTTTACTTTAATTTCCTGTCCTCTAAAAACCACCTCATCTCCAACTGTTTTTCCTATTAATAATTGAGCTATTGGTGTGTTGGCAGCAATCGCATAAAACTTAGTGTCTTTTATTATTAATTCACCTGCACTAATTGCAATATAGTAGTTAGCTTGTGTGGTATACACGACACTACCTAAGCTAATTGTTTTAGAAGTACTTTCCGTACTAATTTTAGCTAATAATTGATTGATTTTTTGGATTTCCGACAATTGCTTTCCTGCCTTCTCGCGTTCTAATTGTAGCATCGCGCGACCAGTTTCATGCTTATCACCTGCACTACTTTTAGTTTCTGAGGTTAGAGAGTCTTGTAATTCTTGTATGGTGTTATTAATGGTATCCAATCTGTGTTGCGTAAACGCTACACATTTGTTATATAACTCTAATTTTATATAGGTTTTGTTACTCATTTTTAGAATTATAATTTAATTGACCTACAACATTCATTTGAGTTAGTATCCAACGTTTTCTGGATGCAATATAATGTGTCACTGGATTGGCTTTATAGTTTCTAGGATTGGGTAAAATAGCAGCTATTGCAGACGCTTCTAACTTAGAAAGTTTTGAAGCAGGTTTTTTAAACCAATATTGTGCTGCTGCTTCTGCACCATAAATACCATTACCCATTTCTATACTATTTAAATAGACTTCCATTATACGCTCTTTAGTCCAAAATAATTCGATTAAAAAAGTAAAATAGGTTTCAAACCCTTTGCGTAACCAACTACGTTGTGGCCATAAAAACACGTTTTTAGCTGTTTGCTGACTTATTGTGCTACCTCCTTTAATACGTTTGCCTTTTTTATTGTTTTCAATTGCTTTTTCTATTGCTTTAATATCAAAACCGTTGTGCTTTAAAAAGTTTTGATCTTCGCTACAAACAACTGCTAATTGTAAGTTTTTAGAAATATTTTCAATAGGTTCCCAATCGTGTTTTAATAGTTTTGGACTGTCTTTTTCAAAATATCTAATAACCATTAATGGCGTTATAGGTACTGGAACCCACTTAAAAAGTATGACTAATCCGATAGATATAATAAAAAACCAAGCTATTGTTTTTGCAATAAATTTGAAAAGTCTTTTTATCATTTTAGTCAATAAGATTAGCTAATTCTTGACCAATCAAACTACCTATAGCAACTCCCATTCCTCCCAAACGCACACCACAAAACACATTGTTGCTTAGAGGTTTTACAATAGGCTTTTTCTGATTTCCAACACCCATAATTCCGCTCCAGCGATGTTCAACTTCAAAAGAAATATTAGGCAAAATGGTGGTTTTTAAAAGGTCTTCTAATTTATTTTGAATTAAAGCTGTTTGTGATAACTCTGTAGTTTCTTCACCTTTAAAATCGAGATTACGACCACCTCCAAGTAGTATTCTGTTATCTATGTTTCTGAAATAATAATAGCCTTCATCTAAATGAAACGTGCCTTTTATATGAAGGTTTTTTATGGGTTTAGTAATTAATACTTGTGCTCTAGCGGGTTTGACCTCTGGAATATTTAAAGTAGAAGCAAAGCCATTTGTAGCAATCAATAGTTTAGAGGTAGAAAAATCAAACTGATTGGTTTTTACGTTTACAGAATTTACATCTTCTGAAAAACCTTCGACAGACACATTGTTAAGAATTTTAATGCCTTTTAAGAGCGCTTTTTGCAATAAAGCCTCCATCATCTTACCTGTGTCTATTTGTCCTTCAAATTGATTAAAAACGTATTGGTTACGGATGTTTTTAAAACCAAACGTATTCTGTTTTAAACTGAAAACCTCAGCATTGAAAATTGGCTTTAGCAGTTTATTAATTTGACTTTTTCTTTCAATACAGTTTTCAAATAAATTATCAGTTTCTGTAAACAACTCGTAGCCACCTAACTGTTGGTAGTCAATAGTTTTGTCTCCTAAAGTGTTTCTTAATAATTGAAGTCCATTAATTCGTTTTTGAACTAATTCTAAAACTTCTTCTTCTGTGTGTGTTTTTAGATCGCTAATAATTTCGCTCAAGCTACCAAAGCAAGCAAATCCTGCGTTTTTGGTACTTGCGCCTTGTGGTAACGTGCCTTTTTCTAGAATAAGAATATTTGCATTTGGAAAACGATTTTTAAGTTGTAATGCACAATTAATTCCTACAATTCCGCTTCCAACAATAGTATAATCTATGTTGCTAAGCCACGATTTTATTTCCCAGTAACTTAAATTCATTTTACTCTAAATTTTCCATGACTAATTGTACCAATGCATTAATATCTTTATTTGCAAATTGGACTTTTCCTTCTATTTGTAGGGTTTCGTCTTTGTTAAAAGTACCAATTGTTTTTAAGGTTAACAATTGTTCTAAATAACTGTTTAACATCGGGAAGTGGTTTTGTTGCTTCAGTTTTTTAAAATCTATATTCAACTCTAAAACATTTGTGTTTTCTGTTTCTATAAACACTTCAGGTTTATGTATGTTAGTACTGGCTAATAAACTGGTTGTTGTTGTATCTATTTTAAATTGATATAACGGAAATAGCTCTTTATTTAACATACCTTGTTTAATTATTGATGCGCGTTCTAGGTACTTATACAGTTTAGAACCCTTTGAAGAAAGCTGCACATTAATTTCTGGCACCTCCTTTTTAACTGCAGATTTAGTTTCTACCTTTTCAAAATCATCATTATATGTATAAGAAATGATAGAATCTATTTGCGTTGTTGTTTGTGCAATTTCTAATGCGATATGCCCATTATAATAGTCGTTTAAACTATCTACTTTAATCTCTGTACCTTCAAAATCAAACGATACATACTGTAGTGTAGAAAACACATTTAGATTTAATGTTGCGCTAGCATCCTTAGAGAATTGCACTCCTGTATAAGTTCTTGGCACATTTAAAAATACTGGTAACTCTAAATTTCCAGTAATAGAAATGTTTCCAGAATTAAAATCTAAGTGTAAGTTATTGTTTTTGGTTACATAGTTAATATGTGAGTTGGCGTCTTTAATTTTTGACCATTTTTCATCGGATTTACTAAGTGTTTTGTTATCTATTAATAACTCTGAAAACACCTCGTTTATATTTTCTTTACTTGGGTTATATGCCATTACACATTGCTTGTCGTTAAACGCAATTAAGAAGTTATGGTCGTTAGTTGTAGCGATTGTAATACCTTTGGATGTTTCAAAATTTTCAATTTTAAAATCAGACATTAAATGGTTTGTAAAATTGGAAGAATCCGTTAATTTTAATGACGTAAAAAAAGTTGTTGAAGGTTTGTTTTTTATGGTATACACAAACAGATTGGCTGGAATTGAAAATCCTTTACCTGTTTTTTTATCTGTTTTAAGTGAGTCTTTTTCTGTGGATGTTCTGTTATAAAATGATGGATTAGAAATTGCATTAAATACAATAGTTTGTATCAAACCATCAACTTTTACTTTTATAATATGGTCTGCATTTTCATGAATGACATCTTGATAAGATGCATAATTACGATACATCAAAAAACCCTTAAAAAGCAAAAGCAGCACACTAATGATAATGGCTGCTCTTATTACTATTTTTTTAATATTCATTAAAAATTATTTTGCAAATGTTTCAATAATATTGAACATGTATTTTAAAGCATTCTCTTCTGTAGATGGGATGTTAACTACTAGTTCTGTCTCTAAAGTATTTCCTTTTATTTTAGACGCTTTCATATAAGCATCTTCAGACGTATTTAAAAACCATTCTAGTTTTCCTGATCTATCTATACCCATTTCTTTAATAGGTAATTGTGATGCCAATTGTTTTGCGCTTATAAAAAATGAATAGCTATTGTTTAGCATCATTTTTTTATGTGTTGAAGAGACTTTAGCATTAAAATTTCCTGAAACAATTTTTCTCATTTCTAAATCTGATGTACCTAAAAACACAATACCATCTTTAATCATAAAATGAACTGCTAAAGGACTTTGTGGTGTTTTAAACGTATAATACCCATTTTGAAAGGTCACCATCTCTTTATTTCTAGTATAATTAATTAACTTGGTTAACATACTTGGATCTTCTGTAGATGCCATTAACAAAAAGTCTGGTAAGGTTTCTGTTTTGGTTTTTTCAACCTCAATATACTCGTAATCATCATTATACTCGTAGCTAGTATAAGTTACTTCTTGTTGCGAGATTCCGGATAATAAAAACAACATATCGCCTTTTAATACTTTAGCTACTGCTTCTTCATCTAATAATAATGAAAACAAGTCGATACCTAAACTAGCTTCTTCACCATAATAGGGCATGCTTCCATAAATAGATTTCATAAGTTTTGGATACTCTTCCAGGGTTGCTTTTGTATCTACAGAATAGCTTAAGTAACCAATCATTCTATCTTCATTAACATAATTTAAAAACTTTTTATTAAGTTTTCTAGAAGTCATTTTTTTATAGCTACTTGCCATCTCATCAGACATAGTATACGTTGTATTCAACATCATTTTATCGTCTTCCATAAACAATTTAGCTGTCAGACCATTATTAGCATACATACTTGCTAAATCCATGCCTAGCATATTATTGTAGTAAGAATTGCTTAAAAAACTAGCATACAATTGTCCAAAATCGTTAACCCAAAGTGTTGCTTCTGCTTTATTGTCTAAGCTTTTTACATACGATTTATTGTTTAAGATAGAATTGCTTTCTGGTTGCATCAAGATTTGTTTTGCCTTTAACATTGACCATTGTTTAGCAAGTTCTCTTTTTAAGGTATAACTAGAGTTTAGATTGTCGTAATAGTCGTAGTTATAATCTTCACCTTCGGTAGATTCAATAACTGTTTCTTCAACTTCTTCCTCATCATAATCGTAACTTTCAGTAGATTCAATTACTGTTTCTTCAATCTCTTCGTCTTCATAATTATAATCTTCTGCAGACTCTATAACTGTTTCTTCTATTTCTACTTCCACATCTTCATCTGCTTCTTCATAGGCTGCAGCTGGAGCAGGTATAGCTTCTACTTCATAAGCTGTTTCTGGCCAACCGTAATTTTCGGTCTGTATACCATAGCGTTCTGACACGTCTTCGTTTTCAAAATAAGCATAATTGGTATCTCCCATAACCACCACTAATGTCGTATTATCCCAAACAATTGCAGGACTATTGTCTCCAGAAATAGTTTTTATTCCGTTTTGATTTACTATTTCTTCTTTATTAGATCTAGTAATCAAGTCCTCAAACTGACTTACATTTTTTAATGGAATAACAAAAGCATTATAATTAATGCTATCGTTGACTTGCATAAAATAATGTGCAGACGCATTTAAATTAAATCCAAAATCTTCTAAAGATGAATAAGTGTTGCCTCCTCTAGATAATTCTTTTAAAATTTCTGATCCTAAAAAAGAGTTGTTTAACTCTTCCATAGATATTAATTGTAATAAATTTTCGCCTTTAATTGTTGCTACTATTGAAGCGTCACTGGGTATTTTTGAAGCTGTGTTTTGGGCAAATGTATATGACGATATACATAATAATAAGCAAAGTAATTGTTTCATTGGTTTATTAGTTTGAGGTTATTTTTGTAATGTTATCTGTGTACTAAAGTTTCCTGTTCCGTTAATAATATCTAATGCGCTAACACGTTGCATAACTGCTTTTTTAGAATTAGAGACTTTAGCTTGTTTGTTGTTTTGAGATTCCACTTCTTTATCAAATCTATAGATTACGGTATAAGAGGCATCATCAAATACTTTTTTGTTTTCGGATTTTAGCTTATTGTATTGTTTTTTTACGTCGCTAGAATAGGTGTATTTTCTTTTAAAACTTCCATTATTCTTATCAAAAAAGTAAGCGTTTAATCCTGTATTATGCTTTTGCTCTCCTGCTACTTTGTTAGTTAATTTGTTGATGTTTTCTATAGATTTAAAATCGCACTTCACAGAAAATATAAAGTTATCATAATCTGCTGTTTTCTTGATGTTAGTTAATCCTTCTGCTTTGTTTAATTCAGACACCATTTGGTCTAAGCTTTTTTGGATGTCTGCTCTAGAAGGCACTTTATATCCATTAATAGAATCTAAAAGCATAATAGAAGCTAGCTTACTTTTACTTTTACTCATGTTTAAAGTAAACGTCATTGTGCCTGTACCATCACTTTTCAAGTCTATTTCTTCTATGATTTCAAAACAAGAGGTTAGCCCAAAAAAGAGGAGTAACAAACAAGCTTTTAAGCTATTAGATAATTTCATTTACTTTAGATTTATATTCAAATATACAGAAGCTTTTTGGCTAACAAAAAAAAACTCCGAAATTCATTTCGGAGTTTTTTAATATTTATTCTTCTGTTGGTTTTTCCATAACAAAATCTTCCATAAACTTTGTTGTGTAATTACCAGCTAAATAATCTGGATGATCCATTAATTGTCTATGAAACGGAATGGTAGTTTTAATACCTTCAATAACAAACTCGTCTAAAGCACGTTTCATTTTATTAATTGCCTCTTCACGTGTTTGCGCTGTTGTAATTAACTTAGCAATCATAGAATCGTAATTTGGCGGAATACTATAACCTGCATAAACATGCGTATCTAAACGAACTCCATGTCCTCCAGGCGCATGTAGTGTTGTTATTTTTCCAGGAGATGGTCTAAAATCATTATACGGATCTTCTGCATTAATACGACATTCAATTGAGTGTAAGTTAGGTGTATAGTTTTTACCTGAAATTGGCACACCTGCAGCCACTAAAATTTGCTCGCGTATTAAATCAAAATCAATAACTTGTTCTGTAATTGGGTGCTCTACTTGAATACGTGTATTCATTTCCATGAAGTAGAAGTTTCTGTGTTTGTCTACTAAAAACTCTACGGTTCCTGCACCTTCGTATTTAATATATTCTGCTGCTTTTACTGCTGCTTCACCCATTTTTTTACGCAATGCAGTTGTCATAAAAGGAGAAGGTACTTCTTCTGTTAATTTTTGATGACGACGTTGTACAGAACAATCTCTTTCTGATAAATGACAAGCTTTACCAGTAGAGTCACCAACAATTTGTATTTCGATATGTCTAGGCTCTTCAATAAGCTTTTCCATATACATATCATCATTACCAAATGCTGCTTTAGATTCTGTTCTAGCAGATTCCCAAGCATTTTGTAAATCTTCTTCTTTCCAAACAGCACGCATTCCTTTACCTCCACCTCCAGCAGATGCTTTTAGCATGACTGGGTAACCGGTTTCTTTTGCAACTTTAAGGCACTCTTTAAAATCTTTAATAATACCGTCACTTCCTGGGACTACAGGTACACCTGCTGCAATCATTGTTGCTTTGGCGTTTGCTTTGTCTCCCATTCTGTCTATCATTTCTTCTGAAGCACCAATAAATTTTATTTGATGTTCTTCACAGATTTTAGAAAATTTTGCGTTTTCAGATAAAAAACCATATCCAGGGTGTATGGCATCAGCATTAGTGATTTCTGCTGCAGCAATAATATTAGACATTTTTAAGTAAGACTCGCTACTCGCTGGTGGACCTATACAAACTGCTTCGTCTGCAAACTTAACGTGTAAGCTTTCTGCGTCTGCAGTAGAGTATACTGCTACTGTTTTAATGCCCATTTCTTTACAGGTTCTAATAACACGTAGTGCTATTTCTCCTCTATTGGCAATCAATATTTTTTTAAACATCTTTATTAAATTAGATAATTAGACAATTGGATTATTTTACTTTTCGATTTTTTTAGATAAATCGAAAGCACTAATAACCTAAATTTAAGATGGGTCTACTAAGAATAATGGTTGGTCAAATTCTACTGGAGAAGAATCGTCAACTAAAATTTTAACAATTTTACCTGATACTTCAGATTCTATTTCGTTGAATAACTTCATAGCTTCAATAATACAAAGTACATCACCTACTGCTATGGTTTGACCAACTTCTACAAACAATGGTTTATCTGGAGAAGGTTTTCTATAAAATGTACCAATAATTGGTGATTTTATAGTTATATATTTTGAATTTTCGTCAGCAGCTGCAGGTGCATCTGTTGTTGCAGCAGGTGCAGGTGCTGGAGCCTGAGGTACCGCTTGTTGCATTGGCATTTGTGCTTGCATTGGTACTTGCTGAACGTAAGTTGTTTCTGTTTCAGAACCTGTTCTTATAGTTATTTTAACGTCTTCTGTTTCTAATTTAACTTCACTTGCACCAGATTTGGCAACAAATTTAATTAAGTTTTGAATGTCTTTTAAATCCATAATAATTAAGTTATTAATTTAGTTTTAGTTAGTTTGTTAAGAATTGTAAGCCCATTTAAGATAAATAGAACCCCAAGTAAAACCACCTCCAAAAGCTGCAAATATAATATTGTCACCTTTTTTTAATTGTGATTCGTAATCGTTTAATAATAATGGTAAGGTTGCTGAAGTTGTATTACCATATTTTTCAATATTCATCATCACCTTTTCAGGTTCTAATTCTATACGGTTAGCAGTTGCATCTATAATTCTTTTGTTTGCTTGATGGGCTGCTAGCCATGCAATATCATTTTTTGTAAGGTTGTTGCGCTCTAAAATTTTAACTGCAACATCTGCCATATTAAAAACCGCGTTTTTAAAGACGGTTTTACCATCTTGAAAAACAAAGTTTTCTTTTCTGTCTATTGATTCCTTAGTGACTGGATAAGAAGAACCACTTGATTTTACTTGAAGAAATTCTCGTCCATCTCCATTACTTCTTAAATATTCGTCTTGAAGCCCTAAACCGTCTGTATTTGGTTCAAACAAAACTGCTCCTGCACCATCTCCAAATATGATACATGTTGCTCTGTCTTCATAATTAATCATTGAAGAGTTTTTATCTGCACCTATTAGAAGAACATTTTTATATCGACCAGACTCTATATATTTTGCAGCTACAGACATACCATATAAAAAGCTAGAACAAGCTGCTTCTAAATCAAAAGAAAAGGCATTGGTAGCTCCTATTTGTGTTGCAGTATAAGCAGCTGTAGATGCTGCTTGCATATCTGGTGTTGCGGTAGCAACGATAACTAGTTCTATATCTTTAGGGTTTAAGCCTTTTTTATTTAAAAGGTCATTGGCAGCTTTTATAGCCATGTAAGAAGTCCCCTTTCCTTCTCCTTTTAAAATGCGACGTTCTTTGATTCCCGTTCTAGTGGTTATCCATTCGTCATTTGTATCAACCATAGTTTCAAGAATTTGATTGGTTAATACATATTCTGGCACATAGGCACCAACAGCGGTAATTGCAGCAGAAATTTTGCTCATATTTTAGCTATTTTAGTCAAAAAAAGGTCAAAAATGACCAAATTTGACTTTAATTTAATAAAATTAGTCATTTTAGGACTAATTCTATGCAAAGTAAATGCTTTTTAACGTAAAGAAAAATTAATCATAAAAAAAACGCCCACGAATGAGCGTTTTATTATATGCGTGCATAATAATTATGCTTCGTTTTCTTCTACTGAATTGTCAATTAACACTTGACCTCTGTAGTAAAGTTTTCCTTCACTCCAGTGTGCTCTATGATATAAGTGAGCTTCACCTGTTGTTGGGCAAGTTGCAATTTGTGGCGCAGTTGCTTTGTAATGTGTTCTTCTCTTATCTCTTCTAGTTTTCGAGATTTTTCTTTTAGGATGTGCCATTTTATATTGTTATTTATCCGTTAATAGTTTTTTTAATGTATTCCAACGAGGGTCTGTTTCCTCTTTGTCTTCTTTTGTGTCTTTTAGCTTTGGGCTAAGTTCTTCTAATTTATCAAGTATTTCTGAATCTAATGTTCCGTCTTCAATTCCAGGATGCACACGTTTACTTGGTAATGCTAACACGACTAATTCATATATATATTGTTGGATATTAATTTCATATTCGCCATGTGGAATAATTAATATGTCAATATGTTCGTCGTTATATTCCTCGCCAAACTTTACTACCAATTCAAACTCATTAGAAATGGCTTGATCGTAAGGCTCGTTAGTAACATCACAGTTTACATTTACTGTTCCTGTAATTTGGAAATTTAATTCTAGTAACGTTGATTTTTTTTCTAATATTAAATCAACCTGTATGTTGCAAGAATTAAAGTCTTCATACTCAAAATGATTAAAGAACGTTTGATCTATACTATAATCAAAATGATGTTTTCCTACCTTTAAACCTACAAATGGTATTGTAAATTCTTTTAATTGCTTCATTACCACATCTATTTTGAGCCTGCAAATATATAAAATTTTCTTTATTTAGTAGACTTATAAACAATTTTTTGTTTATATCTTTCGTTTGGAAAATCCTAGTGGGTTTTGACTGATCTCTTGATACTCTTTTCTGTTTCTAAAAATTTTAATTCCGGTAAAAATAGCTTCTTTAAAAGAGCTAATGTCTGCAGTCCCTTTTCCTGCTATTTCATAGGCTGTTCCATGATCTGGTGAAGTTCTGACACGGTTTAATCCTGCAGTATAATTAACTCCTTGTCCAAAGGATAAAGTTTTAAATGGTATTAATCCTTGATCATGATAGGATGCAATTATAGCATCAAAGTTTTTATAATTGTTAGAACCAAAAAAGCTATCTGCTGCATATGGCCCAAAAACTAATTTACCCGATTCTTTAATTTTATTTAAGGTAGGGCGTAATACCTCATCGTCTTCGTTTCCTATTACACCATTATCTCCTGTATGTGGGTTAATACCTAAAACCGCAATTTTAGGTTTGTTAACTTTAAAATCTTGTTTGAGAGAAGCGTATACGGTGTTTATTTTTTCTTCAATAAGTTGTGGTGTAATATGGTTGGCTATATCTTTTACTGGGACATGATCTGTAAATAATCCTATTCTTAACCCTTCTGTTACCATAAACATAAGACTATTACCTTCTAATTCTTGGTTTAAATAATCTGTATGTCCCGGAAATTTAAAAGTTTCAGATTGAATATTATGCTTATTTATTGGAGCGGTTACTAAAAGGTCAATATCTTCGTTTTTTAATGCTTTTGTTGCTTGTTCTAAAGATTTTATAGCATACTCACCAATTTTTAAATCTTCTTGTCCAAAAATAATATTAACGTTTTCTTTCCAGCAATTTAATACATTAACACGACCAGTTAAAGCCTGTCCGACAGTATGAATACCATTTAATTTAATATCTAAGTTAAAATGGTTTTTTACAAAACTCATGGTTTTTATAGATGCAAAAATAATTGGCGTACAAAACTCTAACATCCTATTATCTTCAAAAATTTTTAAAACAACTTCTGCTCCAATACCGTTAAGATCGCCTATAGAAATTCCTACTTTAATATTTTCTTCTTTCTTCATTAATACTACTAACTATTGTTTGTAAATTTACCAAAGCAAATTTAACTAAATAATACGATTAAGTTTATGTTTACAGGAATAATTGAAACACTAGGCACCGTAAAGCAATTATCTACCAAAAAAGGTAATCTAGATATCACTATTGCTAGTGATATAACTAGCCAATTAAAAATAGATCAAAGTGTTGCACATAATGGTGTGTGTTTGACTGTTGTTAGAATAAATAATAATGAATACACTGTAACTGCAATAAAAGAGACTCTAGATAAAAGTAATATAGGTGATTTAAAAGTTAACGACCAAGTAAACTTAGAACGTGCTATGAAACTTGGTGATCGATTAGATGGTCACATAGTTCAGGGTCATGTGGACCAAACTGCTACATGTATAGAAGCTAAAGAAACTAATGGAAGCTGGTTATATACTTTTGAGTATGATCCAAAACTAAACAATATCACTATTGAAAAAGGATCTATTACAGTAAATGGAGTAAGTTTAACAGTAGTAAATTCGGCTAAAAACAGCTTTAGTGTTGCAATTATACCTTATACTTTTGAGCATACAAATTTTAAAACCTTTAAAAAAGGCACTAAAGTAAATTTAGAGTTTGATGTAATAGGAAAATATGTAAAACGTTTAACCGAACTAAACGTTTGATTTTTTTATAGATAAGATAAGTTTGTAAACACCATAAATTAATCCCATAACAACTAAAATAACAACACCATTATCTATAGGAAGACCAGGTGGAGGTGGTTGTTGTGGAGGTGGTGGTGTCACAATTTGAGACACACCAATTACGCTTATTAATAAAAATAAGACTGTAGCTATTAATGTTTTCTTTTTCTTCATCGCTGATTTGAGGGTGTAAATGTATGAAAAAAACTATGCTATCAAAACTTTTAAAACCCTTTTTTATATAAAAACCTCTTTAAAACGCTATTTTTATCGTTAAAATGCTAAATTTAGTCGTTTTTAGTATGATTTTTGACAACTTGGTTATATGACTTTACACTTAATATTTTATTAAGCCTTGTATAACTAACTAAAATGCTAAACATTTATTTTAAAAACAGTTTAGAATTTTACTTATTATTTCTTAATCAGATTATTAGGCATAAAGTTGTAAATATTTATCTTTTACTATTTGGCCTACTGGTTTGTTTTCAATTTTACTTTCAAGCCAAGAGATGATATCTAGATATAAAAACGCACGACGCTCGTATGGATGGTCTTCATATTGTTTTAAAACTTCTAGTAATTTTTTAAATTCGGATTTAATATCCTGTGGATAAATATCTTGCAACCCTCTTATAAATTTTATCATTTCTTTTTGGACTTCATGTAAGTCATTCATTTTTATTAAAAACTTATACGTACTACGTAATAAAGATTCTAAATGATAATCTAAACCTGCTTCGTAGTGTGCCACAAGGTTAAGAACCCTAGAAAAACAAAGAAGGTCCTCACGCATTGACAAGGATTTATTAGATATAATTTTATCTAAATATTTTATGCAATCTTTATTGTTTCCTACTCCAAAATGTAAGCTAGCAAACTTATAGTAAAAAATCATTTTATGATGTTCGTCTATTTTACTTTCAAACTGGGTTAATTCTGCTTCTATCTTTGGTATCATTATCAAACCCTCTTCAAAACTACCATCTATAAAATGCTGATTGATATTATGAAAATTACCATATAAAAAAACTAACGTAGATACGTTTTCGTCTTTTGGAAAATTGGATTGACTAACTACGGTATTAAATTCATTAAGCTTACTAATAAATTTTGGCTTATTTTTTATAAAGTACAAAGCTTCTAGTAAATAGTTGTTTCCTTTTAAGAAAAAAACTGGATTTAAGCTTATCATATTTGGGTTTTCATAAAATAAGTTAACCCATTTTAACGCGTATTTATAGCAGTTTAAAAAATCTTGCATTAAAAAACTATACCACAAATGTGCTTTGTAATACCATAGTTTTTCTCTAAAACCCAATTCAGAGAATGTAAGTTTTGGCAATCTATCGTTAAAATATTTGGTAATGGCTTTGCTTTCTGCTTCGTTTTTAACGTAACCTGTTTTTAAAATAATACTATACAGCTGTAATGATAAATTAGAAAGTTTGCTTGTAATTACATTTAACTCGCTTAATTCTTTTGCTTGAATGGTTAGTTGATCTGCACGATTACTAATACTTCTGGTGATGTACTGAGCTTCAATAATTTTTTCAAGCTCTACAATTTCAAAAGCTAAGTTTTTTTCTTCATTAACAATAGCTAATTCTTTTGCCTTATCTAAAATTTTTAAGCTTTGTTTATACAATCCTTTATGATACAAAATGGAAGCAAAATCCAATTGTTCTCTAATCTGAGAGCGGATATTTTGGTGCGATGGATTTAATTTTAAGCTTATTAGAATCTGCTTATATAAATGGGCTTTGACATTTGCTAATTGCTGTTTTTTAACAATTCCACTTTTTAAAATACTTGTTTCGTCATAAACCTGTGCTTTATCTAAGAGATTAAAAAGGTTTAAAAATTTAGAATCAGAATTAACACCAAGTCGACCAACATACAATTTAAATTGACGTTTTTCAGATTTAGTTAAGGATTTAACCAATAAAAATAAATTATCTTTTTGCTCTTTAGTCATCAACTAATTTGTTGTTTAAAGCTTTGATTATCAGTGTTTTGTATTGCATTTTATTAGTTGAACATCGTAACATATACAATGTTCAATAATTGTAACAGATAACCAAAGTATAAATTAGTCTTTCAAAAGAAAAATAATTCTCTCTTAAAATGTCAAAAAACAAGATTCAAATATTTGATACTACGCTTCGAGATGGCGAGCAAGTACCTGGTTGTAAATTAAATACAGAACAGAAAGTTGTTATTGCTAAACAATTAGATGGCTTAGGTGTAGATGTCATTGAAGCTGGCTTTCCAGTCTCTAGTCCAGGCGATTTTAAATCGGTTGAGGCCATTTCTAAAATCGTAAAAAACGCTACTGTTTGCGGATTAACACGTGCTGTAGAAAATGATATAAAAGTTGCAGCTGAAGCTTTAAAATATGCTAAAAAACCTAGAATACATACTGGGATAGGCACCTCTGACTCGCATATAAAATTTAAATTTAAATCAGACAGAGAAACCATTATACAACGTGCTTTTGATGCTGTAGCTTACGCAAAATCGTTTGTAGAAGATGTCGAATTTTATGCTGAAGATGCTGGTCGTACAGACAACGAGTACCTAGCTAGAGTTTGTGAAGCAGCTATTAAAGCTGGTGCAACAGTTTTAAATATTCCGGATACCACTGGTTATTGTTTACCAAGCGAATATGGTGCAAAAATGAAATACCTTATGGAAAACGTTAAAGGTATTGAAAAAGCTATTTTATCTTGTCATTGTCATAACGACTTAGGACTAGCTACTGCAAATTCTATTGAAGGTGTTATTAATGGTGCGCGACAAATTGAATGTACCATAAACGGTATTGGTGAGCGTGCAGGAAATACCGCTTTAGAAGAAGTGGTTATGGTTTTAAAACAGCACCCTTATTTAAATCTAGACACCAATATTGATACCACTAGGCTATATGGTATCAGTCAATTGGTAAGTGATAGTATGGGTATTTACACACAGCCAAACAAGGCTATTGTAGGTGCTAATGCATTTGCGCATAGCTCTGGAATCCATCAAGATGGTGTGATAAAAAACCGTGAAACATACGAAATTATTGACCCTAAAGATGTTGGTGTTACAGAATCTGCAATTGTTTTAACCGCTAGAAGCGGAAGGGCTGCTTTGGCTTACAGAGCTAAAAACGTTGGTTATGAGTTAACCAAATTGCAATTGGATGATGTGTATGCTAATTTTCTTGATTTTGCAGATAAAAAGAAAGAAATAAACGATACTGACATTTATCAAATTATTGAAACTAGTAATGTGTATCAACAAATAATATCGGCTTAATTATGGCAAAAACACTGTTTGATAAAGTTTGGGATGCTCATGTAGTGGATACTATTAAAGATGGTCCTCAAGTTTTATATATAGATCAACATTTAATTCATGAGGTTACAAGCCCACAAGCGTTTAACGAGTTGGAACAACGTCACATTCCCATTTTTAGACCTAACCAAATTGTGGCTACCGCAGATCATAACACACCAACGTTAAATCAGCACTTACCTGTCAAAGATTTGTTGTCTAGAAACCAATTACAACAACTGTCTGAAAATTGTAAAAAAAATAATATTACCCTATACCAATTAGGTCATAAATACAATGGAATTGTCCACGTAATGGCTCCAGAACTAGGGATTACACAACCAGGAATGACCATTGTTTGCGGCGATTCTCACACCTCAACTCATGGTGCTTTTGGGACTATTGCTTTTGGTATTGGTACCAGCCAAGTGGCTCAAGTTTTTGCTAGTCAATGCTTGTTATTAACCAAGCCAAAAAGTTTAAGAGTAACTGTTAATGGTCAATTAAAAAATGGGGTTTTACCAAAAGATGTCATTTTATATATTATCGCCAAATTAGGTACTAATGCAGGTACAGGATATTTCTGTGAATATGCTGGAGATGTTTTTGAAAACATGTCTATGGAAGGTCGTATGACAGTTTGTAACATGAGTATCGAAATGGGAGCACGAGGTGGCATGATTGCACCAGACCAAACTACTTTTGATTACGTAAAAGGACGCGAATTTGCACCAAAAGGAGAAGCGTTTGATAAAAAAGTAGCCTACTGGAAAACATTATCTACAGATGAAGGAGCGACTTTTGACAAAGAATACTTTTTTGATGCAGAAGATATTGAACCTATGGTTACTTATGGTACAAATCCTGGAATGGGAATAAAAGTATCCGAAAACATACCATCGGTAAATGATGCCTCTTTCGAGAAATCTTTGGAATATATGAATTTTAAGAAAGGTGAGTCTCTTATTAATAAACCCATTAATTATGTGTTTATTGGCAGTTGCACAAATTCTAGAATAGAAGATTTTAGAGTTGCTGCTAACTACATTAAAGGAAAACATAAAGCAGAAAATGTCACTGCTTGGTTAGTACCAGGAAGTAAACAAGTTGAAGCTCAAATTATTCAAGAAGGTTTAAAGGATATTTTTGATGCTGCAGGCTTTGAGTTACGTCAACCTGGTTGCAGTGCATGTTTAGCAATGAATGACGATAAAATCCCGCAAGGCGAATATTGTGTTTCAACTTCTAATAGAAATTTTGAAGGTAGACAAGGACAAGGATCACGTACTATTTTAGCTAGCCCATTAGTGGCTGCAGCTACAGCGGTAGAGGGTAAAATTGTGGATATCACTAAACAATTAAATTAAGATGGAAAAATTTACAACATTACAATCTACAGCAATTCCGTTAGCAATTGAAAATATAGATACAGACCAAATCATTCCTGCTCGTTTTTTAAAAGCAACAGACAGAAAAGGTTTTGGCAACAATGTGTTTAGAGATTGGAGATACAATAAAGATGGTTCAATAAACAAATCCTTTGCTTTAAATAACCCTAAATACTCTGGAAGTATACTGGTTGCTGGAGATAACTTTGGGTGTGGATCTAGTAGAGAACACGCAGCTTGGGCTTTAAACGATTATGGCTTTAAGGTGATTGTGTCTAGTTTTTTTGCAGATATCTTTAAAGGAAACGCATTAAATAATGGGTTACTACCAGTACAAGTTTCTCCAGAATTTTTAAACGTGTTATTGACTGAAGTCTCTGAAAAACCTGAAATTAAATTAGAAGTAAATCTAGAAGCTCAGACAATTTCAGTGGAAGGCACCTCTTTTAGTGAATCTTTTGAGATTGATGCTTACAAAAAAACCTGTATGATTAATGGTTATGATGATATAGACTATTTATTAAGTAAAAAAGAAATGATTACAGCTTTTGAAGCTAAAAAAACAGACTAATTAAATATAAAATGAAATTAAATATAGCAGTTTTATCAGGCGATGGTATTGGTCCAGAAGTCACCGACCAAGCCATAAAAGTATTAAAAGCTATTGCTTTAGAGTTTGACCATACCTTTTTGTTTAAAGAAGCTCCTGTAGGTGCTATTGCAATAGACCAACATAACAATCCTTTACCAGACCCAACTTTAGACTTATGCAAGTCTAGTGATGCCATTTTATTTGGTGCGATAGGTCATCCAAAATACGATAATAACCCTAACGCAAAAGTACGTCCAGAACAAGGATTACTTAAGCTTAGAAAAGAATTAGGATTATACGCCAATATTAGACCTGTTAAAGCCTATGAGACGCTATTAGATAAATCTCCTTTAAAAAGAGATATTATAAACGGGACAGACATTAGTATTTATAGAGAATTAACTGGAGGAATTTATTTTGGAAAAAAGTATCTAAGCGAAGACGGTAATTCAGCATCCGATTTATGTGAGTATTCTCGTGAAGAAATCGAACGTATATCACATTTAGCTTTTAAAGCTGCTCAAAGCAGAAAGAAAAAAGTGACTTTAGTTGATAAAGCCAATGTTTTAGAAACCTCTCGTTTATGGAGAAAAGTGGTTACTGAATTAGCAATAGATTATCCAGATGTGGAGCTAGACTTTTTATTTGTAGATAATGCAGCTATGCAAATGATTTTAAATCCAAAACAGTTTGATGTAATATTAACAGAAAACTTATTTGGAGACGTTATTAGCGATGAAGCTAGTGTTATAGGTGGATCTATTGGATTATTAGCTTCAGCATCTGTTGGAGACAAATACGCCATGTTTGAACCTATTCATGGGTCATATCCACAAGCAACAAGTAAAGGTATTGCAAACCCAATTGCTTCTATATTAAGTGCTGCTATGTTATTAGAACATTTTGGATTGTATGACGAAGCAGAACTGATAAAAAAAGGGGTTGATAAATCTTTAAAATTAGAAATAACAACTCCTGACTTAAATACTAAAAACGATAATGTTACCACTTCTAAAGTGGGCGATTTTATAGCCGATTTTATAAGTAACCCAAATGATACGAATATTAACTTTGCTAATATTCATTTAGGACAATCTACAATTATATAATATTTTATTATTAGTCGTTAAATACTCAGTAATTATATTACTGGGTATTTTTTTTGCTGAAAAAATCATACAAAAAAAACCCTCAAAGCATAATGCCTTGAGGGTTTTTCAAACAAACTAACTAAATTCTAATGCTCATTTAGTCTAAAGTCTGGATAAGCATCCATCCCATGTTCATGAGCATCAAGTCCTTCTAATTCTTCTTTTTCAGAAACTCTAATACCAACGGTTTTCTTCATAATAAAAATGATTATAAACGAAGACACTATACAAATAGCTGCATAAGAAGCCACACCAATTAGCTGACTTACAAACTGTGCACCACTTGCTAAATTTCCAAAAATACCTACTGCTAATGTTCCCCAGATACCGCATACTAAGTGTACTGCTATGGCACCAACAGGATCATCTAATTTTAACTTATCAATTAACGATACTGCAAATACAATAATAGCACCAGCTACTGCTCCAATTATTACAGCATCTGTTGGGCTCATTTGGTCAGCTCCTGCTGTAATACCAACTAAACCTCCTAAGATTCCGTTTAAGAACATTGTTAAATCTAAATTTTTATGTAATACAGTAGAGGTTAGGGCTGCAACAACACCTCCAGCTGCTGCTGCAAGACAGGTTGTTACTAATGTTAACGAAGTTAAAGATGGATCTGCAGATAATACAGAACCTCCATTAAATCCAAACCATCCTAGCCAAAGGATTAATACTCCAGCTGTTGCTAACGGAATGTTATGTCCTGGTATGGCTTGTAATTTACCATCTTTAAATTTACCAATTCTTGAGCCTAATAAACAAACTGCTACTACAGCAGCCCATCCACCAACAGAGTGTACTAACGTAGAACCTGCAAAGTCATAAAAAGGGGTTTCTAAGCTGTCTAAAAATCCGCCTCCCCATTTCCAAGATCCTGCTATTGGGTAAATTAATCCAACGTAAAGTATGGTAAAGACCATAAATGGTCCTATTTTCATACGCTCTGCTACAGCTCCAGAAACAATTGTTGCTGCAGTAGCTGCAAACATCCCTTGAAACAAAAAGTCTGTCCAGTAAGTATACCCTTCGTTATAAGCTAAATCTAAAGCGCCTTCTGCAGTTAAAGGAGCGTCTAAACCAAATCCTGCAAATCCTAAGAAACCATTAAATTCTCCTGGATACATTAAATTAAATCCCACTAAGCAATACAATAGCAGTCCTACTGTAATTATAAAAATGTTTTTAAAAAGTATATTAATTGTGTTTTTTTGACGTGTCAGTCCAATTTCTAAAAATGCAAATCCTAAGTGCATAAAGAAAACCAGTGCTGTACAGATCATCATCCATACATTATTTGTTGTAAGTAATTCCATGTTTTTTATTTTAAAGTGTTACCGCCTTTTTCTCCTGTTCTTATTCTGTAAACTTCATCGATTTTTGAAACGAATATTTTACCATCACCTACTTCACCAGTGCTACCTGCCTCAAGTATGGCTTTGATGGTTACCTCTTCAAAATCGTCATTTACAACTATGGATAAGTAACGTCTTTGTATATCGCTTGTACTGTAAGACACACCTCTGTAAACGTGACCTTCTTTTTCGTTTCCAAGTCCTGTAACATCCCAATACGAGAAGAAATTAACACCTACTTCATGTAGTGCCTTTTTAACTGCAGAAAATTTAGATTTTCTGATAATTGCTTCAACTTTTTTCATTTTTTTGAGTTTTTAATTTCCGCTATAGCGAAAACCTTATTAATATTTAGTTAGTTAAAATCTATAAATAGCTGCTAATGTAAACGCAGATAAGCTACTTGCATCTTCTCCATCTGCATCAAAGTATGCAGCATCATTATTACTCCAAGAGTCTAATCTAATTTCTGGCTTAATAATTAAATTGCTGTCCACTGTGTAACTTCCTGTTAAAGTTGCAGCAAATACACTTGGTAAATCATCAATATCTTTATCGTGATACCCAAAATACTCTCCTCTTAACCCAATGCTAAAATCGTCTGATGTTGCAAATTGAGGATATATAGCAGCTCCATAAAACCCACTCCCATCATTGTCATTGTATGCAGCATTAATTCCTAAAAATAAATCTTCAGACACATCAAATCCACCAGTATAATCAACTTCAAAACCTAATCCTCCATTATTACCACTGTCATAGTAAAAATTTAAGAATTGACCTGAATAGCCTAATTGAGCACCAAATGAATATTCACCTGTAAAAGAAGTGTCATTAGTATCCCAAGGGTTCATCACTGCTAACATTAAGCTAAAGTCATCAGATAAAGCAAAATCAGCTTTTAAACCAACATGAGAGAATGGTCCGTGAGAAAATAAATAAGAGGTACTGTAGTTAAAGTTTGCTGCTGGTGCAATAACTTCGTAACCTAAAAAGGTATTAAAACGTCCCATTGTTAAGGTTGTTTTTTCTGAAACATTCCAGTAAGCATAAGCTTGGTTTACAATTCCATCAACAATATCATTGCTAAAAGTTGCTCCTGCACCTCTTGGTCCAGTTACTAAATCAAGTACAGCTCCTACTTTTCCACTTTCGTAGCTAGCAATAATGTTACCCATACCTAAAGCAAATCCTGTTTGCCCTGCAAAAGCAGTCCCAAATGATTGTCCTGAATCATCAGAAGCTGTTAAATATGTTTGATAATAAGCATCAACACTTCCTTCGAAAGTGAATTTTTTTTCTGGAGTAGTTGTCTCGTCCTGTGCAATTAAAATTGTTGTTGCAAATAGAAGTGTAAGGGTCAATAATTGTTTCATAATATTTCTGTGTTAATAATTAGTTTTCAATTAGTTTTCGTTTTCAAATCTATATTAAAAAATAATTAACCCCTAAAAAAATAGGGTTTCAACACTCATTTTTATTAATATTAAAATTATACCCCTATTTTTTGAGGGGTATATTAATTTGTATGTTGCTTTTTTATTAAATTCATATTAACGGAATTGCTTTAATCTCAACAAAAAAGACTTTTTAGTAAATTTTATTCAAATTTTTAATTATTACGAAAACGTTTTCGCAATTATTGTGTGTTTTTATTGAGATTATTCTATTGTTTATTTCTTAAAATAAGCGCCTTTTAATTACTCAAATTGCATTTTAAACCTGTCTCATTCAGAATTTCGAAAAAGTGAACGGAACGTTTTCATTATCAAACATTAGCATATATATTAGAAGCTAAATAAGGTGGTAAAATGCCTTAAAAATTGAAGAGTTATGCTAAAAAAACAAGGACTGTATTTACCAGAATATGAACACGATAATTGTGGTGCTGGTTTTATCTGTAGTTTAACAGGAAAACGTTCTAACGATATTATACATAAAGCGTTAGAAATTTTAGTGAAATTAGAGCATCGTGGTGCAGTAAGTGCAGATGGAGTTACAGGTGATGGTGCAGGTATTTTAATTGATATTCCACATAAATTTTTTAAGATTTTTTGCGAATTTGATTTACCTGAAGCTGGAGACTATGCTGTAAGTAATGTGTTTCTGCCTAAAAAAGAAAATCAGCGTCAATATTGTATTGATGTATTTGAAAAAGAAATTGAAAACCAAGGGTTAAAATTGATTGGCTGGAGAGATGTCCCTGTTAATAGTGACGTTTTAGGTGAAATTGCTAAAGTCACAGAGCCTTTTGTTAAGCAAATTTTTATAGGTAAAGCAAACGACCAACAAACCGAAAGAGAATTTAACTTAAAACTTTTTGCTGCACGTAAGATTGCAGAACATATTATATATGGTTCTAAATTATCAGAATCTAAATTCTTCTATCTTCCAAGTCTGTCCACAAAAATTATCATTTTTAAAGGCTTATTAATGCCAGAACATATTAACGAGTATTATTTAGACTTGTTTAATTCGGCATTAGATACACGTTTAGCGTTAGTACATCAACGTTTTTCTACCAATACCTTCCCTACTTGGGATTTAGCGCAACCGTTTAGATACATCTGCCATAATGGTGAAATTAATACCGTTAGAGGTAATGTGTCTCGAATGTTTTCTCGTGAAGAAATCATGGAAAGCCCATTGTTTGGTGACGACATAAAAAAGATAATTCCAACTGTTTTAAAAGGAAAATCAGATTCGGCAACCTTAGATATGGTTGTAGAATTATTATTAATGACTGGCAGATCACTTCCAGAAGCTATGATGATGCTTGTCCCTGAAGCATGGGAGAAAAATCCAAACATGTCTGATGCCAAAAAAGCGTTTTATGAGTATAATTCTTGCCTTATGGAACCTTGGGATGGACCAGCTTCCATACCATTTACAGATGGTAATTTTATTGGTGCTGTATTAGACCGTAATGGTTTACGTCCTTCAAGGTATACTGTTACAAAATCTGGAAACGTAATCATGTCTTCAGAAACTGGAGTAGTAGATATTAAACCTGAAAACGTTGAGTATCATGGTCGTTTAGAACCTGGTAAAATGTTTCTGGTTAACATGAATGAAGGCAGAATTGTTAATGACGAAGAAATAAAAGAAGAAATTGCATCAAAACATCCCTATAGACAATGGTTAACTGAAAATTTAGTACACCTTAGAGATATTGAAGCTAAAAAAGGACCTATACAGCATGACGAAATTGAGTTATCAAAACGTGAAGTTGTTTTTGGGTATACTGAGGAAGATTTAAACACCATTATTCGTCCGATGGCGCAATTAGGAAAAGAGCCAATTGGTTCTATGGGAAGTGATGCGCCTATTGCAATTTTATCTGAAAGACCTCAACTGGTGTATAACTATTTTAAACAGTTATTTGCTCAAGTTACTAATCCGCCTTTAGATGGTATTCGTGAAGAATTAATTACAGATATAAGCTTAACTTTAGGTAGCGATGTCAACCTATTTGATATTAATGCAGAGCATTGTAAAAAACTAAAAATACAGAATCCTGTCATCTCTAAACACGATTTAGATAAGATTAAAAACTACGATACTAATCCAGATTTTAAAGTCGAATCTATTTCGATGTTATACGAAGTTAATCGAGGATTAAATGAATTGGAAGTAGCTCTAGAAAACTTAGTCACTAAAGCCTCTAAAGCGATTGACGAAGGTGCTAACATTATTATTTTATCAGACAGATTTGTGGATGAAAACCACGCACCAATTCCTGCACTATTAGCTTGTTCTTACGTAAATCATGCGCTTCATAAATTAAAAAAACGTTCAAAAATCAGTTTAATTATTGAATCTGCTGAGCCTAGAGAAGTACATCACTTTGCTTTACTTTTTGGTTACGGAGCAAGTGCTGTAAACCCATATATTGTTAATGAAATTGTTCAGAAGCAAATCAATAATAAAGATGTTACCGATTTAGAGTATTTAACTGCTATTAAAAATTACAACAAAGCAGTTGGAAAAGGTATTCTGAAAGTGATGAACAAAATCGGAATTTCAACTTTAAATTCTTACAGAGGATCTCAATTATTCGAATGTATTGGAATTAACTCAGCAACGGTTGAAAAATATTTCCCAAATACAACTACTAGAATTCAAGGTATTGGATTAAGAGAAATTGAGCAAGAAATAGTAAAACGTCATAAAAAAGCATTTCATAAAAATATAGAACCCGCTATTGAAGTTGGAGGTGATTATAGATGGAGACGTGGACAAGAAAAACACATGTTTAACCCGTTAACAGTTGCTAAACTTCAAGAATCGGTAAGAACTAATAAAGCCTCTACCTTTAAGGAATATTCGGAATTGGTAAATAACCAATCTAAAAACTTAATGACTATTAGAGGGTTGTTTGAATTTGATCAATTTGACCCTATTCCAATTGATGAAGTAGAACCTTGGACTGAGATTGTAAAGCGTTTTAAAACTGGGGCGATGTCTTATGGTTCTATTAGTAAAGAAGCTCACGAAAATTTAGCAGTAGCTATGAATAGAATTGGAGGAAAATCTAATTCTGGAGAAGGTGGCGAAGATCAAGAACGTTTTTATAAATCTTCACAAGGCGACTGGAAAAATTCAGCAATTAAACAAGTAGCATCTGGTCGTTTTGGAGTAACATCAAATTACTTAACAAGTGCAAACGAAATTCAAATAAAAATAGCTCAAGGTGCAAAGCCTGGTGAAGGTGGACAATTACCAGGACCAAAAGTCAATCGGGAGATAGCAAAAACCAGAAACTCTACACCTTATGTCGGATTGATTTCGCCTCCACCACATCACGATATTTATTCTATTGAAGATTTATCACAATTAATATATGATGTAAAATGTGCTAACAGAGAAGCCAGAATTAATGTAAAATTAGTATCGGAAGTTGGTGTTGGTACTGTAGCAGCAGGAGTTGCCAAAGCAAAAGCAGACGTGATTTTAGTCTCTGGTTTTGATGGTGGTACTGGAGCATCACCTTTAACCTCCTTACGTCACGCAGGATTACCATGGGAACTTGGTATTGCAGAAGCACAACAAACTTTAGTGATGAACGATCTTAGAAATCGTGTGGTTTTAGAATGCGACGGACAGTTAAAAACAGGACGTGATGTCGCGATTGCGTGTTTATTAGGAGCAGAAGAATTTGGTTTTGCAACCGCACCTTTAGTAGCTTCGGGTTGTATTATGATGCGTGTTTGCCATCTAAATACGTGTCCAGTTGGGATTGCAACACAAAACCCAGAACTGCGTAAAAAGTTTAAAGGCAAACCAGAACACGTGGTTAACTACATGTATTTTGTTGCTCAGGAATTGCGTGAGATTATGGCTAAATTAGGATTTAGAACCATTAATGAAATGGTTGGTCAATCCCAAAAACTAAACAGAAATAAAGCGATTGACCATTACAAATCTTCAGGTATTGACTTAACACCAATTCTTCATAAAGTTGAAGTTTCAGAAGATGTAAAATTATTTAATACCTACTGTCAAGACCATAACTTAAATGTGCACTTAGATTTTAAGATTATCAAGCAAGCACATCAGGCTTTATTCCGAAGACAAAAAACACATTTAGAACTACCAATTACAAATATCGATCGCGCTGTTGGCGCAATTGTAAGTAACGAAATTTCTAAAATTTATGGTGCAGATGGTTTACCAGAAGATACTATAGATATTGAATTTAGTGGTTCTGCTGGTCAAAGTTTTGGTGCATTTGCAACCAAAGGTTTAAAGTTTACTGTTCACGGAAACACCAACGATTACTTAGGAAAAGGATTATCTGGAGCCAAATTAATTATTAAAGTACCGGAAAAATGCACGATTGTCCCTGAGGACAACATCATTACAGGAAACGTGACATTATATGGTGCAACTTCCGGAGAAGTCTACATCAATGGAAAAGCAGGCGAACGTTTTTGTGTGAGAAATTCTGGTGCAAAAGCAGTAGTAGAAGGTATTGGAGATCATGGTTGCGAATATATGACTGGTGGTGTGGCTGTTATTCTTGGTGCTGTTGGGCGAAATTTTGGAGCAGGAATGAGTGGCGGAATTGCTTATGTTTTAGATGAAAATGATACGTTTATACAACACTGTAATTCTGAAGATTTAAATATCGATCCTATTGAAAATGTTGAAGATCAATTACAATTAGAACAGCTTATTGAAAACCACTATATAGCAACAGGAAGCCCGTTAGCAAGACGTCTTTTAGATAATTGGAAGAACAGCTTGACTAAGTTTAAAAAAGTGTTGCCAGAAGAATACAGACAAGCTTTAGAACGATTAGAAAAAGAAGAATTAGAATTAGCGTAAATTATGGGAAAGATAACAGGATTTTTAGAATATGAGCGCCAAGACGAGAGTTACATTGAGCCAAAAAAACGAATTGAACATTATAAAGAATTTACAGTTCCGTTAAAAGAAGAAAAACTTAAAGATCAAGGTGCACGCTGTATGGATTGCGGAATTCCGTTTTGCCATAGTGGTTGTCCTCTTGGTAATTTAATTCCAGATTTTAACGATAAAGTCTATAAAGGCAAATGGAAAGAAGCTGCCGAAATTTTACACAAAACCAACAACTTCCCAGAGTTTACAGGTCGTTTATGTCCTGCTCCTTGTGAAGAGGCTTGCGTTTTAGGTATTAATGAAGACCCAGTAACTATTGAAAACATTGAAAAAAATATTGTTGAAACTGCTTTCAAAGAAGGTTGGATTACTGCAAAACCACCAAAAGTAAGAACCAAAAAAACAGTTGCAGTAATTGGTTCTGGACCTGCTGGATTAGCAGCTGCACAACAATTAAATAGAGCTGGACATACGGTTACTGTTTTTGAACGTGACGAAAAAGTGGGTGGATTATTACGCTACGGAATTCCAGATTTTAAAATGGAAAAACATGTGATTGACAGACGTATTAAAGTTTTAGAAGATGAAGGCATCGTATTTAAAACCAACGCACATGTTGGAGAAAATGTCGATGCTAACAAACTTAAAGCTGACTTTGATGCTGTTGTTTTATGTGGTGGAGCAACCGTTAGACGACATATTCCAATTCCTGGAGCCGATTTAAAAGGTGTCACCCAAGCAATGGATTTTTTAAAACTAAACAACCAATATGTAGATGGATTAGTTGATTTTAAGGATGTAATTTCTGCAGAAGGCAAAAATGTAATTGTAATTGGTGGAGGAGATACAGGAAGTGATTGTATAGGAACTTCTAATCGTCATGGCGCAACATCGGTTACTAATTTTGAAATCTTAAGCAAACCAACCGAAGGTCGTCCAGTACACCAACCTTGGCCCTATTGGCCAATGAAGTTAAAAACGACCTCATCACACCAAGAAGGTGTGGAACGTTTTTTTAGTATTTCAACAAAAGAGTTTATTGGAGACCAAAAAGGAAACTTAAAAGGATTAAAAACCGTGGAAGTTGAATGGATTTTCAAACCAGGAGAACGACCACAACTTAAAGAAATTGAAGGCACAGAAAAAGAATGGAAATGCGACTTAGCCTTATTGGCTTTAGGATTTACAGGAGCCGAAAAAACATTAGCAGACCAGTTTGGTTTAAATATGGATTTTAGAACCAATATCGAAGCGTCAACCAAAGATTACGCAACTAACGTTCCTGGTGTTTTTGCTGCTGGAGATATGCGTCGTGGACAATCGTTAATTGTTTGGGCAATTTCTGAAGGAAGACAAGCAGCTCATCATGTAGATACCTACTTAATGGGAGAATCAAGCTTGCCTTTAAAGGATGATAGTGATTTACCAAGGGTGTAATAAATTCCTGCATTGGTAGAAATCTTATGGCTAAATAGAAAACAGTAGAGCTATAATCTAATGTCACATTGAGCGCAGTCGAAATGCTTTAAAAAGATAAATTCTTAGGTTTTCGACTGCGCTCAAACTGACAATCTCATATTTTGTAACTTTTTACTTTGGAAACTTTTCTCGTATTTCCTTTAAACACAAATTACCAATACTCCCAACATGTGTATGTTGTTTTGAAGTATCTGGTTTATAGGTTCCGTTTTCAACTTCGCTTCCAATTTTTTGATACGCTTCTCTAAATGGCATCCCTTCTACCACCAAAGTATTAATATTGTCAACCGTAAAAAGGTATTGATATTTGGCATCGTTCAAGTCAATCTCTTTTACTATAACTTGCTGAATGGCGTAATTAAAAATATCTAAAAGATCTTTTACATCTTCAATTGCAGCAATGATGTTTTCTTTTAACAACTGAAAATCTCTATGGTAACCACTTGGTAAATTATTGGTAATTAACACCATTTCAGTATGTAGGGCTTGAATTTTATTAGCTTTACCTCTAATTAATTCAAACACATCAGGATTCTTTTTGTGAGGCATGATGCTACTTCCTGTAGTGAGCTCGTCTGGAAACGCTATAAATCCAAAATTCTGACTATTATACACACAAATATCCATTGCAAAACGTGCCAATGTGTTGCATACACTTCCTAAAGCTAAAGCAATAGTTCGTTCGCTTTTTCCTCTGCTCATTTGTGCAGCAACCACGTTGTATTTCAAAGTGGAGAAGTTTAATTCTTTTGTCGTTAATTCTCTATCAATTGGAAATGAACTTCCGTAACCTGCTGCAGAGCCTAACGGGTTTTGGTCAACCGTTTTTAATGCTGCGTTTAGTAAATACACATCGTCAATTAAAACCTCAGCGTAAGCAGAAAACCATAATCCGAAAGAGGAAGGCATAGCCACTTGCAAATGTGTGTAACCCGGAAGGAAAACGTCTTTATGGGTTTCGGATAATGTTAACAACGTATTGAAAAAGACTTCAGTTTTTTCATTAATCAACCTTAAGTTGTCTTTATAATAAAGCTGAAGTGCCACTAAAACTTGATCGTTTCTTGATCGTGCTGTGTGTATTTTTTTTCCGACGTCTCCTAAGGTTTTTGTGAGTTCGTATTCTATTTTAGAATGTACATCTTCAAACGATGCTTCAATAACAAAAGTTCCGTTTTCAATGGTTTCAGCAATAGCTTGTAAGCCAATTTTTAGTTGCTGCAATTCTTCCAAAGAAATGATGCCAATCGACTCCAACATAATAGCATGTGCTAAGGATGCTTGCACATCATATTTTGCAATATGCAAGTCAATTTCTCTGTCGTTTCCAACAGTAAATTGTTCTATTTTTTTATCGATGCTAATTCCTTTATCCCAGAGTTTCATAATTTCATTTTTTATTGTCATTGCGAATGAAATGAAGCAATCTCATGGTGTGATAACTTCGTCATTCTTCCTCGTTATGACGTTTGCTACAATACTTTTTCTAATAATTCAATATATATTTTAATACCTTCTTCAATCTCATTTACATAAATAAATTCATCTGCAGAATGCGATCGAGTGCTATCACCTGGACCTAATTTTAAAGACGGACAAGTCAACACAGCTTGGTCTGACAAGGTTGGCGAACCGTAGGTGCTTCTGCCAATTTCTATTCCTGCAATTACCAATGGATGATCGATAGGAATGGAAGACGAATTTAATTTAATACTTCGTGGAATTATACTATCACAAGGTGCTTCCTTTTGCAAAATATCGACGATGTCTTGGTTGGTATATTTATCGTTTACACGAACATCTATTACCAATTTTACATCTGCAGGCACTGCGTTATGTTGTTTTCCTGCATTGATTTGTGTAACGGTTAATTTCACATCACCTAAAGCTTCTGAGGTTTTACTAAATGTGTAATTTTTAAACCATTCTAAAACTGGAATGGTATTATAAATGGCATTATCGTTATTTGGATGCGCAGCATGACTTGGTGTTCCTTTTACAATTGCATCAAACACGACTAAGCCTTTTTCGGCAACTGCTAAGTGCATTAAGGTTGGTTCTCCAACAATAGCGACATCAATTTTTGGAATCACACTTAACATACTATTTAAACCGTTTGGACCACTACTTTCTTCTTCTGCGGAAGCGACAATAACCAGATTGAAATTTAAGTTTTCTCTATTATAGAAATAGGCGAATGTTGCTAATAAACTCACCAAACAACCACCAGCATCATTGCTTCCTAAACCATATAATTTCCCGTCTTCTACAATAGCCTTGAATGGATCTTTGGTGTACCCATTATTTGGTTTTACTGTGTCGTGATGCGAGTTTAATAATAATGTTGGTTTGCTGTCGTCAAAATATTTATTGGTTGCCCACACATTATTTTTAGTTCTTTGATAAGGAATATCTTGTTGGTTAAACCATTGCTCAATATGAAGTGCTGTCTGATCTTCTTCCGAAGAAAACGACTGCGTTTCTATGAGTTGCTTTAACAAAGCAATAGCTCTTGTTGTTAATCTTTCTATCATTTGGTAATGGTTGTGTGTTTAATATTTTTATCGAAAAGCATGTCTGATTTACCAATACACACTTTCTGCACTTGATGATTTATAGCATGAAAACAGTTGTTTAATTTTGGCAACATACCTTCAAAAATCACTTTGTTTTCTACTAATGTTTTATACGATTCTGTGTTTATGTTTTCGATAACAGAATGGTCATTATTTACATTTTTTAAAACACCATTTTTTTCGAAGCAATAATACAATTCGGTGTTATATTTACTTGCAAATCCTATGGCTAATTCTGAAGCAATGGTATCTGCATTTGTGTTCAGTAATTGTCCATTTTTATCATGAGTAATCGCGCAAAACACAGGTGTAATTTCGTTATTTAAAAGAATTTCTAACGTTTCAGTATTTACCTTTTTGACGTCTCCAGCAAATCCATAATCGATAGGTTTTGATGGTCTTAAATCTGAAACTATCGTGTTGCCATCTGCTCCTGAAAACCCAATTGCATTGCAGTTATTTGCTTGTAATTGCGCTACTATATTTTTATTGATTTTTCCAGCATACACCATAGTGATAATATCTAAAGTCTCTTGATCTGTAATGCGTCTGCCATCCACCATTTTAACGTCCACTTGCATTTGCTGTGCTAATTTTGTGGCTAATTTTCCGCCTCCATGCACTAAGATTTTAGGAGTGGTTATTGTCGAAAAATCACTTAAAAACTGTTGCAATGCTGCTTCGTTATCGATGATATTTCCTCCTATTTTTATGATTTTTAATGTTTTCATATTCTTATAATCACTTAGACAAGCTCAGTGTGACATTTAGATACTATTTGTCAGTCTGAGCTTATCGAAGACTTTTTTTATAATTCTTCCAAAATTTGCTTCAGTACAATTTGCGCTGCATATGTTCTATTATTTGCTTGCTGAATTACAACTGAATTTTCACCATCTAAAACAGCATCTTCCACCACAACATTACGTCTTACAGGTAAGCAATGCATAAATTTGGCATTGCCAAGCTTAGCTTTGGTCATCATCCAATTCTCGTCCTGACTAAGCACTTTTCCGTAGTCTTTATAATTACTCCAGTTTTTGACGTATACAAAATCGGCATCTTTTAAAGCCTCCTCTTGATTGTGACTTATTGGTGTGTTTTTCGTGATTGCTTCACTTAATTCATAACCCTCAGGGTGTGTAATGGTTAAATCGACATCCATTTGTTGCATCATTTCTATAAACGAATTCGCAACTGCTTGTGGTAAGGCTTTTGGGTGTGGCGCCCAGGACAACACCACTTTTGGTTTTGATTTTTCGGTTAGCTCTGTAATAGTAATTGCATCTGCCAACGCTTGTAAAGGATGTGCTGTTGCGCTTTCCATATTAATTATTGGCACGGTTGCATATTTTACAAAGCTATTCATTACAAGTTCACTTTCATCTTTTTGCTTATCTGTTAAACTCGGAAACGCTCTCACAGCAATCACATCTGCGTATTGTGAAATGACTTTCGCAGCTTCCTTAATGTGCTCCGAGGTGCTTGCATTCATGATGGTTCCGTCTTCAAACTCTAAATTCCATGCATCATTGACGTTTAAAATCATGACATCCATTCCTAAGTGTTTTGCTGCTTTTTCGGTGCTTAATCGAGTACGTAAACTGGAATTAAAAAACAGCATGACTAAGGTTTTGTGCTTTCCTAAGTCTTGAAACTCAAACGGATTCATTTTTAATAAAATAGCATCCTTTATAGTGTCTTGAAGGTTTGAAATATCTTTTATTTTGGTGTATTTTTTCATATTAAATAGGTCTCGACTGCGCTCGACCAGACAGTGTTTAGTCTCCTCGAGCGCAGTCGAGAGGTTTAAGTTGTTATCTTTTTTAATTCACTTTTTAAAGCCTCAAAAAACAAATCGACATGTTCTTTTTTAATGGTTAAAGGCGGAAGAATTCTAATTAAATTGGGGTTTTTAGCGCTTCCTGTAAATATTTTATGGTCGAAAATTAGCTTTTTACGAAGCTCAGCAATTGGAAAATCGAATTCTAATCCTAACATCAAACCTCTTCCTTTTATCTTTTTTATAGCTGTAATTTCTTTTGCTTTCTCTATAAAATAAGTAGAAATCTCTTTTGCATTTTGCATAAGTTGTTCTTCTTCAATAACTTCTAAAACCGTTAATGATGCAACACATGCCAAATGGTTTCCTCCAAATGTGGTTCCTAATAAACCAAAAGAAGCTTTGATATTAGGATGAATTAAAATCCCTCCTATTGGGAAACCATTTCCCATTCCTTTTGCAATGGAAATAATATCTGGCGTCACCTTATATTTCTGAAACGCAAAGAAATCGCCAGTTCTTCCAAAACCAGATTGTACCTCATCTGCGATAAAGCAGGTGTTGTACCTTTTACACAATGCATCAACACCTTCATAGAACGTTGCAGTGCTTTCATCTAATCCACCAACGCCTTGAATGCACTCTATAATTACTGCGCAAACATCGTTTTTTGCTAATGCTTTTTCTAACGACTCTAAATCGCCTAAAGCTAAAATCTCAACCTCTTGTTGCGCATTTATTGGCGCAATAATTTTAGGATTATCTGTTGCTGCAACTGCTGCAGAAGTACGACCATGAAACGAATTTTTAAAAGCGACTACTTTTTTCTTTCCATTGTGAAAAGAGGCTAATTTCAACGCATTCTCATTAGCTTCTGCTCCTGAATTACATAAAAACAAGTCGTAATCTTTACAACCTGATAATTGCTCAAGTTTGTCTGCTAATTGTACTTGTAACGGATTTTGAATCGAATTGCTATAAAACCCTAATTTAGACACTTGCTCTGAAATAGCAGCCACATATTTAGGATGCGAATGACCAATAGATATCACTGCATGTCCACCATATAAATCTAAATATTTGGTGTTGTTTTCATCAAAAACAAAGACATCTTTAGCCTTTACAGGAGTAATATCGAATAATGGATAAACATTAAATAAGCTCATATTTGTTCTTTTTTTGTTATTCAGAGCGAAGCGAAGAATCTTTTCATTTAATTAGATTCTTTAGTCATATTTCCTTCTGAATGACACCTTTTTTTATATCTGTTCTTTTTTGATATTGTTGATTTTGTTGAATGAAGCCACCATACCTTGAATTAAAGACGAGCTTAATCCTTTGTGTTCCATTTCGTTTAACCCTTCAATTGTACAGCCTTTTGGCGTGGTTACTCTGTCAATTTCTTCTTCCGGATGATCACCATTAGTGATTAATAAATTGGCAGCTCCTTCGCAAGTATGCATGGCTAATTCTTGTGCTTCTTTGGCATCAAATCCTAATTGGATGGCTGCTTGAGTGGTTGCACGAATCAGTCGCATCCAAAATGCAATTCCGCTGGCACAAACCACAGTGGCTGCTTGCATTTGCGTTTCTGGAATCACTAACGAATGTCCCAAACGGTTAAAAATAGCTTGAGCGATTTTAATGCGTTTTTCACCTTGCTCGTTACTACACAAACAGGTCATCGATTTACCAACTGCAATTGCTGTATTTGGCATTGCACGAATGATAAATTTATCTGCACCAACTTGTGCTTCAATTTTAGGAATTAAAAAGCCTGTAATGGTTGAAATAATGACATGTTTATCGGTTAGATGTGGTTGTATTTCATTTAAAATATTCTCAAAATGAGAAGGTTGTACCGCAAAAATTAAAATGTCAGATTGCTTTACCGCTTCAGCGTTATCTGTTGTTAAATACACATTTTTATAACCCTCAAATTCTTGAATGTCTTCTAAGTTTCGTTTGGTTAAATACAAACTGGTAATGGCGTTGTTGGTTATCAATCCTTTAGCGATGGATTTTCCTAAGTTACCTGTTCCTATAATTGCTATTTTCATAATAAAGTTGTTAGTTTTTAGTAGTTAGTAATTAGTGCTTACTCAAACTCTAAAAATATGTTGCTTTCAATTTTAATCCTTCTGCTTCTTCAAAACCATACATTAAATTCATGTTTTGAATGGCTTGTCCGGAAGCGCCTTTTAATAAATTATCGATGATGCTTGTCACTAATAATTTGTCTTCATATTTATGCAAATGAAGAATGCATTTATTGGTATTTACTACTTGTTTTAAATGAATTTCTTCTTCTGAAATTATAGTAAACGTAGCATCTTTATAAAATTCGCTATACAATGCTTTTGCGTCTTCCAGGCTTCCTTTAAACTTAGTATACATGGTTGCAAAAATGCCTCTTGAAAAATTGCCTCGATTTGGCACGAAATTAATATCCGAATTGAAGTTAGATTGCAATAATTTTACTGATTGATTAATCTCGCCTAAATGCTGGTGTGCAAAAGCTTTATAGTGTGAAAAATTATTATCTCGCCACGTAAAATGTGTGGTTGCTGATAAGGATGTTCCTGCTCCAGTTGCACCAGTTACTGCATTAATATGCACATCGTTTTGCAATACTTCAGCTTTAGCTAAAGGCAATAACGCTAATTGAATAGCTGTTGCAAAACAACCTGGATTTGCAATATAATTGGCTTTTTTAATGGCCTCTTTATTTAATTCTGGCAAACCGTATATAAAAGTTTTACCATTAAATATTTCATCCTTTTTTAACCTGAAATCGTTACTTAAATCGATGATTTTAGTGTTATCTGAAAAGCTATTATTCTCTAAAAATGCTTTAGAATTTCCGTGACCTAAACACAAGAATAATACATCAACTTCAGAATTAATTTTATTAGTAAAAACTAAATCTGTGCTACCAATTAGATCTTGGTGTATTTTACTGATTTTGTTACCAGCATTGGATGTACTATAAATAAAATTGATGTTTGCTTTTGGATGATTTAACAACAATCTAATAAGTTCTCCAGCTGTATAACCTGCACCTCCAATGATTCCTATTTGTAATTTTTTCATTTTGATTCTTATACTTAGAGATTCTTCGTTTTGCACTTCGACTGCGCTCAGTGTGACACTCAGAATAACAATTAATCCTTATGAGTTTACTTGTTGATAGATTTTGTTCTGATTCCCTACAATTTTGATAAACCCTTTAGCTTCTTCAGCTGTCCATCCTTTATTTTCTTCGCCATAACTTCCAAACTTTGCTTGCATTAAATCGTGTTTGGAAGAAATTCCATCTAAATTAAAATGATACGGTTTCAACGTTACAAAAACATCTCCCGAAACTTTATCTTGACTGCTTTGTAAAAAGGCTTCCATGTCGCGCATTACTGGATCTAAATATTGTCCTTCGTGCAGATGCATTCCATAGAAACTTGACAAATATTCTTTGTGTTGTAATTGCCATTTGGTAAGCGTGTGTTTTTCTAATAAATGATGTGCTTTTAAAGTTACCAAAGCACCTGCAGCTTCAAAACCAACACGACCTTTAATACCAACAATTGTATCTCCAACATGTATATCTCTACCAATCGCATAAGCCGAAGCCAAATTATTTAGTACTTCAATATTTACTTCTGGATTGTTTTCGATTCCGTTAACAGCAACTAATTCTCCTTTTAAAAAGGTTAACTTTACTTTCTCTTCTTTTGCATGTTTTAATTGTGATGGGTAGGCTGAATCTGGTAAAGGTTTATCGGAAGTTAAGGTTTCTGAGCCTCCAACACTGGTTCCCCAAAGTCCTTTGTTAACCGAGTATTTTGCTTTTTCCCAAGACATATCAATTCCGTTTTCTTTAAGGTAATTTATTTCTTGTTGTCTAGTTAAACTTCCGTCTCTAATTGGTGTGATAATCTGTATATGTGGTGCTAAGGTTTGAAAAATCATATCAAATCGCACTTGGTCGTTTCCTGCTCCTGTGCTTCCGTGTGCGATATATTCGGCATCAATACTTTTTGCATATTCGATAATTTCGATAGCTTGAATGATACGTTCGGCACTTACAGATAACGGATAGGTGTTGTTCTTCAAAACATTTCCGAAGATTAAATACTTAATCACTTTTTGATAATAAGAAGAAATAGCGTCAATATTTTTGTACGTTGACACTCCCATTTTATAAGCATTCGCTTCAATAGTTTTTATTTCTTCAACTGTAAAACCACCAGTATTAACACTTACTGCGTGCACATCATATCCTGCATTACTTAAACTCACAGCGCAATAGGATGTGTCTAATCCACCACTATATGCTATTACTAATTTGCCTTTATTTTTCATTTTTATCTTTTTTTAGGAACATGGATTGCTTGATATTTTTTAATCTGGTCCACACTTTTTTATCGTATTTGTGTTCGTGCGTTTGTTTTACTTCTTTTGAAGGATTGTACAGCATACCTGTACACAAACACATTTTTTGCTCTGTACGCTGTAAAACATCGTAGTTTTTGCAGGTTTGACAACCATTCCAGAAAGTTTGATCTGTAGTTAACTCTGAAAATGTTACTGGTTTATAGCCTAAGTCGCTATTCATTTTCATGACTGCTAAACCTGTGGTGATACTGAATATTTTTGCATCCGGAAATTTTTCTCTGGAATGTTTAAACACCTTTTGCTTTATCTGTTTGGCAAGACCAATATTTCTATAATCTGGATGTACTATTAATCCTGAGTTTGCCACGAATTTTCCATGACTCCATTGTTCGATATAGCAAAAACCTGCAAATTTATCGCCATCTAAAGCAATAACAGCATTACCATTTTCCATTTTGGTAATAATGTATTCCGGTTTACGTTTTGCAATACCAGTACCTCTTACTTGCGCAGCATCTGCAATGGTTTCGCAAATAATATCTGCGTAAATACTATGTGATTTATTTGCAATAACAATTTCCATTGTAATTGAATTTTTAATTAAAAAATGTGATAATTTTTGTTTTAAGAGATTCCTGATTTTTACAGGAATTTGGTTTTAAAAGCAGAACCGGACTCACCTAAGTTCTATAAATAGAAGTACACCCTAAGGGCGACGACGGAAAACGGGACGCACAACATGCCTATTATTGATTTCAATAATTAGGTTTAAAAAGAAAATAAATTGTGATGAATTGTACATTTTGAAAAATAAAAAACGGGTTAACTAATTTGCTACAGAAGGATGTGCATTAGCGACGTCGTCTGCGTGTTGGCAAACTTGTGGGTCTTTCGTTTTTATTTAAAGATGTAATCATGGTACAAACGTAAAATTAAAATTAATACAACAATCGTTTTTTATTAGTTTTTCGTCAATTTTTACGGATTTAATAGAATTTTGAATAAAAACTATCAAAATCACACTAAAAATTGAAACAAATCTGTTTTGTCATTTAAATAATCTCCATAAAAATTATGAAGTTTCATTTTGGTAATTAATGGCTCTAAATCGTCTGGAGATTTTAATTCTAAACCAACCACAGCTACATCATTTTCTCGATTTGCTTTTTTTGTATATTCAAAATGTGTGATATCATCGGTTGGACCTAAAATATCTACAACAAAATCTCTTAAAGCTCCAGCACGTTGCGGGAATTTTACAATGAAATAATGTTTTAAATTAGAATATAGTAGTGCGCGTTCTTTAATTTCGGCAGTACGTGTAATGTCGTTATTACTTCCACTAATCACACAAACAACATTTTTACCTTTTATTTCTTCAGAAAACAGATCTAATGCACAAAGACTTAAAGCGCCAGCTGGCTCTACAATAATGGCATCTTTATTATATAAATCTAAAATGGTTTGGCAAATTTTACCTTCATCTACAGTAACTACTCGATGTAACGTTTCTTTACAAATGGCAAAATTTAAATCGCCAACACGCTTTACTGCTGCACCATCTACAAAATTGTCAATAGATTTTAAGGTTATATTCTTATTATTTCTAATAGAATTTAACATCGCAGGAGCGCCTTTAGGCTCTACACTTATAATTTTTGTTTGAGGTGATAATAGTTTAAACACAGAAGATAATCCTGCAGCTAATCCACCTCCACCAACAGGTACAAACACATAATGAATAGGATGCTCTTGTAATTGATCAATAATTTCTAAACCAACTGTGGCTTGACCTTCAATAACTTTTTGGTCGTTAAAAGGATGAATGAACGTTTTATTTAAACGCTCGCAAGCTTCCATTGCTGCATGATACGCATCATCAAATGAGTCGCCAACCAAAACGACGTCTATATAATCTTCACCAAACATTTTTACTTGTTCAATTTTTTGATTTGGTGTTGGTGAAGGCATAAAAATAGTGCCTTTTATTTTTAATAATTTACAAGACAATGCAAATCCTTGTGCATGATTTCCTGCACTCGCACATACAATTTCGTTTTCAATTTGCGTCGCATTTAGCGATGAAATTTTATTATAAGCACCACGAATTTTATAAGAGCGTACTTCTTGTAAATCTTCTCTTTTAAAATAAATATTGGCTTGAAACTGCTTAGAATACCTTGCGTTTTTAGTCAAAGGAGTCACAGATGCAATTCCTTTTAACTTTTCTGCTGCAGCTTCTATAGCTTCTAAAGTTGGTCTGTATGTGGTTTTGGTTTCTTCCATATTCAGTTCCCAATAAAATGGGAATCTTTTTTAATTCTATCTGTCTGGTCGAGCGCAGTCGAGACCTATATAACCTCTCGACTGCGCTCTAGGTGACATCAATTAAAATTACGCTAACACTGAATCTTCAGTTTTTACATCAGATTTTATAATTTTCATGGCAGTCATTGCTGCTCTTAATCGTTTTCCTACTGCTTCAATTGGGTGATTTCTAATCGCATCGTTTACTGCAATTAACTCTACATTATCTACTCCATTCGTCTTTGAATAAGGTTTACCAATAATATCTGTTTTCACCGTTTTCATAAAGTCAGTTAGTAATGGTTTGCAAGCATGATCAAATAGGTAACAACCATATTCTGCAGTATCAGAGATAACTCTGTTCATTTCAAATAATTTTTTTCTTGCAATGGTATTTGCAATTAATGGTAGCTCATGAAGCGACTCGTAATATGCTGAATCTTCAATTATTCCTGCACTTACCATAGTTTCATAAGCTAATTCTACTCCAGATTTTACAAAAGCTACTAACAAGGTACCATGATCAAAATATTCCTGTTCAGAAATATGATCTGTTGTTAATGCTGTTTTTTCAAAAGCAGTTTCGCCAGTTGCCGCTCTCCATTTCAACAAGTTTACATCGTCATTAGCCCAATCTTCCATCATGGTTTTAGAAAAGTGACCCGAAATGATATCATCCATATGCTTTTCAAATAACGGACGCATAATATCTTTTAATTCTTCAGATAATTGGTATGCTTTTATTTTTGCTGGATTTGATAAACGATCCATCATATTAGTTATTCCGCCATGCTTCAAGGCTTCTGTAATGGTTTCCCAACCAAACTGGATTAACTTTCCAGCATATCCAGGTTCAATACCTTCTGCAACCATTTTATCGAAAGATAAAATAGCACCAGTTTGTAACAAACCACATAAAATGGTTTGCTCACCCATTAAATCGGATTTTACCTCAGCAATAAAAGACGATTCTAAAACACCTGCTCTGTGACCACCTGTTGCTGCAGCATACGCTTTAGCTTGCGCCCAACCTTTATTTTCTGGATCGTTTTCTGGATGTACAGCAATTAATGTTGGTACACCAAAACCACGTTTATATTCTTCACGTACTTCTGTTCCAGGACATTTTGGAGCCACCATAATAACGGTTAAATCTTTACGGATTTGTGTACCTTCCTCCACGATGTTAAATCCGTGAGAATAACTTAGTGTTGCGCCTTTTTTCATTAAAGGCATCACTGCTTTTACCACATTGGTGTGTTGTTTATCTGGTGTTAAGTTTAATACCAAATCTGCTGTAGGAATTAACTCTTGGTAAGTCCCAACAGTAAACCCGTTGCTTGTTGCATTTTTATAAGACTCGCGTTGCTCATCAATTGCAACTTGACGTAATGCATAAGAAATATCTAAACCAGAATCTCTCATATTTAAACCTTGGTTTAAACCTTGTGCACCACAACCTACAATTACTATTTTTTTTTCTTTTAATGCATTTACACCATCTTCAAATTCTGAAGCATCCATAAATCGACATTTTCCTAATTGTTCTAATTGGTTTCTTAATGATAATGTGTTAAAGTAATTTGACATTTTCTTGTTTTTTAATTGTTGAATGCTAAAAGCATTTTTGATATTTCCATTGCGTCTTTAGTCACTGCAATACGACCAGATCTGGTAAATTGCAGGATTCCAAATACGCTTAATTCTCTGTGTAATAATTCTACTTCTTCGCGTCTTCCAGATTTTTCTAACACAAAAAAGTCTTTATTAACTGTTACAATTCTTGCGTTACTTTCTTTTATTATATTCTGAATTTGACGTTCGTCAAATAACAAATCCGATTTAATTTTAAACAGACAAGACTCTTGATAAATCGTGTCTTCGTCTTTATGAAAATAGGCTTTAATAACTTCGACTTGCTTTTCTATTTGACCAATAATTTTTTTCATTTGGTCTTCAGTAATTTCAACTACAATGGTAAATTTTGAAACCCCTTCAATTTCTGAAGCTGAAGTATTTAAACTTTCAATATTGATATGTCTTCGTTGGAAAATTGCCGAAATACGGTTTAATAATCCAATATTATTTTCGGTGTAAACCGAAACGGTATATAAGTTTTTTTCTGCTTCCATATTATTCTAATCTTATGTCTGAAACTGACGCACCAGAAGGTACCATTGGGAAAACATTATCTTCTTTTTCTACACAAACTTCTAAAAAATAAGGTCCATCTGTGTTAATCATTTTAGCGACAGCCTCTTTAAGTTCTTCGCGTTTGGTTACTTTTTGAGCATCAATGGAATAGCCTTTTGCAATAGCAACAAAATCTGGATTGACCATTTCTGTCGAGGCATAACGTTTATCAAAAAACAGTTGTTGCCACTGTCTAACCATACCTAAAAACTCGTTGTTTAAAACCACAATTTTTACTCCTGCTTTTTGCTGAAAAATGGTACCTAATTCTTGAATTGTCATTTGGTAACCACCATCTCCAGAAATAGAAATCACTTCACGCTCTGGAGCAGCCATTTTAGCTCCAATTGCTGCGGGAAGACCAAATCCCATTGTCCCTAAACCTCCTGAGGTAATATTACTTCTAGTTTTATTAAAGTTAGCGTAACGACAAGCTATCATTTGATGTTGACCTACATCTGAAACAATAGCAGCATCACCTTTGGTTTGGCTATTAATTTCTTTTAAAACTTCACCCATAGTTAAGCCTTCTTTAGTAGGATGTAAATCGTTTTTGATGACTTTTTCAAACTCAGTAGCATACAAATCTTTAAATTTTTGATGCCATTCTGGATATGTTTTTTCTTGTAAAAGTGGTAGTAAAGCAGCTAAACTTTCTTTGGCATCTCCTAAAACAGCTACATCTGTTTTTACATTTTTATCTACTTCTGCAGGATCAATTTCAAAATGAATAATCTTTGCTTGTTTAGCATAGGTAGCTAGGTTACCAGTTACACGATCGTCAAATCGCATACCTATTGCAATTAATACATCACACTCGTTAGTTAACACATTTGGTGCATAATTACCATGCATACCAACCATACCAATGTTTAAGGGATGAGACGTTGGAATGGCTCCTGCACCCAGGATAGTCCAAGCAGAAGGGATTCCTGCTTTTTCTACAACTGCTTTAAATTCTGCTTCAGCTTCACCTAATGATACCCCTTGTCCCCAAACTATCATTGGTTTTTTGGCTTCATTAATCAATGTTGCAGCAGCTTCGACTGATGCATTATTTAATTTTGGAACAGGAATATAACTTCTGATTCCATTACATTTTTTGTATTTAAAATCGAACTCTTCAAACTGAGCATCTTTAGTAATATCTATTAAAACCGGTCCTGGACGACCACTTTTAGCAATGTAAAATGCTTTAGCGAACACTTCTGGGATTTCTGAAGCTTTTGTAATTTGACAATTCCATTTGGTAACTGGCGTAGAAATACCAACAATATCTGTTTCCTGAAAGGCATCACTACCTAATAAATGCGAAGCTACTTGACCAGTAATACACACCATTGGCGTACTATCTATTTGCGCATCTGCAATACCTGTAATTAAGTTTGTAGCTCCTGGTCCTGAGGTTGCAATGCAAACTCCAACTTTACCCGAAATACGAGCATAGCCTTGTGCAGAATGTGTGGCACCTTGCTCATGACGTGTTAACACATGATGAATTTTATCTTGGTACTTATATAATTCGTCATAAACTGGCATAATAGCTCCTCCTGGATATCCATAAAGGATATCAACACCTTCTGCTAATAAGCATTTTATGATGGCTTCACTACCAGAAATACGTTCTGTTTGTTGTGAAGATTTTTGTGTGTTTTTTATGGTTTCTGCTTCCATATATGTTTGTTTTATTATCTATAAATCAGTAACACATCCTTTAGATGCTGATGCTACAGATTTTGCGTATTTGTATAAAATTCCTTTGTTATGTTTTAATGGAGGTGCTTGCCATTTTGCTTGTCGTTCTGCTAGTTCTTGTTCAGAAAGTAAAACGTTAATGGAGTTGTCCTCTGCGCTGATTCTAATTTTATCGCCTGTTTTAATTAAAGCTATGGTTCCGCCTGATTGTGCTTCTGGTGTGATGTGACCCACTACAAATCCGTGAGTTCCGCCTGAAAAACGACCGTCTGTTATTAATGCTACAGATTTACCTAAACCTGCTCCCATAATTAATGAGGTTGGCTTTAGCATTTCTGGCATGCCTGGACCACCTTTTGGACCAACATATCTAATGACGACGACATCTCCTTTTTCAACTTCTCCATTAGATATCCCTGTGTTTGCTGCTTGCTCACCATCGTAAACCACTGCTTTTCCTTCAAACAGTAACCCTTCATTTCCTGATATTTTTGCTACTGCACCTTCTGTTGCTAAGTTTCCATAGATAATTTGAATATTTCCAGAGGTTTTTAAAGCTTTATCCTTTGGGTAAATGACATCTTGGTCTTCAAATTCCATTGGCTTAACATCTGCTAAGTTTTCTGCTAAAGTTTTTCCTGTAACTGTTAAGCAGTCACCATGCAAATAGCCATTATCTAGTAAGTATTTCATGATTGCTGGTGTACCACCAACTCCGTGAACATCTTCCATTAAATATTTACCAGAAGGCTTTAAATCGGCAATTAATGGTGTTCTGTCACTTACGCGTTGAAAATCTTCTAAAGTAAAATCGATATCTGCAGCATGCGCAATTGCTAAAAAGTGTAATACAGCATTAGTGGAACCACCTAAAGCATTAACTATAGCAATAGCGTTTTCTAAAGATTTTTTAGAAATAATATCTAAAGGCTTTAAGTCTAGTTCTAGTAAGTTTTTAATAGCTATAGCTGTTCGTTCTGCTTCCGATAATTTATTTGGGTTTTCTGCAGGAATAGACGAATTATAAGGCAGCGCAAAACCCATACATTCTATAGCGGAAGCCATCGTGTTTGCAGTGTACATACCACCACAAGCACCAGCTCCTGGAATAGCTCTTTTAATAATTTCTCTGTATTCTGCTTCGTCTATTTCTCCAGCAACTTTTTGTCCTAAAGCTTCAAAAGCAGAAACGATATTTAGTTTTTTTCCTTTGTAATTTCCTGATGCAATGGTTCCGCCATACATCATAATTGATGGACGATTTAATCGCAACATGGCTATAACAGCTCCTGGCATATTCTTATCACATCCAACAACAGAAATTAAGGCATCATAACTTTGTGCATTCATAACCGTTTCGATAGAATCTGCAATAATATCTCTAGATGCTAGAGAATAATTCATACCAGAAGTACCCATAGAAATTCCGTCGGAAACACCAATAGTATTAAACCCTAAACCTACTAAACCTGCTATTTTACATTCTATTTTAACTTCGCCAGCCAATCCATTTAAATGCATGTTACAAGGGTTGCCATCGTATCCTGTACTTGCAATACCTACTTGAGCTTTCTGCATATCTTCATCTGTTAAGCCTACTGCATAAAGCATGGCTTGTGATGCTGGTTGGGATTGGTCTTGTGTTAGTCTGCGACTGTGTTTGTTTAATGGACTCATTTATGGTCTTCTTCTTTTTTAAAAAAACTAAATTAAAGGTTTGACCTTTTCTTGTTAAGTAGAAGAAGAAAATGAGATTAAAGTCATAGAGTTGAAATACATATTAAAATACTGATTAACAGTGTTTTAGGTGTATTTTCTTATGATACCCAAAGCTATTTTTTAATTGAAAATAAATTTATTAGGAAGCTAAATAGAACAAAAAAACCGATTCAAATGAATGAATCGGTTTTAAAGGTGGTCCCACCTGAACCATATACAACTTTACTTCATTTGATTCCATTTGAACTTAAACTTACACATATTGTTTGTTATTATTACAATCTATAGATTTTAAAATAAATTAAGTACATTTGAAATAACAATAATTAAATCAAATGTTGTCCCTTATGTTGTCACAAAATAAAACAAACATTGTTAATTCAACAACCGGCACTATAACCTTTAGACTTAAAGATTCAAAATCAAAAAAAGAATCTCCAATAATCTTTGATTACAGTTTTGGTCGCGGTAATAGAATAAAATACTCAACAGGATTTAAAACCATACCTAAAAACTGGGATCATAGTAATCAAAGAATTCGCGCAGTTTCTACAATAAAAAACAGGGAAGAGGTAAATAACAAATTGCTAGAAATAAAATCTGACTTTTTAAAAGCTGTTTCAAGGCTGAGTAAATCAGATCAACAAAAAAAAGCTGTTTTAAAAACTATATATGACAACGTCATAGGAAGAGAAAAATCAGATAATACCACAAGTATTAATTTTTTTAAATATGCAGAGAATTTTATCAATTCTCACAAATCTAATAACACAGCAAAAATCACAAAACTATCAGATGTAACAATAAGGTCTTATAAACAGACCATTAATAAGTTAAATAAATTTAATACCTCAACTAGTTTTAATCTGAACTTTGAAAAATTTGATATTGAATTTTATCATTCTTTTATAGATTTCTTGGAGGAAGATAACTACTCCACTAATACCATTGGTAAACACATAAAAAATATAATTGCTTTATTAAATAGAGCTACTGAAGACGGTGTAAACAAAAACTTAAAATATAAGCACAGAGATTTTAAACGAATTTCAGAAAAAACAACTTCAATTTATTTATCTAAAAACGAAATAGATACTATTTATAATTTAGACCTCTCTAATACACCTAACTGGGAAAGAGCTAGAGATATATTTATTATTGGTTATTACACTGGACAAAGAGTATCTGACTATAACGGTCTGACTAATAAAAACATTAAAACTTTTAACGGTAAAGAAGTTTTTGAAATTCATCAAAAAAAAACAAAGAAAACAGTTTATATTCCAATTCATAAAAAAATAAAAGCCATAATGAATAATAGTTACGCAGGAGGATTACCAGAAAAAATGTCAGATCAAAAAATAAATAAATTCATCAAGAAGGTTTGTCAAAAGGCAAAAATCAAAGAAGAAATTACAACGAAAATCACATTAGGAGGTAAAATAATAGAAAAATCAGTGCCAAAATATGATTTAGTAGGCACACATACTGCTAGACGTTCTTTTTGCACAAATGCATACTTGTCTAAAATGCCAGTAATAGACATAATGGCCTTAAGTGGACATGTAACTGAAAAAGAATTTTATAATTATATAAAAGTTACACCTCAAGAACGAGCAGTAAAAATTGCAGATTCACCTTTTTTCAATAATTAAAATATGACAATATGAATTATAATGAAGTATTCGTCGTTAATAAAGTTTTTTTTAAAGAGCTAAAAGAGCATGAAAAAAAAGACAAAAATAAATTTGAGTTAGATAACTATGATTATTACAAACCTAAGCTTGTAGATGATTTTTATTTAAAACAATTTATAAGCAATTTATTATTTGATATAGATATATTAAATGTAAGAGAGTTCCTTGAGTTTCACTACGACAATTGTAAAGATCCTGATAATTTTTTAAATGTAATAGAATTTAAGGTTCTAACTATATCTAAAGATATTATTGCTAATGCTCAAGAGTTATTTGGGCATCAGGGTTATTATGGTCAAATTAAATTAGAAGATGACTTTGTAGAAACAGAGGGTAAAATAAAGTGTTATAAATATGATATACCTTTCTTTTATCATTCAGCAGGTGTTAGAAAAAACAAAGCTGAACTTTTGAAAAGAATTGACATTTTAAATTCCTTTTTAGAGAAATTACTTGATGTAAATAAAGAAATTAAAGACGCTCCATTAAAATGGTTAGCTGGCTCAGCTCAATTAGGCTTTATAATTTCAAAATTAATTGAAAATGGATATATCGAACCCCCTACAACTCAAAGTAAAAGAGGTGATCAAAAAGGAAAACTAAAAACTAATCACTCTCAATTAGCTAGAGACGTACTGACCGCTTTTAAAATTCCTGGGCAGGGCTCAGAACATACATTGAAAGCCTACTTAAACACTGAAAGTATCAAGAATATTGAGATAGGTAAAAGTTTCCATGCAAATGGTTTTTTATTACCAAATCATAAAGATTTAGACTAAGTATTAATACTTATTAATACCCTAAAAAGCTTTAAAAAAAGATTTTTAAAAATCAAAAAATATAGCTTTGACCCATCAAGATAAATTAAGTTATTATGGAGTCAAAGCAAGTATATATATATCCATATAGTCAAGAAGAGCTAATAAAAAAGCTTTTAAAGACTATAGAAAGTCGAATAGAAGTATTAGACAAAAAAAGAAAAAAAACTGTAATAGAACATGAAGAGCTTCTAACGGTAGAGGAAACCATGAAGCTACTTAAATGTTCTAAACAAGCATTATGGAATTGGCGTAAGAATGGCATACTCCCAAGCTATAGATTAGGCAACCGTGTTTATTACAAACATAGTGAAATATTAACCAAACTAATTAAACAAGAATAGTATGGTTGGCTTTATTTTACTACATAGAGATATTATAGAATGGGAGTGGTACCACAGCCCAGAAGTTTTCCGTTTATTTATTCACTTGACACTTAAAGCTAACTATAATGACAAAAAGTGGCAGGGGGTACAGGTTAAAAGAGGACAACTGATAACCTCAATTGCTCATCTGTCATCTGAACTTATGCTATCTCAACAACGAATAAGAACTGCACTAAAAAGACTAGATTCAAGTGGTTACATAAAACGTCAACCAACAAACAGGTTTACCTTAATAACCATCTTAAACTATAACAAAAGACAATCTATAGACAATACAATTAACAAGCAAACTCCTCTCCTAACAACAAACAAGCAACATTCAAATAACAAACAACTAACAATAACTAAAGAAAAGAATAAAAGAAAAAATATAAATAACTTAAAAATTAAAGAGAGTAAGGAAAAATTCAAAAAACAAGTTTTTGAACACTCTCAATACTCAAATAAAATTTTAAATGGATTTTTTAGTTACTGGAGTGAACTTACCCCCTGTAAAACACAAATGCGATTTCAAGATGAAAAGTTTTTTGAAGTAGAAAAACGTTTAGCAAAGTGGTCGCAAAATGAAAATATGTCTAATATCAAAAAAGGTTTAGAAAAAAAATTATTAACTAATAGATAGTTTATTATGATTAGAGAAGGTAAAACAGAAAAAATAAGTCAAACGATAAACATGTTTGTTAATAGCCGTAAAAACTTTCAACAAAAGAAGCCAATTCCTTATACTATAATTTCAAAACGGGATCTTTGGTTTCAATTCTTAAAAATTTTTAGGTCATCAACTGGAACACCGCTAATTAATGACAAGCAAACTACAAATAATTTAAAAGTACTTTTTTATTATTTTCTTAAGGATGATTATTTTTTTAAGTGCGATAACTTACGAGATGATATTTCAAATCCCTCCTTCAATAAAGGACTATTAATAATAGGAGCCCCTGGAGTGGGTAAGACTAGTTACCTTAGAGTGTTGGAAGAAATTTTTATGAAGTATCCTTGTTTTAGATTTAAAGGAGAAAGCAGTAGTGATTTGGTGACTCAATACGAGACTTGTTCAACACCTTCTGATAAAGAATTGTTTTTTAGGAAGCACAATCGAAAACGACTTTTTATAGATGACATTAACTCCGAGAATATCGCAAGTAACTATGGAAAATATGATGTTGTTGGTGGTATTTTAACATCACGACATGAAAAGGGGTTGATGACTTATGCAACAACTAATTACGTAACATTGGACAATTCAGTTACACATACCCTAGAAGCTTTAGGTAAAAAATATGGTTTTCGAGTGTATGATAGGTTGTTTGAAATGTTTAATATCATAGAATTTCACGGTAGAAGTTATAGAAGGTAAAAGGTTAAATTAAACTTTATTTAACTGATTTAAATCAAATAAATCATGAAAAAACAAAAAAACTGTAAATATTGTAACGAATTATTCACTTCCAGAAGGCGTAACCACTTATACTGTTCCTCTAGCTGCAAAACTATGGCCAGCTATAAACGTAACAATTACAAATATGTAGCTGGCCATTATCAAAGAGACGAAATAGTTAAAAAAGAAAACTTATCCGCTCCTGCAAATCAAAAGACTGAAAAATCTTTACCAACACATGATGTATATGCTCGAAAAATGAATGGTGTAAACGCCTCTTCTATTACTAATTTAGCATTGGGTTCTCTGGCAGCTAGTACGGCAATAAATAGTGCAAAACGTATATTTGCTCCCAATACTTTACCTGCAAGTAAAGGTGATGTTGAAAAATTGAAAAAAGAAATCAACGAACTAAAAACTCTACTAAAATCCAAAAATCAGTCTTGGATGCTTTAACTAACAATATCATATAAGGTATATGATTCTGCAAGTATTAATGATATTAAAATAATCAATATAAAAGTTTAATTTTCCGAAACATTGCCGTACATAGAATTATTTTGCACATTGGTTTCTTGGTCACGCCATTCTTGCTTCCCTGATTTAAGAATTTTTATACCAGTAAATCCTAAAGTATTACGAACATCGTCGATAGGGTAGTTGCTGATTAAAATTCCATAATTGTAAGGAAGTTTTTTAAAGAAAATATTACCAAAATCATCATTTAGGTTACAGTTCCAATTTCGATACACACGGTTACTTGCTTGGTTATAACCAGAAGCAATACGCACTGTAACACCCTTTTGTTTGAAACGTGTTCCTTTTGTAGAAACGTTATAAAAGTTGGAATCGAAGTAGTCTAGTAAACGGTGGTACGCATCATCATCAATAAAAGACAAACTTTCTCGTCCATCTTCACCTAACAAATCGTTATAAGTTAATGTTTGAATATCTTCAATAGGAGTAAAGGCTCCTTCGGATTGGGTTTTTACAAATTTGGTATGTGTACTCAAGCCTCTAACATTACTATTGTATAAATCGTTACGCCAGTCTTCGTCTGCAAAAATCTCCCAATCTTGTTCAAACTGTGCATAATGTTCTAATAAACTTTTACTAGCCATTAGTTTAAAATCACGATTCTTATGATAGCCACAAAAACGGCCTGTAATTCCTTGCGCACCGTTTGCCAACTGTCTATCTCTTGGCTCAATACCGAAACGTACTTTTTCTTTAATAATACCTAAATCTTTTCCAGCTGTTAAAGCCTGAACTATTATAAGAACAACACGTTGCCCTCTTTTTAGAATTAAATCAGAGATTTCCTTAATTCCTTCATTAATACTAAAATCACAAGCAACATCGGAACCGATTACGATAATATTACATTGCTTTTTATACTGGTCATTTAGTAATCTTCTAAGCTCAATCGCTCTTGAAGTATTCGATTCTCTTATTATTCCTAAGCCATTTTCAAAAGTCATTAGATGATTTACATATTCTTCGGTTTTTGGGTGAATTGAGTATAGAGGTTCTCCTTCTACGTCTTGAACTTGTAAAGGTCTAAACCCTTCTGGTATGTCTTCAATAATGTCATCAGCTAACATTTCAGAAATACCATAATATTCTGGTGGACGAACACCAACTATTACATCTACATCTGTTGCTCCTGTAAATTGTGCGTCTAAAATATCATAAGGTGTAGCACTTACTGCAAGTAATTTTATATCTGGCATTCGGTAACGCAACTCAGCAAAAAAGGCTAACTCAAATGAAGATTCTACACCAGAACCATATTGGTCCTCGTCACGAACAATTAGCTGCACATCAAATTCGTTTACGACTTTATGAGGGTTTGGATGATTAAAGAAATCACTCATTTTCATTACTTTTAATACCGAAGGTTTCATGTCACCTGTTACACAATCGTAATATTCGCGTTGTAATACACGACAATTCTGATTGTATAAATCTGTATCACGCATACTCGTAACAAATAAGATAGATTCGTATTCTTTAATCAAACCTATAGCAGGTAATACATAATTGCACAGAAAATATACCGTGCCAGACTTACCACTTTGCATAGATGCTACAAATGCCATATTCTGATTGCCTTCTTTTAAAGACAAACCAATACGAAGTGCGTTAATAATTTGATTAGGGAAGATTCCGGTTCTTCTTGAATTGTTTAATGTGTCCACTATATTCTCTTCTAGAGATTGTGGTGCGTCTAATTGCTGAAGAAGTGCTTCTATCTCAGCGTCCCAAAAGTTTTGATATGCAGTCATAAGAACAGTATTTAAGATTAATACTGCAATATTACGACCTTACTATGCGGAGTAATTGCATAGTTTGAAGTTAGAGCTATTTATAATTTAAAAATCAACCAGCATTATTATTAATAATATCTATTAATGATATTATCTGTCTAACCTCTCCTTCATCTTTAAACAATCCAAAAATACCTTCGTCATGATTTTCAGTAAACGGAGGTTTAATTAATAGTGATTTATCTAAAGTACCATTTACGTTTAAAAAGTTAATTAAGGTTTGTATAAAAGTAATTTGTTGTGGATTTAAGTTTTCTTTATGAATATAATCAGCAAATAAATCGTTTACTACTGCTAAATCTAAACCAACAACACTTCTTACAAATTTACCTAATGGCAATTCTCCGTACTCATTAGTATATGCCTCTTTTGTCCCAAGGGATTCATTAATTAAAAATTGTTCAAGAAGTTCTAATTCTTTACTTGTAATGGGTATGTTTTTATGTAATTTATCAATAACTAAATGGGACTTATTCTTACGAATAAAACTTTCTACTCGATCTTTATAGCTTTGAAGTTTAGTATAGCCTTCTAAAATATCTTTTTCTTTTACTTTGTCGTGGTCTAGTACGTCTGTGAAATCTGTATATACTGGTTCTAAACTCTCTTTTTCAAGAAACTTAACTAAGTCTCTTATTTCTGCTCTGACTTCTTCAACAGTTTCAATATCAATATTTGTCCAAAATGATAAATCTCTAATTTTATTAATAATTCCTATTTTATTTGAAACTGCTGGTATATTTCTTTTTTTATGAAGTTGTACACCAACTTTATAAATAATAGAAATAAAGTTTTCTTGAGATTTAGCATCATTTAATAATGCTAATTGTAATTTATAAGCAATTAAATCAAACCTCTTAGCAACTTCATCATCTGTTTCACTATAACTAGACAAACCAAAGAGGTTATCACATAAAATGGTTTCATCAGTTAATGAAATACTGTCCCAATTAGATTTAATTTTAAAATGCTTAACATGACGTAATACTTTTTTTACTTCAAAACGTTTTTCATCTAACGCATCTATACTCTTATATAGCTTATTAACTAAGTCATTTGCAAACTCATCTTGCTCTTTTGTTGCCTCAGATTTATTTCTAATTACTTGTACAATATGCAACATAGTTTCATAAATAAGATGAGATATACTTTTAGAAATACTTGTTTTTGCTCCTTCTGGATATTCTTCGAAATATTCAAAATTACCACAAAAGTCAAAAATTATAAATTCTGTTTTATCTTTACCTGGACCAAAAAGATTAGGTCTTAAACGTGTGCCTCTACCAATCATTTGCCAATATTTAGCAAAAGACTTTACAGGTTTAAAAAACACTAAGTTTACAACTCTAGGTGCATCAACACCAGTATCCATCATATCTACAGAAACTGCAATTTGTGGATCTTGTTCTTGTTTATCATCACAAAAGCGTTCCAATAAATCTTGTGCTTTAGAAGCATAGTTATCTATAACTTCTAAAAAACTTCCTTTAAATTGTGGGTAATTTTTATTAAAGCGCTCTTTAATAAATTCTGCATGATTATGGTTTTTTGCAAAAATTATTGTTTTTCCAAGCTTATCTCCTCCATTAACTTTTAAACCATTTGTAAACAAATAATCTAATACCATATCTACTGTTTTGGTATTAAATAAATAAGAGTTCATTTGACTAGATGAAATACCTAAACTTTCTAATGCTTCATCATCCTCTTCTGGTTCAGGTATACCAAATTTCTCTTCAAATTTAGCCTTATCTTTTTCTGATAATTCATTGTATTTAACCCCTTCTTGCATGAATTTTAAGGGCACACTAATACCTTTTGGAGGATTTAGATGACCATCTTTTACTGCTTGATCTAATTCATATACAAAAGTTGGATTATCATCTTCAATTCCAAATAACCCATATGTATTATGGTGAATATCTTTTTTTGGAGTCGCTGTTAGTCCTATTAAAATAGCATCAAAATAATCAAATATAGCTCCATATTTTTGATATACAGATCGATGCGCTTCATCAATAATAATCACATCAAAATGTCCTATACCATAAAAACGTTCTTCACTAGACCTCACTTTATCTATTTTATTTAAAATAGTAGGATAGGTAGAAAATACAACTCGAGTTCCTGTATCTTCTTTTTCTTTAGTTAAATCTATAGCTGATAAATTAGGTAGAAGCTCTTTGAATGCATTTTTAGCCTGAGTCACTAAAGCGTTTCTATCTGCTAGAAACAAAATACGTTTCGCCCAATGACATTTAGTCAACATATCAACAATAGCAGCTGCTGTTCTTGTTTTGCCACTTCCTGTAGCCATAACCAATAAAGCCTCTCTGTTTTTACCAACTAAGCCTTTTTCTGTTTTTACCATTAAAGCTTCACCAACACGCTTTATAGCTTCTAATTGATATGGTCTTTTATATCCTGCAATGTCTAAATTTACTTTAAAAGTTGATAAATCTTTGCGTGTTTTACGCTGTTCTATTAAATAAGCTAGCTCTTCTTTGGTATAAAAACCATAAATTAAACGCTCTGTATAAAAGGTATCATCCCATATGTAAGTGTCAAATCCATTAGAGTAAAATATTACAGGTCTTTGCCCTGTCATTTGCTCTAAACAATCCGCATATAGTTTAGCTTGATGTTTTCCTTTGGATGCACTGTGTAAAGATTGTTTAGCTTCTATAACAGCTAATGGCAAACCATTATTTCCCCATAAAACATAATCTACGAAACCTTTTCCTGAAGGATTTGTAGTTAAAGGCATTCCGACAACTGGATATTCTATATCTGTACCTTCTTTCAAATTATTCCAACCAGCTTCTTTTAATAATTCATCTATGTATAATTGACGTGTTTCTTGTTCTGGTGTTAACTGTGGAATATCTTTTTCTAAAATAACTACTTTTTGGCGCTTTTCTTTTCGTTCTAATAATTGAGCTTGTTGTAGTTGAAATTGATGTTTAAGTAATTCATTTTCTTTTTGTAATGCCAGCGATTTTTCTTGTTCTACTTTTAAAGCTTTTAATTGTTTTTTGGAAGCTTTAACCTTTTCATCAATTTCTGCTTTTACGTTTTTAAAACTAATACCAATTCCTTGAGGTAAATTATCTTCTCTGAATACAGGTGTTTCTATTAAATTTTCCCCATAATATTTTACTAAATAGACACCAAAGCTAAAAATAGATTTAAGTGCAATTAATGCCTTTTTTTGAGATACTGGATTACCATGAGCCCCATCATTCCCAAAACGTCTTACAAGATCTAAATTATGGAATAAAGATGGTTTTATACTACTTTTAAAGTCGTAGTGAAATAATAAAGAAACTAATTTAGTATCGTAAGGTTTTGTAAACTCTACATCGTTATCATACAACCAATTTAAGCCTAGTTCTAAAAATGATCGACAAGATACTGCAGCTAACTTAGGCACAGCAAAGGTTATTTGCTCTGCTATTTTAGCTTCTGCATAAAGCTGAGGAAAGTCTTGTTTTAAAAATTCGAAATTGCTCATAATAATTGGTTAGGTTATTAATATTTAAAAGTATTAAAAATAATCATTACGCCTGCTAAAAAGACTTAATTCTATAGTTGCTAATGAAGTATAGCTTTCATCTTTAGGATTGATTTTAGTTCTTGCAAAATTTACAATAGACATATAGTCTTCTGGAGTTTCAATTTTTGTCCAAGCTATAATAGGTTTAAGCTTTAATTTTTGCTGAATAACTCTATCTACAGGAAAATGTGGTGGTTCTGGTATAACTTTTAAACACCATAAATATTTTAGATATAAATTTAATAGCTTCTGGCTTACACCGAAATTAAATTGTCCATTGGTTAATAGTTTGCCAAAATTAGAAGTGTATTGCTGTACACTCTTAATGTTTTCAATATGTACATCATCAGATATGTTACTACTTTTATAACCAGGTACAATAGTATTATCTATATAACCTTTAAGCTTAAATTTAAAATCTTTTTTATCCTTTTCTAATACATTTGGCTTATACACATTAGCACGTTGAAAGGCGCCACCAATAGTTAATGACCAAATTTCTGAATTTATAAATTTATTTCTCATGATTATTTATCTTCTACAGTAATTGAAATATTTTTAATAGTACAATATTTACTAAAATCTTCTAATTGTTTTAATGCGTTTTCTTCAGTAAAAAACAAATCCAAATCATAGCTTTTCCAAACCATATTAGTGTTTTTTGCTTGACCATGAGTATTTAATATAAACTCTTTACTATAGTGCTTAATTTCTTCCCACCAATTCCACTCGTTTTGTCCTGCAACAAAAATTAATTTTGTTTTAGAGTCTTCTACATTTTTAAATTGCTCGACCTCTAAATGTCCCACTTTTTTATCATTAGCTTCTGCATTTTCATAATTAGCTTCAAAAAAGCCAGAATCGTTTAATAAGTAAACAGACAAAAATATTTTTTTGTCTTTTACAGATGTATCATTAAAATGGAATGCATAATAATACATGTTTAACCAATCCCATGACCAATTATCTAATTTATTACTACCTCGTCCACTAAATTTAGGGTGTCCTTTTACAAATGGGATTGCATAAGTCTGACCAATAAATTTCATCAGATCTAGTATTCTAGATTGATAATCAAATAATAGCCTGTACGCTTTTCTAACATCTAATAGTGGATTATCTGACATTTGTCTTGTATTTAAAATTGATTATTTGCGTTTGTTTAATTGTTTGTTTAGGCATTTTAGATAACCATTTTTTTGTATGATAGCCATGTATAGCCAACACATTTATTACATCTTCTAGAAGTAACAACATTGGTTTTTGATGTGCTAAATCTTGTCTCTCTATTGTTTTTTTTAGCGATGCTATTGTAGTTAATAAGCCACTCCATTTTATTTTTGAAAGCTTTACCGTTTTATCGTAAATAGTAATTTCTTCTCTAAGGTCTTCTATGTGTAAACCACCTAGCAATATGTAATAAACCTCTTTTGGCTCGTTATCTTTAAACTCATTAAAATAAGCTACTAATTGATCTTTATGTTGTTTTGAGTTTTGTTGTTTCTCGTCATAACGTTTAGCCTCAATTATTACATCAAAATCTGAAAAGTTTATAAATACATCTGGTTCTATATATTTAGTATTACTAATTTCATCAACATCTTTAACAGACCATTTAGGCCAAAACTCTATATGTTGTATATTACCAGCTACACTTGGCAAGGTATCTAGTAACAAGCTACTCTTTAAAATTTGCCAAAAAAGATCAGCTGGTAAGTACTTTAATATATCAAATACTCCAGCAGTACAACTATCTTCGCACTTACTTAAACTACCTGATCCGTTTGTATAATAGGAAATCATTACTTTTTTGTTTGCTTGTTTTCTATTAATATATTCTTAAATTTTTCCTGAATAATATCTTGCCCATATTTTCTCTCTAACTTTTTTATAGTAAAATGTGCAGTTGCCATTTTTTGAAAATGATCTATAAAAATGTAATTTATAGTTCCACCACCAATACCACCAAGTACAGGAACAGCTTGCGCAATAAATTTTTCGCTAACTGTAATGCTATATCGCGTTGCTATTTTAGATATAAGATTAGCAATTGCACCAGAACCTGACAAAGAAGCATTATTTATAAAGGAGCTTAAACCTGTACGCAATGCATAGTAACTTGTTTCTAAACCATCATCGTTTTTAGAGTCTCCACCTAATGCGAATACTTCTAAACATGCTATTTGAGTTTCAACGTTATAAAGGTCTTCTCCTTGACTACGCGCAATATCCATTATAGAACGCATAATAAACTTTGTAGTTAAAGTTAATTCTGAAATAAAAATTGGTGTACCTATTCCTGATGCTGACCCAAAAAAACCACTTAAAAAACCAGAACCTGTAACCACTGCTTTATATGTTTTTTTTGATGGTTTACTAAACGTCTTGTTTTTATTTATTGTCTTTAAATTTGCTTTAATAATACCCTTTAAAATAGACTCGGTTGCCTGCTGTAGTTTATGTATATACTTTTCTGGTACTAGTTTTATTTTAGACTCTATTGTGTCTCCTACTAAATTAATATTTCGCATTGCCCAACTTAAATTGTGCATAGTGGATTTTGCATTTTTCAATGCTTCTAAATCTTCGGGAGAAATATTATATTCTAATAATTCTTTACTCATAAAGCATTAATATAGTTAAGTTCTTTCATGATCTGGGAAAATTATATTATGAAAATATTTAATTGCACTCACTCTTTCAAAATTAAATAATTCATTATCTGATAATTCAATTACGTTTTTACAATTAGGACAGTCAAAAATTTTTGCTTCATCATTATTCTCGACAAAAGGTTCGGCAATAAATTGAACATCATCACCTGTTTCTAGATTAGGTACCTGAAAACCATTATCTTTTAGAGACGTTAACGCATTAAAAAACTCTTCAAAATATAAATCTCCTCTACACCACCTAAACCACCATTTACCATCTTGACGCTGACCACTATTTTCAATAGTTTCAGTTCCAATTTTACTAATAAACCAATCTAATTGTTGTCTATATAACTCTGTATTTAAAACTCTTTTAATTGTTTCAAATCCACATTCTGAACAACATAGCACTCCTCTATCTCTATGCCCATTAATATGGCATTTATATTCTTGACCAGATTGTTCTATTATACTTTTTCTGCTTTGCAGTTTTTCTGAACTACAGCAAGCATAACAATTATTACAAATATACCAACCACAATTATCTGGATTTTCTATTGTTGAAGGTCTGCATTTTTTTGATTCTCGGCTATCAATATAATCTTCGCATTTACCATTCATGCAATGTGATAAATACACGTTTTTATCTGGTGTTTCACATTGCTTATTTGTACAAGAGAACATACTAACACCATAAAACCCATAATTACCTCTACCATTTGGTCTTAAAATAGTATTACAACATTTACATTTTAGATGTTCAAGAAACCTGTTTACTCTATTAATAATACTTAATACAATTTCATATTGTCTTTCACTATAATTAATACCTAAAATTTTTAAAACATTTTCTAATGTATAATCCCTCCAGTTATTTGCACTTACGGGTTTTCTACAAGTTTCAAAACAAGGTGTGTTTTCACACCACCAAAACTCCATTTGTTCTCTTCTAGATAGTAGTGGCCTATTACTATTTTGTTCTAAAGCCTTTCTTCCATCGCAAAACGTTTTAAATCTAGGCAGCTTATCAGATTTCTTTTTATAATACGTGGTTATCGTTTTTCCGTCTATAGTTTTTGTTGTTTCCTCTGCAAAAGTTCTTCCGTCACATTTTTGAAAAAAACCATCTATTACTAATAAGTCTTGTGGCGTTTTTATTTGATTTGCAATAATGTCAAAAATTGAATTTCTGTTTGTTATCTGGTTTTGTCTTAAATCTGTTGCTATTTTTAGAATGATACTTAGTGTAAAATCTAAACCTACGCCATCAATTTCTTTGGCATACTGGTTATCTGTATAATTATAAGTAGTTATTTTGTTTAAGTCAATTAATGTAAGATCTAGAACCTTGGTTTCTATTAGCATTAAAACTTTTTTGAAAAACAATTTTTGGTCTGATGCTGATAATAAACCTGTATAAATAACAACGTCGTGAAAATTAACTGAATCTGTATAGTCTGAAATAAATAACTGTAGTTTTATATAATCTGTAGCTTTACTTTCTACAACAGTTACAAACTTTTTATATAACACTTCATCTTTTGTATAGTCAAGAAAAAAGGTGGTTTGATTATATATTTTTATAGTATCTATTTCTTCATAATTATTGTATGTCTTGTAAAATAAGTTTACATGCTCTTCTTGAGTTACTTTATCTAATACTTGATAAATCTTACCTTCTAAAAGCTTAATAGTTTCTTTATTAAACGTTTTATCTAATTGCGCTTTAATTTTAAATAAATAGCTATAAACTGCATCTAATGGGAAGTTTTCTATTAGATTATTAAGCCACAATATTGTGATTTGCTCGTCGCTAAGTTTAGTATAATCTATACTAATAGCATTCCATTTAACAAATTCTATAAGTGAATGATAATTATCTTGTTCTGGTTTAGATACTAATGTATTGAAGACCTCTTCTAATATGTACTCTAAATCTTTAGAATCTAATTTACTAAGCAAAAATTGACTGTTAGCTGGATTATTTGCTATGTACTCAATAAGTTCTTCTTCAATAGTACTTATTGGTAATAAATAATTGGTTTGAGAAAACAATTGAAATTTTTGATGACTATCTAAACTACTGTCTATTTTATCTATCTGTTCTTTAGTTAGCATTATATCTAACTGAGATGCTATATTTACAATAGAAATTACCTTATCTATAGTTATAGTAGGATTACTAAAATAGTCGCTAAATAATTGTTCTACTTCAAGTTTAGTTGATGGTTTTATGGTAAAACCATCTTGAGTGATAATTTCTGTTAATCGATTTAAACATTTTACATTGTTTTTAAGTATTCCTAAATAAATTAAAAACAAAATGTCTGTTTCGTGGGCTATATAATGTAATGTAGTTGCTTTAATTCTATCTCTATTAATAAAATCTTGTTTACTAATAGTAAATATTATGTCTTCATTTTCTCTTAAGTTTCGAGGATTTACACCTTTAACTACACTACCTCTAAAAAATATCTCTTTTAATTGTTCATGCTCTGCAAAACCGTATTCACCATCATTAGCTTGGTTATAGTACCATTTTACTTTACCAATAAATTTACATTGGTTGTTTACTAGACACCCATTATAGTTACTAATTTGATCGTTTATTGCTAAATCGTCTAATTGATTTTGTATTTCTTTATTATTATATAATGCAATTATTTGTAAATAGGTATCCTCATCTAACTCTTGGTTTGGACTAGTAATAGGTGTCTCTAAAAATATATTATATCGAGTTAACCTCTTGTAAGATATTTTTAATTCTTTAAGTAGTTTAGATACACGCATAATTAATTTAATTTAATATCAAGTCTTTAAATTTTTAAATAGATATTTTATATGTGAGGTTACTTGAAACTTTACTTTTGCCGGAAGCTTTGATGCTTTTACTGTAAGCTGTATGTCCACTAGTTGTTTTGAGGTTATATCATCATTAATATTAATATTGGCTTGTTCTAAAATATTATTATAATCCTTAAAACAAAACAGTTTTAATATATATTCTGTTAGTAAAGGCTTTGTTTTTTAGCTAAACAATAAGTAACATAACTTACTATGTTGTTTATTGATAGGGCTTTTCAGCTCTTACAAATTATCTTATAAAGGTTTAACTGATAGCTTAAACATTTCTTGTTTTAAATTCTTGAGAAATGTTTTTTTTACTAAAACCCCTAAACTTGGTTTTTGAATAGTATCAAAAATGATTGATTCAGAGAATGGACTATCTGGTATAAACCTATTTTGAACACTGTGATACTCAACAATAATTTTGTTATCTGAATCAAACCTTTTCAAAAATCCATCAGTTTTAAAAATAGATTTTATAGATTTAAATAAAAAAACTAGATCATCATTATCAACTGGCAAATTTGTTACCTCAACTATTTGTATTGAAAAATATAAATCTTTATTTATAATTTTATTTGTAGATAACACCTTAACCTCTATAGAGGTCATAATTTTTTCAACTTTTGCAATTAAATTTTGTCTTTCTTTATTATTAGCCTCTATTAAATGCTTTGACAGTGGTTTAGATTTTCCAAATAATTTGTTTTTTTTCTCTTCCATGTCTTTTTTACTTTATGCTAAAACTAATAAAAATAAGGTTTACTTTACCAACTCGCCTTTAAAAGCCTTTTGTAACAAACTATTAAACAAGTCTTCAGTTTTTTGTAAGCTTTGTTGGGCTTGTGCTTTTTGTTGCTCTATTAATGCTACGCGTTCTGCAAATTGGTTTTGGAGGTTTATTGGAGGAAGGGGAATTTTCATTTTTTTTATTTCAATAAGATGAAGATTTGTAATTGTTCCTGTTTTTGAATGTTTTTTTGCTTGATTTAATGCATAAGGTGTATTCAGGAAAGTTTCCAAAAACTTATTATTGATTTTTTCATGTTTAGGTTTTATCAAACACAAACTAACAAATACACTAAATTCATAATCCCAATCAACTATTTTAGCAACTCCAATAGTACCATTTTTTGTATATAAAATATCTTCTTTTTCTGGATTACATCTTTTTATTAAAACCTCATGCTCTTCCTTGGAAATAAATTTCTTTGAATCATTACTTTTAGTAATGTCTGTAACTCTTAAAAAAGGAATTCCACTATCAGTATAAGTCGGTGTGTGATGCGTTCCATCTGTTATTTTATTTACAAGTTCAATTAATTCAACTTGTTCAAACTTCTTTTCTTTAACAAACATCTCTAAAAACAAACTTTGTGTTAAGGCATCGTATTTAGCAATAAGGTCTTTATTGAGCTGACGTAGTGTATCGGCTTCGTCTAAAATAGCAGCTATCTTTTTTTGGGTTGCTAATGGTGGTAGTGGGATTTTAACTCTTGAAATAGTCTTAAAGTTAATTGCAGGCATTGAAGTTTTTTGAGAAGAATTTAGTATCTGATTTTGAATTAATTCGCTTCTTAAAATTCTGTACAAAAAATCTGAATTAAGTAATTCTTCATTATAATTAATCTTAAACATATTATTTGCTAAAACACCAGTAAAACCTCTACCGACAAATCCAACAGCTCCATATCTCACCATAATAATATCGTCCTTAGAAACTAAATACTTAGGATTTTGCTTAGGTATATATCTAAAATCTGTTGAGTTTTGAGTGTAATTAATAATTCTTAAAAATATATCAGAACCTTCAAAATAGTCTTTACTTTGGTCTTTTATAGAAACTTGTTGACCTTGACTAAAAGTTGCTAAGTTTCCTAATTCAACTAACTCCATTATTGCATCATCTTTTCTAAATTCAACATAGCATTAGTTCTTTGTTTATCTAAAGCTTTAATGTCTGCCAAAATGGTTTCTGGTGCATCGTACTTAATTTCTTCATACACAATTTCTTTGTAGCGGTTAATAGATAAATCGTAATCGTTAGCTGCTATGTCTGCTTTTGGTATTAAAAAACTTGGTTTGGTTTTGTCTTGATATTGTGCTTCCATTTTAGACCTTTCGACTGCGCTCAAGGCGACAGTGGAGTTCATTATAACCTTAGCGTCTAATAGTATTTGTGCAATATCGCATTTACCTTCTACTTCTTTAACAATGTTTTCTGGTTCTGTAAAGCATTGCTCTAAAGCCTCTTCAGTTACTAAAAGGTTACGTTTATCGTCTAGGCTTAAACCGTCTGCTTTCATATCGTAAAACCATACCTTATCTGTACCTCCAGAATTGGTTTTTGTAAATATTAAAATAGCTGTACTAACACCTGCATACGGTTTAAAAACTCCACTAGGCATAGAGATTACGGCTTGTAATTGTTGGTTTTCTACCAACTCTTTACGTATGCTTTTATGCGCTGTACTGCTACCAAATAATACACCATCTGGTACAATTACTGCTGCACGACCACCAACTTTAAGCATACGTAACATTAGGCTTAAAAATAGCAGCTCGGTTTTTTTTGTTTTAGTGGTTTTAAGCAGGCTACTTTCTACCTCGTCATAATCTAAACTGCCTTTAAATGGTGGATTAGCTAATATTAAGGAATAGGCATTTTCTATATCCGCATTACTCTCGCTAAGTGCATCTTTACCTATTAAGGTTGGGTTGTCTAAACCATGTAATTGCATATTCATAGCACCAATACGTAGCATGGTAGGATCAAACTCGATACCATTAAACATGTTGTTATGAAAGTGCTCTCTAAACGTGGCGTTATTAAACCAATCTAAATGTTTGCTTTGTATATACTCGCCTGCGCTTACCAAAAAACCAGCAGTACCACAAGAAGGATCGCAAATGGTATCGTCTTGTTTAGGTTGTGTTAGCTCTACCATCATGCGAATGATGTGGCGAGGTGTTCTAAACTGTCCGTTGGTACCTGCTTCTGCTATTTTAGACAGCATGTACTCGTACAAATCACCTTTTGCATCTTTATTATCTAACTCTAAAGTATCTATTTGTTGTACTACTTTATCTAGTAATTTAGGCGATTGTATCATGAAAATAGCACCTTTCATGTACTTTGCAAACACACCACCTTGTTTACCAATGCCTTTCATAAAATCGAAAACAGTAAGATCATCCAATGCTGCTTGCGGTCTTGTAAACAGATTAAACATGGTTTCTGGATCTTTTTCTTTAAAACTAGACCAACGCAAAGGTCTTTGTGCCTCAGTATAAATTGGGTTTTCGGTTGGCACACCTAATAGGTTGGCTTTTTTCTCGTTTACAATTTGTTTATCGTCTAGTTGCTTGATAAATATCAAGTAGGTAAACTGCTCTATTACGGTTAATGGATTAGAAATTCCGCCTGTCCAGAAATCGTTCCAGATTTTATCTATTTTACTTTTAAGTTCTCCTGTAATCATGCTTAGGAATTGGTTTTTTAATATTTGTTATGTGTTATTGCGTGGATTTAATTTTTTAAATCCTCAAACTTCTGTTTCATTGTAGAATTACCATACGTTAACCTTTTAATAGTTAAATCCTCTGCTTTGTTATTAGCTAAACGTAAGTTGTTTTCAGAAGATAATAAAGCTGCTTTTGTCTTTTCAAGATGCGAAATGGTTTTATCAATTTCACTAATAGCAGTCATAAATTTACGACTAGCTAAGTCATAATTACGAGCAAAACCGGTTTTAAACTCCTCAATTTTATCTTCAAAGTTTGTAATATCAATGTTTTGATTTCTCATGATATTTAGCTCTTGCTTGTACTCTAAAGATTTCATTCCAGAATTTCTTAATATGGTAATGATTTGTATGAAAAATTGAGGACGTACTACAAACATTTTAGGGTATTTATGAGATACATCTACAATACCCGTGTTGTAATAATCACTATCAGCTTCTAACATAGAAACCAACACAGCGTATTCACAGTTTTTTGCTATTCTATCTTTATCAAGTTTAGCAAAGAAATCTTCGTTTTTCTTTTTGGTAGCGGTTTCATCATTTTGATTTTTCATCTCAAACATAATGGACACAATCTCATTACCATGTTCATCTTCTTCTTTGAAAATGTAATCTCCTTTTGTGCCACCTGAAGCATCATTATCTTTTTCAAAATAGGCGTTCTGGAAACCTGTTGCTCTTAGCTGATTGAAACTGTTTTCACAATGTTGTTCTAGATTTTCTCCCAACATTTTGGTAGATTGTTTTTGTTTAAAATCTTTTAAACGTTCTATTTCTTCATCTCTATATTTGATGACCTGGTCTTTGGTTTCTAATTCTCTTCTAAAATCGTCTTTTAATGATTTTTCTAGTAGCTCTTTTTCAGTGTCTTTTACTTTAAGGTTATTTTCGAGCTTATCTTTTTCTTTTTCTAAAGCATTTACAGCTTGTTGCAGTTCTAACTGTTTTTGTGTTTCTGCTTGTGCTAACTTTGACTGAAGGTCTTTTATATTGCTATCTTTTTTTGATATTTCTTGAATAAGCTCGGTTTTGCTTTTTTCACGTAGGGTATCTATTTCACGTTGCTTTTCAGCTAATTTTTGTTGAAAGTCGTATAGTAACTGAGACTCTTTTAATTGAAGTGCATCTGCCTTTTGCTTTTCTGCAATTTCTAATCGGTTGTTAATTTCGTCTTGAAACTGCTGATCCCTAATTTGCTTTACAATATCAGTATACACTGAATCGTCTACTTTAAATACTTCTTGACAGTTTGGGCATTTTACACTTGTATTCTCACTCATTTTTTTCGGGTTTTGATTAATAACACTACAAATATATGTTTTGTGTGTGCAGAGTAATTGCACAAAATTATAGCTTGATAATATTTTGAGCTTGAGAGGAATCTTTAATAGTAAACTTAATTGTATCTCCAGTATTAAGATTAAGGTTATTTACATCTCCTTTATAAACACTTATACTTTTGGTTCCATCTTCAACTAAAACAGAAGCCCATCCATTTGCTGCTACTTTTACTATTTTAGCTGTTTCAATTTTATTTCCATCTTTATCATATTCTAAATCCTTCCAATAAGACTTATTGAGAGCTATATCACTATTTGATTTTGAATATCCGTCAAACCAAATCAAAATATCCATTAATTGTAATGCTAATGAATATAATAGGTAAGGCGTATTTATACTTTTTCGATATGCTTGAATGTGTATGTTTTGAGTAACATCTACAGTAGTAGTATGAGAAGCTGCTCCGGTAGTATGAATTATATTTTTTACGTTATTCGCAATTATCTTTGGAAAGTGTGTTACGGAACAACTTACTTTCAAGTGATTTGTATCATAACCGGAAAGGAACAAGCAAGATTCGTTTAAATTAACTTTATCACCTCCAACTTGGACACATTTATCATGTAATAATCCGTAAGTATTTGCCATTCTAAACATGGTTTCAAGAATTATTCTTATCTGTGTAAAGTACAATTGATCATCAAAATGATTATTAAAACCTTTAAGACCTTTAAAAATTGCTATGAAGGTATCTCTTATTGTATCTGGATATTTATTTAATATTTCAAATAGTAATTGATTTTCGTGTTTTATTTGAAGGTCTGTTTGCATATCTGCTTCAGCCTTTATGTTCTGCAATAATTCAATTACATCCTCAGGATTCTTTTTATTGTAGCATCTTAGTTTAAATGCTTCAAGTATGGGATTTGTGACTTCGGTAAAATGTGTTTGACCAGATAATACAAAATATGGAAAGGATTTTTTATTTCTTAATTCATTAATTTTCTGAATAGCTGATCCCAAGCCAGCAGGATTGGGTGTTTGTGAGTTTTCATCTTCAAAAAATAATGCATCTAATAAAATAACGTCATAGAAATTAATGTTAGCCTCTAGAGCGTTAAATCCTTCTTTAAAAGAACCATAACCTTCTAGTACAATATCTTGTTGTTCTGCTTGTAAGATAAATGGAAAAAGCGCTTCATCATTGTGTTCATCATCAATCCAAAGTATGTTATATGTCTTACTCATTATAGTATAGGTATTATAAAAGATACTGTTGTAGTGTATTCTGAGTCTTCTTTGTTAGAAATAATGTTCAAAGCATTTTTGCCTTCATTATGAGCTTTTAGTATTTCATTGACTTCATAACCTCCTAATCCTCTATTACGTGTTTTTCCGGCTGCAAAATTTTTACGCACATAATCTTTTAATGTAAAGTCTTTTGGAAAAGATAATCCGGTATTTGAGACTTTAACTTCAACATAAGATTTTTTACCATCAATATCATAATTAAAGTAAGAAGCTTCCTCCTCATTTTTTATGAATGGTAAAATCTCAATATTAATTTTATTGGACTTCTCTTTATTTGTAAATGCATGATTTTTAGCATTATCCAATAAATTAACCAAGACGATTCTTAGTTTTTGTGAATTTCCTTTTATTAAAACTTGATTATCCATTAATTCTTTAATATCCTCATGAATATCTAGTTTAAGACTAATGTTATTGTTTAAGCTTTTCTTCTCGTCTTTAACAAATTCTGATAAAAATTTGAGGAAGTGAAGTTCTGTTAGTTCAAAATTAGATACACTTACTAATGACGTGTTTTTATCAGCTAGTTCCTGTATATATTTAACATTTTTAGTTATGGAATCGAAAGCATCAATTAATGTAAATTGTCTTCTTTGACTAATTAAATGACTTTTCCAATCTGGATCCAAATTAGATAAGGCATTTTGAATAATTTCTATTGACGAACCTATGCTAAGTAAAGGTTTACCTAATATATGACTTAAAGACGTAGAGCTTTCAGTTTCCTCTTTATGAATACCACTAAGTATATTTTCTTTTTCTGACTCTATTTTTCTCAGTCTTTTTGAGAGTTCAATGATTCCGCTAACTTTTGCCTTTTGCTCTTGCATGGTAGGCAATTGGAATATGATATTTTCTAAATCATTTTTTCTTAGCATTGGTTGCACAGAACCAACTCTATAACTATTTAATTGTTCTTGTACATAATCGGCAGAAAACTCATTTATTAGAAATGTTGGATTAACAATATTTTCATCTAGCCTTAATGCGACTACAGCTTGAGATATGACTATTGGCTCTCCAGTATAATTAAAAAACGTAGGTTTTAACGTGTTCCATCTTGTTGCGATTAGTAAACAAGATTCATCAATAATCCTAAATGTTTCTCTTTTTATAAGTGTATTTTCTAATTCATCACTAGTCAATACACTATCAAAAACATCATCCTTTAGATTTCGTATTTGGACTTGTTTCATGCGTTCATTGATAGGCGCTCTTAAACCTCTAATAATAGAAGAAAACTTGGAAAATCTTGTTCCTTGAATATCTTTTAAAAAATATCTTCCAACAGATAAATCAAAATCATTTTTATAAATATCATCAGTTGTTACATATTTAAGAAATTCGTTTTCTATATCTTCATGAACAAGCTCAACAAGCTCTTTATCTTTTAATAATTTATTAGGACCATTTTTAACAAAGAAACTAGACGCATCTATAAATTTCACATATCCTGGTCGTGAAGAGATTGTTTTAAAAATTATTACGCAAACTGGAATACTTGTATTTGATAGCAAACCAGAAGGTAATGTAATTATGGTATCAATAAGATCATTGTCTATTAACCATTTTTTTAGTTTTGCTAAACGACCACCACTAAAAAGAAAGGAAAGTGAAAATACAGTAATAAGTTTTCCGTTATTACTTAAGGAATGAATTCCTTTATCGATTAGAAAACTTTCGACATCTCTATAATTATCATTAATTACATTTGAATAAAAAGGTCTTTGAAGACGCATTTTAAAAGGTGGTGTGGCAACAATAAGATCAAACTTTTGAGAATCATCCCAATTTTCAATAGAATCATTAAGTTCAAATTTTGAGCTTGAATTTTTATTATGGGCTTTTAATCTCATCAGAGCAATTGCCCAGGTTGCTGGGTTCCATTCTTGAGCTTTATATTTCTGGTTTTTATCTAAATAAATTCCAAAAGAAGCTAAGCCAGCAAAAGGATTATATACTTTAGCTTTGTTCTCTAAGTTAGCTAATTCAATAATTAATCTACTTATCTCTTTTGGTTGCACTGATTCTCCAGACCTTTTCCCTTGATAATTAAAAAGCCTTTTTAATAGAAGTTCAAAAATGACAACAAAATTACTTCTAAGTTGAGACTTATTTATTAATTCTAATCTCTGGATTATTGAAGCCAGCTGTCGATGGTCTAAACTTTTTATAGTTGGTGAATAAATCTCTACTATTTCTCTATAAAATTCATCTTTTTCTGCTTTAATATGAAAAAACGCAAATTTATTGGAACCTCTGCCGAGTTCTTGAATTGATGGTAGAGCCTCATCTTTATATGCGGATATTAAATAAAGAACAAAATGCAAAGAATTACTAGCTACTGAGACCCTTAAAATTTCAGCACAACTCCACACCTGATTACAGATGTATTCAACAACTTCACGATTCTTATAATTATCTTCTGTCATAAACTTCTTTAAATTCAACTTTACAAATAAACAACTTAACTATGCAATGTAATTGCACATTACTCTTGGTAAAATTGTTGAATTGATTTTGAATGCTCTCTCATTTGTTTTTTTAATGATTCTGGCTCTAGCACCTCTACATCCTTACCGTATGATAATAGTTGCTGGACTAACTCTTTATTTATTATGGTTTCAAACCAAACCTGATCCTGTTTTTCTTCTTCAAAAAACTCTTCATAATCTGGTTGAAATGGTTTTGTTTTAAAATAATTTTCTCTTCCATTATGGAAACGAAGAACTACTCTTTCTACATTTTCGTTTATTCTCGTTACTCCAACCATAGTTCTGAAAAACAGATCCCAATCTTTGTCTGAATCTAAATAATTGACATCTTCAAGTGTTTTAAAACTAATAAGCCTCTCATCTAATGGTATACTCCATGCATTAACATCTTTAGTATTATTATATCCAAAGACAAACCATCGTCTATTGTATTGTTTTAAAATATGTGGATGAAATTCAAAAACTGATGATTCCATGTCTTTAAAGCCCCTATAAATTACCTGCAAAACTTGCTTTTTCTTAATAGCTAGATATAATGGCTTAAGGTGATTTATACCTTTATATTCTTCATTATGGTCATAAAACAAAATTCTTGATTCATCGTTTTCTTGTTCTTCTTCATTTTGAAACTTAATTAAGGCTTCTGCCAGTTTGTTATACTTAGGGTGATTTTCAAATCTTGATAATAGTTGCTGTGCAGCTTCAATTAAGTATTTCTCGTATTTCTGTAAAGGTCGCTGTGCAATAGAGAAATTAGTGTCTGAGTACTTATAAATTCTCATTCCTTCTTTTAGCGGTGCACCAAATCCGTCTTTCTTATCTCTAAAAACTTTAATGTCTTCACGTAAGGTTCTTTCTGAAATTTTTTCTCCAGGATATAGCTCTTCAATACCTTCATTGACCGCGTTTAATAATTCTTCAAAACCATAAGACTTATTACGGAAGCAATGGTCTAGAATATTATATCTAAAATGTGCGTGTGTGCTATTTGCCATAGAGTTATTTCAACAATTTTTGATTTGACATTAAAAGTATTAAAAATTCAATTTTGAAATAAATACATTATCAAAAATTGTTTGTTTTTAAATATAAACAACTCAATATGCATAAAAGATTTATAATTTTTAAAGATAGAATATTAATAATATCGTACCTTTTGTTGTCTCTTCTAAAAACAAAAAATCCGTAAAAGCTTAAAAATAAGCGATTTACGGATGTTTTTTGTGGTCCCACCTGGGCTCGAACCAGGGACTTTCTGATTATGAGTCAGATACTCTAACCAACTGAGTTATAGGACCCGAAATTGGAGTGCAATATTACTACTATTTTTAAAATACTGCAAACCTTTTTTTAATTACTTAATCTCTTGACAGAGCTCAATTAACACTCCGTTAGACGATTTTGGATGTAAAAAAGCAACTAACTTATTGTCTGCTCCTTTTTTAGGGGTTTCGTTTAACACAATAAAGCCTTCTTTTTTTAATCGTTTAATTTCTTTTTCAATATTAGCAACATCAAAAGCAATATGATGAATACCCTCTCCTTTTTTTTCTATAAACTTAGCGATAGGACTATCTGGTTTTGTGGCCTCTAATAATTCTATTTTATTAGGTCCAACTTTAAAAAAAGAGGTGTTTACGCCTTCACTTTTTACAGTTTCGGTTTTATAATGTGCTTTTCCAAAAAGCTTCGCGAAAAGCGTATTTGAAGCTTCTAAATCTTTAACTGCAATTCCTATATGCTCAATTTTTTTCATTTTTATGTATTTTAAGGTACAATAATTGCTTAAATATGCCTTAAAAGTAATATATTCTTGTAATAACAACTATTTTTGCACTATGGAAGAAAGTCAAAGACAAAAAAAAATAGCTTCGGTTTTACAACGTGATTTAGTAGACATCCTTCAAGGTGCTGCTACTCAGGGTGGTATGCGAGGTATAATAATATCGGTTTCTAAAGTTAGAGTGACCGCAGATTTAACAGATGCTAAAGTGTATTTAAGTATTTTTCCAAACGAAAAAGCTAAAGAACTTTTAGAAGGTATTAAAGCCAATAAGCCAATGATAAGACATGAGTTGGCACAACGCACCAGAAATCAATTACGTAGGATGCCTGTTTTAGAATTTTATGTGGATGATAGTTTGGAGCATATTGATAATATCGAAAAATCGCTTAAAGGTGAGGACAACCCAATTAAGAATCCTGATTTACTAGATAACCGAAAAAAGGGATAATTGAACTTTCCGTTATACATAGCAAAACGTTACATACGCAGTAAAAGCAGTAATAATGCTATTAACTTTATTACTATCATTGCTATTGTAGGCATTATTTTAGGCGCAGCTTCATTATTTATTGTGCTCTCTGGTTTTGCAGGTTTACGGGATTTTACCTTAGAGTTTTCTAGTATTATAGACCCAGATTTAAAGGTTGAAACCACCAAAGGAAAGTCCTTTATTTTAGACGAAAATCAAGAAAAACAATTATTAAATATTAAGGGTGTTGCTAATTTCTCAAAAATAATTGAAGAACGTGTTATAGCATCATCAGACGGTAATAATCACCCTGCTTATATTAAAGGGGTTGACCAAAATTATAATAAGATTACAGCAATTGACTCGGTAATTCCGTACGGAAATTGGTTGTATCCTGACACACCACAGATTGTGGTTGGTTGGGGAATATCTAACCGTTTGTCTGTATTTATTAACGATTATGGTAAAGCAGTCACGCTATCAGTGCCTAAACCAGGAAAAGGTCAGATTAGCTCTCAAAGTCAAGCATTAAATCAAGTAAATACGGTTAATGTTGGTATTTATGATATAAACGAAGAACTAAATAACAAGTACATATTTACTTCTATACAAACTGCTAGACAGTTGCTAAATTACGAACCTAATCGAGTGACTAATTTAGAGTTTAAATTAACTGAAAATGCAGACGAAGACCAAGTAAAAGAGGATATTAAATCTATTTTAGGAGATACTATAATTGTAAAAAATAAAGATCAGCTAAACGATGCCATTTATAAGATGCTAAACACTGAAAACCTTGCAGTGTACCTTATTTTTACATTAGTACTTATCATTGCGTTATTTAACGTTATAGGCTCCATTGTGATGATGATTTTAGATAAAAAGAAAACCTTAAACACCCTTTTTAATATAGGTGCAACGGTTAATGACATTAGAAACATCTTTTTTTACCAAGGAGTTTTGATGACGTTTATTGGAGGTTTTGTTGGATTAATTGTTGGTTATATTATTATCCAATTACAGTCTAGTTTTAGCCTTGTAATGATTACACCAAGTTTGCCTTACCCAGTTGCTATTCATTTTAAAAACTTTGTGATTGTAATGATTACAATTAGCGTTTTAGGTGTTATTGCTTCAAAAATTGCAGCGTCAAGAATTAGTCGTGATTTGGTGAAAACGAGTTAGTTACTCTGCAAACTGAAAATCGCCAAACTTTTCCAACACCTCATCAAAAGCAGCAAAAACATCTGCTGAAGCATCACTAGTGACCATTTTCATTCGGTGTTCTTTAAAATGTGGAATCCCCTTAAAGTAGTTGGTATAATGTCTTCTAGTTTCAAAAACACCCAATATTTCTCCTTTCCAATCAATAGACATTTGTAAGTGTCTTCTAGCAGCTTCTACGCGCTCTTGCATAGTGATTGGTCTGTAGTGTTCTCCTGTTTCAAAAAAGTGTTTGACTTGCTTAAAAAACCAAGGATTACCAATGGTTGCACGACCAATCATAGCGCCATCTAAACCATATTCGTCACGCATTAACATGGCTTTTTCTGGACTATCTACATCACCATTTCCAAACACAGGAATATGCATACGTGGGTTGTTTTTTACAGCTGCAATTGGTTTCCAATCGGCTTCACCTTTATACATTTGTGCTCTAGTACGACCATGTATGGCAATAGATTTAATACCGACGTCTTGTAAACGTTCAGCCACCTCAACAATTCTAATTGAATCATGATCCCAACCTAATCTGGTTTTTACAGTCACAGGTATGTCTGTACGTTTAACCATTTCGGCAGTCAATTTTTCCATTAAACAAACATCCTTTAAGATGCCTGCTCCTGCACCTTTGCTTACTACTTTTTTTACTGGACATCCAAAATTGATATCGATAATATCAGGCTTAGACTCTGCAACAATATCTATGGTTTGTAACATACTGTCTAGATTAGCACCAAAAATTTGGATACCAACAGGACGTTCTTTTTCGTAGATGTCTAACTTCATCACGCTTTTAGCAGCGTTACGGATTAGACCTTCACTAGACACAAATTCTGTATAGACCACGTCTGCACCTTGCTCTTTACACAAAGCACGAAAAGGAGGGTCTGAGACATCTTCCATTGGTGCTAACAACAATGGGAAATCTGGAAGTTCTATGTTACCTATTTTTACCACGAAAACAATTTTGATGCAAAATTAAGGTTTTTTAGGTAATTGTTTATCTTTAACTAATAATCTATCAATAATTGCAAATCCCATTCAACCCTCAGCTATTTGGTTATGATATAAACATTCATCTTGTTTTAGAATACCTCGCATTCTTTTTAGCCTTTAGATATTATGTGATTTTAAGACGAAAAATTACAGACAAAATCAATACAAATAACCGTTTGTCCATCATTCTTGGAGCAGCATTAGGTGCTCTAATTGGTTCTAGGTTAATTGGTTTTTTAGAAAATCCTTTAATCGAATTCTCTCAGCAAAATCTAATACAATTACTTAACACTAAAACCATAATGGGTGGCTTATTTGGAGGTTTACTTGGTGTTGAAATAGCTAAAAAGATAATTAACGAAAAACAGTCGTCAGGAGATTTGTTTGTTTTCCCTATAATTTTAGGCATTTTTATTGGTCGTATAGGTTGCTTTTTATCTGGAATTAACGAGTTTACTTATGGTCTCGAAACTTCATCAATTTTTGGTATGGATTTAGGAGATGGTTTATTGAGACACCCAACATCTTTGTACGAGCTAGTTTTTTTAGTACTGCTGTTCTTCATTTTAAAACGTATAGCTTCTCATTTCACTTTAAAAAATGGTGACTTATTTAAGCTGTTTATGCTAAGCTATTTTGGATTTCGATTTTGTATCGAATTTTTAAAACCAAATATATTTTACATTTTTGGGTTAAGTACCATTCAAATTTTATGTGTAATTTGTTGGTTGTATTATAGTCCTTTTATCTTTCAAAAACTAAAACATGCCAGTTAGAAAATATACCTATTACGATTTTACTTTAAGTCTCTGTCCAGAGTGTTTACGACGTGTAGATGCTAAAATAGTCTTTGAAGATGGCAATGTTTACATGCTAAAACGTTGTAAAGAACATGGTAACACTAAAGTGTTAATTGCAGACGATATCGAGTATTACAAAAACATACGCAACTACAATAAACCTAGCGAAACACCTTATACTTTTAACACCAAAACCGACTATGGTTGTCCATACGATTGTGGTTTGTGTCCAGACCATGAGCAGCACAGTTGCTTAACAGTTGTAGAGGTCACAGATAGGTGTAATTTAACTTGCCCAACCTGTTATGCTGGCTCGTCGCCAACCTATGGACGACATCGTACCTTAGACGAAGTCAAAGCGATGTTAGACACTATTGTTAGTAACGAAAAGGAACCTGATGTTGTACAAATTTCTGGTGGAGAACCAACCATACATCCTCAGTTTTGGGAAATTATGGACTACGCAAAATCCTTACCTATTCGACATTTAATGTTGAATACTAATGGAATTAAAATAGCTAAAGATGTCGCTTTCGCGGAAAGACTAAAAACCTACGCTCCAGATTTTGAAATCTATTTACAATTTGATTCGTTTGAAAACAGCGTTTTGCGCGAATTACGTGGTGCAGATTTAAATGACATCCGTAAACAAGCAATTGAAAACCTGAACAAATTAAACCTATCAACTACTTTGGTAGTCACGCTTCAAAAAGGATTAAATGATGGTGAAATAGGAAAAATTATTGACTACGCATTGAAGCAAAAATGTGTTAGAGGTGTCACCTTACAACCAACGCAAATAGCAGGACGATTAGAGCATTTTAATCCAGAAACGGATCGCATGACTTTAACAGAAGTACGTAGAAAAATACTGGAACAAACCAACGTTTTTAATCCAGACGACCTGCTTCCAGTACCTTGTAATCCTGATGCTTTGGTTATGGGTTATGCACTTAAATTAGAGGACGAAGTGTTTCCGCTAACACGCTATATTAACCCAAATGATTTGTTAGATAATAGCAAAAACACGATTATTTATGAGCAGGACGAACAGCTTCAAGACAAAATGATTGAGTTGTTTAGTACAGGTAACTCGGTTGAAGTTGCGGAAGAAAATCTAAAATCTATTATGTGTTGTCTGCCGGATATTGATGCCCCACATTTGGGTTACGATAATTTGTTTAGAGTGATTATTATGCAATTTATTGATGCTTATAATTTTGATGTTAGAGCCATTAAAAAATCTTGTGTACATATTGTAGATAAAGACAATAAAATTATCCCTTTTGAAACTATGAATTTGTTTTACAGAGATAATAAAAAAGCACGTTTGGAAGAACTTAGAAATGAAGTGATATGAATGTTTTAATAGAAGGAGGTGATTATACAATGGTAATATTAATAGTCTTATTAATAATGTTTGGCATTCCTGTTATTTTAAGTCTTATTGCATTCTTTTTAAAAAACAAAAAGCCTAAAACAGCAAAAGTTTTAGGAATAATTGCGTTAGTATATTTAATAATTAGCTTAGGCTATTGTGGAGTTTTAGCAATATGATAAATCTAGAAGTAAACTTAGACGGAATAGTAGAAATGATGCTAGCCATGATGTTTGGTCCAGCAATAATTTTAGCTTTAATTGGATTTGTACTACAAAAACGAAATAAAAAAGCAGCAAAAGTCTTTTTTATACTTGCTGTTACTTATGTTATTGTAAGCCTAGGTGTTTGTGGTGTTTTGATGACGCAATAACACCCAAAACCCATAACACCCTAAAAACAATTCTGCAATTGTCCCAAATTGGTAACCTAAAGTTGGAGTGCCGTCAATAATAATACTTAGTAATCTTCCTAAACCTAATCCTAGCATAAATACCACATTAGTGATTAATGCTATTTTAAGATAGTTAGCTTTAAAAACGCCTAAAACCCATAACACAGAAACCCCTAAATACAAACCCATAATGGCTTTAAAAAAATTATGCTCGTCTATAGTGTTTAAATGAATGTCAAACTGGGAGCTTGGGTTAAACCCATAAACCAAAGACACTGGCACTACAATACATACAGAGATTACTAAATGTATTTTGTTGATGATGTCTGTATTGGAAATATTCATGTTGTTTTATTTTGTCATTCTGAACGCAGTGAAGAATCTTAATCCTTTAACTGTTTGTTTGAGATTCTTCACGACGTTTAGAATAACAGAGTTTTAAAACTGGATTTTTGCCTCAACTAGTTTTCCTTTTCTATCTACAGTAACAATTGTTTTATCTCCTTCTTCAAAAGTAGATAAAGCCATCATATAGGACATCATATCTGTGACTTCAATATCACCTAACTTTACTACAATATCGCCTTTTTGTAATCCTGCCTTTTGTGCTGGTTTATCTTCACTTACACCATCTATACGCATACCTTTTCCGTCAAATAAATAGTCCGGAATAACACCTAAACCAACCTTAAAACGTGGCACTTCTTCACTTTCGTTTTTTGTTTTTCTAAACGGTAATTTTCCGTTGTTATCAAGGTCTGTAATTATATTAAAAATGTAATTAGATATCACTTGCATTCCGTTAAAATGTAAACGCTCTGTATCGTCTGTTGGTTTATGGTAATCTTCATGCTGTCCAGTAAAAAAGTGTAATACCGGAATATCTACATTATAAAAACTAGTGTGATCACTTGGTCCAACTCCAGATTCCTTTTGTACTAATTTAAAACGGTTGTTATGCGCTTTTAAAGTTTGTTTAAATATTGGAGAGGTTCCAACACCATAAACTGCCAAAGTACTATCTGCTTTTAAACGACCAACCATATCCATGTTAATCATATAATTGGCTTTATCGTTACTTATTGTAGGGTTTTTGGTGTAGTAATTAGAGCCTAGTAAACCCATTTCTTCACCTGAAAAAGTGATGAATAAATAGTTGTTATTAATATTTTTATCCTTTAGCTTTTTAGCTAAGTTTAAAAGCACAGCTACACCACTTGCATTATCATCTGCTCCATTGTGGATTTGTGTACTGTCGCCTCTATACAAACTGCCTTCTGCGCCATAGCCCAAATGGTCGTAATGTGCACCAATAATAACCGTGTGTTCTGCTTTATTGTCTATAAACCCAATAACATTTGTTGCAGTAATCGTGCTATCACCATCTTTAACTGTGTAATTTACTTCTTGATGCGGATCTGTTTTTGGTTTAAAAGAAAACCTCTGAAAGTAACCCTCTGTCCCTTTAGGTTGTAAACCTAAATTTTTAAATCGGTCTGCAATATAGTTTGCTGCTTTTTGCTCGCCATCTGTACCTGTTTGACGACCCTCTAACGCATCATCTGCTAAAAATTCTACGTCCTCTTGAATGGTGATTTCTTTTAAAATTTCATTTTTACATGAAGTAAAAACAAGTAAAAAAGCCAGCAGTTTTAAGTATTTCATTATAAGAAGTATTAATTTTGTATAAAATTAGGCAAATAAAGCCATTTATTAAAGTTATTATGAAGACTAAATTGTTCGGAATCTTATTAATTACTATTGTGTTTTTTTCTTGTAAAGAAGAAAACCAATCCACCTCTCAAGACACTTCTAAAACAGAAGTAAAAGCATCTGATAACTCATTAATTTATCCTGAAGAAAAGCACTTTAAAAGTTTACGTCAAGTAACGTTTGGTGGAGATAATGCAGAAGCGTATTGGAGTTTTGATGATAAGCAACTTGTGTTTCAGTCTAATTATGATAAATGGAATGTAAGCTGTGACCAAATGTTTTTAATGAATGCAGACCAGACTTTTGATAGCATAGCGCCTCCAATGGTTAGCACAGGAAAAGGTCGTACAACCTGCTCGTACTTTTTACCAGATAACAAGCATATTATTTATGCCTCAACCCATTTAGGAGATGAAAACTGTCCAGATACACCTTTACGTAAAAACGGAAAATACATTTGGCCAGTTTATGATACGTTTGACATTTTTGTAGCCGATTTAGAAGGAAATATTGTAAAACAACTAACCCATGAGCCTGGTTATGATGCAGAACCAACCGTGTCGCCAAAAGGAGATAAAATTGTCTTTACCTCAACCAGAAGTGGCGATTTAGAATTATATACCATGAATTTGGATGGTACAGATGTTAAGCAAATTACTAACGAATTGGGTTATGATGGTGGTGCGTTTTTCTCACCTGACGGAACAAAAATAATCTTCCGTTCGTCTCGTCCTAAAACAGAACAAGAGATCAAAGAATACAAAGATTTATTAGCTGAAGGTTTGGTAGAACCAACAGATATGGAGCTTTACATTTGTAATGCAGATGGTAGTGATTTACGACAATTAACCGATTTAGGAAATGCTAATTGGAGTCCGTTTTTTCATCCTTCTGGAGAAAAAATATTATTCTCGTCTAACTTTGAGGCAGAGCGTGGTTTTCCGTTTAATTTATACTTAATCGATATTGATGGTAAAAATTTAGAACGCGTCACACACAGTGAAACGTTTGATGCCTTCCCTGTGTTTTCTAACGATGGTAAAAAGCTAGCGTTTTCTTCTAACCGTAATAATGGTGGTGGACGTGATACTAATTTGTTTATTGCGGAATGGGTAGATTAATCCTCTAATCGCTCGCGTTCTTTTAGTTCTTTAGTACGCTCGTTAGTTTCTAAAGTAGTGTTTCCAAACTTATAACTAAAACCTAATTTGACATAACGGTTATCCAGGTTGGTAAAGTTTCGGCTGTTTTGATTAGCGTATTTTGAACGTACTGCAAAGTCTTGTTGATTAAATAAATCTGCAAACGCTAAGGATATGGTCCCTTTCTTTTTAAATACTTTTTTACTAAACGACAAATCAGACACCAAACGCGTATCAACAATTTGAAACCCTTGTTGGTTTTTTCCAACATATGTCAGTGTAAAGTTTGCTGTTAAACTATTGTCTTTTAAAAACGAAAAATCATTGCTTAATACAGAATAGTTACTCCATTGATCTGTTTTAATTAATTGATTATTAAACATGGCTTCATCTTCAATATTATAAAACGAGGTCACAAAATAAACAGACCAATTGTCCAACATGTCAAAATAGGTGATAAAATCAAAACCAAATTCTGTGGTGCTTCCAATATTGGTAGGAGAATATATTAGCACATTATTATCGTTGTCTTGTAAAGGCAGTTCATTAATTTGATTAGAGATATCTTTATAATAAGCTTCAACAGTAAATCGTTGATTAATCTCTGAACCAACTACAAAATGATTGGTAAACGATGGTTGTAAGTTTGGATTTCCTGTGACAATAGTATTATCGTTTAAAAAGAAATTAAACGGGTTTAAATCTTGATAATTTGGACGTTCTATAACACGTTTATAATTAGTGTACAGACTAGTGTTATCAAACGCTTGCCAACTTAGATTAAGGGTTGGGAACAATTCTAAATAATCTTGTGTATTATTAAGATTAGTCATTGGCGACTGACCCTCTAAGTCGGTATATTCTGCTCTTAACCCTCCAGAAAAACTCCATGTTTCCCAACTTTTATTATAGCTAAGGTAACCTGCAATAATGGATTCGTCATAATTAAAAGCATTAGTATTAGCTGTATTTAATGTTTGTTCTCCAGTGGTTTGATTAATATCAAACTGAGTAATATCACTAGTTGTATTAACCATAGAAAACTTAGCACCAAAAGACAGGTTAGAGGTATCGCTAGTTGGTAAATCAAAATCTAACTGAGAGGTTAATATATCTGTAGTTTGATTATTTTTAGTGTTGAATGCAGTACTAAAATTAGAGGTGTTATTTGGGAAAAAGTAATCTGAATTTACATGTTGTTTTCTGTTATAATCATACTTAGTAAAATGAGTATTTAATAACAGTTTCGCGCCATTTTTAAATTTAAGAGTGTAGTCTAAATCTGTTCCAATATTATATTTATCGTCTTGAGAATAATTAATGGCGTTAAAACGGTAATCATCCGGTCCTTGTAAATCGTCTACATTGGTTTCTCCTTTTGTGAGATAATCAAAATAAGGTAAGTACAATATGGTTGATGATAGACTTAAGGTATTATTATCATTAATAAAATAGTCAAAATTAAGGTTAGCGTTGTGGGTTTTAGAGGTTGTATTTCTGTTAATGTCTGTTATCCAACGCTCTGACACAGTGTTATTATCTAGATAATTAATTTCTTCGTCATTATCTCTATTAATTTTGCTATGGTTATAGTTATAATTAAGATTGATATTTATTTTTTGGGTTTTATAAAACTGGCTTAGTCCTGCATTATATCTTGGAAAAACACCTTGAGTATAATTACCAAAAACCGTCCCTCTGTAACCAGTTACCAGATTTTTAGACATGACAATATTTAACACAACACCACTATCTGCATCATATTTTGCGGGTGGATTAGTAATCACTTCAATTTTTTGAATACTATTTGCTGAAGAATTAGATAGTAATTGATTTAACTCGGTTGCAGATAATTGTACTTTTCTATCGTTAATATACACGGTTGGCGAGCTGTTTTTAACAGAAATAACATCTCCTAAAATTAAAACTCCAGGTGTGCTGCGTAACACATCTAGCATGCTTCCTTCGCTTAACGAGGTATTGGCAACATTAAAAATTAGTCGGTCTACTTCTTTTTTTAATGTTGGTTTATTGGCCACAATTAGCACCTCGTCTAAGTTTTGGTTTTCTTCAATTAGTACCAAAGACAAATTAATGCTTTTATCCAAATCAAACTGTTGGTCTACTGTTTTGTACCCTATGTAACTTGCTGTAATTCGGTATTTACCAGAAGATAATTCATCAAACTGAAACAAGCCATCTTCATTAGAAGAGACACCTTTAGTTACAGAAATACCTTCAGAAGACAATTTATACAATACAATGTTTGTAAAGGCAATAGGCTGATTGTTTTCATCAGAAATTTTTCCAGAAACCTTTAAATCTTGACCATAACCTAAAGTATAAAAACATAGAAAAAATAAGTAGAAAAAATGCTTCATTTAAAATAACTTGGGTATGCAATATAGCAATAGTTTTAGACTTTTTGTTGTGGGAAAAACCATAAATTAGGTTACGGTTCAATTCCTAACAAAAAAGAAAAAAAGCCCAATAAATACTTTATATTTGCAGCATCTTTATTTATGAAGAGATTTGACTATGAAGAACATAAGAAACTTTTGCATTATTGCACATATTGATCACGGTAAAAGCACACTTGCAGACCGTTTGTTAGATACAACTGGATCTGTAACAGCTCGTGAAAAGCAAAACCAGCTTTTAGATAATATGGATTTAGAGCGCGAACGTGGTATTACCATTAAGTCGCACGCCATCCAGATGGATTATATTTATGAAGGAGAGCATTATATATTAAACCTTATTGATACACCAGGACACGTAGATTTTTCTTATGAAGTGTCTAGGTCTATTGCTGCTTGCGAAGGGGCTTTACTAATTGTAGATGCTGCACAAAGTATACAAGCACAAACCATTTCTAACCTATATTTAGCGCTTGAAAATGATTTAGAAATAATTCCTGTGCTAAACAAAGTAGATTTACCAAGCGCAAATCCAGAAGAAGTAACCGATGATATTGTTGATTTATTAGGGTGTGACCCAAGCGAAGTCATCCATGCTAGTGGAAAAACTGGATTTGGCGCAGAGGATATTTTAAAAGCTATTATCGAGCGTATTCCTGCTCCAAAAGGAGATCCAAACGCGCCATTACAAGCTTTAATTTTTGATTCGGTTTATAATACTTTTAGAGGAATTGAAACATATTTTAGAGTCTTTAACGGAGAAATTAAAAAAGGACAACATATTAAATTTGTTGCTACAAATAAAGATTATCACGCAGATGAAGTTGGTACACTAAAGCTTACTCAAGTTGCTAAACAAAGTGTAAAAACTGGAGATGTAGGTTATTTAATTACCGGAATTAAAACCGCTAAAGAAGTAAAAGTAGGAGATACTATTACAGATTTTGAAAACCCTACCACAAATATTGTCGAAGGGTTTGAGGATGTTAAACCTATGGTTTTTGCAGGAATTTACCCTGTAGATACAGAGGATTACGAAGAGCTAAGAAATAGCATGGAAAAGCTACAACTTAACGATGCGTCTTTAGTATTTCAGCCAGAAAGCTCTGCAGCTTTAGGTTTTGGTTTTAGATGTGGGTTTTTAGGAATGCTTCACATGGAAATTATCCAAGAGCGTCTTGAAAGAGAGTTTGATATGACCGTAATTACAACAGTACCTAACGTATCTTATCACGCCTTTACAAATAAAAATCCTGACGATGCTTTTATTGTCAACAACCCAAGTGATTTACCAGATCCTTCTACTGTTAATCGTGTGGAAGAGCCTTTTATTAAGGCTACAATCATTACAAAATCAGACTTTGTTGGTAACGTAATGAGTTTGTGTATTGAAAAACGAGGCATGATTACAAATCAAACCTATTTAACACCAGAGCGTGTTGAATTAACTTTTGAAATGCCTTTAGCAGAAATAGTTTTTGATTTTTACGACAGACTTAAAACTGTATCTAAAGGATATGCGTCTTTTGACTACCATCCAATAGGAATGAAAGTGTCAAAATTAGTACGTTTAGATGTCTTATTAAATGCACAACCTGTTGATGCGTTGTCGGCTTTAATACATGCAGATAATGCACACAACATTGGTAAAAAGATGTGTGAGAAGTTAAAAGAATTAATACCGCGTCAGCAATTTGATATTCCAATTCAAGCTGCAATAGGAGCAAAAATTATAGCAAGAGAAACGGTAAAAGCATTACGAAAAGATGTGACCGCTAAATGTTATGGTGGTGATATTTCGCGTAAGCGAAAGCTATTAGAAAAGCAGAAAAAAGGTAAAAAACGTATGCGACAAGTTGGTAATGTAGAAATACCTCAACAAGCATTTATGGCTGTTTTAAAACTTAATGATTAATAAAAAAAGCGTTGATAATTTCAACGCTTTTTTATTTTATACTGTTTCTACTTGCTCAACATCCAAAGGTTTTCCTAAATATACCAAAGCGTAACCTTCTTCTACATCTTTAATCTCTGTATTGTTAGACGGAATGATGTGTAATTCTCCTTCATCGTCTTTTATAAATAAAGGAACTATATCTTTATCCTCGTTTGTGATTTTAATTAAATCATCTAAATGTGCTTTATCAATAATTTCAATTTCTTGAATACTTGGGTAACTTCTAGTGACATCTAGCAAAGAGTTATAGTCATCTGTATGAGAAAATAGCCCTTCAAGAGGAGATTTGGTTTCATCACGCATTTCTTCAGTGGACACCAATCTAAACGAACCATTCTCTCCAAATTGCTTAGAAAATTTGCTGATCGCGTATTTATTAATATCTGTATTTCCTGTAAGTGCCATTAGATATCCAACATCATTTAATTCTATATCATCTAATAGATTATCAGAATAAATATTTGTGTTTAAAGCTTCTAAGCCAAGCTCTTTAGCTTTATTTATATTGTTTTGGTTACTATCAATTAGCACGACATGTCTTCCGTTAGCCACTAAATAATGTCCTATTAATCGTGATACTTTTGAAGCGCCAATAATTAAAATTCCGTTAGATTGCTTTAAAAACACACCCACTAATTTTGCAAATAATCTAGCAGTAGTTGCATTTAATAAAACGGTTCCTAATACTATAACAAACACTAAAGGCGTTATATATTCTGCACCAGGAACACCTTTGCTTGCTAATTTTAGACCAAATAGTGACGCAATACCTGCAGCAACAATTCCGCGTGGTCCAACCCAACTTATAAATAGCTTTTCGTTTAGCTTTAATTTAGACCCAATGGTACTAAGAAATACACCTAATGGTCTGATTAAAAATACTACTGAAGCAAATAACGCTGCGGTTTTCCAATTATAAATTAATAATAGCTCACTAAAGTTAATATTGGCAGCTAAAAGAATAAATAATATTGAAATTAATAACACACTTAAGGACTCTTTAAAGTACAATAGCTCTTTTAAGTACGCCGATTTAGAATTACCTAAAACCATACCCATAACCACAACAGCTAATAAGCCAGATTCGTGCGCAAATGCGTCTGACAATACAAATACACCAAGTACTGCAGCTAATGCAAATACGTTTAATAAGTAATGAGGTACCCATTTTTTATTAATTATAAAATTCATGGCATGCGCAAAAGTAAACCCAAATGTAGCTCCGAATAGGACAATTTTTCCAAATTCAATCAGTGCTGTTTTTGTGAATTCACCTCCAGCATCAACGCTGATAAATTCAAACACTAATACCGCAACTAAAGCACCAATAGGATCTATTAAAATTCCCTCCCATTTTAGGACTGCAGACACGTCTTTTTTAAGCGGAATATTCCTTAAAATTGGTGTTATAACTGTAGGTCCAGTTACTATGATTAATCCAGAAAACAAAAATGAAATCTCCCAGCTTAAATTTATGATGTAATGCGCAGCTATTCCTGCTCCAAAAAATGTAACAAGAGACCCAAGCGAAATTAACTTAGTAATTACTGGTCCTACATTTTTTATTTCACTCATTTTTAGGGTTAAACCACCTTCAAATAATATGATGCTAATGGCTAAGGACACAAAATAAAACAAGCTTTCGCCAGGAAATAAACCTTCGTCTCCATTCCAAATAGGCTCTATCCATTTTGTTCCATCATTACTTAAATATTCTGCTGCAATAGGACCCACTAACAATCCAATAAGTATTAAAGGTAAAATGGCTGGGATTTTAAATTTCCAAGCCACCCATTGTGCTAATATTCCTAAAATTATAATTCCTGCTAATTCTAACATACACTTTTTGTTTTTGTGAAATTACTAATTCTTTCAATTTTTTCGAGCAATTTGAAATTTTTTTAATTAATCTATAGTGTCAATAATTAACAAAAAAACACTTTTTTATTAAAAACGCGACTAAGTGTACTATTAATAAAATGCTAAAGTAACTTGCTATATGACATTATTTAGTAATTTGCATGGTCTTTTAACACGCAACAATATTTAATGACACTTTACCCTATTCAAGCAGGACATTTTAAATTAGATGGAGGCGCCATGTTTGGTGTAGTCCCAAAATCGTTATGGAGCAGAACCAATCCTGCAGATAACAATAATATGATTGATATAGCAGCACGCTGTTTATTAATTGAAGACGGAAACCGTCTAACATTAATCGATACAGGTATGGGTAACAAACAAAGCGATAAGTTTTATGGTTACTACCATTTGTATGGAGATGATTCGATTGAAAAATCACTTAAAACCGCAGGATTTTCTAAAGATGATGTTACAGATGTATTTATGACGCATCTTCATTTTGACCACTGTGGTGGTAGTATTCAATATAATAAAGACAGAACCCTTTTAGAACCAGCCTTTAAAAATGCAAAGTTTTGGAGTAATCAAGACCATTGGAAATGGGCAACACAACCAAACAGACGTGAAGTTGCTTCGTTTTTAAAAGAAAACATATTACCAATGGAGGACAGCGGTCAATTACATTTTACCAAACTTCCTCAAGAAGATATATTAAAAAACTCTCAATTAGGTTTTGATATTTTTTTCGCCAATGGACATACGGACAAGCAAATGATTCCTATGATACATTACAACGATAAAACTATTTGTTTTATGGCAGATTTATTACCAACCGTTGGACACCTTCCAATTCCGTTTGTAATGGGTTATGACACAAGACCATTACTAACTTTAGACGAAAAAGAAAAATTCCTCAATTTAGCAGCAGATAACAATTATTACTTATTTTTGGAACATGATGCACATCACGAGATTATTACTGTGCAGCACACAGAAAAAGGTGTTAGATTAAAAGACACCTTTACTTGTCACGATATTTTTAATTCATAAACTCAAACACAATACAAACAATGAAGATTAATTATAGACCAATTGTATTATCCGCTTTTACAGCTTTAGTATTATCAAGCTGTGGTGGTGGTGCGCCAATACTTTCAACACCTATTGAAAATATTGACAATACACCAATTAAAGAATCTCCTTTAACAGAAGCAGAAGCACAAAATTGGGGACATTTAGATTTAGTTAAAGACACTATTCCTGGAATGAGTGTTGATAAGGCTTACGCCGAAATTATTAAAGGTAACAAAGGACAACAAATTATTGTTGCAGTTATTGATTCTGGAATAGATATTACGCACGAAGATTTAGATGGTGTGATTTGGACTAATCCTAAAGAAATTGCTGGAAACGGTAAAGATGATGATGGTAATGGTTATGTGGATGACATCCATGGATGGAACTTTTTAGGTGATGCCTATAACGAGCAATTAGAAATGACGCGTATAGCTGCAAGTGGTGACACTAGCATCCCAAGATATGCTGAAGCTGTTGCACAATTAGAACAAGATTACCAAAAAGCAATGGGTGGAAAACAACAATACGATCAGATTTTTACCCAAGTTAATAGTGCACATGAAACATTAACAGCTCATTTTAATAAAGCAGATTACACACCTGCAGAAGTTAATGCATTAACACCTACAGAAGGGTCAGAATTAGCAACAGCAGTAGGTACAGCTAAGTTTATTTATGCTAACGGTATCACCTCTATCGAAGACGCTATAGAGCAAATTAAAGGAGGTGTAGAATATTATACAGATCAAGTAAACTATAACTTAAACAAAGACTTTAAAGGACGTACAACTGGAGATAATCCAGATGATTTTAACGACAAACCAGGTTACGGAAACGGAAACGTGATGCCAGTTAAAAAATCTGAAAGTCATGGTACTCACGTAGCTGGTATTATTGCTGCAGAGCGCAACAATGGTTTAGGTGCAAATGGAGTAGCAAATAATGTAAAAATAATGTCAATTCGTGCAGTACCAAATGGTGACGAGTATGATAAAGACATTGCTAAGGCTATTAGATACGCAGTAGATAATGGAGCAAAAATCATTAACGGTAGTTTTGGTAAAAGCTTTTCTACGCATCCAGAATGGGTAAGAGATGCTATTAAATATGCAAGCGATAAAGGTGTTATTTTTGTTCATGCTGCTGGAAACGACAGTAAGGACGTAGATACTAAACCAAACTTCCCAGACGATAATGTTAATTTTGTAGAGGTTAGTGATACGTATATTCGTGTTGGAGCTTTAGCGCCTAGTTATGGTACTAAAGTAGTTGCTGGATTTTCTAACTACGGTAAGAAAAATGTAGATGTTTTTGCGCCTGGAGCTCAAGTATATTCTACAACTCCAGAAAACGAGTATGACACTAAAGGTGGAACTAGTATGGCTGCTCCTGCAGTAGCAGGTGTTGCTGCTTTAGTATGGTCACAGTATCCTAAACTAAAAGCTTCACAGGTAAAGCAAATTATTATGGACTCTGGTTTAGCTATTCCAACTCAAGTTGTTGTTGGTGGAGATGCTAGTAATGTTCAGCCATTTGCTAATTTAAGCAAATCAGCAAAAATTGTAAATGCCTATAACGCATTGGTTATGGCGTCTCAAATTTCAAAATAAATGATTTTATAATATTAAAAGCCTCAACCCTTTTATAGTTGAGGCTTTTTTATTTCAACTTTAAAATAAATTTAAAAATGAGAAAACTTCTTCTTTTAGCTTTTGCCTTTAGTGTATTAGTAGCTTGTAATTCAACCAAACCTGCAGCATCTGCTCCAGTAAATAACACTGCTACTAAATCGACTTATTGGCAACAACATGTAGATTATAAAATGGACATTGATATGGATGTTACTACCTATCAATACAAAGGAAAACAAACGTTGGTCTACACCAACAACTCGCCAGACGTGTTAGACAGAGTGTATTATCATTTATACTTTAATGCGTTTCAACCTGGTAGCGAGATGGATGTACGCTCAAGAACTATTGAAGACCCTGATCGTCGAGTTGGAGATCGTATAAGCAAGCTAGCACCAAACGAGATTGGTTATATTAAAGTTAACAGCTTAAAACAAAACGGTACTGCATTAAATCATGACACTGTTGGAACAGTTTTAGAGGTGGATTTAGCTAAACCAATCCAACCAGGAGAAAGTGTAACCTTTACAATGGATTTTGATGCGCAAGTCCCTAAACAAATCCGTCGTTCTGGACGTGATAATGCAGAAGGAGTCGCCTTATCCATGACACAATGGTATCCTAAATTAGCAGAATATGATTTTGAAGGTTGGCACGCTCATCCATACATTGGTAGAGAGTTTCATGGTGTTTGGGGTGATTTTGATGTAACATTAACCATTGACAAAAACTATGTGGTTGGAGGTACTGGTTACCAACAAGGTGATGCTGTAGTAAAAGGAAATAAAAAAACACTTCATTTTAAAGCTCCAAAAGTACATGACTTTACTTGGGCTGCAGATCCTGATTATATTCACGATACCATGCAGGTACCAAATGGACCACTACTTCATTTTTATTACAAAAAAGATCTACCTGCAGAAAACTTAGAACATTGGAAAAATTTACAACCAAAAACGGTTGAGTTAATGCAATATTTTTCAGAAAATATAGGAGAATATCCTTACGACCAATACTCGGTTATTCAAGGTGGTGATGGTGGGATGGAATATGCCATGTGTACTCTAATTACTGGAAAACGAAGCTTTGGAAGTCTACTAGGTGTGACAGCACATGAATTAGCACATACTTGGTTTCAGTTTTTATTAGCAACTAACGAAGCTAAACACGAGTGGATGGATGAAGGATTTACAAGTTACATCAGTGATTATGCTATGGACTATGTGATGAAAACGAATAAAGAGAATCCTGCTGAAGGAGGTTATGGTGGTTACTACTATTTAGTAAAATCTGGAAAAGAAAAACCTCAAACCACACATGCAGATCGTTTTGAAACTAACTTAGCTTACGGTATTGCAGCTTATAACAAAGGGTCTGTGTTTTTATCGCAATTAGCTTACGTTATTGGAGAGGACAATTTAAAGAAAACTTTAAAGCAATACTATACAGATTGGGCTTTCAAACATCCAACGCCTAATGATTTTATTAGAGTTGCAGAAAAAGTGTCTGGTTTAGAGTTAGATTGGTATTTAACAGATTGGACCATGACCACTAATACAATCGATTATGCTGTGACTTCTACAGAAGAAAATAACAACATTACTACCGTTAATTTAGAACGTAAAGGATTAATGCCAATGCCATTAGATTTGGAAGTAGAATTTACAGACGGAACTACAGAGCAATATTATATCCCTTTACAAATGATGCGTGGTGAAAAGCCAGTAACAACTGAAACTAAAATCTTAAACGATTGGGCTTGGGCTTATCCAACCTATAGTTTTAGTATTAGTAAGCCAAAAAGTATGATAAAGTCTATTACAATAGATCCTAAACAACGTATGGCAGATATTGATAAATCAAATAATACATTATAATATCTGTATTATAACTTTTATATATAAAGCCTCTTTATTGAGGCTTTATTTGTTTAGTAGACTCTTACAAATGTTTAACTTTTATTAATTTGTATATTAGCATATTGTTTAAAATAATATGCTATTAAATAGTAAAATATGCTACAAATAGACCAAAAAATTACTGCTATAATTAACCATTTTAAGCTTAATAACTATGCGTTTTCAAAACGCATTGGTGTAACCGGAACTACTATAGATAGTATAGTTAATGGTAGGCCACAACAAGATGGTACGCGTAAAAAAACAAAACCTGGTTATGATGTTTTAAGTGCTATTATTAATGAATTTAATATTAATCCAGATTATCTTTTTGGAAAAAGCGAGGTGATGTTAAAGCAGGATTTTAAACAAATTCAAACATATTCTGGAATACCGCAAGTAGTTACTGTTAATCAAGATGATAAAGAAAATGTAGTGTTTGTACCTGTAAAAGCTAGAGCTGGATATTTAGATGGTTATGGTGATACAGAGTTTATAGAGACTCTTCCTTCGTTTAATATGCCACATTTAAATAATGGTACTTATAGGTGTTTTGAAGTTCAAGGCAATTCAATGATACGTACGTTTTTTGATGGTGATTTAGTCTTTGGTAAATATGTAGAAGATGTAAACGATGTAAAAGATGGACAAGTTTATGTTATAGTTAGTAAAAATGATGGTGTCGTTTTAAAACGTGTTATAAATCAAATTGAAGAGCGTAGAAAATTAATTTTAAAAAGCGATAATAAGGATGGGAATTATCCATCGTATAGCATAAACGCAGAAGATATTATGGAAATCTGGCATGTTATTATGTTTGCTTCTAAACAGGTTCCAGAACCGTTTGATGTTTATGATAGATTGCATAATCTTGAAAGCAAAATAGAAGAGCTTCAAGAGCAGGTCAAAAAAAATTAATGGTTATGCGCTTAACATTCAACAAAAAAGAAAAGCTTAAAAGCCAAAAAGCTATTGAGCAATTATTTGCTGAGGGGAAATCTGTATCTGCGTATCCTTTACGCATGGTGTATATAAAAAATAACGATACTTTAAAAGTTGGTGTGTCTGTTAGTAAGCGTCACTTTAAAAAAGCTGTAGATAGAATTCGTGTTAAAAGGCTACTAAGAGAAGCGTATCGATTAAATAAAACTATGTTAATAGACAATAATATTGACCATTACACGCTAATGATTTTATATATTAGTAAAGACATGCCAGATTTTCAGCTAGTTGATGCTAAAATGAAGACATTACTATCTAAATTTAAAGACCAAGTTGTAAAGCCTTAAACTGCTATTTAAGACTTTCAAGAAACACATATTACAAATGAAAAACTTACTAAAACGACGCATTTTAATTCCAATATTTGCTGTCACTATCCTGTTTACAGGAACTGCATTTAAGAACGATTTTTTTGAAATTGCTAAACAAATAGAGATATTCACCACGCTTTTTAAAGAGCTGAATATGAACTATGTAGACGAAACTAATCCAGCAGATTTAATGGATAATGCCATTAAAAACATGTTAAACGATTTAGATCCTTACACTAAGTTTTATAACGAGCAAGATGTAGAAGCAGAACGCATACGTCGTACAGGAGATTACACAGGTGTTGGTGCAAGAATAAGAACTCTAGAAAATAAATTAGTAATCGTTGAGCCATACAAAGGATATCCTGCAGATAAAGCTGGTTTAAAAGCTGGTGACGAGATTATTGCTGTAGATGGAGTGTCAGTATCTGGATATGATGGTGATGCCTCTAACTTACTAAAAGGAGCACCAAACTCTGCTTTACAAGTAACTTACAAGCGTCAAGGAAAAACTAACACAACATCAGTTACACGATCTGAAATAGAAATTGATGCTGTGCCACATTTTTCAATGATAGATGATAAAACAGGATACATCGTTCTTCAAAAATTTAACAATAAAGCTTCTTTACAAACAGGTTACGCCTTAAAAGATCTTAAAGCTCAAGGCGCAAAGCAAATTATATTAGATTTAAGAAGCAATCCAGGAGGATTACTTAATGAAGCTGTAAATGTAGTTAACCTTTTTGTGCCAAAAGGTCAATTGGTAGTAACCACAAAATCTAAAGTAAAAAAATACAACAAAACATATTACACAAAAAAAGAACCTGTTGATACTGAGATTCCTGTAGTGGTTTTAATAAATGGTCGTAGTGCTTCCGCATCAGAAATTGTTGCAGGTACACTTCAAGACATAGATCGTGCGGTTATTGTGGGATCTAGAAGTTTTGGAAAAGGGTTGGTACAACGTCCAAAAAAGCTAACTTATGGTACACAGCTTAAAGTAACTATCTCTAGATATTATACACCTTCTGGAAGATGTATTCAAGCTTTAGATTATTGGAACAGAGACGAAAATGGTAATGCTGTTCGAGTAAAACAAGAAAATTATAACGTATTTAAAACTAAAAACGGTAGAAAAGTATTTGATGGTGGTGGAGTGTTTCCAGATGAAGCGGTTGATGTTACAAAAAACACAGCTATAACTGATGCAATCTTAAACAGTCAAAGTATTTTTGATTTTGCAACTAAATACTATTACTCTAATACAATAGATGATATTTCAGATTTTAATTTTTCGGATTCAGAATTTAATGCCTTTAAAAACTACTTAAATACTACAGGTTTTGAGTTTGAAACCGAAACTGAAAAAGCACTAAAAAAAGCGTTAGAAGTTGCTAAAACCGAAAATCTGGACGATGACATCAACAGAGATTATAAAACCTTAATTACTAATCTAGACAATTCTAAAGCAAAAGCTGTAGAGGATAATAAAAAGCAACTTATAAATTTATTAACCGAAGAAATTGTTAAGCGTTACGTATACAGAGAGGGTTTATATGAGTATTATAAAACTAATGATGAGGCTATTAATAAGGCAAGCGAAATACTTTCAAATCCTTCAAAATATAATAGATATTTAAACTAAAAGACCACAAAAATTTTAACATATTTAATTTTTGGTATATTTAATGTTAGTTTAAACGTTATGAAGCACCTTTTACTATTCATATTACTTAGTACATCTATGGTTTTTTCTCAAGAAGAACTAACCCATGATGTCTACTTTAATACAGACGAATATGACGTCCCTTTAACAGAAGAAAACCGAATACTGCTGTTTATTTCTAGCTTAGATACCATTCCTATCCAAAAAATATCTATTTATGGGTTTTGTGACGATAGAGGCTCTGACGATTATAACCTTGAACTCTCTCAAAACAGAGCAAATACGATAAAAGAATTGTTTTCTGGTTATGGGATTGATGAAAGCTTAATTACCAACGTTAATGGTAAAGGTGAAATTTTGTTAAAAGTATTAAATGAAGAAGAGGTCCATAAAATTAGAGGTTTAAACCGTAAAGTTGAAATAATAGTTACCCCTAAGACAGAAGAAAAAAAACCTAATGAAAAACCTGTTGAAGTTGTTAAAACAGAAGAGGAAAAACCTAAAGAAAAAAAGAAAAAAACGACTGAAGATATTGCTAAAGGCACCATAGAAAAAGGAGATAAAATTATTTTAGATAAAATATATTTTAAAACTAGTTATAGTTACGTTACTCCAGAATCTAAAAAAACTTTAGAAGATTTAGCAAAGTTATTAGTAGAAAAAAAGAATATTTATTTTACCATTCAGGGTCATGTGTGTTGTACACAAATGAGTCGTGATGCTATTGATAAAAAGACAAAAAAACGAAACTTATCTGTTGCGCGTGCTAAGTATATTTATGATTATTTAGCAAAAAAAGGCGTCAATAAAAAACGTATGAAATATGTTGGTATGCGTCGTAAATTTCCCCTTGGTGGTGACCCAAAATTTGATAGACGTGTCGAGATTTTAGTGACTTATGTTGCTAAGGAAGATTAAGTTTTAATCATTGCAACATGAGGGATTCCGTCTTCTAGGTACTCCTCTCCTACTTCAAAAAAACCTAAATTATTATAGAAACTTTTTAAATAACATTGTGCCGAAATTTTTATTTCGGTTTGCTTGTAATAGGTTTTTATGGCATCAATAGACGCTTTCATAATAGCATTACCGTATTTATGATGTCTTTCGTTTTCTGCAACCACTACTCTACCAATACTTGAAAATTTAAAATAATCTCCTGGTTTAAAAAGACGTGTATAAGCCACCACTTTGTTATTTTTAAAACCAATAACATGTAATGCTTTTTGGTCTTTACTATCAATATCTTGATATACACAATCCTGTTCTACTACAAACACTTCGCTTCTAAGCTGAAGAATATCGTACAACTCTTGAGTGGTGAGTTCTTGAAAGGTTTTTACTATAATATTTAGCATATATATTTATTTGGCTAGTTCCAGTAATTAGACGTAGGAGAATTGTATCGAGAACTGTTTAAAATGTCTAGTTTAATTTAAAAAGACAAATTCCAACGCAGGAACTAGTCTTGAACAATCACATCCTTAGCATCATCCTTATCATATTCTGGTTGGATATTAACGTGATTAATTTCAAATTTATGATATAATAATTCTTCAACCTTATGTAAAATATTATCAAACTCTGACAAAGTAATATCGTTTTCAAAATCGATATGCGCTTCAAAATGAATTTCATCTTCATTTAACTGCCAAACATGTATGTGATGGACGTTTTTAATTTCCGCGAAAGCGTTAATTTCTTTTACAATCTCATCTACAGGAATTTCATCTGGAGTAAACAACATCAATACTTTAGTGGATGCTTTTAACAAATCAAATCCCATGTATATTAGGTATAATGCAATTGCTAAAGTTAAAGCGCTATCAACCCAGTAGATTTGGTAATATTTCATTAATAAACCACCAATAAACACTGCAACACTTGCCATCATATCTGTTAATAAGTGTAGATATGCACTGCGCATATTCATGTTAGATTTACTGTCATTTTTAAGAAGCAACACGCTAAATCCATTACCTAAAATAGCGATTAAAGATAACCAGATAACTAAATTACTTTTAATGTCTTGTGGGTTTTGAAAACGCTCTATAGCTTCAATAATTAATAATACTGCAACAATAATTAAAGTTGCTGCATTAATAAAAGCTGCAAGTATTTCGGCACGTTTATAACCAAAGGTTTTATTTAAAGAGGCTTTACGTTTAGATAATCTGTCTGCAACATAACTTACAATTAAAGATAATACATCACTAAAATTATGTAAAGCATCACTTAATAAGGCTAAACTACCAGAAAGTATTCCGCCTATTACTTGAGCAACAGTAATAAGTATATTTAAAAAGATAGAAATTAAAAGATTACGTCCTTTTACATTTCCATGATCATGAGAGTGGTTATGTGAGTGCGAATGACCCATTTTAACAACTTAAAGGTATTTTGTCCACACGATTTTGGTGACGTCCTCCTTCAAATGTAGTATCTAAAAACACTTCAACCATTGCTATTGCTTGTTGTACAGCTGTGTAACGTGCAGGAATACAAATAATATTAGCATTATTGTGTTGTCTAGTTAGTTCGGTAATTTCTTTAGTCCAACATACACCAGCTCTTACCTGTTGATGTTTGTTAGCGGTCATTGCAACACCATTGGCGCTTCCACATATTAAGATTCCGAAATCTACTGCTTTGTTTTCTACATCTGTAGCTACTGGATGTACAAAATCTGGATAATCTACACTATTATTAGTATCTGTACCATAATTAGTAATAGTATATCCTTTGGCTTCTAAATGTTTAACGATTGCAAATTTATAGTCAGTACCTGCGTGATCGTTTCCTATTGCTATTTTCATTGTAGTAGTGTGTTGTTTAGACTTCAAAGTTAATAATTGCTTACAAGTATTAATAACTAATACAAGGTAACTTATTCATAAAAATTAATTTTGTTTTTGTTTCTAAAAATAAAGTGCTTCCATAGATTGTTAACTTCTCATGGTTTAAATATTCATTACTTGTTAATATCTTCTTATTCTTTTTTAAAACTTTTATTAGGATTATAACTTCTTTTTTACAAGCTAAAATAGGTTATTAACTACCAAAAAAGTTAGTCTTTATTTTTTAGTCATTTATAAGCATAAAAAAGAGGTTAATACACAGTAAATTTTAAATTACTTATTAAAAATTAACCGTTAATAGCTAATATTAACAATTGTTAATAGCGCACTTAAGTTACTTAAAAATAAGAGTTTTAACTAGCTAATAAATTGTTAATAGACTGGTTTAAGTATTAAATCAAATTAAAATCTTAAAAAGTTATACCGCTATTAACAAGCAATAATCATCATCATTATTTTTTAAAATTTTTAAAAGAAATAAATGATATATAATATAAATGTGGATAAGTCTAAAATTTCAATTTAATAATTCTTTAATATTGATTTAATATTAAAAGCGTAGCTTTGCATAAACTTAATACCCTCTCTTCTCTTATATTAAGTTAGAAAATAACAGAATTTCAGTTAACTTTAGAAATTCAATACATTAAAAAATTACATGAGTAAAAAGAAACACAGGAAATCATCAAATAACAAGATTTCCAATCTAACAAATACTATTCTAGGTATTTTAAAAAAAGATAGAAACCAATCCTTTAATTATAAACAAATAGCTGCTAAACTTGGGGTTAACGATGCTAGTAGCAGAAATCAAATTATAAAAACACTTGCTAAACTTGCTTCAAAAGAAGAAATTGAACAAGTAGATCGTGGTAAGTTTAAAGCTATTGTAAATACCGAGTATCATACTGGTATTTTTGATGCTGCACAACGTGGTAACGGTTACGTTATTTGCGATGCTTTTGAAGATGATATTTATATAGCATCTAACAATGTTAATAAAGCTCTTAATGGTGATGAGGTAGAATTATATGTTTATAAACGCAGAAAACAAGGTAAACTTGAAGGTGAAATAACCAATATAATTAAACGAGCTAAATCTGAATACGTTGGTATTATCCAAATACACAAAAACAAAAATTTTGCTTTTGTAGTAGTGGATGGTAATAAAATGCATACAGATATTTTTGTACCTATTAACAAAACTTTAAAAGCAGAAGATGGTGACAAAGTTGTAGTTACCATGGAGGATTGGCCAGAAAAAGCCGATTCGCCAAATGGACGCGTCATTAAAGTTCTTGGAAAAGCGGGAGAACATAATACCGAAATACACGCTATACTTGCAGAATACGGTTTACCATACGAGTTTCCACCAGAAGTTGAAGACTATGCAAATAACATAGATTTAGACATTAAAGCAGAAGAAATTGCAAAGCGTCGAGATATGCGTAAAGATTTAACCTTTACTATAGATCCAAAAGATGCTAAAGATTTTGATGATGCGTTATCTTTTGAAGTCTTAGATAATGGGTTATATGAAATAGGAATCCATATTGCAGATGTGTCACACTACCTTAAAGAAGGAACCGTTTTGGATGACGAAGCGTATGAACGTGCAACCTCTGTATATTTAGTCGATCGTGTGGTACCTATGTTACCAGAAATACTCTCTAATGGAGCATGCTCGTTACGTCCACATGAAGAAAAATACACCTTTTCTGCAGTATTTAAAATAAATGATAAAGCCGAAATTAAAGACCAATGGTTTGGTAGAACTGTAACCTACAGTGATGCACGATTTGCTTACGAAGAAGCACAAGCTGTAATAGAAAATAATACAAATTTTACGGTTACTGAGCGTAGTCTAAGTGATATTAAAACCGAAATTCCAGAAGACGTTTCACTAACAGGAAAAACTTATAATACACAACCAGAAATTGCAGAAGCTATCCTAGTTTTAGACCGATTAGCCAAAAAAATGCGTAGTAAACGTATGCGTGAAGGAGCAATTAGTTTTGATAAAGTAGAAGTAAAATTCTCTTTAGATGAACAGTCTAATCCAGTTGGAGTACATTTTAAAACCAGTAAAGATGCTAATAAGTTAATTGAAGAATTTATGCTTCTAGCCAACCGTAAAGTATCTGAGTTTGTATCTAAAATGAAACCACCAAAAACGTTTGTGTATCGTGTACATGATGAACCAGACGAAAGTAAGTTAGCAGCCTTACAAGGTGTTGTAGCTAGATTTGGACATAAATTAAATTTTAAAAGTCGCGATAATATAGCAGCTTCTTTAAATAAATTATTGTCTGATGTACAAGGACAGAAAGAGCAAAATTTAGTAGATACATTAACTATACGTACCATGTCTAAAGCAGAGTATACCACAAATAATATTGGACATTACGGTTTAGCTTTTGATTATTATAGTCACTTTACCTCACCAATTAGACGTTATCCAGATGTGATGGCACATCGTTTATTACAACGCTATTTAGATAAAGAAAAATCTGCAAATGCAGAGGTGTATGAAGAAAAATGTAAACACTCTTCTAACATGGAATATCTTGCAACTAAAGCAGAACGCGACTCGATTAAGTACATGCAAATTAAGTTTATGCAAGACCATCAAGACGAAGAATTTGTTGGTGTTATTTCTGGAGTTACAGATTGGGGAATTTATGTCGAGATTATTTCTAATAAATGCGAAGGTATGGTTAGAATTAGAGATATAAAAGACGACCATTATGACTTTGATCAAGATCAGTTTGCATTAATTGGACGCGAAACTAAAAACATGTATCAACTTGGTGATGAGGTTGTAGTTAAAGTTAAACAAGCAGATTTAGTTAAGCGTCACCTTGATTTTGAATTAATAGGAAAATATGAAGAATAAAGTCATTGCAAGGCACGAAGCAATCTTTTTAAAAACTTGTAAGTATTCTTAAAATAGTTTTTAAAGCTGTAACATTTCATTAAATTTAACTACCAATAATAAAAATTAGCAACCATGGTTTTAACAACAACAAACTCTATTGAAGGTTTTAGAATAATAGAATATAAAGGGATAGTTTCTGGAAATTCTTTTGAAACTAAAACTAAATTTTCTTTTAAAACAGAAAAGAATAAAGCATTAATGGATGATGTTATTAATGAAGCTAAAGAAGTAGCTTTTCAAAAGTTAAAATCTAATGCTAAAAACTTAAATGCTAATGCAGTTGTTGGTATTAATGTAGATTTTGAAACCGTTAATGGATCCTATTTTTTTGTTTCAGTTACCGGAACAGCAGTAAGTGTAGCAACTGATAAATAATAATTAAAATTAACCTTAATAACACGTAAAAGCTTCAAATTATATTTGAAGCTTTTGTATTTTATGTACTATCTACTTATGTGTTAATTAAATATTTTCTTTACTTTGTAATTCACGTATGTAAATAATTCATGTTAGACGATATTCTTAAAGCAATTCCACTTGGTATACTATTATCTTTTACCGTAGGTCCTGTTTTTTTCGTTTTATTAGAGACTAGTGCTACTAAAGGTGCAAGAAGTGCATTAATTTTTGATGCAGGTGTGATTTTAGCAGATATATTATTTATTGTTATCGCTTATTTTAGTACAGAAAAACTGGTTGGTAAAATAGAAAAAGACCCTAATTTTATCATTTTTGGAGGTGTTTTATTAGTTATTTATGGTATCATCACTTTTATAAAAACATCACGCTCCTTTAGATCTATAGTTAGAGAATATCATAAAATAGAAATCAGAAAAGGCTATGGAAAACTCTTCCTTAAAGGGTTTTTACTAAACTTTATAAATATTGGTGTATTACTAGGTTGGTTAGGCTTTATAGTATTAGCTAATACAATTACCTCTTCAGAAAATGGAGTTATTGTGTTTATAAGCACTATGTTAATTGCTTATTTTTTAACAGATTTAGTAAAGATTGCAATTGCTAAACGATTAAAAAATAAATTAACACCTAGACTTATTTTTAAAACTAAAAAGATAATAGCTTTAGTTATTTTAGGATTTGGAATCTTACTATTAGTTCAAGGTTTTTTTCCTGAAGAAAAAGAAAAACTTAAAGAAAAATTAGAGCAAATTAATCCTTTATAACTTTTATATATTTGGATAATTCTCAGTCTAAAAAATTAAGTTTACTACTTCGTATTTGTGTTTCAGTTTTATTAATTGGAGCCTTATTTAAAATTAGGCATTGGCCATATTCTAATGTATTAATTAGTAGTGCAATTGTTGGGATTTTAATCTTTTATCCTGTTCGATTTTTTTTAAAGCCACAAAAACATAGTATGGATTATGTTAAACTAGCAATGGTTTTGTTATGGTGTTTAATTTATGGTACAAAAATTTTTCATCTATATCTTCCTCCTTTAGTTTTTAATATTCTACTAGCACTATTGTTTGGATGGTGGTTTATTAATCAGGGCACAGCGTATATTACAGATAGAAAATTTAAAGTTAGTACTGGTTTACAATACATGTATTATGTGTTAGCTGTATTTAGTATAGGCTGTGTTGTTTTGGGTACTATATTTAAAATTCAGCATTGGCCATATGGTTCTTTCTTGTTTACTATTGGAGTAATAGGTACTGCAATACTGGTTATTATTGACTATTTTGTAAGAGAATAATTAGTTAGTATGCCAAAAACACAATACCATATTTACGTTGTAGAACTCAAGAAAAAAGTATTTACAGAGCATGCTAAGTTTAGAGCTGCAAACCCACAATTTAATGGTGTTTTAGAGTGTTTATATGTTGGTATGACTAGTAAAACACCTCAAGAGCGTTTTTTACAACACAAAACTGGTTACAGGAACAAAAAAGGATATAAACTATCGTCTAACATTGTCCAGAAGTATGGTAGTTATTTAAGACCAAGTCTTTACAATCATATTGATCCAATAACAACTAGAGCAGAAGCTTTAAAAATGGAAGAAGCGTTAGCATTAGAGCTTAGACGAAAACGTTACGCGGTTTGGTTTAATTAATAAATTCCTTCGTAATCATTGTAATCTTATCTTTAAAAACAAATGTCATTACAAGCAAAGAAGCAATCATTTCGTTCTTAAAAATTTACATTTAAAAAACCCTCAACATGTGTTGAAGATTTCTTTCAAACGTCGAATAAAACTCTCGAATCGCTGTACTTATCTTAATTTAAATTTTCTTAAAATTTATAAATAAAAAAACCCTCAACATGTGTTGAAGGTTTCTTAGAGGCGTCGAGCGGATTCGAACCGCTGTACAAGGTTTTGCAGACCTCTGCCTAGCCACTCGGCCACGACGCCATAATTGAGGAGCAAATATAAAAATATTTAACTTTTTACACTACTTCGCACCTACTTTTCTTTTTTCGGTTAATTCTATCGTAACCATTTGCACATCACCACCAATAGGAGGATTAATCTTGCTTACCGCAACCGTTGCTACAGTAATTAATTGGTCTTCTTTAAAAATTCGGTTTAAAATACGTTTAGCAACATGCTCTAAAAGTGCACTAGGTTTAGCCATTTCTTCAACCACCACTTTATTTAAAAACACATAATCTACTGTATCTGCTAATTGATCTGAAGAGGCACTTTTTTGTAAATCGGCAGTGACTTTTAAATCAACCTTGTAATCGCTACCAATTTTAGTTTCTTCTTTTAAGCAACCATGATACGCGTAAACTCGTATATTTTCAACTTTTATAATTCCCATTTTGTATTTAATTTCTGCAAAAATACCTAAAATACTGTTCTACTTAATTTTTAAATGCTAGAGGAATTCATTTCAACTAAAAAATAACTAATTTTACATCCAATTATAAGTATTGATTAATAACAATAATCAATAAAAAAAACAGGTATGTCTGAAGATAAAAAATCACTCAATTTTTTAGAGCAAATTATAGAAGAAGATTTAGCTAATGGTTTAGACCAAAGTAAGTTACGTTTTCGTTTCCCACCAGAACCTAATGGGTACTTACACATAGGTCACACTAAAGCTATTGGAATTAGTTTTGGTTTAGGAGAAAAGTACAATGCGCCTGTAAACCTACGTTTTGATGATACCAATCCAGCTAAAGAAGAACAAGAATATGTAGATGCTATCAAAGAAGATATTACTTGGTTAGGTTACAAATGGGCTAACGAGTTATACTCCTCAGACTACTTTCAAATTTTATTTGATTGGGCTGTAAACATGATTAAAGAAGGGAAAGCGTATGTGGATTCTCAATCTTCAGAAGCTATGGCAGAGCAAAAAGGGACACCAACACAACCAGGTGTTGATGGACCCTATCGCAATAGAAGTGTAGAGGAAAACTTAGACTTATTCATGAGAATGAAAAATGGCGAGTTTGAAGAAGGCGAACATATTTTACGTGCTAAAATTGATATGCAACATCCAAATATGTTGATGCGTGACCCTATAATGTATCGTGTGTTAAAAAAGCATCACCACAGAACAGGAAACGATTGGTGTGTCTATCCAATGTACGATTGGACACATGGTGAAAGCGATTATATCGAGCAAATTTCCCATAGTTTATGCTCGTTAGAGTTTAAGCCTCACAGAGAGCTTTACGATTGGTTTAAAGAGCAAGTATACACTTATGCTAAGGACAAGTATCCAATGCTTCCTAAACAGCGTGAATTTGCGCGTTTAAACCTTAGCTATACAATTATGAGTAAGCGTAAACTACTTAAACTAGTAGAAGATGGAATTGTAAATGGTTGGGACGATCCACGTATGCCAACCATTTCTGGTTTACGTCGTCGTGGCTATACTCCTGCTGCAATTAGAAAATTTGTAGAAACTGCAGGCGTTGCAAAACGCGATAATATTATAGATGTAGCATTATTAGAATTTTGTATTAGAGAAGACTTAAACAAAAAGGCACCTCGTGTTATGGCTGTTTTAGATCCTTTAAAAGTAGTTATTACTAACTATCCAGAAGATAAAGTAGAGTGGCTAGAAGCAGAAAACAATCCGGAAGATGCGTCTGCTGGATTTAGAAAAATACCTTTTTCTAGAGAAATTTATATCGAAAAAGAAGATTTTAAAGAAGAAGCTAGTAATAAGTTTTTTAGATTAAAATTAGGTGGTGAAGTTAGACTTAAAAACGCCTACATTATTAAAGCAGATCATGTAGTAAAAGATAGTAATGGAAACATTACAGAAGTCCATTGTACTTATTCTGAAGACACAGAACGCAGTATAAAAGGCACATTACATTGGGTAAGCATTAAACACGCTATTAAAGCAGAGGTTAGAGAATATGACCGATTGTTTTTAGACGAAGCACCAGATAGTCATGACGATAAAGATTTTATGGAGTTTATTAATCCAAACTCATTAAATATTATTGAAGCATTTGTAGAGCCAAGTTTAGCAGATGCTAAAGTAGGAGAGCAGTTTCAATTTCAACGTTTAGGATATTTTAATGTTGATAACGATTCAAAAACAGGTGCTTTAGTGTTTAATAAAACGGTTGGGTTACGTGATAGTTGGGCAAAACAAAAGCCAAAGCAAAACAATGCTCAAAATCAGCAAAAACCACAAAATAACCGTCCAGCAATAGAGCAAATCAAATCCTATGGTAAAAAATATGATAGGATGAAAGAAGAGCAACAAAATAAGGCTAAAGCCGAAATACAAGCACTAGCTAAAGATGTCGATTACAAAGACTTAGAACCCTTGTTTGGGACTTCTGTTAAAAAGACAGGAACACGAATTATTACCATGATAACGCTAGGAGTGCTATTAGAAAATGGTTTAGAAAAAAATGATGCTATACATGATTTTATTAACAAAGCGTTAGAAGATAAAAACCAATTATTAGTTGCAGAAGCTAAAGCAATAGGATAATATTTAATCTATTAATTATCAAACCGCTAAGGATAACCTTAGCGGTTTTTTTGTACATTTAATACTTACTAACTAATAAATTAAAAAATTATGGAACAATTACCTATTAATCCACTTGCAATTCCTGTTGCAGCTGTTGCTGCATTATTTATAGGGTTTATCTGGTACAATCCTAAAGTATTTGGCATTGTTTGGATGCGTGAATCTGGAATGACCGAAGAGAAAATTAAAGGCGGAAATATGGCAGTTATTTTTGGATTGGCGTTATTTTTTGCAGCTTTACTAGCTATTTTATTAATGCAATTTACAAACCATCAATGGGGTGCATTAGGTATGGTTGGTGGAGATCCAACGTTAGCTAAAGAATCTTTTAATGTATTTATGGAAGACTATGGTACAGCTTATAGAACCTTTAAACATGGAGCATTTCATGGATTATTGTTTGGAATTTTTGGTGCCTTACCAATAATAGGAACAAATGCTTTGTTTGAGCGTAAAAGCTGGAAATATATTTTAATTAACACAGGTTATTGGATTGTTACTTTAATGGTTATGGGAGCAATCATTTGCGGATGGGTGTAAATTTTATGTAACTTTCTAAACAACATAAAGACTGATAGTGTAACTTTCAGTCTTTTTATTTGCACTTTTGATACACTTTAAAATTTATAACTCAGTAAACAACCTTCCTAAGTCTTGGGATAGTTTACTGACTAATGATGTGCTTTTAAAAACACCGTTTTTAAAAGCATTAGAGTGCTCTTGTCCACAAAACATACATACCAATTATGTTGCAGTTTATAAAAATGAAGTATTAGTAGGAATAGCCATTATCCAGCGTGTCGAGATGTATATAGAGGATGTGTTCAGAAAAACATCCGATAATGCATTAAAACGTATCGGAAAAGCTATCATAGCTAAAATAGTAAGAGGCAACGCGTTAATTGTTGGTAATTTAATGCATACAGGACAACATGGACTGTTTTTTAATTCAGAAGTGGTATCTCAATCTATTTTTTTAGAAACTGTTTTTAAAGTAATAGATCAACTTACCATTCAGATTAAAAAAGATTTAAAAAAGAACATCAGAATTGTTGGGTTTAAAGATTATTTTGAAACTGATAGCATCCATCAACACGTCCATCTTTTCACTAAAAATCATTTATACAAAGTCCAAGTACAACCCAATATGATTATGGACATTCCTGACTCATGGAATAGTATTGATAATTATATTTTAGCACTAGATAAAAAGTACAAACGACGCTATAAAACAGCTCTTAAAAAAGCAAGTCAAATCACTAAAAAAGAAATGAATTTAGATGCTATTGATGTTGCTTCTACACAATTATACAAATTATACAAATGTGTGTCCGATAAAGCAAAAGTTAACTCTTTTGTATTACACGATAGACATTTTTTCAACTTAAAAAAAGAATTAAAAGACCAGTTTAAAGTATATGGATATTATCTAAATGAAGAACTAGTAGGTTTTTACACGCTTATTTTAAACAATCAAACATTAGAAACTTATTTTTTAGGGTATCAAGCAGAGTTACAACAACACTATCAGTTGTATTTAAACATGTTGTATGATATGCTAACCTTTGGTATAGATAACCATTTTAAAAGGATTGTGTACGCCAGAACAGCTATGGAAATTAAAAGCTCTGTTGGAGCTAAACCACACACCATGCACATTTACATGAAACACACTAATAATTTTATAGCAAATAACGCTTTAAAATTTATTGTGAAAACACTTAACCCTATAAAACAATGGGAGGAAAGGCACCCATTTAAATAAAATTTTAATAAAGCTTTAATATTTTATTTTTTGAAATGTTATTAACTTAAATTATTTTAAATCAATAATTTAAAACATTTTAATTATGAATACGATACAGGGTTTATTAACTAAAATATCAGAAAAAACTAGAGAAATAGAAGAGCATTATCCAGAGTTGCAAAAATACCTTAACGAAACAAGAATTACTTTACCACATGGAGATGATGACTCTCCAGAAATAAATAAAGAAGCTTTAGAAAACCATTTAAATAGCTTAACCGAAATGGTTGAAAAATATAAAGCACATAAATAAAAAAAAAACCTCATTTTAAATGAGGCTTTTTAAGATACATTAAAAATAGTATTACTCTTTCTTTTTAGCATTTTTCATTGCTTCACCAATCTGGTTACTAGCAGTAAAACTTGCAACCATATCATTTAGCATATTACTTCCTGCTTGTGGCGAGTTTGGTAATAAAATTAAGTTTGTATTTGTTTCGCTTCCAATAGCTTGTAAGGTGTCATAATGTTGTGTAACAACAATTAATGCAGATGCTTCTTGACTATTAATACCTACTTTATTTAATACCTCAACAGATTCTTCTAATCCACGTGCAATTTCTCGTCTTTGATCGGCAATACCTTGACCTTGCAGTCGTTTACTTTCTGCTTCTGCTTTTGCTTTTTCAACAATTAATATACGTGCTGCATCACCTTCGTATTGAGCAGCAGTTTTTTCTCGGTCTGCAGCGTTAATACGGTTCATTGCAGCTTTTACTTGTGCATCAGGATCTATATCTGTTACTAAAGTTTTAATAATATCAAAACCATAATCTAACATCGCATCATTTAATTCTGTTTTTACAGCAATTGCAATGTCATCTTTTCTAACAAATACGTCATCTAATTTCATTTTTGGAACTTCCGCACGCACAACATCAAAGACATAACTTGTAATTTGCTCGTGTGGATAATCTAACTTATAAAACGCATCATAAACTTTTTGACTTATAACACGATACTGTACAGAAACCTTAAGTCTTACAAATACGTCATCTAAGGTTTTTGTTTCGATAATAACGTCTAATTGCTGAATTTTTAAACTTAAACGTCCTGCAATTTTATCAATTAGCGGAATTTTTAGGTGTAATCCAGATTGTCTAATACTGTGGAATTTACCAAATCGTTCTATAATAGCTGCTGTTTGTTGCTTAACAACAAAAAAAGCAGAAATCAATATAATTAGACCTAAGACTACAAATGGGATTAATGCTACATTGTTCATGAAATACGGTTTTTAATGGTTATACTAAATGGATTACTAAATTAAGTTATATTTGCTCAAAACTCCCTTAAATTAAAATGAAAAAACTTCAATTCATTGTATTAGTAGCACTAACATTAGGTTTTGTTACAAAAAACTTTTCGCAACACGGAAATTACACTATCCAGAATGGCTTTGCACTAGGAGGAGGAATCACACAGTTTGATATTATTACAGATAATTTTAAAACGACAAAAGGAGATGGTTGGATAGGCCATATGTCTGCAACTGTAGACATACCTCAAAAATGGTATAATATAAGCTACGGTATGCAATTGTCCGAAAACACCCTAAGTCTAAATGGATTAGCATCAAGCACATCTTCTACGTTTCAACCTATAGACTACAAGGTTTTTGCGGTTCAAGTGGCTTTTTTATGGCATGCCAAACCATTTAGAACACCACATTTTACTATTGATTTTGGTCCTATGGTTCAATATAATAGTGACCTAGAATTAAGTAATGATAATCAAGAAGATTTTATAATAACAGATTTAGACACCGTTTTAGCCAAAGATGTTAAAGAGTTAAACAACTTTAATGTTAATGGAGCAGTAGGAGCTACTTTAGGATTTGGACACTTTAAGGTTAAGGCGCAATATATCTATGGATTTACCAATATTTTAGGCGCTTTTAACGATTCTGATTTTAATCAAACATTAAACAGACAGTTTAAAGGAAACCAAAGTATGTTAGCTTTTTCGGCAATGATTACTTTCTAAAAAACGATACTATAAAAAAAGCGAGCTATTTAGCTCGCTTTTTTTTTGTTTTATACTGTTTCAATAAGTTTTTCTATACGTTTTATACTTTCGTTTTTACCAATCATATACATGATATCAAAAACGTCAGGACCTTGTAACGCTCCAACTAAAGCTAGGCGTAAAGGCATCATTACTTTACCAAAACCAATCTCGTTTTTAGTAATCCAACCTTTAATCTCTGTTTGTAGCGTGTCTACCTCAAAATTATTGATGTTTGACACAATGGATAACAATTCTGTCATTAAAGACTTAGTATCGTCTTTAAATGCTTTTTTAGAGGCTTTTTCGTCATATGTATCTGGAGCAACAAAAAAGTAATGGCTTAAATCCCAAAAGTCATTAACAAACGTTGCACGTTCTTTAATTAATCCAATAACCAAAGCAATAAAGTTGACGTCAATATTTTTTAACTGTGAATGGTTTTTTTGGAACACTTCAGCTAATGCTTCATTGCTTTGTTCTTGCATGTAATGATGATTAAACCACTTAATTTTATCTGGATCAAAACGTGCTCCAGCTTTATTAACACGATTTAAGTCAAAAGCAGCAACTAATTCATCTAAACTAAAAATTTCTTGTTCGGTTCCAGGATTCCAACCTAAAAAAGCTAGAAAATTAACAACCGCTTCTGCAAAATAACCTTCTTCTCTGTATCCTTTTGCGATATCACCAAATTCTGGATCCCATTCTAAAGGAAATACCGGAAACCCTAACTTATCACCATCACGCTTACTTAATTTTCCTTTTCCTGTTGGTTTTAAGATAAGTGGTAAGTGTGCAAATTCTGGTTTGTCCCAGCCAAATGCATCGTATAATTGATAATGAAGTGCTAAACTAGGCAACCATTCTTCCCCTCTAATAACATGTGAGATTTCCATTAAATGGTCATCTACAATATTAGCTAAATGGTACGTTGGCATACCATCGCTTTTAAACAAGACTTTATCATCTAAAATGTTGGTGTCAATGTTAATATCGCCACGAATAATATCTTTTAAATGAAGTGTTTGATCTTGTGGGCTTTTAAATCTAATTACATAATCCTCTCCAGCATCTAATTTAGCTTGTACTTCTTCTTCTGTAAGCGATAAAGAGTTACTAAGCTTTAAACGGTTATGCCAATTATAGATAAAGGTTTTGCCTTTAGACTCGTGATCTGTTCTGTGATAATCAAGCTCTTCTGAAGTGTCAAACGCATAGTAAGCATTTCCGCTAGCGACTAATTGGTCAGCGTATTGCTTGTATAAATGTTTACGCTCACTTTGTCTGTAGGGTCCAAAGGTTTCGTTTATATTTGGTCCTTCATCAAACGGAATGTTACACCAATTTAAGGCATCAATTATATACTGCTCTGCACCTTCTACGTAACGATTTTGATCTGTATCTTCAATACGCAAGACAAATGTTCCGTTATGTTTTTTAGCAAATAAATAGTTAAAAAGTGCTGTACGCACACCTCCTATATGTAATGGTCCTGTTGGACTTGGTGCAAAACGCACTCTGATTGGTTTAGACATGATTTAAGTATTGTTGGAGCAAAGATAGAATAGAGTAGAGGAAACAACAAAGAAAAGAGAGTAAAGAGATGAGAATAATATAAATCTTCTGTCTTCTTATCGCTTTTTTATTTAGTCTTTAACAATCATCTCCTTGGGTACACGCTTATTCATAACCGCAAACCATAATGGTGGACACAAGGACAACACCATTGAGGCTGTATAACCAAAAGGCATTTGTGGGCTATTGTCATGACAATTTAAAATTTGATACTTTTTAGAGGATTTGTAGTGATGATCTGAATGTCTAGTTAATTCATACAAAACAATTCGACCTACAATATGATTGGAGTTCCATGAATGAATCTCTGCAACTCGCTCATAACGTCCTGTTTTAGTTTTTAATCTTAATAACCCGTAGTGCTCTATGTAATTAACGGTCTCTAACAACAGAAAACCTGAAATACCAGCTAAAACCGCAAATAATAGTACAGCTTTACTAAAAACCAACACTATGCTTGTTAGGTATAAAAATTGAAACAAGGTATACCACAACATATCGTTTTTTACAGAAAAGAAACGTTGGTTACTATTCTTCAACAACTTGCTTTGAATCCTCCAAGCACTAAAATACTGTCTTATTGTAGAGGTAATCCAAAATGAATATACACTTTGATTGTATCTAGCAGTAGCTGGATCTTCTGGTGTTGCTGCGTGTAAATGGTGACCATAATTATGTTCGATATAAAAATGCATATAAAAACTTGGTAGTAGTAACGCTTTACCAATAAATCGTTCATTAGATGTTTGTCTATGACCAAGCTCGTGTGCTACGTTTATTCCGTTTGTCCCTAATACTATCCCAACAGAAAATATTAAGCCAACAAATTCATAAGTTTCTAAAGATTGAGTATTTACTGTAATGAAGCTCCAAATTAACAACCCAAAGACTATTGGTAAATTTAAGTACAATAGCCAATCAAAAAATGTTTTATTGAGTTTGTTGTTTACTTCCTCTTCTTCTAGGTTAGAGGATTCTACAGGTAACAATAGCTCTAAAAAAGGGATGGCTATAAAAGCATAAACAGGGGTTAAAAACACAAAAACCCCTTTAAAATAAAGCCCTATAAAAGCCATAAGCGGGATTGAATATGCTGCTAAATACTTTAAATCTTTCATAACATATAAGGGGTTTGTTATTTTGTGTAAAAATAATGTTTTACAATTTATAATTATTTACCAATAAAAAAACCCTTCAATTTAATTATTGAAGGGTTTTTACTAGTAAATTATAGTTTACTTTTTAATAAATTTTAAGGTTTCTTTTTTACCGTCTTCTGTTTTAACTGTTATAAAGTACATGTTACTTTGAAGGTTAGAAATGTCTATTTGCTTAACATCTGAAACTTTAGACAGTATTCTTTTTCCAAGTGTATCATAAATCTCATAAGATTTTATGTTGTTTTCATAATGTATAGTAATAATGTCATTACTTGGGTTTGGGTAAATATACATTGAACCCTCGTTATTATTCAATGGGACATTTTGACCAAACTCTCTAAACATAGATTTTAAATACTCTCTTACTTCTTGTGTAAAAACACTTCCTGTATAAGTATTATTAGCATCAATTCTTCCACTGTTAAACGTTAATTGATAGGTCCAAGCCTCATCATAACAACTGTCGCAACAAGACGGAACATACATACCAATGACATAAAGTTTATTATTGTCAAAATAGTAATTTGGAAAATTAGTTGTAAGATTCCAAACCGGGTTTGTTGATGTTGCTGGTGGTAATTGTGTACTAAAACCACCCAAATTACTTGACCATGACCAAGAGTTTGGCGCCATATTAATAAAATCTATTGGCGCATTAAATGGATAAGTAGTTAACTCATACACAAACCAATAATATTGGTAACCGTTGTTTATTTCTGAACATTCGTCTCCAATTAAAATAGCATCATCTGTATTAGAAATAGTGTTAACAGACCCAATAATTTGTTGAGGATTTCCTTGGTGTTGTACAGTAATACTTAAATTTTGATCTAGTTTTTCTTGTACAGAAATATCGTCTATAGCCAAATCATTACCATCTCCATTACCGTCTTCTTTTAAATGAATTTTAATATTAGCCTGATCATTATCACCTACAAAACATTCTGTTAACTCAATCCAATCACAAGGGTCAGATGGGTCTGCGTTAATGATTTCCCATCCATAAAGAAAGCCATTTATTTCTATCTGGATTTCTGGTAAAATATCAAATGTACATTGTGGCATGTTTTTAAAATTAGCACACAACTTATAGTTTTTATCTGGCTGTATACTTATGGTTTGCTCCCATATAACGCTTGTTGTTCCACTAGGTTGTTGGGTTTTTCCGTTAACAACCATAAACATATCATTATATTGATAGTTTGTAGGGTCTTGGCAATTAGAATGGTCGTTTATTGTTGCATTAAAGTTTGATGCCGAAGTAACTACATCATATTCTCCTGGATAAGTTGCAGAAGACACTGTGTATGAACTTGAAAAACTTGTATTACCAAATTCAAAATTACCATTTTGAACTAAGTTGGTATTTTGTGTACCATCGCTAACTTCACAGCAATAAGCACCGTCATTTGTTGGTTCTGGATCAGGAATCAGGGTACTATCACAAATATCGCTTATACAGATATTGTCAATTCCAAATTTTTCATCTCCACCAGCAACGTCTACTAAATAACCTATACCGTTAACTCCAGAAATTAATGTATCCCAATCAGACGCTAATCCGGTATTTATGGTCCATTGTCCATCAGCATTACTAGGTAAATTACCTGCTGAATCACTAAAGTCAATTGGCGCACAAATTCTAACCCAACCTAAGCTAGAGTTGATAGGTACATTTAGAACAAAAGTTGCAATTAAAGTAGAATTAGCTGGATCTGTACCATTATAGATTCGTAAAGAATTACCGCTTAACGTACCTGTTGCAATATGAAAGGTTTTAAAGTCATAACAAAAACATCCATCTCCTTGTACCATTTGTGTCCAATCTCCTGAATAATCTGTAGAATTGTAAATCCAACTGGCACCATTACCGCAGGAACCATCATCCATAAATAAAAACACGTCACCTGGTCCGTTTTGACTACCAACATCTTCATATTTTATAGAGGTATTGATAGTTCCCCAATTATTTAAAACATTGTTTACTGGCACTCCTGGACATCCCAATCCCATAAGGCTGGTAGTTGCGTGTTGATCAAACTGTTCACAAAAAGCAGTTTGTGCTTGCATTGTCATTATTGACATTATAAATGCCAAATAATAAATTAGTTGATTTTTTTTCATGATTAATAGTATTAATTAGCCTACTCTGTTTTGGCTTTTCGGCTTCCGCCATTCACTATTAAATATACTGATAATCAGTCACTTATAAAAATATCGTTTTTATAACTGAACAGTTTAAGCTTATAAACAAACAACTTTAATCGATTAATGGTAATTTTAATACATATAGAATTTTAACACTTTTGTAGGTTTTTACAGAGCTTTAACAGAGAGAGAAAAAATAAAACTGTATTTTAGTAAGTTAAATAGCAGTTACTTGAACAATTTCAATATCATACAGACCAAACTAGAGCAATTTATTAGAAAATATTATACTAATGAGTTGATAAAAGGTGCTATCTTATTTTTTAGTATTGGGTTGCTATACTTTATTTTTACACTTTTAATCGAGCATTTTTTATGGTTAAATTCAAGTGCTAGAACCATTTTATTTTGGCTGTTCATTACTGTGGAAATAGCCTTGTTTGCTAAGTTTATAGCCTTACCAATAGCAAAACTATTTAAACTTCAAAAAGGAATAGATTATAAAAAAGCATCTACTATTATTGGTAATCATTTTCCTGAAGTCAATGATAAGTTATTAAACGTTTTGCAATTAAAAGAGGAGAACAAAGCATCAGAATTATTATTGGCAAGCATCGATCAAAAATCTGAAGAGCTCAGTCCAATTCCATTTAAAAGAGCAGTAAATTTTAAGCAAAACACAAAGTATTTAAAATATGCAGCTATTCCTGTGGCTATAGTTTTAATTTCAATTATTTCAGGAAAGTTTAATTGGTTTAGCGATAGTTATAAGCGTGTTGTAAATTACCAAACCGCTTATGAGCCACCAGCACCATTTCAGTTTTTTGTACTAAATGATAATTTACAAACTATTGAAAACAAAGAGTTCAGGTTGATGGTTTCTACACAAGGAGAAGTAATTCCTGAAGACGCACAAATCACGTTTAATAACGAAACTTATTATTTACAACAACGTGAAGCGGGACATTTTGAGTATGTTTTTGAACAGCCAAAACAAGACCTTACATTTAATTTGTACGCAAACGGTATTACCTCTAAACCCTACACATTAAAAGTGGTTGAGGTACCAACTTTGCTAGGCTTTAAGATGATATTAAATTATCCAAATTACACCAATAAACGTGATGAGGTTTTAAAAGGAGTTGGTAACGCAGTGGTTCCGCAAGGGACAAGGGTAACATGGCAATTAAATACTAAATCTACAGATGCAGTAGATTTAATTAGTAAAGACACTTTGGCTTTTACTACAGACCAATTTGGTGTTTTTGAAGTCTCTAAAAACATTTATAATAATTTAGATTATAATATTAGTACAAGTAATAAAAACTTAAAACATTACGAGAATTTAGCGTATAGTATCTCTGTAATTAAAGATCAATATCCAGAGCTAAAAATTGAAGCCAAAACAGATAGTTTAGACCAACAATCCTTATATTTTAAAGGTCAAGTAAGCGACGATTATGGATTAAGCAAATTACAATTGGTGTATTATCCTAACGGAAATGAATCCGAAAAGAAAACACAAAACATTCCCATTTCTAAATCAAATTTTGACGAGTTTATTAGCGCGTTTCCAAACAATTTAATTATTGAAGAGGGTGTTTCGTACAACCTGTATTTTCAGGTGTTTGATAACGATGCGGTTAATAAAAACAAAAGCACAAAAAGTGTCGTGTATAACTACAGAAAGCGCACACAAGACGAAGACGAGCAAAAACAATTACAAGAGCAAAACCAAACTATTCAGGATTTAAATAAATCTTTAGAAAAGTTTGACAAGCAACAAAAAGAGCTTCAAGAACTATCTAAAACACAAAAAGAAAAGTCAGAACTTAATTTTAATGACAAAAAGAAATTTGAAAACTTCCTAAAGCGTCAGAAGCAGCAAGAGCAGATGATGAAACAATTTAATAAGAAGTTAAAGGATAATTTAAACGAATTTCAAAAAGAAAATAAAGAAAAAGACCAGTTTAAAGAAGATTTAAAAGAACGTTTAAAAGACAACGAAGAACAACTTAAAAAAGACGAAAAACTTCTTGAAGAATTAGAAAAGTTAAAAGACAAATTTAGTAAAGAAGAATTCTCTGAGAAACTTGATAATTTGGCTAAAAAGGCTAAAAGTCAGAAGCGAAGTTTAGAACAGTTATTAGAATTGACTAAGCGTTATTACGTGACCAAAAAAATGGAAAAAATTGGTGACGAATTAGAAAAATTAGCTGAAGAGCAAAATAAGTTAGCCAACTCTAAAGACGAAGAAAACACAAAAGAGAAACAGGATGAGATTAATAAAAAGTTTGAAGACATCCAAAAGCAGTTAGAAGAACTTGAAAAAGATAACCAAGAGCTAAAAAGCCCAATGGATGTACCTCGTGATAAAAATAACGAGGAAAACATTAAAGAAGAACAACAAGAAGCAAGCGAAAAGCTTCAAGAAAAGCAAGATAGCCAAGACCAAAAAGAAAAACAAGAGAAACAACAATCTGCAAAACAAAAACAAAAAAGTGCTGCCCAAAAAATGAAAAACATGAGCATGAAAATGCAAATGCAAATGGGTGCTTCTGCACAACAACAGTTATCCGAAGATATCGAAATGTTACGTCAAATTTTGGACAATTTAGTAGTATTTTCTTTTGATGAAGAATCGTTAATGAATCAATTTAAAAGCATCGAAATTAATCATAACGAATACGCAACCTATCTAAAAAAACAAAAAGAACTTCGTACTCATTTTGAGCATGTAGACGATAGTTTATTTGCTATTTCGTTACGTCAACCAATGTTTTCAGAAAACATCAATAGAGAGATTAACGAAGTGTATTTTAACATTGACAAATCTTTAGAACAACTGTCAGAAAATATGTTATATCAAGGCGTATCCTCTCAACAATATGCATTAACATCTGCTAACAATTTAGCCGACTTTTTAAGTGGAGCTTTAGACAATATGCAAATGCAAATGGGTATGCCATCTCCAGGACAAGGAGAAGGAGGTATGCCACTACCAGATATTATAATAAGCCAAGAAGAATTAGCTAAAAAGATGGAAGACGCCATGAAAAAAGGTGAAGAAGGTAAAAAAGGAAAGGAAGGTAAAGAGGGTGAACAAGAAGAAAATGAAAAAGGAAATAAACCAGGAGACAAAGAAGGAGAGCAGGGTAAAAAAGGAAATAAAGGTAAAAAAGGTGGAGAGAATGGAGAAGGTCAAGGAGGTGAACAAGAAGGAGAAGATGGTTATAACGAAGATATTAATGGTGAATTATTTAAAATTTATCAAGAACAACAGCTTTTAAGACAAGCTTTAGAGGAGCGTTTAGATAAAGAAGGTTTAGGTGAAAACGGAGATGCTAAACAACTTCTAAAAGACATGGAAGAGGTAGAATTAGATTTAATAAATAAAGGATTTACTAATGAAACGCTAAGTAAAATGATGAACATTCAACATCAATTACTTAAACTTAAAAACGCTGTTTTACAACAAGGACAAGAACAAAAAAGACAATCTGAAACTAATAAAAAAGAGTTTAAAAACACAACCATTAATCAAGTAGATAAAGCCAAACAATATTTTAATACTACAGAAATATTGAATAAGCAAACCTTACCTTTGCAACAAATTTATAAGCAAAAAGCACAACAATATTTTAAGCAAAAAGATGATTAGTTTTAATTACGAAACCAATTTTAAACTTACAGAAGAGGATAAAATTACAACTTGGATATCTTCTATTATAAAAAATGAAAACTGTGTTGAAGATGAAATAAATTATGTGTTTTGTAATGATGCGTATTTACACAAATTAAATCTTGAATTCCTTCAACATGATACATTAACAGATATCATTAGTTTTGATTACTCGGTAGGAAAAAGATTACAAGGAGATATATTTATATCTGTAGAACGAGTAGAGGATAACGCAAAAGATTTTAATGTTGATTTTGACACTGAATTACATCGTGTTATTATTCATGGTATTTTGCATTATTGTGGCTATAAAGATAAAACAGAATCGGATGCTAAAATGATGAGGTCTAAAGAAAACGAGGCTCTAAAGGTCTTATCAGAAATGTCATAGTTTGTTGTATATTTGCACGCTAATTAAAAATTAAATAAAAACGTTCCACGTGGAACAGTATTATATATGTTTAACGAAGTTTACGATGTCATAGTAGTTGGTGCAGGACATGCAGGTAGTGAAGCTGCAGCTGCAGCTGCCAATATGGGAAGCAAAACATTGCTAATTACCATGAATTTGCAAAACATTGCGCAAATGTCTTGTAATCCTGCTATGGGAGGAATTGCTAAAGGTCAAATTGTAAGAGAGATTGATGCGCTTGGAGGTTATTCGGGAATTGTTAGTGATACATCTGCTATCCAATTTAAAATGCTAAACAAGTCTAAAGGACCTGCTATGTGGAGTCCAAGAGTGCAAAGTGACAGAATGCGTTTTGCTGAAGATTGGCGTTTACTTCTAGAGCAAACTAAAAACTTGGATTTTTACCAAGAAATGGTTTCTGGTTTAATTGTAGAACAAGGAAAAGTTACAGGAGTAAAAACATCATTAGGTGTAACTGTAAAAGCTAAAACGGTTGTGTTAACAAATGGAACATTCTTAAACGGGTTAATACATATTGGAGACAAAAATTTTGGTGGAGGTAGAGCTGGTGAAAAAGCAGCTACAGGTATTACAGAGCAGCTTGTAGATTTAGGTTTTGAATCTGGCAGAATGAAAACAGGAACTCCTCCACGAGTAGATGGTCGATCTTTAGATTTCTCAAAAATGATCGAGCAACCTGGAGATAAAAACCCTGAAAAATTCTCGTATTTAGATATTACAAAACCATTAACCAATCAGCGTTCTTGTCACATGTCCTATACTAGTGAAAAGGTTCATGATTTACTTAGAGAAGGTTTCGATCGTTCACCAATGTTTAACGGTCGTATTAAAAGTTTGGGTCCAAGATATTGTCCATCTATTGAAGATAAAATTAACCGTTTTGCAGATAAAGATAGACATCAACTATTTGTAGAACCTGAAGGTTGGAATACAGTAGAATATTACATTAATGGGTTTTCTACATCACTCCCAGAGGATGTACAATTTAATGCTTTACGATCTGTAGTTGGTTTTGAAAACGTGAAGTTTTTTAGACCTGGATATGCAATAGAGTATGATTATTTTCCGCCTACTCAATTAAAACATACATTAGAAACTAAGTTGGTAGATGGGTTGTTTTTTGCTGGTCAAATTAACGGAACTACTGGTTATGAAGAAGCAGCTTCACAAGGATTAATGGCTGGTATAAATGCTGCGTTAAAAGTACAAGAACGCGACCCTTTTATCCTTCAACGCGATGAAGCTTATATAGGTGTTTTAGTGGACGACTTAATTACAAAAGGCACAGAAGAGCCTTATCGTATGTTTACTTCTAGAGCAGAATATAGAACTTTATTACGTCAGGATAATGCAGATATCAGATTGACACCTAAAGGATATGAATTAGGTTTAGCTTCAGAAAAACGTTTAAAACGAATGGAAGAAAAACACGAAGCAGCAGAAAAATTTGTACAGTTTTTTAAGCAGACTAGTGTTACTCCAGAAGAAATTAATCCTGTTTTAGAAGCTAAAAATTCGGCTGCAATAAGACAACAAGACAAGATGTTTAAAATGTTTGCTAGACCTAATGTGGATATTGAAGACATGAAACAAATTAAATCTGTATCAGAATATATACAGCAACATAATTTGGATAGTGAGATTATTGAGCAGACCGAAATACAAGTTAAATATTCAGGTTATATTGAAAAAGAAAAGAATAATGCAGACAAGTTAACACGTCTTGAAAATATAAAAATTCCAGCTAATTTTGATTACTCAAAATTGCAATCTATGAGTTTAGAGGCTAGAGAAAAACTTAAAAAAATTCAACCTGTAACCATTTCTCAAGCGTCAAGAATTAGCGGTGTATCTCCAGCAGATATTTCTGTATTATTGGTTTATATGGGAAGATAATTTTAAACAAAAAATTAAAACGTTCCACGTGGAACGTTTGTTTTTTAATGAATAACAAAAAAGAAAATAACACGCTCTTAGAAGTAAAAGACCATTCCGTTTCTGGTGAAGTTTTTCAATTAACAGAAAACAAAACTTACGGGTTTTTAGAAACCACTCCAAAACCAGCAATTGATAAATTACCTGACTATTATAAAACTGAAGATTACATTTCGCATACAGATGCTAGGCGAAATATTTTTGAAAAAGTATATCATAGTATCAGACAGATTTCTTTAAAAAAGAAATTAAAATTAATAAACTCGTTTAAAACAGAAGATAAAAACCTATTAGATTTTGGTTGCGGAACAGGAGATTTTTTAAAAACCTGCCAAGATAATGGTTGGAATATAATTGGAATAGAACCTAACGAAGAAGCTAGAACAATAGCAAATAAAAAAACTAAGAATACTGTATTTAATTCAGATCATTTAAATGTTTTAGAAAAACATAGTTTTGATGTTATTACTCTTTGGCACGTGTTAGAACATGTACCTAATTTAGAAGAACAGATTACACAGATAAAATCTCTTTTAAAAACTAATGGCGTATTAATTGTTGCTGTACCAAATTATAAAAGTTACGATGCGCTAAGTTATAAACAGTTTTGGGCTGCTTATGATGTGCCAAGACATTTATGGCATTTTAACCAAGAATCAATTTCAAAATTATTTTCAAGTTTTAATATGAAGATTGTTAATACCAAACCAATGGTTTTTGATTCTTATTATGTAAGCTTACTTTCAGAAAAATATAAAACTGGGACTATGAATATCTTTAGGGCTTTTTGGATTGGTTTGAAGTCAAACTTAAAAGCTAAGACCACAGGTGAGTATTCATCCTTGATATATGTTATTAAAAACATCTAAAATCTATTTAAACAACTTTAAAAAGGGTTTTAGCGGGTTAATCTATAATTTCCCTTTAAAATTTTTAAAACAAGCTTAAAACCTTTTATTTGAAGCTGTTTTTAATCAGTATTTCTTATTGAATATTATATTTTCTATAAATTTTTCTTATCACAATTAAAATTCTTAAAAAAGTAATTTTCAATTTGTATAATTATTTACATTTGCCCAAATTCAGAAAACAGATATAATATGAAAAAGTTAATAGGATTAATATTGGTAGCTTTAGTTTTAACATCTTGTCAAAAACAAAAAATAGCATATGTAGACAACGGTGTATTAATTAATGAGATTAAAGAAAAATTAGATATCGAGGCAAAGTATACTATCAAGGATTCTTTATTTAAAATAAAAGTAGATAGTTTCCGTCAAGTATTTCAAGCAGATTATCAAAAAATAGCAGCACTTTCTAAGAGCAAGCAAGAATCTGAGTTACAATTGTTAAATCAAAAAGCGCAAGGTTTACAACAAGCTTGGCAAATAGAACAACAAGGCTTTCAAAAAGAATATCAAGTAGAAATTGATAGTTTGATATCTAAAGTTAAAACGTTTGTACAAGATTATGGAAAAAGTAATGGCTATGACTATATTTTAGGTACGGTTGAAGCTTCTCCAAGCGTGATGTATAGTAAAGAAGAAAACAATATTTCTCAACAAATAAAAGAAGCATTAGACGCTGCTTATAGCAAATAATAAGTTTTAATTTAGCATTCAAAAAGGCGGTTAACAGCAGTTAATCGCCTTTTTTTTGTATATAATAGTTTATATATCAGTGATTTTGGTATAAATACTTATATTTAAAGCGCTATTAATTATATACTTAAAAAATATGAAAAGCTTGTTGTGGCTTTGCGCTATCTTCTTTTCTTTTATTCATATATGTCCTTCACAAGAAGCTGTACCTTTTAAAACACAGAAGGCGTTTTATATTTATGGTGATGCAGTTACTATTGGAAATAACATACTAAGTAAGGACACTAATAAACCATTTAACAATATTCAGTTAACAAATGATGATATTGATATGGTTTACGTAGATATAGACCAAGATGACACTACGTTTTCTTCAAGCTCGGCAACCCTTCAACTACCAGACAACAAAAAAGAAATAGCCTATGCAGTCTTATATTGGTCGGCAACATATAGTTATATAAAAGGGTCTAGAAGAGAGGAAAATTCTCAGTTTTATTTTCAAGGAAAAAGACAAAGAAATAGAACATTAATAAACAAAATTAAACTTAAATTACCTGGTGAAGACTATCAAGATATAAAAGGAAAGGTTGTATTTGATGGCGCTACACAACCTTCGTATGCTTTAAATGCGCCTTATGTTTGTTATGCAGATGTAACCAAACAATTAAAAGAAGCTAAAACGGTAAATGGCGAATATACCGTTGCAAATATTTTTGCAACAGAAGGTTTTGTTTCTGGTGGAAGTGCTGCAGGTTGGATGTTATACATTGTTTATGAAGCACCAACAGAAAAACCAAAATACATTACAACGTTTAACGGTTTTGTACATGTAGGTAACGAACCAGTAGTCATTAATTTAGATAATTTTAAAACACCAGAAACAGGAGCTACAACTACAGATTTAACCATAGCTGCTTTAGAAGGAGATTCTGACATAACAGAAGACGAATGTGTAATTGCTAACCCTAAACTAAAAAAAGCGTGGCGTTTAAGTACTGAAAACAGAGACGAAAAAAACTTTTTTAGCAGTCAAATCACATCATCTAAAAAAGCAAATCTAAAACGAAATCCAAGTAGTGATAATACGTTAGGGTTTGATATAGCATCATTAACCTTACCAACCAATGAAGACGCTGTTATTGTTAATAATACAGATCAAGTCGAGCTGTACTTTAATACCAAACAAGACCGTTTCTATTTGTTTTTTACTGCATTTCAAACAGAAATAAGTGAAACGTTTTTTAAAGAAATAGAAAACAATATACCAACAAATGCGCTAGTCATGGCGTCTCAAAAACCAAAAGCAGAGCCTATTGTTTTAAAAGAAACCAAGCCAGAACCCATCCCAAAACCTATAACCGCTAGTGTTTTAACTATAGAAGCCAAACCTATAAAAGAAACTCCTAAACAAGAGATAAAACCAACAACAATAGCATTAAAACAACCAGAAGTTATAGAAGCGCTACCAGAAAAAGAAGAAATAAATCCTTTTTCTTCAGAGATTACGACCTCTCCAGCTCAAAAACAAGCCTTAGCAGAAGGTGAAGTGTATATTAGTTCTTCAACGTATGTAAAAGCTTTAAAACTTGAAGACAAACCCTTAGAAACACAAGCGTTTAAGTTACTTTTAGAAAAAAACGCAGCTCAAATAGATGGTGTTAAAAAAGGGTATTATGTAATAAATAAATTCTTTTCTGAAGCAAAAAACGCAATCGCGTGGCAAAATCAGCTAAAAGATCTAGGTTTTGATAGTGATATTTTAATTGATGATAAGAAAGAACTGTATTATGTTTATGTTTTTCATACAGAAAACTTTTATGACGCCTACATGCAACACAAAACATTGATTGTTAAAGAACCATTCAAAGAAAACTGGGTGTTTAAAGTCAATATGACCGAATACTAAACTACTTTTTTAACAATAAAAACGAATGGCATTTTGTAAAACGGACAGCTCAATATTACTAGTTGCTAATTGTTCTCCATCAGCTTGAATTAATGGCTTAGGATCTTCAAAATCAAATTGTAGATTACTAGTTTTAAAAGTTATTACTTTTTTATGATTTACAATTTGTCCATTAAACAGTTTAGGAAGATTTCTTATAACATCCCATTTAGTTAAATGTGTAGCAATAGTGATGTCAAACAAACCGTCTTTAGGGTTTGGTTGCTTAGTAAGTTGCATACTAGAACCTGTATATTTACCAATACCAATTTGAATTATAAAACATTTTGAGTACTTTATTAATTCATTATTTACAACTACAGATACATCAAAAAGTTTAACATTAGATAACCCTTTAATCGCTCCTAAAACATAAGTAAATTTACCATAGGATCGCTTATCTTTTACAAGACTTACAACTAATCCATCGTAGCCAACACCTGCTAAATTTATGAAATAAGTGTTTGGTATTTGATTGTTCAAGTAATTTACACATCCAACATCTTGAGTATTAGTATGTCCATTTAAAATGATTTGTAAAGCTTTATTGATATTTTTAGGAATACCATGTGTTTTTACCCAATCATTTCCAGTACCAACAGGTAGGACTCCAAATGTAATTTCAGAGGATGCAATATTGTTTTGACTGAAAACTCCATTAATAAAATTGTTTAAAGTTCCATCTCCACCAATAATTATAAAATGCCTAAAGCCATTTTTAATAGCAGTTTTAGTTATTTCAATTTCATGTTTTGCATAGTTGCTATATGCAAATTGTATGGTGTAATTTTGGTTAAGTTTAGATTTAATTTGCTGCCAAACTGTTTTACCTTTTCCGTTTCCAGAAACAGGATTGATAATTACAAAAAGAGATTGTTTGGTAGTCAAGTTAATCTTGTTTAGCGTGAAGTAAACGTGTTAATTTAATGGATAAATCAGTAAGTATAATTTTAGAATTTCCATTGCGTTCTATATGGTAAATAGCATCATTTAGCTCGTTAGAAATATCCAGAATATTGTTGTTATGCACAAAAGGAGCAAATTTAGCCAAATCAAAATTTTTGCTCTTGGTATCAAAATAAACCAATTCTTCTGCTCCGTAATTTAATAGCATTGCTTGTCTAAAAAAGTCTAAACAAAAGTTTAAAAACTGCTTTTGAGTTTCTCGACCAGTTTTAGCAATATCTTCACTCCAACCTATTAAATCATGTATGGCAGATTTATTCCCTTTGGCTTTAAAAGCAGCTCTAATCCAGAAAATAAACCATTGTTCAAATTGGTCATCTTCACTATCATGATACACTAAATCGCAAGCTTTATTGTAATTACCATCAGATTGATGTGCAATTTTAGTAGCAGTAGCTTCATTTAGATTAAACTGCTTAATGATTCCGTTTTTTATATCCTCTTCAGCCAATGGAGGAAAATGCAATATCTGACATCGTGATCTAATGGTGCCTAATATTTGTTCTTCCTCTTCAGCGATTAGTATAAAAACGGTTTTGTTAGGTGGTTCTTCAATTAGTTTAAGAAGTTTATTGGCAGCTTGTGTATTCATTTTTTCAGCCATCCAAATCAACATTACTTTGTAACCGCCTTCATAAGACTTCAAACTTAAAGCCTTTACAATATCTAAAGCTTCATCAACACCAATTTGACCTTGTTTGTTGTCTACGCCTAATAAGCGGTACCAATCAAACAAGTTACCATAAGGTTGCTCTTTTAGTAATTGCCTCCATTCTTCTAAAAAATGAGAAGATACAGGGTGTTTTTTAACTTTAACTGTAGAGGTAACCGGAAATGCAAAATGTAAATCAGGATGCGAGAAGTTATTAAACTTTAAATTACAAGATTCGTTTTCCCCATTGTTTTCTCCATCAGTGTTATTACACAATATGTACTGGGCATAGGCAATAGCCATAGGTAATGTACCAGACCCTTCTGGACCAACAAAAAGCTGAGCATGTGGTATACGACCATTATCTGCACTTGTTGTCAGGTGTTTTTTGATATGATTTAATCCTAAAATATCACTAAAAAGCATAGCGCAAATATAGTTTTCCTGACAATTATAAACTATTTTTATTAAAGATTGATTTTAGCTCTACAAATTTAAAGTATCGTTGTATTTGCATATATTTGAAGTTTATAAACCGTTTTAATTTATTAAAATGAAAAGTGTAATATGTTTACTGTTTTCCCTTATAAGTTATAGCTACGTCATTGCTCAAGATTCAGAGTTAAAAGCTAACGCTTTTGGAGATGGAGTAGATTTTAAATCTCAAAACGAGTTTTATATTTTTGGTGATGTTGCAGTTATAGGTAATAATATTTTAAGTGAAGATATTAAAGATGCCTTTAACAACACTTTAGTTAATAATGACGACATCAAAATGCGCTACGTGGATATAGATAGCGATAAAGAAACATTTTGTTCTAGTCAAGCGACACTTAATTTACCTTCAGATTTTAAAAAAATTGCCTACGCAGGATTGTATTGGACAGCCACTTACGCTTACGAAAAAGGAACCCGTAAAGAACAAAAAGGAAATTATGACTATAGAGGTAATGGAGAGCGCTCTGAAGTTATTAACCAAATAAAATTTAAATTACCCAATCAAGACTATCAAGACATTACAGGGCAAGTCATTTATGACGGTTCAACAAATGTCACACATGCAATCAACTCTCCTTATGTATGTTATGCAGATGTTACAAAACTTTTAAAAGATGCAGAAACCATATCGGGTGATTATGTAGTTGCTAATGTAAAAGCTACGCAAGGTTATTTGTCTGGCGGAAGCGCTGCAGGATGGATGTTATATGTAGTGTATCAATCTCCAACAGACAACCCTAAATATATATCTACTTATCACGGTTTTGCTTTAGTTAATAAAGAAGAACCTTTAGATTTAAACTTTAAAAATTTTAAGTCAGTCGAACAAGGCGATGTTAAAACATCTGTTGTTTTATCAGCAATAGAAGGCGATGCTGCTCTGGAAGGCGACGAGTTTGCAATTATCAAACAACGTGACGGTAGTTTCCAATCGTTAAGTAATGGTGCGCGTTTTCAGCAAAACTTTTTTAACAGTTCTATTACTAACAATAGTATGAAGAACAGAGACAGATTACCTAATAGCGAGAACACTTTAGGATTTGATATTGCCAAACTAGACATTCCAAATTATAACAACTCAATCATCAGTAATAGTACCAGTGAAACTACATTGCGATTAAAAACACAATCAGACCGTTTTTACCTTTATTTTACTGCATTTCAAACAGAAATTGCTCAAACTTATTTTGATGATATCGTTCAAGAAAACAATCCAGATGCAAGCCAAAAAGCTAATGTGGCTCCAGAGATAGTTAGAGCGCAACCAGAAACAGATCCAAGTTTTGATACCAAAGAAAAACGTAAACCTTACCGCTATTTTAAAAGAGGCTTAAACTCTAATGCGTTTAATTACTTAAAAAATAAAAAATCGACTGCAATTGCAGGAATAGAAGGTGGTTATTACGTCGTCACAGGTGTTTTTGCAGAACCAGCAAGAGCAGGTAAATGGACATCAAGTCTAATAAAAAAAGGATACGAAGCTAATGCATTTATAAATCCAAAAAACAACTGGAATTACGTGTATTTATTAAGAAGCGACACACCAGAAGACGCTTTTAAATTAATGGAAGATTTAAAAACAAATTACAGATACAGAGACACTTGGGTTTTAAAAGCAAACCTTGACTAAACACACAATTTAATTAATGAAGACACTTAACGATTTTAATTTTAAAGACAAAAAAGCTTTAATACGCGTAGATTTTAACGTACCATTAGATGCAGATTTCAATGTTACAGATGCAACCAGAATACAAGCTGCAAAACCAACAATTATTAAAATTTTAGAAGATGGAGGAAGCTGTATTTTAATGTCGCATTTAGGCAGGCCAAAAGGCGTGCAAGAGGAGTTTTCGCTAAAACATATCGTTAATAAAGTTGAAGACATTATTGGTGTAGAGACTCAGTTTGTATCAGATTGTGTTGGACCAGAAGCAGAAAAAGCAGCTTCTAATTTAGAACCTGGTAAAATCTTGATTTTAGAAAACTTGCGTTTTTATGACGAAGAAACTAAAGGAGATACCGCTTTCGCGGAAAAATTGGCCAAACTAGGAGACATTTACGTTAACGATGCATTTGGTACTGCACATAGGGCACATGCATCTACAACAATAATTGCACAGTTTTTTCCAGAAAAAAAATGCTTTGGACATTTATTAGAGCAAGAAATAAAAAGTATTGATAAAGTAATGAAGACTGGTGAAAAACCAGTTTTAGCAGTGCTTGGAGGCGCAAAAGTGTCTTCAAAAATTACAATTATTGAAAATATTTTAGACAAAGTAGACCATCTAATCATAGGAGGCGGAATGACATTTACCTTTATAAAAGCTCAAGGAGGAAGTGTTGGAGACTCTATTTGTGAAGACGACAAAATGGACTTAGCATTAGATATTTTAAAACAAGCAAAAGCTAAAAATGTTCAAATACACTTACCAGTAGACGTATTAGCAGCAAATGCTTTTAGTAACGATGCAGATACTCAGGTTGTGGACGTTACTAAAATACCTGACGGTTGGCAAGGATTGGATGCAGGTCCAAAATCTAAAGCTATATTTCATGATGTGGTGATGAAATGTAAAACCATCCTTTGGAATGGTCCATTAGGCGTATTTGAAATGGAAAGCTTTGCAAACGGAACCATAGAGCTTGGTAACTCTATAGCAGAAGCAACCAAAAATGGTGCGTTTTCATTAGTAGGAGGAGGAGACTCTGTTGCAGCAGTAAAACAATTTGGTTTTGAAAATAAAGTAAGCTACGTCAGTACTGGTGGTGGAGCAATGCTAGAAAGTCTAGAGGGTAAAACGTTACCTGGTATTGCAGCTATTTTAGAATAATTTTAGGCTTTCTAACGTTATGCAATAAATAACAGATAAATGCAGCAAGTAAAAACACATATCGTTTTAGTTATATTATTATCAGTAAGCTTTTTTAGTTTAGCTCAAGACAATTCTAATACGCGATTATCTCAAGATCAATTAATAGAAGGAGAAGATTATGTTATTGACACTATTATTGATGGTCAAGCCTACTTTAAAAAATCTATAGAAGCGCTTCAATCGGCAGAATTACCAAAAGTACTACAAGATGATGTGTTAGCATCTAACATCGATAAAAAATGGCTGGAAGAGCTGTACAGCACAACTCTTTTTGACACTATTTATAGAGATGTGTCAGATTTAAAGTACAATGCGGTGTATTACCCAGAATTAACTACAGACACATTAAAAGCTAGGTTAGCACGCTTAAATGCTAAAACACCGTTTAATGTCGAATATAATCCTGCATTAGAAAGTGTTATCAAATCTTTTTTAAAAAATCGTCATCAATCTTTTGAGCGTCTCATGGGACTAAGTAATTACTACTTTCCAATGTTTGAACGTGAGTTAGACAATCAAGACATTCCGTTAGAAATGAAATATCTAGCAATTGTAGAATCTGCATTAAAACCTCGTGCTCGATCAAGAGTTGGTGCTACTGGTTTATGGCAATTTATGTTTGCTACAGGTAAACAATATGGATTGGATGTTAGTAGTTATGTGGACGAGCGTAGTGACCCAATTAAATCTACTAAAGCAGCTGCAACATATTTATCAAGATTGTACAAACTATTTGGTGATTGGGACTTAGCTTTAGCAGCATATAACTCTGGACCAGGAAACGTCAGCAAAGCTATTAGACGTTCTGGAGGTTACCAAAACTATTGGAATATTCGCCAAAACTTACCTCGAGAAACAGCAGGTTATGTACCAGCTTTTTTAGCAACAATGTATATTTTTGAATATGCAAAAGAACATGGATTTGTGCAACACAGACCAGAGTTTCATTTAATAGAAACAGATACCATCCACGTGAAACAAATGATAAGCTTAGATCAGGTGTCCGAATTTACAGGTGTAGAGATAGAAACACTTCAGTTTTTAAATCCAGCGTACAAATTAGACATCATTCCTTTTATTGAAGGTAAAAACTACACACTACGTTTACCAATAGAAATTGTTGGTGCATTTGTAAATAACGAAGACCAATTGTATGCCCATGCTAAAGCAGAATTTGAAAAGCGTGAAAAGCCACTACCTCAATTTTTTAACGCAGACACAAAAACACGATATACCGTTAAACAAGGTGATTATTTAGGAAAAATTGCCAGACAATATGGTGTTAGAGTGAGCCAGATTAAACAATGGAACGGATTGCGTAGCAATAATTTAAAAATTGGACAACGCCTAACCATTTACCCAAGAAACGGTGTAGCAGTAAACAAACCTACAGCTTCAGCATCAACCAAAAAAAGCACTAAACCTATAAATGGTGAAACTTACACCGTACAACAAGGCGATAGCTTATGGAGTATCTCCCAAAAATTTACTGGAGTTTCTGTTCAAAATATTAAAGATTGGAATGATATTAGTGGTACTAAATTAAAACCTGGAATGAAGTTAATAATCTCTAAAGGGTAAATAGTCACTTAAACTTTTTATAAAATGAAAAAACTAGCTGTATTAATTGTATTAGTAAGCACAATCTTATCGTGTGAAGAAAGTAAAAAATCAGACCAACGTATAGTACCAAAATCTTCAGGTAATCTTTATAACGTTAATGTTGTTGTCAATAACGATTTGTGGAGTGGTAAGGTTGGAGATGCCATAAGAGACGTGTTAACAACCACAGTACCAGGATTGCCTCAAGATGAGCCAATGTTTGACATTAATCAAATTCCTCCAAAAGTATTCTCTGGATTTGCAGCAAAAAACAGAACCGTTTTAAAAATAGAAACAGGTGATGAGGCAGGACTTAAAATTGGCACAGATGTGTTTGCAAGACCTCAAAAAGTCATTGTTATAAGAGGTAAAGACAACAATCAAATTGTTGAAACTTTAAAAGCAAATAAAGAAAAAATTCTAGAGACCTTTAAAAATCAAGAACTAGAAGCGCGTCAAGCATTAACCAATAAATCACTTCATGTTAATAATAACATCGAAAAAAAATTAGGAATAACTCTTAAGTTCCCTTCTGTTTACAGAATTGCAGAAGAAGATGGATCCTTTTTTTGGGTTAGAAAAAACCTAACCACAGGAACTAACAATTTTATGGTATATCAAATCCCTTTAGATGCAATTGATAAAGAGGGAGACATCATTCAACAAGTTATAAAAATTAGAGATAGTATAGGCGAAAAATACATTCCTGGTCCAATTGAGGGTTCTTATATGAAAACGGAAGAAGCGTACACACCTTTTTTATTCAATACTATTATTGATAATAAACCAGCCTATGAAGTTAGAAGTACTTGGGACATAAAAGACACCTTTAACGCTGGTCCATTCTTAAACTATATGGTAGAAGACAAAATTAACAACCGTTACGTTGTTATAGAAGGCTTCACCTTTGCACCTTCCGTAAGTAAACGTGACTATGTGTTTGAACTAGAGTCTATTATTAAATCGCTAAAAATTAAATAAAATAATCCATAAAAAAAACCCAATGCATCGCATTGGGTTTTTTATTATTTGTTAAACACGTAATTATTTTGTGTCCTCTTTTTTTTCTTCTTCTTTACTTGCGTCTTTAAACTCTTTAATTCCGCTACCTAGTCCACGCATTAATTCTGGGATTTTTTTCCCTCCAAAAAGTAGTAATACTAAAACGACTACTACAGCAATTTGCCAAGGTCCAATTGCTAAAAATATACTTGATGAAATCATAACTTTAAATTTAGACCACAAAGTTAATAATTAAACTTTAATAATAACGTTTAAATGCTAACTTTAGCATAAGGTTAAAATCTAACACATAATTTATTTACTTTTGTTTTTAATATGGCAAAAACAGAAAAAAAATCTAAAAAAATCAAGAAGAAACTGTTACACAGGTATCGTTTGGTGGTTCTAAATCAAGATACTTTTGAAGAACGGTTGTCGCTTAATTTGTCAAGGCTAAATGTATTTGTTTTAGGATCGTTATCTGCAATACTTTTAATTGTACTAACCACTATTCTAATAGCCTTTACGCCCTTAAAAGAATATATTCCAGGGTATTCTTCCACGTCATTAAAGAAACAAGCAGTTCAACTCAGTTTTAAAACAGATTCATTACAACGTGTTATTGATTTAAATGAAAAATATTTCGCCTCCATAAAGCAAGTCTTACAAGGCGAAGTCAGTACAGTTAATTTCAATAAAGATTCTATAATAGAGGCAGCAAAACTAGAAGCAAGTCAAGTAGATTTAAACCCAATAAAAGAAGATTCTATACTTCGTGAAAAAGTAGATAAAGAAGACAAGTATAACTTATTTGAAACAGCTACTTCCAGAGCAAATTTTGTGTTGTTCCCTCCAGCAAATGGTACAATTAGCGAAAATTACAACAGCAAAACAAAACATTACGCTGTAGATATTGTACTAGCAAAAGACACACCAATTAAGGCAACAGCAGACGGAACAGTAATTTTTGCTGAGTGGACAGCACAAACTGGACACGTTATAATAATTGAACACAGTTATGGACTAATATCGGTTTATAAACATAATGCCTCATTAACCAAAACTCAAGGTGATTTGGTAAAAGCAGGAGAGGTTATAGCCACATCAGGAAACACAGGAGAATTAAGCACAGGACCACATTTACATTTCGAGCTTTGGAGTGATGGCTATCCTGTAAACCCTACTAATTTTATAGATTTTAAATAATGCTTTCAATAAAATCAGCTTTAGCAAAACCCTTTGCCAAACGTGTCTATAAAAAGATTCAGAAATGGGCAAACAACCCAATTGAAACTCAGGACAAAGTATTTCAAAACTTAATAAGTGAAGCTGCTGGTACTGCATTTGGAAAAGACCACGATTTTATAAGCATCAATAACCACCAAGACTTTGTAAAACGTGTACCAATTAGAGATTATGAACAGCTCAAACCCTATGTAGATCGTGTTGTAGCTGGAGAGTCTGACGTGCTTTGGAAAGGTAAACCATTATATTTTGCTAAAACCTCTGGAACAACCTCTGGTGCTAAATATATTCCGTTAACCAAACAAAGTATGCCAACACATGTTAATGCTGCAAAAAATGCTATTTTGCTTTACATCCATGAAACTGGAAATTCAAAATTTGTAGACGGTAAAATGATTTTTCTTCAAGGTAGCCCGGTGTTAAAAGAGCAAAATGGAATACAATTAGGACGATTATCTGGAATTGTAGCGCATTTTGTACCAAAATACCTTCAAAAAAACAGAATGCCTTCATGGGAAACCAATTGTATTGAAGATTGGGAAACTAAAGTTGACGCTATAGTGGAAGAAACCTTGCCTGAAAACATGACTGTTATTTCTGGAATCCCATCTTGGGTACAAATGTATTTTGAAAAATTGCAGCAAAAAACAGGAAAAAAGGTTGGTGACATTTTTAAAAATTTCAACTTATTCATATTTGGTGGTGTTAACTACGAGCCCTACCGTGCAAAATTTGAGAACTTAATAGGCAGAAAAGTAGATAGTATCGAGCTGTATCCTGCTAGCGAAGGGTTTTTTGCATTTCAAGATAAACAAAACAAAAAGGGAATGTTGCTGCAGTTAGATTCTGGCATGTTTTACGAGTTTGTAAAAGCAGATACTTTTTTTGATGACAACCCAAAACGCCTTACCATAAAAGATGTTGAAGTAGGTGTCAATTACGTGATGATTATATCAACTAACGCAGGTTTATGGGCTTATAATATTGGCGATACAGTAATGTTTACTAGTACTAAACCTTACAGAATTATCGTTTCGGGACGTATCAAACATTTTATATCAGCATTTGGAGAGCACGTTATTGGTAAAGAAGTGGAGCAAGCCATGAAAGAAGCTACAAATAACTCTGAGGTAAGAATCAATGAGTTTACTGTTGCGCCACAAATAAACCCAGAGTCAGGATTACCTTATCACGAATGGTTTATAGAGTTTGAAAACGAACCAGAAAATATGTCCGCTTTAGCAAAAAAAATTGATGACTCCTTACAAAAACAGAATAGTTATTATCTAGATTTAATTGAAGGTAAAGTATTACAACCTTTAAAAATTAGTAAAATTGAAAAAAATGGCTTTCAGCAGTATATGAAATCTATAGGAAAATTGGGCGGTCAAAATAAAATACCAAGATTATCCAATGATAGGAAAATAGCTGACGCCTTAAAACCCTTTATTTTACTTAAATAATATTATATTTGTCAGTCAATACAGACCTAAACAATAGTATGATAAAACAACATGAAAGAACGAGAGCTCAAGAAAGCTCAAATGCAATTGAACGTATGTATATTACTATGCGTCACCTGTTTAACAGAGGGTTTTATAAACCTATGGGAGTATCTGGTGAAACACTTCGTGAAGCATTATTAGTATTAAGACCAGAAATTTATGGGTCTATAGCTGAAGAAAAAGCGGAATTAGAAGGATTACTTTATGTAATTGATAGACTTCCTCATGGTATAGAAGAGTGTCGTTTTATAAATTTAACAAGTGATGAAGGGTATAAAGACTCTCATTTTGAAGCTATAATTCCACCAAAAAGACGTCGTAATTGTTATCGTATAGATGACGAGCAAATGAATATTGAAATTACGCGTGGACGTTCAGAAATTTATGATATACTAACCCATTTAACGTTTTTATTTGTAGAATCTCATAAAATTAGTAAACGCGTAATTATTGACGAGAATGGCGCAACAACTAGAGATTGGCAAAAGCTAGAAAAAGCAGTATTATCAAAAAAGAAACTGACACAAAAAGAACGTGAAATAGCCATTACCCATACAGCAAATATCTTAGGACGAACATTTAAAGAATTATCTAATGTTTATGGTGCATTTGCTTTACAAAATAAACCAGAACGTTTACTACATATCGTATATTGGTTAGGTAAATTAGCTATTGATGAGGTAGTAAATAACAATAAAAGAACAGTAACCTTTAGCCCTGTTTTAAGAGAGCGTTTAGGACATCATATTCATGGAGAAATATGGGCAAATACCATAAAAGACACCTTAAAAAAACATAAGCTTTTAGATCGACCAATACATATTATTAGTGCAAATCTGCATAGTGTTATGAATACTCTTTTTGCACCTGTTGCGCTTAAAGCAGAGTGTGCAAAAACAGAGATTTTTAAAATATATGAAGCCCTAAGTAATAGCAATAATAAAGCACTACGCAATAAAGTGACTCAAAAAGCGTTACAGCAAGGAATGATCTTTATTGAAGATACTTCAGGAACCAACATAGATGTACAAATTTTTGATACCTCTAAAATAGATTTGACTAAAACCGACCTTAACTTACCAAAACCAAACAAAGACGCAGAAGCACCTGTGCTTTTTGTTATGGACTACGCTTTTGGTGAGCAAGCTTACGAAACAATAGACGAATTACTTAAACCTTTTAGAGAAGGAGACACAAAAACACACCTAAATGTAGAGTCCATTTCAATAATGGGTAAAGCAGGTATTTTAGAAGGCGGAAAAGGAGATATTATGATACCTTCAGCACATATATTTGAAGGCACAGCAGACAACTACCCTTTTAAAAACGAATTAAACAAAGCAGATTTAGAAGGAGAGGGTGTAGCGGTTTATGAAGGATCGATGATAACGGTTTTAGGGACATCCCTTCAAAATAAAGATATTTTAAAATTCTTTTTTAATTCAACTTGGAATGTTATTGGGTTAGAAATGGAAGGAGCACATTATCAAAAAGCAATCCAAGCAGCATCAAAAGTAAGAAGTAGCATCAATCCAAATGTTAAAGTACGATATGCTTACTATGCTAGTGATAATCCGCTTGAGACAGGTAGTACATTAGCGTCAGGAGGTTTAGGCACATCAGGTGTAAAACCAACGTATTTAATAACTAGAAAAATATTACAACAAATATTTAATTAACCATTATACTATTATGAGTAAAGAGCTACCCTCAAAACCAAGCAGTAATGAAGAAGTAGATTTAATTGTGTTCTTTAACTTAATTGGCGCAGCAATTACAAAAGTGCTTAATTTCTTTTATAAGATTATTAAAAGATTTTTCTCAGCTTTAATGTATGCTTTAAAAGCGCTATTTAAAAACTGGAAAATTGTACTTGGTATTATGTTTTTAGCTGCAATTGTAGGTTATGGATTAGAAAAAATCAAGCCCAATACCTATAGTACAAGTATGCTGGTTGAACCATATTTTAATTCAAAATATCAATTAGTAAACAACATAGATTATTTTAACGCCTTAATCAAAAATGAGGACAAAGAATCCTTAAAATCTATCTTTAAAGTAAATGATGAAATTCTGGATAAAATTATCGCATTTGAAATTGAACCAGGTCCAGAAACAGAAAATGATAGACTCTTACAATATGAAGATTTTATATCTAAATTAGATTCTGTTAGAGCTCAGCAATACTCGTATGAAGATTTTATAGAAAATAGAAGTGTTTATTCTGGAAGATATTTTTTAATAAAGGCATATGCTTCAAAACCCAACATATTTAAAGATTTAGAAGAGGGTATTTTAAGTTCTTTTGTTAATAATTACTCTAATAAAGCAATGAAAAGGCGTGATGAGTTATTAAAAGTTCAAAAAGAAAATTTAGAAGAGCAATTAAGACAAGTTAAAGAACTTCAGAAAGTATATATTGACGTAATCGAAAAAGAATCAGATAATAAACAAAATAGTCTTAAAGTAGGTGATATATCTATTTCTGGCAGTGATAAACAAAACACTAAAGAATACGAGTTGTTACGTGAAGAACAACGAATAAGAAACGAGCTTAAACAATTAGAAGAAAAAAAGATTGAAGAAGACGTTATTTTTGAAGTGATTTCAAGCTTTCAAGAAGTTGGAAATGTATCAAGAACATGGAAAGATAGATACATGATTATCTTCCCATTACTGTCATTTGTTTTATTGGTACTTTATTTTATAGCTAAAAAAGTAATCACATTTACTTTAAATTATGAAGATTAAAACCATTTTGGTTACAGGAGGAGCCGGATTTATAGGATCTAACTTTGTACCCTATTTTTTAAAAGAATACCCTAACACACATTTAGTTAATTTAGATAAATTGACTTATGCGGGTGATTTAACTAATCTTAAAGACGTTGAAAACCTTCCAAATTACACTTTTGTAAAAGGAGATATTTGTGACAGAAAATTGTTAGAAAATCTGTTTGATAAACATAATTTTGATGGTGTAATTCATTTTGCTGCAGAATCACATGTCGATAATTCTATAACTAATCCTGGAGCTTTTATAGACACCAATATAACAGGAACATTTAATTTAATAGATGTAGCAAAAAAGCATTGGATGGATGCTCCTTTTAAAGTTAAAACAGGTTGCGAAAATAATAGGTTTCATCACATCTCTACAGATGAGGTTTATGGTACCTTAGGTGAAACAGGATTGTTTACAGAGGACACACATTATGCTCCAAACAGTCCATATAGCGCCTCAAAAGCAGCTTCAGACTTTGTGGTTAGAAGTTATTTCCATACTTATGGAATGAATGTAGTCACAACTAACTGTTCCAACAATTATGGACCAAAACAACACAACGAAAAACTAATTCCAACTATAATTAGAAAGGCAATTTCTGGAGAAAATATTCCAATTTACGGAGATGGAAAAAATATTAGAGACTGGTTATATGTTTTAGATCATTGTAAAGGTATTGGCTTAGTATATAAAACAGGAAAAGCTGGAGAAACCTACAATATTGGAGGTAGAAACGAACGTAATAATTTATATATAGTAGATACTATTTGCTCTATTTTAGACGATATTAAGCCAGCGTCAAGGTCTTATAAGGAACAAATCACTTTTGTTAAGGACAGACCTGGACATGATTTTAGATATGCAATTGATGCTTCAAAAATTGAAAATGAGTTGGGCTGGAAAGCAGACGAAAATTTCGAGTCTGGTATCCGCAAAACCATTGATTGGTATTTAGATAAATACAATAGCTAATGAAAGGAATTATACTAGCAGGAGGATCTGGAACACGACTTCATCCATTAACAAAAGTATTGAGTAAACAATTAATGCCTATCTATGATAAGCCAATGATTTACTATCCTTTGTCGACATTAATGCATGCTGGGATTAGAGAAATATTAATTATCTCTACACCAGAACACCTTCCTCTATTTAAACAATTACTGGGTGATGGTGCTCATTTAGGTTGTAATTTTCAATATGCAGTACAAGAGGCTCCTAATGGATTAGCAGAAGCGTTTATTATAGGTGCAGATTTTGTTGGAAAAGATAAAGTAGCTTTAATTTTAGGGGATAATATTTTTTATGGTACAGGACTTTCAGACCTTTTAAAAGCCAATAACAATCCAGATGGTGGTATTGTTTATGCATATCATGTTACAGATCCAGAGCGTTATGGAGTTGTAAATTTTGATAGTAATGGTAAAGCACTTTCAATAGAAGAAAAACCTGAAAAGCCTAAATCTAATTACGCTGTACCTGGTATATATTTTTATGACAATAATGTTATAGATATAGCTAAAAACATCAAACCAAGCCACAGAGGAGAGCTAGAAATAACTGATGTAAATAAGGAATATCTTAAACAAGGTAAATTACAAGTTTCTATATTAGATAAAGGAACCGCTTGGTTGGATACAGGTACATTTAATTCGCTAATGCAAGCGTCTCAATTTGTTCAAGTTATAGAAGAGCGTCAAGGATTAAAAATAGGCGCAATAGAAGAGGCAGCCTATAGTAGCGGGTTTATTACAAAACAACAATTAATAGATTTAGCGACACCACTATTAAAAAGTGGCTATGGAGAGCATTTAATTAGCTTAGTTAACCAAGATTAAAATGGAAGCAATAGAAACCATTTTAAAAGATTGCTACGTCCTAGAACCAAACGTTTTTGGAGACGAAAGAGGATATTTTTTAGAAAGCTATAACAAAAAACAATTTGATGCATTAATTGGAAAAGAGGTCAACTTTATACAAGACAACGAATCTTTTTCTAGTCAAGGCGTTCTTAGAGGTTTGCATTTTCAAAGTGGAGAACATGCACAAGCAAAACTTGTAAGAGTCACTCAAGGAAAAGTATTAGATGTTGCTGTAGATTTACGCACAAACTCACCATCTTTTTTAAAACATATAAGTGTAGAATTATCTTCAGAAAACAAAAAGCAACTATTTGTACCTAGAGGTTTTGCGCACGGTTTTATAGTTTTAAGTGAGACAGCTGTATTTAATTACAAAGTAGATAATTGGTATAACAAAGCCTCAGAAGGAGGTATTATTTATAACGATAAAACGTTAAATATAGATTGGGTTTTAGATAAAGAGCTATTAACTATTTCAGAAAAAGATAAAGTTTTACCTACTGTAAAAGAACTGTTTGAATGAAAAAAATTCTGGTAACTGGAGCTAATGGACAACTAGGACTATGCCTTAAAGAACAATCTAACGATTTTAACACGTTAGATTTTGTGTTTTTAGACAGCCAACAATTAGATATTACCAATCCTGAACAAATAGAATTAGTATTTAATATACACAAGGCAGATTATTGTATAAATTGCGCTGCTTATACTGCAGTAGATCTTGCAGAGGACAATAAAGACTTAGCCTACAATATAAACACATTAGGAGCTAAACAATTAGCTGAAGCATGCAAAAAACACAAAGTGACCTTAATCCATATATCAACAGATTTTGTTTTTGATGGTAATAATAGTATCCCATATAAAGAAAGTGATAAAACTAATCCGTTAGGTGTCTATGGTTTTACAAAACTTGAGGGAGAAAAAGAAATAATTACTATTTTAAAACAGCATTATATAATCAGAACATCCTGGCTATATTCTAAATACAAGTCTAACTTTGTAAAAACAATGTTAAACTTATCGATTGATAGAGATGAGTTAAATGTAGTTAATGATCAAAAAGGAACACCTACTAATGCATTAGATTTAGCAGAAGCATTAATTAAAATCGTAAAATTAGACAATTCTAAATACGGTATTTATCATTACAGTAACTTAGGAGAGGCTACTTGGTACGAGTTTGCTAAAACTATTTTTGAATTAACTAAAACTAATATTAAAGTTAATCCAGTAACATCAGATGCTTTTAAAACAAAAGCTAAAAGACCAAAATATAGTGTTATGGATAAAACAAAAGTTAGCATAGCGTTTAAATTAAACATTCCTAAATGGAAATCAAGCTTAAAAACAACATTAAATTCTATTAACTATTAATGTATACTCATCAATATCATACAAAGGAATTATCAAATCTCTCTTTTTTAGTTACAGGAGGTTCTGGATTTATTGGTTCTAATATTGTAGAATATTTATTGAAGTATAATGCTAAAAAAATAGTTGTTATGGATAATATTTCTACTGGAAATATACAAAACATAGAACCTTTTTTAGGTTCACCAAAAGTTACATTTATTAAAGGTAATATAGAAGATTTAAAAACGTGTAAAATAGCAATGGAAGATGTAGATTATGTTTTACATCAAGCCGCTTTAGGTTCTGTACCAAGATCAATAAACAACCCAATAGCAACAAATAACACAAACATTACAGGGTTTTTAAATATACTGGTAGCAGCTAAAGAAAGCAATACAGTAAAACGAGTTGTTTATGCAGCATCTTCTAGCACTTATGGGGACAGTCCTTCATTACCAAAAAAAGAAGATAAAATAGGAAAACCCCTTTCACCTTATGCTGTTACTAAATATGTAAACGAATTGTATGCTGATGTGTTTTATAAAACTTATGGATTAGAAACCATAGGCTTAAGGTATTTTAATGTGTTTGGCCCAAAACAAGACCCAAATGGTGCTTATGCTGCTGTAATCCCAAAATTTATTGGGCAAATGTTGAAAAATGAAAATTTAACAATAAACGGAGATGGCTTACATTCCAGAGACTTCACTTTTGTGGAAAATGTTGTACAAGCTAATATTAAGGCTGCACTAACAACTAATTCTGGTGCTGTAAATCAGGTGTTTAATGTTGCTTGTGCAGAAAACATTAATCTGAATCAACTAACAGACCACATCAAAAAAAGCCTTTCAGATTTAAATATTAAAACTCAAAGTCAGATTTTTTACGGTCCATCTAGAAAAGGGGATGTCAAACATTCATTAGCAGATATTAATAAAGCAACTAATCTTTTAGAATATTTACCTAAATTTAAATTTAACGATGCCATACATATAACTACTAGATGGTTTGTTAATAATGCTACTAAATAATAAAGCGCCATACAATTTATGAAAAATAATATTGCAATTTTAGGTTTAGGTTATGTGGGTTTACCATTAGCAGTAGAGTTTGCTAAAAAATTTAAAGTTGTTGGGTTTGACATCAATAAAAACAGGGTAGAAGAGTTAAAACAAGGATTAGACAAAACATTAGAAGTAACTGAAGATGACCTTAAATCTGTGCTTAACCCACAAAACGATAAAGGTTTGTCCTTATCTTGTTTGTCATCAGACATTAAGGATTGTAACATATTTATTGTTACTGTTCCAACACCAGTTGATAAAAATAACAGACCCATTTTAACACCATTAATAGAGTCCTCTAAGACTATTAGTCAGATTTTAAAGAAGGAAGACATTGTTATCTATGAATCTACTGTTTATCCCGGAGTAACAGAAGAAGTGTGTGTACCTGTTTTAGAAAAATCAAGTGGACTAACATTTAATAAAGATTTTTATTGCGGTTATTCACCAGAAAGAATAAATCCTGGAGATAAATCACGTACTATTACAAAAATTAAAAAAGTAACTTCTGGGTCGACTCCAGAAATTGGAGTTAAAATTAACAACCTATATGCTTCAATAATTACCGCTGGAACCCATTTGGCTCCTTCAATTAAAGTTGCAGAAGCAGCTAAAGTTATAGAAAATGCACAACGTGATATCAATATTGCTTTTGTAAACGAATTAGCTAAAATTTTCAACAAATTAAATATAGACACACAAGAAGTACTAAAAGCAGCATCTACTAAATGGAATTTTTTACCTTTTCAACCCGGATTAGTTGGAGGACATTGTATAGGTGTTGATCCTTATTATTTAGCTCAAAAAGCACAAGAAGTTGGTTACCACCCAGAAATAGTTTTAGCCGGAAGACGTTTAAATGATAGTATGGGTGAATATGTTGCTACTCAAGTTTTAAAACTTATGGTACAACACAACATCTCTATTAAAAAAGCTAAAGTACTTATGCTAGGTGTAACATTTAAAGAAAATTGTCCTGATACCAGAAACACAAAAGCAATTGACGTTTATAACACGTTAAAATCTTTTAATTTAAATGTTGAAGTTTATGATCCTTGGGCTAATAAAGAAGAAGTACAAAAAGAGTTTAATTTAACTTTAATCGATAAATTAAATCATAATTACGACACCATAGTCCATACTGTGTGCCATGATGAGTTCAAGAAAATAAATTTCAATGATATTAAATCTAAAAATGGATTAGTATATGATGTAAAAGGAACTTTAAACATCAATGATATTTCTGGAAGATTATAACTCATTTTATTCATTAATAATTTGAATATGTTTAATAGATGTATTAAATTTTAAAAAGCACATTATCAACCAATTAATTAAAATATGAAATTATTTAAACCACTAAGTTTTGTTTTAATCATACTAGTTATGGTTTCATGTAATAAAAAAGAAACTAAAATTGCAGTATTTCAACCTAATGATCAAAATGGAAAAGACACAGCAATTTCAGAGAGCAACCCTAGTGCAAATTACTCAACATTAGATAGGATTCATATGGTGTCTTTATCATCAAACGACTCGATTAAAAACGATGTTAGATCATTACTTAGGTTTGGTTTTGCTACTTTAAAAGAGGGTATTAGTATAGATTCTGCATTTGTTCACCTTTATGCAATAGATCCCGGACATTTTGGTACTAATAACTCTTTTGTATTGATTCCAGTTAATAAAGTTTGGATAAATGATGAAGTAAATTGGAATAATCAACCTGAAGTAGATACTAGTCAAACAATTACTGTTGAAGCACCTACAGACACTAATCAAGATTATAAAATAGATGTCACTAACTATGTAAAAGCAGTTCATCAAAACAACCAGCCAAATTATGGTTTTATGATTAAGTTAGAAGATGAAAAAAACGCATATAAAGGACTTAGGTTTCATTCTAGTAATAGTAAAGAAGTTAGCAAGCATCCGAAATTAGAAGTGTTTTACACAGAATAAACAGATTAAAATTGATTAAAATTATATACAAACAACTTATCTTATTAAAAGCGCTATTAAATAAACACTTAAATTTTTTAGTGCTTTTATTTTTATGCTTTTTTGTGTCTTGTAGCACCAAAACAAGTAATGTGTATATACCAAATAATCAATTAGGAATTGACACTTACATTGATAGCGAATTTAATAGTTTAAATTTTTCATCTGATACAGAATTAAAAATAGCTAATTATTCTAATAAAGACTTTTTAAAAAAAGAAAAAAGAGCTTTATTAAAAATAAGATGTTCTAGTATTCCTGAAAAAGCAGTTGTAGACTCAGCTTACTTATACCTATATATTTCCAAAATAGATAACAAAAATTCTACATTTAATATTACAATAGAAAATATTATAGAAGACTGGGATGTTACTAATGTAAATTGGATACATCAGCCTAAAACAGACTCTAAAACAATAGCTCAAATTACAGTTGATAAAAATAAACGAAATTACTACAAGGTCGATGTAACAAGTTTTGTGAGGGCATTATCTAATAACGAATTTAATAATTATGGGCTGCTTTTTAAAATCCTTCCAGAAAATGGTAATGAAGGGTTCATAAGTTTTTTATCAAGTAATACTAAAGATTTTGATAGTAGGCCAAAATTAATTGTTTACTTTAATCAAAACATTATTTAAATAATGAGTTTTATTAGAAAGCATATTGAAAATAATAGCCTAAAACAGTTCTTTCTAAACAACTTGTTAATCCTTTTTCTTGGGTACGATTTTTTAATTAAAATCATAGTACATTATACACAGATAAGCTTGTTTTATAACTATGTTATTGTTTTTAAGGTCATCATAGTGTTTGCTGTAATACTTGGTTTTGGTTTAAAAAACATAAATAAATCCTATATATTTTCTTTATCAAGTTTAATACTAGCATATGCAATAACTCAAGTTGTTAATTACAAAGATTTGTCTTTAGACGACATTCAATTTAATGGATATTATTTTTTAAGTAGTGTAATTCCAATAGTATTTTTGCTTTATTGCCACAATTATAATCTTAATATAACCAAAACCCAAATCAATAAAGTTGTTTGGTTTTTAGTTATTAGCTCATGTTTTTTGTTAGTAGGCTATTTGTTTCAAATAGAAGTGTTTAGGTCTTATTTTAGAGGGGGAAGGTTTGGTTACTCAGGCTTTTTACTATATCACCACGAAGCTGGTTTTATTTATTTTATAATAATTAATCTACTTTATTATAAACTTAAAAAAAATAAAAATAATACAAACATAACCTTGTTTTTGATTGTTTTGTTTTTATCCCTACTTGTTGGTACTAAAAAAACATTGTTTTTTAATATTATATTTTTCTGTTACTTATTTGTAGATAATATTAAAAATAGAAAAGCAGTATTTTTAACTACAATTACCGCAGTTTTAGGGTTATTATTATTTAACAAAAGCCTCCTAAAGTTTTATAATCTTTTTAAAGAAATTTATGAAAAAGACGGTTTTTGGAGTTCGTTTTTGTCTTTCAGAAACATTTTATTTAATGAAAGGTTTTATCCATATGTCACAGAAAATAATTCAATTATAAACATTATTTTTGGCTGGCCATTTTTTAATAATCATAGAACAGAAATGGAGATATTTGATGTTCTATTATTTTTTGGGCTAGTAGGTCTTATTAGCTATATTATTTTGTTTGTTAAGATTTTAAAAGGAAAAAACAAATTGTCATATTTTTTAGTGTTAACACTTTTAATAGGTACTGTTTTTTCCGGTAATTTACTAGCTAGTGTTAATGTCATGATTTTACTTTTTATAACATTAAAATATATTAATTTACAAGAAACAATTAAGCATTGAAATCTATAAAAAACAGTATTTACGCAACTCTAGACGTTGTCTTTGCTCCTTTCTTTTTGGTTATAGCAACCCCTATATTTATTTCTCAAATAGGAATAGAAAAATACGGGCTTTGGATTCTTGTAAACAGTGTATTGGCATCGCTTTCAATTTTCAATTTTGGAATTAATGAAACAATTATTAAATACATTTCTGAAAGCAAATCAAAAAACGATAACTTATTTCAAAGCAAGGTTTTTAGCTCTGTAATTTTATTTCTTGTTTTATTATCAGTAATTGTATTAGGAACCATTTATTTAATCTTTTTTAGTAATTTCTTTTTTAATTTTTTTAAAGTAACCGAAATCATTAAAATTTTACTCTTTGCTTTTCCCTTATTTTTTATCAAGCAAATAGAACAAGCTTTGTTTGCACTTCATAAGTCTCATGAAGATTTTAAACATTTAGCCAAACAGTCATTTATATCTAAAGCCCTTCTTTATTTATCTCAAATAATAGCTGTTTTTGTTTTTAAAGATGTTAAAAGTGTATTTATGGTTTCTGTAATTGTAGCAGGGTTATATCTATTATATCAATTTTATGAACTAACTGATAAATACGAGTCTGTATTTGTCAGTAAAAATGCTAGTGTATCTGTATTTAAAGGGATTTTAGGCTATGGTAAATGGGCGTGGTTTTCTAGTACTATATTGATTTTTAGTGCTCATATTGATAAATGGATTGTAAGCTCTTTGTTAGGGCTTAAAATTTTTGCATATTACTCAATAGGTGTTTCTGTCTTAAATCAGTTAAAAACTATACATACAGCTTCGATATCATGGGTGTTTCCAAAAATATCAGGAAATCAACTATCCGTATCTGAAAGAGCCAACCTTCATTTTAAACTCACAGTTTTTGTTAGTTTATTAGGTTTAATAGTTAGCTTTTTTTTAGTAAAAACAGATTTCTTGTTTAAGCTTTGGTTAGGTGATTTTACGTTTCAAAATAGTAAATTATACTTACATACCTTTTTATATTTACTACCTATTTGGTTAATGTCTGCTGCTTCATTTTATTATTTACAAGGGTTAGCAATAGTTAAGAAAAAGTTTTTTGCAGATTCGTTAGTGTTAATACTTAAAATAGTAGTGACATTTGTAGCTTTGCTAAAATTAGATATCGAAAGATGGCCTATTTTGTTTTTTATTCCAATGTTAGTAGAAGTAATTCTTTTTTCTAGTATTGTTAATAAGCATAGTAAGTTGAAAATGACGTATTTAAATATGTTTGTAGCATTTAATTTTTTAATATTGTTTTTAAGGTATAAAGGCATTCTATAAGGTATCTAAATGTTAAAAGAAGTTAGCCATTTTAAGATTGTAACAGGAGTAATAGTCGCTCTCTTTTTTTTCCCGTCTATTACTTTTGGTTTGCTGCAAGCAGAGGTTTTTCCATGGGGTATTATCTTGTCAACATATATCATTTTAAGACAAAAAAAGATAAATAAATTTTACATTTTATTTTTAGCAAGTTTATTATTCAATGTTGTTGTTTTCTCGCTGTATTATTTCCCGGATATAAAAATACCTGAAGTTGTAAGATCTCTTTTAGCTTATATTAATAGCTCAATTTGTTTTGTTGCCTTTTATCAGGCTTCAAAATCGTCAACATTAAAAACTATAAAATTAGTTAAGGTGTTGTTTGTGTTTTTAATCGCTTTAGGCCTTTTTCAGTATTTAGGGTTATTAAAAATTTTTGATCCTGTCTTTAAATTTTTAATTCCAAGAGCCAGTTCTGAAGCATTAGCACGTGTTAGACGAGGTGTAACATTACTTGCTACTGAACCAGCTAGAGCAGGAGTAAGTTTGGTTTTTTTATATGTAGTAGTAAGAACAGTTTTTGTAAAAAGTAAAAAAATTATAAGTGATATTTTATTTCTGTTTTTTTTAACAATCATTATAAAGTCAATAATGGCTTTAGGTGTGTTTTTTGTATTTATTTTAATTACTTACAGAGCAAAATTAATACGTTTTTTAGCAGTAGGTTTAATTGTTATGTTTTTAATTGATTTATCTGGTGGTGGAGGTAGATCAGAACAAATGATTAGAAAAATTAAAGATCAAAAAAGTTTTGGAGATGCAACAATGGTTGTTGTAGATTTAGCAGGACCTAGATTAATCTCTGTATACTCTTCCTGGTTACATACATTTAGCCACCCAATTGGAGGAGGAATTGGTCACTGGGAAAAAACTTCTGTAGACGCATTATTGATGACAGGGATTGATTTTAGCGAAATAAATTACTTTAAATTTAAAGGTAACTCTAAAGCCATTCCAACAAGGTCCAGTGGATATGTGTCTAATCTTGTTTTAGACACTGGATTTTTTGGAGTTTTCGTATTTTTCGTATTTTTGTACTCAATTCTCAATAAATATTGGAAGATAGACACAGATGCCAAAAACATCATCATTTTATTTTTATTTAAAATTATGTTTATTGGTTCTGTTGGACCTCCAGATGCATGGATTGCAACTATTATCTCGTTAAAATATTTACATTATAAAGCCCTCAATAAAGCATGAGCTTAGAATTACCTAAATTTTCAGTTTCAATGTCTGTATATAAAAATGATAATCCTGATCATTTTTATCAAGCCATTAATAGTTTAATTAATCAAACAGTAGTCCCTAATGAGATAATCATAGTGGTAGATGGACCAATACCAGAAATTACAAATCAAGTATTGGAAAAATTTAAAACAGATAACGAAAATGTAGTTATACACAGACTAGAAAAAAACATGGGACATGGATATGCAAGGAACATTGGTTTACAAAACAGTACTTATGACTATGTTGCATTAATGGATAGCGACGATGTTTGTTTAGACAACAGGTTTGAATTACAACTTAACTTTTTTAAGAATAATGAGGATGTTAGTATTTTAGGTGGAACTATAGAAGAATTTTATGATGATGACTTAACAACAATATCTAAAAGAAAACTACCAGTTTTAGACTCAGATTTAAAACAATACATGAAGTATAGATGTCCATTTAATCAAATGAGTGTGATGTTTAAAAAAGCACATGTTTTGGATGCTGGAGGTTATCTAGATTGGTTTTGTAATGAAGATTACTATTTATGGATTCGCATGGCTTTAAAAAGCTACAAGTTTCATAATCTAGAAGAAACACTTTTAAAAGTTAGAACCAATAAAGATTTCTATAAGCGAAGAGGTGGATTTAATTACTTTAAAAGTGAAGCCAAAATTCAGAAACTAATGTTAACTAAAGATATCATATCTTTGCCCACATATTTGTATAATGTTAGTATAAGGTTTGTTGTACAAGTATTAATGACGGACGGTTTAAGAAAATACTTTTTTAAGACCTTTACAAGAACAAAATAAAATTACATTGAAAAAAGAAATTATAGGATACACTTCAGGAGTTTTTGACATGTTTCATGTTGGACATTTAAATATTTTAAAACAAGCTAAAAAGAATTGCGACTATCTAATAGTTGCTGTAAGCCCTGATGAGCTAGTTTTTTCATACAAAGGAAAAAAACCAATAATGTCTTTGGAAGACAGAATGGCTATTATAGAAGCAATTAAATATGTTGATAAAGTTGTTATCCAACATGATCGGGATAAAATTAAAGCTTACCATAATTATAAATTTGATGTAATGTTTGTAGGAGATGATTGGAAAGGAAACCCTCTTTTTGAGGAAGTTGAAAAAGAGCTTATAAAACACGGAAGTAAGATTCAATTTTTTTCTTACACTAATAAAGTATCTTCAACTAAACTTAGATCCATTTTAAAGGACGAAATTAAATAGTCATTATGCGTTTTACTTATAAGCAGTTTAATAGTATTTGTAAGAAAGCTGTTGAATTAAAAAAAACGATTACAGCTAATCAAATATTAACCCACAACACAAAAGATGACAATTGGATTGTTTTTAAGCATGATGTAGAAACCAACGTCGAACGTGCTTTAAAAATGGCTAAAATCGAGGCTAAACATGGTATTAAAGCGACATATTATGTACAAGGATATCTTTTAGAAAACAATGTTAAACTTTTAAAAGACATATCAGATTTAGGACATGAAGTCACATACCATTATGATGTCTTAGATGCTAATAATGGAGATTTTGAAAAAGCTAAAACCGAGTTTATTCAATATGTCACTGCTTTTGAAAAATATGGTTTTAAAATAGAAACTCTTTGCCCACATGGTAACCCATTAATGATTAGAAATGGGTGGAATTCTAACAAAGATTTTTTTAGAAAGGAATCAATTGCATCAGAGTTTAGTAACATGTTAGATATCGTAGTGCAACTACCAGCAACTTTAGCTTCAGATTATATTTATATTTCCGATGCAGGATTTCAATTTAAAATAATTGTTAACGTTGAAGATAATGACATTAACAATGGAGGCGATATCAATATTCATACCCTTAAAGAATTTGAAAATATTTGTACAGAAAACAAAAAAATAATTTTTAGTACACATCCTCACCGATGGAAAACATACACTCTTTCTGCTATTGCTAACAAATCAAAATTTAAATTTATTAGAGGATTAGCTTTGTTAGTTTCAAAAAATAAAACAATTAAAAAGTTTTTAAGTAAATTCTACTTTTTAGCTAAAAAAATATAGAATATGACTGATGAGGAACTTAAAGCGATACATTCTAAACTATTGGTTATAGCTAATTACTTTGACCAATTTTGTAAAGAAAACAATATTGAATATTATTTAATGGGTGGTACTGCTCTTGGTGCTATAAGACATAAAGGATTTATCCCATGGGATGATGATTATGATACCTTTATGGATTACAAAAACTACACAAAATTTAAAACTTTAGCAAAACAAAAATTAGATACAAACCAATATTATTTTCAAGAAGAAGACACAAAAGAGTTTCCGTTATTTTTTAGTAAAATTAGAATGAATGGCACTACTTATATTGAAAAAGACTCTGTAGGAAGAGATATGCACCACGGATTATTTATAGATATCATGTGTTTAAATAATACTTTTGAAAACAAAACCTTAAGGTATTTACAATATTTAGCTGCAAGAATAGTAAACGCTAAAGCATTAGGAGAAAAAGGCTATTTAACAAACAGTAAAATAAAAAAAATAGCAATATATTTAGCAAAAGTATGTGTTAGAGGTCCTATTAAAAAAGGATTGCTTAGTTTTATAAGAAGCTTAAATAATAAAGAGACTAAGTATTTGGGACATTTTTTTGGGAGAGCGCCTTTTAAGCGCACCTCTTTTAAAAGAAGCTTAATTGGTCAAAGTAAACATGTAAAGTTTGAGTCTTTGTCATTGCCTGTTTTTTCTAATGTAGAGGATTATTTATCAATTAGATACGGAGAAAAGTTTATGGAATTACCATCACAAAAGGTAAAAGATCTGTACCCATCTCATGCTTTTATTGTAGATTTAGAAACCTCATATAAAAATCACATGCCAAAGTAAATAGTATTATGAAAATTGGAATTTACTCAGATATACATGATCATATTTCTAATTTAGAAAAGACACTTCATTATTTTAAAAATCATAATATCGAGCACACTTTTTTTTGCGGAGATTTTTGTTCTCCAATTCCTGCAAAAGTTATTGGCAACAGTGGTGTTTTAACCCACTGTGTGTTTGGTAATGGGGACGCAGATAGATTTACCATTCAAAACCTTGCTTTCAATCAATTCAGTAATCTTAAACTAAATAGTGAGTACGCAGTTATTGAATTAAATAACAAAAAAATAGTCATGACCCATTATCCTTTTTATGCTAAAGCATTAGCAAAATCTGGAGAATATGACTTGGTGCTTTGTGGGCATACACATGAATCTAATATCGAACTAATAGACCAAACATGGCTGATTAATCCAGGAGAGGTCATGGGGTGGAAAGGAAACCCCTCATTTGCTGTTTATGATTTTAAAACCAATACAGTGGATTTGATAAAAATTAATGATTTACCTTAAATATTATATGAGGGCTTTAAATCTTGATTTAGTTAAAAAAACAGAAAAGTTACCATACTTGCTATTATTTCTGTTGTCCTTTTTTCCTATTTTAAACATCAAGACTTTATCTATTTTATCACTCCTTTTTTTTTCGTCAGCGATATTTTTAAATCTTAAAAAAATCCAAAACAACATCAATAAAATAGGCTATAAACCACTATTAATTAACAGTTTGTTTTATTTGATATTAGTTGTATCAATGTCATATTCTCCTTTAAAGTCAACTGGAATAGATTTTTTGTTAAGACAAATAGGATTGTTACTAATGCCCATAATTTTAATATATGCTATTAAAATTCCAGAGAAGTTACTTAAGAACATGACAATAGTTTTTATAGGGTCTAATATTTTGGTTGTTATCTATTTTATAATCAAGCTTAATTTAATTCAGGATCTTATAAGTCAACCCTCAACCTTTTTCAACACCTCCTATTTTATAGAAATATCCAATAACTTAGGATATAAAGATTGGCATGCAACTTACATAGCTTTAAATAATTTATTGGCTTGTGTTTTCTTATTAAATTATACTACAAAGCCAAAACCACTTAAAAAAAAAGCGTTAGCAATTTTTATAATAGTACTTTTCTTGGCTTTTTCTTTAATTCTTAATTCTAGAATAATATTTTTATTAAACCTATTAATAATTCCGTTTTTCTTGTTTTTTAAAATCAAAACAGTGAAGTTTAAAATTATTATGGTTATATCAATGTTGCTTTTGTTTTTTACCCTTTTTAAAGTGTCTAATAACAATAAACTAGGACGAATTTTTGAACACCCCATTCAATATTATGTTAGTAATTTTAGTGCTAAAACTATTTTGGGTGTTAGGTATCAAGTTCAAGAATGCAGTGTCGAGCTTATTTCAAGAAGTCCCATTCTTGGTTATGGTATTGGATACGAAAAAAAATTGCTAACAGATTATTGTTTTGAGGTTAAAAACTTTCAAAATAAGTACTTAAAATCCTACACTTCTCATAATGTTTATTTATCTATTATGTTTTCTGCAGGAATTTTTGGGCTCTTAGCTTTAGTATACATGCTGTTCAATAATTTAATTTTAGGTATAATGCAAAGAGATTTAATCTATGTATCGTTTCTTATTATTTTTATTATTGCTTTCCTAACGGAAAATTATCTTATTAGATTAAACGGAATATTGCTATTTGCTTTTTTAAATAGTTATTTTTACCAAAAAAATTATATTAAAATTGAAAAGATCTGATAAAATCATCAAACGATTATTTGACATTATAGTTTCATCTATAGGATTATTATTGGTAGGTTGGATTATAATTATTGCAGCCATTATTGCTAGATTTGACACCAAACTCAGTGGTTTTTTTAAACAAAAAAGAGTTGGACAACATGGTAAAATATTTAAAGTTTTAAAATTAAGAAGCATGAAAAATGTTGAAGGTATCAATACCACTGTGTCAACTATAAAAGACCCAAGAATAACTAAGATTGGTAACTTTTGGCGACGATCAAAAATAGATGAACTACCTCAATTAATCAATGTGTTTTTAGGTGACATGAGCTTAGTTGGACCAAGACCAGATGTGCAGGGCTTTGCAGACCAACTTGAAGGCGAAGACAGAATTATACTAACCATTAAGCCAGGTATTACAGGTCCAGCCTCAATTTTTTTTAAGGACGAAGAAAACCTCTTAGCAAATCAAGACAACCCAGAAGTTTATAACAAAGAAGTGATTTGGCCAAAAAAAGTTGAAATTAATAAAGCATATATACAAAATTATAGCTTCTTTAAAGACATAAAATATATCATTAAAACATTTTTTTAAGGATGAAAAATAAAATATGGCTATCCTCACCACACATGGGAGGAAACGAACAAGCATACATCAAAGAAGCTTTTGATACTAATTGGATTGCTCCTTTAGGACCTAATGTTACTGGTTTTGAAACAGATTTAGAAACCTATTTGGGTCAAAATAAAAAAGTCGCTTGCCTATCCTCAGGTACTGCTGCAATTCATTTAGCATTAGTTCAGTTAGGTGTTGGTTTAAATGATGAGGTTATTTGTCAAACATTTACCTTTTGCGGCTCTGCAAACCCAATAACTTATCAAGGTGCAAAACCTGTTTTTGTAGATAGCGAATCTGACACTTGGAATATGTGTCCCAACCATCTAGAGTTAGCTATAAAAGACAGGATTAAAAAAGGTAAAAAACCCAAAGCAATTATTATAGTTCATCTTTATGGAATGCCTTCTAAAGTAGACGAATTATTGGAGGTTGCAAAAAAATATCAAATCCCTGTTATTGAAGACGCTGCAGAAGCTTTAGGCTCTACTTACAAGGGTCAAAAATGTGGAACATTTGGTGACTTTTCTATTTTATCCTTTAACGGAAATAAGATTATTACAACTTCTGGAGGAGGAGCTATGGTCTGTAACTCTGTAAAAGATAAAAATCAAACCATATTCTATGCAACACAAGCAAGAGATAATGCACCTCATTACGAACATTCTAAAATAGGATATAACTACAGAATGAGTAATATTAGTGCAGGAATAGGTAGAGGTCAAATGGAAGTTTTAGATAAACATGTTAGCTTAAGACGAAAAATAAACCAATTTTATGTAGACCTGTTTAAAAACATTGAAGGTATAGAGGTTCAAAAAGAACCATCTTCAGAGTTTCATTCTAACTTTTGGTTAAGCTGTATTTTAATAAAAGAAAACGCGCCTTTTACCATTGCTCAATTTCAAGAGGCAATGACCAAAGAAAACATCGAGACTAGACCGCTTTGGAAACCAATGCATTTACAACCCATATTTAAAAACCAACCCTATTATGGAGATGGGCTAAGCCAGTTGCTATTTAAAACCGGTCTTTGCCTACCAAGTGGCTCAAACTTAACAGAAGGTGATCTGCAAAGAATAGCATTAGTAGTAAACAATCTGACCTAAAATAGATTACAAATCCCTAAAATAAAGGCTTTAAGTATAATTTTGATTATATTGTCATTATAATTTAAGATATTTGCTATCTGTTTTTATAAAGACCCAAATGCTTAAACAACTAAGACAAGCCTTATTTCAAGTTTTAGAATCTAGTAGAAAAAAAATAGATTTTAAAAACATTAACTATCTTCCAAGATGGGCTATTTTGTGTTTTGACATTGCGATACTTCTAATTGCTTCATTTTTTACTAAAATAATAGTTAGTAAAATTCAAAAAGCTGCATTTTTTAGTTTAGGTTTTTCCACAGAAGAAGTAATAATTGTTACCATAAACGTCTTGTTTTTTGTGCTATTTAGGACCTATGCAGGGCTTATTAGACACTCAACATTTATAGATGCAGCAAAATTCTTTTTAGCATCAATAGCTACTTCAATAACTGCATTAGCAGTGTATTACGGATACTTATTTTTAGTCGGACAAGAGTTGTTTTCAATTCCACAATTATTTATCTATTCCATAGTATCGTTTTGTGGATTATTTTTATTTAGAATTTTAGTTAAGCAAGTATTCCAGGTCTATCAACGTTACAACGATGAGGAAGCTAGACTAAATGTATTAATTTATGGGACTGGTGAAAATGCAATTGCAATTGCTAGTGCATTAAAATCCGAAAACCCTTCTCGTTATAAAATACTAGGATTTATAGATAAAGATGGTAAAAATAAAAGTAAAGAAATTTTAGGATTACCAATAATTCATCTCAATCGTAAAACAGCTGTTTTATTAAGAATTTATAATGCACAAGCATTAATTATAGCAGACAGCACACTAACAAAAGAAGAAAACATCAGAATTGTTGACAATTGTTTAGAATATAATTTTAAAGTCTTTAGAGCGCCATTAATTTCTGATATCGAAAAGCATACTAATCTGTCCAATCAGATTCAAAAAATCCAAATTGAAGACATTTTAGAAAGAGAGCCAATTAAATTAGACAATAAATTAGTTGCTAAAGAAATTTTTAATAAATGTATATTAGTAACAGGTGGTGCAGGCTCTATTGGCAGCGAAATTGTAAGACAAGTTGCTAATTACAAACCAAGCAAATTATTGATTTTAGATCAAGCTGAATCCCCTTTGTATAACATACAATTAGAGATTAAAAATAATTTTCCTAATCTAAATTTTGAAGCCATTATTGCAGATGTAAGAAAAGGAGAAGTTATTGAAGAAGTATTTAAAGAGCACAAACCTCAAGTCGTTTATCATGCAGCAGCATATAAACATGTACCGTTAATGGAAAAACATCCTTCAGAAGCAATTTTTGCTAATGTATTAGGTACAAAAAATGTAGCAGATTTATCTCAACGTTTTAAGGCAGAAAAATTTGTAATGGTTTCTACAGATAAAGCAGTAAACCCAAGTAATGTTATGGGTGCTTCTAAGCGTATAGCAGAAATTTATGTCCAAGCATTACAGCACAAAGTGTTAGCAGATAGTAAAAGTAAAACACAGTTTGTAACCACAAGGTTTGGTAATGTATTAGGTAGCAATGGGTCTGTAGTTCCACTTTTTAAAAGACAAATTGAAGAAGGTGGACCGTTAACTATAACCCATCCAGATATTATTAGATATTTTATGACCATTCCAGAAGCTTGTCAACTTGTTCTAGAAGCAGGAGCTATGGGTAATGGTGGAGAGATATTTATTTTTGATATGGGTGAGGCGGTAAAAATTATAGACTTAGCCAAAAAAATAATCCGTTTAGCAGGTTTTGTGCCCTACAAAGACATAGACATTAAGGTTGTTGGCTTAAGACCTGGAGAAAAATTATACGAAGAATTATTAAGTGATAAATCAACGACATTGCCTACTTACAATAATAAAATTATGATTGCCAAAGTAGAAAATTGTTCACATTCACAAATTAATAAAGATATACACGAGTTGATTACACTTGCAAAGGAAGACGAAAAAAATGCAATTGTTAAAAAGATGAAAGACATTGTTCCTGAGTTTTTAAGCATGAATTCAGACTTTGAAATTTTTGATAAAAAGATAGTTTAAGATAAATGAAAATAGCAGTAATTGGTACAGGTTACGTAGGCTTAGTAACTGGTACATGTCTAGCAGAAACAGGAAACGAAGTACTATGTATAGATATAGACAAAAATAAAGTAAAACAAATGCAAGAGGGTGTGGTACCAATCTATGAGCCACATTTAGATGTTTTATTTGAAAGAAATATTAAAGCTAATAGGCTTAAATTTTCAACTAGTTTAGAAGAAGGATTGGAGCATGGAGACATTATATTTTTAGCGTTACCTACTCCAGAAGATGAAGATGGATCTGCAGATTTAAAATACATTCTTGGTGTAGCAGATGAAATTGGTAAACTGATTAAAGACTATAAAGTAATTGTCGATAAAAGTACAGTTCCTGTTGGCACTTCAGATAAAGTTAAAGAAGCCATTTCTAAAAATGCTAAAGTAGATTTTGATGTGGTTTCTAACCCAGAGTTTCTAAGAGAAGGTTTTGCAGTAGACGACTTTTTAAAACCAGAACGTATTGTTGTAGGATCTAGTAGTGATCGCGCAACCAAGTTAATGGAAAAACTGTATAAACCATATGTACGTTCAGGCAATCCAATAATTGTTATGGATGAGAAGTCTGCAGAGTTAACCAAATACGCTTCTAACGCCTTTTTAGCAGCTAAAATTACCTTTATGAATGAGATTGCTAACTTTTGTGAAAAAGTTGGTGCAGATGTCGATAAGGTAAGAATTGGAATGGGGACAGACTCTCGTATTGGAAAACGATTTTTATTTCCAGGTATTGGTTATGGAGGTTCTTGCTTTCCTAAAGACGTCAAAGCATTACACAAATCTGGATTAGAAAATAATTATAACTTTAAAATTTTAGATGCTGTAATTAATGTTAATGCAAGACAAAAACTGGTTTTAATTCCTAAAATAGAAAACCATTTTAATAATAATTTAGAAGGTAAAAACATAGCTATTTGGGGATTAGCTTTTAAACCAGAAACAGACGATATACGTGAAGCACCTTCACTTTACATGATAGATGCTTTATTAGAAGCTGGTTGTAATATTACAGCTTTTGACCCAGAAGCAATGCCAAATGTAAAACGTAAATTAGGAAATAAAATTCAATTTGCAGATAGTATGTATGACGCATTAAAAGATGCAGATGCATTAGTAATATCAACAGAGTGGAGTATTTTTAGAACTCCAGATTTCTCTAAAATAAAATCATTAATGGCTAGTCCAACTATTTTTGATGGTCGTAATTTATACGATGTTAACGATGTTAAAAACGAAGGATTTAAATACGTGTCAATAGGAAGATAATGAGCCAAAAAAGAGTTTTAATTACAGGTGCAGCAGGATTTTTAGGATCACACTTATGTGACCGATTTATCAGTGAAGGTTACTTTGTAATAGGAATGGATAATTTTATTACTGGTGACCCAAAAAATATTGCCCATTTATCTTCTAACTCTAACTTCTTATTTATTCAACATGATGTTACTAACTTTATAAATATCGAAGGTGGTCTGGATTATATTCTACATTTTGCATCTCCTGCAAGTCCAATAGATTACCTTAAAATTCCTATTCAAACCTTAAAGGTTGGTAGTTTAGGTACGCACAATTTACTAGGTTTAGCTAAAGCAAAAAACGCAAGATTATTAATTGCTTCAACTTCTGAAGTGTATGGTGATCCTTTAGTACATCCACAAACCGAAGACTATTATGGTAACGTAAATACCATTGGACCTAGAGGTGTGTATGACGAGGCTAAACGCTTTCAAGAATCTATAACTATGGCATATCATAGGTTTCATGGTTTAGAAACACGTATTGTTAGAATCTTTAATACCTATGGACCAAGAATGCGACTAAATGATGGACGTGTTATTCCTGCATTTATGGGTCAAGCGCTTCGTGGTGAAGATTTAACAGTGTTTGGTGATGGTAGTCAAACACGATCATTCTGTTATGTTACAGACCAAGTAGATGGTATATATAGATTGCTTTTAAGTGATTATCCTAACCCAGTAAACATTGGAAATCCACACGAGATTTCTATTAAAGATTTTGCTGAAGAAATTATTAAACTAACAGGAACAACACAAAAAGTAATTTACAAAGATTTACCAGTTGACGATCCAATGCAGCGTCAACCAGACATAACATTAGCAAAAAAACTATTGCAATGGGAACCAAAAGTGGGTCGTGAAGAAGGTATGAGAAAAACCTTCGATTACTTTAAAAACTTAACAGAAGAAGAACTTCATAAAAGCGAACATAAAGATTTTTCTAGTTATAATAAGTGATAATATATGGAGTATAAACGCGGAAGATACTCTTGGTTACTAAGACCTTTTCTTATCATTTTTGATATTACTGTCATTAATGTTTTAGCGTTTTATTTTTTCAATTTTAACGAAGCTAATCTTTACTTTTTTTCATCAGCATTTTTAAACAATAAGCACCTGTTGTACATTGTTTATTCCATAGTTTTATGGTTAGTTTCTACATCATTTTTAAAGTTTTATCATGTGTATCGCTACACATCAACTATAAATATTATATCGCTTATTATTAAGCAATTTTTAGTCTTTGGCTTAATTGTTTATGCGTTTATAGGTGTGTTTAGAAGTATAGATATACAAGCTTTTACAACCTTAAAATATCTAGTATATTCTTTTTCCCTTATCGGAACAATAAAACTAGTTAGCTACTTTGGTTTAAAAACATATCGTTCTTATTTAAAAGGAAATGTAAGGCGTGTCATTATTATAGGTAAAGGTGAGGGTGCAGAAGAATTGAAACAGCTTTTTACAAAACGAAAAGAATTAGGCTATGCACTTAAAGGCGTGTTTGCCAATTCTGAAAATCAAAAATTTACCGGTAACATTGCTGATAGCTTTACCTTTTTAGATCAAGACAAAAGTATAGACGAAATTTACTGTGCAATTGATGAGTTAACAGAAAAGCAAGTCAATGATTATGTGAAGTATGCCGAAATCAACCATTGCAACATCAAGTTTATACCTAAAACCAATAAGTTATTAACCAAACGACTCAAAACAGATTATTACAATTACTTACCAGTATTATCTATGCCAGAATTGGCTTTGAATAACGAATTTAACACCTTTATTAAACGGGTTTTTGATGTTGTTTTTGCTTTATTAATGATTGTGTTGGTTTTATCATGGTTAACACCATTATTGTTTATTTTAATAAAATTAGAATCTAAAGGACCCTTATTTTATAAACATAAACGAAACGGGATTAACTATAAAGAATTTGATTGCTATAAGTTTAGATCATTAAAAACTAATAAAGCAGAAAAAGGAACTTACATTACCCAAAACGATACACGAGTAACTAAAATTGGTAAGTTTTTGCGTAAAACAAGTTTAGATGAATTTCCTCAATTTTACAACGTGTTAAAAGGAGATATGAGTGTAGTTGGACCACGTCCACATATGTTGTCTTACACAGATGATTACTCTAAAAAAATAGATAAATACAACTTTATTTTTAGACACAACGTCAAACCAGGTGTTACAGGATTGGCTCAAATTAAAGGGTATAGAGGCGAAATTAAAAATGACGAAGACATTATAAACCGCATAAAATATGATAATTTTTATATCGAAAACTGGTCGCTAGTCTTAGACTTAAAAATAATATTCCAAACTATGATTAATGTCTTTAAGGGACAAAAAGAAGCCTATTAAAGTGAAATCTTTAGTCTCCATAATAACACCACTGTACAATTCGGAAGCCTTTATAGAGGATACTATAAACAGCGTGTTACATCAAACATATACAAACTGGGAACTTATTTTAATAGACGATTGCTCAACGGATAACACCATTGCAATAGCAGAAAAATTGGTCTCAAAATATACTAACATAAAACTTCTTAAAAATCAAATAAATTCTGGAGCAGCAGTCTCAAGAAATAAAGGAATACATGAAGCCAATGGACATTTTATAGCCTTTTTAGATGCAGATGATGTATGGAAACCTAATAAGCTGGACGTTCAAGTTAACTTTATGCAAACCAATAATTGTGATGTGTCTTTTAGTAGCTACGAGCAAATAAATGAGGCAGGACAACCATTAAATAAACTAGTCAAAGCTCTACCTAGTTTAAGTTATAACAAATACTTAAAAACCAATTATATTGGTAACCTTACAGGAATGTATAATACAAGTTCACTAGGCAAAATAACGTCTCCTAACTTACGCAAACGTCAGGATTGGCTATTATGGCTTGCTGCCATAAAAACTTCTGGTAAACCTGCTTTAGGTATTCAAGAGTCATTAGCGTTTTATCGTGTAAGAGCTAATTCTATTTCTTCTAATAAACTAGAGATGCTTAAATACAATTATTTGGTTTATAAAAAAGGGTTAGGGTTTTCTACGCTAAAATCTTTGTACAGAATGATTCTTTTTATTTGGGAACAGTTTTTTGTAAAATCTAAATTGATTGTTTCTATAGATAAGAAGTAAACTGTTTCAACTTCCCGCTTTTTTGACGATTTAAAACCGTTTCTTGTTCAAAGTATAATTTTAAATTAGGCTCTAAATAGATGTCTACTGCTTGTTGCACAGCTTCTTTTTGGGCTTCGGTTAAAGTTTCAGTTGCGACATAACTAACTCTAAAAGTATCTAATTCAAGTTGTTCTATAATAAATTCTTTAACATTGGCTTCTTTGCTCATTACAGTTTTTGTTACATAGTAAAAAGTTAATCCAGCAGCTTTTTTACCTGAAGGCAATTGTACCAAATCGCTAGTACGTCCAATTAACTTCTCCAAAACAGGATGTTGTAATGTGCTTTTTGTAGATAGGCTTCCTAAATCACCAAGTTCATAACGTATAAAAGGATGTGCTCTGTTGTATAAATCGGTTATTACTATTTTGCCAGTTTGTCCATAAGGCACAGGCTGGTTGTTGTCATCCAAAATTTCGACATACAAATGGTTGCTATTAACCAACCAATTATTGTGTTTATCCTGAAAAGCAATTAAACCTAATTCTGCTGCGCCATATTCGTTAACAACAGGAATTCCAAATTGTTGTTCTAGTAGTTTTTTGTCATCATCAAACAACATTTCAGAGGTCACAATACAGACGTTTAATGTAGGACATATGGTTTTTAAAGTGATGTTTTTTCGCTCTAAAAACTTTGCAAATTGTACAATTGCACTGGTATAACCGTTAATATAACTAAATTGGGTGCGTTTAAATTTACGTAAGACTTTTTCTAATGCATCATCACTTAAATCAAAAACCGAAAAGCGATATCTGTTACCCAACCAATCCTTAAAACGTTCTTTGTAATACCCTTTTGTATCTAACGGAATACCATAAAATCGTGCTTGTTTAGACGTGTTTAAATCAATATTAAACCAACCATAGCGTTGCATAAACGTAACCCATGTTATAGCATGAGCAAAATTATCTTTAGCAAAAACAAAAGGTGTCCCAGAAGATCCAGAGGTTTTATTGGTGTAAATTGTTTTTGGTGTATACTTATCAGATAATCTATGCTCTAAAGGCTGTTGTAAATTAGATTTATTTAATACTGGAAGATCATTCCAGTTAGAGGTGTCAATACATTCACATAACGACTTGTAAAACGGAGTGTGTTCTAAATGAAAGTCCACAATTGCCAACAACTGCTTACTTAAATAGTTGCTGTATTGCTCTGTAGTTAAGTTTTCAATAACGTTAAGCGTTTTTTTAGCTTCATTTATTGGGAAGCCTTTTAAGCGCAATGACCATTCAAATAGTTTCAATTTTTTAAAATTTTATGAAAAGTAAAACAAAAATAATGAAAATTGGTTCCTTTTTAGGGTTAGCTGCAATTTGGTTTTGAAATCTAAAAACAGAAAGGGTTTTTACCAAAAACACATTCATTTTTTCATTCAAAAGACTATTTTTGTACAAACAACTACAACGCATGAATATCTTAATATTAGGTTCTGGAGGAAGAGAACACACTATAGCTTGGAAACTAAAACAAAGCCCAAAATGTAGCTCACTTTTTGTTGCTCCTGGTAATTCAGGAACCGCTCAAATTGCTAAGAATGTACCAGTAAGTGTTACCGATTTTAAAGCCATTAAAGAGGTGGTTTTAAACAACAACATCACTATGGTTGTAGTGGGACCAGAAGACCCTTTAGTACAAGGTGTTCATGATTTTTTCTTAGCAGATGAGGCACTTAAAAACGTGGCTGTTATTGGTCCACAACAAGCTGCTGCAACTTTAGAAGGTAGTAAAGAATTTGCAAAACAGTTTTTGTTTAGACACAACATTCCTACAGCAGCTTACCAAAGCTTTGATGCACAAACAGTAGATAAAGGCTATGCGTTTTTAGAAACATTAAATCCACCATATGTATTAAAAGCAGACGGATTAGCTGCAGGAAAAGGAGTCGTGATTTTAAATGATTTAAATGATGCTAAAACCGAATTAAAAAGCATGTTAGTGGATGCCAAGTTTGGTCAAGCCAGCACTAAAGTGGTTATTGAAGAATTTTTAGACGGAATAGAACTAAGTTGTTTTGTGTTAACCGATGGTAAAAACTATAAGATTTTACCAACTGCTAAAGATTATAAGCGAATAGGCGAAGGTGATACAGGCTTAAACACAGGCGGAATGGGAGCTATATCTCCTGTACCTTTTGCTAACGAAGCCTTTTTAAATAAAGTAGAAGAGCGAATTGTAAAACCAACTATTGCTGGTTTACAAAAAGATAATTTACCCTATAAAGGATTTGTGTTTATTGGTTTAATTAAAGTTGGTGACGACCCAAAAGTTATAGAGTATAACGTGCGTTTAGGTGATCCTGAAACCGAAGTTGTCTTACCAAGATTAAAAAACGATTTGGTTGAGGTTTTTGAAGCAGTAGCCAATCAATCCTTAGACAAAATTGATGTTGAAATTGATCAACGTGCAGCAACAACAGTTATGCTAGTGTCTGGTGGTTATCCAGAAGCCTATGAAAAAGGTAAAGTAATTACAGGTATTGAAACTATAGAAGATTCAATAGTATTCCACGCAGGAGCACAAGAAAAAGACGGTAAAATAGTTACTTCTGGTGGTCGTGTTATGGCAATTACAAGCTATGGTGAAACGTACAAAGAAGCCATAAAAAAATCTTACCAAAACATAGAAAAACTACATTTTGATAAGATGAATTATCGTAAAGATATTGGTTTTGACCTTTAAAGTCTATAAGTAAGAATGAGACGAAATGCTCTTGTCTTCTTCGTTATTAGCATCAAACGCTTTTAATTGAATCATCCAATAAGTAAAGGCTACTAAACCAATAATGGCAAAAATCCAAGTCATAAAATTTGCTGCCCACCAGTTTTCTAGCTCTAAAGCTCTTAAGGCATCATATGGCGCAAACAATATATTTACAAATAAGTCTTGTATTGCGTAAAAGAAATCTTTCATAGTAGTATATTTATAGCACAAAAATACAAAAAGAGTTAATGATTACAACTATTTTTAGTAAATCCAAACCAATAAATTTTTTAATTGTATTTAGTATTACATTAATTGCTAATGTGATGTTGCATATTAAGTATCCTGAAACTTTGGATAATAGTGTTAGTTTATTACAAAATATTGGTGTCTTCTTAACTGTTTTTCTTTCTATTTTAATTCTAAATTTTGTTGTTACTAAAAACTTTTTGTCCCAACAAAATAATTATGAAATATTGGTTTTTGCGTTATTTATTCTAGCTATACCTCAAGTATTTTTAGATTATAAAATTGTAATTTCTAACTGTTTTACACTGTTAGCATTAAGACGTATTATAAGCATCAGGTCAAAAAAAGAAATTATTAAAAAGCTATTTGATAGTGGGTTTTTAATAGGTATTGCCTCTTTGTTTTATTTCTGGGCAATTTTATTTTTTCCTTTAGTATTTATTGCTTTGTTATTATTTTCTGAAACAAATCCCAAATACTACTTAGTTCCATTTATTGGCTTGGCAACTACTACAATTTTAGCTATAAGTTATTCTATAATTGTTTATGATGATTATTTTGTGGCATTACATATTAACCCAACATTTAACTTGGATTTAAGTCAATATAATTCTTTACAATTTATAACAGTAATAACTATGTTGTTGTCGTTTGGGCTTTGGTCCTCTTTATTTTATTTAAAAGACATTAAAAAGAAAATGAGAAGCTACAGACCATCCTACAAAATTTTATTTATAGCATGTGTTTTAGCATCCATAATTGTGCTGTTTGCACCTAAAAAAAACGGAAGCGAATTTTTATTTCTTTTTGCACCCTTAGCAGTTATCATTATTAATTACATTGAAACCATTGAAGAAGCATGGTTTAGAGAAGTCTTTTTAGGCTTACTAACTATTATTCCAATAGTATTATTAGTGCTGTAGTTTTTCACCAAACGCTAAATCACCAGCATCACCTAAACCTGGAACGATATACCCTTTGCTATTTAAAGTTTTATCTATTGCAGCTATCCATAACGTGGCATCATTAGGTAAATTATTTTTTAAATAATCCACACCTGCTTCGGCACCTATAACTGCCATAATATGGATGTCTTTTGGTGTTCCAAAAGGTTGTAATGCTTTGTAAGTAGCCACAAGAGATTGTCCAGTTGCCAACATAGGGTCAGCCAATATTAAAGTTTTGCCTGTTAAATCAGGACATGCTAAATACTCAACCACAATTTCAAAAGTTTCAGGGTTTTCTAAATGGTGTCTGTAGGCAGAAATAAATGCATTTTCAGCTTGATCAAAATAATTAAGTAGCCCATTATGTAAAGGGACTCCTGCTCTTAACACAGAGCATAGTACAACATCATTTTTAGGCAAATAGCTTTCTATTGTATCTAAAGGTGTAGTAATAGATTTGGTTTCGTAGGTTAAGGATTTACTCATTTCGTAACCTAAAATTTCTCCTATACGTTCAATATTTCGTCTAAAACGCATTCGGTCTTTTTGTATAGAAACGTCTCTTAATTCTGCAATAAATTGATTTAAAATCGAATTATTTTCAGATAAATTATGTATTTGCATGGTTTTAAAAGTTCTTTATTCAGTAAAGTTACTCTAATATTTAAAAGGTTAAAGTATCACTAATAAAAATTCATTTTAAATTATGTAATTTTACACTCTTAAAAATCACACTATGTTTACTACAAAAGCAAATAAAATATTTCAAGAGGTTATAATAAAATATCACATTATAAATACAGTAGATCAACCTTTTACTAATATTTACGATAAAGAGTCAGAGTTAATCGAACATCTTTTATACAGAAAATGTTGGATAGATACTGTACAATGGCATTACGAGGATATTATCCGTGACCCTCAAATAGATCCTGTTGCTGCATTAACATTAAAGCGTCAAATTGATGCTTCAAATCAAGACAGAACGGATATGGTGGAGTATATAGATAGTTATTTTTTAGATAAATATAAAGATGTTACTCCAAAACCAGATGCAACAATAAATACAGAAAGTCCTGCTTGGGGAATTGATAGACTTTCTATTTTAGCTTTAAAAGTGTACCATATGGAAGAAGAAGCAACACGTAAAGATGCTTCTGATGCACACAAAGCAGCATGCCAGAAAAAATTAGATATTTTATTAGAGCAGCGTGTAGATTTAAGTACTGCAATAGATACCTTGTTGTCTGATATTGAAAAAGGAGATAAATACATGAAAGTGTATAAACAAATGAAAATGTACAACGACGACGAGCTTAATCCTGTACTTAGAGGGCAAAAATAATGTTTTCAATTTTTAAAAAATTGAAAGACCTAATGGTTTGACAAACACACCAAAACATATCTTAGTTATTCGTCTCTCTGCAATGGGTGATGTTGCAATGACTGTTCCTGTGTTACGTGCATTATTACAACAATATCCAGAGGTTAAATTAACAGTGTTAACCCGTCCGTTTTTTGCTCCTTTTTTTAGAGATTTAGAAAACGTTACGGTATTTCCTATAGATATTAATAAAAAACACAAAGGGGTTTTAGGCTTATATAAATTATCAAAATCCTTAAAACAACTAAATATTGATGCTGTCGCAGACTTGCATAATGTGTTAAGAACTAAAATCTTAAAGTTCTTTTTTTTAAAACAGCCATTTAAACAAATTGATAAAGGGCGTGCAGAGAAAAAAGCTTTAATTAAAGGTGACGTTTTTAAGCCATTAAAAAGCACTCACCAGCGGTATGCAGATGTTTTTGAGGCTTTAGGACTAAAAATAAATTTAGAAAACCCTTCGTTTCCTGAAAAAAATAGTATTCCAGAACCAATTTTAACAGATGTAGAACATCTAAATAAAAGACTATGGGTTGGGATTGCTCCATTTGCTCAATACCCATCAAAAATGTATCCTTTGCACTTATTAAAAGAAGTAATTAATAGCTTAAAAAAAGATTATACAATCTTTTTATTTGGTGGAAAAGCAGAAAAAGAACAATTAGATGCATTAACATTATCTGATAAAAACATTATAAATGTGGCAGGAAAATGTGATTTAAATCAAGAGCTGGATTTAATGTCAAATTTAGATGTTATGGTGTCTATGGATTCTGGTAATGCGCATCTTGCAGCAATGCTAGGTATAAAAGTAGCAACTATTTGGGGAGTGACGCACCCTTATGCAGGTTTTGGAGCGTTTAATCAACCAGAAACTTACCACATACTACCAAATAGAGATAGGTATTCTAAAATTCCTACTTCTGTTTATGGTAATACATATCCTGAAGAATATAAAACAGTTGCTGGCAGTATAGATCCTAATTTAATTGTAGCTAAAATCAAAGCTATATTAACAAACTAAAAAAAGCCTCACGACTGTGAGGCTTTTCGATTCTAACTACTAATATAAAATATTAATATTATCCCTTAAACTAACAAATTTTTTAGCGTTATAATCTTATGCAAAAATAGGTTGTTTAATGGTTAAAAGGTATTTGTAAACTCATAATATCAGTCTAATCGATAAAAAGTAAATAAATTCGATTAAGCGTAAATAAATAATATATTAGACATCATCATAATCTACAACTAGTGTTGGTGTAGTAGGATGCGCTTGACAGGTAAGTACTAATCCTTCAGCAACCTCTGCGTCTGTCAATATGTTATTTTGCCTCATAAGTGCTTTTCCGTCTGTTATTCTAGCAATACAACTACTACACACACCTCCTTGACAAGAATAAGGTGCATCTAAGTCTTGTTTTAATGCAGCCTCTAATACTGTTTGTTTTTGAGACATAGTAAAAGTTTCCGTCTCGTCGTCAACAGTTATTGTAATTTCTGTATCACCTTCTGCAACGTCTAAAGAAGATGTTTGTGTTGAAGCGGTAAATAATTCAAAATAAATACTGTTTTCATCAATATTATTTTCAAGTAATACCTCTTTAACAGTGTTAATCATCGCTTCTGGACCACAAAGATAAAACGCATCAATAGCCACATCTTTATATCTGTTTTTAACTATAAGATTAACAGTGCTTTTTTCTATTCGACCAAATAAAGCATTGTCTTCTTGAGATTGACTGTATAAAAACTGTATATGTAATCGGTCTTTAAATTGATGTTGTAGCTCTAATAATTGGTTTAAAAAAATAGTATCGTTAAGAGTTTTATTTCCGTAGACTAGTACAAAATTACTGTTTGGCTCTTCATTTAAAGCGGTTTGAATAATACTTAAGATGGGTGTAATTCCGCTACCTGCAGCAAACGCAACAATAGTTCTTGAAACATTGTTTTTTGGTTCAAAAATAAAACGACCTTGTGGTTTTGCAACGTCTAAGGTGTCTCCTTCTTTTAAATTATGATTTGCAAGTTTAGAAAAAGTTCCGTTTTCTACTTCTTTAACTGCAACGGTTAGCTTTCGGCTTGACGGAGAAGAGCATAACGAATAATCACGTCTAACCTCTTGACCATCTATATTAGTTTTAAGCGTAATGTATTGTCCAGCTTTAAAGTTGTAATCGTTTTTTAAATGCTCTGGGACGTCAAATGTAATTGTGACACATTTATCAGTTTCGCGATGAATGTTAGATATAGTTAGGGTGTGAAATTGAGACATACTTGTATTTTTTTGTAAAAATAATGAAGCTATTACACTTAGCCTTCAGTTTATAAAAAAATTAATATCTATTTTAACAAATAAGAAACTACTTTGTAACAAATCTATAATTTTATAGACTTACATTACAACCAAACCAAAACCGTGTTTTATGATTTTTAAATTTTTAAGTTTAGAGTGGAAGTCTTTTGTACGTTCGGCTAGTTTTGGAAAAAGCCTAGCAGTTAAAATAATAATGGGCTTTTTTGCACTGTATTTTATACTTTCTTTTTTAGCTATAGGTATTGGTGGATACTATCTTATCAAGAAAGAACTTCCTGGTTCTGACCCATTACAAGTGGTAAATTCGTTCCTGCTTTTTGCTATTTTAGGAGATTTAATTTTTAGATATTTAATGCAAAAGCTACCAGTAATGAATATTAAACCATTACTAACGTTACCTTTAAAAAAAAGCACGCTAGTCCACTACGTATTAGGTAAATCTGCTTTTTCTGGGTTTAATATTTTAGGCTTGTTTTTTTACATACCGTTTTCAATAGTATTAATTAAAGAAGGGTATGATGTTCTTGGGGTTTTAGGATGGTTGTTTGCCATGATATTAATTATTCAGTCTGCTAACTTTTTAAATTTTTTAATCAATAAAAACAATGTAGCTTTAGTAGGTATTGTTGTTTTATTGGTTAGTCTAATTGGTTTACAAAAATTTCAAATTTTTGATGTTGTGGGTTTAGGCGGTCAAATGTTTGACGCTATTTATGCTAATCCAATATATTCTCTAGCCATAATTATTATTTTGGCAACTTTATATTATTTAAATTTTAAGCAATTACGCAATCTAGTCTATTTAGACGAAGCTGTTGCAACTAAAGTAAAAGAGGCTAATTCGGTTGATTTATCTTGGGCTGATAAGTTTGGAGATGTTGCACCTTTTATAAAAAATGATATTAGATTAATTTGGAGAAATAAACGAACTAAAACCGTTTTTTTAATGTCATTCTTGTTTCTTTTTTATGGATTAATCTTTTTTACTAATGATATATATAGCACAAAGATGCCAGCAATGCTCATGTTTGCAGCATTGTTTGTTACTGGAGGTTTTACTTTAAATTATGGACAATTTATACCAGCTTGGGACAGTGCACACTATAAAATGTTAATGACTCAGAGTTTTAGATACAGAAAGTTTTTAGAGTCTAAATGGGTGTTAATGGTATCTATGACAGCAATCTTATACTTTTTAAGCATTCCGTATTTATATTTTGGTTTAGATGTGTTTTTAATGATTACTGCTGGAGCAATATTTAACATAGGATTTAACTCACTTTTTTTACTGTTTGCAGGATCTTTTAACAGAAAACGAATAGATTTAAATAAAAGTGGATTTGGTAATACGCAAGGGACAAGTGCAACCCAGTTTATAATAATAATTCCATTAATGCTATTTCCAATGCTTGTGTTTTGGGTGTTCAACAAGTTTGTAGGACATAATTCTGGGTTTATTGCAGTAGCAACTATTGGAGTTTTAGGGTTAATTTTTAAAAATTATTTTATGAATGTTATTGAAAATAAATACATCAAAGACAAACATGAAATGGTCGCTGCTTTTGGAAAAGAAGAGTAATTCAACATTTAAAGACAAATAATTATGATTACAATAAATAATATTTCAAAAAAATATAGAGGAGTAGAGGTTTTAAATGTTCCAAATATTGATATCCCAACAGGACAAAGTTTTGGTTTAGTCGGTAATAATGGTGCAGGAAAAACAACCTTATTTAATATTTTGTTGGATTTAATTAGACCAACAACAGGTAAAATAACCAACAATAATATTGTAGTAAATGCTAGCGAAGAGTGGAAAACATTTACAGGCTCATTTATAGACGAATCGTTTTTAATCACTTATTTAACTCCAGAAGAATATTTTGATTTTATTGGTGATTTAAGAGGAATGAATAAAGCAGATGTCAAATCTTTTTTATCTCAATTTGAAGAGTTTTTTAATGGTGAAGTCATTGGAAAGAAAAAATTTCTTCGCGATTTAAGTAAAGGAAACCAGAAAAAAGCTGGTATTGTTGCTGCATTAATTGGAAATCCTGAAGTTATTATTTTAGACGAGCCTTTTGCTAATTTAGATCCAACAACACAAATTAGATTAAAACAAATCATTAAAAATTTAGCTGAAAAGCAAGGTATAACCGTTTTAGTATCTAGTCACGATTTAATGCATGTTACAGATGTTTGCGAGCGTATTGTGGTACTAGAAAAAGGGCATGTTATTAAAGATATACAAACCAGTCAAGCGACTTTAAAAGAATTAGAAGCACATTTTGGTGCAACAATAAATCCAGAATAATGTCTTCTTAGTTTTTCAAAAGGTAGAACTTTCAGTTCTTTTTTTGGCAAAAAGACAAAAAGATGCTTATTTTTACGCACTTGTCAGCCTTTTTAATATAATAAAAACGCTTACATAGAGTTTATGTAATACATAAAAATAAACCAGCATTGAAAATAGCATATAAAATCTCTCTAATTTCTGTTCTTGCTTTAGTCACTGTAACTAGTTGCTCTAGAAAAAAAAACAGTTTTATTAATCGTAATTTTCATGCGGTTACAGCAGAGTATAATGCGCTTTTTAATGGATATAATGCATTGGAGCAAGGTCGCCAAAGTCTAAATAATGGTTATAATGACAACTATTGGGACATCTTACCAGTAGAGCGCATGCAAATTGAAGAAGATATTGTTTTACCTGGACAATCTAAAAACCAAGATTTTACTACAGCAGAAGAAAAAGCAGTAAAAGCAATTCAAAAACACGGGATGAATATTCAAGGTAAAGAATATAACCCACAAATAGACGAAGCCTATTTACTACTTGGTCAAGCCAGATATTTTGACCAACGCTTTGTGCCAGCTTTAGAAGCATTTAATTACATTTTATATAAGTATCCAGCATCAGATAAAATAAATACTGCTAAAGTTTGGAGAGAAAAAACTAATATTAGACTGGAAAATGACGAGCTAGCTATTAAAAATCTTAAAAGACTTTTAAATCAGGAAGAATTAGAAGGACAAGAGCTAGCAGATGCAACCTCCATATTAGCACAAGCTTACATAAATACTAAATCATTAGACAGTGCTCTAGCCCAAATAAAAATTGCTGCTAAAGCCACAAAAAAGAATGACGAAAAAGGACGCTTTCATTTTATAAAAGGGCAATTGTATAATGCACTAACTTATAAAGACAGCGCAAATTTAGCGTTTAATGAGGTTATTGAGTTAAATAGAAAGATTCCACGTCGTTATTTAATGGCAGCTGAGGTTGAAAAAGCTAAAAATTTTGATTACGAAAAAGGTGACAAAATTGCCTTTTTAAAGCATTTAACCAAGCTTGAAAAAGACAGAGAAAACCGTCCTTATTTAGATAAAATTTATCATCAAATTGCTCAATTTCATCTTACAAATAAATTTGATTCATTAGCGGTTGCGTATTACAATAAATCGTTAAGACAAAACTCCACAGATAAAATATTAGTTGCCAAAAACTATGAGACTTTAGGCGATTTTTATTTTGACAGAAACAAGTACAAAACTGCAGGCGCTTATTTTGATAGTACAATGACAAGTATGGTTGAAAACAGCAAACCTTACAGAACTATCAAGCGTAAACGCGAAAACCTAGATGATGTTATTTATTATGAAGGTCTAGCAGAAACTAACGATAGCATCCTTAAGTTAGTTAGAATGAGTGAAACCGAACGGTTGACCTTTTTTACAGAATATACTGCTGAGCTAAGACAAAAACTTGAAGCAGAAAAAGAACGTCAAGAAATTGAAGCACGTAAAAAAGGCTTAGCCACAACTAACATTCCTACCAATAATGCAACCAAGCCAAGAGGTGGCTTACCAGGAGCTGCTTCTAATTTTTACTTTTATAATCCAAGTACTGTAGCTTATGGTAAAAATGAGTTTACACGTGTTTGGGGTGACCGTAAAAACGAAGATAATTGGAGATGGTCCTCAACTAGAGCAGGTGGATTTAATAACCAAACAGGACCAGACGTTGTAGCAGATAATGGATTAGACGAAACCCTTTTGGACCCACAGTACTACATCACACAAATTCCTTCTGCTAAAGTAGAATTGGATAGTATTAAAAAAGAACGTAATTACGCCTACTACCAATTAGGATTGATTTATAAAGAAAAATTTAAAGAATACAAATTGTCTAAAAGCAAGTTTTTAAACTTATTGGCAAGCAACCCAGACAACAAATTAATACTTCCTGCAAAATATAATTTATACAAAATCTATGAGATTTTAGGCGAAGAGCAAGAAGCTCTTACTGCAAAAACAGATATTATTTCAAACTATGCAAGTTCTAGGTATGCAGAAATACTTAAAAATCCAGAATTAGCAGCAACCAAAGACGAAAGCAGTCCAGAAAGCCTTTATGAGGCAACATATAAGCTTTTAGAAAACCAAGAATATGCTCAAGTCATTGCCAAATCAAACCAATACATGAAGTTTTTTGATGGTGAAGCTATCGTGCCAAAGTTTGCACTGCTTAAAGCGACAGCAAATGGTAGGTTAAATGGTTATCAAGCTTATGTAGACAGTCTTAATGATGTAGCTTTAGCATATGCCAACACAGAAGAAGGGACTCAAGCACAAGCAATTGTTAATAGCTTAAAATCGGTAAGTGACAAAACCTTTAAGCCTGATGCAGAATCATCTTCATTTAAAGTTGTATTTCAATTTGATAAAAATAAAACTGAAGCAATTAGTGATTTTAAAAAGGTATTAGACGACATCACTCCAAAAATTGAATATTACGATTTAACAACATCCATAGATGTTTTTAATCCAGAAACCACCTTTATAGTGGTTCATGGTTTAAAAAGTGTAGAAGGTGCAAAAGGATTTGCAGATATTGTAAAAGCAGAAGATAAGTATAAAATAACCAGACCGTATTTTGGCATTTCTTCGGACAATTACAAAACGCTTCAAATTCATAAAAATTTAAACGAATATCTAGCAAATAAATAATCTCCTTTAACCATGAAAAATAAGCAGCAAGAGCAATTTTCTATTCAAAATATTATAGCAAAAGGCACTAAAATAGTAGGTGACTTTTTTAGTGAAGGCGACTTACGTATTGACGGAATTATTGAAGGTAATATTGAAACTCCTGGAAAAGTTGTAATAGGTAAAGATGGAGAAATTATAGGAAAACTTAAATGTAGTAACGCACATTTTGAAGGAAAATTAAACGGAACAATAGAGCTTACAGAAACATTAACGTTAAAAGCTACTGCACATATAGAAGGTGATGTAGTGACTCAAAAATTAGCGGTAGAACCTGGAGCAACCTTTAACGTAACGTGTGTTATGAAAACCACAGTAAAAGACTTAAATGGCGGATCCAAAACCCAAAAAACAGCCTAACCCATACGTTAGATTTATTGCTGTAGGTTTCCAAATGGGAGCCACTATATGGTTGGGAAATCTTTTTGGAGAATGGTTAGACACTAAATACCAAACCACCTATTGGGAAAATGTTATAACGCTTCTAGCAGTTTTTATGTCCATGTATTTAGTTATCAGTCAAGTTTTAAAACTATCTAAGGACAATGATTAAAAAAATTATTTTTTTTCTATTGGCTTTTTTGGTGTTGTTTGTTGCAACTTTTGTATTGCATGATTACATACTAAACAGTAATTCTATTTACCTAAGGTTTTTGTTGTTACCAGTTTACACGTTTCATTTTGTGTTTTCATTTATAATAAGTGCCCTTTTTTTACTGCTTTCAAATTCTTCTAAATGGCAAACACAACTAGGATTCTTGTATATTTTTGCACTTATTACCAAAGTGTTGTTTTTTGCAATTGTGTTTAAAGATTCCATATTTAACCTAGATAATTTAACTAGAATGGAAAGCTTTAATTTGTTAATTCCACTATTTCTATTTCTGTTTCTTGAAGTGTATTTTATAGCTAATATTTTAAACAAAAAATAGTCTAAAAAGTTATTCAATAAAAATTAAATTTATTTTCAAATAATTACCTACCTTTGCACGGAATTTAAAAACGCGGTTTTTTTGATTTTTTTAACAATGAAGGTAGCTAAACAAACTTTTAAATTTTTCGTCTTAATCTCAATGCTATTTGCAAGTACTATTGCATTAGCAGAAACACCAGTTAAAGATGGTGCAAATGATGGAGGTCAAATAGATACTAAAACTGAGGTAGAAGAGTATATTTTACACCATATTCAAGACTCTCACGATTTCCATTTATTTTCTTATACAAACGACGCTGGAGAGCGTAAACACATTGGGTTTCCGTTACCAGTTATTATTTGGACTAGCAATGGATTGACTACGTTTATGTCATCTGAGTTTCATCATGATGATAGTGGACAGGTTATAGTTGAGAAAAACGGATTAAAATTCACAAAAATTCATTCTAAAATATACGAGCTTGATGCAGGAGCTTCAACAGTCGCTTTTGATGAAGATCACCACGCAACAAACGCTCACAAAGTATTAGACTTTTCAATCACTAAAAGTGTTGTAGGTGTATTATTAATTGGTTTGTTGATGTTTGTATGGTTTTCACGTTTAGCTAAACAATATAAAAAGAAAGCTATACCAACAGGATTTGGTCGTGTGCTAGAACCATTAGTTTTATACGTTAGAGACGAGATTGCAAGACCAAATATTGGAGAAAAGCATTACAGAAGATTTACTGGTTATTTAATGACGGTATTTTTCTTTATCTGGATATTAAACTTATTAGGATTAACACCATTTGGGTTTAACGTTACAGGACAATTAGCTGTAACAGCGTGTTTGGCAATATTTACATTAATTATATATACAGCAAGTGGTAATAAGGACTATTGGATGCACATCTTATGGATGCCTGGTGTGCCAATTTTAATTCGTCCAGTTTTAGCACTTATAGAATTAGCAGGAGCATTAATTATTAAACCATTCTCATTATTAGTACGTTTATTTGCAAATATATCTGCAGGTCACATTGTAGTTATGAGTTTAATAGCAATTATGTTTACTCTTAAAAAATCTTTAGGAGTTGTTGGTGCGACAAGTTTATCATTAGTATTATCATTTTTTATAACATTAATTGAAGTGTTAGTAGCTTTCTTACAAGCATATATCTTTACGATGCTTTCAGCATTATTTATTGGTATGGCAGTAGCAGAGCACGACCACGATCATGATCATGATGATCATGGTCACGAAATCCCTGATGCAGAAGATGTCAGAGCAGATTTCATTTAAATAAGAGTTTTTTTAATTTAACTATAAATCTATTTATTATGTACAATTTAATTGGAGCAGGTTTAATCGTAATCGGAGCAGGAATTGGTCTTGGTCAAATTGGTGGAAAAGCAATGGAAGGTATTGCACGTCAACCAGAAGCAACAGGAAAAATCCAAACAGCGATGATTATTATTGCAGCACTTTTAGAAGGGTTAGCATTTGGTGCTTTATTCTTAGGAAAATAAGCAGCAAACAAACTATAAAACACACATCTGCAACGGTTGGTTGCAGGTTGTGTTTTTAAATTAAAAAAAGAAAAAATTTCAAATACACTTAAGTATGGACAAGTTATTAAATGATTTTTCACCAGGACTATTTGTAGTTCAAACTATATTATTATTACTATTAATCTTTTTAATGGTAAAATTTGCGTGGAAACCTATTTTAAATTCTTTAAATGAAAGAGAAGAAGGGATTCAAGATGCATTAGACGCTGCAGAAAAAGCAAAGTTAGAAATGCAAAATCTTCAAGCAGATAACGATAAGTTATTAAAAGAAGCACGTGCAGAACGTGAAGCTATGCTTAAAGAAGCTAGAGAACTTAAAAATAAAATGATTGACGACGCTAAAACTGAAGCACAAACGCAAGCAAACAATATGATTGCTCAAGCACAAGCTGCTATTGAAAGCGAAAAAAAATCTGCTATGGCTGAATTAAAAAGTCATGTATCTAGTCTTTCTATCGAGATTGCAGAAAAAGTAGTACGTCAAGAATTATCTAACAAAGACAAACAATTTGAGTTAGTAGAGTCTATGTTAGGTGATGCAAAATTAAACTAGTCAAAACATGGCAGGAGAAAGAGCAGCAATACGTTACGCAAAAGCAGTACTTAGCTTAGCAACAGAAAAGAAAACCGCTGAGGTTGTCAATTCTGATATGGAGCTAATTACTAACACTATAGCGCAAAGTAAAGACTTAAAAGATATGCTTTACAGTCCTGTAATACGTTCGTCGGTTAAAAAGTCTGCATTATTAGAAATTTTTAAAAATTCTAACGAAGCAACAACCAATTTAATAGACGTACTTATTGCTAATAAGCGTACTTCTTTATTACCAGAAGTGGCAACAACTTATACAAGGTTGTTTGAAGAACAAAAAGGAAGTCAAATTGCAATTGTGACGACAGCAGTACCTTTAACGGATGCTTTAGAAACTAAAGTTTTAGCAAAAGTTAAAGAGTTAACAGGAAAAGACACTGCAATTAAAAATATAGTAGATGAAAACATTTTAGGTGGTTTCATATTAAGAGTTGGAGATACAGAGTATAACGCAAGTATCGCTAACCAATTAAATAAATTAAAAAGAGAATTTACTTTAAATTAAAATAAAATGGCAGAAGTAAAACCAGCTGAAGTATCAGCAATCTTAAAACAACAGTTATCAGGTTTTGAAGCTAGCGCTTCATTAGACGAAGTTGGAACAGTATTAACAGTAGGTGATGGTATCGTTCGTGCTTACGGATTATCTAACGCACAATATGGTGAGTTAGTAGAATTTGATGGCGGATTAGAAGGTATCGTACTTAATCTTGAAGAAGATAACGTAGGTATTGTATTGTTAGGAACTTCAGTAGGAGTTAGAGAAGGATCTACAGTAAAACGTACTAACCGTATTGCCTCTATTAATGTAGGTGAAGGTATTGTTGGACGTGTTGTAGATACTTTAGGTAACCCAATTGATGGTAAAGGACCAATCACTGGTGACACTTATGAAATGCCTTTAGAGCGTAAAGCACCTGGAGTTATTTACAGAGAGCCAGTAACAGAACCATTACAAACAGGTATTAAAGCAATTGATGCAATGATTCCTGTAGGTAGAGGTCAACGTGAGTTAGTAATTGGTGACCGTCAAACAGGTAAAACTACCGTTTGTATTGATGCGATTTTAAATCAAAAAGAATTTTACGATGCTGGTAACCCAGTATATTGTATATATGTTGCAGTTGGGCAAAAAGCATCAACAGTAGCAAACATTGCTAAAACTTTAGAAGAAAAAGGAGCTTTAGCTTACACAACAATAGTAGCTGCAAACGCATCAGATCCTGCTGCAATGCAAGTTTATGCACCAATGACAGGAGCATCTATTGGAGAATATTTTAGAGATACTGGTCGTCCAGCTTTAATTGTATTTGATGATTTATCAAAACAAGCAGTTGCATATCGTGAGGTATCTTTATTATTACGTCGTCCACCAGGACGTGAGGCGTATCCAGGAGACGTTTTCTACTTACACTCAAGATTATTAGAGCGTTCTGCAAAAATTATAGATAATGATGCAATTGCTAAAGAAATGAATGACTTACCAGAGTCATTAAAACCAATCGTAAAAGGTGGTGGTTCTTTAACAGCATTACCAATTATCGAAACGCAAGCAGGTGACGTATCAGCATATATTCCAACAAACGTAATTTCTATTACAGATGGACAAATCTTTTTAGATGGAGATTTATTTAACTCTGGTGTACGTCCAGCAATTAACGTAGGTATTTCGGTATCTCGTGTTGGTGGTAACGCACAGATTAAATCTATGAAAAAAGTATCTGGAACATTAAAATTAGACCAAGCACAATTCCGTGAATTAGAAGCGTTTGCTAAATTTGGTTCAGATCTAGATGCAGTGACATTAAACGTAATTAATAAAGGAAAACGTAACGTAGAGATCTTAAAGCAAGCTCAAAACGATCCGTTTACAGTAGAAGACCAAGTAGCAATAATCTACGCAGGTTCTAAAAACTTATTAAAAGACGTACCAGTTGAAAAAGTAAAAGAATTTGAACGTGATTACTTAGAATTCTTAAACGCTAAACACAGAGGTGTTTTAGATACTTTAAAAGCAGGAAAATTAACAGATGAGGTTACAGATACTTTAATGACTGTAGCAAAAGACTTATCTGCTAAATATAGAAACTAGTAATAAGTAAATAGTCTTTAGTATAAAGTAACTATTTAAATAGATCAAACACTTTACACTAAAGACTTAATACTATCAAAGATGGCTAATTTAAAAGAAATACGTAACAGAATATCTTCAGTATCTTCAACGATGCAGATTACTAGTGCCATGAAAATGGTATCTGCTGCTAAGTTAAAGAAGGCTCAAGATGCGATTACTGCAATGCGTCCGTATTCGGATAAGTTAACAGAGCTTTTACAAAGCTTAAGTGCAACTTTAGATGCAGATTCTGGAAGTAAATATGCAGAACAACGCGACGTAAATAATGTGTTAATTGTTTCTATTACTTCTAATAGAGGATTGTGTGGTGCTTTTAATTCTAATATTATTAAGCAAACACAACACTTAATTTCTAATGTGTATGCAGGTAAAAAAGTATCTGTATTAGCAATTGGAAAAAAAGCAAACGATGCATTTTCAAAGCAAGGTATTGTTATTGCAAATAAAAGTTCTGTTTTTGATGACTTAACTTTTGATAATGTAGCTGAAATTGCAGAAATGCTAATGGATAAATTTACTGAAGGCGAATTTGATAAAATCGAAATCGTTTACAATAAGTTTAAAAATGCTGCCACTCAAATTGTAATGACAGAGCAGTTTTTACCAATTGTACCAATAGAGGGTGAAGCAGAAAACAATTCAGATTATATTTTTGAACCTTCAAAAATTGAAATCGTAGAGCAATTGATTCCTAAGTCGTTAAAAACGCAATTATACAAAGGGATTAGAGATAGTTTTGCAAGCGAGCATGGTGCACGTATGACAGCTATGCACAAAGCAACAGATAACGCAACCGAGTTGAGAGATCAATTAAAGTTAACGTACAACAAAGCACGTCAAGCAGCAATTACCAACGAAATCTTAGAAATTGTTGGTGGTGCAGAAGCATTGAACAATTAGAGCAAGCGATAGCGAAGTCAAATTTTCAATAAAGAGAAGCTTTAAATAATTAATCTGTCATTCCTAAATAGCTAGGAATCCACAATAATTTACTAAAACCTTATTCAATTTGAATAAGGTTTTTTTATGGAATACATTTTGATTAATTACCTTTATAAAAAACATAATTATGCAATTCTTTAAATACCTAAGCGTTACTGTATTATCAAGTGTTCTTTTTATGCAGTGTTCAAGCACAAAACAACTTCAAAAGGAAGCATCTTTTAAAACAGATCAAGTCTATTACCAATCATGGGTTGCTGGAGTTAAAGGTGGTGGTTCAGGTATTAATGTTTTTATTCCTATAACTTCAGAATTAAAAACTTTAAAATTGGACAGTTTGTATTTTAGACAATATAAAATGGCGTTGCAAACACAACCAAATAATCCAAATTTGTATATAGGACGTATCTTAACAAAGGCTAATCAACAAGAAGGCTTTAAAGAAGAAACGACCAAAATTCCTTTTGATTTACAACCAAACGAAGCTGTTGTGAGTTATATAGAAAATAATGATATTAAGTATTATAAAATTGAAAATATCATAGAAAAACCAGCAGAACAATATCCAAGCGCGCCTCCAAAAAATTAATTATTACCACCCATCAATGAAACCTACTATTACAAATAATCTATTACTATTATTGATAATCGTTTCAATATTTAGTTGTAAACCGTCACAATATGCATTTCAAAAAGAAGCGCCTTTACAATTAACTCGTGCTTATTTTAATAATTGGACTACTGGAGTTAAAATAGGGAGTGTGGGTGTTAATATATACTTTGCAAACCTTATTCCAGAACACAATATTACTATTGATAGTGTTTATTTTAGACGAATGAAAGGTAAGCTTTATGAAGGTAAAGGCTTGTATAAATCTAGATTAACCAAAAGATTGACAAACGCAGAAGACAATGCTTTGACCACTACTGGCTTTTTTCCTTTTGACCTAGGTAACAGAGAATGTGCAATTAGTTATATTGAAGATGGTGTAACTAAATACTACAAAGTTGACTATGTTGCAGAAAAAGAAGGCGTTTACTATCCTGATGGTCCACCTAACGACTAAGGTTTTTTAAACTGCAACAAATTCAATACATTTAAGCCAAATTAAACAACTGCTTTGAGCGTACTAAAAAAGTTTTTTAAAGACACAATTATTTATGGTTTAGCAACCGTTTTACCACGTCTAATGAACTTTATTTTAGTACCACTACACACAGACAAATTAAAAACAGTTAGTTACTCAGACAACACCACGTTTTATGTCTATGCTGCTTTTTTTAATGTGCTTCTAACGTATGGAATGGAAACTGCGTTTTTCAGGTTTTTTTCTAAATCTGAAGAAAAAGATAAAGTTTTCTCCACTACTTTTATTAGTTTAATTGTGACTACAGTAGTGTTTTTAATTGGTGTATTGCTGTTTAATCAGCAACTTTCTGTGTGGTTAGATATAGACCCTAAATACTTTAAGCTTTTAATTGGTCTATTAGTGTTGGACACACTAGTCGTTGCACCATTTGCATATTTACGCGCAACTGGACGACCAATAAAATTTGCTTCAATTAAAATAGCAAATATCTTAATTTATGTCATTCTTAATTATTTCTTTCTTTGGGCAATTCCTAAATTTGAAATGGATTTTTCTTGGTATGATAAAACCGATTTAGTACAATATATTTTTATAGCCAATTTAGCAGCAAGTATTTTTACATTTATACTATTAACACCTTACTTTTTTAAAACCAAACTACAGTTTAGTACTACTATTTTCAAACAACTTTTAAGCTATGGATGGCCAATTATGGTTGCTGGTTTAGCGTATGTGATTAATGAAAACTTTGACAAATGGATTTTACCTCATCTAATGGATAAAAACATTAATGGTGCCTACAGTGGTTGTTATAAAATTGCTGTATTTATGACCATTTTTATTCAAGCCTTTCGTTTGGGTGCAGAGCCTTTTTTCTTTTCGCATGCCAAAGAAAAAAACGCCAAAGAAACCTACGCACTAATCATGAAGTATTTTGTAATTGCTGGTAGTTTAATGTTAGTATTTATCATAGCGTATTTAGACGTTTTTAAAATTCTGTTAGTTAAAGATGAAAGCTATTGGGTAGCCATTCAAATTGTGCCAATAGTACTATTAGCCAATTTGTGCTTAGGAATTTATTTCAATTTAGCCATTTGGTATAAGCTAACGGACAAAACTAGATATGGTATGTATTTATCAATAGTTGGAGCCATAATCACCATTGTATTTAATATTTTATTAATACCAGAAATAGGTTTTATAGCAGCAGCTTGGGCAACATTAGCAGCTTACGGAATAATGATGATTTTATCCTATTTTTTAGGACAAAAACATTATCCAGTACCTTACAATTTAAAACAAATTTTAGTCTATTTAGGTATTGCAATTGTATTATCTGTATTAGCCTTACAAACCAATTCTAACTATTATCTAAATACCGTTTTAGTTTTAGTATTTTTGGGATTAATTGTTGTTTTTGAAAAAAAGGAACTCAAACAATTATTAAAAAAATAGACACGTGTCACTCTGAGTGCAGTCAAAGAGTTTAGTAAAAATAAATAATATGCAAATTAAAATAATCAACAAATCCTATCACGCTTTACCACATTACGAGACTGTAGCGTCTGCAGGTATGGATTTAAGAGCAAATATCGAAGAATCAATTACGCTTAAACCATTAGAACGAATTATAGTTAAAACAGGCTTATTTATAGAATTACCAATAGGTTTAGAAGCACAAGTTAGACCAAGAAGTGGTTTAGCTGCAAAAAAAGGTATTACTGTATTAAACGCTCCAGGAACAGTAGATGCAGATTATAGAGGTGAAATAGGTGTTATTTTAGTCAATTTGTCAAATGAAGATTTCATTATTGAAAATGGCGAGCGTATAGCACAATTAGTTATTGCAAAACACGAACGTGCAGAATGGATAGAAGTTGAAACACTTTCTGAAACCTCAAGAGGAGAAGGAGGTTTTGGAAGTACAGGAGTAAAATAAAAGAGAATGTCAGGTCGAGCGCAGTCGAGACCTAATTATAATTAAAGTTTAATTAAAAAGATACCTGCCTCGCAGGTAAGCGTATGAAAATAATAGTCCCAATGGCTGGACGAGGCTCTCGTCTAAGACCACATAGTTTAACAGTACCAAAACCACTAATTCCAGTTGCTGGTCAACCTATTGTTCACAGATTAGTAAAAGATATTGCTAAGGTATTAAACCAACCAATAACCGAAGTCGCTTTTGTATTAGGCGATCCAGCGTGGTTTGGAGATGAGGTAGTATCAAGTTTAAAAGAATTAGCAACCAGTTTGGGTGCAAAAGCATCCATTTATAGACAAGATCAACCGTTAGGTACTGGACATGCCATTATGTGTGCTAAAGACAGTTTATCTGGACCTGCAGTTATTGCTTATGCAGATACCTTAATTCGTGCAGATTTCAATTTAGATCCCGAAGCAGATGCAGTGATTTGGGTAAAACAAGTGGATCAACCAGAAGCTTATGGTGTGGTTAAGTTAAATGAGAAAAAAGAAATTGTAGAACTAGTAGAAAAACCAGAACAGTTTGTTAGCGATTTAGCAGTTATAGGTATCTATTATTTTAAAGAAGTTAGTCAATTAAAAGATCAGCTTCAAAAGGTGTTAGATAATAACATTATTAATGGAGGCGAATACCAAATTAACGATGGTATCAAAGGGATGATGGCTGACAATAAAGTGTTTAAAACAGGTGAAGTTAGCGAGTGGATGGACTGCGGAAACAAAGCCATAACATTAGAAACTAACCAGCGTATGCTAGGATTTTTAAAGGCTGATGGAGATGAGCAATTAGTGTCTAAGTCCGTTAAAAATGAAAATTCAACTATAATAGAGCCTTGTTATATAGGTGACAACGTCGTTCTTAAAAACACTACAATTGGACCATTCGTTTCGGTTGGAAATAACTGTGTTATTGAAGATTCAACCGTTAAAAATAGCCTAATTCAGAACCATACCACTATAAAAAATGCTAATTTAGACGACGCTATGATTGGTAATCATGTTAAGTTTGATGGAACATTTACTAAAATTAGTATTGGCGATTATTCTGTTTTGGAATAACGTAGTTCCAGTGAAAGCAGGAATCTCATGAATTTATCTAATGAAGTTTGGAACGACAATTGATTCATTTTATAAAATATAATCAAGATTCTCTTTTACAAGGGAAATAATTATGAAAAAATCTATTTACATATTCATGCTAATTTTAGGAATCTTAATGTTTCCTCAGCATATCTATGCGCAAATAGATGGAGATACACCTCCAGATGACGATTTAGGCGATGTGTCTGATGCGTATCAAGAACATTTTTTTGAAGCTTTAAAGCAAAAAGGGATAGAAAATTACCAACGCGCAATTGAAAACTTACTAAAGTGTATAGAAATTGACGACTCTGATGCTATTTTATATTTCGAATTAGGAAAAAACTATAACCAACTTAAAAACTTTGGTGCTGCAGAAGAGGCGTTAAAAGAAGCAGTGAGTAAAATCCCTGATAACGAGTGGTTTTTAGATGAATTATATAGCACTTATATTCAGCAAAAAGAATATAAAAAAGCCATTAAAACAGTAAAACAACTGGTTAAATACCATCCAGATTATAAAGAAGATTTAGCCAATATCTATATGCAAACGGGTGATTTTAAAGAGGCTTTAAAAATCTTAGACGAGTTGGATGATGAATTAGGAATCTCTAAAGATCGGGATATACTAAGAAACCGAATTTATAATGCAACTGGTCGTAAAAAAGACCAAATAGAAAACTTAGAAGAGCGCGTCGATAAAAACCCAGAGTCTGAAGATACTTATCTTAGGTTAATCTATCGTTATAGCGAAAATGGTGATGTTAAAAAAGCATTTGAAACCGCCAAAAAACTATTGGAAGTTAACCCTAAGTCAGAGTTGGTCCATCTTGCATTATATAAATTTTATTTAGATGAAGGCAATAATGACAAAGCCATACAGTCTATGAAAATCGCTTTGCAAAGCTCAGAAATTAACCCAGAATCTAAAATAAAAGTATTAGCAGACTTTGTGAGGTTTGTAAGTAAAAATCAACAATATGAAACTGATTTGGTTGAGGTCACTACAATGCTTACTAAAATAGAGTCAAGCGGTAAAACCTTAGTAGAATTAGCACAATATTATTTGCTGAAAGGCGAAAAACAAAAGGCACTTAATTTTTATGAAGAAGCGCTTCAAAAAGAAGAAGAAAACTTTGGGATTTTAAGAAACATCATCTTATTGCATATAGATTTACAACAGTTTGAAGAAGCCGAAAGAAAAAGTGATCAAGGGTTGGAGGTCTTCCCATCTCAACCAGTATTATACTTAGCCAATGGAGTGGCTTTAAATTATTTAAACAGACCAAAAGAAGCAATTGATAGCTTAGAAATGGGTCTGGATTATATTATTGAAGACACCAAAATGGAAATAGATTTTTATAAGCAATTGGCTAAAGCTTACACAGCGACTAACAATTTTTCTAAAGCAAAAACGTTTAGTGATAAAGCTAAAAAATTAGAAGGTTTAAATTAATGACATTTAAAAAAAACATAGCGTTTGCACTACTCCTGTTGGTGGTTATAGTTTCAGGCTGTAAAGGTACTAAAACAGCTGCGTCTGATGGTAAAATTAATACCAAGTTAACCGCTAAACAACTTATTAAAAACAGCAATAAGGCTACAACAAATTTTACAACTTTAGTTGGAAAACTAAAGCTTGAGTACATTCAAAAAGGGAAATCTGACGGAACAACAGTTAGTTTTAGAATGGAAAAAGACAAAACTATTTGGATGAGCAAATTAGGGATTGCTAAAGTCTTAATTACACCAAATAGAGTAGCGTTTTACAACAAATGGGACAACACCTATTTTGATGGTGACTTTGCTTATTTAAGCGATTTGTTAGGGACAGATTTAGACTTTTACAAGGTTCAGAACTTGTTGTTAGGTCAATCATTGTTTAATTTAGAAGATGATAAATACGAGATTTCTGCTAACGATACATCATACATTTTACAACCTAAAAATCAACGTGACTTGTTTGAGTTGTTTTTGTTTGTAAACCCATCACATTTTAAAATGGATGCGCAAGAAATTGCACAACCTAAGGATAAGCGTATCTTACATATTGACTACTTAACCTATCAAGAAGTAGACAAAAAAACACTACCAGAACGCACTAAAATACTTGCAATAGAAGATGACGAGCAACTAGTTATAAATCTTGAATTAAAATCGGTAAAGTTAAACGAAGAGGTTCGTTTTCCGTTTACTATTCCTTCAGGTTATAAAAAAATCGAGCTGTAATTTATGAAGTATAGCAACTTACTATTTGTAATAATTGGTTTTGTTTTATTAGGCAGTTCTTCCGCTTTAGCGCAAAAAAACAAAATAGATCAATTAGAAGCCAGGCGATTAGAGATAAAAAATCAGATTAAACAGATTAATAATTTACTGTTTAAAAACCAATCTAAACAAAAAAGTCAAACCTCTATTATTGAAGATTTAAACTACAAGCTTGGTGTTAGACGCAATTTGATAAAAGTCACTAATCAACAGGCTAATTTGATTAATAGAGAGATTAATACTAATCAAAAAAAGATAACAGCATTACGCGATGAATTGGAAGTATTAAAAGCCAATTATGCTAAAACCATCCAAACTGCTTATAAAAACAAAAGAAGCCAGAATCGGGTTATGTTTTTGCTGTCTTCTAGTAATTTTAGGCAGGCTTACAAGCGTTTACAGTACATGAATCAGTACTCTAAATACCAAAAGCAACAAGGCGAAGATATTAAAGAAAAAACCTTGAAGCTTCAACAGTTAAATTTAGAATTAGCGCAACAAAAAGCAGATAAGGATAAATTAATTGCTGAAAATAAAGAAGTCCAAAAAGCTTTGGAAGCAGATATGAAGCAGCATGAAACTGTGATGGCTTCCATAAAAAAAGATTTAAATAAATACACTGCACAAATTAAAAAGAAACAGCAAGAAGCTAGAGAAATAGATCGAGAAATAGATCGAATTATTAAAGAAGCTATTGTTAACTCTAACAAAAAAGCTGGAAACACTAATACTGCAAAATCGTCTACTACTTTTGCATTAACTGCTGAAGCCAAATTAATAGCCAAAGACTTTTTAAATAACAAAGGAAAATTACCTTGGCCAGTAGAAAAAGGGTTAGTAAAAGTAAAGTATGGTGTTCAGCGCCATCCAACAGACGCTTCATTAACTATTAATAGTAGTGGTGTGCGTATTGCTACAGAAGAAAATGCAATTGTTAGAGCAGTTTTTAAAGGTGAAGTATTAAAAATTATTGTTCAAAAAAGAGGAAATCCAACAGTATTAATCAAACACGGAGATTACATTACAGCTTACCATAATCTTAAAAAAATATCCGTAAAACCTGGAGATACTATTGAAACTAAACAAGAAATAGGCGAAGTGTTTACCAATGGTGAAGGCGAAACCTTATTGTGGTTTAGTTTATATAAAAACAACAAATCTGTTAATCCTGCAGAATGGATTTATAAGATGTAATTACTCAAAAAGCGCCTTCAACTCTGTCGCATCATTAGGTTTCATTTTACCAGCTAATACTAGACTTAATTGTTTTCTGCGTAAAGCACCTTGGAAACGTTCAATTTCTAACTCGGTTTCTGGGACTAATTCTGGGACACGTACAGGTCTTCCTGTTTCATCTACAGCAACAAATGTATAAATGGCTTCGTTGGCTTTTGCTTTTACACCAGATTCTCTGTCTTCTATCCAAACATCAATATATATCTCCATAGAGCTTTTAAAGGCTCTAGACACCTTAGCATCAACTGTTACCACGCTACCTAAAGGGATGGCTCTATTAAAAGCCACATGGTTAACAGAAGCGGTTACAACAATACGTCTGGAGTGTCGTCTGGCACTAATACCTGCAGCTCTGTCCATTCGTGCTAATAATTCGCCACCAAACAAATTATTGATTGGGTTGGTTTCACCTGGTAAAACCATATCTGTCATTATTGTTCTAGAATCTTTAGGTGTTTTTGCTTCCATTAAATGTTTTAAAATGTGTTTCCGAAACATCGGAACTTTAATTACGCTACAAAGGTAAACCGATTTAAAATTTCAGCCATAAAATTTAGAATTAATTAAGAATTAAGCATTTTAAAATAAAAAAGACCTTTCAATATTAATTAAAAGGTCTTTTAAAATAGGTTTAAAGTATTACACTTAGTCTAACTTTTTAATAAGCAACCAAGCATCTTTGTTGTGTTCTTTTCTTATAGTGTTTAAAGCTTGTAAGGCGTCTTGTCTGTCTGTATAACTCGCATAAGCGACTTGATGTAAGCCATATTTGTTTTCGCCTATTTTACGTGCTTTAAATCCTTTGCCTTGTAATTGTGCTACTTTTTTATCGGAGTTTGCTTCTACCCTAAACGCACCAGCAACCACATGATAATTTCCAGTTTGTTTGTTAACGTTTAACGTAATAGCAGGTAACGGATTACTAATAACAAAAGTAGCTTCTTGAATGTTGCTTTCTAATTGTTTATTAGCCTCTTCTTGTGCTATTTGGTTGTGTTGGTCTACATTATTAACGTAGTTATTAAAACCAAAACCAGCCATTCCTAAAGCAACAACTGCAATTGCAGCATATTTTAAATAGGATTTACTTTTGCGTTTTTCTGGTGTTACAGCAATAGGGATTACTTTTTCAATAGTTTCTACTTCTTCTTTGTAAACCTCACGGGTTACAGCAGGAGATACAAATTGAGACAATCCAAAAGCATCAGTTAAATAATTTAAATGGTACGATGGGCTAAACTCTATTTTACCATTACTGTTTAATACTAAATCACCAATATTTTCAAAGCTTAGCGTTTCGCCTTCAATTAAATAAGATTTTAAAGACTTAACACGTTTAGATAAGTTTTGTAAAGCAGTTTCAAACGGAATTTTTTCTATTTCTGCAATATAATGTGCCAACAAACCATCGTTGGTTTGTATTTGTTCGTTAAACGATAATTGTTTTTTTGGTGGATAAAATGCATTGGTACTTTGATGCACTTCTGCAGATTGACGTTGTGTTAAAAACGATCCAAACTCTGGAACCGTAACACAGTCATATCTGTATAATAAATCACTGATGTATTGTTCTAATTGCATACTAACAAAGTTAGAAATTTTTAAAAACCAATAAAATTTAGCAGGTATTAGTTATTAACAGGCTTAAATTTCTTTTCTTGTAGTTTCAAAATCAGCGATATAAAACATGAAAGACGAGCAATTATTGCACATTTTGGCACTTCAACATGTCTCTAAAATAGGAGACACAACCGCAAAAAAGCTAATTAACCATTGCGGAAGTGCAGAAGCAGTATTTAAAGAAAAAAAGCAAAATCTATTAAAAATAGATGGTATTGGAGAGATAATTTTAAAAGAAATTTATAAATCTAACCATTTAGAAGCAGCAGAAAGTGAGCTTAAATTTATTAAGGACGAACAGATAAAGTACCACTATTTTACAGACGAGTCCTATCCTGAAAACTTAAAGCATTGTATTGATAGCCCAATTTTATTGTTTGAAAGCGGAAACATAAACCTTAATAATAAGCATATTATTAGTATTGTTGGTGCTAGAAAAATAACAACTTCTGGTATTGCGTTTTGCGAAAAATTGGTTGAAGATTTAGCTATTTACAACCCAATTATAGTTTCTGGTTTTGCTTATGGTACAGATATTACAGCACAAAAGGCTGCAATAAAACACAAACTACAAACTATTGGGTGTTTAGCTCACGGATTAAACCAGATTTATCCTAAAGTGCACAAAAAATATGTTGCTGAGGTCGAAAATAATGGTGGATTTTTTACCGATTTTTGGAGTAGCGATGCGTTTGACCGTAATAATTTTTTAAAACGCAACCGAGTTATAGCTGGTTTAAGCCAAGCTACGATAGTTATTGAGTCTGCCGAAAAAGGAGGAAGCCTAGTAACCGCAGACATAGCCAATTCTTACAACAGAGATGTTTTTGCTGTTCCTGGTCGCACAACAGATAGCCAAAGTGTAGGTTGTAATAATTTAATAAAACAACAAAAAGCACATTTATTGTCCACTCCATTAGATGTTCCGTATATTTTAAATTGGCAATTAGAAGATTTAAAAAAACCTGCAGTTCAAAAACAATTGTTTGTCCAGTTAGATACTGATGAAAAACAAGTTTATAATTATCTAAAAGAGAATGATAAGCAATTATTGGACGTTATAGCTCTAAATTGTAATATGCCAACGTATAAATTAGCAGGAATACTATTAAATATGGAATTAAAAGGAGTGATTAGACCGCTTCCAGGAAAATTATTTGAGGTTATTTAAAAATAAAAAATAATATTAAAACGATACCTGCTAGTATAATTGAAATATTAAAATAACTAATTAAATAGTAGGTATCATAAATGTTTAGAGTTAAATATTTGTTTTTAAATACAATCCCTAAAATTATAAGTACAACAATAATTGTTATTATTTTCAAATTAATACCCAACCTTTTTCCTAACTCTTTTTAGCACGTCATCTGCAACAACTTTAGCTTTTTGTGCACCTTTAGCTAGAGCATCATCAATTTCATTTAAGTTAGCCATAAAGTGGTTGTAACGTTCGCGTTCTGTTTTAAAGGTGTCTAAAATTAACTCATATAATGCTTGCTTAGCATGTCCATAACCATAATTACCGTTTTGGTAATTAGCTTTCATGGTTGCTATTTCTTGATCTGAAGCTAATAAACTATATAAAGCAAAACAATTACATATTGACCAGTCTTTTGGATCTTCTAAAGGTGTGCTATCAGTTTCAATAGACATGATTTGCTTACGCAATTTCTTTTCTGGTAAAAAGATATCGATAATATTCCCTTTACTTTTACTCATTTTTTCACCATCTGTACCTGGAATCAACATGGTGTCTTTCTGTATTTTAGCTTCAGGAAGGACAAAGGTGTCGCCCATTTTTGCATGAAAACGCGAAGCAACATCACGTGTCATTTCTATATGTTGTTCTTGATCTTTCCCAACAGGAATTATCTGTGCATCATACAATAAAATATCTGCTGCCATTAGCATAGGATAGGTAAATAGCCCACCATTAACATCGTCTAATCGGTCTGCTTTGTCTTTAAAACTATGTGCTAGTTCTAAACGCTTAAAAGGAAAGAAACAATTTAAATACCAAGCCAATTCAGTAACCTGTGGCACATCGCTTTGTCTATAAAACACCGTTTTATCAATATCTAATCCAAATGCTAACCAAGTGGCAGCGGTAGAATAGGTGTTGTGTCTTAAAGTTTCACCATCTTTAATTTGAGTTAAAGAATGTAAGTCTGCAATAAACAAAAACGATTCGTTTTTTGCATCATTTGCTAATGCAATAGCTGGTTTTAATGCGCCTAATATATTTCCTAAATGTGGTGTTCCTGTACTTTGTATTCCTGTAAGTATTCTTGCCATGCTCACTTTCCGCTACAGCGAAAATCTTTTTTAATTAAACTTAAAAGCAAAGGTAATTTTTTTAGTAGAATAGCTCAATTAATTTAATTAGTTTTGACAGCTAATGATAGTATTTAAGTATATTTTTTGGACTCTTTATCGTATTTGGTTCTACATTTTGGTAGCATTACCCATTATTATCTTATTCCCTATTTTATTGCTATCTATTTCAAAAGAGTCTTGGTACCCATATTTTTTTAAGTTAGCACGTTTTTGGGCAAGATTTATATTGGTAGGTATGGGATTTGTAACTAAAATTAAATACTTACAAAAACCTGAGCCTAAAAAAAGTTACATGTTTATTGCTAACCATACCTCAATGGTTGATATCATGTTAATGCTAGTAACCGTTAAAAATCCGTTTGTATTTGTTGGCAAAGCCGAATTGGCAAAAATCCCTTTGTTTGGTTTTTTCTATAAACGCACCTGTATTTTGGTTGATAGAAGTAGTGCTAAAAGTAGGCAGGCTGTGTTTTTAAGAGCTCAAAAAAGATTAAAACAAGGGTTAAGTATATGTATTTTTCCTGAAGGGTTAGTACCTGAAGAACATATTTTACTAGACGAATTTAAAGATGGTGCATTCCGTTTGGCCATAAACCATAAAACTCCAATTGTACCTATTACGTTTCCAGATAATAAACAAAGATTTTCTTATACTTTTTTTAGTGGTGGTCCTGGAATAATGAGAGCCACAATGCATCCATTTATTCCAACTGAAAAACTAACTATTGAAGATACCAAAGCTATAAACCAGCAGTCAAGACAAATTATCTTAGACCAATTACAGAAAAACTTACTATAAAAAAAAGCTACTTTGAAAACAAAGTAGCTTTTTCCATCATTACTTTCCCTATCTAAAGGGATACTTTAAACTAAAAACTAAACTAAAATCTATAACTAAATCCGGTGTATAACCCTAAGATGAAAGGGTTAAAATTACCAGACGTTTCATTGAATGCATTTAACTGGTATTTAAAAGTAGGCTCAAGATTAAACATTACAGTATTACTGAATTTGTAATTTAAACCAACTCCTATATTGGTACTAAAACTAAGCTCATTGATGTTGTTAGCTTCTCCAATTTTTGTTTTTACACCATTTAAATCGGATATAACTTCGTTGTCATTTAATACAAACGAACTAAAACCACCAATTAGATTAATACCAAAGCGTTTATCTAATATTTTATACTCTATTTCTAAAGGAATTTCATAGTAGCTCATACTTTGGTTAATTGCTGCGTTAAAGCTTTTACTAACTTCCATGACACTTACATTTTTAGCACTTATCATACTTAGTTCATGTCCATCACTTGTACTTGCAAAATCTACGTTTTTAAGAGTGGCAGTATTGTTAGAACTAGTTGTAAATTTTTCATAAACCACAACATCTTCTGTATTGTAGCTTAAATTTAAACGGTTAATACCAGATCTTACCGTTATTTTGTCATTTAAAGCATAGCCTACCTGAACTCCGTAACTGGTATTAACTTGTCCAGATTTTTTGTTTTGGTTAAATTGTTCGTGTATATGCGACCCTTGACCCATTGTGTTGTAATAAACAGGCGAAATGTTGGCATTTACACTCCACCTGTTATTTACTTCCTCTTTTTCAATAAGGTCTTCAGTATTGTTTTGGGCAATTGCATCTTCAATAGATGGTTTTTGCTGCTCTTTATTTTCTTCTTCTATTTTGTTTTGTGCAATAGCGTCATTAATACTATTGTTATTTTTAGTGTTGTCTAAATCTTTTTTATTGGTATTAAGATTTGAATCTACAACCTCTGAATTTTTATTATTAATACTATTGCTGCTGTTTGTTGTATTTGCTGTGTTTGTATTTTGGCCAACCACATTAGTATTGGTATTGTTTGAAACAACACCATCTTGTTGCATTGTGCTTAATTTGTTTGTGTTGTTAGATAAGTTTGCTACACTACTAGAGGTTATATTAGTTTTATTGTAGTTGGTGTTTTTATCACTGGAATTAGAGTTTGAATTATCTGACTCCTCTGGAAGAGTATTAACAATTTGAGAATTATTGATTGTATTAGATTGATTTGTATTGTCTTGGCTATTAGAATTGTAGTCTTTTGAAGGAGTATTAAAAACATCCTTTGTCGTATTGTCTGTAGGTTGCGTATTATCTATATTTTTAGAATCTACAGTAGAAGGCATATTTGATGTATCTGTTGGGTTTAAAACAGATTTACTTAAAAACAGTAATAATGCTAAAGATGCTGCAATACCAGATAATTTTAACCATAACGGAATTATAACAACCGGTTTATCCTGGTCTTTTTCTAATTGAGATTGAATGTTTTGCCAAACCTTTGGGTCTGGTTTGACTTCAAACTCTTTAAATTTCTCCTGAAATAGACGATCTATGTTCTTTTTTGTACTCATTTATAACGATTGGGTATTTAATCCCATTTTATATTCAATTATTTTATCTTTTAATATTTGTCTAGCTCGTGCTAGATTAGATTTAGTTGTTCCAGATGTTATGGCTAACATGTCTGCAATTTCATTGTGTGAATAACCATCTAATACATATAAATTAAAAACCAATCTATATCTGTCAGGCAATTCTTGTATACATTTTAATAAAAAATCAATACTAACATCATCTTCTTCAATATCTACATTCTCGTCTACTATTGCTTCTTCATTTACTATGTCAAATACTTTTTGTGTTCTGTAACGTTGTAACACAGTATTTATAGTAATTCGTTTTAACCAACCTTCAAAACTACCTTTGTTATTGTACTGTTTAATTTTATTAAAAATAGTTATAAATGCATCTTGTAAATTATCTTCAGCTTCTGCATAAGAGCTTGAATACTTTAAGCTAACAGAGAATAACTTGCTTGAAAAAAGCTGGTATAATTCGCTTTGTGCTTTGGTATCATTGGACTTGCATTTATGTATGAGTTGGTCTAAACTCAATTTTAAAACAATGTATTAGTTAATACTCTTTTTACTCTTCTATTGGTACTTCCATTGTCAGGTAAATATCTTCGCCATCATCAGTTTCTCCTTGCCAGAATTTAAAAGTATAACTTCCAGTATCTGAAGCTAAAAACTCAAAAGAATTATTTGTAATTGCATTAATGGTTTGACAATTACCATTATCTGTTACAGAATTTATAACTGCAATAGTAATGACGTTATCTGTTCTTACAGAATAAATATCATGAAAAACATGACAATCTGATGGTCTTAGATAAGTAAACTCTATTTGATAGGTTTCACCGTAAGTAAAGGACTCTGGCATTGTCGCACTTATCACCGAAACAGGTTCTAAATAAGTTAGAGGAGGATTTTTATCCAAGCTACAGGATACCAATACAATAAGAGTAATTATAGCAGTAAAAAGCTTTTTCATTTGTTTTATTAACTCAGGTTTGTTTATTGGTAGATGCATAAACTTTAAAAAGGTTGCGTCATAAATTAAAAAAATCCCGAATATATCGGGATTTTATGTTTTAAAGACTCTCTTTAATAGCGACTTTTATTTTTTCTTCCAGCTCCTCAAATAGTTCTGGATTATCTTTAATAATAAGCTTTACAGCATCTCTACCTTGTCCAAGCTTGGTGTCTTGATAACTAAACCATGACCCACTTTTTTTAATTATTTCTTTTTCTACAGCGACATCTAATATTTCTCCAACTTTACTAACACCTTCACCATACATAATATCAAACTCAGCCATTCTAAATGGTGGTGCTACTTTGTTTTTAACCACTTTAACTCGGGTTTTGTTACCAAGTACTTCACCATTACTATCTTTAATTTGTGTAGATCGTCTAATATCCAAACGTACAGAAGCATAAAACTTAAGGGCATTACCACCAGTAGTCGTTTCTGGGTTACCAAACATAACACCAATTTTTTCACGTAACTGGTTAATAAATATTACAGTACAATTGGTTTTACTAATAGAAGCTGTTAGTTTTCTTAAAGCTTGAGACATTAAACGTGCATGTAATCCCATTTTAGAATCACCCATTTCTCCTTCAATTTCACTTTTAGGAGTTAATGCAGCAACCGAGTCAATAACAACTATATCTATCGCTCCAGAACGAATTAAATTATCTGCAATTTCTAATGCTTGTTCACCATTATCAGGTTGAGAGATAATTAAATTATCAATATCAACTCCTAGTTTTTCGGCATAAAATCTATCAAAAGCATGCTCTGCATCAATAAAAGCAGCAATTCCACCCGCTTTTTGCGCTTCTGCAATAGCATGAAGTGTTAATGTTGTTTTACCAGAAGATTCTGGACCATATATCTCTATAACTCTACCTCTTGGGTATCCGCCAACGCCTAATGCAATATCTAAACCTAAAGACCCAGATGGGATAGCATCTACATCCACCACAGCAGCGTCACTCATTTTCATTACTGTCCCTTTTCCGTAAGCTTTATCTAATTTATCTAATGTTAGCTGTAATGCTTTTAGTTTAGCGTCTTTTTCTTTACTCATACGTCTTTTTTATTATAATTTCTATGCTAAAATACTACTTTTTTAAAGAAATTTAATTTTCTCACGCAACCTTTTTAAAGTTTTTGCATCTACTTATTGAAGTGGAGAAATTATGCTATGAAAAAGAATTATTTAATCCGCTTTTTAAAATGTTAATCCTTGATAATTTTTAAGGTATGAAATATTTAAAAAGATTAGTTTTTACAAAAACATTAGGCGTTTCAGTTGCTATTCTACTTAATAGCAGTTGTAAAGCCGATGGAGGTTAACTCGTAACATTTTTTAATCCAAAACATTAAAAAATTATTAACGAGTTAGTCTATTAAAAGTCCTTTGCAAAGCGTAAAGGACTTTTTTTTACCCTTAAATTGTCTAGGTCACTAAAAATAATACCTTTGCAAAAAACTTTTTATTAACACTTAAAACAAGTATAGCATGCAACTGTACAACAAATTAAGCGCTAATGAAAGAGCAGAACTTATTAAACAAGCAGGTAAAGAACGTTTAACACTATCGTTTTACCAGTATGCTCACATTAGCAATCCACAAGAATTTAGAGACCAATTATTTATTAAATGGGACAGTTTAGACGTCCTAGGTCGTATTTATGTCGCAACCGAAGGGATTAATGCACAACTATCTCTTCCAGCAGATCATTTTGAAGCGTTTAAAAACCATTTAGATAGTATCGATTTTTTAAAAGATGTTAGGCTTAACATTGCAATAGAACAAGATAATATGTCTTTTTTAAAGCTTAAAGTTAAAGTCCGAGAAAAAATTGTAGCAGATGGTTTAAACGATGACACTTTTGATGTCACTAATAAAGGCGTACACCTATCTGCTAAAGAATTTAATGATATGCTTGACAATCCAAACACCGTTTGTGTGGACATGCGTAATCATTACGAAAGCGAAATTGGGCATTTTGATGGAGCAGTAACACCAGATGTGGACACCTTTAGAGAATCTTTAGATATCATAGAAGAAGATTTACGAGATCACAAGGAAGATAAAAACTTACTAATGTATTGTACAGGTGGTATACGTTGCGAAAAAGCAAGTGCCTATTATAAACATAAAGGGTTTAAAAATGTCTATCAGTTGGAAGGTGGAATTATAGAATATACCAGACAAGTTAACGCAGAAGGCATCGAAAATAAATTTATTGGAAAGAACTTTGTATTTGATGAGCGTCGTGCCGAAAAAATTAGTGACGATGTCATCGCGAAATGCCACCAATGTGGTAAACCTTGTGATACACATGTAAATTGTGCTAATGATGCGTGCCATTTACTATTTATACAATGTGAAGACTGTAAAACAGAGATGGATAACTGCTGTTCTTCGACCTGTAAAGACATACACGCACTACCTTATGAAGAACAAAAAGCTCTTAGAAAAGGACAAGGAAATAGTAACGATATCTTTAAAAAAGGACGTGCAGATCACTTACCATATAAAAAAGATTTACGTAATATTTTTGAAACACTTAAAAAGTAATAGCTTACTACATACAACATAAAGCACGATAAAAGTTATCGTGCTTTTTTATATTTTAAAGTCATCTAAATAATCTTATCTTTACAAATTAGAAGAGTTGTTACTGCGTTTTAGCTTGTACAACTAATTATTAATCGTCATCTTAAGGTTAATTCCCTAAGATTCAATATATACACATAAATAGTATGGCTTGTCAAAGTTGCGCTACAGGTAAAGACGGACAACCAAAAGGTTGTAAGAATAACGGAACATGTGGTACAGATAGTTGCAATAAATTAACCGTTTTTGATTGGTTAGCAAACATGTCTGTCCCTAATGGAGAAAAACCTTTTGATTGGGTTGAAGTCCGTTTTAAAAACGGTAGAAAACATTACTATCATAATTCAGAAAATTTAACACTAAGTATCGGAGACATTGTTGCAACTCAAGCACAATCTGGTCATGATATTGGGATGGTTACCCTTACGGGAGAATTAGTTCGCGTTCAAATTAAACGCAAAAAAATAGATACCAAAAACGACGTTTGGAAAATCTACAGAAAAGCGTCTCAAAAAGATATTGATATTTGGAGCGACGCACGTGATAAAGAAGAACCAATGAAGGTTAAAGCGCGTCAATTTGCTATAGATTTGAAATTACAAATGAAAATTTCTGATATCGAGTTTCAGGGTGACGGAAGCAAAGCCACATTTTATTATACCGCAGAAGAACGAGTAGATTTTAGAGAGTTAATTAAAATTTACGCTAGAGAATTCAGAATTCGTATAGAAATGAAACAAGTTGGTTTTCGTCAAGAAGCTTCAAGACTTGGTGGTATAGGCTCTTGTGGTCGCGAGTTGTGTTGCTCGACTTGGTTAACAGATTTTAGATCTGTAAGTACAAGTGCAGCACGTTACCAACAATTATCATTAAACCCACAAAAATTAGCAGGACAGTGTGGTAAGCTAAAATGCTGTTTAAATTACGAGTTAGATTCGTATTTAGATGCCTTAAAAGCATTTCCAAAAACAGACGCTAAATTATACACAGAAAAAGGAACAGCAGTATGCCAAAAAACAGATATTTTTAAGGGTCATATGTGGTATGCCTATGAAGGAGAATGGATGAATTGGCACTTAATTACTGCAGCTCAAGCTAAAGAAATAATAGAACTAAACAAGAAAAAAGAAAAAGTAGCAAGCTTAGAAGAATACGCTGCAGATATTGTTGTAGATACTAAAACAGAGTTTGAAAACGTTGTTGGTCAAGATAGTTTAACACGTTTTGATAGTCCAAAACACAACAAAAAACGTAAAAACAATAGAAACCGTAATAAAAAATCAACACGTAATACTGTAGAAGCTAAATCTAATAATAACAATTCATCAAATAATAGAAAGCCAAAACGAAAGCCAAATAGAAAAAAACCACAAAACAATAACAATAAAACCAATGAGAGCAAGTAATATCCTATTAGTTTTATTGACAGTACTAGTTACATCTTGTGACTCAAAAGCAGTTTTTGACGAGTATAAAAGTGTATCTACAGCTTGGAATAAAGAAGATATTGTAAGCTTTAATATTAATGCGCCAGACTCGATTAAACCTTATAATTTGTTTGTAAATATTAGAAATACAAATGCTTATAAGTTTAGTAATTTATACTTAATAGTAGAAATGAATTTCCCTCACGGAAAGACATTAACAGATACTTTAGAGTATGAAATGACTAAAAAAAATGGCGAATGGTTAGGCGAAGGGTTAACTGCTGTTAAAGAAAATAAGTTGTGGTACAAAGAAGGTGTTGTTTTTAACGAAAGTGGTACTTACACTGTTAATATACAGCACGCTATGCGTAATAATGGAGAGGTTAATGGTGTTGTAAACTTAGAAGGTATTACAGATGTAGGTTTTAGAGTAGAAAAAATAGAATAATAGTCTAACATATGGCAAAAACAAATAAATCAGAAGAGGCAGGCTTCGAAAAATATGTACGTTGGTTTTGGATGTTATTTTTAGGTGGATTACTTTCAATAGTACTTCTATTTTTATTAGCATCTTGGGGAGTTTTGGGTGAAATGCCTGATCACACGCAATTAGAAAACCCTAAAACTAATTTAGCTACTGAAATTATTTCTTCAGACGGAGAAACGCTAGGTAAATTTTATTTTAGAGATAATCGTACTCCTGTTAGTTATGACGAGCTACCACAACATTTAGTTGATGCTTTAATAGCAACAGAAGATGTTAGATACTTAGAACACTCTGGTATTGATGGTCGTGGTACGTTGCGAGCAATTTTAAAACCAGGAAGTGGAGGTGCTAGTACAATTACACAACAATTAGCAAAACAATTATTTACCAAAAGAGCCTCAAGTAATAAGGTAAAAAGAGTGTTGCAGAAATTTAAAGAATGGATTATTGCCATTCGTTTAGAGCGCCAATACACTAAAGAAGAAATTGTCGCTCAATATTTAAATATTGTAGATTTTGATAATAATGCAGATGGAATACGATCGGCATCCAGAATCTATTTTGGAGGTAAAGAACCCAAAGAATTAAGTATAAAAGAGTCTGCAATGATTGTTGGAATGCTTAAAAATCCTTCATTATATAACCCATTAAAAGATAAAGGAGAACGAGCTGTAAAAACAAAAGCAAGAAGAAACGTAGTTTTTGCTCAAATGGCTAAGTATGGTTATATCACAGATAAAGAAAAAGATTCACTTCAAAAAACCGATTTAGGATTAAGATACACTCCAGACTCACACAGTTCTGGAACTGCTACTTATTTTAGAGAGTATTTAAGAGACTTTATGAAAAATTGGATAAACGATCCAAAAAATCGTAAGCCAGATGGTAGTAAATATAATATCAATAATGACGGTTTAAAAATCTACACAACTATAGACTCGCGTATGCAGCGATATGCAGAAGAAGCAGTTGCTAGACACATGCCAAGATTACAAGCTGAGTTTTTTCATCAAAACACTCCAGACCGTAATCCAACCGCTCCTTTTTTAGGATTAACCAAAGAAGAGGAAGAGCAATTGATGTATAATGCTATGAGCAGAGGAGAACGTTGGAGAATATTAAAAAATGCAGGTAAAAGCGAAAAAGAAATTAGAGCTTCTTTTTACAAGCCAGCTAAAATGACAGTGTTTAAATGGGATAAAAACGGACAACCAAGTGAAGTAGACACTATTATGAAACCTATAGATTCTATGCGTTATTATAAGCATTTTCTGCATCCAGGAATGATGAGTATGGATCCACAAACAGGACATGTTAAAGCTTGGGTTGGTGGTATGAACTATAGAAGTTTCCAATATGATCACGTCAAACAAGGAAAACGCCAGGTTGGATCTACGTTTAAACCTTTTGTTTACGCAACTGCAATTAACCAATTGCACATGTCACCTTGTGATAAGTTACCACGTGCTCCAATAACTATTGAAGCCAATAAATATGGTAATCCAGAACCATGGTCTCCAAAAAATAATGACGGAGATTACAGTGGAGAATTAAATTTAAAACAAGCGTTAGCAAACTCTGTAAATACCATTACAGCCAGATTAATGGATAAAGTTGGCCCACAACCTGTAGCAGAATTAGCACAAAATCTTGGAATAACATCAGAGATCCCATTAGTGCCTTCTATTGCTTTGGGTACTCCAGATATTAGTGTATACGAAATGGTTGGTGCCTATGCTGCATTTGCAAATCAAGGGGTTTATACCAAACCTGTTATGGTAACCACTATTGTAGATAAAAACGATACAGTTTTATATCAATTTGTACCAGAAACTAGAGATGTATTAAGTGAAGAAACAGCTTATGTAACGGTAAAACTTATGCAAGGTGTAGTAGAGTCTGGTTCAGGAAGCAGATTAAGAACCGTTGGAAGAGATAAATGGGATGCTTCCTACAGAGAAGTGGTTACAGGATATCCTTATGAACTAACAAATCCTATAGCTGGTAAAACAGGAACAACACAAAACCAATCTGATGGTTGGTTTATGGGTATGGTGCCTAACTTAGTAACTGGTGTATGGGTTGGTGCAGAAGACAGAGCGACCCATTTTAGCAGAACAAAATATGGTCAAGGCGCAGCTATGGCTTTACCTATTTGGGGAATATATATGAAAAGCTGTTATGAAGACGAGACTTTAGACGTATCAAAATCAGACTTTCCACGTCCTTCTAATTTAACAATAGCAGTAGATTGTGAAAACTATGTGCCTGATGGTGGTGATTCACCTGGATTAGATCTTCCAGAAGATGACGTCCCTGACGAATTAGAAATGAATCCATAACTAATACATTAAAAAATAAAAGCCATTCACTTTAGAATGGCTTTTTTATTTCTTAAATTTAAACCACTTAAAAATTAGAAAATAATGATTCTAAAAACAGTAAATTCTGTAGAAGAAGCACTAGATGGTGTCAAGGATAATATGACCTTTATGCTAGGTGGTTTTGGACTTAGTGGTATCCCAGAAAACGCAATTGCAGAACTTGTAAAACGAAACGTAAAAGGCGTGACGTGTATCTCTAACAATGCAGGAGTGGACGATTTTGGATTGGGTTTATTACTACAAAAAAAGCAAATCAAAAAAATGGTATCCTCATACGTAGGAGAGAATGACGAATTTGAACGACAAATGTTGTCAGGAGAGTTGGATGTCGAGCTGATTCCGCAAGGGACTTTAGCAGAACGTTGTCGTGCTGCACAAGCTGGTTTTCCTGCTATTTACACACCAGCAGGATATGGCACAGAAGTAGCAGAAGGCAAAGAAACCAGAGAATTTGACGGTAAAATGTATGTATTAGAACATGCGTTTAAAGCCGACTTTGCTTTTGTAAAAGCTTGGAAAGGTGATGCTGCCGGAAATTTGATTTTTAAAGGCACTGCTAGAAACTTTAATCCATGCATGGCTGGAGCTGCAAAAATTACAGTTGCTGAGGTAGAGGAGTTGGTTCCTGTAGGCGATTTAGACCCTAATCAAATACACATCCCAGGTATATTTGTACAACGTATTTTTCAAGGGAAAACCTATGAAAAACGCATAGAACAAAGAACAGTTAGACAAAAAGAAGTTAGCTAGTTAAAAGTGCCTAAAATGCGCTAAATTTTAGAGTATTAAAAAGATAGATTTTTAACTATAAATACTTATAACTTTAAACTAAAAAAATGTTAGATAAAACAGGAATAGCTAAGCGTATAGCAAAAGAAGTTAAAGACGGTTATTATGTTAACCTAGGTATTGGTATACCTACTTTAGTTGCCAATTATGTACGTGATGATATACAAGTAGAATTTCAGTCGGAAAACGGAGTATTGGGTATGGGTCCTTTTCCTTTTGAAGGCGAAGAAGATGCAGATATTATTAACGCAGGAAAACAAACCATAACGACCCTTCCAGGAGCAAGTTTTTTTGATTCTGCTATGAGTTTTTCTATGATTAGAGGTCAACATGTAGACCTAACCATTTTAGGAGCAATGGAAGTAGCGGAAAACGGAGACATTGCCAATTGGAAAATACCTGGAAAAATGGTAAAAGGTATGGGTGGTGCAATGGATTTAGTGGCTAGTGCAGAAAATATAATTGTTGCCATGATGCATACTAATCGTGCAGGAGAATCTAAACTACTTATACGATGCAGTTTACCATTAACAGGTGTTGGATGTGTCAAAAAAATAGTAACTAATCTAGCGGTTATAGAAGTTACAGATAAAGGGTTTAAGCTTTTAGAACGCGCTCCAGGTGTAACGGTTGAAGACATCCAAAAAGCAACAGAAGGGACTTTAATTATTGAAGGTGATATTCCTGAGATGAGCCTGTAATAATGCGAATCAAGACCTTAACAAATCAATTTGTAAATTATCACTACGTATTAGATAGAGATTATACTCTTATCCAAGATCGCTTTCTTAGAAACACCACTATTGCATTAGATTTTCTAGTAAAATCAAGTGCATTAACAATTACTTTTAAAGAAGAAGATCATACCCATCAAGTAGATGTTATTGATGTTTTAGTAGCAGACACAGATAATAATATCACCATTATTCCAGCTCAAAAAAATGCGTATAGTCCAAAATATAATACCATTTTATTTTACGATACACATGGAGTAGTCTTTAGAAAAAACCATAAAAAAAGTTGGTTTAAGCGTAACAAAGGGTACAATTCTCCAGTATCTCTGTTGTCTCATGAGTTAATTCATTGTTATAATGAATTGTACGATACACAAGATTATCTTCAAAGAAAACAAGACCAGACCTCAAAAGGTCAAAAAATTGATGCAGATGGACGCGATTTATCTTTCCCTAATGCAGAGGAAGTATTTGTAATTAAAATGACCAATCAAGTTGCAGCTAGATTAGGAGAAGACAGACGATCTAATTATGGTAGAAGTTATTATCCAACACAAAGTGTTTTAACGACTAAACGATTAAAAATTAAATTAAATTTGTAAGAAAATTCTATTTAATGTTAAAAAAAGATGTATTTCATCGAAAAATAATGCTTTTTGTCTGATTATTCTAAAATGAGGTTGTATGTTTGTAATCCCAAACCTAACCATTTAACATAAAGCCCAAGTCTACCATGACTTAACCTAAATGTTAAACTTTTTTGTTCCAAATTTACCAAAAACTTAACCTACTATGTTTTTAAAAAATTTAAAAAAAAGAATACAAAACACCATTAGTTTTATTAATAGTGTTTTGTATTTAACAAAAAAAGTATTTATGCTATAACCCTTTAGGGATTGCTGAAATTAATTTTTTTGTATAGTCTTTTTTAGGCGAGTTGTAAATAACATCTGCATCGTCTAATTCTTCAATTTTACCTTGATTCATAACCAACAATTGGTCACTCATGTATTTGACTACTGCTAAGTCATGAGATATAAATATATAGGTAAAACCAAAGTTTTCCTTCAATTCATTTAACAAATTTAAAACTTGTGCTTGCACAGAAATGTCTAAAGCAGACACAGACTCGTCGCAAACAATTAACTTAGGTTGTAACGCTATAGTGCGTGCAATACCTACACGTTGTCTTTGACCACCAGAGAATTGGTGTGGATATTTATTAAAAGCTGATTCCTCCAGACCAACACGTTTTAATACATCCATAGTTTGTTCTTTTCGTTCTTTATCAGAAGTAAATAAATTATGGACTTTCATAGGTTCCATAATAGCATTACCAATAGTAAGTCTTGGGTTTAAAGAGGCATATGGATCTTGAAAAATTATCTGAATATCTTTTCTAATTGCTTTAGTTTCAGCTTTAGTTAAGTTTGTAATGTCTTTTCCTTTATATAAAATATGTCCTTTAGTGGCTTTATCTAAAAGTAAAATGGCATTTCCTAGGGTAGATTTTCCACAACCAGATTCTCCTACTAATCCTAAGGTTTCACCTTCATATAATTTAAAACTTACTTTATTAACTGCTTTAAAAGTTTCTGTTTTTGCAAAAAATCCAGATTTAGAAATATATTCTTTTTCAAGATTTACCACTTCTAATAATGGCGCTTTAGAGTATATTTTTTTATGCTGAATTTGACGCATATCACTGGTAATAATTGCATCAGATACAGTGTCATTTAGCACGTCTTTTATAGTTGGTAATGTTTTTAATCGGACCTCTAAAGAAGGTCTAGATTGTATTAAAGCTTTAGTATACGGATGTTTGGGTTGTTTAAAAATATTTTCAACCGTGTTTTGTTCTACTATTTCACCTTGGTACATGACTACAACACGGTTTGCAATTTCAGAGATTAAACTTAAATCATGAGTAATAAAAATGATGCTCATTTTAGTCTCTTCTTGCAATTCTTTTAACAAACTAATTATGTCCTTTTGGACGGTTACATCTAACGCAGTAGTTGGCTCGTCAGCAATTAATAGCTGTGGTTTGCAGGCTATAGCCATAGCAATCATGACACGTTGTTTTTGCCCACCAGAAATCTCATGTGGATACGATTTATAGACGCGTTCTGGATGTGGAAGTTTTACTTTATTAAAAAGTAAAAGGGTTTCACCTTTTATCTGATTTTTTGTCAAGTTTGTGTGCTGAAACAAAATTTCTTCAACCTGTTTTCCGCAGGTCATGGATGGGTTTAAAGAACTCATGGGTTCTTGAAAAATCATCGCAATTTTTTGACCTCTTATAGCTTGAAATTGTTTGTTACTTATTGTAGTTAAATCTAAATCGTTAAACGTAATTGTTCCAGATGTAATATTAGACACACGCTTAGGTAACAACCCAAGAATAGCCAAAGAAGACACTGATTTTCCAGAACCAGACTCGCCTACAATTCCAACAATTTCATTTTCAAATACAGAATAGGAAATATTTTTAATAATGGATTGGTCTATGCCATCATTTTTAAAACTAATTGATAGGTTATTTATATGAAGTAAAATAGTGCTCATTTATGTAAAAGTAATTTATTTCTTTCAATTGATTGAGGGTAAAACCACACTTGTAATCGAATAGTATTTTTTATCACGTTTTTTGTCGAAAAAAACAAAAAACAAAATGTTTAATTAATAAAAAATCAATACTTTCAGTACCGAATTAATAAAATATTATATAATCTATTAAACTATTCGTATGAAAAAAACTTTTACTTTATTTATTTTAAGTTTTCTTATGGCTTTTTCTGTTTTTGCACAACAAGATAGAAATTGTTCTACAATGCAAAACTTAGAATACAGACAACAATTAGATCCTACCTTACAACAGCGCATGGATCAAATAGAAGCTTATACGCAACAACGCATTGCGGAAGCACAAAATGCCAGAATAGATGGAAGCATTATAACTATTCCAGTTGTGGTGCACGTCATTTATAGCAATTCTAACGAGAATATAAGCGAAGCTCAAATTTTGTCTCAAATACAAGTATTAAATGACGATTTTAGACGTACTAATGCTGATGCTAATAACACATGGTCTCAAGCTGCAGATACAGAAATTCAGTTTTGTATGGCTACTGTAGATCCAAACGGAAATGCAACTAATGGTATTACAAGAAAATCTTCAACAAGAACTTCTTGGGGAACCAACGATGATATGAAAAAATCGTCTCAAGGTGGAGTAGATCCTTGGGATACCTCGCAATATTTAAACATGTGGGTATGTAATATAGGAGGCGGAATTTTAGGTTACGCACAGTTTCCTGGAGGTAGTGCTGCAACAGATGGTGTGGTTATGGGTCCTCAATACTTCGGAAGTAAAAATGGAGGTTCTGGATTTTATTTATCTGCTCCTTTTGACTTAGGACGTACAACAACCCATGAGGTTGGACACTTTTTAAACTTACGTCATATTTGGGGAGATGGTAATTGTAATGCAGACGACTTTGTGTCTGATACACCAACATCAGATGCTGCAAATTATGGTTGCGCAACTGGTCATGTATCTTGTGGTACTACAGATATGGTACAAAATTATATGGATTATAGCGATGACTCTTGTATGAATTTATATACTCAGGGTCAAAAAGCTAGAATGAGAGCTGTTTTATTACCAGGAGGAGTTAGAGCTAGTTTAGGTGCTTCAACTAAGTGTGATGGAGGCGGAAGTACACCAACTTGTACAGACGGAATCCAAAATGGAGATGAAACTGGAGTTGATTGTGGAGGTTCTTCTTGCTCACCTTGTCAAACTGCTTGTAACGACAACGATGTTAACGTTACGATTACTTTTGATAATTATCCTGAAGAAACTGCATGGACCATTAAAAACTCAAGTGGTACTACAGTTGCATCTGGAGGAACTTATGGGTCTCAACCAGATGGTTCTACTATTTCTGAAACATTATGTTTACCAGATGGATGTTATGACTTTACAATAACAGATGCGTATGGAGATGGTATATGTTGTTCTTACGGAAATGGGTCTTACAGTGTGACTAATGGATCTACAACCTTAGCGTCTGGAGGATCGTTTGCAAGCTCTGAAGTGACAAACTTTTGTGTAGGAAGTGCTCCTGCAGATACAGTTAAACCTGTCATTACTTTAAACGGAAACGCAACTATTAATTTAACTGTAGGAGACACTTATAACGAACAAGGTGCTACTGCTACAGATGATGTGGATGGTAATTTAACCTCTAGTATTGTTATTACTGGAACAGTAAATACAAACTCTGCAGGAACTTACACTAGATTTTATAATGTAAGTGATGCAGCAGGAAATGCAGCAGATCAAGTTACAAGAACGGTTGTTGTAAGCCCTGCAACTTCTGGATGTACAGGAGGTGTGTCTTCTTTCCCATATAGTGAAGGTTTTGAGTCTAGCTTTGGATTATGGACACAAGGAAGTGGAGACGACTTTAACTGGACAAGAAGAAGCGGATCAACACCATCAAGCAATACAGGACCATCTAGTGCAGCTGCAGGATCGCAGTATGCTTATATGGAGTCTTCTGCACCAAACTATTCAAACAAACGCGCCATTTTAGTATCACCTTGTTTTGATTTATCTGGTGTTAATAATGCAAACTTTAGCTTTAAATACCATATGTATGGATCATCTGCTATGGGAAGCTTAAGTGTAGCTATTAGTACAAATAATGGGTCATCTTGGACAACTATTTGGTCAAGATCTGGAAACCAAGGTAATGCTTGGCAAGATGCTAGTGTAGACTTGTCATCATACTCTGGTGATGCTGTTAGATTACGTTTTGATGGTACTACAGGTACAACATGGCAAGGTGATATGGCAGTAGATGCTATAAGCTTAACTAACGGAGCTGCAGATAAGTGTGCTGGAGTGTCTCCATGGAGTAGTGGTACAAGTTATTCTACAGGAGATCAAGTAACATATAATGGATATTTATACGAAAGAACCAATTCTGGTTGGGTAAATCTTGGTCCTTGTGGTACAGCAAGAATAGACAATCAAGGATTTGTACAACATTTAGGTGTAGCTATTTCAGTATATCCAAACCCTGTAAAAGGTAATACGTTATTTGTAAAAACTAATGTAGAAAACTTACCATATACAGTTGTTAATATGTTAGGACAACAAGTAGCTAAAGGTATTACAACATCAAAAGGTATAAATGTGAGCCAATTAGAAGCTGGTTTATACTTAGTACAGTTTGAAGTAAATGATACTATTGAAACTAGAAAATTCTTAAAGCAATAACTAGAAAAAAAATCCCTAAACTAACAAATGTTATTGCTAAAAAGTCCCAACGAAAGTTGGGGCTTTTTTTTTCATAAAATTGCTACTTAAGTAGTAAACTAGTAATTGTATTAAGTATAGATTTGTATAAAATTTAAACCTAAATCAATGAAAAAAATTTTACTATTTAATGTTATTGTTTTTTATTCTTTAATTTCATTTTCACAAACACCAGCAACCGCTTTAAATTTTGATGGGATTGATGATTATGTAAATCTTACTAATCAAACACAAGCTTTTAATTACAACTCATCATCTGTTTTTACCATAGAGTTTTGGATTAAACCTAGTGATAAAATAACCTCTCAAACTATTATTGGAAAGGGAAGCAGAACAGCAGGTAAAGGATATATAATTAGAGTTGTAAACAATCAAATTTCTTTTAGAAATAGAGATGTAATAATTGGAGGTGTCAATACTGCAATTTCACCTACAGCTTGGTCTCATGTGGCTGTAACGTATAATGCGACTGCTGTAAAAATTTACATCAATGGTGTTTTAAAACAAACCGGAACATTAGCTATTACACCTCATGCAGGAAATGCTCCGCATAAAATGTTTATTGGTGCAAGACGAGCAGATAATGGAAATTCAGATACTAGACAGCGCCATTTTAAAGGCACATTAGATGATTTACGTTTTTGGAGTGTAGAAAGAACAGGGTCTGAGATTATGAGTTCAAAAGATTGCGCATTAACTGGGTCAGAAACTAATTTAGTCTCTTACTTTAAATTTGACCAAGGATTTAATAATCAGAATAATAGTACCCAGACGACATTAATCAATTACTAAATATAGTTGAAAAAAAATATTCAATCTAAAATTAGTAATGACTTTTATACATGTATAATCTCATCATCAGTCAAAATACTATCACCACGAAGACGTAAAAAGATTTGTGCTACAGCAATGGTATCTTTTTCGCAATAAGTAATAATGCGGTCAATATCATTATCTTCATAATAAACACGGTACACTTCGCTACCATCAATATCATCTTTTGGGGACGGAATGCCTAATACATTAGTCATAAGTTTTAATGAGGTGTAGGTTTTATAATCACCAAATTTCCATAGTTCTAAAGTATCCAAGTGTGGTACTTCCCAGGGTTTTTTACCAAACAAGTTTAATTTGTAAGGTAATTCTATGTTATGAATAATCATCCGACGTGCGATGTAAGGAAAATCAAATTCTTTTCCATTGTGTGCACATAACAAGTGTTTAGCCTGACTAAAATGCGAGATTAATAAGTTTTTAAATTCTATTAAAAGCTGACGTTCTTCACCATAAAAAGAAGTGGTTCTAAACAATCGTGTATCCCCTTGAATGGTAAAATAACCTACCGAAATACAAATAATTTTTCCAAACTCTGCCCAAATACCTGCTCGGTCATAAAATTCTTCAGCTGTAAACTCGTCTTTTCTTTGGTAGCTTGATTTAGCTTCCCAAAGCTCTTGTTTGGTTGCGTCTAATTCCTTGAAGAATTGTGTTTCAGGAACGGTTTCAATATCTAAAAATAGGATGTTTTCTAGGTTGAGTTTAGAAATCATATTACATTTATTATTTGGTATTCATCATCTTATAAGCCTCATCAATATATAACGATATATCTTTGGTGTAAGCACCAATTCCTGCATCTGGTGATTTTTGATGTCCTAACCTAACAATAATGACATTGTCATCTGGTTGCACAATAACATATTGTCCAAGGTGCCCACGCATCATAAAAAAGTCTTTTCCATTTTGGTTTTTAAGCCACCAACCATAACCGTATTCTGGACTAGAAGGGAAACGTGGTTTTAGTGATTTTGCCACAAAAGCCGAATCTAATAGTTGTTGTCCATTCCATTGTCCATGGTCTTTGTATAGCTTTCCAAAACGCGCAAAATCTTTAGCATTACTAGCAATACAACAATAGGCTTTTACCAAATCGTCTTCTGCACTATCTAATTGCCATAGGGTTGGGTTTTCGCTACCTAAAGGTTTCCAAAAGCTTTCGGTTAAATAATTATATAGTTTTTTACCTGTTGCTTTTTCTATAACCATCGCTAGCATTTGTGTGTCTCCACTAGCGTATTTAAAAGCTTGTCCGGGTGTGGTTACCACTTTTAAGCCATTCATTACCTTTTGTAAATCGTCATCAAAATACGCACGTGTAGTAATGGATAATGGTGAATAATAAGCTTCGTCCCAATTAGTTCCTGAAGCCATACTAGATAAATCTCCAACCGTCATTTTAGCAGCTTCACCATCACAAAAAGCAGGTAGAAAATCGCAAACAGGTTGGTCTAAACTCTTAATATGACCTTCCATAATAGCTTTTCCTAGTAATCCAGATACATAGCTTTTAGCCATAGAGAAGGAGTTGGATTTTGAGTTTGCGTCATAACCATCATAATAGTTTTCAAACCAAATACTATCATTTTTAATAATTACATAAGCTACAGTTCCCCAATCTTTGTTGGCTTTTTGTAAGGTTTCAGTTTCTGTAACGGTATTATAATCTTTATGGTTTGGCCAAGGTTGAGGTGTTCCGTTTTCAACCACTTGATTATCAAAACGTTTATAGTCATCTAAAAATGCAGTAGTGTAACCACGCATATAAATGGTGCGAACGGCTTTAAGAAGATAGTCTGTGTCTGTGATGTAAAGGATTGCTATTAGTATTCCAAAAAGGACAACTAATACTTTTAGGAGCTTTTTTATAAATTTCATTAATGTTAGTTTAGAATATTAAATATAGAAAATTAAATTGGAAATAAACCTAAAACAGACTTTGCTGCTTGTATGGACTTTCGTGTTCAAGTAACCATTGTTTTCTGTGTAATCCACCAGCATAACCAGTTAAACTTCCGTCACTACCAATAACACGATGACACGGAATAATAATCCATAAGGGGTTTTTACCATTAGCATTTGCAACAGCACGAATAGCTTTAACGTCTCCAAGTTTTTTTGATAACGAAAGATAAGAGGTTGTTTTTCCGTAGGGAATGTTTTGCAGTTCTTCCCAAACGTGTTTTTGAAAAATAGTCCCTTGCGGATTTAGTTTTAAACTAAATTGTTGTCGTGTACCTTCAAAATACTCGTTAAGCTGAAGCACACAATCTTCTAAAACATCTGGAATAATATCAGTTATTTTTTCTTCTGAATTCAGAACAGTTACAGAAGTAATACCATCTTTATCACCTACTATTTTGGTGTAACCTAAAGGCGATTTGATGATGCACTCTTCCATTTATTCAGGATTAGATACTTGTCCGTTATGGTCAATAATACCTAGCTTTTTAGCTCGAGCTTCCCAGCTTTTTCTGGCTAAACTTTGTAAATCGCTAACGTTGTCACTTTCATCCATAATCTCCATGCCTAATAAGGTTTCAATCACGTCTTCCATGGTTACTATTCCGCTTACAGATCCATACTCGTCAACCACTAAAGCCATGTGGTTTCTGGTTTCTACAAGTTTTTCAAAAAGGGTAGGGATAGCTAAATCACGATTTACTATTATTATATCTCTTTTAAGTTCTGATAGTTTTTTGCTACCATTACCCAAAGCCATTTCTTTAAAAATTTCGTCTTTTAAAACTAGACCTTTAATATTGTCTTCTGTATCTGCATACACAGGGATTCTAGAAAAACGAAGATTCATGTTTTTATTAAAAAAGTCTTCGACTGTAGTGGTTTCGTTTTCAGACTTCATAACTGTTCTAGGCGTCATGACATCCTTTGCAAATACTTCTTTAAAGGTTAATAAATTTTTAATAATCTTACTTTCGTTACCTTCAAAAACGCCTTCTTCATGAGCCATATCTGCCATCACTAAAAACCCTTCACGACTTAAAACGCTTCCATGACCTTTACCACCAATTAGTTTTGTAGTAAGTTGCATGAGCCATAATAACCCAGTCCATTTTAAAGGAAAAATTAAAACATTAAGTGCTTTAGTGGTAAAATTAGCTAGACTTTTCCAGTACGTAGCACCAATAGTTTTTGGTATAATTTCTGAAGCAACTAATATTAAAATAGTCATAACTGCAGACACTATAAAAACACCATAACCATCACCACTTCCGTATAGTCCTTCGGCTTCTTTACCTACTAAAATTGCTCCAACAGTGTGTGCAATGGTATTAAGAGTTAAAATTGCAATTAATGGTCTGTCAACGTCTTTTTTTAAGGCTTCAAGTTTTAGCGCATAATGCTTCCCTTCTTGTTTTTTTACATTAATAAAAGTTGGTGTTACACTTAATAATACTGCTTCTAGGATAGAGCATAAAAATGAAAAAAAGATAGAGATTACTCCGTAAAATATTAGTAAAGCCATTAATTTCAGATAGTTTTTTTGTAAAAATAGCTATATTTTTCTTAACTTGTAATTATTAATTATTCCCTACAATTAATTAGTAGCCAAATTTAAATCTTTAAATTATGGATACTAAAACTTACCAGATTACAGAGAAAACTTGCTATAAAACCGATTGTAAACTCAAATTTAATGTTGTTACTTCTTCCATAGATACTGTTGTTGCTACACCAGTAGAGGAATTAGATTTTAAAACTTCAAGAGAAAACACAGTAACTACAACAGGCACTATTACAGACTATATCGTCGTAACATGTCCATCTGGACATACACAAAGCGTGTTTTTAACATCTAATAAACCATGAGCGAGCTAAAAGATTTTGACACTTTTTGGTTAGAAAAAGGTCAAACGTTAGTAAATGAAACCTTTACTAACTTAAAAAAACATTTAAAAAATCAAAGTAATTACCTAAAAGCCTTATTAGGGTTTTATACTTTTCTTGGATTAACATCTTCGCTTATTACAACAACAACAGATTATAAAGTCTATTTAGCCTTTATTTTGCCATACATAATTTTATTATTGGCTCAATTTAAAATTTCTGTTGGTCAAAAAGCACAATTAGAAACCCTAGATTTAAGAAGTCCTTTAAAAATAAATGATGCATACAATAAATTAGTCTTGAGTTTACAAGAGGATGTTATTAGTGCTAAAAGATGGGTTGCTAGGGCTACCATAGCAATATTGGTAGGAGGTACAGCTTCTTTTTACTTTTTAAATAAAGATAAGGCTGCAAAAGCAAAACTTTATAAAATTGAAGCTAGAGCAGATACAATCTCTGGGTACGAAGATGAAGGATTGAAAGACTTTATAAAAACTCAACAATTAAAAGTATCTAAAGTAAAAGGTGAAAATAAAGTAACAGTTGAAGCTAAATTTACGAAGGATAAAATAATTGAATTAACGTTATTAACCACTAAAGATAGTACCATTACTAAAGCTATAAAAATTCCAAAATTAGTTAATTGTACTATGGATATTAGCGACATTAAAGAGTTGTTAAACACTAAAATTAAATAGATTATGGAACAATTTGAAACTTACGATAACAATCAAAAAATTAACGTTAATATCACAGCAATAGAAACAAAAGCACAACAATTAAATGAGATTGCTTTTTTTCTCAGAAAAAAAAGTGATTTGAGTGATTTTGAAATTTTAGATAATACTTCGCCTACAAGCGCATCGTTTACAAAAGAAGAAGCTAAAGTGCGTGCTGTGTTAGAAATCAATATACAGTTTATGGTGGACAGTAATCAAGAGCCAAATAAGCCTAGAATTATGCAAGAAACCATTGTGCGATATAGCTTGTATGACCAAGATACTAGGAAGACTTACTATTCTACTTTTGTTGATTTTGAAGATGAATATATTGATAATGGAGATGAGCAATTTACTATTAAAAAGCAAATTGAGATTGTTTTAAAAGAAAACGTATTAAACAAACAAAGAGTTTTTATCGAATCATTAAATTAATAACTATGAGACTGTCCTTATTATGTATTGTATGCTGTGTTTTCAATTTATCAGCTCAAGAAGATGATACACCTAAAACCATCAACGATTTTAATTTTGAAAGCACAACAAATCCTGCCTTTTCAATATTAGAAGAAACGCCAACCGCTATTAATACACCCGAAAATTTAAAAAGTTTAGCCTTATATGTATCTAATGGTTTTGCAAATGGTAATATTGCTTTAGAAACTAATCCGTATTGGTTATTATCTAATAAAAAAGACAAATCTTATAAGGATTACAGAGGTATATCAACAAATAAAAAATCTGAATATAGAATTGATCCTTTTAAATCTTTACAGACCAATACGTCTTTCTCATTAGGGTATATTCAAAAAAAGTTTGAAGGTTTTGAAGAAGCTAAAAAAACATTGGCAATTGGTTTAAGAACAACATTGTTTGAGTATTATGGTAAAGAAAGAACCACAACACTTCTTGATGTTATAAACATTGTAGATAAAGCTTATACTAATGAAGCTTTAACCAAGTTTGATAAATATATTAGAGGGTTTAACGAAACTACCCCAAACAGAAAAAAGTGTGAAGATTTTATAGAAAATGGAAATATACCCAAAAACTATTCTGATGCAGCAGTTAAGTTTTTAGAAAAATATGAGCAATACAAGACTAATTACATAGATGCTGATGCACTGGTAAAAGCCTATTTTACTGAAACCAGTAAAAAAGTTTTAGACTTTTATTTTAATCCTAAAAACATCAAGCCATTAATCCGTTTAGATGGAGCTGTAGCATATAGTTTATTATTTAAAGAAAACGAAATTAATTCCAGCACAGCAAATAGGGTTGGAAGTTGGTTGACCTTGGATGTTGCTTTTCAGTTTAATGATAAAAACTATTTACACCTATACGGAATAGGAAGATATATTGATAATGGATTTAATGTAGATGAAACACTAAATTATTTTAATGAAAATTTTTGGGATGTAGGCGGAAAGTTAGAGTTAGAACTTAACAATTTTAAATTGGCTTACGAGTATTTAGAGCGTTCTGGAAATGATGAACAATTCAGGTCTGTAGGTAATATTACTTACCAAATTAATCCAAAAATTAGTATTACTGGAGGTTTTGGAAAAGACTTCCCAGTTAAAGATAACCTTATCACAATAATTGGAATAAATTGGGGTTTGGATTTAGGTGAAGGGGCTTTTACTAATTAATTGGTGTAATGCAGCAAGTCTGAAATGTCTTTGTCAGATAGCTTAGGAAAATTAACACAAGGTGAATTATAGTCTTTACTTTTTATAAGTGATTTTTCGCCTCTAATAAATTTAATTAAAATAGTAGTATCGTATTTTTTACCCATTTCTCTCAATGCAGGTCCAGTCATATTTTTATCAAGTTTATGACAAGCTGCACAATTAGCTTTAAAAATACTTTTTCCTAAAAAAGCTTCTTCACTATTTACTCCGTTTGAAGTCCCACAAATAAAAACAGGGTCTTTTACACCGCAACCAGCTGGCTTTTCTTTATAATTTAATATAAAAATGAATAAAGCAAAACCAGCTAGTATTATAAAACTTAGTAAGTAAAAGAGTTTCTTCACTTTTCTAAGAAATTAACTTCACCACATCCTTTGCAAAGTAACTTGCAATGACATCTGCGCCAGCACGTTTGATTGCTGTAATTTGTTCTAGCATCACAGCATCATGGTCTAGCCACCCTTTTTCTGCTGCAGCTTTAAGCATAGCATACTCGCCAGACACTTGGTACACTGCAACAGGTACATCAACTTCGTTTTTAATTTCGCGTACAATATCTAGATAGCATAAACCTGGTTTAACCATGACGATGTCTGCACCTTCATCAATATCCATTTCGGTTTCTTTAATGGCTTCAAAACGGTTAGCATAATCCATTTGATAGGTTTTTTTGTCTTTTGGAACATCTTTGATGTCTGCAGGAGCAGAGTCTAAAGCATCTCTAAAAGGACCATAAAAAGCAGACGCATATTTAGCCGAATAACTCATAATTCCGGTATCTGTAAACCCTTCTTCTTCTAAAGTCTCACGTATTGTTAAAATACGACCATCCATCATGTCGCTTGGTGCTACAAAGTCTGCTCCAGCTTGTGCATGAGAAAGACTCATGTCTGCTAATACATCAACAGTATCATCATTAACTATTTTTCCGTCTGCAACAATACCATCGTGTCCATAAGACGAGTATGGATCTAAAGCAACATCAGTCATCACTAACATGTCAGGACAAGCGTTTTTAACTGTTTTAATAGCGCGTTGCATTAATCCATTAGGATTAAGCGCTTCTGTTCCTTTATTGTCTTTTAAATGGTCTGGTACTTTTACAAATAATAACACCGATTTTAAACCCAGTTTCCAAAGTTCTTTCACTTCGTTTTCTAGTAAATCTAAACTGTATCGATAGTAGTTTGGCATCGATGCAATTTCTTCTTTTACACCTTTACCTTCAACTATAAAAAGTGGCACTAAAAAGTCGTTTGGCGAAATGATGGTTTCTCTTACTAAACTTCTTATAGCTTCGTTGGTTCTTAGTCTTCGGTTTCTTCTTAATGGATACATTTCTATTAGTTAAAAGTTAATAAGTATAAAGTTAAAAGTTACTCACTCAAAATTTATACCCAATCTATAGGTTTTTGTAATACTTTAATTAGTTTTTCTTCGTCGCTTCCAGCTTCTGGTTTGTGGTCGTAAACCCATTGCACATGTGGAGGCAAACTCATTAAAATACTTTCAATTCTTCCGTTTGTTTTTAAACCAAAAAGAGTTCCTTTGTCGTGTACTAAATTAAACTCGACATAACGACCACGACGTATTTCTTGCCAATCGCGTTGTGCTTTGGTGTACTCTAGATCTTTTCTTTTTTCTACAATAGGAAGGTAAGCCTCTAAAAAACTATCTCCAACTTCGGTAACAAAATCATACCAATTTTGCATATTCATGTCATCTGAAGCTTTGCAGTAATCAAAAAATAATCCTCCAATACCTCGACCTTCGTTACGATGCGAATTGTAAAAATACTCATCACATCTTGCTTTGTATTTTGGATAAAACTCAGGATTGTGTTTATCGCACGCTGTTTTACACTTTTGATGGAAGTGTTTGGCATCTTCTTCAAACAAGTAATAAGGCGTTAGGTCTTGTCCACCTCCAAACCATTGGTCTACAATATTTCCGTCTCTGTCATACATTTCAAAATAACGCCAATTAGCATGAACAGTTGGTACCATAGGGTTTTTTGGATGTAAAACTAAACTTAATCCACAGGCGAAAAAATCGGCATCTTTAACTCCAAAATAGGCTTGCATGCTATCTGGCAATACACCATGTACACCAGAAATATTAACACCACCTTTTTCAAAAACGTTTCCATTTTCAATTACTCGTGTTCGTCCACCACCACCTTCTGGTCGCACCCAAATATCCTCTTGGAAGGTAGCTTTACCATCTATAGCTTCTAATCCAGAAGTGATGCTGTTTTGTAATTCTTGTATGTAATTATAAAATTTATTTTTCATTGTATAATTCGTATAACTCCATATCTAGTGGGTTTTCACCTATAGGAGTAAATCCTTGTTTTATAGTTTTAATCCATTTAAAACCATTGTTTGTGGCTACTTTGACGCTTCCAATATTGTCTTTAAAAGCAATAATTTGAAGTGTTTTTAAACCTAAGGTAATAAAAGCATATGTAGAAAGTATTTTAACCGTTCTTGAGGTTAAACCTTGACCTTCAAAAGGGTAGCCAATACAATAGGCAAATTCGCCTTGTTTGGTAGTCCAGTTTAATTCTTTAATATAAATCAATCCTGCTAAATCTCTAGTTTCTGAATGTTTTAAAGTGAATAAAAACTCGTCTTTATTTTCAATTTGTTTTACTTTTTTATCGACAAATAATTGCGATAAGGTTGGTGTTAAATTTTGCTCTAATGTTTTAGGAAAATAACGTTTAAAACGGTCTTGATTGGCAACCATTAAATCGCAAATTTTCCAAGCATCACCACTGTGTATTGGATTAATTTCGAAATTATTAAATGTCCCTATCATGATAGTACATTTTGTTGCTCTGCTGTTAATGCTTTTACTGTACTTAAAGAAGCAGCAGTCACGCTAAGTGGTAACACTAAAATAACTCCAATAACAGGAATAAATAAAAACAAAATAAACACCACACCATTACCAATAGCTACTCCTCTGTTTCTTTTTATAAAATTAATGCTGTCTTTGTAATTAAAGTGACGCTCTAAGGTATAGTCCATGTTACCAAATCCAGCATAATAGCTTTGTACTAAAATTAGTAATCCTGTCGAAAAAATATTTACAACAGGAATAAATTTTAGTAGTAAAATAGGTAATGTAATGAGTAGCTCGCAACCAAGGTTTCTTACATTAATTCGGATACCTCGTAAAAGTTGTTCTTGAAATGTGGTTTTTCTGTGATGGTGTTTGGTTACACCTGTTAAATGGGCTTCAATTTTTTCGGATACTGGACTCATAAAAGGAGCAGACAATGCCATTATAATATGCTTATACAGAATAATACCAATAGCCAAAACAATTAGTCCTCCAATAAAGGTTGAAATGGTGGTAAAAGTTTCTTTTCCCCATTCCCAAAACCAAATTTTTGCAATAAAACCACCTATATTATCAGAGAATCCATAAGCCGAAACACCAATAATAGTTGCAGTAATAATGCTGATAACAATAGGTATAAAGAAGTATTTCCAAAGCTTGAGCTTTGAAATAAGTGCAAATGCACCAGAATAACCATTTATACCTTTTATTATGTTTTGTATCATAATCCGTTTTCTCATTGCGAATCATGCTTTTGCATGATGTGGCAATCTGTAAATAAAAAGATTACCACGTCACTACGTTACTAGTAATGACTAATAAATTATGCTTTGTATTCTTTTACAGCATCAATAAAGGCTTTCGCATTTTCTAATGGAATATTAGGTAATATACCATGACCTAAATTAACGATGTACTTGTCTTTACCAAACTCGTTAATCATTTGCGTTACCATTCTTTTAATTTCTGCTGGAGGCGAAAATAAACGTGTTGGATCAAAGTTACCTTGTAAAGTAATGTTTCCACCTGTTAAATAACGTGCGTTTCTAGCAGAACATGTCCAATCTATACCTAATGCTGAAGCACCAGATTTTGACATTTCGTTTAAGGCAAACCAACATCCTTTTCCAAAAGCAATTACTGGAGCCTCGTCCTTTAAGGCATTTATTATTTGCTGAATATATTGCCAAGAAAACTCTTGATAATCTACTGGAGAGAGCATGCCTCCCCAACTATCAAACACTTGCACAGCATTACAACCTGCTTTTACTTTTTCTTTTAAATAAGCAATAGTTGTGTCTGTAATTTTTTGTAATAATTGATGTGCAGCAATAGGATTTGTAAAGCAAAATTCTTTGGCTTTATCAAAGTTTTTAGACCCTTGACCTTGCACACAATAGCATAAAATAGTCCATGGTGATCCTGCAAAACCAATTAACGGAATCTCGTCATTTAGTTTTTCTTTGGTCATTTTAATAGCGTCGTAAACGTAGCTTAATGCTTCTTTTACGTCTGGAACAATGACATTATCCACATCTTTTTGATTGCGAATTGGATTTGGTAAATAAGGACCAAAGTTTGGTTTCATTTGCACCTCAATATTCATAGCTTGAGGAATCACTAAAATATCACTAAACAAAATAGCAGCATCCATACCATATCTTCTAATAGGTTGTACTGTAATTTCGCTTGCTAATTCTGGGGTTTGACAACGTGTAAAAAAGTCGTATTTAGCTTTTATCTCCATAAATTCTGGAAGATAACGACCTGCTTGACGCATCATCCATACTGGAGGGCGTTCTACGGTTTCTCCTTTTAATGCTCTTAAAAATAAATCGTTTTTTATCATGTTTACTTTCCGCGAAAACGGAAATATTTTTTAATTCAACTTTATTTTATCTAAATAGGTCTCGACTGCGCTCGACCAGACAGTATTTTGTTTCCTCGAGCGTAGTCTAGAGGTTTTAAACGTAATGTTCGTTTACCAACTCAATCACACTTTCTACAGTTGGTACTTTAGCTACACGCACATCTTCAAAATGTTTGCTAGCTTCTTTTGCTGTGGTTTCGCCAATACAAAACGCAATCATATTGTCTTCTACATTATTTTCTTTTTTAAAACTTTGAACCGTTGATGGGCTATAAAACATAACTCCTTCTACAGATTCTGGAAGTTTTACACTATCAAATTTAGTTTGATAGGCTTCTACTTCATTTACTTTTATATTGTTTTCTGCTAAAATGGTTGGTAACTCATCCAATCTAATATCACTACAAAAATAAGTAACCTCTGTACCTTCCATAAATTCGACTAAATAGTTTGCCAATCTTTTGGCGTTTTTTTCTGAATGTAAAACGTTTCCAATGCGTTTTTCAATCATTTTTTTGGTTCGACGTCCAACACAATAAATGTTTTTAAATTGAAGCTCAACCGCAGAATAATTGGTTAATAATGCTTCTACAGCATTTTTACTTGTGATGATGACGTTTTCAATCTCGTTTTTTAAAAATCGTGGATGAATCCTGTTTAAACTAATTTTTATAAAATCAGAACTTTCCGCTTTCACTTTTTCGTTAAACAAAAAGCGTTGATCTTCGGTTAATGATTTTGTTGAATAGACATTAGTTTTTTTGTAGGATTCTTTAAGTTGATCCATCAAACGGTTACCACCACGTTCTAAAATATAATTAGCACACCATTCTGCTAGATCATGATGTTCGCCTAAAGCTTTAACACGTTTAACGTGTATTTTTTTAGTACCATCTTTACTTAAAAGAATACCTTCAAACGTAATTTCGTCATTTTTAATAAACGCCAACCCTCCAATTGGAGCAGTACAACCACCTTCTAAACGGTTTAAAAACTCACGTTCTATAGAGGTGCAAATTTGGGTTTCTTCATGGTTAATTTCTGCTAAAATAGTTCTAGTGTCTTCATCTTCTTCTAAAGCTGCAATCATAATTGCGCCTTGTGCTGGAGCAGGTATCATCCATTCTAAATTAACTGCATCTTCGGGTCTTAAGTTTAAGCGACCAATTCCAGCAGCAGCAAAAATAGCTCCATTCCAATCGCTATCTTCCAATTTTTGTAATCTAGTATTTACATTACCTCTAATATCTACAACAGTGTGTGTTGGATAACGGTTTAACCATTGTGCACGTCTACGTAAACTTCCGGTTGCAATGGTAGCTTCTTTAGAAGCTAAAAACTCTTCATTGTTTTTAAATACAAGCGTATCCCTAACGTTACCACGTTTTAAAACTGCAGCTTGCACAATGCCTTTTGGCAAAACAGTTGGCACATCTTTTAAAGAATGCACAGCAATATCAATATCGCCATTTAACATAGCAATATCTAATGTTCTAGTAAATATTCCTGTGATACCAAGTTCGTACAAGGGTTTGTCTAACACGAGGTCTCCTGTAGATTTTACAGGAACTAAAGTGGTTTTATGACCTAAATGTTCTAGTTGATTTTGTACCGCTTTGGCTTGGTATAAGGCTAACTCGCTATCGCGAGTTCCAATTCTAATTGTTTTAGACATGCTTTGTAGTTTCTTCTAATTGAAACACTTTTTTTATAAGATCCAAACTTTCGTCTGTTGAGAATGCATCATCCTTAAGGTGATGAGCGAAATGATTGGTTATTTTTTGGATGATTTTATTGCTAATAATTTCGGCTTGCTCTTCATTAAAATTAGCCATTTTTTTACGCTGTGTATCTAATTCGGTAGTCGCAAAATCTTTTAGTTTATATTTTAATGCTTTGATGGTAGGTGCAAATTTTCTGGTTTCTAACCAGCTTATAAAGTCTGCTTTAATCTCTTCAATAATACGTTCTGCTAACGGAATATGTTGCTTTCTACGTTCTAAAGTTTCATCTGTAATTTGCGATAAATCATCAAGGTGAATGCGTTTTACGTTTGGTAAATCGGTAACATTTTCATCCACATTTTTAGGTATCGATAAATCTAAAATTAACAGCTCTTTTTTAGTTTGAATTAATTGTTTGTCAACCGTTGGATTTTGTGCTCCAGTTGCTACAATTAAAATGTCTGCTTCATTAATTTCTTCTTGCAGATTGGCATAATCTTTCACCAATAAATTAAATTTTCCTGCAATAGCTTCGGCTTTATCTTTAGTCCTGTTTATTAAAGTAATGTGTTCGTTTTTAGTATGTTTTACTAAGTTTTCACAAGTGTTACGACCTATTTTACCAGTTCCGAATAATAGTATGTTTTTATCGGTTACGTTATCAATAGTATTTAAAATATATTGTACAGATGCAAAAGACACACTAGTTGCGCCAGAAGAAATATCTGTTTCAGTTTTTATACGTTTACTTGCTTGGATAACCGAGTTGACTAAACGCTCGATAAATGGATTTAGTAATCCATACTCTTTAGAAATGGATGTACTTTTTTTAAGTTGACCGATAATTTCAAAATCTCCTAAAATTTGACTATCCAATCCAGAACCTACTCTAAACAAGTGCGAAATAGCTTCTTTACCTTTATAGATGTAAGCATATTTTTGAAACTCTTCAACAGTACCTATTGTATTGTCACAAAGCAATTGGATGAGTTGATAAGGATGTTCTGCAAACCCATAAATCTCTGTGCGATTACAGGTTGAGGTAACTATTAAGCTAGTGATACCATTAGTTTTAGCTTGATTTAAAAGCGCCAATTTTGAGGCTTCATCTAAACTAAAATGACCTCTAATTTCTGCATCTGCTTTTTTATAGCTTAAACCTAAAGCATAAAAATATGTGCCTGTTGACATGTGATAGTGCTCCATTTACCTGACTGGGACTTTATTTAGAGCAAATTTATGTTGTATATTATTTAAAAAGTAACGCTAAAAGAACTTTTAATAACGTTTCTGGTTTTTTAGCCCTAAAATTTACTAAACTATGATAATTGTCATATTTTTGCAGTGAAATCAGAGGTTTTAAGCTTGATAGTTTAGAATCAATCTAAATAAAATACAATTATGGCGTTATCTTCATCACTAAAAAATGTCGCTACAGGTTCTTTTAACGAAACGCAAGTTGATCAAGACGTTTTTGTGCTAACTTATCAAAATGAAACTGCTGTAAAACAAGTAGTTGAACGTTATATTGATAGTAGTTTTATACAGTTTCATTTTTGTTTAAAGGGTAAAAGCGACTTTATTTTTAACAATGGTACATATACTTTAAACATTGCTGAAGAAACCTCTTTGCTTCTGTATAATCCGCAACGCGATTTGCCAATACATCTAGAGGTTGCTCCAGATTGTTGGTTAGTTTCGGTTTTGATTTCAATTAAAAAGTTTCATGGATTATTCTCTCAAGAAGCGGATTATATCACGTTTTTAAGTGAAGATAATAAGGATAAAAAATATTACAAAGACGGAAAGATTTCGCCATCTATGGCTATAGCTTTAAATCAGATAATAAATTACAACCTTAACTCTTCAATAAAAACGCTGTATTTTAAAGGTAAAGCTTACGAGCTGTTGAGTCTTTATTTTAATAGAGGTGAAGATGCTAATATTGAGCAATGTCCTTTTTTGGTTGACGAAACCAATGTGGCTAAAATTAAAAAAGCAAAAGATATAATTATTGCTAGATTATCTGAACCACCAACTTTACAAGAGTTGTCTGAAGAAATTAATTTACCGCTTAAAAAATTAAAAGAAGGGTTTAAGCAAATTTATGGCGATTCTGTTTTTAGCTTTTTATTTGATTACAAAATGGAAGTGGCAAGAAAACTACTAGAAACGGGTAATAATAATGTTAACGAGGTTGGATTAAAAGTAGGGTACAGCACATCTAGTCATTTTATTGCTGCTTTTAAAAAGAAGTATGGGATAACGCCAAAGAAATATGTGCAGTCTATATAAAAAAAGTGCTTAATTTTTTAAGCACTTTTTTATTGTATTAATAACCTCCACCATCATCTAATCGCATTCGGTTTTTATGTATGACTAAGTCTAAAACATCTTTCATTAGTTTGTCTTCCTCTTCGTTTTCGTCTATGTAATCACCACTGTAACCTGAGTCGTAATATACTTCGGTTTGAAGTCTACCTTGCTTTTCTGGTTTTAAAAATCCTGCGTAATAAAAACGTTTGGTTTCATCTTTATCTTCTTTTCTAACTAGCATATAAAAGTACATGTCGCCTTCTTTATCATCATCTGTTTTGAAGGGTTTTTTTCCTAAAAAGTGAATGGAATCTCGTTCTTTTTCAATAGTTTTTCTACCAAATAAAGTAGATTTAGCATACATTTCTTGACTAATCTTTTCAGTTAAATAAGGTTTAAATAGCTTTTTCTTGTACATCTTATCTACTAAAGCTGCTTGATTTTTGTAGTCGTCAATTGTTTTTTCCTTAAGCTTTTTTGGTATTGGCTCTCCAGCTTCTTCAAGTAATACATAATAGGTACTTAACGCAGACACGTTATCGCTATCTAACAGCTTGTCAAAAAAGTTTTTGGCTTCTGCCTCTTTTCTAAAAGGGAAAATAAGTTTTACAAACGCATAAAGCGAGCTGCTGTAAGATCTGTAGCTGTAACTAGATTTGGATCCTAAACTACGTTTTACCTCTATCTTACCATCTTTGATAAGTTGTTTTTTAAACTTCTTATACGCTTTTGGTTTTATAACGCTACTGTCTTTTAATCGTGCTAATAGCTCGTAAATAGGCTCTTTATACTCTTCAATAGTTGTAAACTCCATTAAATCTGGGAACAGTGTTTTTTTAAGTTCTAGTGAGTCTTTATAATTATAAAACATAGAGCCTATGGATCCGCTTAATGGTAAATCTTTATTTAACAGTGTTAAGAAGGTGTTGTACGATTTTTTAGTAGGCTTATTTAACAACGACCTTAAAATAGTATTTTGTATGTCTGGTTTAGAGTATGATTCCTCATACAATTTATTTAAAAAAGCGTCTGTCCTTGGGTCTTCAAGCTCTGCTAGTTCTGAGATTAAAAAGGTTTTAAAGTCTTCTTTGTTTTCTGGAAAATCGAAGTTTTTAATTAAATCTATCATCGTGCTGGCGTTAGATTTATTAAACTTTATTTTAGATTTTGCTTTAAACACAATACTATCGTTATCACGAAGGGCTTTAAAGAAACGTTCTGTTTTATCGCTAAAAACAGACTCGCCTAAAAGGGTGTCTAATGGCTCAAAAGTGTCGTAAAAATTGGTAATAAAAGCTGATGGTTTAGAAATAGTGTCTGTTAAACTTTTAATTTCAAATAATGCACCTTTTTTAAGGATGTTTTTAACTAAAATAGCTTTGGCGCTTAAGGAATCTTTTAAAGTGTACTCATAAAAATATTGGTCGTCTTTTTTGTACTTCTTTTTATTGGCAACTTTATATTTTTTAAACCCATCTATATCATCCATAGATTTTAATTCGTCATCAATTTCATTCCATAAACTGTCCACGTTTTTATACATCTGTAAATCATGAAATTTTAATCTTGTAATAAAAACTTGCTCGTTTGCTTTAGAGTAGTAAGTGGTACGTTTTGTTTTTTCTTCGTAATCTTTTGGTTTACTATAACTGTAATAATCGTAAGGAGGTGATGCTTTAGTATTAGTAATTACTGAAAAATGTAAAGAGGTATCAACTACTTTTTCAAAACCTTCTTGTGTAACGTTTTTAAATGTAAACGATTTAAAAAAGTCTTTTGCTTTTTGTTCAGTTTTACCAACATAACCTAATAAAAAGTAGCTTCCGTCTTTTACGATACTTTTAAGGTGAATGTTTTCAGTTGAAGTTGAATCTTTTTTAGCATATCCTTCATAACTATAATATTTATCATTTTTAAACTCGCCTTCAGAGTCTTCAATTTCAAAATCTTTTAAAAAGTTGGTAACAATAAATTTAGCCTCAAATTTATCTTCTTCAATGTAATAGACATCGTTATAGGCTATTTCTTTAAGGAAGTAGTAGTCGTCATTTACTTTTCCTTGAATTAGTTTTTGTCCTGCATTTTGTACATTATCTGTGGTGTGGTATTCTGGAAAATTAACTTCGTATTTATTGTAGGTTGAAGTGAATGTATTAAAGTTTGAACTTGGTGTTTTAAACTGTATCGAGCTAAAAATTGGCGCTTCATTTTTTAAAACATACTCCTTTTGACCAGCAAATTTAATTAGTATGACTTCAAAAGGAGTTTTGTAAATATGATACTTTTGATAATCTCCTTTTTTGGTTTTATTTAAAATACTAATTCCAGGATATGGTGTTGTTAAGGCTTCTTTTTTAATAATATCTCCAGGAATATCTTCAAATAAAAAGTTATCTAATCGCTCTAAAGAGATTTCTTTTTCATTAGGTAAATAATCGTAAGTATTAAATCTACTAATGGTTAGATAGGCACCATTGGTCATATCTGGAGAGATATAATATTTTTGTCCACTATAATAAAACTCGTATAACTCTGTAAACGTTTTTATAGATAAAAAACCATCTGGAGTGGTTTGTGTTTTAATAGTTGGTGGTGCTATGTAATCTTCTATTTGCTCTTTTTTAGTTTGTGCAACCGTAGTTTGTTCTGACACCAAAGGTTTTACAGTATACCCTTTATCTTCCAGCATTTTAAGCATTCCTTTTTTGCCAGGTAAATGTGCGGCTCCAACACCAGCAAAAACCGTTTGGTATTGCATTAACGAGTCTAAAACATGTACCATGTTTTCATTACGCTTGTAAAGCATATGCTCTCTAAAAAACTCTGTATTTGAAGCTGCTCCAATCGAGTCTAATAAAGCTAAGTTTCTGTCTCTATAAGTGTTTTCTTGAACCAAATAAGGGTTTTCTTTTTCATATAATTTAGTTAACCATGGATCTATTTTATTTTTTCTAGCATTACGTTGTGCTTTTGAAACTAAGTAGCGTGATTCTTCAATATCTTCTAAGCTATATATTGTTTTGTTTTTCTTTTTACCAGCTTGGTAAATAAACATGTCCAAATAAGTTTCTTCTTCAAAATTATCTGCATAACCATCTTTTCTGTATAAATAGCCATTAATCATTCTATTGTCAGATCGTATACTTCCTCTAATAGCAACCTCTTCTGGATGTTCTAATCCAAACAAACTAGAATAAAAGTTTTTATCGTAACTCTGAGAATAATTTTGAGGTGTTAATGTAGTTGTCTCATAATTAAAAGCTAACCAAGTAGAAGGGTCAGACTCTAAAGCTACACTTTCGCTATTTTCAAGAGCATTAAAAAACACATCGTCTAATCTAAAGGCAACTTTAGCACTAACATGCATGGTTCCATAAATGTATGATGGTTTTTCAAGATTATTCCCAGATATTTCCCACAATAAACTTTGTTCGTTTTTTTGATTTTGAGAAATTGAAGCAAAAGAAATTGCACAGAATAGTGCAAGGATGTAATTTTTCATAAAATGTTTAAATATCTATTTGTAAATATATTAAACTTAATATTAAACAAAAGATTTTGATTATCTATTAATAGACTATAAGTATTAGCAATCTTTTAAGTTTTTTAATTATTATAAATTAGAGTTGTATTTTTGCTTTTTGAAAAAGAAAAAACATGAAAAAAGGCGTTTTACTAGTTAATCTTGGATCACCAGATAGTCCAGAACCTAAAGATGTAAAAAAATATTTAGGAGAATTTTTAATGGATCCGCGTGTTATTGATGTTCCGCTTTGGGCAAGAACACTGCTTGTTAAAGGAATTATTTTAAATACTAGACCAAAACAAAGTGCAGAAGCTTATAAAAAAATATGGTGGGAAGACGGTTCTCCACTTATTGTGTTAAGCGAGCAGTTACAAGAAAAAGTTCAAGAAAAAGTAGATTTTCCAGTAGCATTAGCAATGCGTTATGGCAGCATGACCATTAAAAAAGGATTGCAAGAATTAGTAGATAAAGGGGTTGAACAGGTGTTTTTAATTCCGTTATATCCTCAGTTTGCTATGGCAACAACAGAAACTATTTTGGTCTTAGCAGAAGAAGTGCGTCAAGAGCACTTTCCAAATCTAAATATTGAAAGCTTACCAGCTTTTTACAATAATCCAGAGTATATAAAAGCACTTTCAGAATCTATTAAAAAATCATTAGCTGGAAAGACCTATGAGCATTTATTATTCTCGTATCATGGTGTTCCAGAGCGTCACATTAGAAAAAGCGATATCACAAATTCGCATTGTAAACCAAGCGATAAAATAGATTGTATATGTTGTAAAACTCCATCTCCTGCACACGAGTTTTGTTACAAGCACCAATGTAAAGAAGTGACTCGTTTAGTAGCAGAATATCTTAATTTAGAAGACAATACTTATTCAACATCCTTCCAGTCAAGATTAGGATTTGACCCATGGTTACAACCTTACACAGACCGTACTATTGAACGTCTAGGAAAAAGTGGAATAAAAAATATGGCTATTGTAACTCCTGCTTTTGTTAGTGATTGTTTAGAAACCCTAGAAGAAATAGCAATGGAAGGCGAAGAAATTTTTCATGAAGTTGGTGGAAAACAATTTACAACAGTTCCTTGCTTAAATACAGATGATAATTGGGTGGCTTTTTTAGCTAATCGTATTAATGAATGGTCAAAAAATACTGTTGAGGTTTAATTTTTTATTTAAGTTTACATTAGTTTTTTTAGCATAAGGTATAATCCGTATTTTTACTTTTTGCAATCTAATTCAAGCTTAAAATGAAAACTTTAAAATCGCTATTTTTTCTTTTTTTAATACTAATTTCAACATTATCTAACGCACAAACCGTTAACGTATCTGATTATTCTGGTTTAGAATACAGATTACTTGGTCCATTTCGAGGTGGAAGAAGTGCTGCAGTTACAGGAGTGCCAAACCAACCTAATTTATATTATTTTGGATCTACAGGTGGCGGAATCTGGAAAACTTTAGATGGTGGACGCAGCTGGGATAATATCTCTGACGGATTTTTTGGTGGAAGCATAGGTGCAATTGCAGTGGCTAAAAGCGATCCAAATGTGATTTATGTTGGAGGAGGAGAAAAAACAGTTCGTGGTAATGTGTCTTCTGGATATGGTGTTTATAAAAGTGTAGATGCTGGGCAATCTTGGGAATCTATTGGGTTAAAAAACTCAAGGCATATTCCAAGAATTGCTATAGATCCTACAGATTTTAATACCGTTTACGCTGGTGTTTTAGGTAATATCTACACACCTACTCAAGAACGAGGGGTTTATAAAAGCACAGATGGAGGAAAAACTTGGAAAAAAACCCTGTTTGTAAACGACCAAGCAGGAGTGGTTGATTTATTAATAGACCCAACCAATCCTAGGATTTTATATGCATCAACTTGGCGTGTGCAACGTACACCCTACAGTTTAAGCTCAGGAGGAGAAGGTTCTGCGTTATGGAAAAGTACTGATAAAGGTGAAACTTGGACTGAGATTTCTAAAAATGAAGGATTCCCTGATAGTACTTTAGGTATTATGGGTGTAACAGTTTCTCCATTAAATAATCAACGCGTTTGGGCTATTATTGAAAATAAAGATAAAGGTGGTTTGTATAGAAGTGATGATGGTGGAGCAACTTGGAAGCAAGTTAATAGCGAACGCAAATTACGCCAGCGTGCATGGTATTATACTCGTGTTTATGCAGATACAAAAGATGTAGATGTGGTTTATGTTTTAAATGTGCGTTATCATAAAAGTACAGATGGCGGAAAAACATTTGAAACTTACAACGCACCTCATGGAGATCATCATGATTTGTGGATTGCACCAGAGGACCCAAATAGAATGATTATTGGAGATGATGGAGGCGCACAAGTCACTTATGATGGCGGCGAAACTTGGAGCACGTATCACAACCAACCAACGTCTCAATTTTATAGAGTAACAACAGATAATCATTTTCCGTATCGTATTTATGCAGCACAACAGGACAATTCTACAATCAGAATTTCGCATCGTACGGAAGGCTGGTCAATTTCTGAAGACGATTGGGAAAGTACTGCAGGAGGTGAATCTGCACACATAGCAGTAGATCCAGAAGATAACGACATTGTTTATGGTGGAAGTTATGATGGATTTTTAACTAGAAAAAATCATAGAACAGGAACGGTTAGAGCCATAAATGTCTGGCCAGATAACCCAATGGGTCATGGTGCAGAAGGGATGAAATATCGTTTTCAATGGAATTTTCCTATTATTTTTTCTAAGCATAATCCAAATCGATTATACACCTTTTCTCAACATGTCCATGTAACAGAAAATGAAGGTCAATCTTGGCAAATTATAAGTCCAGATTTAACCAGAAACGATCCAGAAAAATTAAAATCTTCGGGTGGACCAATAACTCAAGACAACACGTCTGTAGAGTATTATTGTACCATTTTTGCAGCCCAAGAGTCGCCTTTAGTAGAGGGATTGCTTTGGGTTGGAAGTGATGATGGATTAATCCACGTTACCAAAGATGGAGGAAAAAACTGGGAAAACGTGACACCAAAAGGAATGCCAGATTGGATGATGATTAATAGTATTGAACCAAGTCATTTTGATGCTGGTACCTGCTACGTTGCAGGAACAAAGTATAAAACAGGTGATTTTACACCCTATTTATACAAGACAACAGATTACGGTAAAAGCTGGAAAAAAATCACAACCGGAATACCAAGTGAACACTTTACAAGAGTGCTTAGAGAGGATCCTAAACAAAAAGGGTTGTTGTATGCAGGAACAGAAACAGGTTTGTACGTATCGTTTAATGATGGTAAAAATTGGCAATCGTTTCAGCTTAATTTACCCATTGTTCCAATAACAGATTTAACCATAAAAGACAATAATTTAATTGTGGCTACTCAAGGTCGTAGCTTGTGGATTTTGGATGATTTATCAGTAATTCATCAATTATCTAAATCTAATTTAAATGATGTACAATTGTTTCAACCAAAACCAACGTACAGAATGCGTGGTGGTTTTTCTAAAAACAGTAAAACCACAGGAACTAACCATCCAAATGGTGTGATGACCTATTTCAATTTAAAAAATTACAAACCAGAAGATGAAGTGTCTCTAACTTATTTTGATACAAAAGGAGATACCATAAAAACGGTTTCGACTACAAACAAAAAGAAAGATAAATTAGAAGTAAAAAAAGGACTTAACCAATTTATTTGGGATATGACGTATGAAGGAGCAGAAAAACTAGATGGTATGATATTGTGGTGGGCAAGTTTAGATGGTCCAAGAGCAATTCCTGGGACTTATAAGGTTGCTTTAAATGTTAATGGAACCAGTACCACCCAGCCTTTTACAATTGTTGCCAATCCAAATGCAGAGAGTACACAAAGCGATATGGAGCAACAGTTTATGTTTATTAAAGATATAAACCAAACTATTGATAATGCGCATAAAGCCATTAAAAAAATGAGACATGTAAGTAAGCAATTATCTGCTTTTGAAACACAATATAAAGAGGATGAAAGTCTAAAAGATTTATTAGAAAAAGCAAAATCACTTAAAGAGCAATTCACTAAAATTGAAGAAGCCTTATATCAAACTAAAAATAGAAGTGGTCAGGATCCATTAAATTTTCCAATTCGATTAACTAATAAATTAGGACATTTAAACTCATTAGTTAGAATGGGTGATTTTGCACCTACAGAACAGGATATAGCTGTTAAAAATGAATTAACTTCAAAAATAAATAAGCAATTAGAGACATTTAATAGCATAATCACGGATGAAGTCAGTGCTTTTAACAAAGCGTTTAATGCTAAGCAACTTAACTACTTATTTATAGAGGAATAAATGGAGTATTACAATTACATAAAAGCGTTACACCTAATTTTTGTAGTCACTTGGTTTGCAGGTTTATTCTATATTCCTAGACTATTTGTTTATCAAATAGAAGCGTTTCATAAACCCTTACCAGACAAAGACATTTTAGGTCACCAACTTAAACTTATGGCTAAACGCTTATGGTATATTATTACCTGGCCAAGTGCCATTTTAGCAACTATTTTTGCAATATGGTTATTAATTTTACAACCCTTTTGGTTACAACAACCCTGGATGCATGTAAAATTAGGGTTTGTGTTGTTGCTCTTTATTTATCAGTATCAAACGCACATATATTTTAAACAACTACAAAACAATGTGGTTAAGAAAACCTCTAATTTTATGCGTTTATATAACGAGGGTGCTACGTTTATACTGTTTGCAGTTGTTTTTTTAGTCATACTTAAAAGTGCTATCAATTGGGTGTTTGGTGTTGTGGGTATTGTAGTTTTAGGATTGCTTTTAATGTTAGGTTTTAAATTATATAAACGCATACGTGATAAAAACCCAAATGCTTAAAACCCTATTTGCTTTATATTTTGGTTTGATTATTGCTATATTTAAGCAATGAAAATAACAAAACTCTCTTTACGACTTCGCATCTTTTTTGCGATGATTTTTTTGGTGCTTTTAGCCTCCATTTTAATTGCTTTAGTGGCAGCTTACCAATACAGTGAAGAAACCCAAGATTACCACCAACAACGTTTAGAGCGTAAAGAAAAAAACATCAAGCGTCACTTAGATTTTGTAATTAGAGAGACAACGTTTGAGGTAATTCCAGAAAAATTACCTTTAATTTTTAAAGACGAAATTTATAAAATAGCAGACATCCATGGTCTTAAAGTTAACCTATACGATTTAGAAGGAACACTATTAATCTCTTCTAAAGCAAGTTTACCTCAAGATACTGTTGAAACTTGTATTAGAGCAGAGATTTTAAACAAACTTTCTAATACTTCTGGACATAAATATGTCGAGTTGCGTGAAGAAAAAGGCGAAAACTTTAGATCATCTTACACTTACATAACAGACACTAAGTTTAAGCCTCTAGCTATTTTAAATTTACCTTATTTAGAAAATGACGATTTCCTGTCTAGAGAGCTTAACGAGTTTTTTGAACGTCTAGGTTATACCTATATTTTAATGCTTATTACAGCTATTGCATTAGCCTATTTTTTATCTAAATATATTACTAGAACACTTAAAACTATTAGTGATAAAATGAATCAAACGCGTTTAGAAAAACGCAATCAAAAAATAGAAATAGAAAGTACAACTGAAGAAATCTCTACACTAGTAAAATCATACAATAGTATGATTGATCAATTAGAAGAAAGTGCTGTAAAATTAGCAAAAAGCGAGCGTGAACAAGCTTGGCGAGAAATGGCAAAACAAGTAGCGCACGAGATTAAAAATCCATTAACACCAATGCGATTAACCGTACAAAGTTTTCAGCGTAAGTTTGATCCACAAGACCCAAATATTGTTCAGAAGTTAGATGAATACAGTAAAACGTTAATTCAGCAAATAGATACCATGAGCTCTATTGCAAGTGCGTTTTCCAACTTTGCTAAAATGCCTGCGCAACAAAACGAAACCCTTAATGTGGTTAAAATTATAGATCTGGCTTTAGATATTTTTAATGAAGATTATATCATATTTCAACCAGAAAAAGAAGAGATAATTGCCAAGTTTGATAGAACACAATTAATTAGAGTGGTTACCAATTTAGTAAAAAATGCTATCCAAGCGATACCTGAAGATAAAACACCTAATTTAATAGTTACTGTTTCAGAAAAAGATAACGACGTGATTATTACAATTTCAGATAACGGAAAAGGAATTACAGACGAAAACAAACCCAAAGTCTTTGAGCCAAAATTTACTACAAAATCTAGCGGAATGGGACTTGGATTAGCAATGGTTAAAAATATTGTGGAAACTTACCAAGGAACAATTACCTTTGTGTCTGAAGAAGGAAAAGGGACAACGTTTACTGTTTCTTTTCCTAAACAATAACAAGATAAATGTCGCACTAAGCATAGTCGAAGTGTCTCATATAACTCAAATGAACAAGATTCCCTTCTAAAAGGGAATAAAAAACAACGTTTTTTATGAATTACGAAAACATACTTACAGCAACCCAAAACGGAATAACAACCATTACCATTAATAGACCTTCAAAATTAAATGCTTTAAATAAAGCTACTATTGAAGAGTTGCACGAAGCATTTGATACTGCAAATAAAGATGAAAACACCAAAGTAATCATCGTGACTGGAAGTGGCGAAAAAGCTTTTGTGGCAGGTGCAGATATAAGCGAGTTTGCAAATTTTAGTGTTGAAAATGGCGGAAAACTAGCAGCAAAAGGTCAAGAATTATTGTTTGATTTTGTTGAAAATCTTAGCACTCCAGTTATTGCAGCAGTTAATGGTTTTGCACTAGGTGGTGGATTAGAATTGGCTATGGCTTGTCATTTTAGAGTCGCTAGTGATAATGCAAAAATGGGATTACCAGAAGTAAGTTTAGGAGTCATACCTGGTTACGGAGGTACACAACGTTTGCCACAATTAGTAGGTAAAGGTCGTGCTATGGAATTAGTAATGACAGCTGGTATGATAGACGCGCAAACAGCTTTAAATTATGGATTGGTTAATCATGTGGTTAGTCAAGAAGAATTATTACCATTAGCAGAAAAAATAGCTGGTAAAATTATGCGAAACTCTTCAGTAGCCATAAGTAAAGCCATAAAAGCAGTTAATGCTAATTATAAAGATGGTATTGACGGTTTTAAAGTAGAAATCGAGCAATTTGGAGCTTGTTTCGGGACCGAAGACTTTAAAGAAGGAACCACTGCATTTTTAGAAAAACGCAAAGCAGACTTTCCGGGTAAATAATCAAACATTTTGTTAATAAAATATAGTTACATTAAATTTCTGGGTGTTTAATATTTGTAATTTTACAAAAATTTACAAATATGTTTAACAATTCAAAAATTAAAGGAAGAGGTGCTCAGTTAAATACGCACAATTGTTTTTTTGAATTGTCGCATGAATTACGTGATGATTTTTTAGAATATTGCGAAAAAGAAGGTGAGCAAGCAGATAAAAATAAGACTCAGTATTTAGAAGTTTTCCCAAAAACAATTATTAATAAAGTAACTAGTCCAGATGTAGGTATGGCCTTTTCCATGAATATGTATCAAGGTTGCGAGCATGGTTGCATCTATTGTTACGCAAGGAATAGTCACGAGTTTTGGGGTTATAGCGCAGGATTAGATTTTGAACGACGGATTTTAGTAAAAAAGAAAGCTCCAGAATTATTAGAGCAATTTTTAAAAAAGAAAACTTGGAAAGCACAACCCATTGTCATGTCAGGCAATACCGATTGTTACCAACCAGCAGAGCAACACTTTAAAATTACTAGACAATGTCTAAAAGTATTTTTAAAGTATAAACATCCTGTTGCTATCATTACAAAAAACAGTTTAATTCTCAGGGATTTAGATCTTTTAAAAGCTTTAGCAAAAGACCATTTAATTAGTGTCAATATCTCAATCACCTCATTGTCAGAAACCACAAGGCGTATTTTGGAGCCCAGAACAACAACCATAAAAAAACGATTAGAAACGGTAAAAGTGTTAAGCGATAATAAAATTCCGGTTAATGTAATGTTAGCACCTTTAATACCTTCCATTAATAGTCATGAGGTCTTACCATTGGCAAAAGCGGTTAGTGAAGCTGGAGCATTAAGTATTGCACATACCATTGTAAGATTAAATGGCGCAATAGGCGAGATTTTTAAAGATTGGATTAAAAAAACATTACCAGATCGGGCAGATAAAGTACTACATCAAATAGAAAATTGTCATGGTGGACATCTAAACGATTCTCGTTTTGGAACACGTATGCGTGGCGAAGGTCAGATAGCTAAACAAATTAACGATTTAGTTAAGCTTGCAAAACATAAATACTTTAAAGATAAAACGATGCCTAAATTAAATACATCCTTGCATGACGTGTATAAAGAAGGGCAGTTAAAATTATTTTAAACAAAAAAAAGGGACACTAATTTAGTGTCCCTTTTTTATAAGATATTATTTTTTATAAATTAATAGAGTAGGTAAAAGTTCTGTCTTTAGTGGTAATAACAACTAAATATTCTTCTTGTTTATCTTTTAAAAGCTTAAATTTTTTGCCAATAGTTGCTGTGTTTTTGAAAGTCCCAGCATAAATTTTTTCAAAAGAATCAATGGTAGAACCATAAAAAAGTTCAATAGTATAATCTGCTTTTTCAGTATTATCAGCAATTATAAAAATGGTGTTGTCTTCTCCTTTTACTCTAGGTTTATTAATAACTTTTAAGTTCTCTTTATCAAAAGTAACCGTCGTATTTACTACGTTAAATGGGTAAATTCTAATTTGAGATTTTTTATCTAATTCAAAAAAGTAATTTCCGTTTGGTAGCGTTGTTAAATCAAACGACTTATTATATTGTCCGCTTTTGTTAATAGCTTCATTATATAAAACTAGTCCAAAAGCATCTTTTACTAATAATTGGTCACCTTGTAGAACATTTTCAAATACTAAAGTTGTTCTTCCATCTTCTTCATTTGTAAATAAAGCTGTTTCAGTTGCATTACTGCTTAGTGTTGCAAAAACGATTGCAAATACTAAAATGTGTTTCATCATTGTTTTCATAATCTATATAGGTTTAGGATTATGGGTACAAAGTTAGAGTAGAAGACTAGTTAAGAAAACAATAGAATTGGCAACTATGTATGTTATTTTAACCCAATTAATAATTGCGAAAACGTTATAGGTTAATATAGTACACTTTATTGATAAATATGCATATGTTTAAACTATATTATTTAGTAATTTTATACAAAGAAACTTAATAGCTTGAATACAAAACCTACATTAAAAAAAATAACACCAAACTTTGGTAGCTCCATAATTGCCATTAATGAAACTAAAAAGCGAAAACGTAGTGATGCTTTTTGGCATTTTCACCCTGAAATAGAAATGGTTTATGTTAACAAGGGAAAAGGAAGAAGACACATAGGTAATCACCTTTCTTATTTTAACAATAGCCAATTAATTTTGATAGGCTCTAACTTGCCACATAATGGATTTACAGATCGATTGACTTCTAAAGGGAAGGAGACTTTAGTGCAATTTCATCCTGGTTTTTTAGGCGAAAAAATAAATACTTTACCAGAATTTAAAAACATACTTCAATTATTAGAGCGTGCCAAACATGGTATTTTATATAAACCAGAGATTAAGAAAGTTGTTGGTCCTAAAATTGAAAAACTACCTAAATACGAAGGGATTAAACGCATCACAAAACTGTTAGAAATTTTAGAATTACTAGCATTAACAAACGATTATACCTTACTAAATGAAAACGGTTATGTTTTAGAAACACAACCACAGGATACAGACAAAATAGATAAGATATTTAAATACGTTAATAAAAACTATCAACACCATATTACTTTAGATCAAATAGCAGATCATGTAAGTATGACTGTTCCAGCATTTTGTCGTTATTTTAAAAAAATAACAAGCAAAACCTTTACTCAGTTTGTCAATGAGTATCGTGTGTTTTATGCTACAAAACTACTAACCGAAAGCCAAAGCAGTATCACAGACATTTGCTTTGAGTGTGGTTTTAATAATTTTTCACATTTTAATAAAGTCTTTAATGAGGTTGTGGGTAAAAGCGCCTCTAAATATAGAAGTGAAATAAAATCTATGGTACAATAACTTTAATCCAATAATTATGGATAATAAAATAGAAGTAGCCTTACAGTATTATAATCTTAAACAAAAAGAAATACTTAATCAAGTAAATTCTAAATCAAATTTAACTACAGAACAGATTATTGATTATGGACAAGAAATGGCTATTTTAGAGTATAAAATAACTGCTTTAGAAGTCGCTAAAGAAAATTAGATAATTATTTTTCACCTTCCCATTCTGCATAAAATTGCTTTAAAAACGCAACCATATAATCATGACGTTTTTCAGCAATTTTTTTACCCGTTTTAGTATTCATTGTGTCTTTTAAAAGCAACAATTTTTCATAAAAATGATTAATAGTTGGCGCAGAAGAGGACTTGTATTCTGCTTGACTCATATTTAAGTTGGGTTTAATCTCAGGATTATAAAGGGCTCTGTTTTTAAATCCACCATAATTAAAGGTACGTGCAATTCCAATTGCACCCAAAGCATCTAATCGGTCTGCATCTTGCACAACATCTAACTCTAAAGATTTAAAAGGTGTAGGGTTATCTATATTAGAACTATAAGAAATGTTTTCTATAATCTTAATCACATGATTAATGGTTGCAGAATCCACGTTTTGTTTCAATAAAAATTCACCAGCTAATTTTGGACCTATTGAAGCATCACCATCATAAAATTTGCTATCTGCAATATCATGCAATAAAGCGCCAAGTTTAACCACTAATAAATCAACATCCTCATACTTAGATATCAGTAAGCTATTGTTAAACACCCTTAGGGTGTGAAACCAATCGTGTCCACCTTCAGCATCCTTTAAAGTGTCTTTTACAAACTGTTTTGTGTTTTCTATAAGAATATTGTTATCCAACGATGATGTCTTTTTTTACGGTAGTTTCAACCAGTTCAATTAACGCTTTAGTTTCAAAGTCACTTACTTTTAGTGGTTGATGAACTCTAAATTTTATATGCGCTCCAATTCCCATTGGAAATTTTCCGTATTCTAACGTTTTCCAAGAATTATTAATGGTAATCGGGAAAATGTAAGCGTTAGGAGAAGCTTCAATTAAAGTCGCTAAACCTCGTTTTTGAAAGGGCTTTGGACTGCCATCACGACTACGTGTACCTTCAGGAAATATAACAACACCTCTATTATGGGTTTCAATATAAGCAGCCATCTCTTTTATTTTCTCAACAGCTTGTTTAGGATCTTTTCTATCTATTAAAACCGAACCACCATGACGCAAATTATACGAGACACTAGGTATACCTTTACCTAATTCTTTTTTACTTACAAATTTAACATGAAAACGACGCATAAACCAGATAATTGGTGGAATATCGTTCATGCTTTGATGATTAGCAACTAAAATAACAGGCACGTTTTTAGGTAAGTTTTTAGGGGTTTTAAAGCTAAATCTAATTCCTAATATATGTAAACAACGTGTTAAGCAAAAATTGAGGTAATCTACACTTTTTTTATGTGCTTGGTAACCAAATACATTAAAACAAATCCATTGTATGGGATGAAACACAAGTAAGCTTAACCCAAAAAAAAGGTAGTAAATACAGGTTAAAGGATAGGCTAAAAGTTTTTTCATGGTTAAGGCTAATAGTATTCAAAAATAAAAAAACCACGATAAAAATCGTGGTTTAAATTAAATAGTTTTTAGCGTTTTCTAGCAGTGCTCGTTATAAGCATCAATTAAGTTTTCTGCAATTAATTCTGCTGGACGACCCTCTATATGATGACGCTCTAACATGTGTACTAATTCTCCGTTTTTAAACAACGCCATACTTGGTGAGCTAGGAGGAAATGGTACCATATGTGCTCTTGCTTGATCTGTAGCTTCTTTATCTACTCCTGCAAAAACCGTTACAATATGTGTTGGTTTTTTGTCATTTTGCAAACTCATTCTTGCTCCTGGTCTTGCATTAGCTGCTGCACAACCACAAACCGAGTTAACAACCACCAATGTGGTGCCTTCTTTTGCAATTGCAGCATCAACTTCTTGTGCTGTATGTAATTCTTCAAAACCTACGTTAGTTAAGTCCTCACGCATTGGTTTTACTAATTCTGCTGGATACATATGTTGTAATTTTATATTTATAAATCTATCTCGTGCAAAGATAATCAAAAACCATGCAATTATTATTATGGCGTTCCCTTATAACACTTATGGTGTCATAAGGTCAGGCTATCACTACTCGCTCTCTTCGAGGAGCTCAGACAGATCGTTCCATCCTTAACGCACTAATCCGCCAACAACAGTAACAAATGCCAATAAAAGTATACCAACAAAGTAGTATATTTACTTTTTTAAAATAGATTAAAAATTTATGAGCGGATTAAAATGGATTGGTGCCACTTTAGGATGGTCTTTAGGCGGTCCAATTGGCGCAATAATTGGATTAGCACTTGGTAGTCTAGGTGATGCCATGTCAGGAAAAGGCGGTTTTTTGTTAGGTGATGGAAACCCTAAAAACCAGCAAAGACAACAACGTAGACAACCTAATTACAGGACCAGACCAAACTACAGAACCCAACAACAACGTCGTGCGCAAACCACTTCTGGAGACTTCGAAGTTAGTTTATTAATATTAGCTTCTGTAGTTATAAAAGCAGACGGAAGTCAAGACCAACGCGAGCTAGATTTTGTACGTAATAAGTTTGTAGAATTGTATGGTAAAGATAGGGCTAATAAAGCGTTTAAACTTTTTAAAAGTGTAAGTAAACAAACCATATCTACTAGAGATGTTTGTAGACAAATCCAACAAATGATGGATCATGCTGCGCGTTTACAACTCCTTCACTTTTTATTTGGAATTGCAAAAGCAGACCAAATGGTGACAGACGATGAAGAAGCAGAGATTAACCGAATATCTAATTATTTAGGCATTAGTAGTCGCGATTATACAAGTATTAAAGCCATGTTTTATAACAGTAGCGACAATGCATATAAGATTTTAGAAATCAATAAAACTGCAACTGTAGATCAGATTAAAAAGGCTTACCGAACTATGGCTAAAAAATATCATCCAGATCGTGTAGAGCATCTAGGCGAAGAACATAAAAAAGGTGCAGAAGATAAATTTAAGCAAGTCCAAAAAGCATACGAGTATTTGCAAAAGGAGAGAGGGTTTTAAAGTTAGTAAGCAGTAATAAGTAATCAGTAATCAGTACTTACTCGAATCTATTATTTTTTAGGAGACCTTTTTCAATTTTGACCATTAAAGAATAAAGATAATATATGAGCGATCAAAACATATTAGAGTTCTTTAAAGCCGGTCAACGCGACAAAGCATTTAAACACCTCTACAATCTCTACCCTAAAATAGAGAAACTAATCTTATCCAAAGGAGGAAAAAAAGCGGACGCTTCAGATGTGTTTCAAGAAGCATTAATAATTTTAAATCGAAATTTAGAAAAAGCAGATTTTAAGTTAACCGCTTCGTTTTATACCTATTTATATTCTGTATCAAGATTTGTTTGGAAGGATATGCAAAACAAATTTTCTACCCAAGAGCTTTATGATTTAAAAGATAATGAAGTTTCACATTTTCATCATGTTTTAGAAGAAAAAAAATATCGGTTTGCCGAAAACGCTTTTCGCGAATTAGGAGAACGATGCCAACAATTACTTCAGCTATTTTATTTAAAAAGAATTCCTTTTAAAGAGATAGCAGTTACAATGCAATTTAAATCAGAAAAAATTGCAAAAAACCAGAAGTATAAATGCTTGAAAAAAGCAAAAGACATCTTTCATCAAAATTATCAATCTTAATTCGGAACAGACATGGACAATCACATACAATATATAGACTTAATCAATCAATATTTAAATAAAGAATTATCAAACGCAGAAGTTTTAGCTTTTAAAAACAAGCTTAAAACAGATGCAGAATTTAATACAATTTACCAAGAACATTTAATAGTCTTAGAAGGTATAAAACGAACACAACTTAAAGCAGAAATAGCGTTTGCAAAAAACAGTTATATTCAATTAAAATGGATTAAAATAATTGGCTTAATAAGTGTTGTTGCTTTAGTTTCAATCTTAGCTTATAACTTGCTTTTAAAAACAGAAACAACTCCAGATTTAGAACATGAAAATCAAAATTTAATTGAAACTAATATTGATTCCATACCAACTATTGATAAAGTAGAAACCTTAAAACAAATTGATAGTTCAAAAAAGAAATTTGTAGTTATTAAGAAAATAGAGACTCAGATAATAGATAAGGAAAGAACTAATGCTTATGGCGGAATTACTGTTATTTATGATACAATAATTATTAAAAACTTAGGCTACTTTACCAAGTCAGAATTTGATCTTAAATTCCCAAAGTATAAAAGTTTAAAACCAATAAATGATACTGTAGTAATTAATGAAAAAACAGCATATAAAAGTGGTAAAATAGAAGAGAAAAGCCCAATAATAACTAATACAGAAACTAAAGTTTCAACTATTCAAGACATACCAAATAAAAGCTTAATATCATTTTACAATTCAGTAAAAAAACAACCAGAAATTAAAACGATTAATAACGAAAAAGAAACTACAATAACGTTTAAAGAAGGAACAGTTTTAACCATTCCAGCAAAATGTTTTATAGACACAAATGGTAAATTAGCTAGAGGGAATATTAATATAGAAGTTACAGAATATTATCAACTATCAGATATGTTATTAGCTAATTTAACTACTATGTCTGATGATAAACAATTGGAAACTGGAGGGATGTTGTTTGTAAAAGCTAATAAAAAAGGTAAAGAATTAAGGTTAAAATCTGGTAATTCTATCCGTTACAAATTCTCTTCCAATAACAGTAAAAAAATAGATATGCAGCTTTTTTTAGGTGAAGAAAATAAAGATAGAGTTAACTGGACTTTAGATAAACAAGTAGAGCCAACAACTACAACTACAGAAGTCCACGAGGTAAGGTTCGTAGAAGAAGAGATTGTAGAAGTACCAATAAACATTATAGAGGAAGTACCTGTATTTCCTGGTTGTGATACAGGTACAAATACAGAAAAAAAGCAATGTTTTGATAAAGCTCTTTCAAAACTAATCTCGAAAAACTTTAATACTAGTTTAGCTGAAGACTTAAATTTAACAGGAAAACATAAAATTAGAGCCTCATTTAAAATTGATACAAATGGAGAAGTAGTAGATATTCAAGCTAGAGCTGCTAATACTGAGTTAGCCAATGAAGCCATTAGAGTTTTAAAATTAATACCAAAACTAAAACCAGGAATACAAAGAGGTAAAACAGTTATTGTACCTTATTGGTTGCCTATTAATTTTACTGTAGCAGGAAGCACAAAAAATAATCCAAGTCTTATTACTGTAAAAGATAAAACATCTTTTGAGAAAAAATTTGAAGCACAATTAAATAATAGAGACTCTGTAAATAGTACTTCAACAAATGTTATTACTGCCAAATCGGTTTCTAGGTATGCATTTTATGGCTCCAAATTAGGTTGGATTAATTGCGATCGATTTATTAGAAGTAATACAAACGCAATAAAATTTAAGCTAAAAATTAAGGATGCAAATGGAGCAGATGTTAAAATGGTATTTAAATCCTATAACTCTATTCTGCCAAGTAAAAGAAATAATGATAACTACGATTTTGGTACTGTAGCTGTAAATGAAGAAGTTATTTTAGTAGCAATAAAGATGATTGATGACAAATTGTTTTTAGGTGTTAAAAATGCTACAACTAAACAAATATCAGAGCTTCAATTTGATTATAAAGAAGTGAGTTTAGACGAATTAAAAACTGAATTGCAAAAATTGAATAGTAATTTTGATTAGCTATTAACCCCTAAACAAAAAGAAATCGTCTTTCATGTCTTCAATCTGCGCATCTTCATTAGTAATGATATAATCAATAGCTTTAGAGGTAAATGTGTCTCCTTTTTGGGTTAGAGAAACGACATCATTATCAATTAATATCATATTATTTTTAAGAGCTAATTCTAAAACCGTTTTAGCTCTTACTTTTTGCCAATTAATATGCTCTCGTAAATGATTAACGTGACGTTCTTCAACCTCGTTATGGTTTTTTAGATGCAATAAAAAAGTCAATAGACTAACTTCTGTACGTTGTTGTTTTTCGCGATACATTACTGCTATTACACCTTTGCTAGGTGCAAATAAATAGACCAATAAGAAAACCATACCAAGAACGGTTGTAATAGATCCAGCAATTGAGGCATCTAAAACATGTGCTAGCCAATAGCCAGAAATAGCACTAAACACACCAAAAAACACAGATAATCCCAACATCTTTTTTAAATCTGTGGTCAGTAAATATGCAGTAGCAGCTGGTGCAATCATCAAGGCGACAACTAAAATAGCACCTACAGCATCAAATGCGCCAACTGTAGTTACAGAAGACACTGTCATTAATCCATAATGAATAATGGCTGGAGAAAATCCTAAAGAAGCTGCCAACCCTTTGTCAAACGTACTTATTTTAAGTTCTTTAAAAAAAGCAATTAGTAGAGCAATGGTTATTAATAAAATAACACCAATAATCCATAACGATTTTGGGCCAACATCTACTCCAGAAATTAACAACCTGTCAAAAGGAGCTAAAGCGAGTTCGCCAACCAAAACCGCATCAACATCTAAATGAACATCGTTTGCATTTTTTGCAATTAAAATAACACCAATACTAAACAAAGCAGGAAAGACTAAGCCAATTGCTGTGTCCTCCTTTACTAAACCTGTTTTTTGAATATATTCTACTAAAACCACAGTAATAATTCCTGTAAAAGCAGCTAATACTATTAGTAAAGGCGAATTTAAATCTTGTGTTATGAAAAATCCAATCACTATTCCTGGTAGGATAGAATGACTAATAGCATCACTTATCATGGCCATTTTACGAAGCACCAGAAAGGTGCCTGGAATAGCGCATGCAATAGCAACTAAACTGGCAATAAGTTGTATTTCTATTTGTGCACTATTCATCCTCTGTGGTTTGTTTAGTGTATAAATTTTTTGCGGTTTCAAAACCAGTTTTGGTCAAACTCCACATATTACCATCCAATGTCACATAGTTTTTTTCGACTAACTTCTGAAGCGTTTTGCGAGTAAATCCTTGAAAATTGTTGAGTAATTTAATTGCATGTGGATGCGAAATATCGTCATGCGTTTCGGCAATATGATGCATTAGCGCTAAGGTTTTATGAAGCTCTAAATCGCGTCTGTTTTTTATAAATCTTATTTGTTTAAATAGTAAACCACGACTTGGGGAAAACACAAAAGAAATTATTACAAACACAGCAGCCACTAAAACAATGACTGGTCCTGTTGATAGGTTAGTTTGGCTAGCACTAATTGCTGTACCAAAAACACCAGAAAAAGCACCAAAAATAGCTGCTAAAAATACCATTTTAGATAAACTATTAGTCCATTGTCTTGCAGCAGCTGCAGGAGCCAATAACATGGCGCTCATTAAAACTACTCCTACGGTTTGTAATCCTAAAACAATAGCTAATACTATAAAACTAGTAATTAAAATATCGATGGTTTTGGTATTAAATCCTAATGTTTTGGTGTAATCTGCATCAAATAATAAGATTTTAAATTCTTTCCAAAAAAGTAGTAAAACAAATAAACATAATCCTGTAATTATTGCCATTAACCACACATCACTTTCTACTAAAGTAGCAGCTTGACCAAATAGATATTTATCCAATCCAGCTTGATTAGCATTGGGTTGTTTTTGGATAAAAGTGAGCAATAACATCCCAAATCCAAAAAATAAGGACAAGATTAACCCTAAAGCTGTATCGCTTTTTAGGTGTGTTTTTTTTACGATACCTCTTATCCAAAAGGTACCAACCAATCCACTGACTAAAGCGCCTAAAAGCAAGGTGTTACTATCTTTTGCTCCAGTGATTAAAAAGGCTATTGCAATTCCTGGTAATGCAGCATGAGATATGGCATCACCAAGTAAACTTTGTTTTCTTAGTACTGCAAAACTACCTAACATACCAGTGACTGCTCCTAAAATTGCAGTACCAAGTGTGATGGTTCTTAAAGTATAGTCTGTAAAGACTAGTTTAAAATATTCTGCTAGTTCCATATTTGTTATTCCTGTTAAAGCAAGAACTTACTATTTTTACCTTTCCTTAAAAAGGAAAGGAATTTTTTATATTCATATTTTGTTTCCAACTGAGTAAGCACTGCTTACTGCTACTGAACACTGCTAACTTATTACTCCTGTATACTGACTTTATAATTAATTCCGTAAGTTTTAGTTAAATTATCATCATTAAAAATATCTTTGACTGGACCAGTTGCAATTTTCTTCACATTTAAAAAAGTAACCCAATCAAAATACTCTGGTACAGTTTGTAAATCGTGGTGCACTACAATAACTGTTTTTCCTGCTTTACGTAATTCTTTTAAAATATTAATGATAGCAATTTCAGTAGTAGCATCTACACCTTGGAAGGGTTCGTCCATAAAATAGATAGATGCGTTTTGAACTAAAGCACGAGCCAAAAAAATACGTTGCTGTTGTCCTCCAGATAACTGACTAATTTGCCTACCTTTAAACGCTAACATACCCACTTTTTCTAAAGCTTCTAACGCTGCTTTTTTTTGTTTCTGTCCTGGTCGTTTAATCCATCCTAAGCTACCATATGTTCCCATAGTGACCACGTCTAAAGCTGTGGTTGGAAAATCCCAATCGACACTTCCCTTTTGTGGCACGTATGCTACTAATTGTCGTTGCTTGTCATAAGGTTTGTCGTAAATAGAGACACTACCAGCTATAGGTTTTAAAATACCTAAAATGGCTTTAATTAATGTTGATTTTCCTGCTCCATTTGGTCCAACAATAGCCATAAGAACACCTTCTGGAATTTCTAAATCGATATCCCAAAGTACTGGTTTGTAGTTGTATGCAACTGTAAGGTCGTCTACTTTTACTGCAATAACTCTTGTGGAAACAGGAGTCTTATTATTGTCTTTGTTTTCCATTTTTAAAACCTTTCCGACTTTTGAAGTCTTTAGACTTCAAAACCCACCTTTCCTTAAAAGGAAAGGAATTCTATTTATTAATATTTCTCTCAACCGAGTAAACACTGAAAACTGCGACTGAACACTGCCAACTTATTTTAGTGCATTAACAATCGTGTTTACATTATACTCAAACATACCTATATAAGTGCCCTCTTTAGTTCCTGCACTTCCTAAAGCATCAGAATATAATGTTCCACCAATTTGTACATCAAATCCTTTAGATTTTACTGCTGCTTGCAATGCTTCAATGGTACGTTTTGGGACTGAACTCTCCACAAAAATAGCTTTGACTTGCTTCTGGATAATAAAATTAGCTAAATTTTGTACATCTTTTACACCAGCTTCGGTTGCAGTGGATAAGCCTTGTAAACCTACCACTTCAAAACCGTAATTTTTTCCGAAGTAATTAAACGCATCATGTGCTGTAATTAAAATTCGTTTGTCTTTAGGAAGCGTCTCAATTTTTGCTTTTATTGAATTTTGAAGGACGTCAAGCTTTAATAAATAGGCTGCTTCGTTAGCTTTGTAATAAGCTGTGTTTTCACTATCTTTTTCTACTAAAACTGAAGTTACTTTTTGTGCAAATTGTTTAAAATATTCAATATTAAACCAGACATGCGGATCGTAATTTGAGGCAAAATAATCTGATCCAATTAAAGTAGATTTATCTATGACTTCACCTAACGCTATTGGTGTTTTAGTTTTGCTTCCCATTTTTTCAAAAACCTCCACTAATTTACCTTCAAGGTGTAACCCGTTATAAAAAATGATGTCTGCATTAACTAGTTTGGTGACATCACCTTCACTAGCTTTGTACAAATGTGGATCTACACCACTACCCATTAATCCGTTAATATTAACACGATCACCACCAATATTTTTTACTAAATCAGTAATCATAGTGGTTGTGGTTACAATGTTTAGTTTTCCGTCTGTTTGATTGTTGGTTTTACAACCTATTAAGACTAAAATTGCTATTATGATTAAGCTGTTCTTTTTCATTTTAATTATTTTAATTCCGCGAAAGCGACATTGTTTAATTAGGTAATCTAAAACTAATTCCTGCGCTTAATAAAATGTCTTGACCCTTAGTAATACTAGAGCCTACAGTAGCATCCAATTGTACATTGTTTGATAGTAAATAGGTTAAACCAGCATCCCATAAGTGGTTGGCTTTACTGTTTTCTGGGAAATCACCATATAATTCTGCATAAGCACCAAATTTTTCTGTGATACCATAACCATAAGCCATAGTGTATAAATAATTAGCTTCTGAAGAATCATTACCCCAAGCTGCGCCTAAATTGTACGAAAAACTTGAGCGGTCACTTAGTGTATGAGCAAAAGAAAATCTAAAATCAACACCTGTGGTCTGAGGTCTAATGGCTTCTTTAACAGAAAAGGGTAGATTTAAATGGCCAATAAATCCAATTTCTGGAAGTAATCCTTTTTCTTCAGTTATAGCAATTTTTACACCTAATAATAAAGGAGAAAAACTAGATATTTGACTTGTTTCTGTATTGTTTAAAAAGGCTTTACTATCGGTTAGATTCCAACCTAATCTTAATTCTAGATTATCTAATAATCCATATCTGATTAAGGTGGTGTTATAAGTAAAGTCTTCGGTTTTAAAATTGTTCTCTTCAAAACTTTCATAAAAAGCACCCGTTTCTACCTGAATGTAATTTTTAGGCACTACACTTGGTGCTTCTGTAGCATCTGGTCTATCGGTTACTAAAGGACCTAAATCTTGAGTCTCTTGTGCAGTAAGCAAACCAAAAGTAAGTGCTGCAACGATTGTTAATACATGTTTAATTGGCTTCATTGACGTAAATAATTTTTGAAAACTCTTCGTTTAAAAGAATGGTGTTAGAATTGATTTGAATTTGTGTCATCTTATTTTTTTCAAATTGTTTGATGACTTTTATTTCGTTTCCGTATTTAATTTGATTTGAGGCGCAAAAATCAAAAAACTCTTTGTCGTCACTCATCAGTCTGGAAATTATGTAAGTATTATTTTCTTTGGTTTTTGATAAGGCAATAGATGTGTCTAGAGTTGTTATTTCTCCATTGCTATTTGGAATTGGGTCTCCATGTGGATCAAATTTAGGATTGCCTAAATAGGCACTAATTTTATTAGCTAAAAAATCTGAAGTTTCATGCTCTAAAAGCTCTGCTTCACGATGTATTTCATGAAGTGACATGTCAAAGGTTTTATGCAAAAAAGCTTCCCAAAGTCTATGTTTTCTAATGACTTTTAATGCTAATTTCTCACCTTCTTTGGTTAATTCTAAAGCTTTGTATTTCTCGTAATTAATTAAATTTTTAGCTGCTAAGTTTTTAGCCATATCTGTTGCTGCTGCATTTGATACACCTAATAATTTGGCAATGTTTCCAGGTTTAGTATTGGTGACATCGTTTACTTTGCTTTTGTATATGGCTTTAACAAAATTTTCTGTTGCTACTGACATTTTATATTGCTTTAATAAATATTTAAGCTTACTTAAATATTAATTCAAAAGTAATTAAAAACTCTTATCAAAACAACTTCAAGTAAGCTTATTTTAATTTTTTATCGAGATATAGTTTAAAACTAGACAATTGAAATACTTTTATATTGAATTCTTTAACTTAGAAAACGGAAGATGAGTTTTACTAGTTTGAATATTACAGAAGTTTAAATAATGAAAAAAAGCTATTAAAACAGTGTTTAAAATAGCATATGATTACAATTTGTAATCATGTAAATAGAAAATATAATAGAGGGCATTATTAGTGGCACCCACAATCATCGGTACCGCAAGCTTTTTTAGTTTTCTTTTTAAAAAAATATTTTTTCCAAAGAAACCATAAAGCAAATCCTAAGGTTATAAAAACTAATATGTTTTGAATGACGGTGTTCATTTTTTATTTTAAAAATTGAAAGGCTATTAAAGCAGTAATATACGCAATTGCTGTCATAATTACTAATTGTAGGATTGGCCATTTCCAACTATTGGTTTCTTTTTTTACAATAGCTAATGTACTCATACATTGCATTGCAAAAGCATAAAACAGGAGTAGACTTATCCCTGAAGCAAAGTTAAATAATGGTCCACCTAAAATAGGGTTTACTTCTCCAGCCATACGGTTTTTTATGGTGTCTTCATCGTCGTTACCTACACTATAAATTGTTGCAAGTGTCCCAACAAAAACCTCACGTGCAGCAAAACTACTTACTATAGCAATACCAATTTTCCAGTCATAACCTAAAGGTCTTATTACTGGCTCTATAGCGTGACCTGCAATACCTATAAAAGAATGCTCTAGTTTATGCGATGCTATTTTTTGGTTTAGCTCTTCTTGATCTAGGTTTTGTGAAGCAAATTCTGTTTTGACAATATTTTCAGCATTATTAAATTGTTCTCCTGGACCATAGGATGCTAAAAACCAAAGAATGATTGATATAGCTAAAATTATTTTTCCCGCACCAAATACAAAGGATTTTGTTTTTTCTAAAACAGTTAACGCTACATTTTTAAATAATGGAAGCTTATAGTTTGGCATTTCAACTACAAAGAAGGTTTTGCTTTTAATTTTTAATATCTTATTTAAAATGTAAGCAGAGACAACAGCTGTTCCAAAACCTAGAAGATACAGTAACATTAATGTTAGTGCTTGGTAACTTAAACCTAAAAAACGACCCTCTGGAATTACTAAAGCAATAATTATTAAATACACAGGTAATCTAGCCGAACAAGTTGTAAATGGTGTGACTAAAATAGTAATTAACCGTTCTTTCCAGCTTTCAATATTTCGGGTTGCCATAATAGCTGGAATGGCACATGCGGTACCAGAAATTAATGGCACAATACTTTTACCACTAAGTCCAAATCGACGCATAATACGATCCATTAAAAACACCACTCGACTCATATATCCACTTTCTTCTAAAATGGCGATAAACAAGAATAGAAAGGCAATTTGTGGTATAAAAATGACAATTCCACCTAGACCAGAGATAATACCTTCTGCTAATAAATTGGTAAATGCTCCAGCAGGCAAAGTGTTTTTTACCCAATCGCTTAAATTGGCAAAAACACCATCAATAAAATCCATGGGTACAGTTGACCAATCATAAATAGCCTGGAAAATAGTCAATAATATCAAAAAGAATATAAGGTAACCCCAAACTTTATGAGTCAATATGCGGTCAAATTTGGTACGTAAGTCTTTTGCTTGAGATACGTCAATAGTTTGCCCTTTTTTAAGCGTATTATTGATAAATTGGTAGCGTTTTATAGTTTCTTTTTGCTGTAATCGCTTTAAATCGCTTTTAGATTTTGTTTTAAAGCTGGCTATAGCTTCAATCTCGTTTCTGTCTGTTTTACCAAAATTAACATCTTGAGTTATCACTAACCAAAGTTTATAAAGCAACTGATTTGGAAAAGCTTTTCTTAGCTTATCAAAATAATCCTTATCAATTTCTGATGCATTTAAGCAAGGTGCTGTAGAAATATCTTTGTAATTAGAAATTAAGTGCTTTAGGTTATCTATACCTTCTTTTTTTCTGGTACTTACTACAGCTATTTTGGTTTTTAATTCTTGTTCTAAAAAATCAATATCTAATGAAATCCCTTTATATTTCATTCTATCAGCCATATTGATAACCAGAATAGCAGGGATTTCTAAGTCTTTTATTTGTGTAAATAAAAGTAAGTTTCGTTTTAAATTTTCAACATCACTAACAACCACTGCAACATCTGGAAAATCTTTATCATTTTTATTAAGTAGTAATTCGATTACAACGTTTTCATCTAACGAAGACGCATTAAGACTGTAGGTGCCAGGTAAGTCAATGATATGGGCTTTAACTCCTCTAGGTAATTTACAAATCCCTTCTTTTTTTTCGACCGTAATTCCAGGATAATTACCTACTTTTTGGTTTAAACCAGTAAGTGCATTAAAAACAGACGTTTTTCCTGTGTTTGGGTTACCTATTAAGGCTATGTTTATTTGCTTGCTCATATAATTTCTTTTTCAATAATTATATGAATAGCGGTTTCTTTTCTAATAGCTAAGTGACTTCCGTTAATGTTAAGATACATTGGGTCCGCAAATGGTGCAACTTGTACCAGCTCGACACTATTACCAGGTAAACAACCCATTTCAAGTAGTTTTAGTGGAATTTCTTCTGAAGAAACGTCAATTATTATTGCGCGTTCTCCTCGTTTTAAAGTGTTAAGTGTTTGGCTCAAGCTTATTTAGATTGATTTTAAAGAAGCAAAAATAGGGCAAAAATTCAGCTTAAAAAAATTGAGAGTAAAAAACTAGTTTTGGTATTCCTTTTTTAACTTTTCTATATCTTTTAATAGTTTGTTTATCTCTTCTGTATTAGTACCATCATAAAACCCTCTTATTTGTCTTTTTTTATCTATTAGCATAAAGTTTTCGGTATGCACCATTCCGTAGTCGTCTGGTAAACCATCGTCTTTAACTGCTAGATAACTTTTTCTAGCTAAACGATAAATTTGACCTTTGTCTCCAGTTACTAAATTCCATTTATCATCAATAACTCCCTTTTTTAGGGCGTATTTTTTTAATTGTGCTACACTGTCTATTTCTGGAGTTACTGTGTGTGATAACAACATCACTTCGTTATCATTTTTTATTTTATTTTGAATAGTAACCATGTTGTCTGTCATAACTGGACAAATGGTTTGACACGTGGTAAAAAAGAAATCTGCGACGTATATTTTATTCTTATAATCGTCTTGCGTTATGGTTTTTCCGTTTTGATTAGTTAGACTAAAATCTGCTATTTTATGATATTTTTTTACATGCTGAATGGTACTATCTACCAAAGTGGTATCTACTCTATTGGGTTGGTAAATAGGTAAAGGTTTTTCAACATTTAAAATGTTATAAAAAATGAAAATTATAATTAGAGAAATGATGCTAAATACAATAGCAAACCATTTATAATCTTTAAAAAAAGAAAGCATTTTAGGGTATATTATTTAGATTACAAAAATACAATGAAAACTTTAGCTAGTCTTATGATATAACTCATAAAATTTGTTAATTCTTGAAAGCATTACAGCTATTGCTTTTTAAACTAAGTCTAAATACTTACTTTTGGCGATTATTAAAAAGAATAGAAATACTACATGGAGTTTGTTATAAAAATTGGACAGTTTTTACTAAGTCTGTCGTTATTAATAGTTTTACACGAGTTGGGACATTTTATTCCAGCAAAAGCGTTTAAAACACGAGTTGAAAAATTCTATTTATTTTTTGATGTAAAATTTTCATTATTTAAAAAGAAAATAGGCGAAACCGTTTACGGTATTGGTTGGTTACCCTTAGGAGGTTATGTAAAAATCTCTGGAATGATAGATGAGTCCATGGACAAAGAACAAATGGCACAACCACCACAACCTTGGGAGTTTAGATCTAAGCCAGCTTGGCAACGTTTAATAATTATGTTAGGTGGTGTTTTTGTAAATTTTGTTTTGGCTTTAGTCATTTACATTTTAGCTGCTTTTGCCTATGGAGATACAGATATTACAGTATCTAGCTTAAAGGATGGGTTTTTAATTGACAATCCGTTATTACAAGATATAGGGTTTAAAACAGGTGATCAAATTTTAAAAGTTGATGACACTAAAATTGTTAACGAATCTGATATTAGACAACATATTATTGGTGCCAATAGTGTTACTATTGAAAGAAATGGAGAAGTTAAAACCATAGAATTACCAGTAGACTTTTTAGGACAATTATCTTCAAGTAAAGAGAGAAGTTTATTTGGACTACGTCAACCATTTGTGGTTAAAAAAGTAGCTGACACATCATTAAATAAAAGTGTAGAGTTAAAACAAGGTGATGTTTTTAACACTATTAATGGTTTATCTGCTACATATTACGATCAAATCACACCTATTTTGGATAGCTTAAAAGGACAAACAGTTACTGCTACCTTTATTAGAGGTAACCAAACTATTGAAAGAAGTTTAAATATCGACAATAACGGAAAATTAGGAATCTATTCTGAAACCCGATTAAGTGAATTTGAAAAACTTGGTTTTTTAGATATCGTTACTAAAGAGTATGGTTTTATTGAAAGTTTTGGTGTTGGAGCAAACAAATTTACAGGAACTATAAGCTCTTATTTTGGACAACTTAAAGCAATCTTTAACCCAAGTACAGGAGCTTACAAAGGTGTAGGTGGTTTTAAAGCTATTTACGATATATTTCCAAGTAATTGGAGTTGGGAGCGTTTTTGGAGTTTAACAGCCTTTTTATCTATCATGTTAGGAGTGCTTAACTTATTACCAATACCAGCTTTAGATGGTGGACACGTAATGTTTTTGTTGTATGAAATGATATCTGGACGTAAGCCAAGCGAGAACTTTTTAGAAAAGGCACAGATAGTTGGTTTCTTTTTATTGATAGCTTTAGTGTTGTTTGCCAACGGAAACGATATTTTTAAAGCAATTTTTAATTAAAAAAATTAATTATTGTTTTGTAGAAAATAAAAAACAATTTATATTTGCGCTCGCAACAGCGAAAAACACTCCTCCTTAGCTCAGTTGGTTAGAGCATCTGACTGTTAATCAGAGGGTCCTTAGTTCGAGCCTAAGAGGAGGAGCAAGTTATAAATCCGATACATTATGTGTGTCGGATTTTTTTTGTTTAATACATCCAATAATTAGGCGAGAAGTTTATCCTGAGCGTAGTCGAAGGGAGCCTAAGAGGAGGAGCAAGTTATAAATCCGATACATTATGTGTGTCGGATTTTTTTGTTTGATGTACTTATACTGTAATGTCTTAAAACACATATTATTTGTAGTCTAGATTGTTTAAACAAATAAGCCATTAAAAAAGCCCCTAGCAATAACTAAAGGCTTTTTTTATTATAAAAGGGTGGTTTATTTATTACTTAAATTTTTAAGCATATCCTTTGTAATTTGATCTAAATCAAATTGGTGTTTCCAATCCCAATCTTGTCTAGCTACAGAGTCATCAATACTACTAGGCCAAGAATTAGCAATGTGCTGTCTAAAATCTGGATTATAGGTAATTTCAAATTCAGGAATTTGTTTTTTGATTGATTCAGCAACTTCCTTAGGTGTAAAGCTAATTCCGGATAAATTATAAGACGATCTAATCTTTATTTTATCTGCATCAGCAGACATTAATTTTACAGTCGCATCAATTGCGTCTTCCATGTACATCATTGGAAGTGCAGTATGTTCACTTAAAAAGCACTCGTAGTTTTTATGTTTTAACGCTTCATGATAGATCTCAACTGCATAATCTGTAGTTCCGCCTCCTGGTTTGGTTTTCCAACTAATAATACCAGGATAACGTAGACTTCTAACATCTACATCATATTTTTCGTGGTAATATTGGCACCAACGCTCACCAACCTGTTTAGTAATTCCATAAACTGTGGTTGGTTCCATTGTGGTGTGTTGTGGTGTGTTTTCTTTAGGCGTGGTAGGTCCAAAAACAGCAATACTTGATGGCCAAAAGACTTTTTTTATAGCTTTAGCTTTTGCTAAATTTAAAACATGAAATAACGACTCCATGTTTAAATCCCATGCTTTCATCGGAAACTTTTCTCCAGTAGCACTTAATATAGCAGCCATTAAATAAATAGTATCTATATTATGTTTTTCGCAACATATTTTAATGGACGCATAATCCATTGCATCAATTATCTCAAAAGTACCAGAATTTACTAATTCTAAATTATTATAATTTAAGTCACTAGCTATAACGTTAGATGCTCCATGGATAGATCTTAACTTATAAGTTAATTCAGACCCAATTTGCCCTGCAGCACCTATGATTAGTATTTTTTCGCTCATTTTTTTGAATTATGCATAAAATAGTCATTCAAAAGTAATAACATTTTAAAGATTTATTAATAATATTTTTATAAAAATGATAGTAAAAACAATTTTATGATTTAATAAAATTTAACTCTTTATTCTAATATATTTGTGAATCAAAGATTTAGAATACATTATGAAGTTTTTTAACTATTTAGTAATTATTGCATTATTATTTACTGCTTGTAAAAAAGAACAAGAGCAAATTCAACCAGAAGAAAATATCAGTGTTACAGACTCATTAAAATTAACTAAAAAAGATATTTCAAAAATTAATTACAAGGATATTGGTCTGGATGCAAAATCAAACCCTATAATTTCTAATTGGCAAGCTTATTTAAACATTGTAAATGGTATAGAAAAAATTAAAACTCCAGATTTTACTTTTTTTAATGCAGATGTAGATTTATTTAATTCTTCTGTAAAAGATTTCGAGCAAACCATTCCTGAAGCAATAAACACAGACCCTGTAAAAGCTAGAGTATTAGTTTTAAAAACGATGTTGTATAAATTTCAGGAGCTAGAATCTTTACAAACAAGTACAAAAAAAGAAAAGCTATTAGCCATTCAAGAGGTGTTTGTTGCACTTTCTAATTTAAACCTTCAAATCAATAAAAAAATAGAAAAGGATAGCCAAACCATTATTAAACCCTATTAAAATGAAATACCTAAAAGCCTATGTTATTTGTGTTCTAGTTCTTGTTTCTTGCGACAAAAAAGAAGAACAGTTAGACATCACAAGCATTAAAAACAACATTAATAACAGTCTAGACCATTGGCATCAAGCTGCAGCAAATGCTAATTTTGAAGCGTATTTTAACTTAATGACCAAAGATGGTGTTTTTTTAGGCACAGATGCTACCGAAAATTGGCAGTTAGAAGACTTTAAATCCTTTTCAAAGCCATATTTTGACAAAGGTAAAGCTTGGAGTTTTACTGCTTTAGAACGTAATATTTATCTGTATGACAACCAGAAAATAGCTTGGTTTGATGAGTTGTTGGATACTCAAATGGAAATATGTAGAGGTTCTGGAGTAATAGAAAAAGTGGACAATAAATGGAAAGTAAAACACTATGTATTATCCATTGCAATACCTAACGATAATGTTACGGAGGTTGTAAGTTTAAAGAAAAAAACCGACAGTATTTTAAAGTTAAAAATGCTAAAGCGTTAAAAAACAGTTGCCTCCATAATGTATTTGGTCGATGTTTTTGTTAATTCGTCTTGTTTTTTGATAAAAAAACCTATTTTTGATTTTTCGAAAAAAAAGCTATAAAATGAAAAAATTATTAATTGTAGTCATGGTACTTTTTGGTACGCTTGCCTACGCTCAGTTTAATCAAGATGCACCTTGGATGCAACAATTAAACTTAGAATCTAGAACTGCTTCAAATCCAGTTAAATTCCAAGATATTGTCAATGCTTTTAATACCTATTGGGAAACTAGAGACCCAAATGTTAAAGGTAGTGGATACAAGCCTTTTAAAAGATGGGAAGCCTATTGGTCTAATTTTGTAGGTCAAGACGGAACACTTCCAACAGCTTCAGAATTATGGAACACTTATTTAGAAGTAGTTAATAAAAAAAATAACGCTAGATCTAGCAATAGTATAGTTGACCAAAGTAATTGGGTGCCAGTTGGACCTTTTACTCACACTAATACAGGATCTTGGTCCTCTGGACAAGGTCGAGTTAATGTTGTTGTACAAGACCCTAATAATGCTTCCACTATTTATGCTGGTGCTCCAGCAGGTGGTATTTGGAAGTCTACAGATTCTGGGAATACTTGGAATACAACTACAGACAATTTACCACAAATTGGTGTTTCTGGAATAGTAGTAGATAATAACAATTCAAACATTATTTACATCGCAACTGGAGATGATGACGCAGGCGACTCTTATAGCGTAGGTGTTATGAAATCTACAGATGGTGGATTAACTTGGAATACAACAGGATTAAACCCTAATAATTCTCCAAGTTCAATGAATGATATTTACATGCACCCAACCAACTCAAATACATTGTGGGTTGCGACAAACAATGGTGTTTACAAAACAACAAATGCTGGAGTAAGTTGGACTAATCAAAATACTTCAGGTGGATCAAATGGTACAACAGGCTTAAATATTAGAGACTTAAAAATTAAACCAAACGATCCTAATACGTTATATGCGGTTTCAAGTAATCGTTTTTATCGATCAACAAATGGAGGCGAATCTTTTGCATTAGCAGGAACTGGATTACCATCTGCAGGAACTATTTCTAGGTATGTTATAGATGTAACACCAGCTAATCCTAATGTAGTTTATGTTTTAGCTTCTAATAATTCTTATGGATTTGCAGGTGTTTTTAAATCTACAAATTCTGGATTAACCTTTACACAAGTAGCGTCTTTAGCTAGCAATGGTGATGTTTTTGAATCGACTCAATCATGGTACGATTTAGCTTTTGCGGTATCAGATACTAATGAAAACGAAATATACACAGGTGTATTAAACATCTGGAAAGGAAATGTAAGTGGGACACAATCTACATTTACAAAGTTAAATAGTTGGAGTGCTCCATTTTCTTCATCGTATTCTCATGCAGATATTCATTTTTTAAGATTTTTTAATGGCGAATTGTACGCAGGTACAGATGGTGGGTTTTACAAATCGTCTAATGGAGGAACCAGCTTTACAGATTTAACAGCTGGCATGCAAATTAGTCAGTTTTACCGTATATCAGTGTCTAAGCAAACTTCAGATAAAATGGTTGGAGGACTTCAAGATAATGGTGGTCATGCTTACAGTAATGGACAGTGGCAAAACTATTATGGCGCAGATGGAATGGATACAGCAATAGATCCTTCAAATTCAGATATGCACTATGGTTTTACACAAAATGGTGGTGGGTTATATTATTCTAGTACTGCTGGTGCCAGTTTATCAGGAAGTGTTAGTCAACCTGCTGGAGAAAATGGAAATTGGATTACTCCACTGTTTATGAATAGTAACAGCGAATTATATTCAGGATACAGCTCGTTATACAAACTACAAAATAATAATTGGGTAGCAGTGTCCTCTTCTTTTGGAACTAATATTGATGTTTTAGAAATTGATGAGCTAAATGTCAATAACATTTACGTTGCTACTAATACAACGTTAAGAAAAAGTACAAATGCTGGAGTATCTTTTTCTACAGTTGAAACATTTACCTCTAACATTACATCTATAGAAGTTAATAATACAGATAATAACATTGTGTATGTTACAACTTCAGGGTCTAGCGGTCAAGTGTATAAATCTACAGATGGCGGAAACAATTTTACCAACATCTCAAGCGGTTTACCAAGTGTTACTAAAAACAGTATTAAGCATCAAGCACTACACTCTAAAAACCCGTTATATTTAGGGACAAGTTTAGGAGTATATAGATATGATGATGATACCTTAACTTGGGAGTTGTTTAATAACGGATTACCAAATGTTTCTGTCAGAGATATAGAGATTAACACGTTTGACGATAAAATCACTGCTGCTACTTATGGAAGAGGAATTTGGCAGTCAGAAATCCCTACAGAGCTAGCGCCTTCAGATGTAAAATTAGTAGCTGTTAACGGGATAAGCAGTGCAATAGAATGTAATTCTAATATTTCTGCACTGGTAGACATTAAAAATAATGGAGTTAGCACCATCACATCTGTAGATTTTACCTATTTAATAGATGGTGCATCAAATAGCTTTACATGGACAGGTAATTTAGCGTCAGAAGCAACAACTACAGTTGCTTTACCTCAATTTTCATTATCTAAAGGACAACATACTTTTGAGGTTAATTCTACAATTGCTAATGATGCCTACAGTTTTAATAATAATTCCGAGCTTAAAACTATATATGCAAATGATAGCGGAACAGCAGATGTAGTTAATACCTTTGAAGCTGCTCAAGATAAATTGTTAGTGTATGACGAAGGTGCTACAACACAATACTGGAAAATAGGTATTCCAACAGGAACCGTATTAAACAATCCTAGCAACAACCTGTCTAATAAAGTTTATGGTACCAATCTTTCTGGAGACCACGCAAATAATACAAAAAGTTACCTTATCTCTCAGTGTTATGACTTATCAAGTCTAGCAAATCCAGAAGTTAAATTTGATATGGCTTTCGAGCTTGAACAAGATTGGGATATTGTTTACATGGAGTATTCAACAGATCAAGGTGTGACATGGAGTGTGTTAGGATCTGCAACAGATGCTAATTGGTATAATAGCGATACTACACAAGGAGAAAATAATACGTGCTTTAATTGTCCAGGAGCACAATGGACAGGAAAAGACCCACAATATGCAACTCTAACCGAGTATAGTTATGATTTAAGTCCGTTTAACACAGAAACTAGTATTATGTTTAGATTTGTGTTCCATTCAGACCAATCTGTTGTAGAAGAAGGTGCTATTATAGATAATTTTGTGGTAGCAAGTAATCCTGTATTAAGTGTTGAAGATTTTAATACCAATAGCTTTTTAGTATATCCTAATCCGTCAAATGGTGTATTTAACATAAAGACTAACGCTAACCAAACTTTTAATTTAAGTGTTTATGACGTTACAGGAAAAATAATTTATACACAGTTAGATGTTAAGGCAACTAATACTAATTATCAATTAGATTTAAGTACATATTCTACCGGAGTTTATTTTCTAAATTTAGAGTCTAACAACAGTAAAATAACAAAAAAGTTAATTGTTAAATAATAGTTAATATAAACTTAAAAAAAGCGCCTCTTCAACTCTTGAAAGGCGCTTTTTTTATATCTTGAACCCATATTAACTTGCTTAAATAAATACTATTAATATGAAATTCAACCTTAAAAAAACAACTGTAATTGGTATAGTTGGATGCTTAACCATTCTTGGATGTAAAGAAGATAAGCCAGCCAAACCAACTGCACAATTAGAAGTAGTTCCAGGAATCAATGTTGATTATATGGATAAAACTACAGAGCCTAAAGACGATTTCTTTAGATATGTCAATGGAAAATGGATAGATACTAACGAGATTCCAGATGACCAATCCACTTGGGGAAGTTTCCAAGAATTACGTAAAAAAACAGATGCAGATGCATTAGGAATCCTAAAAGCTGCTATGTCAGACAACAAAGACCTTGAAAACATTCAAGTACTTCCAGGTTCTGACCAAGAAAAAGCAGTACACTATTACCAAACTATTATGGATACTGTTGGACGTAATAAGTTAGGAATAGAACCTATTAAACCATATTTAGCAAAAATTGAAGCGATTAAAAACATTGACGACTTACAAGCTTACATGATAGAAATGGAGCCAAAAGGTGGTGGAGGATTATATGGTTTTGGAGTTAGAGCAGACCCTAAAGATAGTAACCGTAATGTTGCTTATTTAGGTGGAGGAAGCACAGGTTTACCAGATAGAGATTATTATGTTAAAGATGATGCAGATTCTAAAGAAAAAAGACAAAAATATGTAGCTCATATTACTAGAATGCTACAGTTTTTAGGAGATAGTGAAGCTGAAGCAAAAGCACAAGCAGAACAAATTTTAGCTTTTGAAACTAAACTAGCAGAAGCTAAAATGGACAAAGTAGACCGTCGTGATGCTCGTAAAAGATATAATCCTAGATCTATAGAAGAGGTTCAAAAAATGGTGCCAGCTGTTAACTGGAAAAATTACTTATCCGGGATTGGTGTAAAAGAACTTGACACAGTTATAATAAGCGATTTAGGCTACTTTAAAAGATTGCAAAAGGTCTTAGCAGACGGAAATGTAGACGATTGGAAAGCCTATTTAAAATGGGACGCTTTTAATGGAGCAGCAGGGTTTTTAAGTACAGATATTGAAACTGCTAATTGGGAGTTTTACGGTAAAGAACTTAATGGTGCAAAAGCACAACGTCCAAGAGACGAGCGTGCTTTAGGATCTTTAAATAGAACTATTGGTGAAGCTTTAGGTAAATTATATGTCGATAAAAAATTTCCGCCAGAAGCTAAAGTTAAAGCAGAAAAAATGATTAAAAATGTCATTTTAGCGTTTGAAAACAGAATTAACAAACTGGATTGGATGAGTCCAGAAACCAAAGAAAAAGCTATTGAAAAGCTAAGAGCAACCAAAGTGAAAATTGCATATCCAGACAAATGGAAAGACTATTCTGAACTACAAATAGCAAGTGTTGAAGAAGGAGGTTCTTACTTACAAAACTCTTTAAATGCACGTGAATGGAATTTTAAAGACGATTTAGATAAATTAGGAAAACCAGTAGATAAGTCAGAATGGTACATGGCACCACAAATTGTGAATGCATATTTTAACCCTGCTTACAACGAGATTGTTTTTCCTGCAGCTATTTTACAACCACCTTTCTATAATTTTAATGCAGACGATGCTGTAAATTATGGTGGAATTGGAGCTGTTATTGGACATGAGATTTCTCATAGTTTTGACGATTCTGGTGCACGTTATGACAAAGACGGAAACCTAAACAACTGGTGGACAGATGAAGATTTAACACAATTTGAAGCTTTAGGAGCTGCATTAGCAGATCAGTATTCTGCAATTGAAGTTTTACCAGAAACTAATATCAATGGTAAATTTACTTTAGGTGAAAACATTGGTGATTTAGGAGGTGTTTTAGCAGCTTATGATGCGTTACAGTTAAGTTTTGAAGAAAACGGAAGACCAGAAAATATTGATGGTTATACTCCTGAGCAACGCTTTTTTATGAGTTGGGCAACGGTATGGAGAACAAAAATGCGTGATGATGCTTTAAAAACTAGAATTAAAACAGATCCACATTCTCCAGGAATGACAAGAGCTGTACAACCATTATTAAATATAGATGCGTTTTACGAAGCGTTTGATATTAAAGAAGGGGACAAAATGTATATTGCTCCAGAAGATAGAGTTAGAATTTGGTAATTCTAAAATTACAAACAAAAAAAGCCTTCCAGTTTCTGGAAGGCTTTTTTATTATATCTAATACTAATTAGTTTTTAGTTTCAGTGGGTTTTGGCTGAGGTGATAATGCGTTTTTTGCAATTAATGCCATATTAAATTGTGGTTCTAATGCTAACGCTTTATCCAATAAAGCAATAGCTGCTGCTTTATTAGTGTCTTTGTTCTCATTAAATTTTACTAAAGCATCTAGATAATATAACGCTGCTTTTAAAGGTACTGTATAAGGTTGTTGGGTTTCATAAAAACTTTTTCCCTGCGTATCTTTAACTTGGGCTAATCCCAAATCTATATAATTTTTAGCTTCAGTTAAGTTGTTAAGGTTTAAATTAATCTCAGCTATTTCATAGGCAACTTGTGCATTTTGAGACTTTTCATATATAGCTTTGTAAAACGGAAGTGATAACTCTAATTCTCCTAACGATTTTAAAGCAATAGCTTTAACTTCTAAAGCAATGTCAGAGTCTGTTGCTTTATAGTCTATACCAATAGTGTTTAAAGCTTGGGTATACTTTCCATCATTTAAATACACGTACGCTAAAGTGTCTTTTCTTGCTTGAGAAGGCTTTAAAACATTAAGATGTGTCAATGCGTTAATAACTCCTTGGATGTCCCCTTGGGCTTTCATTTGTTTGTAAAACGCTTCGTAATGGTTAACCAAAGCATCATTATTTTGTGCAACACCACTAAAGCTGAAACAAAAAATAATTAAGTAAAGTAGATTTTTCATTTTTATAATTTTAATTCCGCCAAAACTATAAAAATTATTGACTTAAAGTCTTAAAATAGTACTAATTAATCTTTTACAAATTATTCTATAGTAATGGTTTTATTAACTAAAACCGCATCATTTAAAACAAACGGTTTTGGGATCATGTGTCGTTCTCTAGGTGGAATACTAAACAGTTTATTGTCCAATAAATCAAAAGAAGCTTCAAATAATTGCAGGCTTGTTTTTTGGTTTTTTGGTACGCTAATTTGAAGGTCTAGTTTGTCGTTTTTACTCACAAAAAAACTAAATAACCTATTTTTTTTACGGTTAACAAATACAAGACTATCGCCTTTTTTGCGATAAGCATCAACACTATTAATTTTAAAAGATTTGAAATGGTTTGTCGAGTCCGAAAACACTTCTATACGTTGTACTTCACGTTGAGGTATCACACAAATATCAAAATGTCTAGTTTCTCCAATAATGGTGTCATTTGAGATTTCAATTATTGGTAAAGGAATATCTTTTACAGGTGCATTAGAAGCAAAAGTAAATCCTGAAGCATATTTACTACCAAAGGTATTGGTGTTTAATGCAGAAGCTTCGGTTGGTGACTCTCCTAAAAAGTTTTTGGTATAGGTGTCTAAAACATTATCATAAGTTACCCATTGCGCTGAGCTTTCATCTGCATTTAAAGTATAGATTAAACTGTTGGGTTTTGGTGTGTCTGGTTTAAATTCTGATTGAATGTGAGCCATAAAAAAGGCAATTATTCCTAAGAAAAAAAAGAAATAACTCCAACGTGTTTTATGTTTTAAAAACCCTAAGACTGGTAAACACAATCCAAAAATTAATACTACAAAAATAGTGCTAACTAGCAGCATTTTTAATCCTAATCCCACAGGAAACATTTTAACAAAAGGAGATAAAATAAATAATACAGGAATGCACAGAACAGCCATTAACAATAGGTTAGGCTGCTTTTGTCTGAGTAATACAAATAAGGCTAACAACCCAAAATATACAGGAATAATAAAAAAGCTGGCACCTTTTAATTGTAAAGCAATTGCAGTACAAATAATTAACCAAACAATTAATGGAGCCACTATTAAACTAGCAGTATTGTTGGCTTTGTAAACTTTACTGTAAAATAAAAAACTAAGACCCAAACTAAGTAGTACAAATAGCCAAATATAAGTATGACCATTATAGGTAAACCCATGAAGCATCTCACCATATTTTGGATATAGGATATTTAAAAATTCCCATCCTAAAAAGCCTAAGAGTCCGCAACTTATTAAGCTAAATATAAAGGCAATAAACCCTTTGCCTATGTCTTTTATGTTTAATTTTTTATTTCTAAATCCATAAACTAGTAAACTGATAAATAAAATAACAGCAATAAACAGCATAGGAAGTATCCAATCAAACGGATAAATTACCGTTTTAAAAAACGGAATATTAAAGTAGATATAATCTTCTGTACTTTTAATATTAGCTAAATTAACTTGACTAAAATGGTGTAGTAAAGGCATGATGTAGCTACCTTGATGCTCTAGAGTATTTCTGTCTAATCGAGCATAATTGTCCATTACAGTGTGATAGTCAAAATGGTCATCTATAAACGCAAAATTAAAACCTTCAATATCTCCATCACGTCTAAAAACCGTTAAATCGGTATCGTTTGGAAGCAATTTGTAAATGCTATAAGCTAATGAGTTAGCAACGGGAAATTGTGGGTTAGCTGCTACAAATTCTTTCATTAAATTGGCGTTTCCACCATTAGTTTCAATAAGCATATAACTTGGTCCACCACTACCTCGTGCTTCAAAATTTAAAACCAATCCAACCTCTTTTGCCCATTCGTGTTTATTGACAAATAAGTCGGCACCGTTTAACCCTAATTCTTCAGCATCTGAAATACCAATAATAATATCATTTTTAGGTTGCTTATTTACACTTAAAAAAGCACGTAAACCTTCTAAAATTGTGACCACTCCAGAGCCAGCATCACTTGCACCAATTGCGCTATGCGGATTACTATCGTAGTGTGATAAAAGCATCAATGCTTTGGTGTTGGCAGTTCCTTTAATTCGGGCTAAAATGTTAATGGGCTTGGCTATGTTTCCCCATTTACTAATGGTGTATCCTTCTTGAAGTTGCGTTTCTAGTCCAAGTTTTTCTAATTCTGAAATAATATAATGTCTAACTCTTGTGTTTTCTTCACTACCAGTATAATGAGGTTTTTTAGATATTTCTGTAAGTTGTAGTAAAGCACGCTCTGTAGAAAACTGCTCCAAAGGGGTCTCTAAATCTGAGATTTTATCTGGTATTAAAGCATCAAAACTTAAGTAAATTGCAAGACACAGAATAAGGATAGCAATTGCTTTTTTTAACATTTTTGGATGGTTTAATTGGTTGATATAAAAGTAGTAAAATATTACATGTGTTAATGGTTTAGGATAACTAATTAAAAATCAGTAACTTTAAATACACTAAAATTAATAGCAATGGGAATTAAAAGTTTTGAAGGTCCACGCAAGGGACAACAGCAAGTAGAACAAAATCAATCGTTAAAGGTTAGTGACTATATGACTAGAGATTTAATAACTTTTAAAGCATCACAAAGTGTAGAAGAAGTTATTGATACCTTGATAAAAAAGAAAATTTCTGGAGGACCAGTAGTTAATGATAAAAATGAGTTAATAGGAATTATATCTGAAGGAGATTGTATTAAACAAATTAGCGATAGCAGATATTACAACTCGCCAACACAAAATAATAGTGTCGAGCGACACATGGTAAAAAATGTAGAAACCATTGATGGTAACTTAAATATTTTTGATGCTGCTACTAAATTTTTAGAGTCTAAACGCAGACGTTTTCCAATAGTTGAAGATGGAAAATTAGTGGGTCAAATTAGTCAGAAAGATATTTTAAAAGCTACTATAGATTTAAAAAGTCAAAACTGGAAATAATTATACACGTCCATGTTTTGGTCTTAAAGCATCTGGATGGTCTGTAATTAATATTTTTTGTTTCCCTTTTGTGGTTATTGATGCTATGCTAGAGTAACTATAATCTGCGACAGGATTGTCTAATTTCATCCATTTAACGTAGCCAGCTATGGTAATACGTTCTCCAACTTCTACAATTGCTTCACCATAGCGTAGTTGTTTATTAAATCCAAATAACCCTTCAGTTTCAATATTATAATGGTTTAATAAATTTTTAAATTCTGGAGTAGGATCTTTAAATGTTCCAGAGCTAGTTTTACCATCGGTTACTAAATAATCGTAATAGTTTTTTGGAGATTTAGTTGGAAAAACAATAATGCGTTCTCCTGTTTGTTCTACAAAAAAATCCTGAATCACTTCCTCATCAACAATAGTTTTCCAATGCGAGCTTTTACCAGTACTCACTTTTTTTTGAATTTTCATTTTATAAAACACACACTTGCGTTGACTTAAAGGAGCTATTAAAGGGTTTTCAATATTTAGAGCAGTCCCTTCAATTTTTGAAAACTTGTTGTTTTGCAAACTCCCAATTCTGCTATAAGGCAATTGTTTTAAGCGTCTTAAAATGATGGTTTTTGGACTAAAAAAATAGATAGCATAGATGAAAGCTCCAATAATTACTACAATAATTAAAACTAAAAGTGGTGTGGTCATTAGGTAAAGGTTAATTAATTAAGTCTATACTAATAAGTATCAAAACCATAAGACTTGTTACAATTATTGCTCTCCTGCTTTTAACGCATACAATGCAAACGAGGCTAACCAATGTGCTCCAGCATATTCTCCAGTATCCATTTTACTATAACTAGCTTCAAAATGTGTATTAGCTAAAGCTATCATGTTTTGATTATCTAAAATGCGTCCCATTTCGTACAAACACCACGCACGACTAAAGTTTAGTCCATCTAAATGTGCCATTTTACCATCAGATTTATCCACCACTTCTACTGTGTTAATATACTTTGATGGATTGTTTTTAAAGTCTGGTAAAAAGGTGTCTAACCATGTTATATAGTCTTCTTTAGGTAGCACTTTAGCCATTAATGAAGCTTCTTGTAAACAAGGTGATAAAAAATCAAACCCTCCAGGTTCCCAAGTTAATGGACAATCATTGTCGGTTAGATAAAAGGTTTTAGCTCTATTAATAATAACCTGTTCTAATTCAGGATTATATTTTTTAGCATAATCCAAAGCAAAACTCATCCCAAACGCAGTATTTGGATGTTCTCCAACTCGGATTGGATAGTTTAACTTATTAAAAAACGCGATACATTTTTCTTCAATAAGTTGGGTTAATGGAGCTAAATTTTTAGAAAACTCTTGACCCTCTGGTGTGTTCCATTCGTTTAAACTTTCGGCTAATTTTAATAACCAAGCCCAACCGTAAGTACGTTCAAACGTTTTGTTATGGACATCGTCAAAATATGCAACTTCCTTTAAAATATTGTCTTTGGTCAAGGTTAATTTTAGCTTTGCTAAAATGGCTTCACGATGCTCAAAATTTGGAAAATCTTTTAGTAAATTGACTAAAGTCCAATGTCCATGTACAGAACTGTGCCAATCAAAACACCCATAAAACGCAGGATGCAACTCTTTTGGTGTTTTTAAATACGTCGCATCTCCTAAAACCTGACCCAATTTATTTGGATATTCTTGGTCCACACAGTCAAAAGCAAAATGATACAAATAGTTGGCTTTTTTTCCGTCAAGCGGAATAGGAGTAACGTTATCCTCAACCGTTTTGGAAACATGGGTTGTCTCTGATTTATGGTTACAACTTAAGCAAAATAGTATAAGTAATAGATATAAGTATTTCATAACATTATTGGCGTTTTACAAGTGCATAAAAATCGTTATCCAATGGTAAGTACCCTTGGTCGTAAACAAAGTAATACACTGTACCAGCTTTGGTGGTGTAAATACTGGTAAAGTAATTAAAATCGAAACCTTTGGCTTCTAATTTTGTTTTAGTGGTTTTAGTTTTTTGATCAGGATTTAAGCTTTCTAAGATGCGCCAATTTTTACGTAAACGGTTATTGATGTTTCTAATTAAGTTTTTTCCGTCTTTATTTACTTTATTGTTATAGGCATTTCTGCATCCATCGCTACAGAATTTTTTATCGATGCGACCAACTATTTTGTCGCCACATTCTGGACATGTTTTTGTCATAAGTTAGGGTTTTTAATGGTGTACCAACGTAAGTCTAATTGTTCTTCTTCAAAATAAAAATCGTTAACGTAGTGTAATCCTATTTTTAAAAGAGCGTTATGTGATGCTTGATTACCCACTTCTGTGGTAGCGTATAATTCTGGTAATTTCATAATATTAAACGCATAATTGACAGCTGCTTTACCAGATTCGGTAGCATATCCTTTTCCCCAGAAGCGTTCAATTAATCTATAACCCACATCATAATATTTAGTACAACCATTCATGTTGTATTCTGTGTTTAATCTTATACCAGACCATCCAATAAAGTCACCACTGTCTTTTTCAATTACAGCAAATCTACCAATACCACGTTCTTGATATTGTTGTTTTACACTATCTAATATTTTCTGTGCTTCAGCTTTTGTTTGTATAGGTTTATTACCTAAATATCTATGCACGTTTGGGTTAGAATCTAGCTCAAACATACCCTCTAAATCTGTATCTCTAAGCTCGCGTAATAGTAATCTATCAGTTTCTATATGAAAGGTCATTATTGTTTTTTGTAATTAAATGTAACTTCTTCGGTTTCACCTTTGTCTTCAATAACAACATAAATATTAATTTCAGTATCGCTTATTTTTTCAAAAGTAAACTGATCAAAATATACACGGTTACCTTCAATTTTAACCAATTTAGCATCAACAGTCTCATCTTTGTCTTCCCAACCTTTAAAGTCGTTTCCAAAATGTTTTAACTGAAAAAGAAGTGTGTCATCTACTTGTCTAATACCTCCAAGTTCGTAAAAAACAACTTTACCATCGCTAACCAATTTAAAACTAAACATCATGGAATCACCAAGGGGAGGACTCCAAATTTCTTCTGTAATTCCTCCAAAAGCTTCCCCTTTCCAGTGACCTTGTATCCAAGAGACTTGAGATAAATTGGCTTTTGGAGAAGTCATACCCTGTTCAAATTGTAATGTGTTGGTTTGAGCTTTACAGCTTGTTAAAGCTGCTAAAAAGACTATGATAACTAGGTTTTTCATGACTTGTGATTTGTAGCTAAGATACAATTTATTCGATTACAAACGACAACAAACGTTTACAATCGACATTAAATGCGTAACTACCGATTAAAATTTGCGAGTTGCTACATCTTTGCAGTGTCGAAACATAAGAACTCGATTGCATTAACTGTTTAACATTAAAAATTTAAAATTATGAACACGCTTAGAAACAAAGTACAGTTGATTGGTAACTTAGGACAAGATCCAGAAATCATCAATTTAGAATCAGGAAAAAAATTGGCAAAATTCTCTTTAGCCACTAACGAGAGTTATAAAGATGCTAATGGAACAAAACAAACTAAAACCGATTGGCACAATATTGTGGCTTGGGGAAAAACAGCAGATATTGTAGAGAAATATGTAATTAAAGGAAAAGAAGTTGCAGTAGAAGGGAAGCTGACAACCAGAACATGGGAAGATAAAGATGGTATGAAGCGCTACATTACCGAAGTGGTTTGTAACGAGTTATTAATGCTTGGGAAGTAACATTTATTTAGTTAGTTAAAAAAGGCTCGCAATTGCGAGCCTTTTTTAATTTCTAACAGGGAATATTGGTCTCATTGTGATAAACACTTATTCCTAAAACATAAAAATCTGTAATCTTAATTTTATACTTTAACATTTTATTACATGGAGAATAGGTTACTTCTTTTCCAAAAAATTTAACTCCTAAGAACTTAAATAATATTGGTTTTCTTTCAATTTTGGTAAGGTCCTGTTTAACTTCTACTGTTTTCATAATTGATATATTTTAAATTTATAATTTTTATAAACCTAATATTATACAGCTTTAAAATAAACACTTAACTTATTATGTGTTTACCTCAATTGATTAAGTGTATAAAAATATCAATATCTATATTTAGAGCATTAGTTTATACAAGAGGTGTTATGTAGATATTTCTAGAGATTGATATTAATTTAATTTTAGACAAAAAAAAGACTCGCAATTGCGAGCCTTTCTTGGTGTTTAATAAAACTATTAATCTTCCTCTTTCACTTTAATTTCGTCGTCTGTGATTTTAACCTTTTTATCTTCGGTTTCCATCTTAATTTTGTCGTCTTTGACTTTTATTTCTGCACCATCATCTTTCATTTCTTGGATAACTTTTTCTTTTTCTGATTCCTCTCTACAAGACGTAAAAGAAGTGGTCATAAAAGTTAGTGTCAGTATTGTTAAAAATAATTTTTTCATAATTTTAGTGTTTAAGTATTAATATTTAGATAAGTTTATTATTAAACTATATCTTCTAGTTTTTTAACTGTGTTTAATGCCGATTTAACTGTGGTTAATTGAGATTGCACAATAGTTTTAATTTCTGGGTTATTGTTAAAATTTTCTAATTGTGACTCGTATTCTTCCACACTAGCTTTTTCACCTCTTATACACTCTTCCAATAGTGCTTCATCGGTATCTTTAGACAATGTAGATTTAATATTAATCCACCCTCTGTGCAAATCGCCCTTTAGGGTACCATCTGTTTTAGGTTCTGCATTATGCTTTCTAATTTGATGATCTAATTCTGTAGCAAAAGTATTACGTTGTAATGCTTTTTGTTGTAACCAATTTTTTAAGTGTTGGTTTTCTGTTTTAGTCATCACTTGTTTATATCCAGCTTCTGCATCGTAATTTTTTTGTAATAATTCTTGTAATGCATTTACTGTATCTTGATTTGATTGTGTAGTTTTCATAGTTTTTTATGTTTTAGTTGTTAATAATTAATGTTAGAATCTGTAACGTAATCCTAATGCAATATCAAAATCGACATCATCGCTAAAGTCATCGTTAAACCCTAATTCTGGTCTAAAGTCTAATGATATTTGTAAAGGAATATTAAAGTTGTACTCAATTCCGATATCTCCAGCAATTAACCCATAGGTTCCATCGACATTTCCAGCATCATAAGCTCCAAATCCTGCACCTGCACCAACAAACCAATTAAAGTTGTTATCTATAGGCATGACCCATTGGTATAACCCAACTAATTTTATAACATCTACGTTATTAGAGTCTCTCCAGCCTAAATCAAATTCTAATCTGTTATTTTCTTTAAGGTATCTTTGGTAAGAAATCTCGGTACCTAAACCGTTATTGTCACCAAATCTTAACCCTATAGCGTTATTAGAAATGTCTTGTGCATTAACTGTGAAAGCGGTTAGAGTTACTGCAAGAATTGAAAAAATTAATTTTTTCATACGAATTGTTTTAAGTTATTATTGTTAAAATTTATATGGTTTTACCACCAATAAATCTTAGTAGTACTGCTATTGCTGCAATGACTAATAAGACATGGATTAGTCCAGTTGTACTGTAGACAAAAAACCCAAGAGCCCAGCCTATTACAAGTATTACAGCTATTATATAAAGTAGGCTTCTCATAATGATTGTGTGTTGTATTTTATTTTAAAGTTTTAAATGATTCGATAATATTAGCTTTTGGGACTTCTGAGTTTCCCATTAATTTTACCATTTTTTGTGCTTGATCTAATGAAGTTGCAATTCCGGTAGCATAACCACGATCTGTTACCACTCCCCAAGTATAAACGCGTTCTGGATTTTTTTCATTTTTTAAAACAATACCAGTTACATCTTTTTCTATAATGGTTGTGTTTTTACCTAATGTTTCTATTTGTTTATTAGCTTCCTCAAATGTATCTGCGGTTCCGGTAAATACACCAGAAGTTGTTTTAATAGTCCATTGATATACTTGCGTTTTGGCTTCTACAACTTTTGGGTTATTGTTGTCTAATAAATAATTATCTAATAAGTCAAGTTCTGCTGCGTTAACAAATAAACTTGAAGCTATAAGTCCTAATGTAAATATTGTTTTTTTCATAGTTTTTTGTTTTTTAACTGTTAGTATTAAGGTTGTTGATAATGTTATTGGTTTTAGATAAACTATTTTTTAATTTGGAATTAGTATAGTTTACCATTATTTTAAAGTCTTTGTTTTTTGTTGTTTGAGACAATTGATCTAATAAATACAATTGATTATCAATTCTTTTTTTTAATTGTTTAGCAATGTTAATTTCATTGTTTTCTTTAGTTACATTTTTAGATAATTCGGAATAATTAGGTATTGAAATTAATTTTTCCGAAGCCATGTTGTTGTAATATTTTGCAACATAAACATGTGTTTCTTCAATGTTTTTTGCTAATTCTGCGATGCTATCTTTAGCCAACTTGTTTTGTAATATTTGACTTAATTTTATAGCATCTTGATTGTCTTTTGATAGCATTAATAATAATTTTGCTTCTTTTTTACTATTATTAATAGCATCTATAGTTTGTTTTTGTTCTACGGTTTCAGAGTTATTGTTTTTAATTAGTTTATTACATGATATAAAACTTATAATTATTACTGTTACTAATAGAAATAAAACGCTTATTCTTCTGTTTGTTAAATACTTCATTTTCCACTCTTACTTTTAATACTACAAATATGCAAATGACTAATAGTTTGCGTATTACATCATTTACTGTATTATTTATAGAATTATCATTTTTTGTTTATTATTAAGCACTTTAGCTTAAACACAATACAAAGTAACAGACTTTATGACCTTTTTGTGTTACATGATTTTTAATATTGGTTACATGATTATAATACCTAACTAAAAATGGAGCATAAAAAAAGCCTTACGTTTAGTAAGGCTTTTTTATAAGTAGTTATATGAATATAATTAATCAATAGGTAAATACACTATAAATGTGGCACCTTTACCAGGTGTACCTAAAGCTTTAATAAACCCTTTATGATTATCTGTTATTTTTTTACAAATAGAGAGGCCTATTCCTGTACCAGAATATTCCTCTTTATTATGTAATCTACTAAATAAAGTAAATATTTGCTCTGCATATTGGTTGTCAAACCCAATACCATTGTCTTTAAACATTATTTTATGATAAAAAGGTTTTTTAGCTTTATTTAAGTTTTCATCTTCTGAAGCATCAACAATTTGATGTGTTATAGAAATTTTTGGGATTCTGTCTTTGGATTTATACTTTATAGCGTTTCCTATTATATTAACAAATAGCTGCTGTATTTGAAATGGAATCACCCTAATGGTAGGAAATGTATCAGCTTTAATTACAACGTTTTCTTCAGAAATCACTTCTGCTAAATCCTGCTTGGCTGCTTCAAGTAATAGATTAATGTTAGAGTCTTCAAATACTTTATCTGCTTTATTAGATCTTGAAAATTGCAGGAGATCATCAATTAATACACGCATTCTAGTAGCTGCATTTTGTATTCTATCAATGTATTTTACTCCTCTTTCAGACAATTTATCTTCTTCTTCTTCTAGTCTTGATAAAAAAGTTTGAATTTTTCTAAGGGGTTCCTGTAAGTCATGACTAGCAACATGGTTAAAGGATGATAATTCTTTGTTACTGCGCTCTAGCTCGGTGTTACGTTCTTCTAATGCTTTGTAACTTGTAATTTCGTCTGTAATATCTGCAGTGGTACCAATTAAAATCAATTCGTTATCATCATTTACTATAGATTTTCCATAGGCTTTTAAATGTTTTATGGTACCGTTTTTATGTATTACTCTGTAGTAAATATATGGTAGATCCACATTTTTCATCATTTGTTCTATTTGATGCGCAAATTGCTCTACATCTTCTGGATGAACAAATTGTTTAAAATTCTCTAAGGTAGGCTCAAAAGATTGTGGCTGTTCGCCTAATAACCTATAGAGGTTGTCTGAATAATTAAACGTATTTCCATCGACATGCCAAGTCCAGTTACCATGCTTACTAACAATTTCTGATTGGTTTGCAGACTCTTTAAAAAGCTCTAAAGATTCGTTAGCTTCATTTAATTTTTTCATGTTTTTAGAAATTTTTAAATAAGCTAAAAACATAATTGCTAACGTTAACAGTAATAAGGTAAAAAGTAATAGTGGTGTAGCTACTAAGTTGCTTTGATAATCAAGTTTTCTTTTTTCAAGAAGTTGGTTTTCTAAGTAAATCATATTATTAATATGATTTCTTATGGTATCCATTTCTTTCTGACCTTTTTTTAATTCGTTACTAAACTTTACACTATCAAAATAGTCTTCTGGATTTTCGTACTCTAGCGTTGTTTTAAAAGTTTCTAATCTATTATTAATTAATGAATTTAAGTTTTTAAGATTAGATTGGTAAGTGGGATTATCGCTGGTTAAGGATTTTAATTCTGCAAAATTATTATTTATACGTTCTCTGCTATTTAAATAAGGTTCTAAAAAAACTGAGTCTTTTGTAACTAAAAAGCCACGATGTCCAGTCTCGGCATCTTTTAGGTAAGATAAAATTTGTTCTAACTCTACATTAATACGATATGTGTGTGTAACTAGCTCTCCAGATTTTGTTAAATCGCTGACACTTCTATAAGATAATGCGCCTAGTAATAAAATAAAGAAAGCACTAATGTATAGTAGTGTTTTAAAAAAATTGATATTATTATTTAATTTTTTTATCATGATTTAAAAACGCAATAAAAAATTATCTTTATTCATGTTATTTGTGTGGTATTGCCAATTTATGGTAACTACATCTGATAACACTTTTTTTAAAGTTTTAAAATCGCTAGGTTTTTTTATATAGATATTGGCTCCTTGTACAAAAGTGTTTTCTATGTCTTCTTCTGAAGCTGAAGTCGAATAAATAGCAATTGCAATATCTTTAAATTTAGGATTTTGCTTGATTTCTTTTAAACATTCTAATCCAGATTTTCTGGGCATATTTAAGTCTAAAAATAACACATTTGGTAATAAAGCGTCCTCACTATTTAAGTAATCCATTAAGTAAACCCCATCGTTAAATGTATTGACTTTACTTTTAATTTTTAGATCTTCAAATGCATCGGTAAAAAACATCCTGTCATCTTCATCATCGTCTGCCAATGCTATGTTAATATAATCTTCCTGCATAATGGTTAGTTGTTATTTTGATTAAACTCTCTTCGTTTTGCTATAATCCTCTGAAATGCAGAAGGGGTAATACCAGTTGTATTTTTAAATTGTGTGCTTAAGTGTGCAACACTAGAGTAGTTAAGCCTAAACGCAATTTCTGTTAAGCTTAAATCTTCTTTTATAATAAGTTGTTTGGCGTGTTCTATTTTTTGAAGAATAATAAAATGCTCTATAGAAGTGTAAGTTACTTCAGAAAATAAATTAGATAAATAACCATAACTATGCCCTAATGCATCTGCAAGATAAACAGAGCTTTTAACATTTACAGTCGTGTCTTCATTAAATACCATATCTATAATAGTATCTTTTATTTTTTGAACAAGTATACTTTTTTGGTTTTCTACAACTTCTATATGATAGGCTTCTAAAGCTTGTTGTAATTCTTGCTGACGTTGCTTGCTTAATTTTTCTAATACTTCAATTTCACCAAACGCAATGACCTTATAATTAATGCCTTGATCCGTTAAAACTTCATCTAATATTTTTTGGCAAAGCAAATTAAAATTGAATTTAAAAAATAAAGTCATGTAATTTTTTATTGTAAAAATAACATATTACAATTAATAATCAGGAAGCTAAATGTTATTTTACCTGTTTAATTTTAGTAATTTTTGTATAGTTTGGTATAGTATATTTTGTTGTATTGCTAGTTGCAATTGTATCTAATTCTATAATCAATTCATTAGAAGTAATAATTACTGGTTTATCTAAGTTAGCAACTACTTTGTATTTTGGTAATTTAACTTTAATATCAAAATAGTCATCACCTACCTCTAATAAATTGTCTTTAGACAGTGTAGTTGTGTTAATGTTATTTAAAGGCTCTAAATTATCTACAACCTCTACACCAGAATTTGCTGTCATAACAATTAAGGGTAAAATGCATAAAATAACTATAATAGATAATAATTTATTAGGATTCATAAAGATGGTATTAGGTTAATATTTTTTTAAATAATTTTAAGTTAAAAATCATTCATTAGATTGATGTTCTCTTAAATTTTTAGGATTTTTTGGCGTCCTTTTATTAGGGTAAAAATCATACTTTACATATAAAATCATCCTAATTAATATTAGGGTAAAACACAAAATTTTAAACGTATGTGCTAATTGCCCATCTAGAATAATATAACCCAACGCCCAAAAAACAATAGCTAGAATAATTGATATGTTTTTTAATGCTTTCATGGTTTAATATATCCGTTTTTTAATTTGATTAATGTTAGTATAATTTGTTTAAAGCTAATTTACGACACAACACCAATTGATGCATTACACAATTTTTTCCTTTTGTTATATAATTTTTTAATTAAGGTCTAGTACCGGTTTTTTAAAGACTATATTTATCAACTAAATTGATAAGAAAGGTTTTTAAATGAAAGATGATTTAAATTTTTATAGAAATATTCCAAAAAATAATATACCTCTTTCTCAACTGCTAAATGACGAAAGCTTATTTGTTGGTGTTCCAAAAAATTGGTTTGTTGTTATTACAGATGTAGAAAACTCAACAATAGCAGTTGCAAATGGTCAACACAATGATGTTAATTTAAGTGCTACCGGAAGTATAATAACCGTTTTAAATACCTTAAAAAAACTTAATAATAACATAGAAGCACCTTACTTTTTTGGTGGAGATGGTTCTACATTTTTAATACCAAATGCTGTATTACAGGTTGTTTTAAATGCCTTACATAATTATGCCTTTCATATAGAAAAAACATTAGGGCTTGTATTGCGTATAGGATCTTTATCCCTAGAAACTGTTTATAATAACAATAAATCTGTAAGAATAACTAAACTTAGACATAATAAGTATTTGACAACACCTATTATATTAGGTAATGGACTTAAATATGCAGAGCAAATTATTAAAGAAAAATTTAACGAAGATAATGATGAGCTCCCTCAATTTGAATCTTTAAATCTTACCGGAATGGAATGTCGATGGGACGAAATATATCCAGACAAACCTGAAAAAAAAGTTATCTGCCTATTAGTAAGTTGTCATGACGAAAGCAAACAAGCAGAAATCTTTGGAATAATAATGAATGAAATTAATTTTGTTTTTGGAGATTTAAATCAGCGTAATCCCATCTCTGCATTACAATTAAAGCTAAATACATCTATAGAAAAAATTAGAAGAGAGATGTATGTTAAGTTAGGAAAATATAAAAGAAGTTATTTAATTACTAATTGGCTAATTACGGTATTTGGCAAATTTTATTTTAAATTTTCTAAAGCTGGAAAATTATATGTTTACCGAGTTACCCAGTTGTCTGATACCATTATGTTGGATGGCTCAATTAATACCGTTATGGCAGGCACACCTAAACAGTTAAGTAAATTAAAGCTTTTACTGGATGATTTAGAATCTAAAAACTTAATAGTTTATGGTTTACACAGTACATATGCATCCATAATGTCTTGTTATATTGAGGATAGAGAAGAAAAACATATACACTTTGTAGATGGTACAGAAGGTGGTTATACTAGTGCTGCTATTGTCATTAAAAACAAAATAAAATCAATTAGCTATTAATTTGTTTAAATTTATTTGATCTTTATTACTAAACACTTTTGTTCTAAAATCATATAACAAACTATAAGTTGTTTCAGAGTGTATTCCAGATCCTATTTCTTTATTAATTTCATGTATAAAAGAAGAGCTTAACAATAAACATTGTTTGATAATTTTTCTGTCTTCATTTTTATAAAACAATCGTTTAAGATTAAACCAAAACATACGTAACGCTGTTTTAAATCTAGAGCGTTTTTTATGTTTAATGGTCATGTTGTCTAACAGACTTAAACTTTTTAATTTAAATGCTAAGGTATAGGCTAGCTTTTGGTCTATCCAAGAATGTATGGCTGTGTTATTGGTTTTGGTTTTTAAAAATTGTAAATCACTTTCCAAATCATCACTTAACACTAAGATATGTTGTATTGAAGCACTGCCAACTTGGTATTTAATTCTAGTTTTCATAACATTAGGATTTAATTCCTACCTGTCAAATATAAACTAGTAACAGAGGTATATAGTTATATAATTAAGAGCAATGTTTTCAGAATTCCCACCAATTGTAATGTAGCAACCTTATAAATTGAAGATTTTAATGAATTATAAATCATTTCTTCTTTAAAATCATATATACTGGGAAGTGGTCACTATAGCCACCTTTGTAGCGTTTACCTACATAGGTTCGATATGGTGTCCCTTTGTATTTACCATCTGACTGTTTTAAAAAGTCAGGGTCAAAAATATTAGCTTTAACATAGCGCCAAGATTTAGCTTTTCGTTCAAAAAAGTTATGGCTAATAATAATTTGGTCAAATAAATTCCACTCAAAATTATGTACTGTTGTTCCTCTATCAATAGAAATTAATGTTTCCATTGGGTTAAATAATCCTTGGTTACTTACCAATTGTCGCACACTTTTACTTGATGGGTCATCATTAAAATCTCCCATAACAACAATTTTAGCATCTGGTTTGTCTGTTTTTATTTTAGAAATTATCATCTCTACATAAGCAGCTGCAGCTTGTCGTTTATGTTCAGTTTCGTTATTACCAGCTCTTCTGGATGGCCAATGGTTAACTATAAAATTTACTTCTTCGTTTAAAAATAATCCTTTAACCCATAAAATGTCTCGTGTATGATCAATATCATCCTCTGTATGAAACGAAAACTCAAAGATTTCAGAATGTAAAACACTAAATTTTTTGTGATCGTAAAGTAAAGCAACATCTATTCCACGCTCGTCTTTACTGTCGTAATGCACGTAGTTGTAAGGTAGTTTTGCAAGGTGTTTTGAGGCTAATAAATCCTTTATTACAGCTTCGTTTTCTATTTCTGCTAATCCTATAATAGCAGGATGTGTGTTGGTTTCTTGTCGTCCAATATTAGAAATTGCATAACCAATTTTTCGTAATTTATTATTATAGCGTTTTACAGTCCAACGTTTTTCAGAGGTTGGATTAAAATCTAAATCACGAGTTAATTCATTTTTATAAATATCAAACAAGTTTTCGATATTATAAAAGGCAACGGTTTGTTTATTAGTTTTAGATTTAAAAAGGTTAAATTTCAATACTTACAAAAATTTTAAGGTTAAAAATAGCAAATTTATTATGGTTACAATTGCGTAACTTTGCAGTATAAATAATTATATGTTAGAAAAAAAAGATACAGAGCTTGAAAAAGCAGTTTTAATAGGTGTTGTAACTAAAGATCAAGACGAAGATAGATCTAAAGAGTATTTAGACGAGCTTGAATTTTTAACCTACACAGCAGGAGGGGAAGTTAAAAAACGATTTACCCAAAAAATGGATATGCCTAACCCTAAAACTTTTTTAGGAACAGGTAAAATGGAGGAAGTTAGACAATATGTAGAAGATAATGATATAAGTACAGCTATTTTTGATGACGAGTTATCTGCTTCTCAAGAGCGTAACATTAGCAAAATATTAAACATTAAAGTGCTAGATCGTACTAATTTAATACTTGATATTTTTGCACAACGTGCACAAACAAGTTCTGCTAGAACACAAGTAGAATTAGCGCAATGCGAATACCTATTACCAAGACTAAGAGGGATGTGGACACACCTTGAACGTCAAAAAGGAGGTATTGGAATGCGTGGACCTGGAGAAACAGAAATTGAAACCGATAGACGTATTGTACGTGATAAAATAGCCTTGCTTAAAGCTAAAATTAAGACCATAGACAAACAAATGTCTGTGCAACGTGGTAATCGTGGTAAAATGGTGCGTGTTGCCTTAGTAGGTTATACAAACGTTGGTAAGTCAACCTTAATGAATACCATTAGCAAAAGCGAAGTCTTTGCAGAAAATAAATTATTTGCAACTCTAGACACCACAGTTAGAAAAGTAGTGATTCAAAATCTACCTTTTTTATTAACAGATACGGTTGGTTTTATCCGTAAACTACCAACACAATTGGTAGAGAGTTTTAAAAGCACCTTGGATGAGGTAAGAGAAGCTGATTTGTTATTACATGTTGTAGATATCTCTCATCCTAACTTTGAAGACCATATAGCTTCTGTAAATAAAATTTTGGGCGAAATTGATAGTGCAGATAAACCAGTAATTATGGTTTTTAATAAAATTGATGCCTATAAACCAGAACCTTTTGATGCTTCAAACTTACAAGAAGAACGTACTAAAGAACATTATACTTTAGCAGAGTGGAAAAAAACTTGGATGAATAGAGTGGGTGAGGATAACGCTTTATTTATCTCTGCATTAAACAAAAAAAATCTAGAAGATTTTAAAAAACGTGTGTATGATGAGGTTAGAGAAATCCACGTCACACGTTTTCCTTACAATCATTTTCTATATCCAGATTATGATTACGAGAATATGGGAGAAGAAGAGTAGGATATGGGCGTTACCACGCTTTAAGGCGTGGTCAGGCTATCCGTTATATCTTTTTTTGCCATATATGGCAGCAAAAAAAGGATGTCACTTCTATCCTTAACGCATAAAAAAAAAGCACCTTATAATTAAGGTGCTTTTTTATAGTATAATTACTTAGTTATTAGATTTTGTAGTTTAAACCTACTAACCAATACGTTTGTAATTTGTTATCTGCAGCAGATAAAGTTGTCCCTTGGAAGCTTGCAGCTTCTTGTTTGTTGCTTCTTAAACCAAAGTCAAATCCAACACCAATCATTTTCCATAAGTTATATCCAAAACTGTTTATCCAAGTAAAGTTAGATAAATCACCATTAGAGTAAGATTGGAATGTAGAAAAGTTAGATTTAAAGCTTATTGCTCCAATTTGACGTGTATAGTCTGCAACAATTTTTGCGCCTAAAGACGATTCGAAAATAGCATCGTTTTTAGCAAAAACAAAGTTGTAGTTTAAAGGGTGTGCAACCACTACTAAGTTTTCTATTGGTGTCCAAGTTAATCCAACTCCTATATCCAAGTATCCTGGATCATTAAAGTTATTTAAAATTGTCGTTCTATATTCACCTAAAGTAGATACTGCTAAGTTTTTAGCTATGTTTCTTCCGTATAAAGAGGTAATATTAAATACATCAGTAGTCTCGTTAAAATCTTCACTATCTGTTGCAATATCTTTATTGTCTAATTTTACCCAACCTAAATTAACGTTAAGGTTGTTTCTCCAAAAATATTTTTCTTCTATTAAATTAGCAAAACCATTTACAGTAATACCAATGTTACCTGACGAGTTGTTTGCAGCTCCTTGAGAGTACCAATTGCTAAATTCTGAAATACTACCACCAATAGTTCCAAATGCACCTGTTCTCCAACCAGGAAGTGCATCTATTTGAGCTTGTAACGCATTTGCCTCACTTTGTAACGCATTAGCTGCTGCTTGTTTTTCTGCTTTTTGAGCTTGTAATTCTTCTTTTGTTTGGGCATTCATTGAGACTAATCCAATAAAAAATGCACCTAATAATACTATTTTCTTCATAATTTTAATTTTTAATAAAACGGTTGCAAATATAATGCATAGTTATTATTTCAATAACATTAAAGAAAAATTGTAAAATATTAAAAACCAGATAGTTAAATAATTTACAGAGTTGTTAACGTTTGTATAATGGCACAAAAGAACAGGCTTCACCATACATGATAGATTTAGCAAAAGGTTTTAGCTTATTGGTAAGCATAACATAAGCATTTATAGGCACTGGCTTGTTGCTACACCCTTTTATAATTACTGGTTTATCTTGGTAAATTGAACCATCTATTGCATTAATGATGTCTTGATAAATAGAAGTCTCTAAATCCTCGAGTGAGCCAATTTGGCATTTTTCGACAAATGGTTCTAAATTAACGACTAATAACATGTATGCCCAATCTGGAATGATAGCATCTACAGAACATGTGATGGCAACATATTGATTTTTGTACTGACTCCAGTCATGATTTTTGATATAATCTCTAAAATCTTTTTCTTTTAAAACCAGCTCTTGAAACAACCAATCCTTAATATCAAAAAGCACACGTTTGCCTTCAGGATAATAATCCTCAAGGTTTAAGGTAACAAGTTTGCTATTCGCGACGCGATTTATGATTTCGTCTTTCAATTTTAGGTTATATAAGTTTTAATAACAAGACACTTCGACTGCGCTCAGTGTGACATTTAGTTTAGTTTTAGGATATGAGTATTACAGTTAAGTAATCGCTGCCAACTGCAACTGAACACTGCCAACTAACTTATAGCATGCCTAGCTCTAGCTTAGCCTCCTCACTCATTAAGTCTTGTGTCCAAGGTGGATCAAAAGTAATTTCTACTTCTGCATCTTTTACTTCGTTTAAAGATTTTACTTTTTCTTCAACTTCTAAGGGTAAAGTTTCTGCTACTGGGCAGTTAGGAGTTGTAAGGGTCATTAGTATTTTTACGTCGTAATCTTCATTAACAAAAACGTCATAAATTAACCCTAGTTCGTAAATGTCTACTGGTATTTCTGGATCAAAAATAGTTTTTAATACACGTACTATTTTCTCTCCTAATTCTGCTGTATCTATAGTTGTGTCACTCATAATTATTGTAGTTGTGTTTGGTATGCAATTGCATACATTTTAATTTGTTTGATCATACTTACTAAGCCATTAGCTCTAGTAGGTGATAAGTGTTCTTTTAACCCTATAGCGTCAATAAAGTCTGTGTTTGCTTCAATAATATTTTTTGGGTGCTGATTGGAAAACACACGGATTAAAATAGCAATAATACCTTTTGTAATTATGGCATCGCTATCTGCTGTAAAAACAATTTTATCGTCCTTTAGCTCTGCATGTACCCAAACTTTACTTTGACAGCCTTTAATAATATTGTCTTCGGTTTTATATTCTGGTGCAATTAATGGAAGCGTTTTCCCTAAATCTATCATGTATTGATAGCGTTCTTCCCAATCTTCAAACATTGAAAACTCATCAATAATATCGTCTTGTATTTCTTTAATCGTCTGCATTTGTCAAAATTAATTCAGCTACAAAATTAATCAATATCCATTGATTTACTACTAAAGAAGTCTTAAAGATAGTATTATGTGTATTTAGTTTTCTTTTTTAGTTTCAGGAGCTGCTAAATCAAGCAGTTTATTAACCAAATCTGCAATTTCTTTTGGAGGATTTCCATGATCAAAAGCTGGTGTTTGGTAAGTTTCACCATTAACTGTAATTGTTAAATTAGCTATTGCAGCACCATCATATTGATGGGCTTTACTTGGTGGTTCTATCGTTCTTAAGGCTTGAAGATCTATTGATTCTGCTAAGCTTTTTAAGGTGTTCCAATTGTCTTTACTGCAAGCAGTAGTTTCTTCTTGTGCTGTTCTACTTAATTGCGACTTAATGGTGTTTTGGTCAACTTTAACCATTTTATAAGTCCCTCTTGTTATTGCTGTGTATTCAATTATCATTGAGTTGTCTTGAGTTTGTTTAGCAGTTTCAGAAATGGTATTTGGTTTTGCATTAAATAACTCTTTAGTGTCATTTAAAAAGATAACTTCGTTATTTTTAATCTTAAAGCTATTAGCTTCTGTTAACATTTGAAGCATCTTACTTTCCACCATATTAGTAGTGTCCAAACAAGCTTTTTCTGTAGAAATTAAATTAAGAATAGCTATTTTTTTATCTTTAATTTGATAACTCCCTGAATAATTATTACAACCTGAAAATCCCGAAACTCTTTTGGTGGCATCATCAAAGTTAATAGTCAAGTCTTCTTTTGTAGAGGTGCTTTCTCCTAATTTACTTACAATAAAAGAGCCATTTAGATTTTCGTTTATATTTTGCTTCATATCTGCAGTAGCATTAGCTTGGTCAGTGCTTCCGCAACCATTTAATAGAATGGAAAAAAGAAATATAGTAATAGTTTTCATTGTAGAAATTTGTTTGTTTAACTTAATAATACAAAAAAGACGCCAAAGTTGGCGTCTTTTTATATTAAATCAGTAAATTTTTTAGTTTCCTGCTAGAGCTGCTCTAGATCCTCCAGATTGTAAAATGGTTCTCATTCTTGATTTTTGACCAGTTGAGAACATATACATACACGCATCGTATACATAATCCATATAATTCATAGTCATATCATTAGAACGACAATTAACGGTTGGATACGACGGGCAACCATAGTTAGGTCCATCTGATGAAGGTGTATCCGCAACAAAGTCATCTTGCTTACATCTTCCGTCACCCCATATATGGCGTAAGTTTAAGTAATGTCCTACTTCATGAGTTAAAGTTCTTCCTTGATTGTAAGGTGCAGCAGAACCACCAGGTAAACTAGAATACAATACGACTACTCCATCTGTAGACGAAGGACCTCCTGGGAATTGTGCATATCCTAAAATACCACCACTGATATTACAAACCCATATGTTTAAGTGTGTTGAAGGTGTTACAGGTGGATAAGCAGCTTTTACTGTATCATTTGTACTCCAAGCAGAAGTTGAGTTAGCATGTCTAAAGGTACCTGCTAGAGTGAAATTGATTTCTGAGTCTGCGACTAAACCAGCAAATTCAGAAGGAACTTGATTAATATCATTATTAGAAGCTCTAAAATCGTTGTTTAAAACAGAAATTTGAGCGTTTATTTGTTGGTCGCTTACATTTTGTTGTGAGTTGCTATACACAACATGTACGTACACAGGGATATTTACAACACCTAAGTTATCTACTGGGTCTCCACCACCAGAGCCACCTCCATTACCATTTCCGTTTCCTGCTCCTGCTGGTTTTTTAGCATTGGATAAAAAAGATCTAGTCTCATACTCTATATCATACATTTTCTTTTCTAAACCTGGATTTTCATTAAGTAACCTGTTTAAGTTAACCATAGTATGACACACTAGTTTTCCTTGTGCTTGTCTTGCAGTTTCATCTACATCAGCATCTGTGTAAACGTAAAAATCAGACATGTCTACTTTAGACTGATCGTCATTTATAACTTCTGATTTGTCATCACTACATGATGAAAACAATAAGGCTACTACAGCCATACTTAAAAATACTTTTTTCATATTTGTTATAGTTTTGTTAAATATTTAATGAAAATAAATAAAATCCACCAATAAATTATCAGATATATATTTATTTGACACTTTTTCGATAAGATGTATAATAAACAAAAACGCTCAACTATTTAGATAAATGGTTGAGCGTATGTTTTAAAGAGTATGTTAGTTGCTAAGACAACATCATTTTTGCTTTTTTAACACCTTCTACCAAAGCGTCAATTTCTGCTTTAGTATTATAAAATGCGAAGGAGGCACGAATAGTTCCTGGAATGTTGTAAAAATCCATAATAGGCTGTGCGCAATGGTGTCCTGTTCGCACTGCAATGCCCATTTTGTCTAATAATGTACCTACATCATAAGGGTGGATGCCATCTACATTAAAAGAAATGACAGAAGTTTTGTTTTTAGACGTGCCATAAATTTTTAAACCTTCTATCTCAAGTAGTTTTTTTGTTCCGTATTCTAAAAGTTCATGCTCGTAAGTTGCAATTTGATCAAAGCCAATTGCATTCATGTAATCTATTGCAGCTCCAAAAGCGATTCCTCCACAAATATTTGGTGTACCTGCTTCAAATTTATGTGGTAAGCCTGCGTATGTTGTTTTCTCAAAAGAAACCTGATCAATCATCTCACCACCACCTTGATACGGTTGCATTTTATTAAGCCATTCTTCTTTTCCGTATAGCATTCCAACACCTGTTGGACCACAAATTTTATGTGCTGAGGTCACATAAAAATCGACATCTAATGCTTGGATATCTGGTTTAATATGTGGACAGGCTTGTGCGCCATCAATTAATACTGCTGCACCAACCTGATGAGCTTGTTTTATGATAGTTGCAATAGGATTAATGGTACCTAAAGCGTTTGATATATGGTTAACAAAAACTAGTTTTGTTTTTTCTGATAATAATTTAGTATAAACATTCATATCCAGCTCGCCTTCTAAAGTCATAGGTATAACTTTAAGAATAGCTCCTGTTTTTTCACATAGCATTTGCCAAGGGACAATATTACTATGATGCTCTAAAGCAGATACAATTAACTCATCTCCTTTTTGTAATAATGTAGCAAAGCCATTTGCTACTAAGTTTATACTATGGGTTGTACCTGAAGTTAGTATAATCTCGTATGCATGTTTAGCATTAAAGTGTTGTTGTATGGTAAGTCTTGCAGCTTCGTATTTATCTGTAGCTTCCTGACTTAATGTATGAACACCTCTATGGATATTAGCATTATAATTAGAATAATAATCTACAATAACATCAATAACCTGTTGTGGTGTTTGCGACGTTGCTGCATTGTCAAAATACACCAAGGGTTTACCATTTACTTGTCTTGAAAGTATTGGGAAATCTTTTCGTATTTTGTTAACATCAAACATAATTATTACACTTTAAATTCTCCTGCTATACTATTAAAAAGAAACAGAAATAAATAGCCACAGATGCTAACTGTAGCAACAAATGAAAGAATGACCATCCACACTTTTATCGTGTTTTTTGCTAAAATATTAGTTAAGCTTTTAAATATTAAAAGCGATAATATTAATATTAAGTAAGTGCAGGATAACCCAACACAGGTTAGTAAAATACCATCAAAAAAACCACCTTTAGTGAAATAATACGTTGTTCCGGTTAAGGTTGCAATTAGTAAACAAATACTAATTATTTTTACAAAAGTCTTTGATGATATATTTAAAAGATCCATAGTTCCTACTATAGGTCAAAACCAATATTAACTCCCAATTTATTTGCAATTAATTTGGTAATACGTTGCTTTAATTCTGGGATTTTAACAGAGCTTAGGACATTGTTACTAAAAGCATACATTAATAATCCTTTGGCTTCTTTTTCTGGGATTCCTCTAGATTTCATATAAAATAAAGCACTGTCATCTAATTGTCCAATGGTACATCCATGAGAACATTTTACATCATCTGCAAAAATCTCTAATTGTGGTTTAGAGTTAATTGTGGCTTTATCACTTAATAATATATTGTTGTTTGACTGAAACGCATTAGTTTTTTGCGCTTCCTTATTTACAATAACTTTACCATTAAACACACCAGTTGCATTATCTGTAAAAATACCTTTGTAATCTTGGTGACTTTCGCAATTAGGTTCTATGTGGTGTACTAAAGTATTGTGATCGACGTGTTGTTTGTCTCCAATTATGGTAACACCATTTAATGTAGAGTCCATGTACTCTCCATTTTGATAAAAGTTAAGATTGTTACGTGTTAACTTTCCACCAAAACTAAAGGTATGAACAGACACATGACTTTCTCTTTTTTGCTCCACAAACGTGTTATCAATTAAAGAAGCATTTAAATTATCGTTTTGTACTTTGTAATAGTCCACTATTGCACGCTTATTAGCCACAATTTCTGTAACACTATTGGTTAGTACAGGATTATCTGTAACGCTTTGATGACGTTCTATAATCTGTACGTGACTGTTTTCATCAACTACTATTAAATTACGTGGTTGAAGCATTAATGCTGCCTCATTTCCTGTAGAAAAATGTACTATTTCTATAGGTTTAGCAACGACTTTATTTTTAGGAATATGTATGTAGGCTCCTTCTTTAGAAAAAGCTGTGTTTAAAGATGTTAAACCATCTTTAGTTGCCACCTTATTAAAATAATTCTCTATAATAAGTTGGTATTTTGGTTTGCTTAATGCAGCAGACATTAGGCATACATCAATACCATCATGAGTTGTTTGGGATAAATGAGATGAATATTTACCGTCAACCAATACAATTTTATAAGTATCTATATCGTGTATAAAATATTTTTTAACATCGCTATATGCCAATGCATTTTCCTGCTTTGGGAACACACTATAATCGTGTTTTAAAACACTATTTAAAGACGTGTATTTCCAAGCCTCATCTTTTTTAGTTGGAAACCCTTTGTTTTCAAAGGTCTTTATAGCTTCGGTTCTAATATCATGTACTTTAGAATCGATATCAACATGATTTTCGAATGCTAAAAAGGATGATACTAATTTATCTTTTAAACTCATATTATTCAGTTTTCAGTTTTCAGTCGCAGTTTTCAGTTGTATAAAAAAGCGAAAAAAATCTGTACTAATTTTTATATTAATTGATGCTTTAAAATTTTGAATGTTCACAACCGAGTAAGTACTAAAAAACTGCGACTGTGTCTGTCAACTATTTAAGCATTTACTTCTTCTTTAATCCAATCGTAACCTTTTTCTTCTAACTGGTGTGCTAATTCTTTTCCACCAGATTTAACTATACGTCCATTGTATAATACATGTACAAAGTCTGGAACAATATGGTCTAATAAACGTTGGTAGTGCGTAATTACTATTACAGCGTTGTCTTTGCTTTTAAGTTTGTTTACACCATTAGCAACAATACGTAACGCATCAATGTCTAATCCAGAATCTGTTTCATCTAAAATGGCTAATTTAGGCTCTAACATAGCCATCTGAAAAATCTCGTTACGTTTCTTTTCTCCTCCAGAAAACCCTTCGTTTAAAGAACGTGATAAAAATTTACGATCAATTTCTAAAAGCTCAGATTTTTCACGGATTAGCTTCAACATTTCATTAGCTGGCATATCCTCTAATCCTTTGGCTTTTCGTGTTTCGTTTATAGCAGTTTTCATGAAATTAGTTACACTAACTCCAGGAATTTCTACTGGATACTGAAACGATAAAAACACTCCTTTATGAGCACGCTCTTCTGGTGACAATTCTTCGATATCCTCATTGTCTAAAAGGATGTTACCTTCTGTGACTTCGTATTCTTCTTTTCCAGCAATAACTGATGCTAAAGTACTTTTACCAGAACCATTTGGTCCCATGATTGCATGTACTTCGCCAGCTTTTACTTCAAGGTTAATACCTCTTAATATTGTTTTGTCTTCAACACTTGCGTGTAAATTATTTATTTTTAACATACTAATTATTTTCCTAGTTTGATAACGTCGTTTCTATTAGATTCTAAAGCGCTAACGCTTATAACTTTGTTTATTTTTAATTTGTAAGGCCAACCTTCTTCTTGTTCTGCTTTAGGTATTAATTCGCCTAAAACTTCAATTTTAACCATATCTGTTGGCTCTTTTTGAAAGGCTTTAGCTTGTTTAGCTATATCTTCTACTTTGTCGTTTAAAATAACGCCATGAATATCATTACCCACTTGAAACACTGCAGCATCAGCATAATACACAAAGTCTCCAGTTAATGGTTCTCCTTGGTCTGTTTTACAACTTACAAACGCTATTAGCAATAAAAGAGTGATTAGTTTCTTCATTTTTTAATACTTATTGAATAGGTTCTGGTGCATGATTTAAACTGTTAAAATCTTTTTGCGAGTGTTGTATTATAACACGTGCTCTTGTTTGTTCTGCAAACTCTTCAAAAGCAGACATTGATGCTTTAGTATCTTCAACACTAAAATTGAAACTTGGTACAATACCACCTTCTCTGTTTTCTTCAAAATGATATAAATCTCCAGTTAGTAATAATGGACCTTCTTGTTCTAAATCTACAAATAACGATTGGTGTCCTGGTGTGTGACCAGGTGTAAATTTAATCACAACCTTACCGTCTCCAAAAACATCAAAATCGCCATTAAGTCTTTTTACATTTTTTAAATCTTTTATAGCATTATAGTTGTCTGCATTTTGTTTTTGTTGTGCCTCACTGGTTACAAATTCAAATTCTTCTTCTTGAACTAACCATGTTGCATCAGCAAACTTTGAAGCAGAACCAGTATGATCAAAATGGGTGTGTGATAATGCTATATATTTAAAGTCTTTTGTTGACAAACCAATTTGCTTAAGCTGCTCATCAATACCATGTTTTCTTGACACAGTAAAAGCACCATTTGGAGTTGTAAATGGTTCTTGTCCAACAAGTCCTTCACCCAAACCTGCGTCCCAAAGTAAATTACCTTCTGGATGTTGAATCACATAAAAGGCATCAGCAAAAGTTTTTGTTTCACCTTTATACAAATCTCCTTGCGAAAAAATCTCTAGCATATTAACCTGAACGGTTCCACCATCAAACATAAACATCTTTACAGGTTCTTGTTGTTTAGTATCTACAGTTTCACTTTCTTTTTTGTCTTGTTTACAAGCCACAAAAAGCGATAAGGTTATAATAATGATAATTAGTTTTTTCATAGAAATTAGTTTTTATCCAACAGATCCTTCTAAAGAAATTTCAAGAAGTTTTTGAGCTTCTACTGCAAACTCCATAGGAAGCTTGTTTAAAACATCTTTACTAAATCCGTTTACAATTAAGGCAATTGCTTTTTCTGTATCTATACCACGTTGGTTACAATAAAAAATCTGGTCTTCACCAATTTTACTGGTTGTAGCTTCGTGTTCTATTTGAGCTGTTTTATTTTTTGCTTCAATATACGGGAAGGTATGAGCACCACACTCGTTACCCATTAGTAAACTATCGCATTGCGAAAAATTACGTGCATTTTCTGCACGACTATTAATTTGCACTAAACCTCTGTAAGAATTTTGAGATTTTCCAGCAGAAATACCTTTAGAAATTATGGTTGACTTAGTGTTTTTACCTAAGTGAATCATTTTTGTACCTGTATCTGCTTGTTGAAAATTATTAGTAACAGCAATCGAGTAAAACTCGCCAACAGAATTATCTCCTTTTAGTATACAACTTGGATATTTCCAGGTAACTGCACTACCAGTTTCTACTTGTGTCCAAGAGATTTTAGCGTTTTTCTCGCAGATTCCACGTTTGGTAACAAAGTTGTAAACACCACCTTTTCCTTCTGCAGTTCCTGGAAACCAGTTTTGAACTGTAGAATATTTTATCTCTGCATCTTCTAAAGCAATTAGCTCTACAACTGCTGCGTGTAATTGGTTTTCGTCTCTGCTAGGAGCCGTACAACCTTCTAAATAGGATACGTAACTGCCTTCATCTGCAATAACTAATGTACGCTCAAACTGACCTGTTCCTGCTTGGTTAATTCTGAAGTAGGTGGAAAGTTCCATTGGACAACGTACCCCTTTTGGAATGTAACAGAAAGAACCATCACTAAATACTGCACTGTTTAAAGCAGCGTAAAAATTGTCTTTTGTTGGGACAACAGTACCAATATATTTTTTTACAAGTTCTGGATGCTCTTTTATAGCTTCAGAAATACTCATAAAAATAATACCTTTTTCTGCTAAAGTTTTCTTGAAAGTTGTTGCTACAGAAACCGAATCTACAACCACATCCATAGCGATGTTGTTCATCTTTTTCTGCTCGTCAACAGAAATTCCTAATTTTTTATACATCGCTAATAAATCAGGATCGACATCGTCTAAAGTCTTATTTGGATCTACAGACTTTGGAGCAGAGTAGTAAGCTATGGCTTGAAAATCTGGCTTTTTGTATGTTACATTAGCCCATTCTGGTTCTGCCATTTCTTTCCAACCTCTAAAGGCTTCTAATCTCCAATTAGTCATCCATTCTGGCTCTTCTTTTTTCTTAGAAATAGCACGAACGATATCTTCATTTAGACCAATAGGAAAGGTGTCAGATTCTAAATCTGTATAAAAACCATATTCGTATTCTTTGGTTTTTAATTCTTCTCTAAGGTCATCCTCTGTATATTTACTCATAAAAGTTATAATGTTGTAAAGTTTAAAGTTTTAAAGTTGAAGATAAATATTTTATCAATCCACTAATTAACTTTGAAACTTCATTTACTTTTGTTGTTAAATTTTTAAACTCTTTTTCAGTTATATATTCTAAATCGAAAGCTAAGTAAGTTTGAGATCTAAATTCTCCAGCTGAAGCTTTAGCGATATATAAAAATCTTATAAATTCTTTTGTTGTCTCTCTTTCAAAACCTTCAGCAATATTTGAAGAAATTGAAATACTTGACTTTCTTATCTGATCTCTTAATCCAAAATCTTTAGAAAAAGAATCATTTTTATTTGTTACTATATAGATGTCTTTGTTAAATTCTCTTGACTTTTGCCATGATATAATTTCTTCAAAGGAATTAAACTTAGCCATTAACTTTAATACTTTTTAACTTTCTACTTTATAAACTAAAGGATTCTCCACAACCGCATGTGCGATTGGCGTTAGGATTATTAAACACGAAACCAGTTCCGTTCAATCCTCCAGAATACTCTAAAGTGGTTCCTATTAAATACAGAAAGCTCTTTTTGTCAACAATAATTTTTACGTCATTATCTTCAAAAACTTTATCCTCTTCTGCTTTTTGTTTGTCAAATTTTAAATCGTAAGACAAACCAGAACAACCACCACTTTTAACACCCACGCGAACGTAGTCTGTACTTGGGTTAAAGCCATCATCATTCATTAGTTCGATGACCTTTTTTTTAGCTGTATCAGAAACTTTTATCATATCTGTTAAATAGATTAAATCTAAATTGAGTGCAAAGATACAACATCAGTCGCTTTTTACCACATCAACTAACATTATATTAGCATATGGTTTGATTGATTTTGTTTATTGAGGAAGGAATGCAGGATTATTAATAAAAGAGGGGTCGGATAGGGTTAATAAGAAGGCTTTTAAATCTGCTTTATCTTGATCTGAAAGATTAACACCACCTTGATCTACCTTTTTCATTAATGGGTCAATGGTTGAAGAGGCTTTTAGACCTGTGCTGTATTGCTCAATCACTTCGTCTAAAGTTGCAAATCGTCCATCATGCATATAAGGCGCTGTGTATGCTAAATTTCGTAACGAAGGTGAACGGAATTTACCATTATCGTTTGGATTACCTGTGACTTCACCTAATCCTAAATCAGTAAAACTAGCATCTAAACCATTGTTATGAAATTGATTATCTGTCCACAATGGATTATTTGGATTTCCGTGACAATGGAAACAGTCACCTCTTGTTTCGTCCATAAAAACATCAAAACCATTTTGTTCTTGAGGCGTTAAAGTTACTTCACCATTTAAAAACTTGTCAAATTTTGAGTTGCCTGAAATTAAAGTACGTTCAAATTGTGCAATTGCTTTTGTAACTAACTCTTTAGTAATAGTTGAAACTCCAAATGCTTGATTGAATAACGTTGGATATTCTGGATGATTATTTAGTTTTTGTTCGACTGAAGACCAATCTGAATGTCCTAACTCGTTAGGGTCAATAACTGGCTCTAAAGCTTGTTGTTCTAATCCTAAAGCGTGACCATCCCAAAAATATTTGTCGTCAAAATTCCATGCTAAGTTAAATAATGGCATGCTGTTCCTGCTACCTAAACCACCAGAAACACCAACGCTTAATTGGTTAGGGTCCGAGAATGCTTGTTGAGGTAAATGGCAGCTAGCACAAGCTTTAGTATTATCTATTGAAAGAATTCTGTCAAAAAACAAGCGCTTTCCTAAAGCGACTCCTTCTACAGTTAAAGGATTATTTATCGGAATTATTGGATCAATTAATTTTTCTTGAAATAGAGTGGGAATGTCTAATTGATAAGGAATAGGCACATAAGCGCTTGCTGGTGTTTCATCGGATTTAGAACATGATAAAACCACCAATACAATACTACATAATGCTATCCAATATCTCATGTTTTAAAAAGAAATTTCACCAATAGTAAATACACTCATTACATTCTCTTGCATCATTTTTTGTGCGTCATAATTTGGCATTAATGGTGTGTCCAGTACGTTTAAATCCCAAGTGTTTGGGTTTTTAAAAAACTCGGCTATATTCATTTTAACTTCTATAGAAGCATCACTTGAAATTAAAATTGGAGTGTCTAAATTGATGACTGCAAAATTTTGTTCAAACACTCCATCACTTACTCTTGCAGTTCCGTTATGGTAATTAAAAGGGCTTGAAGCTGTGGTGTCTACGTTATACATACCATCAAATTGTAAAAAGTGATATCCACCACCTAAATTTGCTGGCCAACTCCAATTTTCTGTATTTAAATCTTGATAAGCACCATCCATATTATCTGCTTCGTTAAAGCCCCAAATAAATCTTAAAGTATAAGTTCCAGTTGGGATGTTGTTTATTTCTGGAGTGAAATTATATGTTGTTTCATCAGACACATCGGTAAATTTATAACCATCAAAAGTATAAACATCTCCAGAAGTATTAATTAGTTGAAACCTAGACACTAAATATCTAATTCTACTCATACTAATAACTTCTCCGTTTTCATTGGTAACAATTTCGGTTTGAAGATTAGTACTATTTATTAATGTGTCATCCCAATGATGAGTAAAGTTAAATGCAATACTTGCTAAAGGTGTAGTATTATCATCAGGATCTTCATGACAAGCAAACGATAAACTAGCTAATATTAAAAGTAAAATTGTCCTTTTCATTTTTATTTAATTTCTATTAAAAGTAAATCGGTAAACCCTTTATTTTCTATAATGTCCATATCATTACTACTGGATTCTCCTACCGTTATAATGTTTCCATTATCAAGTTCTGCAATTCCGTAGGCAAAATCTACATTTGTTCCACCTACAGCTTGTTGCCAAATTAGGTTTCCGGAATTATCAATTTTAATTATCCAAGCATCATTTTGTCCTTGATTTACGGTTACGTTTCCGGATGCACTTCTAGAGCTTCCGCAAATAACAAAGCCATTATCATTGGTTTTAGCAACAGCACGACCTACGTCAAAATTTTCGCCTCCATAGGTTTTCTCCCAAAGAAGTTCTCCTGTTGGAGAAATTTTAATAATCCAAACATCTGCTGCTCCAAAATTAGAGCTAACATCTGTGTCTTCTCCTCTTGTATCACCAATGATTAGATAATTACCATCACCTGAATTTATAACTGCTCTAGCTTCATCAATTTCTGTGCTTCCAAAAGATTTTTCCCATTGTAAAACTCCTGTGGAAGACACTTTTGTAACCCAAAAATCATACGACCCATTGTTGTTGGAAACATCTGTATCATCACTATCTGAAGATCCAACAATTAAATAGCCATTATCCTCTGTTTGTATGGCATCAAAAGCAGTGTCTGTAAATAATCCACCAAGGTATTTGCTCCACTGGATATTTCCAGACTGATCTAGCTTTAGTGTCCAATAATCACCACCTGCATGTTGTGTTTGCGAGTTTCTTGTATTTCCTGCACCACCAGAAGCGGTTACATCTAAAACACCAGTAATAAAATAGCCGCCATCGTTGGTTTGTAGTATGGAATATCCAGTATCTATTCCTGAATAACCATAGGTTTTTTGCCACACAAGATTACCTTGCGCATCTGTTTTTATAACCCAAAAATCTTCCTGACCGTTATTGTTAGTTACATCTCCATCGTTACTGTATGTATGACCAATAATAGCAAAACCACCATCTTGAGTTTGGATGACCTGATTGCCTCTTTCGTCACTTGTTCCTCCGTAAGTTTTTGACCATTCTAGTTGACTATCTTCATTATATTTTAATAACCACACATCATAACTTTCGTTATCTTTTGTCGTTACGTCACCATCCATAGATTGTGTAAAACCTAAAACGATATAACCACCATCTGTTGTGTTTTTAACAGATTGTCCGCTTTCGTTTTTAGAGCCTCCTAAAGTGGTTACTTGTTCAATAATACCTTGTGCTGAATCTGGATTGTTATTAGGTAAAACATTATCATCATCTTTACAAGACGAGATTAAAAACAACATAATAATTATGGATGAAAAAGAGAGATATGACGATTTAAACCGCATAATTAATTACTTTTTCTAACAATTATTAGTCCACTATCTATATCTCCAATAATAATATTGTTGCTAGCAAAATAAGGATAAACACTCCATGCACCATTGTAATTTGCACTGTCGCTAGATGGATAAGTGTCAAAAAAACCTGTTTCTGTAATTGGGTTAGTGGAAGAATTAATATTTGAAATATCCAAAACTCGTAATCCAGCTCTATAATTAGCTAAATAATATTCATCCCCTTTAACATAGCCATTATGGTCTATAGCAGGTGTTGGTCCAAAATAATCTGCATGTAAAACAGGATTGTCTAAGTCTGTAAAATCAAAAATAATGGTCTTACTATTAAACCCAAATGACGTTTCGTCTGTCTCGTCACCAAGGATAAAGTATTTTTGATCGTCTGTAAACCAACCTTGATGTGCATAAGAGGTTTGCGGATAAGTAAAACTGCTAATTTGTGTAATATTCGATTTATCTGTAACATCTAAAATCACAACTTGATCGGTGTTACCATTACTACCAACAAAAATTTCACGCCCAGAATAATCTGAATCTGGTCCATTATAAGTGACTACCTGTGCATCATGGGTGTAACCCATAGCAGTATAATCTCCTAAGTATGTCGGGTTAGTCGGGTCAGAGATATCCACAAAAATAGGACCTCCACCATTAGTGCTAATACATCCTACTAAATAGGCGATACCTTCAGATTCATTTATTACAATATTGTGACAGCTATCAACACCATTAAAGATAGCATCTGCAGTAAACGTTTCTGGTGCATTGGTAACATTTCTTAATCGTGTTAAATCAAAAACTTGCATACCATGTTGTCCAACATTATCTGCAACTATAAATGCGTGATTATTGTAAGTTTTTACATCTCGCCAAACGTTTGATCCAGCATTTGAATTTAATCGTCCTAAAAAGACAGGATTTACAGGGTCTGTAATGTCTACAAAAGCTGTACTGTTTGAAAGAGCTATAATAGCATATTCTTTATTATCTAAAGGATCTGTCCAGCCCCAAATATCACTCCCATCTGCATTAGAAATACCACTTAATGTAGCAAGATCTATTTCGGCCATCAAGTCATAGCCACTACAAGGGTATTGGCCAGCCATACCATTTACACAGGGAAATTGTGGTAGAGATTGTTGTGTGTCGCAAGCATCACCAATACCATCATTATCAGAGTCTTCTTGATTGGGATTTGCAATATCGGGACAATTATCGATAGCATTAGCTATACCATCTTGATCAGTATCAGGAGCGTTAGTTCCTGAATTGTCATCACCGTTAGAACAACTTTGATGGATTAATACCAAGCAACAAACGGTTAATATAATTGCTGAAGATTTTATTAACTTTTTAAATAGTTTCATAGTGTTATTTATTGACAACTAATTTTTTGGAAATAGAATTATTTATCTTAATAAGATACATTCCATTGCTAAATTGTTGTATTGGTAAAACGAAGGTGTCTACATTTATATTGCTTTTAGAAAACAGCTTTTTACCTAACACATTATAAATAGAAACAGATGTTATAGTCTGTCCTTCTGAAGCTTTTATTGTTGAGGTTAATTTAGTAGGATTTGGAGAAATTGTAAACGCTGTTTCTAATTTAAATTCTTCTGTCGATAAAGGATTATTACTTGCTCTAACCACAAACAAACCACGCTCTATATCGCTAATAACGATGTTTCCACTATTAAAGTAAGGGTAGATGCTCCAAGCTCCATTAAAAGCGGTTCCATTATTATTTGGATAAGTGTCAAAATAATTAATTTCTGTCAAGGCGTTTAAAGGTGCTCCAATGTTAGAAATATCTAAAACACGCATTCCAGCTCTATAATTTGCCAAATAAAAAGTGTTTCCTTTTACATAACCATTATGATCTATAGCAGCAGAGGGACCAAAATATATAGATGACAAAACAGGGTTGTCCAAATCCAACATATCAAAAACAAAAGTTCTGGTATTATTTCCAAAGGATTGCTCGTCTGTTTCGTCACCAAAAATAAAATAACGATGATCTTCTGTAAACCAACCTTGGTGTGCATAACCTGGAGTAGGATATGTAATTTCTGAAATAAACTGCGGATTACTTTTATCTGTTACATCTAACACAACAACTCTGTCATTAGAACCTCCATTACTTGCTAATAAAATTTCTCTTCCTACATAACTTGATACACCACTGATATCTGCATTAGTATCGGTTCCGTTATAAGTAATAACCTGAGCATCATGAGTATACCCTGCAGCAGAGTAACTGCCAACTATAGTTGGATTTAAAGGCGATGAAATATCTACAAAAACAGGTCCGCCATTTGCTGCACCACCACAACCAACTAAATAGGCAATTCCTTCGGACTCATTTATAACAATATTATGGCAACTTCCAATAGAAATTCCATTGTCGCCATTAAAGACTTGTACATTTCCATCAGCTGGGTCACTTGTGTAAGTTAAATCTGCATTGACACCCAAACGTAGGTTGGTTAGATCAAAGATTTGCATACCATGACTTCCAACTCCATCTGCAACTATATATGCATGATTGTTGTATACTTTTACATCTCTCCAAAATGAGGTGTTACCATTAGCGGTTTCAATTCTTCCTAGAAAAACTGGATTAATTGGGTCTGTAATATTAACAAAAGCTGTACTGTTTGTAGTAGCTATAATTGCATATTCGTCACCATTTAAAGGGTCTGTCCAACCCCAAATATCGCTACCTTCTTCGGTACCCAAAGTTGTTGCTAAAGTTGAAATGGGCACACGTGATATCAAATCATAGCCATCACAAGGGTAGCTAGTGGTTACTCCATCTATAGTTTGGGTTGCAAAACCATTTATGCACGGATTTTGTGCCACAATATTTGGGCTAATAAGTAGTATGATTAGCGCTATAAGTATTCTTGAAACAGTCATTAGGTTAAGTTGTTCTAAATTTTAGTCTTACAAATTTAACAGAATTACCGACAAATTGCTTACAATACGTGTTAAATTGCTTGTTACCTGCTGGTTTAATGATTCAATTTTAAAAGGTCTAAACAATTTCATCTCTTTTTTATCTTCAATTAAGTTATGGTTACTATTTTTGCAGTATGATAGAAGATAAAAATCAACAACGTACAGAATTAAGTCAACTAGGTGAGTTTGGATTAATAGACCACTTGTCTAAAAACTTTGAGGTTAAGCAACAATCTACCATTAAAACCATCGGAGATGATGCTGCAGTTTTAGAATTTAAAGATAAAAGAGTAGTTGTAACCACAGATTTTTTAGTAGAAGGCGTTCACTTTGATTTAAGTTATATGCCACTAAAACACTTGGGTTATAAAGCTGTAATTGTTAATTTATCAGATGTGTATGCAATGAATGCAGAAGCCACACAAGTTACAGTTTCTATAGCTGTGTCTAATCGTTTTCCTTTAGAAGCAATTGAAGAGTTATATGCAGGAATTCAAACTGCTTGTAAATTATACAATGTAGATTTAGTTGGTGGTGATACAACGTCATCTACATCTGGATTAATTATTTCTGTAACTGCTATTGGACAGGTAGATAAAGACAAAGAAGTGTATCGTAGTGGAGCAAAACCTAACGATTTATTAGTAGTTTCTGGAGATATTGGAGGTGCTTATCTTGGGTTGCAAGTTTTAGAACGCGAAAAAGAAGTATTTAAAGTAAATCCAAACAATCAACCCGATTTAGAGGCGTATACTTATATAATAGAACGTCAATTAAAACCTGAAGCTAGAAAAGATGTTATTAAATTACTACAAGATTTAGACGTTAAACCTACATCTATGATAGATATAAGTGATGGGTTATCTTCAGAGATTTTACATTTATGTAAGCATAGCAAAGTAGGTTGTGATTTATATGAAAACAAATTACCCCTAGACCCTCAAGTAATTTCTACTTGTGAAGAGTTTAATTTGGACAGTACTACAATTGCGTTAAATGGAGGTGAAGATTATGAATTGCTAATGACCGTTTCGCAAGAAGATTTTCCAAAAATAAAAGCTAATCCTAATTTGACGGTTATTGGTTACATTACTGAAGAAAATGCAGGTGCACACCTAGTGACTAGAGCAGATCAAAAAATAAAATTAACAGCTCAAGGTTGGAATAGTTTTGATAAAGATTAAGAAGTCATTTTTAAATTAGAAAAAGCTTCTTTGTTTTTAGCAAATCGTTTCATTTTGTTTTTATGAATACGTTCTAAAACCGCATTGATTTCTTTAAACTTATCAGTTAATTCTGTTAAATACCCATTGCCATTTGTTGTCATTTGCTTTTTGCAATTGCAGCAATTATATTCTTTAACATGATAAGTCACTTTTTTGCTAACTTGAAAGTTATGTCCAAAAATTGAACAATATAAACTTCCTTTGTGTTTATTAGTAGTTTCAACTTTTTTCATAAGTAGGTTTTTTTGCAAGAATTTACATATTAAACTAGTAATCCGATAATTAGCGACGTTCTAATATATAAATAATAACACATAACCTCGACAAAAAGTTTCATTTATTCGATGAAATACCCAATTGCTTGTAAGAATTCTTCTTTATTTTCTATATGAGACATGTGTCCCTCGCTAAATACCTGATAATCAATTACATGCTTTTTTGAAAACTCAATGGTACTTTCAACGTCTATAACAGTGTCTTTTTTACCAATTATTATAAGTTTTTTAAAGGTTGCGTTTGCAAAAAATTTAGAATTATCCTCACGTAACTTCATGCCTTCTTGAGCAGCCATATAACCTTGTAGCGAAGTTTTAAGTGCAATTTGTAAGGCAGCATCAAAAGCTTCTTGATGTTTTACTTTACTTTCTGCGCTAAATAAATTAGCAAAACTCATACGTACCATATTATTAAAATTGGTTTGTATCATTTGGTTAGCGCGAGTTCTTAATTGCTTTTTTTCGTCATCATCAGCACTGTAGGTTGAGTTTAATAAACATAACCCTTTAATATTATGGGTATTTTGTTTTGCAAAAGCCAAAGCGACATAACCACCCATAGAATGACCAATAAACGTATATTTTCTGAGTTTTAAATGCTTTAAAACGGTGTGTACAGCATCTGCCATATCTTCCATGGTATGGACGTAGCCTATCGATTCGGATTTTCCATGACCTAGTAAATCAATACATATTACTTTGTTTTTTGAGGACAGAAGTGGTACTAAGTCCTGCCACATGGTACTATCTTCTAAAAAACCATGAAGCAAAACAACTGCAGGTCCTTTTCCAGAAACCGAATACCAAACGGAAGCATTTTTGTGTGTTATTGTCATAATAACAAAGATAGTATTTGTTGTGTTTTTGCTTCCGTTTTACAAGGAAGTATTTTTACTATATTTGATCACTTTCAATTAAATAAATTTGTTGTTATGAAGCTTAAAAAAGTACTGTTCTTATTTCTTTTAATCTGTCCATATTTTATTGCAGCACAAATAGAAGAAGCACAGCTGGATCAACTCATTCAAAAAACTCTAAAAACATTTGAAGTTCCAGGGATTTCTGTTGGAATTATAAAAGATGGAGAAGTGGTGTATGCTAAGGGTCATGGTGTGCGTGCCTTATCTAATAAAAAGGATATGAACAAAAACACCTTAGTTGGTGTCGCATCCAACAGTAAAGGCTTTACTTGTTTTGCATTGGCCATGTTGGTAGATCAAGGCAAGCTTAATTGGGATGATAAAGTCACACAACATATTCCAGAATTTAGATTACAAGACCCATGGGTTACAGCACATTTTACAGTTAGAGATTTAGTCACTCACAGAAGTGGATTAGGGTTGGGCTCTGGCGATTTAATGTTTTTTCCAGAAAATGGTCATTTTAAGGTAGAAGATATTATAAAAAATGTAAAATATTTAGAACCTCAATCTTCTTTTAGAAGCACTTTTGAATACAATAATAACATGTTTATTATAGCAGGCGAAGTATTAAAACGTGTTAGCGGATTGTCATGGGAGGATTTTATTGAAACTAAAATCATGAAGCCTGTAGGAATGACAAGTAGTAAAGCCTCATACAATCGTGTGACGGACAAATCAAATATCATTGAAGCACATACGTTGGCAGATGGGAAGTTGGAGCAAATTCCGCATGATTGGAGTGATACTGCAAATGCAGCTGGAGGAATTGTTAGTAATGTAGAAGACATGCTAACTTGGGCACAATTTTTAATGAATGATGCAGTGACCAAAAATGGCGAACGCCTATTATCTGAAGAACAGTTTCACGAGCTTTGGCAACTTCAAACCCCTTTAAAAGTTAGAAAAAATGATAGCTATAATTCTAATTTTAAAGGTTACGGATTAGGTTGGTTTGTAACAGATGTTAAAGGTGGATACAAGCAAGTGTACCACACTGGTGGATTGTTAGGTACGGTTACACAATTTACTATGATTCCAGATTTAGATTTAGCAATAGTCGTGTTAACTAATCAAATGAATGGCTCTGCGTTTAACACTATTACTAACACCATTAAAGATAGTTATTTGGGTTACGACAATAGAAATTGGTTAGAGCGTTTAGGAAAAAGCAATACCAACTGGTTAAAGTATAACGATAGCATAAAAGCAAGCGTGTATGCACAAGTGTCTAAAATGAAAAACAGCCCAATACTTCCTAAATCTTCAGCAATTACTGGGACTTATACAGATGATTGGTTTGGAAATGTAATTATATCTGAAAGTAATAATGACTTAACTATTACTTGTGAAAACTCTAAAACTTTAACAGGCCAATTGTTGCCATACAACGCAACAACATACGTTGCAAAATGGAATAACAGAAGCTATGATGCAGATGTCTTTGTGCAATTTTCTTTTAATGAAAAAGGCGAGGCGGTTAGTGCAACCATGAGCTATATTGCTCCAATTACAGATTTTAGCTTCGATTTTCAGAATTTAGAACTTGAAAAAACCAATTAATTTGAAAGCTAAAAAAGACCTTTTTATTACCAGTTTTGCCTTATTCTCTCTGTTTTTTGGAGCAGGAAACTTACTGCTTCCACCACTTTTAGGTTATAAAGCTGGAGACGATTGGTTTTGGGTTACTCTTGGATTTATTATTACTGCAGTTGCAATTCCAATAATTGGGATTTATGCACATGCCAAATTGCAAGGCACACTATACGATTTTGGTAAAAAAGTCTCTCCTGTTTTTAGTTTAATCTATTGCGTACTTATTTATGTAATTGCTGTTGCAATACCATCACCACGTACTGCAGCTGCAACGCATGAAATTGCCATACAACCAAATTTTGGGACGTCACCATTATTAACTAGTAGCATTTACTTTATTTTGGTATTGGTTTTTGCTTTAAATCGCTCTAAACTATTAAGTCTTATTGGTAAATATTTGACACCTTTTATTGTCATTATGTTGCTTATGGTAATTGGTATTGGGTTGTTTTCTGCTCAAATGATAACTAATACACCACAATTTGAAGCACCTATTACTAGCGGAATTTTAGAAGGGTATCAAACCTTTGATGCTATTGGAGCAGTAGTGGTTGGAGCTGTTATAATTATTTCTATCAATTTAAAATCCAACGCTTCATTTGAAGTCAAAAAAGACTTGATTAAAAAGTCAGGACTTATTGCTGGTTTTGGGTTGTTTGTTATTTACGCAGGATTAATTTCGGTTGGAGCCTTTTATGGATCAGAAATTAACCTAAATCAAGAGTTAAGTAGTGATATGCAACGTGCTAATTTACTAACTGGAATAAGCACTAAAGCTTTGGGGACTTTTGGTAATACCGTATTAAGTGTATTAATTTCTTTGGCATGCTTTACCACAGCAGTTGGAATAGTTACTGGAACAGCAGATTATTTTAAAGGTTTAATTAAAAATTCCCAGTTAGTTTATATAGTAACAGCTGTTGTAGCTTGTGTATTTGGTGTTGTTGTTGGACAATTAGATTTTAACTCTATTATTGTTATAGCCTTGCCTGTATTGTTACTTATCTATCCAATAACTATAGTCCTTATTTTATTAAACGCAATACCTGATACTTACGCTTCAAGTCTAGTCTTTAAAGTGGTTGTGCTATTAACTTTTGTATTTAGTGTTCCAGATGTTATTGGGTTTTTAAGTCCTTCTGAAACCTTAGGAAAACTAATTAGTTACATCCCATTTGCAAAAGATAGTTTAGGTTGGGTGCTACCTGCTTTTACTGGATTTATGTTAACAAATATATTGCAACAAAGAAAAAAGATGAATTAACTAATTATTCTAGATTAGTTTGTAATTTCTAGACTTAAATATTTAGGTTTTTTTTAACTTATTTACAATCAGCTAGACTTGACAATATTGTAAAAAATAACTATTTTTAATGCGAATTTAAAAATATGGTCATGAAAAAGTTACTATTTACTATTGTATGTTTAAGTATGTGTTTTATGTCATTTGCTCAAAACACTCCACAAATTGGTGATGTATTAGTTGTAAAATCACCAACATCTCAATTTTATAATCACATAGATTTTCCGCAATTAAACACGTTAGTAAAACGTGGAAAAATTGCTAGTTACAACCCTGTTATTAATAACGAAGTTATGGTAAGTGAGGTTATTACCAAAGACAATGGTAATACTTATGTGGTTTTAAAGAAAAAAGATGGCACCAAGTTTTTTGGCTTACAAACTAGTGTTGAAGCTAATTACGATAAAGCCATACAAGCTGGAGAATTAGTTATTAAAAAAAGCTAGTTCTTTAAATTCTTTATCACAGAAAACGCTTTATCTACGACGTGGTCTTCAACCAAAACAGTAAATTCGTTAGTGGTTGAGACCACTTCGTATATTGGTATGTTTTCCCAAGCCAAGCGTTTAAAAATTTGGTAGTACAAACCAGATACTTTAGAGTTGTCTTTTGGCAAACGTACACTTATGGCAGATAAATGCTCTTGCAATCCTATTTGCTTTTCTAAAGAAAAACATTTTAAAACTTGTTTGTTTTCAGAACTAGAAATAATGATATTACTCTCAAAAATTCCTCTGGTAAACGCATAAAAAATATCTTTATTAACCTCGACTTGTTCTAAAATTTTAGTGTGACTTTGTATTAAGGTTTCCGAGTTTTGAAACGTAAAATCACTCAGGTTAGAACGTACCGTAATATCACCTAATTTTTGTAACGTACTTTTAAGTTTTAACGAATGACGCATAGTGTTAGGTGTATTATAACGTCGTAACGCCATCATAATAGCTCCAGATTTTACAGGCTTACCTAGCATGTTACTTATTGGTGCATTCAATTCTTCAGCTAAAGCTGAATAATTAATAATACTCCTAGATAAGGCTTCTTCTAAAAAGGGTTGCGTTATTAAAATGTCTTCTACGCAAGAGGCAATAGTTTTCATATTTGTTAAATAGTTAACAATTTGTGTAAATGTAGTATAATTTTTTCAAATTTATGGCTATTTGTCAGTGGTCTAGTAGTTTCGCCAAATAAAATCAAAATAAAATGGTGGTATTAAAATTCGGAGGGACTTCTGTAGGATCAATAGAAAACATGATTCATGTTAAAAACATCATTAACAATGGACAGAAAAAAGTAGTGGTATTATCTGCAATGTCAGGGACTACTAATGCATTGGTGAAAATTTCTGACGACATAAAACAGGGTCAGACCAAAGAAGCACAACGTAGTATAGATGCTTTACAATATACTTACGTGCAAACCATTTCTGCGTTAATCACTAATCCAGAGTTGCATCAAACGGTTTCAGATTATGTCACTAATGTGTTTCAAAATATTGAATCATTGGTGAATAACACACACAGTAATTTAATTTATAATACAATTGTCGCTCAAGGCGAATTATTGTCCACTTACATTTTTACCCATTACTTATTACAAGAAGGTATCAATGCTAAGCTATTACCAGCTTTAGATTTTATGCGTATTGATAAAACCAATGAACCAGATAACTTTTACATACAGCAGAATTTAAACCGAATAATGGCAGAAGGTAATCCAGCCGAAATCTACATCACACAAGGTTTTATTTGTCGCGATGCAGAAGGTGATATTGCTAATTTACAACGTGGTGGAAGTGATTATACTGCAACCATTATTGGAGCAGTTTTACAAGCTAAAGAAGTGCAAATTTGGACAGATATTGATGGGTTTCATAACAACGATCCAAGATTTGTAGAGCATACCAAAGCTATATCTAATTTGTCTTTTGACGAGTCTGCAGAGTTAGCCTATTTTGGAGCAAAAATATTGCATCCACAAACAGTAATGCCAGTAAGAGCATTAGATATTCCTGTGCGATTAAAAAATACCATGTCACCAAATGCACATGGGACTTTAATTACCAACCAAGTACATGGAGAAGGTATTAAAGCAATAGCGGCTAAGGATGGTATTACTGCTATTAAAATCAAGTCTGCTAGAATGTTGCTAGCACATGGATTTTTAAAGAAAGTATTCGAGATTTTTGAGCGTTACGAAACTTCAATAGATATGATTACGACCTCAGAAATTGCGGTGTCATTAACCATTGACGATACCACACATTTACAAGCAATTGTAGAAGAGTTAGAGCGTTTTGCATTAGTTGAGGTAGACGATTATATGAGTATTGTTTGTTTAGTTGGTAATGCCATTATCTACCACCCAGATACCCCTAATTTATTTCAGATTTTACAAGATGTTAGCGTGCGTATGATTTCTTATGGAGGAAGTCATAATAATATCTCGTTATTAATAAATACTAGTGATAAACAAGAAACGTTGAAAAAGTTGCAACGTTATGTTTTTGAGAGTGCTCCAGTTTTAGTTTAGTGTTTAAAAAAAGCAAGCTATTAAGCTTGCTTTTTTTGTTTTAGTTAAAATGTTAAATAACATATTTAGCGTATTAAGGCAATTGTAATTATTATTTATTTTCAAGACGTTTAATCATTTTTTTCATGTCTTCAATTTCTTTCTTTTGTGCCTTTATAATGTCTTTAGCTAATTGTTTTACTTCAGGGTCTTTTAATTCTGCTTTACCACTGGTAAGTATTGCAATAGAATGATGAGGTATCATAGCTTTCATCCACTTAACATCGTTAATTGGAATTTGATTTCTAACCAGAAAAGTAGATATAGACATTAAAAACAAGCTACCTAGCATGATAGCAATATTTTTTGATTTGTTTTTATACATGTTTTTCATAAATAAAAACATAATTATTGCCATTCCGCCAATGCCTATTAAAGTCATATATAATCTTGTCCAACTAAAAAACACATGACTTATTTCGTAGGTGTTAAAATACATGGTTACATACATGGATATTGCAGAACATATTAACATTAAAATAAATTTGGTATAATTAGTCATAATTATTGTTTTAGGTTAAAAATTACATACAATATAAATAAAATTCATAAAAAATTAAATTAATTTACTAACTCTACAATACTAAAAAAGCGAGCATTTAGGCTCGCTTTTTTAGTATTAAATAAAGAGATTTAAGAATTCATAATCTCCTCAATCTCATCTGCTTCAATAGGTATATTACGCATTAAATTAAAAGGGTCACCTTTTTCTTGAATAACGACATCGTCTTCCAATCTAATTCCAAATCCTTCGTCAGGTATATAAATTCCTGGCTCAACAGTAAACACCATATTAGCTTGCATAGGCTCGGTTAAAATCCCGTAGTCATGCGTGTCTAATCCCATATGGTGAGACGTCCCATGCATAAAATATTTTTTATAAGCTGGCCAATCTGGGTTTTCATTTTTAACGTCTGCTTTATCCAATAGTTTTAAATCTATCAACTCTTTGGTCATAATTTTACCCACTTCTTCATGGTATTCTTTCCATAAAGTACCAGGTACTAATAGTTTTGTAGCTTCGTTTTTTACTCGGTTAACTGCATTATACACTTCTTTTTGGCGCTTAGTAAATGTACCAGATACAGGAATGGTACGTGACATATCACTACTGTAATTAGCATACTCTGCACCAACATCTAGCAAAATTAAATCGCCTGCTTGACATTGCTGGTTATTCTCTATATAATGAAGTACGTTAGCATTATTCCCAGAAGCAACTATTGGTGTATAGGCAAATCCTTTAGAACGGTTGTTTAAAAATTCGTGCATAAACTCGGCTTCAATATTGTACTCCCATATGCCAGGTTTTACAAAGTCTAGAATTCTTCTAAATCCTTTTTCTGTAATGTCACATGCCTGTTGGATTAAATCAATTTCTATTGGATCTTTTACAGAGCGTAAACGCTGTAAAATAGGATTGCTTTTAGCAACACGATGCGCAGGATATTTGTCCTTAAGCCATTTGGTAAAACGGTCTTCTCGGGTTTCGGTTTCAACGTTAGCTCTGTAATGCTCGTTGGTGTTGATGTAAACAGTTTCGGCTTGTGTCATCATTTCAAACAAGACTTTATCTAAGTCTTTTAGCCAATACACGGTTTTAATTCCGCTAGTTTCAAAAGCAGCATCTTTAGTAAGTTTCTCGCCTTCCCAAACTGCAATATGCTCGTTAGTTTCTTTTAAAAATAAAACCTCTCTGTTTTTTGGATTTGGGCAATCAGGAAATAGTACTAAAATACTTTCTTCTTGATCCACACCACTTAAATAAAAGATATCTCTGTGTTGCTCAAATGGCATTGTGCTATCTGCACTTATTGGATAAATATCGTTGGAGTTAAAAAAAGCAATACTTTTTGGTTGCATTTGTGCAGCAAAATTCTTGCGGTTTTTAATAAAAAGTTTTGGGTCTATTTTATGATATTTCATTGAAAAGCTTGTTTTTTATTTCCGTGAAAACGGAAATCTTTTTTTAAAAATTTGTAATTCTTCAAAAATAACAACTTTAGCACAGAAGTAATAAAAATGAGGTCTTTAATTTAAAGTTTTGGTTAACTAAAAGACCTAGGAAGTCTTAAAATTATTTATAATCTTTGAGGTTGAATGAACTTTAATTATCTTTCATCTTTAATTTTATAAACTATGCGCTATTATATTGTATCTCTTTTATGTTTTTTAACATTTCAACTATCTGCACAACAGCAATCTATAGTTAAAAACATTCCTTTTGAAAATATTGGACCAACTGTTATGAGTGGTCGTGTCACCGATTTGGCAGTCAATCCGGAAAATCCAACCGAATTTTATGTAGGCTATGCTTCTGGTGGTGTTTGGCATACTACAAACAATGGGACCACATTTACACCTATTTTAGACAGCTCGTCCACGCAAAACGTGGGTGATATAGCAGTAGACTGGAAAGCTAGAACCATTTGGGTGGGAACAGGAGAGAATAACGCTTCACGTTCTTCTTACGCTGGAATAGGTATTTTAAAATCTACAGATAACGGAAAAACGTGGCAAAACGTAGGTTTACCAAACTCGCAACACATTGGACGTATATTAATAAACCCTAATAATGCTAACGAAGTAGTTGTTGGTGTGACAGGTGCATTATATAGTAAAAGTAACGACAGAGGAATTTACAAAACTAAAGATGGTGGACAGACTTGGTCTAAAACCCTATTTGTAGATGAGGTTAGCGGAATTATAGATGTGCAGCATTCGCCTAACGATTATAATGTGATGTTTGCTTCGTCTTGGACAAAAGACAGAAAAGCATGGAATTTTGATGGAAGTGGAAATAATTCGGCTATTTATAAAAGTACAGATGCTGGTGAAACTTGGACTAAAGTGTCTACAGAAAATAGTGGTTTCCCTACTGGGAATGGAGTAGGACGCATTGGCTTGGCGGTTTATGATAATAATATTGTTTATGCGATTCATGATAGTCAGTTTAGACGACCTTCTGAAGGTAAAAAAGAAGAACGTAGAGGCTTGCAAAAAGACGATTTTAAATCCATGAGTACTACCGAGTTTTTAAATTTAGATGACAAAAAGTTAAATGGGTTTTTAAAAACAAATGGATTTCAAGAAAAATATAGAGCAGAAAATGTGAAACAAATGGTTAGAAGCGGAAACGTAAAACCAATAGATTTAGCACATTATTTAGAAGATGCCAATTCGATGTTATTTGATACTCCTGTTATTGGAGCAGAAGTTTATAAAAGTACAGATGGTGGACAAACTTGGAGCAAAACTCACAACGATTATCTAGACGATTTATATTACAGTTATGGCTATTACTTTGGGCATGTGTATGTGTCACCAGTCAACCAAAATCACATATATGTCTATGGTGTGCCAATATTAAAGTCTAAAGATGGTGGACAATCATTTACCTCAATTAGTGCAGAAAATGTTCATGCAGATCACCACGCATTATGGATAAATCCAAAAAATCCAAACCATTTAATTAATGGTAACGATGGAGGTGTTAATATTACTTACGATGATGGAGAGAATTGGATAAAAAACAACTCGCCTTCTGTAGGACAATTTTATGCTATTAATGTAGATAACCAAAAACCTTATCGTGTATATGGTGGATTGCAAGATAATGGTGTTTGGGTAGGAGCACACAACGCTCCTGAAGATAAAAGTTGGCACCAATCAGGACAATATCCTTGGGAAAGTATAATGGGAGGCGATGGTATGCAAATAGAGATTGACAACCGTAACCCTAACATAGTTTACACAGGTTATCAATTCGGGAATTATTTTAGATTAAATCGTGAGACAGGAGACCAAACTTATATTCAACCTAAGCATGAATTGGGTGAAAAACCATACAGATTTAATTGGCAAACTCCAATCCATTTATCGCGTCACAATCAAGATATTTTGTATTTAGGTGGAAATAAATTAATGCGTTCTTTAGATAAAGGCGACACTTGGAAAGCAATAAGTAACGATGTAACACAAGGCGGAAAGCAAGGTAATGTGGCTTACGGAACGTTAACCACTATTAGCGAATCTCCTTTTGAGTTTGGACTAATATACGTTGGAAGTGATGATGGGTTAATCCATGTAACTAAAAATCAAGGTGCTACTTGGGATAACATTTCTACAAACTTACCTGCTAATTTATGGGTGAGTCGTGTGGTGGCTTCTAAGCATAAAAAAGAACGTGTTTATGCTACTTTAAATGGGTACAGAAATGATGATTTTAACACCTACGTTTATATGAGTGAAAATTATGGGCAAACTTGGAAACCAATTAGTGGGAATCTACCAAAATCACCTGTTAATGTCATCATAGAAGATGAAGTTAAAGACAATATTTTGTATTTAGGAACAGATAATGGAGCATATGTAAGCTTTAATAATGGCGAAAAATGGAATGCGTTTTCTAATAACTTACCAGCTGTAGCAGTACATGATATTAAAATGCAAAAGGAAAGCAATGATTTACTGTTAGGAACTCATGGAAGAAGTATTTACAAAGCCAATATGGAACCTCTTCAAAAGTTTGATGCAGGAATGGCATTAAGTAACCAACTAACCATTTTTGATTTGGATGCGATTCGATATTATTCACGTTGGGGAAATTCTTGGAGCAAGTGGATGCAACCGTTTGAGCCAAGTACGACTATTAAAGTATTTAGCAATACATCAGGTAAAAAAGACGTGACAATTCTATCTGAAAACAACAAAGAACTTCAAAATTTTTCAGTGCAATTAGATCAAGGCTTTAATTACATTAATTACGATTTAACCATCCATGAAAAAGGAAGAAAAGCATTGATGAAGGATAATACAACCCTTGACATCAATAAAGCTAAAAACGATAAGTATTACCTTGTTAAAGGCAAATACAAAGTCAAAATTGATGGAGTTGAAAAAGCTTTTGAAGTAGAATAATTGCTAATTACTTAAACCCATTCTAAATAGCATAAATAAGAGTTAAAATTTGTTTCAATATCCATTGAGCCTTATCTTTGTAGAACAAATAATTAACTACAATTATAATGAGCGGAATTTTTAATTCTTCAATAGGAAGAAAGTTTGCTATGGCTCTTTCAGCATTCTTTCTAATGATTTTTATTTTACAACATTTTGCAATCAATATTCTTTCTGTTTTTAGTGCAGATGCATTTAACGAAGCGTCTCACTTTATGGGAACATTTTGGGCTGTGCAATACTTATTACAGCCAGTATTGATTTTTGGTGTTATTTTTCATTTTGTTATGGGATTTATCTTAGAAATCCAAAACAACAGAGCAAGAGCAATTAGCTACGCTAAAAATAATGGATCTGCAAATTCCACTTGGATGAGTCGTAATATGATTTGGAGTGGTGGTTTCATTTTAGTGTTTTTAGTTATTCACTTTATAGATTTCTGGATTCCTGAAATCAACACTAAATACATTGTAGGTGATATGTCAGGGACTTTACCTAATGGAGAGTTTAGATATCACGAAGAGTTAGTGCATAAGTTTGAACCAATATGGCGAGTAGCTTTATATTGTATAGGATTTGTGTTTTTAGCCCTACACTTATTACACGGATTTAATTCTGCTTTCCAATCTGTTGGAGCAAATAATAAATACACCAAAGGATTAAAAGGATTTAGCAAAGTATATGCAATTGGTATTCCGTTAGGATTTATTTTCATTGCATTATTTCATCACTTTAATCATTAAAAACAATATCTAATATGGCTTTAGATTCTAAAATACCTCAAGGTCCACTTGCAGACAAATGGACTAATTATAAAAACCACATAGACTTAGTAAATCCTGCTAACAAACGTAACATAGATGTTATTGTTGTTGGTACAGGTTTAGCTGGTGGATCTGCTGCTGCTACTTTAGCAGAATTAGGTTACAATGTTAAAGCATTTTGCTTTCAGGATTCTCCAAGACGTGCGCACTCTATTGCAGCTCAAGGAGGAATAAACGCAGCAAAAAATTACCAAGGAGATGGAGATTCTACCTACAGATTATTTTACGATACTGTTAAAGGAGGCGATTATCGTTCTCGTGAAGCTAACGTGTATCGTTTAGCAGAGGTGTCAACTAACATTATCGATCAATGTGTGGCTCAAGGTGTTCCTTTTGCTAGAGAATATGGTGGATTGTTAGATAACCGTTCATTTGGTGGTGTGTTAGTATCTCGTACGTTTTATGCTGCAGGACAAACAGGTCAGCAGTTATTGTTAGGAGCATACTCTGCAATGAACCGTCAAATTGGACGAGGAAAAATAAAAATGTACAACCGTCATGAAATGCTTGACGTTGTAAAAGTAGATGGTAAAGCTAGAGGAATTATAACTCGTAACTTAATTACTGGAGAGATTGAAAGACATTCTGCTCATGCAGTCGTTTTAGGAACTGGTGGTTATGGTAACGTATTTTTCCTATCTACTAATGCAATGGGAAGTAATGTGACTGCAGCTTGGAAAGCCCACAAGCGTGGAGCATTTTTTGCAAACCCTTGTTATACTCAAATTCACCCAACTTGTATTCCAGTCTCTGGAGACCATCAATCTAAATTAACGTTGATGTCTGAGTCGTTACGTAACGATGGACGTATTTGGGTACCAAAACATAAAAAAGACGTTGAAGCTATTAGAAATAAAACCTTAAAGCCAACGCAAATTGCTGAGGAAGATCGCGATTACTATTTAGAGCGTCGTTATCCAGCATTTGGTAACTTAGTACCTCGTGATGTAGCTTCTAGAGCAGCTAAAGAACGTTGTGATGCTGGTTATGGAGTAAATGCAACAGGTGAAGCTGTATACTTAGATTTTGCTGCAGCTATAGAACGTTACGGAAAAGAACAAGCACACGTTAAAGGTTTAGATGAAAACGATGCTGCTTTAGTTAAAAAATTAGGGCAAGAGGTAGTTAAGAATAAGTACGGTAACTTATTCCAAATGTACGAGAAGATTGTTGATGAAAACCCTTACGAAACACCTATGATGATTTATCCTGCGGTACACTATACTATGGGAGGAATTTGGGTAGATTATAATTTAATGACAACAGTACCTGGATTATATGCTATAGGAGAAGCAAACTTCTCTGATCATGGTGCTAACCGTTTAGGTGCATCTGCATTAATGCAAGGTTTAGCAGATGGTTATTTTGTATTACCATACACGATAGGAGATTATTTATCTGATGATATTAGAACAGGTCCAATACCTACAGATACTAAAGAGTTTGATGAAGCTGAAGCTGAAGTTAGAAAAAATATTGACCATTTAATTAATAATAATGGGACACATTCTGTAGACTATTTCCATAAGCGATTAGGAAAAATCATGTGGAATAAATGTGGTATGGCTAGAAATGCTGAAGATTTAAAATCTGCAATTACTGAAATTTCTGAGCTGAGAGCAGAATTCTGGAAAGATGTTAAAGTACCAGGAACTGCAAACGAGTTTAATGAAGAATTAGCCAAAGCAGGACGTGTGGCAGACTTTTTAGAACTAGGAGAATTATTTGCTAAAGACGCTTTACAGCGTGAAGAATCTGCTGGTGGACACTTTAGAGAAGAGTATCAAACACCTGAAGGTGAAGCGATGCGTCGTAAAGAGTTCCAATATGTATCTGCTTGGGAATATAAAGGAGAACCAAAAGATGCAGTGCTTCATAAAGAAGATTTAGTATATGAGAACATTCAAGTAAAAGAAAGAAGTTATAAATAGGCTAAAGCGAATAGAGAATAGCGAAAAGAATTGAGTAACATAAAGTCATATAAAGAACTAATAGTTTGGCAAAAATCAATGCAATTAGTAACTATAGTTTATGATGTAACAAAAACTTTTCCTGATGAAGAACAGTTTGGATTAATTAGTCAAATGCGAAGATGTTCTGTTTCAATTCCTTCAAATATAGCAGAAGGTTGGGGAAGATTATCAAGAAAAAATTATATTCAATTTTTGAGAATAGCAAGAGGTTCTTTATTTGAATTGGAGACACAAATATTAATTACAAAAGAATTAAAGTACATAAACGAAAGTGAAACAGTAGAGGGCTTAATAATAGAGATTAGTAAAATGCTAAACTCTTTAATAAGTAAAATAGAAGAAAAAACGTAAAACTCTTCACTTTTCGCTAATTTCTAAAAACTAGATTTATGAATTTAACGTTAAAAATATGGCGTCAAAAAGACGCTAACGATAAAGGGAAAATGGTTGATTATAAAATCAACGATGTGTCACCAGATATGTCTTTTCTTGAAATGTTAGACGTCTTAAATAACGAATTAATAGAAAAAGGAGAAGAGCCAGTAGCATTTGATCATGATTGTCGTGAAGGTATTTGTGGATCTTGTTCTTTATACATAAATGGAGAAGCACATGGGCCAGATAGAGGTGTAACCACTTGTCAATTACATATGCGTATGTTTAAAGATGGTGATACTATTTTTATAGAACCATTTCGTGCTAAAGCATTTCCAGTTATCAAAGATTTAGTAGTAGACAGAACTGCGTTTGACCGCATTCAACATGCTGGAGGATTTATTTCTGTAAACACTTCTGGTAATACAATTGATGCTAACGCAATTCCAATTAACAAAGAAGATGCAGACGATGCGTTTTCTGCTGCAACGTGTATTGGTTGTGGTGCTTGTGTTGCAACCTGTAAAAACTCTTCTGCAATGTTATTTGTAGGAGCTAAAGTATCTCAATTTGCATTATTACCACAAGGTCAAGTAGAAGCGACTGAGCGTGTTTTAAATATGGTTAACCAAATGGATGCTGAAGGTTTTGGAAATTGTACCAATACTGGAGCTTGTGAAGTGGAATGCCCTAAAGGCATCTCTTTAGAAAATATTGCACGTATGAATCGCGAATATTTAGCAGCGAGTTTAAAAGGTTAAACATACTTTTAAAATAATTTATATCATTAAAAACCTAAGCTAACGCTTGGGTTTTTATTTGCTTAAAAACGAAATATTATCATTTACAAAATGCCCAATTTTTTTACCTTGTTCTAGACCAAATTCTACAGCAGACATATAATGGATTCCGCCATAAAACCTGCTAATTGCTGCTTCTTGAGCAGCGTTTCTAAACGATGTAAATTGTCTTACTCCTAAACCATATGGTAGTTCAGTAGTGTCATCAAATGCAAAATGATCTCCGAAAATAGTAGTTAAAACTTCTGAAGCTGCACCAGAAACTACTGAATGTCCACTAGTGTATTCTGGAAATGGAGGTGTTTGTAATAAAGGTAACCAAGTATTATCAATATGATTATTGATTAAGGTTTCTGGTCTCACCAAATTACTTCTATATTTTTCATCCCAACAACTAATAAAAGCATCATTAATTGCTATGGATGTTTTGGTATAAGCATAGATTGTACTTTCAAAATCTTTTTTAGCGTCTTGACAAGCTATTTTACAAATGCCAATCCAATGTGCTCCAGGAGTAATCTTTTTCTCTGCAAACATAAAGTGTCCTTTGTTTACAGATACATAGGGATTACAATCCCAAAACTTAGCAATGTTTAGCTTCTCTGAATCGTTACCTTCTTCTCTAATTAGATTTCCTATGGCGTAAACTTCCATGAGCTCTTTGTAAAACTCACTACTCTTGTCTAAAGAAGGTGTTGGTGGTGCTTTAGGCTTAAATTGGTTGGTCGAATCTAAGATTAGTGGTCTTATTTTATTCCAGTGTGGTTCTATACCAGCCATAAACGCTGGAGGAGTTGGCACCCATTTAAAAGGATCGTCAGTTAAAATATTATGGACTGGCATATTTCGGGTTTCAATATACTTATCCTTATGCATCCAGTTTTTAACATGATTTGCAACTTGCTCTCCAAACAGTTTGGCGTCATTAAATTCTTTTAAATTAGTTTTTGACCAATGGTTGTATAAGCTGTCTGTGTAAACAAGAAGTTTTTCTCTAGAAAATACCAATTCCTTACTTACTTCCATGTAAGCAATAAGGGCTGCTAATGGTGTGTTGGTGTTTTTTTTGAGTGTAATGTCTGGAAGCTGCTCAAAATCATTTAATTGATTAGTTAATGAGTTGTAGGTCTGGTTATTATAACTAATCACTTCATAAGCAGCTATGTTAGGATATACATAAATTCTACTAGCAACAGGTGGCGAAAACACATCATGAATCATGACTTTTGTTAATTGATCAACCGTTTCATGAAATTGTTGAGGTGTTATTGTTATAGGCGTATTTTTTTCTTGACAAGAAAAAAATACAAAAACTATTAAAATAGAAAGGGTATGTTTAACCTTAAAAATCATAATACGTTAATTTGAGGTGTAAGTTTTAAGCTCTTCATTATTGGTTATTACAACAAAAATATCTTTGTTCTTCATTTTTATAAGCCCAGTTTGTTTGACTTGCCCATTAAAAGGCTCTATGCCATAATTTGAAAGCTGTTCAAAGTCTTCATTTGTTTTCAAAAAGACACCTTTTAATGCTAAATAGGCACCATGATAAGTACCAACTTTGTTAGAATTACCACTAACTACCAATCCTTTTTCGTTATTGATTGTAACTTCATCAAACGAGTTGATTGGTGCCAATTGTAATTGGTCTTTAAACGCGATAAATGTGTTAAATGTTCCGTTATTATTTTCAAGATAGCCAGAAGTTAATGTTTGTACCTCGTTGATAGTCGCCTTTTTTAGCGCTTGAGGTGTTAAGACTTCTTCAATAGGTCTAAGCGAAAAATCTTTATAATCCACAAAGCGTTTACTAATTATGTTCATTTGTGAGGCTAACTCGTCTTTAGAGTTAACTGGATAAAAGTTGTCACCTATTTTATAAGCCAAAATAGTTTCTAAAGTCCCATTGCTATCAAAATCTAAATTATACATTCGTAAAGGTATTTCAGTTGAAACATTATTAAACCTGGTGTTTTCTCCCCAGTTTCCTAACAGGATATCTTCGTCGCCATCTGCATCAATATCATAAGTTGTAATGGTTTGCCAAAGTCCATTTAAATGTTCAGGTATTTCTATTGGGTTTAAACTCCCTGTATTATTGATATATATTTTAGGAGAATCCCACTCTGAAGACACTAATAAGTCTTTAACTCCATCATTATTAATATCTCTCCAAGTTGCAGAAGACACCTTAATATTTAAGCTAAACGTTTGGTCTTTAGTAAAATTACCTTGACCATCATTGACCAAAATGTAAGAGGTTGGATTTAACCCAAAATGATCTGGATTAGATAAATTACCGACAAATAAATCTTGGTCTCCATCTTGATCATAATCATAAGCCACCACACTTGAGGTGTTATTTAAATTATCTGGAATTTTGCTGGTGGATTTTTCAAAGGTGTTATTGTTATTAATATACAAACGGTCGTTTTCAAACGCTTTTCTTCTAATAAGTTCTATTCCAGAACCAACATAAAGGTCTAAATCCTTGTCACCATCTGCATCAAAAAATGTAGCTACATTGTCTTCAAATAGCAAGTCTTTTTTGATATCGGCAACTTCTTTTTCATTAAATGACATACCATTATTCATAAATAACTTTGCTTCTTTACCAGAAGTGTTGCCAATAAAAATGTCTTCAAACCCATTATTGTCAATATCAGCAATTGCTACTGCTGGACCTTGAATAGAAACTCTGTATGGTATTAATCGTTCATGGAAAAAATCGTCGTAGGTATCTTCAATATGTGTGTAATCTATTAAAGTTTCTTTTTTGAAGATCGTATTCGCTTTTAAATTAGGATAGGAATAAGGTGTTGCAGAATCTTGATAATCGATTTTAAGATTTTTGTTAATGTCAACTGTAGTAATTTTTTGCAACTTATTATTAGGCCAAATAATATGTAATGAATCCACAGAATTATCAGCTAATCCAAAATATAGTTTTCCGTCTCCAGCAGATAAAAATCCTCTTGATTTATACAGTTGTTTAAACTGTGAAGTGCCATTAGAATATAATATTGCTTTAGTCCCTAAGCCTTCTTTATTATTGCCTTTATAATTAAATGTAAGGGTTAAATAGTTTTTACTTTTGTTAGTTTTATTCTTGAAAATTTCGGCTTTCCCGTTAAGATTATTGGTGACAATATCTAAGTCGCCATCTAAATCTAAATCTATATAAATACCTCCATTAGAAAACGATGGAGTATCTGCTATCCATTGTCCAGTTTTATCTTCAAACTTACTGTTGTTTCCTTTAAAAATCCTGTTGGAAGATTCGCCAGTAGGCATTTTATCAATAGATTTATATAACCATTTTAAACCTTCATGACTACCGTATTTTTTAAATGTACTTGACACATATTTTCTAAAATCTAAATCATTTGGTCGTCTTATTATACCATTGCAAATAAATAAATCTTGATAGCCATCATTGTCGAAATCTGCAAAAAGCGGTCCCCAACTCCAATCAGTATCTTCAATATTATTAAAAGAAGCTGTTTCAGTAAAATAGTCTCCTTTATTATTTATTTGAAGCATATTTCTGGAAATTTGATCTCTGTAACCAAGCTTTTTTAACTGTTTTTGCATGTTATACATAGCATCATCACCTTCAGTCTGTTTAATGACTTTTTCTTGATCTGGAAGCATATCTAAAGTTATCAAGTCTACAAAACCATCTCCATTGATATCTGCAGCATCACTTCCCATAGAAAATCGACTAATGGTAGAAAACGCATCCGATAGACTTTCTGTAAATGTACCATCTTGATTATTTAGGTAGTAATAGTCATCTTCATGAAAATCGTTACATACATAAATATCATCCCAACCATCATTATTGAAATCTGCTATAGAGGCACTTAACCCGTAACCATTAGGTCCACCAAAAATATTAGCCTCTTCACTTACATCAACAAACTTACCGTTATCATTTTTTAATAGTACATCGCCAACTAAATCTGCTCTGTTATGTCTTTGTGAAGCAGGACCATAGGACAAATTGGTGTGTACTGCATGATTGACGATGTAGACATCTAAATCGTCATCTTTATCATAATCAAAAAAGTAAGATTGTGTAGAATAACCTGAGAAATCTAATCCATATTCTTTAGCTTTTTCGGTAAATGTGCCATCACCATTATTTATAAAAAGTTCGTTATTACCTTTAAAATCAAGTATCCCAGAAACAGAACATAAATAAATATCTAATAATCCATCATTGTTAATATCAACCATGGTGGCACCAGTATTCCAGTCTGAATTAGAATTTACATTCGCACTTTTTGTGATGTCTTCAAACTTAAGATTACCTTTGTTAAGGTATAATTTATTGTCACCTTGGTTAGACACAAAATATAAATCGCTTAAACCATCGTTATTGATGTCTCCTGCACAAAGACCGCTACCATTATAAAAGTATATGTAATTAATGATACTATGGTTTTCATCTTCTTTTAAAAGATTGGAGAAATCAATACCAGTTTCTTCTGGAGTGAGTTGTTCTAGAAGATAGTTTTTTGGTGTTTTATTTTCTGTAGTTAGTTCATTACAGCTAAAAACTAAAAGGGATAGTAAAAATAGTTTTACAAATCTATTTTTAATTAACATTATTTTTGAGTATTATTTATTTAACAAATATATAACATTATTAATTTGCATAATATATGACAAATACAACCAATTTTTATAAATCCAACATTGCACAGTACACTTCTGAGCTTTCTAAACGCTACAAACAGTTAACTAGTTTAAGTATTGCTAGACTTTTAGTGTTTATAGCAACTGCGGTTGGACTGTATTTTACATTTAGTAATTGGTTGGTGTTTGGAGGTGTTTTAATAACTGGTACTATTATATTTATTGTATTATTATCGTATTATACCAATATAAAATCTGCATATCGTTTAAAGCAAGAGTTGTTGCAGATTAATCAAGAAGAAATTAAAATAGCATCTGGAGATTTTTTTCATAAACAAGAAGGCTTACAGTTTCTAAATTCTAAACATAACTATGCTTTAGATATCGATTTGTTTGGACGCGGTAGTTTTTTTCAGTTTTTAGACAGAACAGCAACAGTAGATGGTACAATAACACTTACCAATAATTTAAAAGCTAATGATATTAAAAATATTACTACAAGGCAGGATGCCATTAAAGAATTGTCTCAAAAAACAGAATGGCGACAACAGTTTCAGGCTACTGCAAGTTTAATACAAGTGGAAACAGATGCTAAAAGCATACTTAAGTTTTTAAATTCGCATCAGTCGTTTTTACCTAAAATTTTTAAGTTTATTCCTTTAGTAATGTCTCTAATAACCCTTGTTATTGGTGTATTAGCTTTTACTAAAGTTATCCCAATTGCTATAATAGGTTATTGGTTATTTATTGGTTTATTTATAACTGGTCGTTACCTTAAAAAAATAAATGTATTAAGTGTAAATACAGACAAAATGCGTGATACATTTAGGCAATATTCAGCTTTATTACATGCTATTGAAACAGAAACATTTACATCTAAATTGTTATTAGAAAAACAAGCTGAAATTAACTTAAAAGAGAAAAAAGCATCTACTATATTAAACGAATTATCTAAAGCAATGGATGCTCTGGATAACCGTAATAATTTAATTTCTGCAATCTTCGGAAACGGTTATTTTTTAACAGACATAAAGCACACGTATACTATTGAGCAATGGATTAAACAATATAAATCTACAGTAAGTCATTGGTTTGATGTGGTTAGCTTTTTTGATGCTTATAACAGTTTTGGTAATTATGCTTTTAATCACCAACAGTATGTATATCCTGATATTGTTGAAGTTAATAAAGACACTAAAGTCACTCAACTAGGACATCCATTATTAAAAACAGAAAAACGTATTGACAACGATTTTGAAATAAAAAATCAAGAGTTTTTTATTATTACAGGAGCAAATATGGCAGGAAAAAGCACCTTTTTACGCACTGTGTCCTTGCATATTGTTATGGCTAATGTTGGATTACCCGTTTGTGCAACATCGTCTATTTACAGTCCTGTAAAACTAATTACTAGCATGCGAACAAGCGATAGTTTAACAGACGATAGTAGTTATTTCTTTTCTGAATTAACACGATTAAAGTATATTGTAGATGCTATAAAAGAAGATAATTACTTTATTATTTTAGACGAAATTTTAAAAGGAACAAACAGCACAGACAAAGCAATTGGCTCCAGAAAATTTGTCGAAAAACTTGTCGCTAGTCACGCCACAGGAATAATCGCCACTCACGATTTAAGTTTATGTGACATTGAAAGTGAATTAGAGGAAGTTAAAAACTACTATTTTGATGCGCAGATTATTGATGACGAATTGTATTTTGATTATACTTTTAAAAAAGGCGTTTGTCAGAATATGAATGCTAGTTTCTTGTTGAAAAAGATGGAGATTGTGTAATCCTTTTAATTTAAAACTAATTTGTTTGCACTAAATTTATTGATACAAAACATATCTAGGTGGCTTAAGTCCATTTAATCTTAAGTAAACAAGCATTTGTCCTCTGTGGTGGGAAATATGGTCAGCGAGCAATAGAAAAATTTGTCGTTTAGATCTCTCTAATCCTAAATAATCCAATCTATCATTCAGCTTAGTAGTGTCAAATTCTGAAATTAATTTTACCGTTTGATTAAATGTTTTGTCAATGGTTGTAATCATTTCCTTTTTAGACTTTTTATCAACTTTTAATTCTAAGTCTGTGTCCCAATCTCTTGCTTTACGACCACCTAACAAAGATTGACTGTGCCAATCCATAGCCCAAGCAATATGCATTAGATGTTCCGAAAAGCTCATGGATTCTGGAGACGCTTTAAACACATATTTGTCTTCTGGCATCTCTTGTGCAACAAGAATTAAATACGTTTTAGAATTTTCTAATCGTTCTAAGTAATCCTTTATAAAATCGTTTTCTTCAGCATCTGTTTTGGAAGAGCAAGAAGAAAAAAGAATTATCAAGGATAAGATTAGTAAGTGTTTCATTCTTTGAATTGATTATGACTTATTGCTTTTTAGGATGCACCAATTTCATTTCGTCAATTAAATGTGTTGCACCAGCATATTTATCTACAATAAATAGCACATAACGTAAATCTACCATGATGTTTCTACAAATTTCTGGGTCATAATACATGTCACTCATAGTGCCTTCCCAAACTCTGTCAAAGTTTAATCCTACCAGGTTACCATGTGCATCAATAGCAGGACTACCAGAATTACCACCTGTGGTATGGTTGGTTCCTAAAAAGCAAACAGGTACTTTTCCGTTACTATCTGCATATTGTCCGTAATCTTTGTCTTTGTAAAGTTGTAAAAGTTTTTCGGGTACATCAAACTCGTAATCACCAGGCACATACTTTTCAACAACACCATCTAAGTAACTTACAGGATTATAATACACTGCATCTCTAGGAGAATACCCTCTAACTTGACCATAAGTTACACGAAGTGTACTATTGGCATCCGGAAAATATCTTTCGTTTGGTAAGGCTTCCATTAAAGCTGTCATGTATTTGGTTTGTAACGCAGTAATCGGTTCGTTTTTTTCTTGGTATTCTTTATCAATAGAGTTGTAAAACGTTTCAATTAATGGTTTTGCATATTGGTATGCTGCATCTTTGTTTAGTTTTTTAAGAACATCTTTTACGTCACCTTCTAATAATTTTAAAGCAGTGTCTAAGTTGGTAAACGCTGTTTTATCATAAATAGAAGCATCTACATTGTTGGTGTAAAATGGCATTACATTTTTAAAGACGCCTCGATCCACAGAGACATCATAATTTTTATGAATCCCTTTTAATCTAGCTACTAATCCAGCTTTTGCTGTTTCAAAAGCTGCTGGGTTTGCATCTATAGCTTGTTCCATTTGGTAGGCTCTAAGAGTCATTTGCATCAACTCGTTTGTCACCAAAAAGACCTCAATAAAATTTCTACGTTTGATGTTTATTGGAGCAAAATCTTTATATAGTTTGTCAAAATCAGATAAGATATGTCCATACTTATCCTCCAAGTTTTTTTCTTTTAAAGCTTTAGTAAAAGTGGTTTCAAATGCACGTCTTTTAGCTACTGCATCACTTTTTTCGATCCCAAGATTTTCGCCAATCCATTTTTTCCAAGCATTAGCAATACGTGCTTGTTTAGAGGCATATTTAATTCTAACAGCATCGCTTTCTTTCATTTTAGCATCAATAACTTTTAAAGCTGCTTCACGAATAGCAATATTTGTTGGATTATATTCTTCTGTAATATGCTGAATGGCTACAGCTGGTAAATATTCGTTTGTACGACCAGGAAAGCCAAAAACCATTGTAAAATCTCCTTCTTCAACGCCATCTAAAGAGACAGGTAAAAAGTGTTTTGGTTTATATGGTTTGTTGTTTTTGCTATATTTTGCAGGTCTATTGTTTTCATCTGCATAGATCCTAAACATCGAAAAATCTCCAGTGTGTCTAGGAAACACCCAATTGTCTGTATCGCTTCCAAACTTACCAATACTTGTTGGTGGAGCACCAACTAATCTAATATCTTCAAAACGTTCTGTAACAAATAAAAAGTACTGATTTCCGTTATAAAACGACTTTATTTTGGTGTCTTGCCAAGGTTCTTTAGCAACCGTTTTTTGATAAGCATTACTGTTTTTATCAATTAAAGATTGTTTTTCTTTTTCAGTCATGTTATCAGATATTCCAGCAAGAACTTGATCTGTCACATCTTCTATTCTAACAATAAATTCTATGTATAATCCTTCGTTTGGCAATTCTTCGTCTAAAGTCATTGCCCAAAAACCATCTTTCAAATAATCGTTTTCTAAAGACGAATGTGATTGTATTTGTCCAAATCCACAATGGTGATTGGTTAATATTAATCCTTTGTCACTGATAACCTCACTGGTACAGCCTCCATTAAAGTGTCCAATTGCATCTTTTAAACTCGAGTTGTTGACGTCATAAATATCTTTAGCAGTCAGTTTACTACCAAGGTTAGTCATTTCGGTTTCATTCATCCCTTCTAATAAAGAAGGAATCCACATACCACCTTGTTGGGCAGAAACATTAAATGTTATAAAAAGTAAAAGGAATTTTAAAAATCTCATAATTATTAGTTTTTTATCCATTCAAAGATAAAAAACAAGACAGTAATATAAAGCATCCTATTAGATAAGTTTAGTGTTACTCTTTGGTTACTAATTTAATTTTTTTAAGCATGTCCAATGCGTTTTCGTCCTCTGGATTTAACTCTAACACTTTGTTGTAATTTTTTGTAGCCTCTAAGTAGTTTTTATTTTCAAAATAGGCTTCTCCTAAACTGTCATAAACATTGTGTTTGTAAGGAAATATAAGTGTGTTTAGTTTAAAAGTGTAGATTGCTTTTTCGTAATTTTTAGCTCGAAGATACACATAGCCTAAGGTGTTTAACTCGCGACTACCTTTTACAAATTCAGACAGCTGGGCAACCAATATTTTTTCTTCATTTTGCAATTCTTCTATTGTTTTTTCTGCAAGTAAATATTGTATGTAGTTTGCAGCAATGTAATTAAAAGTGTATCTCTGGTTTGTGACTATTTTTTCTATATCACGCTCTAAAGTTTCAACAGGATGTTCAACAATTCTACTTACTTCTTTGTTGTCTTTATAAAAAATAAAAGTAGGCACTCTGTGGATGTTGTATCCTTTTTCTTCGCCATTTGGACCTTGTTTATAGTGCGTTTTTTCATTATCTAAAGCGATAACTTCTAGATTGTCCAAATTAAAATTTGCAGTTTCCAATACATTATAAAAACGTGGTACTTCCTGTTTGCTGTCTCCACACCAAGTCCCTAAAAATACTTTTATTTTGTAGTCTTTAAGTGAGTCTTTAAAGGTTTCTACCAATTTTTCGTTTACGATATAATCGTTATAATTTTTGTTAAACCAGTCTTTGTAAGTGTTATTTTGAAGACCTTCCTTGTTAATTGGTCCTAATAATTTTGCATTTCCTTTATCGTCAATAACTTCAGTATTCATTTCGGTTTGAGAGATAGCAATAGTGACGCTAAAAAAGGTTGTTAAAAAAAGGAAAATGGTTTTCATATCTATTGGTTTTATGGTTGATGATTTCAAACTTAATTGTAAGTTGTATCATTTTTAAAAAATATTAACCAACGACAGACTTAGGTTTACTAACTGCATTAAATGTGTTGTTTGTAACGCTTTTTGTGGTTTTTGTACTTTGTTTTTTGATGGTTTTAGCTTTTATATTTACTTTCAACATTAATTATGATAAATCTTAAAAAGCATACCTCACAGATATTAGTACACCTCCTTTTTTGGATGCTATTTATTTTGGTGTCTTTGTTTATTTTTTCTAGATACTATTGGGCAGAAAACCCTTTTTTGCAATACCTGTCTATCCTTGTCGTATTGGTTTATGTCAATAATTTTATCTTATTACCCTTTTTTGTAAAACGAAAATGGTACTTGCTATACAGTCTGCTTTTTATAGCTATTTCTTTTTTTGCTACCCAACTGTATTGTAATGTGTTTGCACAATGTGGCTGTTCTATAATGAAATGCTTAAGCGACTACCTTTGGCAAACCTTGGTGCCACTTATTTTTTTCTCGTTTATATGGATGTTGTTTCGGTTTTTAGACGAGCAAAACCAAAAAGAAGACATGATAAAACAACACACCCAAATGGAGTTAAAGTTTTTAAAATCTCAGATAAACCCTCATGTGTTGTTTAATAATTTAAATACAATTTATTCGTATTCTATTGAAAAACCTGCGGAAACACCAGAACTAATTTTGATGCTTTCCAATAACTTAAAACATGTATTGTATGAGAGTAATTCTCAATATGTAACTTTAGAGAAAGAGCTTCATTTTTTAGAGAATTATATCAAGTTTCAAAAGATTAGGACAGAAGGTGTTAAACAGATACATTATCAAACAAAAATTACAAATCAGCAACTAAACATTGCACCTTTATTATTGATTACTATTATTGAAAATGCGTTTAAACATAGTACGTTAAATAGTGTAATTTCAATTGATATCGAAGAACAAAATAAAGTATTATCGTGTAGTTGTAAAAATGATTTTGACAGTGCAAATACAGATACCACAGAATTTAAAATAGGATTAAATAACTTAAAAAAAAGATTAGATTTACTATATCCAGACAAACACACATTAGTCATTACAAACCATAAGCAATTTGAAGTGGTTTTAACCTTAGATTTAACATGACTTGCATAATTATTGAAGACGAAAAACCGGCACAAAACTTACTTAAAAATTATATAAGTAAGTTGCCAAATTTAGAGTTGATTGGGACTTTTCAATCGGCTTTAGAGGCTCATGTTTTTTTTAAAACTCAAGTCGCAGATATTGTTTTTTTAGACATTAATTTACCTAGTATTTCTGGTTTAGATTTTATTAAAACCATTAAAAATCTACCAGCAATTATTATGACTACTGCATATCCAGATTATGCTGTTAGTAGTTTTGAGTTGGAGACTATTGTGGATTATTTAGTTAAACCTTTTGGATTTGATCGCTTTTTAAAAGCTATTAATAAAGCAGAAGTATTATCTAAAAAAGAAGAAAATAAAAAGAGTGATACTTCAGAAAACTCCATTTTTTTAAACGTAGATAAAACACTTCATAAAATTGTGTTAGATGATATATTGTATTTAGAATCTGACCGAAATTACATCACTTTGGTAGCAACAAATCAACGATTTTCCTTTTTAGACTCCCTTAAAAATTGGACACAGAAACTACAAAAACAACAGTTTGTTCAGATCCATAAATCGTATATAATTAATACCAATTATGTAAGTAAAATTTCTGGAAACGAGATTTATATCAATACACATCGTTTACCCATTGGAAGAACGTATAAAGCTGACTTACTGAAAAAGTTAAGAATACATTAAATACACTTTTTTTACGTAAATTGTATTTAATTTTAAACCCTAAATCTTAAGTTAATGAAATCAATACTAATACCATTTATCTTTTTAATAGCTTTAAACTTCAGTTTCGCTCAAGATGTTACTCATGACAATCAAATTTATGAAGTCAAAAACAAAAAAATATTTTTAAACGGAGAAGATGTTTCTGACACATTAAATGAAGATCAAAAGGATAAAATTTTAAGCATAGCCAAAGAAAAAAGAGACCTCTTAAAACAAGAAGAAAGAGCAATAAAAGATGCTGAAAAGCGACAAAAACAAGAAGAAAAATATGCTAAACAACGTGAGCAGCAAGCAAAAGAAGAGGCTAAAAAACTAAAAGCTCAAGAAAAAGAGCTTAAAGCAGCAGAAAAAGAACGCAAAAGAGCAGAAAAAGAAAGAAAACAAGCCGAAAAAGAGCGTGATAAAGCTGAAAAAGCAATTGCTAAAAAAGAAAAAGCTCAAAATGCATTAGACAAAGCAAACGAGAAGCTAGATAAAGAAACTAAAAAATATCAGAAGCTAAAATCTAAAGGAAAATTATCTCCAAACGATATTGAAAAATGGGAAGATAAGCTTGAAAAGCTTCGAGATAATGTAGCAAAAGCACAGCAAAAATTGAATAAACTTTAATAGTGAAAGATAACCAACTAAATATTGCTATTGTACAATCTAATTTAGTGTGGGAAAACCCTGTTCAAAACAGAAATAATTTTACAGCCAAAATACAATCAATTGATCAAACAGTTGATGTTATTGTTTTGCCAGAAATGTTTACCTCTGGATTTACTATGTCTCCACAATCTGTTGCAGAACCCATGGATGGAGAAACCATCCAATGGATGACCAATTTAGCCAAAGAAAAAAATGCTGCAATAGTTGGAAGCATAGTTATACAAGAAGACAATAATTACTACAACAGATTAGTTTTTGTGCATCCTAACGGGATAATAGATAGTTATAACAAGCGTCACACCTTTACTTTAGCAGGAGAAGATAAAGTCTATACAAAAGGCAATAAAAAACTAATTATAGAGTATAAAGGTTTTAAAATATGTCCACTAATTTGTTATGATTTGCGCTTTCCAGTTTGGGCTAGAATAACAAAGGATTATGACATTTTACTTTATGTCGCCAATTGGCCAAAAGCCAGAATACATGCTTGGGATACCTTATTGCAAGCTAGAGCAATTGAAAATATGAGTTATTGTATTGGTGTGAATAGAGTAGGTTTGGATGCCAATAATTATGAGTATCCAGGACACTCTGCGGTGTATAATGTTTTAGGCGAAAAACTAACTAATCTAAAACCAAATACAGAAGGTGTAGAACAGGTGGTGTTATCTAAATCTCATATTGAGATGACAAGACAAAAACTACGCTTTTTAGATGATGCTGATGCCTTTAGTTTAAAATAAAATCCTGGATAATATCCCAACCAATTCTTACTTCAAAAGCGTCTTTGCTATAGCTAACACGCTCTGGTTGTATACCTTTTAAAAAGACACCGGAGTCATACTTTTTATTTTTATTGGTATCAAAAATAGCGCGTATGTAATATTGTCCTGGTTTTATAAAGAAGAAATCTAGTGGTTCTGGTTTTGTTGTGTATTTCTCATATCGCACTTCGCCTTTTCCATCTACTAATTGTATAATTAAAGGGTAAGTACCATTACTAATATTTATTCTAACATTACCTAAACTAGATTCTTTAGGTGTTCTTAAATTGTAGTTTATTGTATCATTAGACTTGCCAAAAAAATCAGTGACTGTGTTTGGCAACAGTTGGATTTTGTATTGATTGTTTTCGGCTTTATCAAATAAAACTTCAACAGAATTATGTAAGGTATCTAGTTTGGTAGTAAAACCAATATTTGTTGAGTCTTTATCCATAATACTTATTTGACTTTCATCAAAAGTAATAATTGGGATATTAGCAGAAATTTTAAGAGTTTCAAAAAAGTCAATAGTATTATTTGGGCTAGCTTTTAGTAGTAAGGAATCCCTTTTGTTATCCTTAATTCTAACCATAAACGTATCTATTTTTGTCTTATTAGTTACTGTAAATACTAATGAGTCTACTTCTAATTTAGGTTTGTAGAAGTAGTTTAAAGAGTCCTTCTCTTGGTCTTTAATAATTCTGTACTCAAAGTCTGATGGAACCTCTGACAACAAATTAATAGACATGTTTTTATAGTCTTTTCCTTGAAAACCAAATGCTATTTTTTCGCCAGATACTAATCTTGCGTTTTCAGCTTTATAATCTAATGCTTCTTTAAATAACTTTAAGTCGTAAGTTTTAGAGCTATCTAAACTAACTGTAATAAAATCTTCGTAAAACCCAATTTTATCAGATTTTTGTTGAAAGGTATTGTTGGAATTGTTATCCTTTAAAGCAATCAATTTATAGGTTCCTGCTTTTAAATTTTCGATAGTAAAATTAGTGGTACTATCTAAGGTGTTGGTAACATATTTAGGTGCTTGTTTATACACTATAGAATCTGTATAAGTAGAGTCTACTTCATATAAATTAACCGAAACATAAGATTCCGGCTCTCTGTCAAAAGCATCCATTATACGTCCCTTAACTTTAAGCGAATCAATATAGCTTCCCGTAGAAAACACATATCTGTAAAATGGATATGGGTTTTCTTCGTTATTATCTACAATACTATTACCAAAATTAAAGGCGTAGGTTGTATTAGGTTTTAAAGTGTCATAAATCTTTATAGTCATGTATTTACTAGCGGTTCCAAGAGGTGTAATCTCTGGAGTACTAGTCATTGGAGGAGAAATAATTAATTGTTTAGACAGGTTTTTGGTTTTGATATATTCATCAAAATAAATTACTATTTCTTGACTATTAAAGTTAGTAGAATAATTCTCTGGAATGGTTTTTATCACTTTTGGAGGAGTAATGTCTTTCTCGCCTCCAGTTATAGTTCCTCGGTTAGCACAATTAATAAAAGTGAGTGATAAAACACACCAAAAACTAAAATTTATCAGACGATTTTGCATACCAATTTTAAAATGAAGTTACAAATTAACAACATATTTATCGTTTAACGAAAAATGCCTTATGCTATTGCCATAGCTGCAATACTTATTTTAATATTTTGTGCTTTTGTAAGTTCTATTATGCAGGCTTCTAAAGTGTTTCCAGTGGTAATTATATCGTCTACTAACAAGATGTGTTTGTTATGTAGTTTATCTAATTGACTTACCGCGAAGGTCTCGTTATCTAATTGCCAACGTTCTAGTCTAGATTTGCTGGCTTGAGAAGTTGCTGTATTAGTTACTTTTACTAAAATATCTTCTTTAAAGGTAGTATTTAAAGCTTTAGCTATATGTTGACCAAATTGTGTAACCTGATTATAGCCTCTTTTTTTTAGTTTTTTATTGTGTAACGGAACAGGTATCACCATATCTATAGTATTGTAATAATTAGACATTTTAAGCTCTTCGCCTAACCAATCACCTAAAAAACCACTAATTGCTTGATTGTTTCCATATTTTAATTGATGTAACAGATGCTGTACCATTCCTTGTTTTTCAAAACGTAATAAGGCTGTAGCTGCTTCAATTTTTGCACGACCATAAAATACATTTTTTACAAATGGGTCATTATTTAAATGAAAATTAGTCGTAGGTAATTGATGTCTGCAATCTGTACAAATAAAAGATTCGTTATCTAATAAATAAGCTTTACAAGCGTTGCAAACTTCTGGAAAAAACAGGTTAATTAGTGTATTAAAATTCATAATACATTGAAAATAGGCAGTTTAGACTTCGGTTAAAATGCATAAAATTGCTTTAAAGTGATTACAAATGATGCTTAATCCTGTTTTTTAATCAAGTTATCGAAAAATTCTTACAAATTAAAATGCTACACCTATTTTTGTAGTATCAAATATTAAACTGATGATTATAAAACCCCAAATCTATAATCTAAAGTTAGTTATTGTTGCGCTTTCAACATTAATCTGCGCTTTAGGTTATTTTAGTTACACCAACTATACTTCTTTAAACGAGTATCACAAATTTTTATTAGATGAGAATGCTTCAGTAGAAGCAGAGCTTAATGAATTGGCTTTTAATTATAATGCTCTACAAATAGATAATAGAGATTTACAATCTAAGCTAGAGGATTCTAAAATTAGAATTGCAAGAATCTTAGATTCTGTAAAATATCTTAAACCAGATGTATATCTGGTAGCTCACTACAAAAAGCAATTAGAGTTGTTAAAAAGTGAAAACAAAAAGATTTTACAATTAGTAGACCAATTACATGCTGAAAACGAATTTTTAAAACAAGAATCGCTTCGAGTTGAAGAACAGCTTAATGAAACGATTACTATGTCTGAAGATTTAAAAGTTGAAAATTCTACTTTATCCAGAATTAACAGACGTTATGAAAACAAAATCAAAAAAGCTAAGGTCCTTAATGTTAAAGATGTATTTGTAGAAGGCGTAAGACGCATTACAAGTAGTGGTAGTATAAAAAGTACCACCTCTGCTAAAAGAGCAAAAAAGTTAAACGTATGTTTTACAATTCCAGATAACAAATTTACTAGTAAAGGTAAAAAAGTGTTATATGTGCAAGTAGTAGACCCAAAAAATAATGTTGTAGGTGATAAAGGCGAAGTAAAAATGCAAGGAGATTCTTCATTGATTTTTAGTAAAAAACTTGTTGTAAATTATAATAATGACAGCTTACAAGAATGTATTTTTGTAGAACCCTTAGATAATGAACCATTCGTAAAAGGAAATTACTACATAAATATTTATCATAACAATACTTTAATTGGTAAAACATCATTGTCCCTTAAATAGCTAACAGTCTAAATATTAATCCATTTATTAAAAAAACGCTTTGGTATATCTACCTTAAGCGTTTTTTTTTGACATTTTATAAAGTTCAACAATTTTTTTACCCCTTTATCGATTATAATCAGTTAGCTATATAATTAATCTATATTTTTAATTCGTAATTTATACAAAAATGATAGTTTTCCCTCAAACTTACAATTACAGGTTAATAATAGGCTCGTTAGTCATAATTCTAGTAATGTTAGGATCTTATACAATTTCTAACTACACGACTTTAGAAAATTATAAAACCTACATCTCTCAAGAAAAAAAACTGTTAGAAAATGAATTATCAGAAATGATTTTACGTTTTGATGATGTTCAGGTAGATAACAAACAATTAAATGATAAACTAGAACAGTCTAAAACCAAAATAAAATCTATTTTAGATTCTATTAAAACATTAAAGCCAAGCACGTCTTTATTAACACTATATCGTTCTAAAATAAGATTATTACAAGATGAAAAGACAGAAGTGTTACAGTTAGTAGATAACCTTAAACAAGAAAATTTACGTCTTTCTGAAAAAGCAGAGTATGCAGAAAAAGAACTGTTAAGTGCTAAAGATCTAACAACTACTTTAAAGGTAGAAAATCAAGACCTAGTTTCTACAAATTCCGATTTAACTAAAAAGATTAAAAGTGCAAGCCATCTAGAAATAGAACAATTAAACGCTAAAGCAGTCAAGCGTATTACTTCTAAAAGAATGATAAGCACTAATAATTCAAATAAAACAAACAAGTTGTTTGTTGAGTTTACTATTTCAAAAAACAAATTAGTGCAAGACGGAGAAAAAGATATTTACATCCAAATACTTAGTCCTAGTAACAATATTATTGCCGATCAAGGATCTGTAAATTTTGGTAAACAATCTTTAATTTATAGTAAAAAAATTAAGGTAGACTATAAGCATGAAGATATAAATATTAATACTTTAATTACAACAGATGCAGATCAACCCTTAACTAAGGGGATTTATTTTGTAAATATTTTTTACGATAATACTAAGCTAGGAAGTACCACAATAACACTTAAATAGCTTTTAGAAAATCAATATAAAACAGCCATTACAACTGTAATGGTTTTTTTTTGCTCTTTTAGCAAATAATAAAAAGCCTATATTCGTTTAAAATTTTAAAAATCATCTTTTTTTGAACAAATTCAAATTTTTAAAAGAATCTTTAAAAAGTATTAAAACATCTGGAACTATATTTCCAAGCTCAAGATTCTTAACCACTAAATTACTTAAAGGTATTGACTTTAATAAGCCAAATCTTATAGTAGAATTTGGTCCTGGAAATGGTAAAATAACTAAAGAGATTTTAAAACAATTACACCCAGACAGTAAGCTAATTGTTTTTGAAATAAATGACAATTTTTATAACGAGCTTTTGAAAATAAACGACAACAGATTAGTTGTAATAAATCAGTCTGCTAATTCTATATTAGAAGTTATTAAAACGCATGGTTTTGAAGCTGTAGATTATATTGTCTCTAGTTTACCACTTACTAATATTCCTAAGACAATAACAGACACTATTCTAGAAAATGCTTACAAAAGCCTGAAACCTAATGGGTACTTTTTTCAATACCAATACAGTTTAACCTATTACTCAGCATTAAAAGAAATGTTTAAAGGGCGTATAACCTTAAGTTTTGAGCCTTTAAATATTCCACCAGCATTTATTTATTCTTGCCAAAAAGACTAATCATTTTTTGGTTGTACACTTTTATTTATCGTTTATCTTTGTGCCATTATGGCAAACAACGACGATCAATTTAAAAAAGTAATCTCTCACGCAAAAGAGTATGGTTACGTATTCCAAAGTAGCGAGATCTATGATGGATTAAGTGCTGTGTATGACTACGCACAAAACGGAGTAGAATTAAAGAAAAACATACGCGACTATTGGTGGAAAGCAATGGTGCAATTAAATGATAATATTGTTGGGCTAGATGCTGCAATATTTATGCATCCAACTACTTGGAAAGCTTCTGGACACGTGGATGCTTTTAGCGATCCGTTAATAGATAATAAGGATTCTAAAAAACGCTATAGAGCAGATGTTTTAGTAGAAGATTATTGCGCAAAAATAGAAACTAAAATAGACAAAGAAGTTGCTAAAGCAGCTAAGCGTTTTGGTGAAGCGTTTAATAAAGAAGAATTTTTAGCAACAAATGGTCGCGTGTTAGGTTACCAAGAAAAAATTGACACCATACTAAAGCGTTTAGGTAAATCTCTTGAAAACGAAGATTTAGCAGATGTAAAAGCACTAATTGAAGAATTAGAAATTGCATGTCCCTTAAGTGGAAGTAGAAATTGGACAGACGTTAAGCAATTTAACCTCATGTTTGGTACTAAGTTAGGTGCAAGTGCAGAAACTGCAATGGATTTATATTTACGTCCAGAAACTGCTCAAGGTATTTTTGTAAACTTTTTAAATGTCCAAAAAACGGGACGTATGAAAATTCCGTTTGGAATAGCACAAACCGGAAAAGCCTTTAGAAACGAGATTGTTGCAAGACAGTTTATTTTTAGAATGCGCGAGTTTGAGCAAATGGAAATGCAATTTTTTATCAAACCAGGCACTCAAAAAGAGTGGTTTGATTACTGGAAAGAAACCCGTTTAAAATGGCATAAATCACTTGGTTTAGGAGAAGACAATTACCGTTTTCATGACCACGAAAAACTAGCACATTATGCAGATGCAGCTACAGATATCGAGTTTAAATTCCCGTTTGGTTTTAAAGAATTAGAAGGTATACACAGTCGTACAGATTTTGATTTAAAACAACACGAAGAATACTCTGGAAAAAAACTTCAATATTTTGATCACGAAGACAATGCAAGTTACACACCATATGTGCTAGAAACTTCAATTGGATTAGATCGAATGTTTTTAGCAGTGTTTTCAAATTCTCTAATGGACGAAACCTTAGAAGACGGAAGTGAAAGAACCGTTTTAAAATTACCTGCAGTTCTAGCACCAATAAAAGCAGCTATATTACCTTTAGTTAGAAAAGATGAAGCTTTAACTAAAATGGCAAAAGACATTGTAGATGATTTAAAATGGGATTTTAATGTGTTTTATGACGAGAAGGATGCTGTAGGTAAACGATACAGGCGTCAAGATGCAGCAGGAACACCATTTTGTATTACCGTAGATGGTGAAAGCTTAGAAGATAATACAGTTACCATTAGACATAGAGATACAATGGAACAAAAACGAGTTAAAATAGACCAATTAAGAGATATTATTAAAAAAGAGGTAGATGTTAAAGAATGGTTGCTGAAAATGTAATTCTCAGGTTATTTATAAAACTTAAATTAATTACTACCTTTACACAAATTAAAAACTAAATTCTATGTATTCAACTGTAAAAATGTTACACTCATATTGGGCGTATCTAGTATTGTTTATGATTGTAGTAGCTACTTTTAATGCACTGTATAAAACAATTGCTAAAAAAGAATATGAAGCTAGAGACTTTAGACTTTCATTATTTACTTTAATAGTGTCACACATCCATTTACTAATAGGAATTGTGTTGTGGTTTGCATCAGATTATTTTTCTGAAATGAGTATGGGAGAGATCATGAAAAACGCTACCATGCGTTCAAATGTAGTCGAACATCCTCTAACTATGATAATTGCTGTAGCATTAATAACTATAGGCTACTCAAAACATAAAAAGAAACTTACCTCTGATAAAAAATTAAAAACCATAGCTATATTTTATACTTTAGCTTTAATACTAGTGCTAGCAAAAATCCCATGGAAAACATGGTTAAACTTATAACATAAAAAAGCGACCTAAACAGGTCGCTTTTTTTATTTGGGAGATATATAATTTTAATCTTCTGTTTCTTCTGATTCTTCGGTTTTCTTTACACTAGGTGTAGCGTCTTTAACTTCTTTTATTAAGTAAATATAAACAGGGTAGTGATCACTAAATCCTCCTGTAAAACCACCATCAGCAAAACTTCTAAAAGGATAGCCTTCATAACGTCCTTTTTTATTGATTAAGTAGTTTTTGTTAAAAATACCGGCTTTAAAATAAGTCCAATTATCGTAGTCTTTTTCAAGAAATGGTTTAGTAACCATAATTTGGTCAAATAAACTCCAAGAATCTCTGTAACCAGTAGTTCCTAATCCTTTTTTATACATATCAATAAACGGATTATAAATTCCTTTAAAGGCTACTTTACTTTGTTTACGCTCTGCTTTTAAAACGTCTTTTACACTAGCATTATTAGGGTTGTCGTTTAAATCTCCCATTGTTATAACTTTAGCGTATGGGTCTATAGATTGTAAACTATCTATTAAACGCTTGTTTAATTTTGCAGCAGCAACACGTTTAGATCTACTTCTGGCTTCACCTCCTCGTCTTGAAGGCCAATGGTTAACAATAATATGTATGGTTTCTCCTTCTAATTGTCCAGTAACTAATAACTGGTCTCTAGTATTAATACGTTCTCTTGATTCGTCATCATAAATCTTTAAAGTGTGCGTACTTTTAGAGACTACTTGAAATAAAGATTTTTGATATAATAAACCAACATCTATACTTCTGTTATCAGGTCCATCAAAATGAACAATGCCATAATCCTTTGCTAATAATAAAGGGTCATTAACAACATCTTCTAATACATTTACATTTTCAATCTCGCAAACGCCAACTAAAGCTGGAGTATTGTTGGTTACTTCGCTACCAACATCTGCTATAACACGAGCCATGTTATGTACTTTTTTCTTGTAGATTTCTGCACGATCCGCTTTAATTTCCATCATTGGACTTGCTTCATCGTTTTTTGTTGGATCATTGATTGTGTCAAACAAATTTTCTAGATTATAAAAAGCTACAGTGTGTACTTTAAATTTCTTTTTTTCTTGCGCATTTACACTTACAAATACTACTAATAATAGTACAGTAAGCAAGTAGTTTAGGTGTTTCATTAACTTTGAGTGTTACTTTTTTGTTATGTTATTTACAAAACTCTTGCCAAAAGTAGATATTTATTATAAATAATGTAAATTTGCACGCCTTAAATAATAATTATTTAACGCAGCAACCATTTATTAACTATAATTTATAGTATGAAAAAAAGTTTTTTATTTTTCTTATTAGGAATTTTCTCAACATGTACTGTTCTAGCTCAAGACACTATTGTAAAAGGTAGTGTGAAAGATGCGGTTACTAACGAGCCTCTTCCTAATGTAACAGTAACAATTGAAGATTCTGGATTATCTACTAAAACAGATGCTTTAGGTCAATTTATCTTCAATAAAGGTATTCCACTAGGTGAGCAAATTCTTAAAATTGAACAAGTAGATTATACTACTAAGCATTATCCTATTATTGTTAATCAAGGTCAAACTGTAGATATTCAGGATATGACTTTAGCATACAATGCAAGCGATAAAAAGGATCTGTACATTATTTCTATCTCAGATGATCAACTAAACAGTGAGGATGATGGATTAACTAGTAATGTATCAGGTTTATTACAGTCTTCTAGAGACATCTTTTTAAATGCTGCTGCATTTGACTTTAGTGCGACGTTTTTTAGACCAAGAGGTTTAGACAACGCTAATGGTAAAGTATTAATTAACGGTTTAGAATTAAATAAACAATCTACTGGTAGACCACAATGGGGAAACTGGGGAGGAATTAATGACTTACAGCGTAATCAAGAATTCTCTATGGGAATCTCTCCTAACGATTACAACTTTGGTGATTTAGCAGGAACTAATAACATTATAATGAGAGCCTCTAAATACCGTGAAGGTGGACGTTTATCTTTTGCTTCTGCAAACAGAAGTTATGAGGGTCGTTTAATGGCAAGTTATAGTTCTGGATTAATGGAAGATGGATGGGCTTATAGCTTATTAGCGTCTAGACGATTTGGAGACGGAGGATATGTAGAAGGAACACTTTATGATGCTAATTCTTTTGTTGCTTCTGTAGAAAAAAAGATTAACGATAATCACAGTATAAACTTCACATCAATCTACGCTCAAAACAGAAGAGGTAGAGGTACCGCTTTAACTCAAGAAGTATTTGAGTTAAAAGGAAGACAATACAACCCATTTTGGGGAGAATTAAACGGTGAAATAAGAAATTCTAGAATTAGAAGAATTGAAGAACCAATTATAATGTTAAACCATTATTGGGATATTTCTGAAAAAACGTCTATAAACACAAACATCGGTTACCAATTTGGTGAAACAGGAAACACCAGAGTTGATAATGGTGGTACACGTTTAGTAACTTTTCAAGGACAAGACAGTTATATAGGTGGAGCAAGAAATACAGACCCAACCTATTACCAAAACTTACCTAGTTATCATTTAAATGTAGATGGTGGTCCAACCGCTTACGATTATGAGTTAGCTTATCAAGCACAACAATCGTTTTTAAACGATGGGCAATTTAACTGGAATGAGTTATACACTGCTAATGCAAATTTTGAAAACTCTGTATATGCTATCCAAGAAGATAGAATAGATGACAAACAGTTAATGGCTAACATTATTTTTGACACAGAATTAAATGAAAATATTCGTTTAAACGCTGCAGTTAATTACAGAAAATTAAGTAGCGAAAACTTTGCTGAAGTTTCAGATTTATTAGGAGGTTCGGGTTACTTAGATGTCGATTTTTTCTCTGATGAAAATATTCAATCTACAGATGGCGTATTAACAACTGCTCAATCGGATATTAGAAATCCAAACCGAATCGCTCAAGAAGGAGAGCGTTACAAATATAATTACGAGATTGATGCAAATGTTGTTGGAGGTTTTGCTCAAGCAGTATTTAAATATAGTAAAGTAGATTTTTACTTAGCAGGTAATGTGTCTAAAACAGACTACCAACGTACAGGTCTTTTTGAAAATGGATATTTTGCTGGTAATTCTTTTGGACAAGGTCCTAAAGTAGAATATGAAAACTTTGGTGTAAAAGCAGGAGCGACTTATAAAATCTCTGGTAAACATTTATTAGATTTTAACGGAGCCTACATGACCAAAGCACCAAATATTAGAAACACGTTTGCTAATGTAAGACAGTCTAATATGTTATTAGAAGATGTAGATAGCGAAACTATAAAAAGTGTTGACGCTAGTTACATTTTTAGATCACCAATTGTAAAAGCAAGATTAACTGGGTTTTATACTACGTTTGAAGATGCAACAGAAACTGGTTTTTATTTTAGTGAAGGGGTTGGTAGTAATTTAGTACAAGAAGCCATTACTGGTATCGAAAGATTACATTTTGGTGCAGAATTTGGTATAGAAGCTCAAGTAACGCCTACTATAAAATTAAAAGGTGCTGCTTCTGTTGGACAATACACTTATAACAATAATCCAAACCTAACTTTTTACAGTCAAGAATTTGGTACAGGTAGAGCTATCTTTGGCGACGGAACAACAAACCTTAAAGATTTACATGTTGCTGGTGGACCAGAACGAGCTTACCAATTAGGATTTGAATATCGTGATCCAGATTATTGGAATATTGGTGTAACTTTTAATCAATTTTCTAATGCCTATGTTGATGCAAGTGCTATAAAGCGTAGTACTGCTTTTGTAATTGACCCAGAATTATATACAGATACACAATTTCAAGATGCAACTGCTGGTGGAAACCTATATGTAGTATCTGGAGGAGAAATTAATGATATAGACCCTGCAATTGCAAAACAATTATTACAACAAGAGCAATTTGATGATTATATGTTAGTTAACGTTGTTGGAGGTAAATCTTGGAAAATAGACGACTATTTTGTTGGTTTCTTTGCAACTATTAACAACATATTTGACCAAGAGTATAAAACAGGTGGTTTTGAGCAGTCAAGACGTGTAGATTATAGAAGTCAATTAGACGAGCAAACAAATGCTAATGGACCTATTTTTGGTAATCGTTACTTTTTTGGTAATGGTACTACCTATTATTTAAATGTTTACGTAAGATTTTAATTATATTTATAGAAAAAATAAATTCAAGAAAAGATGAAAAAATTCAATTTAAACCAAATCACAATACTTTTAGTAAGCTTAGTCTTACTTACAGGTTGTGTTGAAGACGATAATTTTGATATACCTACACAAGCAATTGCAGGTATTACATCATACCCAAATGCTAATGCGCAATTCAATACTATTAGTGCTGTATTAGGAAACTTTGGAACAGGAAATGGAGATGCAGTCACTTATGATGAAGCAAGCGCAACAGTAACTGAAAAATATACTGAAGGTTATGTGGTATCTAGTGACGAAGGAGGAAACTTCTACAAGCAATTAGTCATTCAAGATAAACCAGAAAACCCAACTGCAGCAATCGTTATACAAGTTGACAAAAACCCAATGTTTACTCAATATGAGTTTGGACGTAAGGTATTTGTAAAACTTAACGGATTAAGTGTTGGAGAAAGCAATGGAGTTATTCAATTAGGTCGTTTAGAAGGAGAAGATATAGAAAGAATACCAAGCACGCTTGTATCTCAACACATCCTTAGAGCTGATGAGGTAGCTACTATAGTTGCAAAAGAAGTATCTATTTCAGATTTTAACGATGCTTTAGAAAGTCAGTACATTAGATTAACAGATATGCAGTTTAATAGCAATTTAATTGGGCTAACATTTGCATCTGAAACTAATGATAGTTTTGACGGAGAGCGTACATTAGAAAGTTGTGCAACAGGTGGAAGTGTAGTATTAAGTACTAGTACATTTTCAGACTTTAAAGGCTTAACATTACCTGCTAATAGAGGTACAATTGATGGTATATTAACTAGAGATTTCTTTGATGATTTCTACACTATTTACATCAATACTCCAGAAGCTATCAATTTTGACAACGCTTTAAGATGTGACCCATTATTTGAGGATGACTTTTCTCAAGGAAACTTAAACAAATGGACACCTTACAACGTAACTGGTACACAAGAATGGTACTACAATACATTTGGTAATCCAAGTGACAGTGCAACTATGTCTGGTTTCTCTGGAGGTGCACAAGTAAACGAAGATTGGTTAATCTCTTTACCAATAGATTTATCATCTGTACCAAGTGCATTTTTAACGTTCCAAACGGTTAAGCGTTACTCAGGAAACGATATTGAGGTATTTTATGCTACAGATTACAATGGTGGTGATCCAACAACAGACGGAACTTGGGTACCATTAGCTGCAACCTTAGATACTAATACTGGTAGTTGGTCTTCATGGACAGATTCTGGTCAATTAGATGTATCTGCAGCAGCAGGTGGTAATTTATTTATCGCTTTTAAATATACGTCTACAAGTGCTTCAGCAGCAACTTGGGAAGTAGATAACATTAAAGTTTCAGCAGAATAATTATTTTGCTAACCAAATAATAAAAAAAACCTGCTACATTGTGGCAGGTTTTTTTATTCAGTATATGACAACATTCGATCAATTTTTCTTTTCTGTATTTACTACATTTAAGACACGATTTAAACAAAAAGCAAACAGTATTGCTTTATTTTATATTTCTGCCTTACAAATAGCATTACTTTTCCTTTTAGGAGTGTTTTTTGCCACTTTTTTAGATAAAATGAATGTCACTACTATAGCTAGCGACAAAGCATGGATATTGTTTTTTATTTCTGCTTGTATCATTCATTTAAAAAATTGGTTAAAGTATAATGGTAAAACCAGAAAGGTTTTAAATGCTAAATACAACAGAAGTAAATCCAAACAACATAATGTATTATTGCTGTTAAGTTTACCCATAGTAAGTTTAATCTTGGCGTTGATATTGCTTCAAAGTTTATAATTTTTATTAATATTTACAGATATACTCAGCCTGCTTATTAGCAGGTTTTTTTGTTTAATCTATTTAAACTAACAGGTTATAGATTGAAAACTACTAGTTATTTATTGATAGTGTTTCAAAAGATTGATAAGACTGATATTTGAATTATAATTAATAACAAAACAATGTTTACTTTCTTGAGATTAAACACTTTATTCAAATAATAAAAATCTTACCTTAGTAAACCTATCTATTAACTAAAACTATACTCAATGAAAAATGTAACATTAACAACCCTTTTTATTATAGTTCTAATTTTATCCTTTTTACTTTTTAAAGAATGTGAAAAATCAGCAGATTGTAATTTTGATCCACCAACAGATTTAATTACTAATGCAGAAGCAAATACTTATGAAGAGGCATACAAAACTAAATACGAAAACTTACCAGAAATAATTGCAGCAAATAACGGAGTTATGCCTGAAGATGTAAGAGATGTTTGGTTTGATTTAAAAGTTATGCAAGATTATTTAAACTATGTTAAAGAAGAATCTGAAATTCAGGGTAAAGAAAACCCTGGAATTAGAGTGTATTTTGGAGCAAAGGAAATTGATGGACAGCTTAAAAATACTGTGTTTTTCTCACCAACTTATCGAGAAGCTGAAAGAGATCCAGAACCTTCTGACAACAAAAATAATTATGATATACAATCTTATAATTATGGAAATGCAGGAATGCCTCCAACCGAATATGAAGGAGGAGATTAAAACATGATACAGTTTACAAGTTTAATAATAATGACCGTTCAAATTGCAGCACTTGTTGCTGCAATTTTGAGTTGGAAAAAATATAAAAATACTACAGAAAAATATTTTTTATTTTTTTTAATATACATTGTGTTAAATGAAATTACAGGATACGTCATTGGAGGTGACAATCTATACATTTATAATATTTATACAGTGTTGTCCATTTCATTTTACTTGTTTTGGTTTCATCAAATTTTAAATAATAAAGGGTTAATTAAAATACTAGGTTTTTTATTTTTAATTACAATAGTATATACTGCTGTAAAACAGGACTTTTGGACCAGTTTATGGACGTTTCCTTTTATACCTTCAAGTATAATAATAATCATATGTTCAACTTTATTTTTTAATTCTTTTTTAAACAATCTAAAGGCTATTAGTTACACAAATTCTCAGCAATTTTGGATAGTTACTGGATTACTTATATTTTATGTTGGTTTTTTACCAATAGCATTAACATGGGGAATGATCAAACCTGGATCTTACCCATTTAGATTAATTATAATGACACTTAATTTGTTGTTATATGGGTTTTATATTAAAAGTTTTTTATGCTTGAAACAGAATTAAATATCAATAACATAGTCATAATATTATGTGTCATGGCATTACTTATAGTAGTGTCGACCGTGTTTTTATTTACTACTTTTAATAATCGTAAAAACAAACTCATCCAAGACCAATTAGAAACCAAATTAAATAATCAAAAACGCCAACATGAGCTAGAATTAAATGCATTACGTGCACAAATGAATCCGCATTTTGTACATAATTCTCTTAATGCCATTCAGTATTACATTCAATTAAATCAAGTTGAAAAAAGCGAAGACTATTTGGCTAAATTTTCAAAACTCATGCGACAGTTTTTCGAGTATTCACGTAAAGAAAGTATTTCGGTAGAAAATGAAATTTCGCTTTTAAAAAACTATCTAGATATAGAAAAATTACGTTTTGAAGACGATTTTGAATATAAAATTACAATAGACAAATCGTTAGATACGGAAGAGTTGTTTTTACCACCAATGATTTTACAACCTATTTTAGAAAATGCCATTAATCATGGTATTTTTCATAAAAACGGTAAAGGGAAAGTGAGTATTGAATTTTTAAACTTGAAAAATACTAGTTTTAAAGTAGTTATTACAGATGATGGGATTGGTGTTAACAAAGCCATAGCCATGAATAAAGCCAAAGCGCAAACTCATACAGAACACTCTAGTGCTGTCCTTGAAGAGCGATTAGCATTACTAAAAGAAAGCAAACAATGGGACATCGATTTTACAATTGTAGATCGCTCTGAAATCTCCAACTCAACAGGAACAATAGTCACTTTAGTTTTTAAAGACGACTTAAACGCAGAAGATAATGAACATTAAAACCATTTTAATTGATGACGAGCGTAAAGCACTAGCCATCCTTAAAAATAAACTAGAGCGATTATGCCCAAATGTAGACGTCATTGCTCAAACCCAAAATCCTAAAGAAGGCATTGAGTTGATTAAAACATTACAACCAGATTTAGTGTTTCTTGACATTGCCATGCCAGAATTAAGTGGTTTTGACGTTTTAAAACAATTTGAAAAACCAGATTTCGAAATCATTTTCGCTACAGCTTTTGATAATTATGCAATAGAAGCTATTAAGCATTGTGCTATTGGATACTTAGTAAAACCAGTTGATAACGCAGACTTAATAACTGCTGTAAATAATGCCGAGACCAATATTGAAGAAAAAACAGCACTACAAAAAAACAAACAATTAATAGAAAATTTAGGCACACAAACCTTTCAAAAAAAGAAGATTATTATTCCGTCTATTGAAGGTTTAGAATTTATTAAAATTGAAAATATTTTACACTGCGAAGGCGAAACAGGTTATACCAAAATTCATTTAAAAGAAGGTAAACCATTGCTAAGCTCAAATAGTATAGGGCATTTTAACAAGCTGTTAGAAAACAGTAACTTCTATTTGGTACATAAATCACATTTAATTAATCTAAATGATATAGAAAAATACCTAAACGAGGGTTATGTAATACTGTCTGGCAATAAAAAAATTCCAGTGTCACGTAATCGAAGACAAGAGTTTTTAGAAAAATTAAAAGGCTAAAAATAAATATCTTGAGCTAATCTAAAGGTATTAGCATGTGCCTCTACAATAGTTTTAATATCAGGACTGTAACCTCCACCCATACTACACATCACAGGAATATTGTTGTTTTTACAGGTTTCTAATACATATTCATCGCGTGCTTTGCAACCCGAAATGGTTAATCCTAATTTGCCTAACTTGTCTGTAACTATAACATCTACACCACATAAATAGTAAATAAAATCAGGTTGTATTTGATTGATTAATTTAGGAAGAGTCTTGCGTAAAATAGACAGATACTCATCATCACCAATATTATTTTCTAACTCAATATCTAAATCACTTTCTTCTTTTTTAAACGGATAATTGTGTTTTCCGTGCATAGAAAAAGTAAAAACAGAGGTGTCGTTTTTAAAAATTTGGGCAGTACCATTACCTTGATGCACGTCTAAATCGACAATCAAAATCTGTTTAGCTAATTTCTTTTTTTGAAGAAATCGTGCACCAATCGCTTGGTCATTAAGCATACAAAAGGCTTCACCACGATTGGTATAAGCATGATGTGTACCACCAGCAATATTCATAGCTATGCCTTGTTGTAAAGCAATTTCGCTTGCTTTTATAGTACCATCTGCTATAGTGATTTCGCGCTCGATTAAAACCTCACTCAAAGGAAAGCCAATTTTTCTAGCAGCACGTTGATTTAAAGTAATATTAAGTAAATCATAAAAGTATTCTGGGTCATGAACCGCTAATATTGGAGCTTCATCAAGCATTCTAACGGGCTCAAAAAAGTTGTTTTTAGTACAAGTACCTTCATGTATTAGTTGTTCTGGAAGTAACTCGTACTTTAACATAGGAAATCGGTGTCCTTCTGGCAAAGGGTGGCAATAGATTGGATGGTATGCGATTTTGAGCATCTATTTATGGAGTTTTAATTGAATACGCTTTCGCGGAATATCAACATCCAATACTTTTACTATAACCTGTTGATGTAAATGAACATGCTCATTTACATCTTTTACAAAACTGTCTGATAAGTTAGAGACATGTATCAAACCACTTTCTTTAATTCCAATATCTACAAAGCAACCAAAATTGGTAATATTATTAACAATACCTGGTAATAATTGACCAGAAACTAAGTCGTTTATGGTTTTAATATTTTGGTTAAAAGTAAAAACTTTAGCCTCTTCTCTAATATCTAATCCTGGTTTATCTAGTTCTTTTACAATATCTTCTAGCGTTGGTAAACCAACACTGTCTGTACAATATTGCTTTAAATCTATGTGTTGAAGTAAATCCTTATTACCAATCAATTCATCTACAGAAACCTTCAAATCTTTAGCCATTTTTTCGACTATTTTATAACTTTCAGGGTGTACTGCAGAATCATCTAACGGATTTTTAGCCTGTTTAATTCTTAAAAAAGCAGCACCTTGCTCGAATGCTTTTCCGCCTAAACGAGGCACTTTTTTAATCTCGTTTCTAGAGGTGAAAGCGCCATTTTCGTTTCTGTAATTATAAATGTTTTCGGCTAATTTAGGACCAATTCCAGAGACGTAACTTAATAATGGTACGCTTGCTGTATTAATATTTACACCAACACTATTCACGCAATTTTCAACCACAACATCTAATTGTTTTTGTAGTTTGTTTTGGTCTACATCATGTTGGTATTGTCCAACACCAATGGATTTGGCATCAATCTTTACCAATTCGGCTAAAGGGTCTTGCAAACGTCGTCCAATAGATACACTACCTCTAACGGTAACATCATAATTTGGGAACTCGTCTCGTGCTATTTTTGAAGCCGAATAGATACTTGCTCCAGCTTCACTAACCACAAACACTTGCATATCGTTTTTAAAATGAACCTTTTTTACTAAAGCTTCGGTTTCTCTGGATGCTGTACCATTTCCAATAGCAATTGCTTCAATTTTATAAGCCTCAGTTAATGTGGCTAGTTTTTTTATGGCTCCAATACTATCACTTTTTGGAGGATGTGGAAATATGGTTTCGTTATGTAATAAATTACCTTGTGCATCTAGACAAACCACTTTACAACCCGTTCTAAAACCTGGATCTATTGCAAGCACACGTTTTTCGCCTAATGGCGAACCTAATAATAATTGCTTTAAGTTTTTTGCAAATACAGTAATTGCAGCCTCATCTGCTTTTTCTTTGGCTTTTTGTAACGCTTCGTTACTTAACGATGGGAATAGTAAGCGTTTGTATGCATCGCTTATAGCCAATTCTAATTGGTCTGCACAGGCAGTATTACTTTTAATAATTTTACGGTCAATATTTTCTAACGCTTTTACGTCATCAATATTAATTTTAACGCGAATAAACCCTTCTTTTTCGGCTCTTAAAATAGCTAATAACCTGTGTGAAGGTATTCTGTTTAAAGATTCTTCCCAATCAAAATAATCTCTAAATTTTTGTGCGTTCTCATCGTCCTTTTTTGTTTTTACCACTGTCGTGGCAATCATAGCATAACGCTCTAATTGCTTTCGTAAATTATTACGTATGTCTGTACGCTCGTTAATCCATTCGGCTATAATATGTCGTGCACCTTCCAATGCCTCATCAACCGTTTTAACTTCTCCTTTTACATATTTAAACGCTATAGATTCTAAGTCATTAGCATTTTGCGACATGATGATTTTTGCTAAAGGTTCTAAGCCATTTTTTCTAGCGGTTTCTGCTTTAGTTTTTCGACTTTTTTTATAGGGTAAGTAAAGGTCTTCTAGGGTTGTTAAATCTGTACAAGCCTCTATTTTTTGTTTTAATTCTGTGGTTAAAACATCTTGCTCTTCTAAAGCTTTTAAAATGGCGATTTTTCGTTTTTCTAAAGCTTCAAATTGGTCTTTATATTTTACAATCTCTCCAATTTGTACTTCATCTAAGTTACCAGTTGCTTCTTTTCTGTATCTAGAAATAAAAGGAATTGTGCAATCTTGATTTAGTAAATCTACCGTATTTTTAATAGAGTTTTCGGGTAGATTTGTTTTGGAGGTTATGAATTTAATCATAGTATAAAGAAGCGATATAGTTTGTTAACTTATATGCAACCCATTGCTAACAGTTGCATCATCGGGATTTACAAATACTAATTTTCCTTCTGCAGTTTCGGTCATTAAAATCATACCTTGACTTTCTACTCCACGTAATGCTCTTGGTGCTAAATTAACCAAAACGGTTACTTTTTTACCCACTACTTCTTCTGCTGTAAAGCTTTCTGCAATACCAGATACAATGGTACGAACATCAATACCTGTATCCACTTTTAAAACTAAAAGTTTCTTGGCTTTTGGCATTTTTTCGGCTTCAATGATAGTTCCGACACGTATGTCTAATTTGGTAAAGTCGTCAAAGGTAATCGTGTCTTTTTGTGGCTCGACTACTTTATTAGCTGCTTCGTTAGCTTTTTTACTAGCTTCTAATTTATCCAATTGTTCTTGAATGGTTTTGTCTTCTATTTTACTAAATAATAATTCGCCTTTACCAATTTGGTGATTAGCTGGTAGTAATACATTTTTAGTTGAAATGTCTTCCCACTTGTTCTCGATGCTTTTCTTCTGCGTCGAATCACTCGAACTGACGTTAAGTATATTTTTTAATTTAGTAGAGGTAAACGGTAAAAAAGGCTCAGATAAGGTAGCTAATGCACTTGCTATTTGAAGCGCAATGTACATGATAGTTTTTGTACGTGCTTCATCAGTTTTTATTAGTTTCCAAGGTTCTTCGTCTGCTAGATATTTGTTTCCAAGTCTAGCAAGATTCATTAACTCTTGACTAGCTTCTCTAAAACGGTAACGTTCTAAAGAACTTTCTATAACTGCTGGATAAGCTTTAACTGCAGCTAAAGTTTCTTCATCTACAGTAGAAAACTCTGAAGGTGTTGGTACAATACCGTTATAATATTTATTGGTTAATACGACTACACGATTAATAAAGTTTCCGAAAATAGCTACTAACTCGTTGTTATTTCTGGCTTGAAAATCTTTCCAAGTAAAATCGTTATCCTTAGTTTCTGGAGCATTTGCTGTTAACGCATAACGCAATACATCTTGCTGATTTGGAAAATCTTGCAGATAGTCTGGTAACCAAACTGCCCAATTTTTAGAGGTCGATAATTTGTTGCCTTCTAAATTTAAAAACTCGTTAGCAGGTACATTATCTGGTAAAATATAACTGCCTTCTGCTTTTAACATAGCAGGAAAAATAATACAGTGAAATACAATATTATCTTTACCTATAAAGTGTACTAATTTGGTGTCTTTATCTTTCCAATAAGGTTCCCAATCTTTACCTTCTCTATCTGCCCATTCTTTAGTTGAAGAGATGTAACCTATTGGTGCATCAAACCAAACATATAATACTTTTCCTTCGCCTCCAGGAACAGGAACTGGAATTCCCCAATCTAAATCTCTGGTTACCGCTCTTGGACGTAAACCATCATCAATCCAAGATTTTACTTGTCCATAAACATTAGGTTTCCAGTCTTTTTTATGACCTTTTAAAATCCAATCGTTTAAAAACGCTTCGTGTTTATTTAAAGGTAAAAACCAGTGTTTAGTTTCTTTTAGGGTAGGAACATTTCCAGTAATTGCCGATTTTGGATTGATTAAATCTGTTGCGTTATGTGACGTTCCACATTTTTCGCATTGGTCACCATAGCTTTCTTCATTACCACACTTTGGACAGGTACCAACTACAAATCTATCTGCTAAAAACTGATTAGCTTCTTCATCATATAATTGTTCTGACACTTCCTCTACAAATTCATTTTTATCATATAGTGTTTTAAAAAATTCTGATGCAGTTTCATGATGAATTTTTGCAGAGGTACGTGAATAGTTATCAAAACTAATTCCGAAATCTTCAAAAGACTCTTTAATAATTTTATGATAGCGATCTACAATTTCTTGAGGTGTCACACCTTCTTTTTTTGCTTTAATGGTAATAGGTACACCATGTTCGTCACTTCCACAAATAAAAGCCACATCGTTACCTGTTAATCTTTTATATCTAGCATAAATATCTGCTGGTACATAAACACCTGCTAAATGACCAATATGTATTGGACCATTAGTGTAAGGTAATGCAGCAGTAATGGTGTATCTTTTTCTAGTCTTCATCGTTATTTAAAATGTCAGGTCTAGCGCAGTCGAGACCTATCTTATTAAAATGTAAACCTCTCGACTGCGCTCGAGGAGACATTGGTTGTCCTAAAGTAAACAGATTTACTTTTGAAGGCGTAAAATTAAGGATTTTAGACGAAGTTATTACAAATAAAAAGCCTTTAGTGTTGGCTAAAGGCTTTTCAAATTTAGAGCAGATTTATTTACCTAATAATAATTGACTTACTATAATGTTGTTGTCCTACCGAAATACGATAAATATACTGTCCAGTACTTAATCTGGTTTGTGCTGTTTCTTTGACATTTATTTCATGTTCTCCAGCCAATAGCATTTCGTTTTTAAGGGTTGTTACTTCTTTTCCTAAAATATCATATAGTTTAACTACGGTGTGCTGTGTCATTGGATTTTTAAACTTAATAATGGTTTGATTTCCTGTCATTAAAACGTAATGAGTAAAACCTTCTGCAATATCATAATCATCTGTAGTTAATGCAGCACAATTAAAGCCTAAATCTACGGTGTTGTATGTTTGACCTAATAATGCTTGATTGACTACTGCTGGATCAATACATAACCATTCTTGCATAACGGTTGCATAGATTTGTCTAAAATCTAAATTATAAATTAAGTTGCCATCATTATCCAAAGTGGTCAAACTAGGATGATTACCAATAAATCCATTGCCTTGTAATCCAGGACCAAATAATAACAAAGGTGATGCAGCACCATGGTCTGTACCTAGGGAACCGTTTTCGTCAGGACGTCTTCCAAACTCGCTTATAGTCATTGCTAACACCTCTTGATCGTGACCAGTTACTGCTAAATCGTCAAAAAATTGTTTAACGGTATTGGATAAAGTTATCATTAAATTATCATGATCTGCAGCTTGATTAGCATGTGTGTCAAAACCGCCTAAAGTAACCATGTACACTTTAGTACCCAAATTACCTTTAATCATACGTGCAACGTTAGCAAGCTGTCTTCCAAACTGATTATTTAAATACGTAACATCATTAGTAGAACTAGTATAAGCATTGTGTATGATACCTGCATAATTAAATGTAGTATTGGTCGTACCACGCATAAATTGTAATTGATCACCATAAGTACATCCTGGTAAATTAGTCATATCATGTAAGGTTCCGTTTTGTGCAATGGTTTCTAATTGTTGAGGGTTTGCAACAGAAAAGGCATAATTACTATCATTACCATCAAAAATTAAATTACCAATGCTTCCAATTTGTACAGCAGCAGGAATTGTAGGAGGATTAACTAAATAATCTGGGTATAATTGTTCAAAATATCGTCCAAACCAACCAGTAGGTTCTTCATTTATAGCATCTGTAGATGCCCAAATATCAGACCCTCTAAAGTGTGATAAACTGTTATATTGGTATCCAACACCATGTGCTACTTTCATAGCTCCATTTCCCCAAAGGGATTGTAAATCGGTCATAGAAGTAGGTATTCCAACATCTGCAGACAAATTGTACAGGCTATTCAGATTATGTTTTAAGGTTGGTCTGAGGTTAGCATAAATATCGTATTGGTCTATTGGGACAATGGTATTTAACCCATCGTTTCCACCTTTAAGCCTTATTAATACTAATACTCTGTCATTTTCACTTTCGCTTAAAGCGGAAGCTAAACTAGAAGGTCTTGATGCTGTAATTGGTGTGCCACCTAACATGATGGTTCCGCCACCTACCAAACCTAAAGCCTGTAAAAAAGAACGTCTGTTCCAGTTTTTATGCTCTTGGTCATGAATTTCAGCTTTTGATAATTTTTTATTTGAAGAAGTCTCGCACATAATAATTTATTTAAGTTGAAATTCTGGCATTTTAATTAAATGAAGCAATAGTAAAACCACTTGATAGGGTACGCTTCCCCAAGTTAAATCCCAATAACCATTATCGTAATAATTTTGAGGGACGTCATGTTTAAAAACATCTGTTGCAATGTCATAATCTGTAAGTGAGTGCAGTTCTTTTGGTACAAATCGGTCTATCATACTTTTAGCAACTTCATACGGATTGTTACTATTATTAGAGGATTCTATTGCAAAAGTCCTTAATAATTCTTGGTCGTTATTCCACATAAACCAAACTAAATATTCTATAGTTTGCCAGCGTCCAGTTAGTGTGCTAGAATTTATCCAATCATGGTCACCTTGCCATCCAGCAACATCAATGGGCTGAAAGATATCTTGACCCGCTAAACCATTGAGGTAAAAAATACCTTCTTTATATTCTGTAGTTAACGTTAAGCCAATTGTTTTTATAAAATTATGGGATAAATCATATGGACTTTTAATCTGTGTGCCAAATACGGTGTCATCAAAAAAGTGTTCGCTTTTAAACAATATTCTCAGGACATTAGCAATATTAAAATCTGCGACAAAAGTAGCAGCCATAGCAGAGACAACAGTATTGTTGACCGTTGGGCTTACAAAATATTTATATAGTTTTTCGCAAATAAAAGTTGCTATTTCTGTGGAGCGCTGTGCAAACAAATTGGTGATAACACCTTGATAATCAAAATTATCTGTTTGATTGAAAATGGTTTTATTTCCGCTGTAAAAGCTAACCGAATTAAAAGAAATGTTCTCACAAAAACCAGTTGCATGATTCCAACCCGTAAGTGCTTTTGAGGTTTCAACAATATCTTGTTGTGTGTAATTATTGTTTTCCCCTAAGGTAAATAATTCATAAAGCTCTCTAGCGTAGTTTTCGTTAATAGAGTTTTCATCATTATTGTAAGACTGATTTTGATAACCATTCAAATACACCAACATTGCATTGGTCAATCCAATGTCTCTAACAAATTGTTCAAAATTGCCTAAAGCATGGGTTTGTAGTACATTATAGTACTCATATAAATAACTAGAACAATAATACGCATCTAGCTCTGTAACAAAATGGTTGCTCCAAAATAAGGTCATTCTACCTTTTAACCCATGGTCTAATAGGTTGTTTAAGGCGTTTAAACGCCATTCGTAATGTGCATTTTGTATTTGTTCGTCTGGGTCTAATCCAGCATTAGAAAAATCGTTGTAAGACATATTTGCCCAACTTGGAGCAGGAGTAGGAGGTGTAGCAATAGCTGCATCTACAAGACTGTCTATAAAAGCAGATGGTGTTTGTGTTAAAGCAGCATCTATTTGAGTTTTAGTTGCACCATAACCTAACCGTCTGTATACATGACTAACCTTTTGTGCATCCCATGGATTAGAGGTGCTAGGAGTATATACAGATAAGCTACTGGTATTGCAAGATGTAATTTGATCCATAGTGGTATGGTTTGGTTATTAATCTATTTTTGGTTTAAGGAGGGTAGTCTGTTTCTAGTTAACCAACGGATAAATTAAGTTTTTTGTATGTAATATATTAAAATATAGTTACTTAAATATGCTTTAGGCTTACATTTAAGACTATTAATAAATTAAAAAGTTTAAAATCATTTTTATTTAAATAATGTATTTTTACCTTATGGTTACAAAAACTATGAATAAAAAATTTTACATACTACTACTAACATTAATGGTAAGTTGTATTGCATTTTCACAACAAAATACCACTAAAACTACAACTAAATTGATACAACCACCTTATTTAAAAGCAGGAGATACTGTAGCTATAGTAGCACCTTCTGGAGTATTAAAAAATAGAAACGATGAAGTTAATCGTGCAAAAAAACTTTTAGAAAGCTGGAAATTACATGTGGTTATTGGTAAACATGTTTTTAATCAAGACGATCATTTTGCAGGTACAGACCAAGAACGTTGTGAAGATTTCCAAAATGCTTTAGACGACCCAACGATTAAGGCTGTTTGGTCTGCTCGTGGTGGTTACGGAACGGTTAGAATTTTAGATAACTTAGATTACACTACATTTTTAAAACAGCCAAAATGGATTATTGGTTATAGTGATATTACTGCGTTACACAATCAAATTCATAATTTAGGAGTGCAAAGTTTACATGCCATAATGTGTGTAAGTTTACCAAAAGATTTGTCCGAGATAGAAGCTAGTATTTCAACCTTTAAAAACACGCTATTTGGACAACCTTTAAGTTATACTTTAGAGGGCTCTAAATACAATAAAACTGGAACAACATCTGGAGTTTTAGTGGGTGGAAACTTAACTATATTACACACCATGTTAGGTTCTAAAGAAAGCATTGACACTTCAGGTAAAATTCTTTTTATTGAAGAAATAGGCGAATATAAATACCATATAGATCGTATGCTTCAAAGTTTAAAACGCGCAGGTTATTTTGAAGATTGTAAAGGCGTTATTGTTGGTGACATGTCTAAACTTAGAAAAAACACCACGCTATGGGGAACGTCCATAGAACAATTAATTTTAGATGCTTTGTCAGACTATAATTTTCCGATAGCTTTTAATATGCCAGCAGGTCATGAAGATGATAACAGAGCACTAATTTTAGGTCGAAATATTGACTTAAAAGTTGAAAAAAGTAAGTCTACAGTAAAATTTGAAGAATAGTTTCTTTTTGATAATTAAACTATGGCTAATCATAACGAATTAGGTAAAAAAGGAGAGCAATTAGCAGTAGATTTTCTATTAAAAAATAACTACAGCATTATAGCACGTAATTATCGTTTTGATAAAGCAGAAGTAGATATTATTGCTCAATTGGAGGATATACTTGCTATTATAGAGGTAAAAACACGATCTACAACAGATTTTGGAAACCCTCAAGATTTTGTCAAACCTAAGCAAATACAACGTTTAGTTAAAGCTGTAGACGAATATGTGACGGTTAATGGATTAGATGTAGAGGTACGTTTTGATATTATTGCTATAACTAAAAATGGCAAGCAGTTTAAAATCGAGCATTTGAAGGATGCTTTTTATCATTTTTAATTTTTGACTGACAAATTTTCTTAACTTCAAATTGGCTTACTTTTTGCTATATTTATTACATTAAACTTTAAAATTAAAAAAAGATATGTTTACAGGATATATGGGATATTACATACTTATTGGTGCAATTGCATTAGTAAGTAGTTTGGTAAGTGGGCAATTAAAACGAAAATTTGCTTTTTACTCTAAAGTTAAACTACGAAATGGGATGACTGGTGCACAAATAGCAGAAAAAATGCTAGCTGATAATGGCATTAGAGATGTTAAAGTTATTTCTGTAAAAGGACAGTTAACAGATCATTACAATCCAGTAGATAAGACCGTTAATTTGAGCGAAGTAGTTTATAATCAAGATAATGCAGCAGCTGCTGCTGTAGCAGCTCATGAGGTAGGACACGCAGTACAACACGCAACTGCTTATCAATGGTTAACCATGCGTTCTAAATTAGTACCAGTTGTGCAAGTTACTTCAAACATGTCACAATGGGTTATTATTGGTGGTATTGCCTTAATGGCATCTAATGCTTTAGGTGGTAGTGGCTACTATGTTGCAATAGCAGGTTTAGTCATGATGGGTTTTGCAACACTATTTAGTTTTATTACCTTACCAGTAGAATATGATGCCAGTAACAGAGCTTTAGCTTGGCTTAAAGCTAAAAATATGGTGACTCCAGAAGAATATAAAGGCTCTGAAGATGCACTTAAATGGGCTGCAAGAACCTATTTAGTAGCAGCTATTGGTGCTTTAGCATCCTTGCTCTATTGGGCAATGCAAATTTTAGGAAGTCGAGATTAGAAAAAAATTAAAACCGAACTTAATTAAAGTTCGGTTTCTTTTTTTACATTTGAGTAACCAACAAAATAATCAATAATTTATGGAAAACAATTTAGAAAACTCCTTTGATAATTTCGAAGGGAACACATTAATAAGAGCAGCATCTGAAGTAGATAGAACTGCATTTTATAAAAAAACTTACAGTCATGTTGCTGGAGGTGTATTAGTCTTTATCATTTTTGAATACCTTTTACTTCAAAGTCAATCCATTGTAGAATTTATGTTGTCTATGACAGAAGGATATAAATGGCTATTACTTCTTGGAGGTTTTATGCTTATTACAACTTATGCAGAAAGTACTGCTATGAAAACTGCAGATAAAAGCAAGCAATACCTTGCATTTGGTCTTTACATTTTAGCACAAGCTATTATTTTTGTACCAATGATTTTTATTGCAGCTTATTACATGGATTCTGGAGCAGAAATCCTACAGCAAGCAGCATTAGTAACCTTAGCTTTATTTACAGGTTTAACTGCAGTAGTCATGCTAACCAAGAAAGATTTTTCGTTTTTAAAAGCAGGATTAACTATTGGTTTTTTTATAGCTTTAGGATTAATTATAGCTGGAGTAATATTTGGTTTTGATTTAGGACTTTGGTTTTCTGGAGCTATGTGTTTGTTAGCTGGAGGCTCTATTTTATATCAAACTTCTCAAATAAAAGAAAAATTTACCACAGAAGATTATATACCAGCAGCATTAGGCTTATTTGCGTCTTTAATGTTATTGTTTTGGTATATTCTTAGAATATTTATGTCAAGAGATTAATACGTTTGATAATGTATTTGTAAAAAGCCTCTTTTTAGAGGCTTTTTTAGTTGTATTAATTTGTTTAATTTTGAGAGTTAGTTATTGAAATAATGAAGGGTTTAATTTATAGCCATTATATATTTAGATGGTTTTTTACTAGTTTATTTGTCTTTGGATTGATTTCTAAAATTCAATCTCAAAATCATGACTATAATAGACTTTACGATTCTGCAGATGTATATGTTATTTCTAAACCTAAATTAGCAAGCCAATTTTTAGATTCAATACCTATTGAGGCAAAAGATTTTAATATAAAAAGTCTTAAACGGTATTATGCCATACGTGCAAGAATAGATTATCAACAACATAACTTTACTAGTGCCTATAAAAATTGGGTGTCTTCTTATAACTCTGCAACAAGTCAAAACGATTTGGATTTTGCGATTTACTCTTCTATAAATCTGTTTGATGTTTTAATTGAAATAAATAAAGAAGACGAAGCATTACATTACATTAAAAAAGCTGAAGAATTTAGTATTAAACTAAAGGATAACAATCGATTAATGATGGTAAGGCAGATACCTGCTTTTTCAAAATTTAAATTAGAAAACTGGGCAAAATGTACAGAAATATTAGAAAAAGATCTTGAAGATTATAAACATTTAGAAGATAAATATTTATATGCTTATGCTTTACATATGTTAACAATAAGCCATTTGTCATTAGGTAATTATCAACAAGCTTATGATTATTTTAATCAATATGATGCTATTTCTGATCAAAATCAAGTCACTACAGATACCTATTATAAAGCAAGCCAACATTTTTATTTATCTAAATACTTTAATAATAAAAACCAAGTTGATTCTTCAATAGCTCATATCCAAAATTTGTATAAACTTAAACCTAGTTTGGATTTTGAATTAAAGAAAAAACTTTACGAACATTCAGTCGATGTGTATCAAAAAGCTGATAATTTAGAATTAAAAACAGCCTATCAAGACTCCTTGTTGGCTTTAGTGTCAGAGATGAGCACTAAAAATTTAAATGAAGGCTTTAAATTAAACGACTCTCTATTAAAAACTCAATCAGAATTAGAAGTTACCACAAAGAAAAAACGTCAAAACTTAATATTAGCGTTAACCATATTAACCATCTCTTTAATTCTAGGATTACTATTCTTTAAGAATTTTAGAAAAATAAAAGGAAAACTATCTGTATTTAAAAATAAAATTAGCGAATTGTCTTATTTAAAGCATAATCAAGATAAGTTAAATGCCAAAGTACATGGTCTTGAAGAGTATATTAAAAACCTCAAACAAGATATAAAAAGTATTTCTAACATACGAGAGGTAACAGAGCAACGCGAAAAAATTAAAGAACTATACAAAAACTTGCATTTAGATTCTTATAATGTCTTAAAGGATGGCGAAAATCATTTAGGTTTAATAAATGAGTTAAATGTAGATTTTTTTAAACAACTCAATGAAAAATACCCAGAGTTAAACGAATCGGAAAGTATTATCTGTTATTACTTATCTATGGGATTCAAAAATAAAGAAATTGCTTTCTTTTTAAATACTTCTATTAGATCTATTGAAAGTAAACGTTACCGCATTACCAAAAAAATGAATTTGGTAAAAGCAGATGTTACTTTAATAGAAAAACTAGAAAGCCTTAATAATTCATAACTTCTATTTTATAGCGTATTAAATGCGTAGTCTATTTTTTGATACTGCGTAGTTACTGCGTAGTGGTTTTTTCCAGTAATAGCCTAGTCTTCAAGATATTTGTTTCATAAAAAAAATAAAACATTTTAATTATGAAATCTAAAACTACTTTAAAAACTATTCTTACAATTTGCGCTATTGTATTAATATCATTTTTTGCTCAAGCGCAGAAAACAGATTTTGATTATAAAAAAGCAGCTTTAAAAAATAATAGTAATTATTATGAAATAGTTGCTCAAAAAAGAGCAGAGTTTCAGAGCTTAAGAACAAACAGAACTCTAACTAGAAATGAAAATAAAGCCTATAAACATTTTGAGCGCTGGGCATCTTTCTGGAAAGACCGTGTAGATGCCAATGGAGCATTTCCTTCTGCAATAGAAGGTTGGCGCAATGCTGGACTTTTAGATTTTGATTCAAATGCTAATTCTAGAGCAGCTCAAGATTTAAATTCTACACAAACATGGATTAATATTGGACCACAAACTAACCCATCACCAAATGGTTATTCAAATCCACCACAATTAGGAAGACTAAATGCGTTTTGGCGTTATGTTGATGCTGGAAACGCAGCAAATAACGTGTTGTTAGTTGGCGCACCAACTGGAGGTATCTGGAAATCAACAGATAATGGAGCGACTTGGTCACCAAAATTTGACACTTATGCAGGTATTGGTATTACTGATATTAAAGGATCTTCTAGTGTTGTAGGAACACCTGGTGTATTATATGCGTCAACTGGAGACTGGGATAATGGAGAAACTTTAAACTCAATTGGTGTTTTTAAGTCAACAGATATGGGAGAGACTTGGACAATGACTGGCTTAAATTACAGTTTAAACAATGGTAAACTAACAGGGCATTTAGTAGTGTATGATGCCAATACAGTTTTAGTTGCTACAACAGATGGTATACAAAAAACAACAGATGGAGGAGCTACTTGGACTGAAAAATTTCCGGGTCAAACAGACAGAGGATTTGGTCGAATGGCGTCCTTTGGGACTAATGTAGTTGTTTGCGATTCTTATGACGGGTTGTCTTATTCTACAGACAGTGGAGAAACATGGGCTAATTTAATAGACCCAACAGGAAGTGGAAAAATCGCAATTACTGTAGATGACACAGGCGTATTTTATATTCAAACAGGAACAGGTCAACTTAAACAATTAAATCTTACCGTTTCACCAGCAACAGCAACAGATATTGGGACTATTCCTGCAGATTATAATGCACAACAAGGTTATAATATGGTATTGATAAAAAAAGGAAATTTATTTATTGAAGGATCTGTAAACGGAAATACATCTACTGATGGTGGTAATACATGGTACCAATCTTTAAATGGTTATTGGGATGTCGGTTCTCCAGGAGAATATATGCATTCTGACCATCATCAAGCAGGTTATTTAGATGCAGGCTTATCGTTTTGGAACGTTAATGATGGCGGATTAAGCTTTATTACGATGGATGGTGCAGGTTCTATTACCAATCCAGTAATAGAATATAAATCAAGTGGAGTGATTGTAACACAAAGTTATACCATTTCTATTGACCCTTCTTCAGGTACAAATGATAATTTTATGATGGCCAATCAAGATAACGATGGGTTTAGTAAAGAAGGAGGACAATGGGTAAGTGTCGCAGCTGGAGATGGTGTGTGTTCTGCAATAGATTACTCTAATCCAGCAATAAGATATTTAGGTGGTACAACAGGTGCCTTAACACGTTCTACTGAAGCAACTGGATATACGGGAAATTTAAACGGTGTAAGTTTACCAAAACCCAATGATGCAGCATTTGAATGGCCATTAAGTTTAGATACAACAGATCCAACAATTGCTTATGGTGGATTTGATGACTTATATAGATCAACAACAATTAGCACTAATGATGGGTCAACTACACCATGGACAGAAAATTTAAATTCGGGTGTTGGAAAAGTTGAACATTTTGATAATCAAGGACCTAATCTTGCGGTTATTGGTGAAACAGGAGGTCTTAAATACTCTACAAATAGTGGTGCTTCATGGACAGATATTAACTTACCAACTGGTGTGACTGGTGTAAATTCTTTTTCTATTAATGCTGCTAGTCCTTCTACAATATATTGTACTGCTAAAGGATATGTTGATGGTAATAAAGTATTTAAATCTACAGATGGAGGAGTAACTTGGACTAATTATTCTACTGGAATGCCTAATATATTAATGAAAAAAGTACTTTTTAAACAAAATCAAACAGGAGAATATTTATTTGTTGCTACAGAATTAGGTGTGTATTATAGATCACCAACAGTAACTTCTTGGACTAAATTAGGTGCTAATTTACCAAATGTTTTAGTAAAGGATATGAAAATAAATTACATAAATAACAAAATGTATATAGGTACTTATGGTAGAGGTATGTGGGAAATTAATATAGAAAACAACACACTTGGTGTGGATGAGTTAACTTTAAATGACAATGAAATAAAGATTTTCCCAAATCCTGTAATTAATAATGAGTTGCATGTTAATTTATCATCTAGTATAAAACAGGCAGATTATGTAATTTATAATATTGTAGGAGGGCAAATTGCTAAAGGGATTTTTAACAAGTTATCTAATAAAGTTGATCTTAAAAATTCTGCAAGTGGAGTTTATATTATAAAACTTAATGCAAACGGAAAAACCATCAACAAGAAATTTATTATTAAATAAATACAAATGTTACTTAAAAAACTTATTCTGTTGTCAACCCTTTTAATTCTGATTGTGGCGTGTAAATGTAACATCATGACAGTAAATAAGTTTAAAGTAATGCCAGGAGCTCCAACTGGAGCTCCTTTTTTTAAATATGAGATTAAAATTAGAATATCTCAAGAAACTACTTTTAAATCTTTAGTTATAAATAATTCTATAATTAAACAGTTTTCGGTCACCAATTTAGATACTAAAATGCAAAGTGATAATAGATTTGTTTATCCTAAAGGCTACTACATAATTTCATGTAAACCTGAAAATTTATATGATAACACAAAAGATGTTGACACTGTTACTTTATTTTATAATGAAGGAGATAATAATAAAAAAATATCAAAAGTAATAGATAGTTTTAGTGTTATACAGCTTAAATAACAAACTAATTAAAAATAAGAAAAATGCTTTGTTGCTTATTTAATAAATGCGAAACCGTTAAAATTTTTGATGCCTATCAACAAAAAGTTGTAAATGAAGAAAATAACATTGTATTTGGATACAGTTATTCAATTTTAATTAAGATACACAAGCTTATTATTTTAGAAGCAGTTAGTTTAGGCACAGAAACAAGTTTTTGTAAAAAATTTGAGTTATCAAATTCTAGGTCAGGAGAGTTGCTAGCAACTGATGAGATAATCAAAAAAGGGGAGTATTTTATTAATTTTTTTATTGAAAATAATAAAACACCAAAAACAATTGAAGCTGTTTATTTGCATTACAATTATAATAATAAACGATTTGTGATTAAACAAAAAGCAGAGAAACAGAGGGATTTATCTGTTATAAAAGGCTATAGAAAAAAAAGTAATACTATATTATTTTACTCAAATTAAGTTTAAATTTTAATCTGTCGTTCTATTTGTTGATCTAAAGATATAAAAGTTTCGGTACGCGAAACCCCTTCTATAGATTGTATTTCGCTATTTAATAAATGCATTAAGTGCGCATTATCTTTGCATAAAATTTTAATTAAAATACTCCAGTTTCCTGTAGTATAATGGCACTCTAAAACTTCAGGTATTTTTTTAAGTTGCTTAACAGCTTCAGGATTACTAATAGCTTTATCTAAATAAATACCTACAAAAGCCATAGTAGTGTAACCTAAAACTTTTGGGTTTATTACAAATTTAGAACCTGATATTAATTTAGATTTTTCAAGTTTACGTAAACGTTGGTGGATAGCTGCTCCAGAAATGCCAACCTGTCTTGCTATTTCTAAAACAGGTGTACGTGCATCTTGCATTAAAGCACGAAGTATCTTTTTATCGATACCATCTATTATAATTGTATTATTTGATGTTTTCAAAAGGTATATATTTCAAATTGAAACATAAAAATAAACAATCTATTCTAAACTGAAAGCACTTGTGTAGTATCTATTCAAACATTTAAAGGATTGTAGCCTAAATATGGGACTTCTTTTTCTTTAAAAACAATACCATAATCTTCTAGTTCTTTTAAAATAGGTGTGTATACTTCTTTAGTAATTGGTATTTGTACTCCAGGTGTTTTTATCTTTCCATTTAGTATTGCTAATGTCGCAATAGCAACTGGTAAACCTACGGTTTTAGCCATAGCTGTATAAGTTTGATCTTCGCCTAAAGTGACCATTGTGGCGTCTATTTGATGTTTTTTTCCATCCAATTCATATCCAAATTTATGATACATCACTATCATATCTTTATCCTCTGGATCTAAGGTCCAACTGTCCATTAATATTTTTTGAAGAATTTGTGCAGGAGTTGCTTTTTTTAATTCAACCATTTTAGTTTTACTAAAAATATCAAGTTCTACAAATTTGTCCCAAATAATATCATCTTGATCTATTTTTAAAGCGTGTCTAAATTTTAGCTCGACAGAATCTGTTGGACTATACGGTAAAAAAGCATTTACAAAATCACGATAGCTCATATTTTCGCTATCATCAATTGTGTAACTATCATCTGTCATACCTAAAGCAACAAAAACTTGCCAAGCACGAGAAAACCCTACACGACGCATGGTTCCTCTATATAACGTTCTAATGTTATCTAGTCCGTAAACACTTTGGTATTTTAAAGAATCCCGATTGGCATAAGCTTCAAAACGTCCAAAGCCTTCAACGTCTAAAAATTCTGTACGTCTAAACAAACGGTTGTATGGAATGTATTTATAAGTGTTTTCCTGAAGAAATTTTGCAGCACCACCTTGTCCAGCAGTAACTACGTTTCTAGGATTCCAAGTAAACTTGTAATTCCATAAATTTGTATCACTTTCTGGAGCTATTAGACCTCCTGTAAAAGACTCAAACAGAATAATTTTTCCACCTTTATCACGAATTTGATCAATAACTTGCATAGCACTCATATGGTCAATGCCTGGATCTACACCTATCTCGTTCATAAAAACCAAACCTTTAGATTTGGCTTGTTCATCAAGATCTTGCATGTCTTGACTAACATAAGATGCTGTAACCATATTTTTATTGTAAGTAATACAGTCTTTAGCCACTTCTATATGAAATCGCGCAGGTAACATAGACACAACGATATCTGCATTTTTAACTGCATTTTCTCTAGAGGTTTTATCAAACACATCTAAAGTAATTGCTGAAGCATTGGCATGGTAACTTACCATTTTTTCCGCGCTTTCAACATTTAAATCTCCAACAGTAATGTGTAAGTTTTCTGAAGCCGATTTATCTAATAGGTATTTAATTAAATAAGAAGTTGATTTTCCAGAACCTATGACTAAAATCTTTCGCATAATGAGATTTGTTGAGTATTTTTGGTTTACGAATGTAAAAAATTTTAGTTGGGATAAAAACCAAAAGGTGTTATTTATATGAACAAAAAATTATTGATTTTAGGAAGTGTTTTAGGATTATTAAGTGTTGTTTTAGGTGCATTTGGTGCTCATGGATTAAAAAAATTAATTTCTATCGAGGCTATTCAATCCTTTGAAACAGGAGTGCGTTACCAAATGTATCATGCGTTGCTACTTTTGTTTGTAGCTAATCAAACAATTCTTCAATTTAAAACTAAACGTATGTTCTACTATTTAATATTATTTGGTGTTATACTTTTCTCTGGATCTATATATCTATTAGCTACAAATACATTAACCTCATTCAATTTTAAAATAATAGGATTTATTACTCCAATTGGAGGGACCCTATTAATAGCAGGTTGGGCTATTTTAGTGTTAAATTTTATCAAACTGAAACAGAATAATTAAGTTTTGTTTAGTGATTATCTTTTATAAATTTTAACTTTGCACCTTAAACAACATAAACAAATTATGGTAGACCATACCCAATTTACGAAAACGATTGCGTTAGAGCAATACGGAATCAAAAATGCCCAAGTTAAATACCAATTATCTCCAGACGAATTACACGATTTAACCCTCCAAAAAGATTTAGGTAAAGAAGCGTCTTCTGGCGCCTTAGCTGTTAATACTGGTGAGTTTACAGGACGTTCTCCTATGGATCGTTTTATTGTTAAAGATGCTATTACTGAAGATAAAGTATGGTGGGGAAATATCAATATTCCTTTTGATGCTGATAAGTTTCAAAAATTATACGATAAAGTCACAGCGTATTTGTCCAACAAAGAAGTATTTGTTAGAGATTGTTTTGCTTGTGCAGATGACAATTATAAATTAAATATTCGTGTTATTAACGAATATCCATGGAGCAATATGTTTGCTTATAATATGTTTTTACGCCCTACAGAAGAAGAATTAAACAATTTTTCTCCAGAATGGACAGTAGTAAATGCTCCAAGCTTTATGGCAGACCCAGAAATAGATGGTACACGCCAACATAATTTTGCCATTTTAGATTTTACCAGAAAAATTGCTTTAATAGGTGGAACAGGTTATACAGGCGAAATTAAAAAAGGAATTTTTTCTGCTCTTAATTTTATCCTACCAGTATTTAAAAACACATTGCCTATGCATTGTAGTGCAAATGTTGGTAAAGATGGAGATACAGCTATTTTCTTTGGTTTATCCGGAACCGGAAAAACAACATTGTCTACAGATCCAGATAGAAGTTTAATTGGAGATGATGAGCATGGTTGGACCGCAGAAAATACAGTGTTTAATTTTGAAGGTGGTTGTTATGCTAAAGTCATTAACCTGTCTCCAGAACAAGAACCAGAAATTTATGGTGCCATCAAAAAAGGAGCTATCCTTGAAAATGTTATCATGAACGATGCTGGTGAGGTTGATTTTGAAAACACATCCATTACACAAAATACGCGTGTTAGCTATCCAATCCATCATATAGAAAACATACAGGTACCATCAATTGGTAAAAATCCTAAAAACATCTTTTTCTTAACAGCAGATGCATTTGGAGTGTTACCTCCAATCTCTAAATTAACACCAGCACAAGCAGCATACCATTTTATATCTGGATATACTGCTAAAGTTGCAGGTACAGAAGCTGGTATTACAGAGCCTGTGCCTAGTTTTTCAGCGTGTTTTGGTGCACCTTTTATGCCTCTACATCCAACAAAATATGCTGAGATGTTAAGTAAAAAAATGAAAGAGGCTAACGTTAATGTATGGTTAATTAATACAGGATGGACAGGAGGTTCATATGGTGTAGGAAGCAGAATAAAACTTAAGTACACCAGAGCTATGATTAGTGCAGTATTAAATGGCGACTTAGGATTGTATAATTATAACGATTATCATATTCATTCAGTATTTGGAGTAGCACAACCTAGATCTTGTCCAGGAGTGCCAACTCAAGTATTAAGTCCTAGAGCAACCTGGAATAATGATGAAGCATATTATAAAACAGCATTTAAATTAGCTAATGCTTTTAGACAGAATTTTGAAAAATTTGAGTCTTATGCTAGCGAAGAAATAAGACGTGGTGGACCACAACGCTACGCAGAATAATAATCAACCAGTGTTAATTAAAAAAAGCGCCATTTGAAATATTCAAATGGCGCTTTTTGCATGATTAGTTAAAGGGATGATTATTTTCCTTTATTAACTTTATCTATATATTTTTGAAGTGCCATAGTCATAGAAGGTGTTTCAGGGGTTGGTGCAGCAATATCTACACGTAATCCTTTTTCTTCTACTGCTTTTATGGTTGTATTTCCAAAAACTGCTATTCTTGTATTGTTTTGTTTAAACTCTGGGAAATTATGAAATAAAGACTCTATACCACTTGGGCTAAAAAAGACCAAGATGTCATAAGTTACGTTTTCTAAATCTGATAAATCACTAATTACTGTTCTGTAAAAAATAGCTTGTTTCCAGTTTATGTTTAAAGCATCTAGCGTTTCCGGAACTTCTGGTTTTAGCTTGTCTGTAGTTGGTAGTAAAAATTTTTCGTCTTTATACTTTTTAATTAAAGGCGATAAGTCTGCAAAATTACGTTTACCAACATAAATTTTACGCTTTCTGTACACAACATATTTTTGTAAGTAAAAAGCAACAGCTTCAGATTGGCAAAAATACTTCATAGAGTCTGGTACTTTAAAGCGCATTTCTTCTGCTACTCTAAAAAAATGATCTACAGCATTTCTACTGGTTAAAATAATGGCAGTGTAATTGTTTAAATCAACTTTTTGCTGTCTAATTTCTTTAGAAGGCACACCTTCTACATGAATAAAAGGTCTAAAATCAATTTTTACCTTCTGCTTTTCTGAAAGATCAAAATAAGGCGAATTTTCTATTTTAGGTTCTGGTTGCGAGACTAAAATGGTTTTCACTTTCATATGTTGCTACATTTAATTTAGACCTATTTTGTTACTATAATTTTATATAATACAACGTAAGGTGCAATTTCAAGTGCGCAAAGATACAAAATAAAATAAAACAAGCTCTTTTTAAAGGTATTAAGATTGTTTTTTACAAATAAAAATAACCCAAAAAACAGTATTAAAAGTATGACACTAAATACAATATAAAAGACAGTTTGGTCTGGTTTGAACGTGTAAATTAAAACAGCATTTATAGGTAGTAAGAGCAATCCAATAAAATTTCTGAAGCTTATTTTTTGGAATAAATATTTGTCTATTATAGCTTCTATGTCTAATACGCTTGATAATAATCTTTCAAACAATACTTTTAAAACAATAAATAACCCAATTAAAATAGCGTACTTAAAAATGTCTAATTGAGATATGGAATCTAAATAGTGAAAAGTTAAATAAGAATATACTAAAAGCCCAATATTTAAAAGTAAGTTAAAAAAAAGTAAGCCTTCAAAAATATCAAAAAAGCGTTGGTCTTTAATATACAGATTAGAGTACCTAGAATTAAATAGCAATAACGTAAATTGGTCAAATCGTTTTGGGAATGATGTTTTAGAAACTGCAATTAATAGCAAACATCCCATTATAATTAGGGTTAAAATATCTACATTATACAAGTCTCTTAGCATGGTCTAAAATTATTATTTTTTAACTGTAAATCGATTAATAATTAAGTAATTTTTATAATTAAGTAATTTTATAAAAATGTACATTTGCCTAAACTTTAATACGTATTCATGCAGGACGCTGTTGTTATTATACCAACATACAACGAAATTGAAAATATAGAAGCGATTTTAAGAGCAGTTTTTACACTTCCAAAAGCGTTTGATGTTTTAGTAGTAGATGACAACTCTCCAGATTTAACAGCACATAAAGTTAAAGATTTACAAAAAGAGTTTTCTAACCAATTGTTTTTAGAAGTTAGAAAAGAAAAATCTGGACTTGGTACCGCTTATATCCATGGGTTTAAATGGTGTTTAAACAAAGATTACCAGTATATTTTTGAGATGGATGCCGATTTTTCTCATAACCCTAAAGATTTAGAACGTCTTTATGAAGCTTGTAAAACAGAAGGTGCAGATGTTGCAATAGGGTCGCGTTACGTTAAAGGTGTAAATGTTGTAAATTGGCCTCTAGGAAGGGTTATTTTATCTTACGGAGCATCCATTTATGTAAGATTAATTACAGGAATGAAAATAAAAGATGCTACTGCTGGATTTGTTTGTTACAAAAGACAAGTGCTAGAGCAATTAAATTTAGACCAAATAAAGTTTGTAGGATATGCGTTTCAAATTGAAATGAAATTTAAAGCCTATCTTAAAAAGTTTAAAATAGTTGAAGTACCTGTAATTTTTACTGATAGAACTAAAGGAGAATCTAAGCTTAGTTCTAGTATTATTTCTGAAGCTATTTTTGGAGTAATAACCATGAAGTTTAAAAGTTTATTTAAAAAATAACACATTTATGCAACCAAAAATCACACTAATTAAAAATGCAAAAATCGTTAACGAAGGAACTATTTTTAATGGTGATATATTAATAGAAGGCGAATTTATTACAAAAATTGCCGAGTCAATCAGCCCAAAATCGGCAGACGTTAATGTTTTTGATGCAGAAGGTAAATATGTTATTCCTGGTGCAATAGACGACCAAGTTCACTTTAGACAACCAGGTTTAACGCACAAAGCAAATATAGAAACAGAATCTAGAGCAGCAATAGCAGGTGGTATTACGTCTTTTATAGAAATGCCTAATACCAATCCGCAAACAACAACTATTGAAAAATTAAACGAAAAGTTTGACATCGCTTCAAAAAATTCTTGGGCAAACTATTCGTTTATGTTTGGTGGTACTAACGATAATTTAGAAGAAATTTTAAAGGTTGATAAAAAAGAAGTTGCTGGTTTAAAATTGTTTTTAGGGTCTTCTACCGGAAACATGTTAGTAGATAATCCAGAAGTTTTAGAAAAAATTTTTAAAAGTACAGACTTATTAATTTCTGTACATTGTGAAGATGAAGCTACTATAAAAGCAAATCTAGACATCTACAAAGAACGCTATGGAGATGACATACCTGTTCATTTTCATCCAATAATTAGAAGTGAAGACGCGTGTTATATTTCGTCTTCTAAAGCTATAGAATTAGCTAAAAAAACAGGTGCACGTTTACATGTGTTTCATCTTTCAACAGGAAAAGAAACAGCGTTATTTGATAATAGTATTCCTTTAAAAGATAAAAAAATTACTGCAGAGGTATGCATCCATCACTTGTGGTTTTGCGATAAAGATTATGAAGAAAAAGGAACCTTAATCAAGTGGAATCCAGCTGTTAAAACAGAAAAAGATAGAAGCCAGCTTTTAAAAGCATTATTGGATGATAAAATAGACGTTATTGCTACAGATCATGCACCTCATACAATTCAGGAAAAATCAAATAATTACGTCAATGCACCTTCTGGTGGACCGTTAGTACAACATGCTTTACCAGCTTTATTAGAAATGTATCATGAAGGCGATATTTCTTTAGAAAAAATAGTAGAAAAATTTTGCCATAATCCTGCGATCTTGTTTGAAGTAGAAAAACGAGGTTACATTAAAGAAGGATATTATGCAGATTTAGTATTTATAGATTTAAATAATCCTTGGACGGTTAACAAAGACAATATTTTATACAAATGTGGTTGGTCGCCATTTGAAGGGACTACCTTTAAATCCAGAATTACTCATACTTTTGTAAATGGTGGATTAGCCTATAAAAACTTTAAGTTTTATGAGACAAATTTTGCCAAACGCTTAACTTTTAATAGATAGTTATGTTTAAATCATTCTCACCATTATATCTGTTTTTAGCTTTTTTAGTTGTCTCTTGCTATGGTATTGATAAACCAAGCAAACCAGATAATTTATTAAGCGAAGATAAAATGGTAGACGTGTTGGTAGAGTTTACTTTAATGTCTTCAGCTAAAGGAATAAATAAACGCGAGTTAGAAAACAGAGGGATTGTTCCCGATAGTTTTGTGTATAAAAAACATAATATAGACAGTTTGCAATTTGCCAATAGTAATAACTACTATGCTTATGATATTGAAACTTACACAGATATCTATACCAAGGTTAAAGATAGTTTAGAGAAGTTAAAAGCTATCTACGTTGAAGAACAAAAAAAGATAACAGAAGACAAGCAAAAGTTACTTAAAAAAGAAAGAAAACCTTTAAATCTAGACAATTAAACAACTTCAGACTCAGCAAAAGTTAATTAAAATCCGATTTAAAATAAGTTGTAGTTTGCTTTATACTAGAGTCCACATCTTTAAACTTAAAGCCTAAAGTAGATATAATTTTTTGATTACTAAACGTGGTTTTTGAAACAGTAGATTTTGCATTTTGCTTAGACATGACTCGACGTTTTCCTGTTAATTTATGCTTTAACCAATCCAAACGCCAAGCTATAGCTAGCAAAAACGGACTAGCTTCTTTTTTAGGTGGATTTACCCCTAAATGTAATGCAGTTTTGTAAATAAAATCCTTAAAAGTTAGGTTGTTAGAAACAAGTATAAATCGTTCGTTTTTTATATCGCTGTTCATTAACTGTATCATAACATTTACAACATCAAATACATCTACATAACCAGTTGTTCCGGTTGTGTAATAGCGCATTCCTTTGTGTACCATTGTAATTAAAGATCCACTTCCATAATTCCAAATACCTGGACCAATAATAATTCCTGGATTAACAATAACAGCATCTAACCCTTCTTGTGTACCACGCCAAACTTCTAATTCTGCGCCATACTTTGTAATTGCATAAACACTATTATCAAATTCGGGATTCCAATCGGTTTCTTCGGTAATTATATCTGTCTCAATAGTTGGTGTGCCAATTGCTGCAATACTACTAACATAACACAGTTTTTGTACTTGTTCAGACAAACATAAATTAACAATATTAGCAGTACCTTCTATATTAGTTTTTCTAAGTAATTCAAATTTATCAGGCTCAAAAGACACAAACGCAGCACAATGATACACCTGTGTAATTCCGTTAAAGGCTTCAGTAAGTTTGGGTATATTATTTAAATCTGCTTCAACCCAATCTATAGCGTTAAATAATTGGTCTGCAGAATCTGAATAATAACTAAAAATACGTTTAACGGTATCAAACTTTTTTTTATTTCTGTAAATAGCACGTATGGGTTGGTTTTCATTTAATAAATGAAATAATAAATGTGCACCAACTAATCCTGTACCTCCTGTAACTAAAATCATAACCCTAAGGTAATAAATATTAGATATTGTGTGCAGTTTATAACACGATTTTTATCTTTGCGCTTGTATTAAAATTTAAAAAATAATGATGGCAAATAATTTTGTTGAAGAATTGCGTTGGAGAGGTATGTTACATACTGAAATGCCAGGAACCGAAGAACATCTTTTAGAACAAATGAGAAGTGCCTATGTTGGTTTTGACCCAACAGCAGACTCTTTACATATTGGTAATTTAGTGCCAATTATGTTATTAGCACATTACCAACGTTGTGGACACAAACCCGTAGCATTGGTTGGTGGAGCAACAGGTATGATAGGTGATCCTTCAGGAAAATCTAGCGAGCGTAATTTATTAAATGAAGATACACTTAGACACAACCAAGAAGCTATAAAAAAGCAATTATCTCACTTTTTAGATTTTACAAGTGATGCAAAAAATGCAGCAGTTTTAGTTAATAACTATGACTGGATGAAAGAGTTTTCATTTTTAGAATTTATTAGAGATGTAGGTAAGCACATTACCGTAAATTACATGATGGCTAAAGATTCTGTTAAAAACAGAATTTCTTCAGATTCGTCAGACGGAATGAGCTTTACCGAGTTTACCTACCAGCTGGTTCAAGGATATGATTTTTTACATTTATATAAAAACATAGGTTGCACACTTCAAATGGGAGGAAGTGACCAATGGGGAAATATCACCACAGGAACCGAGTTAATTAGACGTATAGACCAAGGAAAAGGATATGCTATTACTTGTCCATTAATTACTAAAAGTGATGGGTCAAAATTTGGTAAAAGCGAGGGTGGAAACGTGTGGTTAGATGCAAACAGAACATCACCATATAAGTTTTACCAATATTGGCTAAATAGTAGCGATGAAGATGCAGAAAAATATATCAAAATCTTTACATTTTTAGATCAAAATACTATAAATGAAATTATTGAAGAGCATAAAGCTCAACCACATGTAAGAGGATTACAAAAACGCCTTGCTGAAGAAATTACAGCAATGGTTCACTCTAAAGAAGAATTAGAAAATGCAGAAAAAGCATCTGGGATCTTGTTTAGTAAAGACTTTAAAAATGATATCAAGCAGCTAAACGAAAACTTATTTTTAGATGTTTTTGAAGGCGTGCCACAAGCAGAAATCTCTAAAGATAAAATTGAATCTGGCTTAGATATGATAGCTGCACTATCTGCCGAAACTAATTTTTTAGCAAGTAATGGTGAAGCACGTCGTGCTTTAAAAGAAAACTCTGTATCTGTTAATAAAGACAAAGTAAAGGAAGACTACAATATTACTACAGACGATTTAATTAATGACAAATACATTGTTATTAATAGAGGAAAGAAAAACACGTACATAATAAAAGTTGTTTAAGAACTACTATGTAAGTTTTAAAAATATAAATGCCTGCTTGTTATAAGCAGGCATTTTTTTTAAGAAAATTAGTTAACCAACTAAAACTAATTTTTCTTTTTCACTACAATAAATAATATTACTTAAATATTGTCTTCAACTATCTGTCGTGTATTTTATTATAACCTTACTAAAAAAAATTAGTTTAAATAATTATAAAACCATCAGGTTACAACCTCTAATGTCGCTATTGTCAAACCGCCCAATAATTTCAAATTGATTATTTGGTAATAGGCGTCCTAAGTCTTGTGTTGCTATAAAAGAACAAGAGTTAACGTTGGCTAAGTCAATAACATTAACGCCTCCTGTTTTTGGCGTATTAAACACGGTAAGTGCATCTTCGGTATCTCTGGTTAGAATAGTCATCCAAGGTGGGCATTTAAACACACCATGTCCTTTAGAATAGGCTTGACTTAATAATTCTGTCATACCATATTCGCTATGTATAGTGTTAACACCAAACCCTTGTTTTAGTAGTTTATGAAGCTCTTCTCTAATTAATTCTTTACGTCTTCCTTTCATACCACCAGTTTCCATAATGATGATATTATTAAGATTAAAAGTGTGGGATTCAATTAAGTCTAAAAGCGCAAAAGTCACTCCAATTAGCAAAACTTTTTCATTTTTTTTATTTAGCTGAATTAGCGTTTCTGTTAATTCATCTAAATTATTTAAATAGAAACCACTTTCTGGTTTGTTAGACTCTTTAATTAATTGATTAACCATATAAACTAACGACGATCCTTCACGCTCTAAATAGTTAGGCAATAGAGCTAAAACAGTGTAATCTTGGATATTTCCATAAAAATGGTTAAACCCTTTTTTAAAACTAGTTTCATATATTTTTAACTCAGTAACATGGTGTTTACTGGTTATTTGACCAGTTGTTCCGCTACTTGTAAACGTGGTCTCAATATTGTTTTGAGAACTTAATACTTGATGCGTTTTAAAAAACTGAATAGGTAAAAAGGGGATTTCATTTACATGTTTAACATCACTAGGATTAACGTATAGCAAATCACAAAAGGATCGGTAAACCCTATTGTTTTCAAACTGAAAACGAAAGACTTTTAAAGCCAAATCTAAAAACTCGGCTTCAGAAGAAATTGAGAATATATCGTCTGTTTTAAACATTTATGAATTAAAAAAACAAAAGTATTGAAAATAAAAAAGCGTTACTAATTAGTAACGCTTTTTAAAACTATAAAGTTTGATGCTTATTGAATCACTAATTTTTTAGTAACCATTGCATCATTTTGTTTAATATTTAAAATATAAACACCAGACTTTAAATTAGAAACATTTAAAGTGTTGTTGTTTAATGTTTCTTTTAAAACTTGTTTTCCTAAAATATCAAAAACAGTTACGTTAACAGTATCAGAACTAGTCGTTGTGATAGTAACGAACCCTGTGTTTGTTGGGTTAGGGTACACGCTAAAGTTTGATTGATTGAATGTGTCTACAGAAAGCGTATTATTACTATTAACAGCACCAGGAGTACCTAAGTCACCACTTCCATAAGGAGTTACCGCTGTAGCCCAATTAGCACCATTATCATTATCAGTAGCATTTAATGTATTAACTGATAATTCCATACTTGCACCTGTTGGGTCTGGAAAAGTTGCGCCATTATCCCAAATAACTTGGTCAATAATAGTTCCACTACATTCAATAATTAAACCGTCAGTACCATTACCTAATGATATATCATTATTATAAGTATAATCTAATGTAAGACCACCATTTGGAGTTGCACCATTACCTATGATTATATATGCATTAGCAGGTATTATAACGGAAGTAGATACTGTATGTGTTTCAGTTGCAGAAGATTCATCTTTTATAATCCAACCAGCAATATCAATCGCTGTTCCTGTTGTATTATACAATTCAAAAAACTCTCCGTTAGGGTCATTACCTGCAGCAGCTGGATTTTGCATAACTTCAGTTATAATTATATCACCTATGTTAGAGCAAACAGCAGCTGGAGTTACAGTACCTGTTGCTGCTACAGTTTCAGTAGTTACACCAGTAGAAGACACCAATATATCACCAGAATATGTGTTTTCAGACAAACCAGAAACCATTCTAGCAAATACCTCAGTGTTATTTGCAGTTCCTCCAGTTTGAGGAACTGTAACTGAAGAAGAAAAAGTACCTCCTGAAGTTAATGATACCTCAAAGTTTGTTGGAGCAGTTACTGTAATATCAGAAGTCAAAAACATGCCCTCAACAAAAAATGAATCTTCTGCAGATGGACCATTTCCAAATTGATAATCTAATGAATTTAAAGAACCCAAAACTGTAATTTGTGGTGTTGCTGGTGATACAGTTCCTGAAACATTAACAGTTTCAGTTGTAGCACCTGTTGATGTAGCAGTAATATCTTCTGTATAAGAATTTGCTGTTAAACCAGCAGCTAATCTAGTATAAATAGTAGTACTAGCAACGCTACCTCCAGTTTGTGTTAAAGTTATTGAGTTTGTAAATCCTGTGCCAGTTGTAAGTGAAATTTCAAAATCTGGGCTAGCTGTATTAAGCACTATATCTGCATTTAGGTTGGTACCTGATACAGTAAATGTGTCTTCAGCTGAAGGTCCATTACCTTCAAAATAATCTAAACCAGTAATTGCTCCACTAACTGTAATTATTGGTGTAGCTGTTGCTGCTTCTATAAAAGCAGTTGTGTCAAATGGCAATACAAGTAGCCCATCAGAAACTTGAATAGTCCAATTTGCTGGATTACCAATTAATGATAGATAGTTTGCAAAAGTAGTTTCAGAATTTCTAGGACCTGAATATGCGCCACCATCAGGGTTTCCAGTTGTTGTAAAAGTAACAAAAGTAGTTCCTTCTACTAACCCTGACCCTGTTAAGTCTCCAAAGTTATTTGCTTCATTTTGAATTCCAGCTAAAAAAGTAGTAGGATTATTTTCATCTGTGCCTAAATACGCAAATAAAGCGTCACCACCCGCAGCTAAATTGACTGTACCTGCACCAACCTGAGTTAAAGTTCCAATTGAAGCACCGTAATTAGGGTTAGTATCAGAGTCCGTGTCAGTAAAAGTAACAACGGTACCTGCTGCTATAGTTGTAGTGATGTCCCACTGAATATTTCCCTCGTTAGAGTCTACAAACCCTCCAGATCCGTTAAGCTCATCATCAGAAAAATAAATAGTTGTTGATGCTGGAATATCTGCTAGTGCAACTATCGCAAAATTGTCGTCTCCATCTGCATTAAAACCTATAAAAGCAATGTCTCCTGTAGATTGTCCAAAAGATAGAGAGGATATTAAAATTGTTAAAAGTAAAAAGTAAAGTTTTTTCATAATTAAAAAGTATAAAATTAGGTTATAAATATACGCAGAAAAATTACTTTTAGCCAATATTTAAGTTAACAATAACACTTCTTTACATTAAAATAATATTGATTTAAAATTTAAATTAAGACAAGTATATTTTTAATAAGCATTTCTTAATGTAACATAGTTATAAGCATTAATTAAATGTTATCTTATTGTTATTAATATCATAAAAATTAAAAGTTTTACTAATAATTTTATCTTTACATTATCAAAATGTTTAGACAATAGAAGCTTAAAGCTTATGGATAAAAAAGACATAAAGATTCTGCTAGTTGATGACGAACCAGATATTTTAGAAATTGTTAGTTATAATTTATCTAATGAAGGATATCAAATCATTACTGCAAAAAACGGGTTAGAAGCTGTAAAAAAAGCTAAAAAGGAAAAGCCACAGCTTATAATTTTGGATGTTATGATGCCAGAAATGGATGGTATTGAAGCTTGTGAAGCTATTAGAAAACTACCAGAATTAAGCACTACGCTTATTACATTTTTAACTGCAAGAGGCGAAGACTATTCTCAAGTTGCTGGGTTTGATGCTGGTGCAGACGATTATATTACTAAGCCCATTAAACCTAAAGTGCTGGTTAGTAAAGTTAAAGCGCTTTTAAGAAGACTTAAACCAATAGAAGGTAATAAATCACTAATTAAAATAGGAAACTTAATTATTAATAGAGAAGAGTATAAGATTGAACTTGATAATCAAGAGATTATTTTGCCAAGAAAAGAATTCGAGCTCTTGTATCTGTTAGCCTCTAAACCTGGAAAAGTTTTTAAAAGAGAAGATATTTTAAATCGTGTTTGGGGTAACGAGGTTGTTGTTGGTGGTCGAACTATAGATGTCCATATTAGAAAACTTAGAGAAAAAATTGGAGACCATGCTTTTAAAACAGTTAAAGGTGTTGGTTATAAATTTGTTGATTAATTGAAACTTAAAAAAACATACAAATTTGCATTAAAAACATCGTTTTTAATCACAATTATTCTTTCGTTTTTAATGAGTGTTTTTTTGTATGCAACTAACCAAGCAATTCCCTTAACGGTATTTATTTTTGCCTTATTAACGTTTTCTTTTTCTTTTTTAGTTATCCAATTTCGAGTAGAAAAATTTATTTACAAACGTATTAATCAAATCTATAAAGACTTAACTCTGTTAGAATCTGTAAGCTTTAGAAAAGACAGCATTACTACAGATATGGCTACGCTTACTAAACAAATAGACAAGTTTGCCAAAAACAAAAAACTTGAAATAGAAACACTTAAAGTTAGAGAAGAATATCGTAAAGAGTTTATGGGTAACATTTCGCATGAACTTAAAACTCCTTTATTTACTGTTCAAGGCTATCTTGAAACCCTTCTTGATGGTGCAATTGATGATAAAAATGTAGCCGAAAAATATCTAAACAGAGCCAATAAAGGCGTGGAACGACTTATTTATATTGTCAAAGATTTGGATATGATTACCAAACTTGAGGTTGGTGATTTAAGTTTAGATATCACAACTTTTGATATTGTACAATTAATTCAAAGTGTTTTTGAGTTGCTAGAAATGAAAGCAGCTAAAAAGAAAATTACCCTAACCTTTGATATGGAATATAACAATCCAATATTGGTAAAAGGCGATGAAGAGCGTATACAGCAAGTATTAACTAATTTAATAGTAAACTCTATTAAATACGGTCAAGAAAAAGGAACCACAGAGATTAGCATAGAACGATTAATAAAAAACAAGGTTATTGTGCGTGTAACGGATAATGGAGAAGGAATAGAAAAACAACACATACCTAGACTGTTTGAGCGTTTTTATAGAGTCGATAAAAGTGGATCGCGTAAAGAAGGTGGCTCTGGTTTAGGACTAGCTATTGTAAAACATATTATTGAAGCACACGACGAAAAAATTTATGTAGAAAGTGAATATAATATTGGTAGCGAATTCTCTTTTACACTAGAAAAGGCTGAATAACTGCTTAAAGTCTATCTCGTTTTCAAAAGTTTTAAATCCAGAATAGTTAGTCAACTTATCTAATTGGCTTAAAGAAAAATCATCTTGATTGCAATATGGTGCAATCTTACTTTTTTCCAAAAATTCAGCTAAATACTCTTGTTCATATTGTCCTGGAGTGGGTATAAAAAAGGCTTGTTTTCCTAATTTAGCTAAATCCATTATTGTAGTGTAGCCAGATCTAGATATAATAATGTCACTATTGTTAATATAATTTTGCAATTCTTCAGTTTCCATAAAATTATAAATTGCAAAAGGTGGTCGGTTTTCAATTACTTGTTTTTCTTCAATTTTGCCTCTCACAAATATTATCAAACCTGGTAAAACTTTAAGTATATCTAATAATTTTTCCTCTAAAATGGTGCGTTGCGGTTCTGGACCAGATAACAATACCATAAACCTGTTTTTTGGCTTAGTTTTAGTCTTTTTTAACCTACTTATTGCACCTATATATTTTATAGTTAATTCCTTGCTTTTAAAATTATGACTCAGTTTTCCGCTTAAATTGGGTTCGCCATCAAAATCAGGAACCCAACATTCATCAAATTTTTTAAGATAATTATCATGTAGTTTAGTGCTTATTTTTGTAGTCATACCGCTTAACACATTTAGCTGATGTGTCATAAAAACAGATGGTACTTTGCTACTATAAACACCCAACCTATTGTCGGATATTATCCCTTCAATTGCATAGTCATGAACAATTTTTCTAATTAATTTATGCTCTGCTTTTATGGCTTTTCTAATTTTAAGAAGTTGTAAAAACAGCAACCATTTAAAAGTACTTTTAGTTTTAGAATACCTAATATTATAACCAGGTAATTCAACAAAAATCAAATCTTTAAATTCTTTTTGCAATAATTGCAAAGCTTCGCCATCACTAGCAATAATAGGGCTAAAACCCTCATCAAGTAATCCATTAATTATAGGAATACAACGTGTGGCATGACCAATTCCCCAATTTAGAGGTGCAACAAGAATTCGTTTTTTCATTTAAATAGTTTCATCAAACTAATTTCAAAGGTAACTATTATAGCCCTAAACTATATTTCCTTAATTTTACACCCTAAACAAGAAATACACAACAGTGGGTAGTAAAAATAAACTGAAAAGATTTAAAGAAAACGAAACCTTTGACAATGTCTTTCAACCAACCAGAGCAGAGTTAGTGGAAGCAGATTACCAATACAAAGGACAATGGAATAAAACTGTTTTTAAAAACAATAATCCTTTAGTCTTAGAGTTGGGATGTGGAAAAGGAGAATACAGTGTAGCTCTAGCCAAAAAATATCCAAACAAAAATTTTATTGGTATTGATATTAAAGGGGCACGTTTTTGGAGAGGTGCTAAAACCGCAATTGAAGAAAATATTCCTAACGTAGCTTTTATTAGAACCCAAATAGAACTAATTGAATACGTTTTTGCAGAAAACGAAGTGGATGAAATCTGGATTACCTTTCCAGACCCACAAATAAAGTATAAACGTACTAAACACAGAATGACTAATTCTCAGTTTTTAAAACGTTATAAACACGTGTTAAAACCTGACGGAATAATGAATTTAAAAACGGATTCCGAGTTTATGCATGGATACACTCTAGGATTATTACATGGCGAAGGTCATGAAGTGCTATATGCTAATAACGATGTGTATAGACAAGAAGGTAGTCCAGAGGAAGTTACTAGCGTGCAAACGTTTTACGAAAACCAATACCTGCAAAAAGACAAACCAATTACGTATATTAGATTTAAAATTAACTAACTTTTGAATCTTACCATCACCTTTTTTATAAGCATGCTTATTGCGTTAATTGGAGTTATTCCGCCTGGATTACTTAATATGACTGCTGCAAAAATTAGTATAAAAGAAGGCTATTCTCGTGGATTAATGTTTTCTATAGGTGTGTGTGTTGTAGTAATTATACAAACCTTAATTGCAGTAATATTTGCAAGATATCTTAGTAAACATCCAGAGATTGTTCAAGTTTTACAACGTGTAGCATTTGTGCTTTTTGTCTTGATTACTATTTACTTTTTAGCATTAGCAAAGCAACAACCAAAATTAAAAGTAGAGCAAGAACGACGTAGTAAACATAGTAGGTTTTTTCAAGGGATGTTTTTATCGTCGTTAAATGTGTTTCCTATTCCGTATCAGGCGTATATGAGTGTTACTTTAGCTAGTTTAGGCTGGTTAACGTTTGATAATGTTAGTATCACATCTTATGTAGCTGGAGCTGCAACTGGGACGTTTGTGATGTTATATGTGTATGTTTTCTTTTTTAAACGCATAAAAAACAAGAAAATCAAATCACAAAAAAACATGAATTACATTATTGGTATCATAACCGGAATTATATCCATTGTGACGTTGATAAACATCATAAAAGATTTATGATACTTCCTTAACTTAATCTCAATTTTAAAGAGAATTACTACTTTGGAAGTAACATGTGATTTATAAAAAAAACACAACACACATGAAACCAGAAACACTCAATTTTTTTGATAAAGTGTATGAAGTAGCCAAGCTAATACCTTATGGTCGTGTAACTAGTTACGGAGCAATTGCTAACTATTTAGGCGCCAAACGTAGTGCCAGAATGGTTGGTTATGCTATGAATGGCTCACATAATAAAGATGTTCCGGCACATCGCGTAGTTAACCGTAAAGGGTTATTAACAGGCAAGCATCATTTTGAGGGTACCAACCTAATGCAACAATTATTAGAAAGTGAAGGCGTTACTGTAATAGACAACCAAATCCAGAATTTTGATGAGGTGTTTTGGGAGCCCTCAAAAGAGTTATAGCTTACACTTATCACACCATAAAAAACATCAAACCAACCACTTCATTCTTCAAGGTTTATGTAGTATATTTGCACTTTAGAATCATTCTGAATTAGAAAATATAAACTAAGAGTAGTAGTTAAGGGTTTGAGTAAAATCTCTTTTCTTTTTTCTCATCTCTTTTTTCTTGAAAAGCATATGAAATTAAACAAACAAGACATACTTAAAGCATTAGAAACCATAACCGTTCCTGGCGAAGGTCAAAATATGGTAGAAAGCGGAGCAGTAACCAATGTGGTAACATTTGCAGATGAGGTGATTGTAGATATCACCATAAAAAATCCAGCACTTCAAGCTCGTAAAAAAACAGAGGTAGAGATATTACAAGCTATTCATAAACAAGTTTATGAAAAAGCAAAGATAAAAGTTAACATTAAAGTAGATGCTCCAGAAAAATCGGCTCCAAATGTCATTAAAGGAAAAGCCATTCCTGGCATCCAAAACATTGTTGCAGTAGCATCAGGTAAGGGTGGAGTTGGAAAATCGACTGTTACAGCAAACCTAGCAGTAACTTTAGCTAAAATGGGCTTTAAAGTGGGTGTGTTAGACGCAGATATTTACGGACCATCTATGCCAATTATGTTTGATGTAGAGCTAGAGCGTCCTTTATCAGTGACTGTTGATGGAAAGTCTAAAATGAAACCTGTAGAAAACTACGGAGTAAAAATTCTTTCAATCGGATTTTTCACTAAACCAGACCAAGCTGTCGTTTGGCGTGGACCTATGGCTGCTAAAGCATTAAACCAAATGATTTTTGATGCAGCTTGGGGAGAATTAGACTTTTTATTAATCGATTTACCTCCTGGTACAGGAGACATACATTTAAGTATCATGCAATCTCTTCCTATTACAGGAGCTGTGGTTGTAAGTACGCCTCAAAATGTAGCTTTAGCAGACGCTAAAAAAGGGGTGGCAATGTTTCAGCAAGACAGCATAAACGTACCTGTTTTGGGAATTATTGAAAATATGGCGTATTTTACTCCAGAAGAATTGCCTGATAATAAATATTACATCTTCGGTAAAGAAGGCGCTAAGCATCTATCAGAAGATTTACAAGTACCACTTTTAGGTCAAATACCTTTAGTTCAAAGCATACGTGAAGCAGGTGATGTTGGTCGTCCAGCAGCTATGCAAACTGCAACACCTTTAGAAAAAGCATTTGAAACTATTACTCAAAATGTGGTGCAACAAGTAGTGGATAGAAATGATAATCTTCCAGCAACCGAAGCAATAAAAATAACCACTATGGCAGGATGTTCTGCAGTTAATAAAAAATAGATGACAACAGAAGAATTAAGATTAAACGTAGAGAAAGCACTAGAGGAAATTCGTCCATTTTTACAAAGTGATGGTGGTGATATTTCATTGTTATCTATAGAAGATGGTAAATTAGTCAAAGTGCAATTAGAAGGCGCATGCGTAGGATGTAGTGTTAACCAAATGACTTTAAAATCTGGTGTAGAAATGACTATAAAAAAATACGCTCCTCAAATAGAACACGTTATAAATGTTGAAGCTTAAACTGACTTTTGTCATAATAAATCAAAGGTTTTGACATTACATTTACTTCCTGAAATTGAAAATTCATGATTAAAACAGATATACTCATTATTGGTGCAGGACCAACAGGTCTTTTTACAGTGTTTGAAGCAGGTTTATTAAAATTAAAGTGTCATTTAATAGATGCACTTCCTCAACCTGGTGGACAATGTTCAGAGATTTATCCAAAAAAACCTATTTATGATATACCTGCATATCCAGAGATATTAGCAGGCGATTTAACAGATAAATTATTAGAACAATGTAAGCAGTTTGAGCCTGGTTTTACATTAGGTGAGCGTGCCGAAACTATTGATAAGCAAGAAGACGGAACTTTTATTGTAACTACAAATAAAGGGACCAAACACCATGCTCCTGTAGTAGCAATAGCAGGTGGATTGGGTAGTTTTGAGCCAAGAAAACCTTTAATTCATAATATTAAAGATTTTGAAGATAAAGGTGTCGAGTATATTATTAAAGATCCAGAAATTTATAGAAATAAAAAAGTAGTTATTGCTGGAGGAGGTGATTCTGCTTTAGACTGGAGTATCTTTTTAAGCGATGTCGCATCAGAAGTAACGTTAATCCATAGACGCAACGAATTTAGAGGGCATTTAGATTCTGTAGAGAAGGTACAAGAACTAAAAAATAAAGGTAAAATTAATTTGGTTACACCAGCAGAAGTCATTGGGCTTTTAGGTGACGAAAAAGTCTCTGGTGTTGTTGTAAAACAAGCTGCACATATTGAAAAAGAATTTGAAATAGAATGCGACCATTTTATTCCATTATTTGGTTTATCGCCAAAATTAGGACCTATTGCAAATTGGGGATTAGAGATTGAAAAAAATGCTATAAAAGTGAATAATGCTTTAGATTACCAAACTAATATTCCTGGTATTTTCGCAATTGGAGATGTAAACACGTATCCAGGAAAATTAAAACTAATTCTTTGTGGTTTTCATGAAGCAACATTAATGTGTCAAGCAGCTTATCAAATTATTAATCCAGGAAAGCGTTATGTATTAAAGTACACAACGGTAAGTGGTATTGATGGATTTGATGGAACACGAAAAGAAGCGCCAAAAGCAGTGGTAAAGAGTATTGAGTAGTTAGTACCTAGTAGTAAGTAAAAATGGCAGTACAAAAATTTGAGGATTTATTGGTTTGGCAAAAATCACAAGATCTAGCAGTTACTATTTATAAATTATTTCAAGATAATAAAGATTTTTCCTTTAGGGATCAAATTAAAAGAGCTGCTGTCTCAATATCAAATAATATTGCTGAAGGATTTGATAGAAATTCCAATGCAGATTTTTCTAGGTTTTTGTATTTTTCTTTAGCATCAAATAGTGAAGTTAGATCAATGCTATATTTATCTATTAGACTGAATTTTTTAAATAAAGAAGAAGCTATACTACTTATTGAAAATACAAATGAAATTTCAAAAATGCTTCATGGCTTAATTAAATCGATAAAAACTAACTACTAGTACCTAACTCCTAATTACTTTTTCCTATGGAACAAGACATAAACATTAAAATAACAGACAGAGATGGTGTTACCCACAACGTGTTAGCACCAACTGATATGGCAATGAACCTTATGGAAGTTGTAAGAAGTTACGAGCTGGCTCCTGAAGGTACTATTGGTGTTTGTGGTGGTATGGCGATGTGTGCAAGTTGCCAATGCTATGTGTTAAGTGATACCCAACTCCCAGAGATGCAAGATGACGAAGAAGCTATGCTAAGTGAAGCGTTTTATGTCAAAGATAATTCACGTTTAGGGTGTCAAATCCAAATAACTCCAGACATGGAAGGTTTGGAAGTAGAGTTGGCTCCAGAAAGTTAATACTATTCCTGCGTAGGCAGGAATCTCAAAATTCAACTAGTTTTGAAGCTATTAATTTTTTAAATTTATAAAATGAGAATATACATTTCCATTTTTATAATTATCTTATTTTATGGCTGTAATAAAACTTCTAATGAAGAAATTATTATTCAAAAAACCTTTGGTAAAGAACTCATAAAAAAGGATAGCTTAAGTATTGAATTAGACTTAGGAAAATACAATACTTTTGATAAGCTATTTGAAAGAACTTCAGAAATTGCTTGTAATGACAGTCTTTCTAAAGTTGTTATAAAAAATAACAATGAAATAAAATCAGTACAGTTGGTTAATTTTTGTTGGGAAAATACTTCTTGCATTCTTATTAAAAGAAAAAATACAATTGAAATTTATAATGATTCAATTTATAAAGCCAATTTGTCTTTTCCGTTAGATAGTTTGAAATCAATCTTGAAAAAAGATATATATAACTATGGTAAGAAATTTAATTATTCTTCAAATCCAGATAAACTATTATTATACCTGTCTTTTGATAATTCTAATATAGAAAAACTAACTAAATATTTAAATTTAGTTACATCTACTTTCGAGAAAATTAGTGATACAATTGATTTGCCAATAGTTTTAAATGAAAAATTAAATACACCACCTCCACCTCCTCCGCCTTTAAAGTGAAGACTACAATTTATCTGTCTTATAATCCACTAATCGTCTAGGACCTTCTAGCAACATTCTTACAATCTGTAAAGTACCATCTTCTTTTGTGGCAATTTGCCATTTAATAAGCGATATGGCTCCATTTTCTAATTCTAAACCTGTAATACTTCTGGGATGGACACAACTACCATCATTAAAAAAAGCAATATCTCCTGGTTCTGGAAATCGTGGTCTATGGGTGTGACCAGTTATAGTAATTAAATTGTTGTTTTCAATAATCCATTTTTTAGTACGACGTTCTACTTTAATTAATTCTTTATAGTTTTTTGCAGGACTGGTTGGATCTGCAATACCCATTACATTTAAGGGTTTCCATAGGACTCGTACCATAAATCTACTCCATTTCCAAAAGGTGTAATTCCACCAATCGGCTTGATGACCATGAGTTAAAAATAGTTCTTGTTGTGTGTCTTTGTGTTTTAAAATTATTGCTTCGTTGTATTTAATGTCACCAAAAAGCTCGACATCTTCACCAACTTTAGGATCAAAATAAGATGATAAGTTTTTCTTTACATACTCTGGATTTCTATAAACCATGTCATGGTTTCCCCAAATTAAATGCAGACGTTGTTGTTTATGAAACAAGCTCATTAACTCATACACGTTTTTATGTGCTTCTAATATAGATTTGAAGGATATGTTTTCCCAAAGTTCGTCTCCATCACCTAATTCTGCGTAGCTAAAACCCTCAACATAATAATGTTTTAACGCATGGTAGTATATGTTTCGATTATTAGAAAAATCGTCAGCAAAACTGTTGTCACCACGATGACAATCGCTAAAAAATATAAATTTAGATTTGTCATCAAAGGGTACAACTTTAGCGTTTTTATAAGCTCTGTTTAATTTTTTTCTCCCTGAAAACATGTAGCTAATTTAGTTGTTCTATTGCAAATGGTAAAATGCGTTCTACAAATTTACTATAGGCTTTTGTAGATGGATGTAAACCGTCAGATGCTACTAGTTCTGGGTCTTCTAAGCCTTGTCTGGTAATGTCTGTTATGTTTACAAAAGTAATATTGTTGGATGCGCAATAGCTTTCCGCGAAAGCGTTATATGTATCTATACCTTGAGAAATATAGGTGTTACCACCACCAAATGGTGTGTAAGCATAATCTGGGATAGAGACCACAATTACCCTATTTTTATCACCTTTGGCTTGTGTGATAGCAGTATTGACCAATTCCGGAAATTCGGTTTCGTATAACGAAAAAGGTCTACTTTGAAATTGATTATTAACTCCAATTAGCAACGTTACTAATTCATAATCTTCAATTAAAATTGTATTGGCTATAGCATTTTTAAGGTTAGTAGTTGTCCAACCAGTTTGGGCAACAATTTTTAAAGAAAACGTATCATTATTAAAAACAGTTGACAAACTGTCTTTTAATTGTTCTGGAAAACGACACGTGTCACAAACACTTTGACCAATAGTATAACTATCACCTAAAGACAATATTTTAAAATGTTGTGGATTGTCTATAGGTGTTTGATCTGTTGTATCTGTTTGAGTTTGGGACATCGAGTTAGATAAGCTACTAGAGTTGGAGCTACAACCAATTGTTAATGATACAATTACAATAAGCTTTAGGTAGATGTTCTTTTTCATAAACTAAATTTACAACTAAAGGGTTGAACAAAAAAATGCTTCCCGTTTAGAGAAGCATTTTTAGTATTTTTTTATTTAAAAGGGTTATCAAAAATAGATATGCGACTTATTTAAAGGCATTTAAACCAGTAACATCCAATCCAGTAATTAATAAATGAATATCGTGTGTACCTTCATAAGTCACTACACTTTCAAGGTTCATCATATGTCTCATAATGCTATATTCTCCACTAATTCCCATTCCACCTAACATTTGTCTAGCATCTCGTGCAATAGTTAAAGCCATATCGACATTATTTCGTTTCGCCATAGAGATTTGTGCTGAGGTAGCTGTACCGTTTTCACGCATCACACCTAATCGCCAAGCTAATAATTGTGCTTTGGTAATTTCGGTAATCATTTCGGCTAATTTTTTTTGTTGCAATTGGAATTGCCCAATAGGTTTTCCAAATTGGATACGCTCTTTACTGTAACGTAAAGCAGTATCATAACAATCCATTGCAGCTCCAATTGCTCCCCAAGCAATACCAAAACGTGCAGAGTCTAAGCATCCTAAAGGTGCTCCTAAACCAGATTTGTTTGGTAATAAGTTTTCTTTTGGGACTTTAACGTTATCAAAAATAAGTTCTCCAGTTGCAGATGCACGAAGCGACCATTTGTTATGTGTTTCTGGCGTTGTAAAACCTTCCATACCACGTTCTACAATTAATCCATGGATACGACCTTCTTCATTCTTTGCCCAAACTACTGCAATGTTACAAAATGGCGAATTTGATATCCACATTTTTGCTCCGTTTAACAAATAATGGTCACCCATATCTTTAAAATTGGTAGTCATTCCACCAGGATTACTTCCATGATCAGGCTCTGTTAAACCAAAACTACCAATCCATTCTCCACTAGCTAATTTAGGTAAATATTTTTGGCGTTGTTCCTCGTTACCATATTTCCAGATAGGATACATCACTAAAGACGATTGCACAGACGCTGTACTACGTACACCAGAGTCGCCACGCTCTATCTCTTGCATAATTAATCCGTAGGCAATTTGGTCTAATCCTGCACCTCCATACTCAACAGGAATGTAAGGTCCAAACGCACCAATTTCTGCCAATCCACCAATAATAGATTTAGGGAATTCTGCTTTTTGAGCAGCTTCTTCGATAATAGGTGAGACATCACGTTTTACCCATTCTCTAGCAGCATCGCGTACTAATTTATGCTCTTCGGTAAGTAATTCGTCTAAGTTGTAATAATCTGGAGCTTCAAATAAATCTGGTTTCATGGTCTTGTTTTAATTGAAAAACAAAAGTAACGAAAACGTTTGCAGAACACAATTTTATCTTACATTTTAAGATAAAATTCTTTAGTCAGATTAATGTAGTCTTGGGTGTATTGGTGTCTTGAAGTTTCAATAATAAGTGTTTCTTTTTTTATTTCGCTTTCGCTGAAAGAAAAGACTATCAAACTTCGTTTTGTTTCTGAAGAAGGTGAACCTTTAATATGTAATATTTTTTTAGGAAACAATGTAACTTTAGAAGCTAATGCAATAAAGTTATCCTCTTCTTTAAACGGAATAACAACAGAAAACACACCATCATCTGTAAGTAATTGAGATACACAATCTAATAGGTGGTCAAAAGGTAAAGCATCAGTAAATCTAGCTAAATCGCGTGGTCCACTTTCTGTTTTATAATCTTCAGAATAAAAAGGAGGGTTAGAAATAATAAGGTCATATTTATCCTCAATTTCTTCGGTAAACTCTGCTAAGTCTGCATGATAACAAAATAAACGGTCGCTCCAAGGAGAGGTTTCAAAATTATCCACACATTGCTCGTATGCTAAATCATCTACTTCTATTGCATCAATAAGTTGAGCAGTACTGCGCTGTGCTAACATTAAAGACAAAACACCAGTTCCTGCACCAATATCTAAAATAGAGAATGGATTGGTGTCTAAAGGTGTCCAAGCGCCTAGTAGGACACTGTCTGTACCAATTTTCATAGCACATTGATCTTGTTGGACTGTAAATTGTTTGAAATTAAAAGGTTTATTCATCCTCTAAATACAATTCAATTAACCCTTCTGGCGTATCTACAAAAATGGTTTTATTAGGTTTGTCGACTTTAGTGATAAACTCGTCATTCATGGGTATTAAAATTTCAATACCATCTCGGTCTATTTCAAATAAAGATTGTGCGGTGGTATCGTTTACACCTTTAATAACTCCTACTGTACCAAAGTTTTTGTCTTCTACATTAAAACCAATAATTTCATGAAAATAAAATTTATCCTCATCTAATTCTGGTAAAAAGCTTAACGGTAGATAGGTTTCACTTTTAATTAGTGCATCTGCATCTGCTTCTGTATCTACATCTTCAAATTTTACACGAAGCAATTCAGATTTATGAAGCTGAGCACTTTCAATAAAAAATGGTACTAAAGTTCCTCTTAAATTAACAAGTATAGAGTCTAAGTTTTCGTATAATTCAGGCTCGTCTGTATCTAGTTTTATAAGCAATTCGCCTTTAAAACTATATTTTTTTACAATTTTCCCTAAAAAAAAGCAATCTTTAATATCCATAGTAAGTTTTTTGCATAAAAAACTCCGATAAGTCTTTATCGGAGTTTAAAAGTATAAAAAAATATTTTTTATTCTTCTTCTTTTGCAGCTTCTAAAGTTTCTACTTCATCAGTAGGGTTTCCTTCAACTTCAGTTTCAGGTACTTCTTCAGCTTCTTCTTCTACAGGAGTTGCTGCAGCGATACGTGCTTCGTTAGCTGCTTTTTCTGCTTCAAAAGCTTTTGCTTTTGCTTCAGCTTCAGCTTTAGATAAGCCTTCTTTTTTAGCTTCTACCTTGCTAGCTTTTTCTTCAACCCAAGCATTAAATTTAGCTTCTGCTTGTTCTTCAGTTAAAGCACCTTTTCTAACTCCACCTGCTAAATGGTTTTTAAGCATAGCACCTTTATAAGATAAAATTGCTTTTGCTGTATCAGTAGGTTGTGCACCATTCTGTAACCATTTTACTGCACCATCAATATCTAAATCGATTGTTGCTGGGTTAGTGTTTGGATTGTAAGCGCCTAGTTTTTCTAAGTATTTACCATCTCTTTTTGCTCTAGCATCTGCTGCTACGATCCAATAGTAAGGTTTCCCTTTTTTACCGTGTCTTTGTAATCTAATTTTTACTGGCATAAATAATTAATTTGTGAGGTTCACGACCTCGATTATTAATAAGTCTGCAAAGATACTATAATTTTTTAATTTTCAAGTTTTTAAAGTAATTCTGTCAAATAAAATTAATTTATTCTATTTTTGATGACGTTAAATGTATTATAATGAAAAGAATATCAATCCTATTGGCTTTATTAATTACGCTAACCTCTTGTGGAGAGGAGCTTGTGTTTAACACACCTGCTTTTATAGGATATAATGGAGAAGCTTATTGGGAGGCCACAAATTATAGGGCTAATGTTGATGATCAAGGCTACTTAACTATTACAGGAATTAGAAATTTAGAAACCATAAATCTAAAGACTACTAACTCTATTGAAGGGTCTTATTTATTAGGGAATACTGTGTCTTCTGCAACTTTTGAAAATCAGCAAGGTACCATTTACTCCACCAACAGTATACCACACCCAAGTGTACAGATATATCCATCTGAAGGCAATATAACTATAACAGAGTTTAACTTAGTAGAGAGAACAGTGTCTGGTACTTTTAGCTTTCATGCATTTGATGTTACTGGATTAAATTCTGAAAACTTTAATAGAGGTTATTTTTATAATGTACCAATATTAAGTATTGGTGTTGCAGATTCTTCTGGTCAAACACAAGCATGTTTAAACGCAATAGCTGTAGCAGCAACAACACAAACTAACTATAATAATGTAGATCCTAATGGACCGCAATACACACAATTTTGTATGGCATATAAAACTGCACTTGAAGTAAAAAAACAAGCATGTGGAGATACCGATGGATCTATTCAGGCTATTATTAATGGGCTTGGAGATTGCTCTAATTAATATAGAATATACTATTTTAAAAAAGCCAACGCAGTCGCGTTGGCTTTTTTTGTTAAATACTCTTAAAAGCATCACAAACACTGTTAAATCGCTTGACAAAAGCGCTTCTGTCTGCTATATTAAGATTGTAGATGTGAAACAATACACATCTTTAAAAAATATATTGAAATTTTAAAATGATAAAAGATATTATGAAGTACACTGAAGAAATTTCTAAAAAGTTAAACGAATTATTAATCAAAAATTATGATGCTGAGAAAGGCTATTTAAATGCAATGGACAATGTCGATAGTGACAGACTTAAAATGTTTTTTAAAAGACGTGCATCAGAAAGAAGTGAATTTGCTAAAGAATTAAGAACAGAAATCTTAAGATATGGTCAAATACCTGAAGATTCGGGTAGTTTTACTGGGACAATGCACAGAAATTGGATGTCATTAAAATCTACTTTCTCTTCTAATAATGAAGAAGCTATTCTAGAAGAAGCTATCAGAGGTGAGGAAGCAAGTCTTGAGACTTATGACGAGTTATTGAAAGAAAATAGCTTACCACCAAGTATTGATAATTTATTGAATAAGCATAGAAATGCAATTCAAGCAGCAATTAATACCGAGAAAGTTCACGAAGAATTAGTGTCATAATTCTAATTAAATATTTAAAAAAGCCAACTGAATTTCAGTTGGCTTTTTTTTGTTTACAACTGTTTATAACTTCACTTTAAAAAAGGGAATATTCTCTGTATTTTTATAAGCTCATATTTTTTAGCAATAAATCACTAAAACTCTTCAATGTATTTAATTTTTGATACCGAAACTACAGGATTACCGAAACGTTGGGATGCACCAATAACAGACGTAGATAATTGGCCAAGATGTATTCAAATTGCATGGCAATTACATGACGAGATGGGTAATTGTATCGAGAGTCAGGATTATTTAGTACAACCTGATGGGTTTAATATTCCATATGATGCGGAGAAAATTCATGGAATCTCTACAGAGTTAGCACAAGAGCAAGGTGTACCCCTTTTAGACGTTTTAGAAAAATTTAATGTTGCTTTAAATAAAACCAAATTTGTTGTTGGTCAAAATGTCAAGTTTGATTTAAATATCATGGGAGCCGAGTTTGTTCGTATGGATATTGCAAATCAACTCCAAGAACTTCCTGTATTGGATACATGTACAGAACATACTGCAGAGCTTTGTAAAATTCCAGGTGGACGTTACGGAAAATTTAAATTACCAACGTTAACCGAGTTGCATCAGTTTTTATTTAATCAACCATTTGCAGAAGCACACAACGCTACAGCAGATGTTGAAGCTACAACACGTTGTTTTTTAGAATTAATTAGACGTAAAGAGTTTACTAAAGAAGAGCTAGACGTTCAACCCGATTATTTTGAGAGATTTAATCGTGAAAACCCACAACCAATACAGTTAATTGGTCTTAAGCATATTAATCTTAAAAAAGAAAGTGCAAAGATTAATGCTAGACTTCAGAAGGAAGAAGCATCAGATATTTCTTCAGAAACGATTAAAGAAAATGTACAAGAGTTAAAATCGGCTAATTTTGTACATCTTCATAATCACTCACAATTTTCTGTTTTACAGTCTACAATGAGTGTTGCAGATTTAGTTACAGAAGCTGCGTCCCACAATATGGAAGCGGTTGCGTTAACGGATCATGCTAACATGATGGGAGCTTTTCATTTTGTTAATGCAGTAAATAAACACAACAAATCTGTTGAAGCTAAAATTGCAGAAGCAGAAGAAAAAGGCGAAACGACAACTGTAAAAAAAATAAAACCCATTATTGGTTGCGAGTTTTTTGTGTGCGAAGATCACTTAGATAAAACCAGAAAAGACAATGGTTATCAAATAGTATTATTAGCAAAAAACAAAAATGGCTACCATAATTTGGCCAAATTATCCTCTCATGCTTTTGTGGATGGCTTTTATTATCTACCAAGAATCGATAAAAAGTTAATCGAACAGTATAAAGACGATTTAATCTGTTTAACAGGAAATTTATATGGTGAAGTCCCAAGTAAAATTTTAAACGTTGGTGAAAACCAAGCAGAGGAAGCTTTGCTGTGGTGGAAAGAATTATTTCAGGATGATTTGTATATCGAGTTGATGCGCCATAATCAAGAAGATGAAAACCGTATAAATCCTACGTTAATTAAATTTTCAGAGCAACATAATATTAAACTTGTTGCCACCAATAACACTTATTACGCCAAACAAGAAGATGCCAATGCACATGATATTTTATTATGTGTTAAAGATGGCGAAAAACAAGCTACTCCAATAGGTAGAGGTCGAGGATATCGATACGGATTACCTAATCAAGACTATTACTTTAAGTCTCAAGAAGAGATGAAAGCACTGTTTAAAGATGTGCCAGAAGCTATTAGTAATATTCAAGAAGTAGTAGATAAAATAGAAGCCTATCAATTAGCTAGAGAAGTCTTATTACCAGCTTTTGATATTCCGGAAGAATTTAAACATGAAGAGGACGAAAAAGATGGTGGTAAACGAGGTGAAAATGCCTTTTTAAGACATCTAACCTACGAAGGAGCAAAAAAACGATATGGTGAAGACTTAACAGATGAAATTAAAGAAAGACTAGATTTTGAACTTGAAGTCATTGAAAACACAGGATATCCAGGTTATTTCTTAATTGTAGAAGATTTTATTCGTGAAGCCAGAAACATGGATGTGTCTGTTGGTCCAGGACGTGGTAGTGCAGCGGGATCAGTGGTTGCTTATTGTTTGTGGATTACCAATATAGACCCCTTAAAATACAACTTACTTTTTGAGCGTTTTTTAAATCCAGACCGTATTAGTATGCCAGATATTGATATCGATTTTGATGACGAAGGTCGAAGTCGTGTCATGGATTACGTGATCAAAAAATATGGAAGTAACCAAGTCGCACAAATCATTACTTATGGGACTATGGCTGCAAAATCTAGTATTCGAGATACTGCGCGTGTATTAGATTTACCATTGTTTGATGCAGATAGAATAGCTAAGTTAATTCCAACCATGTCTAAGCTTGGAAAAATATTTGGATTAAGCGAAAAAGAATTAGGTCAAAAATTTAGAGCTGAAGATTTAGAAAAAGTCAATCAACTTTTAAACATATCCGAAGGAGATGATCTGGAAGCAGAAACAGTAAATTTAGCAAGAACCTTAGAAGGATCGGTTAGAAACACTGGTATTCACGCTTGTGGTGTGATTATTACACCAGACGACATTACCAAATTTGTGCCTGTTGCTACTGCAAAAGATTCCGACCTGTATGTCACACAGTTTGATAACTCGGTTGTTGAGGATGCAGGATTGCTTAAAATGGACTTTTTAGGACTAAAAACCTTAACATTAATAAAAGATACGGTTAAGATTGTAAAAGCAAAACATGGTATTCAGTTAGATCCTGAAAATTTTCCACTAGATGATGCTAAGACCTTTGAGTTATTCCAACGAGGTGAAACAGTGGGAGTGTTTCAATATGAATCTCCTGGAATGCAAAAGCATTTAAAAGACTTAAAACCTACAGTTTTTGACGACTTAATTGCAATGAATGCACTGTACAGACCTGGTCCAATGGAATACATACCAAGTTTTGTGCGTAGAAAACATGGTGATGAAGATATAGAGTACGACTTACCAGCAATGGAAGAGTACTTAAAAGAAACCTACGGAATTACTGTCTACCAAGAGCAAGTGATGTTATTGTCACAAAAACTAGCAGACTTTACCAAAGGTGAAGCAGATGTTTTACGTAAAGCAATGGGTAAAAAGCAAATTGCGGTTTTGGATAAAATGAAACCAAAGTTTATCGAGCAAGCTAGTGCCAAAGGACATGACGCTAAAAAACTTGAAAAAATTTGGAAAGATTGGGAAGCATTTGCAAGTTACGCCTTTAACAAATCGCACTCGACGTGTTATGCTTGGATTGCCTACCAAACCGCCTATTTAAAAGCGCATTACCCAGGAGAGTATATGGCAGCAGTACTGTCTAATAATATGAATGACATCAAACAGGTGACGTTTTTTATGGAAGAGTGTAAGCGTATGAAATTATCTGTTTTAGGTCCAGATGTCAACGAATCTTTTTACAAGTTTTCTGTAAATAAAGATAATGCGGTACGATTTGGAATGGGAGCTATAAAAGGAGTGGGACATGGCGCAGTAATGACTATTGTCGAAAATCGAAAAAAAGATGGACCTTACACCTCAATTTTTGATTTAGCAAAACGAATAGATTTGCGAGCTGCTAATAAAAAAGCGTTTGAAAATCTTGCTCTCGCAGGAGGTTTTGACGAATTAGGAGATACACATCGTGCACAATATTTCTTTAAAGACGGAAGTGATTTAACCTTTTTAGAAAAAGCCATTAAGTATGGTGCAAAACACCAAGAAAACGAGAACTCAGCCCAAGTTAGTCTGTTTGGTGGCGAAAGTGAAGTTCAAATAGAAGAACCTCTAATTCCAGAATGTGAAACTTGGGGAACTATGGAGAAACTAGCTAAAGAACGTGAAGTTGTCGGTGTATACATATCTGGACATCCTTTGGATGATTTTAGAACAGAAATGAAAACATTCTGTAATGCTAGTTTAGCCTTGTTTAACGATTTAGAATCTTATGTAAATCGAGAGCTAACTTTTGGAGGTGTTGTAACAGATGTACAGCATAGGGTAAGTAAACAAGGAAAAGGTTGGGCGTTATTTACAGTTGAAGATTATACAGATACCTTTGAGTTTAGAATTTTTGGAGAAGAATATTTAAAGTTTAGACATTTCCTGCTAAAAAATAATTTTGTCTATGTCAAAGTCTTTGTTAGGGAAGGTTGGGTTAATCGCGATACTGGTAAAAAAAGCGAACCACGATTGCAGTTTAACAACTTTCAGTTGTTACATGATGTTATGGAGACCTATGCTAAAAAACTATCCATTCAATTAAATATCAAAGAATTAGAAACCGGTAAAATCCAAAAGTTAAAAGAACTTATCCAAATGCATCCAGGTAATCAGTCTTTAAATTTTGTGATTTACGATAACAGAGACCAAATTAAACTAACCATGCCAAGTCGAAAACAAAAAGTAAAGGTTAGCCAAGAGTTATTAAGCGAGTTAGAAAGCGAACAAGTTTATTTTAAATTAAACTAAATAGTCGGCTACTTTTTAATTATATAAAAGCAAACAATAACGTAATAGTCAAAACAAATTGTCAGGTTGTAAGCTTTGGCAAAATTTTTGACTAATATTGCATATAAACACCTAGTATAACACATTAAAATATAATATTATGGCATTAGAAATTACAGATGCAAACTTTGAAGAAACAGTATTAAACAGCGATAAGCCAGTAATGGTTGACTTTTGGGCAGCTTGGTGTGGACCTTGTCGTATGGTTGGACCAATCATTGACGAGTTAAGTACAGAATACGATGGTAAAGCTGTAGTTGGTAAATTAGACGTAGATGCAAATCAAGAATTTGCTGCTAAATATGGTGTGCGTAACATCCCAACGGTTTTAGTATTTCAAAACGGTGAAGTTGTAGGACGTCAAGTTGGAGTGGCTCCTAAAAAAGCTTATGCAGACGCAATAGATGCGTTACTGTAAAATATATTCATAAAGAATTGATAAAGGTTTGCTGTAATGGCAAACCTTTTTTTATTTTAGTTAAAAATTAAGAAATACAAATACAATGAGTAAAAAGACAAAAGTTCAAGACGCAATTGACAGTAAATTATTAGAAGAACGTAAAGTGTTTTTATGGGGAATGGTAGATGACAAATCGGCAAAACACGTTATTGATAGACTGTTATATTTAGATAGTATAGACACTAAGGATATTACACTATATATTAATAGTCCTGGTGGTTATGTCACTTCTGGTTTTGCAATGTATGATTGTATTAAATCACTTAATAGTGACGTGTCTACAGTTTGCACAGGGTTAGCTGCATCAATGGGATCTATTTTATTATCTGTGGGTGCTAAAGGAAAACGTTTTATCCAGCCACATGCTAGAGTTATGATACATCAACCAAGTGGAGGAGCACGTGGACAAGCAAGTGATATAGAAATTACTGCTCAAGAAATTTTAAAAACCAAAGAATTAAGTGCGCGTATTTTAGCTGAAAATTGTGGGCAAACCTTTGAGAAAATTATGAAAGACTTTAATCGTGATCATTGGATGGGAGCAGAAGAGTCTGTTGCTTATGGTATTGTAGATGGAATAGCTAAATAAGACAATAGAGTTTAGATATAAGAGAAAAGATAAAGTATTTAGTTTTATCTCTTCTCTTTTTTCTAATAGTGAAACGGTCTAATATCTAAAAAAATGAATCTTCAAAACGAACTAAATAAAGCAGGCGGATTTAAAAACCTAGAGCACTTGGCAAAACAAGTAGTTGAAGGTTTTATTTCTGGAATGCATAAAAGTCCGTTTCATGGGTTTTCTGCAGAATTTGCAGAACACAAAATTTATAATCAAGGTGATAGCACAAGGCATATTGATTGGAAGTTGTTTGCCAAAACAGATAAGCTGTACACCAAGCGCTATGATGACGAGACCAATTTACGATGTCATATTATTTTAGACAATAGTAGTTCCATGCACTATCCTAAAATGGATAGCTTTAGTTTGGATAGTTTAAACAAAATTGCTTTTTCCACATTGGCTACTGCCTCTTTAATGCATATTTTAAAAAAGCAACGTGACGCTATTGGGTTAAGTATTTACAGTGATGCATATGACTTTTATTCGCCAGAAAAAGGAAGCGAACGTCATCACCAAATGCTACTAAACAAGCTAGAAGAATCTGTAATTTCAAAACCTTTAAACAAACAAACAGAAACGTATCAATATTTACACGAAATAGCAGAGAAAATCCACAGACGTTCTTTAATATTTGTATTTTCAGATATGTTTCAAACAAGCGAAGATGAGGTAAAACTGTTTGAAGCATTACAACATTTAAAGCATAATAAACATGAAGTAGTATTATTTCATGTTTTTGATAAAGACAAAGAATTATCCTTTGATTTTGATAATAAGCCAAAACGGTTTATAGATGTAGAGACTGGTGAGCATGTTAATTTATATGCTAACCAGGTCAAAGAAACTTATCAAAAAGCTATAGTTGATTTCTTTGAAGAATTGAAGATGAAATGCTTACAGTATAAAATAAAATATGTTGAAGCAGATATTAATCAGTCTTTTGATAAAATTTTGACAACCTACTTAGTAGAGCGTCAAAAATTTCTTTAAAAAAAGTATAAAAATATTTGTCATATTGATTTTGGAGTGTATATTTGCACTCGCAATTATGCAACGGTTTGGTAGTTCAGCTGGTTAGAATATCTGCCTGTCACGCAGGGGGTCGCGGGTTCGAATCCCGTCCAGACCGCAAAAATTGCTAAAAGCTCCGAGAAATTGGAGCTTTTTTTAGCAATAAAATTTAGTTGTGTTGTTTTGATAGATGTAGTAGTCTATCAAACTGGTAGAGAGCTAGTTAAGTGGCTTGAACCGATGGAAAGCTTTCCTTTTTTCTGTAAAGAAAATTGGGATGCTTTTTTATTTTTATGCATTTTGTCTATAAAATTTGCATTTTATCGATTAAATTGTTATTTTTATCTAACGATATGATACTTTAGTCGAGCTTTAAAAATATTCCCTTACTTATTATCTTCTTTTTTAAGGCTAGTTAATTTATCTTATTGGACATACATCGTATTAGAGGTATGTAGTTTTTAGTAGGTTATTAAACTTAACCTAAGAATATTGTATTTAATTAATAAATAATATAAACTAAAAATTAACAATAAATAAATAACACTATGAAATCCCTAAAAATTACCTTAGTAGCAATCTTTTCAATCGTATTATTAACAGGAGTAAACTCTTTAAATGATACTGAATCAAGTAACGACAATACAAATAAAGAAGTAAAAAAATCTGAAGTTAAGTTAATTGTGATGACAGATTTAAAAAAAGAAAAAAAACCAACAAACGGTTAATCGATAAAATTAATAGTTATTAAAAAAGCTTTCAATTTAATTGGAAGCTTTTTTTTATTTGATACTGTCTATTTACATTTTAATAGATTATTTATTTTAAATTTGATTTAGTTAAAAATTGAATCATACTTGCTAAGAATATTTATTTTACTATTTATCGTTACTCCATCTTTTGCACAACAAAACACAAAAGATTCTGAGTTAGATTCTATTATTAAATATAGAAACCTGTCTTCGGATAGTAATTTAGACATTCAATCTCGTATAGATTATGCTAACAAAGCAATAATACTATCCAAACAGACTGGACAAGATTCCACCATACTTTACAGCTATAAAAAGCTTTCTGCTTTATATCTTAATGAGGACAATTACCAGCCATTAAAAGCCATCAATAAAAAAATCTTAAATCTTGCAAAAAAGATAAAAGATTCTTCTTCAATTGGAAACGCTTTTTATATTCTGGGTTATGTAAGTCGTAAAGAAATTAAATCCGATAGTGCGTATCAGTACTATTATGAAGCTGCAAAAATCTTTAATAATATTAAAGATTATAAAAATGAAAGTGAGGTGTTGTTAAATATGGCTAGTATTCAAGAATCTGAGAGGGATTTTATTGGTGCAGAAATAAATGCCATTAAAGCAAAAAAAATATTAGAAAACCTACCCAAAACAGAAAGCAATCTTGACACATTATGGTCAGTTCATAACTTAATAGGAATTATTTATGGCGAATTACAGTATTATGATCAAGCTTTGGAGTATCATCAACTAGCAATTGAAACTTCAAAGGATATGGAATATAACTATTATAATATGTTGTATTCTAAGAGTAATATTGCCACTATTTACAGAAGGAAGGGAGATTATATAAATGCTAAGAAAAAGTTTGAAGAAATACTTGAAGATAAAAATTTAAAAACAAATGACTCGTTATCATACTCTGTTATTACAGCAGATTTAGCATATTCAAAATATTTAATTGATAAAACAGATCCTGGCATTTATGATTTGTTTGAAGAGTCAATGACTATAGCAAAAAAACTTGATGATCAATTAGCTATAATGTCTTCAGGTGCGTTTTTTGCTGAATACTTACATGAAATAGGTAAAATAGACTCAGCTAAATATTACAACAATCTATCCTATAATATTGCAAAAACTGCAAAAGAAAACGAATTTGTTTTTCAGACACTAAAAACAAAAGCTGAAATTAATAAAGACTCATCTAGGGTATATTTAAACGAGTATATTAAGTTAAGTGATAGTTTAGTCCTAGCAGAACGTTCCATAAGAAATAAATTTGCTAGGATAGAATTTGAAACCGATGAAATCATTCAAGAAAATCAACAAATATCAAAACAAAGGTTGTGGTTAATTATAACCTCTGTTGGACTGTTGTTTACTCTGTTTTTTTTATACATTATTAAATCTCAAAGAGAAAAAAATAAAGAGCTTCAATTAGAGCGTCAACAACAAGAAGCTAATGAAGAAATTTATAACTTAATGCTTTCTCAGCAAGATAAAATAGATGAAGCTAGAAGTTTTGAGAAAAACAGAATATCTAAAGATATTCATGATGGTATTTTGGGAAAATTATTTGGTGTGCGTTTAAGTCTAGATGGACTAAATCAAAGTACAACTGAAGAGGCTACTCAAAAACGTAGTGCTTACATAAGTGAACTTAAAAATATTGAAGAAGAAATAAGAAAAGTATCCCATGAATTAAATTCGGATTTTATTCAACAATCTGGTTATCTGGATATTGTTAAGACGCTTGTTGATACGCAAATGACAGCCTATAATATAAAATATACTTTAACTGCAGATCAAACCATTAATTGGGATTCATTAAACAATAAAGTAAAAATACATATCTATCGTATTTTGCAAGAAACTATGCAAAATGCTTATAAACACGCAAAAGCGACGATGGTCGATATTTCATTTAAATTTGAAAAAAATATTTTAACTTTAACTGTCTCTGATAATGGAGAGGGGTTTGATTTACAAAAAGCAAAAAAAGGAATAGGTTTAAAAAATATAGACTCTAGGATAAAAGAAATAGACGGTAAATTAGATATAAAAACCCAAAAAAATCAAGGAACAACAATTATAATTAATGTCCCAATAATAAATAATTAACCTATGGATAACAAGGTATTAAAAATTTTAATGGTCGATGATCACCCCATGATTATTGAAGGTTATCAGCACACATTATTAGCAACAAAAAAAGAAAACCAAACACTAGAAATTGATATCGCTACAGATTGTGATTCTGCTTTAGCAGCAATTAAAAAATCAAAAAATATAGGTAAACCTTATAATATCTATTTTTTTGATATTAGTATTCCAGAGTCTAAAGATGGAATTTATAAATCTGGAGAAGATTTAGCAAAATACGTTAAGCAAACTCAGCCAGAATCTAAAGTTGTAATACTAACTATGTTTAATGAAGTGTATAGAATACATAGTATTATTAGAAGTATTAATCCTGAAGGCTTTTTAATAAAAAGTGACTTAACATCAAGTGAGTTGGCAAGTGCTTTTGAAGTCATACAAAATAGACCTCCTTTTTATACTGGAACAATTAATAATATTATAAAACGTAGTATTTTTAATCCAATAGAAGTTGATGAAATAAACCACAAAATGCTGCATTTTTTATCATTAGGTGTTAGAACTAAAGATCTAGTTGGGCACTTGGGTATTACATTAAGTGCTATTGAAAAAAGAAAGAAAAATCTTAAAGAATTATTTGCAGTAGAGGACGGTAAGGATGAAACCTTAATCCAAATAGCTAAGGAAAAGGGTTATATATAAGGTGAAATGTTAAATTTTATTTTATTTTCTTCAAAAAATACATCTCAAACAGCTTTATATTATTGCCACATGCGGTTTTAACCACAACAACACTGTGGTTTTAACCACATTAGCAATGTGTAATAATATATATATTTGTTGCATAACTTAATATTAGTTAATATTTCCCTTCAGACTTCTGTTTGGTTAATAGCATTTACATTTACACACAATTAAGCAACATCCCCTCGATGTTGCTTAATGCTTTTTATAGCATTAAGTGTTTATATTTCCAGAAAACTGAAATAAAAAAACCAAAGTAAACAATAGCTACAATAAACTTTAACAAAGTCCCAGTTAAAAATCCTAAAAAGGAACCAAATGCAGCTCTCAACGCTTTATCTGAATTAACTTTATTAGATTTTTCGCCTATAAAGGCTCCAACAAATGGTCCAATAATGACTCCACCTGGTATTGGTAAAAGTAATCCAACAATTAATCCTATAGTTGTACCAATCATTCCAGCTTTACTACCTCCATAACGTTTTGCACCTATTGCTGGAATAATGTAATCTAAACCAAAAATAAGTAGGGCTATTATTAATGTGAAAATTAAAAAAAGAGTATTATTGGGTACAGCGTCTGTCATATACAAAAGCAATAGACCAATCCAGCTTAATGGTGGTCCAGGTAGAACAGGTAATAGGCTTCCAGCTAAACCTAAAACCATAAAAATTAAACCTAAAATTGTTAAGAAAATATCCATATATAGTATTGGACGATTCTAATTCAACATTGTTACATTTTGTATAATAATTATACAAATAACATTTATAATGATTATATTTAAGGTAAATGGTGCCATTTTCTTAAAACTATTAATCAAAAATTAAAACTATGATTCCTAATGTAAAGGTCAAATATTTAAAGAGGCTACTATTAAGTACTATTATTATATTAATGGTTTTTTTTACTTCTTGTTTAGATTCAAAAAATAGTACCAATCAAACAGAGGATATACCAACAATAGTCAATCAAATTAAAGAACAAATTGCAAAGCAAGGACATGTGTCGGATCAAGAAGATAACGCTTTAATATTATTGAAAAAGGTGGTACATGGAAAAGAATTTGACCCAACGTTAGTAGAAAAAGTTCAAGATTTAATTGCTCAGGATAACAAAACAAAATTAGAGCAAAACATCTCAAATTTATTAGATGCCATTCAAATAAAAGGAAATATTTCTGATAAAGATGAAGAGGCCATTAAAGACTTACTAGCTTTAACTGTAGGTAATAGTTAATCAACTTTATAATAATTAAAATCTATTGTATGAAACGTATTTTACCACTACTCATCCTGTTTTTGTGCCTAACAAATATAACTATTGCACAAGTACAAACTAACTGTAAAAAAATATGTATTGTCGATAAAGTTGTTTATGATACTGCCTATTTGGGTGTTCAATTTGGTAGTCCTTGCGATAAAGAAAACAAAACTGATAAAGGAGTCATAATATTAAAAGTCATAGATGGGACTGCAGCAGCAGATAATAATTTGCAAGACTATGATATTGTTTTAGCTGTAAATGGATTAGAAGTTAATAGACGTGGTGATGCTATTAATGCTATTAAAGCTTATAACCCATTTGATACAGTTAGATTTACTATAAATAGAGAAGGTAAAACTATATATAAAACCATTGTTTTAGGTGCAAAAAACACAACAATTATACAGGAAGAAATTTGTTGTGAAGATGCAACAGCGGTACTATCTAAAGACAATATCACTATCTTTCCAAATCCAGCGGTTAACCAACTTAACGTGTCTTTTAAACAAGTGGTACAGGGTGAATATGACTTTGCAATTTACATGACTAATGGAGTCCTTGTCAAAGAATATAAAAAACGATTTACGGAAGGAGTTTTAAATGAAGACATTAATGTAGACAAACTTGAAGAAGGGGTGTATGTTTTAAAAATTAGTAAAAACAATGCCACTTATTCTAATTTATTTGTAGTTAAAAGAAATTAATTCAATACCAGTTTTTGTCATATAAAAAAGTTGTATTTTTCGGCTATATAAGTTAATTATGAAGCAAATAGCTGTCTTGTTAGTCTTTTTTTTGTTGGTATCTTGCCAATATTTTGACGTTAAAAAAACAACACCAGAAGCTATTTTATCTGAAGAATTGAAAACCTTTAACTGGAATGAGGTTGACAATTACCCAAGTTTTGAGGTCTGTGATTCATTACAGTCAAAAATGGAAAGTAAACAATGCTTTGAAACAACACTTGCTAACCATATTTCTAAGATATTACAAACCGAAACTATTATAGTTAGTCAAGATATTAACGATACAATAATGCTATCTTTTTTGATTTCAGAAAAAGGAGAACTTAATATAAACTCCATTAAAATGGATAGTATTACCTCTCAAGAAATTCCAAATATTGAGACCTTAATAACCGATAGTTTAAATACGCTTCCTAAAATATTTCCTGCTATAAAACGAGGACAGCAAGTAAAAACTCAGTTTAAATTACCAATAATTTTACAGGTGAATTAAGTTAACTGTTTTTTTAAATTGCTTATTCTGATTATAAATGTTAATTCCAAACAGGTTCCATTTTAGGATACCACTTACTTCAAAAACTTCATGTTCTTCTGCAGTATTGATTTCAATAGATAGAAATTCCCATTCATAACCGCTGACAAAACCTGTTAAATTACTATAACTTTCTGTAGGAATAAATTTATGTTGATCAACAGAGTATTTAACTAATAAATTAATTTCAAAAGTTAAATTGTCTTCTAAAATCATCTTTTTTACTTCAGAGGTGTTGTTTTTACTATAGTTATCAGAAATTATAATTTTATTTACGTTATCGTCACTTTTAGATGCAGCCAAAATTTGAACAATACCAAAAACTAAAATAAAAATAGAAACTAATCTAAATTGAGACTGAAACATCTTTTTACCTTTTCTTATAAACTGAACTAAAAGAAAAAGAAAGTATAATACAATAACAGTGTTAATAAAGGACCAAAATAAATGTAACATAGTTTATTCGTTATTTAAAAGTTAAAATCTAATAGCAAATTTCTTCATCAATCTTAATATCTCTACATATAACCACACAATGGTAACTAGTAGTCCCCAAGTGGCCATCCACTCTTTATACTTAGGGGCTTTATTTTTTTGTCTTTCTATATAATCAAAATCTAATAATAAAGATAAAGCAGCAAAAATAGCAGCAAAAATATTAAAGCCTATAGCTAACCAAGAGGTTCCCCAAATAAAGGACTTTATGCCAAAAAAGCCTAAAATCCAGGATATTAAATAAACTACAAAAATGCTAGTACAAACGGTTATAATCACGCTTCTTACTTTGTTGGTAACAACTATAAGTCGCGTTTGATATAAAAATAAAACCACAAAAAAGGTCACTAGAGTGACACCAATTGCTTGGTAAGGTAAATTAGGAAAACTAGCTTGTGCGTAGGCAGTAATTCCGCCAAGAAAAAAACCTTTAGCAACTGCATATAATGGTACTAAAATGTGTGCCCAATGTTGTCTAACAGAAATTACAATACTAATTACAATAGCAGCAAGCATACCACCAGTAGCAAACCATTTAATATTAGTTCCGTTAGCGTATAATTTCCAGATAGCAACCACAATACTTGTAATAACTAATAAACAGAATAGTGTTTTTAATAAAATACCAGAAACGGTCAATTTTTTATAAGAGCCACTATTATTATTCCAAAAATAATTTGAAAATGCAGGGTTAGATGTTTTATCTAAATAACCCATATTACAAGTTAAATTTATAGCCTAATGCAACATCCATAGGGAAGTTGTCTTCGGTATCCTGAAATGCTGCAAATAACGAATCGTAAACAAAAGTGATATAGCCATTACCTACTTTAAAATCGGCTCCAAGCCCAAAAATAAACGGAACATCAAAACCAGAACTACTTAAATCCTGAGTAAAAAATGTACCAGGGTTTTCCGAATCTTCATAAGTAAACGATGATTTAGAACTAACGTAAGTAGCAAATTTTGTTTGTGCATACACATTAAAATTTGAAGTATTAATAAATCTAAATCTATAGCCTAAAGCAATTTGTGTGGACGAGTATTTAAATTCATCTGTATCTCCAGCAGTTCTAATATTTAAAAAACCTGCATGCTTTGGCATTGGATTATCCTGAAATAATTCTAATTCTGCTCCAAAAAAAGCAACTTTTTCATTATTTGGATTGACAACAAAAGGGTTGTTAGTTAGTCCACCAAACACACCAACTCTGGTTTTTAGTTTAGGTTTACTATTATCATAGTCGTAACTAGAGTTTTTACTAGCATTATAATCATTAACAAACTGTTTTAAGCTGTACAACGTTAATTTAGTGTTGGATGCATCAAGACCAGTTATATTGCTTAATGTATTTTGATAAGCATTGTCATACTTGTTATTATTGTCTTTAGCGTTTGTTAATTCTGTGATGGTACCATCTTCAGTTTTTACAAAGTATCTAAATTGATTATCAAAAGTATTCCATAATAAATCTAAAGTGCCTTCAACTTCTGTCTTTAACTCTAACGTTTCATTATTTACGGTGTAGGTGTTTTGCGCAAAACTATAAGTTGAAATAGTTAATACTAAAAGAAAAACAAGTTTTTTCATAACAATGTAGATTGGTTTACTGCTAATGTAGAAATTTTTTAGCTAAAACACTATTTCTTAAACGTGCGACCTTTCCATTTATAGGTCATAAACACAGATATAAAAGCAATATAAACACTAAAAAAGGGATATAGCAAACAGCTCCAAGTATAATGTTTAAGTAGGTTTTCTTTATTAAAAAACTGACTAGTTTTATAAATCAGTAAAAAATCAATTGCTATTTTAATAAAAAACAGATAGGCAAAAGCTTTTGCTTTCAATAAACCCATTAACACAAAAACGAATCCGATAATTATTAAAGCATTTGCAAGTAAAACTGCTAATCCAACTAGTTTAGCAAAATTATTACTGTAATTACTAGTTTTGCTTGCCCAACGCAAGCGTTGTGCTAATAAAAGTTTTAAAGAGTCTTGTGGTTTTGTGGTGACAACAGCTTGTTCACATTTTAAATACTGTATTGCGTTTTTATCTCTTTTTAAAGCTTTTTCAAGCAGGAAAATGTCGTCACCACTAGCTATAGTAGTATTGCCTTCAAATCCATTGACGCTTTCAAAAAAATCTTTTTGATACGCTAAATTAGCTCCATTACATAAAAACGGTTTATTCAATCCAAAACCACCAATTGTAGCACCAATTAAACTAAAAAAATCAAGGGATTGAAATGCATTTAAAATCCCTTTATTATGACTGTAGGTTACAGGTCCAGCAATCAATTTAACAGAGTTTTTTTGGATGAACTCATCGTAACTGTCCAGCCAATATTTAGGTAAAACACAATCGGCATCTGTAGTTATAATCCATTTAGATTTTGCGTGTTGTATTGCTAAAGTAATTGCATCTTTTTTAGGCGAATGTGACACACGCACATTGTTTAAAAGTTTTGAGTCATTTTGAATCGACGTGAGAAATTTCATGATTTGTGCAACAGAATCATCCTCTGAAGCATCATCCACAAAAATGATTTCAAATAAGTCTTTGGGATAATTTAATTTTAAAATAGAATCTAATAATTCTGGTAAATGTTCAGCTTCATTTCTAAACGGAATTACAACCGTAAACTTAGTTTTAGGTGTACAATCATCTAATCTAAAAACCTTTATTTTATCAAAGCCTAAAACAAAACTTCCTATTAAAAATAAGTATAGTAAAATTACGATAATAAAAGTTATAGTCATTAATTTTCCGTTTTAGGTAAATTAAAATTTAGCACATAATAGCTGCCAAATATACTTGGGATGGCAAAATTTAATAACCACATTAATAATACACAACTCAACACAGGAAGTTCCGCTACACCTGCTAAATCAAATAAATAAATAGCAACACTTCCTTTTATAACTACATCAAAAATAGAAATGGTTGGAATGATGGACGCTAAAAGATACATGCTGGTAATAATAATCATCGCGTCAAAATACCCCAAATCAACTCCTAATAAAGAGAGAATTACATAAAACTGAAACGAGAAAATAGCGTACCTAACTAGCGATAAAAACAACCCAAATATTAAATAGCTAGCACCTAAATTAAATACAAAATCACGAATTTTTTCAATAGGGAATCCTTTAATGCTATACTTGTTTTGCTTAACACCAAAAAAAGTAAGGGATGCTATTATAAAAACAACAATTAACCCTCTGGATAACCTGAAGTAATCTAATTCAATTTTATAATTTTGAAATAAAAAGACAGCTCCAATCACACCTAAAATAACGGTAATACTCATTTGCATCATATTACTAATTAGGTTTAATAATAAGATGCGTTTTCTGTGTGGCTTAGAATAATAGATGGCTTTGGCACCATATTCTCCAATTCGGTTTGGAGTAAATAAAGAAGCAGTTAAAGCACCTAAACTTTGTTCGGTTGCTTCTAAAACAGATAGTCTTTTTATTTTAGAGACTAAAAAACGCCATTTAATTATTTCAAAAAACCAGTTTAAAATCGTTAAAATCAGCAAAAAAATGATGTTTTTAGCTAAAAACAGTTCGTTTTCACTCAAAAAAGACAAAAAACGATTAAAGTCTAAACTGTCGTTTTTCAATAATTTTTGATAAATAAAATAAAAAGCACCAACTACTATACTTAATTTAATAAGTACAAAAAAGAATTGTTTAGTTTTGTAAGGCAAGTTGCTATACATAATAGTTGCGCCATCTTTTGCGTTTGCAAAATAAACTAAATATTACACAATGTTACCGACTATCAAACACTATTGTTTTGTACTAATCGCTATTTTTTGCTTCACTTTGGCAAATGCCCAAATAGAAACCAGTAAATGGAAAGCTTTAATTGCTGTGGGTTTTAATAGTCCATCTCAAGACGGATTAGTTAATCCGTTTGAAGCAAATAGTATTAATTTTCCAACCATTAATTTAGGTGTGCAGCATATGTTTACACCGCAATTAGGAGCAAAGTTAGATTTTGGTTATAATCGTTTTGAAAATGCAGATAACACACCAGAATTTAAAACTAATTATACGCGCATCAATGCTCAATTTGTATATGATGCCACAAGAGATTTTACGTTTCTACCTTTAGGTACAGCATTAGTTTTTCATATAGGACCTGGTTACTCAATGATAAAACCTTTGGGTAATTATGGAGATAATAAAACTTCATTTTTAAATGCAATGGGAGGATTAGAATTTCATGTTGGAATAAGTCAAACCGTTTCTGCATTTGTAGATGGCTCGTATATTTTAGGATTTGGTGATACTTTTGATCCCATCACAGAGGGTTTTGGGTCTTTTAATGGAAATATGTTAACTGTAACGGTTGGAGTAGCTGTGTCCTTAAGCGGTTGTTATACCTGTAATTAATGAGTAAAGAACAAATTATATTAGGAATAGATCCAGGAACAACCATAATGGGTTTTGGCTTGATTAAAGTCGAAAACAAAAAAATGACGTTTTTGCAGTTAAATGAGTTGGACCTCAAAAAATACGATGACCATTACCTAAAACTGAAACTTATTTTTGAACGCACTATAGAATTAATTGATACACATCATCCAGACGAAATTGCAATTGAAGCACCTTTTTTTGGAAAGAACGTACAAAGTATGCTCAAGTTGGGTCGTGCTCAAGGTGTTGCTATGGCTGCAGGATTAAGCAGAGAAGTCCCAATTACAGAGTATTCTCCAAAAAAAATTAAAATGGCTGTAACAGGAAACGGAAATGCTAGTAAAGAGCAAGTTGCTAAAATGTTACAAAGCCTTTTAGGTATTAAAACATTGCCAAAAAATTTAGATGCTATGGATGGACTTGGTGCAGCTGTTTGCCATTTTTACAACCAAGGACGAGTTACAATTGGTAAAAGTTACACAGGTTGGAGTGCTTTTGTTAAGCAAAATGAGAAGCGCGTTAAGAAATAACGACAAACTTATCACATAATAATAATGTCAGGCATCTACATCCACATACCCTTTTGCAAGCAAGCATGTCATTACTGCGACTTCCATTTTTCGACGTCATTAAAGAAAAAAGACCAGCTTATTTTTGCGTTAGTAAAAGAGTTAGAGCTACGTAAAGATGAGTTTAATAACACAACAGTAGAAACTATTTATTTTGGTGGCGGAACACCCAGTCTATTAACTGTTGACGAATTACAACTGTTAATTGATAAAGTCTATAAAAACTATCAGGTTATTGAAAATCCAGAAATCACGCTTGAAGCGAATCCTGATGATCTATCTAAAAATCTAATAATCGAATTATCGAATAGTCCAGTAAATCGTTTAAGTATCGGCATCCAATCGTTTCACGAAAAAGATTTAAAACTCATGAATCGTGCACACAACGTGCAAGAAGCAAAACAATGCTTAGAAATTGCAACGCAATATTTCGATAATATAAGTGTAGACTTGATTTATGGTATTCCTAATAGCACAAATACTGAATGGCTAGACAATATCAAAACAGCTCTTAGTTTTGGTGTGCCACATATTTCTAGCTACGCATTAACTGTTGAGCCTAAAACAGCTTTAGCTAGTTTTATAGACAAAGGAATTATAGATAATGTAGATGACGATTTGGCACATGAGCAGTTTCATATTTTAATTGATGAATTGGAGCAAGCAGGTTTTGACCATTATGAGTTGTCTAATTTTGGTAAAACAGGCTATTATAGCAAGAATAATAGTGCCTATTGGTTAGGCAAACCGTATTTGGGTATTGGACCTTCTGCACACAGCTTTAATGGAGAACAACGTGGTTGGAATGTCAAAAACAATACGATTTACATCAAAAAAATTGAATCTGGAGAATTACCAATAGACATTGAAACACTATCCAAAACGGATAAGTATAACGAATATGTTATGACTGGATTACGCACAATTTGGGGTGTGTCGCTTGAAAAAATTGAAATTCAATTTGGGAAAACTTTTTTGGAATACTTGTTGCAACAATCTAAGCAATACATAAATAAACAATTGTTGTATATTGAGGATAACAATTTAAAAACAACTAAAAAAGGCAAATTTTTAAGCGATGGAATTGCTTCAGATTTGTTTAAAATTATCTAAACGTGATTTCTACAATAACTATTAACACCAAAAAATACACAGTAAATTTAGCGCAACCCTTAGACATTTCGATGCCACTTCGTGCATCAAAATCTAATGTCAATGCTTGGTATATTGATGAGCCAAAAATAGAACCTGTTGTACTTAACGATTGGACTGCAAGTGTTAAAGAAGGAGCTTCAATCAACTTTAATAATATCCAGTTTAATCCGCATGCACATGGGACACATACAGAATGTGTGGGTCATATTACAGAGCAAGTTTACAGTGTCAATAAATGTTTAAAACAATTTTTCTTTATAGCTGAAGTCATTACAGTAGCACCAGAATTAATTGGTGAAGACGCGGTTATTTCTAAAGCCCAACTGCAATATTTATTAAAGCAACGCAAACCGCAAGCTTTGGTAATAAGGACTATGCCCAATACCAAAGAGAAAAAAAATAGACAATATTCCAATACCAATTGGCCCTATTTAACCGAAGAAGCTGCAGTGTTTATTAGAAAAATAGGCGTTAAACATTTACTAATAGATTTACCAAGTGTAGATAAAGAGAAAGATGAGGGTAAATTACTAGCACATAAAGCCTTTTGGGATATAAACGGAAAAATTAGAAAGGACGCTACCATAACAGAATTTATTTATGTCTCTAATAAAATTGAAGATGGAAAGTATATTTTAAATCTTCAGATTGCACCATTTGAGAATGATGCAACACCAAGTAAACCTATATTATATAAAATACAGTAGTGATGGACACATTTTTTACTTTAATATTTGGAGGGATTTTAGGATTAGGTATTTATACGTTTTATAATTATATACAATCTAAAAAGAAAGTCTCTGCACAATCTATAATACTGTTAGACAAGATTAAAAAGGTCTGTAAATTTATTACCGTAGAAGGTGATTTTGCAGAAATTTACCATTATCAAGATGTTAAAGAGCGATTTTTAAAACTGGTTTCCAGTAAGAAAAAAGCTTTAGTGGTTATAAAAGCTAAAGCTTATGTTGGCTTTGATTTTAATAAAATAGAATTAAGTGCCAATCAGAAAAAAAAGACCGTGACTATTAGTCATTTTCCGCAACCTGAAATTTTATCTATTGAAACAGATATTAACTATTACGATAAAAAAGATGGTTATTTCAATAGGTTTGAAGCTGCAGATTTAACTGTTTTAAGCGAGGAAGCAAAACAACACATTAGAGATAAGGTTCCAGAAAGTGGATTATACACAATAGCTAAAAAAGAAGCACTTGAATCCTTACTATTAGTAGAGAATATTGTTCAAACAATTGGGTGGAAATTAGATTATTCGGCTTTAAAAATCTCAGAATCAGAGGTTAAAGAATTAAAATAGTTGTGCATTTCATCGAAAAAATATGTATTTAATCTGATTTTAGTATTATTAATGTTATATTTGGAATAACCTATTTATGATTTAATAAATTCAACTAAGTACAAAAATGAACGCCATGAACAAATTTCTACAATACGTTAACGAGACTTTAATTAGCTTAGATATTCCGGTATTAATAGATGTAGACCATAAACCAAATTACAAAGGGTTAAAAAAAGGGTCTAACAAAATTAAGGTATCTCAAAAAAAATAATTCTTATCTTGTTCTATCATGGATATAGAACAACTTAGGGAATACTGCTTAAGTAAACCACACGCTACCGAAGATTTTCCGTTTGATGCTGATACTTTAGTCTTTAAAGTATTAGGTAAACTTTTTGCTTTAGTTCCACTTGAAAAGTGGGAAAACGGGCTAGCCTCTATAAACTTAAAATGTGACCCAGACTACGCCATACAACTTCGTGAAGACTTTGAAAGTATTGAAGCAGGTTGGCACATGAGCAAAAAACATTGGAATACCCTTTACATCTATAAAGGCGAATTACAACCTCAATTTATTAAACAATTAATAGATCATTCTTACAATATGGTTGTAAAAGGAATGCCTAAAAATCTAAGAGAAACCTTACATTAAAAGTTAATATTTTTTTGTAACTTACTCATTATTAATTACATAACTCTTCCCTAGGTCTTTTTGACACAAGCACTTTTTAAAATACACCTATTTGGTTGCCTCAAATTAATTTAATTAGAATAATAATAAACGCTATTATATTAATTTAAAATCAAAATTATGAAAACAACCAAAAATTTAATGATGCTACTACTATCATTTGTAATGATTAGTAGTACTGGGTTTGTAACAGACACAGTACAAGACCAACCACAATATGTTGTTGTAACAACAATGCATTGGAATATGGATTATGAAAACTTTGATATGGATACTTGGAAAGCAATAGAAAAGGAGTACATGGATAAAGTGACAAAAAAAAACAACCATATAGTAAGTGCTAGATATTATTTGCATCAATTTACTGCAGATAATACAGAGATTTTATATGTAAGAACATTTAATTCCTGGGAAGACATTGACAAGGCAGGAAAAAAATCTGTAGAGTTAGCTAAAGCAGCTTGGCCTGATGAATCTGCTAGAAATGCGTTTTTTGATAAGCAAAATGCTTATTATGCAAATGAACATTCTGACGAAATTTATGCTACATTAAATGGAGCTAAAGTACTAGCTGCAGCTCCAACCAAAGACATGTTATTATATGTAAGAAAAAGTTATTTTACATTTCCAAAGGATGGCTCTGAAGAAGAGTTTAATAAGCTTAGATTAGAATATACTAATAATGTCATAAATAAAAACCCATTTATTAAAGGATATTACCCTAATTACCATGCATGGGGAGCAAGTAAAACAGAATTTGTTGAAGCTTTTATTTTAGAAAAAATGGATGATATTGATGATATGTTTGAACAAAATGATAAGCTATTTAAAGCACATTGGAAAACAGAAGAAAACCAAAAAGACTTTAATAAAAAAATAGGTAATTATTTTACTGGAATACATGGTGATTATTTATATAGTATGATTCATGGTATTTCAGAATAAATTAGTTAGTATAAAGTAAACAGGGATGGTGTTTCACCATCTCTGTTTTATTTCTAATTACATAATAGTTTACTTTTTGCAATTACTATATTTGTTTTCAATAAAATATATAGATGAACTTATTACAAATGTTACAAGATAGAAGCAACTCAACTTGCGAGTTATGTACTTCTAAAACTGATACTAAACAATATAATATTCCACCTGCGTTAAACGAAACGGTTGATACAAGCTTATTAGTTTGCGCTAATTGTCATGACCAAATCGAAGGTAAAACAGATATGGACGCTAACCATTGGAGATGCCTAAACGATAGTATGTGGAGCGAGCATGTTGCAGTGCAAATTATGGCTTGGCGAATGCTACAAAGACTAAGAGCCGAAGGTTGGCCAAAAGATTTATTAGACATGATGTATTTAGATGATGAAGCATTAGCATTAGCAAGAGCAACAGGTGAACATAAAGAGGAAAGCGAAAAAATAATCCATAGAGATTGTAATGGTGTTATTTTAGAAACAGGAGATAATGTAGTGCTTGTTAAAGATTTAAAAGTGAAAGGAAGCAGTATGGTTGCAAAACAAGGTACTGCAGTAAGAAATATTAGATTAGACCATGAAAACGCTAATTATATTGAGGGTAAAGTAGGTCCAACCCAAATTGTAATTATTACAGAATATGTAAAAAAGATGTAATAATGTTAGCGCTTAGACCCACTTGCGAGCATTGTAATAAATCACTTCCTTATAATTCTGAAGAGGCTGTCATATGTACATTTGAATGTACATATTGCACAACTTGTGCTTCAGAATTATTTAAACATGTCTGTCCTAATTGTGGTGGTAATTTTTCTAAAAGACCAATACGTCCAACACATCTATTAGAAAAATATCCAGCTTCTACAACTATTGTTTATAAACCTAAAGACGTCAAAGCACACCTTAAGAAGTATAATTTATAAGGCTTTTTGTTGTTGTTTGTAAAAAGCATCTGCTTGAAGTTGCATCAGTGCTCTTGCTTTTTCACGTTTAGATTGATATAATTCATCTTCTTCAGATAAATCGGTATACACCCTATCATTAATTTTAAAATCAGTTTTAAGCGCTAATTGGCGTTCTGTAACACGTTGTTCCACAACAGTTTTAATAGCTGTTTCTTGGTCTTCTAATTTAAAATCGTATTCTCCTTTAGATGATAATAGTTTTGCAAAAATCGGAGAGGTTTCAATCGCTAAAAACAATAAAAAAATAAAAAACGAAGGTAACCAAGGTAATTTACCTAAAGCATTTACACGGGCCATTAAACCATCAAACCCATCAATTATGGGTTGTGTCGTCGCAACTTGAGTGTCATAATCTGTTTTCAAATTAAGTAGACTTGCTTCAATAATAGCTATCTTTTCTTTATTCGTTGCTTTAAGTTCCTGTAATTCAGCAAAAGCGGTATCATGTTTGTCACGTTTTTCTTGATACACAGGACCTTTTCCCAGTAATTTTGTGCCTGCAGTACCTTCCGCTTCAGAAATGTAAGTATTGTATAAGGCATTCACTTCTGCTTCTTTGGTTTCAATTTCGGTTTGTAGTGTAGCAATATTTTGTTTTAATTGTGCTTCTTTAGGTGTAAATTGTAAAGCAATCTCATCTTGATTTTGAAGCGTCATTGCATTTTTTTCTTCTAACAATACTTGGTTTATTTCTTTTTCAAAAATCTTTAATTCTAAAGGTTTAGAGATGACTACTGCTATAATTACAGCTAAAATTAATCTTGGTGTAGCTTGAATACATTCGTCTAAAAAGCTATTTCTTTTTTTAATGGTGGAGACAATAAAACGATCTAAATTAAAGATTAAAACACCCCAAATTAGACCAAAGCCAATAGAGGTATATAGATTATCAAAAACAGTGTATAGTGCATAGCTAGAAGCTATAAATGCCATAACTGCTGTAAAAAATACGGTTGCTCCAATACCAGCATATTTGTTTTGTTCGCCAATAGAAGATGATTTGAGTATATCTGTGTCTGAGCCAGAACAGATGATAAAGAATTGTTTTAACATGATGTGATTGATTTTTGATTGATATCTATTAGAACGCTAAATGTGTGTTATTGTTACAGTTTTAGCCAAAAAAAAAGCTTCAATTAAGTTGAAGCTTTTTTTTTTAAATTTAAAATAGGATTAGTCATTAACCACTTTACCATTTTTAACTGTAATTGGTTTTTCTGAAAGGTGTACGGTTGATACACCATTATTAGTATGAGATGAAATGTTTATCTCTGGATTTTTCTTTAGCAAGTCTATAGCTTTGTCAGAGGTTATAGCATCTCCATTATAATAAAAAGCAGCGTCTTTTTTAGCCATATCAATCACATGATCTATAGGTGATTTTGGAGGTGGAGGTGGAGGAATATGATCCCCTTTTTCTAGTAATTCTGCTTGTCTATTTTCAAGAGCCTTTCTTCTTTCATCCATTTTAAGCCTTCTTTCTTTCTCTTTTTCTGCTATTTTTCGCTCTCTTTTAACTAACATCTCTTGGCGTTTAGCTTCCATTTTCGCTCTTTTTACTTCCATTTTAGCTCTAGTCACTTCAAGTCTTTTGTTTTGTTCTAAATCATCTTCCTCTGTAACTTTTGGGGTTGGAGGTGGAGCAGGAGCAGGAGGTGGTGGAGGTGGAATACTTGAGTCTTCTCCCTTTTTTAATTTTTTATGCTTTGGTGCTTTAGGTACTTTTGGAGGTTCTGGAAAATTAGGAAATGGTTCTGCTTTTTCACGTTGTTTTGCACTCATGACATTGTATAAATAATTTAAACGCTCTACATCTTTAGATTTTATAATCATCTTGTCTTTTGACATAGAATTATACTTTTTAGCTAAAGCATTATACTCGGCAATCTGTTGTTTTGTTGCTCCATCTTGATCTTCTAAAAAATCTATATTGTCAATTTTTAATTCAATACCATCAAAAGGCATTTTCTCTGATTGCTCTTTTTGTTCCATTGTCATCCTCTTGTAAATGTCAATGTATTTTACTAAGTTTTTTTCTTCTACAATTGGGAGTGATTTTACATTGTTTCCTAAATTAATAGTTTCACTATTTATTTTTTTAGCCCAAGAATTATAATCTGCCACCTCTTTTGGTGTTGCTGTAGATTGATGTGCTTCTTCACTATTTTTATTGTTTATATCATTCGTGTTTGCTGCTTTTTCATCCTGAAAATGTATTGCAGATGTATTGTTATTATTTTCAATATCCATTTTTGGAACAACATCTTTTTCAACTTCTTTTGTGTTACTAAAGCTATAAATTAACAATGCTAAAAGCGGTAGCAATAGTAAACTGCGTAGCCAAACTATTGGCTTTGGTGTTTGTGTTTTCATAAGTGTAAATCGTTTTTTGATTGATGAATAATTAATAGCATTTGCTAATGCTAATTCTTGTTGGTTTGATGAGAACGACAACAAGATATTTTGATATGTTTTTGTTTCGATACCTTGATCTAATACAGCTTGATCGGCTAAAAACTCATGATTGAGTTTTACTTCTTTTTTTAACCAATATAACAATGGGTTAAACCAAAATACAATTTGAACAAGTTCTAAGAATAGGATATCTAGACTGTGTTTTTGTTTGGCGTGGGTCTGTTCATGCAACAACACTTCTTTTGGGATTTGATTATTTTCAAACTTGTCCTTATTTAAAAAAATAAAGTTGAAAAACGTATGAGGTGTTTGTAAATGCTCTATTAACACATTAACAAAAGGATTATTTTTTAATGTGTTATTGTTTTTAATTTTTGAAAAAATGCCAACTAAATTAATACAAAATCTTACTAAGAAAATTACAACTCCAAAGCCATAAATACTCCATAAAATAGTTGACATATAATTAGTAGAAGTTTCTTCTTCTATTAAAGTATCGGCTACAAAAAATGGAGGAGGGGTTAATGCGTTTGGATCTGATTCTGGAAACGTAAACGTTGGATCTACATATTTAATAAACGTTATAAATGGTATAACAGCAGCTATTGCAATAGCAAATAATAAATACACACGCTTAAATTTATGGATACTTAAAGGCTCTAAAGCGAGTTTGTAAAACGTTAGTAATACAAAAAGACATGCACTGGATTTTAAAAGTATAAGCTCCATAACTACTTGTTTTTAATTTCGTTATCTATAATGGCGCGAAGCTCTTGTAATTCTGTTTTACTCAAATCGGTTTCTTTTGTAAAAAAAGATGCAAATTGAGAACTACTATCATTAAAAAAGTTTTTAATCAATCCATTAACATGCTTAGAAAAATAGTCTTTTTTCTTAACCAAAGGGAAGTATTGTCTAGAGTTTCCAAATGTTTTATAACCTACAAAACCTTTATCAGTCATACGTTTTAACAAGGTGGCAACTGTAGTTGTTGCTGGTTTTGGTTCTGGGTAAGCCTCTAGTAAATCTTTCATAAAAGCTTGGTCAAGCTTCCATAAATAATTCATTAATTCTTCTTCAGTTTTAGATAATTGCATGTCTACAAATTTAGAACGTTCTCTACAAATGTAGAATAAAAATATCAATTCTACAAATGTAGAGTAGTATTTTATAAAAAAACCGCTCTTTTATGAGCGGTTTTAATATTAAGATAATTCTGTAAAGTACTTATAAAAATAAGGAATGGTCTCGATACCTTTTAAATAATTCCAAATACCAAAATGTTCGTTAGGACTGTGTATAGCGTCACTATCTAAACCAAAGCCCATTAAAATAGTTTTACTTTTTAATTCTTGTTCAAACAAAGATACAATTGGGATACTTCCACCACTACGTTGTGGTATTGGTGTTTTTCCAAAGGTTTGCTCATACGCTTTACTGGCTGCTTGATAACCAATACTATCGATAGGTGTTACGTAGCCTTGTCCACCATGATGAGGTGTTACTTTTACAGTAACCCCTTTTGGTGCAATACTTTCAAAATGGTTTTTAAATAAAGTTGTTATGTTCTCCCAATCTTGATTTGGGACTAATCGCATGGATATTTTTGCATAAGCTTTACTAGCAATTACGGTTTTTGCTCCTTCACCAGTATAACCTCCCCAAATACCGTTAACATCTAAAGTGGGTCTAATACTGTTACGCTCGTTTGTAGTATATCCTTTTTCGCCATATACAGCATCAATATCTAATGCTTCCTTATACGATTCTAAAGAAAAAGGTGCTTTTGCCATTTGTGCACGTTCGTCTTGACTTAATTCTTCAACATTATCATAAAAACCTGGGATAGTTATATGATTATTCTCGTCATGAAGCGAGGCGATCATTTTAGCTAAAACATTTATTGGGTTTGCGACAGCTCCACCATATAAACCAGAATGTAAATCACGATTTGGACCAGTAACTTCAACTTCTACATAACTTAAACCTCTTAATCCAGTAGTAATTGATGGTACATCTTTAGCAATCATTCCTGTGTCAGAAATTAAGATAACATCATTTGCTAGCTTCTCTTGATTTTGTTTAACAAATTTACCAAGGTTAACACTTCCTACTTCTTCTTCACCTTCAATCATAAACTTAACATTACAAGGAAGTTCACCATGCTTAGTCATGTATTCTAAAGCTTTAACGTGCATGTACATTTGTCCTTTGTCGTCACAAGCTCCACGTGCAAAAATTGCACCTTCTGGATGTAATTTGGTTTCCTTAATTACAGGCTCAAAAGGCGGAGAAGTCCATAAATCTAATGGATCTGGTGGTTGTACATCATAATGTCCATACACTAAAACGGTTGGTAGGTTTTTATCTATTATTTTATGTGCATAGATTATGGGATATCCATCAGTTTCACATATTTCAACCACATCGCAGCCTGCTTTGGTTAAGCTTTTTGCAACTGCATCTGCTGTTTTAATCGTGTCGTTTTTGTATGCAGAATCCGCACTAATTGATGGAATTTTAAGTAATTCTATAAGTTCGTCAATAAATCGTTGTTTGTTATCTTGAACGTAAGATGTTATGTTTTTCATTTAAAAATTGAGTTTATGTAAAAGTACAAAAACCTAAATTATTTTGTTTATGGTTATTATGAATATTCAAACTATTGTTTATATTTGCATCCCACTTTGATATGCTATCAAATAAGTGAAGTTGCAGGCGTGGTGGAATTGGTAGACACGCTAGACTTAGGATCTAGTGCCGCAAGGTGTGAGAGTTCGAGTCTCTCCGCCTGTACAAGAATTAAAAGCTTCTTTTAACTAAGGAGCTTTTTTTTATGCCAAATTTTGAATTTTAGTTTGAGACGAGAAGTTTATCCTGAGCGCAGTCGAAGGGAGTCTCTCCGCCTGTACAAGAATTAAAAGCTTCTTTTAACTAAGGAGCTTTTTTTTATGCCAAATTTTGAATTTTAGTTTGAGATGAGAAGCTTTATTAGAATAATTCTTTCTTCTATAAAAGAAAAAAGCTTCAGTTTAACTGAAGCTTTTTTAACATTTATAATTTAATTAATTTGGATGTTTTGGTTTGTCCTAAATCATCTTCAAGTTTAATTAAATAAAGACCTTCTGAAAGACTTTCGATATTAAACTGATGACCTGCTTCAAAATCTCCTTTATATTCTGTTATTAACTTACCTGAAACGTCAATTATTTGTACATGTTTCATTTTAGTAGTTAAAGAAAACGAAGTTGACGCTGGATTTGGATGTAATTTAAAACCTTGAACGACATCAAATTCTTCATTACTTAAACTTTGTGGTACAGCGTTACCATAGATTCTAAATTCACCAGGAGGAATACTAATCTGTGCTGAAGTACTAGATACATTAATTGATGTACTATTAGTTTCGTCCATTAAATCGTACCAAGTTCCTGTATAAGGAAAGTCTGGTGTGATGTTTTGTGTTACCACATCAAAATTAGCTAGGATTACTACATTACGTAATTCGTTTGCTGGAATTGTATTATCAAAAATGTAAATTCTAGGAGTTAACGTATCTACATTTGGATTGGTACTATTGTTAATTACATAGTCACCTTCAAAAACAGGTTCGTTAATTTTTAAATCGTTAAGTCTAGACCAGTCATTATAAACTTGACTTCTGTTAACATCTGTCAGCCAACTATTATCCCATTGTGGTTGTGGTTTGGTGTCTAACTTACAATCGCCATCTGCACCACCAGGTTCGTTAACAGTTCCATTATTACAAGTAAAAATGGAATTTTCCATACCTAATTCTCCAAAATGCCAAATCATTTTAGGACCTGGAATAGTTAAAGAAACTGCTCCCATTGGAGACATTCTTTTAATAGCAGTATTTAAATTGGTGACATCATGTGATGTGTTTGTACTGTTACCAAATTGAAGATTTCTGTACATTAAACGTTCTTCATCATGACTTTCTGGGTATCCAACTAATCTTGGAGCAATAAAACTTCTGCTGTTGTGTCCCATTCCGTTAATATTACTTCCTGAAGCATAACCCATTGTTAATTGGTTGTAAGGGTCTGTCATTTTTCCCCAAAGCATGATACCTTTTCCTTCACCAACTCTATAATCTGCCCATTCTTTTTCTTCTTGATTACCTCCTAAATGCTCAAAAATTACATAGTGGTCTGGGTCTAAACTCCAAGAGTAATCTGCATATGCTTTTAATATATTTACACGATCTGATTGGTAGCTATTGGTAGCTGCGTCACCAGTTTCTGCTTTTTGGGTAAATCCTTTGGTTAAATCCCAACGGAATCCATCAATTTTAAACTCTTCAATCCAATGTTTTATAACACGCTCTACGTAGTAATTAGTAATTGGGTTTGTTGTAGTGGCTTCAGGTGTTGGTGCATCATATTGTTCTGTATGATTAAAATCTGAACCAACGCTATAACTGTGTTGTGCAACTTCGTTAAAATAAGGGTTTTCGCTACTTGGTTCTCCCCAACCATCACCATCAGGATCATTCATCCACATGCGTACCATTGGGTTTCTACCGAAAGCATGGTTTAAAGCAACATCCAATATAACAGCTATACCGTTTTGGTGACATAGGTCAACAAATTCTTTAAACTTATCTTCGGTACCATAATATTTATCTAAAGCCATATGAAAAGAGGTGTTGTAACCCCAACTTTCATTACCTTCAAATTCCATAATTGGCATCAATTGTATAGCATTAACATTTAGATTTTTAAAGTAATCTATACGATCTATTAAATGTTGAAAGTTTCTTCCACCATCTGTGTTTTTATCAAAATCTCTAATTAATACTTCGTAAATAACTAAATCTTCTTTTTTAGGTTTTTGGAAGTTAGTTACTTGCCAGTTATACGGTGTTTGACCCGTTTGTAAAACGGTAACTTCTCTTTCCTGTCCTGCTGGATATGTTGGTAAATTAGGATATGAAGACGCAGGTATCCATGGATCATCAAAAGGAGATAATACTAAAGTTGAAAATGGATCTGCAACTTTAACAACACGAGGTGAGTCTGTAACAGGAGATTGTGCTCCAACCCAATATTGATAAGTTTCTATTTGTCCTGGAGTTAAACCTGTAACTTCAACCCAAAATTTTCCAGAAGTTGGATCCTTTTTCATGGCATGACTTGCTGTAGGCGTCCAGTTATTAAAACTTCCTGCTACATAAACATAATCTTTATAAGGTGCCTCTAACACTAATGTTGCAGAAGTATTACTAGTGTAGTTAATACCATTTTCCATGTTTGCAGGCATAGCTGCTGTTTGGGTGTCATTAACTAGAATAGTGAATTTTTTTGTAACCATAGAACCACCTTGAGTGACTTCTAATTCGCAATACTTGTTTTCTGTAATGTTTGGAAAGAAATAGCTATAAAAAGTAGTAGTAGATGTGTTAACTACAGAACCATTAGCTTTTAACACATAAGTAGCATTACCATTTGTGTTTTGAGCTAGAATTTGAGTTCCAGAATTATTATTTACTCCAATAGTTCCATTAGACTCAGGGTTAATCATTGTTACTTGAAAAGCACCAACATTAAATACAAAGTTTTGACATCCACCATTATCAAGTTTTAATTCTTGAGTACCATCTGGATTTCTAAAAACCATTCCCATTTTAGTCACATTAGCTTCTTCAGCTGCTGTTAGGTTAAAGTAGGTGTTTGGTGTAAAGGTGATACTCCATGTACCATCTCCGTTATTAGTCATTTCACCAATACCATCATCTTGTCCCCAATTTCCAACGACTTTTATACCATATTCATTAGTGTCGTCTCCAACACCTAAATGTGCATAAACTTTTGTAGGGTTTACAATGCTATTACATGTTGTTGCAGTTACGTCTACAGTAATTGTAACAGGTTGATCAATTAAAATTGGATCTGGATTAGTTGTTACTTGAGACAACCCAATTAAAGGCAGTAACAAGCATAAGCTGAGTAAAAATCTTTTCATTTTTATTTTTTTAAATAAAAAGTCTGCACATGAAGTATCATAAATGCAGACTTTTAAATTATTTCAATAATTTATTATTGCCACTCGTTTAGTGAAATCATAGGTGAAGCCCCAGAGAAATCAAAAACAATATTATAGGTGCCAGCTGTAACTGGTATGTTAGCACCATTTTGCTCCATGATTCCGTCATTACCATCATCTCCATAATTAAGTCCCCAAGCATCATTCTGGCGTACTTTAATTTCACCGTTAGTTAATGTCACACCATTGATGTAATAAAATCCTTCATTAATACCAAAATCTGGTAAAAACTTAAGGTTTGGTCCATCCCATCCGTTTGGTGCAGCATCTCCTACTAATCCCCAAACATCTGTAGCTTCTAATTCATAAGTCTGTGTGTTAAGGTCTAGCGTAACAATATAATGTCCAGCAGATACTGGGATATTAGCTCCACCACCTTCTAGGGTTCCATCAAGGCCATCATCTCCAAAGTTTACTCCCCAATCGTTATTAAATCTAAATTTCATTTCGCCATCAGTAAGTGTTACTGCTGCTTTAAAATTATCTTGGTAAGAGTTATATGTTAATGGTGTATCTGGACCGTTCCATCCATTTGGTGTTCCATCTCCAACAAGTCCCCATGAAAACGGTTCCATTGTGTAGCTTAATGGTGTTGCAGAATCGTCAGTCATTACTGTAATTTTATAACTACCAGCAGTAACTGCAATGTTAGCCCCATTTGCTTCTAATGTACCATCATTACCATCGTCACCAAAGTTTTCTGTCCAAAGGTTATCTTTTCTAAATTTAATTTCACCAGTTCTTAATGTTGCATAAGCAACATACTGGTTAGTCGTACTAGTTGTATAAAATGGAATGTCTAAAATTGGTCTATCTGAACCAGCATCCCATCCTCCAGGAGTACCACTACCTACAACACCAAGGTTTGTAGATAAATCTAATAAAGATGAATACGCAGTAATGTTAATAGTTTTAGCATCAGAATACATAACTGTATTTGGGCTAAGTGTTGTTTGGATTCTAAAATCAATATCTGTAGCAGTATTAGGAACAATCCCAAGAGATAAAAGTTTAGCGTTTAACTCTTGTCCTAATAATACTTTTGATAAATCTGATCCTGCAGAAATAGACTGAGGTGCACTAAAGTCACCTCCAGTAAAATCTATTTGTATTTTATAATTTGCTGCAGCATCAAATCCGTAATCTGGATCTGTCCAGCTTAATGTAAGTACTTCTGTGTCTGCTAGCTCTTCTGTTAAAACAAGTGTTTGATTAGACACACTTAAAACAGTATTAGCATCTGCATTTAAAGTTACTAATTCTTTGTCATCACAACTTACAAGGACTAATAAAAGTCCTAATAAGTAGATAGAATTATTAATTAATTTTTTCATTGTAATAAGTTATTAATACCCTTCGTTTTGAGAAAGGTTTGGGTTAACTGTAATAATACTAGTTGGTAATGGAAATATATTTCTGAAACTTGCTACAGATGTACCTGCTGGCTCATTTCCTTTAAATGGCCATAAGTAAGCACTAGTTGTAAAATAATCGTAACGAATTAAATCTGTACGTCTTTGTCCTTCCCAATACAATTCTTTAGATCTTTCGTCAATTATAAAATCTAATGTAATGTCTCCACTTGTAATATTGGCAGAAGTCCCACCAGTAGCTCTTTCTAGTAATTCATTAATCTTTGTTGCAGCTAAATTTAAATCACCTCCGCCACCTCTTACTGTAGCTTCTGCATAGTTTAAATAAATTTCTGCTAAACGGATTAAAGGTAAGTCTGTGTCAACAAAATCTCCAGCTGAATCGCTTCCTTGCATCCCGTTGCTGTCAATATTCTTAAATTTAGTTACTGCATATCCATTTTCAAAAGGAGGAATACTTTCAATCTCTAAGTTTTGTCCATCTGAATAAAACATCCCTCTACTGTCTGCAGAAAAAGGAGTAATACTGTAGGTTAATGCATTTAAATCTAAAGTAATATAGTACGTTCCAGCTGTCACAGGAATATTATCTCCTCCAGGTTCTAATGTACCATCATTACCATTATCTCCATAGTTATTTCCCCAATCTTCATTGAATCTAAATTTTAAGAAACCATCTGTTAAGTCAGCGTAAAGTGCATATTGGTTACTTGCAGTTTGAAACATTTCTGTATCAGGTCCTCCCCATCCATTTGGTGTACCATCTCCTACAATTCCCCAATCAGATTGAGTTCCTAAAGCATTGTTTAACTCATTAATATCTGTTGCAAATTTTTCAACTAAATTTTTAGTGGTTCTTAGGCCTCCCCAACCACCATTAACACCAAATTCTGTAGCATTCATAGATCCACCAATTGCAGCATGTACTAAAAATGTTGTACCACCATAAGTTTGAGATCTAAGACCATCAAAATTTAAAGCAAAAATAAATTCGTTTTGAGCGCCATTTGTGTCGTTATCTGCTAGGAATAATTCGTCATAAGCAGTACCGTTTCCATTTGCGTCATTCATGTTAATGCTATAAGTAGAGTTCATTACATTACTAGAATACGTTACACAATCTGTGTAACGAGGTGTACCTGTCCAAACTTCTGCATTTAAGTATAATTTAGATAATAATGCCCAAGCAGCAACTTGGTCTACACGACCATATTCATTAGAACCACTTGGTTTTAAATCGTTTTGAATGGCTAACAATTCTGACTCAACAAAATTAAATAATTCTGTTCTTGAGGCTTGAGTAGGTAATTCTGTTGTTACTTCTGTTACTAAAGGTACTCTACCATACAGATCCATTAAATTGTAATAGGCATATGCACGTAAAAATCTAGCTTCTGCAATATAAAATTGTACTTCTGCTTCAGATAAAGCACTAGCATTTTCTATAAAAGAATTACAAAAAGATACTTCTTGTGCTAATCTATAATACATTGCTTCGGTAAAGTCATTGCTTCCTGACCAGTATTGTCCATGTAAATCAGGTAAACCTGCATCTCCCCATCCTACAACCGCATGATCTGTAGTTAACTCGTTTAAGTTAAATAACATACGTGAAAATTGAGAAAACCCTTCGTCAATATCTGCTATATCTGCCTGACCTGCTGGACCTTGTTGTCCTGTTAGTGCTAAACTTGCATACAATTTTGCAAGTGCACCTTTAGCCTCGGTAGCATTGGCAAACACATCTTCTTCTGTAAAACTATCTGGATCAATCGGTGATTGATTTAAATCGTCATGACATGATACTAATCCTAAAAACAGTACCATGATTGCAATTAAATGTTTGAGTTCTTTTTTCATTTTTCTTTTTTTTAATTAAAAATCAATGTTTACACCCATTACGAAAGATCTAGGTCTTGGATAAAAATTATTATCAATTCCTAAATTAATTTCTGGATCTAATCCATTATAATCTGTTATTGTTAACACGTTTTGTAAAGATCCATAGAATCTAAACGTGGTATTTTTTACTTTGTCTAATGTATAGCCTAAAGTTATATTGTCAATTTTAAAGAACGATGCCTCTTGAATAAAATGATCACTTAAAGCTGTTCTGTCACTAATTACAGTAAACCCACTATTATAGTAGTCTGCATGAATATTAGATAAAATATTATTATTAGTAGCATTGACTAAGACACCTCTATTTGCTTCAACATCGTTATACATGTAGTTTCCTAAGCTTGCTCTTGATTGTAAAGAGAAGTCCCAGTTTTTGTAACTAACGTTAGTATTGAAGCCCATTAAAATATCTCCAAATGGATCTTCTTTAATGTATTTGTCTTCATCATTAATAATATTATCTCCATTTCTATCAACAAATACACCTTCTAAAGGTTTTCCAGAAGCATCATATACTTGTTGGAATACATAGAAGCTATTAGCAGATTCTCCTTCTCTGTGTACCTGAACAGTATTACCAACACCAGTAGAAATACCACCTTGAGGTTGGTCAACAGATAGTTTAGTAATTTTATTATCATTAAACGCTACATTATAATTTACAGACCATTCAAAATCATCTGTTTTTACAGGAATAACATTTAGATTAAATTCTAATCCTTTGTTTTCCATGTTACCAATATTAGCGTTAATTCTGTTACCAAAGTTTGTAAAAGGGTCTACTAAAGAGCTTGCTATAAGGTCATTAGTTTCTTTTACATAAGCATTAATAGATCCAGAAATACGTCTGTCAAGAAATGCATAATCTAAACCTAAGTTAAATGTTCTTCCAATCTCCCAACGTAAATCTTTATTAATTGGTTCTGGTCTGTATGTTTGGAAAAACCCACTTCCAAATTGATAGTTAGCAGTATCTGTACTACCGTTATAACGCGTTAAGAATTGATAATCTCCTAAGCCATTAACGTTTCCAACTTCTCCATAACCAACACGTAGTTTAAGCTCGTTAAAGAAAGAATCTTGCATAAAATCTTCTTTATGAATACTCCATGCAGCAGCAACTGAAGGGAAAATTCCCCAGCGGTCATCTGGATTTAATTTAGAAGACGCATCAGCTCTTAAAGTGGCTGTTAAATAATATTTACCATCATAATCGTAATTTGCTCTTCCAAAATAAGATAGTAATACATTTTTAGATTTGTCTATAAATTCAAATTGATTACCATCCTCTTGCGCTTCACTATCATTACTAAAGTTGTCAAACTCAAAAGATTGGTATGCATAACCACCAGCTACTGTTAAGTTGTGTACATCGTTAAATGACTTTTTGTAAGTTAAGTAAGCATCAAAAACTTTATTGTCTGAATTTTGTACATAGCTAGTTCTAGAACCATTAAATGTAGCATCAGATGTAGGAATAAATTCTGAAGTAATTCTTCTACCATGACTATTAGAGGTGTCAAAACCTACATTAACAGTAGCAGTTAAGTCTTCAAAACCATGAATTTTATAATCAAATTTAGCGTTTCCTACAAAACGTCTTACTTCTGCAGTATCATCAATTAAATTTAAAAGAGCTAATGGATTTGTTGGCGCTAAGTTATTTTGGTTTCCAGTACCACTATCTAACCATGCAAAGTAACCTCCGTATTGCGAGTTAGGGTCATAGATAGCTTGTGTAGGATCAAATCCAACAGCACTACCTATTGCACCTCTATCTGCAAAAGTGTTTTCTGTATACATAGCTCTAGCATTCAACTCTACGTTTAAATGGTCTTCAAGGAAAGTAGGCGTTAAGCTAACAGAACCAGTTGTACGTTTTAAGTTGTCACCATCTAATATACCTCCATGCTCAGAGTAACCTAAAGAGGCTCTCATTGGCACACCAAAAGCATTACCTAATGCGCTAAAGTTATGATCTTGTCCAAAAGCAGTAGTATAAATTTCATTTTGCCAGTTTGTATTTGCATCTCCTAAAAGCGCAATTTGTGCAGGCGTACCAATATCGTTAATTAACTCTCTAAATTGATTAGCTGAAAGCACATCAATTTCATCTACAGGACTGTATACTGTAGTTTGAGAACTAATATTAAATTTAAAGTCTTTATTTTTTCCTTTTTTAGTAGTAATTAAAATAACACCATTTGCTGCTCTAGATCCATAAATTGCAGTTGAAGAGGCGTCTTTTAAAACAACAAAAGTTTCAATATCGTTAGGGTTAATAAAGTTTAATGGGTTTCTAGATCCACCAACTCCACCATTATCTAATGGTATTCCGTCAACTACATAAAGTGGTTGAGTAGTTAAAGATAACGATCCAGCACCACGTATATTAATACTTTGACCGTCACCAGGAGCTCCACTTCCAGAAGTAACATTAACACCAGCTACTTTACCACTAATAAGCGATTGAGCAGATACAATTGGACCTTTGTTAAAGTCTTCACTAGTTAATAAATCTGTTGTTCCTGTTAAATCTTCTTTTTTAACACCTCCATAACCAATAACGACAATCTCATCTAGTAACGCAGCATCTTCTGCTAAAGAAACATCTATTCTAGACTGTCCAGTGTAAGTGACCTCTTGAGTTAAATACCCAATATATGAGAATACTAATACATCTCCATTGTTTACGTCAATTGAATAATTACCATCAAAATCTGTAGCAGTACCTTTGGTTGTGTTTTTTACAACAACATTTACCGTTGGTATTGGTAAGGCGGTTGCTTGTTCTGTAACTGTTCCAGAAACTGTTGTTTGTGCAAGCATAACAGTTGGTATAAACAGTAAAGCTAAAAGCAGCCTTTTAAAAATTGTTTTCATACAATAATATTAAGTTAGTTTAAATTATAAATGTATATTTTTACTTCTCGATGATAAATCTATATAAAATATATGTTAAAATTCTGTTGGGCCTTATATAATAAGTAGCGAAAACGTTTTCGTGTTGAAAACTTTTTGCATATTTATCTTAAACAGCATAAAAATAATGAATAATCATCATTCAATAAAGCATATCGCTTTCAAACTAATAATTTTAACACCTTATAATTATCAAATCTAAAATGTTAGATTTGCTTTTTTATTAGCTTATGAAAAAGAAAATCACACTTAAACAAATTGCAAGAGAGTTAGATGTGTCTATTTCAACTGTGTCTAAAGCCCTAAGAAATAGTATAGAGATTAGCGAGGATACACGTCAAAAAGTTCAAGCGTTTGCTAAGTTATACAACTATAGACCTAACAATATTGCACTGAGTCTTAAAAACCGAAAGACTAAAACTATAGGTATAATTATCCCAGAAATTGTACACCATTTTTTCTCTAAAGTCATTAGTGGTATTGAAGCAGTAGCTAATAAAAGAGGATATAATGTAATTGTTGGGTTGTCTAACGAATCGTTTTCTAAAGAGGTTATTAATATGGAAATGCTAGCCAATGGTAGTATTGACGGTTTTATATTATCTATTGCTAAAGAAACCCTGCAACAACAAGATTACCACCATTTTACCGAAACTATAAACCAAGGAATGCCAATAGTAATGTTTGATCGTGTGGTTAACGAAATTAAATGCGATAAAGTTATTGTTGATGATGCTGAAGGAGCAAAAAAAGCAGTAAGTAAATTAATAGAAAACGGTTGTAAACACATAGCTATTATTACTACAAAGGATTATGTAAGTGTCGGTAAATATAGAACACAAGGCTATTTAGAAGCTTTAGAAAATTATAAAATAAATCCTAAAGCAAGTTTAATATTAAAGGTTGACGACGAGTTGTTATCCGAAGACCATTTAGATTCCCTTGAAAAAGAAATTGAAATCTTATTTCAGAAAAACAAAAAACTTGACGGAATATTTGCAGTAAACGAACTATACGCCATTACTGCAATGAAAGTAGCCAGAAAACTTGGTTTAAACATGCCTGAAGATGTTCAGATTATTGGTTTTACAGATGGTGTATTGTCTAAACATGCAGTTCCAACATTGACAACAGTCAGTCAACATGGTCAAAAAATTGGTGAAAAAGCAGCAGAATTATTAATTAATAATTTAGAGCGTGAAGATGAAGAAGATACCTACGAAACAGTAGTTATTGAAACCGAATTGATAGAACGCGCATCCACAAAATAAAAATTTAACATTGACCATTTAAAAACTTTTATATCTTTACGGCAATCAAAACTTATATTTTTACTTCTCAGGTAATTTAGTTTTGATAAGTTTTTTCGCTTATCAAATAGTATAAACTAACAACATACTATTATGAAAAAACGCACGCTAGGTTTTTGGGAAATTTGGAATATGAGTTTCGGTTTTCTAGGAATCCAAATGGGCTTTGCGCTCCAAAACGCCAATGTTAGTAGGATATTTCAAACCTTAGGTGCTAATGTAGAGGATATTCCAATTCTTTGGGTTGCAGCGCCACTTACAGGTCTTATTGTACAACCAATTGTTGGTTATTTTAGCGACAGAACATGGCATTCAAAATTAGGAAGACGACGACCGTTTTTCTTGGTTGGAGCTATATTGGCTTCTCTTGCATTATTTTTAATGCCTAATTCTCCAGTGCTTTGGATTGCTGCAGGAATGCTTTGGATTATGGATGCTTCTATTAATATTTCAATGGAACCATTTAGAGCTTTTGTTGGAGATAATCTTCCAGACCATCAATTAACCAAAGGTTTTGCAATGCAAAGCTTTTTTATTGGTATTGGTGCCTATGTAGCTTCTAGACTTCCTGAGTTTATGGCCTATATCGGGATTTCTAACACTGCGCCAGAAGGTGTAATACCAGATACTGTAAAGTATTCATTTTACATTGGTGGTATTGCTTTTTTAATAGCTGTTTTATGGACGGTTTTTAAATCCAAAGAGTATTCGCCAGAAGAAATGGCAGCATTCGAAAATAATGAAGAGACTCAAAAACCTATAGAAGAACACTTAGAATCTTGGTACATTCAAAATGGAAAAGCTCATTTAACTTATGGTGCTATTGCAACACTTTTAGGGTTAATAGCTACCTATGCTGTATATCATTTTGAGTTAAAAAAAGACTTATATGTGCTAACCTTAGGTTTAATTACACTTGCTGGTGTAGCATTAATTATTTCAGGAATTATGCAAACTAAGCATCATTTTAAAAATGGGTTTGTTACCATTATGAATGACTTTCAAACCATGCCTAAAGTCATGAAACAATTAGCATGGGTGCAATTCTTTTCGTGGTTTGCACTATTTTCTATGTGGATTTATACCACAGGAGCTGTAACCCAACATATTTATGGAACGACAGATACTACATCTAGTGCCTATAATCTTGGTGCTAACCAGGTAGGTGCCATGTTTGCAAATTATAATTTGGTCGCAGCAGCAGTTGCTTTTTTATTACCACTTTTAGCAAAAAAGACTAGTAGAAAATTTACTCACTTTGTAGCCTTAGTATTAGGAGGTTTTGGTTTAATTTCCATTTATTTCATTTCAGAGCCATCCACTTTTATGATTGAGTGGTTACCTATGATAGGCGTTGGTATTGCATGGGCAAGTATTTTATCTGTGCCTTACGCGATGTTATCTGGTTCCTTACCAGCAAATAAGATGGGTTATTATATGGGTGTGTTTAATTTCTTTATAGTAATTCCACAATTAGTTGCTGCATCCATTTTAGGGTTTTTGGTTTCCAAATTTTTTAATAACCAACCAGTATACGCATTAATTGTTGGAGGTGCATCGATGATTTTAGCAGGAATTTTATCGTTAACCGTTAATGATAAACAAGAATAATAAATGACTAAAAAAGGATTCATATTCGATTTAGATGGTGTCATTGTAGACACTGCAAAATATCACTTTTTAGCTTGGCAAAACCTTGCAAAAAGTATTGATATAGATTTTACACATGAGCAAAACGAACAACTAAAAGGTGTTAGCCGAGTAAAATCGTTAGAAAAAATATTAGAATGGGGTAACAAAACCATTTCTGAGGAATTGTTTGCTTCGTTAATGGGTAAAAAAAATGACGAGTATTTAAGCTTCATAGCCAAAATGACTGATCAAGAAATTTTACCAGATGTACCAAGAGTATTAGATTATTTAATAGAAAAGAAGCAACCAATTTCTTTAGGTTCTGCTAGTAAAAATGCACGACCAATTTTAGATAAAGTCAACTTGCTTTCAAAGTTTGATGCTATTGTAGATGGTAACGATGTAAGCAAAGCAAAACCAGATCCAGAGGTGTTTTTAATTGCTGCACAACATTTAAATATGAAACCAGAAGATTGTATTGTGTTTGAAGATTCTGTAGCAGGAGTACAAGCTGCAAATACTGCAAATATGATTTCTATTGGAATTGGCGAAAAAGACGTATTACATGAAGCAGATTATATATTTTCAGATTTTACTGAAATTGATAACAGCTTCATCGACAAATTAATAAACAAATAAATTGAATGTCACACAAAGCGTAGTCGAAGTGTCATTCATCATAAAAACAAATAATTAAAGAGCAAGAGTCAGTCTAAAAGCGAAGCGATCTAGCATCTATGTTCTAATATCTTAATAATACAATGAATCAAGATTATATACAACCAGACAATTGGTCCATAATTGAAGAAGGCTTTGATGCAGAACGTGTTAAATCTTCAGAAAGTTTATTCAGCATCGGAAATGGTGCAATGGGACAACGTGCTAATTTTGAAGAACAATACACAGGACCAACCTTTCAAGGAAGTTACATAGCAGGTGTTTATTATCCAGATAAAACCAGAGTGGGTTGGTGGAAAAATGGCTATCCAGAGTATTTTGCTAAAGTGTTAAATGCACCAAATTGGATAGGTATAAATGTAGAAATAAATGGCGAGCAACTAGATTTAAATACTTGTGTTTCGGTGTCTAATTTTAGAAGAGAACTAAACATGAAAGAGGGCTGGTTATCGAGATCGTTTACAGCGACGCTTCAAAATAAACTACAAGTTGAGGTTAAAGCAACACGTTTTTTAAGCCTAGATTTAGATGAAGTTGGAGCCATAAATTACCAAGTCACACCAGTAAACGGAGACGCTACCATTCAATTTCAACCGTATTTAGATTCTGGAATCACTAACGAAGACACCAATTGGGACGACCAATTTTGGGACACTTTAAATGTGACTTCAGAGAATGAGCAAGCGTTTATTGAAGCAAAAACAATGAAAACTGGTTTTCATACTTGCACATTTATGCAGTCTTCGGTTTTTGTAAATAATACAAAACAAGAGCAAACTCCAGTAGTAGATAAACAAGCAAACATTATTTCATTTACGTATACAGTTTCTGTAAGTTCAGGTGAAACAGCAAGTATCCATAAATTTGGTGGTTATACTGTAGATAGAAACCATGATAAAAATCAATTGGTTGCTGCAGCTAAAAAAGCATTAGATAAAGCAACAAATTTAGGTTTCAATTCACTTTTAGAGAACCAAAAAAAGGCTTGGTCAAAAATCTGGGAAATGTCAGATATTACCATAGATGGAGATGTCAAAGCACAACAAGGGATTCGTTTTAATATCTTTCAATTAAATCAAACCTATTTAGGGAAAGATTCTACCTTAAACATTGGTCCAAAAGGATTTACAGGCGAGAAGTATGGTGGGAGTACCTATTGGGATACCGAAGCCTACTGTATCCCGTTTTATATGGCAACCAAAGATCAACAAGTTGCAAGAAACTTATTAAAATACCGTTATAACCACTTAGAAAAAGCAATTGAAAATGCCGAAAAATTAGGCTTTTCTAATGGTGCTGCTTTGTATCCAATGGTTACTATGAATGGTGAAGAGTGCCATAACGAATGGGAAATTACCTTCGAAGAAATTCATAGAAATGGTGCTATCGCTTTTGCTATTTTTAACTATTATCGTTACACAGGAGATTACAGCTATATTCCAGAAATGGGATTAGAAGTTTTAATTGCTATTGCCAGATTCTGGCAGCAACGTGCTACGTTTTCAACAGATAAAAACCAGTACGTTATATTAGGTGTAACAGGACCAAATGAATACGAAAATAACGTGAACAATAACTGGTACACAAACTATTTAGCAAAATGGTGTATCGATTATGCGTTAGAAAATATTGAAAAAGTAAAAGAAGGTCATCATGACGACTACCTACGTATTGCTGGAAAAACAAAAATTACTCATGAAGAGTTACACGCTTGGAAAAAAGTAGCAGATAATATGTATTTTCCATATTCTGAAAAACATCAAGTATACCTTCAACAAGATGGCTTTTTAGATAAAGAATTAATTACTGTTGAAGACTTGCCAAAATCAGATAGGCCAATTAATCAAAAATGGAGTTGGGACCGCATTTTACGTTCGCCTTACATTAAGCAAGCAGATACGTTACAAGGGTTCTATTTCTTTGAAGACCAATTTTCTACAGAAGAATTAAAACGTCATTTCGATTTTTACGAGCCATTTACGGTTCATGAAAGCTCGCTATCACCTTGTGTACACAGTATTCAGGCAGCTAAATTAGATCAAATGGAGCAAGCGTACACTTTTTATTTACGTACCTCTAGATTAGATTTAGACGATTATAATAAGGAGGTCGAAGAAGGCTTGCACATTACCAGTATGGCTGGAACATGGATGAGTATTGTTGAAGGTTTTGGTGGTATGCGTATTAAAAATGACACCCTACATTTTGAGCCACGTATTCCAAAACAATGGGACGCGTATTCGTTTAAAGTAAATTTTAGAGACCAGATTTTAAAAGTCAATGTGTCACAATCAGAAACTACTTTTCAGTTGGAAGGTAACACACAATTAAACATTGTAGTAAATAATAATCCGTTAACTGTTTCTCCAAATAATCTGGTGAAAGTTTAAACTTAAAAACACTAATTAAAATGAAAAAATTAATACATCTAGCATTAATAATTTTAATTAGTGTTAGTTTTTCTTGTCAAAACAATACTGAAAATAGTGAAGTTTCAGAGGTTGTAACCGAAGTTAAAAATGATATTGAAAGAGTAGAACCACCCAATTGGTGGATTGGTTTTAAAAACAATCAGTTTCAATTATTAGTGAAGCATCCAAACATTTCTGAAGCAACACCAAGCATCAATTATGCAGGAGTTTCTATTGAAAAAGTCCACAAAGCAGACAGTCCAAATTACCTATTTTTAGATGTAAATATTTCAGAAAGTGCTAAAGCAGGACCATTCAATATTCATTTTAAGTTTAATGAAGAAAAGGAACTCGTTCAAACTTATGAAATAAAAGCGCGTCAAAAAGAAGCAACCGACTTTAAAGGGTTTGATAGTAGTGATGCAGTATTTTTGATTACTCCAGATCGTTTTGCAAATGGAGACACATCTAATGATATCGATGAGAATTTAAACGAAAAAACCATTAACAGACAAGATGATTATGGACGACATGGAGGAGATATCAAAGGGATCATTCAACATTTAGATTACATCCAAGAGATGGGTTTTACCCAAATTTGGTCCTGTCCTTTATTAATTAATGACATGCCACAATCATCATATCATGGGTATGCCATGACCGATTTTTACCGTGTAGATCCACGTTTTGGAACTTTAGAAGACTACCAAGAATTATCAACAAAAGCCAAAGAAAAAGGTATTGGGTTAATCATGGATCAAGTGGCTAATCATTGCGGAAGTGAGCATTGGTGGATGAAAGATTTACCGTTTAAAGATTGGGTAAACCAACAAGCTAGTTTTGTTAACAAGCAACCATTAAACAACTCCAATCACAGACGTACAGCAAACCAAGATTTGTATGCTGCTAATCGCGATAAAAAAGAAATGGCAGAAGGTTGGTTTGTCTCTGCAATGCCAGATTTAAATCAGCGTAATCCGTTTATGGCAAACTATATTATCCAAAATAGCATTTGGTGGATTGAAACGCTAAATCTAAGCGGAATAAGACAAGACACCTATCCATATCCTGATAAAACATTCATGTCTAATTGGGCTGGAGCTATCATGAACGAGTATCCTAATTTTTCTATAGTAGGCGAAGAGTGGAGTTATAACCCATTACTTATTGCCTATTGGCAAGATGGACATAAAAACAAAGACGGTTACCAATCTAACTTAAAATCAACTATGGATTTTGCAATGCAAAGACATATTGTTGAAGCATTAAATGATGCAGAACAATGGGACACAGGATTGGTAAAAATCTACGAAGGTTTAGCAAACGACTTTGCCTACACTTCACCAAAAGACATCATGATTTTTCCAGATAATCATGACATGAGTCGTATTTTTACACAGCTAAAAGGAGACATTCCTAATACAAAAATGGCATTAAGTTATTTGTTAACCTTACCTCGTATTCCACAATTATATTATGGTACAGAAATATTAATGAATGACTTTGCAAAACCAGGTGACCATGGTTTAATTCGTACCGATTTTCCTGGAGGTTGGGAAGGTGATACTGTTAATGCATTTACAGGTGAAGGCTTAACAGACAACCAAAAAGACATGCAAAATTATCTTAAAAAGGTGTTGAATTACAGAAAAACAAGTGCTGCCATTCACGATGGTAAAACCATTCATTTTGCACCTTTTATGGGTACGTATTTCCTATTTAGAGTTGTTGAAGGCGAAACCGTTGTACACATCATTAATAAAAATAACGAACCAATTACTATCGATTTAAAACGCTATGAAGAAGTCGGTTTAAACGGAAAAACATTAAAAAACATAATCACTGATGAAACTTTCGTGTGGCAAGATAGCATCCAATTAAAAGAAAGAGGAAGCCTAATCTTAACCACAAAAGCTAATTAGTTTGTCATTCAGAACGAAGTGAAGAATCTTTTAAATTATAAAATTAACCAATCTGTCATTCAGAACGAAGTGAAGAATCTTTTAAATTGTAAAATGAAAAACATCATATTCATACTATCCTTTCTACTAGTCCAAGTAACGGTTGCACAAGTCACTATTATCGTGGAAGAGCTACCTGAAGACACACCAAAAGACGCTTCCATTTTTATTTCAGGAGATTTTGAAGGTTGGTCTGGTGGACATAAAGACTACCAATTACAACAAGTAAATGGTCAGTATCAAATCACGCTACCTAAAACAGAACAACGTATTTTGTTTAAGTTTACCTTAGGAAATTGGGATACTGCAGAAAGTACAGATACAGGTGAAGCTATAGATAATCGTATTTATAAGTTTGAAAAACCAAACGACACATTAAAGGTTAAAATTGCTGGTTGGAGTCATTTGTTTGAAAATGAAGAGGTCTCTACAGCTTCAAAAAATGTTACCATTCTTTCAGAAGAATTTCATATTCCGCAATTAAACAGAAAACGTCGTGTTTGGATCTATTTACCTCCAGATTATAATGTTTCAAAGCAAGATTATCCTGTGGTGTATATGCACGATGGTCAAAATATTTTTGATGCTAAAACCTCTGGTTATGGCGAATGGAATGTTGATGAAACCCTAGATAAGCTATTTAAAGACAACCTAAAGCTTATTGTTGTTGGTATAGATAATGGCAATTCTAAACGCTTAGACGAGTATTCTCCATGGACCAATGCCAAATATGGTGGTGGCGAGGGTGAAGCCTATGTCAATTTTATTGTCAATACACTAAAACCCTACATCGATACTAATTATAACACTAAAAAAGACAGAACTAATACAGCTATTTTTGGTAGTTCTATGGGTGGGTTAATTTCTCATTATGCAGCATTAAAATATCCAGAAGTTTTTGGTAAAGTAGGCGTGTATTCTCCAGCCTTTTGGTTTGCTCCAGAAGTTAAAGCATTTACTAAACAACATGCTAATCTTCAAAATACCAAAATGTACTTTTTAGCTGGTGGAAAAGAAGGTGAAAATGCAGGATTTAATGAAATTAGTCAGACTGTTTTAGACATGAATACCGTTACGTCTTTACTTAAAGACAATGGATTCCCAGAAGAAAACATACAATCAAAAGTGGTTCCAGAAGGCAAACATAACGAGGAATTATGGCGAAATAATTTTGAGGAAGCTATTACGTGGTTGTTTGAAGATGCTATTCAAAAAAGAGAATTTATAAATGCAGGTTTTCAAGATGGAGAATTTTTATCTGTAAAAGTAAATGATGGTGAATATCGTATTAAATTTTACACAAGTGAAATAATAGAAAGTACTTTTATACCAATAGAAGAAGATTTAAATAGGAAATCACATGCTGTAATTTTATCACCAGAATATTGTGACGCAAGATATAGTGTTGATGAAAACTATGTCTATTTCAATACAAAAGGAATTTCTGTAAAAATTCAAAAACAACCCTTCAATATTTCATATTACTACAAAGGACAACAAATCACTTCAGTAAAAAATGGCTATCAAAAAACAGACGGTTTTGAAACCATTAGTTTTAACTTAACACCTAATGAGGTTTTATATGGTGGAGGAGCCAGAGCGTTAGGTATGAACCGAAGAGGCAATCGTTTAGAGTTATATAACAAAGCCCATTATGGTTACGAAGAAAGAAGTGAATTAATGAATTACACCATGCCAATTGTGGTGTCCTCCAACAAGTATCTCATTCATTTTGATAATGCACCAATTGGTTTTTTAGATTTAGACAGCAAAGCAGATAATACCATCACGTACGAAACCCTTTCAGGTAGAAAAACCTATCAAATTGTGGTTGGTGAGTCTTGGTTGGATTTAACCAAAAATTACACAAAACTAACTGGCAGACAACCTATGCCACCACGTTGGGCTTTAGGTAACTTTTCTAGTCGATTTGGTTACCATTCACAAAAAGAAGTAGAAGCAACAGTTCAAAAATTTAGAGATGAGGAAATTCCGTTAGATGCCATAATTATCGATATTTTTTGGTTCGGAAAAACCATTCAAGGGACTATGGGAAATTTAGAATTTTACAGAGATTCGTTCCCAAATCCTAAACAAATGATTAAAGGGTTAAAAGATAACAATGTAAAAACGGTATTGGTAACAGAACCTTTTGTGTTAACCACTTCTAAGCGTTGGGACGAAGCTGTAAAAGCAGATGTTTTAGCCAAAGATTCAATAGGCAATCCATATACTTTCGATTTTTATTTTGGAAATACAGGATTGATAGATATTTACAATCCAAAAGGAAAACAATGGTTTCAAAATATTTATAAAGACTTAGCAGATATAGGTGTATCTGGAGTTTGGGGAGATTTAGGAGAGCCAGAAGTGCATCCTAAAGGGTTACTTCACGCTACTGGAACAGCAGACGAAGTCCATAATATTTATGGTCACCATTGGGCAGAATTAGTGCAAGACATGTACACTCAACATTTTCCAAATACACGTCCATTTATTTTAATGCGTGCTGGTAGTTCTGGCTCGCAACGTTTTGGGATGATTCCTTGGTCTGGAGACGTTAACAGAACATGGGGAGGATTACAATCTCAACCAGAAATTGCACTTCAAATGGGACTGCAAGGTTTGGCGTATATGCATAGCGATTTAGGCGGATTTGCTGGTAATAATTTAGATGACGAACTTTATGCGCGTTGGTTACAGTATGGTGTGTTTCAGCCTATTTACAGACCACACGCACAAGAAGATGTGCCTGCAGAACCTGTGTACAGAAGCGATAAAGCAAAAGCTTTAGCAAAACAAGCAATAGAATTACGATACCAATTACTACCTTACAATTACAATTTGGTGTTTGAAAATAACCAAACAGGAGCACCTTTAATGCGACCATTATTTTTTGATGAGGAAAACAATGCGAAGTTGCAAACTGTAGCATCAACTTACCTTTGGGGAAAAGACTTTTTAGTGACTCCTATTGTTAATGCCAACCAAACAGAAGCTGAGGTGTACTTTCCTAATAACAATAATTGGTATAATTTTTATACCACTGAAAAGGTAGAAGGTGGACAAACATTGTCTGTAAAAACAGAGGAACACCACATTCCAACTTATGTACGTGGTGGTGCTTTTATTGCTACAGCAAAACCAATGCAAAGTATTGTAGAATATAACGGAAACACCTTCGATTTACATTATTATTTTGATGCATCTGTTGCAGAAAGCGAGCGAACTCTTTATAATGACGATGGGAACACAAAAAATGCTTTTGAAAAAGGAAATTATGAAATCTTAGAATTTGAAGCTGAAACATTAAGCAACAATTTAGAATTAGAATTTGAAGCAGAAATAGGTGCCAATTATTCTGCATCAACAAAAACAATAGATGTGATAATTCACAATTTTCCAAAGTCACCAAAACGCATAAAATTCAATAGAAATAAAATAGAATTTAACTATAATGAAGTTTCAAAAACACTGACTTTTCAGGTGAAATGGAATACTTCAAAAGAGGTTGAAGCACAAATTAAATATTAAATTTAAAATGAAGAAAAGCATACTTTTAATTGCAATAGCTATTCTTGCTTTCAGTTGTAAAACAGATAAAAAAGCAAATCTAGATATCGCAGAAAATCAACAAAAAGAAGTAGTCAAAACACCTTTTGTTTGGGAAGCAGCAAATGTGTATTTCCTATTAACCGATCGTTTTAATAATGGCGACAAAACCAACGATGTTAATTATGGCAGAACCAAAGAAACTGGCGTGTTGCGTGGGTTTGAAGGTGGCGATTTAAAAGGGGTAACTCAAAAAATAGAAGACGGTTATTTTACCAACTTAGGGGTTAATGCTATATGGATGTCACCAATCGTCGAGCAAATTCATGGTGCCACAGATGAAGGTACAGGAAATACGTATGGATTTCATGGCTATTGGACCAAAGATTGGACCAATATTGATGCTAATTTAGGAACTAAACAAGATTTAAAGCAATTAGTGGATGCTGCACACAAAAAAGGCATTCGTGTGTTGTTAGATGCAGTAATTAATCATACAGGTCCAGTGACAGAAAAAGATCCCGTTTGGCCAAGTGATTGGGTTAGAACTCAGCCACATTGCAGTTATGATAATTACGACAATACAGTAACGTGTACGTTGGTTAAAAATCTTCCAGACATTAAAACCGAAAGCAACGATGCAGTAGAGTTACCACCTCAATTAGTTCAAAAATGGAAAGACGAAGGTCGTTATGAGGAAGAAGTCGCAGAATTAGAGGCGTTTTTCAAAAAAACAGGTTATCCACGTGCGCCTCGTTTTTATATCATGAAATGGTTAAGCGATTATATTACAGATTTTGGAATTGATGGTTATAGAGTGGACACAGTAAAGCATACCGAAGAATTTGTGTGGCAAGAGTTTAAAGACGTTTGTGATAACGCTTTCGCGGAATTTAAGCAGAACCATCCCAATAAAGTATTGGACGCTAACAACTTTTACCTGGTTGGAGAAGTGTATGGTTATGGCATTTCATCTGGAACAGCATATGATTTTGGCGATAAAAAAGTCAACTATTTTGACGATGCATTTAATGGTTTAATCAATTTTGAATTTAAATGGAATGCATCTCAACAATCATATGAAGAGCAGTTTAATCGGTATAATACAATATTAAATAATGACTTAAAAGGTTACGGTGTATTAAACTATTTAACCTCTCATGACGATGGGCAACCTTTTGATAAAAACAGAGAAAAAACATACGAAACAGCAACACGATTACTATTATCGCCTGGAGCATCTCAAATCTATTATGGAGATGAAACCGCTCGAGATTTAACCATCGAAGGTACAATTGGAGATGCCACATTAAGAAGTTTTATGAACTGGGACGAGTTACCTTACCAACAAGACTTGCTTATCCATTGGCAAAAACTAGGTCAGTTTAGACGTCATCATCCAGCAGTTGGTGCAGGACAACATGCACTAATTAGCGAGCAACCCTATATTTTTAGCAGAAGTTACACTAATAATGATTTTAAAGATGAAGTGATTATTGGCATAGACTTACCTAAGGGAGAACATACTATTAACGTGTCTTCCGTTTTTAAAGAAGGAGAACAGGTAAAAGATTTTTATTCAGGAGCCACTTACAATGTCAACAACGGAACTATTACCATTGAAGCAGATACAAACCTTATTTTAATAGAAAAATTATAACACAAAAACTCATGAAAAAACTAATCGCACTTTGCTTTTTTATAACCATTTTCGGCTGTAAAGACGACCAAAAACAACCTGATGCTAATACGGTTTCAGAAGATAAAAAAACACTACAACCTATATCAGCTTCAGATTTAGAAACAGCTGTTATTTATGAAGCTAACATACGCCAATATTCACCAGAAGGGACTTTTGCGCAATTCACAAAAGACATTCCTCAGTTAAAGCAATTAGGTGTAAAAGTCATTTGGTTAATGCCTGTGTTTCCTATTTCAGAAACCAAACGTAAAGCAACAGGAGGTGCAGATAGTAAGTTTGCAACCGATTTTCCAGAAGATGAGCAAGCTAAATATTTAGGCAGTTATTATGCAGTATCAGATTTTACTAAAATCAATCCAGAATTTGGAACCATTGAAGACTTTAGAAGCTTAGTAAAAACAGCTCATGATAATGGAATTTATGTGATTTTAGATTGGGTTCCTAATCACACAGGTTGGGATCATGAGTGGTTAAAAACCAACCCAGAATATTATACCAAAAATGATAAAGGTGAAGTCGTGCATCCTGAAGGTACTGATTGGACAGACGTTGCCGATTTAAACTACGACAACCAAGACATGCGTAAAGAAATGATAGAAGACATGAGCTATTGGATTTCTCAGGAAGATGTCGATGGATTTAGATGTGATGTAGCAGGTTCTGTACCAACAGATTTTTGGGAACAAGCTATCCCTAAGCTACGTGCTCAAAAAGATATTTTTATGCTAGCCGAAGCTTGGGAACCTGAGTTATTAAAAGATGAATTATTTGATATGGCTTATGGTTGGGACAGGCATCACGCCATGAATGCAATCGCCAAAGGTGAAAAAGACGCAACAGCGTGGACAGAGATGATGACAACAGATGCGGAGCGCTACGAAGCAGATGATATTTTAATGAATTTTGTAACCAACCACGACGAAAACTCTTGGAATGGAACCATCAAAGAACGTATGGGTAAAAATGGAGAAATCATGACTGTACTAAGTTATTTAACTCCAGGAATGCCATTAATCTATTCAGGTCAAGAGTATGATTTAGACCACAGATTACTGTTTTTTGAAAAAGATAGCTTTCCGCATACCAAAGCTAGAACTTGGAAACTGTTACAGAAGTTAGCACAACTAAAACAAACTAATTCAGCCTTACATGGTGGGAAGCAAGCAGCCACTTTTACACCCATAGATAGTGGTAAAAACGTGATTGCTTTTTCTAGATCCAATGGAACAGATGAGGTTATTTTTGTTGCTAATGTGTCTTCAGAACATGTAAAAACAAGCTTACCTCAACAAGGTAACTATCTAGACTATATGTCAAACAACACTTTACAATTAAAAGGTGAAGCTATAGCTCTAGACGCCAATACTTATAAAGTTTTAGTCAAACAATAAGTCCATAACTTTGTGTAAAAAGGCTAGCATTATTGTTAGCCTTTTTTTTGTTAGTTAAGTTTCTAATTTAAGTTAACCTGTTAAATTATATGCTAAACCCTTTTATAATAACAGATAACAGTCTTTTTTTATCTATTTTTGCACTGTTATGCAAGAACTTAAATTGTCAGATTGGTTACCTACCACTAACAAAGAGGTAAAAATTCGTGGTTGGGAAACACTAGACGTCATCCTATTTAGTGGTGATGCCTATGTGGATCATCCTACGTTTGGACCAGCAGTTATTGGTCGTTTGTTAGAAAGTATGGGTTTGCGTGTAGCTATCGTTCCGCAACCTAATGTCAATGATAATCTTCAGGATTTTGTCAAACTAGGTAAACCAAGATTGTTTTTTGGAGTTACTGGTGGTTGTATGGATCCAATGATTAGCAATTATAATGCTAACAAAAAACGTCGCGATAAAGATGCCTACACACCAAATGGAGACATTGGCTTTAGACCAGATTATGCATCAACAGTCTATTCTAAAATTTTAAAAGAAAAATGGCCAGATACACCTGTTTTAATTGGTGGAATTGAAGGTTCATTACGTCGTGTCACACATTATGATTATTGGAGTGACCAACTGATGCCAACCATACTAGAAACCTCTAAAGCAGACATGCTGGTGTATGGAATGGGAGAGCAACCTCTACGTGAAATTGTGCGTTTGTTAGAGAAAGGTGTTCCTTTTAATAGTATTAATACTGTCAATCAAACTGCGGTTTTATTGCATAAAGACGATAAAATACCTAAAAACAGTAATTGGGAAGATGTAGAAATAGCTTCTCATGAAGTTTGTTTGAAAGACAAGAAAAAATACGCCTCTAACTTTAAGGTCATAGAACAAGAATCCAACAAGTTAGCAGCAAGACGTATTTTTCAAAAAGTAGGTGAGAAGACCTTAATGATAAATCCGCCATATCCAACCATGACGGAAGCAGAGATTGATGCGTCTTTTGATTTGCCTTACACAAGATTACCACACCCAAAATACAATAAGCGTGGACCGATTCCTGCTTACGAGATGATTAAGACATCTATTAACATTCATCGTGGTTGTTTTGGTGGTTGTAGCTTTTGTACCATTTCTGCACATCAAGGAAAATTTATAGCAAGTCGTAGTAAAGAGTCTATATTACGTGAAGTGGATAAGGTTGCTAATATGCCAGATTTTAAAGGCTATTTAAGCGACATTGGAGGACCAAGTGCTAATATGTATCAAATGAAAGGTAAGGTACAATCTATTTGCGACAAGTGTGTGGCACCTAGTTGTATTTCACCAGTTATCTGTAGTAATTTAGATACCTCTCATAAACCGTTAACAGATTTATACCAAGCGGTAGATAGTCATCCTAAAGTAAAAAAATCATTTATTGGTTCTGGAATTAGACACGATATGTTAGTACCAGAATTTAATAAAAATGCAGATCCAAAAGAGTTGGATGCTTATACCGAAGAGGTCATGACAAAGCACGTGTCAGGACGACTAAAAGTTGCGCCAGAACACACCAGTGATCCTGTGCTTAAATTAATGCGTAAACCATCGTTTACGTACTTCCATAAGTTTAAGGAGCGTTTTGATAAGATTAATATCAAGAAGAATTTAAAGCTTCAATTAATACCCTATTTTATATCTAATCATCCAGCTTGTGAAGTTGAGGATATGGCTAATCTAGCTGCCGAGACTAAAGATATGGGTTTCCAGTTGGAGCAAGTCCAAGGGTTTACACCAACACCAATGACAGTTGCGACTGTGATCTACTACAGTGGTTACCATCCTTACACGCTTAAAAAAGTAAACACGCCAAAAACCCGAAAAGAAAAAGACGAGCAACACCGTTTTTTCTTTTGGTATAAAGACGAAAACAAAGCGTGGATAAAAAAGACATTAAATCGTGTAGGACGTCAAGATTTACTTAAAGTACTCTTACCCGAAAAAACCGAAAAATGGCGTAAAAATAAGCCTAATGGTGAAGCTAAAGATACCTTTAATGATGCTGTTCCTTTTAATCAAAGAAAGCAAAAGGTGAAGTATAAGTCCAAGAAGAAAAGGAGGTAGCACATTAAAATTTGCTGTTTATTGTCTTATAGACTGTTTCAATAGACGTTAATTCTAACGTTTATCAATCTCTGTCCAATTATTAAAAATTTAAACAATTAACCATAGCTATGTGTAAGTCTTAATCATAGCTGTGTTTTTTGTGATATTCATTAAATAAAATAGTAATCAATTACATATATGTAAAAATAAAAGTAGGGTAAAATAAAAAGTGGTTGTCTTAATACTAATAATTCGAATTATTACTAATTAAATTCTAACCATTAAAACCTTTAAAATGATAAAAAAATTATCCAAAAGTTTTATCCTAACCGTTGTATTTTGCATACAAGGGTTTTTTGTTTTAAAAGCACAAACAGCGCAAGATATTTCTAACAATCTTTCGCAAGATGCTAGAGTACTATCATTTAATATGGAACCCAGTCGCGGAACGCCTTCACTTATTAAAATGAATACTTCGGGTGAAACACTACAGCTTAGTGAAACACCATCTTTTTTAAACCAAATATTAGGATTAGGTCAAGAGACCACATTTAATATTACAGCAACTACAATTGCTAATGGAATTCAAGTCAATAAATTTCAACAATATACCAAAGGACTAAAAGTAGAGCATGGTGTTTTTAAGGTGCTATCTAAAAACAATGTTGTTTTAGGGATGTCCGCAGAATATTACAACCTACCAGACACTATCAATGCAGTTCCTTCATTAACAGAAGGTGAGGCATTACAATTGGTATTAAATCATGTTGGTGCAACAACTTATGCTTGGGAATATATTCAAAGTTTGGGCGATTCTCCAGAATTAACTGCTGCTTACAACGAAGTCTATCCAACAGGCGAATTAGTGTTTGTAGACAATTACTTAACAGATGCTGTAGATTTATCACTTGCCTATAAATTTAATATTTACGCAGCAGAACCATTATCTAGAGCAGATATCTATATAGATGCTGTAACAGGTCAGATTTTACTTTTAGATGCAATTATTAAGCATGTTAATGGTAAAGATGGTAAGAAAAATGTAGAAAAAGAAATTAAAAAAATTGCTAAAACTAAAAAAGCTAGTATACCTTTTAGTGTAGCTACTGGAGATACTAGATATGCAGGAAACAGAACATTTAATACCTCTCAAGATGCCAATGGTAATTGGGTATTAAAAGGAATGTCTCCTTCTGGAGTTGAAAACGAAACATTATCTTATGAAGGACTTGGTGGCTTGCCTATTAATGCTCCTTTGTCACAATTTGCAGTGCCAATTATAGATGGAGATGGTGATGTGTTTGTTACAGAAATTGCAGATAATAATTGGACAGCACAAGAGCATAGAAAAGACGACTTTTCGTTACCTTATGGTCCAGCAGTACCTGCAAACGGATCTCCTTCTGTTGGTCATAATGAAGCACATAACGATGATGTTGCATTAGATGCACATTGGGGAACCGAAGTTGTTTTAGACTACTGGAAAAACATTCATAACAGATCTAGTTATGATAACTTAGGTACTAAAGTAACTAACTATGTTCATTATGGAGATGCCTATGACAATGCCTTTTGGAATGGGACTGCCATGACGTATGGTGATGGAAGTTACCAAGGTGGTCAATATCCAGACGGATCTTTTGCACCTTTAACTTCTATGGATGTTTGCGCACACGAAATAGGACATGGTGTCTGCGAGTTTACTGCAGATTTAGTATACCAAAGAGAATCTGGAGCGATGAATGAAGGGTTCTCTGATATCTGGGGAGCTTCTGTAGAAGCATACGTTTTAGATACAATAGATAGCTCTCTAAATTATGACCCTTGGGGAATTGGAGAACAAATTGACGAGCGTGATGGTGGTTTAGAACCAGGAGAAGTAGGTTCTAGAGCTTTACGTTGGATGGACGACCCAAAAGCTGCTGGAGATCCAGATAGTTATGGTGGTGCAAATTGGATTGAACCAGAATGTGGTACACCAACTTTAGCAAACGACCAATGTGGTGTGCATACCAATAGTGGTGTATTAAATAAATGGTACTATTTATTAGTAACTGGTAGTGGTCAATCTTTTTCGGTTGGATATCAAAAAGCAGCTGCAGACGATGAGGTTTCGGATGCTGGTAACCAATATAGTGTAGAAGGATTAGGCTTTATTAAAGCTTCTAAAATTGCCTATTTAGCAGAAACTATGTTGTCGCCTAATGCTAAGTTTATCGAGATGCGTGAAGCTTCAATTTTAGCTGCACAAATATTATATACACCAGGTTCTAACGAAGAAATACAAACAACCAATGCATGGCATGCAGTAGATATTGGAGACGCTTTTATGAATCCAAAACCAAATACAATTTCATTTATCGATGGAAATATAAAAATATATTCAGAGCAGAATCAAATTAATGGCTGCGACGATTATAACACGTATTTAGTATATTTTACTGCTTCAGAAGTTACAGCAAATGCAACAATCTCTATAAGTACAGCAGGTAGTACAGCAACTTTAGGTCAAGATTTTGACTTATCTGCTTCAAGCCTTACTTTTTCTGGTTCAGAAATACAATCAATAGAAGTAACTGTGTATGATGATGTAGCTATCGAAAACTCAGAAACTATAGTATTGTCTTATAATTATAATGGCGAATTCCACAAACAAGAATTTGCAATTTCTGATAACGATTTTGGGCCAAGAACAGGAACAGAACCAGTAGACCTTTTAGCTACTGAAACATTTTCTGTAGATGGATTACCAACAGGATGGTCTACTATTGTTTTAGCAAATGGAAATAGCGTTTGGAAAGTAAATGGTGACGCTACAGCAGCAGGTAGAGCATATATTAGCGATGGAATATCAGACCTTCCACTATACGAGATTAACTCGCCAGCACTAGTGGGATCCAACACTATTTTAAGATCGCCTTTAATTAATGCTTCTGCAGCACATTCTGTTACCGTTAGTTTTGATTGGGAAGCAGGAGGTGAAACAGATGCTACAGACGGAACCATTTTTGATTATGGCGAATTCTTATACTCTTTAGATGGTGCAAACTACGTATCTATGAAACAGTTTTACGGAGATGGTCCAGCTGCAATACAAACTGCAAGTGGTACCTATACAGCACAAATTGATGCGTTAGACAATACGTCTTTCTTTTTAGGATGGAGATGGTATAACGATACCAATGCAGGTAGCCAATTTAGTTTTGCAATAGATAATGTAAGCGTAAAAGCGACTCCTGCAGGTATAGAAACTAAAGCAAATACAGATGCTACTAATCAAGTGTTTGTTGCTAATACCGTGTATTTTATGAGCGACAATAACAATGCATTAATTGCTAAAATTGAAAACGCATCACAAGATTTAGGCTGTGTAAACATCGCTATTATTGATGAAGGTGAAAGTTTCGAGTTGTTTTCTAATGTAAATACAGCAAGACCATCTAAAGCGTTTAGTATTACTACAACTAATCAGACAGCAACATATGATTTAACCTTGTATTTTACAACTTCAGAGCTAAATGCATTTGACCCTTCTGTAGTATTAGTACCTATGAAAGTTAATTCGAATAACATGGATGATGCAACAGAAAACCCGAATAATATTCAATACAATGGAGTATTAACCGATATAAACGAAGCAGATCAATATAAAGCTTATACAGGTACTTTTTCTGGATCTGGAACAGTTAGTGTTGTGCAAGAGTTTAATTACACTCCTGTAGAGCCTACAGACACTACAACAGATCCTACAGATGGTGATACTACAGGTGACGATGACCAAGACGATTCTGATAATGATGATGATGATGATGACAATAGTGATTGTAAGTGTAAAAAACATGGTGGAAAACACAAATGTGATGACAAAAACGAAAATCACTACGTAAAAGGAAATAAAGGAAATTATCACGCTTTTATAGTCTCTCCAAACCCAGCAGAATCAGATGTAAATATTAATTCTGATGCTAATATGGTAAGCTTGGTAGTCTATGACCTTTTTGGAATGATTGTAGCTACTCTAGATAATGTTGTACCAACTAACAACATTGGTGTACAAGTAGGCAATTTAGGTAGTGGTATGTATATAATAAGAGTTCTTACAGCTGAAGGGGAGCTGTTTGATTTGAAGTTTATTAAAATGTAGGGATATCGTTTTAATAACTCAAAGGAGAGGATAAAATTTATTTTATCCTCTTTTTTTGTTTTAGGGTAATAATGAACTTAAAGGTGAAGCTAAAGATATCTTTAACGATGCTGTACCTTTTAATCAGAGGAAGCAGAAGTATAAGTATAAGAAGAAGGTGAGGTAGTTTTTTGTTATTATTATGTTTCTATTTTTGACACAATGAAAATTATCAAGATTTATTAACAAACAATGTACTTCATTTTCTTTTAAAACTATAAAACTGTAAGTTTACATTTTAGACTTTATTTTATGAGTAAATTGAAATTTATAGACTTATTTTCTGGATGTGGTGGTTTTAGTGAAGGATTTTATCAAGAAGGTTTTGAATCAATTGTACATGTTGATTTTGACGCTCCTGCTTGTGAAACGGTTAAAGAGAGAATGCGTTATTATAATTATTCAGAAAAGTTAATAAAACGAGCAGTAATATGTGGAGATTTAACTTCCGAAGAAGTTCATAACCAAATCAATAATGTTATTGGCAACACAGAAATAGATGTTCTAGTTGGAGGCCCTCCATGTCAATCTTTTTCTTCAGTAGGTAGAGCACAAGACAAAAATTCGATGAGAAATGATCCAAGAAATTATTTGTTCCGTTCTTACTTGGAAATACTAGAAAAACATATGCCAAAAATATTTGTTTTTGAAAATGTTTCAGGTTTACTTACTGCTAAACCAAACGGGAATTATATTTTTCCTGAAATTGTTAAAAGTATGTCTGAGTTTTACTCAGTATGTGATGATAGAAAAACAATACTTTTAAACTCAGTTCATTATGGTGTGCCACAAATTAGAAAAAGAGTTATATTAATTGGTGTTAGGAAAGATTTAAATATTAAGTCAGAAGATATTTACAAAGCAATTACAAAAACTCATTACAGTCCAGAAATGGAAAGTAAAAATGAAAAATTAGGGCTTAAAAAATATTTAACTGTTAAAGATGCTATTTCAGACTTGCCTAAATTATATCCAGGCGAAGGAGAAGAGGAAATATTTCATAAAATTGAAAAAAAGAATAGTTATCTTAAAATAATGAGACCAAATGGCTCAACTAGACTTTTTAATCATGTTGCAAGAAAACATAATGATTTAGATAGAGAGAGATATAAATTATTAAGTAAAAATGATTGGCAATTAAAAGAATTAGCAGAAGTTAGACCTGATTTAATACATCATGATCCAAAACATTTTGGTAATAGATATACTGTTCAAACTGCTACTAAACCTGGTAGAACAGTTGTAGCACATTTGTATAAAGATGGAAACTTATTTATTCATCCAGATTTTAAACAAGAAAGAACATTTACAGTGCGAGAAGCAGCTAGAATACAATCTTTTCCAGATGATTTTAAATTTGTTGGCTCTAGAACAAATCAATTTAAACAAGTTGGAAATGCAGTTCCTCCTTTAATGGCTAAACAAATTGCAAAAGCAATTAAACAATTTATATAATGATATTTTTTAACATTCCATCAGTTGGACAATTAAAACCAAGCACCTTGTTTTCAGAGGACGACCATTTTGGGTTTATACAAACTATAATTGGTGAAGAGTATAACCGTGCAGTTATTACTAAAGAATGTTTAGATTACTATAACAAAACAAATGAGCGCTATTGGGATCAGATTATTACAATTATTAATTTTCTAGGAATTAAAAAGTTGGATTCAAAGAATAGATTTAGTGAAATAGCTTTGCTTGATTTTGTTGCAGAAAAATTTGATAATGATGATGATAAACCTGCTAAAGTTATTTTTGATTATCTATTAAGCCAGTGGCAATTTCCACATCCAATTGTAACCAAAAATAGAACAATAAACAATTTGGGTTTAAACGCTGAAAATATTAGAAAAGATTTTCCTTTTATAAAACCGTATCAAATTATACTAGCTGTTTTAAAAGAATTATATAATATAGACTCTAGTCAAGCTTATTTTTCAAACGAAGAATTCTATTGGTTTGGTTATAGTTTCTACAATACAAAAGCTAAAAATTACAACTTAAAATCAATAAAAAAGTTAACTAAAGAATTATTATATATACGAGAAAATGGTTGGGATTTATTTAGAGGCATAAAAGATAATAGTGGCACAAAAACACATTTGTCTTATCCTAAAGGTTTTTTGAAAAACTCATCTATTTTAACTGATGATAATAGTTTTTATAATGAGCAACCAGATTTTTTTATTGGATTAAAACCAATTGGTGATTTAATAAATGTTTTAGACTCATTAATAGATATATCTGGAGAAATATTTGAGTTTGATAGAAATATAAGTGAGCGAAATAGTAAATTATGTTATGATTATTCAGAGTATTTATATGATATAGATAGAGTGAATAATTGGTTAGAGAACGTAAAATTATATAAAAGATTAAAGAATATTTATTCTAAAGTTCAACCTATTCCTGAAGATTTTGACGAGGAGTTATTTAGAAAATTAAAAATCGAAAGGCAATTAAAAAGATTAACATCTTTAGAAAGAGAAACAGTTACAAGGCAAAGAACCGAACAACATATTCTTCGAACTTATCTTTTAAAAAATAAAAAATCTGGAACATGTGCAATATGTGACAAAGATTATCCAATCCAATTTTTAGCAACTGCACACATAAAAAAAAGAAAAGATTGTTCTGATTATGAGAAAAGAGATTTAAATGTAGTTATGCCTGCATGTCATTTGGGATGTGACAAGATTTATGAAGAAGGATATATTTATATAGATGAAGGATTAATACAAAGTAATTTAGAAAATAAGGAAATTACAGAACCATTAAAAAAATATATTACAAATTTAGAAGAAAAGAAATGTAATTATTTTAAGGAAGAAACAGCTCAATACTTTAAACATCATGCCAAACAAAATATATAATTTCATAGACTTATTCTGTGGAGCAGGAGGATTTGCTAAAGGATTTGAAATGTCCGGTAAATTTAAATGTATCGGAGGAATAGATAATAAAAAAGCAGCAGTAGAAACTCATAAGTTAAATTTCAAAGATTCCATCTCTGTACAAAGTGATATCAGAAAACTTGAACCTAAACAATTTCATAAGCTAATTGGGAAACAAGAAGTAGATGTGATTATTGGAGGACCTCCTTGTCCTACATTTAGTACAATTGGACATGCTAAAATACAATCTGTAAATAAAGATAAAGGAGATTGTATTACAGAAGACCCAAGAAATCTCTTATTTATGGATTATTTAAAATATGTTAAATATTTTAATCCAAAAATGTTCGTCATGGAAAATGTTCCTCAATTTTTAACTAAATATAAAGGAGAAACATTTAAAGAAGTTAAAAAAATTATTGAACGTGATTTGCCTGAATACACTATTGTTGAAGAAGTAAAAGTTCTTAATAGTGTTAATTATGGTGTTCCTCAAAATAGAAGAAGAATGATTCTAGTTGGACATCTTAAAGGATATAATTTTAAATATCCAAAAATAACACATTGGTATAAAGGTTCAAATTTTAATATCAATCCTAATAGTGATGATATTGATGTTAATACATTAAAACCTCACGTAAACGTTAAAAGTGCAATTTCTGATTTACCAAGCATCACCGATAATTGGAGAATAAATGAGTGTGAATATTCACAGCATAAAAATTTGGATTCTTATCAAAAGTTAATGCGTGAAAACACTAATAGTACTGTATCAAATAATATTTGTAGAATGTCTAATGAGAGAGCAAAAAAAGTATTTGCTCACATGAAACAAGGTGATATTTACATGGATTTGCCAAAAGAGGTTAGACAAATTTTACCATTTAGAGAGGATATTTTTAAGGATCGTTTAAAAAGACTAGTATTAAAAAATCCATCTTGGACCATATTAGCTCACATTGGTATGGATGGTTATATGTATATTCACCCAACTGAATTAAGAACTTTATCTGTTAGAGAAGCTGCACGTATACAATCTTTCCCAGATGATTTTATTTTTGTTGGAAATCAACAAGAAACATATATGCAAGTTGGGAATGCTGTTCCACCAATTATGGCTAAAGCAATTGCTTCAAGTGTTTATGATTGTTTAGAAAAAAATAATGTGAATGTTTTATCGAAAACATTAGTGTAAATGTTCTAATGCGCCTCCAACCAATTCAATCCAGTATCAACCTCAACATCTAAAGGCACGTCTAGGGTAAAGGCGTTTTCCATTTCGGTTTTAATTAAGGTTTTCATGGCTTCTAATTCTGGTTTGTAGACGTCAAATACCAGTTCGTCATGGACTTGTAGTAGCATTTTGGTTTTGTAATTACCTGCTTCTAGTTTGTTATAAATATTAATCATGGCAATCTTTATAATATCTGCTGCACTACCTTGTATAGGTGCATTTACCGCATTACGCTCTGCAGCACCACGTACAACTGCGTTTCTTGAATTAATATCTTTTAGGTAACGTCGTCTGTCTAAAACGGTTTTAACATACCCATTATCGCGTGCAAAATCTACTTGCGCACTCATGTATTGTTTAAGCTTTGGGTAGGTCTCGTAATAGGTATCTATCAACTCTTTGGCTTCACCACGTGATAAATCGGTTTGGTTACTTAGTCCAAAAGCAGATACACCATAAATAATCCCAAAGTTTACGGTTTTGGCATTACTACGTTGCTCTCTAGTCACTTCGTTAATAGGTACACCAAACACTTTAGAGGCTGTGCTAGCATGAATGTCTTCACCATTTTTAAAGGCTTCTATCATAGTTTCCTCTTGGCTTAAAGCAGCAATAATACGCAGTTCTATTTGGCTATAATCGGCTGCTAGTAAAATATAGTCGTCGTTACGTGGTATAAACGCTTTACGGACTTGACGTCCACGCTCTGTACGTATAGGTATATTTTGTAAGTTAGGATTGTTGCTACTTAGTCGTCCTGTAGCAGCAACCGTTTGCATATAGTCTGTGTGCACACGTCCAGTAGAGGGTTCTACCTGTAAAGGTAGCGCATCTACATAGGTGCTTTTTAATTTAGAGAGTCCACGATACTCTAAAATATTACGGATAATCTCATGGTCTTTAGCTAAAAAAGAGAGGATATCTTCGCTAGTTTTATATTGACCAGTTTTGGTTTTTTTAGGTTTGTCAACCAGCTTTAGTTTTTCAAATAAAATAATACCCAATTGTTTTGGAGAAGCAATATTGAATTCTTCGCCTGCCACCTCATAAATTTTAGTTTCCAAGGTTTTAATATCTTTATCCAATTGGTCTGACAAGCTGTTTAAAAACGCTTCGTCTAGGTTTATACCTTCCAATTCCATTGCTGCTAGGACACGAAGTAAAGGCACTTCGATATCGTCAAACAGTTTTTGGGTGTTAGCTTCGCCTAATTCTTTTTCAAAATGTTCTTTTAGTTGTAGTGTGATGTCTGCATCTTCTACTGCGTATTCGGTTTGTTTGTCTAAAGGGACCTCTCGCATAGACAGTTGGTTTTTCCCTTTTTTACCAATCAGTTCTGTAATAGATACTGGTGTGTAGTTTAAATAGGTTTCTGCCAACACATCCATATTGTGACGCATGTCTGGATTGATTAAATAATGTGCTAACATGGTGTCAAATAGTTTTCCTTTGACTTGTACATTGTATTTGGCTAGCACCTTAATATCGTACTTTAAATTCTGACCGATTTTCTCGATGGTTTCGCTTTCAAAAAAACATCGTAATTCTTCGATAATAGCTTGTGCTTCCTGTCTGTCTTCTGGAAAAGGGATATAAAACCCTTTACCTACTTCCCAAGAAAATGCAATACCTACCAACTCGGCAATTAACGGATTTAAACCTGTAGTTTCGGTATCAAAACACACGCTAGATTGCTGCATCAAGTTTTTAATAAATAGCTTGGTAGCCATTCCCGGAGCGACACTTTGGTAAAAATGCGAGGTGGTTTCAATAGTTTGTCTTGTGTATTCTGAAGTCGCTTCAGAAGTGGAAGGTTCTGCGCCACCAAATAGAGAGAATTGTCCTGCACCTGCAGATTGCTCTTCTTTAGGAGTGATAGACTTCTCGACTGCGCTCGAAGTGACAGTCCCATTAGTATTTGATTTGGAAGTTGCTTCTGCACCAGACGTAAAGGTTTTAACAAAATTATCTGTGAGTCGTCTAAACTCTAATTCTTGAAAAATTTCCTTCACTTTTTCAATATCTGGATGGTCTAGTTCAAAATCTTTTGCATTAAACGTCACAGGAACATCCAACATGATGGTTGCTAATTTTTTAGATAATAACCCAAGCTCTTTATTGGCTTCAATTTTTTCTTTCATTTTTCCTTTTAGCTCGTGGGTGTTGGCTAAAAGGTTCTCCATGCTTCCGTATTGTGCTAAAAACTTCTTCGCAGTTTTTTCTCCAACACCTGGTAATCCTGGAATATTATCGCTGGAATCTCCCATCATACCCAAAAAGTCAATGACTTGCATTGGGTCTGTCACTTCAAATTTTTTCTGTACTTCTGGTATTCCCCAAGTTTCATAACCACCACCAAAAACAGGTCTGTACATAAAAATGTTATCGGTAACCAGTTGTGCAAAATCTTTATCTGGTGTCACCATATACGTTTTGTAGCCTTCTTTTTCCGCTTGACGGGATAAGGTACCAATCACATCGTCTGCTTCATAACCATCCTTTACCATAATAGGAATATGCATGGCTTTAAGGATGTCCATAATGTAAGGAATGGCGGTTTTAATCCCTTCTGGAGTTTCGTCTCTGTTGGCTTTATACGCTTCAAATAGCTCGACACGATCAGAGCTTCCACCTTTATCAAAACAGACTGCTAAATGGTCTGGACGTTCGCGTTTGATGACGTCTAACAACGAATTCATAAAACCCATGATGGCTGAGGTGTCTTCGCCTTTAGAGTTTATTCGTGGGTTTTTTATAAAGGCATAATACCCACGAAATATAAGTGCATAAGCATCAACTAAAAAAAGGCGTTTTTGATCTGACATAATTGTAATTTTGATAGAATACCAAAACTACAAAACTTAAAGGAGGTATGCTTATTTTTTTGTTAACAAGACCAATCAAAAAAAGCAATTAGAGAGGTCTAATTGCTTTTTTTATTTCAGTTTAAGTAGTATGCTTTTAATTCTTAATAATTTTTTTTGTGAGTATACCTTGTTTTGTATGAATGTTTAGCACATACATTCCTGCTTCCAATGATGTTAAATCTATTTGATTTTGAGTGTTGACTTTTAACACAGGTTGTCCTAATAGAGAATATACTTCTAAGTACTGAATAGCAACTGAGCCAGAAATTGTGATTACACTTGACGTTGGATTAGGATAGACTGTTATGCTTTGTTCTAAGTTAAAATTAGTGGTGCTTAGGGTTGCGCTACTTTCTATAGTAAAGCTTTTATAACTGGTATTGGTTGCTGTAGAAGCCCCTCTAAACACTCTTAGTAAATACGTGTTTCCGTTGGTTAATCCACCAATATTACCAGATGCACTAAAACAGCCTAGTTCTGTTCCTGAGCAAGCATCGTACAATGCAAAGTTGTTCCAGTTAATTGTGCCATCAATGATTATATATCCATCTTCTGGCATAGTAAATTGGTACCAAATATCTGCGTAGTCTGCAACAGTGCCACCAGAACATCCTTCTTCGTTATTTATTGATGCACCTGCGATACCAAAATTAATCGTAGTTGGTGTGCCTGATAAAACGTTAATAGTTTCAGCAGTTGCACAATCGTCGTTATTTATAATTTCAAATGCTTGAATGGTAAAACTACGGTAGCCATTATTGTCAGTATTAGCTAAGGTTCTAAACACGCGAAGTTTATAATTTGTTGTTGCTGTTAGACCATCAAACTGCTCGCTAGAGCTTCCACATTGTATTAAATTGCCATTACAGGCATCATATAAAGCAAAATTATTCCAGTTTATGGCTCCATTTACATACACATTACCGTTTACAGGCATCGTAAATTCGTACCAAATGTCTGCATAATCATTCATGGTGCTAGTACAACCTTCTTCGTTATTTATACTAGCACCTCCAATTTCAAAATTTATGGTTTGCTGGTCTGTGGTAAGTGTTATATTTTCAGCAGAAGCACAATCGTCATTAGTCACTGTTTCATAAGCAATGATAGAAAACGATTTGTAACTAGTATTGTCAGCATTGGCTACAGTTCTAAAGACTCGTAATTTGTAATTTGTTGTAGCTGTAAGTCCTTCAATAAATTCATTAGAACTACCACATTGAATTAATGTACCACCACAAGCGTCGTATAAAGCAAAATTATTCCAACTTAAAGATCCATCTATGTATAAATTTCCGCTTACTGGCATTGTAAAGTCGTACCAAATATCTAGGTAGTCAGCAGTTGTACTTGTACAACCTTCTTCATTGTTAATTTCTGCTCCTCCAATCTCAAAATTGACAGTTGATGCAGTGGTGGAAACGGTTATGTTTTCTGAAGTCGCGCAGGTGTCGTTTGCAACCGATTGATACGCAACAATCGAAAACGATTTGTAACTAGAGTTGTCTGCATTTGCGATGGTTCTAAATACTCGGAGTTTGTATGTTGTCCCAGAGGAAAGTCCTTCTATAAATTCGTTGGTGTTTCCGCATTGAATTTCAGTACCACTACAGGCATCGTATAAAGCAAAATTATTCCAGCTAATGTCTCCTCCAATATATAAATTACCATCAAATGGCATGGTAAAATCATACCAAACATCTAAGTAGTTATTGGTCGTGCCTGTACAGCCTTCTTCATTATTAATTTGGGCTCCACCAATTTCGAAATTGACTGTTGTTGGTGTTGCTGAAACTGTTATGTTCTCTGAAGAAGCGCAGTCGTCGTTAGTTACAGAATCAAAAGCTATTATGTTGAAGTTTTGATAGGAGGTATTGCTTGCAGTTCCAGAACCTCTGAAAACCCGTAATTTATAAGTCGTTCCAGATGCTAAATTATCTAAAAGTCCATTGCTAGAGAAACAGTTTAATTCTGTGCCTCCACAACTGTCGTAAATGGCAAATTGGTTCCATGACAAAGAACCATCAATATATAGATTTCCATTGGTTGGCATTGTAAATTCAAACCAAACATCTGCATAATCTGCAGTGGTTCCTGAACAGCCTTCTTGGTTATTTAAAGTAGCTGTATTAATGTCAAAAGGAACATTTAAATTAGTAGTACTAACAGTAATAATTTGTGCATTTGAGCAATCATCGTTTGCTGGTTGTGCAAATCCGAAAGATAGTGTTAAAAGTAAGAGGGATACAAGGTACAGTTGTTTCATAACTAATGGATTTAGCTTTAAAGTTACAGACTAAATGTTAGTTATTTAAGAGTTAATGTAAGAATTACCTTGTTTAATGTATAGTTGGTTGTTTTTTTTATAAAACTTGAATGATTAAGCTTTAACAACACATTCAGACAAGATATTATGATTGACTCCATCTTGGTATTTCATGTATCTAAATCCTTCATGAATACAATAAGCACCAGTTTCTCCTGCTTTATTAATAGCTATATAGGCGACCTGAAAATCTTTGTAGTTAGGATTTTTGGAGGTTACGCGTCGTACAGCTTCTTCGCAAGCTTGTTGTGGATGCATTCCGTTTCGCATTAATTCGACAATTAAAAAACTACCCACAGTTTTCATGATTTCTTCACCTAATCCAGTTGCTGCTGCACCACCTATAGCATTGTCAATAAATAATCCCGAACCAATAATAGGTGAATCACCAACACGACCTTTCATTTTATACGATAACCCAGAAGAGGTGCAAGCTCCTGCTATATCACCATCTTTATCCAAGCACAACATACCAATAGTATCGTGATTTTCGATATTGATAATGGGTTTGTATTCTGGAGATTTTTTCCAAGTTTCCCATGCTTTTTTAGAGTCTTCTGTAAGTAATTGCTCTTTTTTAAATCCTTGGGTATAGGCAAATTCTTCTGCACCTTGACCTGCAAGCATCACATGAGGCGTTTCAGTCATGACCTGTTTAGCTAAAGCAGCCACATGAGTAATGTTTTCTGCACATACCACTGCGCCACAATCTCCTGTACTATCCATGACACAAGCATCAAGTGTGACGTTACCAGCTCTGTCTGGTGTTCCGCCTTTACCAACGGTTGTGTTTTTTAGGTTTTCTTCTTCTACAGAAACTCCTGCAATTGCTGCATCTAAAGCATTTTTACCGTTTTCTAGTGCTTGTCCTGCTTTGGCATTAGCATCAACAAAAGCCCAAGTACAAATGGCAATGGGTGATTTTAAAGGGGTTTTCATAGTATTGCTTTTTGTTTCTGGTGTTGAAGAGCTTTTTGGGTTATTGTCACAATTTAAGGCAGAACTTCCTACAGCTAGACCTAGTCCTGAAATCGATGCGTTTTTTATGAATGTCCTTCTTTTCATTAAAACTAATTAATAGGTTACGCCTTGTTTGTCAAGCACTGTTTTAGTTCTGAACGCATAAAATAGTAAATATCCAAAGCATAACACTGCTATTAAATAAGAGGGTTGAATTCCGAAAATATCAGCTAATTTACCCTGTAAAGGCGGAATAATAGCACCACCTAAAATCATCATAATTAAAAAGGCAGACCCTTGTGAAGTGTATTTACCTAATCCTGCAATACTTAAAGTAAAAATACAAGGCCACATGATAGAGCAGAATAAACCACCAGACAAGAAAGCAAAAAGTGCCACATTACCTGTAGTTAATAACCCTATTGCCATAGCGATAACGCCTAATAAACTGAAAATTTTTAATGTCTTAACTGGGTTGTCTTTTGCTAAAAAGAAACCTCCAATTTGAACTGCCACACAAATAGCAAAAAACAGAATTTGATTAGCAGAATATTTTCCAAAATTAACTAGTAAAATCACTCCAAAAGCCACGTAAGGCACAATAATTAACAGCCATTTTTTTAGTCCTTTACTTGGGTTAAATACGGTTATGGCGCCTACCCAACGACCAATCATTAATCCTCCCCAATATAGCGAGATAAAAGGTGCGATTTGGGCATCGTTAAGCGTAGGTAAACCTAACGCATTTAGATTCGTCCCATCTACAGCTTGTTTAAGTAATTCGCCTAAATTACTACCAACAGTAACTTCTACACCAACATAGGTGAATATGGCTAGCATCCCTAAAACCAATTGTGGATATTTCATGGCTCCCCAACCTTCTGGTTTTTTGGACGAACTTGAATACGCAAACAATAGGCAGCCAACAACAGCAACTAATGCTATGATTAAAAATGTTAATCGTTTGTTTTCTAATGCTTCTGTTACAACTTCACCACCTGTGTAAGTGCTAAAAATATACCCAAAACAACCAGCAATAATAATAGTTAATACAATGAGACTATTTTTGGCTTTATTGGCTGGTTCAAAAGCAGTTTCCGATTTTAATGCTGGTAATTTTTTTGAAAAATGAAACAGTGCAGCAGCTAATAAAAACAAGACACCAACACCTAAATAGAGCATTTGGACTGTTGTTAATTTAATGTCGTTATTTTTAATCATAAGCGCTAATTCCTCACTAGATAAAGGTGCAGATCCAAAGATGATAAAAGCAACTACAATAGGTCCTATGGTGGTCCCAAAAGAGTTGATTCCACCAGCTAAATTTAAACGATGCGATCCTGTTTTAGGATCACCTAAAGCAATTGCAAATGGGTTAGCGGTTGTTTGTTGTAACGAAAACCCTAATCCAACAATAAATAAAGCGACTAAAACCAAATAAAACACACTGGTTTGTCCTTGTTCTGCTCCAGCTGTTGCTGGATACATCACAAACGCACCAACTGCAGACAGTAATAATCCATAGACAATCCCGTTTTTATAACCCCAAGCATTTAAGATGTCTTTTTTTAATCCACTAGAGATAATAAACAATAAAAGCGCACCAATATAATAGGCGCCATAAAATGCAAAATCTACTAATTGCGATTGAAATTGATCTATATTAAAATACGTTTTACAAAACGGAATAAAGACTCCGTTTGAGGCAGCTATAAATCCCCAAAAGAAAAAGACTGTGACTAAGGTAGTTAAAGCAGATCTGTTGTTTTGATTGTTCATTTAGTTAGTTTTTTGTTGTCCTAAATATAGTTATAATTGTTATTTGATTGTGATTTCGTCCACAAAAAGCCAGCTTCTTCCATCATGTATATAACCTAAATGCCATTTTGGAAGTTGACCTAATTTGTTAGCTTTTAGTTTTATATAGCGAGTCTTCCAACTTGGTGGTAGTTTAAAAAGATAATTTTGTATCAATACTTCTTCTGATTGTTTTGTGTTATTGACGTTGTATTTTCCTAGCGAATTAAAGTCTATGTTATTATCGGAAACAAGAATTTCTACAGTTGATGGTAAAAATATCCAGCTTCTTTGATCTTGAAGAAAATTGACACTTATAGAATCTGTACTTTTTTTACTTCCTAAATCTACTAGTGCGACCAAATCTGTATCAAAATACCCTTGCCAAGTTCCGGTTCTAAAATCTTTTGTTCCGTAAATGCCATCAATTAACGCGTTATTTCCGCCTCCATTGTATTGATTTGCATAGTCGGTTTCTAGTTGTATTGAAATATTTGGATCTATTTTATAGAATTGTGTTTCGATAATTGCACTTTTAATTCCGTTTTTTTCTGAATATGTTGAAAGTGAAATAGCTTTATCTATCGTAATAGGATTATCATATAATTTAAAGCCACCTTTATAACCCAATCTGTAATATATTGAAGCATCCTTATCTGCATTTTTCAGAACGACTTCAGTGTCGCCTTTAAAAGCCACTTCACCATTTGCAATAAATGGAGCAGGAGTGATTAGATGTTCTTTAATTTCGCTTTTTGGTGTTTCATTATTTTTAGTTGCCCAATCTGTTGGTTGGTTAGTCATTTTAAAATGAAGTGTTCCACCATTGATAATGTCTGAATGATTGATAAAAGACTGATTAAACGGATTGCCATTTAATTCTGCGGAAGCGATATAAATATTTTTAGAGCTTAAATTTTCTGTAGAGACAGTAAACTGTTTTCCGTTTTCTAAATTAAAGGTTGCTTTTTCAAAAAGTGGTGCCCCAATAATATATTGATTACTTCCTGGTGTGACTGGGTAAAATCCAATGGAGCTAAAAATATACCAAGCACTCATTTGACCACAATCTTCGTTGCCTGAAATTCCGTCTGGTGTGTTTGAGTATAATTCGGTTACAATTTGGTGGACTTTCTCCTGAGTTTTATGAGGTTTGTTTACAAAATTATAGAGATAAGCCATGTGATGACTAGGCTCATTACCATGAGCATATTGACCAATTAAACCACTAATGTCTGCTTGATGACGTCCTGAGGTTTCCGCTTTAGCGACAAACAATGTATCTAAATTAGCTTCTAATTTATCTTTTCCGCCTAATAGATTAATAAATCCACTAATGTCTTGCGGAACGTAATTACTGTATTGCCAAGCATTAGCTTCGGTGTAATTAAAATTAACTTCGTAAGGATCAAAAGGTGAAAACCAGGTGTTTCTAAAACGACCTCTCATAAACTGTGTGTCTGGGTCAAAAACGTTTTTGTAATACTGTGCTCTTTCAGAAAACGTTTTATAATCTTCAGTTTTATTTAGGCTTTTAGCCATTTGTGAAATGGTCCAATCATCATAAGCATATTCTAGTGTTTTTGATACCGATTCGCTTTCTTCTTCAACAGGAATAAAACCCAAAGCTTTATAACTTTTTAAACCTAATTTATCTCTTGTAGCACTATGTTTCATAGCTTCAAAAGCTTTTTCGACGTCATAACCTTTTATACCTTTTAAATAGGCATCTGCAATAACTGGCACTGCATGATACCCAATCATACAACCTGTATAATTAGCACTTAAATCCCAAATGGGCATAATACCACCTTCGTTATATTTGGCAATAAAGGTGTTGATAAAATCGTTGGTTTTGTCTTGTTCAATAATAGTGTAGAGTGGATGTGTTGCGCGATAGGTATCCCAAAGCGAAAACACAGTGTAATAATCAAAATCTTTAGTTTGATGAATTTCCATATCCATACCACGATATCTACCATCGACATCTTGATATAGATTTGGTGCTAATGCAACGTGATACATGGAGGTGTAAAAGTTGGTTTTATAATCTTCGTTATCACTTTCTACGACTATTTTTTCGAGTTGTTTTTCCCAGAGGTCTTGTGCTGATTTTTTGACTGCGTCAAAAGATTGTTCTCCTATTTCTTCTTTTAAGTTTTTTCTTGCACCTTCAATATCTACTGCGCTAATCCCGATTTTAATATAAACAGGTTCGTTATTAGGGTTTTGAAATTGCAAGGCTATTTTTTTTGCGCCTTTCAGACCTTTTTTAGGTGGCGATTGCAAAACATCTTTAAAAGTATGTGATGTTTTTATAACAAAAAACAAGCGTTGGTCTTTTGCCCAAGCATCAGAAAATCGGTAACCAACTATTTCAGTATCAGAAATCTTTTCAAATTTAGCATCTAACACCTTATCACGATGAACTAAATCTACAATTGCAAATTGATTATCTGAGGATGGATATACGTATTTGTGTATTCCACTTCGTTTTGAGACTGTCAATTCTACTTCAATATTTGTACTGTCTAATGTTACTTTGTAGTAGCCAGGTTCTGCAATTTCATTGTCATGAGAAAAATGGGCACGATAGCCTGCTTTACCATCAGCGCCATTATTAATAACTTGTGTATTGGTTGGCATGATTAATACATCACCATAATCGGATACACCAGTTCCGCTTAAATGCGTGTGCGAAAACCCATAAATGTAATTATCACTGTAATGATAGCCAGAACAACCATCCCAACCCTCTAAGCGAGTATCTGGACTAAGTTGCATCATACCAAAAGGTAAGGTTGCTCCAGGATAGGTGTGTCCATGTCCACCAGTACCTATAAATGGGTTAACGTAAGATGTTAAAGGCTTGTCTTTTGAAGCAGGACTATTGTCGGTTTGTTTTTTGCATGAAAATAGACTTAGTAAAACAACAACAAAAACAAGTGGATTTAATTTCATTTTAGAGTAACATTTAAATCACAATGTAGTAAAAAAGAATAGTAAATTAACAACTTCAAGCATTTTAACGTTTAACATTATAATAAGATAATTCATTGTAATAATGGTTAATTTTGTGTGTTAAAAACTTGTTATGACGCGATTAATTATTTTGGCAATTTTATACTTGGTGTTTGCTGTTTATGGCTTTCAAGCTATTAAGACAGCTTTTAAATCTGTTTGGATACACTATGTTTTTATTGCTATAGCAGTTTTGGTTGCTGCAAATTTAATTTATCAGTTCTCTACACCATCAGAGGGACGTGTAGTCTCTGGAAGCAGAAGTTATGCAATTGGTTTTTTGTTATCGTTTATGGCATTAAACTTAGTGATTGTTCCCATACTTATTGGTGAAGATATCATACGATTTTTTATGAGTTTATACGATAAGTATTTTATTACTAAAGAATCTTTTTACTTGCCTTCAAGACGAAAATTTATCAGTCAAGTTGCATTAGGTTTGGCAGCAATTCCGTTTACTTCATTGTTATACGGAATGTATAAAGGACGTTACAATTACAAAGTTTTAAATTACACTTTACATTTTGAAGATTTGCCAGATGCTTTTGATGGGTATCGTATCACACATATTAGCGATATACACTCTGGGAGTTTTGACAATAAAGAAATGATTAATTATGCGGTAGATTTAGTAAATAAACAACAAAGCGATGTTATATTATTTACAGGTGATTTAGTAAATAATAAAGCTTCAGAAATGTATGCTTGGAAAGACACCTTTTCTAAGTTAACAGCTCAGGATGGTGTGTTTTCAGTATTAGGAAATCATGATTATGGAGATTATGTGGATTGGGTTTCTAAAAAGGATAAGGATAGCAATTTTGAGGAATTGTTAACTATTCAAAAAGAGATAGGGTTTGATGTATTATTAAATGAAAACAGATACATTGAAAAAAATGGCGAACGACTTGCAATAGTTGGTGTAGAAAATTGGGGAAAAGGTGGATTTAAAAAAGCTGGTGATTTAAAAAAAGCTAGTCAAGATATAGATGCTAACGATTTTAAAATTTTATTATCTCATGACCCTTCCCATTGGGCAGAAAAAGTTATTGATGACAACTATCATTACCATTTAACGTTAAGTGGTCACACACATGGTATGCAATTTGGGATAGAAATACCAGGATGGGTTAAATGGAGTCCAGCTAAATGGCGTTACAAACACTGGGCTGGTATCTATCAAGAAAAAGGACAGTACATTAACGTTAACAGAGGATTTGGGTATTTAGCGTATCCAGGTCGTGTTGGAATTTGGCCTGAAATAACGGTTATAGAGCTTAAAAAAGGCTCGCAAATTGCTTAATTTCAACTAAATGTTATATTTTAGTAACTAGTTTGAACTAAACTGATATCAAATGTCAAAATTTGGAGAATTAATAGATGTAGACATTCCAGTACTTCTAGACTTTTTTACAGAGTGGAATGAACCATCTAAAGCCATGCATGCTGTGTTACGTGATGTAGCTGCTGCGCTTGGTGATAAAGCTAAGGTGATTAAGATAGATGTTGAAAAAAACCAAGAACTATCTGAGGCTTTAAGAGTTAAAGGATTGCCAACCTTAATTATCTATAAAAATGGCGAAATGAAATGGCGCCAAAGCGGAGAGCAAGACGCTAATACCTTAATACAAATTATAGAGCAATTTGTTTAAAGCGCTTTAAATTGATACCCTTGTTGGCTAAAGTGCTCTAACACTTTAGGCAATACAAACTGCATGTTTTTTGAAGCTTTTATACTGTCATGAAACACAACAATACTTCCAGGTGTAGTATGTTTTAAGACGTTTTTCAAGCATTTTTCAGGAGAAAGTTTTTGTTCCCAATCGTAAGAAATCACTGTCCACATTACAATCTCATATCCTTTTTTTATCAGAATTTTTGCTTGATTACGTTTGATTTTCCCAAAAGGTGGGCGGAATAGATATTTGTTTATAGATCTGGGATTTTTGATTTTAGAATCAATAAGAGATTGTGTTTTATCTGTATTTTCTATATATGTTTTAGTGTCTGTTTTCCAACCTTTTAAATGGTTAAAAGTGTGATTGCCTATTGTATGTTGGTCATTTACAATTGCATTAAAGATGTCTGGATGTTTTTCAATATTGTGACCTATACAAAAAAACGTAGCTTTTGCTTGGTATTGTTTTAAAATGTCTAAGGTCCATTGAGTTATTTCAGGCGTTGGGCCATCATCAAAGGTTAGATAAATGGTCTTAGATGACGACGCCTTTTTCCAAGTGTATTTTGAAAAAAGGCGCTGTATAATTCTAGGTGTTTTTACTGGAAAAACAAGCATCTATAGTTTATTAATTTAAAACAGTATCCAACTGTTTTATTAGGTCTTTATCTGTTGGCATTGGTTCTGGTTCTGGCTCTGGGTCGCTTCCCATATAATGCTTAAACAATTCTAGATAGTTAGTAAACGTCATAGATTCGTCTTTTGCAAATTCTTCATCATAATCGACTAAGACATCTACTAATGCTTTGTAACGTTCTATATCTGTTAAAATTTCAGTAAAATTTTTGTCCTGATTGTCTCGAGTTAACGTACTGTAGTATTTTAAGTTTTCTTGATATTTAGTTGCTACGTCTTTAAACAATTGTCTTGCTTTATCTTTTTTACCAACTTCATAGTATGCACTTATGTATGGCTCAAGTAAAGTATAATGCCCAAACTTGTCAACTGGCATGTTTTTCATAGCAATGTCTGCTATTTCTTCAGCTTTTTCTAATTGATTTTCGTTAATTAAGTTTTCAATTAATCGTGCTAAGTTTCCTCTGTAGGTAATCGAGTTTCGTCTAGTTTCAGGGTCGTGGTAAATGTCTTCACTTCCACTATTTCCCCAATCCCAATTTACGACTTTATTATACATAAACTCGGTATCGATTCTTCCCATATCAAAAGGATTAGCTCTTGCTACTGGAGTTTTAATTGGCACTAATTTGTAGACCATACCATCTAATTGTAAATAATCTTTCATCCAGATGTAATCATCATTTCCAAAAGCACCACCTGTAAAGTATATAGGTCGTTTCCAATTGTTGTTGGCAACAATATCTAACATTAATAACCTATTTTTATAAATAGCATTATCTGAAATGTTGATGTATAAAGTGTCTTCTATTAAATCAGCATCTTTAGGTTTTACAATACCATGTTTTAAAACAGCGTCTTTATCTACTGGTATTTTAATGTTTTCTACAGGAAAGTAATTAGAGTTTAAAAACTGTTGAGGGTAATCCTCAAAGTTTTCTCCTTCTTGTTGTAACGCATATTTTAATTTTGTTTTAGGGTCATCACTGGTTACAAAATTCATGAACGTTTTAATGTCTAGTGTATCGCTAAATCTTAAACGTTTCATTATATAATCTCGTGTTCCGTGTTTGTATTTATCATGAGATAAAGAAGACGGAATAGGGTCGCTTTTGTAAGCTTTACGCTTCATTTGGTCAATGTACCAATCGGTTTGAAATAAACTAGTATTCACCACGCGCACATCTGTACGATAGTTTTCAATTTCTTGAGCATACCATAAGGCAAAGGTATCGTTATCTCCAATAGAGAATAAAATACCGTTTTCTCCACAGGAATCAAGATATTTTTTAGCCATAGCTAATGCTGTGTATTTTCCAGATCGATCATGGTCATCCCAGTTTTGAGCAGCCATAATAACAGGTACTAGTAATAGGCAGACAGCTGTAACTGCAGGAGCTAAAACTTTTGTGGAAGTGTACTTTTTTAGAAAGTCAAAAATCGCATACACACCCAATCCAATCCAGAGTGCAAATACATAAAACGATCCAACTACAGAATAGTCACGTTCTCTTGGCTCAAATGGTCTGACGTTAGTATAAACTTGAATGGCTAATCCTGTAAAGAGGAAAAAGACTAAGGTGACCCAAAACAGTTTTTTATCTCTGTTAAACAGGAAAAATAGACCTATTAATCCTAAGATTAGCGGAAGGAAATAATAAGTGTTTCGACCTTTATTTTGGGCAACATCACTAGGTAGATTATCCTGCGACTGACCCAAATGCCACTCGTCTATAAATTTAACACCACTAATCCAGTTACCATGTTGGTCGTAACGACCTTGTAAATCGTCTTGACGACCCACAAAATTCCACATAAAATAACGCCAATACATATAACCTAATTGATACTCAAAAAGGTAAGAGATATTATCTGCTAAAGAAGGTTTTTTGATGTTTACAAATTGCCCAAACTGTTTTAAAAAGTTGTGGTAATCTTCATAGTCTATACGTCCACTTGCAACATCACTTTTAAAGTCTATCATAGACTGTACTAAACGTTGTTCTCCTTGATATTCTGGCTTGAGGTTAAATTCTAAAAACCCAGTAAATAACATGTAGTTTTCAGCATTTTCGCCACTCCACATTCTTGGTAAAATGGCAGCTTGCTCAGAATTATAATTCTGTTTTGCACGTTTGTAGTTGTTAACTATAATGTATTTTCCTGAAGCTTCATCTTTTTCATATTTAGGCTTATCATCTACATAAGGTTCGTTTTCGTCTAGACCAGTGTATTGATCTGTAAATAATGGTCCATAAAACAAGTGGGTTTCAGGATATTGCTCTAAGTTATAATAGGCTAATAATTCTCTTGCACTAGATGGATTATTTTCATTAATAACTACGTTAGCATTGGCGCGTATTGGTAACATTAACCACGTAGAAGACCCTATTAACACAAATAATAAGCAAAGAATACCAGTATTTAAATGATGTAATTGTTTTGCTCTGGTGTATTTTAATCCAAAATAAAACGCTGCAGCTAATAAAATAGCAGCTATAATAGACCCAGAATTAAACGGTAAACCTATTTGATTTACAAAAAACAGCTCCAACGCACTAAAGTAACGTAATACGTTAGGAAACATTAATTTGAAAACAAACAATAAAACAGCTACAGCAATAAGGTTGATTTTAGCAAAGTCTAAATTTTCTAAAATAAACTGTTTAACAGTAAAGTCTTCATTTTGCTTGATTAAAGTGTAAAATCCTAACCCAATTATTACTAGTAATACTAAAAGTAATAATAACGAAGAGGTATCTGTAAAAGGGGAAGATGAGGTAATTTCAATTAATACAAAAAGAATTAAGAAAATAGAAAGCACAAAAAGTAAAAACGAATGTAAAAAATGAGCTTTTAAATTAAAGTGATTTTTAAAATAGTAAATCAATCCAATAGCTGGAATGGTTAATAATCCCATAAAGTGAATCCCAAAAGATAAACCTACTACAAAAGCAATTAAAATTAACCAGCGATTACCTCTTGGATTGTGCATGTCTTTTTCCCAGCGTAACCCTAAATAAAACATGACGGTCATTATTAGAGTCGCCATAGCATAAACTTCAGTTTCTACTGCATTAAACCAAAACGAATCTGAGAAAGCAAACGCTAAACTACCCACAAATGCACTACCTAAAATAGCTATTTGTTGACCTTTTGAAAGAGTTTCTGGTTGACCAACTATTTTTTTTAGTAATAAAACAATTGTCCAAAACATAAATAAAATAGCAAATGCACTGGATACTGCACTCATCATATTCATAACAAATCCTATTTGCGAAGGGTCTAATGCAAATACAGAAAATACAGCACCTAGCATCTGAAACAAAGGGGCTCCTGGTGGATGTCCAACTTGTAATTTAGAGGAGGTTAAAATATATTCTCCTGCATCCCAATAACTTACAGTGGGTTCTACGGTAAGTGTATAAGTAATTAAAGCAATTAAAAAAGCGAACCAACTTAAAATTAAGTTCCATTTTTTAAAGTTAAAAGACATCATAAAGTATCAGTTTGTTATGTGTTGGCGAATTTAGTAATTATATTGTAATGGTCACGGTTTTTAAGTTAACGTTAAGTTTTAAATCATATTTTATTAAAAAAATGTTTGCTTGAATAAATATTTGTTTTAAATTTGCGTCCTCATTACGAGATTGGCCTATGGTGTAACTGGTAACACGTTGGTTTTTGGTACCAAAGAGTCTAGGTTCGAAACCTAGTGGGCCAACAAATACCAAAAAAATCCTAACTATAATTTTAGTTAGGATTTTTCTTTTTAAAAAACATTGGGTTGAGAAGTTTAAGCTGAGTGCAGTCGAAGTAAAACCTAGTGGACCAACAAAAAAAGCTTCCTTTTAAAGGAAGCCTTTTTATTTTATGTAATTATTTGGATTATATTTTAAAAGTAATGACTGGTCTTTTGGCATGATTAACTAAATCTTCACTTATGCTTCCGTTAAAAAAATGGGCAATTCCTTGTCTTCCATGAGTGCTAATTCCAATTAAATCGGCATCTACAATTCTGGAAAAGTTTAAAATACCTTTTTCTACGGTTTCGTCATTGTAAATATTTAATGTGTAATTATCAAATGGGCTGTTTTCAATAAACTCCATCATTCTAACTTTAGAAGCAGCAGTGGTTGTAAAATTACTAGGCGTGTTCACATTTAACAAATGGATTTTAGCTTCAAATAATTCAGCTAATTTAACAGCTTGAAGGTAGGTTTCTTTATTATCGTTATTAAAATCGGATGCAAACACAAATTCTTTAATGTCAAAATGCTCATGTTCGTTTTTTATAACTAAAACAGGAGTGTTTGAAGTACGGACAATTTTCTCTGTTGTAGATCCAATAAATAATTCTTTTAAGCCTTCAGCGCCATGAGAGCCCATAACTATTAAATCTACATCATATTTTTTGCAGGTCTCCAGAATTCCGGTAGAAATTTCGTTAAAATCAACAGTTTCATAAACAGTAAGCCCTTTTAAATAGTCTTTTTCCATAACTGTTTCAAATTCTTTATGTGCTAGTTTCATAAAGTAGACAGCTTCTGGTAAATCTGCTGGCATTCCACCTGCGTTTAATTGATTAAATGGCAGCTCTAACATATGCAGAAGTATGATTTCGCAGTCATGTTTTCTAGCTAATTGAGCAGCAACTTTAACCGCATTTTCTGCCTCTTTAGAAAAGTCAGTAGGTACAAGTAGTTTTTTCATAAATGAAGATAGTTAGTTAATAAAGAACTTATTATAAAGTTAGTAATAAAAATTGACTTTTAAAAAGTTATGAAAATCAATAAAATTATGTATATTTGCAGCGTTGTAAGAGAAAAACGAAAATTGAGGGGACCTAAAGTCCCCTCTTTTTATACTTTAAAATGTTTATAGAACAAGTAAAATCTTTATTAGAAGAAGCACTAGCAGAGCGACAAGATTTATTTTTGATAGATTTTAGCGTCACAAACGATAATGCTATCAAAATTATAATTGATGGTGATCAAGGCGTAAAAGTTGAAGATTGCATTTTTATTAGTCGTGCTATAGAGCATAATATGGATAGAGAAGAGCATGATTTTGCTTTAGAAGTTATGTCAGCTGGAGCTGCTGCACCATTGACATTACCTAGACAATATCCAAAACATGTTGGACGTATTTTAGAGGTTAAAACAGCAACACAAAAAATAGAAGGTAATTTAACTGCTGCTAATAGCGAAGAGTTTACTTTAGAGTGGAAAGCTAGAGAACCAAAACCTGTTGGTAAAGGTAAAGTTACTGTAAATAAAAAAGAAAATATTGCCTACAAAGATGTTGTAGAAGCAAAAGTTATTATAAAATTTTAATTCAAGTAGAGTTATGGAAAATATAGCGTTAATTGAATCTTTTTCAGAGTTCAAAGACGACAAGTTAATAGATCGTGTCACCTTAATGGCTATTTTAGAAGATGTTTTTAGAAATGCTTTAAAGAAAAAATTTGGAGATGATGATAATTTTGATATTATTATAAACCCAGATAAAGGAGATTTAGAGATTTGGAGAAACCGTGTTGTTGTTGCAGATGGAGAGGTTGAAGAACCAAACCAAGAAATATCATTATCCGAAGCAAGAAAAATAGAACCAGATTTTGAGGTTGGAGAAGATGTGTCTGAAGAAGTTAAATTAATAGATTTAGGTCGTCGTGCTATTTTAGCATTACGCCAAAACTTAATTTCAAAAATTCACGAGCACGATAACACAAATATTTTCAAGCAGTTTAAAGAGCTTGAAGGCGATTTATATACTGCAGAAGTACATCACATACGTCACAGAGCGGTTATTTTGTTAGATGATGAAGGTAACGAGATTATTTTACCAAAAGACAAGCAGATTCCTTCAGATTTTTTCAGAAAAGGAGATAACGTTAGAGGTATTATTGATAGTGTAGAGCTTAAAGGAAACAAGCCAGCAATTATTATGTCACGTACATCACCTAAGTTTTTAGAAAAACTTTTTGAATCTGAAATTCCAGAAGTGTTTGATGGTTTAATTACCATTAAAAATGTGGTGCGTATTCCAGGTGAAAAAGCTAAAGTAGCAGTAGATTCTTATGATGATAGAATTGACCCAGTTGGAGCTTGTGTAGGTATGAAAGGATCTCGTATACATGGAATCGTACGTGAGTTAGGTAATGAAAACATAGATGTTATTAATTACACCAATAACTTACAGTTATACATCACCAGAGCATTAAGTCCTGCAAGAGTTACATCAATTAAGATTGATGAAGAAAACAAACGTGCAGAAGCTATACTGAAGCCAGAAGAGGTTAGTAAAGCAATTGGTAGAGGAGGTCACAATATTAGATTAGCAGGTCAATTAACCGGTTACGAGATAGATGTGTTAAGAGAAGGTGCAGAAGAAGATGTAGAATTAAGAGAATTCTCTGATGAAATCGAAGAATGGATCATCTCAGAATTTAGCAAAGCAGGTCTAGATACAGCTAAGAGTATTTTAGAGCAAGACGTAGCAGATTTAGTTAAAAGAACTGACTTAGAAGAAGAAACAATTTTAGATGTTATTAGAATTCTTAAGGAAGAATTCGAAGATTAACATATATTTGAGAAAAAAAAGAAAAGGTTAAAGGCAATTTATGGCTGAAACAATTAGATTAAATAAGGTATTACGTGAGCTTAACATCTCTCTTGATCGCGCTGTAGAATTTTTAGATTCTAAGGGTGTCGAGATTGAGAAGCGACCGACTACCAAAATTTCAGAAGAAACTTACAAAATTCTTTCAGACGAGTTTGAAACTGATGCGAACAAAAAAATGGCGTCGCAAGAGGTTAATGAAGCTAAGAATAAAGAAAAAGAAGAGTTGCGTATTAAACGCGAAAAAGAGCTAGAAGAAAAGCAAAAAGCAGAAGACGCTGCAAAAGCTGCTCAGCTTAAAAAAGATCAAGAAGTTATTAAAGCTTCTAAATCACTCTCTGGACCAAAAAAAGTTGGTAAAATCGACTTAGATACCGACAAAAAAGCAGTCAAAAAGGAAGAGAAAGTTGTTGAAGCTAAACCAAAAGCTGATAAACCTGAAGAAACTACTAAAGCTAAAGAAACACCTAAAGCCAAGGATAAGCCAAAGGTAAAACCTGCAGCTAAAAAAGAAGTTGTTGTTGAAGCAGAATCTGACGAACCAGTAGAAGAAACGCTAAAAACACAATACACCAAGCTTTCAGGACCAAAAATTGCTGGAGATAAAATTGATTTATCTCAATTTAAAAAGCCTAAAAAGAAAAAAGAAGATCCTAAAAAAGACGATAACGCAAACAAAAAGAAGCGTCGTCGTATCTCTAAACCAGGTGATAATAGAAATACTTCAGGTCCTTCAAGAGGAAACGATAGATTTAAAGGTAAAAAACCAGGAGGGCGTAAAAGTCCTGTAATCAAGGAGGAGCCAAGCGAGGAAGAAGTACAAAGACAAGTACGTGAAACCTTAGAAAAGCTTCAAGGAAAATCGTCTAAAGGTAAAGGAGCAAAATATAGAAGAGAAAAAAGAGATCAGCATAGAGAGCAGTCAGAAATCGATCAACAAATCGAAGCTGCAGAAAGTAAAATCTTAAAGGTTACAGAGTTTGTTACAGCAAACGAGGTAGCAACCATGATGGATGTTCCAGTGACGCAGATTATCTCTGCATGTATGTCATTAGGAATGATGGTAACCATGAATCAAAGATTAGATGCTGAAACCTTAGCGATTGTAGCTGAAGAATTTGGGTACAAAACAGAATTTGTTACTGCAGATATAGAAGAATCTATTGAAGAAGTTGTTGACAAACCAGAAGATTTAGTAACTCGTGCTCCAATCGTAACCGTAATGGGTCACGTAGATCATGGTAAAACCTCTTTATTAGATTACATCCGTAAAGAAAATGTAATTGCAGGAGAGTCAGGAGGAATCACTCAGCATATTGGTGCTTATGGTGTAACTTTAGATAACGGTCAGAAAATAGCATTTTTAGATACTCCAGGTCACGAAGCCTTTACAGCAATGCGTGCTCGTGGTGCTCAAGTTACAGATATTGCTATTATTGTAGCAGCTGCGGATGACGATATCATGCCTCAAACCAAAGAAGCTATTTCTCACGCACAAGCAGCAGGAGTTCCTATTGTTTTTGCAATTAACAAAATAGATAAACCGGACGCTAATCCAGAAAAGATTAAAGAAGGTTTAGCACAAATGAATTTACTTGTAGAAGATTGGGGAGGAAAAATCCAATCGCATGATATTTCTGCAAAGGTAGGTACAGGTGTTAAAGAATTATTAGAAAAAGTATTACTTGAAGCCGAATTATTAGAGCTTAAAGCCAATCCAAAAAAACCAGCAGTAGGAACAGTAGTGGAAGCCTTTTTAGATAAAGGTAGAGGTTATGTGTCTACAGTCTTAGTGCAAGCAGGAACACTACGTATTGGTGATTATGTTTTAGCAGGTAAAAACAGTGGTAAAGTAAAAGCTATGCATGATGAGCGTGGACATGATATTGAAGAAGCTGGACCATCAACACCAGTTTCAATATTAGGTTTAGATGGTGCGCCTCAAGCTGGTGATAAATTTAATGTATTTGCTGACGAGCGTGAAGCTAAGCAAATAGCAACAAAACGAACTCAATTACAACGTGAGCAGGATGTTAGAACAACAAAAACATTAACACTTGCAGAAATTGGACGTCGTATTGCTTTAGGAACATTTAAAGAATTAAATATCATCCTTAAAGGTGATGTGGATGGATCGGTTGAAGCTTTAACAGATTCTTTCCAAAAGCTATCTACTGAAGAAATTCAGGTAAATATCCTTCATAAAGGGGTTGGTGCCATTACAGAAAGTGATGTGTTATTGGCAACTGCATCAGATGCTATTATTATTGGGTTTAATGTACGTCCTGTTGGAAACGCCAGAACAATTGCAGATAGAGAAGAGGTAGATATCAGAACCTACTCAATTATCTATGATGCTATCAACGATCTTAAAGATGCAATGGAAGGTATGTTATCTCCAGAGGTTAAAGAAGAAGTTACTGGTACAGCAGAAATTAGAGAAGTATTTAAAGTATCTAAAGTAGGTACTATTGCAGGTTGTATGGTCATGAATGGTAAAATATTCAGAAACTCTCAAATTCGTTTAATTAGAGATGGTGTTGTGACATATACAGGTGAATTAGCGTCATTAAAACGTTTTAAAGATGACGTTAAAGAAGTATCTAAAGGATACGATTGTGGTATGCAGATTAAAAATTACAACGACATTGCAATTGGTGATGTTATTGAAGCATTCCATGAGGTAGAAGTCAAGAAAAAACTGAAATAATACTCAGTTTAATATATTAAAAAAGCGATTCATTAATTTTGAATCGCTTTTTTTTGTATCGTTATTTTAAGTAATATTTTATTCTTTCTTCGGTTTAAAAATAAAAGCATCTCCAAACTTGCGTTGTACAGCTACTAAAGCACGATCGGCTTCTAGTCTGGTTCTAAAACTACCCACCCAAACTTTGTAATTTGGCGAGTCAAAAACTAACTGAGAGCGCCATTGTCCAACAGAACTGTCAAACTTAGATTTTGTACTTTCAGCAGTAGCTAAATTACCAGAATAAACTTGTATTTTATAACGATCGCTATTTTTTTCGTCGCTATTCATATCCTTCTTAATGGCTAATAATTTATCAATTGCAGGATCTTCATTTATTACTACAGTTCCTTGCTGTGCGTAACTAAACACTGATAAAAATAGTGTTGCAAATAGCGTTATAAATAAGGTTTTAGTTTGTAATGTTTTCATTTTAAGTGGTATTTAATGCAAATGTAAAAGTATTAAACTTAAAAGTGACTAATTTTATTATTTAGAATTTCTCTAAATTAGCAATTAAGACTTCTTTAAGATTTCTAAAATGGACTTTAAGTATTACTTTTGCATAACGTTTTTTTATGCTGTATTTTCGTGATGTAGATGAAAAAACCATACCAAAGTTTAGAAGTAAATTCAATTTATAATATGAAACAGGTGATTCACCGTAAGTTAAGCAGCAACAATCTTGGTTTAAGCTTAATTTTTTTACTAACATTCTCAATCTCACTTTTCGCTCAAGAAGGCGATCCCGTTGTTGGAAAATCTTTATTTAATGCTAACTGTATTGCTTGTCATAAATTAGACAAGAAAATGACAGGTCCTGCACTGCGTAATGTAGAAGCACGTTTAGCAGAAGAGGAAGGTCTTGACAGAGAATGGCTGTATAAATGGATTAAGAATAGTGCAGGAATGATTAAATCTGGTGATGCTTACGCTAACAAGATTTATAAAGAGTACAACGGAGCAGCCATGAGTGCGTTTCCAACGTTGACTAATGCAGATATTGATAATATTTTAGCATATACTGCTACTGAAGCTCCTGCTCCAGTTCCTGTTGAAACTAATGTAACAGGTGGAGGTGCAACGTCAACAGGTGGCGGAATTTCAAACAAATTATTACTAGGTGCTTTAGGCCTTTTATTTGCTTTATTAGCAGGAGCGTTATACTTAGTAAATCAAACATTGCGTCGTTTTGCAGATGCTAAAGGTGTGGCTTTACCAGAAGTAACAAAACGTACACCTATCTGGAAAGCATTTGTTCAAAACCAATTTTTAGTATTTGTTACCGTAATTGCTTTAATGTTAGCAAGTGCGTACTTTGTATATGGATACTTTATGCAAGTAGGTGTTGATCAAGGGTACGAGCCAGTTCAACCTATACATTACTCGCACAGAATTCACGCAGGTGACAATGGTATAGACTGTAAATACTGTCACTCTTCTGCAAGAGTTAGTAAACATTCAGGGATACCGTCTTTAAATGTGTGTATGAACTGTCACAAATCAATTTACGAAGTAGCTCCTGAAACTCAACAAGAAGGGTTAGCAGAATACGGAGTAGATTATAATGCTGAAATCAAAAAACTTTACAAAGCAGTAGGTTGGGATGATGCAGAGCAAAAGTACACAGGTGAAACGTCTCCTGTAAAATGGATTAGAATTCACAACTTACCAGACTTTGCATATTTTAATCACTCACAACACGTTGTTGTTGGAGGTATAGAGTGTCAAACATGTCATGGACCTGTTGAAGAGATGGAGATTATGTACCAACATGCGCCATTAACCATGGGTTGGTGTATTAATTGTCACAGAGAAACTAACGTAAAAGTTAAGGATAACGCATACTACACTAAAATACATGAACAGCTAGCAAAAAAGTACGGAAAAGAAGACTTTACTGCAGCTCAAATGGGAGGTTTAGAATGTGGTAAGTGTCATTACTAAAAAAGTATCACACTAAGCATAGTCTAAGTGTAGTTTAAATTAATAAAGAAATAAATTCAATTATATAATATGTCATCAAACAAGAAATACTGGAAAAGTGTTGAGGAGCTAAAAGATAGCTCTATTGTTGAGACGCTAAAACAAAACGAATTTGTTCAAGAAATTCCTACTGATGAGTTCTTAGGTGATAAGGATACATTAGAAGCTTCTTCAACAACACGTCGTGATTTCTTAAAGTATGTTGGTTTTAGTACAGCAGCAGCATCTTTAGCAGCTTGTGAAGGACCAGTGGTAAAATCTATTCCGTACGTAGTACAACCTGATAGAATTATTCCTGGTGTTGCAAATTATTATGCAACCACTATTGCTAACGGATTTGATTTTGCAAGTGTTTTAGTTAAGACTCGTGAAGGTCGTCCAATTAAAATTGAAAACAATACACTAGCTAAAACTAATGGTCATGCTAATGCTAGAGTTAATGCATCAGTTTTAGATTTATATGATAGTTTAAGAGTACAAGGTCCTAAGAAAGGTGGAAAAGCCATTTCTTGGTCAGAATTTGATGCTGAAACGACACAAGCTTTAAATAGCTTGAAAGATTCAGGGAAGCAAATTGTATTATTAACACAAACTTATGCTAGCCCATCAACATCTAAATTAGTTGCTGAGTTTACAGAAAAATATGGCAATGTAAACCATGTGGTTTATGATGCTATTTCAGAATCTGCAGCGTTAGATGCTTATCAAGCGATGTATGGTGAGCGTGGATTAGCTAACTACGACTTTTCAAAAGCAATGACTATTGTGTCTGTTGGAGCAGATTTCCTAGGCGATTGGCAAGGCGGAGGATTTGATTCTGGATATTCAAAAATGCGTATTCCTACCAATGGTAAAATGTCCCGTCACATTCAGTTTGAATCTAACATGTCATTGTCAGGTGCTAATGCAGATAAGCGTGTTCCTTTAACACCAACTCAGCAAAAATTAGCTTTAGCACAATTACATAGTTTAATAGTAGGTGGTTCTGTAAATGCAAACGACTTACCAGCTAGAATTAAAGAAGCAGTTCAAAAAGCAGCTTCAGAATTAGTTAAAGCAGGAAGTAATGGTGTTTTAGTAACAGGAATTCAAGATGTTAATGCACAAACGGTTGCTCTAGAAATAAATAAGGCATTAGGAAGCAAAGCTTTTGATCCAAAAACACCAATAAAAACACGCCAAGGTAATAACAAAGCTGTGCAAACTTTAATTTCTGATATGAAATCAGGAAAAGTGGGTGCTATTATCATGAGTGGTGTTAATCCATTATATACACTACCTAATGCAAACGACTTTGCAGAAGGTTTAAAAAACACAACATTATCTGTTGCGTTTACCTCTAAAGAAGATGAAACTGCAGCAGCAGTTCAATACATAGCAGCAGCACCTCATTATTTAGAATCTTGGGGAGATGTAGAATTAAAGAAAGGGCATTTTGCATTAATGCAACCAACTATTCGTCCTTTGTTTGATACAAGACAATTTCAAGACGCTTTATTAAAGTGGAACGGGAATGATGTTGCATTAAACGATTATATTAAATCCACTTGGAAAGACACAATCCTTAACGGAAGTTCTTACAACCAAGCTTTACATGACGGTGTGTTTAGCAGTACAACAACTGTAGAAACTGCATCTGAAGATGTGGAACAAGATGAAACTCCTGCTGGAAATGCAGCTAGAGCTTTAGCAACGTCTGCAACTGGAAAAGGAGTAGAGTTAACATTATATTCTAAAATAGGAATGGGAGATGGTCAACAAGCCAATAACCCATGGTTACAAGAGTTTCCAGATCCTATTACAAGAACGTCATGGGATAATTATTTAACCGTTTCAAAGTCTGATGCTGAAGCTTGGAACTTAGTTAACACTAATGACGCTACAGGCGCATTAAACGGTAGCTATGTAAATCTTAAAGTTGGAAAAGCTGAGTTGAAAAACGTACCAGTAATTATTCAACCAGGACAAGCCAAAGGGTCTGTAGGTTTAGCATTTGGATATGGTAGAACCGCTGGTCTTAAAGACGAAATGAAAACTGGTGTAAATGCATTTGCACTTTACAACGATTTTGATACCGTACAAAACGTGTCAATCGAGCCAGCTACTGGAATGCATGAATTTGCATGTGTACAGTTACAAAACACCTTAATGGGACGTGGTGACATTATAAAGGAAACAACTTTAGAAATCTTTAATACTTATGACAAAGAAGATCATAAGCATGGATGGAATAAAATCCCTGTAGTATCATTAAACCATGAAGAAACACCAGTTACTTCACCAGAAGTAGATTTATGGGATGAGTTTGATCGTTCTATTGGACATCACTTTAACTTATCTATAGATTTAAATGCGTGTACTGGATGTGGTGCTTGTGTTATTGCTTGTCATGCAGAAAACAACGTACCAGTTGTTGGTAAAGAAGAAATAAGACGTAGTCGTGATATGCACTGGTTACGTATTGATAGATATTATTCATCAGAAGAAACTTTTGCTGAAGATGATGCTAAAAAAGAAGGTTTCTCTGGATTATTTGGAGATAATGGTTCTTTAGGAGGATTTGGAGAATTAGAAGATCCTGCAGACAATCCACAAGTAGCATTCCAACCAGTAATGTGTCAGCATTGTAATCATGCACCATGTGAGACCGTTTGTCCAGTTGCTGCAACAGCACACGGTAGACAAGGTCAAAACCATATGGCATATAACAGATGTGTTGGTACAAGATATTGTGCAAACAACTGTCCTTATAAAGTAAGACGTTTTAACTGGTTCTTATATAACGGAAATGACGAATTTGATTACCACATGAATAACGATTTAGGTCGTATGGTAATTAACCCAGACGTGACTGTTCGTTCTCGTGGTGTGATGGAAAAATGTTCTATGTGTATTCAGAAAACACAAAAGACAATTCTTGATGCTAAACGCGATGGACGTGAAATTAAGGATGGCGAATTCCAAACTGCTTGTTCTGCTGCTTGTAGCAATGGTGCAATGGTATTTGGAGATATTAACGATAAAGACAGTAAAGTTGCAAAACTTTTAAAAGACGATCGTATGTATCACTTATTAGAAAGTGTTGGTACTAAACCTAATGTTCAGTATCATACTAAAGTGAGAAACACGAAAGAAGCATAAAAAAAATTAATTAATAAACAATTATAAAAGGATTATGGCGTCTCATTACGAAGCACCTATTAGAAGACCTTTAGTTACTGGCGAGAAATCGTATCACGACGTAACTGTAGATATCGCAGCTCCTGTAGAGGGTAAAGCAAATAAACAATGGTGGATAGTCTTTTCTATCGCTCTTGTGGCTTTTCTTTGGGGAATAGGTTGTATTATTTACACCATTTCAACAGGAATTGGAACTTGGGGTCTAAACAGAACAGTAAACTGGGCTTGGGATATTACTAACTTCGTTTGGTGGGTTGGTATTGGTCACGCAGGAACATTAATTTCTGCAGTACTTTTATTATTCCGTCAAAAATGGAGAATGGCAATTAACCGTTCTGCAGAAGCAATGACCATCTTCTCAGTTGTTCAAGCAGGTTTATTCCCAATTATTCACATGGGTCGTCCATGGTTAGCCTATTGGGTATTGCCAATCCCTAACCAATTTGGTTCGTTATGGGTAAACTTTAACTCACCATTACTTTGGGATGTATTTGCAATTTCTACGTATTTATCAGTATCATTAGTATTCTGGTGGACAGGTTTATTACCAGATTTTGCAATGCTACGTGATAGAGCGGTAAAACCTTTTCAAAAGAAAATATATAGCTTATTAAGTTTTGGATGGACAGGTCGTGCAAAAGACTGGCAACGTTTTGAAGAAGTATCATTAGTATTAGCAGGTTTAGCAACACCATTAGTATTATCTGTACACACTATTGTATCTTTTGACTTCGCAACGTCTGTAATACCTGGATGGCATACCACTATATTCCCTCCTTACTTTGTTGCTGGAGCGATTTTCTCTGGTTTCGCGATGGTAAACACACTACTTATCATCATGAGAAAAGTGTGTAGCTTAGAAGATTATATTACTGTACAACACATCGAGTTAATGAACATAGTCATCATGATTACAGGTTCTATAGTAGGTGTGGCTTATATTACTGAGTTGTTTGTAGCTTGGTATTCTGGAGTAGAATTTGAGCAATATGCTTTCTTAAACAGAGCAACAGGACCTTACTGGTGGGCGTATTGGGCAATGATGTCTTGTAACGTATTTTCACCTCAATTTATGTGGTTTAAAAAATTACGTACAAGTATTATGTTCTCGTTTGCAATTTCAATTGTAGTAAATATCGGAATGTGGTTTGAGCGTTTTGTAATTATTGTAACATCGTTACACCGTGATTACTTACCATCTTCTTGGACAATGTTCTCTCCAACATTTGTAGATATTGGAATATTTATAGGTACTATAGGATTCTTCTTTGTGTTATTCTTATTATACTCTCGTACATTCCCAGTAATTGCACAAGCAGAGGTTAAAACTATCTTGAAATCATCTGGACAACGTTATAAAAACATTAGAGAACGAGGAGATAGTCTTGTAGGAACAGGATCTGATGCTAGAACATCAGTACCAAAATTAAAAGATGAAACGACTCTAACTCCAACTTTTGCAAAGGATTCGGATAAAGTAGACAGCATTTTAAAAGGTGTAGGTGTTTTTGATCCTAGCGTTCAAACAGCAGACGATCTTAAAAAGATCAATGGTATTGGACCAAAAATGGAGGAATCACTTAATAGTATAGGTATTTATACTTATGCTCAAGTAAGTAAAATGACAAAAAGAGAATATACCTTGTTAGACGAAATTACTGGTTCTTTCCCAGGAAGAGCAGAACGTGATGATTGGTCTGGACAAGCTAAAAAATTAATAAACTAAAAGTAGCATATGGAAGCTTCAAAAGTAATTCACGCTATTTATAACGATGACGATGTGTTAATGCATGCAGTTAAAAAAGTGAAGGCTGCAAAACATCATATCGAAGAAATATATACACCTTTTCCAGTTCACGGACTAGATAAGGCAATGGGATTAGCGCCTACAAGATTAGCAATTTGTGCATTTATGTATGGTTGTGTTGGTTTAACAGTAGCTATCTTAATGATGAATTTTATAATGATTGAAGATTGGCCACAAGACATAGGTGGTAAACCAAGCTTTAGTTATTTAGAAAATATGCCAGCATTTGTACCAATTATGTTTGAGTTAACGGTATTTTTCGCAGCACACTTAATGGTAATTACATTTTATTTAAGAAGTAAAATGTGGCCATTTAAGAAAGCAGAAAACCCAGACCCAAGAACAACAGATGATCATTTCTTAATGGAAATCCCGGTTCATGGTAATCAACAAGAATTACACGACTTGTTAGCCCAAACTGGTGCAGTAGAAATTAACGTAGTAGATAAAGCACATTAATTAGATATAATGAAACATTTAATTAAAATAACAATTATAGCCATTCTTGCAGTGTCGTTTACGTCTTGTAATAAAAAGTCACGACCTAATTATCAATACATGCCTAATATGTATGAGTCTGTAGGTTATGAAGCTTACCAAGAGTCTGATGCATTTGCAAATGGTCAAGAAGCACAGTTGCCAGTAGAAGGGACTATTTCAAGAGGTTATACATCTTTTGATTACACTAATGATGTAGAAGGGTATGATTTAGCTAAAGCTGAATTAAAATCACCACTTGATTCTACACAATTTGACGAGCCAAGAGCAAAAGAATTATATACAATTTATTGTGGAATTTGTCACGGTAACAAAGGAGCTGGGCAAGGTAAGCTAGTAAAAAGAGAAAAAATTCTTGGAGTACCAAGTTACGATGATGCTGGACGAGCAATTAACGAAGGAAGTATTTACCACGTCATTTATTACGGTAAAAACTCGATGGGTTCTTATGCTAATTTTTTAAGTGAAGAAGAGCGTTGGCAAGTAGTGTCATACGTTATGAAACTTAAAGCAGACCTAGAAAAATAAGATTTAGATAAAGTTTATATATAGATATGTACACACTTTCAAATAGACTAAAAATAGTTTCTCTTATCCTAATCATCTTAGGAGCAATTATGTGGGGAACAAGTTATTATTCGTCACATCACGTAACTACAGAAGATGTTAAAACGATGTTAGCTGAAGAAGCTAGTCATGGTGGTCATGGTGATACTCACGCTACAGAAGATGCACATCATGGTGAAGAACATGCTACTACCTCTCATGAAAATGAAGCACATGCAGATGCAGGAGAACATCATGGTGATGAGCATGCAGAGCATGTGATGCACCAAATTCATAACAGACCTTGGTCTGCATTATACGTTGCAGCATTTTTCTTTATGATGATTTCATTAGGCGTATTAGCATTTTATGCAATTCAGTTTGCAGCTCAAGCTGGATGGTCTCCATTATTATTTAGAGTAATGGAAGCAATTACTTATTACTTATTACCTGGTGCATTAATTGTGTTAGCAATAGCAGTATTAGCTGGAGATCATATTTTTGTATGGATGAATCCTGATATGGTTAATCCAGAAAGCGCCGACTATGACAAATTAGTAGCTGGTAAATCAGGTTGGTTAAATAAAACTGGATTTATTATTAGAGCTTTAATATTTATTGGTGGATGGAGTTTATATAGATTCTTTGCACGTAAATTCTCTTTAGCTCAAGATGAAGCTCCAGAAGGTGATATTAGAAACTTCAAAAAATCATTCCGTATTGCAGCAGCATTCTTAGTATTTTATATTTATACAGAATCTATGATGTCTTGGGATTGGATAATGAGTGTAGACCCACACTGGTTTTCAACATTATTTGGATGGTATGTATTTGCAAGTATGTTTGTAAGTGGTATTACTGTTATAGCTTTAATGACTATATATCTTAAATCAAAAGGCTTATTACCTGCAGTTAATGATAGTCATATCCATGATTTAGCAAAATTCATGTTTGGTATTAGTATCTTTTGGACCTACTTATGGTTCTCTCAATTTATGTTAATTTGGTATTCTAATATACCAGAAGAGGTAACTTATTTTGTGACTAGAATTGAAGATTACAAGTTGCCATTCTTTGGTATGGTAGCCATGAACTTTATATTCCCATTATTACTATTAATGAATAGCGATTACAAGCGTATACCTTGGTTTGTAGTTATGGCTGGTATAGTTATTTTGGCAGGTCACTATTTAGATATATTTAATATGATCATGCCAGCAACAGTAGGTGATAGATGGTTTATTGGTATGCCAGAAATAGGTGCAATATTATTGTTTGCAGGACTATTCTTATTATTAGTATTCTATGCATTATCTAAAGAATCGTTGACTGCAAAAGGAAATCCTTTTGTTAAAGAAAGTGAACATTTCCATTATTAATAAAAATTAAATAAAGAAGAACGATAACAATGACGACTTTATTATCAATTTTAGTTTTAGTATTTATTTTCGTTGCTATCTGGCAAATGGTTAAAATCTTTGATTTAACTCAAGTTGGAAAAACAACCGATAATAATCAAGTTGCTAACGATAACGACAACAAAATAAACGGTTATTTAATGATAGGTTTTTTAATCTTCATTTATGTAATTACTATTGTTTGCTTTGTAAAATATGGGGATTTACCTCTAATGTCTAATTCTGCTTCAGAGCATGGTCCAGGATTAGATAATTTAATGGTAATTTCAATGATAGTAATATTCTTTGTGCAAACAGTAACACAATTTTTATTACACTATTTTGCTTATAAATACAGAGGTGAAAAAGGTAAAAAAGCCTTATTCTATGCAGATAATAATAAGCTTGAAGCTATCTGGACAATCATACCAGTAATTGTACTTGCAGGATTAATTATACAAGGACTTTTTACTTGGACTAGCATCATGAATATCGATGAAGAAGCAGACCCAATGGTTATAGAGTTGTATGCACAACAATTTAACTGGAAAGCTAGATACTCTGGCCCAGATAACACATTAGGAAAAGCTAATGTTAGATTAATTGATATCAATAATGCTAACGAGTTAGGGGTTGATGCTAATGATCCAAATGCAAAAGATGATGTTATAGTTACAGAATTACATTTACCAGTAGGAAGACCAGTAGTATTTAAAATGCGTTCTCAGGATGTATTACACTCTGCTTACATGCCTCACTTTAGAGCCCAAATGAACTGTGTTCCAGGAATGATAACTCAATTTGGATTTACTCCTACTGTTACTACTGCTCAAATGCGTGAAACGCAAGAAATGCAAGAAAAAGTAGCTAATATTAATAATATTAGAAAAGAAAAAAGTCAAGCTTTAATAGCAGATGGTAAAGAAGGGTTAGAACCTTACGAATTTGACTATTTACTATTATGTAACAAAATTTGTGGTACATCACATTATAACATGCAAATGAAAATTATTGTCGAAACACAAGAAGAGTTTGATGCATGGATGAGTGAGCAAAAGCTATTTGTTGATTCATTAGTAAAAAATTAAAAGAAAAAGAAAACAATTTAAAAGATTTTAGATTATGTCAGCACACGTAGAAGAACATGGACATGACGATCATGGTCATCATCATAAAGAAACATTTATAACTAAATACATATTTAGTCAAGATCATAAAATGATTGCCAAGCAGTATTTAATTACTGGTCTTATCATGGGAATCATAGCTGTAGTAATGTCAATCATGATGCGTATGCAAATTGCTTGGCCAGAAGAATCTAACCCACTTTTTAAAGCATTACTAGGTAAATGGGCTCCTGATGGTGTCATGAGTGCGGATATTTATTTAGCATTAGTGACTATTCATGGTACAATCATGGTCTTTTTTGTTTTAACTGCAGGTTTAAGTGGAACGTTTAGTAACTTATTAATTCCGTTACAGATTGGAGCACGAGATATGGCATCAGGTTTTTTAAACATGGTTTCGTATTGGTTATTCTTTACTTCTAGTGTAATAATGGTTTGTTCTTTCTTTGTTGAAGCTGGACCAGCTGCTGCAGGTTGGACAATTTATCCTCCTTTAAGTGCTTTACCAATGGCTCAGGGTGGATCTGGTTTAGGGATGACTTTATGGTTAGTCTCTATGGCTATCTTTATTGCATCATCTTTATTAGGATCATTAAACTATGTTGTAACTGTAATCAACTTACGTACTAAAGGAATGTCTATGACTAGACTACCTTTAACTATCTGGGCATTTTTTGTAACTGCTATAATTGGTATTATTTCATTCCCAGTATTATTATCTGCTGCATTATTATTAATAATGGATAGAAGTTTTGGAACTTCATTCTTCTTATCAGATATCTTTATTCAAGGTGAAGTTTTACATTATCAAGGAGGTTCTCCAGTATTATTCGAGCACTTATTTTGGTTTTTAGGTCACCCAGAGGTTTATATTGTATTACTGCCAGCATTAGGTATTACTTCAGAGATTATTGCAACTAACTCTCGTAAACCAATTTTTGGTTATCGCGCAATGGTCGCTTCAATTTTAGCAATCGCATTTTTATCGACAATTGTTTGGGGTCACCACATGTTTATTTCTGGAATGAATCCATTTTTAGGATCTGTATTTACATTTACAACCCTATTAATTGCAATTCCATCAGCTGTAAAAGCATTTAATTATATAACTACACTATGGAAAGGTAATCTCCAGATGAATCCAGCCATGCTATTCTCCATAGGATTAGTATCTACATTCATTACAGGAGGATTAACAGGAATTATACTTGGAGATAGTGCACTTGATATTAACGTACACGATACTTATTTTGTAGTTGCGCATTTCCACTTAGTAATGGGTATTTCTGCACTTTACGGATTCTTTGCTGGTGTTTACCACTGGTTCCCTAAAATGTTTGGTCGCATGCTTAATAAAAACTTAGGTTATGTACACTTTTGGGTAACTGCTGTTTGTGCTTACGGAGTTTTCTTTCCAATGCACTTTATAGGTATGGCAGGTTTACCAAGACGTTATTATACAAATACTAACTTCCCATTATTTGATGATTTAGCAAGTGTAAATGTTGTTATTACAGTATTTGCTATTGTAGGTAGTATTTTCCAAATTGTATTCATATATAATTTCTTCTCTAGTATTTTCTATGGTAAGAAAGCAGAGCAAAACCCTTGGAAATCTAATACATTAGAATGGACAACTCCAGTAGAGCATATGCACGGAAACTGGCCAGGTGCTATTCCACATGTACATAGATGGGCTTATGACTACAGTAAACCAGGTCATGATGAAGACTGGGTTTCTCAAATTGTTCCTTTAAAAGAAGGCGAAGAAGAGCTACAGCATTAATAAATTAAACATACTTATATAAAGCGCATTTTATTATTTAAATGCGCTTTTTTTTTATCTCTTTTTTGAGTAAATGTTAAAAAAAATTAAAAAAAATCGATGAAATACAAAAAAATCAGTTAAATTGCCCTGTTAAAAATAATTACTCAGTAATTACTTTAAAGTGTAAATATTAAATTTTATTTGAAAAAATTTAGTGAAACTATTAACTAACTTAACCTATAATTATGAAAACAAAATCCTTGTTTGGGAAGGTGGCTGTTGCTATAACTTATCTTATAGTTTTTTTGAGCGGTATATCAAACACCTATGCTCAATGTCCTACAATTACAGATTCAAACCCAATAGTTTGTGATGCATCTGGTTTAATTTTTGATGACCTAAATATTTATGCTACAAGTAGCAATGGTATTATTTGGTATGATCAGCCAACAAACGGTAATCCTTTTAACGGTAGTCAACTAGTTAATGAAGGTACTTATTATGCAGATGATAATACTGGATCTTGTGGTGTTAGAAACTCTATAACAGTATCTTTTCAAGTACCACCTACAGGTCAAAATCTAGATGCCATATTTTGTGATAATGAAAATGCTACAATCCAAACTTATATAGATCAGGAGTTACAGTCTCATATACCAATTGGTGGTTCCGTAGCAGTATATTATGATGTCAATTTAACAAGCCAAGCAAATAGTACTGATGTAATACCATTAGGTGCTACAAACTATTTTATTGTATTCATAGATAGTTCTGGTTGCGAAAGCCAAATTGAGCCAGGTAGTACAGCAGTATTTTCTGCACCTGCAGATCCAACACCAGCAGATCCGCAAGAGTTTTGTTCTGACACAAATCCCACAGTTGGAGATCTTGATCCGGGAACCACTGGGTCGTTTAGTTGGTATCAAAATATTAATGGATCTGGAGATCCTATTTTACCAGCACTACCTAATGGAACCCCTTTAATAAACGGGAACACTTACTACGTTCAAGTAAACGATTTATTTTGTAATAGTAACACAGTGCCTGTAACTGTAATTATTAATGACCCAGTAGATCCTGGTATGTCCAATACCTTAGAGTATTGCGAAGATAGTATACCAACCTCAGATTTTAATTTGTATGATGTTTTAGGTGGTACTCCAGATACAACAGGTAGTTGGTCAGGACCATTACCAACCACTGGTGGACATTTAGGGACAGTTAATATTTCTACATTAACAGCACCTGGAGATTATGTGTTTACATATACTGTACCAAGCACTGGTGTTTGTCCAGATGGTGTGTCTACTGTTACAATAACGATATATCCAGTATTATCTTCAGGAGTTCCTTCTGCAGCAAATCCTGCGACATTTTGTGTTGCCGACTTACCTGCTGCTTACGATTTATTTTTGTTATTAGATAATGAAGACCCTAACGGACAGTGGTCTCAAAATGGAACAAACTTAACTTCTCCAGCAGATTTAACTGGTTTGACACCTGGAACATATGATTTTATATATACTCAAAATTTAGCGCCAAATCCATGTCCAGAAGAATCAACAACTGTTCAGGTTGTAGTGCTTCAGGATCCTGAAGCAGGAAATGCTATTAATCAGGTGTTTTGTGAAAATGATTTAGCAGCAAATTCGCCTTTCGATCTATTTAATGCATTAGATGGAACACAAGATAATAATAATGGTGTTTGGACTGATGCTGCAAATGTTGTAGTTTCTAATCCTATAGATATTTCAACGTTTACGGTAGCAGGAAGCCCTTATTCATTTACATATACTATTGACAATGGTACATGTATGGATTCTGAAACAATAACAATTACAGTAGAACCTGCTCCAGAATCAGGAACACCTGTTGCAACTTTTCCAGAGTTTTGTGAAGGTGAAGCACCTTCTAACTTTGATTTATTCGATTTATTGGATAACGAAGACCAAACAGGAACATGGTATTTAGGAACAGATAATACTGGTTCAACAATTGCTAATCCGGTAGATTTATCAGGATATACTGATGGAACGTATAATTTTACTTTTGATGTTGATGCAATAGGATCTTGTGATGATGTTTTAGTTACAGTACAAGTAACTATTAATCCTTTACCAAATACTGGAGTACCGACGCCTGCAACATTTTGCGAAAATGATTTAGCAGCCAATTCTCCATTAGATTTATTGGGACAATTATCTGGTCAAGATGCTGGTGGTACATGGACTGATGATAATGCAACTGGAGCTTTGTCCGGAACCAATGTAGATTTAACAATATTAACAATTGGTTCTTATAATTTTTCATACACCATTACAGATGCTAATGGATGTACTAATAGTAGTACAGTTGTAATTACAGTAGAAGAAGCACCAGAATCTGGAAATGCTTTAATGCCAGTAGAATTTTGTGAAAACGAAGTAGCAGCTAATTCACCATTTGATTTATTTTCATTATTAGATGGAACACAAGATAACAACGGGACATGGTATGTTGGATCAGATACATCAGGATCTGTAGCAACTAATCCAGTGGATATTTCAGGTTTAACAACAGGAACTTATGACTATACTTATTCAGTACCAATTATTGGATCCTGTAGCGATGTGGATGTAACAGTACAAATTATAATTAACCCAATACCAAATACAGGAGTACCGACGCCTGCAACGTTTTGTGAAAATGACCTAGCAGCTAATTCGCCATTAGATTTATTGGGTCAGTTATCAGGTCAAGATGCTGGTGGAACTTGGACAGATGACGATGCTACAGGAGCATTGTCTGGTACAGATGTAGATTTAACTTTATTGACTATAGGTTCATATAATTTTACATATACCATTACAGCTAATGGATGTACTAATAGTAGTACAGTTGTAATAACTGTAGAAGATGCTCCGGAATCTGGTACAGTAAATGCACCAGCAGAGTTTTGTTTGGCAGACATAACTACAGGTCAAACTTTTAATTTATTTGATTTATTAACAGATGAAGATCAAACAGGTACTTGGACTGACGATGATGCTACAGGTGCTTTAACTGCAAACACAGTTGCTTTAGATGCATTATCTACAGGGACTTTTAATTTTACATTTGATGTTGATGCAATTGGAACTTGTGATGACGTGTTAGTTACTGTAAGTATAATCATTAACGACACACCTGCACCTACAGTTAATGCAAATCAATCTTTTTGTGATAATGCTACAGTAGCAGATTTAACAGCAACAGGGAATTCTATTCAGTGGTATGATGATGCAACTGGAGGAGTTGCTTTAGCAGATACAACAGTTTTAGTTGATGGTGAAAATTATTTCGCTTCTCAAATAGATCCTGTAACTGGCTGTGAATCTTCAACAAGATCTGAAGTTATAGTTACTATAAATCCAACACCTAATCCAGGTAATCCTGCAACAACTCCAATATCTGTGTGTAATGATAATAATGCTGTAGATTTAAATACAGGATTAGATGGTACACAAGATACAGGAGGAGTATGGCAAGATGATGATGCTACAGGTGCTTTATCTGGTAATATTTTGGATGCAACTGGGTTAACAGCTGGTTCATACAATTTTACATATTTAGTAACAGCTACAGCACCTTGTATAGATCAGAGTACAACAATTACAATAACAGTTAGCGAACCTTTAAATGCAGGGACAGACGCTATTTTAGATGTGTGTGATGATAGTGGGACAACAGATTTATTTACCTTACTAGGTACAGCAGATACTGGTGGAACATGGTCACCAACTTTAACTAGTGGAACAGGTGTATTTGATCCATTATTAGATGCTGAAGGTACATATACTTATAGTTTAATTAACGCTTGCGGAATTGATTCTGCAGACGTTATAGTTACAGTTACACAAGCTCCAAACGCTGGTTTAGATGGTAGTTTTGATATTTGTGTAGTAGATATAGATACCACAAACAGTACTTTAGATTTATTAACTGTTTTACAAGGGACACCAGATGCAACAGGAACATTTGTTAACAACGATGGTGCAGCAGGCTTTTCGGGTACGCAACTAGATTTAACTGCAGTTGCAGTTGGAACCTATACTTTTACATATTCCGTTACCGCTATGTCACCTTGTACAACTGATGCGACTTCAATTGCAACAGTAACTGTTAATGATAGTCCATCCGTAACTATAATAGACGCTAATCCAGAATTTTGTAGCTCAGAAAATCCAACAATTGCAGATCTAAACGCTTCAGTTAGCGGAACAAATATTGTCTGGTATGAAGATGCTAATTCAACTACACCTTTGGATGCGACAGATGCATTACCATTAGGAACTGAAGATTATTTTGCAACTCAATCTACAGGTTCAGGTTGCGAGTCTTCTGTTAGAATTCAAGTTAATGCTACGGTTAATGATGTACCAACTCCAACTCTAATAGATCCAAATCAAGAGTTGTGTATTAATGATGCTCCAACAATTAATGATTTAACATTAAATATATCAGAATACGATTCAACATTAAATAATGTAATATGGTATGATGCAGCAACAGGAGGTTCAGCTTATAATAGTACAGCCTTGCTTATAGTTGGGTCAACGTACTTTGCTGTGTTAGTAGATGCAAGTACAGGTTGCGAAAGCAGTGTTAGACTTCAAGTAACACCAGATTTAACAGGTTGTGGATTGTTAGTTATTCCAGATGGGTTTTCGCCAAATGGAGATGGAACTAACGATACTTTTGATATAGATAATGTTAACATTCTTTACCCTAATTTTGAAATTGAAATTTTTAATCGCTACGGAAACATAGTATATAAAGGAAATGCATCTACTCCTCGTTTTGACGGTAGATCCAACCAGTCTGGCTCTATGAATCAAGAAGAATTACCAGTTGGTGTTTACTTCTATGTTTTCAACTTTAATGATGGAATAAACAAGCCTAAGCAAGGACGTTTATACCTAAGCAGATAATTTTAAATAAACAAAATTTTAAAAAATGAAAAATTTAAATATATATCATAAATCGGCTATCATTTTAGTTCTGGCATTAGTGTCATTAAAAAGTGTAGCGCAACAAGATCCTCAATTTACACAGTACATGTATAATATGAGTATTATTAATCCTGCTTATGCCACAGCAGATGAAGGCATGCTAAATCTTGGAGGATTATACAGAACACAATGGGTTGGTATAGATGGTGCACCAACCACAGGAAGCTTTTTTGCACATACACCAATCAATGAAAAAATTGAAGTAGGATTATCCTTTACCAACGATAATATTGGTGATGTTGTAAACGAAAACAATATTTATGCAGACTTTGCTTATGTATTACCTGTTGGACTTGATGCAAAATTATCTTTTGGGTTAAAAGCAGGTGTAACCTTGTTTAATACAGATTTTAATGGATTTAACTTACAATCTGGAGACCAATCTACAGATACAGCATTTAACGAAAATACAAGTAAAACGTTTCCAAATTTAGGTATTGGTGCATTTTACTTTTCAGATAATTATTATATCGGATTATCAGCACCTAATCTGTTAACTACCAAACATCTTGAAACAGAAAACGGAATTAAAACCACAGGAGTGCAAAATGTACACTACTTTTTAACGGGCGGATATGTGTTTGATATAAATAAAGATTTAAAATTTAAACCTTCCTTTATGGTTAAAGGTGTTACAGGTGCACCATTGGCAATAGACATAAATGCTAATGTTTTAATTAATGAAAAACTAGAAGCAGGTTTAGGATATCGTTTAGAAGATGCCATAATGGCAATGGTTAATTTTAAAGTAACACCTCAATTAAGAGTCGGTTATTCTTATGATTATACCATCTCAAACTTAGGCGATTATAACTCAGGATCCCATGAAATATTTTTACTATTTGATGTAGATATATTCGGATTTAAAGGTGGATATGATAGATCACCACGTTTCTTCTAATAAAAAACTGAAAACAATGAAAAAATATATATACCTATTAGTAACTTTTTTAATAAGCACCTTGTCTGTTGCTCAAAAAGGAAGTTTAAAACGTATTAATCAACTTTTCGAAATGAAAGCTTATGCAGAAGCTGCAGATTTATACGAAACAAAAGAACGAACTCAAGAAGTATTGCAAAATTTAGCAGATAGTTATTATTATAATAGCGCTATGCAAAAAGCTAATAAAACTTACAGAGAGTTATTTTTAACTTACGGAGACTCTATAGAAATAGAATACTATTTTAAATACGGTCAAGTTTTAAAGGGTGTTAAACAATACAAAGAAGCAGATAAATACTTAGATATTTACTACGGTAAAAGACAAAATACATTAGCCTTTTTTGAACAATTAGCTAAAACCACTCCTCATACTTTCAAGTTAAAACCATTAGAAAATCCTAACTCAAAAAACGATTTTGGATTATCTTTTTATGGTAAAGATAAAGTGGCTTTTGCTTCTGGTAGAAATAACAATAATCCAGCATTTGCTTGGAATAATTTACCATACCTAGATTTATACCATGCTACTTTAACCCAAAATAGAACACTAGAAAACATTACACCTTTTTCAGATGCTATTAATACAGACACGCATGAAAGTAATGCGGTGTTTACTAAAGATGGTAAAACAATGTATTTTAATAGAACCAATACAAAACGTACCAAAAAAGATGAAGAGCGTGTAGCACATATTAAAATTTATAAAGCCGAGTTGATTGATGGTCAATGGACAAACGTAACACCATTACCATTTACTTCAGATAAATTTAGTACAGAGCATCCTGCATTAAGTAATGACCAAAAAACATTATACTTTGCAAGTGACCAGCCAGGAGGCTTTGGAGGTTTTGACCTTTATAAGGTTTCCATTATGGAGGATGGTACATATGGTACACCAGAAAATCTAGGAAGCACAATTAATACTAAACATAGAGAGCAGTTTCCGTTTATTAGTAGTTTAGATGTCCTGTATTTTGCTTCAGATGGTCATCAAGGTTTTGGAGGATTAGACGTGTTTAGAAGCAATTCAGTTAACGGTAATTTTGATAAACCTGTTAATTTAGGAGAGCCAATTAATAGTAATTTAGACGATTTTGCTTATGTTGTTAAAGAAAAAGAAGACAAAGGGTATGTGTCTTCTAATCGTTCTGGTTACGACAGGTTATATGGTTTTGGTAGAGAAGAAAATATCTTAACAAAATACCTTGTAGAAGGTGTAGTAACAGATAAAAACAGTAAAGAACTTCTAGTAGGTGCTTTAGTAACATTATTTGACGATTCCGATAGAGTATTACAAGACACTATAGTTGGTAATGATGCTACCTATTTATTTAAAATAGAACCTAATAAAAAATATAAAGTCCGTGGGACACGTAAAGCTTATATTCCTCAAGATGTCGAGTTTTCAACAGATAGTAAAGGAAAAATTCAACATAATATAGAGTTGATTTTAGAGTCTTATGCAGATGCTGAAGAACGAGTAAACGAAAACGAAAAAGGAGATGTGCTAATTACGTTAGACAGAATATACTTTGATTTTGATAAATCAGATATTCGTCCAGATGCTGCAAAAACACTTGATGTGTTAGTAGATATCATGAAAAAATACCCAGATATGGAGGTGGAAGTATCCTCTCATACAGATGCAAGAGGACCAGATCAATATAATTTAGATTTATCTAAACGTCGTGCAGCTTCAACAGTAGCATATATTGTAAGTCAAGGTGTATCTGCTAACCGACTTAGAAGTATTGGTTATGGAGAAATGCAACCTTTAAACCAATGTGTTAAAGAAGGAATATGTACAGACGAAGAATATGATATTAATCGTAGAAGTGAATTTAAAATTTTGAATTAGTAAATTTTAGTTTCGTTTAAACAGAAACCTAAAAGCCTTTTAGTTAATTAATAAAACTAAAAGGCTTTTTCTTTATATTTGTTTTATAGAACTATTAGTTATTTCTGCATAGGCAGGAATCCACTTATAATCAAAAGATTTCCACTAACGTGGGAAATGCTATGAACGAAAACCTAGACCCAACAAACGAAAATTTTTCTACAGAAGAGTTTGATGCAGAAAAGCAATTAAGACCCTTGTCATTTGATGATTTTACAGGTCAGGATCAAGTGTTGGAAAACCTTAAAATATTTGTTCAAGCAGCCAATAAAAGGGACGAAGCTTTAGACCATGCGTTGTTTCATGGACCTCCAGGATTAGGTAAAACTACTCTTGCAAATATTTTAGCAAACGAGCTAGAAGTGGGTATTAAAGTTACCTCTGGTCCAGTTTTAGACAAGCCAGGAGATTTAGCAGGTTTACTAACTAACTTAGATGATAGAGACGTTTTATTTATTGACGAAATCCACAGGCTTAGCCCAATTGTAGAAGAGTATTTATATTCTGCAATGGAAGACTATAAAATTGATATTATGATCGAGTCTGGTCCAAATGCAAGAACCGTTCAAATCAATCTTAACCCGTTTACTTTAGTTGGTGCTACCACACGTTCGGGATTATTAACAGCTCCTATGAGAGCGCGTTTTGGTATTCAAAGCAGATTACAATATTATAATACAGAATTGCTAACTACCATTATTCAACGTAGTGCATCTATTTTAGATGTACCAATATCTATGGAAGCTGCAATAGAAATAGCAGGACGTAGTCGTGGGACACCTAGAATTGCTAATGCCTTATTACGTCGTGTGCGTGATTTTGCACAAATAAAAGGTAATGGTAGCATCGATATTAAAATTGCAAAATATAGCTTAGAAGCATTACATGTAGACGCCTATGGTTTAGATGAAATGGATAACAAAATCTTATCTACCATTATCGATAAATTTAAAGGTGGTCCAGTTGGTATAAGTACCATTGCAACAGCAGTATCAGAAAGTACAGAAACAATTGAAGAAGTTTATGAACCCTTTTTAATTCAACAAGGCTTTATTATGCGAACACCTCGTGGTCGTGAAGTCACAGAATTAGCCTATAAGCACTTAGGAAAAATTAAAGGACCTACACAAGGTGGATTGTTTTAATATCGCATCATTATAAACTGAAATATCAGATACTAGAATTTCTTTCTTATTAATGCTGCTGTCAGTCTGAGCGTAGTCGAAGACTCTTTATAAAAGATAAATGAAAAAGAAAATACCAGAAGTTTCACTACTAAAATTCATTAAGCATTCACTAGAAATTCTTAAAAATCCATTACCCTTTCACAATAAAAATTTTACTCAAAAAGGCGATATTTTCAAGTTAAACGTTGGCTTTAATTCTAAAATATATTTTTGTCGTGACGCAGGTCTTGCCCAATATGTACTTCAAAAAAATCAAAAAAATTACGTTAAGTCTTCAATTCAAACAGTAGATTTAGTCAAATATGTCGGAGAAGGATTGCTAACTTCTGAAGGTGAAAAATGGAAAAAGCAACGTAAAATGATGCAACCAGCTTTTCATAAAAAGCAATTGCAAAATTTACTTAGCGAAATGCAAAACACCATAGTTTCAGAATTTAAAAAAATTGAAACTAAAAAGACCATAGATATCTATCCATTACTTAATGATTTAGCATTTCAAACGGTTGTAAAATCTCTGTTTACGCAAGCTGCAAATACTAAAGATATGGAACGCCTTCAGTTTATTACTGAAGCTAATCAACGAATGTTGGTTAAAGAATTGCGTCAACCTTACTTAGGTTGGTGGTTTAAGATTGGTGGTCAATTAAAAAAGCATTTAAAATTGTCTGAAGAAGCTAGAACAATTTTGAAACAGATAGTTGAAGAAAGGAAAGCATCAGGAAAACGTTATGATGATTTGTTGGACATGCTATTAGAAACCAAATACGAAGACGGTAAAGGTATGAGTGAAGAGCAGCTTATAGATGAAATATTAATCATATTTACAGCAGGACACGAAACCACTGCAAATGCATTAACCTTTACCTTTCAATTGTTGGCAAAGCACCCAGAATGGCAAAAAAAAATTTATGAAGAATGGCAGAATCTAGGAGGAGACAAAACCGATGTAATGACGCGTATTTCTACATCCAAAGTATGCCAACAAGTTTTAGAAGAATCTTTACGCTTGTATCCTCCAGCTTATTTTATAGATCGCGTCAATATTAAAGCAGATAATTTTAATGATTTACAGTTTGAGCCTGGTTGTAATTTATTGTTCTCGGTTTACGAAATGCATAGGCATCCAAAGCTATGGAAGCAACCAGAACACTTTTTACCAGAACGATTTGCAGATGGAGGTCGTCAATATTCAGCACAATACTTTCCCTTTGGAGCAGGTCCACGTAAATGTATTGGAAATAACTTTGCGATGTTTGAAATGATTATAGCTGTAACAGAACTAATCAAAAACTATAAAATAATTCCAGAATTTAAAGAAATTGGTATTACGCCTTTAATTACTTTAAAACCTAAAAACGCGTATCTTAGATTTGAGACTAGGGTCTTGTAATTTATTATATATAGAGAAGAAATAAAATGTATAGTAATAAAGCACTTCGACAAGCTCAGTGTGACAAAAAGAAGTTTAACTGTCAGTCTGAGCCTGTCGAAGACTTTTGAAGCAATAACATACAATTGAACAATAAAGCTAAATACACGCAACAAATAAAAGCAGAAGCCAAGCGCCTAGGGTTTTTGTCTTGTGGTATTAGCAAAGCAGGCTTTTTAGAAGTAGAAGCGCCAAGATTAGAAAAATGGTTAAATAACAATATGCATGGCGAAATGCAATACATGGAAAACCATTTTGATAAACGCTTAGACCCAACCAAATTGGTTGAGGATTCTAAAAGTGTGATTTCGTTATTGCTCAATTACTATCCAAGCCAAGAGCAAACAGATAATAGCTATAAAATATCCAAATATGCTTATGGAAACGATTATCACCACGTTATAAAATCAAAACTAAAAGAGTTAACACATTTTATTCAAGATGAAATAGGTGAAGTGTCAGGTCGTGCTTTTGTGGACTCTGCTCCAGTTTTAGATAAAGCTTGGGCTGCAAAATCTGGACTAGGGTGGATAGGAAAACATAGTAATTTATTAACGCAACAAGTAGGTTCATTTTATTTTATAGCAGAACTAATTATCGATTTAGAACTGGAGTATGATCATGCAACAACAGACCATTGTGGGACTTGCACAGCCTGTATTGATGCCTGTCCAACTCAAGCTATTACAGAACCTTACATAGTTGATGGTAGTAAATGTATTAGTTATTTTACTATTGAATTAAAGGAAAATATCCCTACAGAATTTAAAGGAAAAATGGACGATTGGATGTTTGGTTGTGATGTCTGTCAAGACGTGTGTCCTTGGAATAAGTTTTCTAAACCACACAACGAGCCATTATTTAATCCACATCCAGAGTTATTAGAAATGACAAAAAAAGATTGGGAAGAGATTACTGAAGATGTGTTTAAAAAAGTGTTTCAAAAATCTGCTGTAAAGCGAACTAAGTTTTCTGGTTTACAGCGAAATATTAGTTTTTTAAAACCAAATTAGTAGATTCTCGTTTAATAAGTTTAGTATTAAGCTCTATTATTTTTGGAATGATAGGCTCATCTTTTTTAACTTTTTTAATTTCTTTATATAATTGTTTAAAAGCTGTTTTACCCATTAAATAACCTGGTTGGTCAATGGTACTTAAAGTGGGAGAGATTACAGAAGACATAAACCAATTACTAAAGCCAACAATAGAAATATCTTCTGGAATTTTAACTCCTAATTTATTAAATTCAGAAATAGCTCCAATTGCAACTAAATCTGTATTAATAAAAATGCCATCAACATCATCATGATCTTCTAATAATTGTTTAGCGGTATTTTTACCATCTTCAAAACTAGTGTCTCCACAGTCACATATATAGACTAAAGAAGGGTCGTAAGGCAAGTTGTTATCCAATAAGGCTTTCTTGTAACCAAGAAACCTGTCTATTGAGTTTTGTGGTAAAAGCGGTCCTCTAAAATGAGCAATTCTTTTACAACCAATATCAATCAAGTGTTGCGTAGCTGCATAAGCAGCTTTCCTGTCGTCAATTATAACTTTAGAGCATTTAACAATTTTAGCTATTTTATCAAACATCACGATTGGTTTGTCTTGATCAATAACCTCATTTAAATGTTTAAAATCTGCAGTACCATTTGCTAAAGAAATTAAAATACCATCAACACGTTGACTTAATAATAAGTCCAGTTGTTTTTTCTCCAGCTCATAAGATTCGTTAGACTGAAGTATAATTACCAAAAACCCTTTTTTTTCAGCTTGTTCAACAATTCCCTTAATAACATTCGAAAAAAAGTGATGAACAATTTCTGGGATTATTAATCCTATTGTTTTGGATTCTTTATTTCTTAAATTAACAGCAAAAGAATTTGGTTTATAATTAAGCGTTTTTGCAAGTTCTTTTACTAAACCTTTAGTTTTATTACTTATATCTGGATAATCTTTTAAAGCTTTAGAAACTGTTGTAACAGAAATATTTAGTTGTTCTGCAATTTGTTTAAGGGTAACAGGTTTCATTTTATATGATATTTTAGAATAAATATAGTAAAAATTAATGAAACGAAAATAGTTTCGTAAAAAACTAAATTATTTAGTAAAGGTTAGAATATAATTAGTTCTAAAATTGAATTGAATTTAAAACGAAAACGATTTCGGTATGTAAATAGTCATTTTAAATAGATAATTTTTATTCAATGTTTAAAGTTTCTCTATTTTGGTTTTCTAAACCTTAAAACCATGAATAAAAAAATATTAATTTGGTCCATAACAGCTGCACTAGCAGGATTTCTATTTGGATTTGATACCGTTGTAATTTCTGGTGCAGATAAAAAATTGCAAGCTCTTTGGGGTTCTTCAGATGCTTTTCATGGCTCTGTAGTAATGGCAATGGCACTTTGGGGAACTGTTGTTGGAGCTTTATTTGGAGGCATTCCAACCAATAGATTAGGACGTAAAAACACCTTATTAATTATAGGTATTTTATATACAGTTTCAGCAATAGGTTCCGCTTTTGCTAATGACCCTTTTACATTTGCGTTTTTTAGATTTATTGGCGGTTTAGGTGTTGGTGCTTCTACCATTGCAGCTCCAGCATATATTTCTGAAATTGCTCCTGCAAAAGATAGAGGAAGACTAGTGGCTTTGTACCAGTTTAATATTGTATTCGGAATTCTAGTTGCTTTTCTATCTAATTATTTATTAAACGGAATTGGAGAAAATGCTTGGCGATGGATGGTAGGTGTGGAAGCTATACCTGCAATAATTTATACGTTATTTATGTTAAGCGTCCCAAAAAGTCCAAGATGGTTAATTTCAAAATTTAGAAATGATGAAGCAAAAAAAGTTTTGTCTATAATTAATCCTGAAGCAGATCCTGAAAAACTCTTGTTGGAAATAAATAACTCTAACAATCTGGAAGGCACAAAAAAAGAAAATATTTTTTTGAAAAAATATAGGTTTCCGTTAACCTTAGTATTTTTAATCGCCATGTTTAATCAGTTGTCTGGTATTAACGCGTTTTTGTATTACGCACCCAGAATTTTTGAAGAGGCAGGTTTAGGAGAAAGTACAGCATTGTTAAGTAGTATTGGTGTAGGGGTTACAAATTTAGTATTTACACTATTAGGTGTGTTTTTAATTGATAGGTTAGGACGTAAAACATTAATGTATATTGGTTCTATTGGTTATATAATTTCTTTAAGTCTAGTGGCTTGTGCTTTTTTCTTTGGTTGGACAGGTATGGCAGTTCCTATCTTTTTATTCTTATTTATAGCAGCACATGCTATTGGTCAAGGTGCAGTAATATGGGTATTTATTTCCGAAATTTTCCCTAATCATTTACGTGCCTCAGGTCAATCGTTTGGTAGTTCCACACATTGGTTTTTAGCAGCATTAATTCCTGCATTAATTCCTATGTTATTTTCTACAATTGGAGCTGGAGTTGTATTCTTATTTTTTGCAATTATGATGGTTTTTCAGTTATTATTTGTAATTTTTATGATGCCAGAAACCAAAGGAGTCTCACTTGAAGAATTAAGTAAAAAATTGATAAAAGATGAAAAATAGAATACACAATTTATTAATCCTAGTTTTAGTATTATCACTAATAGTTACAAGTTGTAAAAAAAAGGAAGCAGCTGAAAAAACTAAAACAGATGTTTCATTAAATTCAACTACTGAAGAAACATTATATAGACCAAATTTTCATTTTACACCAAAAGCAAATTGGATGAATGATCCTAATGGTATGTTCTATTTAAACGGAAAATATCACTTATATTTTCAGTATTATCCAGACGGAAATGTTTGGGGTCCTATGCATTGGGGACATGCAATTAGTAAAGACATGATTACTTGGGAAGAACAACAAATAGCACTTTATCCAGATGATTTAGGGTTAATTTTTTCTGGAAGTGCTGTGGTTGACCATAATAATACTTCAGGCTTTGGTAAAGATGGTATTACACCAATTATTGCCATGTTTACACATCATAATATGCAAGGCGAAAAGGATGGTACTTTAGACTTTCAAACGCAGTCTATCGCTTATTCATTAGACGAAGGGTTGACTTGGACTAAGTATGATAAAAACCCAGTGATTTCAAATCCTGGAATTAAAGATTTTAGAGACCCTAAAGTAATTTGGGATAATAAGACTAATAAATGGATTATGGTTTTGGCAGCAGCAGATAAAATCATGTTTTATAGCTCTGCAAATCTAAAAGACTGGACTTTAGAGTCAGATTTTGGTAAAGATTTAGGACAACATGATGGTATGTGGGAATGTCCAGATTTATTTCCTATTAAGGTTGAAGGAAGCGATATTACCAAATGGGTATTAATTGTTAGCATAAATCCAGCAGCACCAAATGGAGGTAGTGGTACACAATATTTTATTGGTGATTTTGATGGTAAAAAGTTTTCTGTAGATGCAGATTTTAATAAACAACTACAACAAGAAAAAGCGGTTTGGATAGATTACGGCAGAGATAATTATGCAGGCGTGACATGGTCTAATATACCAAAAAACGATGGTAGAAAATTGTTTATGGGATGGATGTCTAATTGGGAATATGCCAGAGACGTACCAACCGAAACTTGGAGAAGCACTATGACCATTGCAAGAGAATTGAAGCTTAAAAAATCTGACAATGGTTACTTGTTAGTTTCTAACCCAGTAACTGAGCTGTATAAACATGTATCAAAAACTATTAAAAAGGACTCACTTATTGTTAAAAAACAAGAAGATATTATTTCTAAAAACAAAATAGACTTAGCACGTTTAATAGTGGAGTTGCAAATAAATAATTTAAAAGAAGAACAATACACATTTTTGTTTCATAATAAATTTGGAGATACGCTTTCATTTGGATTAGATAATAAAAACAAGCTTTATTTTTTAAACAGACAAAAATCTGGAAAAGTAGATTTTTCAGAAAAATTTGCCAATACCATTTCAAAAGCCAAAAAAGGAAATACTTCAAACAATTTGAAAGTACAAGTCCTGTTAGATAAAACATCTATTGAAGTATTTTATAATAATGGAGAAACCGTATTTACAGAGTTGTTTTTTCCTAACCAACCATTTGAAACTTTATCTATAATGTCTTCAGATGAAAAGTTAATTTTAGAAAATATAAAAATTGAAGAATTAAAGTTAAACTAATTAAGAGTATGTCTAATATTGTATGTTTTGGCGAAGTATTATGGGATGTGTTTCCGTCACATAAAAAGATTGGAGGTGCACCTCTTAATGTAGCACTAAGGCTTCATTCATTTAATAATAATGTGACAATAATTAGTAGTGTTGGTAAGGATAAAAATGGTACTAATTTGCTAAATTATCTAAAGGAAGAAGGGTTAGATTATTCAAACATTCAAATTACAGAAGCTTATAATACAAGTGAAGTGATTGTAAGTATAGATAGTAAAGGTTCTGCTAGTTACAGTATAGAGTTTCCCTGTGCTTGGGATTTTATAACATATAATGATGATTTATTGGGTACAATAAAAAAAGCAGATGCCTTTATTTTTGGAAGTTTAATAGCAAGAAACGAAGTATCTTATAATACGCTTTTAGAGCTTTTAAAAGAAGCTTCGTTTAAGGTGTTTGATGTAAATTTAAGACCTCCTCATTATAAAATAAGTGCATTAAAATCATTAATGCAAAAAGCCGATTTCATTAAATTTAATGATGATGAACTATTTGAAATTTGTAATACGTTACAATTTAATTCAAAAAATATAGAAGAAAACATAAAATTTATTGCAAAATATACCAATACCAAAGCTATATGCGTAACTCTTGGCGCAAATGGAGCAGTTATTTATATAAATGATACTTTTTATTTTAATGATGGATATAAAGTAAATGTAAAAGACACCGTTGGCTCTGGAGACTCATTTTTAGCTACTTTAATAGATAGATTGCTTAAAGATGAAACACCACAACAAGCTTTAGATTTTGCTTGTGCTATTGGTGCATTGGTAGCATCTAGTAAAGGTGCAAATCCTAAACTAAGTAGTGCTAAAATTAATGAGTTAATTAATGGTTAATTTTTAAATAATAACTTAAAAGAGAATTCATTCTGCCTCTTTTTAATATTATACTTGGACTTCTATATTTTAAGTAAATAGAGGTGTTAATTTTGGTAACAATTTTTTGTTACCATTTTTTTTTCAGTTACAGTACTTGTAATTATCCAGTAAATACTTTAAAACTTCATTATTTCTTAGAATATGGATAATGAGAATTATGCAAAAACACTATGTAATATATAAGAATAAAAAAAAATCATCCTTATATAATATTAATCTTACACAAAACAAGGGTTTTATTTGTTAAAATGATAAATACCGAAAACGTTTTCGGTCAATTTTTAGACGATTTTAATATTATTTTTTTGATAATCATGAAAAAAATCAAACATTCGTTAAATAATAGTTAAAGCTGTTATTTAAGGTTAAAATTTAAACAAACATAAAAACTAAATTAATTACTAACCCTAATATTAAATCAAATATGAAAAACAAATTACTTAAAAGAATAATCCTACCAATACTATTAGTGTGTGGTAGTTTTGTTTATGCTCAAACCTCTGTGTCAGGTGTTGTCTCTGACGCAACAGGTCCATTATTTGGCGTAAATGTTATTGTGAAAGGAACATCAAATGGTGCACAGACTGATTTTGACGGAAATTATACGATAAACAATGTGTCTAGTAATGATGTCCTAGTTTTTAGTTATGTTGGTTTTTCAACACAAGAAGTTCAGATTAATAATTTAACTACAATTAATGTTGTGTTAGAAGAGGATGCTGCACAATTAGATGAGGTAGTTATTATTGGATATGGTACAGCATCAGTTAAAGATGCAACTGGTTCTGTAGATGTTGTTGGTGAGAAAGACTTTAACAGAGGTGTAACAACTTCTCCAGAGCAATTATTACAAGGTAGAACAGCTGGTGTACAAGTAACCACTTCTAGTGGTGAACCAGGTGCTAGTGCATCTATTAGAATAAGAGGAGCTTCATCTGTAAGATCAGGAAATGACCCATTATATGTAATTGATGGTGTTCCATTCAATAATTCTTCAAATTCTCCAGGTTCTAGTACTGGTAATATTTCTGGTACAACTAGTGCAAAAAACCCTTTAAATTTTATTAATTCAGATGATATCGAATCTATTTCTATTTTAAAAGATGCGTCTGCAACTGCAATCTATGGTTCTCGTGCAGCTAATGGAGTTATTATTATTACAACTAAATCTGGAAAAAGAGGTGAAGGAAAATTAAATTATTCTTTTACAACTACAACGTCTACTGTTGCTAATTCTTACGACTTGTTAAGTAGTAGTGCTTTTGCAAGTGCTAATCCTGCAGCAGATGCTGGATCTAGTGTAAATGCGTTTGATGAAATTACAAGATCAGCACCAACATCACAACACAACTTATCTTATTCTGGTGGATCAGAAAAAGGTAAATACAGAGTGTCTTTAGGGCTTTTAAATCAAGAAGGTATAATTGAAAATACTGGCTTAGATAAATATACATTAAACACTAATATTTCTCAAAAATTCTTTGATGATTTTATTGAAGTATCTGCTAGTGTTACAGCATCGCAAATTAACAGTGAAGCTACAGCTTTATCAGAATCTATTGGTGCTGAAGGTGATTTAATGACCTCTGCATTAAAATGGAATCCTACACAATCATTTTACAATGCAGATGGAACTTATTTTCAACCATCAGATAACCAAAGAAACCCTCTTGCTTTTCTAGATTACTTTAGTGATGATAGCGAAACAACTAAATTGTTTGGAAATGTAAAGGCTGCCATTAATTTTACTGATAATTTAAAATATGAATTTACTTATGGTTTTGACAGAACTAGTACTTATAGAGGTATTGGTGCCTCAAGATTATTAAATACTAATAACACTTTAGATAGAGGATTTGCTAGTGTGCAAAATTCAAGATTTTCTAATCAATTAATAACAAATACATTATCTTATAATAAAGATGTTAGCGAAGACTTTAATATCAACGCTGTAATTGGACATACTTATGAAAAGTACGAAGGTGGTGGAGAAAGTTTAGTGTTAAGAGATTTTGATTTTGATGATCAAAACTTTTATTTAGAAAATATCTTTGCTGCAGAAACTATAGACAGAAATGGATATGCATCTGCTTCTTACGATCCTGTTGCACGTGCTGTAGGATTTGTTCCAATATCGCTTCAATCATATTTTGCAAGAGGTATATTTAATTATAAAGGTAAATATATTTTAACTGCAACAGTAAGAGCTGATGGTTCAAGTCGTTTTGGAGGGAATAATAAATATGGATATTTCCCATCTATAGCAGCAGCTTGGAAAATTCATGAAGAAGGATTCTTACCAGAAAGCATCAATGAACTTAAATTAAGAGCAGGTTGGGGTCAGACTGGTAATCAGCAGTTTAACGCTGAGGCTTCTAAAGATGTATTTGTACCTCAAGATGGAGGTGGTGTAACACGATTAAATATTGGTAACCCAGATTTAAAATGGGAAACAAGTACACAAATAAATCTTGGAGTTGATTTTGAACTTTACGATGGTGTAGTTTCTGGTAACATTGATTATTTTAGAAAAAATACAGGAGATTTATTATTTAGATTGCCTGTTTCTCAACCAGGACCAGTAGGATCTTTCACATGGTCAAACTTTGATGATGAAATTGTAAATTCTGGTGTTGAAATTGGATTGAACTTTAAAGCAATTGAAAATGACAACTTTACATTAGATGTAGGAGGTAATATTTCCTTCTTAAAGAATGAAATTAATGGAAAAGATGCTTTTGCTAACTTTGGAACACCAACTGGTTTTGCTAGTGGTCAAGGACTTTCTGGAGAAAACTTACAATTACTATATGATGGACAACCATTATATGCATTTTACTTACCTGTATTTGAAGGATTTGATTCAAGTGGGTCACCTGTTTATGCAGACACCAATGGAGATGGAGTTGTAGATACTAATTTTGATCAACCAGGTGGAGGTAGTGATAGGGCTTTTGTAGGTGATCCTAATCCAAATATTAATATTGGATTGTATTTAAGAGCTAGTTATAAAGACTGGGATTTTATTGCTAATGGTTATGGTGCTTACGGACACCAAATTTATAATAACACTGCAAATGCTTTATTTAATGCTAGTGCACTTAATAGAGGAGAAAATGTTATTACAAGTGTGGTTGGAAACGGAGAAGATCCAAGTTCTAGTCCAATAGTTTCTACGAGATTTTTAGAATCAGGAGATTTCTTTAGACTTTCTAATGCTAGTATAGGATATACACTAAATGGTGATAAATTAGGTAAAATTGGTCAATATTTATCTAGTGCTAGAATATCTTTAACAGGACAAAACTTATTTATCATTACACCTTATAGTGGATTTGACCCTGAAGTAAATACTAATAAACAAGTAAATGGAGTTCCTTCATTTGGAATTGAATACTCTGGATATCCTAGAGCACGTTCATTTTCATTAGGATTAAATTTAAATTTTTAAAAAAAGAATTATGAAAAAACAATTAATTTTAGCATTAAGTGCTGTATTTATGTTTGCATGTACAGACCTTGAAGAAGATTTAGACGGACTTTTAGAAGAAAGTGGACTTTCAGATCAAGAAATAGTTTCTGGTCAAATTGCTTCAGCATATAACCAGTTGCGTTCATTTCAAACTGTAGGTAACCAGTATGTATTACAAGAGCATTCTACAGATGAAATGGCTGGTCCAACTCGTGGAGCAGACTGGGATGATGGTGGAGCATGGAGAGCATTACATTTACATTTATGGAATTCATCTCATCCTCAAGTAAATAATACATGGAACCAATTACTAGGTGGATTATTCTCTGCTATTGACGCCTTGTCAAGTAATCCAGGGGTTGAAGAAGAAGCAGTTGCAACGTTCTATATGAGCTTTTATATGTTCAATGCTTTAGATATATTTGGGCAAGTACCATTTAGAGAACCTGGTTCAAACTATGCAGATTTTCCAACAGTATTATCAAGAACAGAAGCAATAGATTATGCTATAAATTCTTTAGAAGCTGTATTTGATAATTTACCAGCAACATCAGAAAGTAATTCAGTAAATAGATATTCTGCAGCAACTTTGTTAGCTAAATTATATTTAAATAAAGCAGTTTACAAAGCTACTGATGCAGATGGAACACCTCAAGCAGGACCTTATACATTTGACAATAATGATATGCAACAAGTTATAGATTATTGCGATATAGTAATGGCTGGACCATATAGTTTACAAACTAATTACTTTGATATGTTTGCGCCTGACAATACTGCTTTATCAACAGAAGATATTTTAGTATCAGAGAATGATAATGCTACAGGTGGAAACTTAAGAGAGTTGTACTTTATGACACTTCACTATAATCAAGGAGGATGGAATGGCTTTGTAACTTTAACTGACTTATACGATAAGTTTGATGATAGTGATGCAAGAAGAGGAGGTTCTTATACCGGATTAACTGATGTTTCTGGATTAAATGCAGGAATTTTAGTTGGACAGCAATTTGATGAAAATGGAGTTCCTTTAGAAGATAGACAAGGTAATCCATTAAACTATACTCCAGAATTTGAAATTGCAACTTCTACAGAAGTTAGAGGGATGAGAGTAGTTAAATATTTACCAGATTATAATAATATAGATCGTCCTGCAAATGATTATGTAATCTTTAGACTTGCAGATGTGTTATTAATGAAGGCTGAAGCTATGGCAAGAATGGGTGGAGATCCTTCTGCTTTATTAACTACATTAAGAACAGCAAGAGGAGTAGAAACAGTATATACTGGAACTACTTTAAACGATATTTTAGATGAACGATCTAGAGAATTATATTGGGAAGGTTGGAGACGTAATGATCAAATTCGTTTTGGTACTTTTTTAGACCCTGTTCAGGAAAAACCAAATGCTTCTGATGTTACTAGATTGATATTTCCAATTCCTGCAACTGCATTAAGTACAAATCCTGATTTAAAGCAAAATCCAGGATATTAAAATAGAAAAATAATTTATTAAATTAGTCTTATTGAATTATTGTTCAAAAGAAAAAGGGGATATTCATCCCCTTTTTTTGACTTACAAAAAGAAAAATATTATCTTAAAAATTATTAATAGATCTGCAGTTTTTAATTTTATGAATAACAATATTTTAGCATTTTTAATTCTAATTCTTCTGGTTTCTTGTAAAGAAAAAACAACAAATAATGAGCAAAATTTGTTGTTTTCAAACCTAAATTCAACCCAGACTGGAATTAATTTCATCAATACCATAGAAAACGAAAAAGAGTTAAATATCTTCACGTATAGAAACTTTTATAATGGTGGTGGCGTTGCTATTGGCGATATAAATAACGATAGTCTTCCAGATCTGTATTTAACAGCCAATCAAGGTGAAAACAAACTGTTTTTAAACCAAGGTGATTTTAAATTTAAAGACATTTCAGAAACTGCTAAAGTAAAAGGGACTAACATTTGGTCAACTGGTGTGGTGATGGTTGATATAAATAATGATGGTTTATTAGACATTTATGTATGTAATGCAGGAAACGTAGAAGGTGATAATCTAAAAAACGAACTTTTCATAAATAATGGCGATTTAACCTTTACAGAGCAAGCCGAAAAATATAATCTTGCTGAAAACGGGCTAACAACGCATGCTGCTTTTTTTGATTATGACAAAGATGGAGATTTAGACGTCTATATACTTAACAATAGCTTTATTCCTGTTAACACCTTAAATTATTCTAATAAAAGAGATTTACGTGCTAAAGATTGGGAAGTGCCTGGTTTGTTAAAAGGTGGAGGAGATAAATTACTAAGAAATGATAACGGAATATTTGTAGATGTAAGCGAAGAAGCAGGAATTTTTGGAAGCCTTATTGGTTTTGGTCTTGGTGTAACAGTAGGCGATTTAAATAACGATAACTACCAAGATATCTACGTTTCTAACGATTTTTATGAACGCGATTACCTATACATTAACAATCAGGATGGAACATTTACAGAATCTATAAAAGATTGGACAACACATACTAGTCAATCTTCTATGGGAGCAGATATGGCCGATTTAAATAATGATGGCAACCCAGATGTATTTGTAACAGATATGTTGCCAGAACACAATAAAAGAGTAAAAGAAACTACGCTTTTTGAAAATTATGATCTATATCAGAGAAAACAAGGTTTAGATTTTGATCATCAATTCATGCAAAACAGTTTGCAATTAAACAGTGGTAATAACGATTTTTCTGAAATAGCCAATTTAAGTGGTGTCTCAAAAACAGACTGGAGTTGGGGAGCTTTATTATTCGATATGGATAATGATGGCAACAAAGATATATTTGTTTGTAACGGAATTTATCATGATTTGACCAATCAGGATTTCATGAACTTTTTTGCAAACGATATTATTCAAAAAATGGCGATTACAGGTGAAAAAGAAGAGATTTCTAACATCATTAATAAAATGCCAAGTAATCCTATAACCAATTATGCATTTCAAAATAATGGTCAATTAGGTTTTAAAAATGTAAGTAAAAATTGGGGTTTTGATAAGCCTACCTTTTCTAGTGGAGCAGCTTATGGCGATTTAGATAATGATGGCGATTTAGATTTGGTTATAAATAACGTAAATCAAGAAGCGCTAGTTTATAAAAACAATACCGAAACGGTTTCAAAAAACAAGTATTTAAAAATTCAATTAAAAGGGAAATCCCCAAATATTAATGCAATTGGAAGTAAAATTAAATTATTTTCTAATCAAGAAGTTATTCTTCAAGAAGTCATTCCGTCAAGAGGTTTTCAGTCTTCTGTAGATTATGTTCAAACTATAGGAATTGGAACAAAAACTATCGATTCTATTCAAATTATTTGGCCAGATGATTCATTTCAATCAAAATCAAATATTCTTCCAAATAAGAAGTACACATTCAATCAAAATAACGCATCTAATGTATTTAAACCTTCTTCTCAAAACAGTAAGACTTTCTTTACAGAAATTAAGAATACAAATCTAACACCTCATGATGAAAATAATCATGTCGATTTTAATTACGAAGGATTAATTCATCAAATGCTATCTAAAGAAGGACCAACAGTAGCTGTAGGAGATGTTAATCAAGACGGTTTAGAGGATGTTTTTGTTGGAGGAGCAAAAAAGCAAGAAGCACATTTATATATACAAGGCATTAACGGAACGTTTAAAAAACAAAACGATAATGGTTTTATTGAAGATATTAATTTAGAAGACACAGCTTCTGCTTTTTTTGATGCAGATGCAGATGGCGATTTAGACCTCATGGTTGGCTCTGGAGGTAATGAGATTAACGACGAGAAATTGTATAAAACTAGGCTATACCTAAACAATGGAAAAGGTGTGTTTACCAAAAGCAAAACTAATATTCCTGCAACATTTCATAATGCATCTGTAATTGCAGCTTTAGATTTTGATAATGATGGCGATATAGATGTTTTTGTAGGTAATAGAAGCGTTCCTGCGGTTTATGCTATTAAAGCAAAACATCAATTATTAGAAAATATTGGTAAAGGAGAATTTAAGGATATCACCCAAAGTAAAGCTTACGCCTTTAATACTTTAGGAATGGTAACTGATGCGGTTTGGACTGATATTAATGGTGACAATAAAAAAGATTTAATTATTACTGAAGATTGGGGAACGCCTAAAATTTTCAAAAATAACGGAAAACAATTAGTGCCATTTAAAACCAATTTAAGTAATTATTCTGGATGGTGGAATACTGTAAAAGTAGCCGATGTAAATAATGATGGTTTAATGGATTTAATTTTAGGTAATAATGGATTAAATTTACCTTATAAACCTTCAAAAGAAAAACCTATTAAAATCTATGTTAACGATTTTGATAATAACGGAACTATTGAGCAAATCTTAACAGAAACTATAGATGGTAAAGATGTACCAATTATTACTAAGCATGAATTAACAGCTCAAATCGTGTCTTTAAAAAAGAAAAATTTAAAGTTTTCTGATTATGCTACCAAATCCATTGATGAGTTGTTTTCAAAAGAAATTATAGACAATTCTATTGTTAGAGAGGTTAATACTTCAGAAACTGTAATAGCCCTAAATAGTAAAGAAGGTGTTTTTAAAATACAACCATTACCAGTTCAAGTTCAATTTTCAAGCGTTAAAGCCATACAGGTTTTAGATGTTAATAATGATGCTAATTTAGATTTACTTTTAGGTGGAAATCAATACCAACTAAAACCACAATATTCTAGATTAGATGCCAGTTTTGGTAGTCTTTTATTAGGAAATGGTAAAGGTGATTTTAATTGGATAGATAAAAATAAATCTGGCTTTTTTGTTGAAGGTGAAATGAAAAATATTTCCATTGTAAAAGGAAAAAAAGACACATTTATTATTGCTGGAATTAATAATGAAAAACCTAAAATATTCAAGCTAAACAATGAATAAATTTATTTTATATAGTATCCTTTGCTTGCTTTTTTTGGGTTGTAACAAAAATGCCAATAAACAATTTGATGTTTTAAGTCCAGATAAATCAGGTATTCATTTTTCTAATACTTTAAAAGATACTTTAGGTCAGAATATTTTAGATTATTTATACTATTATAATGGTGGAGGAGTAGCAATAGGAGACATCAATAACGATAATCTTCCTGATATTTTCTTTACCTCAAATCAGCAAAAAAACAAACTGTATATAAACAAAGGCAATCTTCAATTTGAAGACATATCTTTTAACGCTAAAATTGAAGGTGAAAATACGTGGAGTACAGGTGTTGCTATGGCAGATGTAAATAACGATGGTTTGTTAGATATTTATGTGTGTGCAGTTGTTGGTATTAATGGCTTTGTTGGTTCTAACGAGCTATTTATTAATAATGGTGACTTAACCTTTACAGAAAGTGCAAACGCTTATGGTTTAGATTTTGATAATTACAGCTCTTCTGCTACGTTTTTTGATTACGATTTAGATGGCGATTTAGATATGTACTTATTAAATCATGCTATTCATTCTGAAGAATCTTTTGGAAAAGCCAGTATTAGAAATAACAGAACTTACGAAAGTGGCGATAAATTACTTAAAAACAATAACGGAAAATTTGTTGATGTAAGTGAGGAAGCAGGTATTTATGGAGGCGCAAATGGTTATGGTTTAGGGCTGGCAATTTCAGATTTTAATGCGGATGGCTTTCCAGATATTTATGTAAGTAACGATTTTCATGAAGACGATTACTACTATTTAAACAATGGAAATGGCACTTTTACCGAAACATTAAAAACACATTTTGGACATGTTAGTAAGTTTTCAATGGGTAATGATGCTGCAGATGTTAATAATGATGGTTTTCCAGATTTAATTACTTTAGATATGTTGCCTGAAGACGAAAAGGTACTAAAATCTTCTGCTGGAGACGATAATATTCAAATTCAAAATTTACGTATAAAGCAATATGGTTACCACTATCAGTATGCAAGAAATATGCTTCAAATTAACCAAAATGGAGGCAGTTTTACCGAAACAGCTCTAATGAGTAATCTTGCTGCTACAGATTGGAGTTGGAGTCCGTTAATTGCAGATTTTAATCAGGATGCTAAACAAGATATTTTTATTGCAAACGGAATTCCTAAACGACCAAATGATTTAGATTATATAAAATACATTTCAAATAGTCAGGTTAAAAAGAAAATGGAAACCACAAACCTAATCGATAAAGAAGCTCTAAACTTTATGCCTGACGGTAAATTGAAAAATAATTTTTTTGAAGGTGATTCAGATTTAAAATTTAATAATAAAACCCAAGATTGGGTTAGCCAAAATGCTACTTATTCTACAGGTTCCGCTTATGGCGATTTAGATAATGATGGCGATTTAGACATCATAACCAACAATATAAATGCTCCAGCAAGTATTTATATTAACACAACTAATGCTTCAAAAAACTACCTAAAACTAAAGTTTAAATACACTAATAAAAACCGTTTTGGTATTGGTGCTAAAGCCATAATATATCATAAAAATAAGTTGCAATCTAAAGAGTTGTATGTACAACGTGGTTTTCAATCGTCCTCTCAACCTATTTTGCATTTTGGTCTAGATTCTATAAAAACCATCGATTCAATAAAAGTTATTTGGCCTAACAAAACGTTTCAAACATTAAAAAATGTAGCCTCAAATCAGACTTTAGATGTTTCAATAGATAATCCAAAAGCACATGATTATAAGGTTGCAACTACCAATAATCATTCTGTTTTTAATTTAGAGGAAGACAATTTAGGAATCAATTACACACATTCCGAAAATAATTATATAGATTCTAACAGAAATAAATTAATTCCATATCAAATTTCAGATAGAGGTCCAGCACTTGCTATTGGCGATTTAAATAATGATGGTAAAGCAGATTTGTATTTAGGAAACGGAAAACATAATGCTTCAGAAATATATTTACAAAACGAATCTGGATTTATAAAATTTGAAGACAGCTTACTTACCAAACAGGCTTTAATTGAAGATAATTCAGCCATTATTTCAGATTTTAATAACGATAATAGTAACGATTTGCTGGTAGCTTCTGGTGGTGGAGAATTTTTTGGTAAATCTAAAGCCCTTCAAAATAATTTATACACAACTGCTAATAACAGTTTACAAGCATTACCATTTCCAGAAGGTTTTGAGGATACTTCGGTTATTAAAGCAATGGATTATGATGCAGATGGAGATTTAGATGTTTTTGTTGGAAATGCCTCGATGTCTAACGATTTTGGGAACAGTCCAAAAAGTTACATCTTAGAAAATAACAAAGGGACTTTCTCTAAAAAATCGTTAGGTAAATTAGGCATGGTTAGAGATGCCATTTGGACCGATTTTAATAACGATAATAAACAAGATTTAATTGTAGTTGGCGAGTGGATGCAACCCTTGTTTTTAGAGAATACTAATGGCGAATTTATAGATAAGTCCAGCAATTATATCTCCAATCCACTAAACGGATTATGGCGTGCAATTATACCTTTTGATATAGATGGAGATGGCGATTTAGATTATCTGCTTGGAAATTGGGGAACCAACTCAAAATTTAAAGCTTCAGAAGCGTTTCCTATGCTTATGTACTATTCAGATTTTGATAATAACAACAAAACGGAAACCCTTTTAGCTATCGAGAAAAATGGTGTGTATTATCCGCAAGAAGGATTAGATGAGTTAAGTTCACAATTGGTAAGTCTTACTAAAAAGAAGTTTACTACCTATAAAGACTTTGCAGGAAAACCTATTAACCAAGTTTTTGATGAGGCAGTTTTAAATAAAGCAACCACGTTGAAGGTACATACGTTAGCATCTGGATTTTTAAGGAATACCAATGGTAAATTTAAGTTTGTTCCGTTTAATAATCAATTACAAGTATCACCAATTAATTGTTTCACAAAACTCAAAATATCTGGTAAAGAACAAGTGCTTTGTGCAGGAAATTACTTTGGCGTAAAACCTTATCATGGCAGATTTGATGGTTTTTTAGGTGCACTAATTCAAAATGAAAATGAGATTAAATTAGGAAACACGCTAGGTTTAAACTTTTTTAATAAAGCGGTTACAAAACTAGACACAATAACAATAAATAATAAACAATATTTAATTGCTGTAATACATAATGAAGCTATTCAAATTTATCAAATACAATAAAATAATTGCAATACTTACAATAAGTATGTTATTACATAGCTGTAATACCAAACAAGAACCTATTGATATAACTGCAAACGATTTTTACAATGGTGTAGATCTTGTAACGCAAATAATGGTACACGATATTTTTTCGCCACCTGTTGCTAGCCGAATTTACGCGTACCCAAACATTGCTGCTTTCGAAATAATAGCACAAAATGATAGTGCTTATAAATCTTTAGCAGGACAATTAAAAGGACTAAAACCAATTCCTAAAGCAAATTCTAAAGATGTTAATCTTAAAGTAGCAGCATTAGTTGCACATATGGAGTTAAGTAAATCGCTTGTTTTTTCTGAAGAAAAAGTAATACAATACAGAGATAGTTTATATAATATTTGGAGTAATAAAAACCTAAAACAATTTGAAGCTTCTAAAGACTATGGATTACAAGTAGTAAAAAGTTTAAAAACTTGGATTGATGTAGATAATTACCACCAAACAAGAACCATGCATAAGTACAATGTAGATGCAGATAATCCGTCGCGTTGGCAACCTACACCTCCAGCTTATATGGATGGTATTGAACCACATTGGAAAAAAATTAGAACCTTAGTTTTGGATTCTGCTTCGCAATATAAACCCGTTCCTCCTCCAGAATTTTCTTTAAAAAAGGACTCCCAGTTTTATAAAGAACTTTTAGAAGTGTATAATGTAAGTCAAGACATAACCCAAAAAGGAGATACCTCTAAAGAAATCGAAATTGCACAATTCTGGGATTGTAATCCTTATGTATCTGTAACACGTGGACACTTAATGTTTGCTACAAAAAAAATCACTCCAGGAGCACACTGGATTGGCATTACAAAAATTGCCTGTAAAAAAAGTGATTACGATTTTGAAGAAGCAGTATATGCGTTTACAAAAACATCCATTGCTATTTTTGATGGTTTTATTAGTTGTTGGGACGAAAAATACAGAAGTAATTTAATTAGACCAGAAACTTTAATTAATCAACATATAGACGAAACCTGGAAACCTATTTTGCAAACACCACCTTTTCCAGAATATACAAGCGGACATTCTGTTGTGTCTGGAGCAGCTTCAACCGTATTAACAACAATTTTTGGAGATAATTACTCATTTGATGATGATACTGAAGTGCCTTATGGTTTACCAATTCGATCATTTGCTTCATTTAATAAAGCAGCAGAAGAAGCTGCTGTTAGTAGATTATATGGCGGAATTCATTACAGGGCTGCTATAGACGAAGGGCTTACACAAGGAAGAAAAGTGGGGAATTTAGTGGCTAATAATGTGAAAATGAAATAATTTAAATGAAGAAAACTAGCTTATATATTATCTTAATAATAGCAGTATTTACTGCTAGTTGGTATTTTTTAATTAAAGATTACGATTATAAAGTAACGTTTAAAACAACGCATGCTCCAGGAACCGTTTATTCTACATTAATTGGCTGGAATAATTGGGAACCAAATTCTACACAAGCAGTAACAACCATTTCAAAAAAACCGTTTTCAGAAATTGAACAAAACCTGAAAGTTTCAGACTCAATTATAAACATTAAATGGTCAATACATAAAGAGTCCGATTCCATCACAAAAGTAACAGCGTTATTAAAGGATACAGAACATAGTTTTATTCAAAAATTAAAAGTGCCATTTACTAAAACAGATTTTGTAAAACGAAGTATTAATACTGTTAGCAAAATAAGAAAAGGATTAAAAATCCATGAAGAAGAATACAAAGTATCTTCAGTTACAAAAGAAGTTTTTCCTGCTCAAAATTGTGCTTACATAACTTTATCTGGTAAGTTAAACGAAAAAGCTAAGCTAATGATGACGCATACCATAGATGTCATGAATTATATAAGAAATAATGAATTGCAATTAACTGGACATCCTTTTTTAGAGGTAACCAATTGGAATCAAAAAGAAGATATAATGACTTTCGATTTTTGTTTTCCTATTGCAAAACAAGATAGTTACCCAAAATCTGAAATGGTAAAAATTAAAACTTCAGATAAAAAAGAAGCTATAAAAACCATGTTTAATGGTAATTATAGAATTTCAGATAGAGCATGGTTTTCATTAATCGATTATGCAAAAAATAAAAATATTGCTATAAACGAATTGCCAATAGAAGTGTTTTTAAATGATCCGCATTCTGGAGGAAACGAATTAGAATGGGAAGCAGAAGTATTTATGCCAATTAAAAAATAACTCATTATGAAAAATAATTCTTATGTATTATTAATACTAGTTACATTTATTTTGGTAGCATGTAGCACGTCTAATAATACTACTGTTATTACATCGCCAGATAAAAATATTTCTATAGAATTTGGGTTGTCAAAAACAGGTGAGCCAATGTATATAGTGTCTCACAAAAACAAAACAATTATAGATACCTCGTACATAAGTTTTGATTTTAAAGATTTACCTTCATTAAAAAGTGATTTTAAAATAATAAAAACAACATCAGGATCTTCAGATGAAACTTGGCAAATGCCTTGGGGAGAACAATTAGAAGTTAGAGACAATTATAACGAATTGGTTGTTTTTTTAGAAGAACAATCCAATAAAAAACGACAATTAAACATCCACTTTAAAGTATACAACGATGGTTTAGGTTTTAGGTATGAATTTCCTGAACAAGCAAACTTAAAAGATATTTTAATTACAGACGAAAACACACAGTTTAACCTCACAGGAAACCATAAAGTATGGTGGATTCCTGGAGATTGGGATATTTATGAGCATTTATATAATCAAACAAATTTTGCAGATATTGATGCACTTTCTAAACAAAACCATCCAAATTTATCAGCAACATATATTCCAGAAAATGCTGTAAATACTCCAGTTACAATGAAAACTGATGATGGTTTGTACTTAAGTTTTCATGAGGCAGATTTAACTAATTATGCTGGTATGACGCTAAAAGTAGATGCTGACAATTTAAGTATGACTAGTGCCTTGGTAGGATCTGAAAGATTAGGCGGAAAAGCAAAAGTAACAGTGCCATTCAATACACCTTGGAGAACTATTCAAATAGCCGAAAAAGCTGGCGATTTAATAGAATCTAAAATGATATTAAATCTTAACGATCCAAACGCAATTGGCGATGTTAGTTATTTTACACCAATGAAATACGTTGGTATTTGGTGGGAAATGCATATTGGTAAATCCACTTGGGATTTAGAAGGAAGCCAAGACATGAACACTTATACAACAGGTAAAGTTGGGACTTCGCGTCATGGAGCTAACACAGAAAATGCGAAACGGTTTATAGATTTTGCATCTGCAAATGGTATTAAAGGTCTGTTAGTTGAAGGCTGGAATACAGGTTGGGACAAATGGATAAGTAATGACAGAGAAGGTGTTTTCGATTTTATGACGCCTTATCCAGATTACAATTTTCCAAAAGTTATGGATTATGCTAAAGCTAAAGGTGTTGAGGTGATTATGCATCACGAAACCTCTGCTGCACCACTTACTTACGAAAAACAAATGGATGTAGCTTATGATTTTATGAAGTCGAATAATATTAATTCGGTTAAAACAGGTTACGTTGGTAAAATAATTCCAAAAGGAGAATACCATCATGGACAATGGATGGTCAATCATTATCAAAAAGTTTTAGAAGAAGCTGCTAAAAAGAAAATTGCAGTTAATGCACACGAGCCAATAAAAGCAACAGGAAAACGCAGAACGTATCCAAATGCTATTGCAAGAGAAGGGCTAAGAGGTCAAGAGTTTAATGCTTGGGCTTCAGATGGCGGAAATCCACCAAACCATATTCCAACTGTTGCGTTTACCAGAATGTTATCTGGTCCAATAGATTATACTCCTGGTGTATTTAATATTAAGTTTAACGAGTTTAAAAAAGACAATCAGGTCAATACAACCTTGGCACATCAATTAGCCTTGTATGTTGTTATTTATAGTCCATTACAAATGGCTTGCGATTTACCAGAACATTATATGAAAAATGGTAAAATACATCCAGCATTTCAATTTATTACAGATGTTGGTGTCGATTGGCAACAATCTAAGGTGTTAAGTGGCGAAATAGGAGAACATGTAACTATTGCTAGACAAGAAAAAAATACTGGCAACTGGTTTGTAGGAGGTGTTACAAATGAAAATGAAAGAACAGAATCTCTAACTTTCGATTTTTTAGAAGAAGGCATTAACTATAAAGCTACAGTTTACAAAGACACTAATAAATCACATTGGGACACCAATCCAGAAGCTTATACAATTGAAACTTTAAAATTAACTAAAGATTCAGTTTTAGATATTAAACTAGCTTCAGGTGGAGGTTTTGCAATAAGTATCAAAAAAAAATAACTAATACACTAAGACATGGAAATAAAAAAACCTAGATTATCCTTTTGGCAAATTTTTAATATGAATGTCGGATTCTTAGGGATTCAATATAGTTTTGGTTTACAGCAAACTGCTATAAATCCAATCTTTTTGTATTTAGGAGCACCAGAAGAGATGTTACCTATTTTAAATATTGCAGGACCTGTTACAGGATTATTAGTGCAGCCTATTATTGGAGCCATGTCAGATAAGACATGGTCTAATCGTTGGGGAAGACGAAAGCCTTATTTCTTAATTGGAGCCTTGTTAGGTAGTCTGTGCTTATTTGCATTTCCGCATAGTCCAGTACTTTGGTTTGCAGTAGGTTTATTATGGATTCTAGATGCTGGAAACAATATGGCAATGGAGCCTTATCGTGCGTTTGTTGGAGATAAATTACCAGAAAAACAGTTAAGTTTAGGATTTCAAATGCAAAGCTTATTTGTTGGAGCAGGAATTTTACTAGCCAATGGTTCCATTGTTTTATTTCAATATTTATTTGGAGGAGACTCTGTAGAAGTTGCAGGTACTATACCACAATGGCTATATTATTCATTTTACATTGGTGCTTTCTTGTCTTTAACAACCATTTTATGGTCGGTTTTTAAAACACCAGAAATTCCACCAAGTAAAGAGGAACTAGCAGATATTAATGCTATAAAAGCATTACCACTTAAAAAGCGTATATCACAACCTTTTGCAGAAATTGCCGAAGCTATAAAACAAATGCCAAAATTTATGTGGAAAATTGGAGCTGTATATCTATTTCAATGGTATGCACTCTTTATTTACTGGCAATTTACAACACCATTATTTAAACTAACTCTTGGCTATTCAACATCTGAAGCAGCATCACAAGCAGCAAAAATGAGTTTAACCTACAACATAGTAACTATGGTAGTGGCTCTTGCTTTAGTGCCATTAACTTTACGTTTTGGAGGTAAAAAAGTTTATGCCTTAAGTTTAGTAGGTACAGCAATCGCTTTATTTACAATACCATTTATTTCAGATCCAATGTTAGTACTTGTACCAATGGTTTTATTTGGAATAGGTTGGGCTGCAATGATGGGAATTCCTTACACAATGGTTTCAAAAATTGTACCTCAAGACAGAAGAGGTGTGTATATGGGTATTTTAAATATGATGATTGTTATTCCAATGTTTATACAAACGCTAACTTTTGGTCCAATTTATAAATATATATTAGGAGGAAGTGCTGTAAACGCCATGTTATTTGCTGGTGTATTTTTTATTATAGCAGCTTTTTTAGCGTTTCGATTAAATGAAAAAAAAACGATAGTTAACAATTAATCATTTGTCATGAAATATACAGGTACAATAATTTTAATTCTGTTTTTTTCATTTTTATCATGTAAAAATGAGTCTAATAATAAAAATTCTAAAGATGTGTCTTATCAAGTAGATATTGAAAGCACCTTAGAACAATTGTTAAAGCAAGAAGATACGGATGGTGATAAAAAAATTACTGTGGAAGATATATCGCCAAAATTATTTCAATTAAAATCAAATTCTGGAAACATATTTCAAATAGAAGGTACATATAAACTATCTAATTTACTTCAAGAGCTAGTATTTGCTCAAAATAAAGGTCAAACAATTGCCAATATTAAACCAAAATACATTAACGAACCTCCTGTTGATAGAACATCACGATTAATAAAAAACTATTATTGGGATGGTCTCACAAGACACTTGGATAAGGATGGTGTTGAAGCATTAATTAAAGACTCCAAAAATAAAAATTTAATCTCCGAAGCGCTCAGAATTTATGTGCCATTCAAGGATTCAATAGCTTTTAATTACTTTAAAAAACTAGAGCAGGATTTACCCATTACAACAGTTAGGTTGCCAGAAATTATTACACCAAAATATGTAAAATCTATTAACAATCAACCTGGAATTTTATCATTAAAACTTGAAAATAGATGGGGAAAATTGCAAGGTGTACCCTTTGTTGTTCCAGGAGGACGATTTAATGAAATGTACGGATGGGATAGTTATTTTGAATCTGTAGGTTTAATTGTTGACGGTAGAGTAGATTTGGCAAAAGCTATGGCAGATAATTTTCAATATGAGATTGAGAATTACGGAAAAATTCTAAATGCAAATAGATCCTATTACCTTACCAGAACGCAACCACCTTTTTATTCAAGTTTAATTACAGAAGTTTTTGAAGTAACACAAAACAAAAAATGGTTAGAAAACCATTTGGATACTGCAATTAAAGAATATGAAACTGTTTGGATGGAAAACGGTATCAGGTTAACAGAAAATGGACTAAACCGTTATTTATCACAAGGTATTGGTATGCCACCAGAATGTGAAGAAGGTCATTTTGATGCCATTATTAAACCTTATGCGTCTGTAGCAAACTTGTCTGTTAAAGAATATATTAAACGCTATCAAAATGAATTAGAATCTAACCCAGAACTTGACCCTTACTTTGTTCATGATAGAAGTATGAGAGAATCTGGTCATGACACGTCTTATCGCATTGAAGGAAATTGTGCAGATCTCAACTTGGTAGAGCTAAATGCATTTTTGTATAAGTACGAAAAAGACTTTGCTTTTTTAATAGCAAATCATTTTAATAATAAATTCACCACATCGTCAGGAAGAAGTTATACTTCAGAATATTGGGATGAAAAAGCAAAAAAACGTCAATCTATTTCAAGTAATCTATTATGGAATGATCAAAAAGGCATGTTTTTCGATTATAATATCGTTACCAAAAAACAATCCAATTTTGTTTCTGCAACAACTTTTACGCCAATGTGGTCTGGAATGGCATCTAATGAACAAGCAAAACAATTAGTTAATAAAGCCTTACCATTATTAAAAGAACAAGGCGGTATTGCAGCTTCAACAAAAGAAAGTAGAGGAGATATATCAGATAACAGACCAGCTAGACAATGGGATTACCCTAATGGTTGGGCGCCACACCAAATGATGATTTGGAAAGGACTTATTAATTACGGATACAATAATGAAGCACAAGAATTAATTTACAGATGGTTACATATGATAACCAAAAATGCTGTGGATTACAATGGGACAATTCCAGAAAAATACGATGTTGTAGCTGCCACACATAAAGTGTTTGCCGAATATGGAAACGTAGGTACCGATTTTGAATATATTACGCAAGAAGGTTTTGGATGGATGAATGCTTCTTATCAATATGGATTATCCTTATTAAAAAATCAGTATAGATTAGAGTTAAATAAGTTAGTAGAACCTAATAAACTATTCAATTAAATAAAAACTAAAACGTTTTAGTAAGTATTAAAGCCATTTTATTTAAGTAATTAATAAAAAATTACAAGAGGATTGTAAATTTATATTTATTACAATTAAAAGTAACAATTAAACTAGTATGATAGATATTTTATGTGTTGGAGAAGTCCTAATAGATTTTATAGGACATCAAGCTGAAGTAGAGATAAATGAAACAAGAGATTATCACAGATTTCTAGGTGGATCTCCAACAAATGTCGCAATGAATTCTGCTCGTTTAGGACTTAATGCAGTACTAGTTTCATCAGTTGGAAACGATGGATTTGGAGAATATATTTTTAAAAAATTAGCAGAAGTTGGTGTCGATGTGACTTACATGGATATTATTCATAAAAAACCAACAAGTGTTATTTTTGTTTCAAGATCTTCTGGGACTCCAGATTTTATTCCATTTAGAGAGGCAGATTGTATAATTTCCGAAAATCAAATTCCTACTGAAACTTTAAAAAAAACCAAAATATTCCATACCACATGTTTTGCTTTAAGTAAAAATCCTGCACAATCTACTATTTTAAAAAAAGCAGAAGAAGCCTTTAATTTAGGATGCCAACTTAGTATAGATATTAATTATTCTGATAAACTATGGAGCTGTCAAGAAGAAGCTTTAAATGTTATAAAATCCTATTGTAAATTAAATCCTCTAGTTAAAGTTAGTGAAGATGATATGTTTAGGCTTTTTGAGAAAAAATTACCAGATGAAGAAATTTTTAAGTTTTTTCATAATATAGGTGTTGATACTGTGTGCTTAACACTAGGTAGCAATGGAGTTAAGCTATCTCAAAAAAATAAAGACATCATACAGTTACCTGCAATAAAAATTGAAAAAATAATGGATGCAACAGGTGCTGGAGATGCGTTTTGGTCTGGATTTTTATATGCATACATCAATAAAAAAACTGTGGTTGAATGCTTAGAAGTTGCACTAAAATTAGCAGCTTTAAAGCTTCAAAATGTTGGTAGATTACCAGAAAATATTAATATAGTCTCCAAGCTTTTATAGCACTTCATAAATTTTATAAATAATTAATAAAATATGCCGACAAGTACAATCTCAAATGGTGTAATGCTAAATGCATATCCAGATAGTATTGGAGAAAAATGGAGCGATACCATAAGTATGCTTCAAAGAACAGAGTTTAAAGATGTTTTTTCTCTGTTTTATGTATTACCAACCTTTTTTAATAGCGATTTAGACAGAGGGTTTTCTATTATAGACTATAATTTAAATAAAGATTTAATAGCAGAAGAAGATTTAAAAGCTTTAAATAAACTTAATATCAAACTTAAATTTGATATTGTTTTAAATCACTTGTCAGTTGCTTCTCCTCAATTTAAAGATTTATTAAAACATGGAGACCAATCTAAGTACAAAGATTTTTTTATTAACTGGAATACCTTTTGGCAAGATCATGGCGATTTAAACGAAGAGGAAATAGTTATTCCTAAAAAACAGTATTTAGACAAATTGTTTATGCGTAAAGCTGGACTTCCAATATTAAAAGTACCATTTCCGGATGGTAGTGAGCAACCTTATTGGAATACTTTTTACCAAGAAATAAAGTACCATCCAATTTCAATAGAAGACTTAAAAAATGTAAAACAATTGTCTTCAAATCAAGCAAAGTTAATTTGCGATAAAGTCAATCAAGCAATACAAGACAGGCAAGATATTTCAACTATAGATTTTGGTACTGAAAACCATTTAAAAACTGAAATTATTGACGTTGTCAATAAAAAACGAACGTATTTAGGACAAATGGATGTTAACGCAAAATCACCATTAGTCTGGGATTTTTATGAAGACACCTTATCTAAGGTTAAAAGTTTTGGAGGCCAAATATTAAGATTAGATGCATTCGCTTATTTACACAAACAAGTTGGTCAATCCAATTTTTTTAATAAACCAGGTACTTGGCAGTATCTGGAAAGAATAAAACAAATAGCACAAAAAAACAACCTCATGTTATTACCAGAAATCCATGCAGAATATGGTTTAGGGTTACATGAGGAAGTTGCAAACAAAGGTTATTTTATTTACGATTTTTTCCTACCAGGATTAGTTATCCATACCCTTGAGACAGCTAATAATAAAGCCATTTTAAAATGGGCTAATGAGATTATCACCAAAGGATACAAGACTGTTAATATGTTAGGCTGTCATGATGGTATTCCTGTTCTAGATTTAAAAGGAAAAGAAGTAAATGGCTCTTATAACAAAGGATTACTGGAAGATGAAGAAATCGAAACTATAATGAATACCATTATAGAACGTGGTGGACGCGTTAAAAACTTATATGGACCCTCAGGTAAAAAAATATCTTACTATCAAGTAAATGCAACGTTTTTTAGTGCATTAGGAGAAGACGAACAAAAAATGTTATTAGCCAGAGCAATACAATTATTTATGCCTGGAATTCCTCAAATATGGTATCTGGATATTTTTGAAGGCAAAAATAATTATGAAGCTGCAGATAAAGCAGGAAGTGGTGGACATAAGGAGATAAACAGAACAACGTTAAGCTTAAACGATATTAATAAAGGACTAAAAAAGCAAAGCGTTCTAAATCAATTAGAAATTATTAAATTAAGAAATACTTCTAAAGCTTTTCAAGGAGAAGTTTCATTTAATAACACTTCTAAAAACATTATTGATGTCAAATGGGAAAATGAAGGGAGTTCGGTACACTTAAATGCAAATCTTAAAACATTTTCATTTAATATTACTTGCAAAGAAAATAATGAAACTAAAGTTTTGACCTACTAAATTTATATTTCAAAATCCCTAAAAACTCTGTACTGTTTTTCTATACTCTTTTCTCATAAAAACTTACATTTGTATTTCATAGTGTAATCAAAAAAAGTATGAGTAAGCAAAGCAAAAGAAGAGAAGCTTTAGTCTATCACGCCAAACCAACTCCAGGAAAAATTAAAGTGGTTCCAACCAAAAAATATGCTACCCAACGCGATTTGGCGTTAGCGTATTCTCCAGGTGTTGCAGAGCCTTGTTTAGAAATAGAAAAAGACGTTAATAACGTTTATAAATATACAGCAAAAGGTAATTTAGTTGCAGTTATATCCAACGGAACTGCGGTTTTAGGATTAGGAAATATTGGTCCAGAAGCTTCTAAGCCTGTTATGGAAGGTAAAGGCTTACTGTTTAAAATATTTGCAGATATTGATGTGTTTGATATAGAAGTTGGTACTGAAGATATTGAAGAATTTATTGCGACTGTAAAAAACATAGCACCAACCTTTGGAGGTATTAACCTAGAAGATATCAAAGCACCTGAAGCATTTGAGATAGAAAGACGTCTAAAAGAAGAATTAGATATTCCTGTAATGCATGATGACCAGCATGGTACTGCAATTATTTCTGCAGCAGCGTTATTAAATGCATTAGAATTAACAGAAAAGAAAATAGATGAGGTTACCATTGTAGTAAGTGGTGCAGGTGCAGCAGCAATATCGTGTACTAGATTGTATTTAGCATTTGGAGCTAAACGCGAAAACGTAGTGATGTTGGATAGTAAAGGAGTTATTAGAGACGATAGAGATAATTTAACCTCACAAAAAGCAGAGTTTGCTACACACAGAAAAATAGATACTCTAGAGGAAGCTATGCAAGATGCAGATGTCTTTATTGGCTTATCAACTTCAGATATTGTGACGCCAGAGATGTTAAACACTATGGCTAAAAACCCAATAGTGTTTGCTATGGCTAATCCAGATCCAGAGATCAACTACCAATTAGCTATAGATACCAGAGACGATATTATTATGGCAACAGGACGAAGCGATCATCCTAATCAAGTAAATAATGTTCTTGGATTTCCGTTTATTTTTAGAGGAGCTTTAGATGTTAGAGCTACCAAAATTAATGAAGCTATGAAAATGGCAGCGGTTAAAGCATTAGCAGATTTAGCTAAAGAGCCAGTCCCAGAACAAGTCAATATCGCTTATGGCGAAACACGTCTAACTTTTGGAAAAGAATACATCATCCCAAAGCCATTTGATCCACGTTTAATTGCAACAGTGCCTCCAGCAGTTGCCAAAGCAGCTATGGAAAGTGGTGTTGCTAAAGAGCCTATAGAAGATTGGCAGAAATATGAAGACGAATTATTAGACCGTTTAGGTAGCGATAATAAGATTGTTAGATTATTATTAAACAGAGCTAGATTAGACCCTAAACGTGTGGTGTTTACAGAAGCAGATTCTATAGACGTATTAAAAGCTGCACAAATTGTTTATGAAGAAGGTGTCGCTATTCCTATTTTATTAGGTAGAAAGGAAGAGATAGAACGATTAAAAGAAGAGTTAGAGTTTGATGCAGATGTGTTGATCATAGACCCTAAGTCTGACGAACAATTACAACAAAAAAATAAATACGCTAAAGTTTATTGGGAACAACGCAGACGTAAAGGAGTAACTTTACTGTTAGCAGAAAAACTAATGAGAGAGCGTAACTATTACGCAGCAATGATGGTTAATGAAGGCGATGCAGATGCTTTAATTTCTGGATATTCTAGAAGTTATCCATCTGTAGTAAAACCAATGCTAGAACTTATTGGATTGGCACCAGGTTCTACAAGAATTGCGACTACTAACGTTATGATGACGCAACGTGGACCAATGTTTTTAAGTGATACGTCCATAAACATCAATCCTTCTGCAGAAGACTTAACTAAAATCACACAGATGACCGCAAAAGTGGTTAAAATGTTTGGGATGGAACCTGTTATGGCAATGACCTCGTATTCTAATTTTGGGTCATCAAAAGATCAAACAGCAACTAAAGTTAGAGAAGCAGTATCTTATTTACACAAGAGGCATCCAGATTTATTGGTTGATGGCGAGCTTCAAACAGATTTTGCTTTAAACAGTAAAATGCTTCAAGATATTTTTCCGTTTTCAAAGTTATCTGGTAAAAAAGTAAACACACTTATTTTTCCAAATTTAGAATCTGCTAACATTACGTATAAACTTCTAAAAGAATTAAACAAAGCAGAGTCCATTGGACCAATCATGATGGGAATGCGTAAACCTGTACATATATTACAATTAGACGCTAGTGTAGATGAAATTGTAAACATGACAGCAATAGCTGTAATTGATGCGCAGCAAAAGGAAAAACAAGAACAAAATCATAAAAATAATAGCTAATTTGAAGTACAATTAATTTTCTTACATTTGGAGGTTTAACAGCAACAATTACATGATTACACACATACAAGGAAAGTTAGTAGAGAAGAATCCTACAGATGTCGTTATAGATTGTAATGGTATTGGTTATTTAATTAATATTTCGTTGCATACGTATTCTCAGATTCCAGATCAAGAAGCTTTAAAATTATACACACACCTTCAAATTAGAGAAGATGCACATACCCTATACGGATTTGCTTCATTAGCAGAAAGAGAATTATTTAGATTATTAATTTCTGTAAGTGGTATTGGTACAAATACAGCGCGTACCATGTTATCATCCTTAACGCCTAAGCAAATAAGGGAAGGAATAGCTACAGAAGATGTAGCTTTAATTCAATCTATAAAAGGTATTGGACTAAAAACCGCACAACGTGTTATTATTGATTTAAAAGATAAAATTCTTAAAATTTATGATATAGACGAAGTTTCTGTAAGTCAAAACAATACTAATAAAGATGAAGCGTTATCTGCATTAGAAGTTCTTGGTTTTGCCAAAAAGCAAGCTGAAAAAGTAATAGATAAAATTGTTGCTTCAGAGCCAGAAGCTAACGTAGAAACCATTATCAAATTAGCCCTAAAAAATTTATAATTTATTTTGAATACTAATCAACATAGCTTTTATAAATCTCAGAATTATTTTTTAATAACACTATTAGCATTATTTGTTTCTGTAACTTCTTTTGCTCAAGAGGGTAACCAAGTAGAACAAGATAGTACTAAAACAGGTTATAGTTTAGGGACTATAGAAATGCCCAACCCTTCAATTATTGAGTCTAAATATACTTATGACCCAGTAACAGATAGATATATTTATACAGAGTCTGTAGGCGAATTTAATATTAACTATCCAGTTATTTTAACGCCTCAAGAATATCAAGATTTAGTATCTAGACAAAATTTAAAATCATATTACAAGGATAAGATTGACGCTTATGATGGCAAAAAAGGAAATGCCAAAGAAGCTCAGAAAAATTTAATTCCAGAATTTTACGTCAACTCCAATTTTTTTGAAAGTATTTTTGGAGAAGGACCAATATCTATTGTGCCTCAAGGTACAGTAGAAATGGATTTAGGAGTCCTGTTTACTAAACAAGATAATCCTTCATTCTCACCAAGAAACAGACGTAACTTTTCTTTTGATTTTGATCAGCGTATCAGTTTAAGTATGTTAGGGAAAGTGGGATCTAGATTGCAAGTCACAGCAAATTATGATACACAATCTACCTTTGATTTTCAAAATTTAATCAAGTTAGAATATACACCAACAGAAGATGATATCATTCAAAAAATAGAAGTTGGTAATGTTAATATGCCAATTAATAGCTCTTTAATTTCTGGAGCACAAAGTTTATTTGGAGTTAAAACACAATTAAAATTTGGTAAAACAACTATAACAGGTGTGTTTTCAGACCAACGTTCTGATGCAAGATCTGTGGTAGCAGAAGGTGGTGGGACTTTAGACGAGTTTGAATTTTTTATTAGAGATTATGATGAAAATCGTCACTTTTTTTTAGCACAATATTTCCGTAATAATTACGACCAAGCACTAGCTAATTATCCTTTTATAAATAATAATATCCAAATTACCAGAATAGAAGTTTGGGTTACTAACAGAAGTAATCGTACAGAAAATGTAAGAAACTTTGTAGCCTTTCAGGATTTAGGAGAAACAGCTATTATTGGTAATCCAGGTGTTGCTGTATATGGTGGGCCTAACGCATTTCCAGATAATGGTAACAATGGTTTGGATCCAACAAATATTGGTAATGCAGGTTCGCAATTAACAGAAGAGGTAAGAGATATTGCAACAGTACAGAATGGAATTTTAATTTCTGGATTTAATGAAGGTTTTGATTATGCAAAACAAGAAAATACCAGAAAACTAACCCAAGGACAAGAATATACACTCAACACACAATTAGGTTACATATCATTAAATCAAAGATTAAATAACGATGAGGTTTTAGCAGTAGCCTATCAATATACAGTTGGTGGACAAGTGTTTCAGGTTGGAGAATTTGCTAACGATGGAATTGGAGCTACAGATGTAGATGTCAATAGTCAAGGTCAAGTAACTAGCGTCACTAATAATGCATTAGTCTTAAAATTATTAAAAAGTAGTATCACTAGTGTGTCTCAACCTATTTGGGATTTAATGATGAAAAATATTTATGACACTGGTGCTTTTCAATTAACTCAAGAAGACTTTAAACTTAATATTTTTTATAACGAATCTGCTCCTGTAAACTATATTACACCTGTAGAAGGTTCGCCATTCGGAGTAGATTTTGAAGGTAACCCAATAAGCGAAACAACGTTACTACGATTATTTAATCTAGACAGATTGAACTTTAATAACGACCCACAAGCTAATGGAGACGGGTTTTTCGACTTTGTTCCAGGAATAACAGTAATTCCTCAAAACGGAAAAATTGTATTTACTAAAGTCGAACCTTTTGGGCGTTACCTTTTCGATATTTTAGATAACGATGGTAACTCAGGAAACAATGCAGCAGATTATGAAGCAGATACCTACGCAAACCCAAACCAAGAAAAATATGTTTATGATTTACTGTACAAAGCTACTAAAACTGCAGCTTTAGACGAAGTAGAAAAAAATAAATTCCAAATAAAAGGACGTTACAAATCTTCAGGTGGAGATGGTATACCAATTGGAGGATTCAATGTGCCTAGAGGGTCTGTACGTGTCACTGCTGGTGGACGTGTGTTAGTAGAAGGTCAAGATTATACTGTTAATTATCAATTAGGAAGAGTATATATAATTGACGAAGGTCTTAAAGCGTCAAACATCCCAATTGAGGTTTCAACAGAAAACAACTCCATTTTTGGACAACAAACCAAACGTTATACAGGTATTAATGTCGAGCACCAGTTTAATGAAAACTTTGTGATTGGTGCAACATACCTAAACCTTAACGAACGACCAATAACACAAAAAGCAAATTATAATAGCGAGCCAATTAATAATACTATTCTTGGTTTTAATGCAAATTTTTCTTCAGAGTTACCTTTTTTATCTCGATTAGTTAATAAACTACCAAATATAGATACAGACGCACCATCTAATATTTCCGTTAGAGGAGATTTTGCTTATTTACTTCCAGGTGCACCAAAAGGAACCGATTTTAATGGAGAAGCAACCGCTTACATCGATGATTTTGAAGGCACACAAAACGGAATCGATTTAAAATCTGCTCAAGCATGGAACTTATCAAGTAGACCTTTAAATGTAAATGGTGTTACAACGTTTGATGATAACGGTATAGAAAATGGATATGGTAGAGCGATGCTTAACTGGTATACCATTGACCCTATATTTTATGGAAGTCAACGTCCTAGTGGTATTTCAGATGATGATATGTCAAGCTTATATACAAGTCGTGTGTTTGTTAACGAGCTGTTTCCAGAGCAAGATATTGCACAAGGTCAAACATCAGTATTAAACACTTTAGATTTAACATACTATCCAGACGAACGTGGACCATATAACTTTGAACCTGGAACAGAAAACGGAACTATAGCTAACCCACAAGATAGTTGGGCAGGAATTACAAGACAAATTACCTCTACAGATTTTGAACAAGCTAATGTAGAATATATCGAGTTTTGGTTACAAGATCCTTTTCAAGAAGACCCAAGTAACCCTGGAGGAAAACTTTATATTAATTTAGGAAACATCTCTGAAGATGTCCTAAAAGATGGACGTAAGCAATATGAAAATGGTTTACCTCAAGATGGTAATGTTAGTTTATTACCACAAACGGTATTTCAATCTGTAGTACCACAAAACCAAGCCTTAATTTATGCATTTGATACTACTGGACAAGAAAGAACCAATCAAGATGTTGGTTTAGATGGTTATGACGATGGTGAAGAAGCAGCAAACTTTCCATCAGGATTTTCTGGTTTAACAGATCCTGCTCAAGATAATTACAACTATTATTTAAATGCAGAAGGTAACTTGTTTGATCGCTATAAATTTTACAATGGTGTAGACGGGAATTCTCCAGATGCTTTTAGTGATACTAACCGTGGGTCAACTACGCAACCAGACGTAGAGGATGTCAATCGTGACAATACCATGAACACAATTGATAGTTATTTTGAATACGAAGTAGAAATCACACCAGCAACATTAAATATTGATAACGAATATATTGTTGATACCAAAAACGTAACCGATAATAACAATCCAAGAGTATTACCAAACGGAGATACCGCTTTTCCTAGATGGTATCAATTTAGAATTCCTATTCGTACAGATGATGAATTTGTGGTTAACGGAATTACAGATTTACGTTCTATCAGATTTACGCGATTATATTTAAACGATTTTCAGCAAAACACAACATTAAGATTTGGTACTTTAGAGTTAGTACGTAGTGATTGGAGACGTTTCCAATTAGCACTAGATGGTGGACCAACTCCGTTAGATTTTGATGATACAGCATTTACTGTTGGAGCTGTAAGTACACAAGAAAACGATGGTAGTTATGTGTCTCCTCCAAGCGTTGTACCAGAACGATTAAATAATAACAACACAATAGTTAGACAAAACGAACAGTCATTAGTAGTTGATGTATGCGACTTAAAAGCAAAGGATGCACGTGCTGTATTTAAAAACATAAGTGTAGATATGCGTCAATATAAAAAGATACGCATGTTTATGCACGCTAGGGATGGGGAAACACCTGGTTTGTCAGATAACGATTTAGTTGGTTTTATTAGAATGGGTAATGATTTGACCCAAAACTATTATCAAATAGAAGTACCTCTTCAAGTATATTCTGGTGGAGCCACTCCAGAAGCTTATTGGCCAGCAGCAAATGAAATTAATTTAGATTTAGAAATTTTACAACGTATTAAATCTTTAGGAATTTCTAACCAAACACTTACAGACGGAACTGCTAATTTTTACGATGTAGTCGGTAATGAATTGGTTCCTGTAGTAGACCCATTTGGTGATTATGTAGCAGGACAACAACGTGTTGCTATTAAAGGAAACCCTAATTTTGGAGATGTCAGAACTTTAATGGTTGGTGTTAAAAACGGAACTAACATAGAACAATGTGGAGAGGTTTGGTTTAACGAGTTACGTTTATCTGAATTAGAAAACGAAGGTGGTTGGGCAGCAATAGTAACTGTAGATACTCAATTAGCAGATTTTGCAAATGTTAGTGCTACCGGAAGAATGAGCACAGCAGGTTTTGGAAGTGTTAATCAAGGTCCAAGTGAGCGTAGTTTAGAAGACAGTAAACAATACGATGTTATTACTAATGTTAATGTTGGTCAGTTATTACCTAAAAAATGGGGAATTCAAATTCCGTTTAATTATGGTCAAGGTGTCGAAGTTATTACACCTAAATTTGACCAACAATATGAAGATATTGAACTAGACACACGTCTTAATGAAGCCGAAAATGACCTAGAACGAGATCAGATTTTAGAACAATCCGAAGAGTATACCAAACGTAAAAGTATCAATTTTATAGGTGTTAAGAAGAATAGAACAGGAGATAGCAAACCTCGATTTTATGATGTAGAGAATTTGACTTTAAACTATTCTTATAACAAAATGGAGCATCGTGATTTCGAAATTGAAAGATCGGTTGATAAGCAGGTTAGAGCAGGTGTTAATTATGCCTATAATTTTGAACCTAAGATTATCGAACCATTTAAGAAAAACGATTCGCTTTTTACAGGTAAATATTGGAAGTTTTTAAAAGACTTAAACTTTAATGCGCTTCCAGCAAGCTTTACCGTTAATACAGACTTAAACAGACAATTTAACCGTCAAAAATTTAGAGATTTAGATCTAACAGGTAATAATATTGGATTAGAAGAATTATATAGACGTAACTATACCTTTGATTACCAATATAACCTAAATTGGAGTTTAACTAAGTCCCTTCAAGTTAACTACTCATCATCCAACAACAATATTGTCAGAAACTATTTTAAAGATAATATTATAAATGGTGAACCAGACCCTTTACTAGATGTTTGGGATGGGTTCTTTGATTTTGGAGATCCAAACCGTCAGCAACAACAAATAGGTGTTAATTACGAGCTACCATTAAATAAAATTCCTGCGCTTAGTTTTCTGCAAGCAACCTATTCCTACTCAGGGTTATTCCAGTGGCAAAAAGGATCTGATTTATTTGGAAACCTAGTGGGTAATGATGGTAATACTTATAATTTAGGTAACACCATTTCTAATGGTAATACGCATAATATCAATTCAACTTTAGACATGAATAAGTTGTATAGATATTTAGGAATTACATCAAATAATAGAAGAGGAAATAAAATTGCCAGAGGGTCTAGAAGAACAGCGCCACCAACTGCAGCTAAAAAAGAAAAAGCATCTCCTGTTAAAAAGAAAGGTGATGGAATTGGGTCTAAAATTGGTAATGTAGGTATAAGTATCTTAACCTCTGTTAAACGTATTCAAGCGGTTTACAGTGAGACAAATGGTACATTTTTACCTGGTTATTTACAAACTCCAGGATTTTTAGGGACAGCAAAACCAACTATTGGGTATACTTTTGGAAGCCAAAGCGATGTTAGAGATTTAGCAGCAAGAAATGGATGGTTAACTGCATTCCCAGATTTTAATCAGCAATACACAACCAATCAAACCAAACAATTAGATTTATCGGCAAACGTAGAACCATTTAATGATTTTAAAATAGACTTGGTTGGATTTAGAACGTATGCAGAAAACTACACAGAAAACTATAGAGTAGAGGATGGTGAGTACATTTCTTTAACGCCAAATACCTTCGGAAACTTCAGTATTTCATCTTTTACACTACCTACAGCATTTGGTAAAAGTGACGAGTCAGGTTCTGAAGCGTTTGATAATTTTAGAGCCAACAGGTTAGAGATTGCTAGACGACTAGCAATTAAAAACGGAGCAGACCCTAACGATGTGGATGAAGATGGATTCCCTAAAGGATTTGGCAAAACAAGTCAGCAAGTCTTATTACCAGCGTTTGTTAGTGCTTATACTGGTCAAGATGCTAACAAAACCAAATTAGGAGCATTAAGAAGTATGCCAATTCCAAATTGGGATATTAAGTATTCTGGTTTTATGAAAATGAAATGGTTTAAAAAGAATTTTAAACGTTTTTCATTAACTCATGGCTATCGTTCTAGCTATAGTATTGGTCAGTTTAGAACTAATCTTGATTTTAACGGTATTGATTATGAATTAGATTATGATTCACAACCAAATGATGATATAGACCAAGCAGGAAACTTTAAAAGCGAAAAATTATATAGTAGTGTAACACTTACAGAGATGTTTAGCCCACTATTTCGTTTTGATATGGAAATGAAAAATTCAGTTAGAGTATTATTAGAAATGAGAAAAGACCGTATGTTGTCTTTAAGTTTTGATAATAATTTAATGACAGAAATTGCAGGAAATGAATATGTTGTTGGATTAGGTTACCGACTTAAAGACGTACGTATAAAATCTAATTTAGCAGGTCCAAAAAAATCTATTGTGTCCGATTTAATTATGTCTGCAGATGTGTCTGTTAGAGATAATAAAACAATTATAAGATATTTAGACTTAGATAATAATCAAATTACTAATGGACAAACCATTTGGGGACTTAAGTATAATGCAGAATATGCGTTTAGTAAAAACCTAACAGGAATTTTCTATTTTGATTACACCTTCTCAGAATATGCAATTTCAACTGCATTTCCACAAACAACTATTCGTTCTGGATTAACCCTTAGATATAATTTCGGAAATTAATAAGGCATTGTTTGAAATTAAGGTTCATTTAGATACATTTGTAGCTCACTTAAAAATTATATAATGAACATACCATCAGATTTAAAATATACTAAAGATCACGAGTGGATTAAAATTGAAGGCGACCAAATTACAGTAGGTATAACAGATTTTGCACAAAGCGAATTAGGTGATATCGTTTACGTAGAGGTTGAAACTTTAGACGAAACTTTAGAAGCAGAAGAAGTTTTTGGAACAGTTGAAGCAGTAAAAACTGTATCAGACTTATTCTTGCCAGTTTCTGGAGAGATTGTTGCATTTAATGACACACTAGAAGATGAACCAGAAAAGGTTAACACAGATCCTTACGGAGAAGGTTGGATGGTAAAGGTAAAAGTTTCAGATGTATCTCAATTAGATGGATTACTTTCTGCGGACGACTACAAAGCGCTTATTGGTGCGTAAACTGCTACCTGTTTTTAGTTTTGGTTATTCAATAGCTTTACTTGTATTAAGTTTAGTTACTGTAAAAGAGATTGCTGGTTTTCCTAACCAATCGGATAAAGTATTACATGTTTTAGCTCATGTTATTTTAACAGGTCTTTGGTTTTTAACACTAAATCAATTTTACAGAAAAGGTATAAATCAAGCAAAAACAATAGCTTTAGTTGTTTCTATACTATTTGGTATACTTATTGAAGTATTACAACACACAGCAACACAAAGTCGAGAAGCAGATTTTAAAGATGTTATTGCCAATATATTAGGTGCTCTCATAGCAGTGCTGCTAATTAATTTAATTATAAAAATGAAAGTTAAAAACTATTAATACTTTGTTTTTTTGACAAATAAATGGTTATTTTAGCATTCAGTTAATATTTACAGATATGGAATCTAAAAAAAATTCAAAAGCAGATGTAGGACGTAACAGTTCGTTATACATTGCAGTAGGTTTAGCATTAATGCTATTTTTAACTTACACAGGTCTTAACTATACAACTACAGATAAGTCTGATATTGATATTGGACAATTAGTTTTTGACGAAGACGATGATGATGATGTACCAATCACAGAGATATTAAATACACCTCCACCACCTCCAGCAGCTCCAGAAGTTATTGAGGTAGTAGAAGATGAAGAGGATGTTGAAGAAACTATTATCGAGTCTACAGAAACAACACAAGAAGAAGTTGTAGAAGTAGAAGTAGCAGATGTAGAAGTAGAAGAAGTAGAAGAAGATATCGATGTACCTTTCTCAATCATTGAAAATGTTCCAGTATATCCAGGATGTGAAAATGCAGGAAATAATGATGCTAAGAAAAAATGTATGTCAGAGAAAATTGGAAAATTTGTTAGAAAAAATTTCAACTCTAACTTAGCTCAAGATTTAGGACTAGATAGCGGTATTAAACGTATCAATGTTGGTTTTAAAATCGATAAAAACGGAAACATCGTAGGTATTCAAGCTAGAGCGCCACACCCAAAATTAGAAGCAGAAGCTAAGCGTGTGATTGCAAAATTACCAAAAATGAAACCTGGTAGACAACGTGGTAAAGCAGTAAATGTACCTTACGGACTACCAATTACTTTCAAAGTAGAATAATTATAATTCCATATAAATTAAAAATCCCGTTACAATTAAGTAGCGGGATTTTTGTTTTTGGTACGTTTATTGTGATTTCTTCATAACATTAACATTTAAACTATAGATATTATGAAAAATTCTAAAGAATTGCACAATCTCACTCGCCAAAATGAGAAAAACGTGCGAAAATCACAAAAACACGATGTAAATTTACAAAAAAACTCATCGCTTTACTTTCAGATTGGGTTAATTATGTGTTTACTGGCTACTTACGGGTCCTTAGAAATGCGTTTTGAAGAAAAATCGTATAATCTTTCTGAAAGAATTACAGACGACCCAGAGAAGGATTATTTGTTTGCACCAGTTTTTAAAGTAGAACCTGATGCTGTTACTACTAAAGAACCTTTACAGAAACAACCAGTACGACCAGACAATCCAACTATAGTTCCAGATGATACTCCAGATGCTAAAGTAAATAAAGATGATTTAGTATCTGATATTGTTCAGCCAACAAAACCAGAAGGTGAAAAATCTCCAGTAAATGAAGGGGATTTAGATATTAAAAAACCTGATGAAGAAATACATGTAAATTTTGTAGAGATGGTACCAATTTATCCTGGTTGTGAAAATGCTAAAAACAATGACCAACGTAGAAAATGTATGTCAGATAAATTAGCAGATTTAGTTAAAAATAAATTTGATAGAGACCTAGGAGAAAAACTTGGTTTAAAAGAAGGTATACAGCGTATTTATGTAAATTTTAGAATTAATAAAAATGGAGATGTTGAAATTATTAATACACGTGCACCTCACAAAAATTTAGAAAAAGAAGCAAATCGTGTGGTCGATAAAGTTCCGCAAATGAAACCTGGTAGACAAGGAGGTGAACCTGTATCAGTTTTATATTCTTTACCTATTGTATTTCAAGTTAAATACTAACATAAAATATAGAATAATTAAAGTCGTTGTCTTTTAAAATAGCGACTTTTTCTATGATAAAGCGTTTAAAAAAAAGCAGTATCTTTCAGCAAAATTTAAACCTCAAACTAAATATGAAGACTTTCATTTTAGGATTATTATTAATTTGTTCTGTTTTTACCTACGCACAAGACACAACAATTTATCAAGTGTCACCTCGTTTCGAAAATTGTAAAGAGACAGATAACAATCAATTACATAACTGTTTTAATCAAGAAGTTTATAATACAATCTATTCAGAATTTAAACTTCCAGAAACTATTAAAGCCGACTTTAAAGGAGATATTTCTATAGTATTTGAAGTTACCAAAGAAGGAGAGTTTAAAACCATTTATGTTGATGCACCAGCTAAAGAATTAAAAGAAGAAACTATTAGGGTTTTTTCGGCTTTTCCTAAAATAGAACCTGCTACTTACAATGGTAATCCAACGTTTAAACAATACAGTATGGTATTGTATTTTCCGTTAAACGAAAAAAACAGACCAAGTAATCTACCAGCTATTTCAACAAATGCAAATAATGAAATTGTAGAAAAACAAAATGAGATTGAACAGCTTACAGCTTTACAACAAAAAGCAAAACAAGAGTTTGATAGTGTGCAACAATCTATGTTAAAGTACACTAATAAAGCTTACACAAGTCAAGTTAATATTCCGTTTTCTCATGAAAACTATTTTAGGTTCGATCAAGATATTAACCGAGTAGGAACCAATAGCCATACAGCATCAAAACCTTATTTGTATGAAGATGTTGCAAATTACTACGATTTTTCAGCAGAAAACCAATCTTTAAAAAAAGAGGCACAAACGTGGGCAGGACGCAAATTATGGAATGAGCATTTAGTGCAATTACAGGGTAAAGATTATTGGTTTACTATAGATCCCATTTTTGATTTACAATTAGGAAAAGATACAGATGCAGATTTTGGAAGTACGTATAATAACACACGTGGATTGTATGTACAAGGTGGTTTAGGTAGTAAACTTAGCTTTTCGGCTTCGGTATATGAAAATCAAGGACGTTTTGCACAATATTTTAACCAATATGCAGAGAGTTTAAAAGCGTTTGGACCAGATCCAGCAATTATTCCTGGACGTGGAATAGCTAAACGATTTAAAGAAGACTCTTACGATTATCCAGTAGCTGAAGCCTATTTATCCTATTCGCCAACTAAGTTTATGAATATCCAATTTGGACATGGTAAACAATTTATAGGTGATGGTTATAGAAGCTTACTACAAAGTGATGTGGCAAGTCCATATCCCTTTTTAAAACTAAATACTAAGTTTTGGAAAATAAAATATACTAATACTTGGACATGGTTAAAAGATGTACGTGACGAAGCTACTGTAGATAAGGCATTTAGAACAAAATATATTGCCAATCATTATTTAAGCTGGAATGTGTCCAAACGTTTTAATTTGGGATTATTCGAGTCTGTTATTTGGGAAAACACAAACGACAGAGGGTTTGATGTCAATTATTTAAATCCTTTGATATTTTTTAGAGCTATCGAGTTTGAAACTGGTCAAGGTGCAGGAAATGCTATTTTAGGGGCTTCTGCTAAATACAAGTATAACGATAATGTTAATGTTTATGGTCAATTTATTTTAGACGAATTTTCTCTTAGCGATGTCACTGGTGGTAAGAAAAGCTGGAAAAATAAATTTGGGTTTCAATTAGGAGCAAAATGGTACGATGCTTTTAAAGTGAAAAACTTAATGCTTCAAGCAGAATATAATCAAGTACGACCATATACTTACTCGCACAATACTATTGTGTTAAATTATGCGCACAACAATCAGCCTATGGCGCATCTTTGGGGAGCTAATTTTAGAGAGCTAGTTCTAATAGGACGTTACCAAAAGGATCGATGGTTTGGAGAAGCAAAACTAATAACAGGAGTTAGAGGGTTTGATGTTAATGATGGAGCCGATAACTTTAGTTATGGAGGAGATATTTTTAGAGATTATAACGATAGACCATTTGATGAAGGAGTAAAAATAGGTCAAGGTATTAAAACAACGTCTGTCAATGCAAGCACTCAATTAGGTTATTTGGTTAATCCTGCATCTAACTTAAAAGCATTTGTAAATGTAAGCTATCGCAATTTTAATCCTGAAGTAGAAACAGTTTCGGTATTTAATAATAGTACCGTTTGGATTAACTTTGGAATTAGAACCGATTTGTTTAATTGGTATTTTGATTTGTAAGTTAAAAAACACTCTTTAAAAACCATAAGCTAAAAACCTTGTGGTTTTTTTATGCTAAATTCCTTTTTAGCAGTATCTTTGCACCAGCAAAAAAATGACGTTGGTTTGAGTACGACAGCAACACCTACAATAAAGCACACAGCACTATCAGATTTTAAAGAAATCACAAAAATGCGCTTATCTCTAAGCGTCGTGTTTTCATCGGTTGCTGGTTATTTTTTAGGAGCAGATACCATCAGTTTTAAAATTGTTTTATTACTAGCTTTAGGAGGTTATTTTATGGTTGGTGCTAGTAACGCTTTCAATCAAATTATAGAAAAAGATTTGGATGCCTTAATGCATCGCACCAGAAACAGACCAGTTGCTTCTGGACGTATGAGTGTTAATACAGCATTTGCAATTGCTTGTGTTTTTACCATTTTAGGAATTATCATACTGTACACCATTAATCCACAAACAGCCATGTTTGGTGCGATTTCCATATTTTTATATACAAGTGTTTACACGCCTTTAAAAACCAAAACGCCCTTATCTGTATTTGTTGGTGCTATACCAGGAGCTATACCGTTTATGTTAGGTTGGGTAGCTGCAACAAACGATTTTGGAATAGAGCCAGGTACGCTATTTGCGTTGCAATTTTTCTGGCAGTTCCCACATTTTTGGGCTATTGGCTGGTTTTTGTACGAAGACTATAAGCGTGGAGGCTTTTTTATGTTGCCTACAGGCAAGCAAGATAAAGGAACAGCTATACAAACCATATTGTATACTATTTGGACCATTCTAATATCCATTGTTCCGGTTTTTGGAATTACTGGACAATTAAAATTATCCATAGTTGCAGCAATTGTTGTATTTAGCTTAGGACTAGTTATGTTGTATTATGCGATTTTACTCTATAAAAAAATGACTGAAAAAGCAGCAAAACAATTAATGTTGTCAAGTGTATTGTACATCACATTGGTGCAAATTGTATATGTAATAGATAAATTTATAAGATAAAATGGATTTAACCCAAGGAACCATAGAAGAGAAAAATGGACGTGCTAGAAAAATGATGTTGTACTTTGGTATTGCATCATTAATTATGTCGTTTGCTGGTTGGACAAGTGCTTTTATTGTTAGTAGTAGCAGACCAGATTGGCTTCAAAACTTTGAAATGCCTCAACCGTTTTGGATTAGCATTATTATTATGATTGTAAGTAGTATTACGTTCATAATTGCAAAAAGAGCGTTAAAACAAGGTAACAACAGTCTAACCACTGCTATGTTAATATTAACATTTGTGCTTGGGTTATTTTTTGTTTACAATCAATTTAAAGGCTTTAATCAAATTATAGACTTAGGGTATAACTTTACAGGACCAACAAGTAATATTACAGTTACATATATCTACCTAATAGCAGTTGTACATATAGTGCATGTTGCGATAGGTTTAATTCCTATTTTAGTGGTGTTAATCAACCATTTAAGAGGGAAATATTCAGCAGAAAACATCGTAGGATTTGAGCTAGCAGAAACCTTTTGGCACTTTGTAGACTTGCTATGGATTTACCTGTTTTTTTTCTTATACTTTTTTCTAAATTAAAAAGGATCAATCTAATAAGTTGGCAAAGCTTATTTAGACACTATAAAATTTAGAGTTTGCTATTTTTTTAACTGAATAAAATGATTATTTTTGTGCCACATTTAAACAACTAATTCAACAATATGAACACTACAGTTGCAACTACTGATACAGAAGGAAAAACTTGGGAAGGTGGTAACCAACCACTAAAAGCGAGTTATGGTAAGATGATGATGTGGTTTTTTATCGTATCAGATGCATTAACATTCTCTGGGTTTTTAGCAGCCTACGGTTTTTCAAGATTCAAATTTATAGACGCTTGGCCAATTGCAGATGAGGTATTTACGCACGTACCATTTTTCCATGGTAACTACCCTATGATTTATGTAGCGTTTATGACGTTTATATTAATTATGTCTTCTGTAACTATGGTATTAGCTGTAGATGCAGGTCATCATATGAACAAGAAAAAAGTAACATGGTACATGTTTTTAACCATAATTGGTGGTTTAATTTTTGTTGGATCTCAAGCATGGGAATGGGCAACTTTTATTAAAGGAGATTATGGTGCTGTGCAAACTAAAGGTGGTAACATCTTACAGTTTGGAGAGTATGCTACTGTTGATGGTGAGCAAAAATTTAAGCGTTTGTCTATTACAGATTTTGCTGTAGCTTCACCAACAGAAAGAGAACAACATAGTCGTGATGTTGGATTATGGTTTGTTGAAGAGGCTTCATTACCAGCATATCAAGTTGGTGATATTGTTAAAGGGATGGAAGCTAATCCTAACATCTTAGTAAGAACTCAAATTTTAAATGAAGAAGGCGAAAAAACAGTACTGTCAAGAGAAGAGTCATTACAACAAATAAAAGAAAACGGTAGATTAGTAGTGCAAGGTGCAAACCTTACTGTTAATGAATATGGTTCGCCTTTATTTGCAGATTTCTTTTTCTTTATTACTGGATTTCATGGGTTTCACGTATTTTCTGGAGTAGTTATTAATATCATTATTTTCTTCAATGTTATTTTAGGAACTTATGAAAGACGTAAAAACTACGAAATGGTAGAAAAAGTTGGATTGTATTGGCACTTTGTAGATTTAGTTTGGGTATTTGTATTTACATTCTTCTACTTAGTATAATTAAGAATATTATTTTATTTCCTTAGACAGGAAACTTTTTAAAACATTAAAAATGGCAGCAGACGCACATAAATTAGAAATATTTAGAGGATTAATTAAGTTTAAATCTAATACTCAAAAAATTTGGGGAGTTTTAATCTTATTATCTATCATCACAGCTATAGAAGTTGTTTTAGGTATTTACAAACCAGAATCAACCATGAAGTCGTTTTTTGGAATGAAAATTCTTAACTGGATCTTCATTATTCTTACACTTGTAAAAGCATATTATATTACTTGGGATTTCATGCACATGCGTGATGAAACCGCAGGATTAAGACGTGCAGTTGTATGGACAGCAGTATTTTTAATTTGCTACTTAATCTTTATTTTATTACAAGAAGGTGGATATGTTTTTGATGTATACAAAGACGGATTTATAAAAAGAGATTTCTAATTTTAATTAGATATAAAATATAGTTAAAAGGTGGTTTATTAAAGCCACCTTTTTTATTTTTGTAAAACCAAAAAAGCAGGTGATATTATGGATAAAAAGAATGTGAAAAAAGGAGTAGTCTTAAGTGCTTTATTCTTCCTGCCTGTAATATTTTTATTGTTTTTATATCCTTCAACAAACAATTATAATCCATTAGAAATTGTAAAAACAGAGGTTTTAGATATTCAAAATTTAGCCTCAGTAAATACAGAAGTTAAGCTAGAAGATTATATAACCGTTTTAGGTTTTTTAGGTAAAGATCCAGAATCAAAAATTGTAGAAACATCTAATTTAAAAGAGTTAATCTATGATAAGTTTCAAGGGTTTAAAAAGTTTCAGGTAGTGATGTTGGTATCAGAAGGTGCAGAAGATGCAACAGAAAGATTAAAAAAAGAGCTAACTAAATATGGCGAGCTTAAATATTGGAAGTTTGTACCAGTTAATGATTCCGATACCAAAAAACTATTTAATAGCTTAAGAACTAGCGAAGTTTTAGATTTTAACTTAGCCACAAGCAAAGTATTTATTATTGATAAAGAGCTTAACCAACGTGGACGTTTAGACGACAGAACAAAAAAAGAAATAGAAAAAAAGATTGAAGCTTTTCCGCTTACAGCATATAATTGTAAAGAAGTTTCAGAACTGAAAAATAAAATGGGAGCAGACGATTTACGTGTTTTGTTTACCGAATATAGACAAAAACGTAAAGGCGAATTTAACTCGACTACAAGACGCGCTGACGACTTAAAAGGAGAACAGACTAATTAAGTAATTAGTTTAGAAAGTGTCGCACTGAGCGCAGTCTAAGTGTCTTTTAAAAATTATTATGAGCAAAAAACCAAATTATTCATACATCGGTATTTCGTTTATCATTCTATTGTTTGGTATTATTTTTATTCCAAAAATTGTAAATCGAATTACTAATAAAGATGTTAACCGCACAGACGAAAGTAGAAGTGAAGGTATCGTAGTTAATGCTAAAAATTCATCTAAAAAGCAGTCGGAATTGGCCTATTTAGTCATTAATGGCGAACGCAAAAAAGTACCAGAATTTAGTTTTACAGACCAAAACGGAAACACCATAACCAATAAAGATTATTTAGGTAAAGTATATGTGGTCGATTTCTTTTTTACGACATGCCCAACCATTTGTCCAAGGATGAGTAGTAACTTAGTTACCATCCAAAATACATTTAAAGATAATCCAGATTTCGGAATAGCTTCGTTTAGCATCATGCCAGATAATGACACACCAGAAGTGCTAAAAACATATGCAGATAATTATGGTGTGACCAATCCTAATTGGCATCTAATGACGGGAGCCAAAGAAGAGATTTATAAACTGTCAAACATTGGGTTCAATATTTTTGTGGATACAGAAAATTTTGAACATTCAGGTGACTTTGCTTTAGTAGATAAAGAAGGCTATTTGCGCTCTAGAATAGATGATTTTGGAAACCCAAAAATCTTTTATAAAGGCGTTATAAGCGAACAAGAAAAAGTAGACGAAGATGGAGTTGAACAAGAAATTACAATGCTAAAAGAAGACATTGCTATACTTTTAAAAGAATAACTAGTGCGTTTGTCACACTGAGCGCAGTCGAAGTGCACATTAAAAAATAAAATATGAATACAGAAAACTTACAAAACGAAAAAAAATATAACAAGTGGATAGTTGCACTTTCAATTATAATACCATTAGCAGTAGCTGCTTTATTTGGAGTTAACTTAAAAAAACTAGGTTTTGACGTACAACCCTTAACCTTTTTGCCACCAATTTATGCTACTATTAATGGGTTAACAGCACTAGTGTTACTTGTTGCAGTGTGGTCTATTAAAAAGGGGAAAAGGAAACAGCATGAAAATTTAATGAAGTTTGCTATCGCTTTATCAGTGTCGTTTTTATTAATGTACATTGCTTACCATATGACTAGTGATTCTACTAAATTTGGAGGAGAAGGTGTTATAAAATATGTGTATTATTTTATATTAATTACGCATATTGTATTGTCTATAGCAGTCATACCATTTGTGTTAATTACGTATGTTAGAGCCATCACTAATAATTTTGAACGTCATAAAAAGATAGCAAAAATTACATTTCCATTGTGGTTATATGTAGCCATAACTGGTGTTGTGGTTTATTTAATGATTTCGCCTTACTATGTGTAATTGTCATTCAGAGCGTAGCGAAGAATCTTATAAGTATGAAAACTAAAGCTTTTTTATTTCTATTTTTACTCTTATCATTTGTACAAGCAAATTCACAATGTGCTATGTGTCGTGCAGTTTTAGAAAACGAAGAAGGGCAAGCAGCAGCAAAAGGAATAAACGATGGAATTGTCTATCTTATGTCTATTCCATATATAATAGTCTTTGGTTTAGGCTTTTTTATATATTGGAAATACTTTAAGACTAAAAAAAGGATTGAAACTTAGTAAAGTTTTCTTTTAACAAAACTTTTCAAATAAAATTGTAACAAATACTATCCTTTGTAGTCTAATTGATATTGAGTTAAACATCAATCAATAAAACCACCAATTATGCTCAAAATAAGTAAACTACACAAGTCTTATCCTATTGGCGATTCTAGTCTTCATGTTTTAAAAGGAATTGATTTATCTGTCGAAGAAGGTGAAATGGTAGCTATTATGGGTTCTTCTGGATCAGGAAAATCCACTTTACTTAATATTATTGGGATGTTAGACGAGGCTGATGAAGGTGAATACATTCTAGATGGTGTTCCTATTAAAAACCTAACAGAGAAAAAAGCAGCAATTTATCGTAATAAGTTTTTAGGATTTATTTTTCAGTCTTTCAATCTAATTAATTATAAAAACGCATTAGATAATGTGGCTTTGCCTTTATATTATCAAGGCTTAAAACGCAAAGATCGAGTAGAAAAAGCCATGTTTCATTTAGGTAAAGTTGGTCTTAAAGATTGGGCTCATCACTTACCAAACGAGCTATCAGGTGGACAAAAACAACGTGTAGCTATAGCACGTGCATTAGCTGCAAATCCAAAATTATTATTGGCAGATGAGCCAACAGGAGCTTTAGATACCACAACATCTTATGAGATTATGGATTTTATCCAATCTTTAAATGATGAAGGTAAAACCATACTTATGGTAACCCATGAAGAAGATATAGCAAATATGTGTAAGCGTATTGTTAGATTAAAAGATGGTGTTATTATGGAAGATGTATTTGTAAATCAAGTTAGAGCTTCAGCACATGTTTGATAAAGACCTTTGGCGGGAAATATTTCAGAGTATCAATAAAAATAAAACCAGAACTTTACTATCAGGTTTTACAGTGTCTTTTGCTATTTTATTATTTGCATTACTCTTTGGTATAACCAATGGATTATTAAACACTTTTGATTCGGCATTTGTAGACGATGCTAAAAATTCAATTTTTATTCAGTCAGGAAAAACCTCTAAAGCAAGTAACGGTTTACAAGCAGGACGACAAATTCAGTTCGAAAATAAAGACCAAGAATGGATAGAAAAGGAGTTTGGAGATAAAGTCCAGTATATAACTTCAAGAATTTATCTTAACGTTACAGCTATCTATAAAAACGAAAAAAACAGCTATTCGGTAAGAGCTGTAAATCCAGATCATCAATATTTAGAAAACACAAAAGTTAATTACGGTAGATATATTAACCAATCCGATATAAAAAACAAAACTAAAGTGGTTGTAATTGGTCGTTTAGTTGAAGAAGATTTGTTTTTAAAAACCACTGCTATAGGTAAATATATAAACCTTAACGGAATCCAATATAAGGTCGTTGGAATTTTTAGTGACGATGGTGGTGACAATGAAGAACGTTTAATATACATGCCAGTGTCTACTGCACAACAAATTTATGGTAATAACGATCATATAGATCAAATCAATTTAACCTATAACCCAGACATGAATTTTGATTCTGCTATAAGTTTCAGTAACCTGTTAACTAAAAAGCTAAAAGACCGTTTTTCTGTATCTCAAAGCGATCAACGCGCTATTAGAGTGCGTAATTTGGCAAACGAGTCTAAAGCAGTAGATCAAATGACATTTGTTTTAGGGATACTAGTACTTATAATAGGTTTTGGGACATTAATTGCAGGAATTGTTGGTATTAGCAACATTATGATATTTATTGTAAAAGAACGTACCAAAGAGATAGGTATTAGAAAAGCTTTAGGGGCTTCTCCAAAGTCTATTGTACTTATCATTTTAATGGAGTCCATTTTAATTACCATTATTGCTGGTTTTGTTGGACTATTGCTAGGTATGGGAATTCTAGAATTAGTTGGGCCAAGTTTAGAACAATACTTTATCAAAGACCCTTACGTAAGTTTAAATTTAGTTATTGGCGCTACAATAACCTTAATTATAGCTGGCGGACTTGCAGGATATTTACCTGCTAAAAAAGCATCAAGAATTAAACCAATTGTAGCACTAAGAAACGATTAACTATGCGATTTTTATTTGAAAGAGATACGTGGCAAGAGGTTTTTGATAGCTTAGGGAAAAACAAACTCCGTACAGCATTAACCATGGTTGGTGTTTGGTGGGGAATCTTACTCCTAATTGCATTATTAGGTTCTGCTCGTGGTATAGAAAACTCCTTTAACAGACTGTTTGGTAGTTTTGCTACAAACAGCGTATTTGTTTGGTCGCAAAGTACAAGTAAACCTTTTAAAGGGTTTCAAGAAGGACGCCAAGTACCACTTAAAATTAGTGATGCCAAAAAAATTGAAGAAAATGTAGATGGTATCGAATTTGTGGTACCACGTAATCAAAGTTCGGCTTTAGTAACTCATAATTTTTTATCAGGTAATTTTGGTATAAATGGTGACTACCCTTTACTGGATCAGGTTCAAAAAAAGAAAATGATCAGAGGACGTTTCATCAATCAAACAGACATTGATTTAAATCGTAAAGTTGTCGTTATTTCAGAAGAAATCTACAAGCAACTGTTTGAAAAAGATGCCGAAATGATAGGGGAATACATTCAAATTAACAGCATGAATTTTAAAGTTGTTGGTATGTTTGAAACTGGTAATGCTAATATGGGACCATCTAGTGATATCCACATACCATTCACCACTTTTCAGCAAATCTATAATATGGGAGAAAACATTGGATGGATGATGATTACTGGTAAGCCAGAATATGACATCTCTCAAATAGAATTGGATGCTAAACTAATTTTAAGAAATTTAAATCAAGTACACCCAGAAGATAATCGTGCATTTGGTAGTTTTAATTTAGGAAAAGAGTTTGCAAAAATCACGGGTTTTTTAACAGGAATGCAGTTTTTAACATGGTTTGTTGGAATAGCTACTTTAATAGCAGGTGTTTTTGCAATTGGAAACATATTATTAATTACTGTAAGAGAACGTACCAAAGAAATTGGTGTACGTAGAGCTTTAGGAGCTACACCTTTTGAAATTAAAAGACAAGTCATTTTAGAAGCAGTGTTTATTACATTAATAGCTGGATTACTAGGTATTATTAGTGGTGGATTGCTACTTATTTTTGTCGATACGTTTTTTGGACAAGGTCCAGAAGCAGTATTAGTAAATGCGTCTGTATCAATTTCTGTAGTATTTATAGCCTTAATAATATTAGTCATTTTAGGAACATTAATTGGGTTAATACCAGCATTTAAAGCAACAAGTGTTAAGCCAATAGACGCTTTAAGAGAAGAATAAAAAAATCAATCAAAATAAAATTATAAACGTACAAGCAACAGAATAATCCATAACCAAATGAAAAAATTAATAAAAATAATTATCGTAGTAGTCTTAATTTTAGCACTAGTTTGGGTGTTAAAATATTTTAAGGATTCAAATGAAAAATCTGTTGAAGATTTTAAAACAGCTGAACCTTTTTATACTTCAATTAATACAAAAACAGTAGCAACTGGTAAGCTTAATCCGGAAGAAGAAGTAGAGTTAAAACCTCAAATCTCTGGAATTATCGATAAAATTTTAGTAGAAGAAGGAGACATTGTAAAAAAAGGGGATGTTATTGCTAAAATTAGAGTAGTACCAAACGAGCAAAGTTTGGTTGGTGCAAGTAGTCAAATTGCAACCGCTAAACTATCGTACAATAATGCAAAAACTATCTATGACAGAAATAAAACTTTATTTGAAAAAGGAGTCATTTCTAGACAAGATTTTGAAAATAGCGAGTTGGCTTTAAATCAGGCTCAAGAAACATTAAATCAAGCTCAAAATAATTACCAAATTATAAAGCGAGGGTCTTTATCTGGTGGTGGCTCTGCTAATACCAATATTATTGCATTAATTCCAGGTACTATTTTAGAAATCCCAGTACGTGAAGGTGATCAAGTTATTGAAAGTAATAACTTTAATGCAGGGACAACCATAGCTACCATTGCTGATATGAGCAAAATGATTTTTGAAGGAAAAGTAGACGAAGCTGAAGTTGGTAAACTAGAAGAAGGAAAAGAAATAAAAGTCATTTTAGGAGCCATTAACGAAAAAGAATTTCCAGCAAAATTAACGTTTGTTGCACCTAAAGGAATGGAAGAAAATGGCGCAGTACAATTTACAATTAAAGCAGATGTAGATGTAGAACCTTCAACAAAAATTAGAGCTGGTTACAGTGCCAATGCAGAAATTGAAATGGAAAGCAGAGACAGCACTTTAGTAATCAAAGAATCCTTACTTCAGTTTAACAGAATTACAGAAAAACCTTTTGTAGAGATTGAAAAAGAACCAGGAAAATTCGAAAAACAAAATGTAGAACTAGGGTTGTCTGACGGAATAAATGTAGAAATTACAGAAGGTGTAAAAGAAGGTGATAAAATTAAAGTGTGGAATAAAGCATCTAAAGAAGATAACGATGAAGACGACAATTAATATGAAACAGGTTATAACTATAATAATGTTGTTTGTAGGTTTTTCTGCTTCAGCACAAGAAAAAAAGTGGACACTGCAAGAGTGTGTGACCTATGCGCTTGAAAATAACATAACAATCCTACAAGGACAAAATACTTTAGTATCTAATGAGCAAGACATAATTGCATCAAAAGGTCAGTTTTTACCTAGTGTAAATGCTAACTTAGGACATAGTTTATCTTTAGGTAACAGAGAGTTATTTCCAGGACAATTTGTAGACAGAACAGACAATAGTACTAGTGTTAGTATAAGTGCTAATCAAACCGTTTTTAATGGTTTCAGGTTAACAAACTTGTACAAGCAATCTCAATTAAATTTAGAGACTAATCAGTTAGAATTAAATAGAATTAAAGATGATATTTCTTTAAACGTAGTAAACGCCTATTTAAATGTATTGTTTAATATCGAAAACTTAGACATTGCAAAAGCTCAATTTGAATTTACCAAAAAACAGCTAAAGCAAGTAGAGGATTTAGTAGATGCAGGTGTACAACCAGCAGCAAATATATTTGATGCAAAAGCCACGTTAAGTAGAGATTTACAAAGTGTGACTGTAGCTCAAAATAATTATGATTTAGCATTACTTACGCTTTCTCAATTATTACAATTGCCTTATGAAGGGTTTCAAATAGAAGTCATAAATATTGATAATCCTGCAGCAGAATTAATGTATAATGATGCGCAACCAATTGTTAACTATGCGTTGGATAACAGATACGAGGTAAAAGTGGCTGAAAAAAATATTGAAAACGCAGAACTAAATACTGAAATTTCAAAAAGTGGATTTTTACCGTTTGTTTCTTTAAGTTATGGATTTGGTTCAAATGTATTTTTCACCAATTTATTTGATACAGAAGCTTCCTTTTTTGATCAATTAAATCAACAAAAAGGTCATCGTTTTAGTGTTAATGTAAACATTCCTATATTTTCACAATTTCAAAATAAAACTAATGTTGCAAGGTCTCAAATTCAAGAAGAAAACGCATCGCTTAACTTAGAACAAACAAAACTTAATGTAGAAGCTAATGTACAACGTGCATTTGCAGATGCTAAAGCTGCATATTTATCTTATGAAGCTGCTAAAGTAAGTTTAGAAGCGCAACAAATTGCTTTTCAAAATTCTCAAGAGCGTTATAATATTGGAGCAATGAATGCTTTTGATTTAGAGCAAACAAGATTACGATTAGTAAACGCAGAGTCCTCTTTGATTAATGCAAAGTATGATTTTATCTTCAAAACAAAAGTTTTAGACTTTTATCTTGATAAACCAATAACTCAATAAAAGTGGCCTTAATATTAAATATAGAAACAGCTACCACAAACTGCTCAGTCTCTCTATCTAACAATGGAGAGACTTTGGTATTAAAAGAAGATTATGGTAATGGGTTTTCTCATGCAGAAAAACTACATGTTTATATTGAAGCAGTTTTAAAAGAAGCACAAATTGAAGCCAAACAACTAGATGCAATTGCAGTTAGTAAAGGTCCAGGATCATATACTGGTTTACGCATAGGTGTATCTGCAGCTAAAGGTTTATGTTATGCTTTAAATAAGCCATTAATTGCAGTGTCTACATTAGAAGCTTTAGCACATCAGGTACATATTGAAGAAGGTTTGATAGTACCTATGTTAGATGCAAGACGATTAGAAGTGTATTCTGCTATATTTGACGCTAATTATAACGAAGTTAGAGCTATTGAAGCTCAAATTTTAGATGAGACATCGTTTGAAGATGAATTAGAAAAAAACAAAATTTACTTTATTGGTAATGGTGTAGAAAAAACTAAAACATTAATCAATAATGAAAATGCTTTTTTTATTGAGGCTAAATTGCCTTCAGCTGATCAAATGAGTGCTTTATCATATAGTAAATACAAAAAAAACGACACCGAAGATGTCGCTTATTTTGAGCCTTTTTATTTAAAAGATTTTGTTGGGACAAAAGCTAAATAAGCTTATCCCTTTTTTTGAATCTCTACCGTATGTGGATAAGGTATATCTATACCTGCAGCATCTAATGCTTCCTTAGTGTTTTCTGTTGTTTCAAAATAAACAGCCCAATAGTCTTCTGCTTTACACCATGGTCTTACAGCAAAATTAACAGAGCTATCAGCTAGTTCAATCACATTAACCGTTGGTGCAGGCTCCTTAAGGACTTTGGGGTTTGACGTTAACACTTTCATTAATACGTCTTTTGTTTGTTTAATGTCAGAATCATAACCTACACCAAAAATTAAATCTACACGTCTAGTTCCTTCGGTCGTGTAGTTAATAATATTTCCATTAGACAACGCACCATTTGGAATAATAACTTCTCGGTTTGATAATCCAGTAATTTTAGTTGTAAATATCTGTATTTCTTTAACGACACCCATTTCACCTTGTGCCTCTATTAAATCACCAATTTTAAAAGGTTTAAATAGCATAATTAAAACACCACCTGCAAAATTACCTAGTGAGCCTTGTAAAGCCAGTCCGATTGCTAAACCAGCAGCAGCGATGATAGCAGCAAATGAAGTAGTTTCAACTCCTAAGGTACCTAAAACAACTATTATAAGTACAATTTTTAAAATCCAATTAATTAGGTTTAAAAGAAACTTTTGTAAGCTAACATCATAATTTCTTGACAACATTAATTTTTTTAATGCTTTAGAAATTTGTTTAATTATAATACTACCAATAATCCATATTATAATGGCAGCTAATAATTTAGGTCCAAATTCTAGTGAAAGTTCTACACCTTTGTCAATCCATTGTTGTAAATCCATTTGTATAAATTTAAGTTCTTACAAATATATACATATATAGTAAACCTTACTTTCAGGTAGGAAAAATTAAACTTGAAATGTTATATTAGATATGGTTGTACTCCTTTATTTATTTTTCTGTTAAACAGTTAGGATGTTATCTTTTTTGATTTAGATTTTTCAACGAGTTTTATGGTTAAATGAGCAGATTTATTAGGCGATATTTTAGTATAATTGTAAATTAATCCATTGATAAACCCTTTTTATAAAAAAGAAATGAAAAAATTTCTACTCACTATAACTTTTTTAGCGTCGTTAATTAATACGTATTCTCAAGATATAAATATGCTAAATGGGACATTTAATCAATGTTCTGGTGTGTTTTATGATTCAGGAGGAAATGCAAGTAACTATGCAGATAGTGAAAACTTTGTAATGACCATCTGTCCAGATGGACCAGAACAATTTATACAATTACAATTTACATTGTTTAGTACTCAAATTGGTTTAGATGAATTAACTATTTATGATGGTGACGATACTACAGCTCCAGTAATTGGGGTGTATTCTGGTGGTGGTGCTGCTAATAATCCTGGGACAGTCTCTGCTTCTCCTACTAGTCCAACAGGATGTTTAACCTTCCAATTTGTTTCAGACACTAGTGCAAATACACTAGGTTGGGCAGCAAATATATCTTGTCTTCAATCTTGTCAAACTATCACGCCAAGTATAGATTCTACGGTTCCAGCAGCTAATGCTGGTGTTGTTCAAATTCCGTTAGGAGGTGATGTTACATTTAATGGTAGTGCTACATTTGAAGATGATGGGACTGGAGCAGTCTATTCTTGGAATTTTGGAGACGCAACTACAGGTTCGGGTCAAACAGTAAACCACACCTATAATAATATTGGTACGTTTACAGCAACATTAACAGTTACAGATACAAATCCAACAGGATGTTCAGAGTCTACAACAATTCAAGTAGAAGTATTAAGTCCATACATTGATGTCGACCAAACAACTTACACTGTTCCTCAATTAATTGAAGATGTCCTAATAGATAGTCCGTGTGCAGCTGTATCCAATATCAATTGGAGTACAGGGTCAAATTTTGGTCAGGAAAACGGTATAGGCTATTTCTCTGCAATACCTGGAGCATTCCCATTTGAAGCTGGAATTGTTCTTAATTCTGGAGATGCGATGGAAGCAGAAGGTCCAGAAACTGGCACACAAAGTAGTGGTGGTTGGGCTGGTGATGCTGACTTAGAAAATGCGATACCTTCGTTAAATTTAGGAGATTCAAACGATGCTACTTTTATAGAATTCGATTTTGTGCCAATAGCAAACACTATAAGCTTTGACTTTTTATTTGCTTCTGAAGAGTATGGTACTTTCCAATGTAGTTATACAGATGCATTTGCCTTTTTATTAACAGACCTTACAACTGGAGTTACAACTAATTTAGCAGTTGTACCAGGTACTACAGATGTTGTTTCTGTATTTACGGTTAGAGACGATGCTTATAACGCAAGTTGCGCATCAGTTAATCCACAATATTTTGATTCTTATTATGGTGCTACAGGTTTACCTACTGTTAACGATCCAATTAATTTTAGAGGATACACTAGGTCAATGACTGCGTTTTCAAATGTAATACCTAATAACACTTATAATATAAAATTAGTAATTGCAGATGCTTTTGATACAGCTTACAATGCTGCTGTATTTTTAGGAGCAGGTACTTTTAATTTAGGAGGAGAATTAGGTGACGACGTTACTATTGCTCAAGGAAATGCTATTTGTAGTGGAGGGATTATTCCATTAGATACCAATTTACCAACAGCTACTCATACATGGTATTTAGATGGTAATGTGATACCAGGAGAAACAGGTTCTACATTAGACGCAACATCACCAGGAGTTTATAGTGTAGATATTGTATTTTCTTCAACTTGTCAGGCATCAGATTCTATTTTAATAGAATTTATTCCAGGTCCTATGGTGGAAAATACTATTGATGTATTTACCTGTTTCAATTCAGCTGGTTCAGAAATTTTTGATTTAACAGTTAATGATGCTGAAGTCATAGGAACACAAAATGCTGCAGATGTTAATGTAAGTTATCATGATAGGTTAGTCGATGCACAAAATGATGTAAACCCAATTCTGGACCCTGTAAATTATGTTGGGTCTGGAACATATCCACAGCTTATTTATGTAAGAATAGAAGATGCTTTATCAGAAACATGTTCTGATATTAGCTCGTTTAATTTAGATGTAATTATATCGGTAATTAATCCTGCTTCTAATATGGAAGTTTGTGATGATCCTTCCAATGATGGTTTTGAATTATTTGATTTAGAATCTCAAACACTTTCCATTTTAGGAACCCAATTACCATCAGATTACACAGTAACTTATCACAACTCTTTTGCAGATGCAGATACAGATAGTAATGCATTGATAAGTCCGTACAATGGTAGTAATAACGAATATATTTTTGTTAGAATTGAAAGTGTTTTAGACCCAAGTTGTTATTCAGCAAACCAATTGCCTCATGGTGGTTTTAGATTATTTGTAAACCCAAATCCTACAGCAAATCAACCTATGGATATGGTAGTTTGTGACGATATCTCAAATGATGGTTTTGAAATCTTCGATTTAACTAGTCAAGAAGCTGCAATTTTAGGGACTCAAAACCCAACAGATTTTACAGTTACTTTTTATGAAAATATGGCAGATGTAGCTACTGAGACTAATCCTATTTTAAATCCTGGAGCATATCAAAACTTAACAACACCACAACAGACCATTTATGTTAGGGTAAATGACAATAACAATCCCTCTTGTTATGGTTCTACACAGTTTGATTTGGTTGTAAATGCGCTACCAACAGTTACACCTCCTTCACCTCTAGAAGTTTGTGATGATGCAACCCCAGACGGTTTCACTGCAATAGATTTAAGCATCAAAAACAATGAGATTAGTGGTGGTAATCCAGCGTATGCAGTAACGTATTATCTAACCCAAATGGATGCAGATATGGAAGTTAATCCATTACCAATACCTTACACAAATATTAGTAATCCACAAATCATTTTTGTACGCGTAGAGGATGTCAACACAAGCTGTTACACAACCACAACTTTGCAATTAGATGTCGAGCAAGCACCAGTAGCCTTTACACCAACACCATTAGAGTTTTGTGATCCAGACAGTGATGGTTTTGGCGTATTTACACTAAGTGATGCGGAAGCCGAAATCACAGGAGGCGCACCAGGCTTAACAGTAACATATCACGAAACACCAAGTGATGCCCAAAACAATGTCAATGCACTAGTTAGTCCATATAACAACATAGTGGTAGATATGCAAACCATTTATGTACGTGTAGAAAGCGCAACAATAGCAACAGCCTGTGCCAGTTTTGTCGATCTAGTGTTAATTGTTAATCCAACACCACAGATAACAGATCCAAGCCCACTAGAAGTTTGTGATAACGATGCAGATGGTATAGCAGTATTTGATTTAGAATCAAACAATCCAGAGATTTTAAATCAATTAGATGCAGATGCATCAAACGATTTAGCAGCAACAGACTACACCATTACGTTTTATGAGACTGCAGCCAATGCAGCAGTACCACAAAATGCTATAGCCACACCAAACGCCTATACCAATACCACACCAGATATGCAAACCATTTGGGTGCGTGTAGAGGATAATGCCAATGGATGTTCAACAATCACGACAATGGATTTAATAGTCAATCCATTACCAGTATTAGTACAACCAGACTCATTAGAATTGTGTGATTATAACAATCCAGGAGATGAGGTAGAAGCTTTTAATTTAGAAGATGCCAATGCACAAATCTTAAACGGACAAACCGGAATTACATTAACATATTACGACACACAAGCAGGAGCAGACAATGCAACCGCAGCAAATCAGATTGTTAGTCCATATACCAATGTGGTTAACCCACAAACGGTTTATATCCGAGCAGAAGATAACGTAACAGGCTGTGTTAGTACCATAACCTTAGATTTAAGAGTCAACCCAATCCCATCACCAGTAGCTAATCCAACACCATTAGTAGAATGTGATGACGATAACGATGGGTTTGCCAGCTTTGATTTAGACAGTCAAACAGCAACACTATTAAATGGTGAGCC
>NZ_QLLO01000002.1 GCF_003259525.1 Olleya aquimaris
TAGCAAATGGAACAGATCCTAACGATCCATGTGATTTTAACGTAGCAGATATTACAGAGCCATTTGGTAATGACTATTTAATAGAAGATTGTGATGGAGATGGTGTTACTAATGGACAAGAAATAACTGATGGTACAGATCCTAACGATCCTTGTGATTACTTATCATCAAGTCAAGATATTAATGCAGTATCATTAGAATGGGAAGCATTAGATTGTGATGGAGATGGAGTAATTAATGGAACTGAGTTAACAGATGGTACAGACCCATTAGATCCTTGTGATTTTATCACTTCAAGTACAACAGTACCTCAATCTGCTGAATGGTTAGCTGGAGATTGTGATTTTGATAACGTACCAAATGGAGTAGAATTCCCATTCGGAGATACAGATGGAGATGGTAATCCTAACTGGTTGGATCCTGATGATGATGGGGATGGTGTAGATACAATTAATGAAGATTATGGTGATGTTGATGTGTCTGATGGTGAAGTAGATCCAACAGGAGATGACGATCCGACAAATGATGACACAGATGGGGATGGTATTCCAGACTACTTAGATACAGACGATGATAATGATGGTATTTTAACTGAAAACGAGTTTCCTGATCCAAATAATAATGGAATAGGTTTTGGTGACGATGCAGTGGATAGTGATGGTGATGGTTTACCTGATTATTTAGATGTAAATAATGCTTCTCCTTCGGAAGATGATTTAGAAATATTCAATGCGGTAACCCCTAATGGAGATGGTGATAATGATGTTTTTGTGATAAGAAATATAGAATTATATCCAGAAAACACTGTTAAGATTTATAACAGATGGGGAGTAATAGTTTTTGAAACTAAAGGTTATGCTCAAAATGGTAATTTCTTTACAGGAGAATCCAATGGAAGAGTAAACGTTGAAGTTGAAAAACAATTACCAGTAGGTACTTACTTCTATATTGTTGAATACAATAAAAATGGAGAAACTAAATCAAGAGCTGGATATCTATATATTCAACGTTAATAATAATTAAGAAAGAGATAGCCTGAATAGGCTATCTCTAATTAAAAATATAATTTTACCTTTATTTATAATGAGAAATAAAATTTTAATTTTAGTCGTTCTAATAAGTTCTATAAGCTTAGTAGATGTGTCTGCTCAACAAGATGCACAATACACTCAGTACATGTATAATACAATGAGTGTTAACCCAGCTTATGCAGGTCAAAGAGATGGTTTAAGTGCATTACTTTTGTACCGTACACAATGGGTTGGTTTAGATGGTGCACCAGATACAGGTACTTTTAATATTCATTCTCCTTTAGGAGGAGACAATAAAGTAGGTTTAGGCTTATCTGTAATAAATGATAGAATAGGACCAACACAAGAGACTTATGTAGATATTGATTTTTCTTATACAATCCATACGTCTGATGAAGGTAGATTATCATTAGGTTTAAAAGGTGGTGGACATTTATTAGATGTAAGATATTCTGAGCTTAGTCAATACAACAATGGAGACGTATTACTACAATCAGACATAGAAAATAAATTTTCTCCTAATGTTGGAGCTGGTATTTATTATCGTCAGGCTGACAGATGGTATTTAGGGTTATCTGTTCCAAACTTATTAGAAACCACTCATTTTGATGAAGCTTCTTTATCTCAAGCTAAAGAAAGAATGAATGCTTATTTAATGGGAGGTTATGTATTTGATATAAATACTGATGTAAAGCTTAAGCCAGCCTTTTTAGTTAAAGCTGTTTCTGGAGCACCATTACAAGCAGATTTAACATTAAATGCCTTATTTAGTGAAAAATTCACTTTTGGATTAGCTTATCGTTGGGATGCAGCAGTAAGTGGTTTGTTCGGTTATCAAATTTCAGATAGTTTCCTTTTAGGACTTGCTTATGATAGAGAAGTTACAGATTTAGGTCAAACAAAATTTGATGCAGGGTCTTTTGAAGTTTTTCTAAGGTTTGAACCAAGAGATGTTACAAAAATTTTATCACCAAGATTCTTCTAATAATTGACAATAATAATTATGAAAAAAAGACTTTTACTTTCTACTTTAATTACTATACTAACATTTAACGTTTCTTTCTCACAAAAAGATGGTATAAGTAGTAGTGCTGAAAAAAAATATGATAACTTATCGTATGTTGCTACAACCAAAGAATTATTAAAATTGGTTGAAAATGGCAATAAAACACCTGAAGTTTATAAAAAACTGGCTAATGCGTATTATTTTAATACACAGATGGAAGAAGCTTCAAAGTGGTATGGAGAGCTATTTAAGCTAGATGCTGTAGTTGAATATGAATATTACTACAGATATGCTATGAGTTTAAAAGCAATTGGTGATTATGAAAGAGCCAATGCTAATATGAAAAAGTTTGCAGTTTTAAAGCCAGACGATTCTAGAGCAATTTTATTTTCAAAATCGCCAAATTACCTGGAAACTATTGAAGCTCTGTCCGGAGATTTTGAATTAGAAAATTTAGATTTCAACTCACGTTTTTCAGATTTTGGTACTTCTTTTTATAAAGGAGGAATTGTATTTGCTTCATCTAGAGGAGATGGTAAAATTTACAAATGGAACGATCAACCATTCTTAGATTTATATTATATTGGTAGAGATGATAATTCAGCTAAACCTTTTTCATCTACATTAAATACTAAGTATCACGAATCTTCAACAACGTTTACTCAAGATGGTAACACAATATACTTTACCAGAAATAATTATTATAAAGGTAAAGTAAGAAAAAGTGATGAAAAGGTAAACGGACTAAAGATTTTTAGAGCAGAATTTATAGACGGAGAATGGGCAAATATTACTAGTATGCCTTTTAATAATGATGATTATAATGTAGCTCATCCTGCTTTAAGTTTAGATGAATCTAGATTGTACTTTGCTAGTGATATGCCAGGTACACAAGGTAAATCGGATATTTACTATGTAGATATTTTAGAAGACGGAACTTATGGAGATCCAGTTAATTTAGGAAGTAAAATAAACACAGAAGGAAGAGAAAACTTTCCATATATTAGTAATAATGGGACATTGTACTTCTCTTCAGATGGACATGTAGGATTAGGAGGTTTAGATATTTTTATGACTAAATTAGATGATCCAACGCAAACGGTTACAAATCTTGGTAAACCAATTAACAGTTCTAGAGATGATTTTGAATTTATCATTGACGAATTCTCAAATGAAGGATATCTAACATCAAATAGATATAACGGTAAAGGAGATGATGATATTTACAGATTTTCAAGATCATTCTGTACACAGTTAGTTTCTGGTACAACTGTAAATAAAGAAACTAATGCAATAATACCTTATGCAAGTGTTGTTGTGATTAATGAAAAAGGTATCGAAGTACAAAATTTAACTTCAGATCAAAATGGATCATTTAGCTATGAAGGTCCTTGTAACAAACAAAAATATAATATAATTGCATCAAAGGACGGTTATATACAATCGGATCAGACATTTATTGTAGATCCTACTAAGAAAGAAGATGTAGTTTTAAAGTTAAATTTAACTCCAGAAACGACCAAACCAGCAGATGTTGGAAGGGACTTAGTAGAAGTATTAGATTTAAAACCAATTTATTTTGATTTTGATAAGTCTAATATCAGACCGGATGCAGAAGTAGAGTTGTGGAAAGTAATTAATTACATGAAAAAGTACCCAACTTTAAGAATTGAAGTACAATCACATACAGACTCTAGAGCATCTGACGATTACAACATGGCGTTATCTAACAGAAGAAATGTAGCAACTAAGCAATATATAATTAAAAAAGGAGGTATATCTCCAGATAGATTAGAAGGTAGAGGATATGGTGAAACTATGTTAGTAAATAGATGTAGTAATAGTGTAGAATGTACAGAAGACGAACATGACTGGAATAGAAGAAGTAACTTTATAGTTATTAATAGATAATTATAATTAATTCAATAAAAAAAAGCATCTCTGTTAGAGATGCTTTTTTTATTAAAATTAACTTAAAACAAAAATTTCCAAAGGTCTAATCCTTAACTTTGTATATCAATTAAAATTAATGGAAGAAGAAAAAGTAATATTAGTCAATCAATTTGACGAGCAAATCGGGCTAATGCCAAAGATGGAAGCACATGAAAAAGCAGTCTTACACCGTGCTTTTTCTGTGTTTATTTTTAATGACAAAAATGAGTTGATGCTTCAACAAAGAGCATTAAGTAAATATCATTCACCGGGTTTATGGACTAACACTTGTTGTAGTCACCAACGTGATGGAGAATCTAACATAGAAGCTGGTACCAGAAGATTACAAGAAGAAATGGGTTTTGTCACAGAATTAGAAGAGAAGACTTCGTTTATTTACAAAGCCCCTTTTGATAATGGCTTAACAGAGCACGAATTAGATCACATTATGGTTGGTAATTACCAAGAAGACCCAATAATTAATAAAGACGAAGTAGAAGCTTGGAAATGGATGTCTTTAGAGGATGTTAAAAAAGATATAGAAGTTAAACCAGAATTATATACAGCTTGGTTTAAAATTATATTTGATAAATTTTACAATTTTATAAATATCAATCATGAAAGTAACAGTTAGTAGAAAAGCACACTTTAATGCAGCACATAGACTGTACAGAAAAGATTGGTCTTTTGAAAAAAATGATGAAATCTTCGGAAAATGTAATAATCCAAATTATCATGGACATAATTATGAGTTAATTGCAAGTGTTACTGGTGATATAGATAAAGAAACAGGATATGTTATAGATGTTAAGATTTTAAAAGATATTATTAAAACTGAAGTTGAAGACGCTTTTGACCATAAAAACCTAAATGTAGAAGTTGAAGAGTTTAAAAACCTAAATCCTACAGCAGAAAATATTGTAGTTGTTATCTACAACAAAATTAAAGCTAAGTTAAAACCTAACTTAGACCTTGAAGTAACACTTTACGAGACACCTAGAAACTTTGTAAGTTATTCTGGTAAATAACCTCAATCAATTAAATAAAGGCTTTAAAATACGTATAAATAGTTCTAATTTGGAACTTTATATGTAGCTTTGCAGCTAAATAAATTTTAAAATTATGGCAAATAAAAGAGACCTAAAAAAAGACATTAATTACGTTTTAGGAGATATTATTGAAGCAGTATACATTTGGGAGTACTCAAACACAAATAAAGACACTAAAAAAAGTGAAGCTATTATTGATGATGCAATAGATACCTTTGACGATTTGATAGCTAAAACTAATGCTAAAGATGTAGAGAATAAAAAAGCTCATTTTAATGCAATTAAAAAAGAGCTTGAAGATAAAGGTCGTGCATTAATTGACAGAATTAATAAGTTAGGATAATCCAATGAAAAAAAGTTTGCATATTTAATTTTCAGAATTATATTTGCCAACTCTTTTTGCCGATGTAGCTCAGCTGGCTAGAGCAGCTGATTTGTAATCAGCAGGTCGTGGGTTCGAGTCCCTCCATCGGCTCTTTGAAGCTTCTCCATGTTGAGAGGCTTTTTTATTTAAAAAAATTATCATCGATCAAAAATTGAGGGACGAGAAGTTTATACTGAGCGTAGTCGAAGTAAGTCCCTCCATCGACTCTTTGAAGCTTCTCCATGTTGAGAGGCTTATTTTATTTCAAAAAATTAACATTGATCAAAAAATTGAGGGACGAGAAGTTTGTGCTGAGCGTAGTCGAAGTAAGTCCCTCCATCGTCTCATAGTTTATTATCTAAGTAAAGAAAAATATAACAACTAAAAAAAGCCATTTAAAATTTAAATGGCTTTTTTGTTGTTATTGGAATAGTAAATCTACTATTGTTCTTGTTCTTTAATTTTTGAAATATAGGTCTCTAAAGCTTTTCCGTATTTTGAAGCTTTTATTTTTGGTGTCAAAACAGAATTAATAGTATCTAAATATTTAATATTAGCATCATATATTTCTGAAAGTGCTAAATAAGGAGACACCTCACTATCTTTATGGTTAACTGCAAAATTGGCAGTAAATAAATATTTTCGTTTTGTAAAATTGTTTAAGACAGTTTCTGTTTGTTTTAATTTTAAACTATCCTTGTCTCTAGCTGCTTCTAACATTTGTTTAGTAAGTTCTAGGTGTTTATTGTTAAACTTACCTATCATGGCTAAATATTCTTCTAAGGTTTCGTGCTGTTTAGATCCTTTAATTTTAGCATCGTAAGCAAAGTTTTTAAGAGTCGTATTAATTTCTGTTAACCCTTTGTCAGCAAAAAATGAAATACGATCATCCTCTTTAGTGTTTTTGTTTAAATACAAATAAAACATCTCAGGTTCTTCAATGTCAGATTGTAAAGTAAAATCTGGAGAACCGTTAATACTAATAGAATCTACTGTAACTAATAAAGTGTCTTCAATTTTTTTAAGATAAATAGTACCTTTTTTTAATCCTTTAACTGTACCTTTTACTGTCAGTTTATCAGCATCAGTTCCACAAGAGAATAGAGAAACTAAGATTAATAATGCAATAATTTTTTTCATTTAAAACTTGTTTTTAAGCGTGCGCAAATATCAAATAAAATTTACAGAAATACTAACCACCAGAAGCTAATTGCATTAAAATTGTGCAACCTATTGCAGCTAAAGTTCCTACAGCATATCCAACAACTGCTAACAGGACACCAACCGTAGCTAAAGAAGGATGAAATGCAGATGCTACAATTGGCGCAGATGCTGCTCCACCTACATTGGCTTGACTACCTACTGCTAAAAAGAAATAAGGCGCTTTAATAAGTTTAGCAACACCAATAAGCAATAAAGCATGAATAGTCATCCAAACTAAGCCAACAGCTATTAAACCTAAATTGTCAAAAATGGAAGCGATATCAATTTTCATTCCGATAGTTGCAACTAAAATGTATATAAAAACACTGCCAAATTTACTGGCTCCAGCACCTTCATAGTTTCTTGCTTTGGTAAAGGATAGCACTATAGCTAAAACAGTAGCAATACTAATCATCCAGAAAAAAGTACTATCTAGAAAAGTAAGTGTGTTTTTCCAGGTTGGTGACTCAATATTAGAGACAACTTCTCCAAAAAATGGTGCTAAAAAATTAGCACCTAAGTGTGCAATACTCACAGTTCCAAAACCTATTGCACCTAATATCATTAAATCTGTTAGTGACGGATTTCGTTTTACACTTTCAGAAAAAGTAGATACTTTTTCTTTTAGTTCTTCTATAGAAGATGTATCTGCTTTTAACCATTTGTTTATTCTAGCGCGTTTACCAATTCCTATTAATAACAAAGCCATCCAAATGTTAGCTACGACTATGTCTACAAAAACCATTTTTCCGTATTCTGCTTGGTTGTATTCAAATATTTCAAGCATAGCAGTTTGATTGGCACCACCACCAATCCAACTTCCTGCTAGTGTAGATAAACCTCTCCAAACAGCATCTGGACCAGCACCACCAACTGTTTCTGGTGAGAAAATAGAAATTAATAATATAGCAATTGGACCACCAATAACAATACCTATAGTACCTGTAAAAAACATGACTAATGCACGCCAACCTAAATTAAAAACAGCCTTTAGGTCAATACTTAGAGTCATTAATACTAATGCAGCAGGTAGTAAATAACGACTTGCAACATAATATAAATTGGTTTTGTGTTTAATAACATCTCCAGCATCACTTGTGGTTTCCCATTCTGGAGCAATTAATCCGATGGTTGTTAATACTGCAGGTAGCATATATGCCATAAAAAGACCTGGTACAATCTTGTAAAATTTTTCCCAAAAGCCACCTTTTAAAGATTCGGTATAAAAAATCAAACCTAAAGCTAGCATCAATACGCCAAAAATAACGGTGTCGTTGGTAAATAGTGGTTCACTCATAATGTTAGTTTATTTATCGCAAAATAATCAAATAAAATGGTTAACAAAAGGTTTAAAATTAAAGTTTGGCACAACAATTGATTTATATAGAGTGTAATCAATTATGATGACTTTTTATTACAAGGTGTGGTTACCTTAACAAAAACGAGTAATGATTACATTTGGTTGGTTAGTATGGAAAAGCACCCTTTTTAGGGTGCTTTTTCTATTTATAACTTTAGATTTTTTTTAACACTTAAGCGTGTAATTATCTGTGATTTGGCACGACAATTGTAATATAGAAAGTGTAATTACTTATGATGACTTTCTTTCTAGGTGTGGTTACCTAATTGAAACGAGTAGTAATTATCATATTTTTGGTTGGTTAGTATGAAAAAGCATCCTTTTAGGATGCTTTTTCTGTTTTATTAAGTGTAGTTTGATTATTTGTTGATAAACAAAACTATGCTATCAATAAGCTCTGGTGCTAAAGGTCTTTGTGATTCGTTATAAGATTTAGAATTGTCTAAATCGCCACCAATAATTGTTACTAGCACATGATTCATGTTTTCAATAATCTTTAATTCTGCTTTTGGTGATGCTTCTTTTAAAAGCAAAGCTTCAGCTTCACTTACTTGTAAATCTTTGGTTCCGTTAATGATTAATGAAGGCATGTCTAAAGTCTTCATTATTTCAGTTGGATTATAGGTCATCCAATTCATTATAAATTTCTGAACATCTAGATTAAAGATTGAAGATAGTGCCAATGGGTAATCTGTAGTTGTTTTTCCTTCCTTTAAAATTTTAAACACACGTTTAGTGTCTTCTGTAAATTGCGGAGCAGTTTTTTCTACTTGTTCTAAAATAACATTATCTATAGTTTGACCAGCTCCTGCTAAGGATACAAAACCATCTGCTTTACCTTTTGCAGCAAGCATACCAACCAAACTACCTTGACTATGTCCTACGACAAATATTTTATTATACTTGTTTTGCTGTTTAAAGTAGTCAATAACAGAGGACGCATCTGTAACAAAGTCGTCAAACATAATGTCTTTATCCACCTTGTTTTCTCGTATTTGTTTTACAACGCGTTTATCATATCTAAAGGTTGCAATATTATTAGTAGTTAAACCAATTGCTAGTTTTTTTAGGGTATTACTTTTTAAAAAATTCTGATTTCCGTTTCTATCTGTCGGTCCAGATCCAGCAATTATAATAGCTAGATTAGGCTTGTCAGTATTATTTGGAAGTAATAATGTACCTTCTATATGCTTATTTATAACTAGGTCTTGAGAAGAATAATCCTGTTCTTGAGCAATTACTGAAACAGAAAACAAGGTAATAAATACTAGAAAATAGGTTTTCATATAATAAATGTTTTAAATGTTTATTCAAATAAAATGCCAATATGGATTTAATGCTAATCAAATTTACATTAAATTTTTAAGCGAATGGATTAAATTACATTGAATAAAAATGTGTTTTTAAACGATTTTAAGTACAATTTAATCGGTAAATGTTAAAATTTTATGCATTTCATCGATTTTTAATGTTTTTTATCGCAACCAATGAGAATAAGTTTTATGTTTGATATGTACTAAGAATTACATACTTTTTAGTTCAATGGATTAATTAATTAATATTTGCATCCGTTAAGTTGATATAGAGACCCTAAATCTAACCTAATACAAAAGATGCCAAATAGCAAAAAGCCAAGGTTGAGGGACCTTGGCTTTTATGTTTTTAAAACCCAAACTTTTAAAGCACGCAGTGCGCATAAAAGTTTGTTGGTTTTTAAAATCTCGTTTTTGTTTCGGGATTTCATCCACACATTTATGGTTAAAACCTAATGTTTTATTCTTATTTAATGACTCTAAACGTTAAATTAATTCTAGGCTTCACTACCTTTTTTGTTTTTGCAATTTGATGCAACCAATGGTGTTGGGTTTCGCCTTTCATTAACAGTAGACTGCCATGTTCTAGTAATAGTTTATGTTTTAAGTTTTTATTTCTGTGTTTTAAATTAAAGTATCTGGCTTCACCAAAGCTTACCGAAGCGATTGTTGGATTTTTACCCAATTCTTTTTCGTTATCTGCATGCCAACCGTTACTATCTTGTCCATCTCTGTATAAATTTGCAAGACAGGTGGTAAAAGTTTTCTCAACGTGTTGTTCAACTCGTTGTTTAATTTCGCTTAAAGCGGAATTAAATACGTGTGGATGCATTGTTATATTAGAATAGCTATAGGGTTTGTTGTTATCTGCAAACAAAGCAGTTAGTCTAGGCTGTGCGTAGGTTTTTCCAAAAATTGTTATATCATCTTGTTGCCAAGGGATGTCATTTAATAACACTTTATAAAACTGATTTGCTTCTTCTTGATTAAAAAAGTTAGGAAAGTAGCTTATTTCTGCATCTGGTAAATTCAGCTTTATTTCTTCATTAAATAGCATGACAATCTTTAGTTGATTTTTATTTTTTAAATTTAGCCTATAAATAATTAATCATGAAGTTTAGCCTAGCACTTTTACTAACATTTTTTACTACTATTTGTTTTGCACAATTACGTGAAGGATTTGTTTATGCTCAGGATATTATTGAAGATTTAGCAGTAGAATTAAGGTATTGTAACGACAATAATTTTGTTGGACAACAAATAGATGGTTATCATAAAGAAGTGGTTATAATGACCTCTCAAGCAGCTTCTGCTTTACAAAAGGTACAAGACACTTTAAAAAAACAAGGGTTAGGGCTTAAAATTTTTGACGCGTATAGACCGCAACGTGCAGTTAACCACTTTGTGCGATGGGCAAAACAGGTTAATGATACCCTTAAAAAACAAGAGTATTATCCAAATGTAGATAAGCGACATCTGTTTAAAAAGGGCTATATCGCTTCAAAATCTAGACATAGTAGTGGTAGTACTTTAGATATAACTATTATCAATCTTGAAACAGGAGAAGAGTTAGATATGGGCACACCTTATGACTTTTTTGGTCCAGAATCGTGGGTTGAAAATAAAAACTTAACTAAGCAACAACAAGCTAACAGACAATTATTGCAAAAAGTGATGTTGTCTAATGGTTTTAGAAATTATCCGCAAGAATGGTGGCACTTTACATTAAGAGGAGAGCCTTATCGTAATCAATATTTTGATTTTCCAGTAGAGTAGGCTAAAGGCTAATTTGCTACAAAGTAGTACTAAAAGCCAAGAGCTAACAGCTTAACTAGACGTGTTGATCTATTAAAATAGCATTTCCATCTGGATCCAAAACCACAAAACTAGCTGGACCAGAAGTGTTTTCATCAGCTTCTGTAACAAAAGGGACGTTGTGTTGCTTTAAATGTTTTTGGATGCTTCTAACATCGTCAAAATCTTCTAATTTATTAGCACTTTCATCCCAACCAGGATTAAAGGTTAAAATGTTATTGTCAAACATTCCTTGAAATAATCCAACTAAAGCGTTGCCATTTTTCATGATTAAATAATTTTTTTCGGGTTGTCCTGCAAACACACTAAATCCTAAATTTTCGTAAAAAGCTTTAGAGGTATTTAAATCTTTAACTGCAAGACTTATTGAGAAGGCTCCTAATTTCATAAGGTTGTAAATTTTAAGTTAGTTGTCTGGAAAGTTATGAAATTTTTTGGAGTGTACTTTTTAAGTTTTAATAATTTAAACTATAGTGAATGAATTAATTATATAACATACTTTACATATTAGAAATTAAAATTCAGAGTATTTAAATCAAAAAAGCACTCCGAAGAGTGCTTTTCAAAAATTTATATTTTAAGAAATTTATTTTTTCTCTAATCCTACAATTTCTAAATCAAAAATGATATTAGCATTAGGTGGTATTGGTCCATTTCCTGAAGCGCCATAGCCTAAATAACTTGGTACAAATATTCTGGCTTTGTCACCAATATCCATATTTAACATAGCTTCTCTAAATCCTGGGACCAAAGTTGCAGACTCATTATAAGGCATACCAAATGGTTTGTAAGCGCCTTGTTTGTCTGCATCTTCATTATATTGGTTAGCTTTTTTAGCGTCCTCAGCTCTGGTAGTCCAGAAAAAAGTTCCGTTTTCTAAGTAACCTGTACAATCTATCAATACTCTGTCTGATGCTTTTGGTGTCACACCATTAGGTTTAGCATCTAAAATCATCACTAATCCAGTTGAAAACTCTTTAACTTCTCCTTTTTTATCAGCATTGTCTTTAATAAACTTATCTGCTGCTTCTTTAGCTTGAGCTTTCATTTTTTCTTGCATTTCTGCTTTTAGGTCTTCTAATTTTTGTGGTAGTAATGGTTCTTGCTCTGTAAATACTTTTGCTGCATCAAAAGCTTTAGCGTCTTTTCCTTTACGGATAATATTAACTTGTTGCATCACAACGTCGTCAACAGGTGTGGTCCCTCTAGGTCCAGCAACTGGTACATTAGAAATAGTGTCTTGTACATCTAGTCCTAAAACTAATTCTCCAAACACAGGATGACAACTAGTTCTTGGTGCATTACAATTTTTTAAACTTCCATCTGCTAAAAAGGCGTCCAAGTTTGTTCTTGGGACTTCTGTTATAAAAAACTGACTTCCATTAGTATTAACTCCACCTGAATTAGCCATAGATAAAATTCCTGCTTTATTGTGACTTAATGATGGGTCAAACTCGCTATAAAACTTAAATCCTGCGCTTCCCATTCCTGTTCCAGTTGGGTCACCACCTTGTATCATAAATTTGTCCATTACACGATGAAAAATTACTCCATTGTAAAATGGTTTTCCTTTTAATGTGTCTGCTAACTTTGGGTGTGTCCCTTCGGCTAAACCAACAAAATTGGCTACGGTTACTGGTACTTTATCGTAATATAATTTGGCTACCATAGTTCCGTAATTGGTTACAATTTCGGCATATAATCCTTCCTCTAAATCTGGGTATTTATCTTGGCAAGACGTGCTAGATAGGCTTACCATAAGTGCAATAATTATTAATTTCATTGTGTTAAATAAATTATTCATTGTATTAAATTGGGTTTAATTCTAATCTTTTTGGGTTATCGAATGTACAGAAACTTCACAAATTATTGGAATGTTGGTTCCTATTTTATTTTCATCTCCATAATAACCATAAGCTTTTTGAGATGGGAAAATAAACGTAGCAGTTTCACCAGCTTGCATTAATTTTAAACCTTCACGAAGTCCACTAAACAACTCTTGTTGGTCCATTGCATAGTGTTGTGTTTGAAGTTCTTCTTTAGTGTAAATAGTGTTTCCGTTTAGGTCTTTAACGTTGTAGTCAAACTTTACAAGGTCGCCAAACTCTGGAGTAGCTGTACTATCTTCAACTTTAGTATTATAATAATACCAAAATCCGTTACCTGATGTTTGATAATTATTTTCTGGTTGCTTAGCCATAATAGCTTCAATAACCTCTGTTTCTTTTTGGTTTAATGCTTTGTTGCGTTCAACAGATTCATTAATAAAAGACCCGGAATTTACAGAAACAGGTTTACGGGCTTCAGGTGTTTTACAACCTAAAACTGTGCTTAATAATACTATTAAAATAACTAGGTTACGCTTCATGTAATGCAATGTTGTATTGTGGTAATATACTAATAAATTTTTCAACGGTTTTATCTAGAGTCGTGTCACTTTTTCCCCCTGCAGCATTGGTATGTCCTCCTCCTTCAAAGTGCGCTCTAGACATTTCATTTACAGAAAAATCACCTTTAGATCGTAATGAAATTTTAATAATGCCTTGCTGCAAATCTTCAATAAAAATAGCTGCTAAAACAACGTTGTTTAATGATAAGGCGTAATTTACAAATCCTTCTGTATCTCCTTTTTTATAATCAAACTGCTGTAATTCTTGTTGTGATAAAGTAATATATGCAGCTCTAGATTCTGGTACAACTTTTAGATTACTTAGCGCACAACCTAACAGTTGCATACGGTTATAGCTATTAGTGTCATACACTTGATTATGTATCATTGTATTATCTGCACCTTTATCTATTAAACTAGCAATTATCCTATGGGTTGCACTGGTTGTTGATCTAAATCTGAAAGATCCAGTATCTGTCATAATACCAACGTAAATGGCAGTTGCAATATTGCTATCAATGATTTTTAAACCATCTAAATAGTCAATAAAATTATAAATCATCTCACACGTAGAGCTCATACTAACATCACTATAAGTGTATTTGGCAAACCCATCGGGTTGTTGATGGTGATCAATCATTACTTTTAATGCTGTATTATTGGTTAAAACAGTTTCCATGTTTCCCGTTCTGTGAAACGCATTAAAGTCTAAAGCAAAAATAAGATCTGCTTCATCTAATTTTTGATTGCAATCTTCCTGCTGAGATTCATATTTTAATATTAAATCCTGACCTGGTATCCATTTTAGAAAATCTGGATAGTCATTTGGTACAATAACAGTAGCTAAATGGTTAGTTTTTGTTAGGTAATGAAACAACGCTAAACTAGAGCCAATAGCATCTCCATCTGGATTTTTATGACTAACTATTACAATTTTTTTAGGCGAATTAAGTAGCGATTTTAATTCTGAAATTTCTTGTGTATTCATAGCAGACGAATATACAAATTTTTAATAATGGATAATATTGTTTTTCTTAATAAATACCTTACTTTTGCACAAAATTAACAAGCACGTTTTTAAATAGTAATTGGGCTTGTTTTTTAAATGAATTAGATAACATAAAATTAAAAAATGGCAACTAACAGAACATTTACAATGCTTAAGCCTGACTCTGTTGAAAAAGGGCATATTGGCGCAATCTTAGAAAAAATTAACGCTTCAGGTTTTAGAATCGTTGCAATGAAATTAACACAAATGACAAAGCAAGATGCCGAAGCATTTTATGCAATACATAACGAAAGACCATTTTTTGGTGAGTTGGTAGAGTATATGACACGTGGTCCTATTGTTGCAGCAATTTTAGAAAAAGAAAACGCAGTTGAGGATTTTAGAACCTTAATTGGTGCCACTAATCCTGCAGATGCAGCAGAAGGGACTATCCGTAAGTTGTATGCAGCTTCTATCGGAGAAAATGCAGTACACGGAAGTGATAGCGATGAGAATGCAGCTATTGAAGGTGCTTTCCATTTTTCTGGACGCGAGATGTTTTAAGCTTAAAACGATATAGAATTAAAAAATCCAGCGTTTAGCTGGATTTTTTTTGTTTACAAGTGTTATTAAACAATAAAAGCCTCTCCAATTGGAGAGGCTTTTACTTTTAAAGATATATACTAGTCGTTAAACAACTTTAACGTTAACTGCGTTTAATCCTTTTTTACCTTCTTGTAAGTCGAATTCTACATCGTCACCCTCACGGACTTCGTCGATTAATCCTGAAATGTGTACAAAATGGTCTTTGTCTACACCTTCTTCTGTTATGAAACCAAAACCTTTAGCGTCATTGAAGAATTTTACTGTGCCTTTACTCATTGTAATAAAATTTAATATTAATTATTTAATTGGTTGCAAAGATGGTGCCATTAAATTTAATAATCGCTATTTATTTGGTTTATTTTCAATTATTTACGTTTTGACACAAAAAAAGCCTTTCCATATGGAAAGGCTTTTGTGTAAAGATTGAAATAGAAAATATATAATTATACTACTTTTACATTTACTGCGTTCATACCTTTTCTTCCTTCTTGTAAGTCGAATTCTACAGTATCTCCTTCACGAACTTCGTCGATAAGTCCAGAGATGTGTACGAAATGGTCTTTGTCTGATCCTTCTTCAGTTATAAAACCGAATCCTTTTGAATCATTGAAAAATTTTACTGTGCCTTGAGCCATTGTAATAAAAAAATTTGTTAATAATAGTTTCAAAGATAGAATATATAATGTTAATTGAACATTATTTTTAAAATATTTCAAAAAAATATTTGCATTCTTGAATTTTTTTCAATTACCTTAAAACCAGTTTTTTAATAATCTCTTTACCTAACTCTTCATTTAATAATGTTATAATTTTTTGGTTACCATAACTTAACTCTTCCCGTAAAGCGCTAGAACTTAGTTGTATGTAAAGCGTATCTCGTTTTAATTCTATTGCTGTAGTATAGTTATTTATACCATTTCCCATAAGTTTAGCCCAAGCCTCTCTAACATTGACTTTGTCTAATCCTTTCTCTAAATTATTTTCGGTTACAAAATCTTTTAAAGCATCAGAAATATTTAATATGGTGTTATTGCGTTTTGGCATTATTCAAGTGTAATAGGTGTGTAGCGTTGATATAAATATAAGTCTTTATTCTTGTTTATGACTTGTAATTGATTGTTATTAGCATGTAAAATGGTTTCTTTCCAATTAGAAAAAGGTGTTTTATAATACAAGTTTAGACTATCCTTTTCAACTTTTACAGTAAAGCGTTCTAAATTATTTGAGGTTTGAAATGTTCCATCTAAATTAGGTTTCATTTTTTTTCTAAACCCAGTTGTATCATTAATTTCAATATAATCTACAGTATTATTGAAATTGTATTGTTTTTTTGTTCCATCATTTAGTGTCACTTCTTTAATTTCCCAATACCCTGTAACGTGTTGCTTAATATCATCTGGATTTTTAGTACAACTTACTATTAAGATTAGTAGTATGTAGTATAGTTTTTTCATCTTCTGTTTACGTATTTCGACTGCGCTCAATATAAACTCCAGTGATTTTTTTTTAATTATTAATTCTATTTTTAAACAGATTGCTTCGTTTTACTAACAATAACAAGTCCGAGTAAGCAACTTTATAAACTTTAAATACTTTCAACTTTATAATTTAAAAATTTCATAAGATTGATGCACTTGTTTTACTGCATTTTCAGTTCGTTCTGCATGTGTATCACTAATAAAAATTTGTCCAAAATTTTCATCATTTACTAATTTTATAATTTGTGCCACACGGGTTTCGTCTAACTTATCAAAAATATCATCTAAAAGTAAAATAGGATTATCTCCACTAATTGCTTTAATACTGTCAAATTGAGCCAATTTTAAAGCAATTAAAAATGATTTTTGCTGTCCTTGACTTCCAAATTTTTTAATAGGATAATCACCAATATTAAACTCTAAATCGTCTTTATGTATCCCAACACTTGTATACTGTAGGGCTTTGTCCTTATTAATGGATTGATTTAAAAGCGTGTCTAAATTATCTTCAAATAAATCGCTTTTATAATTTAAAAACACATCCTCATTATTATTGCTTATTGCTTTGTAACGTGCTTTAAATAAAGGAATAAAACTGTCTAAAAAGGCTTTGCGTTTTTCAAAAATTTCTGATCCGTATTGTTGTAATTGCTGATTGTATACTTCAATAGTATCCTTATTGTAGGTGTGATTAACAGCGAAATATTTTAATAACGAGTTGCGCTGAGACAGTATTTTGTTGTAATTAATCAAACTGCTTAAGTAGCTTTTGTCACTTTGGCTAATAACACCATCTATAAATTTACGTCTAGTGTCACTACCTTCTGTAATTAAATCTCTATCTGCTGGACTAATAATAACTAATGGTAAAAACCCAATGTGGTCGCTAAATTTATCATAAACCTTACTATTGCGTTTGATAATTTTTTTCTGTCCTTTTTTTAAACTAACTACTATGTTTTCTGTCTTTTGGTCTTTGTCATACTCTCCATTGATAACAAAAAAATCTTGATCGTATTTTATATTTTGTTTAGCTACAGGATTAAAGTAGCTTTTACCAAAGGATAAATGATAAATAGCATCCAGCACATTAGTTTTACCAACACCATTATTACCTACCAAACAATTTATAGTCTCGTTAAACGAAAAGGTTTTGGAGTCAAAATTTTTATAGTTTAAAAGCGATAAAGACTTTAAAATCATAGAATTAGTACTAAAAGAATGTGCTTTATTAAGAATAGCCTGATAAGGATGTGCAAATTATTGAAAATTATCAAATAATAACCTTTTATTTATAAAGAAAAATTATATTTTTGTGCGCATTAATAAAACTAACATGGCGACTTACAAGAAAAGAGGATACAAACCAAAAACAAAAGTAGAAAAGGAAATTGAAGTAGAAGAAAACTCGGCAACTGCAGAAGTTTTTAATACTTTAGATGAATCTGCTAACAAAGCAGAAGAGTTTGTAGAGAAAAATCAAAAAAACATCTTTATAGTTATTGGTGTCGTAGCTGGATTAGCTTTAGCATACTTAGGATATCAACAATTTATAGCGAAGCCTAAACAAAGTGAAGCTATGAATGAAATGTACCAAGCTCAACAATTTTTCAACGAAGCTGTAACTGCAGCTACTGGTCAAGATTCTTTATATAATTTAGCTTTAACAGGAGGTGAAGGTAAATTAGGGATGACAGATATCGCTGATCAATATAGTGGGACTCAAGCTGGAAACCTTGCTAATTACTATGCAGGAATGGCTTACTTAAATATTAAAAATTACGAGCAAGCTATTGCTTATTTAGATAAATTTAAAAGTGATGACGAAGCTTTAGCACCTATGGCTAAAGGCGCAATTGGAGATGCATTTATGCAATTAAACCAAACTGAAGATGCTTTAAAGTATTACACAGAAGCTGCTAACTTACGTCAAAACGACTTTACAGCACCAACCTACTTATTTAAAGCTGGTGTTACCGCTTTAAATTTAGGTCAAGCATCAAAAGCACTAGACTTATTTAATAAAATAAAAGATAACTATCCAAAATCACCAGAAGCTACACAAGTAGAGGTGTTTATTGGAAAAGCACAAGCAATGTCAAACTAGACTATGGCAACAACAAATTTATCTGCATACGATAAAGCATCAATCCCAAACGGAAAGCAATTTCGGTTTGGGATTGTTGTTTCAGAATGGAACGATACTATTACTCAGGGCTTATTAGAAGGCGCAAAAAACACCCTTTTAGAACATGGTGTAAAACCAGAAAATATAGTGGTTTGGGATGTGCCAGGAAGTTACGAGTTGATTTATGGTTGTAAAAAAATGCAGGAGCAAATGGTTAACGCTGTTATTGCAATTGGTAGCGTAATACAGGGCGAAACTAAGCATTTTGATTTTGTTTGTGAGGCTGTAGCACAGGGTATAAAAGATCTAAATATTACTCGTGAAACTCCAGTCATTTTCTGTGTATTAACAGATAACACTATGCAACAAGCAATTGACCGTTCTGGTGGAAAACACGGTAACAAAGGTGTGGAAGCAGCTGTTGCAGCTTTAAAAATGGCTGAGCTACGTAGAAACGCTTAAAAATTAGTGTTCTTTAATTAGTTTATCGTTTTATTCTGCTACTTGTTATTTCAAAACAATAACTTATGGGTCGATACAACTTGTTAACAATTTTTAGCATTCAGAATCTGTGGTTCTGTAGTATTTTCAGTATTTTTGAGTAGATTATACATTAAAACTATTCTAGTTTGTTTACTCAGAAAAAAAATAAAAAGTTTAATTACCAAACACGCTTTTCTAAAGACAACGATTCTGCTACTAAGCTTAAAGAAAGCATGAACTCTAGTTGGAATGATGCCAGAAGAACAAGCTCTAGCAACAGAAAAAATTATACTTTATTTCTGCTTTTAGGCGTGTTAGCATTACTAGCCATTTTAATGTATTACTTAGAAACAAAAATTAAATAGACCATAAGTTATGGGTTTTCTATCTAGAAGAAAAAATAAAAGATTTGATTACACACCTCGTTTTTATAAAGGTGAAGGTAATCCGTTTGAAATCAAGCATAAATTTGATGAACACAGAACCACTGTAGGTGAAAATCCTGGCTTAAAAGGTAAATTTAATAATGCTTTAAACGAACTAAAAAGTAATCCAGATAGAGAGGCCAATCGACGTATTTTATTGATTGTTGCTATATTGGTTTTTTTGTTTTTTTTACTAATAGGTTTCGATTTATCCATATTCTTCCCTAACTAAACGTATGGCAGATATCATTCAATTGTTACCAGATCACGTTGCTAACCAGATTGCTGCAGGAGAGGTCGTGCAACGTCCAGCCTCAGTTGTAAAAGAGCTGTTAGAAAATGCTATTGATGCTGAAGCAACTACTATAAAACTTATAATTAAAGATGCTGGAAAAACCTTAATCCAAGTTATTGATAACGGAAAAGGGATGAGTACTACTGACGCCAGATTAAGCTTTGAGCGTCATGCGACATCTAAAATACGCACAGCAGACGATTTATTTCAATTACACACCAAAGGTTTTAGAGGTGAAGCTTTAGCAAGTATTGCAGCTATTGCACATGTCGAGCTAAAAACAAAACAAGACCAACAAGACTTAGGTACAGAACTAGTTATTGAAGGTAGTGAGGTTAAATCTCAAGAAGTGGTTGTAACACCAAAAGGGACCTCAATTTCTGTTAAACACCTGTTTTTTAATATTCCTGCTAGACGTAATTTTTTAAAGTCTAATTCTGTTGAGTTACGACATATTATTGACGAGTTTCATCGTGTAGCTTTAGCACATCCAAACATTGGATTTTCAATGTTTAGTAACGGTAGCGAAACCTTTAATTTACCAGTTAGTAATTACAGACAACGCATTGTCAATATTTTTGGAACCAAAACCAACGAAAAACTAGTTCCTGTCGAGGAAGAAACCGAAGTCTTAACCATTTCTGGATTTGTAGGTAAACCAGAATTTGCTAAAAAATCTAGAAACGAGCAGTTTTTCTTTGTTAATAACCGTTTTATTAAAAGTGCATATTTAAACCATGCTATTAACTCGGCGTTTGAAGGCTTGTTAAAAGATGGTGCACAACCAAGTTATTATTTAAATTTAACGGTTAATCCACAAAGTATCGATATAAATATTCATCCAACAAAAACAGAAATTAAGTTTGATGACGAGCATACGCTTTATGCCATTCTACGTTCTTCAGTTAAGCATAGTCTAGGACAATTTAATATAGCACCTGTGTTGGATTTTGAGCGTGATGCTAATTTAGATACGCCTTATAGCTATCAACAAAAAGGAACACCAACCATAGAGGTCGATCAAAGTTTTAATCCGTTTAAAGAGGACCAACAAAAAACTAAGGTATCAAATTATAAAAAAGAAGTAGGTGCTAATTGGGAAAGCTTGTATGTTGGTTTAGAATCTAAAGGTACCAAAACACATACAGATTTTAGTGAAGTACACTTTGAAAGCGAACCAGAAAACGAATCTATTTTCAAAAATGAAAAAGATGTCGAGCAAAAGCAAACCACATATCAGCTTAATAACAAATTTATTATTAGTACCATAAAATCTGGTATGCTAGTCATTGACCAACATCGTGCACACCAACGCGTGTTGTATGAAGAATTTTTACAACACATCACTATAAAAGAAGGTGTTAGTCAACAGTTATTATTTCCGTTAGAGCTACATTTTTCTAAACAAGAAATAGCATTAATTAATCAATTAAAAGAAGATTTAGAATCTACTGGATTTATATTTCAATCTGTAAAAAATGAAACCGTTCAAATTACTGGAGTACCAGTAAATGTTCCAGAAAGCGAAGTGTCTATTATTTTAGAGCAATTAATTAGTGATGTAGAAAACGAAGTGCCAGATAGTAATTTTTCAGCAACAGATTTGTTAGCCAAATCTATGGCGAAAAGCTTAGCAATAAAAACAGGACAAACATTAACCAACCCAGAGCAAGAGCATTTAGTAAACCGTTTATTTGCTTGTAAGGAACCTAATGTGTCACCAACTAATAAAACCACATTTATCACCATGACTGTGGATGAGTTAGATAAAAAATTTATGTAAACTATGATGAGAATAACAGATACGGTAAAGCATTTGATTATAATAAATATAATCATGTTTGTGGGTACGCTAACTGTTGGAGATGGACGACTATTTTACGATTTATTTGCGATGCATTTTCCTGCTAGCGATGCTTTTAAACCTTGGCAAGTGGTAACTCACATGTTTATGCATGGTGGATTTACACACTTACTGTTTAATATGTTTGCACTATGGATGTTTGGTACACCTGTAGAGCAACGTTTGGGACGTAATAAATTTTTGTTTATCTATTTTTCTGCAGGAATAGGAGCTGTATTGTTCCAGTTAGCAGGTTATTATTGGGATTATTTTCCAGCAGTTACAAACTTGATGGAATCAGGTTTAAGTAAAACAGCTATAAACGATATTATTAACTTTAATATTTTAGATGGTAATCAATTTACAGGTAAGTTGTTAACAGAGCAATTAGAACCTTATTTATATGAAAACGGAATTCCTGAAAGTATTATTAATCAATCTGTTTATAATAATTTATTTGAAACAAATGTACTAATACACAATAGTACTATGGTTGGAGCTTCAGGTTGTATTATGGGTATTTTAGCTGCTTTTGGTTTAATGAATCCTAATGCTGAATTAATGATGATATTGTTACCAATTCCAATTAAAGCCAAGTACTTTATACCAGGAATTATAATTTTAGATGTTATTTCTGCGTTTACAGGACAGTCGTTTTTTAGTCCAAGCAATACCGCTTATTTGGCTCACGTTGGAGGTGCCATTATAGGCTTTATAGTGATGTGGTACTGGAAAAAAAATAGCATGAATAAATACCGTTGGGACCAATAAATGAATCAAATAGAACAATTAAAATATAAATACGCTAGACTTAATGTCTTAGAAAAAATTATAGCTATTAATAGTGTTATTTTTTTGTTTGCTCTAATTTTTAGACGACTTGTTCCTGGAGTTTTTAAGTGGTTGCATTTACCAAGTGATTTTTACGACTTTTTGTATAAACCTTGGACTATCATTACTTATGGGTTTTTACATTTTGATTTGTTTCATGTCTTATTTAACATGCTTTGGTTGTACTTTTTGGGTAGAATCATGTTAAATTTATTCAACCCAAAAATGGCTTTAAATATCTATCTTATGGGTATTATTGCTGGTGGATTAGCGTTTTTATTTGGGTATAATGTCATACCAAGCGTGTTTGCCTCTTCTGCTTATTTACTTGGTGCTTCTGCTGGTGTAAGAGCTATTCTTATATTTTTATGTGCCTACATGCCAGACAAGGATATTAGATTTTTTACGTTTAATTTAAAGTTATGGTGGATTGGTGCAGTGTTAATTGGTTTTGATGTTTTAAACATCATTGGAGGTAATAATGCAGGTGGCAATTTAGCGCATCTAGGAGGAGCTGCTTTAGGGTTTATATATGCAAAACAACTGGCTAAAGGACACGATATTGGTACTGGTTTTGGTCGGTTTATGGATTGGGTAACTAGTTTGTTTAAAGCTAGTAAAACACCTAAAATGAAAACCGTACACAAACAAAAAGGTAACGTTGCTGGTTATAAAAAAGAAGAGTTTAACCAATTAAATAACCAGAAAAAAATTGATGCTATCTTAGATAAAATAAGTAAAAGTGGGTACGATAGTTTATCTAAAGAAGAAAAAGAATTTTTATTTAAAGCTGGGAAATGAAAAACTTAACGTTTTTTGAAAAAATTATCTTCTTCATAAACTCTATTGTAGCGTTTTTGTTACTACTTTCCTATGTATTACCTAATATACCACCAAAGACTTTTGCTACACTATCTGTTTTAAGTTTAGGAGTGCCATTTTTAATATTACTTAACGTACTGTTTTTTGTGTATTGGTTGTTTAAAATTAAAAAGCAACTCCTACTATCCCTTATTGTGGTTACAATTGGTTATTTTTTATTTGGATCGTTATATAAATTTTCTAACTGGGAGGAAGATGGTACAGAAAGCTTGTCCATTATGAATTATAATGTGCGTTTGTTTAATTTATACGAATGGATTCCTGGAAAAGATATTGACCAAAAATTAGTAGAATTTGTTAAAAAGGAAAACCCAGATATTTTATGTCTACAAGAATATCAAATACAAGATGATGTAGATTTTTCTAATTATAAATACAAATACGAAAAGTTAGAAGGTCAAAAAATTAAAATGGGACAGGCTATTTTTTCTAAATATCCAATAATTCATTCTGGTTCTATAGAGTTTCCAAAAACTGCTAATAATGCCATATTTGCAGATATTGTAAAAGAAAAAGATACCATAAGAGTATATAATTTGCACTTACAATCTTTACGTATTGACCCACGAGTACAAAGTTTAACTACCGAGAATTCTGAAAAGTTAATAAACGGAATAGGAGAGACCTTTAAAATGCAACAAAGTCAGGCAGAATTATTTTTAAAACATAAAACTAATAGTCCTTATAAAGTCATCATTTCTGGTGATTTTAATAACTCTGCGTTTTCCTATGTGTATAAAACCATAAAAGCAGATATGAAAGACGCTTTTAAACAACAAGGAAACGGTTTTGGACGTACCTATAACTTCAAGTTTTTTCCGCTTAGGATTGACTTTTTATTAGTTGATAAATCCTATACTATCAATAGCTTTAAAACTTATGATGTCGAGTACTCGGACCATTATCCAATTATGGCTCGAATTTCTTTTTAACGACTCATTAAATAACAATCTGTAATATCTGCAATAATGTGTATGACTAATCCTAGTCCAATAAGTCTGGTTTTATTAGGAATAAGTAATATTAAATAAACCGCTAAAGCATAATACGTGTGAAGAGGATGGAAGTTTATACTACATCTATTTGGCGCAAACATTGGTGTAGCTAAAAGGTGATCTAGATCTATTGATAGGCCTAAAAGCATGATTAATGCTGCTTTTTTCCATTGTTTTTTAAAAAATAAAAGTGCTATTACAAGAGGTAACCCAAAATGAATTCCGTAATGTATTAAAGGTCTATACATTTGGTAAATGTTGAGATTCTAGATAGGTTAATGCATTTGTACCTTCGTTAAATATCAAATCCAAAACAGTTAGATTATTAATGTAACCATGTTTATCATGAAACACTTGTGTATAAGGGTCTAAAACTATATTTTTTTCTTGTCTGGCATTGGCTAAATACCTGTAATCTTTTAGGTCTGTTGGATTTTTTTCAAATGTAGTTGTAAATTTAGGGCTTAAGTCTAATTGTAAAAAATCAGAAATCACCTCAAAACATTTTAAATTATGGTCAAAAATAAATTCCGATTTTAATTTAAAAAGTGGCTGGAAATCGTCTTCATAAAATTCAAAATAAGGAGATGTTCTGTAAGCAGCTTCAAAACTTTTCCAATGTATTAATTGCCATTTATCTACATCACTAATTTTGACATCTCTATATAACTGTCGCTCTTTATGACTATGTATTATTGGAACACTTAATTGCAATCTTCCATTAGCACCATAAATATACGCTCTGTTTCTATACGTTTGCTTCTGAAAATTATCATGCATCTCAAAAGTTAACTCATCAGCATTAGCAATTGCTACACATTGCGCGATACTAGGGAAGTACGTTGGATGGAGTAGTATGTTTTTCATTTGATAATGCAAAATTCCTGCGTAGGCAGGAATTTTTTTAAAAATAGTAGTTTATTCCTGTTTTATTTACAAGCGTTTTTTAAAGGTAAAGTATTCAATAACCAAATTATATATCAACCCTTAAGCAGCTTTCTTACGTTTTCTAAATTTATTAAAAGCAATAATGGCACCCAATACCACTAAAAACGGTATTAAATAAGATACAGGTTTACCACTACCACCAACAGTTGTAAATACTCTGTCCCAACGTATTTTGTTAATACCTTCACCATTAGTATCCCAACTCATCCAAATAAAAACAGGCTTACCTACAACATGATTAAATGGTACAAAACCCCACATTCTTGCGTCTTGCGAGTTGTGTCTGTTGTCTCCCATCATCCAATAGTAATCTTGAGTAAACGTATACGAGTCTGTAACCTTACCATTTATGATAATTTGATTACCATTAACCTTAAGTGTATTGCCTTCATAAGCAGTAATAATACGCTTGTATAGTGGTAATGTTTCTAAATTAAGTTTTACTGTTTGACCAGCTTCAGGAATGTAAATTGGTCCAAAAAAGTCTCTATTCCAAGTGTAATCTGGAGACTTCGGAAATAGTTGCTCTGTTGTACTTGTCGAGATGTCTTTTTTAACATTAATTACCGATGGATCAGTACGCATGGTTTTAGCTAACTCATCTGTAAGGTTAGCATACAACGCGTTTCTGTCGTAATCCATACCAATAATTTTCATTAGTTTTTCATCAACACTTCCTAAAACAATTGTTTTGATGGAGTCTTGCTTTACAACGTCTAATGCTATGTTATTGGTTCTAATTACATTTTGAACTTTTTCATTGTTCCACTGCTTGGTACTAATGCTTTTAACTTGTCCCCATTCTGTTAACTTATATTGATCTATAAAGCTTTGAGAAAGTGGGTTTTTAGTTTCAACTAAATAAAAATACTGAGGTTTTGCACGATCAGGTAATTGGTTTTTCTTTCCATTAATATATACATAACCATCTTTAATAGACAGCGTATCTCCAGGAATACCTACACAGCGTTTGACATAGTTAGTTTTTTTGTCTACTGGTTTATAACGGACTTCTCCGTAAGGATTATTAATGTCCACCAACGTATCGACTGGCCAGTTAAACACAACTATATCATTGTTTTTTATGGTTTCAAACGCTGGTAACCTAAACATAGGTAATTGCGGTTTTTTTAGATACGATGGTGTTGTTGTTCCAGGAATGGCATCGTGTACCATAGGTACTGCAACTGTGGTTCCAGGTGTACGTGGACCGTAATGCACTTTACTTACTAGTAAAAAATCACCAATTAACAACGTTTTTTCTAAAGAGGATGTTGGGATTACAAAAGGTTGAATAATATACGTATGCACTATTGTTGCTGCAATAACTGCAAATAAAATAGAGCTTACCCAATCTCCAAATTCTGTTCTTGGATGTAAATCTCTGTCTTTGATGTGCTGAATATCTTTAGCGACATAATTTAAATAGAAGCTGTAAAATCCTAATGTAAAAATGGCTAAAAAGGTATCTGTTGCAGAGTTTTTGCCGAAACTTCTAGCTATCTCTACCCAAATAACTGGGAATAAAATTAGGTTTACTATTGGTAAAAACAGAAGGATAGTCCACCACCAAGGTCTGTTAATAATTTTCATTAAAATAACAGCATTATAAACTGGTACAAACGCTTCCCAAGCTTTTCTGTCTGCTTTTACATATAATTTCCAGGTTGCCAATCCATGTAAAAACTGAATAACAATGAAAAAGATAATCCAATTTGTTCCGTTCATAATATATTATTTAATGACTTGTGTCTTTTGTTATATTGATTAATTATCAAATTTGGGGTTTTTCTTGATGAAATAAAAATTCTAATTAATTCATCTTTTACTTTTAACAAAGATTTACGTTTTAATCTAATGCTAGTACATCTTTCATCGTAAAAATTCCTGTTTTACCTACTAACCATTCTGCAGCTATAACAGCTCCTAAAGCAAAACCTTGTCGGTTGTGTGCTTCATGCTCAATTTTTATAGTATCTATTGCACTGTTGTATGTAATGGTGTGTGTGCCAGGAACTTCTGGTATGCGTTTAGCTGTAATAGGAATAGTGTTTTTATCACTAACGTCCAACTTCCAGTCTTGATAGGCTGTATTATTATCTATAATGCCTTCTGCTAAAGTAATAGCAGTTCCACTGGGTGCATCTAGTTTTTGTGTGTGGTGGATTTCTTCAATATCAACATTGTAATCGTCAACTTTTGCCATCATTTTTGCTAATACTTTATTGAGCTCAAAAAAGATATTTACACCTAAACTAAAATTAGAAGCATATATAAAAGCTCCTTTTTGTTTTTCGCAAAGCGAAACAACGTCGTTGTATTGTTCTAACCAACCTGTAGTTCCAGAAATTACAGGAACTTGATTATTAATACAGTTTGAAATATTATTGAAAGCTGCAGAAGGGACGCTAAAATCTATTGCTACATCTGCATCTGTAATGTTATAACCAGATTGCTCTGAAGTTTTTATAACAATGTCATGACCACGTTGTATAGCAATAGCTTCTATTGCTTTTCCCATTTTACCATAGCCTAGTAAAGCGATTTTCATAAAGATATTTTTAAAACTGAAAGTTTAAAGTTAAACCCACGCGACCTAAATTATCAAATTCTTCAATTTTATAATGCGGTTTTAAACTTAAATCGTTACTGATGTTATATTGAAGTAAATGCGCATCGACATTAGCATCAATTATATTTAATGCATAAATTCCAACAGTTATAAGTAAAGAAAGCTCTTTATTACGTCTAAAGGTTTTTTGGGCTTCCCGTAAAGCGTCATCTGTAAATTTATTCTGAAACTCGTCATCTTCAAAACCTGCTAATCGTCTTTTGTAAGCATCTCTAGCTCTGTTGTACTGCTTATTGTTTTCAATATAAAAATAAATACTTGTACCTAACGCTGCATATACAATTGGTATTTTCCAGTATTTTCTATTGTATGCTTGACCTAAACCAGGTAAAACAGCAGAATAAAATGCAGCACGAGAAGGCGATAAGGGATTGTAAATTCTGGATTCTTTTAAAACGGTTGAGTCAATAATAACAGGCTTGTCACTAATTTTTTGTTGTCTCTGTTTTAAAACCTTCGGAATCTCTTGTGTTGTAGTATCTGTGTCTTTAACAGGTTCTGTTTCTTGAGCGATACAAAATGCACTTAAAAAACAACATATTAAAGTAAAAATGGAGGCTTTATTTAGCACCTTGAACTAGCTTTTTAATTCTATTAAAATCTTCTTCAGAATGAAACGGAATGGTTATTTTTCCTTTACCATTGCTGGATACTTTAACGTCAATTTTATGTCCAAAGTATTCTGAAAACGCAGTGATACCTTTTTTAACATATTTTGGCAATTCTTCGGTTTCTTTTTTAGTTGGCACCTTTACCTCACTGGTAGAGTTGTAGTGACGTACTAAGTTTTCGGTTGCTCTAACAGATAGTTTTTCGCTTAAAATTTTCTCGTAAATCTCTAATTGAGTGGTTTGGTCTTCAATATTAATAATCGCACGACCATGACCCATCGTTAAAAACCCATCACGTATACCTGTTTGGATAATTGGGTCCAGCTTTAATAAACGTAAATAGTTTGCAATGGTGCTACGTTTTTTACCAACACGATCGCTCATTTGCTCTTGTGTTAATTGTATCTCGTCAATTAATCGTTGGTACGATAATGCAATTTCTATAGGATCTAAGTCTTGACGTTGGATGTTTTCTACCAAAGCCATCTCTAAGCTTTCTTGGTCGTTAGCAATCCTGATATATGCAGGAATAGTTTCTAAACCTATTAATTTAGAAGCTCTAAAACGACGCTCTCCAGAGACTAATTGATACTTTTCAAAGCCTAATTTACGGACGGTTATAGGTTGTATTACTCCTAATTCTTTTATAGACGATGCTAATTCGCGAAGGGTTTCTTCGTTAAAATTAGTACGTGGTTGGAATGGATTCATCTCTATCGAATTTAAATCTAACTCGACAATGTTTCCTATCACTTGATCTGCGTTTTTATCTTTAGCAGATTGTATGTCGTTATCTGGATCTTTTAATAATGCTGAAAGTCCACGTCCTAAAGCCTGTTTCTTAGTTGCTTTCGCCATAATTTAGGAGTTTTTTGTAATAATTTCTTTAGCTAAACTTAGGTAATTACTAGCACCTTTACTAGACGCATCATAATTTATAATGCTTTCGCCATAACTTGGTGCTTCACTTAGTTTAACGTTACGTTGTATAATGGTTTTAAAAACCATATCGTTAAAATGCTTTTGTACCTCTTCTACCACTTGGTTAGAAAGGCGTAAACGCGAATCGTACATAGTCAGTAACAACCCTTCAATATCTAATTCAGAATTGTGTACTTTTTGTACGCTTTTTACAGTGTTTAATAGCTTGCCTAAACCTTCTAATGCAAAATACTCGCATTGGATTGGGATGATAACAGCATCTGCAGCAGTTAACGCATTAAGTGTTAACAATCCTAAGGATGGTGCGCAATCTATTAGTATAAAATCGTAATCGTCTTTTATCTCTTGTAATGCTTTTTTAAGCATATACTCGCGTTGATCTTTATCTACCAATTCTATCTCAATAGCAACTAGGTCTATATGTGCAGGTATGATATCTAGGTTAGGCGTTTCGGTTTTAACAATTGCTTGTTTAGCGCTATTGGTATGCTCTAATAATTGATAGGTACCAATTTCTACCGACTCTACATCGATGCCTAAACCAGACGTTGCATTGGCTTGAGGGTCTGCATCAATTAGCAACACTTTTTTCTCTAAAACACCCAGTGAAGCAGCTAAGTTTACTGAGGTTGTTGTTTTTCCTACACCACCTTTTTGATTGGCAATTGCAATGATTTTACCCATTAATTTGATTTGGTTTTTGTTTAAAACTTTGCTGTAAATGACAGCTTAAAGTCAAGCGTAAAAATACAATTATTTATGAGGAATAAAAACCTTAGTTGTTAACAGTGCTCTAATCTTAAAATTAGCAAAATTTAACATCTGTAACAGAATGCAAAATATATTCATTATTTTACCAAAAGAATCCAAATATACTCTAACATGAAACACATTATTCAGGTACTATTTTTTGTTTGCTTTGTTCCTACTTTTGCTCAAGATATTGTTGCAGAAGAAGGTAGTTATGGTGTGGATGATACAAACAAAGTTATTGTTTGGCACACTTCTAATTTAGATTCTGTGGTTACTGCACATAAAACAATAACCAGTTTAAAATTTGACAAGATTTATACACTTGAAGACGCTTCTTCAAACTTATCTTATACCAATCAATACAAGGTGTCAAATAGCGACAGTTATACCTTGTTTATTACAAAATTGCCATTAATTCATATCACTATTAATACCGCTAAAATAGACCGGTTTTCTAAAATCCCTGGATATTTTACGTATTATAATAAAGGTGAATATAAAAAAAGCCTAATGGGAGTAAGGCACAGAGGTAATTTATCGCTAACCTTTCCTAAAAAGTCTTATGATATCGAGTTTTGGACAGATAGTATTTCCAAAAACAGCAAAGACCTAAAATTTAAAGGAATGCGATCTGACGACGATTGGATTTTGGATGGCATGTTTAACGAGCCCTTACGTTTGCGCTCTCATATCTCTACAAAATTATGGACCAAAGTCCATAAACCGTATTACGCAGATAAAGAACCTAAAGCCAAAAGTGGATTTGAAGTCAAGTATGTTGAGGTTTTTAAAAATAACCAGTATTATGGGTTGTATCAGTTTTCAGAATCTGTAGATAGAAAACAGTTACAGGTTAAAAAACACGACAAAAAAACTATTTATGGCGAGTTGTATAAAGCCAATTCTTACGATGGTGGACCAGATTTTACTAAAGCACCCAAGTATAACAACCTGTTTCCGCATTGGGCTGGTTTTAGGGTAGAATACCCTTTAATAGATTATGAAGCCGATTGGAAAAACCTTTCAGACTTTGTTAATCTAGTGGTTAATGGATCTGATAACGACTTTATTAATAACATAGAAAAGCATGTGCATATAGATAATGTCATTGATTATTACCTTTTTATAAATGTGGTAAGAGCAACCGATAATTTGGGTAAAAACTATTATTTAGGAAAGTACACTACTGGCGAACCGTACTTTTTTGTGGCTTGGGATTTAGATGGTGTTATGGGAATTATTCAGGATGGAAAACGTGAAAATTACACCAACGATATTTTAGGAAATGGTTTGTTTAATAGATTAATACAATTAAACCCTAATAATTATAACCAAAAGCTTAAAGAGCGATGGACCGCGTTAAGAGCTAATCAGTTTAGTAACGATAATTTGTTGTCTAAAATTGAAACCATTTATAACAGATTTACCACAGAAAACATCTATAAACGCGAACAATTAGTCTGGATCAATAAGCTAAACGACACCTCTAATCAAGACCATTTCACCTACTTAAACACTTGGATTAATAAACGTATGAGTCATTTAGATACTTATTTTAATTCGTTATAATAGTTACTGCAACACCATTTTTGTTGCTGTCGCATCAATAACAAATTCTTGGTTATTTTCTATCAATAATCCTTTGGTTTTATTGGTGAATTTAACCGTGTCATGTAACACGTCTGTTCTAATAATTTTACCTTCAAAACCAGTTGAAACATCTGCAACAGGTGTGTGACCAATCACTATTTTTGTAGCTTCATAGTAGTTTAAAATAGCATCAAGGTCTTGACTTGTTATCTTGTTGTATTTAGAGCGTTCTACCACCAAACCTCTGTACCAAAACGGACCTTTAGGACCATATAAAAAGTTTAGGGTCTTGTCCTTAGGATATTTTTTGTTGTGATATCTTAAACGCGATAATTTATTAATGTCCTCTAAGCTTAATTGATAGTCTAATAACTCTGGACTTAATCCACCATGTACAAAAATATAGTTCCCAATTTTTTCAATTACGTTTTTAGAGGCTAACCATTTACCTAATTCTGAAGCTTCAGAATAGAGGTATTTAACAGCCTCTTTTTTGCTTTTTATTTGGCTAATCTCTTGGGCAACTTTTATGTATTTACCATGATTGTATTTGTAGTTGCCATAAAAATTTAATATTTCATGATTACCTAAAATAAAATGAAGTTGTCCATTATGCTGTCTAGCCTGATAGTCTAATTTATAAATTAGCCACAGGACTTGTGTCACGTTTTTGCCTCTATCTACAAAGTCGCCAACCAAAACCAGATGCCCATTACCATAACTCCAATTGTAATTGTTGTCTATAATATTGTTAGCCATTAAAAAGCTAGAAAACGCATTAAAGTTACCTTCAATATCAGAGATTACTATTGTTTTTTCAGGTTGAGCGTAACTGGTTTCTGGGAATGCATAATCGGACTGTAACGATACATAAAATGCATCTTTATCCTTGTTGTTAACTTCAACAAGAATTGAATCTTTATCAATAGTAGAAGTAACTACTTGGTTAGTCGCAGTCACTCTGTAGAGTTTGTCATTAATTATATAAGGACCATCAACACCATCTAAAGCAATCTTTTTTTTGGTGGTAGCACTATCTAACGTTGAGGTGTTAAATGAGGTAGATTTTTGTGCTACACTAAACGACTGTACACCCAAAACAACACACAGCAACGTAAGTGCTGAGTAATGCTTAAAAGGTTTTACAGTTATCATAATAATAGTGTGTTTTAAAGAATTTAATATAACATATTTATATGATATAAGTCGTGTTTTGTTGAATGGGATTACAATCTTGCACAAAAAAAAATCAGTAGTTGGATTACTGATTTTTGGTTTTTGTTTAACGGTTTTGTGTATGGTTAGTTGCGTGTTTCAGCACTAAATTTAGCAAATAAATCACAGATAGAAAGTCCGCGAGGATTTTCGTAAGTAGGCGAGTACTAGCAATGAATTATACACGTTGTTGTAGGCAGTTTTTATCCGTTAGCTATTTCTTCAGCTGCTACGTCAAGTATTTGCAAATATCTATCTAAAACAGTCGTATTTGGTATGGTCGAACGTGGGTCAATCGAAAACAAAAGTTTATATGCAGTATAGTTGGAAACTGTCGTGCCAAGAATACGAGTACTTAAACCATCTAATTTACTTGTAGTTGTTGACGATATATGTGCTGCAGAATTTCTAATAGTTTTCAAATCCATTAAGTCATTATTTATAGCACTTAATGAAGTGTTGAAAACATAACCTTGATGAAAGAATATTTTACTAATGTTTCTTATTTTTTCTGGATTAGACCAATCCATATGACGTTGATTTCCGATAATAATTTTTTGTGCGTGTTCAGCGTCTATTGGGTTTACCCATTTAGCAGGTCTATTATTAAGTATTGAAGGTTCATTAAGCAAATAATCAACAAACGAATTTTCTACAAATGTTTCCCAACCAATATATATTCTCAAGAATGCGGATTCGCTTATAAATTCTCTCATATCTCTAGCAATCTTGTATGAACCACTTGCATATTTTTGATGAGCAAATGTAATATGCGAGACAAGACTAGCAGTTGTGGCTCTAAAATCAATCAAATTTTGTGCTAAAGCCATATTATATTGAATTTACTATGTCAAGTATAAACTTGGTTCTTCTAACTCTAACTTTCGTATCAGTTGTAGCTCGTCTACTATCTTCTAAAAACTGTATTTGTGGAACTGACATATTTTGAAAAGGTACTGTGCCAAAAAGAACGTTTAAGTCTGTTAGAGCAATTTTAGTTCTCTCGTATTTATTGGTCTCAATTTCTTGTCTTACTACATCTAAATTTTTCAAACCTACTTTAGTATGGTAAAAGCTAGTAAATAGAGTGTAAAATAGATGTATTCTTTTGAATTGAGTGCCTTTTAATGTTTCGTCAAAAACACTTTTAATAAGTTCTATGGTTTCATCAAAATCTCGTTCTAAAGCGTCAGTATCGTAATCAAATTCCTTTTCGTATTTAGTATAGAAAGATTTGATTTGTTTTTTTGATTGAATTCCCTCTATCATTGCTATTACTAAATCAGCAACTAATGTGGCATCAGCCATTCGCAGAATATTTTGATTTGTTAGAATTTTATTTTCCGACCAAAAATCATTGTGTTTATGGGATAGTCTATCAACTAATATTTTAAATTCACTAAAGTGATTTGCGTTAATTTTTTCTTGCTGATTAAGTACAACAGAATAAGAGTTTAATCTGGCGAAAATGTCTAAAATTTCATTGTCTGGTAGATTAACAAGTAAATCAACTGAAATCTCATAATTCAGAATTGTTGATTGAATATCAGGGTCAATATTACTTAATTGGCTGAAAAAAAATCCACCATATTTTTGATTGTGCTTTTTCTTTATTGCAAATCCATCATTGATATAAGACAAAATGGTTCGAAGTCTTTGTTGTCCATCTACAACTTCGCGTATTGACTGTCTATTCTCAATGTTTAATGTTTGTCTAATGAAAATTTTTGGAATTGGTTTTCCTCGAATGATGGTATCCATTAAGTAAGACTTGGCATCATCTGACCAAATTGCTTTTCTTTGAAATTTTGGTGAAAGTACTAGTTGTTTCTTATCATTCCATTCAAGAAAATCATTTATACTATAAGCTCTACTGTCAAAATTTTTCATTTTATCTATATTTTATTTCTTGAACGTACTTTTTTTAAATTGCCTACAACTTACATGATATGAAAACGTTTCAATACTTCGACAAGCTCAGTACAAGTTTTTTATATATGTCGTCAAACGAAATTAGTAGTTTCTTGTAAGAAAACAAATACGTAGAACTACGTATTTTATTTAGTTGTTTTAATGTAAAGCGGTAATTTTTAATTGCTTGTATTTGAGGTTTTTAGCGCAGGTGGTTTATAAAAAAATCGCCTTTAAAGGCGATTTTTAATAATGTGTAATTATAAGATTTAAGTTGTCTAATCAATCAAAATCTCCAAAATCTTAATAGCAGCATCGCTAATTTTGGTTCCAGGTCCGAAGACAGCAACTGCGCCTGCATCAAATAAATATTGGTAATCTTGTTTTGGGATGACACCACCAACAATAACCATGATATCTTCACGTCCATACTTTTTAAGCTCTTCAATAACTTGTGGGACTAAGGTTTTGTGTCCTGCTGCCAAACTAGAGACGCCTAAAATATGCACGTCGTTTTCTACAGCTTGCTTGGCTGCTTCTTGTGGAGTTTGGAACAATGGTCCAATGTCGACATCAAAACCGACGTCTGCATAACCAGTAGCGACTACTTTGGCACCTCTGTCGTGACCATCTTGTCCCATTTTGGCAATCATAATACGTGGTCTACGACCGTCTTGCTCTGCAAATTGGTCTGCTAGCTCTTTGGCTTTTGCAAACGATTTATCGTTTTTAATTTCTTTACTATACACGCCAGAAAAAGATTTGATTTGTGCTTTATAACGTCCAAAAACAGCTTCTAAAGCGTCACTAATTTCGCCTAATGTAGCGCGTTCTCTTGCTGCTACTACTGCTAAAGATAATAGATTCTCTTGACCTGTCTTAGCAGCTTCGGTTAAATTAGTTAAGGCTTGGTTAACTTTATTAGAGTTGCGTTGGGCTTTTATTTTTGTTAACCCTTCTATTTGTTGTAAACGTACGGTTTGGTTATCGACTTCTAAAGTAGAGATAGCCTCTTCCTCTTCCAATACGTATTTGTTAACTCCAACAATAATGTCTTGTCCAGAGTCGATACGTGCTTGTTTTCGGGCTGCTGCTTCTTCAATACGTAGTTTTGGGATACCTGCTTCAATAGCTTTGGTCATGCCTCCTAATGCTTCAACTTCTTCAATTAAAGACCAGGCTTTTTGTGCAATATCATGGGTTAGTTTTTCCACATAATAACTGCCTGCCCAAGGGTCTACCGTTTTTGTAATATGGGTTTCTTCTTGTAAAAATATTTGTGTGTTACGTGCAATACGTGCCGAAAAATCTGTTGGTAGTGCGATAGCTTCGTCTAACGCATTGGTATGTAAACTTTGTGTGCCACCAAACGCTGCTGCTGCAGCTTCAATAGTGGTACGTGCTACATTGTTAAATGGGTCTTGCTCTGTTAAGCTCCATCCACTAGTTTGGCAATGTGTACGTAAGGCTAAACTTTTTTGGTTTTTTGGATTAAACTGACGGACTAGTTTTGCCCACAGCATACGTGCTGCTCGCATTTTTGCGATTTCCATAAAATGGTTCATTCCAATTGCCCAGAAAAACGATAATCTTGGTGCAAAAGTGTCTATATCCATGCCTGCATCTAGTCCTTTTCTAATATATTCTAAACCATCTGCAAGCGTATAAGCCAACTCGATATCGCAAGTCGCACCAGCTTCTTGCATATGGTATCCCGAAATACTAATACTATTAAATTTTGGCATGTTCTTACTAGTATATTCAAAAATATCAGAGATAATTTTCATGGATGGTGTAGGCGGATAGATGTAGGTATTACGTACCATAAACTCCTTTAAAATATCATTTTGAATAGTACCTGCTAGCTGTTCTGGTTGCACACCTTGTTCTTCTGCAGCAACAATGTAAAATGCCATAATGGGTAATACAGCACCATTCATAGTCATAGACACCGACATTTTATCTAACGGAATCTGGTCGAAGAGCACTTTCATGTCTTCAACACTATCTATAGCAACTCCAGCTTTTCCAACATCGCCAACCACACGTTCGTGATCGGAATCATAACCTCTGTGTGTGGCTAAATCGAAAGCAACCGATAATCCTTTTTGTCCTGCAGCAAGGTTACGTCTGTAAAAGGCATTACTTTCTTCCGCAGTACTAAATCCTGCATATTGACGAATAGTCCATGGTCTTCTAACATACATGGTACTATAAGGACCACGAAGATTTGGAGCGATTCCTGCAACAAAATCTAGATGCTCAACGTCTTTTAAATCTGCTTTAGAATAGTTAGATGAAACAGGAATGTCTTCTGCAGTTAAGAAAGAGCTGTTAGCTTTTGGCTTTTGGCTTTTAGATGAAGCGTTTAAGGTGATATGTTGAAGGTTTTTTCTAGTCATTATTTGACGATAGTTTTTTCAATAAATTTATTATAATTTCTGTTTAATAACGAACGAAATGTGATTATAAAAGATTTATAATTAGAACTCACAGCATAGATTGTTGCAAAACTTGAAGGCTCTTTATCTGAATCTATCTTAAATTTAGCCATAAATGCTTTGGTCTGTGGTGTGCCAGAATATCCAGACCTTAATTTTGTACATGTACTATTAGCTACATCTGCCGACTCTCTGCACGATTGTGATAACAATGCTGACAGGTATTTTGAATCTTGTTTGGTAAAAGGGTAGTAGTCCATCATTTTAACCGTTACATCTGTTGTGTGATTTGGTGTTCTGAAAAAGTACACGTTCTTTTTTGAAAATTTCAAAATATTAAAGCGTAGTAGTTCAGATTGTCTTGCTATTGAATCTTCAATTGATGCTAATACACTTTCATATTGATCTACACTATACTGTTGTAATGTATTTGGTAAGTAAATATCTATGTTGTCCTTAGATAAATTATAATGTTTACCAAAAAGATTGTTTTTTACAATGTTATGTTCGACTTTCTTTTCATCCTTACAAGAATGTAAAAGTAAAATTATAGCTATTAGATAAATTTTAATTTTCAAATCACATCAATTATTAGTCATGATTATGTCCAGTATGGTCAATCTCTTGTTGTGGTTGTTGTGGTTGTAATACAGGAGTTTGTGCTGGTTTTTTATTAAAATCTATAGGTTGTTCTTTAGGTTCGTTTGCAGTTAAATCTACTGTTGTAAAATCAACACTATTAAATTTAGAATAATATAAATCTAAAGCTATAAAGGTGGCTAAGTACGTGTCTCTAGAGTATGAGGTGTTGCTCATTAATGGAGCAGAAAATAACTCTGAGCTCATGCTATTAGTACTAATTAATGCATTAAGGGTTTGTTTTAACGACGTGTCTTTTAGGTTTTCTGAAATACAACTTACCAATGGACTATTATAATTTAATTGGTTTCCATCCCATAATTCAGGCTTAGTTTTTAGCACATCATAAATTGCTTTACTATGTGCTGTAATGGTTTGCTCTAAATTAGTTCTGTTAGAAATAACATTGCTAATATAGGCTCTGTAAGCTCTAAGTTTGTTTTTGCTTTTTGGGTCGTATTTATTAACTATATCATTTTCAAAAGCATATAATGCTTCGTTTAATACATCGTCGTAACCCGTTTTACAATCTACAGCTTTAGGTTGATCTGCGAATTTAAAGTCTGGTAATTTCGCTTCATTTTTATTACAACTAAAGGTTATTGTTAAAACAACTACTAATACAATTTTAAAAATACGTGTGTTCATAATTTGCTAAATATTTATTCGGTTTTTAATCTATCTTGTTCTACTGTTTCGGCTAATCGTTTTTCAATAATAGGTTGAATAAGGGTTTTTCTTGGGTTTATCTTAACAAACGGAAACAGTTCTAGCTCGTGTTTCATCTTATCATTTTTATTTGGGTGTTTGTTAGTCCCTAAAAGCGTAAGCTTACCATTATCAAATAACTCTTGTTCTTTATTGGCGCTTTCTTTTATTTTTTTCTGAATGGTTCCCGCTTTTAATTGTGCAATAAAACCTCCGTTAGCTTCTATATCTTTAAAAAGAGTTAATGCTTTTTCTGACAATTGCGTAGTTAAGGTTTCTATATAATAACTTCCGTCTGATGCATTATGGACTGCGTCAAAATAGCTTTCGTGTTTTAAGATTAATAACTGGTTTCTGGCAATACGCTCTCCAAACTCATTGTCTTTATGATAAATGGCGTCGTATGGTAAATTAAAAACAGTATTGGCACCACCTAAAATAGCGCTCATACATTCTGTGGTGGTACGCAACATATTAGTATTATAATCGTAAATAGTTTTGTTGCGTTTGGTTGGAATGGCATGAATATGCAATTGCGCTTCACATTGGTATTCTGAAGCTAAGGTGTTGTATAGCAAGCGCAACGCTCTGAGTTTTGCAATTTCAAAAAAGTAATTTGTCCCAACAGAGACGTTAAAATGAATAGTCTTTAAAGGCTTACCTTCTACGCGATTTAGATACTCGTTTAAATGGGCTAAACCATAAGCTAATTGTTGTACGTTAGTTGCGCCTGCGTTTTGGTAAGTCGTTGTGTTAATGGTTAACGACTCTCCAAAAACTAGTGTGTGTGCTTCGTTTTTAAACCAGTTTCCTGTAGCTGCTAATTGACCTATTGGGTCTACTATAAGTTGTGCTTTCGCAGAAATTTGAGCCACTTGGTCAATAAATTGTGGGTCAAAAAATTGTAGTTCTAACTGAATGTTTGTGGTGTTAGAATCTATAGCTTCTAACGTTTTTTCAATAGAAATATTTGGGTTAGGAATTATAAATTTAATGGTTTCTGCACCTCTTTGAATGGCATCAATTGCTTTTTGGTTTGCAGCAGTTTCGTTTTGAACAAATATAATTTGCCCAACCGACCATTGTTGAGGTTGTATCTTAAAGGTGTTGTCCATCTCATCTTGATGATAAAATGGTCTAACGTCTATACCTTCGGTGGTTTTCCAAATTAGGGTGTCGTTATAATCAGCACCTTTTAAATCGACTTGAATTTTTTGTTTCCAAGCTTTAGACGATACGTTTTCAAATGCAGAAAAAAGTGATTTACTCATTGTTGTTAGTCTTTAGGCTGTCTTCATATTCGATGATGTAAATATCCTCGTTTTCTTTTTTCATGTAATATTTTTCTCTTGCAAAGGTTTCTAGTCCTTCATCGCTATTTAGCTTTTCATAAGCTTCCCTGTCTTTTAAGATTTGGGTTTTGTAGTATTCTTTTTGCTCTTCAAGCTTATTTTTTTCTTGATTAACATCGTGGTGGTTGATTAAAGAATTGGTATCAAAAAATATCATCCAAATACCAAAAATGATAAGGATAATGATGTAAATATTTTTGTACCACTTAGTTTTCATTATTGCAACTTCTCGTTAATTATAGTTTTAACAATATCAACTGCTACAGTATTGTATTTGTTATTTGGTATTATGATGTCTGCATACTCTTTCATAGGTTCTATAAACTGTTGATGCATAGGTTTTAACGTGTTTTGATAACGTGATAACACTTCGTCTATATCTCTACCACGTTCTGTAATATCTCGTTTTAAACGTCTTATTAATCGCTCGTCACTATCCGCATGTACAAATATTTTAATATCAAACATATCTCTTAATTCTGGATGTGTTAGTATTAAAATACCCTCTACAATCATCACTTTTCTTGGGATGGTCTTAATGGTGTCACCTGTTCTGTTATGCTTTACAAACGAATATACAGGTTGTTCTATAGTTTGACCATTTTTTAAGTCTTTTAAATGCTGTTCTAATAACTCAAAATCTATAGATCGTGGATGGTCAAAATTAATTTTAACACGCTCGTCATAAGATAGATGAGTGGTGTCTTTGTAATATGAATCTTGAGAAATGACACCAACTTCTCCTTCAGGTAATTGATTTAAAATTTGATTAACAACAGTTGTTTTTCCGCAACCTGTACCTCCAGCTATTCCTATAATAAGCATATGTAATGTTTAGATTTTGCTCCAAATTTAAGAATTTAAGCGGTATTATTTAGGTTGAATTTTTGAAACTTGTTCAGGAGTTATTAGTGTGTTATTTTTATTGTTCCAACTGTTTGAAATATAGTTCATAACATCTGCAACTTCTTGATCGCTTAATCCCATTGGTGCCATAACATTGTTGTACACTTTGCCATTTACTATTATTTTTCCTTTTAAGCCATATTTAGTGGCTCTGATACTAGCTTCTAAATTATTCTTTAGATAATCTGAATTTGCTAATGGAGGATATACTTTTTCTATGCCTTCTCCATTTGCCATATGACAGTTTAAGCAAAAGTTTTGGTATACGGTTTGTCCAGCGTCTATTGATGCAGATAGCTCTTTTGAAACTTCCTTTTTATCTAACGAATTGCAGCTGAGAAATAATAGGACTACTATTGCAATTAAAAAATTAATTTTCATTTTTCTGACCTCTAATTAGTTTAACAATACCTAAATTTTCTATGCCTACATAAATATAGCCATCAGGACCTTGCTCGACAGAACGAACACGACCCAATCCATCTAATAAGCGTTGTTCTTTAACGACTTTTCCGTCTTTTAAAGTGCACAAATCTAAATATTGAAATTTAAGCGAACCAACTAATATACTACCTTTCCAATCGCCATATGTATCGCTTGAAATAAACGCCATTCCTGAAGGTGCAATAGAGGGATCCCAATAATGTAGCGGTTGTTCCATACCTTCTTTTTCTGTTTGATCTGTAATGGTTGTTCCAGAATAGTTTTTACCATAAGTAATAATTGGCCAACCATAATTGGCACCTTTTTTAATAATGTTAATTTCGTCACCACCACGTGGACCATGCTCATGCGTCCAAATATCTCCAGTAAATGGATTAATTTTCATCCCTTGTGGATTGCGGTGACCGTAAGACCAAATAGCTGTTTTTGCATTTTTAGTGTTAACAAACGGATTGTCTTCTGGAATGCGTCCATCATCATGCAATCGGTAAACTTTACCACCATCTCTGGTTAAGTCTTGTGGGTTTTCATCTCTATTTCCACGCTCACCAATGGTAAAAAATAAATAACCATCTTTAAATACAATCCTAGATCCAAAATGCTGACCTCTAGTGGTGTTTGGTGTTGCTTTGTATAAAACTTGTTTGTCTACTAATGCATAGTCTTTTAGTTTGGCTCTCATGATAGCAGTGTTACCACCATCACCAGTCCCTGTTGAGGATGCATACGAAAAATAAATCCAACCATTAGTTTTATAATCTGGATGTAGCTCGATATCTAATAATCCGCCTTGACCTCTTAGGTATATGTCTGGAGGATTAGCAATTTCTGTTTTTTTGTTGTCTTTAAAATGAATGATACGTCCATCTTTTTCATTAATTAGCATTGAGCCATCCGGAAGAAAGGTAAATCCCCAAGGATTATTTAATTCTGAAACTATAACTTCGTAGTGATGGTTATTGTTTACTGGATTTTTATCTTGAGCACAAGCTAAAAAAGAAACGATTATGAGAATTAAAAATTGAATGTTTTTAGGCGTCATTGTATGCAAATTAATTAAACATACAATTTACTAATAATTTTTATTCTAATTTAAAGAAAAGGTATATATTTGCACCTCCAAAAACAGGATGTTTGAGGAAAAGATAACCAGTTTCGGGGTGTAGCGTAGCCCGGTTATCGCGCCGCGTTTGGGACGCGGAGGTCGCAGGTTCGAATCCTGCCACCCCGACTTTAAAAAGCTTCAGTTTTACTGAGGCTTTTTTTATTCTAGTCTTTTGTAGTTTTCCGAATAAATTCTAGAACCATTTTCGTCAAGTTCTACTTGGCTAAAGCTTTTTTCAAAAATAATTAACTCATAATCAAAAGAGGAGCGTTGTTTCATGATGTTGTCCATGGTTAAAGAGCCATATTCAACATGTTCTATTAACATATTATTTTCAACTTTATAATTTCCGTAAGCAAACCACTCTGTGGAATCTGCTGGTCTTTTTTTACTCCACATAAATTTTTCTTTGGTGTAGAGCTTTATTTGTCTTTGATTTGGATCTGTAAAGGACGAGTCTTTAACTTTATCATCTACATAATTATAAAAACTCACCAATTCCCAAGCACCTTCTAATGGATAGCTTTTAGTGATTTTGTCTTCAGTGTGTACGTTTTCCTTTTCTTCTAAATGGTTTTCTTTTTTGTTATTACATGAAACACATAAAAACAAGGTTAGTAAAAGTATAATTTGTGCTTTCATAATAATATGTTTTTAGTTAAAAAGTTACCATACAATTTACAAAAAAGATTGTTTTAAATAAAATTAAAACCATTTAAATACCAATCCAGAAATTATAACTGCTGATGTAAGTAAAATTAACATGACAGCTACAAAACCGCCAGTACGTTTTGTTGTTTTGTCTTTTTGTAGAATATAATCTCTTCTTTTTTCGTCTTCGTCTTTAATTAAACTCATAGTTTTAAGTGTTTAAGGTTAATTTATTTATTAATGTATACTGTTTTAGTGTTTACAAATTCTAAGATACCTTCTTTAGATAATTCTCGACCGTAACCAGATGCTTTAGTGCCTCCAAATGGTAATCTAGGGTCGGATTTTACCATTTCGTTTATAAAAAATGCACCATCTGGAATATTACTTATCTCCTTGTAAACCTCTTTAATATTTTCTGTAAATACCATAGTACCTAATCCAAATCTAGAATTAGCTGCAGTTTTAAACGCTTCTTGTTTGTTTTTAACTTTAATCACAGCAGCTACAGGACCAAAGGTTTCTTCCTTAAATATAGGCATATTAGAGGATACATTGGTTATGATTGTGGGTTGGTAGTAAGCATTTTTTCTTTCGTTTCCGTAGTGGATTGTAGCTCCTTTTTCTAATGATTTTTCAACCTGATTTTCTAGTTCTTCCGCCAAACTCTCTTTAGCCATTACACTAATATAGGTGTCCTTACTATCTGGATTGCCTATTGTAAGATTTTTAATTTTTTTAGTAAACAATTCTAAGAATTGGTCATAGATATTTTCAGTTACAATAAATCGTTTTGCAGCAATACAACTTTGCCCATTATTTTGCATTCTTGCTTTTACAATTGTATCTATATATTTATCAAGATTAGCATCATCTAAAATAATGCATGCATTATTCCCGCCTAATTCCAGAACTGTTTTTTTTAGGTTTTTACCTGCGACTTCAGCAATGCTTCTTCCTGCTTTTTCACTACCTGTAAGCGTTACCGCCTTAATTGTTTTATTACCAATGATAGATTCTATAGTATCATGATTGGTTAATAAGGTTTGAAAACAGCCTTTGGGATAACCAGCTTCAATAAAAATGTTTTCAATTTTTAATGCGGAACCTGTGGTGTTTGAAGCATGTTTAAGAAGTCCTACATTTCCAGCAGTTAAAGTTGGTACTGCAAACCTAAACACTTGCCAAAATGGGTAATTCCAAGGCATTATGGATAATATGACACCAAGCGGATCGTAACTTATAAAACTCTCTTTAGCTTCAGTTTCAATGATTTGATCTGCTAAAAAATGATCTGCATTAGCAATGTAAAAATCACAAAGTTTAGCACATTTTTCAACTTCGGCTATACCTTGATTTAATGGTTTACCCATTTCTTCCATCATTAGTTTAGCATACTTTTCTTTATGCTGCTCTAATAGATTGGCTAAATTTTGTAACAAATCGGTACGATGTTTTATGTCTGTTGTTCTCCACTTTTCAAATGTTTTGTCTGCAGAATTCAAGATGTTTTCAATGTCATTTTCTGAATGATATTGATAGTCTTTTAAAACTTGTCCAGTGTACGGATTTTTGGTGGTTATTGATTTTTTCATTGCAAGTGTTTTTGTTAAATTTATAAATAATCAATAATATTATATTAAAATATAAAGGCTTTAACAAATATTTATCAATTAATTTAGATTTTTATTAAGAATAATTAAATTGAAGTTTTTTATCTTTGAGTATAAACCAAAATTGAGCTTTCAACACTACAATGAAAGCTTATTTAGTTAATTATTAACCATAAAAAAAAATTGAAAAATGAGTAAAAGCACAAACACAGCATTAGGATTATTATTAGGAGGAGCAATAGGAGCAACTTTAGGTATATTATTTGCACCAGATAAAGGGAGCAATACTAGAAAAAAATTAACCGAAGATGCTATTGCTACTAAAGACAGATTAGCTGATAGCGCTTTACAATTAAAAGACCAAGTTGCTAGTACATTAACCAATCAAAAAAGTAATTTAGATTCTCAACTAGAAACTATTGTGTCTAACGCTAGTTATAAAGCTGATGATGTCATTACAACTCTTGAAAAAAAGCTAAAAGATTTAAAAGCTAGAAACAAAAAATTACAAAAATAATAATGAGCGTTTTTGAATCATTAAACGACACCTCTAATCAAGCAGTTGATAAGGGCGAAGCGTACTTACAAAAATCGCAAGAGTATTATAAGCTAAAAATATTTCAGCAGTTAACAAGCTCTTTAAGTTTAGTGCTTAAAGCGCTTTTAATTGGTGGATTATTGCTTATTGGATTAGTGTTTTTAGCTGTTTCTTCTGCAATTGCTATAGGGAATGCTTTAGATAGTATAGCTCTTGGTTTTGTCATTGTAGGCGCTCTATTTTTAGTGCTTTCTGGCATTATCTATCTATTAAGAAAGCACATAAATAACACTGTAATTAAAACCATTTCTAAATCCTTTTTTGACTAACCATGAAGTATTATAACACAGAAGAAGACATACAAAGAGACCTTAAAAGGTTGAGTTTAGAAAAGCAAATTGCTTGGGAGGAATTAAAGATAATTAAAGAAGATTTTAAAGAAGCTTTACAACCCTCACATTGGTTGCAAACCGGATTTAAGTTATTTTCTAAACTAGGCTTGATGATGCTTGTTAAAAAAATTATCAAGTAATATTAATTAACCAAATTTTATAACCATGACTATTTTTGAATCTATTAGAAAAGACCACGATACCCAAAGAGAATTATTAGATCAACTCATAAAAACTTCGGGAGATAGTAGCGATAGAGATATTTTGTATAAAAAGTTGAAAAACCAACTAGATATTCATGCTCAAGCAGAAGAACGTCACTTTTATAAGCCATTAATTAGTAACGACATGATGCAGGAAAAAGCAAGACATGGTATTGCAGAGCATCATGAAATTGACGAATTAATAGAACAATTAGATAATACAGATTACAGCTCTTCAGCTTGGTTAAAAACAGCTAAAGATTTAAAAGAAAAAGTAGAGCATCATTTAGAAGATGAAGAACATACATTTTTTCAATTAGCTGGAAAAGTGTTTACTGACAAACAAAAAGAAGATTTAGCTGAAGCTTATAAATCGTACATGCACAAAAACTTATAACTTTGGCAGCTTTAAATACATCTATTTACAATCAAATTCTTTTACAACCAGAACAGGTTATAGAAGAATTTGATTTGGTTTATACCAATCCATCACATCTTAAAATTATAAGAGAAAAAAACGATGATAACTTTGTTTTTAAACTAAAAAACAAAATCATAAAAGAACCAAGTCAGTTAGATCGTCTAGAAAAATTAGTGATTCCACCAGCTTGGAATGAAGTTAAAATATCACAGCTTCCTAATGGACACCTACAAGTTGTTGGACGCGATAAAAAAAAGCGTAAACAATACAGATATCACCCAAAATGGAATAAGATTAGAAACCAAACAAAATTTTATAAAATGTATTTGTTTGGTCAACAACTACCTAATATTAGAGCGCAAGTAGAAGCTGATTTAGATCAAAAAGAATGGACACAAACCAAAGTGTTGGCATTAATAGTCCGTTTAATGGAAGAAACCCATATTAGAATAGGAAACCATCAATATGCTAAACGTAACGAAACTTATGGTTTAACTACTTTAAGAACAAAACATGTAAATACCTTTAAAGATAAAATTCAGTTTGAGTTTGTAGGTAAAAAGGGTAAAGCCTATAAAGTGTCTGTTAGAAATAAAAAACTAATACGTTTGGTCAATAAATGTGAAGAAATTCCAGGATGGGAACTCTTTCAGTATTATGATCAATTTGGTGTGAAACAAAAAGTAGACAGTACCATGCTAAATGAGTATTTGCAAAATTTAAGTGGGACACTATTTACAGCGAAAGATTTTAGGACTTGGGCAGCCACAATTATTTGTTTTGAAACCTTAAAAAATTTAGGGTTTACTGAAGACGAAAAGCAAAACAAAAAAAACATACTAACAGCTATAGACACAGCTGCTAAAGAACTTGGTAACACCAGAAACGTGTGTAGAAAATATTACGTTCATCCTTTGGTTATTGATGCATATGAAGATGGAAGCATCGTCCCTTATTTTACTAATTCTTCCAGCAAATCTGAGGGAAATGAGCACTTTACACCAATGGAAACTAATTTGATGCGACTTCTTAAATCTTTTCAACCAGAATTTTAAAAAATAGATAAACAATACGACAAAAGTCTTTTACAAAACGCTATAAGATATGTTTATGATTTTATAATAACTTTTAATAAATCTTAGGTAAGGTTTTGACTTAAAATTCTACTTTTGTCATAGAAAAATTATAAATAATATGTCTGATACAATAGAAAGAGTAAAATGCTTAATTATAGGGTCTGGTCCTGCAGGATATACTGCAGCAATATATGCAGCCAGAGCTAACATGAAACCAGTTTTGTACCAAGGATCTCAACCAGGTGGACAATTAACTACTACAAACGAAGTAGAAAATTTTCCAGGTTATCCAGATGGTGTAACAGGTCCAGAAATGATGATGCAACTTCAAAAGCAAGCTGAGCGTTTTGAAACAGATGTTAGAAACGGTTGGATTACTAAAGTAGATTTTTCTGGAGACATCCATAAAGTATGGGTTAACGATGAAAAAGAAATACACTGTGATACAGTTATTATTTCTACTGGTGCTTCTGCTAAATATTTAGGTCTAGACTCTGAGCAAAAATATTTAAAACTTGGTGGAGGTGTTTCTGCTTGTGCAGTTTGCGATGGATTTTTCTACAGAAATCAAGAAGTTGTAATAGTTGGAGCAGGAGATAGCGCTTGCGAAGAGGCACACTATTTATCAAAACTTTGTAAAAAGGTGACTATGTTAGTAAGACGTGACGAGTTTAGAGCGTCTAAAATCATGGCAGAGCGTGTAAAGAATACAGAAAATATTGAAATACTTTATAACACTGAAACCGATGAGGTATTAGGTGATGGACAGGTAGTTACTGGTGTAAGAGTATTTAATAATCAGACCAATGAGAAGCATGAGATACCAGCTACTGGATTTTTTGTAGCGATTGGACACAAACCAAATACAGATATTTTTAAAGACTATTTAGATCTAGATGAAACAGGTTACATTATTAATGCAAAACCAGGTACTTCAAAAACTAACGTAGAAGGTGTTTTTGTAAGTGGAGATGCAGCAGACCATGTATACAGACAAGCTATTACAGCTGCTGGAACAGGATGTATGGCAGCTTTAGATGCAGAGCGTTATTTAGCAGCAAAAGATGCTAATTTTGAAGTAAGTACGTCTACTTACAACTAACATATTAATAGTTCTCAATAAAAAAAGCCGAAGCATTTGCTTCGGCTTTTTTTATATTATAGATGGAGGTTATTTACGTCTTAAAATGGCGTTGTCCTCAAACGACTCTAAAGTTATTTTTGGACTTCCGTAAATACTAATTTCTGAAGTTCCGGATGCGTTAATTAATAAATTACCTGAAACATCTATACTAGTCCTTGCTCTGTTTTCTGTTTTTACATTAGCGTCTTTGGCAGTTAATTTTTCGCCTCTAAAATCTGAAGAATTGTCTGCTACTAAAAGTAAATTTTCTGTATCACCTTCAATTTTTGCATCAGCACTTTCTAACAGGTCTGCTACTATTTTAGAAGCGTTAATTAGTGCTATTAGTCGGCTATTATCATTTAGTTCTAAATTAACAGCATTTGCTGTTAAGTTAAGCTCTACTTTAGCTCTGTTATTATTTATAATTTTAAATAAATCACATTCTATTGTTAAAAAAGCTTTTGAACTTTCTGAAGCTGTTAAGGTTAAATCATTAAATTTCAAGGTGTTTTCAGAGCTTATTTCGGCATCTTCGTTAAGCTCTATAGTATTTAAAAGATCATTGTAAAAAATGGTGATTTCTAGTTTTTTTTCCTGAAGTCTTGCAGTTGTTTTTAAACTTAAAGTACTGTCTTGAGAGACTATGGTTATATATTCGTGTAGGTTGTCGTCTGTCATAATTTGTACAGACGTTGAGTCTGCTTTAACTAACTTGACTTCAAAATCTTCATTTAAAACTAAACGCTGAAACCCGTAAACAGGAGTAGTTTCTGTTGATAATATTCGACTACCCTTTACTTTTTCTTTTTTTTGTGCAAAAGCAGTAATAGTAATCAATATAAAAAATAAGGATAGTAATTGTTTAATCATTTGTATAAATAGTTTAGTTACATACAAATATAAACAAAAACCATCCCAAACTTTTTTAAAGCTTGAGATGGCTGGTTTTTTTGATTGATTATGGTTTTAATTTTTGGTGTTTTCTATAAAAAAATAGATGAAATTGAGGTGACTAAGTACTCGATTAATGCGATCATAATGTTTGTTTTTAGTGTGATTGATGATTGTTATTTGTCATTTTTATTGGTAATTTTTACGCCATCTTCTTCATTAATAGTGACTTTTACATTTTTGGTGCTAGCTTTAGCACCTTCGTCATTAATAATCACGTCCATAGTTTCATTTTTAGCGACTAATCCATCTTCATTAAGTACAAGTATTGATACTTCATCTTCGTCAGAGTATGATTGCTCATCTTCATAGTCATCACAATCTAAACATTCTAATTTAGCACGTTTAACCAGTAAATAGTGTCCTTCCATACCATTATTTAGTATATCGTTATAATAGTGACTATTATTTCTGTGGTAATTATAAGTACTTTCTTCTGCAAATAAGACGCTACCTTCTGGTAAATACAAGGTAAGTTCTACTTCTTGATCTCTGGATATGGCATTATTAGGGACCGTAAAATAGTTGTCTAAAATTAAATTATTACCATTTAATGTATAGTTGTAATTTATATTTTTAGCTCTGTTTTTAGCTGTGTTAAAGTTGCTGCCTCTTGCAGATTTATCGACTCTAAGTTTAGCAACGCTATCTTTAGTTGATTTTACAATTAATCTAATACCTTGAGAGAATAGTACTTGGTTACCATCATCGTCATTGGCACTTTGTAAACCGTAGTTTCTATTAAAATTTTCTGCAAATGTATCGTTGTAATTCATACTAACAATTAACGTGTCGTTAGTTTTAATGTTTACTAATGGTTGTGTTTTAATATCTGCAGCTTTTTCTTTATAACTTAACCCTTGTTTTGTGGCAACAATAGCTAAACCAATTATTGCTAAAATCCATAAACCAATCAAGCTGTATTTAGCAACGCTACCCATTGGTTTTAAGTTGTTAATTAGAATTTTTAAACCTAAATAAATAAAGAAAATAATAGGTATTACTGCCACAACAAATATTAGAACAGGAAACACCCAAAACGATCCATCTATAGCTTCATGAGATCTTACAAATTCGGCATTAAAAAATCTAAAGTCGGCATCAAAAAAAGTTCCAAAAATTAATCCAATACCCAAAGCAACTATTCCTGCAACACAAGAAACCACTAATGCAATACCTATAAATTTTGAAATTATTTTAAAAAATGAGGCAAATACACCTCCAATACTATCAAAAAACGATTTACTACTAGATTTAATCTTGTTGGTATCTATGCGTTTAACGGTTTCAGAGATACTATCTGTTGCTTGTTCTAATTCTACTTTTAATTTGTCTGCGTGTTTTTGAAAATCGATATTTTTTACATTTTCAGACACACTTTCAAATCCGTCTTTAATTTTTTTTTCAATATTTGTTATGGTAACTTCTTCACCAGTCATGGTTAGTTTGTCTGATGTAGTTGTAGCTTCTGGAATAAAAATCCATAGTAAAATGTATAAGAAAATACCAGTTCCTGCTCCAAAAACAAGAAGTATCCAAACTAATCTAACCCAAATAACATCTATACTAAAGTAATGTGCTAATCCAGCACAGACTCCACCTACATAGCTGTTTTCTGTGTCTCTAAATAATTTTTTTGTACTGCTTTTTTTAGTGTTAGTATAGCTTTTATGGTTAGGCTCGTCTTCAAAAATCTCGTCATCAACAAGATAATCTTCAGGTTGCCCCATAATAGCAATAACGTCTTCTACTTCTTTATTACCAATAACCTGACGGTCTGTTTTCATGCGTTCAGAGAATAGTTCTGCTATTCTAGCTTCTATATCTGCTATAATTTCTGAACGACCTTGAGAGTCTGTAAATGAACGTTTTATAGCCTCAAGATAGCGCTGTAATTTTAAGTATGCATCTTCATCGATATGAAAAAATATACCTGCTAAATTTATGTTGACTGTTTTATTCATTTTTTAGTTGATTTAATTGATGTTACTATGTTTACTGCGTTTTGTAATTCGTCCCAAGTCGTGGTTAATTCTTTTAAAAAGAGGTGACCTGTTTCTGTTAATCCGTAATATTTACGTGGTGGTCCAGAAGTAGATTCTTCCCAACGGTAGTTGAGTAATCCAGCATTTTTAAGTCGTGTTAGTAAAGGATAAATAGTCCCTTCTACTACTAACAGCTTTGCATCTTTTAGCGTACCTAAAATTTCTGCAACGTAAGCGTCTTCGTCTTTTAAGACAGACAAGATGCAGTATTCTAAAACGCCTTTACGCATTTGTGCTTTTGTGTTTTCTATCTTCATAAGTCTTTAAAGTGTTTCATAATTAAACTGTTCGTTTTTTGATGATTTGATTGATTGATGTCTTATTTTATAAAATGTATGGTTAATGGATAGTTGTAATTTTCACCATCTTTAGCTTTTAAGCTTGCATTGATAATAAAAATAATTTCTAATATAAATCCGATAACTGCTAGAAGTCCTAAACTACCTCCTATGTAAAATAGAGGAGAGGGTTTGCTAATATTAATTCTAATACCTTCAAAAGCCTGAATATCTAAAACATCAAAATGATTAAATACACTAAAGGCAAAAAACGGTATACAAGCTGCACCTATAATTAAAGCATACAGTAATACACTAAACTGAAAATTAATGGCTTGCTTACCATGTGCATCTATAAAATCTGATTTATCTTTATTAGTTATCCATAGTACTATGGGAGCAATGATGTTTCCAAATGGAAAAATAAACCGAGAAAATGTCGATAAATGTATAAATGTGGCTAGGTTTTTATGATGATTGGTAACCATGTTTAAAAAGTATATAATAGTTTCTTATGCAAATATATATCTAAAAGAAGGTATTATGCAATACAAAGTACTAAAAATTAACATTTTTTTAACATAGTAGAATGTCAATTATTTTCAATAATTTAGCTGAAAATAGACCAATACATGAACATATCTCCCAGTAAACTCAATGCATTTACCATGATTAAATTACCATCTGCTTACTTTTGTGGTGTACGTACTAAAGTACTAAACGACCAGCAGTGTATAACTACCGTTAAACATAGATGGATAAACCAAAACCCTTTTAATTCTATGTTTTGGGCAGTTCAAGGGATGGCAGCAGAGTTTGCTACTGGTGCAATGATGATGATGAAAATTAAAGCATCTGGAAAAAAAGTATCTATGTTAGTCACCTCTAACAATGCTACGTTTACTAAAAAAGCAACTGGAAGAATCACTTTTATGTGTAATGATGGTCACAAAGTAGATCAAGCACTAGCTGAAGCTATTAAAACAGGTGAAGGACAGACTATAACCATGCAATCTATTGGTACCAACCAAGAAGGATTAGTGGTCTCTACATTTAATTTTGAATGGTCTATTAAAGTCAAAGGTTAGATTTTAATTTGTAACAAATTACTTAAAGAAGCAACATATAATAAATTAAAACTTTAAAGATATGTACCGTAAAGACCAATTACCAGAACATAACAAAAATGCTCACGAGATAGATTTTGAGATTTTTGGAGAAGAAATGCAATATGTAGAAATAGAATTAGATCCGCAAGAAGGTGTTATTGCTGAAGCAGGAAGCTTTATGATGATGGATGATGGCATCAAAATGGAAACTATTTTTGGAGATGGCTCTAAAAATGATACTGGTTTTTTAGGTAAAATATTTGGCGCAGGAAAACGATTGCTAACTGGCGAGAGTTTATTTATGACAGCCTTTTATAATAACCTTACAGGAAAACGTAAAGTTAGTTTTGCATCGCCTTATCCAGGAAAAATTGTTGCTATCGATTTATTAGAGTATGGCGGAAAATTTATTTGTCAAAAAGATGCCTTTTTATGTGCAGCTAAAGGTGTTAGTGTAGGAATTGAATTTAGTAAAAAATTAGGTCGAGGCTTGTTTGGAGGAGAAGGGTTTATCATGCAAAAACTTGAAGGCGATGGTATGGCATTTGTACATGCTGGCGGAACATTGGCTAGAAAAGTATTGCAAGCAGGTGAAACATTACGAGTAGATACTGGTTGTATAGTTGGGTTTACACAAGACGTTAATTATGATATCGAGTTTGTTGGTGGTATAAAAAACACTGTTTTTGGTGGCGAAGGATTGTTTTTCGCAAAATTAGAAGGTCCAGGAGTGGTTTATGTACAATCCTTACCATTTAGTAGATTAGCTGGACGTGTTTTACAAAGTGTGCCAAGAGGAGGAAAAAGTAAAGGAGAGGGAAGTATTTTAGGTGGACTAGGTGATTTATTGGATGGAGATAACAGATTTTAGTATCAATGAGTTACTATTTTTTTACTGTTAAATTTCAAAAATTTTAACGTTTAAAAGTATTTTTTTATTACCTTTAATCGAAACAAATAAACCGTTTGCCTATTCTACAACACTACTTATATTTAACTAAACCCTTTAATTAATTATGGCAAGAGCAATGTTTGAGTACACCAAAACTGTACTTCAAAAAGTTAGTTTTGATACCACGTTGTTTTGCAAAGAAGTACAAAAAGCTCTGGAGAGGTTATTACCCTACGAGATAGAAGAGCTTAAGGTGTATATACAATCCTTAGTACAGCAAAACCCAAAACTAAATCAATGTTTAATTTATTTAAATCCTTAACAAGATAAACTCAAAAGCGACCAACAGGTCGCTTTTTTTATTTGCTAATTGGGCTAATTATTTGCACGTTCTGAAAAGCAATTGCACCTCTTACCACACCAGCAATAACATCTTGTAAAGCTTCAATGATTTGCATTTTAAGCTCACTTTTATGATAAATTAAACTCACTTCTCTTGCTGGAGAAGGTTCTGTAAAATAATGCAAGTTATTTTTTGCTTTGTCGTTTAAATCTAAAGTATGTAAATAGGGTAATAAGGTCATGCCTAAGCCTTCATTAGATAATTTAACTAAGGTTTCTATGCTTCCGCTTTCTAACTGGAACTTATCATCACTATGATGTTTAAACGCTTTACACAAGTTAATCACACCATCTCTAAAACAGTGACCATCTTCTAATAATAACATGTCATCAATATCCAAATCGGAGACTTCTAACATTTTTTTATCCCTTAGTCTATGGTTTTGCGGGACGTAAGCCACAAAAGGTTCAAAGTACAAGACACGTTCTTTAATGGTTTCGTTTTCTAAAGGGGTTGCAGCAATAGCAGCATCTAAATGTCCATCGTTTATTCTAGAAATAATTTCCTCAGTGGTTAACTCTTCTATTTTAAGCTTAACTTTTGGATATTTTTTTACAAAGTTGTTTAAAAACATTGGGAGTAAGGTTGGCATAACGGTTGGGATAATCCCAAGTTTAAATTCGCCACCTATGTATCCTTTTTCTTGGTCTACAATGTCTTGTATTCTGTACGATTCGTTAACTATATTTCTAGCTTGTGTCACAATTTTTTTACCAACCTCTGTCAGTTCAATAGGTTTTTTACTTCGGTCAAAAATTAAAATATCTAATTGATCTTCTAATTTTTGTATTTGCATACTTAGTGTAGGTTGCGTCACAAAGCATTTTTGTGCAGCTTTAGTAAAATTCTGGTTTTCTGCAACAGCAAGGACGTATGATAGTTGAGTAATAGTCATAATAATAGTTTAAGACTATAAAAATATAAAATCTATCAATAAAATTTATAATAAATCGAAATTATTTCGCTGTAAATTTATATTAAATAAAAAAACAATACCATTATGACATTAAATAGTCTTGGATTAGACACCAAAAAAACAAAAGAATTAGCAAATCAGTTAAACCATTTATTAGCTAATTTTCAAATATATTATCAGAATTTAAGAGGTATCCATTGGAATATTAAAGGGAAAAACTTTTTTGACTTACATGTAAAGTTTGAAGAGTTGTATACAGACGCTAATATGAAAGTAGATTTAATTGCAGAGCGTGTGTTAACTTTAGGCGAAACCCCTTTACATACCTTTGAAGATTACATTAAACAAGCCAAAGTGCCTGTTGGACATAACGTGTCTAAAGACGAAAACGCTGTTGCTTTAATTGTAACCTCGTTAACCGAATTATTAAAAATAGAACGACACATTTTAAACGCATCTGACGATGCTAATGATGAAGGTACCAATTCTATGATGAGCGATTTTATTACCGAACAAGAAAAAACGGTGTGGATGATGAATGCTTGGTTGGGTAAAAGTCTTTAATTAGAATTAATTAATAGCAAAAAAAAGAGCAACGTATGTTGCTCTTTTTTTGTTTTTTACTTTAACGGTCTAATAGAACCGTCAGTCACGGGATTAAAGTTAATAATTTTCGGTTAAGAAATAACTTTGGCAATTCCGAGTGGATTTGACTACGTCCGAATCCGACGTAATTGCTGTTATACAATGTTAGCAAACGTTATTTTTTCACAATTTTTCTATTAAAAATACCCTTTTCAGTTTCTATTTTTAGAATGTAAATTCCACTTGATAAAAGCGAAACATCAATAGAGTTATTTTGAGATGCAAGAATAAACTTTCCTTTTAAATCATAAACCTTTAAACTGCTTATAGACTTTGAAGCACTCACATTTAAAACATCTAATACAGGATTAGGGTATATTGAAAAATCAAATTCATACTCATGCTCATCTATACTGAGCGTATAACCACAGTCTGTACTAAAACTGTTTGCAGCATCTCTGTTAATCCAATTGGCATTAGAATACGCAACATCATCTACTTGAATACAATTAAGGTTCGGGGTAAAAATACTTATAAATTGAGTTATGTTAGTATTAGTGCCATTTTGCACATTTAATTCTGTCAGATTACTATTATCAGAAACAAATAGATTTGTAAGATTGGTGTGAAGACTTATATCTAACCCAGTTATACCTGTTCCGTTAACTCTCAGAGTTGATAGATTGGTGTTTGAAAGATTAAGGTTCGATAAGTTTGATGCTCCAGACGCAATTAAAATTGATAGATTTGAGTTAGTACTTACATCAAGCGTTGAAAGATTTGTACTACTTACATCAAGCGTTGAAAGATTTGTACTACTTACATCAAGCGATGAAAGATTGGTATTACTTGCATTAAGCGTTGAAAGATTTGGGTTTGAACTTACATCAAGCGTTAAAAGATTTGGGATTGAACTTACATCAAGCGATGAAAGATTGGTATTACTTGCATTAAGCGTTGAAAGATTTGGGTTTGAACTTACATCAAGCGTTGAAAGATTTGTACTACTTACATCAAGCGCTGAAAGATTTGAGTTAGTACTTACATCAAGCGTTGAAAGATTGGTATTACTTACATCAAGCGTTAAAAGATTTGAGTTAATACTTACATCAAGCGTTGAAAGATTTGGGTTTGAACTTACATCAAGCGTTGAAAGATTAGTATTACTTACATTAAGCGTTGAAAGATTTGTATTAATTACATCTATATAAGAAATTGAAAGAGCGCCAGAAATATTAAGACTATTAAGATTTTGACTATTTGATAAATCAAGATCTGAAGTAATATTAAAATTTCCAGATAAATCAACAGTTATAAGATTTGTATTACTACTTAAATCAACAGTCGTTAAAGCTGGTTTTCCAGTCACAATTAGGGTTTCCAATGCAGAAAAATCTTCAATACCAGTCAAATTAGATGGATTATAAGAACCACTATTTAAGGTGAAAGAAGTTACAGTATTAATATTAGCGGTTAACACTTGTCCGTCGATTACATCGTCTAATCCTAAATCAATTAAACGTTGTTCAAAATCGTTATCAGGTATAGCTGTAGTCTGAGCAAAACTTAGCTGCATTACGGAAATAAAACTTAATAAATAAAGAAATGTAGTTTTTTGTAGCATATTATTGTAGTTATTGGTTTGTTTTTAATGTTTGCTAACTTATATGATACAAAAACGTTTAAATACTTCGACAAGCTTAGTACAAGTGTTTAATATCAGTCGTTAAACGAAGTTACTTGAAAAATGTGACAAAGTCAAATAGCATTATAACAAAAAAAAAGCCACTATTAAGTGGCTTGATAACTATTCGGTTTTTTGATGTGGTTAGAAGCGTATGTTAAATTCTAAATCTTCGTTTGTAACTTCAAATTTAGCTTCAGAAAATTGTGGTGGTCCATAGCTTAAAGGGTTGTTTGACATCCCATAGCTTTCTTGTGGCATACCGTTTTCAAAATCCATACGGTTGTTAGTATTAACATCGTGTAATGCCATAATAGAGTAGGTACCTGGTTGTACGTTTTTAAAGGTAATGCTAACAGAATTGTTTTCTATTACTGTATTTATATTTTGTACACCTAGGCTTTTCATCCATGTGTCTTTAGTGTGTAGAGCTAACATAACTTGTCCAGTGTTGTTTTTTACATTATTTATAGTCACTGTTATGGTTTGTCCTTCTTCGGTAGCAACCTCAGTTTCAGTTTGAGCAACGGTTAGTGTTAAGCTAAATACAAATAAAACTAAAGTAGTTAATAGGTTTCTTTTTAATGGGTTTGGTGTTGTTGATGTTTTCATGATGTGTGGTTTTATTGTTTAACACTTCAAAAGTGCAACAAACCGTTGTGTTTCACTAAAACATCTAACCCAGTTGTTATTTTTTATAGATGAGTTGTTACATTATTGCAATGGAATAATTTCTACACGTCTATTTTTCTGGCGTCCTTCCTCTGTATTGGTTCTATCAATCGGGAATTCTTCTCCAAATCCTTTGGTGATTAACATGGTAATATCCACACCTTTATCAACCAAGTAAGCTCTAACTGCATTAGCGCGTTCTAAAGATAGTTTCAAGTTGGTTTCGTTAGACGAGGTATTATCTGTATGTCCAGAAATTTCATAAGTTTTAAACTTAGAATTTTTCATAAACTGTGCAACATTGTCTAATATGTTTTGACTGTCTTCTGTAATATCAGCCTTGCTTAATTCAAAATAAATTAAAACAGGTTTATTAGATATCGTGGTGTTTGTTGGCTCTTTTTTAAGTTCTGGACAGCCATTATTACTACTTAGTCCTTTGTTTTGAGGGCACTTATCAAACTTGTCTGGAACACCGTCTCCATCGGTATCTGGTGGTGGACATCCTCTGTTAGATTGCTCTCCTGCTACATTTGGACATCTATCATAAGGGTCAGGAACACCATCGTTATCTGTATCTGGACAACCATTTAAAGTTCCTGGCATATCTGGACAAGCATCGTCTTTATCTGCAATACCATCTTTGTCTTTGTCTGGACAACCGTCTAAACTTGCCAAACCAAACACGTTTGGACATTGGTCTTCTTCGTTAATAATACCATCGTTATCGCTATCTGTACCTCCAAATTTAAAAATTATTCCAACCGAGTGCTGATAGTGTTTTAAGCCATATTCTTCAAATGCATGCTTGTAAACTGATTGGGCAGTTAGTCCAAAATTATAAGTCAACCATACATTAATACCAACTCCAACATTAACAGTTCCTGCACCAATTTCATCCAGCCAAGTATAACCACCACCTAAAGCAACATAAGGGTTAACCACAAAACTATTGGATAAGTTTAATTTAAATAATCCGTCCAAAGAGATTAACGGAAACTTCTCATCAAGATCAACGTAATTTTGCTTAACTCCGCTAAGCGAAATAGTAGATTCAAAAGATAATTTTCCACGTATATGTCTGGCTAAGCCAATTTTAAAACCTGCTGGATCCCAATTCCATGTTTTAAAACGTCCCTCTTCACCAGGAAGTGATCTTACAGGATTGTTTATGGCATTGGTACTTAAGCTTGCAGTCCAAGGAGAATAATCGTCTTGGGCTTGTAAATTACTAGAAAAGCATAACGGGAGAATAACAGTTAGTAGTAAAACTAATCGTTTCATGGTTTAAAGAATATTGATTAATAGCAATGCCAAGATAGGTTAAAAAAGATAATATTAAAAATAAATTACTAATCTGTTGTCCCTAAGAGTTTAAGTATACTAGGGTTTTATATAATACATTGGTTGTTTTTTTTATTATTAAAACCATTAATAAAGTGTTAGTTTTGCTTTTTTATAGCGTATGTTTTACATCATAGATATTTTAGGAACTATTGCATTTGCAATATCAGGAGTGTTAGTGGCGCTTAATAAGCGTATGGACGCTTTTGGCATACTTATTATAGCATTTGTTACTGCTGTTGGTGGTGGAACCTTGCGTGATATTTTAATTGGTGAAACTCCTGTAAGTTGGATGAAAGACATGACGTTTATTTACGTAATTATTTTGTCCACAATATTTGCAGTGGTGTTTAGAAATAAGATTGATTATTTACGTAAGTCTTTATTTTTATTTGATACCATTGGTATTGGTTTATATACAGTTGTTGGAGTTGAAAAAGGAATTAACGCAGGACTTCACCCTATAATCTGTATATTTTTAGGGACCATGTCTGCGTGTTTTGGTGGTGTAATTAGAGATATTTTATGTAATGAAATACCAGTAATTTTTAGAAAAGAAGTGTATGCTACTGCATGTATTTTAGGAGGTGTCACTTACTTTCTAGTTATAAAATTACCTATTGCGTCGGATGTTGTGTTTGTTATCGCAGGAGCAGTTGTTATAACCGTTAGGTTAATTGCTGTTAAGTTTAAAGTAAGTTTGCCTAGTTTGTATAAAGATTAACTTAGGAAATACTATTTACAAACTCTAAAAACACCTCTTTGTGTTTGTCTAAATCCATATTTCCAGACAAAGCAACTCGAGCAATATAATCTTTATCACCTTCTTTGGTTGTACCTTGTGTAGAGGTTGCAGGAATCGTCCAGTAACAACCTTTTAATTGGCCATAACTCACACAATATTTACTCTCATCAGGAATTTTGGTAATCATTAAATTAATTAATTTATGATTTAATGCACGTTTGTAACGTTCTTTTTCTTCAGCAGTATGTCCTTTTGTTGGTAAATCTAACGAAAACACAGAAGGCGTAAATCCTTGTTCTGCTAACTCCTCAGACACAAAATTAATTTTAGCTTCTGGTAAATGATTTTTTATAAAGTTTACAAACTCACGAGTGTTTTGATAAGCATCTTCAATACGTTGATTCATAGACGGTAATTGCTTTGCTAATAATTCATACTGAAGATTAGTCGCTTCATTATCACACAATAACAAGTGTTGTTCTATTTTTTGCATTAACCCTTCTGTTTTGCTATTTCCAACACAATAGCCTGCAGTACACAGTCCACCACTTGGGAATTTTGAACCACTTGCATAAGAAATAGTTTTTACGGTAGATAGTATTTTGCCTTCACCTAAAAACAACACATTTGGGCAAAAGGTTTGATCTAAAATAAATACAGGTGCAACAGCTGCTTCACCATTTGGTGTGTAACGTATTTTACTTAATGCAGCTTTTAAGTCTTCAAGATTAGGAACTTCAACTCTTGGATTTGTTGGTATTTCTGCAATGATGTAAGGGATCGCATCTTGACTAGCAATAGAAGCTAACACACGATCAATACTTTGTACCATATCATTATCACCATCTACAGGTAAGTCGACAATTTCCACATGGTCTAAACAAGCAGCAACACGCCTTGCTTGGTCATTGGTGCCACCATAACAATTTGGTGGAACAATAAATTTAATAGCTTTTCCTTTGTGATTGTCTTGCGCGTCATGTATTAAACCCATCATAATCGCATACTGAATTGATAATCCGCTAGAACCCACTAATGGTTTTGTAGCAGCACCAGTGATGCTAGAAATGGAATTTAAAACAGATGTTTTATTATCTGTAAGGTTCTCTTTTTTAGAGCTGAAAGATGTATTGTTAACTAAAGCATTTAAAACCAAATGACAATTAATTGGTGTCATTGCTATGGTTTCGCGTCGTCTTACGTGTTGAATCTCTGATATATAGTCATCATTTCCGTTTGCAACAATGATACTTCCAAAATCTGGATGAATATTGATGCAAAAGTCACTATTTTGATTAATCTGAAACTGAGTAATATCCTCTTGTTGTCCAATAAAAATAGTACTACCATCAAATTCTGAAATAGCATCACTAGTTTCAACTTGTTTTAAGCTAAAATGATAACCGTAAACCTGTTGTATTGTATCTGCGTCAAAGCATTCTGGTAAATGTCCAGTGTAGCAAATTTGCGTATTTTTATTGTCTAACAAATTTTTTCTTAGGATTGCTAAAATAGGAGTGACTTGAGAAGAAAAACTAATAACTTGCTCTGCTTTTAATCCGTTTAAATTAGCAATAACCCATTCTAGAACACAAGATAAAGGATGACCTAGTCTAATATAGTCGTAAGCAGTAGGTAAATTATGTAATGCAGAAGCATCTGCATTGTTAGCTTTAAATAAGGTTTCAAACGCATTTAAAAACTCAGTTTTAGCCTGGTCTTCGTTGTAAATATCTAGTCTATGGGTGGTTAGGTTTAACCAATCTGTAGGTAAGTTTTGTAATACGTTTTTTATATAATCTAGCATAGAATGTTGTTGCATGATGTAGTCCTAAAATTAGGCTTGCAATTTACGATTTTTAGCTCGATTTTGGGCTCTATAATTTAGATAAATACGCCATTAATAACATGGCTGCACCAATAACTATGGTAATTAATCCAAAGGGTCTAAACACAAAAAGTCCAATAATACCAACTACTATAATGGCACCAGATATAATCATAAAGGCAGTGTCTCTTTTTTTATTTATCATAATTATTGTTTTTTAATAAAGTTGAATAAGAAAATCAAAGTTTCTAATATCTAACAATACCAGAAACTTTGATTTGTATTTTATACTTGATTTATTCCTCAGTCGTCACCGGAAACCCTCTATCACGCATTAAGGCTTCTATTTTGGCATCTCGACCTCTAAATTTTCTGTAGGCTTCTGCTGGATCCATACTATTGCGTGGTGCAAATAAATATTGCACTAATCTATCTGCTACTTCTTTATCATAAAAACCACCTGGTGCTTCTTTAAAGGCTTCAGATGCATCACTAGTAAGGACGTCTGCCCACATATAACCATAATATGCTGTTGCGTATCCTTCACCAGAAAAGACATGTCCAAAATGTGGTGTTCTGTGACGCATTGGTAATTCTTTAGGCATATTTAATTCTGCTAACGTTTCACGTTCAAATTTATCAATGTCTATATTGGTTGGATCTGCTAGGTGTAATTTCATATCCATTAATGCAGATGCTAAATACTCAGTCGTTCCAAACCCTTGGTTAAAGGTTGATGCTTTTTTGATTTTTGCTACTAAACTTGCTGGAATTGGCTCGCCTGTTTTATAGTGTACTAAAAATTGGTTAATCACCTCGTCTGTAGATAACCAACGCTCTAATAACTGACTCTGGAACTCGGTATAATCTCTAACACCACCATTTAGGGTTGGGTATTTAACGTTAGAAGAGAAGAAGTGTAACGCATGTCCAAACTCATGAAAAAACGTTTCGGCATCATCCCAAGACACCAAAACAGCTTCTCCTGGAGCTGCTTTTACAAAGTTAGAATTATTGGATGCTAATACAGTTTTTGGTCCATCAAACGTCGTGTGACTTCTGTAAGTTGTTGCCCAAGCACCAGAACGTTTTCCTTTACGTGCAAATGGGTCTAAATACCATAAACCAATAAACTTATCGGTGTCTTTATCTGCAACTTCCCAAACCTTTACATCCTCATGGAATACTGGTACTTTACCTTCTTCAACAGGAGTGAATTTATAATTAAATAAACGTCCAGCAGTATAAAATAAAGCTTGGGTAAGTTTGTCTAATTGTAAGTATTGCTTGACTTCGTCACTGTCTAAATCATATTTTTTCTGGCGCACTTTTTCAGCATAAAAACGGTAATCCCAAGGTGCAATTTCTATGTTGTCTCCTGCTGCATCTGCAACTGCTTGCATATCTGCCACTTCTTCTTTGACTCTAGCTATTGCTGCTGGCCAAACTGCTTCCATTAAATTCATAGCGTTTTCTGGTGTTTTGGCCATACGATCTTGTAAACGCCATTCCGCATAGTTTTTATAGCCTAAAAGCTCAACACGCTCTCTACGTAATTTTAGGATATCTGCAATTAGTTGGTTGTTATCGTACTCGTCACCATTATCTCCTCTAGAGTAGTAATTAGTCCATACTTGTTTACGTAACTCACGATTTGTAGAATACGTTAAAAATGGATCCATAGACGATCGTGTGTTGGTTATAGCATACATTCCTTCCTTACCATTATCGGTTGCTATTTTAGCTGCCGATTTGATAAAACCTTCACTTAAACCATCCAATTGGTCTTTGGTCAAATAAGTGATGTAGTTTTCTTCGTCGTGTAATACGTTGTCACTAAATTTGTTGTACAACGTGGAAAGCTCTTTGTTGATTTCGGCATAGCGTTTCTTTTTAGTGTCGTCCAATTCGGCACCATTCATTTCAAAACGCTTATAAATTAGCTCTACTACACGTTGCTGGTCTGCAGGAAGTGGATTGTTTTGAGAGGCTTCATAAACAGATTTAATACGTTTAAATAGTTTCTCGTTTTGATTAATTTTTGAGGAGTATTCCGATAGTTTTGGTGCTAATTTACCTTGTACTTCTCTAAATTCTGGACTACTCACGTTACTACTAAAAATTCCGTAGTAAGTAAAAACATTGTCTAAACCTTTTCCTGCACGCTCCATAGCTTCTATGGTGTTTTCAAAAGTTGGTGCTTCGGTATTATTTGCAATTGCTTCAATGTCTTTTAACCCTTGTTCCATACCTTCTAAAACAGCAGGTTCTATTAAATCTACAGACATTTTATCAAAAGCAGGTACACCACCATAAGGTCCAGTGTAGTCTTGAAGTAGCACGTTGTCACTCATAGTTTTATTAGTTTCGGTTTCGTTTTTACAACTTGTTGTTAAAAGCATAGCGCAAATAACAGTGGATAGTATTGTGTTTGTTTTCATGATTATGGTTAAAATTTAAGCTTAAAAATAAGGAAAAGGGTTAAGTTAATCTATGATTTCAACTTTTTTAATATAGATATTTCTTAATGGCCATTCTGCTTCGTCTACATCTACTGCATTTATTTTATCTACCACGTTCATACCTCTTATAACTTCTCCAAAAATGGTATAATCTCCATCTAAATGAAACGCGTTTTGTTGGGTAATAAAAAACTCGTAAGGCGATGCCAATTTGTGCGGATTTTCAATCTCGCTACTAGGCATAGAGATCACACCTCTTTTATGGGTATAACCACGTTTAGTATCTGTTGGTAACAAATATTTACCAATGCGTCCACGTTTTGCAGCCACTTTGATATTATCTGTGTTTCCGCCTTGAATGATAAAATTTTTAACCACACGATGAAACTGTGTATTATCAAAAGCGCCTTGTTTGGTTAAAAAAATAAAATTAGCACGGTGAAATTTAGTTTTGTCATACAATAAGAGGTCTATCTCTCCTTTTGTAGTTGTTATACGGACTTTGTTTTCTTTGTTTTCTTTTTCGTATTCCAAAAAAAAGTCCATAGCGTTTTCCTCTGTTAGATAAGGGAATTCGCGTTTAGGAGTTGTGTCCTTTTCTATGGTTTTTACCTCTGTTTTGGGTGTGGTTGGTGGTGTTTTAGGTTTGGATTGTTTATCTTCACAATTAAAAAGTAAAAACGTACAACCAATCAATAACAATAAGCGCATTTTTAAAATGAATTTTGATGAATTTATCATAGCGTTACCAAAAATAAAAAATATCCCTTTGCCAGCCGAAGCTTCTCAGTTTAAAATGTCGCCACCATACCGAGAAAAACTGATTAAGTTACAAGCAGAGAAAATAAAAAACGCTAAGCAAAGTGCTGTGTTAGCCTTATTTTATCCAGATTTAGAGGCACAAACAAAGCTTATTTTAATTTTACGTAAAACGTATAAAGGGGTACACTCTGCACAAGTAGGTTTTCCTGGAGGGAAAGTAGAAGAGGAAGATAAAAACTTAATGCATACTGCATTACGCGAAACGCATGAAGAAGTTGGTGTGCATCCCAAGTTAGTTACTGTGTATAAAGAAATGACGCAAGTGTATATTCCGCCAAGTAATTACTACGTACAACCTTATATTGGTGTCACCAATCAAACACCAATTTTTACTAAGCAAGATGAAGAAGTAGAAGATTTATTAGAAGTATATTTATCCGATTTATTAAACGAAAATAATATAACCAACAAAATAGTAAAAACCAGTTATGATGTTGAGGTTGAGGTGCCTGCATTTCAATTAAACAATCATTTAGTTTGGGGAGCAACAGCTATGATGCTAAACGAAGTCAAAGACTTGTTAAAAGCCACCCTTTAACCTTAAGGTTTTTCTATATTTGCATTTACTAAATTTTAAACTAACTATGGGTTTATTTAAAAAAAATCCCTTTGGACATATCCTTTTTATTAAAAAGTGGTTAATTAGAATCTTAGGATTATTAACACACAGACGTTACAGAGGATTTAACGAGCTGCAAATTGAAGGGTCAGAAATTATAAGACAATTACCAGATACTAACGTGTTATTTATTTCTAATCATCAAACGTATTTTGCAGACGTAATAGCAATGTTTCATGTGTTTAATGCTGCGTTAAGTAACCGACAAGATTCTATAAAAAACGTTGGGTACTTATGGAATCCTAAATTAAATTTCTATTACGTAGCTGCTAAAGAAACGATGAAGTCTGGACTAATCCCTAAAATCTTTGCGTATACAGGTTCTATTAGTATCGAGCGTACATGGAGAAGTCAAGGTAAAGATGTAAAACGTCAAGTAAAAATGAGCGATATTTCTGCCATCAAAAAAGCGTTAGATGATGGTTGGGTAGTGACGTTTCCGCAAGGTACAACCACACCTTTTAAGCCTATCCGCAAAGGTACAGCGCATATTATCAAACAATACAAACCAGTTGTTGTCCCAATTGTAATTGATGGATTTAGACGTAGTTTTGATAAAAAAGGATTGCGTATTAAAAAGAAAAACGTGTATCAGTCTTTTGAAATTAAAGAACCTCTACAAATCGATTACGAAAACGAAAGTATTGCAAGTATTGTTGAAAAAATAGAATATGCTATCGAGCAGCATCCTTCGTTTTTAAAAGTGATTCCGCAAGAAGAATTGTTAGCCCAAGAAGAGCTGAATAAACAACGTGAGTTTTTAAGTTGATTTTAGTGAAAAAAAGGAAAAGGGAATAGTGAAAAGTTAATAGTGAAAAGTTAATAGAGAAAAGTGAAAAGTGAAAAGGGAAAAGTGTAAAGTGAAAAGAATTATTAAATAGATAAATCAAAAAACCACTTTAATACTAAAAATTTAAATTTACTAACTACTAACTAGACTTCAATCTTTTTTAACTCGTTATAATTTCTGTTTAAACGTCTAAGAAGTATACCATAAATTAGTCTGTAAAATAACCAGATTACAACAACAAATATAATTGTGGCTAATACATAAACACCAACCATAACCATGTATTGCGAGCTACTAAAATGATCTATTTTTGCAGCTAATTCTGGGTCGTTTTTACTAGTGTAGAAAAACGCAAAAACCATACTACCTGCAGCCATTACTAAATTATAAAGCACATAATATTTTATGACTTTTCTAGTGTTAATAATGTTTTTCATGAGGCGTCTAGCATTATCAGTAACAGAAATAGACTTATACGATTTGTATAATAAATAAACAAATAATAGTATAATAGCATAAGATATAACACTTAATACTATAAAGGTGTTACTAGTATACATAGCTTCATGCTTAGCTCTGTATGTATCAGACATAACAAACGGTAAGGTGTTTACCAATATCCAAAATACCAACTCGGCAATACTAATATAAAATAGCGTCTTAACAATAGACGACGATTTTTTTAATAGCATAGGGTATAATTGACTAGCCGATTTTTTCTCAAACTTATCGTCACTCTTGCCCCAATCTTTCTTTAATAATTCTAATTCATCCATAGGTTACGGATTTAAAATGGTTTTTAACTTGGTTTTCACTCTGTTCATCTTCACTCTGGCATTCACTTCTGTAATACCCATTGTTTCACTAATTTCTTTATAATTTTTATCTTCTAGATATAAAAAGATTAACGCTTTTTCAATATCATTTAATTGGTGTACAGCGTTATATAATAGCTTTAATTGTTCTTCTTCTGTGCTGTCATACTCTTCAGCACTAATTTTAAATTGTACAGTATCAAACTGCTGTGTGTTAATAGTGCGTTTAGACTTTCTGTACAGCGTAATTGCGGTATTTAATCCCACACGATACATCCACGTACTAAACTTACTATCACCTCTAAATTTCGGGAATGCTTTCCATAACTGGATGGTTATTTCCTGAAACAAATCATTGTGCGCATCATAGTTATTGGTATAAAGCCTACAAACTTTATGCACAATATTCTGGTGCTGCTCCAGCAATTCAACAAAATTCTGTTCTAGTGGTTTACTCAATGGTTATATGGTTAATTCAACTATAAGTAGTCAAAATTAATAAGACGTTACACAAAAGTAAAATTATTTTCTTGGGCGTTACCACAAGGGTCGCGCTATCCGTTACTAGTTTTGGCTCGAAGCGTCCGCTCGCCAAAAGCTAACCACTACTATCGCTAACGCAAATGCAAATTTTTTTGAAGTGCAATTCATCATTTAAAATCAACAATTGGGTAGATATTAATTCTAAATTATTGATTGGTCATTCATCTTTGTACCATCAAACAATCAAAAAACCAACAACAAATGAAATTTTTAACATCAATCTTAATCTTTTTAATAAGTCTATCAGTTCAAGCACAAACCACAATACACGGAACAGTAACAGACTCCAAAAATCAACCAATTATTGGAGCCAATGTCTATTTAGAAGGGACTTATGATGGTGCAAGTACCATAGTTGATGGTAGCTTTAGTTTTTCAACTACAGAAACAGGAGAACAAACCTTAATTATTTCCTTTGTGTCTTTTGAAACTAAATCCATCACTAAAGATGTTTCAGCATTTAAAGATTTAACAATTGTGTTAAGGGACGATGTTAATACATTGGATGCAGTTGTGATTTCTGCTGGAACATTTGAAGCAGGAGATAACAGTAAAGTATCTGTTTTAAAACCATTGGATGTGGTCACCACAGCTAGTGCTTTAGGCGATTTTGTGGGTGCTTTGCAAACCCTTCCTGGGACCACAACGGTTTCTGAAGATGGACGACTGTTTGTACGTGGAGGAGATGCAGAAGAGACACAGATTTTTATTGATGGTATTCGTGTGTTTACGCCTTATACACCAACTACCAATAACATTCCAACACGTGGACGCTATTCGCCTTTTTTGTTTGATGGAATTACTTTTTCAACAGGAGGTTACTCAGCAGAATACGGTCAAGCTCTATCCAGTGTTTTAGAATTAAATACCATAAACCAACCAGATCAAGAAAAAACAGATATTGGTATTATGACTGTTGGTGCATCCATAGGTAACACTCAAATTTGGGGTAAAAACAGCTTAAGTGTCAATGCGACATACATAAATTTAGCACCTTATTTAGAAATTTTTGATGATCGAAACGATTGGAAAAAACCTTTTGAAGGTGCTGCTGGCGAAGCTGTGTTTAGACATAAAACAGACAACGGAATCCTAAAATTATATTCGGCTTTTGACACCACAAATTTCGAATTAGTACAAGAAGATATCAATCTAGACAATGGTTTACCTTTTGCGCTTAACAATCAAAACCTTTATTTTAATGGTTCTTACAAAGAGGTATTGGGAACCAATTGGACACTTTCTGGAGGCTTAAGTTATACCTACGCCAATGGAAAAATTAATGTAATTGATAGTAAGATTAATACTATTCAAAACTCAGTACATGCAAAGGTTAAACTAAAGCATCGTTTTAATAACCGTTTTAAATTAAACTTTGGAATAGAACAATTTACTACCAAGTTTGACGAAACCTATAACGACCAGTTTGTAGATGATATCACTTATGGGTTTAATAATAATATTACAGGTGCTTTTACCGAAGCTGATATTTTCTTCTCTAAAAATCTAGCTTTAAAAGCAGGTTTACGTGCAGAGTATAGCGCTTTATTTGACCAAATTAATATATCTCCAAGAGCCTCATTAGCCTATAAAACAGGAAGTAAAAGTCAGTTATCATTGGCTTATGGTAGCTTTTACCAACAACCTAATAGTGATATATTAAAGTTTAATCAAGACTTACAAGCACAACAAGCCGAGCATTTTATTTTAAACTACCAATTTAATGCAGATGGTAAAATATTTAGAGCAGAATCCTATTATAAAAAGTATAGCGATTTGGTAAAATACGATACTGATTTTACCAGTTTTGATACCAATTATAACAATTTAGGTAGTGGGTTTGCTAAAGGAATAGATTTGTTTTGGCGTGATAATAAAAGCATTAAAAACGTAGATTATTGGGTAAGCTATTCGTGGTTAGATACAAAACGCGATTATCGAAACTATCCTATTTCTGCACAACCTAATTTTGCTAATACTCATAACTTATCAGTAGTCGGTAAATATTGGATAGAAGATTGGAAAAGTCAAGTAGGATTAAGCTATGGTTTTGCGTCTGGTAGAACCTACACAGACCCAAATCAGTCAGGTTTTTTAAACCAAAAAACTAAAAACTTTAATAGCTTAAGTTTAAATTGGGCTTACTTATTAAGCCCTCAGAAAATCTTGTACTTTTCTGTAAATAATGCGTTAGGCTTTAAAAATATAAATGGTTATCAATATGCAGATTCTCCAGATATCAATGGACAGTTTAACAGACGTGCGTTACGTCCTGCTGCAGATCAGTTTTTCTTTGTAGGTTTCTTTTGGACCATTAGTGAGAAAGGTACGGATAACCAGTTGGATAATTTATAGTTGAAAGTAAAAGTCTTATGTCTGAGGTGATACTTATTTAGTAGAAAAAAATGGCTTTATTTGTAGCATGAAATTATTTATCAAACTATTCATTATTTTATTTTTAATAGACATTGCTTTAGGGTTTTCCATAACAGCTTTGGTTCCAGATATTTTAGCTTCAAATAGTTTAATTGTGAAATTTGTAGACGAAGCAATTTCATTTCCATTAACGTTGTATAACAAGACATTTCCAGAGTATGGTATTTATAGATCTAGTACTAATAGTTTTTGGACAGTTATTATTGTTAATGCATTACTACAAGCATTAATAGCTTATTTAGTGATTAAGTTACTACGTAAAGCTAGAACATAGCCGGTAAAGAGCTTCTCGATACAATTTGTTCGTACCTCACAAATCACTCGAAGTGACGTTGCGTAAGTAAGACGTGTTATATTATATTAGGGTTTAAGAAATCACATCTCGTCAGTTCGAGTGCTTCGACAGAGGAGAAGCGTATCGGGAACAACTAAAATAGTGGTAACCGCTCAAACTGAGCAATTAAAAACAGTTTACCACAAGCACGTGCATCAGACAAGGCATCATGATGCTTTAATGCAATATTATGCACTTTACAACACGCATCTAATTTGGCAGGTTTATACCCTTTTTTTCGATATAGTTTAAGGGTGCATTCCCAACGATTAGGCATCATAATGTCAGAAGCAGGTATCCCATAATCATTCATAGATTTTAGTAATACCGTTCTGTCAAATGCTTCGTTGTGTGCAACGGTTGTGATACCAGAAATTCGTTTTTTAATCTCTGGATACACCGTTCTAAAATTAGGTGCAAACCTAGTATCCTCTTCTGTAATACCATGCACTTGTATGTTGTGCCAATTATAGTCGTTATTAGGTGGTTGAATAAGTTGGTGGTACTCTTCAATAATCTCACCATTACTAAAAGTCACAATCCCAACAGAGCAAATGTGGTGTCCTTTTGCGGTCTCAAAGTCTATTGCTGCGAAGGTGTTTGGCATAGCGAAGTTTTGTGAGTAAAGTTAAAAATTTAATTATAAACTACTCTTAGCAGGTTGTCTCCAAAACAAAAACGCCATTAAAAACCCAAAAACCATGTAAATAGCGTGTGCTATGCGTATATCGTTTTCGGTTGGACCAATCATGTTTTTAACCATTGTCCCTAAACTAAACCAGTAAATAAAAATAGCAAAGACTATTAAAATAATACTACCAACTGTACGACTAACCAATAATGTATGCTTAGTAGGAAAAAAGAAATTGGCTGCTAAAGCTCCCCAAAAAAAAGTGAGAATATACAAACCATTATCTGTATAAGATTTTATAATATTACTAATGGTGTCTCCTTCAACGGAGTTATCTATTGCCAAATAAATATCAAACGCAATTAATAAAATAAACAAAGTAATGATAAGATACTGTACGCGTTTAACAAAAGTATCGTTGTCCAGTAATTGTGTTATAGGTTGCATAGCTTAAACGTTTAAAGTAAAATTAATAAACTCTTCATGACGTTGCGACCATAAAAAATGTCCAAATAACAAACCAGAAAGCACCAGTGCAATCTGGTATTTGGTAGATACAACAAAATCTTTAGGTAATTTTTTACCATAAATAATCATAGCAACCACAATAACTGCTAAAAGTATTGGTGGGATTTCCCAATGCTCAGTAAAAATAGGATGAATAGGAGCTTTGGTACCTAAAAAAAAGTGTCCACCAAAAACGCCCCAAAGAAACGTGATAAAAAAGTATTTGTTTAAACTCCAGTTTTTAATAAGTACATTAATGGTATCGTTTTTATAGCGATTTATATTTAATATCACATTTAATAAAAACAACAATCCAATAGAACTAAATACAATAATTTCTACGGTTTTTAAAGGCATAAATCTGTGTGTTTTAATGACTTCAAGTTAAGGTTTCTGTGGGTTAAATGCAATACGTATAAGTACGTATGTGGTTTTGGTTACAATTCAGCATAAAAAAATAACAGTTGGGTAAACTGCTTTTTAAATTATTATGTTTGTGTAGGATATTTGAAGTGTTAATCAAAACACTGTTTAATTATGTACAAAATAGCCATTACCATTGCCTTATTTGTAACTAGTATGTTACAGGCGCAAACCACCTATGAAACCGGAATGAACAAAGCATTTGCACTTTGGGGAGAAGGTAAAATTGTAGACGCTTCTAATTTATTTGAGCGTATTGCTACTGCCGAAAAAGAAAACTGGTTGCCTTCTTACTACGCTGCCCAAGTGTTAGTGTTAGACGCCTTTTCTAAATTACAAGATAAAGATGCTTTAGATGCACAACTAAAAAAAGCACAAACCTTTGTAGATGAAGCAACAAGTAGATCTAAAAATAATCCCGAAATTATGGTACTTCAAGCCATGTTGCACACTGCATATGTTGCAAGTGATGGTGCAACATATGGTATGACCTTATCTGGAAAAATTGTTAGCCTATATAGCAGAGCAATAGAATTAGCTCCAGATAACCCACGTGTGGTTTTAAGTAAAGCCGAATGGGATATGGGAAGTGCTAGATATTTTGGTCAGGATACCAAACCGTTTTGCGAACAGATAGAGCAATCTCTAAAACTTTTTGATACCTTTAAACCAGAGAGTGCGTTTCATCCTAATTGGGGAAAAGAGCGTGCAGAACAATTAACTAAAGACTGTAAGGAAGAGTAATGTTTAATTTTGGTAAAGAAATAGTAAAAGCATTTTTTATAGGTATACTCGTGTTTCTTGTAAGAGGACTTATAATGTATATGACAGGTGTAAAAATTGAAGCTAATTATGAGTTGTTTTTAGACTTTGTCTATAACCAATTGTATGCTGTAGTGTTGTATTTGGCAAACGCCTATTTTGTTAGCTACATGATGAGCAAATACAAGCACGATTTGTTTAAGCCTAAAAATTTATTGGTTGCAGGATTACTATCTGTTAGTATTAGTATGATTGCCATTTTTGCTTTGCGTTTTTTTATCTTAGTTATCTTAAAAGGGTATGATGCTTCTACCTTTTTTGCTGGCGAAAAATTTATTTTTTATTGGTTTTCTTTAACCATATCCATTACCATTACAGCTGCGTTTTATATTGTTTATTACTTAAAGTCTAGACAGGATACAAAAGTCAAAGAGCAAAAAGTAATTGCTGGAACAGCAAGTGCTAAGTTTGATGCTTTAAAAAACCAATTAGATCCTCATTTTTTATTTAATAGTTTAAATGTATTAACCAGTTTAATTGAAGAAAATCCAGATAGCGCTCAAAAATTTACTACTAGTTTATCTAAAGTTTACCGTTACGTTTTAGAACAAAAAAATAAAGATTTAGTAACTGTTGATGAAGAGTTACAGTTTGCAAAAACCTACATGTCTTTAATTAAAATGCGTTTTGAAGACAGTATAGTCTTTGATATTCCGGAGCAAGCACAACACCCAGAAAGTAAAGTAGTGCCATTATCGTTACAGCTGTTATTAGAAAACGCAGTAAAACATAATATAGTAACTAGTAGTAAACCATTACATATTAAAATTTACGAATCAAACGGAAATTTAATTGTAGTAAACAACCTACAAACCAAAGACATAGTCAAAAAGAGTAGTGGAGTTGGTCTTGAAAACATCAAACAACGCTACCAATTATTAACCAATAAACGTGTAAGTATTAGCCAAGATAATACCAGTTTTAAAGTGGCAATACCTATACTTACTAAAGAAATATCAGTTATGAGACAATTACCAGAAAAACAATTTGACGACTCTTATGTAAGAGCAAGAAAACACGTAGAAGAATTAAAAGAGTTTTATTACAACCTCATTTCTTACTGCTTTGTTATTCCTTTTTTAATATTCATAAATTATAAAACCAGTTGGGATTATAAATGGTTTTGGTTCCCAATGTTTGGTTGGGCTTTAGGAATAGTATTTCATGCTTACAAAGTATTTGTAAACGATGGGATGTTAGGTAAATCATGGGAGGAGAAGCAGATTAAAAAGTACATGGAAGAAGACAATCAACAACGTTGGAATTAAATATTAAAGTCATGAGAGAAGATATACAACCTTACTTAGAAGACGACATGCAAGTAAAATACGAAAAAGAAGAAGCCTATCTAAGAGCAAAGAAAAAAGTAGAAAAAATTGTTGGCTTTTATTGGCATTTAGCCTTTTATGTTGTCATTAATTTAGTGTTAGTCCTATTTATATATTCAAAATCAGGACAACCCTTTTGGAGTTTTGCAGTGTGGTCTACACCATTATTTTGGGGAATTGGCATAGGATTTCATTTTTTAGGTGTATTTGGTACCGATTTCTTATTCGGAAAAGATTGGGAAGCACGTAAAATTGAAAAGTATATGAATGAAGAAAGAAAAAATAAGCGTTGGGAATAGCAAACAAAAAGGTGAAACCTAAATAATTTTATTATGGACACAACACAAACAAATCAACGTCGCTTAGAGCGAGCTAAAATTAGAGTTAAAAAAATAAAGGGTTTTTATACACATTTACTTATTTACGTAGTCATTAACTTAGTAATTGTTTATATAAACATACAAAACTTAGAACCTGGTGAAAGTTATTTTCAATATAGAAACTTTATAACTTTAACCCTTTGGGGATTTGCACTAATAATACATGCACTAACAACTTTTTTACCAAACTTTATTTTAGGTGTTAATTGGGAACAACGCCAGATAGAGAAATTTATAAGTAAAGAACGTGATCAAAAACGCTGGGAATAATGTTAAACGAAATCATACATAGTAATATAGGTTGGTTTCACTTTATTACAGCAGTTTTGGCTATGCTAACAGGTGTAATTGTAATTTTAAACCCTAAAGGCACCACGTTTCACAAAAGAGTGGGTTATGTTTATGTCATCGCTATGTTATTATTAAATATTAGTTCCTTTCTCATAGTAAATTTTAACGGTTTTAGCGTATTTCATTTTTTTGCTATCGTAAGTTTATTAAGTATTATTGGTGGTATGGTGCCAACCTTAAAAAAGCAAAACAATTGGTTTGCTTACCATTTTTATTTTATGAGCTGGTCAGTAGTAGGTTTATTTTGTGCGTTTTGGGCAGAAGTAGGGACTAGATTTGTAAATAATATGAAAGATTTCTGGTGGATGGTTGCATTAGCAACCTTGATAACTGCTTTTATAGGTCGTACTATCATTAATAAAAATGCCAAAAAATTAAATTTAAAATAATCATGAAGGTTATAATTATAGAAGACGAAAAACCATCCGCAAGACGCTTACAGCGTATGTTAGAGGCAATAGATATTAAAACAGAAACACTATTACATTCTGTTGAAGAAGCTATACATTGGTTTAATAATAACCAGCATCCAGATTTAATCTTTCTAGACATACAATTAAGTGATGGCTTGTCTTTTGAGATTTTTGATGAAGTTGAGGTAAAATCGGCAATTATATTTACTACTGCTTATGACGAGTATGCGCTGCAAGCCTTCAAATTGAATAGTATAGATTATTTATTAAAACCAATAGATGACGAAGATCTAGAAAAAGCTGTTGCTAAATACAAAACTAGACTTCCAGAAAAAACAAGTATTGCATTAGATTTTGAGGATATTAAAAAGTTACTAGTTAATCCTATAGAGCGCGAATACAAAAAGCGTTTTTCGGTAAAAGTAGGCCAGCATTTAAAATTAGTTAACATTGATGATATCGAATGCTTTTACAGCGAAAACAAAGGAACTTACCTTTACACGTCTGAAGGTAGAAACTACCTGTTAGACACTACTCTTGAAGCATTAGAAAAAGAACTAGAACCACAAACTTTTTTTAGAATAAACCGTAAGTTTTTTGTCAATATTAATGCTATAAAAGATATGATTAGCTATACCAATTCGCGTTTACAAATCAAACTAAACAACTATAATGAAGATGAGGTTATTGTTGCAAGAGAGCGTGTCAAAGATTTTAAAAATTGGTTAGAATAATTACGCGTTGTCTTCTTCTATTTCGTCTTCAATTCTATTGTCATCAAAAGCACTAGGTAGTAGTTTTGGTATAAACTTAACCACTAATGGTAATAATAATGCACCTCCAGGTAATAAAAAGATTGCCAAACTAGGTACAGATTTAAAGATGTCTAATAATTGGTCTTGTACCTTTTTTTGTTCTTCTTTACTTAAATCTCTAATGGTAGAATGCGATAGTAGTACCAGCAGTTCTTTACTTTCAGAGAGTTCTTTGGTTAATCGTTTACTATTTCTTTTAATTAGCTTTAATACCATATTACTAGAGTTATCGTAAAACGTTTTTACAATATTTTTAGATCCTAATAAGGGTACTTTGTCTCTGTAAGTTTTATAAAAGTCTTCAATAGTTTTTGAGGCTTCATCTATTTGATGTTGCGTTAAATTAAGTTTATCGCCTAGAGTGTTTAAAAACAATTCTTCTTCGTTATCAATTTTAGCATCAGTCCAAGTTGCCATAGCTGCAAGATCTAAGCAATAACGTGCAAATAAGTTGGTGTCTACAGTATTTATAGCTTCATTAAACATTAAAACGGTGTCCCGTTGATAGCGTAGAGACTGTTCAAATAAGTTAATTAAACTTTTATCGTAATCGGATTTGTTTTTCTTACTATTTAATGTGTTTAACACGATACTTTCAATTACAGCTTCATATTTTTGAATAGCGTCCTCTGTAATGTTGCCAGTTTTTAAATAGTTTCTAAAAGCCAACACATCTACAAATAACAACGCATTTGTAATAAAGTAATTAAAGCTTTTATCTATTAAATTATCATCAATTTGAATGCGTTTATTTATAATTCGCTCTACTTGATCTTTAATGTTTTTAGACCCAATTAAAGCTTCCAGAAACGAGACCCTTTTTTTATTTATAGCATTATAAAAATTGGCGACTTCAGTGTAAAAATCGTTTGTGGTAATATGGTTAGTGTAGGCAATATGTAATGCAATGACTAAGTTTATTTTACAGATTTCGTCAGATTCAAAATCTTCATAATTAAACCAGTCATTGACCACCTTTACATTACTACCATATATAAATCCACAGTCTCTAAAGTGTCTGTAATATACTTCTAAGTCATTGTCTTTAAAGAGTTCTTCAGGATTTAACTCTTTAATTAATTTTTTAATCCAGCCTGCTGCAGATGGGTTCATTTAGGTATTTGTATTAAAGTATAAAGATACTTTTTTAATCTTATTTAGCACATTTTTTTCGCTTTAACAAAACTTTAATAAAACCGCTTTTACAATAGTTGCGTATGTGTATGTGAGAACCAAAAATATTAATTAACAAAAAATCTCAAAACATTATGAAAAATTTCAAATTTATTTTAGGAGTAGGCGTATTTGCAGCAGCAAGTTTCTTCTTCTTATCAGCGGATCACATTGATGCTCCTGCTGTACAAGGTGGTACAAGTGATATCACAGATTTTTATGCCTTTCAAGGTGAAGACTCAAACAATTTAGTATTTGTTGCTAACGTACAAGGCTTATTAAGTCCTTCTGCTACTGCAAGTGCAAGTTTTGATGAGAATGTCATGATTGAATTTAATATTGACAACACAGGTGATAATGTTGAAGACTTAGTAATACAAGCTATACCAAGAGATGGTAAAATGTACTTTTTTGGACCAGTTGCTCCAGGTACAACAGGATTAAGTAGTACAGTAATTGGATCTGGACCACAAACAGTTGTAGATATTACAGCATATGGATCTACTCCAGTAGTACAAACTACAGCTGGTATTTCTGCTTTTGCAGGACCAAGAGATGACCCATTCTTTTTTGACTTTGCTCAGTATAGTGCAATTATAGGTGGTACAGCTTCAGGATTTAATAATCCAGGTTCAGACACTTTTGCAGGTACAAACGTTATGTCAATTGTAATTGAAGTACCAAAATCTATGATTGGTGGTTCAGGAACTATCAATACTTGGGTAGAATCTAAATCAAAGTCATAAACACTAACCATTAAAACATAAAAACATGAAAAATTTAAAAAATATATTTACAGTCCTTTTAATAACTCTAGTAGCATTTAATTGCTCTAACGATGATGATGCAGGACCAAACAGCCCAACAGGACCTGATTTTACAGGAACTTACACACAAAAAGATCAAATGGGTAGACCAGCTGTTAATACAGTATTTGTGTCTTCAGGATCTAAAGACTCATTCAATACAACAATTCCAAGTAACCAAAATGCGGCTTTCCAAGCTATGTTTGAAGCTAACTTAACAGGATTAAGTCCAGCTTATGCAAATCCAGGAGACCAAAACGCATTAGGTTTAGATGCTCCAACTTTTACAGGTTTATTAGCAACAGACGTATTAAATGTGTCTCTTGACGGAACAACTACATTTTATGATGGAACTAATGTTTTAACAGGTCGTGCTTTAGCGGATGACGTAATTACAGTAGAATTATTATTGATTTTTGGAGGAGAAGATTTCTCTGAGAACCCAACGTTATCTAACGATAATGTGGATGCCAATGATAAATCGTTTTCAACGTCTTTTCCATATTTAGCATCACCTTGGTAGAATCCCTCATATCCCTCTAAATCCCTCAAATCCCTCAAAACACTATGCAATTTTAAAATTGCATAGTGTTAATTTACCAATACTTAACGTATTACCTACAAAACAAACAAACAAACAAACAAAAATCAAAAATTATGAACACTAAACTATACATGCTACTATTTGTTATACTGATGGCAAGTAGTTGTTCAGAAAAAAATAAAACCATTACTAATCCTGAAGATTACAACCAGTATTTAACTCTACAAACAAATACTGAAACTAAAAATGCTACAGAAGATTACAATTTTTGGAATACAAAATTAGAATTAGCCCCAAACCAATTTCCATATTTGTCTAAAATTGCTGATGCAGAGTCTAGATTATTTAAATCTACAGGAGATATCGAAAAATTAATTGACGCAGAAAAAACGTTACTTCAATTAAATGAACACACTCAATATAATTCTGCTGGAAATTTACGTGCTTTAGCTAGAAATTACATCTCTCAACATAGATTTAATGAAGCTTTAGAAATTCTTAAAAAAGCTGAAAACAATGGTGAAAACCTTAAAGGCACTCAAAAAATGTTATTTGATGTACACATGGAACTGGGTAACTATCAATTAGCAAAAAATTATTTAGAAACTGTAAAAGACTTTAGCGATTTTGGATACTTAATTAGATTATCTAAATGGAGCGATCATAAAGGTGACTTAGCGTCTGCTATAAAATATTTAGAAAAAGCAACAACAATTGCTGAATCTTCTAAATTAGAAGGTTTAATAGAATGGTCTTATACAAATCTAGCAGATTTTTATGGTCATGATGGACAAATAGAAAACTCATACAATCATTATTTAAAAGCATTAGCTTTAAATCCTGATGATGCTTACGCTAAAAAAGGAATTGCTTGGATTGTGTATTCTTACGAGAAGAATACGACAGAGGCTAACCGTATTTTAGATTCGTTAACCAAATTACACAATGCTCCAGATTACTTGCTTTTTAAAGCAGAAATTGCAGAATATGATAATGATGAGGTTTCTAAAAACCAGTATCTAAATGCTTATTTTGATGCTATTGATAACCCAAATTATGGAGATATGTACAATGTGTATTCTTCAAAAATTTTAGCCGAAACTAATAGCAAAAAAGCAATAGAATTAGCACAAATAGAAGTGGACAACAGACCAACTCCATTGTCTTATGATTTATTAGCATGGAGTTACTTTAAAGACGGAAACACAACAGAAGCTTTAAACATTGTAGAAAACCATGTTGTTGGTAAAACCTTTGAACCAGAAGCGCAATACCATATTGCAGAAATCTATAAAGCTAATGGTAAACAAAATGAGGTCACAAAACTTAAAAAAGAATTACAAGAGGCTAGTTACGAGCTAGGACCATTAACAGCACAAGTCATAAACCAACTTTAAACCAACCATTATGAAAAAGATTTTCACTTTAATAGGATTGGTGTGTCTTGTTGTGTCAACCCATGCACAATCTGTAAAGGGTTATGTTATGGATAATAACCAACCGTTAGAAACAGCTTATGTGTATAACGAAAACTCTAAAGAACACGCGCATACAAATCAATTAGGACAATTTATTATAAATAATACCAATTTAGGAGATAGCCTAACTGTGGGTCTATTGGGTTATCAAAAAACTACCCTAGTTTTAACTGAAGCTGCTTTACAAAACACTTTAATTATAAATCTAGAATCTAAAGCATTTGTTTTAGACGAGTTAGTATTAACAGAACCAATAGATGTTTTAAACAGTATTGTAAAAATAGATTTAGAGACCAGTCCAATAAATTCTTCACAAGAAATATTAAGAAAAGTTCCAGGTTTAATCATTGGTCAGCATGCTGGAGGTGGTAAAGCCGAACAATTATTTTTAAGAGGATTTGACGTAGATCATGGTACAGATGTTAGTTTGATTGTAGACGGTATGCCAGTAAATATGGTGTCTCACGCACATGGTCAAGGTTACAGCGATTTACATTTTTTAATTCCAGAAACTATTAATAATATTAGTTTTGGAAAAGGACCTTATTATGCTAATCATGGTGATTTTACTACTGCAGGTTTTGTAGATTTTAAAACTAAAGACAAGCTGCAAGACAATTTAATTAGTTTTTCTGCAGGACAATTTAATTCGCTTAGAACATTAGGTTTATTTAATCTTATAGACAATAAAAATTCTCAAAATGCCTATGTAGCAGTAGAGTATATTGAAACCGATGGACCTTTCGAGTCGCCTCAAAACTTTAGCAGACTTAATGTATTTGGTAAATACAACGCATTTATAAATAACAATTCTAAAATTGGTTTAACCCTAAGTCATTTTACTAGTCAATGGGATGCTTCGGGACAAATCCCACAACGATTGGTGAATGATGGTACATTAACCAATTTTGGTGCAGTGGATGATACAGAAGGAGGTTATACTAGTCGTACAAATTTTAATGTGCAATACAATACCCTTTTAGATAACGATATAGCAGTACAGTCTAATGCGTTTTACTCTAATTATAATTTTGAATTGTATTCCAACTTTACTTTTTTTCTGGAAGACCCTGTAAATGGAGACCAAATTAGACAAAAAGAAGACCGTAACATCTTTGGTTTTAATACACAGTTTAAAAAAGATTTTTATTACAACAGTTTTGATGTGACTTACACTTCTGGTTTAGGATTACGTTATGACGATGTAAATGATATAGAATTATCACACACATTAAATAGAAAAACAACATTAGAAAATATTCAGTTAGGTAATGTTAATCAACGTAATTTATATGGTTTTTTTAATGCCGAAATAGATTTAGGTAAGGTAAAAATTACTCCAGCTTTACGTTTAGAGTATATAAAGTTTCAGTATCAAGATCTGTTAAGCGAAACCTATAGTAATTTAACAGATAGCGAAGTGGCATTACTACCAAAACTATCTATTCAATACAATCAAAATGAAAATTTACAATGGTTTATTAAATCTGGTATTGGATTTCATTCTAACGATTCTAGAGTTGTGCTAAACCAAAATATAGATAATGCATTGCCTAAAGCGTATGGTGTAGATATAGGAAATATTTGGAAACCTACCAATAAATTGGTGCTAAATACTGCGTTATGGTATTTGTTTTCTGAAGAAGAATTTGTGTACGTAGGAGATGCTGGGATTATTGAACCTAGCGGAAAATCTGAACGTTACGGAATTGATTTTGGTATTAGATATCAACTTACAGACAACATCTATTTTAATACAGATGCGACATTAACTAAAGCAAGAAGCTTGGAAGCAGAAAAAGGTAATAATTACATACCCTTAGCACCAGATTTTACTCTGGTTGGCGGATTAGCATTTAAAGACATTAATAATTTTTCTGGAGGAATTAATTACAGATATGTAGATAATAGACCAGCAAATGAAGATAATAGCGTAGTAGCAGAAGGCTATTTTGTTACCGATTTAAATATTAATTACAATTTTAATAAACACTGGAAATTAGGTGTTGTTATTGAAAATGTATTGGATACAGATTGGAAAGAAACTCAGTTTTTAACCGAATCTAGATTACAAAATGAGGCACAACCAGTAGAAGAAATTCATTTTACACCTGGTACACCTTTTAATTTTAAAACAACATTAAGTTATTCGTTTTAAATAAAATAAAACCTTACTAGTAAAAATTACGTAAGTATTTGTGACTATCAGTTTAGGGGATAAATAATTGATTAGTAGTGCAACTAACAATACGTTAAATGCTATGAAAAAGTAAGGTTTGTTTTTTGTTAGTTTGTTTTGAAAGTGCTTGGATATTAATTCAAGCACTTTCTTATTTTATAGTCAATGGTAGTTGTCTTAATAAATTGTAGGTGAAATGAAAGAAGATAAGCTGATTTTATATACGATATATTAAAAGTATATGGATGGAATACAGATGAAGAATAGCAGCAAATTAGCTAATAACTACCTTATAATTAGATAACATAAAGACATAAAAAAAGACACCTATTGGTGTCTTTTTTATTATTTATAACCTATTTGTTCTAGTTAGACGCTAAAGCACCTAGAGTATATAATTGCTCTAATGTTGGAGAAACACTTCCTCCAGCTGGTTCTAAAGTAATACCAAATGCTTGAGACTCGTTGGTGTTTTCTAACTTAAAGATCTTGTTATCGTCTTGTATAAATTCGTCTATAGTCCCTAAACTAGTAGGAGTAAGCGGATTTAAAGTTAAAGACCACACTTGGTATACTTTACCTTCTGGTGGTTCTGGTAAACCTTGTAAATCTAAATAGACTGTATCATCATTTTTATCCCAATAAACAGTCGCATAAGCTCCAGGAGCAGCTGCTTGACCTTCTAATGGAATGTTAATAATGGATTTGTCTCTAATAATGTTTAACAGGTTTTTAGTTTCAGCTAAATCTGTTTTAGACGTTTCCATTTGGATTTCTATAAAATCTTTTTCTGTAGTTACCGTTTGTATTTGGTTTTCTAATTCAGAATTTTGATTTAAAGTCCAAAGTAAACCTCCAGCTAAAACTACTGCTGCAGCCCAACCTGTATAACTAAACCATTTAGTTTTTGGTTTGTTTAGGCTAATTACTTTACCATCTGTATCGTTAGTATTTAATCTTCCTTTTATGGTATTAAAGTCAATATCCTTTTTAGGAGCAACACTAGCAGTTAATTTAACTAATGCAGCTTCAATTTCTAATACTTCTTTTAATACTTCAGGGTGTTTTAACATCAAGTCATACACCTCTTGGTTTTCTTTTTCAGATAGCTTACCAGCAACGTAAAGTTCTAGTATCCCTGAGTTTATGTAGTCGTTAATGTTCATCTTATAATACCGCTTCTCTTAATTCTTTTATACAATTTCTATTTCTTGTTTTTATAGTACCTATTGGCATATCTAATGCTTCTGAAGCTTCCTTTTGTGTGAAACCTTTAAAGTATAATAGCTCAATAACTTCTATACATTTTTTAGCTAGTTTATTGACAAACTTTTTAATGCCAATTGCATCTGTCGAGTCGTCTAAACTATCTTCTGATTGTATGATATCTACGAAATAATCGGAGTTTAGGTTTTTACCTGAATTTTTAAAGGACTTAGATCTGGTTTTATCTATCGCTGCATTTCTGGATATGTTAATTAACCACGTAAAAAAACGTCCTTTTTTTACATCATAACTATCGGATTTATGCCAAGCTTTAATAAACACATCTTGCATAACTTCTTCTGCTATATCGTTATCTCTAACAATGTTGTATATAACACCATGCATACTGTCTTTATACATGTTGTAAAGCTTTTCAAAAGCTTTTTCGTCTTTGTTTTTAAATTGTACTACTAAAGTGTCTAAATCCATATATAGTTTATGTTGTACTAATGTATTAATAATTTATATAAAAAAATCGCTATTAAGCGATTGATTTATATTATTTAGGCATGCTTATTCAATTATACCTCCACAACTCACTCGCCCTCCAGCATCACCTGTAGGTTGGGTAGTAAAGTCGTCTATTCCCTCATGTACTATAATTGCTTTTCCTAAAATGTCTTTGTTTTTGTCACCACAACCAATACACCATTGGTCTGTAGTAAGTATCTTTACAGCTTGACCTTTTTCGTTTGCTTCTAAGTTACCTATATCACCTTTATGAAAGCCTTTAGAACTTCCCCATTCTCCGTGAGGCGCTCCTGTTGGATTCCAGTGTCCACCAGTAGATTTTCCATCATCCGAAGAGCAATCTGCTTTCTCATGAATGTGTATGGCATGTGTGCCTGGTTCTAATCCACTAACCATCGCATGAAATTCTACTTTACCATCTTCAGTTTCATAAAACACAACATTTCCTGTAACATTACTACCGCTTTTAGATTCTAATTTTACTTTCACTTTTTTAGCAGTTTCAGCAAAGGTTTTTTCTGTTTCAGGTGCTGTTTTATCTTTTTTACAACTTACCGCTAATACTAATGTAAGTGCTAATACTATTAAGTTTATTTTTTTCATTGTCATTGTTTTTTGGTTAAAGTAGAAAGTTAAGCAGATAATTATGCTTTTGCAAATTACTTGCTGTTAATTAATTTTTAAATAAAAGTTTTAAGTCAGTAATTCCTCTTTTAAGATTGTCTGTCATTATAATAGATTTATCCACTTGCGTTTGTACGTTTTTGATGCGCTTAATGGCATAAATAATACTGCGTTGTTTACCAGGTGTAAAGCTTTCAAAAATCTGAAAAGCCTCATAATCACTTAATAATACAGCATCTAAAGATTCAGGCATCTCAACACCATATTTAGACTGGTCCTCAAATAATTGTATTGTAAAATAGTCATTAACAAAAATCCCTAATTCTTTTTGTTTTGCTTTGCTAAAATAGGTGCGTACTAACCCTGTTTTTTCTTTTTTGAGTGCTGCATGATACTCTATGGATTGTTCATTAAAACTAGCTTTGATTTTAACACGACTCAATTTTTTGTCAACAAACGGTTGCACATGTTTTTCAGGAATAATTACACTGTATTGATCCGCTAAAGTAACTTCAAAAGGGATGCTTTTCATGTTATTCTAACTTAAACATTTTAATCTCGTCAATTGGTTTAGTCATGTTAATGTTATTGATTGTTTGAATATAAGGTTTAAAGGTTTCATTAAAAAAGCTATTAGTTTTCTCCAAAGCTGCATTTAAATCTGTTTTAGCATGCTGTATTAATGTTTTTTCGGTAGTTGTTAAACCATTTTGTCTAGAACCAACATACCATGATGCAGCACCTAATCTATCATTAATGCTTATGTCTAAAGTTTTTGTAATACCTTGACGTTTATCTTCTTTACCCACAAAAACATCAATAATGTTATTTATTTCTTTAATAATGTCTTTTGATGCTTTTATTTCTGACTTATATTTTTCTTTATCTAAATCGGTTAGTTCCTTTTTGTATTTTTCTGCTAAATTTTTGTTCTCTACAAGTTGTTTAGTGGCATCTGCAGCTATTTGACGCATATTTTCAATCTCTTTTAATGCAGCATAAACTTCTTCTGTGTTTTGAGAAGAAACATCAAGTCTAGGGTCTGATGATACTGTAATAATGGTTTCATCCGTTTGGTCACCATATTCTAGAACAGCTCTATAATTGCCTGGTTTTACAGAAACTCCAGACGGTTCGGATTTACGTTTTCTAATAGTTCTAGACGGTCTGTCTCCACCTTTTTCATCCATTCTCCAAGTCCATTTATGCAACCCTTTTTCTTTAGGTACTTTTTGTTTTAATGTACGTATTAAGCGATCACCATCATAAATTTTAAGTGTAATAGAATCCCATTTCACTTTGTTTGTGTTGTCTTCGTTTTCTGCTTCATCTTCATTGTCTTCTTTATTGTCTTTTTCCTGTTCTGCTTGAGTTGATGTAACAGGATTAACAAAATAAGTGAATTGTGCATCACCACTTCTGTTTTCGCCATTAAACATAGCGTCAGCTCCAAAACGACTTCCTGTTGGTTGTTGGTAAGCTGCTTGGTAAGCAGTAGGAGGAGAGAAGAGTTTTATTTTATTATTGAGAAGTTGTTTGTTTTTTGCAATTGCGCGTAACGGTCTTATATCATCCAAAACCCATGCAGCACGTCCAAAAGTACCTATCACTAAATCGTGCTCACGTGGATGAATCACTAAATCTTTTACCGAAGTGGTTGGGAAGCCTTCTGTCCACTTAGTCCATTTATTACCAGCATCTACAGAAATATACAAACCATCATCTGTACCTAAAAATAGTAGGTTGGGTTCTTCTAAATCTTCTACAATTGCAAGTGTGTAACTTTTAACATCGTTTTCATCTACAATACGTTCCCATGTTTTTCCATAGTTTTTAGTGCGATATGCATAAGGTGTGTAATTAAAACGTCTATAATCGTTAGCAATTAGTAAAGCTTCACCTTTATTTTTATTACTAGCTTTTATCTGCGGAATCCAACTTCCTTTTGGTAATCCTCTTAAATTATTAGAAACATCCTCATAAGTCTGTCCTCCATTTTTTGTGATATGCACTTTACCATCGTCTGTACCAATCCATAGGACATCTTTTTCTACTGGAGAAGGTTCGATGACTAAAATTGTACAATGGTTTTCTGCACCTGTTGCATCCATTGTAATTCCACCACTTTCATGCTGTTTTAGTTTTTCAGGGTCATTAGTCGTTAAATCTGGAGAAATCACTTCCCAAGTCAACCCTTTGTCAGTTGATTTGTGTACAAACTGACTTCCAAAATATATAGTACTATTATCAAAAGGATCTATATTAATAGCACTGTTCCAATTAAAACGTAACACAACATCTTTATCTGGATGCGTTGGCTTTACACCATAATTATTACCTGTTTGCCAATCGTATCGGCTTACAAACCCTTGTTGGCTCATGGTCCAACCATAGCGTGAGTCGTCTTTATCTGGCACCACATCAAACCCGTCACCAAAGCTAATTTCTTGCCAATAGCTATTGCGTATGCCTTGAGCACGCCAAACATAAGCAGGACCTCTCCAAGATCCATTATCTTGCATACCACCATAAACATTGTATGGATACTCGTTATCCACATTTATATGATAAAACTGGGCTACTGGTAAATTGCCAATAAAACGCCAATTTTTGCCACCATCTTTAGTAATATTCATTCCACCATCATTACCATCTATCATAAAGTTTCCATTGGTAGGATGTATCCACCATGCATGATGATCTGGATGTACACCATTACTTACTCCATAAGCAGGCATTAATTGTTTGAAGTTTTTACCACCATCTTCACTAACGTTTACGTAGGTGTAAATAGAATACACTCGGTTTTCGTTTTGTGGATCAACGTAAATTTCAGAATAGTAAAACGGTCTGTTTCCAATGTCAGATTTGTCGTTTACTTTTTTCCAATTAAAACCACCATCTTCACTTCTGTAAAGCGCATTTTTTTTCGCTTCAACTAAAGCATAAATAATATTCGGTTTGTTTCTTGCTATAGCAACACCAATGCGACCTAATTCACCTTTAGGAAAGCCTTCTTTGTCTGTTATTTTTGTCCAGTTTTCGCCACCATCATGGGTAATGTGTAATCCAGAACCTGCTCCTCCAGATTTAAAAAACCATGGGTCACGCTTATGTTCCCAAAGGGTAGCAATTAATTTGTTTGGATTTGTTGGATCCATAACCAAATCTGCAGCTCCTGTTTTATTATTTGCAAATAGGATTTTTTTCCATGTTTTTCCACCATCGGTTGTTTTAAATACACCTCGTTCTGGGTGTTCTCCCCAAGGACTACCAATTGCAGCAGCGTAAACTATATTTGGATTAGTAGGATCAACTATCACACGATGGATATGTCTTGTTTTTTCTAATCCCATTAACGTCCAAGTTTTTCCAGCATCTAACGATTTGTAAATACCATAACCTCCATTTAGACTGTTTCTTGGGTTACCTTCACCTGTTCCTACCCAAATAACACTTGGGTTAGATTGTTGGATCGCGACAGCACCAATAGATGCTGTTGCTTCTTTATCAAAAATAGGGTCCCATTTAATTCCACCCGAGGTCGATTTCCATAAACCACCAGAAGCAGTACCTACATACATAATATCTGGGTTGCTATGGACCACGTCAATGCTTGTTACACGACCAGACATTCCGCCAGGACCAATGTTTCTAGGTGTCATGTTTTTGACTAAATCCATTGAGAATTCTTGCGAAAAACCTGAAATTGAGATAAATACAAATAATAAAAGGGATAATTTTTTCATTTTTGGTAAATTAGTTTGCATAAAGTTAAGCAACAAAATCTTAAAAAGCTGTTAAGGCGATAATTTTGAGTTGAATTTATCGTATTTTTATAGTGCATGAAAAAAGAAAACATAAATAGAAAAGGGTTTGTTTTTAAACCTTATTCTGCACCTTCACAAACACCCTTTGAAAAACTCTTTGATGTCTTTAAAGAGTTAATTACACATACTTCAGGAGATTTTGATGAAGCTATAGATTGGTTACGAGAGTTAGATAAAGAATACAATTTAACCACGCCTGATTATACCATTGAAGATTTTATTGAAGACTTAAAAGCTAAAGGTTACATAAGAGAAGAAATTAGACCAGATGGTAAAAAAGGAAATGCCATAACAGCAAAAACAGAACGTGCCATAAGACAATCTGCTTTGGATCAAATTTTTGGAAATATCAAACGAAGTGGTTCTGGAAATCATAAAAGTAAAGGCATTGGCATAGGAGACGAGCATACAGGAGAGTTTAGAAACTATCAATTTGGTGATGCTTTAGATAAAGTGTCTATGACCGAAAGCTTACGTAATGCACAAATTAATCATGGTATTGGCGATTTTAATTTAACTGAAGATGATTTAGTGGTTGAAGAAACCACACACAAATCGCAAATGAGTACCGTGTTAATGATAGACATTAGTCACAGTATGATTTTGTATGGCGAAGATAGAATTACTCCAGCTAAAAAAGTAGCTATGGCTTTAGCCGAATTGATTACCACACGCTATCCAAAAGACACGTTGGATATTCTTGTTTTTGGTAACGATGCTTGGCCAATTAAAATTAAAGATTTACCCTATTTAAACGTTGGACCATATCACACCAATACTGTTGCAGGCTTACAATTAGCAATGGATTTATTACGACGCAAACGTAATACCAATAAGCAAATATTTATGATAACCGATGGTAAACCAAGTTGTTTACGCTTACCAGATGGAACCTATTATAAAGACAGTAATGGATTAAACCCATACATCACAAACAAGTGTTATGCACAGGCACAACAAGCCAGAAAATTACATATTCCTATTACGACATTTATGATTGCTCAAGATCCATATTTAATGCAATTTGTAGAAGAATTTACGCATGCCAATCAAGGAAAAGCTTTTTACACAGGATTAAAAGGATTAGGCGAAATGATTTTTGAAGATTATGAAACTAATAGAAAAAAACGAATTAAAAGATAGAGGTTAGTGAAAAGTGAAAAGTGAAAAGTGAAAAGTTATTTTCACTCTAATGAATAATTTTTTGAACAATTAAAACAAAATGTCACATCGAGCGCAGTCGAGATGTCTCAAAAGAAAAAATATATGAATACAAAAGAAATAAAAACTTTAGGAGATTTAAAAAAAGCTGGATACCAAAGCAAATCTATTAAAGATGAATTAAGAGATAATTTAATAGAAAAAATAAAAAGTAAAACCACCGTTTTTGAAGGCGTTCATGGTTATGAAAACACGGTAATTCCGGAGTTGGAACGTGCTATTTTATCACGTCATAATATTAACTTTTTAGGATTACGTGGCCAAGCCAAAACACGATTAGCACGTTTAATGCTTAATTTATTAGACGAGTATATTCCTGTTGTTGATGGTTCCGAAATTAATGACGACCCATTACAACCTATCTCTCGTTATTCAATAGAATTGATTAAAGAAAAAGGAGATAAAACTCCTATATCTTGGTTACACAGAAGCGAACGTTTTGCCGAAAAATTAGCAACTCCTGATGTTACTGTTGCCGATATTATTGGTGATGTAGACCCAATAAAAGCTGCTAATTTAAAACTGAGTTATGCAGACGACAGAGTTATCCATTACGGAATGATTCCGCGTGCAAATCGTTGCATTTTTGTAATTAATGAGTTGCCAGATTTACAAGCCAGAATACAAGTGGCGTTATTTAATATTTTACAAGAAGGCGATATCCAAATTAGAGGCTTTAAATTACGATTGCCATTAGATATACAGTTTATTTTTACTGCAAATCCTGAAGATTATACCAACAGAGGAAGCATTGTAACGCCTTTAAAAGATAGAATTGGCTCACAAATACTAACGCATTACCCAACAGATATCGAAACTGCAAAAATTATTACGCAACAAGAGGCAAAGTCTGATGCACGTCAAAAAGATAGTATTCATGTACCAGAATTGGCCAAAGATTTATTGGAGCAAATTGTATTTGAAGCAAGAGAAAGCGACTTTATAGACGAAAAAAGTGGTGTTAGTGCGCGTTTAAGTATTACTGCTTACGAGAATTTATTAAGCACAGCAGAATTACGTAGTTTAAAAGCAGGAGACACAACTACAACGGTTAGATTATCTGACTTTTTAGGAATTATTCCAGCCATAACTGGTAAAGTAGAGTTAGTGTATGAAGGTGAGCAAGAAGGTGCAGCACAAGTGGCTTATAATTTAATTGGTGAAGCAGTAAAAAGTTTATTTCCAGAATTTTTTCCGAAGATAGAAAAGCTGAAAAAGCAAGAAGATGAAAGTCCGTATGACGATATTGTGTCTTGGTTTTTTAATAACTCTGAGGGTTTTGAGTTACTAGATGATTTACGTGATAAAGAATACAAAGCTTTATTAGATGCAGTATCACCATTAGACGATTTGTTAGGAGAGTTTCAACCTAAATTATCAAAACAAGAAAGTTATTTTGTAAAAGAGTTTGTGCTTTGGGCTTTAGTGGAGTATAAGCAGCTAAATAAATACAGATTTACAGAAGGATTACAATTTAAAGATCCTTACGGAAGTTTTATTAGTGGGATTTAAAAACAAAGGGAAGCACTAGCTTCCCTTTTTTAATTTTGATTACTAAATTCTGTTTTTTTCGTCTTCAAGACCTGTATTTCTATCTCTGGCTTTTTTTACATCATCTCTACCAAAATTGTAAGATAAGTTAAATCTAATTTGCCTACTATCTCCACCGCCATTTCCTAAGATAACTAAATCTCCAAATTGGGTGTCACCACGCCAAGGCGAAGTAAAAAGTACATCATTAAAGGCTAATCTTGCAGTGAGTTTATCGTCTAAAAACTTTTTTTGAATAGCTAAATTTAACGAACCTAAGCTTTTAGTTTGATACGTTCCTCCCCAAACAGATGGAGAGCTGTACCAACCTGAAACTTCTGCTTTAAAGCCTTTTGGCAGTGTAAAAGTGTTTTGAGCATAGACACTTAACGTATTTTGCTCTGTAGAGATAAAATCAGGATTTGTAGCTTCGTAAATACTTTTATATGCATTGGCACTAAAGTAAATACTCCACCAATCATTAAATTTAGTAGGATATGAAATTCCTAGATTAATTACCTTTTGATTGGCTACGTTTCTTGAGGTCAAGAAATTTTTATCTTCACCAACTGCTTCTGTAACTTGTGCCGAAAAATCTTTTACAAAACTGTAGCTAATAGAAGTATTTAATCTGTAATTAAAAGTGTGCGATAATTTAAGATTATCTGTGTATTGTGGTTGTAAAAAAGGGTTTCCTTTACTAAAAGACAACTCATCTATATTGTATTCAAACGGATTAAGACTTCTGTAATTTGGTCTTGCTATACGCTTGCTGTAGGTTAAGGCTAAACTATTTTTTTGATTGATCTGATAGGTAATTCCACCACTTGGAAACCAATTGGTGTAGTTTCTTTTTACTCTATCGTTTTCTGTGTTTTGCTCACTGGTTAAAATACCATCAGATAGTGTTTGCTCAATACGCATTCCTAGTTGAACATTTAATTTTTCAAAACTTTTGTTATAATTAAAATAAGCAGCATTGATACGTTCGTCATAGTTAAAATCATTTGTGCGATCTTCGTTTAAAATATCTTGTCCATTTATTCTATTATAAAAATCAAATTGATTGTTTGTGTTTATTTTAGAGTACTTAACACCAACACCTATTTTACCTTTTAAAAGCGAGGTTTCAAAATCAACTTTAGTGGTAAATATATTAATGTCTATTGGTGTAATCATGTAGTTAATGGTTTCACTTATTAATTGAGTTTCATCACCATTAAAATATTGGTTAGGTTGCAGGTTGGTTCTGTCGTTTCCATATTTACCAAAATCTACATCAATATTAATTGATAAATCTTTTTCGGTTTTAAATCTGTAGTTAAAATTAGAATATAAATTAGAGGACTTAATATCTGTAAAACTACCTGCCACTAATACTTCTGTTGGTGTTTGGCTATCCTGAGGTGTAATAGGAGTTCTGGAATTAGATACGTTGTCATTATTACTAAAATTACCTGTAACTATGACGCCAAAGGTAGATTTTTTATTGACATAGTAATCAAAACCAATCCTTGCATTATTGCTATTGTTGCCATAAACGCTTTCTGTTTTAGCATCAAAAATGGTGTTGTTTTGTGTGCGATATAGGTTTATAAATCCAAAACTATCACCAAAACTATTACTAAAAGAACCATAAATGCTTGTTTTTTTATTTCTATTATTAAAAGATACAGATGTGTTGTATCTACCAAAATCACCATAGGTTATTCCGCTAGAAATACTACCATTTGTTCCTAGACTTTTATCTCTTTTAAATTTAATATTGATAATACCAGCATTTCCCTCTGCATCGTATTTAGATGATGGTTGTGTTATAATTTCAATAGCATCAATATCTGTAGCTTGGATTGTTTTTAGATAATTTACTAAATCTTCTCCTCTTAAAACCGAAGGTTTATCGTCTATATAAACCAGTACACCTGCTTTACCTTCAACAATTATAGAATCGTTGTTATCAATTAACACGCCTGGTGCTTTGCGTAGTAACTCAAACCCAGAATCTCCAGTAGCACTTATTGTGTTTTGTACGTTAAATACTGTTTTATCTGCTAAAACTTGTACCATTGGTTTTTCTGCTTCTATGACTACTTCATCTAAAGTCTCTGTGTCTGTTGACATAACTATAGAGTTAAAGTCTTTAATATTATTTTCAATTTTAAAACTTTCTGATAGATAGGTTTTAAACCCTAAGCTGGTAATTTCAATAATGTATGTTCCATTTTTTATGTTAAGAATATTGAAGGTTCCATTATCTTCTGTAATATCTGCTTTTACAAATTTTTCCTTATTTAAAGTATAAACAGTTACAACAGTTGCAGGTATTGGCAATGATTGGTCGTCAACTACTTTTCCCTTTATACCTTGTTGTGCTAAAACTGTTAAGTTTATAAGTGATACGGACAATATTAATAATACATTTTTCATGATACTTGTGTTTGTTGTTGCAAATATTAAGAGAAAAATAATGTTTGGTAATTCATAAACGATTAATTGACCTATATGCAGTTAAATGGGTTAGGTCAAATAAACTTGAAATAGGACCACTCAGCGATAACTAGTATTAATTATTAAAGTGTATTTTTAAATTTGAATAAACTTTTAAAATGAAAAAAATAACCAAAACAGAAATTATAATAATTTTTCTATTCTATCTCTTCTTTTCAATTTTGTACAGAATTGTATTATGGTATAGTGCAAATAATTACGAGTTAGAAGGTTTTTGGGGATGGGCTAAACTTAGAGACTATTGGTACATGTCTGGTATGCAGTACGTTTTTTATTTTATAGCATCGATATTTATTTGGTTTATTGGTGTTAACCTTTTAAAACGCAAGAAAACTATAATTCAAATAAGTGTTGTATTACTATTAATTCCCATTATTGTATTTATTATTAGAGAATTTAGATATGTTTTCCTTGACAGTATTGGTATTTGGCACTTAGGAGGCGTAGGCGCAGTTTGGGATTGGTATATTCCATCACTATTTATGATGATTCAGTTTGGTTGTTTTTTTGCCTATCGCTACTTTAAAGAAAACCAACAAAAATTAAAAATTGAAGGCGAGTTAAAAACTGCTGCTTTAAAAAGCGAATTGTCTGCTATAAAAGCACAATTAAATCCACATTTTTTATATAATATTTTTAACACCATTAGTGCATCTGTACCAGCTGAAAACGAAAAAACGCGACATATGATTGCAGAGTTATCGGACTTGTTTAGATACCAACTTAAAGCATCTCAAGTTGAAAAAGTAACCATACAAGAAGAGCTAGAGTTTATCCAAAAGTATTTAGCTTTAGAAAAAGAACGTTTTCAGGATAGACTTCATGTTACTATTGAAGTAGATGAAGCTATTAAAAGTGAATTAATACCTCCAATGTTATTACAACCCTTAGTAGAAAACTCAATAAAGCATGGATTATCGTCTTTAATTGAAGGAGGTACAATAACTATTTCTATAAAGAAAAAAAATAATCAACTAGCATTTGAAATTTCTGACACTGGAATTGGCCTTGACAATAAAGAAGCTGTTTTTAATAAAGGTATAGGTTTAACCAATACTAGATTACGTTTAGAAAAAATGTATAATACCACATTAAAACTAACAAATAATAATCCTAAAGGATTAACAATCAGTTTTGAAATATGAGAAAAGTAATTATCGTAGACGACGAAGCTGCTGGTAGACAGTTAATTAAAGAGTATCTTGAAGATTTTCCTGATTTAGTGTTGTTAGGTGAAGCTAATAATGGTGTAGATGCGGTAAAGATTATTAATGAATTTAAACCAGATTTAGTTTTTTTAGACATCCAAATGCCAGGTATTACAGGTTTTGATGTGCTAACTCATTTAGAAGAATTACCTCAAATTATTTTCTCTACAGCTTATGATCAATATGCTTTAAAAGCATTTGAAGTACATGCTATAGACTATCTTTTAAAACCCTATACCAAAGATCGTTTTAAAGTAGCTGTAGAAAAATCTAACAAAAGTATAGACACAAACAAAGCTAGACCCTTAGCAGAAAGTTTGTTGCTAGAGACAGCTAAATCACCAGAACGAATTTTAGTGCAAAGCCAAAATAAACTGGTAACTATTGCTTTGGAAGATGTCGTAAAGATTGAAGCATATGGCGATTATTCTAAAATAATAGTTGATAACAAAACGTATTTAAGTAATTATGGAATTTCTACATTAGAAGAAAAATTGAATAACACTATATTTATTAGAGTCCATCGTTCTTCAATAATTAACTTAAACAAGGTTAAAGAGCTTAATAAATATACTAAAAGCTACGATGTAACTATGCTTAATGGCGATGTGGTAAGGGTTAGTCGAGGTTATATGGAAAACATTAAAAAGTTAATGTTTTAACTATTACCAATTACCTCTAGATTTAATATTAGCATCGCATAGTTGTATAATCTCTGCGATTCTTTTTTGTCTTGTTGTTTCACGTTTAGCTTGATTTAACCAATACAAATAGCTTTTTCTGTAAGAAGGTGCAAAGTTGTTGTAGTTTTCAAATGCTTTTGGATTTTTGTTAAATGCAATTTGTAATTCCTGTGGAATGACACCTTTTTCAACATCATCTAAAGCTGTCCAACTTCCGTTTTGCTTACCAATTTTTATAATTTCTAAGCCTTTAGGATGCATTAAATCTTCTGCAATTAAATCTTTAATATAAGCTTTGTTTAGTGCGCTCCACACACTTTTAGGGTTACGTTTACAAAAGTATTGTCTGCGTTTTCCATTACCTAAACTCTTTACTGTACTATCTATCCAACCATAACACAAAGCTACTTTTACAGCTTCTTCCCAACGCATACTTTCGTTTTTGTGGTCTACTTTGTAAAAGATTAGGTAGATGCCAGAATCACTATCATGATTAATATGTAACCATTCTCGCCATTCTGTATCAGATTTAAAATAATATTCTTGAACTTCCATCTTAAAGTGCTTTCACTTCAATATAAAAATCTCGATCTATTTTAATTTCAGAAGTATTAGACTTTAATTTTAAAGTTTGATTTTTTATTGAAGGAGTAATCCATAGGGTCTGTCCATCAATTTCTACTTGTATAGGCATTTTAAAGTCTTCAACAGTATTGCTCCATTTGTAGGCGAGCTTTTTGTCTTCAATTTTATATTCTAAAACAGGGATTTTTGTGCTTCTTAAATATTGATTAAAAAAGCCTTCTAATTCAAGTCCAGATTGCTCAGCGATATAATTTTCTATTTGTTTAGTTGTTACCGTTTGATGATAGAAATTTGAATTTAATCCTCTTAATATTTTACGCCATTTTTCATCATCATTAACTAATTGACGCAAGGTATGCAACATATTGGCTCCTTTGTAATACATATCGCTAGAGCCTTCGTTATTGACATTATAATGACCAATTAAGGGTCTATCGTTTTGGATGTTTCTTCTAGTTCCAATTACATAGTCTGAAGCAGCTTCTTTACCATAGTAATAATCTAAAAATAAGTTTTCAGAATAGGCTGTAAAGCCTTCATGAATCCACATATCTGCTATGTCTACGTTGGTAATATTATTAGCAAACCACTCGTGACCTGCTTCATGAATGATTATAAAATCAAATTTAAGTCCCCAACCTGTACCAGATAAATCATGACCTAAATATCCTTTTTTGTATTGGTTTCCATAGGTTACAGAGCTTTGGTGTTCCATACCTAAATAAGGAACTTCAACCAATTTAAAACTATCTTCGTAAAAAGGATAAGGACCAAACCAATGCTCAAACGCTTTCATCATTTTTGGTGTATCTTTAAAGTGTTCTTTTGCCTTTTCAAGGTTGTCTTTTAGAACATAATAGTTGAGGTCTAAGTCGCCTTTTTCGCCTTGATAAACTTCCGAGAAATTAGCATAATCACCAATATTGATGTTGACTCCATAGTTATTAATTGGGTTGTTTACAAACCAATGAAAAACGGTTGTGTTTTCTTTATTTTCAATACTTCGCAATCTTCCGTTTGAGACATTTGTTAACCCTTTTGGTACTTCTACACTTATTAGCATACTATCTACCTCGTCATACATATGATCTTTGTTAGGCCACCACACGCTGGCTCCTAACCCTTGACAAGAGGACGCTACAAAATGATTACCATTATTATCCTTTTTCCAAGATATTCCGCCATCCCAAGGTGCTCTTACAGCTTCCCGTGGTTTGCCATCATAATAGGCAATAACACTATTTATGTCTCCAATGTTTTGCTGATTTTTTAGTGTTATAAAATGTGCATTTCCATCATGCTTTATAGTTAATTCTTTTCCGTTTTGTGTAACCTTAGTTAATTGTAAAGGTGGTTGTAAATCGATTTGCATAACCTGATTTGGTTGCAATACTTTATATTGAATAGTGTTTTTTCCTGAAATAGTTTTGTTGTCTGGGTTGACTGTAATATCTAAGTGATAATACGTTAAATCCCACCAGTCACGCTCTGGAGTAATACTACCACGTAGTGTGTCTTGTCTTGTAAAATTCTCTTTCTTTTGAAGTAATTGTGCATTAACCAAATTGGCAAAAGCACAAATAAATATTAACGCTATTATTTTTTTCATTTATCTCATTATTTTATTTGGAAACACTACTGGACTTTCAAAACCATCTTTTCCTACAGAAGCAATTCCAAAGAAATAGTTATCAATAACAATACCATCTAACATAAATTCTGAGACATCACCTACATAACGACTGTAATCCCAAGTAGCAGAGGTGGTGTCTCTCCAATAGATTTTATACCCAACAGCACCTTCTACTTTATCCCATTTAAATTTAACTGATGGTTCAACTATACCTCCAATAGCAACAATTTTAGGAGCAGGCGGAGCCCAAGCTAAACTAGCTAAATTTATAGCGTTTACTGCTGTTAATTTTTTGGCGTAGCCAAAATTAACATGCTCTATGACATCACCATATTGTATCCCATCTTCTTCTCTTATATCTTGATGTTGTTGTGTGTAATTTTCGTGCGCTTCCATGATTCTAATTCCTGCAAAACCTAGGTCGTTAAATGGTCTGTGGTGTCCACCACGTCCAAAACGGTCTAACCTATACACCATCATCGGATTCATTTCTGGCATATAAGTTTTTACATTTTTATGTACATAACGTGCTAATTGACGAGAAATACCATCAACTTCTCCACCATAAAAACGTCTTAATGTGCGTTCGCGTTCTGTTTCGGTAGGAGGGACAGGTTCAGAAAATATTCTGAAAGTTCTGTTATCTATAACACCATCTACACCTTTAATGTTTCCAATCATATCGTTATTTAAAATCCCGATAATGTCCCATCCTTGTTCTTTAGCATATTTTGCTAATCCAGCACCACCAAACAACCCTTGTTCTTCACCAGACAAACCAACGTAAATAATGCTGTTTTCAAATTTGTATTTAGATAGTACACGTGCAGCTTCAATAGTTCCTGCCATTCCTGATGCATTATCATTTGCTCCAGGTGCATCTGTTGTAAAATCCATAGTATCACTAGCTCTAGAGTCAATATCACCACTCATAATAATATAGCGATTTGGATATTTTGTTCCTTTTTGAATAGCTACAACATTAACTATCCATGCATCATGAGGTACACGTCTATTACCTTCTTTAGTTACAAAATCTTTTTGGTAAAAGGTGTTTAGACAATTGTTGCAGTCTTTAGATATAGATTCAAATTCTGATTTTATCCAACGTCTTGCTGCACCAATTCCTCTAGTTTCAGAGAGGGTATCACTAAACGTGTTTCTGGTGCCAAAATCAACAAGTGTTTGTATGTCATTTTGAATGCGTTCTGCTGAAACAGCTTCGATAATATCGTATATTTTTTGATTTGTTTGAGCAGTAGAAATAGTAATTGAAAGTAGGAGTAAAGGGAGTATTAATTTTTTCATTTTAAAATTTTGATTTAAAATTAAATAAAAAAAGCCAATTCTATAAAGGAATTGACTTTAGTTATTTGAGTTAAAGATTATTTATTAATCTTTTTTATTATTTTTTTTCATTAGCTCTTTTGCTTCTTTATGGTCATGTGCGTTTTGAATTTCAACAGATGTAGGAAATGGTAAATCGATACCAGCTTTATCCATAGCATTTTGAGTATTTAAAATAACATCTGAAAAAACCTTTACCACATTAGCTCTTTCACTATTAGTCCACCATCTAACACGCACTGTTAACCAACTATCAGCTTGATCCCATGGAAGAATATCTACAGGTTTTTCTTTACTAACACCTTCGGTATTTTCAATAGTTTCTTTAAGAATTTTAAAAGCTTCGTCTTTAGGTTGATCGTAACCTAATCCAATATCGTATTGCGATCGGATAAGCTCATTTGCTGTAATAACCTTAACAGAGTTTGTGTAAATTTCACTATTAGGTACAACAATACGTTGTCCATCATATTGTCTTATAATTGTAGCTCTGGTTTCAATACGCTCTACAGTACCTTCAAAACCATTTACAACTATTTGGTCTCCTATTTCAAAGGGTTGACGCATTAAAATAAGTATACCAGCTAACCAATTTTGAAGAATATCTTTAAAGGCAAAACCTATAGCTACAGAACTTACACCAAGTCCTGCTATTAAATCTGCTGGGCTTAAGTTAGGAGAGATAATTGTTAAACTAAGCATTAATCCAACTAGGAGCAATACCCATCTTGTGAAACCTCCTAAAATTTCACCAAAATTATTTCTACCTCGATTTACTAATAATTTTTTAATGCCTTTACCAACATACTTAGAAACGTATATCATTATAATAAATACAACAATACCAACTAGTATGTTTGGAAGGTTTCTTATAAAACCATCAAGCCAAGTATCAAGTTTCTCAATAATACTGGTTGTATTAATATCAATTTCTCCTTTTTGATCTTTTGGTGTTTCTTGTAAAAGTGAATACATATAATAAGTGTTGAGTTAGTGTCCACTAAAATAAGCATATTAACAAAACATATTTCTTAAAACTTTTGTAAAGTATTGAATTTGAAATAAAAAAAAAGCGCTTCCAATACATTGAAAGCACTTTTTAACTAATTAAAACTAAAACTTAACTATTAAAAGCAGTATTTGTTTTCTGCTTTTACTTTTTCTGCAATCTCGATACGTAAATCTACAATATCTGGATAGTTAGCATATTTTGTAAAACGCTTAAGACCCATTAACATCATACGTTGTTCATCGCCTTCAGCAAAAGAAATAATACTTTCTTTACCTTTTTCTTCTACGATATCTACTGCATGATATAAATATAATTTAGCCATAGCTATTTGTGCAGATTGAGACTCTTCACCAAAACGCTTAGCGTTTTTCTCAGTTCTTAAAATAGCTGATTCTGCCATGTAAATTTCAATTAAAATATCTGCAGCTGCTATCAATAATTGTTGATGATCCTCTAATTGCGGTCCATATTTTTGAACTGCTCCACCAGCAACCATTAAAAATGTCTTTTTCAGCTTTTTAATCATTTCTTTTTCTTCTGAAAATAATTCAGAGTAATCTGGTGTGTCAAACGATGGTATACCCATTAACTCTTCTTGCACAGCTTGAGCTGGACCTAAAAGATCTACGTGACCTTTCATAGCTTTTTTAACAAGCATTCCAACAGCTAACATTCGGTTAATTTCGTTTGTTCCTTCGTAAATACGAGCAATACGTGCGTCTCTCCAAGCTGCTTCCATTGGTGTTTCTTCAGAGAATCCCATTCCTCCAAAAATTTGGATTCCTTCATCTGCACAATTCTGTACATCTTCAGATACTGCAACTTTTAAGATAGAACATTCTATTGCATATTCTTCAACACCTTTTAATTCTGCTTCTTGATGAGTATTTCCTGCAGCTTCACGGATTGCAATACGATCTTCAATATTTTTTGCAGCTCTATACGTAGCAGATTCTCCTGCGTAAGCACTAGCAGCCATTTCTGCTAGTTTAGTTTTTATGGCACCAAAATCTGCAATAGGAGTTTTAAATTGTTTACGCTCGTTAGCATAATTAACAGCAGTAGTTAAAATTCGTCTTTGAGAATCTAAACAAGCAGCTGCTAGTTTAATACGACCAACGTTAAGTGCATTCATGGCGATTTTAAAACCTTCGCCACGACCAGCTAACATATTTTCTACAGGTACAACACAGTCATTAAAAAACACCTGTCTTGTTGAAGATGCACGAATACCTAATTTATGTTCTTCTTCTCCTAAAGTAATTCCATTTGGGTTTTCTGGGTCATACTCTACAATAAAACCAGTTATGTTTTTATCATCTTCTATACGTGCAAACACAATCATCAAACTACAGAATCCTGCATTTGAGATCCACATTTTTTGACCGTTAATTTTGTATGATTTTCCATCTGCAGTCAATTCTGCAGTTGTTTTACCAGAATTAGCATCAGATCCAGCACCAGGCTCTGTTAAACAATATGCTCCAAACCACTCACCAGTAGCTAATTTTGGTACGTATTTTTGTTTTTGTTCCTCGGTTCCATATAATGTAATTGGCATAGTACCAATACCTGTATGAGCACCAAAAGCAGTACTAAAAGACCCTGTTCCTGAGGAAATATAATCACAAGTTAAACATGTAGACACAAATCCCATTCCTAATCCACCATAGGCTTCAGGAACTGCAACACCTAAAAACCCTAATTCTCCAGCTTTGCGCATCACATCTTCTGTTAATGCATAATCTTTAGCTTCAAATCTGTTTTTATGAGGAATGATTTCACGATCATTAAATTCCATAACCGCTTCTTTCATCATTTTTTGTTCTTCTGAAAAATCTTCAGGAGTAAACACATCGTCACATTTTGTTTCTTTTACTAAGAATTGACCACCTCTTAAGATGTCTTTTTCTAAATCTGCCATTTTATATGTTATATTAAGTTTTTATTTAATCAATGTCTGTTCGAGCGTAGTCGAGAACTATTTTTGAAACTATCCGATGAATAAGGTCTCGACTGCGCTCGACCGGACAGAAATTATATTTTAATTTAAAAATTCAAATATTCCACAAGCACCTTGACCGGTACCTACGCACATCGTTACAGCACCATATTTACCTTTCATATTTTGCTTGCGCATTTCGTCAAACAATTGCACAGATAATTTTGTTCCTGTACATCCTAATGGATGACCTAATGCAATTGCACCACCATTAACATTGATTATATCTGGGTTTAGGTCTAATTCTCTAATCACAGCAATAGATTGTGATGCAAACGCTTCATTCAATTCAATTAAGGCTAAGTCGTCTTGTTTTAAACCAGCCTGTTTTAAAGCTTTTGGAATGGCTTTAACTGGACCAATTCCCATAATTCTAGGCTCAACACCTGCAGCTGCATAATTTACTAAACGTGCGATAGGTTCAAGATTTAATTCTTTAACCATGTCTTCGCTCATAATCATAACAAATGCTGCTCCATCACTCATTTGTGAAGAGTTACCTGCAGTTACACTACCATTTGCAGCAAAAACTGGACGTAATTTTGCTAAAACTTCAGTACTTGTACCTGCTCTTGGTCCTTCATCTTTAGTAACTGTGTAAGATCGTGTTGCTTTTTTCCCGTTTTCGTCAATGTAAGTTTGTTCTACTTCTATTGGAACAATTTGATCTTGAAAACGATTTTCTGCTTGTGCTTTTAATGCTTTCATATGCGAATTATACGCAAACTCATCTTGGTCTTCACGAGATACATTAAATTGTTTAGCTACTGCTTCTGCAGTATTTCCCATTCCCCAATAATAATCTTCGTGACCAGCTTTTACAGTATCGTAATTTAATTCTGGTTTAAAACCTGTCATTGGTACGCTACTCATGCTTTCTGCACCACCTGCAATGATACAATCTGCCATTCCGGCTTGTATTTTTGCAGCTGCAATACCGATAGTTTCAATTCCAGAAGCGCAAAAACGATTGATAGTTACACCAGGAACATCTACACTGTTTAATCCGATTAATGAAATAAATCGTGCCATGTTTAATCCTTGAGATCCTTCTGGCATAGCGTTTCCTACAATAACATCATCAATTCTTGAGGTATCTAAATTAGGCAGTTCCTTCATCATATGCTGAATGGTTTCTGCTGCTAACTCGTCTGTTCTTTTAAAACGGAACACTCCTTTTGGTGCTTTACCAACTGCGGTTCTGTATGCTTTTACTATATATGCTTGTTTCATTTTTATTTTAGTATTTAGTTTTTAGTAATTAGTAGTTAGTGATTCTCTAATCCCTAATTACTTTTCCCTTTTTACTGTTCGCAACTAGTTGCGAAGTGGTTTTCCTTTGGTTAACATGTGTTGAATACGTTCTAAAGTTTTACGCTCTGTACATAAACTTAAGAATGCTTCACGCTCTAAATCCAATAAATATTGTTCTGTAACTTTGGTTGGTTCTGATAAATCACCACCAGCCATCACGTATGCCAATTTGTTAGCTATTTTCATATCGTGTTCTGATATGTATTTAGAATCTTCCATTGCATCTGTACCTACTAAAAACATCCCTAAAGCTTGTTTACCAAGTACTAATACATCATTACGTTTTACAGGTTGTGTGTAACCAGAATCTGCCATTAATTTAGCATGTTGCTTAGCAACTGCTATTTGACGGTCTTTGTTTACAACCACTACATCTTTACCTTTTTGTAATAGGTTTAAGTCAAATGCTTCATAAGCAGAAGTCGATACTTTTGCCATACCTATAGTTAAGAAATGCTCTTGTAACACATTAAGTTGTACGTCTCCTTTTTGGAATAGGTCTTGTGCTCTTAAAGCCATTTCTTTAGAACCTCCACCACCAGGAATCACTCCAACACCAAACTCTACAAGTCCCATGTAAGTTTCTGCTGCTGCAACTACTTTATCTGCGTGTAATGATAATTCGCATCCACCACCTAAAGTCATTCCATGAGGTGCAGAAACCGTTGGTATTGCAGAATAACGCATACGCATCATAGTGTCTTGGAAGTATTTGATAGCCATGTTAAGCTCGTCATATTCTTGCTCTGCAGCCATCATAAATATCATACCAATGTTAGCACCAACAGAGAAGTTTGCTCCTTGATTACCTACCACTAATCCTGCAAAGTCTTTTTCGGCTAAATCAATAGCTTTATTTATTCCAGCTAAAACGTCTCCTCCAATGGTATTCATTTTAGATTGGAACTCGCAGTTTAAAATTCCGTCACCTATATCTTCAATAACAACACCCGAGTTTTTAAATACTTCGTTAGTTTTTCTGATATTATCTAATATGATGAAACTGTCTTGACCTGGAATTTTGGTTTGTTTTTTAGAAGGAATATCATAAAAATATGTTGCACCATCTTTTACAGTATAGAAAGAAGTATTACCAGAAGCTATCATCTGGTTAACCCAAGCAGCAGGTTCTAAACCTTCCGCTTTCATAAGTTCTATTCCTTTTTCTACACCTATAGCATCCCAAATTTGGAAAGGACCATGTTCCCATCCAAAACCAGCTTTCATAGCATCATCAATCTTGTAAAGCTCGTCTGAAATTTCTGGAATACGATTAGATACATATGCAAATAAAGCAGTAAAGCTTTTTCTGTAAAACTCACCTGCTTTATCTTTTCCTTTTACTAATATTTTAAATCGGTCAACAACCTTATCGACTGTTTTGGTTAACTCTAATGTTGCAAATTTTGCTTTTTTAGCAGAACGATATTCTAGAGTGTTTAAGTCAAGAGATAATATTTCTTTTCTGCCATCTGCAGAAACACTTTTTTTGTAGAAACCTTGTCCAGTTTTGCTACCTAACCATTTGTTTTCCATCATGGTATTGATGAAACTAGGTAATTTGAATAACTCTGAGCGCTCGTCATTAGGACAATTTTCTCTAATTCCGTTTGCCACATGAACTAACGTGTCTAATCCTACAACATCAACAGTTCTAAACGTTGCTGATTTAGGTCTACCTATAACTGGTCCTGATAATTTATCTACCTCTTCAATAGTTAAATCTAATTCTTTAACCGCGTGAAAAAGACTTTGGATGCTGAAAATACCAATTCGGTTTCCGATAAACGCAGGTGTATCTTTAGCAACTACAGATGTTTTTCCTAAAAATTTCTCTCCATATTCATTTAAAAAATCTAAAACTTCTTGATCTGTTTTTGGACCAGGAATAATTTCGAATAATTTTAAGTAACGTGCAGGATTGAAAAAGTGAGTTCCGCAGAAATGTTTTTGGAAATCTTCACTACGTCCTTCGCTCATGAATTTAATAGGAATCCCTGAGGTGTTTGAGGTAATTAATGTACCAGGCGTACGGTATTTTTCTAGTTTTTCAAACACTTGTTGTTTGATATCTAGTCTTTCAACCACAACTTCCATAATCCAGTCGACATCTGCGACTTTAGCAATATCGTCTTCTAAGTTTCCAGTAGTAATACGACTTGCAAAAGATGAATGATAAATAGGAGAGGGTTTAGATTTTAAAGATGCTGCTAAAGCATCATTTACCAATCTGTTTCTTACTACTTTATCTTCTAAAGTTAACCCTTTAGCTTTTTCTTTGTCGTTTAATTCTCTAGGAACGATGTCTAATAATAAAACATCTACGCCAATGTTAGCAAAATGACAAGCGATACCGCTTCCCATAATTCCTGAACCAATAATGGCTATTTTTTTAATTCTACGTTTGCTCATATTTAAATAATAGATTCTTTAGTATATATTTTTTTGTTAGAAATTAACTCGTTAATAGTATCCGAGACTTCATAAAAATGTTTTAGTTTTTCTTCAGAAACGTGTTCTCTAATGGCTTCATTAAATACTAAAACGCGTTCTTTTGCATCTTTGCGTTTTTCTTTACCAAAAGGGGTTAAATGAATTAAAACACCACGTCCATCATTAGGATTTGGTTTACGTTCTATTAAATCTAACTCATCCATTCGTTTTAAAATTCTTGAAAGGCTAGTTGCTTCCATACCCATTATTGGTCCAAGTGAAGTAGAAGGTGTTCCATTTTCTGGGTCAATACTTAATAATGTAAATCCGGTAGCCATAGTAGTACCAAATTTTGCAGCTTCTTCATTATACATTTTATTAACTGCTAACCATGTGGTTCTAAGTATGTAATCAATGGTTCTATCTTTCATTTTTTATAACGTAATTAATTGTTATGTTTCCAAAGATAGTAAAAATTTATTATGCATGCATAATAAATTTAAAATTGTGCATAAAAAAAGCTATCTGTTAATTAGATAGCTTTAGGTTATTTAGCAACGGTATATTTTATCGTATAAGTCTTGATAAATACCCTTAATAATGTCGCGTTTCATTTTCATGGTTGGTGTTAAATGTCCACCATCAATTGTCCACACATCAGGAGTTAGCTCGAAGCGTTTAATTTGTTCCCATTTACCAAAGTGTGTATTACATTGGTCAACTTCTTCTTGAATTCTATTAATGATTTCTTGAGAACTAGCTATAGCTGCATTAGATTTTTCAATTTGTTTACCTTTTCTGTCAATCCATTCTTGAATAAATTCAAAATTAGGTTGAATAATTGCTGCAGGCATTTTTTCGCCTTCACCAACAACCATGACTTGTTCTATAAATCTAGACTGTTTTAATTCGTTTTCAAGAAGTGTAGGAATAACATATTTTCCACCAGAAGTTTTAAACATTTCTTTTTTACGACCAGTAATTTTTAAGAAACCATCCGGATCAATTTCGCCTTTATCACCTGTATGAAAATAATCGCCAGTCATCACACTTGCTGTTTTTTCTGGGTCTTTATAATAACCCATCATAACATTTCTTCCTTTAATTAATAACTCACCATCTTCTGCAATTTTGACTTCAACACCATCTATTGGTTTACCCACAGTGCCAACTTTAAACATGTTGTCTTCATATTGTCCAACTGACACAACTGGAGAAGTTTCTGTTAAACCGTAGCCTTCCATAACTTGCATACCTGCAGCACAAAATACTCTAGTTAGTCTTGGTTGCAAAGGTGCACTACCTGATACCATTGTAGTTAGTTCTCCTCCTAAAGCCTCTCTCCATTTGCTAAAAATTAATTTACTAGCAATTTTTAGTTTAAATTCATACCATGCACCATTTTTTCCATAAGGTTCCCATTGTTCTCCTAATGCGATTGCCCAATGAAATAATTTACTTTTAATACCAGTTAAATCGGCACCTTTGGCGTATATTTTGTCATAAACTTTTTCTAAAAGTCTAGGTACAACACTCATTAAATTTGGTTTTACCTCTTTAGCATTATCACCAATTTTATCAATACCTTCTGCATAATAAATAGAAACACCTGCATGTTGGTAAATATAAATTAGCACACGTTCAAAAATGTGGCATATAGGTAAAAAGCTTAATACTTTTGGGTTTCCTTCCGATAATGGTAATCTTGGTACGCTATTTAAAACATTACTAGTTATGTTGTCATGAGATAACATGACACCTTTAGGTTTTCCTGTAGTACCAGATGTATAAATTATGGTTGCTAAATCATGTGGTTTTACTGCCTCTTTTCTAGCTTCTACTTCTGGTTGATTACTTGTGTCTTTTCCAAGTTCAAATAACTCTGAGTAATGTTTACAACCCTCTATATGGTCAAAACTATATACTTCTTTTAGGCTGGTGTTTGCTTTAACTTTGTTTACTTTATCAAAGACTTCTTGATCAGACACAAAGCAATAGATGGATTCGCTATGGTTAAGTACATATTCATAATCTTCTGCAGAAATAGTTGGGTAAATAGGTATGTTTTGTGCACCAAGTTGTAAAATTCCTATATCCATAATATTCCACTCTGTTCTATTAGTAGAAGATATGATGGCAATTTTATCGTTTGTGTTAACGCCTAGTTTTAATAATGCTCTACTTATAGCATTGGCTTTATTAAGATATTCTTTAGTCGATGTTTTCTCCCAAACACCCTCTTTTTTGGTTACCAAAGCAGCATCAAGATTGTATTTTTCTAATTGGTAATACGGAAAATCAAAAAGGCGTGTAATTTCTATCATTAGTCAGTGTACGAAGTTATTAAGTTTGCAAAGTATGAAATTTTATATCTATTTCAAATAGATATAAAAAAAAGGAGCTGTATTTAAACAGCTCCTGTGCTAACTGATTGATAGCTTGAATAAATGCTTATTTGATTTTTATTTAATAACTAACTATTTTTAAATGAATCCCTTAACTTTCATTTAAATTAAATAAAATGCATTAATCCATAGCTAAATTATGTAAAATCTTTGAAATAATAGGTGTAAAAAATCGTAAAAATTACTTAAAAGTGTAAATATTACTCTTTTAAGTAATTATTTAAAAATTCGTTATCAGATTTGAAATAATCTGTAGGTTTCTGATTCATAAAAAGATTAAAATCTTTTGAGAAGTGAGACAAATCGTAATAGCTGTAATATTCAATTAGTTGAGATATAGAGGCTTGTTTGGATTCATACTTTTTCATTAAATTCAAAAATTTATAAAGTTTAATAAACTTTAAAGGTGTCAAGCCTACTATTTTTTTAAATTGTAATTCTAGGTGTTTTTGAGAAATAGGAATCTGTTTTAATAACTCTTCAACATTTATTTTGCCTTCTTTTTGATAAATAAGTTTTATTGCTTCATCTACTAATCTTGTATTATTATTTTCAAATAAATCTAAACTTAAAAGTTGTTTTTCAATCTTTTTAGCTAAATGATTACAGTCATCTATCTGTTCTTCAAACAAAGGACTTAAAAGGTTAAATAACTCTAAATTTATTTCTGATAATTTAACATGTTTATCTGTAAATTTAGAGATGTCGCTTTTTAACAGTTTATATAATCCTGTTGGGTGTAAGTTGATTCCTAAATTATAATAAGGTGCTTTGGCATGCAGCTTATAAGATTTGTAAGACTGTCCTAATACAATTAACCCACTATTATTAAACTTGTTGTTTTTAAAAATAGTTTCAATTGGGACCTCTGATTTTAAATAAATAATATGGCACTGAGCTGTAGGTATGACCTTTGAATGTAAAGGTATACTAGTACTGTCTACATTAAGTTCATAAAAATTATTTATTAATGTATTCTCGGTAACACATTCTATATATTTAAAATTCATTTATAGAGGGGCTTTCTAAGTTAATCCTCTATAAACGTAAGAAAAATATTATAAATTAGAACCTATTTCTTATTTTTATTTAGTATCCAAACTTTTGCATTTACAAAAGCTTCTAGCCAGGGTGACACTTGGTCTTCTCTATTATCTGGATAGTTTGCCCAATTCCATTGAAATATAGAACGCTCTATATGTGGCATCATTACTAAATGTCGACCTGTTTTATCGCACATCATTGCTGTGTTATAATCAGATCCATTTGGATTGGCAGGATAACTGTCGTAACCATATTTTGCTACAATATTGTAATTGTTTTCAGATTTTGGAAGATTAAATTTTCCTTCGCCATGACTAATCCATACACCTAATGTTGCATCTTCAAGTGTAGATAGCATCACAGAATTATTTTCTTGCACAGTAACTGAAGTAAAAGCACTTTCGTGTTTTTTAGAATTATTATGTAGCATTTTTCCATGAACTTCATGTTCTGGATTAATTAATTCTAATTCCATAAATAGCTGACAACCATTACAAATACCTACAGACAGTGTGTCTTCTCTTTTAAAGAAGTTGTTTATGGCTTTATTAGCATTCTCGTTATATTTTATAGCTCCAGCCCATCCTTTTGCAGAGCCTAAAACATCGCTATTAGAAAAGCCTCCAACAGCTCCCAGAAATTGAATGTCTTCCAAAGTTTCTCTTCCAGAAATTAAATCGGTCATATGGACATCCTTAACATCAAAACCTGCTAAATACATAGCATTAGCCATTTCGCGCTCAGAGTTACTACCTTTTTCACGCAATATAGCAGCTTTTGGTCTAGGTTTTGAAGCATCAATAACTGGTAATTTACCAGTGAAATGCTTTGGAAAATAATATTTTAAAGGTTGTTTAGCATAGTTTAAGTAACGTGTTTCTGCTAAATTATTTGCTGTTTGTTTTTGGTCTAATAAATAAGACGTTTTGTACCACATGTCTCTAAGTCGTGATACTGTCATTGTAAATACTTCTGTATTATTAATAATGCTTAACACATCTGTATTAGTGACTTTTCCAATATTATGAAATTGAATGTTTGCGTCTGTCAACACTTTCTCTATTGAAGCATCTTTAGATTGAAACACTATTCCAGAATTTTCAGAAAACAGTACTTTACAAGAATCTTTTTGGTTTAATGAGGTAATGTCTAATTCTGCACCTAAATTGATATCTGCAAAACACAGTTCTAGTAAAGTGGTAATTAATCCGCCAGAAGCTACATCATGACCTGCTACAATTTGGTTGTTATTTATTAATTGCTGAATGGTATTAAATACAGTTTTAACATAAGCTGCCTCTTTAACATTGGGTGTGTTACTACCAACTTTATTTAGTATTTGTGCAAAAGAGCTTCCACCTAATTTAAAGTCGTCTTGTGACAGATTAACGTAATAAATATCACCACCATTTAATTTAAAAACAGGCTCGACTACCTTTTTTATATCGTTACAATTTGCTGCTGCAGAAATAATAACTGTCCCTGGAGAAATAACTTCTTCATTAGGATATTTTTGCTTCATGGATAAAGAATCTTTTCCAGTAGGAACATTAATACCCAAGTCTATAGCGTATTCTGAAATAGCTTGCACAGCTTCATATAGTCTTGCATCTTCACCTTCATTTTTACAAGGCCACATCCAGTTAGCGGATAATGAAACACTTTTTAAACCTTCTTTTAAAGGCGCCCACATGATATTGGTTAGTGCTTCCGTAATACTATTTCTACTTCCAGCAACAGGATCTATTAATCCTGAAATAGGTGAATGTCCAATAGACGTTGCAACGCCTTCTTTACCATTATAATCTAGTGCCATAACACCAACATTGTTAAGTGGTAATTGTAAAGGACCTACACATTGTTGTTTGGCAACTTTTCCGCCAACACAACGGTCCACTTTGTTAGTTAGCCAATCTTTACAAGCAACAGCTTCTAATTGTAATACTTGATCAAGGTAATTGTAAAACTCATTTGGATTGTAAGATATGCCACCATAATTACGGTCTACAGTTACATCTTGCATTATGGTTTTAGGAGAGCTTCCAAACATGTCTTCTAATGCCAAATCCATGGGTTTATTACTTGTAGATTTTGATTCAAAAGTAAACCTGTGATCTCCAGTAACATCGCCAACAGTGTACATTGGAGAACGTTCACGATCTGCAATACGCTTTAAAATGTCTAGATGTTTATCTGCAATGACTAATCCCATACGTTCTTGGGACTCGTTACCAATAATTTCTTTTGCAGATAAGGTTGGATCTCCAACAGGTAAAGCATCTAAATCTATATGTCCACCAGTGTCTTCAACTAATTCAGACAAACAGTTTAAATGTCCACCAGCACCATGATCATGAATAGATACAATATGGTTTTCATCACTTTCTACCATGCCTCGTACAGCATTAGCAGCACGTTTTTGCATTTCTGGGTTAGAACGTTGTACTGCGTTAAGCTCTATTCCTGTAGAGAATTCTCCAGTATCTGCAGAAGACACTGCAGCTCCACCCATACCAATTCTGTAGTTTTCGCCACCTAGGATAACAATTTTATCTCCTTCTTTTGGTGTGTCTTTTATAGCTTGATCTGCTTTGCCATAACCAATTCCACCAGCTTGCATAATTACTTTATCATAGCCAATTTTACGATTGGTTCTTTTTTCGCCATTAATAATAGTGCTTTTACTTTCGTCATGTTCAAAAGTTAAAACCGAACCACAGATTAGTGGTTGCCCAAATTTATTACCAAAGTCTGATGCACCATTACTTGCTTTAATTAAAATATCCATTGGTGTTTGGTACAACCAAGGACGTGCTTCCATGTTTTGTTCCCAAGGTCTGTTGTCTTCTAATCTTGAATAAGAGGTCATGTAAACTGCAGTTCCTGCTAAGGGTAATGATCCTTTTCCTCCAGCAAGTCTATCTCTAATTTCTCCACCAGAGCCAGTTGCTGCTCCATTGAAGGGTTCAACAGTTGTTGGAAAGTTATGTGTTTCCGCTTTAAGCGAAATAACTGAATCAAAGTCCTTTTTAGTATAAAAATCAGGAATATCTGCTCGTTTTGGTGCAAATTGTTCTACAGTTGGCCCTTTTATAAAAGCCACATTGTCTTTGTATGCTGAAACAATATCGTTGGGATGTTGCTTAGAGGTTTCTTTAATTAGTTTAAATAATGAAGTTGGTTTTTCTACACCATCTATAATGAGAGTTCCGTTAAAAATTTTATGACGACAGTGCTCCGAGTTAACCTGTGAGAAACCAAATACTTCCGAGTCTGTTAATGGTCGACCTATTTTTTTAGAAACACCTTCTAAATACTCAATTTCTTCTTCATTTAAAGCTAGACCTTCTTGTTGGTTATAAGCAGCAATATCTTCAATATTTAAGATGGTTTCTGGTTGAATATTAATGGTAAATGACTCTTGATTTAAACCATTATATTTTTCAGAAATCATTGGGTCAAACCCTTTAAAATCTGATGTGCAAGCTTCAAATTCTTCAATTCTAATAATGCCATCAATGCCCATATTTTGGGTTATCTCTACTGCATTGGTACTCCAAGGAGTAATCATTGCTGCTCTGGGACCAACAAAAAAAGCATCTAACGATGCTTGTTCTAATTTTGGCTGGTTGCCAAATAACCATGTCAATTTAGAGATGGTTTGCGTTGATAATTCTTTTGTTGCTTGAACAGCAAAGACTTTGCTGTTTTGGTTTCCGAAGAAATGAATCATTATATTTTAGTTTGAGTGTTGTTTTTACAAGTCACAAATTTAAGTTTTTTAGTTAGAATAGCTTATAAAAAATGTGGCTTAATTTAAGAGTTATTCACTAGGTTTTAAACAAAAAAAAGCGACTTAAAAAGTCGCTTTTTTTATTCGGTTAGAATAATGATTTATTCTTTAATTAGTTTTTTAGTTATTGAACCGTTATTGTTATTCAATTTTAAAATGTAAACACCATTACTAAGTGAAGATACACTTACTTTATTGTTATTAGGTGTTATAGTTCCAGTTAGGATTTTCTTTCCTAATATATTATAAATTTCAAAACGTGTGTTTTGAGTGTTTTCAATAGTTAATAAATTTCCTTTAATAGGGTTTGGATAAATTTTAAATTCGTTTAAACTTACCTCATTAGTACTTAAAGTTGATTGAGTGTGTTGTCCTAAATCATTACATGTATCTGTAGAATAAGAGTCCCACTCATTTAAATCAAATACTGTATTTCCTCCAGCTACAGTAGATTTTCTGACCAAAGTTGTATTCTGAGCATAAGTAGAATTATCTCCTAAAGTTCCTAAAATGTCAATAAGAGTTCCGTTTTTAAATAGTCCAATAGCGTCATTACCATTAAATCCTGTAATGGTGCTATTAGAATTATCAACAGCTCCTGTACAAACTGCTAAACTACCATGTCCAATAACATAAACCTCATTGTTGGTAATTGATGCACCATTTGGGAAATTATAAGTTTCAATCCAATTTGCGTTACCATTAGAACTAATTCTTAACTCATAAATAGTTAAATCTGTAATATCTGCTCCTGTGAAGTTTGCAATCTCTAAAGCTTTGTTGTTACTAGAGCCTTCCATATATTCTGAAAGAAATAAATCGCTACTACTTGAACTTCCTGCTAATGTGGTTTCTGAAGCAGATGTACTTAGTGAAGACATATTACCAGCTGCATCTTTTGCTAAAATTGTAAAATTATATGTAGTTTCTGGTGTAAGCCCAGAGACAGTAAATGTGGTAGCGTTAGAATTTGTTGACACATAAAAGGCGCCACCAATATAAACATCATAAGCAGTTACTGCAATATTATCTGTAGATGCTGTCCAAGCTAAGTCTACTGTAGTTGCAGTAGGGTTAGAGGCAACTAAATTTGTTGGAATTGAAGGTGGTTGCGAATCTGCAGATGGATTCCAAATTGCATTTACATATTCTGGGTGATCTATAAACGGATTTCTATTATTTTGTATTGCAAATATGGCGTTGTTTCTGTCTATTTCTCTTTGGGATACAGGATCGTTGTTATGCCATGTTAGTAATAAATTTAAAAAAGCATCAGTAAATACTTGATCACTAGTATTGTTAAACATGTCATAATTATAACTTGCTACTGTACTTTCATAACGTGTGGCAAAGTAAAAGTGCATTCTTGCTATATCTCCTTTAAATTCGTCTATAGGCTCAAAAACAGTACCTGAATATCCAGTTACTGCACTAGACCCTCTTTTAGACCCATTAGAGTAGGGTTCTGGACTAGGAGTAGCTACAACCCCAAAAGGAAAACTACCACGTTGACCATTAATATATTTATCTGTTGGTACCACAAAATGTGCGTCAGAGCGCATAGGTGAAGCACTTCCAAATGTAGATTGTGGAATAATGTGTTCTCTATTGTAAAACTGACCTTCTGCTGTTCCGCCAGTTCCCATATCTTGTTGGCTTGGATCTGAATCGTAGAAATATTCATGAATATCTGCCCCTATTGGGTTCTCGGTGTACATATCTAACATTGACCCATTGTTTTCATAATATAAATCAACATCAGAAGTTAAATAAGTATTATAAAGTGCACCATATCCTGGGTCTGTAGAGGTGTATTCTGGAGATAGTCCATCATTAGTGTCATCTATAATGGCTTTTAATTGTGTTTTAAGTGTGTACTCTGTTCCAGTAGCACTACTGTAGTAGTTAGCAGGCACTTGCGCTAAAGCAAACGTTGAAATTAATACAGTAATTAGAAAGTAAATATGTTTCATAATTTAATTTGGGTTGTTATAACGTAGTTGCAATAATATAATGCAACATTTTTTTTATATAATAAACGTGTAAAATTAAACTTTTTAACGACAAAATACGAATTTTGAGGATGAAATACGTAAAACTACTTCTTTTCTAATAATGCCATATAGAAACCATCATAACCCGTTTCATGTGACAAAATCTTATTATCTTTTACTAAAGAGAAGTCTTTTCCGTGTTCTGAAGCTAAAAACTTTTCGACTTGTTCTTGGTTTTCAGAGGGTAAGATAGAGCAAGTCGCATAGACCAGTTTACCACCGGATTTTACCATTCTAGAATAGGTGCTTAAAATTTCGGCTTGCGTGTTTTTAATCCTATCTATAAATTCTGGTTGCATTTTCCATTTAGCATCTGGGTTTCTACGTAACACTCCTAATCCAGAACATGGTGCGTCTATTAATACTCGATCTGCTTTGTCGTATAATTTTTTAATGACTTTGGTCGATTCTATATGTCGTGGTTCTATATTGTGTGCACCATTACGTTTAGCACGACGCTTTAATTCTTTTAACTTGTTAGCATAAATGTCTAAAGCAATAATCTGACCTTTATTTTGCATTATAGATGCTAAATGCAAAGTTTTACCTCCAGCTCCAGCACAAGTATCTATTACACGCATTCCTGGTTCTACATCTAGATATTCTGCTACCAATTGAGAGGAAGCATCTTGGACTTCAAAATGTCCATTCTGGAAAGCTTCCGTAGTAAATACATTGGCACGTTCTTTTAATTTAAGCGCATCAGGATATCCTTTGATGTCTTCAGTCTCTATATCTAAATCAAATAAATCTGCTTTTAGTTTTTCTTTAGTGGTTTTAAGGGTATTTACTCTTAAAATCACATCTGCTTGTTGGTTTAAAGCTGTAGCTTCTTTGTCCCAAACTGCATCGCCTAGTTCTTTTGCAGCTAGTTCATCCATCCAATCTGGAAAAGATTCTTTTATTTTTCTAACCTTAGACAATTCGTCAAAACGACCTTTAATTTTTCTAGTTGGTGTGTTTTCAAAATATTTCCAATCTGGTAGAGTAATGCCTTTTAATGTTGCCCAAACAGCAAACATACGCCAAATATCATCTCTGCTAAATGGTTCTTTTACTTCAGCAATTTCGGCATAAAGACGTTTCCAACGTACAATGTCATAAGTGGTTTCGGCAACAAAACCTCTGTCACGACTTCCCCAACGTTTGTCTCGTTTTAATAATTGTTGTACGACTTTGTCTGCATAATAACCTTCGTTAAAAATAAGTAACAAACCATCTACGGTTGCAAAGCATAAGTTTCTGTGTAAGCGCATTTTTTTCTGTTTAAAAACGTGCAAAGGTACGTTATTTTAAAGGAAATTATGTTGTTTTTTATTAATAAGATGAATAACTTATTTTTTCAGATTAAATAAAGTTTTAGCGCAAGTTTTTTCTAATTTGTGCATCTCAATACCTTAGACCAAAATTTTATTCTTTTTGACTGAAACGGAATTTATAGAACAACTTAAAAATCAAACTAGAGCTTCTTATAGCAGGTTACTAGACGATTTTCAGCAAAAAGTGTTTGGGACTTGCTTATCCTTTGTGCCAAATAAAGAAGATGCAGAAGATATAGCACAAGAGGTGTTTGTTGAAGTGTTTAACTCAATTCATAAATTTAAAGGCGATTCTAAACTGTCCACTTGGATTTACAGAATTACAACCAACAAATGTCTAGAATTTATAAGAAAGAGGAATGCAAAAAAGCGTTTTGCTTTTTTACAATCGCTAACAGGAAGTGATTACACATTAGATAAAGCTAGCTATTTTACAGAGATTAATCATCCTGGTTTAATGCTTGAACAAAAGGAAACTAGCGAAACTTTATTTTTAGCGATTAATAAATTACCCGAAGCACAGCAACTAGTATTTACATTAAACAAAATAGATGATAAAAGCTATAAAGAGATAAGTGAAATAACTAATAAAAGTATTGGTTCTATCGAGTCTTTGTTATTTAGAGCTAAAAAAAATTTACAATCTATATTATTCGAATTTTATAACAACCATAATTAAGACGCAAGTTTTTTAAGATTTATGCATCTAAAATTATGAATTACAAATACAAATGGAAACAAATAAAAACATACATGAAAGAGTAGACCATACATTACACAGTTTGGAACAACTACAACCTGTAAATGTGTCACCGTTTTTTAAAGATAAAACCATGCAACGCTTATTTGCAGAAAAAGAAGTGGTAGAGTCTAAGTCATTATTTAGTTGGTTTACACCACAATTGCAATTAGCTATGTTAGTTTGTGTATTAGCAATTAATGTATATGCTATAGCACAAATTAAAAATTCTAGTTATAACGCATCTATTTCAAGTTTCGCTTCAGAATATGGATTAACAACTGAAACTAATTCATCTATATTAAATCTATAATTATGAAAAAGAATACAATTCTATACCTATTAATCTTTGTTTTAATTGTTGTAAACGGGTTTTTCTTATATAATTACTTGGTAAGACCACAACATCAAGGACCAAAGGAATCTGGAAATTTTATAGCAAAGGAGTTACATTTAAATAAGGCACAAATGCAAGAATTTAACACTCTTGAAGATAAGCACCATAATGTTATGAAAGGTATTAATGATGATATTAAAAATGATAAAGATGCCTTGTTTGAAAAAATAACAGCTTCTCAAATTAATAAAGCTACTGTTGACAGTTTAATTACTTCAATTACAAACAAAAAAGGGTTAAAAGAAAAGGAAATGTTTAGCAGACTAAGAGGTATTTACTTGTTGTGTAACGATAAACAAAAAGAACGTTTTAGCGATATTATAAAAAAAGCAAGACGATTTGACAATTCAGTTCCAAAAAATCCACCTAAGCGGGATTAAAAATATTAGTTTAATTAGGCTATTTAAAAAGACAATCTAATTTTAAGAAGGTCTTTTTTTTGTGTTTTATTTAACAAAGCGCTGCACAAGTTTTTAAATAAAAGGTCATCTAAAACTACATAACTAAAAAAATTAAAGATGAAAAGTGGCACAATAAAATTGACAATCTTAACCTTGGGGATAATAGTATTGATTTCAAATAATTCTTTTGGACAATCTCAAAACAGACAAGAAAAAAAACCACCAACATTTAGTCAACTATTAAAAGAAATGGATAAAAATGAAGATGGTAAATTGTCTGTAGATGAAATTAAAGGTCCATTAAAAGAAGATTTTGATAAAATTGATACAGATGAGGATGGATTTATCTCAGAAAAAGAATTTAAAAAAGCACCTAAACCTAAAAGAAGAGAACGTAATTAAATAGTTTTCAATTAATAAAATCTAAAAACCAATAAAGGATGAAAAGATTAAACAAAAATCTAAAATTATTAATGGCAACATTAATATTTACCTTAACTGTAGTAACAATTAATAGTTGCAGTAGTGATGATACTTCAATTACTACTGAAGAAGAAGAAGAGGAAGTTGTAGTTGTAATAGATGATACAGATTTTGAAGCAACAGACTGGACTACAGCAACCCACACCAAAGATGTTGATCCAAATTTTACTGAAGTTTTTCAGGACAATGCAGTAAAACGATTAGATATTGTTATCACAGAAGGACGTTGGCAAAATATGTTAGATGATATGACTAATCTTTACGGAGCATTTGGAGCTGGTTCTGGTGGTGGTCCAGGAGGAGGTGGTCCAGGAGGAGGGCTTGTAGAAACTGATGAAAACCCAATTTTTGTGCCTGCAGAAGTTTTTTATAATGGCATAGAATGGTATAGAGTTGGTGTGCGTTTTAAAGGAAACTCTAGCCTACAAACTAGCTGGCAAAATGGGATTTTAAAATTATCATTCAAATTAGACTTTGATGAGTTTGAAGATGATTACCCACAAATCAACAACCAACGTTTTTATGGCTTTAAAAAATTAAGTCTTAAAAATAATTATGATGATAAATCTATGTTACGCGAAAAAGTAGCAACAGATGTGTTTAGAAATGCTGGGTTAGCAGCTTCTCATACTGCTTTTTATACTGTTTACGTAGATCATGGAGATGGACCACAATATTTTGGATTATATACTATGGTAGAAGAGGTAGATGATACTGTTATAGATACACAATTCTCTGACGATAATGGTAATTTATACAAGCCAGATGGTGATGCAGCAAGTTTTGCAGCAGGTACTTATGACGAGGATGAGTATGTAAAAAAAACCAATGAAGATGAGGCAGATTTTAGTGATGTTTCTAATTTATTAGCCATTATTAATGATGGCACAAGAACATCAGATCCAGCCACTTGGAGAACAAATTTAGACGCCACTTTAGACACAGAAGTATTTTTAAAATACTTGGCTGTAAATACGGTTATTCAAAACTGGGATACATATGGGCGTATGACACATAATTATTTTTTATACAATAATCCAGACAATAGTAAATTAACTTGGATCCCTTGGGATAATAACGAAGCTTTACAACTAGGAAAACAAGGAGGTTCACTTCCATTAGATTTTTCAGGATTAAATGCTTCAGAATGGCCTTTAATAGGATATATGTATCAAGATTCGGTTTATAAAACACAATATGACACTTATGTTCAAGAATTAGTAGATGGCGCGTTTAATGTTAGTACAATTCAGTCATTGTATGCTTCATATTCAGCTTTAGTACAACCTTACGCAACATCAGAAGTTGCAGGTTATAGTTTTTTAAATAACAGTTCAGAGTTTCAAACTGCAATTAACGAGTTAAATGCGCATGTACAATCTCGCGCTACAGCAGTAAGTGATTATTTAAATTAAAAAAGAAAAGAATTTAAAACAGTTTTTGATTGGTTAGTAGTAGTTAAAGGCTTCGTAAGCGATTTCGAGGCTTTTTTCTTTTTTAAATTAATCGTTTAATATCATGAAAATATTCAGAAAAATTAGAAGAACATTAATTGTTTCAGGTAAAACTAAAAGTTATTTACTATACGCTTTTGGCGAAATTATATTAATTGTGATTGGTATATTAATCGCTTGGAAGATTAACAGTTTAAATGAGATTAGAAAAAATAAAATTGTAGAACTTAAAATATATCAAACGTTATTAGAAGAATTAGATGCTAACGCAATAGTTTTAGATTCTTCAATTGCTAATTATACAAACAACTTAAAAATCATAAGAACAACAATTAAAAGTATTGGTTTGAAGCCAGATCAATTAAGCGATAAAATTAAAGAAGGCATTGTAAACGTTAATTATAAACCAATCCAATTGCATAATGGAGCAATAAACTCGGTTAACAGTACAAACAAATTTGAATTTATAGAAAATGTATTATTAAAAGATCTTATAGCATCGTATCCAAATGAGTTAGATAGTTTTGAAAGTCAGGAGGCCAAAATTAAAAATATAGTTATCAATAAATTGCAACCAGTCATTGAAAAGCACGTGTCTTTAATTGATATTCTTTCTGTTAGAGATTTAGAATTTAAACGTGTTCAAAGTGTTTTAAAACCATCTAATTATATGGAGTTACTCAATAGTAGAGATTACCAAAACGCTATAGTCGATAGACTTTTACAAACAGAAAATCAATTAGTAATCGCCAAAAGTTTAAAAGAAAAAACGCAGACAATAGTTGTAAAATTAAATAACGAGTTAGGGAGTTAATTATAATTACATAAAAACTTAATGAATAGACAGCAAGTTTTTTTGTAGTACTGCATCTAAATAACAAACACAATACAGATGAAAAACAAAAAATTAAAATCCGCTTTAACCTTAATAATTATATTACTAACTTTTAGCTTATACGCACAAGGACCTCCTGGAGGTGGTCAAGGTGGAGGAAGAGGTCAAGGTCAGCAAGGAGGACAACGTGGCGGAAAGCCAGATGCGTCTAAAATTCTAGAAAAATTAGACACTAATAACGATAAAGTTATTGATAAGGACGAAGCTTCAAAAGATCAAAGAGGTAAAATTGCAGAAGACTTTGATGAGATAGATACTAATGATGATGAGGTTATAGATTTAGAAGAACTTAAAGCTTCTTTAAATGACAGAAAACCTAAAAAGATTTCAGCTAAAAAAATAATAAAAGAGCTAGACGATAATGACGATGGGACTTTAAATAAACTTGAAGTTGCTGCAAAAAATAAAAAAGAATTATCAGAGAATTTTAGCGAAATTGATACTAATAACGATAACGAACTTGATTTGGAAGAATTAAAGGCGTTTTATGCTAAAAATCTGGACAAGCCAAAAAAAAATAAAAGAAGAGAGAGAGACTAAAGAGTATAAATGTTAATTTATCTTTAAAGTCCTATAAAACAATTGTTTGCATCTAAATATCATATAATAATAAAACACTAAAATCCATGAAAATTTATTTTAAACCCTTTACCTACATTACAATTTTTGCATGTATCATATTATCTTGTAGTAATGATGATACTTCAAATACTACAAGTAATAACAACAATGATGATGTTGCAGTAACAGAACTTCACGCAGCGTTTACAGAGTTTAATCCAGATGCAGTCACCGTTATTTTATCAGATGATGGTACTGAATATTATATTGAAACAACTGGGTTTCCTGACCATACCTCAATTTATTGGGAGCCAAGTCATGCATTGTATATAGATGAACCTGGAGTTACAAAAACAACTCAAAACACTTACATTGGTGGTGGACAAGGTGAAGCTGCAAGCTTTACAGTTGATGCAACTCCTAATTTAACAGGTGCAACTGTTGCAACACAATTAAATACTATTGGAATAGCTGTTAGTGGTGCCTCTATATTTAATGATCAAGAAGGTATGGGAGATTTAGATCAAGCAGCTCAAAGCTTAGATTGGGCAGGAGCACATAAAGGTCCAGGTGTGTATCACTACCATTTAGAGCCTACACCAATTTCTAGTGATGACGACAGTTTAGTGGGTATTTTACTTGATGGTGTCTTTATTTACGGAAGACAATGTAGTTCTACAGGAACTCATCCAACAGACCTTGATGCTTCAGGTGGTCATACAACTACAACACAGTTTACTAATGGAGTAGAAGAGTATCATTATCATATTATTAATGACGTGTATCCTGCAGGTAATTATGCATATGCACCAGCATATGTTTTATTTGCTGGTCCATTTCAGGGATACTAAAATTTTAACTATGAAATCAATTCTATTAATAACACTTATTATATTTTCAATATTAGGTTGTAAAGAAACTTCAACTAGTAAAAATACTAGTTCTGTTATTCTTGAAGAACAATCTATGGTTATTGATAGTGTAGAAGTTTTGAAGGAAGAATTGGTTCTTAATGGAAATAAGGGTATCTGGTATTATAAGGATAAACCGTACAATGGTTATTCTTTAAGCTATTATCCAAATGGCGTTTTAAAAGAAAAATGGGGTTTTTTTAATGGTAAAAGAGAAGGGGTTGCTAGACGTTGGACAAACAATAAAATACTTCAATCAGAATATTATTATAAAAATAATAGGTTAGATAGTATTTATAAAACTTGGTGGGAAAATGGTGTTTTGGCTGGTGAAACCTACTATAAAAACGGTGTTAAGCAAGGTGAAGAAAGAAAATGGTTTTCAAATGGGCAATTAAATAAATTAAGGCATTTTGTAAATGGAAAAGAGGAGGGTTTTCAAAAAGCTTGGCTTGCAAACGGTAAAATATACGTTAATTATGAAGCTAAAAATGGACGTATTTTTGGACTTAGCAGAGCAAACTCGTGTGTTAGATTAGAAGATGAAGTTGTTGTTAGAAAAAAATAATATTATGAAATACTTAGGTGTCCTAGTACTACTAGTTTTAGTAAGTTGTAAGAAGGAGGTAAAAAAAGAAAATATTACAGTTGTTGAAAATAGTAGGGTTGACTATTTACCGTATTATAACGATGACTCTTTTACACCGCATTGGTTAACACCAAATACTGAAGAAGAAAAACAGTTTCATAAAATTCCGGATTTTGCGTTAACAAATCAATTAGGTGAGGTTGTAACACAACAAACATTTAAAGATAAAATTTATATTACAGATTTCTTTTTTACAACTTGTCCTGGTATTTGCCCTAAAATGACTGGAAATATGGCAAAAATTCAGGAAGAATTTAAGAATGACAAAGACATCTTATTATTATCACATTCTGTAATGCCAAGTACAGATTCAGTCTCTGTTTTAAAAGCTTATGCTAATAATAATAATGTTATTGATAATAAGTGGCATTTAGTAACAGGTAACAGAAATGAAATTTATAATCTTGGAAGAGATCATTATTTTGTAGAAAGCGATTTAGGAGAAGTAAAAAGTATTGACGATTTTCTACATACCGAAAACTTCTTGTTGATAGACAAAAACAAACATATTCGTGGTATCTATAATGGATTAAACAGAGCGTCAATAGCGCAATTAATAGTGGATATTTATGCATTAAAAAAAGAAGAATAAAAATTTTGGTTGATTTTTATTTAATAAAGGCTTCGCTATAATGGTGAAGCTTTTTTACTTTTATAAAAATTTGAAACCGATGAAACATTCCATTATATTTCTTTTACTAGTAACAATTTTCTTTTCTTGTGAAAAGAAAGAACAATTAAAACTTAAAACATTTTCTGAGGTACACTTTCAAACCCTTTTGCAAGATTCTACTTTAAATGTAAGAGCTTTGGAAATTGATAAAGAAGGAGTTGGAATTTTTGCTTCTTCTAATGGTAATTTAGGAAGTATCTTTAAAGAAAGGTATCTTGACATGAATTTGAACCACAAAGAAGAATTAGTGGCTAGAATTTTTCATACTATACATTTTAAAAAAGATTCGATTCCAAATTTTAGATCCATAGCAAAAACAAGAAAAAGTACATACGCATTAGGAATAGGTTCTCCAGCTATATTAATTAAAGTATCTGAAAGCTACGATTGGCCAATCGTTTACCAAGAAAACCACCCAAAAGCCTTCTACGATTCAATGGAATTTTGGAACGACCAAGAAGGTATTGCTATTGGCGATCCAACAGACGATTGTATGAGTGTGATTATTACTAGAGACGGCGGAAACACTTGGAATAAATTATCCTGTGACGTATTACCAAAAGCTAAAGAAGGCGAAGCTGCTTTTGCAGCAAGCGATACTAATATTGCTATAGTTGGAGATCACACTTGGGTAGCTACAGGAGGAAAGGCTAGTCGTATTTTGTATTCTCCAGATAAAGGAAATACATGGACAGTGTATGACACACCAATCGTACAGGGTTTAGAAACTACAGGTATGTATAGTATCGATTTTTATGATGCGTTAAATGGTTTTGCAATAGGTGGCGATTATACCAAAGCAGATGCTAATATTAAAAATAAAATTAAAACCTTGGACGGTGGTAAAACATGGACTGTAGTGTCTGATGGAGTAGGACCAGGTTACAGAAGTTGTGTGCAATATGTGCCTAATAGCAATGCACAACAATTAGTGGCAATTGGCTTTAAAGGGATAGATTACAGTAGTGATGCTGGTAATACCTGGAAGCATTTAAGTGATGAAGGCTTTTATACACTAAGATTTTTGAACGATAGCGTAGCTTATGCTGCAGGAAATGGAAGGATAAGTAAATTAACCTTTAAATAAAAAAAGGAAGCTATTTAGCTTCCTTTTTGTTATTCTTTTTTAGAATGGTTACGTCTTTGTCTAAACTCTTCTATCATTTTTCGTTTAAAAGAGCGTTCTGCTTTAAATAAACTTATAATTTTTGTTGCTGGTAATACTGCTAATAAATCGTTTACATATTTATTTTCAAGCTCTTGCTTTTGTTTTTCAATGTTTAGCATGTTAAGCAACATTTTTTTTGCTTCACTTTCAGATAATTCATCAACATTTATTTCTTTTCTTTTGTCAAAAGACTCCTTTCTAAGGGTATTAATCTTTTCTTCATGCGCATTGTAAATTGGCCAAAACGCTTGTGCTTCTTTTTTAGTTAAATCTAATTGCTCTGTAATATGAGCTACTTTTAAAGCTTTAAGCTTTTCTCTTTGTTTGTCATTTTGGGCAACTGCACCAAAAGAAATCAATAGGATTAGTAATGTTATAATATGTTTTTTCATGGTCTTGTGTTTATTCTTGATATAAATCGTTTAAATCAATATCATCAATATAATCTTCTACATCTATTAAATTGTCATCTATAAAATCTGTTTGAGAGAGTTCTGAGTCTTCAATTAATAGATTAAGGTCGTGTATTTCTATTTCGTCTATAATGTAATTTTCTACTGTATCGTTATTTAATTTTGCTAAAGAGGGAGTTGGGTTAAATACATTTAAGCTAAATAACAGTACAATAGTTGCTGCAATACTGGTTACAGATACCCAAACTTTTTTACTAAATATAGATATAATTTTAGGTTCGGGTTTTTGTATTTGTTGTAAAACTGAACGCTCTACAGTATCAAAATACCCTTCAGGTGCAGTAAAGCCACTAGTTTTTGGTAAAGCATCTAATTGTGCTTTTTCCAAAATACGGTCTTCCATTCCTTTAAAGTAATCTTTAGGAACTTTAAAACCAGAAGTTTTAATTGTATTTAAGTTTTCTTTTTTCATTATAATACTAAGACTAAAATAATCTTAAAAAGTTTAATGGTCTTTTAAGTAGGCTTCTATTTTTTTTGCTGCCAAGTGGTATGATGCTTTTAAAGCTCCTTCACTAGTTTCTAAAATCTCTGATAATTCGCTATATTTTAATTCTTGAAAATATTTCATGTTAAACACTAATTGTTGCTTTTCTGGAAGCGTAGCAATTGCTTGTTGTAATTTTAATTGAATGGCGTCACCTTCAAAATACACATCAGACTGTAAATTGTTAATCAATACATCTAGTGTGTCTTCACTTTTTATGTTTTTAAGTTTAGTGTTCTTCTTTAAAAACGATAAAGACTCGTTAGTAGCTATTCTGTACAACCATGAGTATAATTTACTATCTCCTTTAAACTTATCTATATTTTTAAACACTTTAATAAACGTGTTTTGTAAAACGTCATCTGCATCGTCATGAGACTTAACAATATGTCTTATATGCCAATATAACCGCTCTTTATAAAGCGAAATTAAAGTTTTAAAAGCAGCATTTTTATTGGTGTCCGATTGTAACTGCTTGACTAGTTTGGTCTCTTTTTCTGACATATTTATATTAGACACTAATTTAGCAGAAAAGTTTAATATAAATTAATGCTTTTTTAGATTTCTGAAAATCAGTTGATTATACTCAAAATTATCGTTTAAATGTAAATTAATACGATAAAGTGTATTTTTTTCTTGTTTTGTATGTTTTTTTATTATAAGTTTACATTGTAAAACTTACTTATTTAGTTAGCCCCAAATCTAACTATTAACTAAAAAAAGGATAAGCAGCTGCTTATCCTTTTTTATTTTAATTTGTTTAGAATTATTATTCAAAACTTTGCATCTCAACTAGTTTTTTATACATCCCATTTTTATTGAGAAGCTCTGTATGTGTGCCTTGTTCTACTATTTGTCCTTTTTGCATGACAATAATTTCATCTGCATTTTGTATGGTAGAAAGTCTGTGTGCTATTACAATAGAAGTACGGTTTTTCATCATGTTCTCTAATGCAACTTGCACTAAACGCTCGCTTTCGGTATCTAATGCAGAGGTAGCCTCATCCAAAATCATGATTGGAGGATTTTTTAATACAGCTCTAGCAATACTTAAACGTTGTTTTTGTCCACCAGAAAAATTGTTACCTGCATCACCAACATTAGTTTCAATACCGTTAGGTAATTGACTAACAAATTCCCAAGCATTAGCAATTTTTAAAGCGTCAATAATTTGATCATCGGTTGCAGTTTGATCACCAATTAAAACATTGTTTTTAATGGTATCATTAAATAAAATGGAGTCTTGTGTTACTAATCCCATTAAATGCCTTAATGATTTTTTAGTGACTTGTTTAATATCAACTCCGTCTACTTTTATACTACCTTGGTTAATGTCGTAAAACCTTGTTACTAGATTAGCAATGGTACTTTTTCCGCTACCTGATTGTCCAACAAGTGCAACGGTTTTACCTTTTGGTACTTTTAAACTAAAGTTTTTAAGCACATAATCGTCATCATATTTAAATGAAATATTTTCTACAGATACTTCTTTGTTAAATCCGTCTAATACTGTAGCGTTAGGTACGTCTGCTAAGTGGTCTTCTTCATGTAAAATTTCAAAAACACGATCTGCTGCAGCAATCCCATTTTTAACTCTGTAAGAGGCTTTACTAATGGCTTTAGCAGGTGTTAAAATAGCGTAAGCTAATCCCATAAACGCTAAAAAGTCTGTGCCTTTTATAACATTTTCTATTAAAACTAATTGTCCTCCATACCATAACAAAACAGCAATAGTTGCAATACCTAATACCTCACTGACTGGTCCTGCAAGGTTGTTTTTTAGACCAATTTTATTACTTAATTTAAGAATTTTGTCTGCCGAATTTTTAAAATTTGAAGTAAACGTATGTTCTGCATTATAGCCTTTAACAATTTTTAGACCTGTTAAAGATTCTTCGACTATTGAAATTAATTTACCAGATTCTTGTTGCGCTTTTAACGAGTTGCTTTTTAAACTTTTTCCAATTCTAGAAATTAAAAATCCAGCTATAGGAATAAAAAATAACACAAATAAAGTGAGTTTCCAGCTAAAGGTGAACATGAAAATTAACGAAAATATGATGGTTGCAGGTTCTCTAATAACCAACTCTAAAGCAATAAAAAAAGAGTTTTGCATTTCGTTAATATCACCTAAAATTCTAGCCATAACATCTCCTTTTTGTCTTTTGGAATAGAAACTTAAAGGTAGATTTATAATTTTTTGGTACATGTCTTTTCTAAGGTCATTTAAAATACCATTTTTAAGGTACATTAAATGTTGCATAGATAAATAACCAAATAGGTTTTTAAGTAAAAAAGTAATTATTACCAGTGCAATTACTATAACTAATGCCATTTGCGCATTACCTTCTTGAAGATAACTGCTTACTTTATAATTTAGTAATTGTTCTCCGTAGTTTTTAATATCTGATATGCCTTTCCACACAGGAGCTTCTGTAACAACTGTTGTTTTATCAAATAAAACATTTAGCATTGGAATTAACGATACAAATGCTAATGCGCTAAATAGTGCATATAATAAATTAAAAAGCACATTAAAAAAAACGTGCTTTTTAAACTTTTTAATAAATGGTAAAAGCTGATTTATTATTTTTTTCATCTAATCTAGTTGCATATCTTTAATGATAGCGTCAATCTTGTTTTCCAATTTTTGTTCCGTAGCTTTAAATGCTGACACATTGTCTAATGTGGTATTGACACTAATGTAGAATTTAATTTTAGGTTCTGTACCACTAGGTCTTAACGCTATTTTGCTTCCGTCTTCTGTATAGTAAATTAATACGTTAGATTTAGGTATGTCTATAGAAGTAGTTGTACCTTCAATAACGTTTTTAGCTTCAGATAATTGATAGTCTTCAATTCTAATTACTTTAGATCCACATACTTCTTTTAAAGGGTTTTCTCTAGCATCAATCATCATTTGTTTAATTTCTTGAGCGCCTTCAATACCTTTTTTAGTCATCGATATTAATCGTTCTTTGTAAAAACCATTATCAACATAAAGTTGAATCAATTCTTTATAAAACGAACTACCATTAGCTTTGGCTTGCGCTGCAATCTCGCAAGCTAATAAGGCAGAAGTCACTGCATCTTTATCGCGAACAAAATCGCCAACCATATACCCAAAACTTTCTTCACCACCACCAATAAATTCTTGGTTTGGGTAGTCTTTAATCATTTTAGCAATCCATTTAAAGCCTGTTAGTCCAATTTTATATTCTACTTGGTATGCATCAGCAACCGCTTGCATCATCGGAGTAGAAACAATGGTACTAGCTATAAATTGATTATCGTTAAGTTTATTGTTGTTTTTCCATTGTTTTAGTAAAAAATCGGTCATCATAACCATGGTTTGATTTCCGTTTAACAACAACATTTCGTTATTTAATCCTCTTACAGCAATACCAACACGATCACTATCTGGATCTGTACCAATTACGATGTCACCATTAACTTTTTCGGCTAAATCTAAAGCCATCTTTAGTGCTTCAGGTTCTTCTGGGTTAGGCGATTGTACAGTAGGGAAATCACCATTAGGTTCACGCTGTTCTTCAACAATGTGGACATTGTTATAGCCTGCGCGCTTAAAAGTTTCTGGTATGGTTGTTATTGAGGTACCATGTAATGAGGTAAACACAATGTTTAGATTGTCTTTGGCATCTTTTGAGGTGTCAAAGCTTCCGTTTTTTACTGATGCATCAATAAACACATCATCTACTTCTTGTCCTATGTATTGAATTAATTTAGGATTAGCTTCAAACTTTATTTCGGCATAATCTAATGCATTTATTACGTCAATAATTTCTGAATCTTGTGGTGGTACCAATTGTCCACCATCTTGCCAATACACTTTGTAACCATTATATTCTGGAGGGTTGTGTGATGCGGTTAATACAATTCCGCAGTGACAATCCAGATATTTTAAAGCAAAAGACAGCTCTGGAGTAGGGCGTAAGTCTTCAAACAAATACACTTTAATAGTATTGGCAGAAAATACATCTGCAACAACTTTTGCAAGGCTTTTACTGTTGTGTCTACAGTCATAAGCAATAACAACTTTTAGGTCTTTTCCAGGAAAGGTTTGATGCATATAATTGCTAATACCTTGTGTGTTTTTACCCAATGTATATTTATTAATACGATTGGTGCCAATACCCATAACGCCTCGCATTCCGCCAGTTCCAAACTCTAAATCTTTATAAAAACTTTCTTTAAGTTCTGTAGGCTCTAAAGCAATTAAATGCTTTATTTGGTCTTGTGTATCTTTATCAAAAGCAGGAGTTAACCAGGTGTTTACTCGTTTTAAAAGCTCAGGTTCTATATATCTCATATTAACGCTATTTAATAGCAAAAGTAAGCAATTGCAAAAATGTTAGTAATAAACAAATAGTAAATTTGATTTTAGTCTTCTAAATTTAGCGATTCTTTAATTAAATATCGCTTTTTATCTGTTCTTTGACGTAAAATGATTTCGCCTAAAAAGCCAGCAACAAAAAACTGAGAGCCTAAAATCATGGTGGCTAATGCTAAGTAAAATTGTGGTCTTTGGGTAATTAATCTGCTATCTGGATTAAAAAATAGTTTGTCAATTCCTAAATACAGCGAAAAAACAAATCCCATTCCAAACATAATAACACCTAATGCGCCAAATAGATGCATTGGTCGTTTACCAAATCTAGACAAAAACCAAATGGTTATTAAGTCTAAAAACCCATTGATAAAGCGATCCATACCAAATTTAGTAACACCATATTTTCTAGCTTGATGTTGGACCACTTTTTCGCCAATGTTAGAAAACCCAGCGTTTTTAGCTAGCACAGGAATGTATCTGTGCATTTCTCCGTTAACATCAATGTTTTTAACCACGTTTTTGTGGTAGGCTTTAAGTCCGCAATTAAAGTCGTTTAGTTTTACGCCAGAGGTTTTACGCGCAGCCCAATTAAATAATTTTGAAGGTAAATTTTTAGTCAATTTATTATCAAAACGTTTCTTTTTCCAACCCGATACCAAATCAAAATGTTGTTTGGTAATCATGTTGTACAGTTCTGGGATTTCTTCTGGATTGTCTTGTAAATCGGCATCCATTGTAATAATAACATCGCCTTTTGCTTGTGCAAAACCAGCATGAAGTGCTTGAGATTTACCAAAGTTTTTTAAAAATCGGATGCCTTTAACGTTGGAGTCTTTGTCTTGAAGCGATTGTATGATTTGCCAAGAGTTATCTGTGCTACCATCGTCAATAAAAAGTATTTCATAAGAAAAACCATTGGATTGCAAGACATTTGCAATCCAATGGTGTAATTCTGTTAGTGATTCTTCTTCGTTAAGTAGTGGTATGACTACTGATATATTCATAATTTAACTTGAAAATATATTTCAAATATAAAACTATTAAATGTCTTCGTTGGTTTTTTTCATTATTAATGATGCTATAAGACCAATCACGCTATAAATTACTAATTGAATAAATAAAGATTGTACTAAGCTTCCAATAGCAAATTGGCTAGGTGCTTCTTCCATTTTTATAACAGCTTCAGCAATATCGTCCTCTGGTGCATTAAAGCTTCTCATCATTTCTACAGAAGCTTCAATAATTTTTTCTTTTAGTGTTAATGCAGCTTCTGGGTCTATAAAATTGAAAATAATTACACTAACCACAGAACTAATTAAAATACCAATTAAAACTGTAATAAAATAAGAGGTGAAAGCATCTTTAAAACTAATAAAGCCTTCTAAAGCAGATTTTGATTGAGTAATAGAGATGATTCCAAATGTAATGATGACTAAAAATAGAGAAATACCTATCCACCATTTAGTTAATATTTCTAGATTCAACGCGTAAGCTAATACAGTTACACTAGCTAGTAGTATCCCAAGATAAAGTCCGTAATTAGTTGCAATGGATTTGACTGTTTTGTCCATAATTTTTAGTTTTTAGTTAGTTTATAATAAATTAGTATAAAAATACAATAAAACGTTACATTTTGAATGAATAAAATTTTTTAATAAATAAGTTGTTGGTTTGTAAAAAATACTTAAATTTGCACCTCGAATTTAGTAAAGACAATAAAGCATTTAGCGATGAAAAAAGATATACATCCAGAAAATTATAGAATTGTAGCATTTAAAGATATGTCAAACGATGACGTATTTTTAACAAAATCTACAGCAGCAACCAGTGAAACTTTAGAAGTAGATGGTGTTGAGTATCCATTAATTAAGATGGAGATTTCTAGAACGTCTCACCCGTTTTACACAGGTAAGTCTAAATTAATTGATACTGCAGGACGTATTGATAAATTCAAAAACAAGTACGCAAAATTCAAAAAATAATTTTAGCGTTAATCATATTTTAAAAGCCTTTCATTTTTATGAAAGGCTTTTTTGTTTATGTTAATTAAGTTACTTTTGATTACAGAGCACTTAACCTTATTATTTTAAATAGTTTTAAAATGAATTATATTTTATTTGATGGTCCAGTACGTAACCAATTACTACCATTTACCTACACCAGACCTGTAGCAGATATTAGAGTAGGTATTTTAACCATAAGAGAAAAGTGGGAGCATTATCTGCAAACTACTACCACTACGGTTACGGAAGATTATCTGTCAGATAAATTTCCAATGGTAGAAATGGAAGAAAACATCATGCTAAATGCGTCTTATTTACCAAATAATGAGTTGGTAGAACTAGTAAAAGGCTTAGAAGCAAACCAAGCTATATTTTGCGGTGAAGATGTTATTGCTTTTTATACCACTGAAGCACAAGAAGATATTGATTTTTCTACTTTTGAAGCTATAGAGTTTGATAACGACATTATTAAGATAGAACACACTTGGGACATTTTTTCTAAAAATGGAGACGCTATCCAGCAAGATTTTGATTTGTTAACAGAGGGTAGAACGTCTCAACCAATACCAACAAGTAATAATATTATAGCACCAGAAAATATTTTTATAGAAGAAGGTGCAAAACTAGAATATACAACACTTAATGCTAGTTCTGGACCAATTTATATTGGTAAGCATGCCGAAATTATGGAAGGTAGCTTGGTTAGAGGTCCATTGGCATTATGTGATCATGCAACCTTAAAATTAGGCGCAAAAATTTACGGACCAACAACTGTTGGACCACATAGCAAAGTAGGAGGAGAGGTAAATAATTCCGTAATATTTGGCTATTCTAACAAAGGTCATGATGGATTTTTAGGAAACTCTGTGCTAGGCGAATGGTGTAATTTGGGTGCAGACACTAATAATTCTAACCTTAAAAATAATTATGTTGAAGTCAAACTTTGGGATTACCAAACGGGACGTTTTGCAAAAACTGGGTTACAATTTTGTGGATTAATTATGGGAGACCACAGTAAATGTGGGATTAATACCATGTTTAACACAGGTACAGTTATAGGCGTTAATGCCAATATTTTTGGAAGTGGATTTCCAAGAAACTTTGTGCCAAGCTATAGTTGGGGAGGCGCTTCAGGTTTTACTACTTATCTAACTTCAAAAGCTTTTGAAGTGGCTAAAGTGGTTATGGCAAGACGGAATGTTGAGTTTACAGCTCAAGATGAAGCTATATTAACACAGGTTTTTGAAGACACTAAAAAGTACAGGAAAGAATAAGTTTGTTGCTGAAAATCAGTGAGATAAATAAAATTTTTGTCAAAAATCTATTACATTTTATTTAAAAAAGTTTTATATTGGTTTTCCCTAACGCCAATATGAAATTACTATTTAAAAATACTTTATATTTTTCTGTATTTTATTTATTGCTCTATCTTTTAGATTCTTATTTTAAAAATAACGAGCATTTATTTTCTTACAGATATTTCTCTAAAACAATGCTTAGTTTAAGCTTGTTAATTTTTTACGTGGTAAACACTCACCAGAGTAATACTATTAAAAAGCAATTAGTAATTGCTGCGTTATGTTGTTTTATTCTTGGAGATATCCTGTTTATTACAGGTAATTATGGTCATACCCTGCATTTTATTGTAGCTTCAGTTTTGTTTATCATCGCAAAGGTGTTTTATTCAATTCGTTTTTTAAATAATAAAGATTTTAATATTGTTAAGTTAGTACCATTCCTTCTATTTTGCTTTTTGTATATGAGTATTATTATGTATATAGTTTATAATAATTTAGGCGATTTATTTATACCACTTTTATTGTATTTGTTTGTGGTAATGATGCTAATGCAATTTGCTTATTTAAGAAAAAACGAGGTTAACCCTAAAAGCTTTTGGTTGGTAATTATTGGCGTATTTATATCTATGATAGCAGATAGCATTAACATACTTAAAATATTTTATAATACAGATATAGCATACAACAAGATAACAGTAATGCTTTTTTATGGCTTATCTCAATATTTAATTGTGTTAGGAATTTTAAATGAAGCCACAGAAAAAAGCGCCAAGAAATTATAACAACTAATAACTAATATAACGCTATATTATACTTGCTTTAAAGTAACAACAAATCAAATTAGATCTATATTAAATGCTTACTTTTTTTAAAAATAAACTATATGCATCGCTATTATTTTTTTTAGTATTAGCAATAGATATTTATATTAAATTAAGTGATTATCAATTACCATTAAGGTATGTTACCAAGTCTTTGGTAATAATAATATTGTTTTTGATTTTTAATTACAATAAAAAAGAGAAAGATTCTAGTAACAAATATTTTGTTTTAGGTTTATTGTCATTTTGGATTGGTGATATTTTTTTATTGATGTACGAAACACCTTTGTTTTTTAAGCTTGGAATTGTGTTTTTTATAATTGGTAAATTAATGTATACTAAAAGATTTTCTCATCAAAACGATTTTAACATTGGAAGATTATTACCCTTTTTTGTAGTGTTATTTACCTATATGGTAATTGTTACACTTTATGTTTATGATAATTTAGGGGACTTCTTTTTACCAACTCTTGCCTATTTGTTTTCAGCTATGCTAATGGCTTTATTTGCATATTTAAGAAAGGATTCGGTTAATAAAATGAGTTTTTATTTAGTGTTAGTTGCTATGTTTTTTAAAGTTGTATCGGATACTATAGGTGTTTTGCATTCTTTTTATAATCCTGATATTGCTTATCATAAAATAACTATTATGTTATTTTATGGCTTGTTTCAGTATTTTGTTGTGTTGGGTTTAATTAAAGAAGAAAAGTATACCAGAAACATAAAAGAAGATAACTTTACTAAACTTTAATTGTTTTTTCTGACATGTTTTAGTTCTAACATGTTTATTGGGTTACTGCCTAATCCCATAATATTTTTTTGAGAAAATCTAATTACTTCATCATAATATAAAGGAACGATAGGAGCTTTTTTCAATACTAAACTATCCATTTTTTTATATAAGTTAATTCTATTTTTAATATCGGTTTCTAAAAAAGATTGTTTGTACCAATCATCAAATTGTACATTAGAAAAATGGGTGTAATTAGGACCGTTTGGCGCAAAATTTTCAGAATAAAATAACGATAAATAATTTTGTGCGTCCGGATAATCTGCCACCCAGCTGGCTCTAAATAAGTCTAATTTTCCGTTAGCTTTTCCTTCTTTTAAAGTAGAAGCAGGTATAACATCTACATTAACTTTTAAACCTGTTTTAGTCAGTTCGCGTTGTATGTACTCGCAAAAATTAAGATAATTGCTAGTTGTGGTAATGGTAATTTCAGGATTTGCATTGCCAGATATAGCTTTGTATTCTGCAATTAGCTGCTTCGCTTTTTCTGGTTGATAATTGTAACCTATGTTAGATTGATGTCCAGGTAGTCCCATTGGAATAAAACCTCCAGTTGCAGGAATACCTATCCCGTTGCGTAAATACGTCATCATTTTTTGTCTGTCAAATCCATAATTAACAGCCTCACGGATTAACTTAGATTGGATTTCATCTAATTCAGACTCCATAAAAAATGCCAAGTATTCTGTATTTAGATAAGGACTTCTTATTAAATCTACTGTAGAGGTGTATTTATCCCTTAATTCACCTTTTGTCGTAATAATTTCATCTTGATAAGACGCGTCCAAACTGTTTAAAAAATCAAGGTTTCCTTGAATAAATTGCATAAATTCACTTTGTTTATCTGGTAAAAAAGTGATGGAAACTGCTTCTAGATAGGGTAGTTTTTTGCCAGTTTTATCAGTTTCAAAATAATTATTGTTTTTTCTAAAAACTAATTTTATGTTTTCCTCCCAACGTTTAAAAATAAATGGACCAGTCCCTATGGGATTAGATCTAAAATCACTTCCATAATATTCAGTTATTTCTTTAGGGACCACACTGCAATATTTCATGGTTAAAAGTCCTAAAAAGGCTGGAAAAGGCTGTTTTAGTTTTATACTAAAAACACTGTCGTGTACAGCTTTAAAGCTGTCTACCTTATTAAATACCCAACGTCCAGAAGAGGCTATTTTAGGGTCTAAAACGCGATTAAAACTATATTCAAAATCAAAAGCTGTAACTTGTCTAGTAGAGTCTTTTTTAAATAATTTGTGTTTATGAAAAAACACATCGTCTCTCAACACAAAAATATAGGATAATCCATCATTAGAAACTGTCCAATCTTTAGCTATACTGGGTTTAACTTGTAAACTGTCATCCATTTGTACTAAACCGTTAAACAACTGGTTTACTGCCCAAATGTCTGCATTATCTTTAGCAAAAGCAGGATCTAAAGAACCTATGTTTTTATGCTCGTTATATCTAAAAACAAGATGGTCTCTATTACTTTTAGCTGTGTTATTACAAGAAATAAATAGTGTAACTAAAACACATAAATTTAAAATAGTAAATATGGTTCTGTTAAAAAAAATCATTAGTTGTGGTAATGGTTAAAGCTTTAAAACACCTTTTAGGGCTTAAAAAAAATGTGTAATTTTGCATTCGCAAATTTGTAATTAGACTAGGTAAATATAAACAATCTTGCTTAGCATTAAAGTTATTTAAATTGAATACCAAAAAGAAAGTAGGCTTTTATACTTTAGGTTGTAAACTTAATTTTTCTGAAACATCAACCATTGCACGATCGTTTAAAGACGAAGGTTTTGACCGTGTAGATTTTAATGATGCAGCAGATATATATGTTATTAATACTTGTTCTGTAACAGAAAATGCAGATAAGCGTTTTAAAACCATAGTTAAGCAGGCGCAAAAATCTAATCCTGAAGCTTTTATAGTTGCGGTTGGATGTTATGCACAATTAAAGCCACAAGAATTAGCAGATGTACATGGTGTGGATTTGGTATTAGGTGCTACCGAAAAATTTAAAATAACAGATTACTTAAATGATTTATCTAAAAACGATTTAGGAGAAATCCACTCTTGCGAGATTGAAGAAGCAGACTTTTACGTAGGTAGTTATTCTATTGGTGATCGTACCAGAGCTTTTTTAAAAGTTCAAGACGGTTGTGATTATAAATGTACCTACTGTACTATACCTTTAGCTAGAGGTATTTCTAGAAGCGATACTTTAAATAATGTTTTAAAAAATGCCAAAGAAATATCTGAACAAAACATTAAAGAAATTGTCCTTACTGGTGTTAATATAGGTGACTATGGAAAAGGCGAATTTGGCAACAAAAAACACGAACATACGTTTTATGAATTGGTACAAGCTTTAGATGATGTTGATGGTATAGAACGTTTGAGAATATCTTCAATAGAGCCTAATTTGCTTAAAAATGAAACGATTGAGTTTGTTGCTACTAGTGATACGTTTGTACCTCATTTTCATATTCCACTTCAAAGCGGAAGCAATACTGTTTTAAAAGCAATGCGTCGTCGTTACATGCGCGAATTGTATGTAGATCGCGTAAAAAAAATAAAACAAGTGATGCCTCATGCTTGTATAGGTGTAGATGTTATTGTAGGCTTTCCTGGAGAAACCGAAGAGCATTTTTTAGAAACCTATAACTTTTTAAACGACTTAGATATTAGTTATCTACATGTGTTTACCTATTCTGAAAGAGCAAATACTATAGCAGCAAATTTAGATGGAGTAGTGCCTAAAAACATACGTTCTAAACGCAGTAAAATGTTACGTGGTTTAAGTGCAAAAAAACGTCGTGCTTTTTATGAGAGTCAAATAGGAACCACTAGAAAAGTGTTATTTGAATCTGAAAATAAGGAAGGTTACATACACGGATTTACAGGTAATTACGTTAAAGTTAAAGCACCTTGGAATCCAGAATTAGTCAATACTTTGTATGAAGTAGAGTTAACAAAAATTGATGACGATGGTTTGGTAAGATTCGAATTTTTAAAACAATATTCTGCATAAAAAAACCGAAACAGTAGCTTCGGTTATTTATTTATTGTTAGATTCTAACTCCAACTGGTAATAATTTTTTGTATTGTCTATTTCGTCTAATAAATTTTGCAATTTCAGGACTTGTAGGGACAACACTTAAATTACGTTCTTCAATATTTTCAAAAACAGTTTTTAAAAAATCTGTAACAAAATCATCATTATTAAGTTCCTCTGGAACAATTAATTTAGTTAGAAAAATTTTACGTTCTTGTAAAGAGTATTCAATCTTAGCAAAATGATTATCAATTTTAAGTTCAAATTGACGTAAAAAATCATTGTCAACTAACTCAGCTGCATCAATCATAATATAAAGTTTTATTAATTATTAAGGGAGTTTCAAAAATAGTACCAAACTATTTTATAGCTTTACCCTACAAATGTACTAAAAATTCTAATAGCAATACGCTTGTATTGTGTTAAAACCTTATGAATCAGGAAGTAATACCAGTTTATTTAATGCCAGGAATGGCAGCTAATCCTTCAATTTTTGAGCATATAAAATTACCAGAAGACCACTATAAAATTTACTGGCTAGAATGGAAGTTACCTTTAAAAAAAGAGACACTGTCAAACTACGCTAAACGGATGTGTCAAGATATAAAACATGACAACCCTGTGCTGCTAGGCGTATCTTTTGGTGGGATTTTAGTTCAAGAAATGAGTAAACATATCCCTTTAAGAAAATTAATTATTGTCTCTAGTGTAAAAACTAAGCACGAATTGCCTAAAAGAATGCGGTTGTTAAAAATGACTAAAGCGTATAAATTTTTGCCAACTAGATTATTAAGTAATATAGATTTATTAGCAAAATATGCTTACGGAAAAACAATAACTAAGCGTATAGAATTATATAAAAAATACTTGTCTGTAAGTGATAGAACCTATTTAGATTGGGCAATAGAACAAGTAGTATGTTGGGAGCAAGATCAACCTTTAGAAAATGTCATACATATACATGGTGATAACGATATGGTGTTTCCGTTTTCTAAGCTTAAAAACTGTATAACCATTAAAGGAGGCACGCACATAATGATAATAAATAAGTATAAATGGTTTAATGAAAATTTACCAAAACTAATTGCTTAAAATGAAGTGATTTAGATATTTTTTTTTAATTTTAAACAAAAAGAGAAGAAGATGAAGATAGTACAAAAAAGTTTAGCTATAGTTGGTTTAGCAGTCCTTGGGATGTTATTTATTAATGCCTTTCAAAACGCACCAACTGATGAAAATTTTGAAAAGAAAATCATAAACGATTACAACGTTTATGCCATCCAAATGCCACCATATTTAGAGTTTGCAGGAGAAGCTGTTCCACTTTCCAATCCGGATATTTATGAGCGTATGGATAAAGAGCTTTTGGTAAACACCTATTGGCAATCCAACGGTTTATTAATGTTTAAACGTGCCAAAAAATATTTCCCAATCATCGAGCCTATTTTGGCAAAACATGGTGTGCCAGACGATTTTAAATATTTAGCAGTTATAGAAAGTGGTCTTACTGATGCACGTTCTCCAGCAGGTGCCAGTGGATTTTGGCAAATCATGAAAGCTACAGGTCGAGAATATGGTCTTGAAGTCAATGATAATGTCGATGAGCGCTATCATCTTGAAAAAGCAACAGAAGTAGCTTGTGAATATTTAAAGAAAGCTAAAGAAAGTTTAGGCTCTTGGACATCTGCTGCAGCAGCATATAATGCTGGTAATTATGGAATATCTAAACGATTAGAAGCGCAAAAGGTAAGTAGCTATTACGATTTGTTATTAGGCGAAGAAACGGGACGATATGTTTTCAGAATAATAGCTCTAAAAGAAATATTATCTAATCCAGATAAATACGGTTTTAACTTTAGAGACAAAGATTTATACAAATCCATTCCAACTTATCAAGTAGCAGTAGACACAGCAGTAACAGATTTTGCAAACTTTGCAAAACAATTCGGAATTAATTATAAAATATTAAAATTGCATAATCCTTGGTTAAGAGAACCACATTTAAATAATAATTCCAGAAAACAATACTTCATAGATATTCCAAGAGAAGGATTTTATCAAACTAACCCTTAAATGATTGAATTTTTAAAGGATAATTGGTGGACAATTGCTATTGTGCTAAATTACATTTTAGCTATTATAGCAGTAACTACAATATTATTTAAATCTATAAATCCTACAAAAACACTAACATACATTATTGTATTGTTAGTGTTTCCTTTTTTTGGGCTAATTGTATATTACTTTTTTGGGCAAGAATACAGAAAAAATAAAATTTTTAACCGTAAAGATGTACTTAACAATAAGCTTATCAAGTCCATTAATGAAAACTTAAAAATAGATCCTGAATCAATTGCAAAGCACGAAACTAACGCTGACGAAGACCAAATAAGATTAATTCAATTACTTCAAAAAAATGATAAGTCACCATTAACAAAATATAATCAAGTAGAAATTATTATTAACGGTGAAAACAAATTTGAAAAATTATTTAAAGATATTGAATCTGCAAAACAGCACATTCATATCGAATATTATATTTTAAAAGACGATAAAATAGGTACTAAGTTTCTTGACCTATTGTGTCAAAAAGCTAAGGAAGGTGTTAAAGTAAGATTAAGCTTTGATGATGTTGGTAGTAAGATTTCTTCAAAAATGAAAAGTAAAATGAAGAATTCAAAAATAGAATTTCATGCTTTTATGCCAGTATTATTTCCAAGGTTTACAGGAAAAATGAACTACAGAAACCACAGAAAAATAGTAATAATTGATGGAGAAATAGGCTATGTAGGTGGTATTAACGTGTCGGATACGTATGTAAATTATCCAGAAAACAAAAAATATTGGAGAGACACACATTTAAGAATTGAAGGAGAAGCAGTTTTTTCGTTACAAACTCAATTTTTAACCAATTGGAATTTTGTTTCAGAATCTACTTTAAGACTAGATCGTAGTTTCTTCCCTCAAAATAAAATCAAAACAGTTGAGCATGTTCAAATTGCAGCTAGTGGTCCAGATACAGATTGGGCTAATATTATGGAAGCTATCTTTTTTGCTATAGTAACTGCAGAGGATTATGTGTATATAACAACGCCTTACTTTATACCTAATGACCAGATTATTACAGCTATGCAAGTGGCTTCAAAAAGTGGTGTGGATGTTAGATTGTTAATTCCAGATAAATCAGATTCTTGGACTGCAAAACATGCTACCAATTCTTATTTAGAGCAATTACTAAAAGCAAATATTAAAGTGTATAGGTATCAAAAAGGATTTATACATGCAAAAACCATGGTGGTTGACGATATTTTTACAACCATTGGTACCTGTAATATGGATTACAGAAGTTTTAATATTAATTTTGAAATAAATGCATTAATCTACAATAAAGATAAAACAAAAGAAGCCAAAGCTATGTTTATTAAGGATTTAGAAAATGCAGATCAAATAGACTTTAAAAGATGGCAAAACAGGTCTAATTTCCTCATTATTCAAGAAGCCTATTGTAGGCTTTGGGCACCTTTATTATAACTAAAATGAAAGATACAATGAGCTTAACAACATTTTTAATACTAATAATCATAGGGTTATTAGCAGGTTTATTCAGTGGTATGTTTGGAATTGGTGGCGGAGTGGTTATGGTGCCACTTATGGTGTTTTTGTTAAGTTATACGCAACACCAAGCGCAAGGGACAAGTCTTGCTGTTTTAGCTGTTCCTGTCACTTTTTTAGCAGCTTATACATATCATAAAACAGGAGAAGATCCATTAAATTGGAAATATGCTATTATTATAGCAGTAACCTTTGTAATTGGTGGTTTTTTAGGTACTAAAGTTGCTCTCAATATCAATGAAAATATCTTAAAAAAAATGTTTAGTGTCTTGCTAATTTTAGTGGCTGTTAAAATGTTTTTTAGTAAATAATCACTCTTCTTAACCACTTTATGCAATTACAGTATAATAATAGTATTGGGTATTATATTGTATATTTATAAGTTACTAATAGAGTTAAAATAAAGTGCAAAATTCTTTAAAAATAAAAGACGAAATAATAAAGCTAAGGGCTGTTCTTGCTATATTTTTATTGTTTACTAACGGACTTTGTTATTCTCAACTTTCTGATTTTAATTTAACAGTTACTGCAACAGATCAAACATGTACAGGTAATGGTGCTTTACAGATGTCAGTATCTAACACAACACCTGGCTCCACAATAACTTACACATTGTATCTTTTACCGGATGTTAATAATCCTATAGCAGAAACTACAGAAGATTTTTTTAATAGTCTTCAAGCTGGAAATTACAGTGTTGTAGCTACACAGATTCTTAGCAACCAGGAAAACTCGCAACAACAAGATATTACTATAAACGATTTAACTACAGCATTAGACTACCAAGTTTCACATACCACGTCAACAGATTGTGATCCAGAAGGAACAATTACTGTAAATGTTTTATCTGGTAATGCGGTTTTATTCGAAATCATTTCGGGTCCAGTAATGGTAAGTCCACAATCTTCTAATATATTTCCTAATCTTCAAGCCGGAAGCTATGTTATTAGAGTCTTTGACGATTGTGATAATGCAGTTTCAAAAACCTATACAATGGTTTTAAATACTAATAATTTTAGTATTTCAAATGCTACACTTCCTGTAACTTATAATGATTGTGATGAGGTCGACATGTCTACTAATATTATCGCTTTTGAAGGCTATCCAATATTATATCCTTTGTTAGTGACCTATACCATTTTACCACCAGATGGTTCGCCTAATATTGTAGTTACTCAAAATATATCTTCTGGACCACCAGAGGGAGTTACTATTAACCAAATAATACCACTTTTTGGATCAGATAATTTTATTGTCAACATGCAAATTACAGATTCTTGTGATGATTTATTTGAGGTCAATCATCCCATTAATCCAAACCCTAAAGTTAATTTGGTTAAAGAGGAAGCCTCTTGTGGAGAGTTTTTAAATGTAAATATTGAAAATTTTTTCCCGCCATATAATATAAATTTCACCTCTTTTCCTACAGGATTTGATCCTTCAAATTATAATGCAGATTATCCTGGACCATATACACAGGATGCAACAACTTTTGGTGATGATAGTAATTTATTGCCTATTGGTACTTATAACATTGATATAATTGATGCTTGTGGAAGAATAGGTACTGGGACAATTTCTATTGAAGAAATTCAGGCAGAGCCAATAGTAAATACAAGTAATAGTGGGTGTTCTGTTTCGTCAGGTTTTATTGGTGTAAGTGTGTCTAACAGAGAATTAATTTCTGTTATTATTACTGCTGCACCTACAAGTTATAGTCAACCATTACCTCATAATGTCAGTAATTTTATTAATAATGGCATGTTTTCTATTCAAGATAATATTCCACCTGGAAATTATACTTTATTAATAACTGATGATTGCGGAGTAGAGTATACCATTGAAGCTTCAGTTCCTGATTTTGAGTTTCAAGAATTAATGGTGTCAACCCTTCCAAATTGTGAAACTGCAACAGGTTCGTTAAATTTATCAAGTGCTCATGGAAGTCTCAACGCTGTGGTTATTACTTCTGCACCAGCAACGTTTAACCAAAATCTTCCAGCTGATGTCAGTAATAATATAAACGATTCTGGTAGTTTATTTATTAACAATTTACCCATTGGTAATTACATTTTTGAATCTACAGATGAATGTGGTTTTCAGTATACAACAGATGTAACAATTAATAGTTATTCTAGTAATCCAGGGATTTATACCTTATCGCGAAATTGTGGGTCGTTTGATGTGACAATTAATGATTTTGATGAAAGTACAATGAATCAAACCTATTGGCTACAAAGATTAAATCCAGATACTAATATTTGGACACATCCTAATACTGAAGCTGAATACACAGAAGGACAAATACCTAATACGACAACTGCAATACAGATTGAAAATTTTGAGACTCTTTTTAATGTATTTTTAACTGGAGAATTTAGATTAATAAAAGTATTTCAACCTTTAAACACCACAAACCCTGATGTGTTTTGCTTAGATATTTTTACAAACTTTACCATCTTCTCAGATTTAATAATTTCTGGAGTTTATAATTTAGATTGTACAGGTGGATCTGATAATAATGATGTAATAGTTGATGTGATAGGTGTAGAGCCTTTTAATTTTAGCATAATAGCTCCAAGTAACATAGATAATGGAGCTAATAACACCTTTACAGATTTAGCGCCTGGAACCTATGAAATTAGGGTAGAAGATGCTTGTGGAAGTATTGAAAATATTATTGTTAATCTTGAAAATTTATTACCACTAGCAAGAGCAAACACACCTGATAATTTATCTATATGTAGAAATGATAGCATAGAAGCAGATGTATTTATACTATCAGATCAAAACGCTCAAATATTAGGTAACCAAAACCCTAACAATTATAATGTAACCTATCACCTTAGTCAAGAAGATGCTAATACAGGTAACAATGCGTTACCAGATTCTTATACCAATATCACTAATCCTCAAACTATTTATGCAAGGGTGTTTCATAACAATTTAATTGTCTGTTATGCTACAACTTCATTTCAAATTTTTGTTGGTCAAACACCAGTTTTAAGTCCTGAGACTACAAGTTTTATTTGTCCTGAAGACGTAGTAACTTTAACAGCAGACCCAGGTTTTGACAGTTATTTATGGTCCACAGGAGATGCTACTCAAACTATTATTGTTGATCAGCCAGGAACTTATCAAGTAGCTGTAACTAATAATTACGGAGCTTTTAATTGCAATACTACTAAAGAGTTTGTGGTTGTTAGTTCAGAACCTGCAATTATTCAGGAGATAAAAACCTTAGATTGGACTGCAACAGAAAATACCATTACTGTTCTGGTTACAGGAGCTGGTAATTATCAATTTTCTTTAGATAATATTAATTACCAAACCAATAATACTTTCTCTAACTTATTACCTGGAGACTATACCGTTTATATCAAGGATTTAAATGGTTGTGATACAGTTACAGAAGAAGTGTATTTACTAAACTATCCTCGTTTTTTTACTCCAAATGGCGATAATAAAAACGACGTATGGCAAATCAAATTTTCTAATTCAGAACCAGAACTGCAAGTAGTTATTTTTGATAGGTACGGAAAATTAATCACACAATTTGGAAGCCAAGATGCTGGTTGGGATGGTACCTATAATGGTCAAAAAATGCCAACCAGCGACTATTGGTTTGAAGTTACTAGAGCAAATGGAGCAGTTTATAAAGGTCACTTTACTTTAAAAAGGTAAATTTTTTATTATCTACCACGTCTTTTTTGTGCACGTAAAGATCCACCTTGCCCATAATGTTGTTTTGGTGCTTGGGCACGTTTCATGTTGTCTTTCATCATTTTTATTTGATCTGTCAACATACCTTGTTTGTCTAGCTTTTGTGCTTCAGCTAATAATTTAGTAGCTTCTTGCTTACGTCTTTTAGACATGGCTACACCAGCTAAATTAAGTTTTACCATAGCCATATCGTGATCCATGGATAATCCTAATTGTTCTGCTTTTCTAAAATAACGCTCAGCTTCATTCATATTATCCTGAGAGACCATAATTCCGTTTAAAAAATTATAATAACCTTGTTGTTTTCTAACAAGTGCGGTTTCAGGATTTTTAATTTTATCTAACCATTTTTTTGCACCAGGAAAATCTTGCTTTCTTAAACGTAAAAAAGCAAGTAAAATAAATTCATTTTTAAAATATAAGAACAAAAATATTAGCGATAAAAAGATAAACATGATGCCATTTCCTATCTCTCCTTCAGTAAATTGCCAAATAGCTACTCCAAATATTCCTATTGATAAAATTAATTTTATTACTTTATTGTACATTTTTGTTAAGTTTAAAAGTCTTGTATTACTTGATTTTTAACGTTTTTAAACGTTTTTTTAATTGGAGTACAAAGAAACTAAAAATTTCTTTAAAAATATTTTTAAAATTAGGTTTGTCAAATAAAAAACCCTTTGTATATTTGCGCTCAGTTTTAGAGAAAGTCTAAAGCAATAAAATATTTACTATAAAGATTTTTAAAATATAAGACAATGCCAAAAAGAACGTTTCAGCCATCAAAAAGAAAGAGAAGAAATAAACATGGTTTTAGAGAAAGAATGGCTTCTGCTAATGGTAGAAAAGTATTAGCGCGTCGTCGTGCTAAAGGAAGAAAGAAATTATCTGTTTCAACTGAAACTAGACATAAAAAATAATGATTAACAATTGTTAATATTTTAAAGGCGTTACTTAGGTGTAACGCCTTTTTTTGTATCCAGTGATTACCTATTTTTGAAAACGCTTAAAAAACTAGAAAAATGCCAAAAAATCCGAAGTTAAAATCTATTCTTATTATTGGTTCTGGTCCTATTATTATTGGTCAAGCTTGCGAGTTTGATTATTCCGGTACTCAAGCCTTACGTTCACTTAGAGAAGACGGAATAGAGACTATTTTAATCAATTCTAATCCAGCAACAATCATGACTGACCCAAGTATGGCAGATCATGTATACTTGTTACCCTTAAATACTAAATCCATTTTAAAAATCTTAAAAGAGCACCCTCAAATTGATGCTGTTTTACCAACAATGGGTGGGCAAACTGCACTTAATTTATGTATTGAGGCTGATGAAAAAGGGATTTGGAAAGATTTTGGAGTAGACATTATTGGTGTAGATATTGACGCTATAAATATTACAGAAGATAGAGAAAAGTTTAGAGAGTTAATGCTTGAAATTGGCATACCTATGGCGCCTCAAGCTACTGCGACCTCTTATTTACAAGGTAAGGAAATTGCTCAAGAGTTTGGTTTTCCATTAATTATTAGAGCATCATTTACTTTAGGAGGTGCTGGTGCTTCTTTTGTATATAAAGAAGAAGATTTTGACGAGTTATTAACACGTGGTTTGGAAACTTCTCCAATCCATGAAGTTATGATAGATAAAGCATTAATTGGTTGGAAGGAGTATGAATTAGAGCTACTTAGAGACTCTAATGATAATGTTGTTATTATTTGTGCTATTGAAAACATGGACCCAATCGGAATCCATACAGGTGACTCAATTACTGTTGCACCTGCAATGACATTAAGTGATAAAACTTACCAAAAAATGCGTGATATGGCTATCCATATGATGCGAAGTATTGGAGATTTTGCTGGAGGTTGTAACGTACAATTTGCTGTAAGCCCAGACGAAAAAGAAGATATTATTGCTATAGAAATTAACCCTCGTGTTTCTCGTTCTTCTGCTCTAGCAAGTAAAGCTACTGGATATCCAATCGCTAAAGTGGCTGCTAAATTATCTATGGGTTACCATTTAGACGAATTACAAAATCAAATTACTAAGTCAACTTCTGCGTTATTTGAGCCAACATTAGATTATGTCATTGTAAAAATACCACGTTGGAATTTTGATAAATTTGAAGGGTCTGATCGTACTCTTGGTTTACAAATGAAGTCTGTTGGTGAGGTTATGGGTATTGGTCGTTCTTTTCAAGAAGCACTTCATAAAGCAACACAATCTTTAGAAATTAAACGTAACGGTTTAGGTGCAGATGGAAAAGGATATAAAAATTATGAGCAAATCATTGAAAAACTAACATATGCAAGTTGGGATCGTGTGTTTGTGATTTATGATGCTATTCAAATGGGAATTCCGTTAAGTCGTATCCACGAAATCACTAAAATAGATATGTGGTTTTTACGTCAGTATGAGGAGTTATACCAACTTGAAAAAGAAATTTCAACCTTTACTATTGATACAATTGATAGAGAACTATTACTTGAAGCAAAGCAAAAAGGTTATGGAGACCGTCAAATAGCTCATATGTTAGGTTGTTTAGAAAGTCAGGTGTACAATAAACGTGACGAGCTAAACATCAATCGTGTATATAAGTTAGTAGATACATGTGCAGCCGAGTTTGAAGCAAAAACACCATATTATTATTCTACGTTTGAAAACGAAGTTGAAACTCCAGATGGAAAACGTTTTGCCGACAATGACAGTATTGTTTCTGACAAGAAAAAAATTATTGTTTTAGGATCAGGTCCTAACCGTATTGGACAAGGTATCGAGTTTGATTATTGTTGTGTTCATGGTGTATTGGCTGCAGCAGAATGTGGTTATGAAACGATCATGATTAACTGTAATCCAGAAACGGTTTCAACCGATTTTGATACTGCAGATAAACTGTATTTTGAACCTGTTTTTTGGGAACATATTTATGATATTATTCGTCATGAAAAACCAGAAGGTGTTATTGTACAATTAGGTGGTCAGACCGCTTTAAAATTAGCAGAAAAACTATCTAAATACGGAATCAAAATTCTTGGTACTAGCTTTGAATCTTTAGACTTAGCTGAAGATAGAGGAAGTTTTTCAAAATTATTACAAGAAAATAATATCCCTTATCCAGAATTTGATGTTGCTGAAACAGCTGAAGAAGCATTAGCAATTGCAGATGTGTTGGATTTCCCAATATTAGTTAGACCATCTTATGTACTTGGAGGACAAGGGATGAAAATTGTTATAAACAAACAAGAGTTAGAAGAGCATGTGGTTGACTTGTTAAGACGTATGCCAAACAACAAGTTGTTATTAGATCATTATCTAGATGGAGCAATTGAAGCGGAAGCAGATGCTATATGCGACGGAGAAAATGTGTACATAATTGGTATTATGGAACATATTGAACCATGCGGAATCCACTCTGGAGATAGTAATGCGACACTTCCACCTTTTAATTTAGGAGAATTTGTTATGCAACAAATAAAAGACCATACAAAAAAGATTGCATTAGCTTTAAATACAGTTGGTTTAATAAATATCCAATTTGCAATTAAAGATGACATGGTTTACATAATTGAAGCTAACCCTAGAGCTTCTAGAACGGTTCCGTTTATTGCAAAAGCTTATGGAGAACCATACGTAAACTATGCTACTAAAGTTATGTTGGGAGAGAAAAAAGTAACCGACTTTAATTTTAACCCAAAATTAGAAGGTTATGCTATCAAGCAACCTGTATTCTCCTTTAATAAATTTCATAACGTTAATAAAAAGTTAGGTCCAGAAATGAAGAGTACTGGAGAAAGTATCTTATTTATAGAAAGTTTAAAAGACGATGAGTTTTACGATTTATATTCAAGACGTAAAATGTATTTAAGTAAATAATATAACTATTGTAGTTATAAAAAAAGCTCCTATTTGGAGCTTTTTTTGTTTCTATAACTTAAGCTAATTAGTTTAAAATGTGGTTTTTATTAAAAAAAACGCTAAATTTACTATAGATAATTACCTAGGAAAGTATCTTATGTTTCTAAAAATTGCTTTTTTTTCTATTACTAAATTTGGTAAAGCACTATTGTTTAGCACGTTATTAATGTGTTCATTGTTTAGCTATGCACAAACGGATATTTTTGAAGTCAGCAGAAATGGTACACTAGAAGATATTGAGGCAATTTATAAACAAGATCAGCAATCCATAAACAAAAAAAACGATCAAGGCTATACACCATTAACTTTAGCCTGTTATAATGGTAATGTAGCAGTAGCTAATTTTTTAGCAGGAAAAGTAGATGATATAAATGGAAACAGTAATTATGGTACACCTTTAATGGCAGCTGTCTACAAAGGCTACACTAAAATAGTTGCTATATTACTGCAGCATGATGCTAATCCTAACATTCAAGATAAGCAAGGCGGAACTGCAATGCACTACGCGGTTTTATTTAAAAAATATGACATTATTAAATTACTAGTAGACGCTGATGCTGATTTTAACATCAAAAATAATGCAAATAAATCTGCTTTAGATTTTGCTATTAGTTATAAAGATGAAACATTAAATGAATTGTTAAACCTAAAATAAATTGACTATGAGAAAAATTACTTTATTACTTTTTTTACTAACAGCTCCATTTGCTTTTTCGCAAACATGGAGTACAGGTGTTGTCACTTTGGATACTGATTATTCAGTACAATTTGATATAACATCAACTACCGTAACTATGACTATGATTGGTCCTAGTGATAGATGGTTAGGTGTAGCATTAACTAACACTAATTATTCTTCTGGTGGTTCTATGGGACAGTTTAGCGGAGATGACGCAGTTATTTTTGTTAGCAATAGTTTATCTGATAGGTTTATGCCAGGAGGAAACGGAACACCAGGTACTGATGCTGATCAAGACTGGATGTTAAGTACAAATACAGTTAATGGGTCAGTCAGAACCGTTGTTGGTACTCGAGATAGAGATACTGGAGATGCTAATGATTTTGTTTTCCCTGCAAGTGATACAAATTTTGTTGTTGTTTGGGCTAAAGGAAGTGCAAACTCTCAAAACTCGTTAGCTTACCATGGAGGTGGAAGAAATGCAACAATGGCATCTACAACTTTAAGTGTTCCAACATTTGAAGATACTTTAACTGCAATTAATGTTTATCCAAATCCAGCATCTACAACTTTAAATATAGATATTCCAAATAGAATAGATGAAGGAATAACTATTGAAGTATATAATGTGTTGGGTAAAAGAATATTGTTACAAACGGTTAATCAATTAAATACAAGTCTATCTATTTCTTCATGGAATGATGGTGTGTACTTAATGAAAATTTCATCTTTAAAAGATGGTAAATCTGTAACCAAACGATTTGTCAAAATTTAGACATAAATTTAATAGACATAAAAAAAGCCTTAACAAGTGTTAAGGCTTTTTTTATGAGACAATATTAATTATTTTTTCTTTAATGTAAAGCTGAAAGCTACATCTACAGTTTTAGATAATTTATTGCTTACCACTTTTGGTATTTCAATATCAAAGTCGTCAACATTAACACTAAATGTTCCTGACAATACGATTTGACCAGCTTCATTTTTAGAAATTGTCATAGGGAGATCTGTTAAGGTATTTGTTTTACCATGAAACTCTAATGTGCCTGAGTATAACATTTTTTTGTTAGTGGTATTTAGAGAATCAAAATCAAAGTCACTAATTTTTCCTTTAAAATTAGCTTTAGGATAGGTATCAGATTCCGCATAGTTTTCATTAAAATGCTCTTCCATTAATGCGTTTTTAAATCTAAACGCTTTTACAAAAACCAATGCAGCAAATTCGCCATTTTCAGTATTTAAAATTACTGTTGTGGCTTCGTTTTTAGCTTTAACTTCTTCAAAAGAAGGGACTGATGCTTCAAAAGTAATTTGACCTGTTTTAGTCAAATACTTGTCTTGTGCAATGCTTGATACACTTAAAATACAAGCCATTATTAGGGTTAATACTGTTTTCATTATTATAATTTTTTAAAATGTTGCAAATAGCTTGCCAATTAATTTTCTAATAAACCATCCTCTATCCATTGTTGAAATAAATCAATAGATGCTTGTGGTAATCTTGGACCACCTAAAGGCATCGCACCTCCTTCACCAGATTGTAATGAAATACGGTTTAAAACAGTATTTGCTTGATTAGAAACATCTTGATATGTCACTAAGCTGTTTGACGCACCATTTACGGGAGGATTGCTATGACAACTAATACAGTTATTATCTATAATTGTTTTAATATCTGCAGTGTAAGTTACTTTTTGTCCCTCAGGAAGTGGTGTATTGTCTATTAAATCGTCTTCACTATTATTAGAACAACTAAAAAATGTTAGACTAATAATTGTTATTAAATAAGTTATCTTTTTCATAGTATTTATTATTAAAAGCGTCTGCTTAAATTAAATCCAAAGTAAATATCTCCATCGCTCCAATCTCCTGTAGCTTGACCTAAAAACCCATTGGTATTCATAGCTTGTGCGTTGGTAAAATGCATTTGGAAGACGTGTCCACCAGTTTCTAAATCTATACCAATAGATAGTGGATTTTTAAATGGAGAGGTACTAGATCTATTTAAATGCCAACCATAATCAGCATTTAAACTCCAACGTTTACCTAGTTTGTAGCGTGTTCCCATCCCTAAAGCAAATTGAGTGTTGTCTTGATTGTTATCTAGCACAAAATTATCATGAAACAGGGTTGGAGCTAATTCAAAAGACAGGTTAGTGCTTACTTTTCTGGCTATTAGTAGTTGTGCAGTATAACCTAGTCTGTCTTTAAATTCAAGTTTTGGATAATTAGCTTTGTCTAATGCAGTATTGATTAAAATTGAATTATAACCAACAATTGTAAACGGAAACCCATTATCCTGTTGCTGAGTTAGCCTATATTTTAAAGCACTTTCATATATTTTTTGAAAACTACTTCTGGACACACTTATATTGATAGCATCACTTAAACCATAAATAAAATTTAATCGTGTAACTGCATCATCTAATCCAAAAAAAGTATCTAATCCATTTTTTAGACTTCCAAATCGGTGTGCAACAACAAAAGTAAATTCTTTATCTGCCACTAGTTTAGTAGATTCAAAATTGACAATTTTTAAACCTTTAAAAGTCGCTGTAGCGTAGTTGTCTGTAGCTTCAGTATCAATTTCATTTAATAAATCATCTTGAGCTAAACTTAAAAATGGCAAGCAAAAGAGTAGGAAAATAAGCTGTTTCATCATGTGGTTATTTTATAATTGTGCATTGGTCAAGTTTAACTTCTTCTAATAAATCGTCAAACCCTATGCAACGACCTTTAATGGTTGTGTTAGAATGAAGTGCAACTGTAGAACTATTAGACAGTGTACAAAATATAACATTATCTAGTGTTACAGAATTTGCGTCTTTAGCGGTAACAATACCTGTTACTTCAATAGTTTTATTTAAATATTTGTCCTGTGTTGTGGACACATCCTTAATAAAATCTTCAACTAAGTTAGTTGATGTTACCTTGTATTCGGCAGTTTCTTCACTGATATTTCTGTGGTCTTGGTAAATATAATTATAGGCTAAAACAGATCCAATAGCTAGTATACCTAGGAGAAGTAGAAGTTTCTTTTTCATAGTAAATTTAATTTCCTTGGAAACTAATTTACAATATTTTTTTTAAAGTCGCTTTACTAGTAGTAGTGAAATTAATAATTATCCGGTAAATCTATTCTAACTTTATGGTCTTTTAGGATAGGTAAATAGTCAATATGCGAAAAGTCTTGGTGATTAAATTCATATTGACGTTGTTGTTTGGTTTCAATACGCTTTAACGCTTTTAAAAAACGTATTACTTCAATTTTATCGTTTAAAATAAGTCCTGGAACTTCTACAGATTGTCCATGGTCGTCCTTTGCAACCATAGTAAAATAAGACGAGTTGCAATGTTTGATAACTCCTGTTTGTATATTTTCTGCTTCTACACGAATACCAACAACCATAGACGTGTTTCCAACAAAATTAACTGAGGCTTTCATAGTAACTAACTCACCAACTTCTATGGGTTTTAAAAAATCTACTGTATCGACACTTGCAGTAACACAATAGGTTTTAGAGTGTTTTGATGCACAAGCAAATGCAATTTGATCCATGAGGTTTAATATATAGCCACCATGAATTTTTCCACTAAAATTAGAGTGGGACGGTAGCATTAATTCTGAAATACTAATTCTAGAGGCATCTACTTTAATATAGGCTTTACTCATAATTTTTGTTGAAGAATATATTTTTCTACTTCATTTTTTCTGTAAAATCCAATGATAATAATTATAAATCCAAATAATATGGAACCAAAGCCCATTAAATAATTTAGCTCTTCTCTATCAGTTAGTTTACCTGGTTCTATTAATGTATCCAAACCAAAAGAAACTAATCCAGCTCCAGCCAAAAATATATAAATGTAATTAGCTCTTAACGTCCATTTGTATATTATGTTTTGAGTGGATTCTTTCATTAATAATTACCTCTTGGTTCTCTATCTTTTTCTTCTACTTTGGTAATAAAGTATTTAGTGTCTCCTAACCAGAAAAATGAGGCGTAGCGCTCAAAATAGGTGAGTTTTACAAAACGACCTTGTAATCTGTTTAAATCTTCAATCACTTGTGTTTCTTTACCTTCAACAGAGAATTTAAAAATTTGAGCTTCGGACACACCTTGGCTAATTTCGCCTTCCCAAGTTTTAAAAATCACACCTTTTTTACTAAATTTTACCAACTCTCCAGCTCTTACACCTTCACTATAGGTTACAAAATAAATAAAGCAGAAATAAGCAGCTATTATAAGTACTATTGCAATTAAAGATTTTACTAGAAATTTTATCATGTTTTTATGTTTTAGTCCTCAGATTCGGCACGTTTTATAATGCTTTCTGGTAACGATTTTTTAGCTTTTGCTCCTAATTTTTTAATTTTTTCGACACTTTTAATTAGGTTTCCTCGACCTTCTACTAATTTATTCATAGCTGCTGAATAATCAGATTTAGCTGCATCAATCTTTTTACCTACACCTGTTAAATCTGCGACTAAGCCTTCAAACTTATCATATAATGCACCAGCTTGACGTGCAATTTCTATAGCGTTTTGTTGTTGCTTTTCGTTGTTCCACATGCTATCAACCGTTCTTAATGTAGCTAAAAGGGTAGCAGGAGTTACAATGACAATATTTTTTTCAAAAGCTTTGTTATAAATAGAGTTATCCTGATTAATTGCTACAGCAAACGCTGGTTCTATTGGTATAAAAAGTAAAACAAAATCTGGACTTTCTATATCATATAAATCTTGATAATTTTTTTCTGCAAGTTGCTCGACGTGTTTTCTAATAGAGTTTATATGCGCTTTTAAATATAAATCTCTTTCATTGTCTTCTGCATTGACATAACGCTCATAATCTGTTAATGACACTTTAGAATCAATAATCATTTTCTTGTTATCTGGTAAATGTAATACCACATCTGGTAGCACTCTAGTGCCATCTTCGCGTGTAAAGTTTTGCTGTACAAAATATTCGCGGTCTTTTTCTAAACCAGATTTTTCAAGAACACGCTCAAGTACCAATTCGCCCCAATTTCCTTGCATTTTACTATCACCTTTCAAGGCTCTGGTTAGGTTTGTTGCTTCTTTGGTCATTTGTTGGTTTAAATCTTTTAAACCTAACAATTGCTCTTTTAAAGCACTGTGCATACTGATGCTTTCTTTTTGGGTATCGTCTACTTTTTTCTCAAATATTTGAATTTTCTCTTGTAACGGATTTAGAATATTTTTGATATTTTCTTTATTCTGAAGAGTGAATTTCTCTGTTTTTTCGTCTAAAATTTTATTGGCAAGAAGTTCAAAATCTTTACGTAGTTGTTCTTGTCGTAATTCCAGCTCTTCATCACGCTTTAAGTTGAGTTGTTGTAGGTTTTCTAATTCGGTATTTTTTCTGGCTAATTCAGCATTTAAAAAGTCTTTTTCACGTCTTATTTCCTCACGTTCGGTTTCAATTTTTGTTAAATTATCTTTAAGCTCTTGAATGTTTAAACTTAATTGATTTTGACGTTCTTCTAAAGTACTTTGTTCGCTTTTACTTTTTAGTTTCGTAAAAAGCATACCTAAATAAGCACCAATTATTGCAGCTATTAGGATAGAAATAATAAGAATAATGTTGTCGTTCATTTAAAACAATTGAATTTTATCAAATATATAAATATAAAGTTGCAAGATGAAAGCAGCAAGTCAAAAAGTTAGAGTGTTATTTCTTTACTCTGAAACTTCCAGTTTTGTCATCAAAAATAATCATGTCTTTAGGGAACAAATTATTGAAAGCACCTTCTTCTATCAATTGACATGGCGAATTGCTTGCAATTCCTTCCTTAGACATCACAATCATACTATCACATAATTGTATGGCTAAGTCAATTTCATGCGAAGAAAATAAGATAGTTTTACCAGTATCTTTAGTCAATTTCTGAAGGAGTTTTAGGATGTAAGCCTTGTGGTACATATCTAAATGAGTGGTTGGCTCGTCTAAAATTATTAGGTCTGTATCTTGTGCTAATGCACGTGCTATCATCACTTTTTGTAGTTGTCCATCGCTAAGCTCGAAACATTTTTTATGTTTTAAATCTTCTATATTAGTTTGAAGTATTGCTGTATTAATAATTGAAATATCATGTTCTGACAAGTTGCCAACCCAATTAGTATAAGGTTGTCTACCTAAAGCCACAACCTCAAAAACGGTTAGGTTTTTAGACGCTATAGGCTCTGTTAACACTAGACTCAGGGTTTTTGCTAATTCAAGATTAATGTAATTTTTTAAGTCTTTGTTGTTTAAAATAATAGTTCCTTGTAAAGGATGTTGAACCTTAGTGAGTGTTCTTAATAAGGTAGATTTACCAATACCATTTCCACCCACTAATCCAATTAACTCTCCTTTTTGTAATGAAATATTGATGTTGGATGCAACAACAGTGTCCTCTTTTTTAGAAGAATAACCTATGGTTAGGTTTTCGGTTTTAAGGATGGTATGTTGAGTTTTAATTTTCATAAATTCAATTAAAAAAATCTCAAATTCCAATTACTAAAACCCAAAAAGTCACTCGTATTTAAAAATCGAATGTTTTGGAATTTTGATTTTGTTATTTTGGAATTTAAATTCATATTAAAACACCATTTTACGTTGTCTTACCAATAACCAAACTACTATTGGTGCGCCAAATAATGAGGTGATGGCATTAATAGGTAACATATAATCTGTATTTGGTAATTGTGCAATACTATCGCAAATAAGCATAATTATAGCTCCAAATAAAAATACTGCTGGTAATAAAATCTTGTGGTTGGATGTATTAAACACTTGACGTGTGACATGCGGAATGGCTAAACCAATAAATGCAATTGGTCCAGCAAATGCAGTGATGGTTCCAGCTAAAAGGCTAGTAGCTATAATGATTAACAATCGACTTTGCTTGATGTTTAATCCTAAGCTTTTAGCGTAATTTTCGCCTAACAATAAAGTGTTTAATCCTTTTATGGATAACACGCAAAACAAGATACCAATACTATAAATCAACCCAAAAATTTTAACTTCAGACCAATCTAAATCGCCTAAACTTCCAAATCCCCAAAAGATATATTGCTGTAATTGTTCTGCACTACTAAAGTAAGAGAGAACACTTACTATAGCAGCAGTAATGCTTCCAAACATTAAACCTATAATTAGAATAGCCATAGTATCTCTAACTTTAGACGACACTATTAGTACTAATAATAATACTAAAAAACTTCCTAAACTAGCTGCTATCACTAGGCTCCATTTTGAGACTAAAAAAGTTGCTAAAAATCCGCCAAATACACTACTTCCTAAAATGACTAAAGCGACTCCAAGACTAGCTCCAGAGGTAATCCCTAATACAAAAGGTCCAGCTAAAGGATTACGAAATAAGGTTTGCATTAACAATCCAGAAATCCCTAAACCAGAACCTACTAAAATGGCAGTTATAGCTTTAGGTAAACGGTAATTTTGTATGATATATTCGTGATTAGATAACTGATCTGTTTTGGTGAAAAAACTACTAAAAATAGTATCTAAAGAGATAGACACAGAGCCTAAACTAATATTAACAACAAATAATACTAGTAGTAAAACTGCTAATAATACAAAAGAAGTGTTATAGGATTTAGTATTAATCACTGTAAGGGTTTAAAAAAGTAAGTTTGGTAATCTGTTAGTAATTCTGGATGACAAATTTTAATGATGTCTTTTAATACTAAGTCTGGTCTTGCCAAACCTAACTCGTAGTACAAAACACCACCTGTTTGACCTGTTGTGTTTGAAAAAGTATAGATGTTATTGTTTTTAAATGCATCAAATTGAGTGTAATGTTGGTTAGCCTCTTTTAATGCCTCCATAGTAGTGTAATACGATGGACTTAACCATATATCTGCAGTTTTGGCTTTTTCAAAAACCGACTCGAAGCTTAGTGCCAAACTACCTTCTCCTGTAGTGTCTGCATACAAATAATTAACATTAGCATCTTTTAAAAGCTGTGCTTCAGTACTTGTTCCGTTAGGTAAATACCAAACATCTTTATGCATAGCTCCACTAAGTACTGTAGGTTGTTTAGTTACTTGTTTGGCAAGTGCTTTTGCTTTGTTATAACTGGTTTCTATGGTTTTAAAAATAGAATCGGCTGCTTTTTCTTTATTATAAAGTACTCCAAAAAACTTTATCCATTCTGCTTTGGCTAAAGGGGATTTTTCTACCCAATCTCCATTAAAAATAACAGGAATCCCTGATTTCTGAATGGTATTTAACGATTTGTTATTTCCATCAATTCCAAAACCAACGACTACATCTGGTTTTAATTCTAATAAAACCTCAGTATTTAAACCTTCATTTTTTCCTAATTCTCTAACCTGTCCTTGGTCAATGTTTTTTCTTATGGATTCTGAAGAAATATAATCTGTACCAGGAAAACCGACCAAGGTGTTTTCTACGCCTAATAATTCTAAAGCAGGAAGATGTGTTGTGGATGTTGTAACAATTTTTTGGATTGGTGTTACAATTATACCATCGTATTCACCTTTCATAAAACTAGTTTTAGCTAATTCTTCTGCAGATATTAAAACATATTTATAGTCTTTATCTGTATTTGGCCAAGGGTTGTTAACCGTTATCACTTTAAAATTTCCAGAATTATAAATGTTAAATCCTTTAGCATAGGTAATTGTGTCTTGTGCCACTTCCATTGGTGGAAGTTGTCTAGATAGACCTTTGTCTTCTTTACAATTCAGCAACAATAACAACGAAAAAAGGAGTAGTAAAAACGGTTTGTTTTGTAACATTGGTGATATTTTAACGGAATACTTTCCTATAAATTTATATAAAAATTTAGTCATGCAAGACGATTCAAATTTAACAATATATATAGTAGCTGGAGTGATAATTGTGCACTTTTTGTTAGCCTTTATGTATCTAGTTTATAAAATGAATAAAAAAAAGTAGCAACCACTTCATTTTAAATAGTATTTTCGCGTCGAATTTAGGTTTCATTCAAAATATGTTTGAATGAATTAAAAGGGAATCTGGTTAAAATCCAGAACTGTTCCCGCAACTGTAAGTTTATGTTCAATAGTATTGGACACCTTATTACAAGGCTATTATTTGCTCTTAAAACCACTGGCTTTTTGCTGGGAAGGTAAAATAATAGAAAACAAGTCAGGAGACCTGCCAAATTCAAACAAATAAGTCAAACTTTCGGGATAAAAGTTTACGTATGATAACACATACTATTCTCGAGTAATTAGTACATTAACATGAACAAAAAACAAGTTCTAACGACGCTATGTATTGTAGCTGGTAGTTTTGTTTTTGCGCAAGAGCAAGACAAAACAGAAAAGGTAACGCTATTAGATGAAGTTACCATTACAGACTCTAGATTTGAGTTAAAACGCGAAAATTCTGGTAAAACAGTAGTCAAAATTTCTGCTGAAGAATTGCAACAACATGCAGACAAAACCATTGCACAAATCATTAACACCAAATCCGGAATTGCTATTATAGGTAGCAACAGTCAAGCGGGACAACCCTTGACAACTAGTGTTAGAGGTGGGCAAAATCGTCAGGTTTTAGTATTGATAGATGGTGTAGCGGTAAATGATGCCTCGCAAATAGAAAATAATTTTGATTTACAACTATTGGCATTAAATCAGATTGAAGAAATAGAAATTTTAAAAGGAGCATCTAGTGCATTGTATGGAAACAGAGCCAGTACTGCTGTAATAAATATTACGCTTAAAAAGGCTAAAAGTGGTACAGTGAATGCTTCATTTTCTTCGTTTTTAGGAACCAATAAATCTGCAAACGATTCTAATTTTGCTATTGAAGATTTTACCAATTCGGTAGGAGTTAATGGTCGTACCAAAAACTTTAATTACTTGGTTAATTTTAGTAATACGTTTACCGATGGATTATCTGCTGTCAAAGCAACTGAAAATTCTGAAGCTAATGACAGTGATAGATACTCAAAAATTAATACCAATGTCAAGTTAGGTTATGATTTTTCTCAACATTTCCAGTTGAATACTCTTTTTAGTCACGATAAGTATAGTACAGATTATGATGGTGGTTTCTTTTTTGTAGATGAAAACAATGTCTCTAAAAACGAACAGGTAAGAGTCTCTGTTTCACCTAAGTATAGCTACAACAATGGTAGCGTAACTGTAAATGCAGCTTTAACATCAGTAAATCGCGAGTTTCAATCTGATTTTCCAGCAACTTTTGATGCTAAAACGTTAAGCGTAGACGCTTTTAATAAGTATGCATTTAGCGATAAGCTATATACTGTTTTAGGTGTAAATGTGGTTAAAAATGAAATGAATAACCCAAGTCCATTTAGCCCAATAACAGCAGATGAAGCTAATGACCAGATAGTAGATCCTTATGCTAGTGTCACGTATTTAACAGATTTTGGTTTTAATCTTAATGCAGGATTACGATTAAATAATCATAGCGCGTATGGAAGTCATGTTGTTTATAACATTAATCCGTCTTATGTATTTAATTTAGATGAAACTAAAACTTTAAAACTCTTAGCTTCTTACAGTACTGCTTATGTCACACCAAGTTTATACCAATTGTTTGTACCTGGTTTTGGAAATGCTAATCTAGAAGCACAAGAAGACACAACTATTGAAGCTGGTTTTGATGTTTCTTTAAATGAAAATTTGCAGTTAAGTGCAGTTTATTTTAACAGGAATCAGGATAATTTTATCGATTATGTGACTACAGATTTTGTAACTTTTGCTGGAGAATACCAAAATATAAATGAAGACTTTAAGGTGCAAGGTGTAGAGGTGGAGCTTAGTTACAAACCAACAGAGCGTTTAAACCTAAATGCTAACTACACATTTACAGAACGTCAAGACGCTATTATTTTTAGAGTGCCAAAACAAAAAGTAAATGCTATTTTAGGGTATCAAATTTGTAAAAGCACTTCTACTAATGTTAGTTACCAATTTAATAGTGATAGAGTGTCTCCATTTTTTGAAGACGATTTTACAACTAATCGTACATTAGAGAGTTACAGTTTAGTTAACCTATCGCTTAACCATAAGGTGCTACATAATAAAATGACCTTGTTTTTTAGTGTTAACAACCTTTTTGATGAAGATTATGAAGAGTTGTATAGGTTTTCAACCCTTGGTCGAAACTTTAAGTTTGGGTTTCAATTAAATTTATAATTACAAAAAAGCCTCTAAATAGTTAGAGGCTTTTTTGTATTCTATTTGTAAAGGTTTGGAATGTCTTCCGGTTCTAAATACATATTATCTTTAGTTAAAGTGTGTAAGTTAGATTGGTCTAGACTTTCAAATGATGCATGAGATTCAGTGGTAAAACCAAATCTTCCATTTCCAGTAATATGCTGAATAGCTCTAGCTAAAAGAGGCTCGTTTTGGTCACCTAAAACACCAAAGTTTTCAATGTCTTCTATTAATTGAAAATCTGGAGCTAGCCCATTTTCATATTGATAAAAACCATTAGCATTTTCATTTTTACCTACCAAAGGTTGCATAGCCCAAGTGTGGTTTGGATTTATGCTACCAGAGCAACCACTAAAGTTTAAATAAGAACAATCTGGATTGTCATACAATGTAATAGAAAATTCATTTTTACCTCTTGTGGTATTTCCAATATGTATTAATTCACTTATATGTGGTTCTAATCCGTTAATAAGCAACTCGCTTGCAGATGCAGAGGACCGTTGCGCTAAAATGTAGACTTTATTTAAATTTAGGCTATTAATGGGTGTGCCATCAGGTAATTGGTTTACAAAATACCTGCTAACTTCTTCCTCTGTAAATACCGCTTGTATTTTTTCATTCCAACGTTGTCTTAAAAATAAAGCAGAATTTGGTTCGCCAGCAATCATACTAGCTAAATGTATTGCAGAACTCACACTACCACCAGGATTATATCTTAGATCTACTACTAAATCTTGCACGCCTTCAGCAATAAAATCTCCAAAAACGTCATTTAGTTGCTGGTCATAATTGCTAGTAAAACGGTTATACATTAAGTAACCAACCTTTATACCATCAACGGTAAATGTATTAGCAATAAATATTGGGTTTTCTTCATATACTTGCTTGGTAAGGGTTACAGTTTCTCCTGTTAATACTAAATTGTCGTTAGCATCAATCTCTGCTAAACCTATAGTATACGTGTCATTACTAGAAAATAATAGGCTTAAGTAATTATTTTGGGTAAGTTGTGTGCCATTTACGGTTAAAAAAATGTCACCGCGTTCTAAATTACTAGTAGATGCACTGGTATTAGGTAAAATATATTGCACAATACCTCCAAAAGTAGTCTGTGATCCTACGGTAATATTACCAACTCCAAAGGACATTCCGTTATTTTTAGTGACACCATTTAAGGTGTTATTTAGTGCAAAATAGTCGTCAACAATCCAACTAAAACGATCTTCGGGAGATAATAAAGCTTCAAAAAGCACGTCTGGAGAATCGTAACTATTTAAAAAGTCCGTATACTCTGTACTATTAGCAAATCTATCATCCGCTAAATCGGTTACAGTTTGTTGCCAAAAGTACCATTGGTTTAATCCTTTCCACACAAAATCTTTGATATCGGTTTCAGAAATAGCGTTATCATCTATATCTTCAAAACAACTGGTAAAAGTTACTGAAACTACAAGCAGGATGGTGTATATCCATGTCTTTTTCATAAGCTAAAAGAATTTTTTTTAATAAAAGTACTTACTTTATTCTATATTGAAAATAAATTGTAACAAATTTAATAGTCGCTCGTCGTAATAGAAACCAACAAACCAAAATGACACAATCGGAGTTTTTAAGCATTGTAATGCCTTTTAAAGATAAGGTCTTTCGTTTAGCTAAACGATTATTGGTGTCACGCGAAGAAGCAGAAGATGCAACGCAAGAAGTATTGTTGAAATTATGGAGTAATAAAAGTAACATTGAAAACTATAAAAATGTTGAGGCGTTTTCAATGACGATGACAAAAAACTTTTGTTTAGATAAATTAAAATCTAAGCAAGCGCAGAATTTAAAAATTGTACATAGTAATTATAAAGATCACAACGTAGCTTTACAAAAGCAAGTAGAATTGAGCGATAGTATGCAATGGGTAGCTAAAATTATCGAGGAGCTACCAGAACAACAAAAGCTAGTTGTACAATTAAGAGATATAGAGCAGTATGATTATGATGAGATTGCAAAAATGCTGGATATGAATCCTACAGCAGTACGTGTAGCCTTATCTAGAGCAAGAAAAGTAATAAGAGAAAAATTAACTAAAACACACAATTATGGTGTTAAATAATATAGAAGACTTACTAGAAAAGTACGAAAACGGAGAAACCACTCTACAAGAAGAAGCACAGTTAAAAACCTATTTTTCGCAAGACACTGTAGCTCCACATTTAGAGCATTATAAAACCATTTTTGGGTACTTTATGGTAAACCAACAAGAGACTTTTACCAAAGACGTGCCACTAAACACTAAAAAGCAATTTAATTTCAAGTGGTTAAGCGTCGCAGCAGTAGCAGTTTTAATGGTTGGAATTTATTTTAATTTACCTTCAAAGGAGGATAACATTACAGAAGCAGATCGAATAGCTTATAATCAAGCAAAATCTTACCTAGAATTGGTGTCCAAAACACTTAATAAAGGGACTGCTCAAGTTAATTACTTAGGAGCTCTAAACAAAGCTGGCACACAAGTTGACTATTTAAAAGAAATGGAAAACCCAATTGGCCGAATTTTAAAAATTAATAACCAATAAAAAATTAAGACAATGAAAACTTTAAATATTAATACAATGAAAAAACAAGTAACACTTTTAGTAATGGCTATCTTATTGATGCCTCTAACTGCTATGGCTCAAGATATATTTGAGAAATATAGCGATAATGACAAGGTAAGTTACGTCTCGATAAAGCCTAAAATGTTTCAAATGTTAGCGAAAATAGACATTGATACTGACGATGCAGATGCTAAAGCATACATGGAAATGGTAAATAGTATCACTAGTTTTAAAACTATGGCTACAGACGATAAAGTGATAGCAAAAGATATTGCAAAATGGGTAACCTCTCGTACTGCATCTTTAGAAGAACTAATGGAAGTAAAAGATAATGGTGTGGTTATGAAGTTTTACGTAAAACAAGGTAAAGACGATGACCATATTAGCGAATTGCTAATGTTTATTAATGGATTAGATGCTGTAATGAAAGATTCTGAAATCAAAATAAATGGAGAAAATAGATCTATTGAAACTGTTGTTATTTCGTTAACTGGAGATATAGATTTAAACCAGATTTCTAAATTAACTCAAAAAATGAATCTTCCAGGTGGAGAGGAATTAGAAAAGAAAAGCAAAAAATAAACACTATGAAAACGCCATTAAAATTTGTTTTCACACTGTTATGCTTATCACTTGTTTTAATAAGCTGTAAAGACGAAAACTCCATACAAACCTATTTTGTGGACCATCAAGAATTACCAGAGTTTACCTCGTTTGATGTGTCAGCAAAACTGGTTGATTTTTCCAAAGCTAACTTAACTGAAGAAGAACAAACAGCTTACGAGTCTATTAGAAAACTAGATGTTTTAGCTTATAGAGTAAATGAGGATACTAAAGATAAATATCAGCAAGAGTTAAATAAGGCTAAAAAAGTATTTAAAAATCCAAAGTACGACGAGTTAATGGAGTTTAAAGATAGCGGAGTTTCTGTTACAATAAACACTATTGGAGAAGAGGATACAGTAGACGAGTTTTTAGTACTTGCTAGCTCTAAAGATACAGGTTTTACAGTCATTAGAGTATTAGGTGATGATATGAAACCCGAAGCGTTGATTAAATTGACCAACAAGCTGCAAAATGCAGATGTAGATCAAGGACAACTCAAAAACCTTATGGATTTTTTTAAATAATAATCTATAGTTTAATGTAAATGTTAAAGGCTTATCCATTGGATAAGCCTTTTTTTATACGTCGTTTTCTATAGTCTCGTTTTCTTTTACTTCGGGTTGTTTATTGATAAAAATATTAACAATAATAAGAAGGTAAATAATTACAACAAATCCTAAGTAATAGGGATTATTTAAAAGCCCAGTAATGCCTCCAACAAAAAAGAGTAATAAAGTTACACTACAAAGGGCTATTGCTGTATTATCGTTAAACATAATTAGATACCTGTATAGTTACTAGGTGATATGGCTTTTAATTCGGTTTTAATAGCATCACTTACCTCTAAGGTATCAATAAAATTTGAAATAGAGGCTTTATTAATAGCTTCGTTAGTTCTTGTTAACCCTTTTAAGGCTTCGTATGGATTTGGATAAGCTTCACGCCTTAAAATGGTTTGTATAGCTTCTGCAACTACTGCCCAATTATTTTCTAAATCTTGTTCAAATTTGGTTTCATTTAATAATAACTTGCCTAAACCTTTTTGTGTAGATTTAAAACCAATTAAAGTGTGTCCAAATGGGACGCCAACATTACGTAACACAGTACTATCAGTTAAGTCGCGTTGTAATCTTGATATTGGTAATTTAGCAGATAGATGTTCAAAAATAGCATTAGCTAGACCTAAATTTCCTTCAGAGTTTTCAAAGTCTATTGGATTGACTTTATGTGGCATAGCACTACTACCAACTTCACCTTTTTTAATTTTTTGTTTAAAATAGTCCATAGACACATAGGTCCAAATGTCTCTATCTAAATCTATAATAATGGTATTGATACGTTTTAAGCAATCAAATAAAGCAGCCATATGGTCGTAATGCTCTATTTGCGTTGTTGGAAAGGAATGTTGCAACCCTAATTTTTCTTGTACAAAGTTACCACCAAACGCTTTCCAATCTATATTTGGATAAGCCACTTTATGGGCATTAAAATTTCCTGTAGCACCACCAAATTTTGCAGCACTTGGGATATCATTTAATAAATTAAATTGCTCTTCTAATCGGACCACAAAAACCTTGATTTCTTTTCCTAATCTGGTTGGAGAAGCAGGTTGACCATGGGTTCTAGCTAACATTGGGATGTCTTTCCATTCTTCGGCTAGACGCTTTAATTCTTTTAAAACATTAAAATATTCTGGGACGTAAACGTCATTCATAGCATCCTTTATACTTAAAGGAATTGCAGTGTTGTTAATGTCCTGAGAGGTTAATCCAAAGTGAATAAACTCTTTATAGTCACTTAAACCTAAAGCGTCAAATTGTTCTTTAATAAAATACTCGACTGCTTTAACATCATGATTGGTTACTTTCTCTATGTCCTTGATGGCTTGTGCATTTTCGGAAGTAAACGATTGGTAAATGTCTCGTAAACCTTCAAATTTACTACTGTCAACACCTTTTAGCTGAGGTAAAGGAATTTCGCATAATGCAATAAAGTACTCAATTTCAACTAAAACACGATATTTTATAAGTGCTTCCTCAGAGAAATATTCTTGCAATTTTTCAATTTTATTGCGGTAACGACCATCAATTGGTGAGATGGCATTTAGTTGGTTTAAAGACATAAAAAGGGTGTTTTTTAACAAGCCATAAAGATAGTTTTTTTAAAGAGAAGACTAAAACAATCCGCTTTAAGAATTTAATAAAAATGGACTACTTTTTCTTGATTTTTTTCAAGATATGCCTAGCTCTAGCTTTAAATGCTGCACTTTGTGTATGAAAATCGCGTTCTAAAATTAAAACCAACTCTGGATAGATCCAATCATAATCTTTCCCAAAAAGGTGTAAGGTGTTCATTGCGTATGCTTTAGGTGCTACTTTTACATCGTTAATCATGAAATCAAAACAGAGTTCAATAATTTTTTCATGATGTCTAGAAAGTAATGCCTGTTTAATTTTTGAAGGCTCTTTTCCGTAGTATGCTTTTGCAAGATATTCGCAAATTTTTGCAACAGGTCTTTGAGCAGAATCTAAATGTACTTTACTCATATGCTCTGTAAGCTGGTCTAAATAAGGGATGATAGCTTCAATATTTTCGCCACACATAAATTCTAAAATCCATGCAGCACGAGGAGAAATTTTATCGTCAACCATAAATAAAATATCCAAAACTTCAGGAATTAAACTGGTGTCTGCCAACAATACATTTGCATAATACAAGCGTTTTTCGCGGGAATGATTGACGTAATTTAATTCTTGATATAGCGTGTTAGAAGTCAAAGATTTTAGTATTTTTAAAATCTAAAAATAGTTAAAATGAAAATAATTAAAAAAATAGGGTTGGCTTTATTAATCGTTTTTATTGTTGCCCAATTTTTCTCGCCTGAAAAAAATGAAGGTAATACAGAAGATTTAACAGCTTTTTTGACTGAAACAACTCCATCCAACGAAGTAAAAACTATTTTAAAATCTACTTGCTTTGATTGTCATAGTAGTCATACTAATTACCCTTGGTACAATAAAATAACTCCAGTTAATTACTGGTTAGCTGGTCATGTAGATAATGGTAAAAAACATTTAAATTTCTCTAAATGGGCAGACTATTCTATTAAGCGTAAAGACCACAAATTTGAAGAAATTGCAGAAGAAGTAGTTGAAAAAAAAATGCCACTACCTAGTTATACTTGGACACATGGTGATGCTAATTTAACGGACGCACAAATACAAGCTATAGTGGATTGGGTTGGACAAGTTAGAGCTGGTTATGCTTTAGCACCTAGACCAGAATAATTTTTTTAGGCTGTAGCGTTTAGTTATTGTAAATTGAGATTTTACATTTTATGAATAAAAATTTATTAATTATTGGCTTTGTTTGGCCAGAACCTAAAAGTTCTGCAGCGGGTTGTAGAATGATGCAATTAATTGAAGTCTTTCAGGCTGGTAATTACAACATAACATTTGCATCTGCTTGTGCTAAAACAGATAACGCATTTGATTTATCAACTATTGGTGTTAAAACAGAGCCTATTGTGTTAAACGATAGTAGCTTTGATACATTTATTACTAAATTAAATCCAAATATTGTGTTGTTTGACCGTTTTATGGTTGAGGAACAATTTGGTTGGCGTGTTGCAGAGCATTGTCCTGATGCGTTAAGATTGTTGGATACAGAAGACTTGCACAGTTTGCGTAAAGGACGTCAACAAGCCTTAAAAGATCAAGCGTTTTTTGATAAAAACTATTTACAAAACGACATAGCAAAACGTGAAATAGCAAGTATTTTAAGATGTGATTTAACTTTTATGATCTCTCAAGTGGAGATAGAAATATTGGTCAATCAATTTAAAGTAGATGAACACTTATTATATTATCTACCGTTTTTATTAGACCCAATTTCCCCAGAAGCACAGCGCAACAGTCCAAAATTTAAAGACCGAAACCATTTTATTACCATTGGTAATTTTATGCACGAGCCTAATTTTGATGCAGTTTTATTTTTAAAAGAACAGATTTGGCCACTCATAAAAAAAGAATTGCCTAAAGCAGAAATGCATATTTACGGATCCTATGTGTCGGAAAAAGCTAAACAATTACATAGCGATAAAGACAGTTTTTTAATTAAAGGCTTTGCAGAAGATGTTAATCAAGTCATGAAAGAGGCTAAAGTATGTTTAGCACCTTTACGTTTTGGAGCAGGATTAAAAGGTAAACTAATTGATGCCATGATAAATGGTACACCATGTATTACTACAACCATTGGAGCAGAAGGTATGTATGGCACCTTAAAAGATACTAATGCATTTATAGAGGATGATGCTACAATGTTTGCTAAACAAGCAGTAGAACTGTATTCTAACAAAATATACTGGAATGGTAAGCAAAAAAATGGTTTTATGATTATTAACACCCTTTATGATAAAGCTATTTATACCAAAGATGTGTTATATAAATTAGACTTATTACAAGCAGGTTTGCAAAGTCATAGACAGCAACATTTTTTAGGACAAATCTTGATGCATCAAACCATGCAAAGTACTAAATACATGAGTAAGTGGATAGAAGAGAAGAATAAGTAGTTAGTCTTCGATTTGATAGTCAATATCTAACTTTCGTAATGCTCTTAATGCAGAACCAGAGTTTTTATTTAATACTTCAATATCTACAGCATCTCCTTCTAAAAGAATATCAGTTAATTGGTTTGATAGGTTTTGATCTACGTTAATCGAGATTTCTAAAATGCATTTAGCTATCGCTCTTTTATCTGGTCTAATCGCATCACATGACAATAAGTTTAATTTCATAATTCCAATTTGTGTAGGTAATATACCATAATTAACTTGTGATAAGTTAAGCCAGAGTTATTAAATCAAATTATTAAGACTCCACGCTTTTGTTTTTCATAAGCGATTGTAATACAAAAGCAATTATCATAACAATTGCACAACCCACAAAATTTAACCATAAAAACGGTAGGTTAATAAAATCGTATTCATCTAAAAAGTATAGTGCAATAACAATAACTTGAGTGATTAGTGCAGCAATAAACACTGCATTAGCTTTGATGTATTTAAAGAAAAATGCTAATAAGAAAATACCCAATACATTACCGTAAAAAATAGAGCCAATAATATTAACTAATTGAATTAAATTTTCAGCGAGATTAGCAACACAGGCGACACCTATTGCAATAATTCCCCAAAGTAACGTAAATCCTTTTGAGGCTTTAACCATTTCAGATTCCGTTTTTGGACCCACTTTATGTTTATATAAATCGATAGTTGTAGTGCTAGCTAAAGCATTTAGCTCTGATGCTGTACTGGACATAGCAGCACTTAAAATAACTGCTAACAATAGTCCAATTAACCCTTTAGGCAAATTATTAAGGATAAAATGGATAAACACATAGTCTTTATCGTTATCCTCAACTTTTAAACTTTTAGCTTCACCAGCTTTTACAATTAGTGCTCTAGCGTTTGCTCTTAATGTATCACTTTGTGTGTTGTAACTGGCTATCAACTCTTGGTTAATAGTTCCGTTAGCATTGGCAAACTCTGTAATAGCTGCTTTTTTTAAGTCAAATACTTCCTGTTGTTTAATTTGCAGAGCTTTGTATTTGTCTGCATAATCTGAGTTTAATACCACTTCTGTAGCTGTGGGATTAAAGTTTATTGGTGCTTCATTAAATTGATAAAACACAAACACCATGACACCAACTAACAGAATAAAAAACTGCATAGGTACTTTTAGCAGTCCATTAAAAATTAGTCCTAAACGCATTTCTCTAACAGATTTTCCTGACAAATAACGTTGTACTTGACTTTGGTCAGTACCGAAATAAGAGAGCATTAAAAAAGTACCACCAATTAATCCAGTCCAAACCGTATATCTGTTATCTAGGTCAAAAGAAAAATCTAGCACTTCCATTTTACCACTAGCACCAGCAATATCTAGTGCTTTTCTAAAAGTGATATCGTCAGGTAAATGATTTAATATTAATATGAAAGCAATGATCATTCCTGTAAAAATCACAATCATTTGATGCTTTTGTGTCACATTGACTGCTTTTGTACCACCTGAAACCGTATAAATTATGACTAAAACACCAATTAAAATATTAAGGACTAATAAGTTCCAGCCCAAAACAGCAGATAGGATAATTGCTGGAGCAAAAATGGTGATTCCTGCTGCCAATCCACGTTGTATTAAAAAGAGAATAGCAGTTAACGATCTGGTTTTACGATCAAAACGCTTTTCTAAAAACTCGTATGCAGTATAGACTTTTAATCTGTGATATAATGGGATAAAAACCATGCAAATCACAATCATTGCTATAGGTAACCCAAAATAAAATTGGACAAATCCCATTCCAGAATGAAATGCTTGTCCAGGTGTGCTTAAAAAGGTAATGGCACTAGCTTGAGTCGCCATAACCGATAAGCCAATAGTCCACCATTTGCTGGTATTACCACCTTTTAAATAGTCTTGTACGTTTTTACTTCCTCTGGTTTGGTATGTACCATAAATCACTATAGTTAGTAACGTTCCTAATAAGACAATCCAATCTAATGTTTGCATAATTTAGAACAGTTTAGTGATAAAGTAAAAAGCCAAAATATATAAAGCATTAGCTACTAATAGTAAGGTGTACAGAGGTTTCCATTGGTATTTTGGTTGGTCTTGCATTTTCTATTTTTTAGTGTAACACTTCGACAAGCTCAGTGTGACATTTTGATTTTGTATTAAAATTATATTATAAATTAAGCCTATTGAAACGAAGCTGTCAGTCTGAGCATGTCGAAGACTTCATTTATAGTGTTATTTATTAATTTTTTAGTCGATTATTTCTGTTTAAATCCTCTTTTCCAATACTCAACATGTTTGCAAATAATCTGTAAGCACCAGACACACCAGCAGGAAATTCTCTAAAAAAGCTAAGTCCTGTATAGATATAATGTCCTTTTCCATGCTTTGCAACTAAGAGGCTTCCTGTTTTTGGTGTTTCACCTGAATCATTCATGGATAAAATGGGTGTAAATTCTGGAGCCCATTCGTCTGGAAAATACAGTCCACGCTCTTGGGTCCATCCTTCAAAATCTTGAGAAGTAATTGTATTAGGAAAATTAAGCAACTCGTGTTTAGGATTTAGTAAGGTGACTTCAGCCTGTTCATCAGTGACACGATCTCTGGATAATTTTAAACTATAAGGTGCAATATTATCTACTTTAATCCCTCGACTGGTATTGTATTGTACAATCATATTTCCACCTTTTTCAACAAAATCAAATAAAATATCTTGTTTAAATTTTAAGTCTTCCACAATATTATAGGCTCTAATTCCAACAACAACTGCATCAAAAGCACTTAATCTTTCAGTAGTGATATCTTCAGGTTTTAACACTAGCACGTTGTAACCAATTTGTCTTAAACTTTCTGGTACTACGTCTCCTGCACCTTCTATATAAGCGATGTTTTTACCACGTTTTTTAATGTCTAGTCGCACGACTTTACTCTCGCTAGGTAACGATACGGTTTGAAACGGAATATGATTGTAATCAATCTCTACCAATTCTCTGGTATAAATCTGATCACCTACGTGCACCATTGGTGTCATAAGACCTTCGTTTTGGTTTTTAGGAGGTATTACAGTAAAAATTAAAGTCTGTTCTTGACCTTTATTAGCGATTAAAAACTTTTGTTTTTCAGGATATACAGACCATCCATTAGGGTGTGCAATTTGTACAAAGCCTTCTAAATTATCGCGACCAGCTTTTACTATAACAGGAATGTCTTTTTGTTGGTCTGTTTCAAAAATGATTACTTTTTCAGCAATTTTAGCTGAAGCTTCTGGAATAATCTCGAACGGTCTATACAATTCGCCTTTATCTGGTTTAGAATAGCGATATATTAAATCCTTAGTGGTTTTATATGAAAAACCATTAATGGTTAAATTAAAATCAACAGTAATTGCTCGAGGAGTCTCAGGTTTACCTATTAAACTTTTGTCTTCTACTTTATACATCCCTAAACTTCCTTTTTGGTTTAACCAATACGGAGTTGTTGGATTTAGATAGGTTGGGATGGTTACGCTTTCTTTTATCTCTTCTTTTTCGTTAGGTTTTAAAACAATTCCAGAGGACATACTAGCACCTTTATTAATTATAGAATAACTGTCTAATCTAATAGAAGCATTACTTCTGTTTAATGCTTCAATAGCAATGTCTATAGTTTGATTGGTGCTGCTGGTTGGTGTGTTAGCTGATGCTTCTAAATACAATCCAGCACATGCTTCAATAATACGGTCAATCTCTTTAGTTTTTATAGTTTTCCAGTGATTGTCTTCAAGATTTTGAATGAGTGTTCTGGCTTTTAACAAATCATTTAAATGTATAGAAGGGTTTTCAAAATTAAAATTGTTTTGAACTGTTTTTAAAATAGATTCAATTTTATCTCCACCTTTTACTCGTGTCCAAGTCGTGTTAATACCATCAAACAAGTTGGATTTGTCTTTAGGTAAATCGCCTTTAATTAATTCTACCCATTCTGTTTGGCTACCTCTAGTTGTTAATCTTCCAAAACCTTGACATAAATGTTTGCTACTAGCTAACGATGCAATCTCGTTATTAGATAGCCCTAAAGCAGGATAATAGACACCAACATCAAAGTTTAATAAGTTGGTTTTATCTGCTTCGTCAAATTTTTCTTGACTTCCGTAAAACCACCATGAGGTATTAAAAAACCCGCGTTTTGGTTGCCAGGTCCCATATTGATTGACTTGATCTGGGTAGGCATTTTTATCATTTGCCATATCGAAAGCTTCCAAACTTAGCATTGCAGAACTAGTGTGGTGACCATGAGTAGTACCTGGAGTTCTGTGGTTAAATCTGTTAATAATAATATCTGGTTTAAATTGTCTAATAGCCAAAACCACATCGCTAAGGACTTCTTCTTTATTCCAAATATCTAGGGTTTCGTCTGGGTGTTTTGAGTAGCCAAAGTCGTTTGCTCTAGTAAAGCGTTGTTCGCCACCATCTGTTCGTCTTGCAGCCAATAATTCTTGGGTACGTATAACACCTAATAGCTCTCTAAGTTCTGGGCCAATTAAGTTTTGGCCACCATCACCACGAGTTAACGACAAATAAGCTGTACGTGCTTTTATATGGTTGGACATATAGCTTATTAAACGTGTGTTTTCATCATCTGGATGCGCAGCAACGTATAAAACAGAACCTAAAAAATTAAGTTTTTTTATGGCTTGATGTATCTCTGATGCGTTTAATTTTTCTGGTTGTTGAGCTTGTAAACTAATTGTAAAGCAACATATAAATAGGAGAGAAGCAATTATTTTTTGCATGGTAATGTTTAATAATTTGAAAGTCTTTCAAATATAAACAATCGTGTTTGTAATTGACGTTTTTTAGATTTCTTTAACTTTATGAAAGTTAATATGATGTTTAATCAACTATTTACTACACTAAAGCCACTTTTTACGTTTAAAATAAATAAGCATACCAATTAAAACCACAATCATAACCACCCAAACTACGTAATAACCATATTGATAATGTAATTCTGGCATGTGCTCAAAATTCATCCCATAGATACCAGCAATAAAGGTTAATGGTATAAAAATGGTAGCAATGATGGTTAGTACTTTCATGACTTCGTTCATTTTATTACTAATAGTAGTCATGTACATATCCATTAAACTCCATATCATATCTCTGTAAATATCTATGGTTTCTGTGACTTGGATAATATGGTCATAAACATCTCTAAAAAAGTGTGTCGTTTTTTCTTCAATTAGGTTATTATCGTTTTTTTCTAAACGACTTATAATTTCGCGAAGCGGAAAAATAGCACGTCTTATTTTTAATATTTCACGCTTTAAATCTTGGATTTGTTGTGCAATTTCTTCTTGAGTTAGGCCTGTAAATAAATCGTCTTCAAGATCTTCAATCTTGTTACCCATGGTTTCTATAATAGCATAGTAATGGTCGACAATTGCATCTATAAGTGCATATAATAAATAGTCTGCGCCTTCGCTTCTAATACGTCCCTTTTTTTTGCGAATTCGTTCTCTAACACTATCAAAAACATCACCATCAGACTCTTGAAAGGTAAGTACGTAATTTTTACCCATAATCATGCTAACTTGTTCTGAAACAATGTGTTCTGCATCATCATAATACATCATTTTTAATACAATAAAAATGTAATCTTTATAGGTGTCTATTTTGGGACGTTGTGAGGTATTTACTATATCCTCTAAAATTAAAGGGTGTAAATTGTAATAGTTCCCTATTCTTTCAATTTCGTCAATAAAATTTAAACCATTAAGATTAAACCAAGTTGCGGTTTCTGAATCTTTAAAATGAAAGGCTTCATCAACCGAGTTTATATCGGCTTCCTTAAAGTCGTCTTCACTATAATCAAAAACATGAAGATGTAACGCTTTATTTTGCTTAGCTCCTGTGTAAATTAATGCACCAGGAATTTGCCCTATTTGCTTTTTGTAATGCTGTGTGCGCTTTTTTTGTTTTTTTTTAGCCATAACTACCTTTTAATGCATATCTCCAAAATCTTCTATTGCATCTTTCTGAACTAAAGTTACAGCTTTTTGTAGAATTAGATTGTTTGGGTAAGTCACTAAGTCGCCATTATCCAATCTTAAATGTAATTGAAACGCACGTATATCTTCTATAATCCCTTCAATTGGCGCATCTTTATCGTGTATTTTAATTTTGTCTCCTACTTTGTAAGGAAAAGAGAAAAACATAATAATACCAGAAGTAATGTTGCTTAAAATAGACCAAATAGCAAATAATCCAATACCAATAACAGCAAAAACAGAAGAGAAAATAACTGCTAAGTCTTCAAATTTTGCTCCAAAAATGTAGGCTACAAATAAGATGAATATTAAAAATAAAGTAACTGTAGTGTAACGGGAAATTAGACCAATTCTAGCATCATTGATTCCGGTTTTTTGTCCTAATTTTTTTATTGAAACTTTTAATATAAAGCGAATAAGAATAAATATAGCTAATACTATGGTTGTATTAATTAATTCTGTTTTAAAATGTTCTAAAAACATAAGCACGTTTAATTGTATAACAAATATAGTTTTTATTCTAAGCCTAAGGTTTTTCTTAACTCTAAATCTGCATTACTATTTTTATTCCAATAGGCAGATTTTATAGTTTTCAATTTTGTAGCTTTTGTTGTTAATCCCTTGGTGGTTTCGGACCATGATTCAATATTATAAGGGAATTCTGGATTGTAGTTTATCTCTAGTGTTTTGTCTAATTCTTTATTAGTTAGCTTATATGTTCCTGGCACATGTTCCGCGAAAGCGTTATAACTTTTTAAAGGTTTATGGTTAAGTCTAATAAACTCTAAATTTGGAATTACAGATATATTACCAGTAGGTAAGCTGTTAGGATTAATACGTAGTTGGGTCCAAATTTCGTTTTCTAACACTGTTTTTTCTAAGGTAAATTGCTGGTCTGCTTCTCCTTGAAAATAGGAGTGTGACGTTACTTGAAACTGATCTCTGTTATTAAGTTGAGTGTAAACTTGACCACACCATTCTTGCACAGAAGCACTAATTTTTATTGCATGCTGATTGTTGGCAACTGGATAAAAGGTGCTTTGCATGATGGAATATGGGTAAATACCTGTATTGAAATTTTTAGTGCTATTTAATTTTAAGACGTTAATGTTTGATGGATTACTCTGGTCTGCTTTTACTTGCTCTTTTGCTAAAAAAGGTTCTGTAACATAAACCAATACTGCATGACCATCTCTTATTTCTCCATAACGCGCTTGTTCTAGTTTGTAAGATGAGATTTCTGCTTCTCCTGCATACCAATAGTTGTTAAACTGTTGGTCTGGTTTAAAAGCTGGTGTGTTGTTTGATTTAGAGACAATAGTTTGGCTTACTACTTCTTTATTGTTGACGTTTTTATTTTTGTTACAACCAAAAAGTAATAGAATAAATGGAATGAGTACGAGTGTTTTAATGGGTTTCATAGTCGATTTTATTTAGTATAAAATTACAACTCTAAAACTCGTCTGCAATGGTATTTAACGTTTCGTAAACAAGATGTGTGGGCATGCCAACTACATTAAAAAACGAACCTTCTATACCAACAACACCTATTTGACCAATCCACTCTTGGATACCATAAGCACCAGCTTTATCTAAAGGTGAGTAGTTGTTTATGTAGTGCCAAATCTCATTATCTGTAAAGTCTTTAAAAGTAACTTTTGTCACAGCGTTTACTGTTTTTTGATAAATTTTTGTACGTATGCAAACCGAAGTAATCACCTCGTGTGTTTGATCACTCATGGCTTTTAGCATTGCAAAAGCCTCGTCGTTATTTCTAGGTTTACCTAAAGCAGTATTTTTATGCCATACTATAGTATCGCTAGTCACCAGAATATCATTGTCTTTTAGCTCATCTAAAAAGGGTAAGGATTTAAGTTGAGCTAGGTAATCGCTAATTTCAAAATGAAGAAGTTTATTTGGGTACTCTTCTTTAACTTCTTTTAATCGGACTTCAAAGTCTAGACCTAAGTCTTTAAAAAATTGTTGACGTCTGGGCGATCCTGATGCGAGTATAATATGACGGTCTTTAAGTTTTTCTTTGAGCATAGTTTTTAAGTTAGTCGGTAAATAATCATCGATAACATACCTAGCAACATCACTAATTTAAGCAAATTGCTAATAGTTTTGAAGTCTTTTTTATGCTCTGCTGTAAACAATTTTATAGCTATGTAGATTAAAGGTCCAACAACCGTTACAATAAAATATACAACAACAATTTTTTGCATAAATAAAAATGTTGCTAAATAATAGACTAACACTACAATTGCTAATAATGTTATTGCAAATGCTATTTTGGCTGCTCTGTCTTTGCCTAATACAATAGGAAGGGTTTTAAGTTGCGCTTTATAATCTCCATCTACATCTTGGATGTCTTTTACAATCTCTCTAATTAATGATATTATAAAAGCAAAAATGGCATAATCAAAAAGCACCTCTAGCATTGACGATTGAATAAATTGGTTTTGAGGTGTAATGGCTGGATATAATTCAAAAACTCCAACTATCATCAGGCTTAGACCAACTAACATGCTTATAATAATATTACCAACTAATAGCATGTGTTGTAAAAAAGACGAATAAATATAAAGTAGAGCAGCTATAATAACAAAAATGGCAAAAAAGCTACTAACACCTACAGTGTGCGATAAGTAAAACCCTAAAACAACTCCAATGACTGTAAAAGCCATATAAAAGTTGTATCCTTTTTCTGTGGTAATATGTTGACCAATAATTTGTTGTTTAGGTTTATTGATTTTATCTGCGTCAACATCAAAAATATCGTTTATAATATAACCGCCTGCTGCAATACAAAGTGTAGAAAGCATTAATAATACAAATTGAAAGTGTGTTAATGTAGTAGATACAAAAACTTGTTGACCACCTATTAGCATACTTAACGAAGGGAATAATGCATATTTTATTAAAACTTGTACTAATGCAATTAGTAGTAAGTTTTTGTACCTAATAAGTTGGAGTAGTTTCAATTTTGTGTTGGTTTAAGTTGATGGTTAATTATTGGATGGTGTTAAAACGTTTGTGCATCAAAATCGCTATCCCATTTGTCTTGCACTTTTAGGACTTGTTCGATAACATCTCTTACACAACCTTCGCCTCCTAATTTATGCGAAATATATTTTGAAATACGCTTGACCTCCGGAACAGCATCTTGCGGACAAGTAGCCATACCAACCAATTTTAAAACTGGCACATCTGGTATGTCGTCTCCCATATATAATACGTGTTCAGGTTTAATTTGGTTATTGTTAATATACTCTTCAAACTGAACTATTTTTTTATGAGCACCTAAATACACATCTTTTACACCAAGATGTTGCAAACGCATTCTTACACCCTCGTTTGTGCCTCCAGAGATAATGCAAACATTAAATCCATGGTTTAGAGCTTGCTTCATAGCGTAACCATCTTTTACATTCATATGTCTTATCATTTCTCCTGAAGTAGTAATGGTAACCATTCCGTTAGTTAGCACACCATCTACGTCAAAAATAAATGTGGTTATTTGGTGTAGGTATTCTTTATAGCTTTTAGTGTCCATGTGTTTTCTTAATTGATGAGGTTAGCAGTTTGTAAATGGCTTCGTGATGTTGATTATCCAGTAATTTTAAATGTCTTTTTATAGTTTTTTTATCGTTACGCTTAGCTGGACCTGTTTGTGCCATATAAGGTGATACATCTTGAATTTTTCTAGCAGTTTCTGTAATTAATGGTTTTAAAATATCAAAATCAGCGCCATGTTTTTCGGTAATCTCATGAGCAACTCTGTAAATCTGATTGGTAAAATTGTTAACAAAAACAGCTGCTAAATGTAAAGCAGGTCTTTGATCTGGATTTACTTTATAGGTTTTACATCCAAGAGATTCGCCTATTGTTTTAAGTAACTTGTAATCTTGTTTTCTAAGCGTTTCTATACAAATAGGTACAGTAGTAAAATCTAAATCAACCGTTTTGCTAAAGGTCTGTAATGGGTAAAATACGCCTCTAAAATGTTTTTTATCAATATCATACAGGCTTGCGCTACCAGAAGTGTGTACCACTAATCGTTTGTCAAAGGGTAAAGCACTACTTAACGCTTCAATTGCATCATCACTAACTGCAATGATATATACATCTGCATCAGCTAATTGATTAAGGTTGTCTGTGATATTTACTTCATTTTTATAACTGTCAATTGTTTTTTTGTTTCGGTTATACCATTGCACAACTTCTATGTTAGAAGGGCTTTTAAAAGCTTTGTAAAGGTGTGTGGCAACGTTTCCTGCGCCAAGCAAAACTATTTTAATCATACTGCTAAAATACTAAGAAAATACAGAATTAAAATAACAAAGTTTATCTTTGTGTAAGATGAATAGAAAAACAATTAGTACTAGAGATGATGTGACTTTATTGGTCCATGAGTTTTACAAAAAAGTAAGAGTTGATACGTTATTAGGACCTATTTTTAACGATGCAATTACAGATTGGGATACGCATCTAGACCATTTAGTTACGTTTTGGGAAACGAGTTTATTTATTGGTAAAAAACTAAAAAACAAATATGAAGGAAACCCACTAGAAGCACACGTAAAAGTAGATAAAACGTACAATCATACAATTACCGAATTACATTTTGGTGTGTGGTTAAACTTATGGTATGCAACCATTGACCAGTATTTTGAAGGTGAAATTGCAGATAATGCTAAGCGACGAGCCAGAAAAATGGGCACTTTTATGTACTTGAAAATTTTTGAAGCCAGACAAAATAATAAACCTTAATTTTAACACAAGATTTGGATGTTTTTGAGGAATTAAAACCAACAAAAACAATTATCTTTGCACGAGCTTAAAAAGGCCTATTATTATGCAAAATAAAATTGCCAAAATCCTATTTTCTACACGATTAACCTCTATTTTATTTATTGTATTTGCTGTAGCTATGGCTACGGGAACTATTTTAGATAGAAATATGGACACCTCTCCAACGCCTTACACCAGAAATTTAATATACAATGCGTGGTGGTTTGAAGCTATTATGGTGTTTTTTGTAATAAATTTTGTTGGAAACATTTTTAGGTTTAGGTTGTTGCGTAAAGAAAAATGGGCAACGTTAATTCTGCATTTAGCTTTTATTTTAATTATTGTAGGAGCTGGTATTACACGTTATTTTGGTTTTGAAGGTATGATTGCTATTAGAGAAGGAGAAACAGAACATGCTTTTTTGTCTCAAAAAACTTACATTACTGCATACATTGATGGCGACTATAAAATTGATGGTGTTCCACAACGTTTACCAGTAGAGGCTGAGGTAGATTTTTCTCCACGAATGGAGAATAGTTTTAACCTAGATGTAAAATATAACCAAACTCCTGTTAGTTTTGAGTTAACCGATTTCATACAAGGTGCAGAAATGGATATTGTACCAGATGAAAACGGTGAAAATTATCTTAAAATTGTAGAAGCCAGAGGTAATAATCCGCATAACCACTTTTTAAAACAAGGAGAGGTTGAAAACATACATAATTTACTAGTGTCCTTAGATAAGCCCACTCCTGGTGCTGTAAATATTATAACAACAGATAAAGGGTTGATGGTTGAGTCTCCTTTTGAAGGCGAATATCTACAAATGGCTACTATGACCACAGGAACTTTGGTAAAAGATAGCATCCAGCCTTTAATGTTGCGTTCAAGATACGTTATTGGAGATATGCAATTAGTGTTTCCTAAGCCAGTAGTAAAAGGTACCTTTGATGTGGTTAAAAAATCATCTTTACTAAAACAAGATGAAAACGCTGTAGTATTAAATGTAACAGCTAATGGAGAAACTAAAGAAGTAAAATTATTAGGAAGCCAATGGTCTAATAATCCGTTTAAGCAAATACAAGTTGGTGGATTAGATATTGCTTTAAAATATGGCTCTAAAGTATTAGAGTTACCGTTTGAGATTAAGTTAAACGATTTTATAGCCGAAAAATATCCAGGTACAGAAAATAACTATTCGTCTTACGAAAGTAAAGTGACTGTTTTAGATCAGGAAGAAGGCGATTTTGACTTTCATATTTACATGAATAATATATTGGATCATAGAGGATACCGATTTTTTCAAGCAGATTTTGATAAAGATTTAAAAGGAACCATACTGTCTGTTAATCATGATTTTTGGGGAACTTGGGTAACTTATGCTGGTTACTTTTTATTGTATTTTGGGATGATGGCCATTTTATTTGCTAATCATACAAGATTTAGAGATTTGCAGAATGGATTGGAAAAAGTGAAAAACAAAAAAGCTAAGTTAACAGCAATGTTTCTGTTATGTTTTGGTTTGTTTGGTTTCGCTCAAGACAATCAGCACTCAGAAAACGATGGACATGGTCATGAAAAAACAGAACGTAAAGTGGCTTCAAAATTTCAAGTAGATTCTATTTTAAAAGCTAATGTCGCACCTAAAGAACACGCAGACAAATTTGGTAGAATAGTCATCCAAGATTTAGATGGACGTATGATGCCTGTAGATACTTATGCATCAGAGCTGTTACGTAAACTAACTAAGTATGAAACTTACGAAGGGATGACTGCAAATCAGATCTTTTTAAGTATTCAAGAAAGTCCGATGTTATGGTACAACGTACCTATTATTTACATAAAACCTAAAAAAGCAGATTCTATTAGAAAAGTTATTGGTATACCACAAGACCAAAAGTTTGCAAGTTTACTAGACTTTTTTACCGATGATTTTAAATACAAATTAGACCCTTATTTAGAGGAAGCTTCTGCAGTAAAGTCACAAACAGGAATACAAAAAGAGTTTTTAGAAACTAACCAACGTGTTAACCTATTAAGTAATGCAATTGAAGGTAGATCGTTAAAAATTTTCCCTGTTCCAGAAGATGAAAATAATACTTGGATTTCACCTTTTGAATATAAAAATGAAGGGTACAATCAAAAAATAAATGACAGTACCTATGGAAGTTTTATAGGTTCTGGTTTTGATTGGTATTTATACGCGCTTAACGAGGCTAAACAATCTGGAGACTTCACTAAACCAGAAAAACTTTTAAACGCTTTTAAAACTTCGCAATCTAAAGTAGGAGCAGAGGTCATGCTTAGTGATGATAAGATTAATGCCGAAATATTATATAATAAATACGATGTCTTTAAAAAGCTGTTTAGTTGGTATTTATACGCTGGTACTTTATTGTTTATTCTGCTTATTTGGCAAATCTTTAAAGACGGAAACAAGTGGTTAAATACAAGTGTAAGGGTATTTAAATTTATTATTTTAGGATTGTTTATTATACATACCCTAGGTTTAATTGCACGATGGTATATTTCTGGTCATGCACCTTGGAGTGATGCTTATGAGTCTATGATTTATGTTGCGTGGGCAACCATGTTTTTTGGTTTGGCATTTGGTAGAAAAAGCGATTTAACCTTAGCGTCTACCGCTTTTGTTACAGCAATGATTTTAATGATAGCACATTGGAATTGGATGGATCCAGCTATAGCTAATTTACAGCCTGTTTTAAATAGTTATTGGTTAATGATACACGTAGCGGTAATTGTAGCTAGTTATGGACCATTTACCTTAGGGATGATAATTGGATTAGTCACTTTAGTGTTAATGATTTTAACCAATAAAGACAATAAGTCTAAAATGGACTTAAATATTAAAGAGCTAACCATAATTAACGAAATGGCTTTAACCGTAGGTTTGGTTATGTTAACAATAGGTAATTTCCTTGGTGGACAATGGGCTAATGAGAGTTGGGGAAGATATTGGGGTTGGGATCCAAAAGAAACTTGGGCATTAATTAGTATTATGTTGTATGCGTTTGTAATACATATGCGTTTAGTACCTGGTTTACGTGGACGTTGGTTATTTAATCTAATGTCTGTACTTACCTTTGGAAGTATATTAATGACTTATTTTGGAGTGAACTTTTACCTATCTGGATTACATAGTTATGCTAGTGGAGATCAAATATTAAGCTTCCAGTTTATTGCTGGTACACTAGTAGTAATAGCTATTATAGGTTTTTTCTCTTACAGAAAATATATTCAGTATTATAAAAAGTAATATTGGTAAATTAAGGATATAAAAAAAACTCACTATTTCTAGTGAGTTTTTTTATTTGTAGTTGTTTTATTATTGTTAGTTGTTAACCACTATTTGCTTTACAAATGTTTCATTTTCTGTTACAACATGTAAAATTAAGTTTGTGTTTTCTGTGGTTAAGTTTATAGTAGCTTCTTCGCTGTTAATGTTACTTAAAGACTGAATTAAACTTCCATTATAGTCATAAGTATGAATTTCTAAAATCTTATTTTTCTTATGACTTTTAATTTTAAGTTGGTTTAAACCTTTGATGTATTTTACTTTTACTTTTTTGTTTGTTACCTCAGTATTAGTATCGTTTGTTGTATCATCACTATCACTAGAGTTATCTGTAGTGTCACTAGAATCAGTAGTATCAGAAGTGTCAGTATCATCAGTCGTATCAGTATTATCTGAAGTATCATTATTATCTGAAGCTGGTTGAGAGAAAGCAATATAAAAACGATCTAAATAGTCTTCAGCATTTATTGTCTCTGTGTAAGCAGTGTCATTAATTTTTGTGTAAGTATCTAAAAGTGCATCGTAAATAAAAACTTCAATATCAGTATTAAAATTTTCTAAAGAGGTCAACTCTATTGTTGCAGTTCCTGCTACTTCATTAAATAGACCAAATAAGTATTGCTTCGTGTTGTCAAAAGCTCCAACACCTTGGATTACATATCTATTGCCTTCAATTAACCAATTTAAATCGTTAGCAAAAGGCTGACTTACAGTAGCGTCATATCCATAATCTACTCCGTCTGAAGCTGCATTATCTGATGTAAAACCTAATACAAGTTCTCTTATTGCACCATTAGGTGAGGTGTAATCTAATCTTATGATTTGAACAGAATTAACTGCTGCGCTATTATTGTTAGTGTTTGTTGCAAAAATAGGGTTGCAAAATATTAGAGTTAGTAGAAGTAAAGTAATTTTTTTCATGATAAGGGATATTTATCGGTTAAAGGGTTATTTTCTTCGACTAAGATACAGAGTATTTTAAATAATCACCATTAACTACATATTTTTTCGATGAAATACACAATATTTTGTGTTTGTTATTTAAATAATCGATTAAAAGTAAATAACATCGATTAAAAGATATTTTATTACAATTCATTCACTTGATTTGATATCATTTAATTATTTGTTAACTTGTTAAAAATTATAAATCAGATTAATGGAATACATTAAAAATTTTGGAATAAGCAACTTGTTATTATTGGTTTTATGCCTAGCCATTATATTGGTTGCAGAATATTTATTTCTTCAAGGAGACCAACTTCATGGTATTTTTATAGGCTTATGGGCGCCAACATTGTTAGGTGTAATGATATATATTAAATTAGTTAATAATGGAAGGAGATAATATAGTATTATGGTTTTCTGTTATTGTCTTTCTATGTGTATTTGCATGGGCATTTGCAATGGTTAGAGCCTATAATAAAACTCGTAATCAATAAAAAGAGTTGCTAGTTTAAAGATGTTTTACAAGTAATAAATTTTTTCAGAATGAAATTTTTAAAAGAATTTAAAGAATTTGCTGTAAAAGGCAATATGATGGATATGGCTATTGGTATAATAATAGGTGCATCCTTTAATAAAGTAATTGATGTTTTAGTAAAAAAAGTGTTTATGCCACCTTTATCTTTAATGACAGATGGTTTAAATTTTCAAAACAAACGTTATGTGTTAAGAGAAGAGGTTGTAAATAGTAAAGGCAAAACAACCACTGAAGAGGTCGCTATATATTATGGTGAATTATTTGAAGTTATACTAGACTTTATAATTATTGGTATTACTGTATTCTTAGTGGTTAAGGCTATGAATAAATTACGCGATAAGTCTCAGGATGTTAAAAACAAAACGGTTAAAACACCAAAGGATATTGAGTTACTGGCTAAATTATCTGACTTAATGGAAGAGCAAAACGCTTTATTAAAAGCCTCAAAAAAATAGATATGCCTAAACCTAAAGGTCAAAAAAATACCAAAAATAAGGCTAAGCATTCTAAATTAATGGCTAGAAAAATTAATAAGAAGAAAAAAGAAGCTGCTTTAAGAAAAGAAAAACTAAAAGCAATAATAGATAGAAAGAATCAAGAGCAATAAAAAAAAAACAGCATCTGCTGTTTTTTTTATTTTAAATTTTAATTAGGGTTTTATCTAAATTTAAGTCGTTTAATATTTTGTTGGTAAAACTATAATGACCTCTGGTAGTAATTATCTTAAACCGTTGATCTTTCATCCTAGTAACAACGTCTAACAGTCGCCATTTGGTTTTTAATAGTTTTGGTTTTTCGCTTTTTATACCTAATTCAAAAAAATACTTTTTGGTACGCTTGTAGGCGGTTATATCTGGTGTAATAACCAAATTATTTTCTTTTTTAATAAACGCTTTTGGTTGATCATAGCCTTCTAAATCAGCTTTGATATTTTCGTAACCTAAAAATTCTAAGTGATTAATAGATTGTTTTAAAATGTCTTCGTGTGTTTCTTTGTCTTGTGCTATCATAATCTATAGTATACAAAATTTAGATTAAAAATTCCGTTAAAGACTCGTTAAATCCTAATTTTATACTGTATTAATATAGATACTTTTTAATATTCATCTTTTAAATTAGTAATTTAGAGCTTTAAAATCGTTGATTAAAAATGAAATCAAAACATATCGGATTAAATACTGTTTGTACACATGTAGGGGAAGTGCCTGACCAACAGTTTAAAGGAGCAATTTCTCCTATTTATTTATCATCCTCTTACGAGTTTATGGATGTTGATGTCAAACGTTATCCACGATATTTTAATACACCAAACCAAGAATACTTAGCTAAAAAAATTGCAGCTTTAGAACATACAGAAACTGCAATGATTTTTGGTTCTGGTATGGCTGCAATAAGTCATATGTTTTTAGCTTTTTTAAAATCTGGAGATCATATTGTTGTGCAAAATACCTTGTATGGTGGTACAACTAATTTTATTAGAGAAGAATTTCCTAAACTAAATATAGAATTTACGTTTACCAATGGGTATAAGGTAGAAGATTTTGAAGCTGCAATCCAGCCCAATACCAAATTGATACATATTGAAACACCTTCAAACCCATTATTAACCATTACAGATATTAAAGCAATTGCAACTTTAGCTCAACAAAAAAGTATTGTAACTAGTATAGATAATACGTTTGCTAGTCCTGTAAATCAAAATCCAGCAGATTTTGGTATAGATTTAATCATGCATTCAGCAACCAAATATTTTGGTGGTCATAGCGACATTTGTGCAGGCGCTGTTGCAGGAAGCAAAAATCACATGGATAAAATTTGGAATGTGTCTAAAAACTATGGAGGAAGTCTTAGCGATTTTACGGTTTGGATGTTAGAACGAAGTATGAAAACTATGGGTTTACGTGTTAAAGCGCAAACCAAAAACGCTATGAAACTAGCTAAATGGTTAAATAAACAATCTTTTGTAAAACAGGTGTATTATCCAGGTCTTAAAACACATCCAGAACACCAATTAGCTACTGAGCAAATGAAAGGATTTGGAGCTATGTTATCTTTTGAATTAACAGACTCTATAGATTCTAATCAATTTATGAAACAATTACAATTAATTAAAGCGTCTATGAGTTTGGCAGGTATTGAAAGTACAATGCTATCTCCAGCGCAAACATCTCATTCGTTATTAACTGCAGAACAGCGCGAAGCAGTTGGAATTACCGATGGATTAATTAGATTTTCAGTAGGAATAGAAGACGTTAAAGATTTAAAAACAGATATTTTACAAGCCATACAAAATCTATAATTTAAACACAATGCACAAAAATAACAAGCACACAGATAATTATAATTTTGATCAACTGGTTACTGAGTATCCAAAATTAGAGCCTTATATATTTACTAATGCAACCAACAAAAAAACTATTGATTTTGCCAACCCTAAAGCAGTAAAAGCTTTAAATGCAGCGTTGTTAAAAAAGCATTATAATATCAATTATTGGGAGTTTCCAGATCATTTTTTATGTCCTCCAATTCCGGGTCGTGTAGATTATATACATCATATAGCAGATATGTTAGAGCGTTCTAAAATTAATGAAAACGTCACAGTTATGGATATTGGCACAGGAGCCAATTGCATTTATCCATTGCTAGGATCTTCAGAATATGGCTGGGATTTTATTGGTGTTGACAGTAATGAAGAGGCATTGACAATTGCACAAAATATTATCAATCAAAATAATCTGCAAGAAAAGATAACATTAAGACAGCAAAATGACACGACTCATGTTTTAGAAGGTGTTTTAACCCAATTAGATAAAGTAACTGTAACCATGTGTAATCCACCTTTTTTTAAAAATGAAGCAGATGCACTTGCAGCAACAAAACGAAAATTGAAAGGACTTGGGCAACCAACAGATGAGATGGTACGTAACTTTGCTGGTCAGGCGCACGAGTTGTGGTACAAAGGAGGCGAGAAGGCTTTTTTGCATACCTATTTATACGAAAGTTCTTTAAAACAAACAGACAGTTTTTGGTACACTAGTTTAGTGTCTAATAAGGATAATGTAAAAACGATGAATCAATCTTTAAAAAAGTTGGGTGCTACAGCAGTTTTGACTTTAGGTATGAATATTGGAAATAAAAAGAGTAGGATAGTAGCTTGGACGTTTTTAGACAAAAAGCAACAACAAGATTGGAATAATAAATAATTTATGAAAGTAGATATACTAGCATTTGGTGCACATCCTGATGATGTCGAGTTAGGAGCAGGAGCTACAATAGCTAAAGAAATTGCTAACGGAAAAACTGTAGCGATTGTAGATTTAACTAAAGGAGAACTGGGTACTCGTGGGACAGACATTACACGACAATCTGAAGCTGAAAACGCTAAGACTATTTTGGGAGTAACCCATAGAGAAAACCTAGGATTTGCAGATGGTTTTTTTATTAATGATAAGCAACATCAATTAGAAGTTATTAAAATGATACGCAAATATCAACCAGAAATAGTGCTTTGTAATGCTATAGACGACAGACATATCGATCATAGTAAAGGTAGTAAGCTTGTTAGTGATGCTTGTTTTTTAAGTGGATTAATCAAAATTGAAACGACATATAATGGTCTGCAACAAAAGCAACATAGACCTAAACAAGTGTATCATTATATTCAATGGAAAAATATAACTCCAGATGTTGTGGTTGATGTATCAGATTTTATGGAAGTAAAATTAAAAAGTGTTTTAGCCTATAAAACTCAATTTTTTGATCCTAGTAGCAAAGAACCAGAAACCCCAATATCAAGTAAAAACTTTACAGATAGCGTGACGTACAGAGCTAAAGATTTAGGACGATTAATAAATGTAGAATATGCAGAGGGCTTTACAGCAGAGCGTTACGTTGCAGTAGATAGTTTATTTAATTTAAAATAAAAATTTTAATAAAAACGTTTGCAATAACTACTAAATAATTTACCTTTGCACACGCATTATTTAATGCACACAAATGGTGGTTGTAGCTCAGCTGGTTAGAGCGTCGGTTTGTGGTACCGAAAGTCGCCGGTTCGAACCCGGTCTTCCACCCAAAAGCAAAAAGCTTCTCTTTTTAGAGAAGCTTTTTTTGTGATTTATATTTAGGTATAGTAAGTGTTTTATTTTCAAGCTAAAAATAAACTTTAAACTGTTATTAATTTTATTGTAGCATCCTATTAATATTCAATGTAATGATTTCAATATAAAACATTAAATTGCAATCAACTAAAACTAACTAATTTTATGAGTCATACCATTCAATTTGACGATTTTACTAAAGTAGATTTACGTGTAGGAACTATTGTTGAGGTTAACGATTTTCCTAAAGCTAAAAACCCAGCGTATCAACTAACTATAGATTTTGGAGATTTAGGTATTAAAAAAAGTAGCGCACAAATTACTACTTTATATACAAAAGAAGACTTGCTAAATAAACAGATTGTAGCTGTAGTAAACTTTCCTAAAAAGCAAATTGCTACATTTATGAGTGAGTGCTTAGTGCTTGGAGCAGTTAATAATAAAGACGTTATCTTACTTAATCCAGAAAATAAAGTGCCTAATGGTACAGTCGTATCTTAGTCTATGATAGATGTCAATCAAGCACAAGTCCAATTTGATGCTAACGGATTGTTTATGCTTAACATTGCATTGGCAATAGTTATGTTTGGCGTGGCTTTGGGTATTAATTTAAAAGATTTTAAACAACTATTTAAGCAACCTAAACCTATCTTAATTGGCTTATTATCTCAGTTTATTTTATTACCATTAGTAACCTTTTTACTAGTATTATTAATTAAACCTGTACCAAGTATTGCTTTAGGTATGTTTATGGTAGCAGCTTGTCCTGGCGGAAATATTAGTAATTTTATGACTCATTTATCCAAAGGAAACACTGCATTATCTGTAAGTTTAACTGCTTTTGCATCTGCTTTAGCCTTGTTTTTTACACCGTTTAATTTTCAGTTGTATGGAAACTTATATCAGCCTACTGCTACAATCTTAAAAGCGGTAACATTGCATCCTATGGATATTTTTAAGATTATGATTTTAATTCTAGGTATTCCATTATTATTAGGTATGTTATTTAATAGTTACAATCCTAAACTTGCTGTTAAGCTTTCTAATATTTTAAAACCCATTTCCATCTTAATTTTTGTAAGTATCGTTGTTATCGCATTTTCTAAAAATTTAGACGTGTTTACTGGTTTTATTCATCATGTGTTGGCAATAGGTGTTGGTCATAATATTGTAGCTTTACTTCTTGGTTTTAGTATAGCCAAACTTTTTAGGTTATCTTTTAAAAATCAAAAAACGTTAAGTATAGAAACAGGAATACAAAATTCTGGCTTAGGTCTGTTACTTGTTTTTACTTTTTTTAATGGCTTGGGCGGAATGGCTGTTTTAGTTGCCTTTTGGGGAATTTGGCATATTATATCTGGATTGATACTATCGTTTTTCTGGTCAAAAACTAACAACACTTAATGGCTACTTTGAAATCTATTTGGTTACATAGCGTACGATTATACATCCAAATAGGGTTATTTTTTTATTATAAAAAAATTACTCTAAAAGGAAAACACAACGTACCCAAAAAGCAACCAATTTTGTTTTTAGGTAACCACCAAAATGCTTTATTAGACCCTTTACTAATAGCAACCAAATCTGGACGATTTTGTTATTACTTAACCAGAGCAGCAGTGTTTAAAAAGCCTTTAATAAGTCGTTTATTAAGAAGTTTGAATATGCTTCCTGTGTATCGCGTTAGAGATGGTTGGAGCACAATAACTAAAAACAATTCAATTTTTAATAAAAGCGTTCAATTACTAAGCAATAATTACGCAATCACTATTTTCCCTGAGGGTAGTCATAATATAGTAAGACGTGTTAGACCTTTAAGTAAAGGGTTTACTAGAATTATTTTAGAGTTTACAGAAAAGTTTCCCGATCAAACTATTCACCTTATTCCAGTTGGGTTTAATTATGAAAATATAAAAGCCAAAGGGAATCGTGTGTCTATTCACTTTGGAAAGCCCATATTATCTTCAGCTTACGCTGATATAAATACAGTTGATGCTACTAACCTATTAAAACAAGATGTTTTTGAGGCTATGAGCAAGTTGACCACTCATATTCCTGAAGCTAATTATGAAACAACATTACAACAATTACAAGATTTAAATGTTGATTTTACTAATCCAGAACAAGTCAATACATGTATTAAAACCAATTTTAAAAATTGTGTGTCTACACCTTATAACCCTTCCTTTATTAAAGCATTAGTAAAACCTTTGGTGTATTTATTATTATGTGTTCCTATAATTATTTGGAGAACCCTTGTTAAACCCAAAGTTGATGAAGAAGAGTTTATGTCCACCTTTAGATTTGCAATATGTTTATCTTTAGTTCCTTTATGGGTTTTACTTTTATGTATTGTATTATTTTATGCGTTTGGGCTTACAGTAGCAGGTATAGGGTTAGGTGTGTTAATTGTGCTGATGTTAGTGTATATAAAGTCATAAAAAAAAGGTCAATTTATATTAAAATTGACCTTTATTAAAATCGTATATCAAAAAATCTACAATTGTAAATCTTTAAATATCATCAAAATCTATATCAGTAAATCTGCTTTCTGCACTTGATGCATCAGTAGTTTCTGTAGTTGCAGTATCTTCAGTAGATTCTGCTTTTGGTGTATCGTATTCTTTTTTAAAGTCCTTTTGGTGACGCTCGCTAATTACTTCATCTCCTTTTTCAGTAATGATATAATCCGTCATTTCTTTTAAAATATCATTAAATTCATTAAAATCTTCTTTGTACAAATAGATTTTATGTTTTTTATAATGAAACGATCCGTCGTCATTAGTAAACTTTTTACTTTCCGTAATGGTTAAGTAATAATCATCTGCTTTAGTAGCTCTTACATCAAAAAAATAAGTACGTCGTCCTGCTCTTAATACTTTCGAAAAAATTTCTTCCTTCTCCATCATCTCGTTATTGCGCATAATTTGAATTTATTTGTTAGTTAATTCTTAATCTCAAAAATCAAAAAAAAAGTTGAATGACACAACATTTTATAACAATTCTTTTTACTTGGTTGTTTTTAAATATAACTCTTTGTAGTAACCATCAATGTTTATAAGCTCTTCATGCGTACCTGATTGTACAATATGTCCATCGTCCAATACTATAATTTGGTCTGCATTTTTAGCAGAAGAGATTCTGTGACTAACAATTATTGTTGTTTTACCTTCGGTAATAGTTTTTAGATTATTTAATATTTTTTCTTCTGTTTCTGTATCTACTGCAGATAAACAATCATCAAACAACATAATTTGAGGCTTTTTAATAATAGCTCTGGCTATAGAGACACGTTGTTTTTGCCCACCAGAAAGTGTAATACCACGTTCGCCTAAAACAGTATCGTATTTATTATTAAATTTTATAATGTTTTTATGTACTTGGGCTAATTTAGCTGCTTCAATAACCTCGTCATCAGTCGCATTTTCTTTACCAAACTTAATATTTTTGTTTATGGTATCACTAAATAAAAAGGCATCTTGCGGTACGTAGCCAGTTGCGTCACGTAAGCTGTAAAGGTTTAAAGATTCGATAGGTTGGTTATCAATTTGTATTTCGCCTTTATCCACATCGTATAAACGCCCTACTAAATCTAAAATAGTCGATTTTCCAGAACCCGTTTTTCCAATAATTGCTAGAGTTTCGCCAGAATTGACTTTAAAACTAATGTTTTTTAGTGCTTGGATATTGGTGTCGTCATAAGTAAAATACACATTTTTAAACTCTATATCACCTTTAATGTCAGAGAGTTGGTGATTATGATTTTGTATTTCTGGTTTGGTATTTAAAAACTCGTTAATTCGTTTTTGAGAGGCTTCCGCTTCTTGTACTATAGAAGTCACCCAACCAACAGTTGCAACAGGCCAGGTTAGTAGGTTTACATACATGATAAATTCTGAAATAGTACCTAGGCTAATCTCGCCATTCATGTATTGCTTACCACCAATATATATAACAAGTACATTACTTAATCCAATTAATAATATCATCATTGGAAAAAATAAAGCTTGAATACGGACTAAACTTAATTGTTTGTCTTTACTGGTTTCAGATAATTCGTCAAAATTTACTGAAGTTTCAGGTTCTATTCCGTAAGCTTTAATGACAGAAATTCCGCTAAATGTTTCTTGAGAAAACGTAGAAAGTTTAGACAAATATTGTTGAACAATGGTACTGCGTTTATGTATTTCGGAACTTATTTTATAAATAATTACAGATAAAATAGGTAAAGGAATAATAGTGTATAACGTTAACATTGGTGCTTGCCTAAACATAAAAACTAGTGCAACAGCAAATAAAGTAAGCGTGTTGATACTATACATAATAGCAGGACCAGCATACATACGGACTTTACCAACGTCTTCGCTAATACGATTCATTAAATCACCTGTTCTGTTTTTTTTGTAAAAGTTTAAGGATAGCTTTTGGTACTGTTGGTAAATTTCATTTTTTAAATCAAACTCTATATAACGGGATACATTAATTATGGTTTGACGCATCCAAAAGGTTAATATACCAGAGAGCACAGCAGATCCAAGAAGTAGTAGGATAAATTTTAATAATTCTGCTCTGTAAATTGTTTCGTCTACTTCTGGTTGTAACAGCTGATTATTAACAACATCTATAATAGAACCAATAAATTTTGGTACAAAAACGGTAAACAGTTTAGATCCAATAGTAATTAAAATACCTATAATAATTTGGACTCTATATTTATAAAAGTATTTGTTAAGATGCTGTAATTCTTTCATTTAGTTAAAATGGCGATTTCAAAAGTTTTTAACATTTTCGCATTTTTAAATGCTAAAAATTGTTTTAATATTAATTATGAGTTAATTTTGCATGCTAATTTTACAAATAACGTAATCTTTATACATTAATTAAATGGTTTCAGAATTAATTAACACCAATCAATTATCAAAAGCAGATCCTGTTTTTGGACAATTGTCTTTCGATAATCATGAACAAGTCGTTTTTTGCAACGACAAAGATACAGGATTAAAAGCAATAATTGGAATACATAATACGGTTTTAGGACCTGCATTAGGAGGTACCAGAATGTGGCAATATGCTAACGAGTGGGAAGCACTAAACGATGTTTTGCGTTTGTCAAGAGGGATGACCTTTAAATCTGCTATTACTGGTTTAAATTTAGGTGGTGGAAAAGCAGTCATTATTGGTGACGCTAAAACACAAAAGACACCAGAATTAATGAAGCGTTTTGGCGAATTTGTGCATAGTTTAAGCGGAAAATACATAACCGCAGAAGATGTTGGTATGGAAACTGCAGATATGGATTTGGTTAGAGAAGTTACCCCTTATGTAACTGGTATTTCTGAAGCTAAAGGTGGCGCAGGTAATCCGTCACCAATTACAGCTTATGGTGTGTTTATGGGTATGAAAGCTGCTGCTAAATACAAATTTGGAACCGATGTTTTAGAAGACAAAACGGTTATTGTACAAGGGATTGGACACGTAGGAGAGTCTTTAGTAGAGCATTTAACTAATGATGGAGCAAAGGTTATTATTGATGATATTAACGAAGACCGTTTAGAAGCAATCAGCAAAAAATATGGAGCGACTATTTACAAAGGACATAATATATATGCCGAAAATGTAGATATTTATGCGCCTTGTGCTTTAGGAGCAACAATTAATGATGCAACTATTAACACGTTAAAAGCTAAAGTAATAGCTGGAGCAGCTAATAACCAATTGGCAGACGAGTTGAAGCATGGAAGATTATTGCAAGAAAAAGGAATTGTATATGCGCCAGACTTTTTAATTAATGCAGGTGGTATTATAAATGTGTATGCCGAGCTTGAAAATTATGGTAAGCAAGAAATTATGCGTAAAACAGAAAATATCTACAATACAACGTTAGAAATTTTGAATAATGCTAATACCAATCATATCACAACGCATCAAGCAGCATTAGATATTGCTAAAAGTAGAATTGAAGCTAGAAAAAAAGAAAATCTACAATAGATATCATTTAAATTATACTATTTTTGCAAGGCGAAAGTGAAGACTTTCGCCTTTTTTAATTCATTATAAGTATTTCAAATAATATTGAAATTTAAAGTTCTTTGTAAGTATGCTAAGTAGAAGACATATTCGTGTTAAAGTAATGCAAGTTTTATATGCATTTAATGGTACAGAAAGTGACGATTTTTCAAAAGATCAAAAGTTTTTATTATACAGTATAGATAACATGTATAATTTATACTTAATGTTGATGTCTTTATTAATTGAGGTTAATAAAAAATCTATAACTCAATTAGAAAATATCCAAAAAAAGCACCTAGCAACTCCAGAAGAAAAAAATCCAAATAAAAAGTTTATAAATAATCAAGTGCTTCAGTTAATTGCTAATAACGAAGCATTACAGGCTGCTTTTGAAGCTAAAAAGATTAATAATTGGCAATTAGATAATGAGTATGTAGATATTATTTACAAAGCCATTATTGCTAGTGATTTGTATAAAGATTACATGCAAACTAAAACGTCTACTTTTAAAGAAGACAAAGACTTTATAGTAGATATTTATAAAGAAATAATAGCGCCAAACGATAAGCTTTACGATTATATAGAAGATAAAAACTTAACATGGTTAGACGATTTGCCAACAGTAAATACCTCTATTGTAAAGCTACTTCGTAAATTAAAAGAAACTTCTAATGCCCATCTTCTTACTCCTAAATTATATAAAGACGCAGAAGACAAACAGTTTGCTATAGATTTGTTTAAAAAGACATTGCTTAATCAATCTAAATTAGGCGAAGAAATTGCAGGAAAAACAAATAATTGGGATACAGAGCGTATAGCAACTTTAGACCTTGTATTATTAAAAATGGCTATTTGTGAGTTAAGTCATTTTCCTTCCATACCAACTAAAGTAACAATAAACGAATATTTAGAAATTGCCAAAGAATACTCTACACCAAAAAGCAGTATTTTTATTAATGGTATTTTAGATAAGTTATTAAAACAGTACCAGGAACAAGGCAAACTAAATAAAGTTGGTCGAGGATTGATGTAGTTAAAAAATATTATTATTTTTACAATCCAAATTTTATAACAATCAGAAGCCTAAATTAAAGGTTTCACCAAATCTAAAAATAAGTATTATGAAAAAAGTAATGATTCTATTAAGCGCTATTTGCTTAATAAGCCTATCTTCTTGTAAAGAAGATGCAACTGCTAAAATTGATTCAGGAAATGTCGCAGAAGCTGCAGAAAGAGATGCAAAATCTAACAAATTACCTGTAATTACATTTGATAAAAAAGAACATGATTTTGGAGAAATAATTTCTGGAACACCTCAAGAAACTGTATTTACTTACACTAACACTGGTGAAGCACCTTTAGTAATTACAGATATTAAAAGTACTTGTGGGTGTACTGTACCAAAAGATTGGTCAAGAGAACCATTAGCAGTAGGAGAGTCTGATAAATTTACTGTTAAATTTAACGGAAAAGGCGCTAATAAAACCTCTAAAGTAATTAATATTACTGCAAATACTGCAACAGGAAAAGAATCTGTAAAGATTACAGCTTTTATCAAGCCAGATCCTAATGCACCAAAGCCGGCAGCTAATACTAACTTAGGACCTGTAACTCAATAATGGAAGGAATTAGCGGATTTTTACCGATTATAGCTATGTTTGCTGTTGTGTATTTCTTTATGATTGCACCACAGATGAAACGAGCTAAACAAGAAAAACAATTTGCTGCAGCATTAAAACGTGGCGATAAAGTGATAACAAAAAGTGGGTTGCACGGAAAGATTGCAGACCTTAACGATAAAGACAACAGTTGTATTATAGAGACTATGTCTGGAAAGTTAAAGTATGATCGTTCTGCTATTTCTATGGAAATGAGCAAATCCCTTAACAAACCAACTACAGATGTAAAAAAGTAGTTTTATATAATTTTTATTACAAAAAAGGCGACCAATTCTGGTCGCCTTTTTTTTGCTATTTACTTTTATAAATCATTGATAAACAGGGCTTTATTTTGCTGAAAAACTACATTTTGTCGTATTTATATTACATTTTAACGATTAAATGATTTTGCATGGAATTTAAAAAACTACATTCGTTAATCGATTTATAGTTTTGATTAAACATCTTCCCTCAAACAAATCAAATTATAAATTTAGTTAAACCCCAAGTTTAATATTATTAATTACCTACTTAATGAAAAAGTTTTTACTAATTCTATTGGTTTGTGCATTTTTTTGTGCTCAAAAAATTAATGCTCAATGCTCTTCTTTTGTACCAAATCAAAATACTATTTATGGTTTAGTTTTTAATGACTTTAACCAAAATGGTAATAAAGGTATATTTGAGCCCACCCTACAAAATATAGGTGTTAATCTGTATCAAGATGTAAATTCAAATGGAATTTTAGATTCAGAAGATATTTTAACAGATTCAGATATTTCAGATAATACTGGTAATTATACTTTAGTTGCTCCAGAATTATTTACCTATGAAAACGTAGCCGATAACTTTGATACATCATCATGGTCTGGAAATAATGGCTCTATTAATTGGAATAACGATTGGCAAGAATTAGGTGAAAGCGGTGTAACCACAGGTAATGTAAGGGTTGATAATAATAAGTTAAGATTTGGAAGATTTGTCGATGGTGGTTCTAATATTTCTGGGGATGGTGTTGTTAGACAAATTACTACATCTGCTTATTCTAATGGGATTTTATCCTTTGATTTTAGTAAAAGTATAAGCTCAACTAGTGGGCAAGATTTCTCAGTGAATGTTCAAATTTCTTCAGATGGTACAAATTTTACAACCATAGATAATATATCGTTTTCTGATACTGAACAAAACTATACTTACGATGTGTCATCCGTAATTGGAGGAACCACTTATGTTAGATTTTTAGGAAGTGGAAGTGTTGGTAGTGAAATAAATAATTTTTTATATATAGATAATATTGATTTAAACCTAGCTCTTGGTGGTGGTTATGGTACAGATTTTTTAGTAGTTCTTGATGATGCAACTATACCAGCAGGTATGACATTAACATCAGCAAACACAATTGCTGTTTCTTTTAGCGGTCTAGGTAATAGAAGTTGCAATAATAATTTTGGTTTGTATTCCTGTGGTTCAAGTTGTGCCCCTAATGCATTTGACGATTATGCGTCTATGATACAGGGTAGCTCTGTGATAATAGATGTATTAAGTAATGATTTTGATGGAAATAACAACATTGACACTTCCTCTTTAGTTATAAGTACACAACCAACTAATGGATCTGTAAGTATTGATGCTTCTGGTAATTTAATATATTCTCCAAACGGAGTTTTTTATGGTACAGATACATTTCAATATCAAATTTGTGATTCTACTTTTCTAACACCCTTATGTGATAATGCTACAGTAACAGTTTATGTAGAAGAAAATTATATAGACCCTTGCGTGCAAGCAGTACAAGAGCAAGTGTATTATGTTCCTTTTTCTGATGACGATTTAAGAACTGCATTATATAACTCTGGAAATACTAATTTAGCGTCTTGTAACTATCCATTATCTAATGAGGTTAATAGAGTAACAAGTATAAAAAGCCCATATCCAGGTACAGTGATAGTTTATGACCATTGGGAAGATGGATATGAAGCTGATATAAATAATCCCGTTCAAGCAACTACACAAGTTTGGGGAGACGAGGACGTGACTAATGGAACATCACCTAATTACTCAAATGATTATATCCCATCTGGAGGAGATATAGTTTTAGAAAACACTTATAATTATAATCCTAGAAATTCAACCAATATTGTTTATGATGGTAGAGATAAAATTGTAACATCAAATGATATAGCAATGTCTGCAATTGCTGGAGATGTTGATAGATTTGAAATACAATTAGCAAAAACAGATGTTTATAGTGTTGATAAATTTGGAACTTCATTTACAGTACCTTTTGGAGAAGATTTAGGTCAAGAGTTTGTTTATACAGGCTTATTTGCTAGAGCAAGTGAAGATGGTACAACTATAAACATAGATTTAGATAATAATGGTACAGTTGATGCCACTCAGACTATTAATGAAGGTGAAGTTATGTTTATTGATGGTGGCGTGCAATCAGGTGCTTATATAACAAGTAACTTACCTATAGGTGTAGATTTGTTTTTTGGTGGTCAAGATTGTTTTGGTACAAGACAAATAAACATTTATCCATCTAAGTTTTATTCAGATGTGTATTATTCACCAGTACCTACAACTAGAAGTTCTGCACCAGCAGTAGTATATTTTTATAATAGTTTAAATAGAACAATAGCTATTGATTGGGAATCTAATATTAATACAGGAACCATTACTATTGCAGCAAAATCATCTGGATCGCTAACTTTAAGTGATAATTCTGGATATAAGTTTGAAAGTCAAGATGGTTCTTCATATGTAGCAAGTGAAGTAATTGATTCCGATGCAACTGGACAGCAATACGATTGGGCTTTTAATTTAATATCAGAAGAACGATTAACAGATTTTACTGCAATAGCATGGGCACCAGGAACTATAGATTTTCAGTATAATTATAATCCGGTTTGGGTAACTCCAACTGACAATACAACAATATACATAAAATATGATGGTGATTTAACAGATGCAACTGCATCATTAAGTCCTTGCAATATACCTTATGACGAATCTAGAACATTAAATGCACTTAATTATACTCAAATATTTGACACATTTAATGCAGATAATGACCAGGGAGGGTTAGCTGTGTTTACTTGCGATGGCACAAAAATTTTTTCTGTGTATGGTCAAGATGCTAATTTAGCAACTACTGGTACAGGTACAGGAACGATAGATGTAGGGACAACCATGCAGCCATTATGTTTAAAAGCATTAGTGTTTGCAAATAAGGATATAGCGTATGGGTTATTTAACACACCAACAGAAGTTAATGTAGCATATAATGACGCTCAGTTTTTAACTAATTTAGATGAAACGTCCATAACTACTAATGGATTACAACCTCAAAATGGTACTATAGTCATAAATGGTGACGGAACAATAACTTATACACCTAATGATGGTTTTATTGGACAAGATACTTTTGAATATACTATATGTTCTTTAGAGTTTCCCGGGACTTGCGATATTGCAACAGTAACTGTTCATATAGCAGATTGTCCAACACCAGGGAACAAAAATATAGTTTATGGTCAAGTATTTTTTGATTTAGATGAAGATACCGTTAATAATGATGATTTAGGAATTGATGACATCAATATTAATATTTATGAGGATGTAAATTCAAATGGTTTAGTCGATAGTGGTACAGATATATTTTATTCATCGGTTTCATCTAATTCGCTTGGTTTTTATAGTTTTGAATCTCCTAACTTTAATGTTGAAATAGAAGATGATTTTGATTCTAATACTTACAGTGGTGGTTCAGGTTGGTCAAGTAATTGGACTGAAGTAAGTGATGACAATAATAGTTCATCTGGTGATGTACAAATCTGGGGTACAAAAAGAAGACTTCAAATAAAAAACAATAAATCGGCTTATAGAAGTGCTAATTTATCTGGAGTTACAGAAGCAAATATCTCTTTTAAAGTCTATGAAAGAGGTAAAATTGATGCCTCAGATGATGTAACTGTTGAAATATGTAGCGATAATTCATTTTCAAATTGTCAGACATTATTTTTTAAAGCTAACGATTTTAGAAGCTCCACAATTAATGGTGTATTAATTGATTCAGATAAAATAACATCAAACACAACAATTAGGGCTAGAGTCAATGGTTATACCTCTAGTGATGAGTATTTTTATATTGATAATATTGTGATTAGGTATAAAGTAAATGGTGAAAATTTAGTACTAGAGATTGATACTGCTTCTTTACCAGCTGGTTATATATTTAGTACTGATAACGTAGAGGTAGCTTCATTTGCAAGTGGTAGTTATGGTTCGTGTGCAAAATCTAACGATTTTGGATTGCTGAGATGTAATCTTGAAGATCCAAGAGTTGAAATTATTTGTGATGATAATGGGACGCCAAATGATGCTTCAGATGATGGGTTTAATATATCTTTAGATCCAGCAGGTACTAGAATAGGTACTACTTATACAGTAACAGGTGATTTGTCAGGGTCTGGTACTTATGGTACACCATTAATATTTGGTCCTTTTTCTAATACAGACAATAGCTTTGTTTTTACTATTACAGATGATTCTGGAAATTGTTCTATAGATAATTATGAAATTGAAGTCCCATCTAATTATTGCTTATTCTCTGATTCATCTTCTACTTTAGATTTTGATGGTGTTGACGATTATTTAGATAGTACTTTAAATTTAAGTGGTTATGCTTCAGCTTCAATGATGGCTTGGGTAAAAATAGATGATACTTTCTCTAACACAGGGACAGTATTAAGTCAAGGTAGTTTTACACTTTCTGTTGATAATAATCAAACCATTAAAGCCACTTTAAATGAGACGTCAATTAGCTTACCGATAACTTCAGCTATAAGTAAAAATATTTGGGCTCATGTTGCAGTTGTTTTTGATTCTAGTCTTAGTTCTGACCAGGTTAAAATATTTATAAATGGTAGTTTGGAAGGTACAATTACAAATACATCACTAACATCTGTTATTACTTCATCTTCAGACTCGTTTAATATTGGACGTAATGTAAGTAGTAATAACCAATATTTTAAAGGTGCATTAGATGAAGTTAGGGTTTTTGATACTGCTCTTACAATTTCTCAATTACAACAGGTTATTTATCAAGAAATAGCTGAGGTTTCAAATAATGTTGGAGGTGTTATACTTCCAAAACAAGTAAAAGATACAGTAAATAATTCAACAATTTCTTGGGCAAATTTACAAGCATACTACCAAATGAATGATGTTGAAAATTCAAAAACATCTGATGCCTCAATCTATGGTAGGACTGCAGAATTGAATAATATAACTACTATGCAAGAACAGACTGCGCCAATACCGTTTATAACAAGCACTGACGGGAATTGGGCATCAACAACGACTTGGTTGCATGGTAATGTTTGGAATTTATCAGAGCTAAATAATTCTGGTTACGCCATTGCTATAGTAGATAATTTGTTAACTACAAATTCTGGAATTGAAGTATTAGGGTTAATAATAGAAGACAATAAAAAACTTACCGTAAATACGGATAATTTCGTTAAAGTTAACTCTTACTTAGAACTTAATGGTCAATTAGATTTACAACAAGACTCACAGTTAATACAAGGGGTAAATAGTGATTTAGTAACTTCTGTTAATGGAGAAATTTTAAGACGTCAAGAAGGTAATTCTAGTGTGTATTGGTATAACTATTTTAGTTCTCCCGTAAGTGATGCATCTGTGTCTGTTTTAACAGATAATAACTCAACTAATAATTTAAACAACACCGGATTTACTTTAAATAATTTACAATATGGAAATGGTAATGTAGTAACTTATACTAATGCTTATCATGCAACTGGTAGTATAAGTACTTATTGGATGTACGACTTTATAAATGGAGTAACTTATTATGATTGGGCATTTGTAAATCCAAGTGTAGCAATAGCTCCTGGGACTGGATATACTCAAAAAGGAACAGGTGTAGGAACCGAACAGCAGTATATATTTAAAGGAAAACCTAATAATGGTGTGATTCATATTGATGCAATAGATACAGGAGGACCAGGTTCTGATCCTACACAAGCTGGTGGTTATACTAAAACAGATTATCTATTAGGAAATCCTTATCCTTCTGCATTAGATATTCATAAATTTATTGATGACAATGCAGGAGTTTCAGATGGAAGTATTAGGTTGTGGCAACAATGGAGTGGGAATTCACATAACTTAACAGATTATAATGGTGGTTATGCTGTTGTAAATAAATTAGCTTCTGTTAAAGCGTATCAATTTGTTGGTATAGAAGGAGGAATAGACAATACAGCTCAAAATGGAACATCTGTACCTACTAGATATCTACCAGTTGGTCAAGGGTTTATTACAGAGATTATTGCTAATGGAACTATAGAGTTTAACAATTCGCAACGTGTATTTATTAAAGAAACTGATGCAGATGGAAGTTATTCTAATGGTTCTGTATTTTTTAGATCAAACAATAATTTAAATAATTTAAGTAATTCAGATTCTACTATAAGCAAGTTTAGATTGTTTATGAATGCAGAAAATGGAGCTTCAAGAGAATTAGTTCTTGGTTTTAGTAATATTACTTCAGATGATTTTGATTATGGATATGATGCTAAAAGTGAATCTTTTAAAGCTGATGATTTAAACTTAGTTTTAAATCAAACTCCAATGGTAATGCAAGCTTATAGCCCAATTACTGAAGATAAAGTAATTCCTTTAGTGTTTAATGCTACAACCAGTCAGTCTTATACTATTAGTATTGGTGCTTTTGAGGATTTTGATGCTAATCAAGATGTATTTATAAAAGATAATTACACTAATACATATCATGATATTAGACAGTCTGATTATACATTTACTTCTCAAGCAGGTCATTTTAATGATAGATTTGAAATAGTTTTTAAAGATCAACCTGTTTTATCTACAGACGATATATTATTTGAAGAAGGTGTTACAGTTTTCTTTAATAATTCAAATGATGTATTAGTTATTAATGGATTAAAAGAAGATCTTAAATCTGTTAGCTTAATTAATATGTTAGGACAACAAGTAATAACATTTAATAATGTAACTATTGAAGACGCTAAATACGGTATTTCAATTACTGGATTAAGCTCTGGTGCTTATTTGGTTAATCTTACAGGAAAATCAAGAAATGGTACCAAAAAGATAATAATAGAATAAATTGTAATATCATTAAAAAAAGGCGACCAATTCTGGTCGCCTTTTTTGTTAGCAGTTTTTATACTTATCGTGTAACCCTTTGGATTCTATAATCATAGGTTTTATTTTTTCAAGTCTAGACAATTTTGTAGCTTCTCTTTTTGCTTCAGCAATGTAATTACAATACTCTCTTTGATGAGAAGGTGACAATACCTTAAACGCAGTATGTAATTCAGTATTATTTTTTAATTCACTTTTTAACTCTGCAGGAATCACAACATCTTTTTTTGTGGCTCTTATAGGTTTGAGTTCTTTTCCTAATTTTTGATTGTCTATAGCTTCATTTATATACGCTAAAACCACAGGTTTGTTAATGTCGTCAAGGGTTTTAAAGCGTAATTGACGCAAAGCTTTAGTTTTACCTTCTTGAGCATTATATAATAAGTTATGCTCATCTTTTAAAAACACACCATTAAAAAACCACAAACAAAAATGGTTTTTAAAAGCGCCTAAACCAACCACATTTTTACCTTGATAACTATAGACTGGTGCGCTCCATTTTATGGATTCTTCTAAATTAGTAGATAGTAGTAACTCACGAAGCGTTACTAAAGCGTCTTTGAAATGTGCGTTAACTTCTATGTATTCTTCAACCGAATAAACTTTTTTCATTGCCATTACATTTTAAATTAACTTCCCGTAAACATATCTGTTAGCAAACGATTTTCCGAAGAAAAAAGCAGCAATTGCAAGCAAGCCATCAGCTAAACTAAACCATAGTTCTTTTGGTAACATAATAATATTAAAGGCTGTAGCTGCAAGCATAAATCCTCCTACGATGTAGGCTGGAATCAAACTGGTTTTAGAAATCATTCCTGCTATCCACATTCCGCATACAATTCCTGCAAAATGACCAATAACTACAAATACTTTAGCACCTACTGGAATTAAGTGCATATTTGCTTTTAGGGATTCCATATTCTTTGGGTCTATACCTTCTGGTAAAGGGAAAACGCTATGTCCTATTAAAGATTCAAACAGAAAGACTACTCCAGAAGCTATCACTAAACCTACTATGGTTGCTATTACATTTTTAAGCATGATATAAATTGTTTATACTCAAAATTGAGTGAGTTAGTATTTCAATTTACAAAAAAATCCTAAAGCTTTACACTTTAGGATTTATATTATTTGGTGTTTAAGTAAGTTAATCGTTAACCAAAACCCATTCGCCTTTTGCAATTAAAGGCTCTGCTTGTTTGTATTTTAAGGTTTTGTTTTCACCACTCATAACATGCTTAATGGTCACCTTATCATTACGTCCAATTTTAGGTTGGTCTCTAACAATAGTTTCAACCACTTGTTGTTGACGTTGCGTGTTTCCAGCAGCTCTGCTTTGTGCTGCACGTTCATCCATATTAGGGATTTCGTCTTTTTGAGTTTGTAAATTTTCTTTTTTACGAACCTCTCTAGCTTCACTAATTGCATTTGTTGTTTCAGTAGGTAATTCACCTTTAAATAAAAATGAAATTACATCTTTATTCACTTGATCAATCATGCTTTTAAACAATTCAAAAGCTTCAAACTTATATATTAATAAAGGATCTTTTTGCTCATGGACTGCTAATTGTACAGATTGCTTTAACTCGTCCATTTTACGTAAATGCGTTTTCCAAGCATCATCAATAATGGCTAATGATATGTTTTTCTCAAAGTCAGTAACTAATTGTTTTCCTTTAGTTTCATATGCTTTTTCAAGGTCAGTTACAACTTGTAAAGTTTTAGTACCATCTGTAAACGGTACAACTATACGTTTGTATTTATCACGTTGGTTAAGATATACATTTTCAATAACAGGAAATGCGATTTCTGCATTGCGCTCCATTTTTTGTTTGTAGTGCTCAAATGCTGCTTTGTAAATGGTTTGTGCAACCTCTAGTGCAGATAATTTATTAAATTCTGCTTCTGAAATTGGAGAAGACATTGAAAAATATCTAATCAACTCAAATTCAAAATTCTTAAAGTCGTTAGCTTCTTTGTTAGTTTCTGCAATACCTTCTGATGTGTCATAGATCATATTGGCTAAATCCACGCGAAGACGCTCTCCAAATAAGGCATGGTAACGACGTTTGTATACCACTTCACGTTGCGAGTTCATCACATCATCATATTCTAGTAGACGCTTACGCACACCAAATTGGTTTTCTTCTACTTTTTTCTGTGCACGCTCAATAGATTTAGAGATCATAGAATGCTGAATCACTTCACCTTCTTTTAATCCCATTCTATCCATCATCTTAGCAATACGATCTGAACCAAACAAACGCATTAAATTATCTTCTAGCGATACATAAAATTGCGAGCTTCCTGGATCTCCTTGACGACCAGCACGACCACGTAACTGTCGGTCTACACGACGCGAGTCATGACGTTCTGTACCAATAATTGCCAATCCACCAGCAGCTTTAACCTCGTCTGACAATTTAATATCTGTACCACGACCTGCCATGTTGGTTGCTATGGTTACCTGTCCAGCTTTACCTGCTTGGTCTACTATTTCTGCCTCTTTTTTGTGCTGCTTTGCGTTTAAGACATTGTGTGGCACTTTTCTAATAGATAGCATTTTACCTAACAACTCAGAAATCTCTACACTAGTTGTACCAATTAACACAGGACGACCTTGTTGAGATAGTTTTGTAACCTCGTCTATAACAGCATTGTATTTCTCACGCTTGGTTTTGTAAACTAAATCTTGTCTGTCATCTCTTGCAATTGGTCTGTTAGTTGGAATCTCTACAACATCTAATTTGTAGATTTCCCAAAACTCTCCAGCTTCTGTTACTGCAGTACCTGTCATACCAGACAGTTTTTTGTACATTCTAAAGTAGTTTTGAAGCGTTACCGTTGCAAAAGTTTGCGTTGCATCTTCAATTTTTACATTTTCTTTAGCTTCAATTGCTTGGTGTAATCCATCGCTATAACGACGACCATCCATAATACGACCTGTTTGCTCGTCTACAATCATTACTTTATTATCCATGACCACGTATTGTGTGTCTTTTTCAAATAAAGCATAGGCTTTTAGTAATTGGTTTAGGGTATGAATACGTTCAGATTTTACACCAAAGTCTCTAAATAAATCTTCTTTGGCTTCTGCTTCTTCTTCTTTAGATAAGCCTTTAGCTTCAATTTTTGCAATTTCAACACCAATTTCTGGCATCACAAAAAAGTCAGGATTGTCTTTTCCAGAAAGGAATTCAACCCCTTTATCTGTTAACTCAATTTGATTTGTTTTTTCTTCAATAACATAGTACAACTCCGCATCTACCTTAGGCATCTCACGATTGTTGTCTTGCATGTAAAAGTTTTCTGTTTTTTGAAGAATTTGTTTAACACCTTCTTCACTTAAAAACTTAATTAAAGCTTTGTTTTTAGGAATACCTCTGTACACTCGCAATAGTTGAAAACCACCTTCTTTAGTATCGCCTTCAGCTATTAATTTTTTTGCTTGTACAAGTACTTGAGTTAAATATTTGCGTTGTACAGCAACTATGTTTTCTACTTTTGGCTTTAATTCTGTAAACTCGTGTTCATCCCCTTTTGGGATAGGGCCAGAAATAATTAAAGGTGTACGTGCATCATCAATTAATACCGAATCGACCTCATCGACAATCGCGTAGTGGTGTGGACGTTGTACCAAATCTCCTGGTGCATGTGCCATGTTATCACGTAAGTAGTCAAAACCAAACTCGTTGTTAGTACCATAGGTGATATCTGCATTATAAGCTTTACGACGTGCATCACTATTTGGTTGATGGTAGTCTATACAATCTATACTTAATCCATGAAAGTTAAAGATTGGAGCCATCCAAGCACTATCACGTTTTGCTAGATAGTCGTTTACAGTTACTAAATGCACACCATTTCCAGCTAAAGCATTTAAATAAACAGGTAGTGTTGCCACTAAGGTTTTACCTTCACCTGTTTGCATCTCTGCAATTTTACCTTGGTGCATCGCAACACCACCAATTAGTTGGACATCATAATGTACCATGTCCCAAGTAATGGCTTTACCTGCAGCATCCCAAGAATTTGACCACACTGCTTGGTCACCATCTAAGGTTATAAAATCTTTTTCGCCAGATAAGCTTCTGTCAAACTCGTTAGCTGTAACTGTAATTGTAGTATTGTCTTTAAAACGTTTAGCAGTTTCTTTAACAACAGCAAAAGCTTCTGGAAGGATTTGGTTTAATACATCTTCTGTGACTTTGTAAGCGTCTTCTTTAATTTTATCGATTTCTTGATAGATATCCTCACGTTGGTCAATATCTTCAGTTGCTTCTGCTTCTGTTTTAAGCGCTTCTATTTTGGTGTAGTAAGGCTCACGTGCTTCTGCTATAATAGCCTTAAACTCGGCAGTTTTAGCGCGTAATTGGTCATGTGATAAAGCTTCTAGTGCTTTTTCAAAGGTTTTAATTTTATCTACTATAGGTGTGATGGATTTGACGTCTTGTTTAGACTTGTCACCAACAAACACTTTTAGTACGGAATTTAAAAAACTCATAGTTTTTGTGTTTTATTTAAGATGAAATGCTTCGACTATGCTTAGCATGACATGATTTTATGTTTTAATTTTTTTTGCGACTTTCCCACTGAGCGCAGTCGAAGTGCTTTTTTAAGAAAAATAAGTCTCTTTTAAAAAGGGTCTAAATATACGTTTTTAGCTGCGTTTGGCTAAATTTTAAAGCACAAAAAAAGCCTCTAATTGAGACTTTTTTTTGATACTATTTATAAGTTATTAATATTCATCCTCATTCCAGAGGTAATCTTCGTCAGTTGGATAATCTGGCCAAATTTCTTCTATGGAGTCGTACGAATCACCTTCGTCTTCAATAGACTGTAAGTTTTCTACAACTTCTAAAGGTGCGCCTGTTCTAATAGCGTAATCAATAAGCTCATCTTTAGTTGCTGGCCAAGGCGCATCACTTAAATAAGATGCTAATTCTAATGTCCAATACATTTGTTATGCGGTTTTAATTTTTGCAAAAATAAATTTTTAGTTTAAATAGTCAAGTAAAAAGTGAATTATTTTTTCATTAAAAAAAAGAACGTCTTCTAAACTGAAACTACTTGATACTAAAGTGTTTTGCAGTGTTACTAATCACAGCGCTTTGTAAAGTAGTTTACTTTTTTTCTGGTATCCACTTAACTTCGTCTGCTTGTAAGTCATGAGACAATTTTCGTGCCAACACAAAAAGGTAGTCAGAAAGACGGTTTAAATAGGTTAAGGTATTCGCTTCAAAAGGTTCTAAATCGTTAAGTGCTGATGCTAAGCGTTCTGCACGTCTGCATACGGTACGTGCGATGTGACAGAATGACACGGTTTGATGACCACCAGGTAGTACAAAGTGTGTCATAGGTGGTAAAGCTTCATTCATGGTGTCCATTTCAGATTCTAGCAATTCTATATCTTTAGAAGTGATTTTTTCTATGTTTAGTCGCTCTTTTCCGTTTTTTAAAATGGCTTTTTCAGGATCTGTTGCTAAGACAGCACCTACTGTAAATAGTTTGTCCTGTATGTTTATAAGGATGTCTTTATAATGTTGGTTAATGTGTTGGTCTCTAACCAGTCCTATATGCGAGTTTAGCTCGTCTACTGTTCCGTAACTTTCTATGCGTATATGGTGTTTTGGAACACGTGTACCACCAAATAATGCGGTAGTGCCTTTATCTCCTGTTTTTGTGTAAATTTTCATGATTGTAAAGTTAAGTGGAAATAGTTAAAAAGTAAAAACGATTTACTTGAATTTTATGTATTGATTTATTGAAATCAGAATTAAAATGAGAAAGATTGCTTCGTCATGCTTCCTAGCAATGACATTATACTCTAATGGTAAAATGCTCTTTAGCTTGTTCTTTTCTGAAAAATACCAGTCCAAAATGATAGGTATCAATAGTTACTGTGACTTTAGGGTGGTTTTTTATACTTACCCAAGCGTCTGTCATGTCTTTGGACCAATAGATGTCATCAAAAATAAACACAGAATTATTATGACTAGTGGGTAGTAACGTTTCAAAATAGTGTAAAGTAGCTTCTTTTTGATGATTTCCATCAAAGTAAATGAGGTCGTAAGTGTTATTTTTTAGATTAGGTAAATTAGAGTTGAAGTGACCTGTCATGACTTCAATATTTTTTAAGTTGAAATTATTAAACGTGTGTTTAGTAAATTCTGAAATATTTGGACAACCCTCAATGGTAGTAATAGTCGCTTTAGGACTCCCTAAATGCATCGCATGTGTTGCTATACCTAGCGACGTGCCTAGTTCTAAAATAGAATTAAATTGAAAATAATTAGACAGTCTATATAATAATTTTGCTTCTTTAAAGCTGGAGCCAGCAACCTTTGCCATTTTTGAAACTAAACGGGAATTAGTCTTAAACACCTGACTTCCTGAACCTAAATCTTTAACATCTATGGTTTGGTTACTTTTTAATAACTGATTGATGTAGTCTTTGATTGTTTTGTAAGCAACGTGATTTGATTTATCATAAAAACATTTAGTCACTAAGTCAAATACAAAAGGGGAGTGGACACCATGTTGATTGGTGGACCTTATTAAGAATTTTAAATAGGATTGTATTTGATAAACTTTACTCATTTTACTAACTACTAACTACTATCTACTTATTAAGACTGACCTTCCATCTTCTCTGCTAACTCCAACCAGCGTAACTCTTTTTCTTCAATACTATCTATAATAGTTTGGATTTTGTTAGACAGTTCTGTGATTTGATCTTGTGTTAAATCTGGGTTTAAAAACTGTTGTTCTATTTCTTTTTTATCAAATTCTAATGCTTTGATTTTACTTTCTAAATTTTTATACTCTTTCTGCTCGTTATACGATAACGCTATATTGCTGTCTTTTTTCCAGTTTTTCTTTTCTTTTTTATCTTCTGTATTATCGGTGTTTTCAGGAGCTTTACTGTCTTCGTAAGCTCTATAATCTGAATAATTTCCTGGAAAATTCTCAACCTCACCTTCTCCTTTAAAAACCAAAAGATGATCTACGATTTTGTCCATAAAATAACGGTCGTGAGACACAACAATGAGGCAACCCGGAAAATCTAATAAGAAATCTTCAAGCACATTTAGGGTTACAATATCTAAATCGTTTGTAGGTTCATCCAGAATTAAAAAGTTTGGATTTTGGATTAACACTGTACATAAATATAGGCGTTTACGCTCGCCACCACTAAGTTTTTCAACAAAGTCATATTGCTTTTTGCGGTCAAATAAAAAGCGTTCTAATAATTGTTGTGCACTAATTTGACGTCCTTTTTTTAACGGAATATAATCGCCAAAATCTCTAACCACATCAATCACTTTTTGATCTGGCTTTGGAGTAATTCCAGCTTGGGTATAGTATCCAAACTTAACGGTTTCGCCAATAATAATTTTACCACTATCAGGAGGTATGGTTTGGGTTAGCATATTAAGGAACGTTGATTTTCCTGTTCCGTTTTTACCAATAATACCAACACGTTCGCCACGTTGGAAGTTATAATCAAACTTATCCAGTATCATTTTGTCTTTAAACGATTTGGAGAGTTTAACTAACTCGACAATTTTACTTCCAAGACGCTCCATGTTAAGCTCTAACTCGACTACATGATCTTTTCTGCGTTGATGTGCTTTGTGCTTGATGTCAGCAAAATCGTCTATTCTAGATTTAGATTTTGTGGTACGCGCTTTGGGTTGGCGACGCATCCACGTTAATTCTTTTTTATACAGTTGTTTGGCTTTTCCAGTTTCAACTTGTTCTCTAGCGATACGTTCTTCTTTCTTTTCTAGATAATACGAATAGTTTCCTTTGTAATTATATAATTGTCCATGGTCCAGTTCTATAATTTCGTTACACACACGCTCTAAAAAGTAACGGTCGTGGGTGACCATAAATAAGGTGATATTTTCTTTGGCAAAAAAAGCTTCTAGCCACTCAATCATTTCTAAATCAAGGTGGTTAGTTGGCTCATCCAATATTAGTAAATCAGGTTTATTAATTAAAGCGTTAGCTAAACTTAAACGCTTTTTTTGTCCACCCGATAAGCTGCTTACTTTTTGCTCTAAATTATCAAGTTTTAGCTTAAATAAAATTTGTTTGTATTGGGTTTCAAAATCCCACGCATTATGTCTGTCCATTTGCTCAAACGCGATTTGATAGACATCTTCATCTTCAGGGTTTTGTAGGGCTTTTTCGTAATTTTTTATAATATCTAAAATAGGGTTGTCTGTATTAAAAATAGTTTCTTCAACCGTTAAATTAGGCTCTAGTATTGGTTCTTGAGGTAAAAAGGCAACCTTAATATCTTTTCTGTAAATAATATTACCCGTATCTGGTACATCAAGTCCAGCCAACATGTTTAAAATGGAGGTTTTTCCAGTACCGTTTTTGGCAACAAAAGCAATCTTTTGGTCTTTGTGAACGCTAAAGGATAGACCCTCAAATAAGGTTAACTCGCCATAGGATTTGGCTATATTTTCTACTGTTAGATAATTCAATTTTAGATTTTTTTACAAAGATGGGTTTAAATAAGTAAAAAGTGAAAAGTTTAAAGTGAAAAGTTGCAAGCAGAAGACTTACCAACAAGCTATTTGTTATCTAGGACTTGATTTTAAAACTTGAGATTTTATGTTTTATCTTTAAAATACCAAAAAATCCGACAAAAGTTTTATTATTCACGATGAAAGGTTATATTTGTCAATTAACAAACGCCTCAACAATGAAGCAAATTATAGTGTGTGTACTGGTAGTATTTAGTCTTTTAAGTACGTCATGTATTACAAATAAAGACGTGGTTTATCTTCAAGATAAAGGAACTATTGTAGATGACTCACTTCAAATCCAAGCTTTAGCAACGCCTTATCGAGTTCAGGTTAATGATATTTTGAGTATAAGTATCAAGTCAACAGATTCTGAGCTTAAAGGTTTGCTAGAAATTTTTCAGCCTACAAATCAGACTTCTGGAGGTGGAAATGCTCAAAGCTTATATTTTAGTGGTTTTACGGTTGATTTACATGGTAATATTGAGTTTCCAATATTAGATAAAGTTAACGTTTTAGGGTTTACTACAGATGAAATCGAAGATAAAGTTAAAGAGGCTCTATTGGAAAAATATTTAAAAGATGTTTCTAAAATATTTGTGACAGTTAAACTAGCTGGATTACGTTACACGATTACTGGTGAGGTGTCTGGTGGAGGTGTTAAGACATTATTTCAAGACCGTGTTAACATTATTGAAGCCTTAGCCAATGGTGGTGATATATTACCCACAGGAGACAGAAAGGATATTATGGTAATAAGACAATATCCTAATGGTCAAAAAATTCATCATATAGATTTAACAGATATTGCTGCAATGAAATCACCTTACTATTTCATACAACCAAATGATATCATTTTAGTCAAGCCACTTAAGCGTAAAGCTTTAGGTGCTGGGCAAACAGCGACGCAAACCTTTACGACTATAGCTAGTATTTTTTCGGTTTTGGTATCCACTTATTTTTTAGCTAGAAATCTATAATTAGTTATTATGAATGAAGAATTTGATGTTTTAGACTCTGGTCCTGTATTTGATATTAAGGCGTTTTTATTTAAAGCGCTTAGTTATTGGAAGTTGTTTATTATATGTGTTGGAATAGGTGTGTTTATCGTTTATCAACAAAATATAAGAAAGCAACAATCGTACAGATTAAGTACTAAAATATCTATCGAAGACGATAAAAACCCCTTGTTTACCTCTAACACTAATCTAACCTTTAATTATGGTGGTGTGTCTGGAAAAGTGCAGACAGTAATGAATACCCTACAATCTAGAAGTTTACACGAGCAAGTTGTAGATAGTCTTCAATTTTATATTAATTATCTCAAACAATCGCGTTTTAGAAAAGACGATATTTATAAAGCAGCACCATTTAGGTTTAATCCTAGTTTTGATGACTATCAAATATTAAATACACCAATAAAAGTAACTTTTAAAAATCAAGAGACCTTCACTTTAGAATTTGATTTTAAAGGTTTAGCAGTATCCGCACAAAATTATGATGATTATTCAGTTAAAAATTTTGATGTAACACAAGGTGTATTTAGTAGAGAATATAAAGTAGGAGCGCTTATTGATTTGCCATATTTAAATGGAACTTTAAATGTTGTTGAAGACAGAAATATAAAGCCAGGAGATACTTATTTTTTGCAATTTCAATCATTTGATGCTGTAGTAGCCTCTTATCGTTTTAGGTTAAGTGTAAGTAATCCACGTAATTCGGCTATTTTATTGCTGAGTATGGTAGATAATAACACAAAAAAAATAGAAGATTATTTAAATAAAACAGTTGAGGTTTTAACTAAAGAACAGCTAGACAGAAAAAATCAATTTGTAACAAATACCATAAATTTCATTGATAGTCAGATTAACAGAGTTAAATCTGATATGGAAGATAACTCAGACCAGTTAAATGATTACCGCTCCAAAAACGGGATTTTTGACTTGGGACAAGAAAGCATAGCTATTACCCAAAAAATATCAACTTTAGAGTTAGAAAGAGATAATCTTTATGATAAAAAAGATTACTACAATAGATTAAAAAATTATTTACTTACAAGTACAAGTTTTACAGAATTACCTGCACCATCAACAGCAGGAATAGATGAGACAAACATATTAAATAACATATCAAAAATTAATTCGCTATCTGTACAAAAAGCGAAATATGAAGAAACTGTTAAATCTAATACTACAATATTTAAAGATTTAAACCAGCAAATAAATGGTTTAAAATCTGTATTGTTAGAAAATATAAGTGCAGCTCTAAATGGTTTAGATAGAGAATTGAAACGTGTAAATTCAAAAATTGGAGTCGCTAAAGGTGAATTTAAAAAAATGCCAAAAGACCAACAGTTTTTAATGGATATTCAACGTCAATATTTATTAAACGAAAAAACATATACCATGTTCTTGTCTAAACGTGGTGAAGCCGATATTATTAAAGCAGCCACAGTTTCGGATATTCTTTTAATTGATCCAGCAAAAAACACTGGTGCTCAACCAATAGATTTAAAGTTAAGTTCTAGATATATGTTTGCTATTTTTGGTGGGATTTTACCTCCATTATTATTAGCCTTTTTAGTTACATTTTTTGATACCAGAATACATAATCCTCAAAATCTAGAAAGCTTGAGTTCTATACCATTGTTGGGTGTTGTTGGTAAAAATACATTAGATAATAATTTAGTGGTACACCGTAAACCAAAATCTTCTGTAGCAGAAGCGTTTAGGGCAATTAGATCTAGTTTGCAGTACATGTATAAACAACATGATTTGGATAGCACTAAAACGGTTATGGTCACCTCTTCAGTTAGTGGTGAAGGAAAAACGTTTTGCTCTATTAATATTGCAACCGTTTTTGCCTTGAGTGGTAAAAAAACAGTATTAGTAGGTTTAGATTTGCGTAAGCCTAAAATCTTTGGTGATTTTGAAATCCAAAATGATATTGGTGCAGTTAACTACTTAATAGGCCAAAAAAACTTAGACGAGGTCACGCAACAAACTAAAGTTCAAAATTTAGAGGTGATTACCTCAGGTCCCATACCACCCAATCCATCAGAATTATTGATAAGTGAAAAGATGCATGAGTTAATGCAGTTATTAAAAGAAAAATACGACTACATCATACTAGATACACCTCCAATAGGTTTAGTTGCAGATGCTATAGAACTAGTACAGTATGCAGATGCATCATTATATGTGGTAAGACAAGACTACACTAAAAAAGAAATGCTTAATTTAATTAACGATAAGCATAAAAAAGGTGAGGTTAAAAATATAAGTTTATTATATAACGGGTTTAATCAAAAAGGTAAATATGGGTACGGTTACGGTTACGGTTACGGTTATGGTTATGGTAATTATGCTAATGGATACCATGAAAACGAGACTAAGAAAGTTTCAGTCTTAAAGCGTATTTTATCTTTTTTTAATCCTTTAAAGTAACATTTTGAATACTAAAAATAATAGTTCAGATTGGTTATATACCATATCACCAAAAAGGAAGCTTATAGATCTAAATTTTAAAGAGATTTGGCGCTATCGAGATTTGCTTTTATTATTTGTAAAACGTAATGTTATTACACTTTATAAGCAAACCATTTTAGGTCCTTTGTGGTATTTTATCCAACCTTTGTTTACAACTCTTACGTTTACTTTAATTTTTAATAACTTGGCTAATATCCCAACAGGTAATGGGATTCCTGCCTTTTTATTTAATTTAGCAGGTTTAAGTTGTTGGAATTATTTTAGTAGTTGTTTAACTGGTACAAGTAATACCTTTAAAGCCAATCAAGGCTTATTTGGTAAGGTATACTTTCCTCGTGTTATTGTGCCTTTATCTGTAGTAATTACCAATTTGGTCAATTTTGGAATCCGAATGTTGGTATTTATTAGTTTCTATGTTTATTTTAAGTTGTTTACAGAAAGTGCAAGCCAAGCTTTGCCTACCGCTTCTGTAGTTTTATTACCAGTATTAATATTTTTAATGGCACTTTTTGGTTTAGGTTTTGGGATGATTATTTCATCATTTACAACCAAGTATCGTGATTTAACTTATTTGGTTGGTTTTGGTGTACAATTATTAATGTATGGGTCTGCGGTAATGTATCCTTTATCCTATTTTAAAGAAAAACTACCAGAATATTCATGGTTAGTAGAGTATAACCCAATGACCACGTTTATAGAATTATTTAGACATATGACATTAGGGACAGAACAGTTTTCATTAGCCTCATTTTTATATGCAGGAACAGTAAGTATTGTTTTCTTTTTAATAGGGCTAATTGTGTTTAACAGAACAGAAAAATCGTTTATAGACACCGTTTAGTATGAAAAAAAAAGACATCATATTAAAAGCCGAAAACATTTCTAAACAATACCGTTTAGGGTTGGTAGGTACTGGAACTATTAAAGACGATTTAAAGCGTTGGTGGTTTAAAATTAGAGGTAAAGACGATCCTTTTTTAACAGTTGGAGAAAGTAATGACCGAAGTACTAAAGCAGAGTCCGATTATGTTTGGGCTTTAGAGGATATTAATTTTGAAGTTCAACGTGGTGAAGTATTAGGGATTATAGGTAAAAACGGAGCAGGTAAATCTACGTTATTAAAAATTTTATCTAAAGTCACTAGTCCTACAACAGGAGAAATAAAAACTAAAGGGCGAATAGCCTCTTTATTAGAAGTTGGGACAGGCTTTCATGGCGAGATGACAGGTCGAGAAAATGTGTACTTAAATGGCGCTATTTTAGGAATGACTAAAAAGGAAATCAGTTCTAAAATTGATGAGATAATTGCTTTTTCTGGTTGCGAGCGTTACATAGATACACCTGTTAAGCGTTATAGTTCTGGGATGACCGTACGTTTGGCTTTTGCAGTTGCTGCTTTTTTAGAACCAGAGATATTAGTAGTGGATGAGGTACTTGCAGTAGGAGATGCCGAATTCCAGAAAAAAGCTATAGGTAAGATGCAAGACATCTCTAGAGGGGAAGGTCGTACAGTCTTGTTTGTGAGTCATAATATGGCAGCTGTTAGAAGTTTGTGTACTAGAGGTCTTTTATTAGAAAATGGAAAGAACGTTTTTGAAAGTGAAGATATTAATCTTTGTATATCTGAATATTTAAAAAATGAACCTCATTCTAATTTGACAACTAAATATCTTAATGAAGACAAAAAATTTGGTATAACAAGTATTAAATTAACAAGTAACACTAATGTTTTTGATGTAAATGATGAAATTTGCTTTGATTTAAAACTAAGCCAATCTATTGTTGATGAGTATATTTGTGCTTTTTATGTCAGAGATGAATTAGGAGAAGTTTTGTTTTTTAGTGAATCTACAGATGAAAAACTTGTAATTACCAAAGATGATAATAATTTAAAATTTCTTTTTAATGCTCAATATTTACTTGTAGGATTTTATAAAATTACTTTTGGTATAAAATCTAAAAGTGGAAATTTAGTAGATGTTGTAAAAGATGAAATTACTATTAATATTGTCGATACTTATAGAACACGTAGTAAAAGACCTGGAAAAATTATATTACCAACAATATGGAAAAAAGTCAAGAGTTAAAAACTATAAACAGTAAAGTGGGATGTTTTTTATGTAAAAACACTTCCTTCGTTCTTATTTCAGAACTTGACAGAAATGATGACCTTCTAAATAATTTTTCATGTAAGCACTGTGGGTTTATCATGGTATTGCCTAGGCCTAATTTAACAACACACAATGATTTGTATTCTTTGGGAGGTTTTTCTACTGAAGCAAGAGGAGGTAATAAGCCAAATATTGCTAAAATAAAAAGATCAGAAGAAATCGCTTGGTTAAATTTTAAAAGATTACAAACTGTTTTAGGGATTGAGACTTTATATAAATTCAAAGATTCTCTTGAAATTGGATGTGGTGTAGGTAGTTATTTAAGATTGTTAAGCGTTCTTGGCCAAGATGTTATTGGTATCGAGCCAGATTCAAATTTTTCTAAATATGGCAATGAAAATTATAAAATTCAAATAGAAAATACATTTTTAGAAAATTTTAAAACAAAAAAAACTTTTGATTTAATTTCTTCATTTCACGTTATAGAACATGTCGAAAATCCGAAATATTTTGTTGAACGATGCTATGAACTATTAAATCAAGATGGAATTCTTTATTTAGAGTGTCCATCTATAGATAATTTGTATGGTGATAATGAAAAATTCTTTTTTTGGAAACCTCATATAAATTCATTTAGTGATATTACTTTACGATATTTACTAGAGTCAAGTAATTTTGAAGTAATAGATTTAAAACATCATCGTGGATTTGTAAATGTTGTTGCTAAAAAAAGAACTCAACTATATACTCCTGATTTACAATTAGATAGTTACAAAAGAATTATTGAGTTAATTGATATTAAAAAAAATGGAATTAGACCTATTTATAAGAATCAAAATAAAAATTTTAAATACAAATTATATAGTTTAAAAAAACAAACTGAAAGAAAAATAAGAAAACTAAAAGAAATACTTAAAAAGAAAGAAGAAGAAAAGCAATTAAAGAAAGCTAAATATAGAATTGCACATCTAGGATTTCATAACTCTTATAATACTGGAGATATTGCACTTTTTAATGCAGTAAGAAAACAATATGAACATTATTTAGGAAATGTACATTTTGAATTATTTGATTTACACAAAGAAGTAACATTAGACCTTATTGATAGACTAAATGATTTTGATGGTATTATAGTTGGAGGAGGTGGATTATTTTTAAAGGACACAAATGAAAATAATATTTCAGGCTGGCAATGGGCAATCCCTGCAGAGTATTATATTAAAATAAAAGCACCATTATTTATCCATGCTGTAGGATACAATAAGTTTAGAGGTCAGGATGATTTTATCAATAAATTTTCTGAAAATCTAAATATGTTGGTAGAAAAATCTTCTTTTTTTGGATTGAGAAATTCTGGTTCCATACAAAATATTTCATCATATTTAGATGTTGAATTAAAGAAAAAAATATCTTTTCAGCCTTGTCCAACCACGATTTTAGATGAATTATATGCTCCTAAAGCTAAAGTAAAACAAGCCAACAGAAAAAAACGCATAGGAATAAATATTGCATTTGACAGACATAATTTGAGGTATGGCAATCAAAGTGAAGAGAACAAGATTATGTCAAGGCTTTGTCAAGTTATTAAAGCCTTACAAAAGCAAGATTATGAAGTAGTATATATTATTCATGTACCACGTGACGAAGAATTCATGCTATGGGTTTTACAATATAATATTAACATGCCAATTGAAAACTTAGTTGGGCTAAGTATTGATGATATTATTAAAAAGTACAAGACTTTTGATTTAATCATTGGTACAAGAGGGCATGCTCAAATGATACCTTTTGGATTAGATATTAGTATAATTAGCCTTATCAGTCACGAAAAGTTAAAATATTTTTTAAATGATATTAAAATGCCTGAAAGAGGAGTTGAGATTAGTTCAAATAATTTAATTTCTGAATTATTAGATAAAGTAAAAATTTTCATAGACGACTCTGATTATTCAGATGCTAAGGATAATTTTTTAAAATGCACTTCAGATAATTTTTCAACAATTAAGAAAACCTTAGATGGTAAATTATAATCCTAAAGAATGGGTAGTTGTTTTGGGTTCTGGATATAGCATAAACAATCTTCCAGAAAGTTTAATTAGCTGGATAAATCAAACTAAAGCTAGAATTGCCATAAATAAATTTGGATATTTTTTTGATTTGACTAAAGTGAAACCCAACAAGCTATATTTTCATGATTGTAATGATGAAACTGCAGAATTTTTTCTTAGACAATCAATTGAGAAAACTTCTAAATTAGATGACATTTCTTACTATTTAAGTAGTGAAATAGAACAATACGTTTGTCATGAAAAACTTAAATATTTAAGTAAAATAACTAGATTTAGGTCAATTCACTTTTTAGTTTCAATATTAAGAAAATTATATAAGCCATTTTTTAAAAATAGTTTTAATAGAATAAGAGAAGATATTGAGTTAAAAAACTCTTTCAAACCAATTTTTATTAAAAAGAAAAATAAAACAAAATTTATAAGAATTGAGAGTCTTTTTTCAGAAAATAATATTTGGGGAAATAGTTTCAACGATTCATTATATCATTTTAGAGGAAGCCTTACTACCGTTTTTAATGTGATTTCTATAGATTATCCAAAAACGAATATATTAATGTTAGGTGTCGATCTGAATGATAATAGATATTTCTTTGATAGAGAGTTAGATGATTTGAAAAAAAAACATAAAGTGGGAGAAGATTGGACCACCAACTATATGAAAAATTCAGGAAAACATTTCAGCGCAGTTGAAATGAAAGGAGTTAGTATTTTTGATGCAATTAATTATTGTGTAAGTAACTTAGCATCTACAGGTAATATTTTATATGCTTTTCCTAGTGAAAATGCAAGTATTTTTAAATCTGGAATAAAAGAGTTTAAAATCAAAAGCCAAAAGTAATGAAGATTCTTATAATAAGTACTTTGGATAGAGGAGGTGCAGCCAATGCCTGCTTTAGGTTGCATATGGCTTTACAAAATACAGAAGTAGTATCAAATGCTTTAGTGTTAGAAAAAAGTAAGAATTATCAAAATACATTTCAATTTAAAAAAAAGAAAAAGAATATTTTAAGAATAATAATTAAGAAAGTGGCTAATAAGATAATAGGATATTATTCTTTAGAAAAAATATTTGCTAATAGTCAAACTAATTTTCTTAATAAAAGAACAAAAGGGCTAGAATTTTTTTCTTTCCCAAATTCTAAATATGATATTACAAAAACAGAACTTTATAAAAAAGCAGATATTATTAATTTACATTGGGTTGCAAATTTTTTAGATTTTGAATCTTTTTTTAAAAATAATACCAAACCAGTAATTTGGACTCTACATGATATGAACCCTTTTACAGGAGGAGAACATTATGCAGAATTAGAATTTGGCATAAGTAAAGAGGGTAATCCATTAGAAAGGCAATTTACAGATCATGAAAGAAAAGTTTTTAATCAAAATTTAGATTTAAAACTTCAAGCTCTAAAAAATTGTAGTAATTTAACAATAGTAGCACCTTCTATATGGCTAAAGAATCAAGCAGAATCAAGTAATCTGTTTAAAAATAGAGTGGTTTATCATATACCTTATGGGTTAAATGTAGAAGTGTTTAAAACAAGAGACAAAGCATTTTCAAGAGATTTATTTGATATACCATTAAAAAAGAGAGTTGTATTATTTGTTGCAGATTCTGTAGAAAATAATAGAAAAGGATTTGTTTATTTAAAAAGAGCTTTAGAGCAAATAAATGATGATAATATGATTTTATGTTCTATTGGAAGAGGAAAACCAAATTTAGATACATCAATTCAAATCAAACATCTAGGAGCAATAACAGATGAAAAAACAATTAGTATTATTTATTCTTTGGCAGATGTTTTTGTAATACCTTCCTTAATGGATAACTTACCAAATACAGTTTTAGAGTCACTATTGTGTGGTACTCCAGTTATTGGGTTTCCTATTGGAGGTATTCCAGATATGATTATAGATGGTGATAATGGGATGCTTACCCAGACTGTAAGTGTAATATCTCTTGCAGATAAAATACAAGAATTTTTTAGTAAAGGTGTTACTTTAACAAGAGAACAAATTCGCACGCAAGCAATTACTAAATATAATCAAAATATACAGGCAGAAGCCTATATTAAGCTTTATAAGAAGGTGTTAAATAAAACTTAATTTTTTAATAATTAATTTAGAAAAAAAGTGACAATAATTTCTATCATAACTGTAAATTACAATGATAAGCTAGGTTTAGAACGCACTATTAAAAGTGTACAAAACCAAACTGCCTCTAATTTTGAGCATATCATTATTGATGGAAATAGCACAGATGGAAGTCTAGACGTTATTAAGGACAATGAAAACAGTTTTAGTTATTGGATTAGCGAACCTGATACTGGTGTTTACAATGCTATGAATAAAGGAATAAAAGTAGCAAAAGGTGATTATTTGTTGTTTTTAAATAGTGGAGACGATTTTTCAGATAATGATGCATTGAAAAGAGTTAGTAAAGATTTATTTAATTCAGATATTATTTATTGTAATATCAATGTCATTGGAGCTAATTCTCAAAAAATAAAAAAATGTCCAGACCAACTGTCTTTTGAATACCTTTATAATGATGTACCACCACATCAAGCAACGTTTACTAAACGTAACTTATTTGAAACTATAGGACTTTATGATGAGACTTTAAAAATAGTATCTGATTGGAAATTTTTAATACTAGCAATATGTAAATATAATGCGACTTATAAACATTTAGATGATGTAATTACTAATTTTTATGAAGGAGGAATAAGCTCTGTTCAAGAAAACAGAATGCTTTTAAAGCAAGAAAGAGCTACAATTTTAAAAGAGGAGTTTAGCCTTTTTATAAATGATCTAAAAAAAATGATAGAGCTTAGAGATACAATTACAGACTTACGTAATTCAAAAAAAATAAAATTATTAATAAAACTAGGTTTAATTAATAAGTTCTAAATGGAAGCAACTGTATCTGTTATTATACCTGTTTTTAATGCAGAACAATATATTGAAAAAGCAATAATATCTGCAATACAACAACCTGAAGTTAAGCAAATTATAGTTGTTAATGATGGTAGTACAGATAATACGGAACACATACTTGATAAATTACTTATTGACTATTCAATTTTAGAAGTTTATTACCATACAAATAAAGAAAACAGAGGACGTTCTGCTACCAGAAATTTAGCTTTACAAAAAGCAAAATGTAATTATATAGCCTTTTTAGATGCTGATGATTTCTATTTAGAACATAGGTTTTTAAAAGATTTTGAAATTATTAATCATAATAAATTTTTAGATGGTGTATACAATGCAATAGGTGTTCATTTTTATAGAGAATATAAAGATTCAGAATTTGAAAAACTTAAATTAACAACAATTACTAAAAAGATTAGTCCAGAAAATTTATTTGAAAATTTAATTTATCACAAAAACGGACATTTTTCTTTAGATGGATTACTATTAAAAAGTGATGTATTTAATAAAATTGGGCTTTTTAACGAAGAGTTAGCAGTAGGAGAGGACTCTGACTTGATACTAAAAGCTGCAATAGTTTGTAAATTAGAATCTGGGCAAATTGATAAGCCAGTTGCTATACGAGGTGTACACGAAAAAAACATTTTTAATAATAGCCAGTTTTATAGTGACTATAATTTTAAAGTTTTTGAATCACTACTATTTTGGTGTTACAAAAAAAATGTTGATTTAAAATATGTTGATTGGATAATGGATAATTTATGGCGATTAAAATTTAAAGAGAAGCTTAGTATGTTAACTTATATTAGATATTGGAGCACTCTTTTTATAATTAATCCAAAGGTGTTATTTTCAAAGTTAGCAATTAAGTATTTTCCACTAATACGACTCAGAAAACAATATTTTTCATTTTTATATAATAAATAAATCAGTATAACTTATTTATGTTTAATCCATTAGTCTCCATAATCATCCCTAGTTTTAATAGAGGTCATATTATACCTGAGACTTTAGATAGTATTTTAGCTCAAGACTACTCTAATTGGGAATGTATAATTGTAGATGATGGAAGTACAGATAACACAGCCCAAATTGTTAATGCCTATTGTAAAAAAGACACGAGATTTAAATTTCTTGATAGACCAAAACACAAACCAAAAGGTGCCAATGCTTGCAGAAACTATGGTTTTGAGTTATGTAACGGTGAGTATATTCAGTTTTTAGACTCAGACGATTTACTTTCAAAAAATAAATTAAGTAGTCAATTAAAACGGGCTAAACATACAAATGCTGATATCGTGACTTGCAAATGGGGACGATTTACAACTCATGAGGATTTCAAAATTAAAGAGTCTTTACTGTATAAAGATTACAATCCAGCTTACCAACTTTTAATAGCGTATGGAGATTTAAAAAGTTTTTTACCCTCTCATGTGTTTTTAGTAAAAAAAGAAATTTTTTTAAAATCTGGCTTGTGGAACGAAGCGTTAAAAATAAACCAAGATGGAGAACTATTTTGTCGCGTAATTTATCAGTCTAATTCAATAGCTTTTGATAGTAATTGTCATGTAAAATACAGAGCTGCAAGTGATAACAAAACTAGTAACTTAAGCTCTTTAGCCAAAGCAATAGACTTAACCCAAAGCTGGAAATTAATAGCAGAGTATCTTAATACAAAAGACAAAGACAAGTTTAAAAGTTATATAGATTTTGGTAAAAGTTATGCATTTGAAGTATTGAAGGTAAACTTTAAAAATGAAATTTTTAAAAATTTCTATTTTTACCGCAACCAATTAATGCGTTTTGTAAAGAAAAAAATAAACCAAAAATAGTTTGAAACAAGTAGCCATTTTAGGACCCATTAACTCTAGAGGAGGTAGAGAAATTGAGACTGCCTTTATTGCAGATGTCTTAAAAGAGAGATATGAAGTTTCCATTTTTTCTACCGAAACCATTAAACAAAATAATGATTTGTATTTGGTTAATCCAACATTAGATATTTATACCAAATTCAAAAAAAAGACAAACAAATTAAAAGCACTTCTTGGATTTAAAATAAATTATGATAACCTATATTTTAAAAATCTTAACAATCAAAATATAAAGTCTTTAAACCAAGTTATAAAAGAAGCAGATTTGATTGTTATAATGGCTCAATTAACCTCTAATTACACCAAAGAGATAATTTTAGCAGCAAATAACCATAATAAGAAGGTCATTTATAGAACCACTGGTACAATCCCTAAAATTAATTTAAACGACGCGTATTTTTCTTATGTAGAGCACGTCAGTTTATTTATTAATCATTCAGAAAAAAATTCAACAGTATTTAAACAAAAAGATGGTCTTAATTATAAAATAATTGACCAATGTGTTTTTAAAGAAGACGATATTCTAGTTAAGCAAAGAGCTATAGATACTATAAAAAACTTTTATTGTGCTTCAAGATTAGACAAAAATAAAGATGTTATTACTGTAATTAAAGCTTTTAATGCTATAAAAGATAGAGAAGATTTAAAACTACATATAATAGGTGATGGCCCAGAAATAGAACATTTAAAATCTAAAGCAGAGCACAAAAACATTAAGTTTTACGGTCATTTAAAGTATGATAGTATGATTGCTGCCATCTCTAATTTTGATTGTTTAATAGTGTCTTCAATTGAAGAGGCAGGACCTTACAATGCATTAGAAGCAGCATTGTTAGGAATTCCAATATTATCCACTAAAAGTGGTGCAATGCCAGAACGTTTTTTTGGTGAAGATAACTTATGGTTTGACCAAGGTGATTGGGAAGGGCTTTCAATTAAAATTTTAGAGTATTCAAATTTTGATGCTAAACAGATAAAACTAATTCAAAAACGCTATATTGAAATTTATAATAACAATCATTCCAAAAAAACAATAGCTAAAGCTTATTTGGATGCAGTAAGTTTGTATTTATAATTTTAGTTTTTTAGAAATATAAGAAATAAAATGACCACATATTTAATCACAGGAGGTGCAGGAAACGTTGGTAGTACCTTAGCAAAGCACTTAGCTTCAGATAAATCTAATATCATTGTAATTATAGATAATTTATCTACCGGTAGTTTGCATAAAATACCAAAATTGGATAACGTTAAGTTTATTAAATCTGATGTTAATAATTATGAAGATATTGCACCAGTATTTGCACGTTATGATTTTGATTTTGTGTTTCATTATGCTGCTATGGTTGGTGTAAAGCGTACTTTAAAACACCCAATGAGTGTATTAAAAGATATAGAAGGGATTAAAAATATCTTATCCCTATCAAAAAATTCTGGAGTACAACGTGTTTTTTATTCTAGCTCTTCCGAGGTATACGGAGAACCTTTTGAAATCCCTCAAAACGAAAACACAACACCACTTAATTCTAGATTACCCTACGCCATTGTTAAAAATGTTGGAGAGGCGTTTTTTAAATCCTACTATCAAGAATACGGTTTAGAATATACCATTTTCAGGTTTTTTAATACCTATGGACCTAATCAAAGTGAAGACTTTGTATTACCCCGTTTTTTAAAATTAGCACTTCAAAATAAAGACATCAATATTTATGGAGATGGATTACAAACTCGATCCTTTTGTTATGTAGATGATAATGTTGAAACCTGCATTAAAGCCATCACAGATAAATCTTGTGTAAACGAAGTTTTAAATGTTGGTAGTGACAAAGAACAAACCATTTTATCTTTAGCAGAAGAGATTATCAGTTTGACAAACTCTAAAAGTAATATAGTGCATTTACCAGCTTTAAAAGAAGGTGATATGGCACGACGTTGTCCAGATACTTCAAAAATGAAAAAAGTACTAGGTAGAGACTTAATGCCACTTGAAGAAGGCGTTTTAAAACTAGTAGAGTATTACAAGAAACAATAATGTATGCGTAAAGGTTATAATCCAACCAAAGGAGGGAAGTTAGTTGTTAAAGAGCCATGTGATCATAGGGTTATTATTCCATTGCACATACCGCATGAAAACGATTATTTTAAAGATGCTTATAAAATCTTTGAACTGTGCTTGTTTTCTGTATTAAAAACAGCAAGTTCTAAACTAAAAGTATCCATAATTAGTAATAAGTGTAGTCAAGAAGTTAATGAAAGATTGATTAAATTATATGATAGCCATAATATTGATGAGCTCATAATAGAACGAGAAGGTATTGGTAAAATTAATAGTTTGTTAAAAGCATTACGTACAGTTGAAGAGCGGTTAGTAACCATTACAGATGCAGACGTGTTATTTTTAGACCATTGGGAAGATGAGGTAGTCAAGGTCTTTAGTTCGTTTCCAAAAGCTGGTGCTGTATGTCCAGTACCTGTTTATAGAAAACATTTAGACTTAACAGCTAATATTTGGAGCAAATATTTATTCTCTAAAAAATTAAAATTTAGAGCAGTCAAAGATGTAGATGCATTAGAGAATTTTGCAAAAAGCATTGGTTGGACTCATTTACCAGAAGAGTTTGGTGACAGTATAGGTACATTACAAGCAAAGGATGATACTATAGCAGTACTAGGCTGTTCTCATTTTGTTGCGACCTATAAAACCGAAGTGTTTAAAGCCTTGCCAGAAGACAATAGTGCTTATTTAATAGATGGTGATAGCGAGTTTTTATATATGGATAAACCAGTAGTGTTGACTGACGGTTATCGTTTGTCAACCTATACCAATAATGCCTACCACTTAGGGAATGTATTTGAACCCTGGATGCAAGACAACTTTGATGCTTTAAAAGCAAGAGAACAAAAACACATTGATTACTCGTCTTTAAAAACTTTGAAGAAAAATACAGTTAAGTATATTATAATCAATAAACTCTTCAAACGTGCTATAAAAATTAAACCTTTATTAAGATATTTATTAAAAACAAAAGGTTTGACAAATTCGCAAGTGTTTAATTATGTTGACAGAAAATATTAAAAAAATAACTATAATTGGCTTAATTGATAATATTGGAGGTCGTGAAATAGAAGCAAGAAATATTATTATAGCACTATCAAAAAAATTTGAAATAAAAGTGGTTTCTATGTTTTTAATGACTGAAAAGTCTGAGGCAATAAAAGGTTTAAATTGTAATTGGACTAATGTTTATAAAGAGATTAATCGCCAATACATTACCATTAGATTTATCAGCTATTTTCTCAAGCACTATCATAAACGTAAAACACCCTCACATTTTTTAGTAGATAATAAAATAAGTAGACGTCTGTTTAACCTTTCAATTTTAAAAAATAACATTTTAAAAAAAGAAATCGATAAAGCAGATGCTATTTTATATTGTGGCACTTTAAGTTTGAATGCTTTAAACCAAATGATTATATATTGTAATCAAACAAACACACCTATTGTTTTAAGAACTACAGGTAAAATACAGAACATAACGGAGGATTTTAAAAAGTTGATACCAAAGATAGATGTAACTTTAGTACACTCTTTAAAAAATGGATTGTCTTTAATGCCTTTTAAACCCAAAAAAATTATTAAAATTGATCAAACCTCTTTACAAGAACAGTCGTTACTAAATTTGAAAATAAGTGCTACGGAAAAATTAGTCTATGGTTTTTTGGGGCGATTTTCAGCTGAAAAAGGTATAATAGAATTAATGAAAAATTTTAATACTCTAAACGAACTTTTAATTATTGCAGGTTCTGGTCCATTACATAAAGAAGTTAATTGTTTAAAAACAGATAACATAACTATTCTAAAGGTAGTATCACCAGAAAATATTTCCGATTATTTCAAGAAAATTGATGTTTTGATTATACCATCTTATGAAGAAGCAGGACCATTGGTAGGTGTTGAAGCTATGGCTGCAGGTAAAATAATTTTGTCCACAAAAGTTGGTGCAATGGAAGATAGATTAAAAGATACTAAAAATAATTTTTGGTTTGATATAAATGATAAGCAATCTTTAATAGATCAAATTAACTTTTTAGCTAAGAAAACACCCGAAATGATTGTTGAGATTAGAGAAAATGTTAGATCACATTATATTAATAATTATTCTATTAGGACAATATCTAACAATTATATTGATATATTTAAAACATTGTTAGATTAAAATAAATGTAAGTAATTTTCTATCTTGATTTCCATCATAATCCCAATTTACAATCGTGCTCATTTAATTGAAGAAACTATAGCTTCTATTAAAGCACAAACCTATACCCATTGGGAGTGTATTATTGTAGATGATGGTAGTACAGATAATACAGTTGCCTTTACAAAACAATTAATTGAAGCGGATAAACGTTTTCAACTGTTTGAGCGTCCCTCTCATTTAAAAAAAGGACCAAGTACTTGCCGAAACTATGCTATTACAAAAATGACAGGCGATTATATCCAGTTTTTTGATAGTGATGATGTTATGCATCCAGAACATCTTAAGTTAAAGATAGAAGCAATTCAAGACAATGATTTTGTAGTTTGTCAATTACTAGAGTTTACTGGAGCATTTGATGTAAGTCAATTTAAATTAGCAAAACAACCAGATATTAAGCCTAGTCAAAATGTTTTTGAAGATTTTGCTACAGGTGCGTTCCCTATGATGATGGTGGCTCCACTTTGGAATGCGTCAAGTTTGTTACCGTATTTACCTATAAGAGAAGATTTGCACATCTTGGAAGATCACGAGTTCTATGCTCGTGCACTTTTAGATAAAAAAAGCTATGCACTACTAAATAAACCGTTAATTTTTTATAGAGTTGGAGCAAACTCATCAACCAACAGTTTTTATGCCAATGTAGATTATGGTTTAGACTCCTATTTTAAAGCAAAGCGTTCTGTTTTAGCGCTTTCAAATTCTGAAAACATAAAACTGGCTATTCTAAAAATGACTTTGGGTTTTTTTAGACAAGCACTTGCTGAACGTAATTTTAAAGCTGCAAAACGTTGTTTAGAGTTTATTAAAACAGAACAATTAGCATATAATTTAAAGTTAAAACTAAAACTAGCTCGCATTCGTTTTTTCTATACTATTTTTAAATTAGTTAAAAAAGGAGATACCAAATTTAAACCCTTATTTAAATTATAAGTATGAAACTATTAATGGTCGCCATTCCAAACCATCACTTTTTTCAATGGGTCAACCAATTGAAAGATTCGGGCTATGAGGTCTATTGGTTTGATGTGACTGATGGTGGACCACAATCGCCCAAAATAGAGTGGGTGACTCAAATAAAAGGGTGGAAATTGAAGTGGAATTTTCCATTTAGAAGTACGATAAAAAAAAGACTTCCAAAACTGTATAAGTGTATTCAAAAGTATAATGAACATGATGTGTCTAAAGCATTTCAAAACGCGCTAACTACTATACAACCAGACATTGTGCATTGCTTTGAAATGCAATTAGCAGGATTGCCTATATTACCTATTATGGAACAGAACACTATTCCATTAATCTATTCTTCTTGGGGAAGTGATGTGTTTTATTTTAAAGAATTAGGTGTGTCAAAACAAGAGTTAGAGCGTTTCTATAAGCGTACCAATTATCTGGTTACAGATTGCCAACGGGATTATCATTTAGCAGTTAAAAATGGATTTAACAATCGGTTTTTAGGTGTGTTTCCTGGTAATGGCGGTTTGACTATCAATAATTCTAATATTAAACCCGTTTCAGAACGACCAATTATTTTAATTAAAGGTTACGACGATGGTGTGGGTAAAGCTTCCATAGTATTAAAAGCTTTGGAGTTGGTTTCTGTAAAACTTTTAGATTATAAGCAAATTGTTATTTACAGTGCAGATGATAGTATTCAAAAACAAATACAACACTCTAAGATACTGTCTTCTTTACCTTTTACCATTCACTCTAGATACACGTTTATTCAAAATAAAGAGTTGTTAGAATTAATGGGGAAAAGTTGTCTTCATATTGCTAATAGTATTTCAGACGGAATGCCTAACGCTTTGTTAGAAGCCATGTCCATGGGTGCATTCCCTATTCAATCTAATCCAGGTCAGGTCACCGAGGAAGTCCTTGTACACGGTAAAAACGGATTGCTAATTGCCAATCCATTAGATGTAAAAGAAATAGCTAAGCATATAGAAACTGCACTAAAAGATGACTCGTTAAGACAACAAGCACAAGATTTTAATGTCAATTTTATGCAAAGACAGTATAATCGTACTACATTGCAACCCAAAATACAAACCCTTTATCAAACCGTTTACTCAGAATACCAATAGATGCAACTTTCGTTTTTAATAGTCACCAAAAATAGACCAGAAGATTTGGCTTTAACGTTAACTAAGTTAAAGGCTATCATCGATTTATCTATCCATGAAGTGTTGGTGTTTATTGATGGTTGTTCTAAGACCGAAAAGATTATTAACGATTTTGATTGGGTAGATTGGACGGTTTCTACTCTTAGCATTAGTGCGTCTCCAGCAAGACATGCGTTGTATAAAAAGGCAACAGGTACCATTTTTATTGGTTTAGATGATGATGCGCATCCTATTAGCCCTCATTTTATTGAAGCTATTGAAGCCGAATTTCAACACAATACACATTTAGGTATTATCGCTTTTCAGGAAGTGAGAGGGTTGTATAAAACCGATGAAGACGCTTTACTGCATTCTAAAGAGTTAGAATCTCATTTGACCAATGATTTTGTAGGTTGTGGTTTTGCGATTAAAAAAGAGGTGTATAAGGCAACTAATGGCTTCCCTGTTTGGATAGATATTTATGGCGAAGAACCTGCAGTGTCTTTAGAAGTTTTAGATTTGGGATATGATATTATTTATCAACCAAATATAAAAGTCAACCATCGTATTGATGTCAAAAAAAGAATGCAACAAGGTCGTAACTATTTTAGATTTGAACGACAATTAAAAAATACCCTACGTTATTATTTAGTCTATTACCCAAAACCACTCAAAAAAATAGCAAAAACCTTATGGCATAACTTTAATAAGTATGCTTTAAAAGACTGGAACTATTTTAAGTCGTTTGTTTTGGTGTTTTTTTCAACGTTGTATACATTACCTAGCCTATTAAAATACAGACAACCAGTACAACAAGAGACAATTTCTAAAAAACTAAATTTAAAATCGCTAAACTACTCTGCGTAAATGCTATTTAACTCACTTGATTTTGCTGTCTTTTTACCTATAGTATTTATACTATATTGGTTTGTTACAGATAAAAGCCTAAAGCTTCAAAATGCTTTATTAGTCCTTGCTAGTTATGTGTTTTATGGATGGTGGGATTGGCGCTTTTTGTCTTTAATTATCTTTAGTTCTTTAGTGGATTACACCATAGGCTTACAATTAAAAAAAGAAGACAAACCCTCTAAGCGAAAACTGCTACTTTGGACTAGTATTCTTGTTAATTTAGGGTTTTTAGGTTTTTTTAAATACTATAACTTTTTTGTTGATAATTTTGTGGAAGCGTTTTCGTTTTTCGGAAGCAAGATTCAGCCCAATACTTTAGATATTATTCTACCTGTTGGGATTAGTTTTTACACTTTTCAAACTTTAAGTTATACCATTGATGTTTATAAGCGAAAGTTAGAACCAACTGAAGATATCGTGTCTTTTTTAGCGTTTGTCAGCTTTTTTCCACAATTGGTTGCAGGACCCATAGAGCGTGCTACCCATTTATTACCTCAATTTTATAAAAAAAGACAGTTTCATTACAGCAAAGCGGTTGATGGCTGCCGACAAATTCTTTGGGGATTTTTCAAAAAAGTGGTCATTGCTGATAATTGTGCTGAATATGCCAATCAAATCTTTAATAATTCGGCAGAACACTCTGGCAGTACTTTGTTAATGGGTGCTTTGTTTTTTACCTTTCAAATTTATGGCGATTTTTCAGGGTATTCAGACATTGCAATTGGGACGTCTAGATTATTTGGATTTAACTTAAAACAGAATTTTGCATTCCCTTATTTTTCACGTGATATTGCCGAGTTTTGGAGGCGTTGGCATATGTCACTTTCCACTTGGTTTAGGGACTATTTGTACATTCCGTTAGGAGGAAGTAGAGGTGGAACCTGGATGAAAGTCCGTAATACCTTTATCATCTTTTTAGTTAGTGGATTTTGGCATGGTGCTAATTGGACGTTTATTGTTTGGGGATTTTTAAATGCGCTCTATTTTTTACCCTTATTATTAGCAAACCGTAACAGAAATAACTTAAATGTCGTCGCTCAAGACAGTTATTTACCAACTTTAAAAGAAAGTATGCAAATGCTAATCACATTTGGTATTACTGTATTGGCTTGGATCTTTTTTAGAGCAGAAAATCTAACACACGCCATGTCCTATTTAAAAGGCATTTTTAATAAAACCTTGTTATCCTTACCAAGCATAAGACCAACCAACTTAATAATTCTGATTTTGTTTTTTTTATTGATTGAGTGGATTGGAAGACGCCAACAATACGCTATTGAAGTTTTGTTTATAAAGCAATCTAGATTTATTAAATGGATGTTTTATATGATGCTAATAACATTAATATTTTTGTTTACTTCTGATAGTCAACAAGAGTTTATTTATTTCCAATTTTAAAGATGAAGCAATTTTTAAAACATGGTTTTATTTTTTTTATCATTTTTTTCATTGTAGAAAAAAGTGCTTACTTGCTTATGTTAAAAGCGCCACAAAGAGAATATGACAAAAGATTAGAGTTTGTTTTAAAAGGTGAAATGAATAAAGACATAATAATTTTAGGGTCATCCAGAGGAGCTTCAAATGTTTTGGCAGGACAACTTGAAAAAGAGACTGGTCTTAAAACTTATAACTTATCATATGAGGGTTCAAATGTTCTATTTCATAATTTTATTTTAAAAACGCTTTTAAAATATAATAAATCTCCTAAAAAAATAATTATAGTTTTTGATTTGCCCTATCAATTTATAGAAGAAAAATCACTAATATTTAGAGCTGATAGATTGTATCCACTATCAAAAAGTAATTATATAAATGAACAGCTTATTAAACATGAAAAAAAAAATTGGATATCTTGGTTTTTTATGTTGGCTAGACTAAATAAAGTGCATTTAGAATTTAACAATAAAAACCCTTTTCGTTATAATCCCATTGATAGTTTGGGGTCTAGACCTTACATAATAAAGAAAGATACTAAAAATCCAGAATATTTAAGTACTATAACTAAATACGATAGTGCTTTAGAATTACCAGAAAAAATTGAAGCTTTTACAAATATTCAGAAGCTTTGCTCAGAAAATAATATTGAGTTAATTGTTGTCATACCTCCAAATTTTAAAAAATATAATTCCAGTTTTACAAAGCGTATTAAGAAGTTGTTATTGCAAGATAATAGACTTTATGTATACGATACCTTGAATCCTATTTATAAAAATGAAGATTACTTTAATGACTCATCTCACCTTTTTAAAAATGGAGCCAAAATCTTTACCTCAGAAATTAGTACTTTTATCAACCAAAATAAAGACAGTTTAAAATAATGAAAATAGCCTTAATTACAGGAATAAACGGACAAGATGGATCTTACCTTGCCGAGCTTTTACTAGATAAAGGCTACATGGTACATGGTATTATCAGACGTAGCTCTACCTTTAATACAGAACGTATTGAACATCTATATATTGACGTATTGTTAAAAGATCAGCATAAAAAGCAAAAAATCAAGCTGCATTATGGTGATATGACAGATGGTTCCAATTTAATACGTTTAGTACAAGAGATTCAACCCGACGAGATTTACAATCTTGCAGCACAGTCCCATGTAAAAGTCTCTTTTGATTTGCCAGAATACACCGCAGAAACAGATGGAGTTGGTACCTTAAAACTATTAGAAGCTATCCGTATTTGTGGTTTGACTGATAAAACAAGAATTTATCAAGCATCAACCTCTGAGCTGTATGGTAAAGTACAAGAAATTCCGCAGACAGAAGCAACACCCTTTTATCCAAGATCACCATATGGTGTGGCAAAATTATATGCCTTTTGGATTACTAAAAACTATCGCGAATCCTATAACATGTTTGCTGTAAATGGTATTTTATTTAATCACGAGTCTGAGCGACGTGGCGAAACCTTTGTGACAAGAAAAATTACTCTAGCAGCTGCAAGAATTGCACATGGTATTCAAGATAAATTATATTTAGGAAACTTAGATGCCAAACGCGATTGGGGATATGCTAAAGATTATGTAGAATGTATGTGGTTGATGCTTCAACAAGAGGTTCCTGAAGATTATGTTATTGGAACAGGAGAACAGCATACCGTTAGAGAATTCTGTGAGCTGGCGTTTAGAGAAGCTAATATTACCATTAATTGGGAGGGTAAAGACGAAAAGGAAAAAGGCGTCTGTGCTAAAACAGGACGTGTTTTAATAGAAATTGATCCTAATTATTATCGCTTAGCCGAAGTAGAAACCTTATTAGGTGATCCAACTAAAGCCAAAACCAATTTAGGTTGGAATCCTAACAAAACATCTTTTAATGAATTGGTTAGCATCATGATGCAACACGATTTAAAACTAATAGAAAATCAAAAAAAGTAATGAATCTTGATGCTAAAATATTTGTAGCTGGTCATAACGGTTTGGTTGGAAGTGCCATTTTAAAAACACTAAAAAATAAAGGGTATTTTAATATTGTAACTAGAAATAGAACCGAGTTAGATTTAATGGATTACTATAGTGTGGATTCTTTTTTTAAAGCTGAACAACCAGAATACGTGTTTTTAGCAGCAGCAAAAGTTGGTGGTATACTTGACAATAATTTAAGAAGAGGAACTTTTATCTATGAAAATTTAATGATTCAAAATCACGTGATTCATTTAAGTCATGTTTATAAAGTGAAAAAACTATTATTTTTGGGGAGTACTTGTATCTACCCTAAAGATTGTCCCCAACCAATAAAAGAAGAGTATTTACTAACTGGTCCGTTAGAGTATACTAATGAGCCTTACGCAATTGCTAAAATTGCTGGTATAAAATTATGCGAAAGCTATAATATTCAATATGGTACCAATTTTTTATCTGTAATGCCAACAAATTTGTATGGTCCTAATGATAATTTTGATTTAGAAAAATCACACGTACTACCTGCATTAATTAGAAAAATTCATTTAGCCAAATTATTTCAAGACGACGACATTGAAGGAATAAAAAATAATTTAAAAGTCGATACTATTGAAGAAGTACAATCAATTTTAAATACACACGGAATCACTAATTCTTCAGTTGAAATCTGGGGAAGTGGTCAGCCTATGCGCGAGTTTTTATGGTCAGAAGATATGGCTGAATCTTGTGTTTTTGTTATGAATAATGTCAATTTTGAAGCTTGTGTTTTAAATACAAATGAAGTCAGAAATACACATATAAATATTGGAACTGGAAGTGATGTTTCAATTAAAACCTTGGCTAATCTTATTAAAGAGACAATTAATTATAAAGGCGAGTTTACTTTTAATACTTCAAAACCTGATGGTACCTTGAAAAAGCTTACAGATAGTAGTAAAATAAATGCTTTAGGATGGACACATTCTATGTCTTTAGAAGAAGGTGTAAAAAAGTTGTATTCATGGTATCTTCAAAATAGTATTTAAATAGCCTTTTATCCGAAATTTCTTAACTTTCATCCGAAAAAAAGTGTATTTTAGCGACAAATTAAGAATTCGAATCTTTTAGTAATACATGAAAAAAATCGGTTTTATTCCTTTACGTAAAGGCTCTAAAGGTATTCCTGGAAAAAATAAACGAAAAATGGTTGGTAGACCTTTGTTTACTTGGGTGTTAGGCGAAGCTTTACAGTCTCATTTAGATGAAGTTTATGTCTTTACAGACGACCAATCCATTATCGATTTTATTAACAAAGAATACCACTATACCTCAAAAATAAAAGCACTATTAAGAAGTAGTGAAAGTGCTACAGACACAGCCTCTACCGAAAATGCTATGCTAGAGTTTGCAAAACAAATCGATTATAATTTTGATGTGTTTTGCCTATTACAAGCTACTTCCCCTTTTACAACAGCATCCGATATCAATGCGTGTTTACAAGAAATTAAAAACGGTAAAGACTCTGCATTAACTGTTGTTAATACGCATCGTTTTTTATGGAATACAGATGGAACACCAATAAATTACAATCCTTTTAATCGTCCAAGACGTCAAGATTTTGAAGGTGTGCTCATTGAAAATGGAGCAGTCTATACCTGTAATAAAGAGGTCTTAAAAAATAAAAATAACCGTTTAGGCGATAACATTGGTATTGTCACCATGCCTGAAGATAGCTTACATGAAATTGACACCGAATCTGATTGGATAGTTGTCGAGCAATTGTTGATAGAACGTCAAAAACGTGCTAAATCAGCCCAAAAAATCACACATCTAGTTTTAGATGTGGATGGTGTTTTTACGGATGGAAGCATTACTTATACTAAAGATGGCGAGCATACTAAACGCTTTGATATGCGAGATGGTATGGGCTTAGAAATCCTACGTCAGTTTGATGTCCAGGTTATGGTTATGACGTCTGAGCAATCAGAATTGGTTGCTAAACGCATGAAAAAGCTTCAAATAAAAGATGTGTTTTTAGGTGTAAAAGATAAATTTACTTTGTTACAAAACTTATCAAAAACGAAAGGTTTTTCATTAAATAATGTGGCTTATGTTGGCGACGATGTTAACGATTTATCCAACATAGTTAGTGTGGGTTGGTCTTTAGCACCACATAATGCCATGACAGAAATAAAAACTAATGCCGATGTGGTGCTGTCTAAAAATTCCGGAAATGGAGCTATTAGAGAAGCCTGTCAATTTATAAAAAATTACAATAAACGATTTTAGTCCTCAACTATGAATACTTATAAAACCCCATATATCATTGCCGAAATAGGCTGTAACCATAAAGGCGACATGCAAATTGCCAAAGAGCTTATTCAAATGGCAAAAATATTTTGTCAAGTAGATGCTGTTAAGTTTCAAAAGCGTCATAACAAAGAGTTGTTAACCGAGGAACAATACAATAGCCCACATCCAAATCCATCAAATTCTTATGGAGATACTTATGGTGCACATCGCGAATATTTAGAGTTTGATGTACATCAACACCAAGAATTAAAAGATTTTTGTGAAGAGATTGGTATCGATTATTCCACCTCTGTTTGGGATGTGACTTCTGCTAAAGAAATAGCGTCATTACATCCTAAGTTTATAAAAATTCCATCAGCGTGTAACAATAATGTGAAGATGTTAGAATGGTTATGCAACAATTATGATGGCGAATTGCATATTTCTACAGGAATGACCACCAAAGATGAAATTGAGGATTTAGTGCAATTATTTAAAAAACACAATAGAAACAAAGATTTAGTACTTTATAATTGTACCTCTGGTTATCCAGTTCCTTTTGAAGATGTGTGCTTGTTAGATATTAACCTTTTAATTGAGAAATACGGATCAGACGTTAAGCACATTGGGTTTTCTGGTCACCATTTAGGGATTGCTGTAGATGTTGCAGCTTATACATTGGGTGCAAATGTTATTGAACGACATTACACCTTGGACAGAACCTGGAAAGGGACAGATCACGCAGCCTCTTTAGAGCCTATGGGTTTGCGTAAATTATCAAGAGATTTAAATGCAGTACATAAAGCTTTAACTTTTAAAAGTCAAGATATTTTACCAATTGAGCAAGTACAACGTGATAAGTTGAAAAATCAAAAAGGATAATTATTAGTTAACAGTTAAAAGTTAAAAGTTAAATTTAACAATGAATAGTTAAAAGTGAAAATTTAATAGTGAATAGCAAAAAAGTATTTGTTTTTTTTCCTGATGGTGTAGGTTTGCGCAACTTCGCCTTTACCAATTTTAAAACTATTGGCGAGCAAATGGGTTTTGATATTACCTATTGGAATAATACCGTTTTTTCTTTACAAGATAATCTAGGATTTAAAGAAGTAAAGATTAACAATCACCAGATTCATCCTTTAACTCCACTATATTCTCGTGCGCGTAAACGAGCCGAATTGAATGTCTCTAGAGACAAATTTAAAGACGATGTTTATCCTACCTATAAATTTCCGTTTAATTATAAAGGACTCAAAAATACATTTAAAAGTCTCTACACCAAATGGTTGATAGGGTTGTATTCATCCGAAAAAGGTGTTGAAAAAATTCGTCAAAAAATAAATAGTCTAGAGCGTCAAAATCCTAAATACGCTTATTGCAAAGCGCAATTAGAACAACATCAACCTGACTTAATATTTTGTACCACCCAACGTGCTACTCAATCTATTAGTGCCTTATTAGCAGCACAAGATTTAGGGATTCCAACAGTTGCATTTGTGTATTCTTGGGATAATGTCCCAAAAGCCATGCAAGTGGTAGAAACCGATTATTATTGTGTTTGGAGTGATTTAATGAAAGAGGAAGTCTTAAAATACTATCCTTTTGTAAAAGAGGAGCAGGTGTTTGTAACTGGTACACCACAGTTTGAACCACATTATGATGACAACTTAAAACAAAGTCGAGAAGACTTTTTTAACGCTTATAATTTAGATGTCAATAAAAAATACATCTGCTATTCTGGTGATGATGAAACCACGTCACCTTTAGATCAATACTATCTTGAAGATTTAGCCAATGCTGTGAGAAGCCTAAATAGGAAAGGCGAAAACTTAGGCATTATCTATAGAAAATGTCCAGTAGATTTTACTTCTCGTTACGATGCGGTCCTTGAAGCTCATAAAGATATTATTGAAGTATTAGATCCTATTTGGAAGCCAATTGGTGACCAATGGAATCAAGTATTACCAGCAAAAGAAGATTTTAACATGCTGTATAATGTGTGTGAACATTCTGAGTTTGTAACCAACGTGTGTTCTTCTACGGTTTTTGATTTTGTAGCACACAACAAGCCTTGTATTTATTATAATTACGAGCAACCACAACTTAAAAAAGGGATAAGAGATATTGGACAGAATTATAAGTATGTGCATTTTAGAAGTATGCCAAGTGATAAAGCTGCTGTGTTTTGTACCAATAAACACGATTTAGAAGGCTTGGTAAAGCAAATTTTAGATGGACAACTGTCTAATGTAGAGGAAGGCAAACAATGGTATGAGATTGTTGTTGGTAAAGCGCCAACTGAAGCATCAAAAAATATATGGTCTGCCATAAACACCATTTTAAATAAATAATGGAAGATTATTATAATAAATTAAAAAACGACTTTTTAATACAAGACCAATCACTATTAAGATTTGGTAGTATTGGTGATGGAGGTTATTTTTTAAGACCAGAAACCATCACCAATTCTAATGTATTATTTAGTGGTGGTATTTCTTCTAATTTAGAATTTGAATATGACTTATTTAGATTCAACGAGAGGTTACAAATTATAATGGTTGATCCTACAGTTTCAGGTAACAAATTAGTATTAAAAGGATTAGCAAGATTGTTTTTTAAAAAACCTGATAAAATTCGCTATTTGTTTAATGCGTTGATATTTAATTTTTTAATTCGACAAAAGCGTTGCGAACATTTAAAGTTGTGGTTAAATACTGATAATAGTATTTTAAAGTTAAGTAAACACAAACTAAAAGCGGATGATAAAATTTTATTAAAGTTTGATATTGAAGGTGGTGAGTATGATTTTTTTGATGAAATCACATCAAATTTAAGCCAATTTTCAGCTCTGGTTTTCGAGTTTCATGATGTGCATAAAATGCATAACGAAGTCTATAATTTTTTGCAAAAATGTTCAACACAATTTAACTTAGTGTATTTAGGTATAAATCCTTCAGGAGGATTTGATGGGTCAAACAGACCTAAGTGTATTGAGGTGACTTTAGAACCAAAAAAATAACGCTATGCACATCGCTTTCCTTACATCAGAATATCCACATCCTAAAGTGCCTCACGCAGCAGGAATAGCGACTAGTATTAAAAACCTTGCAGTTACTTTAGTTAACAAAGGGGTTAGGATTACCGTTTTTGTATACCACCAAAACGAGGATGCTATTATAGACGATGACGGTGTCACTATCCATTTGATAGCAAAAAAAAAATATAGCCTATTCACTTGGTATTTTTACAGAAAACACTTGCAACACTATATTAACAGAGTGGTTGTAACAGAGAATATACACCTTCTGGAAGCTCCAGATTGGACAGGAATCACTGCATTTATGCATTTAAAGGCACCGCTAGTGATTCGGTTTCATGGAAGTGATGCGTATTTCTGTAAGTTAGATAAAAGACCACAGAAATTTAAAAACTTTGTGTTTGAAAAATTGGCACTACTCAAAGCCAAAGCCTACATAGCACCAACCACTTTTGCTGGTCAAGAAACCGCTAAAATTTTCGGTTTACACCGAAAAAAAATTAAAACCATACATTATGGCTTACAGTTAGACCATTTTAATAATGAAACGCCTAATGTCTATGACGATAAGACGCTATTGTATATTGGAACCCTCATTAGAAAAAAAGGCGTTTTAGAATTAGCAGAAATCTTTAATAAAGTTATAGAAGTTGAGCCTCATGCTAAATTAAAATTAATAGGTGGTGATGCACCAGATGTAAAAACAGGAACCTCTTCAACCTATGCTTTAATGCAAAATGTATTCTCTGACAAAGCAAAATTAAACGTTGAGTATTTAGGTAAAATTCCTTATTCTGAGGTTAAACATCAAATCAAACAAGCCCATGTTTGTATATTTCCAAGTTTTGCTGAAACACTAGGCATGGTTACTATTGAAAGTATGGCGTTACAAAAACCAGTGGTCAATACTAGTATTGGTTGGGCACAAGAGCTGATAGACGATGGTGTAAATGGCTATTTGGTGCATCCTTCAGATATAGATACCTATAGTCAAAAAATAGTGCATCTTTTTAACGACAAAGCATTAAGTTTAAAAATGGGGCAACAAGCACGTCTAAAAGTGGAGTCTACTTTTGACATCAACAGCATTGCAGATAAAAATATAGAATACTACCAATCTATTATTTCAAAAAAATAATACTAATGACTTTTAAAAAGTTAATGCAATTTTTAAGTAAAAAAAAGAAAAAGCAAATGTTGTTTTTTCATTACTTAAAATACTTTAGTTTGAAGCAACCCAAACACAAACAAATTGTTATTTGTTTTGATGGTTTGTTTACACATGGTGGATGGGTTGATCGTTTAAAAGGTATCGTATCGTTTTATCAAATCGCTCAAGAATTAGGTTACGACTTTAAAATACTATTTGATAACCCTTTTAACCTCTCTACCTTATTAGCACCTAATGTAGTGGACTGGGAGTTAAAAAGAAGTGCTTTAACTTGGCATCCCACCCAAACTAAATGCTTGTATTTGGTGAATAATTTTAAAGCTAACCCATTACAACTAATTAAAACATCTAAAGCAAATACCTTTTATGTGTATGCTAATATAGATTATTCTAAAGCTACGTTTCCAAAATTAGATACTCAAGCTCTAGAACAAAAATGGAGAGCCGATTTTAATGCATTATTTAAAAAGAGTGAATTATTAGACAAAAAGCTAAAAGTAATAACTTCAGAACCTTACATAGCATTTCATTCCAGATTTACTACGCTTATGGGTGATTTTGTTGACACTACAAGTAAAGTGCTTTCTGTAACAGAAAAAGAACAATTAAGCCAGAAACTACTAGCAATTATTAATCGCGTGAAAGCAGAAAGTAATATCAACACTTATGTGTTTTCTGATAGTATTAATTTTATTAATTATATTAAACAAAATACAACTGTTAAAGTCGTTGAAGGGAATCCGTTTCATATGGATAACTTCACCAAAAGCACACATCTTGAAGGACATTTAAAAACGGTAATCGATTTTTTTATGATTGCTAATAGTGAGAACGTTTATTTTTTAAACGTCAAACCTATGTATAATAGTAGTTTTTCAAAATATGCTGCTATTATCGGAAATACTGATTTTCAAGTTTTAGAAGCATGATTATATTAGTCCATCAACATCATACAATCACTCAAGTTTTGGATGCTCAACAGCAACCCATTACTGCTGGATTTGTTATTGGAGAGACTATAACTAAAACCCTTCAAAAAATTGCTCAATCTAGAACAGATGCTCTTATTATTTGGTGTGAACAACAGTATTTAGAGTTTTTAAATGTTGATGATTTATCTAAAATTTTTCATCACCAACGTGTGCTGGCTAGTTATAACTTGACACAGACACATTATTTACCCAAGCACATTGGATATGTTGAGCGTTCTTATTTTTTAAAAGTGAATAAAAGCGTCACCTTTCCAACATGGTTAATGAGCAGTCAAGTTGGAGGTGTTCATGCTTCAGTTTTAACTCATTTAAAAGAGGATTTAAATTTTCTAGAACCCTTTGACTATTTTTTAAATTCTTTAGCTAAACGCGCTATGGTTGAGGGATTGTTTTGTTATTCTGAACCTAGTTTATTGCTACCAAATACTTCAGCCAAAACTGAAACTAAACACGCATCAACATGCACCTTGTTTAAGTTTGTTAAGCAACACTACAAATGGGTTTGGGTGTTTTTCTTGAGTGCATGCTATTTGATTTACGATAGAAAATTTACCTTTTTTCCTTTGCTAAAAAGTTTGTTTTATAAACAGCTATCCACTCACTTTAATTTAGATCAGATTTCTATTCAATCCACTAAACAAGTCATTAAAAACAAAGATATCGATGTTATCATCCCAACTATTGGTAGAAAGCACTATTTGTATGATGTTTTAAAAGATTTATCCGTTCAGACTATATTACCCAAAAACGTTATTATTGTTGAGCAAAACCCATTAGAAGACTCTGTTTCAGAATTAGACTATTTAAAAACTCACGATTGGCCTTTCAACATCAAACATACTTTTACACATCAATCTGGTGTTTGTAATGCACGTAATTTGGCTTTATCACAAGTTGAAAGCGAATGGACCTTTTTAGGTGATGATGATAATAGATTTGAAGCCCATTTAATTGAAACACTTTTTAACCATATTAAACAATATGGTGTGCAAGTGGGTACAACCGTTTATTTACAACCAAACGAAACGCAAACCTATTTAAAAACAGCCCAAACTAGTATTTTTGGTGCAGGAAATAGTATCATTAAATCTAGTCTAATCAAGCAAGTTAAGTTTAACATGAATTTTGAATTTAACTACGGAGAAGATAATGATTTTGGTATGCAATTAAGACATTTGGGTGAAGATGTAGTGTATTTTGCAGACATTAAAATCACGCATTTAAAGGCGCCAATTGGTGGTTATCGTACCAAAGTCAAACAGCTTTGGGCGGATGATGTCGTCCAACCTAAACCATCTCCAACCATCATGTTATTAAACGAAACTTATTTTACAAAACACCAATTACTAGGTTACAAATTGTTATTAGGTTTACGCAGTTTTAAACATAGTCCAACTAAAAATCCATTTGCTTATATTAAGCAGTATAAAAAACAATGGAAACGTAGCCAATTTTGGAGCACCACACTCCAGTCTAAAACCCATGCTTAAACTATACACAAATACAAACTTTTTAACCGAAACGTATCGACGTCAAGTCTTTCCGTTACTGTTTGATTTGGTATTTAAAAAAAACGACACCTTATTGTCTAAATATCAATTGGTAGCTGCTATTGAAGATGCAGATGTTGTCGTATTTCCTGCAGATTATGCTGTTTTTTTAAAACAAAAACACGCATGTACCACATTGTTACATTTAGCTAAACAGCATCAAAAACCTATTTGGATATACACTGCAGGAGATTATGGGTTTACCAATTACATACCAAATAGTTATACCTTTAGATTAGGTGGTTTTGATAGCCAATTAGACACTAATACGTTTGTAATCCCATCTTTTATTAATGATCCTTATGACACTTTTTTACCACAAGGTTTTTCAGCTTTAAAAAAAGACAGCACACCCAGTATTGGATTTGTTGGTCATGCGCAATCTGGTTTTAAAAAGTATGTTAAAGAGTATACCAATCATTTAAAATACCGTATTAAAAGAGCGTTTAACGTGATTCTAGCGGACCAACAATCGTTTTACCCTTCCAGTATAAAACGCGCCAAGTATTTAAGTCAATTAGCTGTTAATGACCAACTAAATACGCAGTTTATTTTACGACACCACTACAGAGCAGGTTCGCAGTCTGAATTAACCCAAAAAGAAAGTTCAAAACAGTTTTATGACAATATGTTTAATAATGCATATACCTTATGTTTAAGAGGTGTCGGTAATTTTTCAGTCCGTTTTTACGAGACCTTAGCAGTAGGGCGCATCCCTATTTTAATAAATACAGATTGTCGTTTACCTTTATCTTCCAAAATAGATTGGTCTAAACATTGTTTGATTATAGAGGAGAAAGGTAAGGTACCCATTGCAGAGCAGATTTTAAAATTTCATAATTCATTAACTGAAACCGCATTTGAAAATTTACAAACCTCAAACAGAGATTTGTGGTTAAACACTTTACGAAGAGAACCCTATTTTTTAGAAATTTACAACCAGTTTAAAACCAAACAACAATAATGAATTTGTCTTTTTCATTAGTCATTTGCACCTATATGCGACCAAAAGCGATTGTTACGCTTTTAGAGTCGGTAGCTTTGCAAACACTTTATCCAGATGAGATTTTAATTATTGACGGTTCTACAACAAATGCTACAGAAGAGGCTTTAAAAACAAAAGCTTTTAATAATCTTAGCTATTTTAAAGTTGATGACAACCATAGAGGTTTAACTAAGCAACGTAATTTTGGAATTAGTAAAGTAGATAAAAACAGTGCTATTATTTGTTTTTTGGATGACGATGTTGTTTTAGAGTCAGATTATTTTGAACACTTATTATCTACTTATACTACACATCCAAACGCTTTGGCAGTAGGCGGTTATATTACCAATGAAGTCCAGTGGGACACATCAGACCACAAAAACAACTCCTCTAAATTTTATTATGATGGATGGATGCGTAACGAGCCTTCTCGGTTTAAAATAAGACGTTTTTTTGGATTGCAGCCAGATACTAAACCTGGTTTTTTACCTACGTTTGCTCATGGACGCTCAGTAAGTTTTTTACCACCTTCGGGAAACATTTATGAAGTTGAGCAAATTATGGGAGGCGTGTCTAGTTATAAACGGGAAGTGTTTGATCAATTATCATTTTCAACGTATTTTGAAGGCTATGGCTTGTATGAAGATGCAGACTTCTCTATTAGATTGGCTAACATAGGAGCGTTATATATTAATACTAATGCTAGATTGGCTCATTTTCATGATGGTTCTGGACGTCCTAATCAATACAACTATGGTAAAATGGTGGTAAGAAATAGTTGGTATGTTTGGCGCGTTAAATACCCTAATCCAAGTTTAAAAGCACGATTTAAATTTCATGCTACCGAGTTGTTGCTCATGACTATTAGATTTACAAATATCTTTACCTCTAAAGACAAATTAAAAGCTTTTACAGAAACTGCAGGTCGTAAAATGGGCTGGCTTTCGCTTATCTTTAACAAACCCAACATTCAATAATGCGATTTTTAATCATCACACATGTTTTACATAAGTCTCAAAATAAGCACTGGTTTGCTTACGCACCATACGTGCGCGAAATGAATTTGTGGTTAAAATATGTTGATGAGGTCGAGATAGTTGCGCCAAAAACCAATCAACCCATTACAGATATTGATATTGTTTATCAACATGAAAAAATAATCTTAACAGAAATACCCTCTATTGCATTTGTAACGTTTGGTCGGACATTACTGTCTTTATTATCCTTGCCATTTATACTGTATAAATTATATCAAGCTTGTCGTCGTGCAGATCATATTCATTTACGTTGTCCTGGAAATATTGGATTGTTAGGGTGTTTGGTGCAGATGTTATTTCCCCAAAAAATAAAAACAGCAAAATACGCAGGAAATTGGGATCCACATGCTGTGCAACCCTTAAGTTATCGGATTCAGAAAAAACTATTATCCAATACCTCTTTAACTAAAAATATGACAGCATTAGTCTATGGACATTGGAATAATCAAACCAAAAATATTAAACCCTTTTATACTGCAACCTTTAACAATGAAGATAGAGAAGATATCAATCTAAGAGATTATTCAGGACACTTACATTTTGTTTTTGTTGGTAGTTTGGTTAAAGGAAAACGACCTTTGCTGGCTATTCAAATTGTTGAATCTTTAAAACAAAAAGGTTATTCTGTAGCTTTAGATATTTATGGTGATGGTATTTTAAAAGAAGAATTACAAGATTATATAACTAAAAATAATTTATCTACATGTTTTCGTTTACACGGAAATCAAACCAGAGACACCATTAAAACTGCATTACAATCGGCACATTTTATTCTATTAGCTTCTCAATCTGAAGGTTGGCCAAAAGCTTTAGCCGAAGCTATGTTTTTTGGAGTTATACCCATTGCAACGTCTATATCTTGCGTGCCAGATATGTTAGATTACGGTAAACGAGGCATTTTAATTGAACCCCATGTTACTGATGCAGTGCGTAAGATAGAAGCGGTATTAAATAACATGGAACAATTGTCTAAAATGTCTAAAAACGCCTTACAGTGGTCGCAACAGTATACTTTAGATGTTTTTGAAGAGGATATTAAAAAACTAATAGAAAAAGGATCTACTCATTCAAAAAACAATGATGAATAAACCTTTAGTAGAACATAATAAGATTTCTGCTTTGACAGGAACTAGAGTACTGCAACTTATTGATTCTTTAGAAGCAGGTGGCGCAGAGCGTGTCGCAATTAATTTTGCAAATGCTTTGGTAGGTGAGGTGGAAGGTTCCTTTTTATGTGCGACAAGAGCAGAAGGGTTATTAAAATCAAGTATTAATAGCGATGTGGGCTATCTATATATAAATAAAACAAAAACTATAGATTTTAAAGCTATAAGACGATTACATCGTTTTGTAAAAGACCATCACATTACAATAATTCATGCGCATTCTACGTCTTATTTTTTAGCGACTATTATTAAAGTTTTAAAACCAAAACTAAAATTAGTTTGGCATGACCACTATGGTAAAAGCGAATTTTTGGAGCAACGTCCAAAAGGCGTGTTAAAAATATGTTCTTATTTTTTTAATCATGTTTTTAGTGTCAATTCTAAATTAGAAACTTGGGCAAAACAGTATTTAAAGGCGAAGTCGGTTAGTTATTTACCCAATTTTGCGATTAAAAATAAAATAGCTTCCACCACTAACTTAAAGGGAGAGCCTGGTAAACGCATCGTATGTTTAGCTAACTTACGTCCTCAAAAAGACCATTTAAATTTACTACAAGCTTTTAAAGACGTATTAAAAACGCATCCAGATTGGACCTTACATTTGGTGGGACAAGATTTTAAGGATGCGTATTCTAAATCTGTTTTTAAGTTTATAAACACTAATCAATTAGAGTATAACGTCTTTGTTTATGGGAGTTGCCCAGATACCTCCGCTATTTTGTCCCAGTGTACCATAGGCGTTTTATCCTCAAAATCTGAAGGCTTACCTTTGGCGTTATTAGAATATGGATTAGCTGGTTTGCCTGTTATTACAACCGATGTTGGCGATTGTAATTTGGTTGTTTCAAATAGACAAGAAGGGTTACTAATACCCTCTAATAATAGTTTAGCATTAGAAAAAGCATTATTAGAGTTTATTACTAATCCTGAAAAAGCTAAATTAGCTAGCAGTACATTGCATCATAAAGTAGAACTTCAATTTTCTGAAGCTTCGGCAATAAAAACAATTAAAGCCATCTATCAATCTATTTTAGTTTAATGACACAAACAGAATACATTAATAAAAAAATAGAAAACTTATTCAAGCCTTTTTATATAAAGCTGGCTTTAGCTTTAATGGTTGTTTCTTATTTTTATAATTTACCAGCACTTAAATACAGCTTAACGGGTGATAATGAGTTGAGATTATATGATATGACCGGTATTGTCATATTGTTTATTGTCTTTAATAATTTAAAGTTATTTACCGTCTACATTAAATCTAAAACCTACTTTAAATACCTCAATACGTTTATATTGTGGGCAGGTTTTACTTTAATATTTAATGCAGCTTTTAGTATTTATAAAGGTAGACCCTTATGGTTTGTGCAAACCTGTTTGTATTATTATCATCTACTTATTTTCTTTTATACAGCAGTGTTAATGGCTATGTATTTAAGAAACCGATCCAATTATAAAAGAGCAGCTAGCTTTATATTAATTCTAGCAATTGCAGAAGCTATTTTAGTGTTTGCACAGCATGCTGGATTAGTACCCTTTTTATGGAATGATGTTTACCTTCAGGCTTATGGAGGGTTTTTATCTGGTGCATTAGGCCCTAACAAAATTAATCTAGGGATGAATATGTTGTTTTCGCTAGTGTTTGCAATTGGTTTATTAATGCAGAAGCAATTAAAAGTCAATCGTATTTTAATAATAATAACTGTCTTAACTAGTTTAGCCACCATTGGTGTATCTGGTTCTAGGACAACATATTTAGCGTTAATTGTATTTGTTTGTTACTTATTTATTTCTAGTACTAAAAAGTTTTTTGGACTCTCAATAGTTATATCCTTAGGAATTATTATTGCGTTTTTTTTAAACCTAGAATTAATTGAAACCATTACAGAAACCATTGAAAATAGAGTTGTTAATAAAGTGTCAGATCCAGGAATATTTACTGGACAAAACTTAAATGTTGGAGAATTATATGAAGATTTAGGGGCAGGTAGAAAAGAATTATCAATTAGATATTTGTATTATTTAATTGAAAACCCATTGATTATGCCATTTGGTATTGGATTAAATAATAGATTGCTTATTCAATTTTCAGCACATAATATTTACTTAAGTTTGATAAATGAAGTGGGATTAGTGGGCTTGTTTTTATACTTTAAATGGTTAAGTAATTATTTGTTTTTAAAGTTTGGAAGAGTAAGATATTTAAAATCTGCATTAAGCGGATTAGTAATAGCCATGTTAGTTACCCTATTTTTTGGAGAACATTTATATATTTACCGTTCATTATTTACTATTTTAGGTTACTTTTTATTAATTGTGGTTATGCTAATTGCACCACGTTATTACTTTATTAATGCTAAATCAAAATAAAATAGCTGTTGTTATACCTTATTATAATGCGTCTAAGCATATTGCTGATGTATTACAAAAACTTCCAGAATTTATAGATACAGTTTATATTGTTGACGATTGTGGAGAAGAGGCACTTCCTAGTACTATTTTAGAGACATTTAAAAAATCAGTATATCTAAAAAATAATAAAAATTTAGGTGTTGGAGGCGCAACTAAAACAGGTTTTAAACAAGCTATACAAGACCAGATTGATATTGTAGTTAAAGTCGATGCAGACGACCAGATGGATACCAGTTATATTGAAGCATTGGTTAGTCCGTTAATACATAGTAAAGCAGAATACGCAAAAGGTAATAGGTTTAGAGATTTTAAAGCTTTAAAAAATATGCCTACTGTACGTAAAATAGGAAATTTAGGTCTATCATTTTTAACAAAAGCTGCAACAGGTTATTGGAATAATTTTGATCCAACTAATGGTTTTTTTGCAGTAAAAACAACGACATTAAAGCAATTAGATTTTGATACTATTGCTAATAGATATTATTTTGAAACCTCTTTAATTGCTGAGTTGTATTTTCAGGATGTTAGAATTAAAGATATCCCAATGCCTGCTATTTATGGTGATGAAAAGTCAAGTATGAGTGTTTGGAAAATGCCTTTTGTGTTTTTGCCAAAACTATTTAAAACCTTTGTGAAGCGGATAATTAAATCATATTTTGTTTACGATTTTAATATGTCATCCATCTATTTGTTATTTGGAATACCTTTATTTTTATTTGGATTTATCTATGGATTGTACACATGGTGGTTTTATAGTTCAAAAGCTATATTTGCGCCAACAGGTACTATTATGTTGGTAACTTTAACTATCATTATTGGATTTCAATTGCTATTACAAGCTGTGCACTACGACATTACTAAAGCTCCAAAATCTAATTAAATGAAGCGTTTAAGCAAGCAAAAATTACTTGTAATTATTGTCTTTAATTTAATTATTGCTGTTGCTTATTACATAGACAATTTAGACGCTAATTATAGCGAGCTCTCCTCTGACATTCAAAATATTATCCCAGTAGCTCAAAAATTTGATAACCCAGAGTTATTTCAAGACGATTTATACTTGGATGATATTAATAATGTTAAATACTACACACCGTTTTATGTGCAATCATTACGTTTTATTGCAACTTTCACTAATTACAATTACGTACAAGCGGTTAATGTTTTAGGTTTTATTTGCCATGTAACTTTTGGAATACTATGGTTTTTCTTATTGTTTAGATTTGTCAATAACTTTTGGGTTGCCTTTTTGGTGTCTATACTTATTAGAGGTGTTATATGGCTTCCAGGTTTGGAGATTTGGGGTATATCAGATTTATGGACCATCATGCCAAGAACCGTTTACATTAGCTTATTACCATTACCCTTTTTAATACTTTCAAATTCCTTTTCAAAAGTATTGCTTGCTAGTTTTTTAATTGGACTTATTTTTAATTTTCATCCAATTACTGGACTTGGAGGTATCTTATTATTTATTTCATTTTTAATTTTAAGCTCCATTTATTTTCAAAAAAAAGAACGATTCACTTTACGGAATTTGTTTTTAGTCCTTGTAACCGTTGCACTAGGAATGATACCATTTGTATTCACTTATTTTGGTAAAACATCTTCTGAAGTTACTTATAGCATCGAAGAATTTAATAAAGCATTTAGTGCTAGGATTCCAGATTATTTTAATCAACCGTTTCAGTTTTTAAAACAGTGGTTACAACTAAAAACCTTGTTTTTTATTCTACCATTAATAGTTTTCTATGTACTCTCTTATAAAAATCAAATTCAACATAAGAAAGCGAAACTATTAGTGTTGTTAACTGTTATTCTTATACTAATACCAACCATTAGCGTACCTGTAGAGCAATTAGTAAACAAACTTTTAGGGCTTAATTTAAGGTTGTCTTTTCAGTTAATCCGTGTGCAAAAAGTAGCAGTTATTCCTGGATTTTTTGCTTGGGCTTTTATTTTAGAACGGATTATTAATACCAATAAAAACAGATTAAAATACGCACCTTACGTTGTAGGTACTTATTTAGTCTTATTGGTATTTAGTCAAAGCGTGTGGTTAAAAAAAGTTCCGTTTTTTGGAGAAGATATTTCAAAAACCATTTTACCTCATAATTTAAGTGCATTTTCTACTGAAAAAGACACAGAGTTAGCAATAGACAGAATGGCTAAATACATAAATAAAAATACAAATTCAACAGATATATTATGTGCAAGCTATATTTACAGAGGTGCCACAAAACGTTCAGTGGTATTTGACGGAAAAGGAGCTTCGATGCTAATAGAAGGTAATCCACAACAATTTATTTTGTGGCATAAACGACAAGAAACCATTAATAGTCTAAACAATACGCAAGCAATTGTAGATTATTTAAAGCAGTTTAATGTAGATTATTTTGTGACTAGAAATAAAAACGTACCAGCTATATTAATTCATACTGAAGGAAGCATAAGTTTGTATAAATTATAATTATTTGAAACATTTAGTATACATAGGCAACAAGCTATCCCAAACAGGTAAAACAGCTACCACTATTGATACCCTTGGAAAAGGGCTTGAGGCTGCTGATTTTGAGGTTACATATGCTTCAAGTTATTCAAATATTCTTATGAGATTTCTGGATATGTTATGGACGGTTTTTATACACCGAAAAACAACTGACTATGTCCTAATAGATACCTACAGTACCTTAAATTTTTATTATGCATATGCTGTTAGTAAATTGTGCCAATGGTTTAAGTTAAAATACATACCAATATTACATGGAGGTAATCTACCAATCCGTTTAAAAAATAATCCTAGACTCTGCGCTTCCATTTTCAATAAGTCTTTTGTCAATATTTCGCCCTCAGGTTTTATTAAATCTGAATTTGAGGCATTTGGTTATTCCAACATACAAGTGATTCCTAATAGTATCTCTATTACAAATTATCCATTTACAGAACGAACCCTGGATAACGTCAATTTGCTTTGGGTACGATCCTTTTCTAACTTATACAATCCTAAGCTTGCTGTAACTATTTTATTTCAATTAAAAGAAATTTACCCTGAGGCAACATTATGTATGGTAGGTCCAGATAATGATGGCAGTTTGAAATCTACCAAAGCCTATGCAGGCCAATTAGGTGTTGATGTGACTTTTACAGGAAAGTTAACCAAAGCAGAATGGATAGCATTATCAGCACACTACTCTGTGTTTATTAATACAACAAATTATGATAATACACCAGTTAGTGTTATTGAAGCTATGGCTTTAGGTTTACCCATTGTGTCTACAAATGTTGGAGGGCTTCCGTATTTAATTGAACACGAAAAAGAAGGTGTATTAGTTAATCCAAATCATCCAGAAGCTTTTGTTGAAGCCATTAAACGATATAAAAACGATAGTGCTTTTAGAGCGTCTGTTATCAAAGACGCACGATTAAAAGCCGAATCTTTTGATTGGGAAAACATAAAACAACAATGGTTAACCACTTTAAAATAAAAAACTTGCTTAAATACAATTACTTGTTATCTTTGAAATAATTCTTCCAACCAATAACAATGACAGACACTAGTGGTATACACTTTGAAATTTCTGAACGTAAAATATTATTACGTTTATTTGATTTGTTATTTGTAGGCATCTCCTTATTTGTTGTTAGTACCTTTTTTGAATTTGATTACTTTAGAGTCTATGACCAACATTGGGCATGGTTTATAGTGTTAGCACTTTATATCTCTGTGTTTGGGACGGTTTTAGAGTTATACGATTTACAAAAATCTAGCCGATTAGAAACCGTTTTAGGGACCGTTTTATTAACGACATCTGTTACTGTGCTATTTTACCTGCTAACTCCCTTTTTTACACCGTCTTTACCAGAAAACAGATTACAGATATTGTATTTCTATCTGGCTATATTATTTGGTTTATATACTTGGCGTTGGGCCTATATAACCTTTATTTCTTCTCCGCGTTTTTTTAAAAAAGTATTGTTGGTAGGTGAGACCTCTAATATTAAAAGTATAGTAGATGCTTTTGCTAACGCAGATCCAAATTATAAAATTATAGGGTTTATTAATTGTGAAACCGAAAAAAATGATGCCATAAAATTTAATGGTTTAAAAGAATATGAGCCCTCAGCAATGCATCAAATTATTAAAGAAGAAAGCATCTCTGAAGTAGTAGTCGCTAGTTATAATTCTGAAAATATTACCCCTTCTATTTATTCCGATTTAATTACTTTATTAGAGAAAGGATTCCCTATTAAAGAATACACACAAGTTTATGAAGATATTACCTATCGCGTGCCAGTTCAATTTGTAGGTAAAGACTTTTACAAGTACTTTCCGTTTAGTCGCAATAATAAAAACAAACTGTATTTAACCTATAGACGACTGTTTGATGTTATCTTGTCTGTAGTAGGCATTATAATTGGTGCTTTACTACTTCCTATTGTGTTAATTGGTAATCTTGTTGGAAACAGAGGTCCTTTAATTTACACACAAGATCGAGTAGGTATAAATGGTGTACCTTTTAAAATTTATAAGTATAGAACTATGGTTAAAAATGCCGAAACTGAAGGTGCTGTTTGGGCTTCTAAAAATGATAGTCGTATTACTGCTTTCGGTAAATTTTTACGTGTCACACGTCTAGACGAATTCCCTCAGTTTATAAACATACTTAAAGGTGATATGAGTTTGATTGGACCTCGTCCAGAACGTCCTTATTTTGTTGAAGAACTCTCTCAGGTTATCCCGTTTTATGAAACTAGACATATTGTAAAACCAGGACTTACTGGATGGGCTCAAGTAAAAGCACGTTATGGCTCTAGTATTGATGATAGTTTGTTAAAACTTCAATACGATTTGTATTACATCAAACACCGAAGCTTCTTGCTGGACATTAATATTATTGTAAAAACCTTAAGTACTGTTATTTTCTTTAGAGGGCAGTAGGTTGGTTAGTAGGTAGTAGTTAGTAGTTAGTAGTTAGTAGATAGTAGATAGTAGATAGTAGGTAGTAGGCAGTTGGCAGTAGGAAGTAGTTAGTAGGAAGTAGTTAGTATGCAGTAGGCAGTAGGCATAAGGCATAAGGCAATAGGGAATGGATAGGTAGCAGAAGAAGTAACTATAAGTTGGAGTTGTCTAGTTTTTAATCAAATTCTTCTTTTTGTTTTAAATAAACTTATGCTGTTGTTTTAAAATGCTTTAGAAGAAAAACATATCTTATAGCTAAAGCAATTAATACAGGGATTAAAGCAGGAGCAAAACGTTGTACGCCAATAGTCCAATGTAATGTCATTAAACACAACATTAACATTAAAAATTTAATGTATCCAATACACCATTTTTTTGGTGTAGTTTTAACTAGTTGCAACACACACAATAGACTTAATGGAAAAGCCCACAATAAGTTGTAATTATATGCTGTACTAGTGTGGTCTGTTGCAAACCAGAGTAAGAATACTAAAACACCAATTATTCCAGTTGTTATAAAAACAACCACATCTAACCATTTGGTTCTTAATTGGCTTTTGTAGTCTTTAAAGGTTATAAATACAATAATTACAGCTATGATTGTTAGTACAACTAGAGGACTGAATAAAAATAAGGTGTTTTCTGATTTTTCTTTATTGGTATAAATGGTCTTAGATTTAGTAACAAGCTTTTCTCCAGAGTTTTTTAAAGTAGCATGTTCAAAAAACAAGTGTATTTTTTCTGGTAAAAACAGCTGTTCTCTAGCAGAAGCCTGTCTATCTATAATCGATCCTAATGCTAAGTCAATCCCAAAACTTCCCCAAGTGTTCCAATGTACATGGCTGTCTATAAGCTCTCTAAAGGTTTGTTTTTTATAGTTGTTTGGTAAGTTATATTTTAAGTTTCCGTTTAGGGTAGTTTCTGTAACATCTCTAATTCTAGTAGCACAATTATCATAGAAAAAATCATATAAGTAAGCGCCTTCATCTTGTTTATAATTAGCTTCAAGATAATTGTATAAGTCTTGCTTTTGAGTAGTGGTTAGATTTAAAATCTGCTCTTTAATCGTCCTATTTTCAGTAATATAAAAGCTTATAAACTGATTATAATTAGATTTTCCTTGTAGGTATTTTAATTTACCCTGAGCAAAATTTAAATAAAAATTAGGGTCTTCAAAATTATAGCGACCAAAGTCGTAAGTTATATCTAAAAACCTAGATTTAATGTGGATTGCATTATGCCCAAATGCATCGTTTAAATTTTCACCAGGACCTATTGTTATGACACTTACTGTTGCGTCATCAGATAAAGGTAAAGTTTGAGAGAAACTGGTGGATACTACTAATAAAAAGAAAAAGCGCAATACTAAGGTCATACTACAAAGATAACTTATCTAAACACACTAAAGTCAAGTTTTAAAGAAAACACATTAGAGTATAAAGCGACACTTTGGTCTCCAATATCTGTAAATGCATAATCCACTTGGATTCCTTTATATTTAAAACCGACCCCAAAGCTAGGTTGAAAGGTTAGGTCTTCTGAGTTGTCAAACTGTAACTCATTTTGGAAATTACCTACTCCAGTTCTTAGGTAAATCATGTCTAAATATCCAAATTCAAATCCTAAAGCAGGATTTATACTTGCAAAAGACGAAGATAAAATATCATTATTTTGCTCGAATCTAACATTTAAATCCAACTCGGCTTCCAATGTATAATCGTAATGAAATCTGTATAATTTAGCCACACCAATTTGTAGTTTTGGGATGGTAATTTCTGTGGTTTCAGGTAATTCTTGGTTTTGCCCTTCTACTGCGTTTTGTACTTTAGCAAATTCTTCTTCATCAATATTCCAAGCATTAAATGTGGTTGTTATATCTCGAGCCATGATGCCAAACTTCCAATTGTTGTTACTTTCAAATTGAATAGCAGCATCTAGTCCAAATCCCCAACTTGAGGCAAAATCTCCAATAATTCTTCTAATAATTTTAGCATTGACTCCGTAACTTAAGCCTTCAATAGGTAAATCTCTAGAATACGAAAACGTTAACCCATAATCTGCAGTAGAAAACAAACTAATTCTGTCATAATTCACATTTCCTTGCTCGTCTATAAGTTGCGTGGTGTCTAAAATATCATCTACTGCAAATCGTATGAGAGAAATCCCAAAAGCACTTCTGTTATCAAGTGGCATAGCAAATGCAGCATAGTCGTAATTAGCAATATTAGCAAAGTAGCTAGAATGCATTAAGGCTAGTTGATTGTCTTCTAAATTGATTAAACCAGCAGGATTCCAATAGCCAGAATTAACATCGTTACTTCGTGCTACAACAGCATTACCCATTCCTAATGCAGCTGCATCCACACCAATATTCATAAATTCGTTTGAATATTTACGAGTAGTTTGAGCAATAGTTAAAGTTGTGCTCAATAATAAAAAGGCTAGTAAGCGTATTTTCAATGTCAATTTTTTTACAAAGATGCTATAATTTTTCTATATATTAAACTTCAATTTTAACACTATATTGTCTCGTGTTTGGAATAGAGCCAAATACTTTGTTATTTTTACAAAAAACTAACTAATGACTATTAAAGCTTTTATACCAAATTTTGTGACGCTTCTTAATTTATTCTGCGGAAGTGTGGCAGTTATCTTTGCAGTGAATAACCATTTTGTATTTGCAGCCTTTTTTGTGTTTTTGGGTATTTTCTTTGATTTTTTTGATGGTTTATTAGCCAGAAAACTTAAGGTGCAAAGTGAGCTAGGTTTACAATTAGATAGCCTAGCAGATATGGTCACTAGCGGATTGGTGCCTGGAATTATTATGTTTAAGTTATTAGAATTAGCAAGTCATAACAAAGCATTTACATCTATAAATGATTGGACAGCCTCTATGCAATGGAGTGGTTTTAAGTTAAATTTGTTACCCTTTATTGGATTGTTTATTACGTTGGCATCTGCCTATAGATTAGCACGTTTTAATTTAGACGAAGACCAACAAAGTTATTTTAAAGGTTTGCCAACACCTGCAAATGCTCTACTCATTTTATCTTTGCCATTAATTTTAGAGTTTCAGAATAACGATTTAATTAATGCAACTATACTTAATAAATGGTTTTTAATTGGACTAACCATTGCGAGTTGTTACTTATTAAATTCACCCATAAAACTATTTGCTTTAAAATTTAAAGATTGGACCTTTAAAACCAATGCAGTCCGCTACATCTTTATTATTTTAAGTATCGTGCTATTAATTGTCCTGCATTTTGCAGCTATACCAATTATTATTGCCTTATATATTTTACTGTCTTTATTTAATAATATAAACTAATCTTATACTATGTTAGAAGTTGTTTTTACATTACTAATGCTTATTTTATTACAAGCTGTTTTAGGCTTTGATAACCTTTTGTATATTTCTTTAGAGTCCAAAAAAGCACCTGAAGCCGATCAAAAAGGAGTTAGGAAAAAAGGGATTTTAATCGCTATTGTTTTAAGAATTGTATTGTTATTTGTATTGGTTAGAATCATTGGTTTTTTTCAAGAACCATTTTCTTTTTTAACGGGTGAAATTGGTGATGTCGCGTCCTTTGAGTTTAATGGTCATAGTTTAATTGTGCTTGCTGGTGGTGGATTTATAATTTATACTGCTATTAAAGAAATTTGGCACATGATTGGTGCTCCAGATTTAGATCATGATATTGAAGGTGATGGTAAAAGTAGAAAATCTGCCAATGCAGTAATTACCAGTATAGTTATTATGAATTTAGTGTTTTCATTCGATTCTATTTTAGCAGCAATTGGACTAACCAGCGATATTGAAAATGCAACTACTGCATTTATAGTTATGGCTATTGCAATTGTAATTAGTGGATTGTTAATGCTGTTTTTAGCAGATAGAATCTCAGTGTTTTTAGCTAAAAACAGAATGTATGAAGTCCTAGGTTTATTTATCCTGTTTATTGTTGGTATTATGCTAGTTACTGAAGGTGGACATTTAGCCCATTTAAAGTTATTTGGTAACCCAATAGAATCTATGAGCAAAACAACCTTCTATTTTGTGATTGCTATTTTAGTGATAACAGATGTTGTACAAGGTCGATATCAAAGAAAGATTTTGGCAGAGCAGAAAGCGATGATGAAAGATACTAAGAAGGATAAGGTGTCATAAAAAAAATCCCAATTGAAATTCAATTGGGATTTTTTTTATGAGATAATGTATTATTAATGTTATTCTCTAATCTTCTTCTTACGTAGTTCAAAATTCTGACCCAAGTACACTTTACGTACCATTTCATCGTTAGCCAATTCTTCAGGTTCACCTGCTTTAAGGATGCTTCCTTCAAACATTAAATAGGTTCGGTCTGTAATAGCTAAAGTTTCCTGTACGTTGTGGTCTGTAATTAAAATACCAATATTCTTTTTGGTTAGTTGTGCGACTATACGTTGGATGTCCTCTACTGCAACAGGATCTACTCCAGCAAACGGTTCATCTAATAAAATAAAGCTAGGATTAGTGGCTAAAGCACGAGCAATTTCTGTACGTCGACGCTCACCACCAGATAATAAATCACCTCTATTTTTTCTAATGTGTCCTAAACTAAATTCTTCAATTAAAGACTCCATACGGTGTAATTGCTCTTTTTTACTCAGCTTGGTTAATTGTAAGACACTTAAAATATTATCTTCAATACTTAATTTTCTAAATACAGATGCTTCTTGAGCTAAATAACCAATACCATTTTGTGCACGTTTGTACATTGGGTATTTGGTAATTTCTGTATTATCTAAAAAGATTTGTCCGCCATTAGGCTTAATTAAACCAACAATCATGTAAAACGATGTTGTTTTACCAGCTCCATTTGGACCTAATAACCCTACAATTTCTCCTTGATTAACCTCAAGAGAGACGTCTTTTACAACTTTACGTCCATTATAGGACTTCATTAAATGTTCGGCTCTAAGCTTCATGTAGATTATTTAATTGTGCTAAAAATAGTCATTTAGATATAACTATTAAAATAGGACTATTATTTTATGTAAAGTTTAACCTTGTGCCTCTAATGCTTCCCAATACTCGTAAGCACGTCTTAAATGCGGAATAACAATAGTACCACCTATTAAGGTTGCTATGCTTAATGTTTCCATAACCTGTTCTTTAGACAAGCCTAGTTTGTAACTAGATTCTAAATGGTATTTAACACAATCGTCACAACGTAAAACAGTTGAAGCTACTAATCCTAGCAACTCTTTTGTTTTAACGTCTAGAGCACCTTCGGTAAACGCGTTGGTATCTAAATTAAAAATACGTTTGATTATTTTGTTGTTATCGCTAAGAATTTTGTCATTCATCTTAGCACGATAGTCGTTAAAGTCTTTAACTTGGTCTGACATGTTTTTTCTGTTTTTTTAAATCTCTTTTTACTACTATTCTGGCAATATGAATACTAATTTCGTATAAAATTAATACAGGTATTGCAACTATAATTTGACTGGCTACATCTGGAGGCGTAATAATTGCAGACAGTATTAATACAATGACTAAAGCAAATTTGCGGTATTTGCGTAAAAACTCTGCAGTGACTAATCCAACTTTTGCTAAAAAATAAATAAGTATGGGTAACTCAAAAATAATTCCTGATGCTAAAACAGCAGCTCTAACTAATCCTACGTAAGACGAAATATCAATCTCATTAGACACTTCTGTACTAACAGAATAGGTCCCTAAAAAGTTTATGGATAAAGGTGTGATTATGTAATACCCAAAAAGTACACCCATAAAAAATAATAGAGAAGATATAATAATAAATCCAGTTGAAGTTTTTCTTTCTTTAGAAGTTAAGCCAGGACTTATAAAATGCCACAATTGGTAGATAACATAAGGAAAGGCAACTATAAAACCTGCATAAATTGAGGTCCAGATATGGATGGAAAATTGACCAGCCATTTCACGGTTTTGAATGATAAACGGGAACGCATCCGCACAAAAACTAATATCGTTTATACCAAAGAATTGAGACAGATTACACAACCATTGATAGGTTGGAAATGACATTTTTTGAGGCGCAAATAAAATTGTATCAAAAATAAAACTAGGGAAACAAAACGCTACAATTCCACAAATTACTACTGCCGAAACTATCCTAATTAAATGCCATCTTAAATCTTCAAGATGATCTAAAAATGACATATCGTTTACATCTTTTTTCGCCATTATAAAATCCCTTCTCTAATTAAATCATGTACGTGTACAACACCTGCATATTGACCGTCTTTTTCTACTAATAATTGAGATATACCATACGTTTCTAAAACTTCCATAGCATCTATAGCCATAGCATCTTCCTCAATACGTTTAGGATTAGCACTCATTATATCTTTAGCTGTTAATTGGCTAAAGTCATCCACTTTACTTAGCATACGACGCAAATCACCATCGGTAATAATTCCAACAATTTTATGGTCTTGGGTAACTGCTGTGACACCTAACATTTTTTCAGAAATTTCTACAATAACCTGCTTGATGTTAGTGTTTAAAGACACTTCTGGTTTCATATTTGCAGACGAAATATCGTGAACTCTTAAATATAATTTTTTTCCTAAAGCACCTCCAGGATGGTATTTAGCAAAGTCTTTACTTGAAAAACCACGCAATTCTAATAAACTAACAGCTAATGCATCACCTAATACTAATTGAGCTGTTGTACTGGTTGTAGGTGCTAGATTATTAGGACAAGCTTCTTTTTGCACAAACGCATTTAAAACAAAATCGGCTTGTTGCCCTAAAAACGAATCTTTATTACCAGTAATGGCAATCATTTTGTTTTCAGCATTTTTTATTAAAGGCACCAAAACTTTAATTTCTGGCGTATTTCCACTTTTAGAAATACAAATCACCACATCATCTTCTAAGATTAATCCTAAGTCACCATGTATGGCATCTGCAGCGTGCATAAATACTGCTGGAGTCCCAGTAGAATTTAGTGTAGCTACAATTTTTGTAGCGATAATGGCACTTTTACCAATGCCTGTAATAATGACACGACCTTTAGAGTTGTAAATTAATTCTACTGCGTCTGCAAAATCATTATCAATTAATGTAGAAAGGTTTAAAATAGACTGTCCTTCTAATTTAATAGTTTCTATTGCACTATTAATAATGGACGCTTTTGTTTTCAATGTCTTTAATTTTTTTGGTTTATAAAGATTTTACTATCTTTAGTCTTAATCTAAAAACTACAAAGGTTTTTAAATTGTAATTGGCAACAAATTTAGCGAAAAAATTGAGAGGGGAATTCAATTCTTTGCAACATTTTATTTGTTTGCCAAATGTAAGTAAGTGTAAATAATTAATTTAATACGTAAGTTTTATCTAGTGAAAAGCGAATTGCATTCAGCACTAAAAAAATACTTTGGTTTTGACGAGTTTAAAGGTCTTCAAGAACAAGTTATCAAAAGTATCCTTGAACAAAAAAATACATTTGTAATCATGCCCACTGGAGGAGGTAAAAGCTTATGCTACCAACTTCCAGCTTTAATGCAAGACGGAACTGCTATTGTAGTATCGCCTTTAATTGCATTAATGAAAAACCAAGTAGATGCCATACGAGGCGTCTCTAATGAAAATGGTGTAGCGCATGTTTTAAATTCTTCGTTAAATAAAACCGAAGTCAAACAAGTCAAAGCGGACATTACTAATGGTATAACCAAGCTGTTGTACGTGGCTCCGGAGTCTTTAACTAAAGAAGAAAATGTCGAGTTTTTACGAACGGTAAAAATCTCGTTTATGGCTGTAGATGAAGCCCATTGTATCAGTGAATGGGGACACGACTTTAGGCCAGAATACCGTAATTTAAGATCTATAATTAAACGCATAGGAGATAACATTCCTATTATTGGGTTGACTGCAACAGCAACTCCTAAAGTTCAGGAAGATATCTTGAAAAACTTGGGAATGAATGATGCTAATACCTTTAAAGCGTCATTTAATAGACCTAATTTATATTACGAGATACGTCCTAAAACCAAAAACGTAGACTCAGATATTATCCGTTTTGTAAAACAACACGAAGGAAAATCTGGTATCATCTATTGTTTAAGTAGAAAACGTGTTGAAGAACTGGCACAAGTCTTACAGGTAAACGGAATAAAAGCTGTGCCATATCATGCTGGTTTAGATGCTAAAAAACGCTCTAGTCACCAAGATATGTTTTTAATGGAAGATATAGACGTTGTAGTAGCTACCATTGCTTTTGGAATGGGAATTGACAAACCAGATGTACGCTTTGTTATCCATCATGATATCCCAAAAAGCATAGAGAGTTATTATCAAGAAACTGGACGTGCTGGTCGAGATGGAGGAGAAGGTCATTGTTTGGCCTATTATGCTTATAAAGACATAGAAAAATTAGAAAAATTTATGTCTGGTAAGCCTGTTGCAGAGCAAGAAATAGGTCACGCATTATTACAAGAAGTGGTTGCTTTCGCGGAAACCTCAATCTCAAGACGTAAATTTATACTGCACTATTTTGGTGAAGAGTTTGATAATGAAACAGGTGAAGGTGGAGATATGGATGATAATATGCGTCATCCTAAAGAAAAGCAAGAAGCTAAAGATGATGCTAAATTGGTATTAGAAATTGTTGACGCTACTAACGAAAAATATAAGGCTAAAGAATTAGTTAATGTTATTGTTGGTAAGTCTAACGCTTTAATTAGCTCTCATAAAACAGACGAACAATCCTTTTTTGGTAAAGGAAAAGAGAAAGAGAAGTCGTATTGGATGGCGTTAACACGACAAATTTTAGTCGCTGGATTTCTTAAAAAAGATATAGAAACCTATGGTGTTATTAAATTAACACCTGAAGGAAAAAACTTTATCAAAACTCCTGAGTCCTTTATGATGACTAAAGATCATGATTTTGGAGATGATGCTGATAGTAGTATAATTACAGCTAAAAAAGGCGGTGGAGCAGTAGTGGACGAAGCGTTAATGAAAATGTTAAAAGACTTACGTAAGTCTAATGCTAAAAAGATTGGAGTCCCTCCATTTGTGATATTTCAAGATCCTTCACTAGAAGATATGGCTCTAAAATATCCTACAACAATTGAAGAACTATCCAATGTTCACGGTGTTGGAGAAGGTAAAGCTAAAAAATACGGTAAAGATTTTGTAAAACTTATTGCTCAATATGTAGAGGATAATGACATTACTAGACCAGATGATTTGGTAGTAAAATCTACAGGAAGTAATTCTGGATTAAAATTATATATTATCCAAAATGTAGACAGAAAATTACCTCTTACAGATATTGCATCTGCTAAAGGCATGGAGATGTCTGCTTTTATAAAAGAAATGGAAGCCATAGTCTATTCTGGAACCAAATTGAATATTGATTATTGGATAAATGATATTTTAGACGAAGACCAACAAGAGGAGCTTCATGACTATTTTATGGAATCTGAAACCGATAAAATTGATATAGCAATTGATGAATTTGATGGTGACTATGATGATGAAGAACTACGATTATATCGCATTAAATTTATTAGTGAAGTTGCTAATTAGGTGGGAAGTGAAAAGTGGAAAGTGAAAAGTGAAAAGCGAAAAGTGAAAAGTAGTTGGTATTAAACTTCAGATTTTTCAAAAGGCTTAAAAACAAGTTTGTTTTTTTTAGTAGTTAATATTAGTTCTTTAATTGTTGAACGTCTAATAGTTTCTACAACGTCTTTTTCAATTTCAAAATCTATTCTGGTAACATAACCTTTAAAAATATCTGCTGGTTCAGATTCTAGTTCATTCATATCTGCATTTAAGTCTAATGAATAATTAGTACCTTCAATACGCAGTTTTGCACCAGTTTTGGTTTTAAGTTTAAATTTTCCAATAACATAAGTCTGGAAGTAATAATAACCACCAAGCTCATTATATCCTGCATATATCACATTGTTGTCCGCTACACCAAGAGGTTCATCTTGACTATGTTTTAATAAGGCTTCAACATAATTTGTATCACTAGTTTCTTCGTTTTCTTTCTTTTTAAAACTGCTAAAAATTCCCATTACTCAAATTTAATTTGGTCAAAACTACTAAAAATTAGTCGATCAAACTTTCTAGTTTTAACTTTTAAACTTGTTTGTTAGTTTCCTATCTTTGCACCTCATTAAAAAACAATGACATGCAAGACGGATTATACGCAAAATTTAATACAACAAAAGGCGAAATTTTAGTCGCTTTAGAATTTGAAAAAACACCAGGAACAGTTGGAAACTTTGTTGCTTTAGCAGAAGGTAATATGGAAAATGCTGTAAAACCTCAAGGGACACCATATTATGATGGTTTAACATTTCACAGAGTTATTCCAGATTTTATGATTCAAGGTGGTTGTCCTCAAGGTACAGGAAGTGGAAATCCTGGTTATAAGTTTGATGACGAGTTTCACCCTCAATTAAAGCATGATGGACCAGGTGTGTTAAGTATGGCTAATGCTGGACCTGGAACCAATGGTAGTCAGTTTTTTATCACACATATTGCAACAGATTGGTTAGATGGTAACCATACGGTGTTTGGAAAAGTAGTAGAAGGTCAAGACGTTGTTGATGCTATAGCACAAGGAGATAAAATTGACACATTAGAAATTATTAGAGTAGGTCAAGACGCAGAAAATTTTAATGCTATTGAAGCTTTTAGAACTTTTGAAGGCGCTAGAGAAAAACGTATTGCTGCAGAACGTGAAGCAAAACGTGAAGCATTAGATAAATTAGCAGCAGGTTTTGAAGAGACTGAAAGCGGTTTACGTTACCAAATTATCCAAAAAGGAAATGGTAAAAAAGCAGAAAAAGGAAACCAAGTATCTGTACATTATAAAGGTCAACTAGCAGACGGAACAGTGTTTGATAGTTCTTACAAGCGCAACCAACCTTTAGATTTTCAAGTAGGAGTAGGACAAGTTATTTCTGGTTGGGACGAAGGTATCCAATTATTAAACGTAGGTGATAAAGCACGATTTGTTATTCCTTCAGATTTAGGATATGGAGCAAGAGGTGCAGGAGGAGTCATTCCACCAGATGCTATTCTTGTGTTTGATGTCGAGCTTGTAGCTGTTAGTTAAAAAAAAAATGCTTTTGGCTTTTAGCCTTTAGCTATTAGATAAAAAAACCTCAAAAGATTAATTCCAACGTTTCGGAACTTTTGAGGTTTTTTTATTTACTTTTATGCTTATGACTGACCAAGAATTAGAACAGCTTAAATATCCTATAGGTGCATTTGATTGTCCAACAACTATTTCAGCGTCTACAATAGAAGCTTGGATTTCTATTTTAGAACATTTTCCAAATAGATTGGAGCAATTAGTGTCTAATTTTACAGACAAACAATTGGACACACCATACAGACCAAAGGGCTGGACGGTTAGGCAAGTTGTACATCACGTTGCAGATAGTCATCATAATAGTTACACCAGATTTAAATGGGCAATGACTGAGGATAATCCATTAATTAAAGCCTATAACGAAAAAGATTGGGCTAATCAACACGATTATAATCAACCAATTGACGCCTCATTACTTCATATAAAAGCTGTACATGCTAAATTGGTATACTATGTAAAAGGGTTAAGTTTAGAGCAATTAAATCGTGCTTTCATACATCCAGAAGGTAATGAAACAGTAGTGTTAAAAGAAAATTTAGGCATTTATGCTTGGCATAGCAACCATCATTATGCGCATATCGAAACGTTAGCAAAACGAGAAGGTTGGATTTAATAAAAAATTAAATAGCAACAATTTTAGAGCTTCTTAGTAGATAAATAACCAATACTGTTAAAAAGCCACTTACCAATAACACGTTAGTCCAATAAAACGTTTGGTTTCCCCAATGGGACCACATTTTTTTACCCATGACTTTTTGGACATAGCCTTTTGTTAATTTCCAATATACATACGTGAATATTAAAAACATTACTATAGCAATTGTTAATGTCCAAGATTTACTCATTTAATAATTAAGTATTGTGTTTTAGTATTTGTAAATAGCAGTTGTTTGACTAGTGTGCTAATAAAGATAGCTATTTTTATTTACAAATCATTTTTTCAATTTAGCGACTTCAATAGCAATAAATTCTGGTAAATAACTTGGTGTACAGTTTTTTGGTACTATGTCATCTTTATATAGTCCAGTAGATTCTCCAATTGCTATACATCTATCTCGGTATTTCTCCTCCCATTTGCCAATTTGTCCAGCAGTATAATTCATAGCCCATTGTACTTCGGGTTGCTCTGACATTAAATTTTTTTCAATAGCCTTTAATAAATATTCTGTATTGCTATGTTTGGTGTTACCCATCCATCTTAACCTAGCTTGATAATACCAAAACACTCGTCTTTGTAGGGTAGATGGGCTGTGCTCCCAAGATTCAATTAAAGTAATTAACTGTTTGCTTTTGGTTAATTGATTTGCAATTAGCCAATCCATTAAATGGATTTGTTCTTCTGGATTATGATTCTGTATGTCTGTATCTAGTTTGTTAATTACATTTTGATCTAATTGCTTATTATCAAGAATTAAAATAGCCAGTTGTCTAGCCATAAAATGACCAGTAGACCAAAGTTGTAAAGCTAAATCATGATCTTTTTTTATAGTTTTAGCAATGGTTCTTAAATCGCCTAATTTAGTCGTCTCTTTGTCAATGGTATTAAATATTTGCTTTGCTTTTGGTGATAGTTTCATGTTTTGACAAGGACTTAAAATGTGATTTTTATATTTTAAAAACTAAATTAAGTAAAACAGTTAAAATATAAAACGTTTAGATTTTTTTTAAGTGATTGTTTTTACCATCACTTAAAATTTTACGGACAGTTGCCCAAAAACTTAATAAAGAGCCAGTAGAGGTATCTGACAAAGAGGATAATAACATCAGATTGTTAGTGTGCTGTTTTAAGTTTTCGTTTTCTGGTTTATGAAAAGCCATATTCCATTCTGGAAAATAACGTTTATCCACGTTATTTTCCCAAAGTAGAGTGACATTATGATGTCTATTGTCTGCCTTTATTTTATCGTAAACCTCTAATACATCCTTTTTTTTACCCTCTAAAATTTGTACAAATCTTTTATTATGAAAAATAAGACACCCTGTAATATTTCTTGAATTGTTAATGAAATTAGAAGTTGCTAATATATTTTCAAGATCTTCCTGAACTAATTCAAGAACAGATTTAGAGTGGTAATTTAGTTGGTACATATAGTGGTTTAATCGTTGTATATACACGCGATTAATTGTTGGTTAATAGCTAGTATTAAGACTAAGGTAACAATATATATTCAACTTTGTAGAAAACTAAGGGTTTTTTATTTTGATTTATAGAGTCAAGTATGATTTTATTTGAGATTAGTTTTACTAGTAAATAATAAATGGTTACTTGATATATTCATTCAAAAACTTATACCTTAAATAGCTTAATCGACTTCTTAAAAACTCGATGTCTTGTCTTGATAAATGGTCTACAATAATTTTTATATTCCATTGTTTTGAAGAGGATATTACTAAATAAATAAAATCACTTCCAGTCGAATCGCTTCCTATATTTACACTATCATCAATGTAGATATTTGTTAGGTTTTGTAATTGTCGTGTTCTGTAAAAAGGTAAGCATCCATGTTTTACTTTAATAAAATTTTTGGAGAAAATTATTATTGTTTTAGAATGTAAATGAAAGGCGAAAAATAGAACTAGACCTAAAATAAGGCTTAATACAATTGGCGAAGCATTTTCTGGTTGCTTATATAATAAAAAGCTTATTACAAAAATTGCAAATCCAAATAATAAGATTCTCAAAAAGGTGCTCATATTCCTTTTAAGTCTAAAACCAGGAATTGATATTTTATAAGCATCACGTAAGTTGGTGATTTTTATGTCAGAACCTTTTAAGATATCGGGATTTTGCATTACTCAAAAATATTAAACTAATATATTAGTTTTTCTTATAGTTTTTAATAGAGAAGACTTCTTTTATGGTTAAAGCATTTAAAGGAAACTCTAAAAACACATGTAAAAAGCTTAAAAAGAATAATGCGATAAGTCCAGTTTTGTAATCATATACATATAATGCAACAGACAATATCCAAATGGCAAGTATTAATATTCCTTTTTGTTTAGATATGGCTTTTTTCCAACCTATTACAGAGGTTTTAGAAAACCAATTTAGATAATGATAGGTATACGCAAAGCCAATAAAAATTTGAATTTTTAAACCCACCTCAGAGAGTGCATAAAATTTTCCGTTTTGTATTTGATTTAAAAACTCTGCAATTTTAGAATTTACTCCCATCATGTTGCTTTCTATGTATGTGTCAATAGCACTTTGGTTTAGGTTGTAACTGGTAGCATCTATCGGAATTAACCAAATAACAAATGGTATGCAAAGCATTACTAAGCCTAATACATAACCATAACTACTTTTAGCTTTTAAGGCACCAAAAACAATAAATAAAAATGTAAATAAATACACATGAATCAAAGTTGGTAAAAATAATCCAACTATAAAAAGTGATTTTGGCACATAAAAGGTTAGGGTAATAGCTGTGATAATGGCTAAAAATAATACTAAAAATAAATGCTTTACTTTACTTACAAATATTAAACCTACCGCTAGAAAAAAACCAATAAGTAACAACGCGTTAGTGTTTCTGTTTACTAGTTTAAGTACATCATCTAACGCATTTGTTAACCCTAAATCCAGAAACTTGTAAATTGGGTAAATAGCTAATATAAAAGGGAAAAGTATAAAAAAGTAAATCCACTTTTTATTACTTTTTACAAAGTAGTTACGCTCTTTTAACCAGTTAATTTCGGTTAGGTAATGTAATGGACCTAAAATGGCATAGGAAAACAAAAACAATTCAAAAGGTAATTTGATAGCTACCAATAATGAAATTACTATTAAGGCAATATTTAGTAAGTCTATCGTCTTGGTGTTCACTTAGTTAAAACGGTTGGTTAATAGCAGTAATTTACTAAAATTATAATTCCTAAGGGACTTATTCTAATTTAAACGTTTGAAAATAAAGTTTGATACTAGCTAGTTTTCATCTTAAAACCAAGACTATTATAAAACCGAAATAAAAGTATTAATCCCTTTAGTAGCAATCTCTGGGATTACTGTTAAGGATTTTGTACTAGAAATAGATGGATTTGGATCTATATAAAATTTTGGTACATCTTGTGGTACAAAATGCATTAAACTTGCAGCTGGATATACTTGTAATGATGTGCCTATTATTAATAATTTGTCTGCTGTAGAGCAAATGTTAATTGCTTTTTCCATTAGTGGGACCTCTTCACCAAACCAAACAATATGCGGTCTTAATTGGTGTCCGTGTTTATCCACATCTCCTAAATTTAGATCTGTTTTCCAATCTAAAATAAAATTTTCATCTCTAGTACTTCTTACTTTTAGTAACTCGCCATGTAGATGTATAACATTAGTACTACCTGCACGTTCATGTAAATCGTCAATATTTTGAGTAATAATGGTTACTTTAAAGTGTTTTTCTAGGTTTGCAAGTTCAAGATGTGCTTGGTTGGGACTCACTTGTAATAATTGACGTCTACGTTGATTGTAAAATTCTAAAACTAATTCTGGGTTAGAAGCAAACCCTTTTGGAGAGGCTACTTGCATGACGTCATGATCTTCCCACAGACCGTCTTCGCCTCTAAACGTTTTGATACCACTTTCGGCACTCATACCTGCACCAGTTAATACCACTAAATGTTTCATAATTTTCACTACATTTGATATAAGTTATAAACTTAAGATTAATTCCCTTTAATATCTTAATGCTTAGTAAAAATAAGTCATTCATTTTTAAAAAATTAATCCATGAAAACCTTCAAGTATTTTTTCCTTTTTATTGCTTTAACTGTAATTACTAGTTGTACAGAAGATGATGCACCAGAAGTTGTTACACAAGTAGATTCTAGATTATTTACTATTGCTAGTTATAATAATTCAGGAATTTTTGGTTCTGCCAATTTTATTAAAAATTCCAACAACACAGTTACTATTCAAATTAATGTAGTAGGTACAACTGATGCTGTATTGTATCCAGCGCATATCCATTTTAATACTGCTGCAGAATCTGGTGCAATAGCTGTAAGTTTAGAGTCTGTAAATGGTACAACAGGACAAAGTGAAACCACTTTTAGCACGCTAGATGATGGTACGCCAATTTCTTATGAAGCGTTATTAGATTATGATGGACATTTTGTCATTCATCAAAGTGAAACTAATAATGCAATTGTTGCCCAATCTGATATCGGTCAAAATGAATTAACAACAAACACAGTAACCTATCCACTTAACCAGGTAGATTTAACAGACGCGTCTGGTAGTATCACATTTACAGAGCGTGTTAATGGTGAAGCTTTAGCTGAAATTAATCTAACAGGAAGCCCAGCAGGAGGCATAAATCCAGCACATATCCATGCAGGAAGCGTAGCAACTGCACCAGGTGCTATATTATTTACGTTTACTTCTGTAGATGGAACAAGCGGAATAAGTAGAACTAATGTTGATGCATTAAATGACGGAACACCATTTGGATATAATGATATTTTGTCAATAGATGGTTACGTCAATGTGCATTTAAGTGCGACCAATTTAGGCTTTTTGATTGCCCAAGGAAATATTGGTGCTAATTAATTACCTATTTAAAAGTATAGCTAAAACCTGATGAAAAACCATCAGTTTTTTTTATTTTTAAAGCATGGTAGATATTACATTATTACAACATCTTGAAACCTATCTAACAGAACATAGGTTAGCACGTTTTGAACAGGTATTAAACCAACGTACCAAACATTTTACAGTTGCTACAGAAGATGTATATCAATTACATAATACTAGTGCAGTTATCCGTAGTTGTGATGTGTTTGGTATCCAGGAGGTAAATATTATAGAGGAAACCAATTCGAAACGTATTGACCGAGAGATTGCAATGGGAGCACAGAAATGGGTAGATTTAAACCGGTTTCATTCAGTAAAAGATTGCATCAAAACCTTAAAACAAAAAGGCTATCAAATAGTAGCTACTACACCACATGCAGAGGATTGTGAGTTGTATGATTTTGATGTGACTAAAAAATCTTGCTTTTTCTTTGGAAGAGAAACCCAAGGATTATCTGAAGAGGTTTTAAAACAAGCCGATTGCTTTTTAAAAATACCTATGGTAGGTTTTACCGAAAGTTTAAACATATCTGTTAGTGCTGCAATAATATTACAACATGTCACTTCTAAATTAAAGAAAACTGATATAGATTGGCAATTAACTGAAACCGAAAAGCAAGAAAAAAAATTAGATTGGTGTAAAAAAACGATTAAAAGCTATGATGAGATTGTCGAACGTTTTTACGAAACTAACCAATAATTAAATTCGTTTTTTGCGACCACGATTTAATACCTTATATTCCTCGTAACATTCACTAATAGCATCTAATATTTGAAGGTCATTAGCAGTAGTTACAAATTCTTCCGAGTAGTTACATTGACTAACAATTTCGTCTAAATCCACTTTATTAACGCCCAATAATGCAGTTAGCATTTCTCTATCAAAACGTGCAGCCAAGGTGTTTCGGATGTTGTCATCCTCTTTCATCTTTTTAAGCTTACGTAACTCTGTTCCTTTTTTACTAAAGGTATTGTATAAAAAGTCTAACGGATTAAAAATAGAACCCAATACCTTAGTAACTGCACTAGGTTGTTTTTTGCCAGCTTCATAACCATTAGATAATCCAGAAATACTGTATCTATAATTGGTATTGATGTTTACTTGTTTAACATCTACTTCAAGGTATCCTGTTAATTTAAGTCCTGTGACTACAACTTCTTCTAAAGCCAAAGCCAGCTCTGTTAATGTAATGGTCGATTTTTCAATTTTATCAACCCAATCATTAGTCACTTTTACTTTTATAGATTTAAACCCTAAGTAGGAGAGGTGAAGCGTATCATTAGCTTTAGCACGTAATTCAAATTCTCCTTTAGCATTAGTTGCAGTACCAATAACTTGGGTTAAATTGACAATATTTACGTTTTCTAAAGGTTGTTTTGAAGTGGCATCAATAATAATTCCTTTAACCGTAGAATCTGATTTAACAGCAGTAGAATCTGTAATTTTTTTAACGGTAGTCTCTGCTGATGTGTTTTCTTTTTTATCTTGAGAAAATGCAAAAGTGGTGATGAAACTAAAAAGGAAAATATATAGGTACTGCTTCATTGATGTAAATTCAGATATAAAAATAATAAAGAAAACGCTAAAAATAGCGTCTTCTTTTATTTTTGACTAAATATTAACAGAAAGGTTTAACGTTATAATAGTTATAAATTAATCCTTACGTCTGTTTCTTGTTGGTCTAGCATGCGTTGTTTTAAACACAGATTTGTCTCTGTCACCAGAACGTCTTCCTCTACTCTCGGAGCTACCTTCAGAGCTTCTACGTCTATCACTTCTGTTACCAGAAGTATCATCGCTTCTTCTTGAGCGTCTTTCTCCTCTAGGTTTATCATCTCTGCGTCTGCGGTCTCCGCCACCATCACGACGTCTTCCACCACCTCTGTTTTTGTCACGTCCACCTCGTCCGCCACGACCACCTCGGTCTTCGGTAACTTCTACGTTTACAAAACGTCCATTGTCTTTATAATCGGTAAAAAAGGCTAAGACCTTCTCTTGATGTTCTTTTTCGGTATTAAAAAATGAGAACGTATCTTTTACATCTACTTTAAAGACATCATCACGACCTAAATCTAAAACGTCTTTTAAAAAGTCTTTTAGTTTCATCCAATCGTAACCATCTTTTTCACCTACATTAATAAAGTAGCGTGTTGCGTTACCAGAACTAGTTCTACCACTATCACGACCAGAATCTCCAGCTGCAACATTTAAGTTTTTAGCTTTTTGGTAATAGTTATAAAAACGTGTAAATTCTACAGAGAAAAACTTTTTAATTAATTCGTCTTTGCTTGTATCTTCAAACAAAGCGTTGATGTCTTCTAAGTACTTATCGATTTCGTGATTAATTTCTGTATTATGAATTTTGTTTGCTAAAGACATTAACTGTACTTCGCAAATTTCCATTCCGTTAGGAATTTCTTTTAATTCAAACTTTTTATTAATTATACGCTCGATGCTTTTAAGCTTTCTTACTTCACTTTTAGACACAATAACCATAGATACACCAGTTTTTCCAGCACGTCCTGTACGACCACTTCGGTGTGTGTAGGTTTCTATCTCGTCACTTAATTGGTAATTAATAACGTGTGTAACATCGTCTACATCAATACCACGTGCAGCTACATCTGTAGCGACAAGCATTTGTATTTGACGTGTTCTAAATTGTTTCATCACAATATCACGTTGGTTTTGGCTTAAGTCACCATGTAAGGCTCCTGCGCTATAACCATCTTCTATTAATTGTTCTGCAACTTTTTGCGTATCACGTTTGGTGCGACAAAATATTACCGAAAATATATCTGGATTTGCATCCGCTAATCGTTTTAAGGCTTGGTACCTGTCACGCGCATTTACTAAATAGTATTCGTGTGATACGTTAGAGGTACTTTCGTTTTTATGACCAACAGTCACCTCTAAAGGGTCGTTCATAAACTTTTTGGCTATGGTCGCCACCTCTTTTGGCATGGTTGCACTAAATAACCACGTGCTTTTTTCTTCTGGAGTTCCTGATAAGATATCTGTAATATCTTCATAAAAACCCATGTTTAGCATCTCATCTGCTTCATCTAAAACAGCGTATTGTATTTTGGTGATGTCTACTAAACGTCTTTTAATCATATCTTTCATACGACCAGGAGTAGCCACAATAATTTGTGCACCACGTTTTACTTCACGTGCTTGGTCTGTAATACTTGATCCACCATAAATAGCAGTCACGTTTAGTCCTTTGCTGTACTTACCGTATTGCTTCATTTCGTTTGCAATTTGCAAACATAATTCTCTAGTTGGCGATAGTATTAACCCTTGTGTGGTACGACTATCGACATCAATTTTTTGTAGCATAGGAAAACCAAATGCTGCTGTTTTACCAGTACCAGTTTGTGCTAAAGCGACTAAATCGCGTTCAGACTCTAATAATAATGGGATTGCTTTTTGTTGGACTTCGCTAGGTGTTTCAAAACCTAAGTCTGTAATGGCTTGTAGCAAGTTTGCGTCAAGACCAAGTTCTTGGAATGTGCTCATTCTAAATTATAAGTATTCAATTGCTTTATGTTGGTGTTACCTATAGAAGTGCATTGAACAACTTTAACCTATACTTCTAGTAACACATCCTCTCTCTGAGGAGTAATTTAACGCGTATGCGTTTTTTCAAGGTGCAAAGGTACACTTTTATTTAAGATATTTGATTGTTGTGTTACTAATTGTTTAAACTAATGATTTATAGTGTCTTAAAATGGGTTAATAAGAGGCGAATTAATAGTGATATTTTGGGTTTTCGAATATATAGGAACGTGTTCGTGTATGATTTGTGCGGAATCAGACGTTAGTCAGATTCAGTTGCAAATCAGATGTTGGTTTAAAGTTAGAAATATTCTTGAAACTTCATGCATAGCATGAATTATACACGTTGTTGTGCTTTCGTTATTCATTATTTAAACAATTTCAATTTTACCTAAACATTTGACTGTTAGCTTTCAAATAAGAATCAGAGAAAAATTTAACTATCTATATAATGTTCATCTTTGCCTTGGCTGATAGTTCATTTCTATTAATGTCATAATTATTCTTCAATATATTTCAAAATGTACTTCTTAAGTTCCATAGCTTCATTGGAAAGGCGTATTTTGGTACGATGGTTTCCTAGCAGCATTGCTTTTATGGAACTTATTTTGTTGGCAAAATCAGTCACTTCTGGGCTGTCTGGGTTACGTTCAAAAAAGGATAAATCGAGCTTATTCACTTCAGATTTCCATAAATCCGGAATATAGTTAGCTTCATAAATTGAATTGGGGTCTAAATAAGCCATTGAGATAGGATCTTTCAACTGAATAGTAATGTTATTATTGAAAGTTTCTTTTCTCTTGAGAGACTCGAAGGATTTATAATAATCTAATATTTTAAACCTCAAAGTATCAGAGACTATTAGATTTATTTTACCTGAAGATTTCATGTCTTCAAAAACAATGTTATTTCCCGAAAACGACGTTATACTCTGAAATCTGCGAATTGCGGTTACTAGTTTTGGAATGTCATTTTTAATTTTTTCTGCTCGAAAACTTTTTAAAATCGTTGTTTGAGCTTGAAGCTGCGAAGTATCCCTGCTTATACGTCTTTTTAATTCTAAAATATCCTTATCCAAGTTAGCAACAATTCCTGACAAATAGTTCTTTTCTGTCTTTTTATTTAGCCTGTTTTCATTCCAGTTATTGACCTGTAAGGCCAATAAGATTCCGATCATAACTAGGATAATTTCACCAATAGCATATTTCAAATACTTGCCAGTTTTGTTTTTCTCCATGAGGTCGAATCTTATTTTTCTAAAGAATTTAATCATATCTTATTTTTTAGCCTTTTCAAGATGCTCTAATAATCTATTGGTACGATTGAGCATATCATTATATCGGCTACCACTATTTCTATGGGCAATGAGAAAATGTGAGTACGCTGTATAAATATGTTGGTTATTAAATAGTGATTGCAAATCTGCTTCAAATGGAATTTTTTCTATTTCATTAGGCATACTTCTAAATTCATCATCTCTAGACAGTTCATTATCCTGTTTGCTGCTATGGTTTAAAAACTCAGTAAAATAAGATACAGGGTGTAATGAAGACGATGGGACAACTTGTTTTAATAATTCTATGCCTTTACGGTAATACGTTTCTTCATAGCGCTTTATATCTTGGACCTTATAATCGACTTTTTCTACATAGGTTGTAATGAAATTCTTAATTGAATCTGACTTTATAATATTTATTTTGCCTGAGTTAATAAGCGAACGTGCAGTACCTAATGTTGGGCTATAGGTAAATGAGCCCAATGGCCTTAACATATGTTTAAAAAGGCTGTCGTTAGGTGGGTTTTTCTTCCAGAAGGCATGGCACACTTTGGCACTAGCCTGGGCCATTTCCGTTTCCCATGTTATTCGTTTTTCAAGACCTTTTTGCGACTCTTTGAGGTCGGCTATGAGTTGGTTAATAATTACTTGCTCATCTTTTTCTCTTATGCGTTCATTGTTCCAGTTGTTAATCTGAAGTGCAATTAAAATCCCAATCACCACCAAGACAATTTCGCCGATTGCATACAGTAAATACTTACTAAATTTATTTTCAGTCAATAATCTTTGTCTAATTTTTCTAAAGAATTTTATATTTTATCATTGGTTATTGGTTGGTCATAATGAAGCACAACTTTATGATGATAAGGAATCGTTTTAATATTCTTTATCAGCAGTTCCTATATATTCGAAGTTAATAGAATTTTTTGACAAAGTCAAATCAAATCTTATTCAAATAATCTACCAATAACCTAATGGCTTTTCCACGATGACCAATCTTGTTTTTTTCGTCTAAAGAGATTTCTGCAAAAGTTTTAGTGTAACCGTTTGCTTTAAAAATAGGGTCGTAACCAAACCCTTTGTTACCTTGTTTGGTTGTGGTAATGTCGCCTTTACAAATACCAGTAAACGTTTCCAATTCATTATTTAAGTGTAAAGCAATAACCGTTTTAAATTGTGCTTGTCTATTAGATTTATTATTTAGGTTTTTTAATAATAAATCCATGTTATCATGGGCATCACGTTGTGCGCCTGCATATCGTGCGCTAAATACACCTGGTTCGCCATTTAGTGCTTCAACTTCTAATCCTGTGTCGTCTGCAAAACAGTCGTAACCATACTGCTGCTTGATGTATTCTGCTTTTTGAATGGCGTTGCCTTCAATAGTATTTTGTGTTTCTGGAACGTCCTCAAAACAACCAATATCTTTTAAACTTAATAATTTGATATGGCTTGGTATTAAGCTTTGGACTTCTTTAAGCTTGTTGAGGTTGTTTGTGGCGAAGACGAGTTGCATAATTATAAATTTTACTGGTAATGACTTTAATTAAACCGTTGAGGTAGTAAAACTAACCATTAATCTATTGGCTATTACTTAGAAGACATTAAAATTAGAGATTTGACGTAATTATTAATTTTTTAAAAAGCAAAGTTATGCCAAAATCAGAAAATTTTTCATGTATCCCAAAAGAGCCTTTAATAAAACTGGATGAGAACGGAGTTGCACCAATTGTAAAATACTCTATGCCACATGATACTTCATATACAGCTAAAAGCTTTATGCCTTTAGATATTGAAGAAAAGTGTTTTAAAGATGAGCATAGAAAAGAAGGAAATATTGATAACTACGATCGTTTTTCTGGTAAAAGCGAAAAACAAATAGCCAAAATACTGCATACAGAGTTTAGCAATTTTAAACGAAAAATAAATATGGCTAATATTAAAAACAATGTGTCCTCTGTCTCTTACGATAAAATGGAAGCAGAAATTGCACTAAACGTAAATGTAGAACCTTTAAAAATAAATTAAGATGCCAATTAATACCAATTATCTAAACTATATATCCATGCTAAATTCTGTAGCTTATAGGATAAAAAACGAACAAATGGTACCAGTATATTCTACCAATGCTTATGGATTACCAACAATAAAGTTAGTGCCAAGGGTAGAGAAAATGAAACCAGAAATTTTCTTGATAGAAGAGTATGAAATTAAATCTGTTTTAGGGGACTATGGAGCAGGAAAAGTCATAAAAACCATGAACTTTGGACCTAATGAGGAACGAACAATTACGGTGTCCAGTTATAAAAAACGAGAGACGACTAAAAGTTTTTCTAAAAATGTATTGGACTCTTATAGTGAAGAAAGTGCAGAAGAGTTAGAATCGCTTGTAGAAAACGAAGGGACGTCTAACATATCTAACACAACATCGTTAATTAAAAGTGCAGAAGTTAGTGCCGAAATTACAGGAGGTATTAGCAAAAACAACAAGGCTTCGGCTAGTGGATCTGCATCTATTAGTAGTTCTGCAAATAGTGCACGAGAAGAAATGGCTAGACAATTATCTACAGCAATGGATAAGCATACAGCTAAGTCGTCTGCTAACAGAGAAATGGAAATTAATAGTACATCTACAGAAACCGTATCTGAAGGCTCTGAAGAAAGTATTGTTAGAGTCTTGAAAAATCCAAATTTTAAAACGCTAAATATGGTGATGCGTCAAATGGAGCAAGAGTACATTACTGCAATTATCTTAAAAGATGTAAAAATTGGGTTTTGTAATGGTACAAAAGAATCTATTAGATATGCTAAACTGTATGAGTTAGATCAACTATTGGATGATGTGCTTGTAAAAGAAGAATGCAAAGCAAAAGTAAAATGTAATGTAATTACCTCTTTAATGAAAGTTAGAGATATGGCAGGAACAGTGCATCCATTTATAGAAGAAGTTACAGAGAGTAATTATAAGTGTACCACAGATAAAGATGGCAATACAAAGTTAGAGGAGAGTAAAGACAAAACACGTTACTGGAGAAAACGAAAAGATTTAATTCAAACTTTGAGTGACGTTAATAAAGATTTTAAGGACAGAGATTTTATAACAACTAATGGACTTATAATGGATTTAAAAGTCCGTGTGTTAAGGACAGATGGTATAGTTGCTGATGCCTTTTTAGGACATGGTGAAACACTAGATTGTTTTAATCAAAAATTGCAAGATGAAGCCACTAAGACAGAGATTATTAAAAATCAAGAGTTAGAGTTAAAAAATCAAGAAATGAAACTAAAACTTAAGATTATTGAATCTATAACTGATCCAGATAAACAAGCAGATGCCTATCAGAAGATGTTTATGGAGAAGTGTGTTGAATAAGCTAATAACAATTAATTTACGTGATATGTCAAGTGTAATTTACAATAGATGGAATAATAAGAGCTTAGTTTTATCAAAAAAAGTTTTAGGTATAAATAATGAATTAGACCCAATTGGGTTGCAATTAAATTTATTAGAAAAACCAACATGGAAAACCATGAAGGCTAGTTATCCAGGTAAAGAACTGCCTCCATTTGATTTATATAAAGAAATTGGCGGTAATATGCCAAATTATAAATCTGCTGAAGAACTTTCAAGGTCACCATATGCAAATTCTTGTGCATTCCGTATGAGTAGAGGATTAAATTTGAGTGGTGTAATTCTGCCAAAAAGATTTACACCTAATCAACTTGTAAGGAGAGGAAAGGATAAGAATTATTATTGGGGTAGAGTAAAAGAATTATATCCAATAATGAAAGAAAAACTAGGTGAGCCAGATTTGAATAATAAATTGAAAAGTGCTAATTATGGCGAGGTAAAACAAGGTTTGTCTGATTTGGAAATGACTGAGTATAAAAACAAGAAGGGAATAATAATGTTTGAAGTTAGTGGTTGGGGAGATGCTACTGGACATTTTACTTTATGGGATGGTAATAATTTGATCTACCCAGGAAATCCTGATCATGATAATCCTAATTCTGAACTTTATTATTTTAAAATGAAATATGATGTAAATGATAATGGAAAAAAGAAAGTTGTACAGACTAGTAGAATTTTACTTTGGGAGTTAAAATAATTCTTTTTCTATGGTTAATATTTAGCTGTCTAATTAAATATCAAAAAGAATAGTAATCACCTATGATGATAAGGCTCATTACGTAGAATAGTAAATCCTCTGTACAGTTGCTCTATAACAAACAGTCGTACCATTTGATGTGAAAAAGTCATTTTAGATAAGGCTATTTTTCCTTGCGCTTTGGCATACACGTCTGGACTAAATCCGTAAGGTCCACCAATAACTAGTACAAGTTGTTTGATACCAGAATTCATGTGTTTTTGTAGATAGTTAGAAAACCCAACACTATCCAATTGTTTTCCGTTTTCATCTAGTAAAATCAAAACGTCAGTAGGTTTTAGCTTATTTAATATAAGCTCGCCTTCTTTTTGTTTTTGCTGGTCTTCGCTTAGATTTTTAACTTTTTTTAAATCTGGAATAATTTCCAACTCAAAACCTATATAAAAGCCTAAACGTTTTTTATACTCATCAATCAACGTTTGTAATGGCTTACTATCTGTTTTGCCTATGGCTAGAAGTTTTATAGTCATGAGGCAAATTTACAATTTATGAATTACGATTTTTAAATTTTTGGAAAAAGAAAAATCGTAATTCTAAAATCGCCATTCTAAAATCTATTGTTATTTTTACAATAAAATACAACCAAATGATAAGTAAAGTCCAATTTGATAAAGAAATACAATTAATAATTGCAAATGCTATTAGAGAAGATGTTGGTGATGGAGACCATAGCAGTTTGTCGTGTATTCCAGCTACAGCACAAGGTAAAGCAAAACTTTTGGTTAAAGATCAAGGTATTATTGCTGGTGTCGAGTTTGCTAAACAAGTTTTTAATTATGTGGATAAGGATATGACTGTTGAAACGCTAATTGAAGATGGAAGTCCAGTAAAACATGGTGATATTGTGTTTTATGTTTCTGGCGCATCACAGTCTATTTTAAAAGCTGAGCGTTTGGTGCTTAACGCTATGCAGCGTATGAGTGCTATTGCTACCAAAACCAGACAGTTTGTAGATTTATTAGAGGGTACAGGTACAAAAGTGTTAGACACGCGTAAAACCACTCCTGGTATTAGAGCTCTTGAAAAATGGGCAGTCAAAATTGGAGGTGGAGAAAACCACAGATTTGCATTGTATGATATGATTATGCTTAAAGATAACCATATAGATTTTGCAGGCGGAATTACTAAAGCAATAGATAAAACCAAACAATATTTAAAAGACACTAATCGTGACTTAAAAATTATTGTGGAAGCAAGAAATCTAGACGAAATTAAAGAGATCTTACAATCTAAAGGTGTGTACAGAATTTTAATTGATAATTTTAATTATGAAGATACCAGAACAGCAGTAAAACTTATCGGTGACCAGTGTTTAACAGAAAGTTCTGGTGGTATTAACGAGAAAACGATTAGAGACTATGCACTTTGTGGTGTAGATTATATCTCGTCTGGAGCATTGACACACTCGGTGTATAATATGGATTTAAGTTTAAAAGCAGTAGATTAGACACTTTTTAACTTTAAATACTTAATACTTTATAACCTAAATATGTCTCAAGCAATAGAAGATAAACTAAGTAAAATTCCAATCATTAATGTGATTGTTAGGATACTTGGTAAAATTAAGTTGCCAGGACTAGAAGGATTATCCCTATACGATTTATTAGAATTGTACATTACAGGAATCGCTAAAGGCGCTTTAACAGCTAGAGCTAGTGCTATAGCTTATAGCTTTTTTATGGCATTGTTTCCGTTTTTGTTATTTATAATTATAGTTATACCCTATGTGCCTATAGAGGATTTTCAAACGGATTTTTTAGTGTTTTTAGAATCTATTTTACCACCAACCACATCAGATTTTTTCTCTGATAATATATTTAATAATATTGGAGGTAATCAAAATGGTAGTTTATTATCTTCAGTGTTTTTACTGTCTATTTTTTTAATGGCAAATGGTATTAATGCGTTGTTTTCTGGTTTTGAAAAATCCTATCACGAGCAATTGGCACGAAACATTTTTAAACAATATTTATATGCATTAGGTATTGCTTTAATTTTAGCTTTTTTATTAATTATTACAGTAGCTGTTTTAGGTTACTTTAATATTTATGTCATCGATAATTTACAGGATTTTGGCTATATAGAAAAACGTCAAGTTAGTATATGGAGTACATTAGCCCAATATGCCTTTTTTGTAGTGATGGTGTATATTGCTACTGCAGTGTTGTATTATTTTGGAACAGCAGAAGGGAAGTCGTCTAAATTCTTCTCTGTTGGTGCTTTGTTTACAACAATATTAATTTTACTAACCTCGTTTTTATTTGGTATATATATAGAGAATTTTTCTAAGTATAACGAGCTGTATGGCTCTATTGGAGCAATATTAATTTTGTTAGTGTATTTATGGCTAAATGCCAATATTTTGTTGCTAGGTTTCGAGTTAAATATGGCTTTAAAACAGCTAAAAAAATCATTTTAAATAATTTATAATTCCTATTTAATCATTGAATTACATTGATGTCATTCTTCCTATTCCTTTAGAAAAACGTTTTACCTATAGTATAACGCCAGCTGAAAGCGAATTTTTAAAAGTTGGCATGCGTGTATCTATTCCGTTTGGAAAATCTAAAATATATACAGGAATTGTTGCCGACATCCATCAAAAAGCGCCTGTAATTTATGAAGCTAAAGAGATTCATCAAATTTTAGACGACTCGCCAATTGTAACCTCAATGCAATTGCAATTATGGCAATGGATTGCAAACTATTATATGTGTACTGAAGGCGAAGTCATGCGTGCAGCGTTACCCAATGCATTTTTGTTAGAAAGCGAAACCATTATTAGTAAAAATGACAAACAGCAGATTAATGATGCCGATTTAAAAGACGATGAGTTTTTGATTTTTGAAGCATTGCAACACCAATCGTCACTTAAAATTCAAGACATAGCTAACATTTTAGACAAAAAAAATGTACTACCAGTTGTCAAACGTTTGGTAGACAAAGAAGTTATTATTTTAAATGAAGAAATTTATGACAAGTACAAGCCTAAGTACGTAAGATATGTTAAGCTTTCAGAACAGTATACTTCAGAAACTTCATTAAATACCTTGTTAGACGAGTTAAGCAGCAGAGCTAAAAAACAACGCGATGTTATTTTAACGCTGTTTTCTTTATCGGCAAAAACAAAAAAACCGGTTAAAGTAACCGATTTGGTAGCAGAAAGTTTGACGTCTTCTGCAACTGTTAAAGCGTTAATTGATAAAGGGATTTTAGAAGATTATCACATCCAAACCGATAGAATTATTTATGAAGGTGAAGATAATGAAGATTCTAAAAAACTAAACCAATATCAGACCGAAGCTTTAGAGCAAATCAAAACCAGTTTTGATACTCACAATGTGGTTTTACTACATGGTATTACCTCTTCTGGTAAAACAGAAGTGTACGTTAAATTAATAGAAGATGTTATCGCAAAGGGTAAACAAGTCTTGTACTTATTGCCAGAAATAGCGTTAACCACGCAGTTAGTAACTAGACTACAAAACTATTTTGGAGAGCAAGTCGCGGTGTTTCATAGCAAGTACTCGGCACATGAGCGAGTAGAGGTGTATAATCAAGTATTAACAAATTCCGCGAAAGCGAAAATAATTTTAGGCGCAAGATCGTCTATATTTTTACCATTTAATGATTTAGGATTAATCATTGTGGATGAAGAGCACGAATCCTCTTTTAAACAATTTGATCCAGCTCCACGTTATCATGCTCGTGATGCTGCAATAGTTTTAGCCTCGCTTTTTAAGGCTAAAACCCTCTTGGGAAGTGCCACACCAAGTTTAGAAAGCTATTATAATGCACAAGAAAAAAAGTATGGTTTAGTAGAAATTAATAGACGGTATAACAATGTCCAGCTTCCAGAAATAGAGCTTGTAGATATTAAAGATAAGCAGAAGCGCAAAAAAATGAAAGGTCATTTTACCGATCGATTAATCGAAGAAATGACCGAAGCAATTGCAGATGGACACCAAATAATATTGTTTCAAAATAGAAGAGGTTATTCTCCGATTGTAGAGTGTAATACCTGTGGGCATTCGCCACAATGTCCAAATTGTGATGTTAGTTTAACCTACCATCAATACCGTAAACAGTTACGTTGTCATTATTGCGGTTATAATAGTGCTATGTTACAAAAATGTATGGCATGTGGTACTGCAGACTTAGATACAAAGGGTTTTGGTACAGAGCAAATAGAAAGCGAAGTCAAACTACTTTTTCCAGATTTAAAAGTAGGTAGAATGGACTTAGATACGACTAGAGGTAAGTTTGGTTACGAAAAAATAATTACTGCTTTTGAGCAGCAAGACATTGATGTGTTAGTAGGTACACAAATGCTAACTAAAGGGTTAGATTTTAGAAATGTCAAGTTGGTTGGTGTGATGAATGCAGATAACTTGCTTAATTTTCCAGATTTTAGAGCGCATGAACGTAGTTTTCAGCTCATGTTACAAGTGTCTGGTCGAGCAGGACGTACAGAAAAAAGAGGTAAGGTGTTAATACAAACCTATAATCCGTATCATAAAATACTACAACAAGTGTCTACTAACGATTATGTTAGTATGTTTAAAGAACAGCTAGAGGAGCGTTACAATTACAATTATCCACCATATTTTAGATTAATTAAAATTACAATAAAGCACCGCGATTACAATAAAGTTAATATGGCTGCAGATTGGTTGGCTAAAGCGTTAACTCAATTATTTAAACATCATGTTTTAGGACCAGAGTTTCCGCCAATTTCAAGAATCAGAAATCAGTATCATAAAAACATTTTAATTAAAATTCCACAAGGACAGTCTTTAGGTAAAACTAAAGAGGCTATCAAAAAAGTAAATTCTAGTTTTGGTGCAATTGCAGATTTTAAGTCGGTAAGAATTATTATTAATGTTGATAATTATTAGTAATTATTACTTTTTAGACAAAAAAAATCCCGCTTTAATAAGCAGGATTTTATTTATAATGTAATTAGTGTCTTCTATTTAAATACTATTTAAAGCGTCAACTAATTGAGTTTTCTTATTTCTACTCAAAGGTATTTCGTAAGCTCCAACTTCAACATTTTTACTGTTAAATCTGTCAACTTTGTCAAGATTTACAATGTATGACTTATGGATTCTTAAAAATTTACCTTCAGGTAATTCGTGTTCAAAAGCTTTCATTGTAGATAATACAACAAGACTTGTGTCTTCAGTAACTAATTTTACATAGTCACCAAGAGCTTCAATCCATTTAATATCTCTAATGTACACTTTACGTTTTTTAAGGTTACTTTTCACAAAAATGTGTTCACCTTCTTCTTGATTAAAATCAAGTTTTAGTTTATGTTGCTCGACTGCTTTTTCTACTGCCTGATTAAAACGTTCTCTAGTAATAGGCTTTTGTAGATAATCAGTAGCATCATAGTTAAACGCTTTAAATGCATATTCTGTCTTACCAGTCACAAAAATAATTTGGGGTTTGTTATTTAGGACATCCAGTAATTCAAAACCATTTAATACAGGCATTTCAATATCTAAGAAGATAAGATCTACCTTGTGCGTGTTTAATCCGTTTTTAGTTTCTAAAGCACTGCTGTATTCAGCAATTAGGTTTAGATTGTTGTTGTTCTCTATTAGCTTTACAATGGACAATCTTTGTATTGCTGAATCATCAACGACTACACAATTTAATATCATAGTATTATTCTTTATAGGTTAAGTTATCGACAATAGTACAAAAAATTCGGATTAAAACCAAAAAACATCGCTAAAATGTAAATTTTAACATTTCGAAAAGTTTTAACCGAATGCTTTTTATTGAGTCAAATTAGGTTTAAAACTACTTGTGAGATTAAATAAAAAGAATTATTTTTGCACTCATTTTTAACACAATAAATTAGATTTTATGAATCATTATGAAACTGTTTTCATCTTAAATCCCGTTTTATCTGAAACACAGATAAAGGAAACAGTACAGAAATACGAAGAATTTCTTACTAGTAGAGGAGCTAAGATGATATCAAAAGAAGATTGGGGACTAAAAAAATTAGCTTACCCAATCCAAAACAAAAAAAGTGGTTTTTATCACTTATTTGAATTCCAAGTAGATGGAGAACACATTAACCCTTTAGAAGTAGAGTTTAGACGTGACGAGCGTTTTATGCGTTACTTAACTGTAGCTATGGACAAACATGCAGTAGCATGGGCAGAACGTAGAAGAGCTAAACTAAAACAAAAAGCGTAATCATGGCAAGTATAGATCAACAAGCAAAAGGAAAAAAAGAAGGAGAAATCAGATATCTTACTCCTTTAAATATAGAAACTAACAAGAATAAAAAGTATTGTCGTTTCAAAAAGTCTGGTATCAAGTATGTAGATTACAAAGATGCAGATTGGTTATTAGGATTTGTTAACGAGCAAGGTAAAATTTTACCAAGACGTTTAACAGGTACATCATTAAAGTATCAAAGAAAAGTGTCTGTAGCTGTAAAAAGAGCACGTCACTTAGCTTTAATGCCATACGTAGCAGATTTATTAAAATAAAAATATCATAACAATGGAACTTATATTAAAACAAGACGTTGAGAACTTAGGATTTAAAGACGATGTTGTAACGGTTAAGAACGGTTATGGTAGAAACTTTTTAATTCCTTCTGGTCATGCGGTTTTAGCAACAAAGTCTGCTAAAAAAGTATTAGAAGAAACGTTAAAACAACGTGCATACAAAGAAGCTAAAGAAGTAGAAGAAGCAAACAAAGTAGCAGAAGCTATTAAAGCTTTAGATCTTAAAATTGCTGCTAAAGTTGGTACAGGAGACAAATTATTTGGATCTGTAAACAACATAAATGTAGCAGAAGCTTTAGCTAAAGAAGGTCAAGATATTGACAAAAAATACATCTCTGTAACTACAGTGAAGCGTTTAGGAAAATATAACGCAACTGTACGTTTACACAGAACTGTAAATGTAGATATAGAATTTGAAGTAGTAGCACAAGCTTAATTTCAAATTAACATCATAATTAAAACCGTTTAGACTCTTCTAGACGGTTTTTTTAATTTAAATCAATTAAATAATAGCGCTTTCGCGGAAATAAAGCTATGAAATATTTATACGTTGTCTTTCTATTAATAGGTTTGGTGTCTTGCAAAAACAAGACAGCAGATGCTTCTGTTTCAACCGAAACAGTTGCAGTTAAACAAAATCAATCTGCATTAATAGAAGCTTTTAAGTACAATCCTAAAGACGACTTAATAATTAGCGTGCACAGAGGCGGAAAAGGATTAAAAAATTATCCAGAAAACTGCTTAGAGACCTTACAATATATTAACGATAGTATTCCAGCTATTTATGAAATTGACATCGCACAAACTAGAGATAATGTTTTGGTGCTGATGCATGATAATACTTTAGAGCGTACTACAACAGGAACAGATAAGCTAAATAAATACACTTACCAAGAGCTGCAAGCTTTTAACTTGGTTGACGATTTTGGTAATGAAACCACTTTTAAAATCCCGACATTAAAAGAGGTGCTGCTTTGGGCAAAACAAAACAAAGTAGTTTTGACCTTAGATAAGAAAAAAAGTGTGTCTTTTGATGCAATCATTGCTCTAGTAAAACAATTAGAAGCAGAAGATGTGTCAATAATTATTACCTATGATTTACAACAAGCAATTGAAGCTTATCAATTAGCACCAGAGTTGTTGTTGTCTGTCTCAGCGCGTAACCAGAAAGAATTAGATTGGTTGTTACACTCTAAAATCCCGACACAAAATATGTTAGCTTTTACAGGTACAAAATTATCGCCAAACCAGTTTTATAAAACAGTACAATCCCATGGTATTAAAACCATTCTTGGGACTTTAGGAAATTTAGATAACCAAGCTAAAGCTAAAGGAGATGTGCCATACACTATCTGGAGAAACAAAGGAATTGACATTTTTGCAACCGATAGACCATTTGAAGTTGCAAAAGCATTAACTATAAAGAAGTAAAAACAGTTGTCCCCTTGAGCACAGACGAAAGGTGTCAAGTGTTAATTAAATAATTTTTTTCATGAAATATTCAAGACTTACAAAAGAACAATTTGAAGAATTGCATAAAGAGTTTATTAATTTTTTAGCAACCCAATCCATAACCGCAGACGAGTGGGCAAAACTAAAAACAGAAAAACCAGAAGTAGCAGAGCAGGAGTTAGACGTATTTAGTGATTTAGTATGGGAAGGCGTGTTAACTGCTGCAAAATACTTAGAACATATTTCGCCTCAAAACATTCATTTATTTGCTTTAAATGAAGATCATATGCATTTAATAGGTATTAAAATTAATAAGCCTATCGATGTCACTACTAAAGATGGGTTTAATTGGTTGCGTAATAATTTAATGGATGAAAGTGTCGAGTTTATGCAAGCAAAAAAAGACTATACAGAAGATAAAAACTTAGATAAGTTTAAATTAATCCAACAAGGAAGTGCAATTACAAAAGGAGAGTTATATCAATACATGAATAAGTTGATTAACTAACTGTGATTCGCTAACTGTCATTGCGAGGACGAAGGACGTGGCAATCTGTTTATTTTGCCTAAATTATAATTCATATTACTTTTATAAAGATTGCCACGCTTTTTTTCTACTAAAAAAAGCTCGCAATGACAAAAGCATTATATATTTTTGTCACGTCTCGCTAAGTCGATGTATAATAAAAATATAGTAACAATTAAAAAGATTCCCACTTTCGTGGGAAGTGAACATGGCACAAAAACCAAGCATACCAAAAGGAACTAGGGATTTTAATCCAGAAGACGTTGCAAAACGTAACTACATTTTTAGTACGATAAAATCAAAGTTTGAACGTTTCGGGTTTCAACCTATAGAGACGCCAAGTTTTGAAAACTCGGATACCTTAATGGGTAAGTATGGAGAAGAAGGTGATCGATTGATTTTTAAGATTTTAAATAGTGGTGATTTTTTATCAAAAGTAGATGAGCCTTTATATGCCTTAAAGGATTCGTTAAAAATCACATCACGAATCTCAGAAAAAGCGCTACGCTACGACCTAACAGTGCCTTTTGCAAGATACGTCGTGCAACACCAAAACGAGATAGACTTTCCATTTAAGCGCTACCAAATGCAACCTGTTTGGCGTGCAGACAGACCACAGAAAGGACGTTTTAGAGAGTTTTATCAATGTGATGCAGATGTAGTAGGTAGTGACAGTTTATGGCAAGAGGTAGAGTTTGTGCAATTGTATGATGAGGTATTTACTGCTTTAGGTTTAAAAGGCGCAACAATAAAAATTAATAATCGTAAAATTCTTTCAGGAATTGCTGAGGTTATTGGTGCAAGTGACAAGTTAATAGACTTTACAGTTGCATTGGATAAGCTGGATAAAATAGGAGAGGAGAAGGTAAAAGAAGAAATGCTATCTAAAGGCATTTCTGAAGAAGGCATTAATAAACTGCAACCATTATTTACCTTAAAAGGTGATTTTGGAACACAAATAGACAGTTTAAAATCTATTTTAAACACCTCTGAAGAAGGTAAAAAAGGAATTGAAGAATTAGACTTTATTAATAACGCAATTGCTACTTTAGGTTTGAAATCGGCTAAGTTACAATTAGATGTCACACTAGCTAGAGGTTTAAACTATTACACAGGAGCTATTTTTGAAGTCTCTGCGCCAGAAGGTGTTGCAATGGGGTCTATAGGTGGAGGAGGTCGTTATGATGACTTAACAGGAATCTTTGGACTTAAAAATGTTAGTGGTGTAGGTATTAGTTTTGGATTAGACCGTATTTATTTAGTGTTAGAAGAATTGGGTTTGTTTCCAGAAACTATAACTAAAACTACAGACGTCTTGTTTATTAACTTTGGTGATAAAGAATCGTTATTTAGTTTACAAGCTATAAAGGCATTACGAGACAATACTATTAATGCAGAGTTGTATCCTGACAATGCTAAAATGAAAAAGCAAATGAATTACGCAAACAAACGTAACATCCCATTTGTGGTTTTAGTAGGAGAGGAGGAATTGAAAAATAATCAATTCACTTTAAAGAATATGACAACTGGAGAACAGGATAAGGTTAATTTAGAAACTTTAATTACTACTATAAAATAGAAATTTGAATATTTATAGCATACAAAAAGCCGAAACATACGTTTCGGCTTTTTTTAGTGAAATGTGAAATATTTGGGGCATTCACTTACTCAACTAAAACTTTCTTTGAGACTTCACCTTCATTTGTTTGTAATGATATAATATAGCTTCCTGTACTTAATTTCCCAGTCTTTAACTCTACATAATCCTGAGTATCTATTTCAGAGAAGTTAGTGATGTGTTGACCTAATATAGTATAAAGGTTAACCGCTTTTATAGTGTTTAATTTAGGATTGTTTACTACAATACTTTGTAGGCTATTAGAGTAGTATAGGTTAATGTCTGATGCTAAAACGTCATCATCAACACTTAATGCTTCAGGAGTTGTAAATACAATCTCAAATCTGTTTAAATGTTCGCCTGCATCTAAATTAACTACATAATCCGTTTGTCTTAAGTCATGGTAGGTTCCGTTTAAAATATCATGTACATAGATGTCTAAATCTACAGGAACATTTTCTAAAGCATCAATAGTAATGGTGTTATCACCAGCTATGTCTGTTTTTAAGCCTAATGGTAATACTGTATTAGCATCTATAACATCTGTTCCTTGTATAATGTATTTGTTATTACCAATAATCCAATACATATCATCTATTTGAGATTCTGTCAATTCTCCATCGTATCCCCAATCATAACCTGATTTTGCATTTTGGTCTTGAGTAACTAGTAATTGTCTGTGTATTCCGTTAACCGAATTTAAACCTAATCTAATTTTCAATCGGTTATCAGAATTATAGTTGTCTGTTACAGAATTTTCTCCAGATTGTCTAACAAATACAGAAGAAGCGCCTTCTTTTCTGAATACACGTTGACCGTTATTAAATTTAACAGTTCCTGTGTTTTCACTTTTTACAAAGAAACCTTGTGCAACAGGAATATAACGTCCTGGTAATTTAGATGGTGTTCCGCCAGTTGCAACTAATGGATCATTTGTACCGTAACTAGCTGCAGGAGTTGCACCAGATAAATTATAAGTGGCATAACCACCTTGGTATTCTGAAAGGACGTGTGAGCCTCCTCCCCAATGTTCCCAGAAGTATAATGTTCCGGTAGTGCTACCTGCACCTTCAATAGTTGGAGCGTTATCCATAATAAATTGGTGTGCATCAATAGCTGAAGCATATGGATTACCCACTAAATATTCGTTTCCAGCTGTTATTGGTAAAGAAATTTCACCATTATTAGGCTTACCTTCTAGCACGTAATTTTGTTCTAGAGTAACGTTACCGCTTGTGTTGGCAACTCCTTTCATAGTAAAACCTTCACCTGCAGATAATGATCCTGTACTTCTTACGTGTTGCCAGTCCGAATAAGCTCCAGATTGATTTGCATACTTCCAAATCCAGTAATCTGCTATACCTATTGGTGTTCCTGACGTACCGTCATAACCATTAGTAATAAAGTTAATATTTACTGGTGACGCTGGATTAGTACCATCTTTATAAACATTTGGTAAAGTATAACTATTGTTATTGCTTGTTGTGTTGCTTACACCTACTGGAGATGACCAGTAATTGTAAGTGTATAAATCTTGAGTTCCTTGTTGGTCACGCTCTAAAGTACCAGCACTTGTAATGTCAAGTTCGCTATCTTCCGTTTGAATTAATTGCGACTCACCTTCCAAATCAATTTTTCCATCTAATTTTAAATAGTGCGTCACTGTTAATCCATTACCTACATTAGAGGCTGTGTCACCTGAAGCAGTAATTTCATTACTCTCTACAAATAACCCTAAAACGGTTCTGTTTTGGTTATTTCCAGAAGGAAGAGAAGAGTTGTCTAAAGTTAAATTATTATTTGTTTTTACAATATTCCAATCTACTGTAATGTCAGCATCAACTAAAGAAGGTGATCCTGGAATATATAATTCTGAACCATTTTCCCAAGAATTGTTATCATCCCAACTTCCATCATTTAATGAATTGTATGGAAGTGGAGAGGTTTGATACTCTAAAGTAAATTGATTAGGGTCTGTTAAGCTTCCTCTGTTTCCATTACCAGATACATCATTAAGGTGAGTTCCGATATAAGAATTCATGTTGTAATACGCTTTTAAATTGGTCCAGCTTACAGAGTTAATTTCATTTTTAGTAATTGTATTAGGTACTACAGCACCATTTACAACACCAGCAGCTTTTTCAAGCTCTTGATTCATTACATAGCGTAATTGAGGAAGAGATAATGCTTCGTCCCAAACTCTAATTTCATCTATTGCACCTTTAAAGTAATCTTGAACGTTAGATTTGTCAATGTAGATGGCTCCAATTGCAAATTCTGCACCATTTGGAGTTGGGTTTACAATAGATTGTATAGCGTCTAATACACCATCTATATAAATTCTAGCAATGTTATTATGATAAATCACAGCAACATGGTGCCAAACATTATTAGGTAAGGTGGTGTTAGAATTTATTCTGTCTGAAGGCGAGTTTCCTATTGAGAAACTAACTGTGTTATTGTCTGTTAAGAAAAACTTGTAACCTTCTACACCATCATTTTTAGCTACAATAATTTTATCTGTACCTAATGCATTAGAACCTTCAGGTTTAACCCATGCAGATGCTGTAAAATCGCCAGCTAAATCTACTTTATCTCCAATAAGCGTAAAGTTATCTATACCATCAAATCCTAAATGTCTTGATCTAACTTCTTCATGTGCTACTCCAAATGTAAAATATTTAGTTCCGTCAAAATCATAAGTACCTTCTCTAGTTGCAAGTCCATTAAATGTGCTTGGGTCTAAAAATACAGTTTGTAGGTTAGTCGTAAAATTTGGATCGTCTGCTACTAACATAACATAAGCATCGTTTCCTGTTAAAGGTGGTAATCCTGATAGGTCAGATTCAAATACAGAAACCTCAACAGTTCCAACATCATCACCAGCAGTCTCTACTATTTTCCATTTTCTATTCATTACATCTGTAACAGTTGTAATGGTTGCAGGACCTAAGTTTACAGTAACAGAAGCACCAGAAGTGTTTGTGTTTTGTCCATCGTTACCCCAAACTAAAAACTCGTTACTAGTATCAAATGTACTTGTGTTTAAGTTGTTAGTTAACTCGGTGTTAGTTAGTGACATTGCTACTATACTTGAGCTATTAACACTTTTAGATTGTTTTTGAATTAAATCTGAATCATCATCACGTCCAATACCAGCTATATCATAATTGTATCCAGCATTAGCTGAAACATCCCAAATAATTGTTCCATCTGAAGCAACATAGTCTTGAGACGTACCATTTACACCTAATGTGATTCCGTATTTTATGGCTAGATATGATTGAATTTTGTTACGCTCGTCAGTAAGGTTAGCATCATTTTTACGAGAAGAAAACGAAATAACCTCAACTATTCTAGCATCTAAAGAAGCTTCGTAACCTTCGCTTCTTCCTATCCAATAACGTGAATTGTTTACATTAGAGAAATCTGGAATATCATTCTGAACAGTTTCTACATTATTAGCGTTATAAAATAATTCTTGTTGAGTTACGCTAGCATTGTTTCTGGCATTTAATATTCCAACATTATCATAATTTACAGATGTACTATTGTCCGCAATACCATAACCAGTATAAGGAGCGGAGTTTGTTGTAGGACCAACACAATACGCATAGACTTCGTTTGTAAATCTAGCAGAGTAACGTCCATATCCAAATCCAGTTACATCTTCAGTATTTGTTGCAATGTCTTCATCTCCACAGAATATATCCATATTTCCAAACGAAGAATTTATGTTGGTATCAGGTATAATTACAGCAAACATATCTTGAGTATAAAAACCTGAAGTACCTTGTAAAAAGTCTCCATTGGTGTCATCATAAGAAAAATCGCTATCAACTGGAGCTAAATTGTAAGAGCTATCAAAGTCAATAACAGGGTTGAAATTTACATTGTAATTTGGGTGATCTCTATATGTAGGCTCTTGTCCTGCCATGTTTACTGTAGCATGATTTGAATTTGCTTGATCATACCAAGTTGTTAATGGTTGGTTGTCGCTAATTCCAGCACCATCGTTAGCTTTTAACCATGTTTCTAAATTAGCTGTAACGCCTCCAGGTCCTTCTGTTAAAGGAGTGGTGCCGTAACCTTGAATGTAAAATGTATAAGGGTTTTCGTTAGAATCATCATTAGCTATAGTAACCAATGCAGATCTTAAGCCATTTGATGAAGGATCAAATGTAATATCGAATGTTGTGTTATTTCCAGATGAAATTGGAGTAGATGGCGAGCTTGTTAATGTAAAATCAGATGCATTAGCACCAGATATAGTTACATAAGGTGCGCCTCCAGTTAAGTTTAATGGTAATGTACCATTATTATGAATAGTAAATGTGTTTGTGTTATTACCAGTTGTAACGTCTATAGATCCAAAGTCTGTGTCATCGGTAGTGCTAGGTGTTGCATCTCCGCTAGTAATAGTTGTGCCATTTCCTGTAATGTTTATTTCAGGTTGAGCAGTTGTAGCAGCAGTAAGAGAGATGTCATCAATAGCCATATCACTTCTGTAGTTGTTTCCTGTAGTTCCAGAAAATCTAATATTTATAGTTTGACCTAAGTAAGCACTTAAGTCTAAAGTTACTAAAGTCCATGGGCTTCCGTTATTTGATTGAACTTGACCTGTTTGTGACCATAAATTGACTGGAAAGGTTAAACCGTTATTGGTACTTAAATCTACATTTAAAGTTCCCATGTTTGCTCCATACATGTGATAGTAAAAAGAAAAGATAGCAGAAGTTGCACCTGTTAAATCAAAACAAGGACTTAGTAAATTTGAAGTATTGTTAAAGTTGCTACTTGCTTCTGTGTATAAATACCAGTTTCCGCCATTAGCAGAATTAGGACCTGTATTGTTAGAAGGTGTACCGTTGTTGTTTCTAGTCCAGTTAAAATTATCTGTGGTGTCTTGTGTCCAAGCTCCAATTCCTGATTCAAAGTCTTCTGTGTATGGGAAACTACTAACTGTAGATGTGCAAGTTCCAGAACATCCACCAGAAACATTGAAATATAAAGTTATTCCAGAAGTACTTGCGCTATTTCCAGAATTAGTTAAAACAGTGGTTCCGCTAGAAGTAATAGTTATGTTAGATGCAGCACCATTCCAACCGTCATTGTATGTATCATACAAAACTGCATAATAATTATTGCCATCTGGAATACATCCTAAATCTAATGTTGTAGCATAAGAATTGTTTGAAGCACCATTGTATCCATTATCTATGGTTGCTAATAAAGTACCGCTAGGATTGTAAATCTCAACCCTGTTTTCGGATGACCAGTTAGGCCAATTTACAGATACTTGTACCGCAGAGGTTTGTGCTAAAGAAGTTGTTAAAGAAAAAAACAATGTAACTATCAATGCTTTTTTAAAAAATAGGTTTGCTATTAATGCTTTAAGGGTAAAAGTTTTCATAAGCAGGAATTTTTGACTTAGTTTGGGGACTAATTTTAATTCAAGGCTAAAACTATTCTATTATTAGCTTAAATGCAAATATTTTCGATGAAACGCATTTAAGTTTATGATATTTTAATAAATAATCGATGAAATACATTTAAACGTTGTTTAAAAGTATATATTTTAATTATTGTATACAAAAAAACCCGAAACAATTGTTTCGGGTTTTTTATCTAGTTAAGAATAAAGTAGATTTGGGGCTCTTTTATTCAACTAAAACTTTTTTAGATAGTTTACCTTCATCGGTTTTAACTTCTAATATATAAGTACTTGTACTTAATGGGTTTGTTTTCAATTCTATTAAATCTAAAGATTCAAACTCGTCAAAAGAAATTATTTTTTGTCCTAATATGTTGTATAGTGAAACTTCTTTTACGTTTTCTAACTTAGGGTTGCTTACAACTATAGTATTGTTGTTATTAGAGTAATACGCATTGATATTTGTTTCAAATTCAAAATCTTCTGTAGATAATACTCCAGATTGACTGAATCTTAATTCAAATCTATCTAAGTATTCACCTGCATTTAAGTCTATAGAAAAATCGTTTTGTTTGATATTGTGATATGTATCTGTTACAACATCATAGATATAAATTTGTAAATCGTTAGGTACGTTTTCTAATGCGTCTACAGTAAATGTATTTGTTCCATTGCTATTTACATGTAATCCTAATGGAAGTATTGTAGAAGCATTAATTTGGTTAGTACCCTGAATGATGTATTTATCGTTATCTACCATCCAGTATAGGTCGTCCATTTGTGTTTCGTTATTAACACCATCGTAACCCCAATCGTAACCTGGTGTTGCATTAGTGTCTTCTGTAACTAATAATTGTCTGTGTAAACTGTTAACAGAGTTAAATCCTAATCTAATTTTTAATCTATTGTCACCATTGTAAACGTTGTTAGAACTTGTTCTTACAAATACAGAAGATGTACCTTCTTTTTCAAATACACGTTGGCTATTGTTAAATTTAACTGTACCTGTGTTTTCGCTTTTTACAAAGAATCCTTGAGATACAGGAATATAACGTCCTGGAAGTTTTACAGGTGTTCCACCAGTTGCTACTAATGGGTCATTAGTACCGTAACTTGCTGCAGGAGTTGCACCTGATAAGTTATACGTTGCATAACCACCTTGATAATCTCCTAAATTGTGAGATCCTCCTCCCCAGTGTTCCCAGAAATAAAGTGTACCAGTTGTGCTACCAGGACCTTCAATTGTAGGTGCATTATCCATTATAAATTTATCTGCATCTATAGCAGAAGCATAAGGGTTACCAACTAAATATTCGTTTCCAGCTGTTATTGGAAGTGAAATGTCTCCGTTGTTAGGCTTACCTTCAAAAACATAGTTTTGTTCTAAAGTTACATTTCCGCTTGTATTAGTAACACCTTTCATAGTGTATCCTTCACCAGCAAGTAGGCTACCTGTACTTCTTACATGTTGCCAGTCTGCATAAGCTCCAGATTGGTTTGAATATTTCCAAATCCAATAATCTGCTATTCCGATTGGTGATCCAGAAGTACCATTATAACCATTTGTTATAAAGTTGATATTTACAGGGTTATTAGGGTCTGTACCATCTTTAAATACTTGTGGTAGTGTGTAAGAATTATTATTTGTAGTTGCATTACTAACACCAACTGGAGATGACCAATAATTGTATGTAAATACATCTCTGGTTCCTTGTTGGTCACGTTCTAATGTTCCTGTGCTTGTGACATCAAAATCACTATCTTCTGTTTGTATTAATTGAGATTCACCTTGTAAATCTATTTTTCCGTCAAGTTTTAGGTAATGAGATACAGTTAATCCGTTTCCTGTATCTGAACTATTGTCACCAGAAACCGATAATTTGTTACTTTTTACGTCTAAACTTAATACTGTTCTATTGTTATTATTAGCAGTAGGTAAACTACTGTTGTCCATAGTTATATTATGGCTTGTTTCTACAATGTTCCAATTTACTGTTTTTGTATTGTCAACAATAGATGCAGAACCAGGTATGTTTTGTACGCTACCATTTGCCCAAGAAGCGTTAGTGTCCCAATCTCCATTGGTTGTACTCTTGTATGGTAATGGAGCAGTTTGGTAATCTACTGTATTTAAATTTCTTAATGCACCTTGACGACTGTTGTTTGACTCGTCATCTGTATTTGTGTAGGTGTAAATAGACATTGGGTAATATCCTTCTAAGTTAGACCAAGGTATTGAAGCAGCATCATTTTTAGTAATGTTTGTTGGTATAATTTTACCATTAACAAAATTTGCATTTTCTTCAAGCTCTTGATTCATTAAAAAGTGTAACTGATCTTCTTCTAATGCAGTACTCCAAACTCTTACTTCGTCAATATTTCCTTGAAAGAAAGCGCCAGGAAGTGTTTTTCCTGCAGCAGCTACAAAGAATGATTGATCTGTATTACTTGGTGTAACTACTGAGGCGTCATTATCAAATATACCATCGATATATAAATTTGCAGTTCCACCATCATAAATAACTGCTACTTGGTGCCATTTTCCAACAGGTATTGTAGTGTTAGAGGTAACGGTTTGTGTAGAAACTCCGTTTCTAACAGAAAACTCTAATCTACCAAATGCATTAATTTTAAAATCGTATCCTTCTGTAAAAGCAACATCTCTTTTAGAAACTATTGAACTATTAGCAGAAGACGCTGTTCTGTTTATCCAAGCAGATATTGTAAATGACCCTGAGTTTAAATCAAAGTTATCATCCATGTCTATATAATCACCACTTCCGTCAAAATATACTGAACGCTCAACAATTGTTTGAGGTGCATAACCAAAAGTGATATATTTTGTACCATCAAAGTCATAGGTTGCTTCAAGGTTAGAACCGTTTATAGTCATTACTCTATAATCTGCAGTTGGGTCAAATACTGGTGTATCTGAAGCAAACATATAGTAGTTTCCTGGAGGGTTAATGTTTCTTACTGAATTTTGAGGTATAGATACTTTAACTTCACCAATATCACTACCGCTTTCTACAACTTTCCATACACGTTGCATACCTAAAAAGCTAACAGGTGTAGATAATCCTGGGATACCAGCACTCATGTCTACAGCTACAGTATTAGGAGTTGCATCTAAGCTAGCATTATTATTTCCCCACATTAAATAAGACTTGTCATCTAAAGTGTTAGAATTATTGGTTTTGTTTAAATTATTAGTGTCATATATATCTGTAAGTCCTATGGTAAGTATACCTTCTATTAAACCAGTTCCGTCAGTTGCATTATTAATACTACTAGATTGTTTTTGGTTTAAATTGGCAACATCATCACGACCTATACCTGCTACATCGTAATTAAAACCTAAATTGTCAGATTGGTCCCATATTACAGTACCATCACTATCAACATAGTCTTGAGAGGTTCCATTAACACCTAAAGTGATTCCGTATTTTACAGCCAAATAAGATTGTACTCTGTTTCTTTGGTCTGTTAGGTCAGCATCATTTAAAGTATTAGAAAAGGTTACAATCTCTGCAATTCTTCCATTAAAACTTCCTCTATAAGCTTGACTACGCCCTATCCAAAATCTTGAATCGTTTACATTAGCAAATTGAGGAACACCAGATTCTCCATTTCCAATATTTACACCGTTATAGTATAAATCTTGTGCTGTTGGAGCAGAGGTAGAGTTATTTCTAGCATTTATAATACCAGCGTTAGAGTAAGTTGCTGTTGTGCTAGTATGTGCTTTACCATAACCTCTCTCAGATAAATCAACTGGGTTTGGGTCTGGTGTACCACTAATAGCAAAAGTTATGACTTCATCATCAACTCTGTCTGTAAAGCCTCCCCAACCTAATCCTGAAACATCTTTATCTGTGCTATCTGAGTTGTCTGCGTCACCACAAAACATATCCATAGCGCCATAAGTACTACTAACAGTTTCTTCTGGAATAGCAACAATAAACATTTCTTGAGTATAAAATCCTGCATTACCTTCAAGATATTGTTGAGGTGTTACAGTTGGGTCTGTTTCGTAAGGTGAATTAGGGTTATTATCGAATCCTACTACTGGATTAAAGTTAATATTTTGGGTTGTATTATCATAAAAGGTTGGTTCTTGACCAGCTGTATTTACAGTAGCATTAAAACCTCTTCCTTGATCATTCCACATACTAATGCTTTGGCCATCTGTATATGATAATCCATCAGTACCTTTTAACCATACTTTTAAATTTGAAACAACACCACCTGGTCCGTTAGCTAAAGGTGTAACTCCAGTACCTTGTATTGTGAAATTGTATGGGTTTTCATTTGCATCATCATTGGCTATTGTAATAGTAGCTGTTCTTACACCAGCAGCAGATGGAGTAAACTCTATATTAAAATTTGTACTACTATAAGCAGCTATTGTATTTGTTGGCGCAACTGAAATTGAAAAATCTAATGCATTTAATCCGCTTATAGTAATATATGGGCTTAATGGAGCTGTTAAATTTAATGTTGAACCTCCTAAGTTTTCAATAGTGTATACTCTTGTTACAGTAGATCCTAAATCTACTTGTCCGAAATCTGTATTGTTATCATTTGTTGGAGTAGTGCTTCCATCGACTATATCTGTACCGCTACTAACTACATTTATCTCTCCGCCACAAATTCCACCATAAACACCAAAAAACATTGTTCTTCCTGTTGTAGTAGCAAAATTTCCATTTTGACTAACTACTGTATTTCCAGAAGATGTTATAGTAATATTATCAGTACCATTCCAACCATCTCCATAAGTATCATACATTACAAAATAGTAGTTGCTTAAATCCTCTAAACACCCTAAGTTAATAGTAGTGTTGTAGCTATTTCCTGTACCAATAATAGAGTCTATTAAAGTGCCATCAGGAGCATAAATGTAAACCGAATTTTCATACGCATAAAGTGGCCAATCCACTGAAACTGTAACATTAGAATAAGTAACATCACGACCTTCAATTAAAACATCATCAAAAACATTGTATTCATCATCTGCATTTGCAGTTCCTGATAATCTAAACTTTGAGTTATTTGTAAATGCATATGTTGCATTATCTAAAGTAACTTGAAGATTATGTGGTTCTCCACTACCAACACCACTAAAGTGTGTGTCTCTATTAAAAGTGGCAACTGTTGTCCAACCAGATCCATTATTATATTCAACTATAAATCCTTCTCCAGAATCTAAATTAGTAGTTGCTTTATGACATAAAGTAAGATCTATAATTTGATAAGATGAAAAGTCTAAAGTAGGTGATGTTAGTCTGTTATTTGATGTATCATCATCCTTAGAAAACACGCTTCCAGCTGCTTCACAAGCCCAAGCTGCATCTGTGACAGTTCCAGCATCATTACCTGCAGCTGTCCAGCCTTGTAAATCTGTGTTAAAGTTATAGGACGCTATTGTGGTTTGTGAAAATAATTGACTAGAACCTGAAAAACACAGGGAAAGTACAATTATAATTAAAGAGTAAAAGTTCTTCATAATAGGTTTGGTTATAGATTGAGGACTAATTAAAGGACAAACCTAACACAAATATCTGTAAAATGCAAATTTAATCGCTAAAATGCATTTTATGTTAAGTTTAATTCAACGATTACCGATAAAAAACAATAATAATCTTTTAAATACATAATAATTTTTAACATTAATAGGTTGTAAAAATGAAAGAGCTGAAATTTTGATTTCAGCTCTTTTATAATAGTTACAAGGTTAATATGATTACTTGATTAACTTTTTGATAATTGATTTGTTTTTATCTAAGTCGGTAATTTTTAATAAGTAAGTACCATTAGATAAGCTACCCAAATTATTAATATTAATTGTATTGGTTGATACGTTTAATTTTTTAGAATTATAAATAACACGACCGCTTATATCAAATAACTCTATATTATAACTTGAAATTTGATTTGGCAATTTAATATTGATACTCTCTTTGAAAGGGTTAGGATAAATATTTAAATTGTCTAAAGTGTTTTCTTGAATACTTAAAGTTTGTTCTTTAATATTTACTGTATAATCTTCAACCTCTCCATAAGTAAACGTTTCACAACTGGTTGGTACAGCATTATATTTCATTGAAACTCTCATTCTTGTTAATCCGGTTAAAGCACTTAATGGTATTGTGATGTTTTCACTAACAACGTTTTGACTTGGATTGCTAGACACAACTTGCTCTCCAGCATCTTCAAAATCTCCATCTTGATTAAAGTCTATCCAAACTGCAACACCTTCATTGTATAAAGTTCCTGTCCAAATTTTTGTTACAGTTATTGTAGGTGTTGTATTTTTTGTTAAATCCACTACCATTGATGTGAAATCTGAATATCCAGAAGTAGTACTTGAAGAAGTATCATTATCCAAATCATTTAATTGTACACGTCCAATATATTCATCATTAATATTAGTTCCTTGAGAAGCGCAATAAGTGATTTGACTTGTTGTAAAATTAACTGTAGCACTATATGCAGATGTAGCTGTATCACACTTTGATCTTACTTGAACATCATATTGTGTTTGTGCCATTAAATTAATGATTGTAAAACTAGCAGAAGTTATATCTGGTACAGTTAACCAAGTGCTTGTGCCTGTTTCTCTGTATCTTAAGTCATAAGTTGCAGATGGTATTGCATCCCAAGATACTGTAGCTTCTGAAGCACCAATTGCACTTACAGTAACATTAGTAGGTACGTCAGTAACACATGGTATTTGTAAGCTAATTATTTTAAAATCGTCAATAAAAAATCCATCAGAAGTTGTTGAGTAATTTTCTGAAACATCACTAGCATCAGATCTAAAGTTAAACCTAAACTGTACATTAGTAGCATCTGTTTGTAAAAACGTTGAATTTGTACCTGCGTTTATTACAAACTCTTCCATAACCCAGTTGTCCATTCTGTCACCATCATAAACTTGACCCGAACTACCAGATTGAAATGTAGAACCAGTACTTTTATTGTCATGACTTGTTGTACTACTAGTTGCTTCTGGTTTAGTGTATTTACCACTTAAAGGTAGCCAATTTGTACCATCTTTAGAAGCTAACACTTCTACATAATCATAGTTTCTTTCTAAATCCCATTTAGTGTAAAATTGGATAATTACTTCATCAGAGTTTGTAAAATCATAACTATTAGTTGTAGTTAATGTTTTTGTACTATTGGTAGCGTAAGGTACTGTGTTACCTGTTCTTAGCGCATTAGTACCAGAATAAGCATCTACAGATGAGTTATTCCAACCACCAGATTGAGTCCAACCAGAAATACCATTTATATCTGGATTATGATCAAACATTAGGGTAGGATTGTAATATTTTTCAAAATTAGCTTCATAAATTATTCCATTATCATTAGATAACTTGACATTATATTCTATTTTTTCGTTTGCTGGAATACCATTTGCTAATTGTAATTGTGCAGTAACTGTTCTTTGTTCTAAAGCAGACATACCAGTTTCTGTGCCAGCTTGTGTAACTCCGGTAATATTTGTTGAGATTGGAGTAACTGTTACTGTAAAATTACTTGGGGTTTGCCCAATTCGTTCAATTCCAAAGTCTATGTTAGCTGTAGTTCCGTTAATATTACTTTGAGTTAAATCATGTAGTTTTGCATATTTACCACCATAATAAGCGGTAGCAAATGAAATTCTCATAGATCGTTCTGCATGTAGATATACTGCAGCATCTGATGGCCAAAATCCTTGACCAGAACTTCCGTGCTCTGGAGTTGTACCTAGTATTCCTTGCCCAGATCCAAGAGAGCCATTATCATCTGGAACTGGTGGGTTTACACCATCATCATAACTTCCTGCCATCCAGTCATCTGGTAAACCATTTGACTCGTAAAATATAGTAGCTCCATATAAATACCTGTTATATCTTGTCATTTCTTCATGCCATCTGTAAAACTCATCTTCTCTATTTGAAGCTTGAGTAGGTATTCCACCATAGGGATGAGGTACAGAATTTGCATATGAGTGATTCCAAACTGCAGTTTTAAAATTACGGTTAGTTATAAAGTCAACCATAATTTGTGTTTCAGGTTCTGAAGCTGCATAAGGACCTCTATATGTATTTGAAGTTGGAGATCCACTAGACCCTATATTATTATAATTCCAGAAATAATCAAAATTTCGGTTTAAATCTACACCTCTTAAAGATGTTGAGTTTGAAGTACTACCTGTATTTGGTCTACAATTTTTACGTTGTGATCCATTACCACCAGGACTTAAATGTTCATTCCAACGTAATCCATCAGGATTAACAACTGGTACAAAATATAATTCGTTATTATCAACTAATTCAGTAACTCCAGGATCAGTACCATAGTTTTCAATAAGGTACCACATAAAGTAAATGTTATTCATCAACGCACTTACTTCTCTTGAGTGAATCATAGAAGTATATAATATTTGTGGTTTAGTACCTTCTGGAGTTGAGCTTTCATTACCAGTAATTCTAACATAATTAATTGTTTGAGGATCCCATCTAGAAGTCCCTTGACCAATATAGTTTTCTGGTTCACTAAATTCTGGCATTCCATTTGAAGCAGGTGCAGTATAAGGGTATAGTGGGTTGGGTGTAGTATTTGCTGGATTACCCCAAGTCTTTTGACCAGTTGATGAGGCATCTTGTCTTGCTGAAACAATATTGTTTGTATCAGCAGCATTCATAGCGTCTAATTCTGCAAGTACTTCGCTTATAGTTAAGCAATTTCCCATATTTGTACCTAATTGAAAATTAGTAGGTTGTACCCAATTAATTTCGTTAGGTCCATAGTGTTGTATAATATTATCTTGTATAACGCTTGAAACAGATGCTCTAGCTTGATTAACTGTATTAGTTTGAGCCTGTTGACGGTTTGTAGTATTTCTAGTCGCTTTTTCTTTTCTAGACCTTTCTAAATAGTCTTTGGTTAAGTCATCTACTAAAACTTTGTATTGTATGTTATTACTATTTAGCACATTAATTTCTTGCGAAGTTAACTCTAAAGTTAAATCTCCATGTTCATCATGTGCAGCACCACAAGATAAATCTAAACCCTGAGAAGCCATGACACGCAGAGTTCCTTCGTCTGGATGAGTGATACTAATTTTTGAAATTTTTTCTTGTACTTGAGAGAAAGTAAAAGTGCATGTTAATGCTAAAATAATTAATAAAGTAATTTTTTTCATGTTTTTAGATTTGAGGTATCTAAGCGATTAATTAGAGTGCTAAACTAAATAAAATAATCTTAAAAACATCCTTAAAAAGCAAAAAAATACGATAAAATGCATTAATATCATGTAAGCAATTGATAATCAGTAAACTACAAAATACATTTTTTATCGATGAAATACATAAATTTTATGGTTTTATCAAAAAAAATTACTCTAACCAAAAGCGGTTAGAGCAATTTTACTATCAATCAAAAAAAGGGGGCAAAACATTAATCCTTGTTAAGGGAAGGATTAATCAAGTTTTTATCGATAGACTTAATTTTTTACAAATATTAAAGTATCCGTACTACCGTTTCCACCACTTACGTCTGTAAGACTTATAGTTGTATCTGAGTAGCTTGAAATATCCCAATCGTCATTTAAATCTTCAAATACACTAGTGTCGGGTACTTGAAAAAAGATATTAAAATCGATATCACTACTACTACTACTACTATCATTATTACTAGTAGTTACAGACCAAGTTCCAGTTAAAGAACTAGTACCATTATCTGCTGTAATTATACCATCTGTACCAAAAGTAAATTGATAATTACTAAAGTCATTAGTTTCATCTTGTCCAGAATCAATATAACTGGACACTATCCAAGTTCCGCTTATAGCGGTACTTTGTATTTGGGCAATTTGTTGACTATCGTCATTAGGGTTATTGTTGTCGTCGTCATTTGAGCAATTAAATGACATTAAAGAGAAACTTAACATAAGAAGTATCCCGATGTAAAATATATGTTTCATAATTTTAGGTGTTTGGATTAATTATATATCGTTTTTTGTTCATTTAAGAGCAATCGCTTTCAAATTCCAATTCATCATCTCCTAATCTTAATTCTATTTTAGATTCACCTGGTTCTTGTTCAATTTCATGAAGATTCCAAGTATCATTAAAATCTGTCAAACCCGGAATATCAATTGTTACCGTTATATTATTACCTGACCCTGTAGCAGACCAAGTTCCAGAAAAGTTACCATTTCCAGAAGTTACAGTAATAAGTCCATCTGTTGAGAAGTTAAATAGGTAATCTTCATAATTGTCTGCTAGATCATTGTCGTTTCGTTCTAAATCATCTACAAACCAATCTGTGCAGTCTGTTAATATACTTGTAAGTTGTGTATCTGTACAGTTGTTACAGTCATCATCATTATAATCGTAATCATCATCTTCATCGCAATCGTCTTCATAGTTATTGATGGTACTCTCTAATTCGCTTAGATTATTAATTACAATGGTGGTATTATCCGATAAGATTACAGTTATTGGAAACTGAATGTTAATTATGTCATCCTCATCAATTTCATCAATAAAATTATACAATTGGTTATCGTTATTGATAGTAATTGTTTCTATTAACTGGTTATTTGTATTATATACAGAAACGGTAATTGGGTATTGAAAATCGATACATTCTATATCATCGTCGTATTCGTTTTCTCCATTACAGTCATCAGAAAAATCTTCAAATTCGTCTAAGTTGTTTATTACAACTTCAGTATAATCTGCTAAAATAATAGTGATAGGAAACTGGATAGTTATTGTATCTTCGTCATCTTCCATTTCATCAAAGATGTCTTCAATGGTTTCAAAATCCGATTCAGAATCTACAATAATTTCTAATCCATTAACAAAAACAGTAACAGGTAATTGAATATTAAAACAATTTGAGTTGTCAATAATGTTATCGTTAGAACCATCGTTACTTGCAGTTCGTTGCATAAGGTTAGCAACCGTAGAGTTTACCACTAGGGTTTCCTCTTCTGGAGGGTTTATAATTTCCATGTCTTCTGTTCTGCAAGAATTAAGCAAAATAAAAGCAAATAATATACATGCGGTAAATACTTTTTGAGATGTTTTCATAACTATATTATTTATTGTTATTGTTTTTATAATGTAACAACTAAAGCTTAAAAATTCCTTTAAAATAATTTAAGTGGTTAAAAGATGGTTTAGTCGTTCTAATGTAATTTTTAATATAACTGTATTTAATAGTTGATTAGGATTAGCTTTTAAACTATTAGTTAGTTTAATAACTTTTATTCTACATTGATCAATCTCATAATCTTTTAAATTATTTACAATTTGGTTGATCTCTTCACTATCTAAATCTGTTAAAATCATATTTAAAGTCCTACTTTACATATATAACAACTCATATTTAAAAATCCCTGAAAAATTATTTATTTTTTTTATATAACTTTATTCAATTAAATGTTTGATGTTGAAAAAAGAAATTAATAAAACTATTTGTGATGAATTAGTTTTTAAACGTATTTATGACAAGTACTCTAAAAATTTGTGTGATTTTTTATACTATAAATATGGAGCACAATTTAATCCAAAAGATAAAGCGCAAGATGCGTTTATTAAGCTTTGGGATAACTGTAAAAAAATAAGTTATAGTAAAGCTAAATCTTTTTTATTTACAACAGCAAACAACATGATGCTTAACGAGGTTAAACACCAAAAAGTAGTGTTAAAGCATCAACAATTAAATCACAAACATTATACTAACGAGTCGCCTGAATTTATATTAGAAAAAGAACAATTTTTAGAACGTTATAATCACGTACTTTCTAATTTAAAAGAAGAGTATCGTGTCGCTTTTTTGTTAAATAAAGTTGAAGGAAAAAAACATAGTGAGATTGCAGAAATTTTGGGTGTAACTTCAAAAGTTATAGAATATAGAATTTATAGTGCTTTTAAAATACTTAAAACAGAATTAGAAGGTTTTAAAATAAAATAATCAGGAATTTAATGGTTTAGGTTGTTATATAATAAACAGGATATCAATGGATAAAGAGCTACTAATAAAAAAATGGTTAAATAACGACTTGACTGAAGCTGAAGAAAAAGCTTTTAAGCAATTAGATGACTATGCTTTTAATAAAGAGATTGTTGAAACAGCTAAGTTGTTTAAAGCATCAGCCTTTACTAATATTGATGATTTTGAAACTTTTAAAGCAAAATATAAGACGCAAAACAAACCAGTTAAAAAGCTACAATGGTTATCTCCAATGCTTAAAATAGCTGGTGTAATAGTCATTGCTTTAGGTGTATACTTTACTATTTTCTCTAATAATAACACAGAAATTAAAACATTAGCCAGTCAGAAAACAACTATAGATTTACCAGATCAATCTCAAGTAGTATTAAATGCGTTATCTGTTATTAATTATAACAAAAACACATGGGAAGATAACAGAACATTAAAGCTTGATGGAGAAGCTTATTTTAAAGTAGCAAAGGGTAATACTTTTGATGTCATTACAAGTCAAGGAAAAGTTACTGTTGTTGGTACGCAGTTTAATGTAAAACAGCGCAACAATTTTTTTGAAGTTCAATGTTTTGAAGGGGTTGTTAAAGTAAAGTCAGACACTATTATTAGAACGCTAACAGCTGGTGATGTATACCGATTGCTAGATGGAAAATTTACACAATCTAAAACCATAAATACAATTGCTGAATGGGTTAACAATACTAGTGTTTTTAATGCAATTCCAATTAAACAAGTGTTTGCAGAATTGGAAAGACAATACAATATAAAAGCTTCATTAATTAATGTAGATGGCAATAGGTTATTTACAGGAGGTTTTACACACAGTAATTTAGAGGATGCCCTAAAATCTATTACACAACCAATGAATTTGACTTTTCAATTAATGTCATCGAAACAAGTCAATATTAATGGGCAAAATAACTAAAGGTATTGCTATTGTCACTCTGTTTTTTTTAAGTACTGTTAGCTTAATTGCTCAGGATGCAAAAAAAGAGCAGACTTTAGATGTTATTATCAAAAACCTTCAAAAGCAACACAATGTTCAGTTTAATTATGCAGAAGATGTTATTAAATCCATTACTTTAAAACCACCTCCAAAAAACAGTTCATTAAAACAGGCATTGGTGTATTTAGAAAAAACAACACCTTTACAATTTTCCTTAAATAATTCAAGTATTGTTATTGTAAAGCCTAAAGAAGACTTTTTTCTTTGTGGTTACCTTAAAGACAAAGATAACCTTCAGCCCATAGTATCAGCAACTGTACAAGGATTTAAAGATGTAGCAATAACAGATGTAAATGGGTACTTTAAAATTAAAATAAGTAAGCCTTCAGAGTTAATTACCATTAGGTATTTAGGCTACAAAACAATTAATAGAGTTTACAATCAGTTTTTAACTTCAGAATGTGGTTCGGTTTTTATGCTACCAGATTTTCAATTTTTATCTGAAGTTTTAATTTCTAATTATATAACTGCAGGAATTAATAAATTTAATGATGGATCTTTTAAAGTAGATTTTAAAAATTTTGACATTCTTCCTGGACTTATAGAAAATGATGTGTTACAAGCTGTTCAGTCTTTCCCAGGTATTCAAAGCATTGATGAAACCGTCTCTAATTTAAATATTAGAGGAGGAGCACATGACCAGAATTTAATTTTATGGGATAATATTAAAATGTATCAATCAGGACATTTTTTTGGTTTAATCTCTATGTTTAATCCACAAATTACACAGCAAGTTTCAATACTTAAAAATGGAAGTGATGTTAGCTATACAGATGGTGTTTCTGGTACTATAAGTATGCAAACAGACAAAAACATTAATAATGTGTTTAAAGCAAATGTGGGTGTTAATTTAACAGATGTAAACTTATTTGTAGACTTGCCTACCGGTAAAATGGGATCGTTACAAGTTGCAGGAAGAAAATCGGTTAGTGAGGTATTAAATACACCAACCTACAATAATTATTTTGAAAGAATTTCTCAGAATACCGAAGTAGATAACAATGTAGATAATACCATCAATTCGGACAAAACATTTGATTTTTATGATGCTTCTTTACGTTGGTTATATAAAATAAGTGAAAACGATGAAATTAGACTAAATTTTATAACAGTCTCTAATCAATTGCAATTTGATGAAACCGCAGAAATTAACAATACTCAGCAATCTAGGACAAGTCAACTAAATCAAAATAGTATTGCTGGAGGGTTATATTATAAACGCACTTGGAGCACCAAAGTTAAATCTACTTTTGAAGTTTACGAAACAGATTATAAATTAAAATCTGTAAACGCTAATGTATTAGAGTCTCAACGCTTTTTACAAGAAAATATAGTGTCCGAAACTAGCTTAAAACTACAAACACAATATAGTTTAAATAATACTATGAAGTTATCTGGAGGCTATCATTTTGTTGAAACTGAAATCACTAATCTAGATGATGTTGATACACCAGTTTTTAGAATTTTAATATCAGAAGTTCTTAGGACACATGGTGCTTTTGCACAAGTAAATTATTCAACTTTAAATAAAAATACAACCCTAGTTTTGGGTGTTAGATATAATTATTTAGATAAATTTAAAAAGCAAATTTGGGAGCCTAGATTTAATTTTAGTCAACGCTTTTTAGATTATTTTACTGTTGAAATTTTAGGCGAGTTTAAACATCAAAACACTTCGCAAATCATAAATTTTCAAAATGATTTTTTAGGTATAGAAAAACGCAGGTGGCAATTATCAAATAATATGGATATTCCTGTTATAACAAGTCAGCAACTATCTTTAGGTGTTAATTATAGTAAAAATGAATGGCTAGTAAGTGTCGATGGATATTACAAAAACGTAGACGGAATCACAGCACAAAGCCAAGGATTTCAAAATCAATACGAATTTGTAAAGTCTAAAGGAAGCTACAGTGTTACAGGATTGGATCTACTTTTAAGAAAACAATTTAGTCATTTCAATACTTGGCTTAGTTATTCATTAATGAATAATCTGTATGAATTTAAAGATTTGGAAGATGGTACTTTTCCTAGTAATTTTAATATTACACATGCAGCAAACTTTGGGTTGTCCTACTCTAATAACAACTTTAAATCTTCAATAGGTGCAAATTGGCATACAGGAAAACCCATAACAATTCCCGAAGGTATTAATCCAAATAGTGAGCAATCTATAATTTTTGGAGAGACTAACGCTGAAAAACTTGAAGATTATATTAGAGTAGATGCTTCGGTTCAATACGATTTTAAGATTTCTAATAAGGTTAAAGCTAAAGCAGGAGTATCTATTTGGAATATATTAAATAAAGAAAACCAAGTCAATACGTTTTATAGAATTAAGAATAATGAAATAAACCAATCCGTTCAACAATCGCTAGGGATAACACCTAATGCAACTATTAGACTATATTTCTAAGAAAGTAATTATACCTATAAAAAAAAACGGTTTAGAAAAATCTAAACCGTTTTTAATTTGTAGCGAGAACGAGATTTGAACTCGTGACCTCCGGGTTATGAATCCGACGCTCTAACCAACTGAGCTACCTCGCCATAATTTTGAGAGTGCAAATATAAAAACATATTTATTGCATACAAACATAAATGTGAATTTAAATTTTTATTTAAAAGTATTTCTAAACTTATTAATTAATGTATATATTGGACATCAATAAAAACACAAGACTACAATTACATGGAAGATAAAATTAAGTACGAGATGGAGTTTGTTATACATGCATCACCATCATTACTATATCAATATATATCAACACCATCTGGACTGTCAGAATGGTTTGCAGATAATGTAAACTCTAGAGGAGAGGTATTTAAATTTATTTGGGATGGATCAGAAGAGCAAGCCAAATTAATTACAAAAAAATCTGGTGAACGTGTAAAATTTAAGTGGTTAGTGGATGAAGATGACCCTTACTATTTTGAAATTAGAATTCAAGTAGACGAAATTACTAAAGATGTATCTGTAATGATAACCGATTTTGCGGAAGAAGATGAAGTAGATGAAGCTAAAATGCTTTGGACCAACCAGATATCAGATTTAAAACAAGTCTTAGGTTCGGCTTAAAAATACACTCAATTAAAGTATATTTGTCCTATTGAAAAATAGGACTTTTTTTATGCTAAATTTTAACGGAATACTTCAAGAAAACACAACAATATTGTCTAATAATAATCGTGGATATGCCTATGGTGACGCACTATTTGAGACTATTAAAGCAGTACATGGTAAATTATTGTTTTTTGAAGATCATTATTTTAGACTGATGGCATCTATGCGTATTATGCGTATGGAAATACCTATGACGTTTACTATGGAGTATTTTGAAGAAGAAATTAAAAAGACTTTAGAAGCTAATAATTTATTGACAGATTCAGCACGTGTAAAAATTCAAATAGATCGAGTAGCAGGTGGTTTATATTTACCAGAATCTAATGATGTTAATTTTATAATTAGCGCAAAAAAAATAGATGCTGATTTTTATCTTCTAAATGAAGAAAAATATGAAGTAGATTTATACAAAGATCATTATTTGTCACCAAGTTTGTTGTCAACTCTAAAGACAAACAATAAAGCTATTAACGTTATTGGTAGCGTATATGCAAAAGAAAATAAGTTAGACAACTGTCTGTTACTAAATACTAATAAAAGTGTAGTAGAAGCTCTTAATGGAAACGTGTTTTTGGTTAAAGGTCAAGTGATTAAAACACCACCTTTGTCTGAAGGTTGTTTAAAAGGCATTTTGCGACAACAATTAATAGATATTATTAATTTAATTCCAGAATATAGTCTTGAAGAATCTCCAATATCTCCGTTTGAATTACAAAAAGCTAACGAATTATTTATAACTAATGTTATACAAGGTATTCAACCTATAACTAAATACAGGAAAAAACAATTTAAAAACGATGTTGCAAAATTGTTATTGCAAAAATTAAATGTAAAGGTAAGGTTAGGCTAGTTATAGCTTGGGTTTTCTGGTGCATTAGACCAAATAGAATAGTCACCACCAAGTTCTACCATTTTTTCTTTCCAAAAAGATTCGTAGTTTTTTTCTATAATGTCTTTTTTGTAGTTGTTTTTGGTTACAACCCATGCATTGGACTTTAATTCTTCGTCCAATTGGTTGCTTTCCCAACCAGAATACCCTAAAAAGAATTTTATGTCGTTTGCAGTTAGCTTATTTTCTGCTATCAATTCTGCAACTACAGTAAAATCACCACCCCAAAATATTCCTAAAGATATTTCTACACTATTAGGTATTAAATCTGGACGTTTATGTATAAAGTATAAATTATCCTGCTCTACAGGACCTCCATTGTAAACTTTAAATGAGGCGTCTAGTTCTGGTATTAAATCGCTTATAGTATAGTTTAAAGGTTTATTTAAGATAAAACCAATAGCACCCTCTTTATTGTAATCTGTTAAAAGTACAATAGATCTATTAAAAGACATATCACCAATAATAGAAGGTTCTGCTATTAATAAATCACCTTTTTTTGGTTTAGCTGTAGTCATTTTAAAAGGATTTGTTATCTAAATGTAGCATATAATTATTGAATAAACAATAATTAGTACGATATATAACAAAAAAAAGCCTTCAAAATGAAGGCTTTTTAAGTTATTTTAAACAAAAACTAGTTTACAGCATTTGCTAAATCAGATCCAGCTTTAAACTTAACAACGTTTTTAGCTTTGATTTTAATAGTTTTTCCAGTTTGTGGGTTTCTTCCGTCTCTTGCAGCTCTTTTAGATACTGACCAAGAACCAAATCCTACTAAAGAAACTCTATCACCTTTTTGTAAAGCTCCTTCAATTTCGATTAACGCACACTCTAAAGCTTTCTTTGAAGCTGCTTTAGTAATTCCTGCGTGTTCTGCCATAGCATCGATTAAATCTGTTTTGTTCATAATTTTAATTTTAATTATTAATAAATAAGTTGATTAACAGTTTTTGTTAAATCCTTTACAAATTTATACGGATTATGCTACTATGCAAGTAATAGCAAGGAAAACCCATAGATTTGTTGATAACTTGCAACATTTGTTAATAAAGAAGCACATTTTTAACTAATTTATTATAATATCAGTCATACTAAGGGTTTAGCGTAGTTTTGCCTCTTTATTAAAATTATATCCATTTAAAAGCGATTTTGCATCCATAGTTCGTTTTCCTGGAAGCTTAAGTTCTAATATTTTTATAAATCCCTCTTTTACAGCAACTTTAAGTGTTGTTTTATCACTTATAATAGTTCCAATTTCCAAATTGTGGGTTTCAATGTCTTTCTCAGCTTTATAAATTTTAATGTCTAAAATCTCATTATTGTTGTGTAATTCGCACCAAGCTGCAGGATATGGGCTTAATCCTCTTATTTTGTTATATATATTATCAATAGTATCTGTAAAATCAATTTTGCAATTGTCCTTATTTAATTTGTATGCAGTTTTAGAGATAGCATCTTCTGGTTGAGGTGTCGTTTTTATGTTTCCTTTTTCAATCAGTTTTATAGTGTCTATTACTAAGTGGCTTCCTATATCCATAAGTTTGTCATGTAAGCTTCCAGCATTTTCGGTTGGATCAATCTCTATTGCTTGTTGTAATAGCATTGCGCCAGTATCAATTTTTTCGTCAATAAAAAAAGTAGATACTCCTGTTTTGGTTTCACCGTTTATAATTGCCCAATTAATTGGTGCTGCACCACGATAGTTTGGTAATAAAGATGCATGTAAATTAAAAGTTCCGTGTTTAGGCATGTCCCAAACTACTTTTGGCAGCATCCTAAAAGCTACAATTATTTGAAGATTAGCTTGTAAAGCTTTTAATTCTTTTAAAAAATCCTCATTTTTTAAATTGGTAGGTTGTAGTATGTTTAAGCCTTTGTCCTTAGCAAAAACTTTTACAGCAGATTCGTGCAGTTTGCGTCCACGTCCTGCTGGTTTGTCTGGTGCTGTAATTACACCAACAACATTATAATTATGTTCTAAAATGGTTTTTAAGGTCGCGACAGCAAAATCTGGCGTTCCCATAAATACAATTCTTAGGTCTTTATTCATATGTGTTTTAATTTGTAACGGTTTGTTTTGGTGACTTCAATTATATCTTCTTCTAACAACATTTTTAAAGTGTTGTTTATAGAATCTTCATTATAAGGTAACAATTTATATAATTCTTTAGATGATTTGTCGCCAGTTTCTAAAGTTTTAATAATGTTGTTTTTTACTGCTTTGGTATTAATTTTTTGTTTCGCTTTCGCTGAAATACATACAGAACAGATTCCGCAGTCATTTATATCTTTTTCACCAAAGTATGTTAGTAATTGCACACTTTTACAGGTGTCGTTATTATTAACGTATTCTAGTACTGCTTTAATTTGATTTTGCTTTAAGGTATTTTGTTGTTCTATAGTACCTGCAATTCTGTTGATAGTTTTATCGTCTTCTCTTGGTTGAATAAAGGTAACTTGAGCGTCTGTTTTATTAATTTTTAATTCTATAATAGTATCTTTTTCCAATTGTTCTAGTACCTTGATTAATTTATCTTCTTGCATTCCGGTTTTATCAGAAATTAAACTACTATTAATTTTTGTACTATGCTCAAAAATACCACCATAAGTCCTTAAAATAGATTTGATTACTATTTCAAAACTTTTATGAGATTCTAAATAGTTAAAAAGTTGACCACTAGAAACTATAAACTGGACTTCTATACGTTTATTAAACTGTTTACTTAAAGTTATTATACTAGATTTATCTAAAATCTGAAGCACATTAAAGGTGGTCACCGTATTAAACTTATAGGTTTTGCAAAAATCGTTAAAATTAAAATCAAAAGTCTGGTAAACACCTTCACCATAAGAGATTTGAAAATAATTTGATAATTTTCTATACACAGTTTTTACAAAGTCTACAGTAGGTAAAACGTTTAAAAACTGGTTATTTAAAACAGTATCATCATTTTTACTTTTCAAGATTACTGCATATGCTTTAGCTTGATTACGTCCAGCACGTCCAGCTTCTTGAAAATAACTCTCTATACTATCTGGTAAATTAATATGTATCACTGTTTTTACATCAGACTTATCAATACCCATTCCAAAAGCATTAGTAGCAACAATCACTTGTTTTTTGTTATGCATCCAATCCTGTAAATGTTGATCTTTAACAGTGTTATTTAATCCACCATGGTAATAAGTGCTACTAATATTTTTTTGTTCTAAATATTGACTTATTTCAAGGGTTAATCTTCGGTTTCTAACATAAATTATGGAAGATTGAGGGTTTTTATTAAGAATTGCTTCTAGCCTAAAATATTTATCCTCTTCTTCAAAAACCATATATGCAATATTGGGTCTGTAAAAAGATTGTTTAAATACTTTTGGAGCTATAAAATCTAGTTCTGTAATAATGTCCTCAATGACTTGTGGTGTTGCACTTGCAGTTAATGCAATAACGTTTACTGTTGGATGTAATTGACGTAAAATAGAAATGTTTTTATAAGACGGTCTAAAATCATTTCCCCATTGACTGATGCAATGGGCTTCATCAACAGCAATAAGGTTAACGTTCATTTGTTTAATTCTGTCCTGAACCAATTCTTGTTGCAAACGCTCTGGAGATAAGTATAAAAACTTATAATTACCATAGATACAATTATCCAACAAGGTGTCTATTTCAGAATTTGAAATTCCGCTAGTAAGCGCAATTGCTTTAATACCTTTATTCTGAAGTGCATTAACTTGATCTTTCATTAATGCGACTAAGGGAGAAATAACAATGCAAATTCCTTCTTTAGCCAACGCAGGAATTTGAAAACAGACACTTTTTCCACCACCAGTTGGTAATAAAGCAAAGGTGTCTTCACCTTTTATTGCAGCATTAATTATATCTTCTTGTAAAGGTCTAAAAGAGGTGTAAGTCCAATAACGTTCTAATATGTTTATTGGATGCGCCATTATAGGGCTTTTACGACGTCTAAAATGTGTTGCGCTCTGGTTTCGATACTACCAAACGGAACGTCTTGTAAATTGTAATCGTATTTTTTATAGGTATTAAGTAAATGTTGGTGTATTAATTTAGCTTGCTCAAAGCTTTCATAACGCACTACATCACTTTTGTATATTTCTTGCCAAGGTGCTAAAATAAAGACATAATCATAAGTATTTAACGCACAAGATTCTGTAAAATTTTCAGGATAGTCTTCGTTTACATAATCCATATATGCCACAACGTCAGGTATTCCTCTGTCTAAAAACACAAATTCGCTATCACTATGTTGTGCTTCAAAGTACTGTTGTTCTCTACCTTCTAGTAGTAATTTGCTAAACAGTAATGGGTCGGTTAAAAATAATTGTTCTATCCCTTTTTCTCTAGCTTCAAGGGTTACTTGCCTTGATATTTCTTCGTAGCAAGTGTATCCTCTTTTGGTTAGTTCGTTAATAATTGCCGATTTACCAGTACTTGGACCTCCTGTAATAACTATTTTTTTTGCTTTCAAATGACATAATTTAAGTGTAAAAATCCGAAATTAATTCATTAAAAAAAAATCTAAACAATTTGGTATATTTGTTGCTTATAATTTTAGTATGAAAAATACACCTAATCAAGAAGAGTTTTACTCAAAATTAAAATCTCAATTACAGGACACAGCGATGTGGCCAAACGAGTATTTATATAAATTTATTGTGATTTCTAGTCATACAAAAATTACTCAAGTAGAAACTATTTTTGATAATATGGGAGCAGTTATAAAAACAAAAGAATCTAGTAACGGAAAGTATACTAGCGTTTCTGTAAATGTGAGAATGAAAAATCCCGACCATGTTATTGAAAAGTATTTAGAAGTTACAGAAAAAGTAGAAGGAGTCATTAGCCTTTAGTTTTTTTTTGTATTTTGCACAAGCATTAATAACTACGATGCTACACATATAAATTCTACACTTTTTTTATTTTGATAGACGACATAGAGTACAACACAGAGCGTGAACATTTAATTATTCCAGAGTATGGACGCCATATTCAAAAAATGATTAACTACGCAAAAACACAAGAATCCAAAGAAGAACGCAATAAATTAGCTAAGTCTATAATTGCAGTCATGGGAAATATGCAACCACATTTACGTGATGTTCCAGATTTTCAGCATAAACTTTGGGATCAATTATTTATCATGTCTAATTTTGAATTAGATGCAGATTCACCATTTGGTGTCCCATCTAAAGAAGAGTTGTCTGAAAAACCAGAACCTTTAAAATACCCACAAAACTTTCCTAAGTATCGTTTTTACGGTAACAATATAAAAACCATGATAGACGTTGCTAATACATGGGAAGAAGGAGAGATGAAAGAAGCTTTGGTCTATACCATTGCTAACCACATGAAAAAATGTTTTTTAAATTGGAATAAAGATACTGTAGAGGACGACGTGATTTACGATCATTTATATGAGTTATCTGGTGGAAAAATTAATTTAAAAAATTCTGAAGAAGATCTTACTGATGCTTCACGTTTAATGAAAGCGTCTAGCGGAAAAAAATATACAAGCAATAAAAAAGGATCTAATAAGAAAAGCAATAACCAAAACCGAAACCGAAAAAGATATTAAACGTATTTATGGGAACATTTAAAATTGAAGGTGGGCACCAATTAAAAGGAAACATCCAACCTCAAGGCGCAAAAAACGAAGCATTACAAATATTATGTGCAGTTTTACTAACTCCAGAAAAAGTAACCATAAATAATATACCTGATATTATTGATATTAATAAGCTAATAGCTTTATTAGGTAATTTAGGTGTTAAGGTTAATAAAATATCTGAAGGGACTTATACCTTTCAGGCAGACGAAATAAATTTAGACTACATGCAAACTGCCGATTTTAAAAAAGAAGGTAGTGGTTTAAGAGGGTCTATTATGATGGTTGGTCCTTTATTAGCACGTTTTGGTAAAGGATATATCCCAAAACCAGGTGGTGATAAAATTGGACGTCGTCGTTTAGATACGCACTTTGAAGGGTTTATAAATCTAGGTGCTAAGTTTAGATACAATCGTGAAGAGTATTTTTATGGTGTAGAAGCAGATAAGCTAATCGGTACAGATATGTTGTTAGACGAAGCATCTGTAACTGGTACTGCAAATATTGTGATGGCTGCAGTCCTTGCAGAAGGTACAACAACCATTTACAATGCAGCATGTGAGCCTTATTTACAGCAGTTATGTAAAATGCTGAATAGAATGGGAGCAAAAATATCTGGTGTTGGTTCTAATTTATTAACCATTGAAGGAGTAGATAGCTTAGGCGGAACAGAGCATACTATGCTACCAGATATGATTGAAATTGGAAGTTGGATTGGTTTAGCTGCTATGACAAAATCCGAATTGACCATTAAAAATGTGAGTTGGGACGACCTAGGTCAAATCCCTAACGTGTTTAGAAAACTAGGTATTACTGTCGAAAAACAGGGAGACGATATACATATTCCTGCACACACTAATGGGTACGAGATACAAAACTACATTGATGGCTCTATACTAACAATTGCAGATGCACCTTGGCCAGGATTTACGCCAGATTTATTAAGCATTGTTTTGGTAGTTGCTACACAAGCTAGAGGAGAAGTGCTAGTGCATCAAAAGATGTTTGAGAGTCGTTTATTTTTTGTAGATAAATTGATAGATATGGGAGCAAAAATAATCCTATGCGATCCACACAGAGCAACCGTTATGGGTCACGATTTTAAATCGCAACTAAAAGCAACAACTATGGTGTCTCCAGATATTAGAGCTGGAATTAGCTTGCTAATAGCAGCTTTATCTGCAAAAGGAACAAGTACCATACATAACATCGAGCAAATAGATAGAGGTTACCAAAAAATAGTTGAGCGTCTTCAAGCGATTGGAGCAAAGATTGAACGTTTTGAAGGGAACTAAAAAACTATAAATAAAACACATAAAAAAGCTTCAATTTTAATTGAAGCTTTTTTTATATCCTTAGGCGGAATTAAGAGGTAGTATTCTCAACTTATTTCAATTTGTTGTTTCATTCAATCTTTAAATGTACTATCACAAGTTAATTTTATTTAAAAGATTCTACCCAACCGCTTCCTTATAAACCTTTAAACAACGTTCTCTAGCTTCTTTGTGGTCTACTATAGGCTCTGGATAGTTTGATGTTTTGTATTCTGGAACCCACTGTTTGATGTACTTATGGTCTTTATCAAACTTGTCTATTTGTGTAGTAGGATTAAAGATTCTAAAATATGGTGAAGCATCTACACCAGAACCAGCAACCCATTGCCAGTTTCCAACATTTGAAGCCATATCATAATCATGCAGTTTTTCAGCAAAATAAGCTTCTCCCCATCGCCAATCAATTAATAAGTGTTTACATAAAAAACTACCCACTAACATACGCACACGATTGTGCATAAACCCTGTTTGGTTAAGTTGTCGCATACCTGCATCTACAAGAGGGTAACCTGTTTTTCCTTCGCACCACGCTTTAAATTCGGTTTCGTTGTTACGCCAATCTATACGGTCGTATTTAGCTTTAAACGCTTCCTCTTTGGTGTGTGGAAAATGCCATAAGATCTGCATAAAAAACTCACGCCAAATTAGCTCTTGCCAAAAGATTTCATTTTTTTCAGCTATAGCTTTTTTTACCATTTTTCGGATACTAACTGTTCCAAATCGTAAATGTGGTCCTAACCTAGACGTGTTGTCTTTAGCAGGAAAATTTCTAGTCGCTTCGTACTCTTGAATTAATGTAGGTGTAACAGTATAATCTTTAATCTGTTGAGATGATGTTTTAAATCCCATATCAGATAAACTTACATTAGGTAATCTGGTGTGTTCTATAAGGTTATCCAGATAAGAGTTGGTGTAATAAATTTCTAGATCGTGAGATTTAAATTTCTCTTTCCAAACACGCATATAAGGTGTGTAGACTACATAAGGGTCACCATCTTTTTTTACGACTTCATCTTTTTCAAAAATAACTTGGTCTTTATAGGTCTTAAACTCAATATTATGGTCTTCTAATAACGATTTGATAGAGTTATCTCGTTCTGTAGCGTAAGGTTCATAATCATGATTTGTAAACACAGTATTAATCTGGTAATCGTCAATTAGTTGTTTAAATGTGTTTTTTGGCGTACCATAAAACATCGCTAAACTACTGTTGTGCTGGTCTTGTAGTGTGTTACGCATGTCTTGAAGCGTTTCAAAAATAAAGGTAACACGAGCATCGTCTTCTGGTAATTTATCTAATATCTCTTTATCAAAAAAAAATATGGGTAACACTGGGTAATCAGATTTTAAAGCCTTGTAAAAGCCAAGATTATCATCTAATCTTAAATCGCGTCTAAACCAGAATATGTTTACTTGTTTTTTCAAATTAGTTGGAATGTTTAAAGTATTAAAGTTAATAAAGTTTTATTTGATAATAAGTTATAAAGTTCTAGACTACGCTTGAATAGACAAGAGTTATTTTTCATATTTACCAAACAGTTCTTCAAGCTTTTTAGTTCTGTAATTAAAGATTTCTTCTAATTTAGGTTTTACCAGAATAGGATGTACCAATTGCCCTAAAATACCCAAAGGAATTTTATAGTCTATAATATCCTCCATCTCTACACCACCTTCAATGTCTTTAATAAAATGCTTATGATGCCATAAGGCATATGGTCCAAAACGTTGCTCGTCTACAAAATATTCGCCTTCTTTGGTATGTGTAATTTCTGTAACCCATTTGGTTTTTATACCTAACACAGGTGTAACAATGTATTGTATGATTTGCCCAGCAAACATTGGTCTGTCTGCACCAGATAGAATATTAAAACCCATATAATCTGGTGTGATAGTTTTAAGATTTTTTGGGTCTGATAAAAACTTCCAAGCTTCTGCTTTGGTTATTGGTAAGTTTTGTTTTTTATGTAATCTGTAAATTTTCATAATTCATTTTTTAATTTCCGCTTAAGTGAAAAATTTCTAATTATTAAATAGAATATAGGCATTAAGTGAAGTAGCTATTAAAAGCCACACCATGTATGGAAGTAGCAGATAGCTTACATTTTTTATGACTTTTAAATTACTGAAGAAAAAAGTAAAAATAACAACGGTTAAAGCAGATATGACTACCAAACCTAAAGCTATTTGATGCTGATTGAAAAACACATAATTCCAAATGACATTTAAAAACACTTGAAAAGTAAAAGCTAATCTAAGTTTTACGGAATCTGCTTTTTGAAATAAATAAACTAAATAAACTGAAAAACATATCATTATGGTTGTCCAAGCCACACCAAAGACCCAACCTGGAGGTGTCCATGGTGCTTGATTTAGGTTTGTGTACCAATTAGATTGTGGTCCATTGTCCATAAGCCAGCTTCCAAATGCCAATCCACCAAAATTAATGACTAAAAAAAGTAATAGAGGTTTTAATAATTTCATTATAAATATTTTGTGATTTTTAAACTGTTTGGATTAGTCATTGAGTAGAAATAATCTATCAATTGACCTTCTGGTCCAACTAAATATTTTTGAAAATTCCATTTAACTTTTGAATTGCTGACTCCGTTTTTTTGCTTCTGGGTTAACCATGTATATAGAGGATGCTGCTTATTGCCTTTTACATCTATTTTTTGAGTAATTAAAAACGATACACCATAATTAACTTGACAAAATTCTTCTATAGCATTGGCATCTCCTGGTTCTTGATTTCCGAATTGATTACAAGGTACACCAATGATCTGAAGTTTGTCTTTATACGCTTCTTGTAGTTGTTGTAAGTCTTTGTATTGTGGTGTAAAACCACATTTTGAAGCGACATTTACAAACAATATATGTTTGCCTTTAAAGCTATTTAAGTCTATAGGTTTGCCTTGTAAACTATTGATTTTGATATCAAAAATAGAAGTAGGTTTGATGGTATCAATATCTGATTTTGACAATAGGGTAGCAGCAAATGCTTTAAATGGGTTCATAATCTTATATTTTAAAACTTACAATTCCGCAATCCATTTCAAAAATTTGTCCTGAAATAGAAGCAGCTTTAGTGGATGTTAAAAATGCTGCCATATCTGCGACTTCCTGCGGATTTAAAAACTTTTTAAGGGGATGACGTTCAGTCATATTTTCAACCATCTTCTCATTACGAAGTAGCTTTGAAGCCAATTCTGTATCTGTCACAGTTGGTGCTATAGCGTTTATCCTAACGGTTGGTGCTAATTCGGCTCCAACAGATTTAACTAAACCTTCAACAGCGCTTTTAGAAGCAGCAACACTTGCATGAAAAGGCATTCCTAATTTAGAAGCAACTGTACTAAATAATACAATAGACGGGTTTTGACCTTTTTTAAGCGGATCTATATATTTTTGTATTGCTTTTACTGCGCCAAGTACATTAATTTCAAAATCATCTCTAAAATCGTCTAATTTTAAACGTCCAATAGGTTTTAAATTAATACTTCCTGGACAATAAATTAAAGTATCTATGTGTTCTATATCTGGTAAATCTTCGGTTAAAACATCACAAGAATGGTGAGTTAAATTTTCATGAGACATCTCAGGAGCAGAACGACTAATATTGGTAACTTTGTGTGTGTTTAGAAAGGTTTCCGTAATGGCTTTACCGATACCTTTACTACCTCCAACAATAACTAAATGTTTCATTTTTTTTTGGTTTTTAGGTATAAAAAAAGCGGTACTACACAGTTTTATGCGCCAAATAGTACCACTTTTTATAAGTGTTTATGTAATTTTTCTTTTTTTGTTTATGCTGCAGATGGTCTACCTTTTAGACGCTTTTCAATTTTTTGCTTGATTACCGTTAGGCGTTTCATTAGGTCCATTAATTCTTTATCTTTATTTTCTTTATAAAGTTCATTAACTCCTAAGATTAAATCTTTTACTTCTCTTGCAGCTATAATCCTGTCGCTAGTGGTTACAAATTTGTGTTTTCTGTCTGCAAACTCTAATGCTTTTTCTACAATACTCATAATCTTACTCTTTTAAATAATTCTGTAATTCGGCTATTTTCTGTGGTGTATTAAATTGTCCACCATAGAAGGTTGTCACTGTTGCAGAAGATTCGTCTTTAATGCCTCGTGACGATACACATAAGTGCTTAGCATCAATAATTACCGCAACATCGTCTGTTTGTAAAGTTGCTTTTAGGTCTTCTGCAATTTGATTTGTTAAGCGCTCTTGTACCTGAGGACGTTTAGCATAATACTGTACAATTCTGTTTAATTTTGATAAACCTATAACTTTTCCAGAAGAAATATAGGCTACGTGAGCTTTACCTATAATGGGCACAAAGTGATGCTCACAGTTGGAGTAGAAAGTAATGTTTTTCTCCACCAACATTTGATTGTATTGGTATTTGTTGTCAAATAACGCAATTTTTGGCTTATTTTGAGGGTTTAATCCAGAAAATATTTCATCAATATACATTTTAGCTACTCTATTTGGAGTTCCTTTAAGAGAATCATCTGTTAAATCCAATCCCATTACTTGCATAATTTCTTCAAATAAAATAGCAATTCTTTCTTTTTTTTCAATATCAGAAAGCTTGAAAGCATCTGCTCTCATAGGCGTTTCTAAACCAGTATAGAGGTGGTCATCTCCAATCTCTTCTACATCAAATCCGTTTAAATTGTGACCGTTTGTTTTTACTAATGGTTGTCTCTTGTTCATATATTCTTTTTTAATTGCTGTATTTAGTGATACTAAATCAAAGCAGTGTTTTTTTATCTAACGTTTAGATATCTTATTGTGTGTAATTTGTTTTTGCCTAGTACACTTAAAGCGTCCTTCTTCAAATGGTCTTTTTTTACTGTGTTTAGTACTTCTTCCTTGTATTCTTGCTCTCCATAACCTAAAACTACTGGGTTTCATTTCGCGTCGCATGAGTTGTATAACTTCTTGCTCTTTAATACCAAATTGAAATGTTATAGCATCAAATGGAGTGCGATCTTCCCAAGCCATTTCAATAATGCGGTCTAATTCTTCAATTGTAAAATTTGTTGTCATTTATAGTGGTGAAAAATTAAACTGTTCGTCATATTTTACTTTTTCGTTTAATAGCTTATCAAAAAAACTTTTATTCTCTTTGAACGTTTTATTGTTTCTAAAATGAATAAATTTTCCGTTTGAATGAATACTAGTTCCATTAACTTTATAAATGACTAATTGATAATACGGAATAACCCAAGCAAAGTTTTTTAAGCCTTTAATGATATGAATGATGATCCCTCTTGGTCGTAACTCTATATTACCATAATTAATATCATCTATTGTGTTCAAAATTGATGCCATATTTGGACTTACTTCATCAATTATCATTCTTTTAGATCCAACTCCTTTCATTCTTACACTTTGTAAAAAGCTAAAAGGTTTACCTACCAAATCGGTGATAAGATTTTTATTTTCCTTACTTGTATGTGTTGTATTTAAAAGCAATGTTATTTGTATTTACTCAAATGTACAAAATGTTTAACCTTTTATAATTAATCTTAAACAAAATTTAACATTTATAAATTGCTTTACATATAGAATATTAGAAATTATCTGGATTTTTAATAATTTGTTGAGCTCTGTCTTTTATGCTTTTAAGTTGTTCATTATCCATTTTATCCAACAAGCTATACATCATTCCCATTCTAAAATTATTGCTTAGTTGTGGTCGTTTGTCATCTAAAAAGTTCCAATACAAACTATTAAATGGGCATGCTTTTTCACCTAATTTATCTTTTTTGTTATAATAGCAATTATCACAATAGTTACTCATTTTACTAATGTAGCTTCCGCTAGACACATAGGGCTTGGTGGCTATTTTACCACCATCTGCAAACTGGCTCATTCCTCGTGTATTAGGTAGTTGTACCCACTCGATCGCATCAACATAAATACCCAAATACCAAGCATCTACATCATCTGGGTTAATTTGTGCTAATAAGGCAAAATTACCAGTTACCATCAACCGTTGGATATGGTGTGCATAACCATTATCTAAACTATTAGTAATAGCTTGTTTTAGGCAATTCATTTTGGTGTTTCCGGTCCAGAAAAATTCTGGTAACTTATTGGTGTTTTCTAGATGATTTAATGATTTGTATTCTGGCATCAACGCCCAATACATACCACGCATATACTCACGCCAACCCAATATTTGTCTTATAAAACCTTCGACTTGAGAAATATTTATGTCTTCACCATGTTTACGCCAATAATTTAAAACAGTATCGACTACGTTTTTGGGTGAAACAATTTTTAGATTTAAAGCAAAAGATAACCTAGAGTGAAATAAATACACTTGGTCAGTATGCATGGCATCTTGATAATCTCCAAAATGTATGAGAAGCTCTTCACAAAAATACTTAAGTTGGTCAAGCGCTTGAGTCCTATTTATAGGATAACTAAAGGTTTTAGTGTCAAACTTACCAATGGTTTTGATATCTTCTGTTTCCAACATCTTAACAATATCTTCAACATCGTTTTTATAGTATTTATAAGTTGGTATGTCGTGCTCGCCTTTCCATTTGTTACGGTTGCTTTTATCGTAATTCCATTTGCCTCCTTCGGGTTGTCCAGCTACCATTAAAATGTCGTGTTTTTTTCGCATGTCACGATAAAAATTCTCCATTAAAAATTGTTTTTTCCCCTTGAAGAATGTTGCTAAATCTTGTCGTTTGGTATAGAAATGTTCTGTTGAATAGACATCGGTTTCAATATCTAAATCTTTACAAAAAGTTGATAGTTGCTGGTCTAATCGATACTCGTCTGGTAATTGGTATTCAAATTTTTGAATGTTGTGTTCTTTAATTAATAAACTTAAGTTTTCTGTTAGATTTTGCGTGTTTTTATTATCGTCTAACTTATAATAAACAACTTTACATTCTTGCTTTTCTAGGTGTTGCGCAAAATCGCGCATCGCAGCAAAAAAGCCAATGATTTTTTGGATGTGATGTGTGACATAGTCGGTTTCTTGACGCATTTCAAATAGACAATACACGTAATTATCTTGATTGTTTTTATACCAACTGTGTTTGCTGTTTAGTTGGTCTCCTAATATGAGTCTTAGTGTTTTCAATGGTTTTTTAGATTAGTGTTGTCTTCGACTGCGCTCAGACTGACAAAGTTTGATTAGAATAAGGTGTTTTGAAGCCATAAGCGTTGGTAATTTCCTTTTGCATCATAACGCTCAGCTTGAAGTTTGACGTTAAATTTTCGGTCTCTTGGATCGTTGCCAACTCCAGCTACATATAGCCAATTACCATAGTTGCTATGTACATCGTAATCGATTAAAAGACTTTCAAAATAACTTGCTCCAATGCGCCAATCTAACTCTAGTTCTTTTGCAAAATAGCTGGCTACGTTTTGTCGTCCTCTATTACTCATCCAACCTGTTTTTTTTAATTCTATCATATTGGCATCTACAAAAGGCTCACCAGTAGTACCATTTATCCAGTTGTCGATTTTATTTTTATTGGTACTCCAGTCATACTCTTTATTTAAAATTCCTTCTAATTTAAAAATTTGATTTCCATGTTTCATCGAAACATACTTGAAGTAGTCGCGCCAAATAAGCTCAAAAATGAGCCAATAGGTCGAGTCGTTTTTAACGTGTTCTTTTTCAAAATGTTTGACTTCCCAATAAATACGTTTTGCAGAAAGACTTCCATTAGCTAACCACGTTGAAAATTTGCTACTAAAGTCTATACCAATTAAACCGTTACGTGTTTTTTTGTAAACACTTAATTTTTTGGTTTCAAAAAAATAATGATTTAAGCGTTTTAAGGCTTCAGTTTCTCCGCCTTTAAAAGGGAAAGCTGAATTTGCATGTGTATCAAACTCACAAAAACCTAAGTCTTTTAAGGAAGGAATTTGTGTATTATTTTTGATATTAAAGTTGTCTTTTTCTTCTGAAATAGTTTCAGTTTCAGGTCTTACTTTGCTGTATTTTTCAACCTTTTTTCTAAAGTTAGTAAAGACTTGCGGAATATTTTCAACATCAATATTGATATCTTTTGGATGATATAAAAACTGATTGTAAGTGTCATGTATTTGAATGGTTTCTGGGAATATCTTTTTGACTTTAGTTGTAATATCTACTTCCTCTTGTGTCCATTCTTTTTGTAAATAAATCGCATCAAAATTAAAGGTGTCATTTAATTTTGAGATACAAGTTTCAGTATAATCAAAATAGGTGAAAAGTTGAATGTTTAGTTTGGCTAATTGTGTTTTTAAATCTGTAATGGTTTCGATTAAAAATTGAGCTCTGAATTTTTCAGTCTTTTTAAAACCAAAAGGAGTTGTTTCAAATTGTCTTGGGTCAAAACAATAGATTGCAACCACGTGTTGACTGTTTAATATAGAATTTGTGATGGATGCATTATCATGGGTACGTAAGTCGTTTCGGAACCAGATTAAGCTATTTTTGTTTTGTTTCGTCTGCATTTTTCGCTACAATATTTTACGTCCTCCCAATTCTTTTCCCATTTTTTGCGCCAAGTAAATGATAAACCACAAGTGTTACAGGTTTTAGTGGGTAGATGTTGTTTTTTAATAGACTTAGGCATTAGCCAGTTTTTTAATCATCCCATTAAAAATTAAACCATGAAATGGTAACACACTGTACCAATATAATCTTCCCCAAAGTCCACGCGGTCTAAAGGTTGCGCGTTGATATACTTTTCCTTTAGCAACTTGAAATTCTAACCAAGCTTCTCCAGGTAGTTTCATTTCTGCAAAAAGTATCAGTCGTTTTTCATCCTTATCTGCTAACAACACACGCCAAAAATCTAAAGCATCTCCTGTTTGAATATCTGTTTTATTGGTTCGTCCACGTCGTAATCCAATACCACCAACCAATTTATCTAAAAAGCCTCTAATTTTCCATAAGGTAGTGCCATAATACCAACCGTTTTCGCCTCCAATAGCCCAAATTTTATCAAGAGTGCGTTGTTCGTCTAAAACATGACGTTCTTTAATATCTTTAAAGCAACCATATTTGGGCACTTTTAAGTATTTTGTTGAGGCTTGTTTTTTATAGCGACTGTTAATAAAGGCGTCTTTCCAGCTTGAAATAATCTCGTTACCTTCAATTTTTACAAAAGCAAATTTTACCGCTTCTTTGTAAGACATGGGATTGATTTCTAAAAGTGAGTTAATGTTACTTTTTTGACCAATAATTTCAATTCCCATACTATTTACTAAGGATGAAGCTAATTTGTATGAGGTCGAAGTCACAAAATATAACCAATAGCTTGATAATTTTGGTGTCATTACTGGTACTGTCAAAATGTAGCGTTTTAACTTCCTTACTTCTGCAAATTGTAGTAACATTTGCTTGTAGGTAAGTACTTCTGGACCAAAAATATCATGAGAGGTATTGTATAATTCTGTCTTACCTAATCCCTTGGTTAAAAAAGCTAATACATCTCGCACACCAATGGGTTGCGTTTTAGTATTTAACCATTTTGGAGCAATCATAACAGGTAGTTTTTCGACTAAATCTCTTATAATTTCAAAACTTGCACTACCAGATCCTACAATGATTCCTGCTTTAAAAACAGTTAAGGCATACTGATCTGATTTTAAAGTTTCTTCAACGTTTTTTCTGGATAATAAGTGTTTGGATAATTTGGTATCGTTAGTAATTCCGCTAAGGTAAATAACTTGCTTAACGTCTGTAGTTTCGATATAATTTTTAAAATTGATAGCACAATCTTCTTCCATTTTATGGAATTGATCTACCGAGTTTGACATGGAGTGTATCAAATAGTAAGCAGCATCAATGTCTTTAGGAATATTTTTAAGTGTTTCAGGCTTTAAAAAATCGGCTTCAATAACATGAAGATTTTCTTCATCTGAATACTTTTTTTCAGTACGTAACTTACCGCGTACAGCACAAACTATGGTATGACCTTGCTCTAATAGTAACGGAATAATACGCTTACCAATGTAGCCTGTTGCTCCTGTTACTAGTATTCTCATAGTTTTATTTTTTGTGTAAAGTGAAATTTATTTTTGTTCATTTCGCTTACTGCTTACTGCTTACTGAGCACTATCAACTTGCTTCGGTCTTTGATACGCTAACCGTTTTTCTAGGTTTGGTATTGTATAACCATCCAATCCATTTATTGAAGCAATTTTAGCTTTTGATAAATTGATAAATCCATCATCTTCTAAAATATCTTTGTTTATGTGTAAGCCTTTAATCTCTCCAATGACTAATATAGTATCATTTTCTTTAATAGGATATTCTGTCACAAATTGCATTTCTAATTGCATAGGAGATGCTTTTACAAATGGTGCAAAGCAATCTTTTTTATATTCCGAAACTAAATTAGTCATATCAAACTCTGAAATACTCTTTTCATATTTAGCAGAGGTATGATGCGCATCTTCAAAATTATCCAAATGGATCGCATTTAACGTGTAAACACCAGTTTCTTTAATGTTTTCATAGGTATGACGCATAACTGATGTTGGTCTACAAAAAAAGCCAAGTAGAGGAGGACTGCTACCAATGTGTGTCACAGAGCTAAATACAGCTACATTTTCTTGACCAGATTTAGATTTAGTGCCGATTAAATTAGCACTTTTAAAACCAGAACAACTATTTATGAGGTTAATCTTATATAGATGTTGTAATGCGTCAATATCTTTTCTGCTGAAATAAGGCATTTATAAATTTATGAAATTATTTATTTTAACGTCTTTTGCTTTTAAATCAAACATCAAATTATACAATCCAAAAAATGTTCTGTTGATATAGATAAAATGTTTAGACCCACGATTACCATTCATTTTACGTAGTTCTGTACTTTTACTGTAGCGTTGTCCCATTTCTGAAATAGCATCAAAAAAATCAGGGTTTGAAAAATCAAATGATTCTTCATGAAAGGGTTTAGTAAATAAGCTTAATAACTCATGAAACATGTCCGAGAAAAAAACTAATTCTTCTTTGCTATCATCTTTACGTAATATTTCAAGCTCGTACATTTTCTCTGTAAACGCTTTAGGATTATCAATAACTTCTTTTTTTGCTAATTCAAAATAGGGTACATAAAAGTCGTTAGGTATTTCTTTCATACAGCCAAAATCTAAAGCTATTAAATCGCCTTCTTTAGAAATTAAAAAGTTTCCTGGATGTGGATCTGCATGTACTTTTTTAAGCACGTGCATTTGGTACATGTAAAAATCCCAAAGGGCTTGACCTAGTTTGTTGGCTTTATCTTGATCTGTGTTGTAGGCTGTAAATTCAGACAAATGTTCGCCTTCCATCCAATCCATGGTAATGATGCGTTCTGAGGATAATTCCTCATAATACTCAGGGAATTTTAGATTAGGAATATGCTTACAAGCCTCAACTATAGCTTGACTTTGTTTAATTTCCAGTAGATAATTAGTTTCTTCAACTAGTTTGTGTTCTACTTCTTTAAAATATTTGTCAGAATCTTTTCCTTTAATATTAAACATTTTAATGGCAATGGGTTTTACCATAGCCAAATCTGAAGCAATGCTTTCTGCGACTCCAGGGTATTGAATTTTCACAGCAAGTTTTTTCCCATCCTTTTCTGCTACATGCACTTGACCAATACTGGCTGCATTTACAGAATTAAGATTGAAAGAGTCGTAAATTTGGCTAGGTAGTTTCCCAAAATATTGTTTAAATGTTTTACTAACTAAAGGCGCAGATAGTGGTGGAACCGAGAATTGAGCTAATGAGAATTTCTCAACATAAGCTTGTGGTAAAATGCTTTTTTCCATGCTTAGCATTTGAGCCACTTTAAGTGCGCTTCCTTTTAGTTGCTTTAAGCCATCATAGATGTCTTCTGCATTATTCTCGTCAAGTTTGGCTTTGGCTTCTGCTTCAGTTTTAGTGATTTTGTCGCCATAGTATTTAAGGTAATTGACACCTACTTTAGCTCCAGTAGACACTAATTTTGTAGCACGTGCAATTTTTGAAGTTGGTATTTTATCTATTGTTTTCAATAGTTTGTGTGTTAAGTTAATTCATCTGAATTTTTTCTTTGAAGATGAATTTTCCAAAGTCAATTAGGCTTTTTAAAGGCGCAACATTTAATACATCAAAACTGGTATTTACAGATTTTTCAATAAAAATGTCAGTTTTCTGAAAAGACGAAGAGGTGTCGTCCATCCAAAATTTAATGGTCAGTAACAATTGCAACCAAGCAGTTTCTTTAAGACCTCTATTTTGAATTCGTTCTAACTGCTCTTGCTTGACATCAATCAATTCAATGTTTAAATTTTGTACATAATTTGTAAAGCTTGATTTTAATTCTGATAAGGTTTTGAAACTTTTAAGGCTGTTTTTATGATTGTGCAAAGCATACAACACATAGCTTCTATTGGCAGTTAGATTTTCAAAAAAAGTAAAGTAAAAACTTAATAATTTATTTCTTGGATTGAATGAATTATAGTCTTCACTAGCTTCTAACGCTTGATGAGTATTATCAAAAAAAGCTTTAAACACGTTTTTTTCTACTGCATCAAAACTTCCAAAATGCTCATAAAATTTACTTTCTTCAAAGTTATAGTGTTTTGCAAAAGCATAAACAGATTTAGGTTGATTGTTATGCTCCAAAACATAATCCATGTAAAATGAAATAATATCTTGGTTGTTAATGTTTTTCTTTTTTGCCATCATGTGAAAATTTAATGACATAAATATACTAATGTTTAACTATTATAGATAAAAGTTAAACAAAATTTAACAAGACTTTGTGTTTAGCTTAGAAGAATTAAATACATTGTAAGAAAATATTGCAGAAATAGCACCTAAAATATGAGCTGTAATGTAAAACCAAACATGATTAAAATGACCAGTAAAAAGTGCGGGAGCAAGGGTTCTAACAGGATTCATAGACGCTTTGGTTATTGGTCCAGCAAACATGGCTTCCAGTAAAATAACACCTCCAACAGCTATACCTGCCATAACACCTACTTCTTTACTACCCGTTGAAATATTAATGATTACAATCATTAAAATAAAAGTTAAAATAAACTCTAAAATGGCAGCTTTATAATCTGGATAACCTGTCATTGGTGTGCTTTCTCCTAAAAATTGACTATCAGGAAATAAAAAACTTAACAAAGCTATAGCCATGACACCTCCTAAAAACTGAGCTAAGAAATAGCTAGGGACTTTTTTCCAAGAAAATTTTTTTGCAACTGCAAATCCAATAGTAACAGCTGGATTAAAATGTGCACCAGAAGTCGTTCCAAACGCATATATCATTGCCATAACTATCAATCCCCAAACAGAAGCAACACCAACGTGAGTGATGCTTCCATTAGTAATTTCATTTATGGTCATGGCTCCACAACCACAAAATATCATAGCAAATGTACCAATAGCTTCAGCGTAATATTTTTTCATTTATTTAGTAATTACCTGTTGGAACACATATTTCATTTCGGTAGCAATTTGAGTTGAGCGTTCTAAGTATTTTTCGTCTTGCAACTCTGTATTATCAAATGCTTTTGGGTCCTCATACGTTACAGGTATTCGTTGTTCTGCACCTGCAATAAAAGGACAACCTTGATCTGCACTTGAACAAGTCATTATAGCTGCAAACTCTGATTTAGGATTAAAATCATTATCAAATGTTTTAGAAAATGCTATTATAGGATGCAAGTTATCTGAATATTTTATGCTGTACACAGGGTTTTTTCCTTCGGACAAAGCTGTAATTTTAAATCCTGTTTTAATTAATGTTTCTCCTACTTTTGGAAACATAGCTGTAGCTTCTGTACCTCCAGAATAGGTGGTTACATTTTTAACCGAGTAATAATGAGCAATAACCTGTGCCCAAACTTGCGATAAATGACTTCGTCTAGAATTATGTGTACAAATTAAGTTTAGGTTTATAGGTTGATTGTTATTAGATTTAGTTGTTATAAAATCGATTAGAGGTTGTAAAATAGCTTGTCTTTCTTTTGAGATAGTATCTATTTTAAGGGTATCTATATAATCTTTAATATTTTGAAACATAAATGGTATGGTTTTTAAATGCCTATAATTTTACTTCGTCTTTCTAATAATATATTGTCTAGCCAAACACCATGTAATTGGCCAATTTTTTCTTTGTATCCTATAATCCTAAATCCATTATTAGTGTGCAGTTTTAAACTTGCTGGATTTGCTCTCATTATACTGGATTGTAAGGACCAAATATTGTTTTGTTCGCTAATTTTAATTAATTCTTTCATTAAAAAATCTCCAATATTTTGCCCTCTAAACGCGGTTGATACATAAATACTAACTTCTGCAACTCCAGAATACACACTTCGTTTTGATGTTGCGCTTAATGCAGCCCAACCTAGATATAGATTATCTTTTAAAGCTACTATTCTTCCAAAAGGTAAGTGGTTTGCATCCCAATAATTCCAATCTGGAATTTGGGTTTCAAAAGTAGCAACACCAGTTTCAATTCCTTCTTTATATATACGTTGTACTTCAGGAAAATTAGTTTGATTGATGCTTATGGTTTTCATGTTAACAACAGTTACCATCTGGCGTACAACAAGGTTCTTGACCAATATCTGATAGATTAACTTTTAGTTTTTCAGTTGGAATTCCGCATTTATCTTTTGCTAAACAATCAGTTACCAATGATGTTAAATGAAAGGAATTGTTTTTAAATTCCAATCCAAATTTTTGAATGGTTAAATCCCCTTGATATTCGACTTCAATGTCTAAATCGCCTAAATTTAAGATGTCTTCAGACAATTCTATAATTTTAATTAATTTTTCAGGATGAAGTCTATGGTCATAATCATTAGCATTCCATAACTGAAAATTCACTTTTTTTTCTTGTCTTAAGGTACCACCACAATCGATAAAATGTTTTGAAGATTTACCAACTTCTGTCACATGAAAATGACTAGGTACTAAGCTACCATCTGGAAGTGTAAATGAAATGGTATCTAAATTTTTAAGTATACTTTTTATTTCTTTAAGTGTCATATTGTTATGTTTTACTAGTTATAATGTACGTTTAGCAACACGAGTTGCTGTTTAAATCGTTATCAAAAAACGAATTAAGTAAGTCTTTCATTGCGCTCCAATTGTCTTTATGGATACAATAGCAAACACTAGTACCTTCTATGGTACCTTGAATAAGACCTAGATTTTTAAGTTCTTTTAAATGTTGAGATATTGTGGGTTGTGCTAATCCTATTTCTTCCACTAAATCACCACATACACAAGCATTAATTTTGAATAAATGCTGAATTATAGCTACACGAGCAGGATGCCCTAAAGCTTTAGCAAAAAGTGCAATCTGGTTTTGAGAATCTGTAAATTTTTCGGTTTTAATTAATCCCATTTAAAATATTATTAATTTGTATATCGCAATATTACGATTAATATTATTAATGAAAAAATATTTTCATCTTATTTTAAGTTTTTATTAACAAACAAGCTTGCAGATATGCTTAATTTTATAGACTTATTATTTTATTTATAATCAAAAAAACACAACCATGAAAAAATTAATGACTCTTATTATGGTGCTAGCAGTAACTTTTGCTGTTAATGCACAAGTAGAAGCGCCAGCGCCAAGCCCGTTTCAAAAAATGGAACAAAAAGTAGGTCTTACAGATATGACTGTAGAATACTCTAGACCGTCTATGAAAGGACGTAAAATCTTTGGAGATTTAGTGCCTTTTGGAAAATTATGGAGAACAGGAGCCAATAAAAATACTATTATAACATTTAGTGATGATGTTATGATTGGAGGAAAAGAGGTAAAAGCTGGATCTTATGCAGTATTTACAACTCCTAATGAAACCAGTTGGGATGTAGTATTTTATTCTGATACAGAAAACTGGGGAACACCTCAAAATTGGGATGACTCTAAAGTAGCTGCTAAAGTAACAGCAGAAGTTTACCCTTTACCAATGGATATTGAAACATTTACAATATCTTTTGATGATATGACTAACGATTCTGCTATGTTAGGTCTAATGTGGGAGAAAGCTTATGTTGGTGTTAAAATAGAAGTGCCAACAGACAAAAAAGTTTCTGCAAGTATTGATAAAGTAATGGCAGGTCCAGGAGCTGCAGATTATTACAGTGCTGCTGTGTACTATTTAACTGCAGGAAAAGATATTAATCAAGCAGTAAAATGGATTGATATGGCTGTAGAGATGACAAAAGATAGTCCAAGATTTTGGTATTTACGTCAGCAGTCATTAATACATGCTAAAGCAGGAGACAAAAAAGGAGCAATTAAAGCTGCTAAAGCGTCTTTAGCTGGAGCTGAAAAAGCAGGAAACGCAGACTATGTTAAAATGAATAAAGAGTCTTTAAAAGAATGGGGAGCAATGTAAAATGGCTTCTTGCTTTTGGCTATTAGCCTTTAGTTTATAAATTAAAAGCGCAATCAAATTTTTGATTGTGCTTTTTTTTATTGATTAGTCCAAAAGTAATGTAAGTCTTTGTCTAGTGTCCAACCTAAACGTTCATATAATTTTTGAGCTGGATTAGTAGTTTCTGTTTGTAATGCTAAGCCTTTATAATTATGATTTTTACAAAGTGTTTTTGCTTCGTTTAATAGAGCTAAACCAAATCCTTGTTTCCTATAATTCTTTTTAACATACAAATCGTTTAAAATAAACAAGGGTTGCATGCTTACACTTGAAAAACTATAAAACAACTGGGTAAATCCAACTGGCTCATGTTCTGCGTAAGCAATTAATATAATAGAGTCTTGCTTTTCTAGGCGTTGTTTTAAAAATTGTTTTGCTGTCTCTAAATTTGATTGTTGTTTATAAAAAACACGATAAGCATCAAATAATGGTGCTACTTGATCTAAATGTGATTGGTTGGCTTGAATGATAGTCATAAAAAAAATCTGTAAGTTTTGAATTTACAGATTTTAATTGAGTTTGTAATAATTTATTAAACCGAATTAACTGTTTCGGTTTTTATTGATTTCGTCTTGTAATTGACGTCTTACTTTCTGTTCTCGCTCTAATGCATTGCGTCTGTGTTCTTCAAACTCTTCTTCAGTTTCTTCTAATTTAAGTTTAGCAGCTCTAGTAACTGCATGGCTATTTTTAAATTTAAATATAAAAAACAATAAAAACGCTAATAAGCCTGCTATAATAGACCATAACAATGCATTATATCCGGTTTTACTCATTTGCATCCCAAATAAAGACATGCTGTCTTTTTCTTGGTTTGTAGCTTCTAAATTAGATTTGGTATTAGATAAACTACTTTTTAATTGTTCTATTTCTGTGCTTTGAGCAGTAACCTTATTTTGAGTATCCAATAAGTCCTTTTTAATGGCTTTTAAAGAGTCTAAAGTGTTTGCCTTTAATTTTGCTACCCATTCGTTTCTAATCACTTCATAAGATCGTCCACGCTCATCTCTCCAATTGGTTGATTTTTTGGTTAAATATTCAAATTGACTTTCTAGTGTTCCAGAATCTAAAGATAATTTATCGTCATCAGTAGTTTGGGTTTGAGCGGTTCCTGAAAATGAAATAGTAAAAAAGAAAATAGTAGCTAATAGATAGTTTGTTTTACACATGGTAATTTAGTTTGTTGTCTTTTGCTTTGCGAAAATATAAAAAAAGGTTTGCTTTATGGGTTTAATATAACAAAAAGCCTCACAGTTGCGAGGCTTTTATATATACGATGACAATTAAAAATTAGATGTTTATGATACTTAATTCTTGTGTATTTTGAATATTGTTAGGGTCCAAACTATATTGGTAAACTCCATTATCGCCTACTAGAATTAGCAAGTTGTCTTGTATAATAACATCAAAAGCATCTCTGTTTATACTATGTACAAAAGCACTACTTTCGGGATTTGATATGTCGAAAATTTTGACTTCATCATCACAAACTATTAAATAATCGTTATATAGTCCTAATCCAATTGGTCTAGTTAAATTTCTTGTAGATATAAGTACAGGATTTTCTAAATCTGCAACATCATAAATTTGTAATTGATTTAAATTATTACCACAACCTACATTAGTGTGTAAGGTTACAAATGCATGAGTTAAATTAGAAACTACAGGATCACAAGCAGTAAAATGTTGGGCTTCGGACAAAAATTGTGGTTCTTCTGGATTATCTACACTGTAAATAAACATTCCGTTTTGTGAGCCAATAAATAAGTATTCTTTGTAGTTAAATAATGTTTCAATATTAAAACCTATAGACACTTCATTTACTTGTACAGGTTGTTCATTATTACTAATATTAAACACATTTAAATCTTGATTATCTACTGTATATAGGTAATCGTTAAAAATTGTAAATCTTGCCAAAGAGCCACCTTGACCTGTGGTATTATCAAAATTACTAGATGCTGAAGAACCAGAATCGTTATTTGAAGAACATCCAATAATTATTAAAGCTATTGGAAGAATTAAAAAATTATATTTTTTCATGATTTTATTGTGTTAGTATCCAATCTATTATAACTTCATCAGGTTGTGTGTTGTGGTAGCTAAAACGGTCTGGAGACACAAGCTCTGGAAATGTATTAATGACACGTTTAGTAACCTCTATGGTATTAGTTGAAAAGTCTGGTTTTACAGCAATTAAATCTGTAGCATTATTAATGTATAGGATATTATTTTTTATGCTTAAATCTGTAGATCCTAATACTTTAATAAATGCCATATTTATTGGATTAGAAGGATCACTATTATTAAAAACATGAAACCCTTTATTAGGTTGATTAATAAATAAGAAATTGTCTTTAACGTAAATTTTACCAGTTTCTTCAATGGGTTTAGCCTCTTCAAGCGTAGTAGAATTTTCAAATTCTGTTCTTAACATTGTTACAGCTTCATATTGGTAAGTAGGAATAAATGGTTCTGAAATGTCATCATCAATATTATTAGTTGAATACCAGCAGGAACTTGCAAAAAGTAAAACAAAAAGAGAAAAATAGTTGGTTATTTTTTTCATAAAAAAAGGTGTTTATTTAAAAGATGCAAAAGCTATCAAAAGGTTGCGTACAAAAAAGGGCGTTTTTTTTAAAAACGCCCTTTTTAAATTAAAGTTATGTGTATTAATAGTAAGTAAATCGTCTTACTTTAGCAATATATTTAGCTAATCTTATTACTTGATGGCTGTAACCATACTCGTTATCATACCACACGTATAAGATGGCATTTTTTCCGTCTTTTCTTACTATTGTAGCTTTACTATCATAAATAGAAGGCGCAGAGCTACCAATAATATCGCTTGAAACTAGTTCGTCACTCATTTCATATTTAATTTGCTCTACTAAATCACCTTCTAAAGCATATTTTTTAAGAGTTGCATTAATACTATCTATACTTGCTTTTGAAGACAGCTCTAAATTTAAAATAGCTAACGATCCATTAGGTACTGGTACACGAATTGCGTTAGAAGTAAGTTTGCCCTCAAAACTAGGTAATGCTTTCGAAACCGCTTGTCCTGCTCCAGTTTCTGTAATTACCATATTTAATCCAGCAGCACGTCCACGTCTGTATTTTTTATGAAAGTTATCTACTAAATTTTGGTCGTTAGTATATGCATGAATAGTTTCTAAATGTCCAGACTTTACACCATAAGTGTCATCCATAGCTTTTAAAACAGGTGTAATAGCATTTGTTGTACAAGAAGCAGCAGAAAAAATATCTATTTTATCTGGATTGTTTTCTAAATGGTTAACACCATATACAATATTTGGGACGCCTTTTCCTGGTGCTGTTAATAATACTTTATCTGCTCCTGGCGATTTTTTTAATCGTGTTAAAGCCTCTTTATCTCTAAATACACCAGTATTATCAATAATTAACGCATTATTAATTCCGTACTTTGTGTAATCTATATCTTCTGGTTGATTGGCATTAATTATTTTAACTGTTGTACCATTAATTATTAACGATTGGTTTTTAATATCTGTCGTTACAGTCCCAGAAAAATCACCATGTACAGAGTCGTTACGTAATAATGCAGCACGCTTTTCTAAAACTGTTGCATCCATTGCACCACGAGTAACTATTGCACGTAAGCGCAACTGACTACCTTTTCCTGTACGTGTCATAAGCTCTCTTGCTACCAAACGACCAATACGTCCAAAACCATATAGTACAACATCTTTAGGTGTAATGTCTTTAGTATTACTAGCACCTTTAAGTTTGTTAGCTACAAAAGCCATAGCGTTGCTGTACTTTTTTTCTTCTAAATGATACTCGTAAGTAAGTTTGCCAATATCTAATTTAGCAGGAGGTACGTCTAATGTTTTAATTGCTTGAGCAATTTCTACAGAATCAAAAATAGAGATTGGCTTTTGCACAAACTCGCCTGCATATTCATGTAGATTTAAAATTTCGGAAACATTTCTGTCAATTAATTGGTTTCTAAACAGGACCAGCTCTATAGATTTATCATACCATAAATCGCTAACAATTTTAATAAATTCAACTGTAGCTCTACGTCTGTCTGCCTGAAACGCTAATTCGTTTTCGTAAGTTTCGTTAATGGACATTGTTTTTTGTTTAGTGTGTTGTTAAATTGGATTTGAAAATTTCGGCAAAAGTATAGATTTCAAACGATTTCGTAAAACAAATTGAACAAAAAAATTAAAGCACTTAATTTAAAAATTAAGTGCTTTATCATTTTATAAAAAATATCTAGACAATTATCTCAATCCATAACGATTAGTTTCGCCTTTAGAGTTAATTAATTCAATACTTAAAGGTTGATAGGTGTCTCTAGTTTTTAAAATTCTATCAACGTCGTCAATAGATTCGATTTTTATGTTATTAATAGCAGTAATTATGTTTCCTTCTTCAATACCTTCACTTTGCAAGTATCTACCATAAGTACCATTAACTTTCATGATTTTTACACCATGCTTTGTTTTGTATTTTCTTAATTCTTCTGGTTTAGCATTTTTAATAACACCAATTACTGGTAAAACATACGTATTACTTTTTAGTAAGGTTACAGATAATTCTTTCTCTACACCATTTCTTAACAGCGTTACTGTAACAACATCATTAGGTCTTTTAGAGTCTAGGAACCCTCTTAAATCACTAAATTTCTTGATGGTTATATTGTCTATTTTTTTAATGATGTCTCCGCTTTTAATTCCAGCTTTTGCAGCTCCTGTATCTTCTTCGACATCATCTACATAAAACCCTTCGGTTTCTGCTACGCCTAATTTTTCGGCATAATTACTATTTAGCGAGCCACCAATAACACCCAAAATACCGTTTTGTACGTTACCAAACTCCATAATATCTTGTACTACTTTTTTTGCAATGTTACTAGGTACTGCAAAAGAGTAGCCAATGTAAGAACCAGTTTGTGAGGTAATTGCAGTGTTAATACCTATTAACTCTCCTGCAGTATTTACTAAGGCACCTCCAGAATTTCCTGGGTTAACAGCAGCATCAGTCTGTATAAAAGATTGTGTACTTTGTCCACTTAAATCTCTGGATTTAGCACTTATAATTCCAGCGGTAACCGTAGAGGTTAAATTAAACGGATTACCTACAGCTAAAACCCATTCTCCAATTTTAGCAGAATCACTATCACCAAACGTAGTATAAGGTAGCTGGTCTTCTGTTTCTACTTTTAACAACGCGATATCTGTTTTAGGATCTGTACCCACTATTTCTGCTACAAGTGTTCTGTTGTCGTTTAAGGTAATACTTAACTGCTCAGAATCTTCAATAACATGGTTATTAGTAATAATGTAACCATCTGGCGAAATAATAACGCCACTTCCAGTACCTAACTGTCTACGCTGTGGTACACGACCATAAAACAGGTCTTGCAAGGTAGGTTGCACGTTATTTACAGCAATATTTTTTACATGCACAACAGCATCTAAAGTTTTATCTGCAGCTGTCGTAAAGTCAATACCTTCTGCAGCAGCAAGAATGGTCTTATTTGTATTATAGCTAGTTGGTAAAAAAACAGGGTTTTCTTGTTGTGTTGTAGTTGCAATTGGCTGTTCTTCTTTTTCAAGAAAGGTTTTATAGGTTCCTAGAGTAATTGCGCCTCCTAATACCGAAACTAAAACCAAAGTTAACATCTTCTTCATATTAAAAACTTAGTTTAGATTATTAGACTAACGATTAAAATTAATTAATTATTGAGTGTCTATTTCAACTTTAACGACGTTTTAACAACTGAAAAAACTTATATTTGTCTTTCAATTTTCATTATTAATGACTCTTACTTTTTACAAATATCAAGGAACAGGTAACGACTTTGTTATTGTTGATAACAGACAACATATTTTCAACAAAAATAATACCAAATTGATTGCTTTTTTATGTGACCGAAAATTTGGCATAGGTGCTGATGGCTTGATATTGTTAGAAAACCATCCAGAGCATGATTTTAAAATGGTCTATTTTAATGCAGACGGAAACGAAAGCACTATGTGTGGTAATGGTGGACGTTGTATTGTCGCTTTCGCTGAATTTTTGCAGCTTATAAAATACGAAACTACTTTTGAAGCAATAGACGGATTGCATTATGCTAAAATTGAAAATGGATTAATTCATTTACAGATGAAAGAGGTTGATACCATTCAAATTTTTGATACTCATCAGTTTTTAGATACAGGCTCACCACATCATGTGCAGTTAGTAGATGATTTGGCGACTTTTGATGTCAAAAATCAAGGTAGAACAATACGATATGGTCAACCTTATAAAGAAGCAGGAACTAATGTTAATTTTGTTAAACAAATAGACCAAAACACTTTTGCAGTTAGGACTTATGAAAGAGGTGTAGAAGATGAAACACTATCTTGTGGTACTGGTGTTACAGCAGTAGCAATTGCTATGCACAAAACAGGACAAACTAATGCTTCAGAAATTAATTTAAATGTAGAAGGCGGACAATTAAAAGTGGCTTTTAGCAAAGAAGAAGACACCTATAAAAATGTCATGCTAATAGGACCTGCAACTCAAGTTTTTAAAGGCGAAATAACATGTTAACATTACAAGGTAAACATATTTATTTACGTGCTTTAGAACCTGAAGATTTAGCATTTATACACGACATTGAAAATGACGAAACTATTTGGGAAATTAGTAATACCATAACGCCATATTCTAAATATTTAATTAAGCAATATCTAGACCAGGCACACAAAGATATTTTTGAAGTCAAACAACTGCGATTAGTAATTTGTAATACTAATGATGAAGCAATTGGTTTAATAGATGTTTTTGATTTTGATTTTAAAAATAGACGTGCAGGAATTGGTATTTTAATAAAAGACTCAGAAAACAAACAAAAAGGATTTGGTAAAGAGGCAGTACAATTACTAACCAATTATTGTTTTACACATTTGGATTTGCATCAATTGTATTGCAATATTTCTGAAGAAAATGAAGCTAGTTTAACTTTATTTAAAAATCAAGGATTTAAAGAGGTAGGACTAAAAAAAGACTGGAACTTTGTTAACGGTCACTATAAAAACGAATATTTATTTCAATTAATAAACACAGATGTATATTAAAAAAATTTTAGTGGCTATTGCCATTATAGGCCTAGTAGTAGCTGCTTACTTTGCTAATTTTGTTTATGGAGCAATGTTTAAAAAAAACACCGCTTTTAATACTGAAGTCGAATACATTTATGTACCTACTAATGCTAAATACCAAGAGGTTAGAGAGCAATTAAAACCTTTACTTAAAGATATTGATAGTTTTGATGCCTTAGCAAAACGTAAAAAGTATACTACAAACATAAAAGCTGGTCGATTTGCAATTAAAAAAGACATGAGTAATAATGATATTATTAACTCAATTAGAAGTAAAAACATCCCTTTAAAATTAAGCTTTAATAACCAAGAACGTATCCAAGACCTTGCAGGTAGAATCGCACAACAAATAGAACCTGATAGCTTAACATTATTAAATGTTATGACAGATAAAGCTTTTTTAAAAGACAAGGGGTTTACTAAAGAGACAGTCTTAAATATGTATATCCCAAACACCTATGAGTTTTTCTGGAACACATCTGCAGAACTGTTTAGAGATAAAATGTTGGCTGAATATTATAGATTTTGGAATACATCAAGACAAGCCAAACGTAAAGCGTTAAACTTATCAGTTAACGAGGTGATGACCATAGCTTCAATAGTTCAAAAAGAAACTGCAAAAGTCGATGAACGACCTCGAGTAGCAGGCGTGTATTTAAATAGAATAAAAAGAGGCATGCCATTACAAGCAGACCCAACTGTTATTTTTGCCAAAAAATCTAAAGAGAATGATTTTAAGCAAGTCATTAAACGTGTGTTATATAGAGATTTAGAAATAGATTCGCCCTATAATACATACAAATATCCAGGAATCCCACCTGGACCAATCACCATGCCAGACGTCTCTGCAATAGATGCTGTGCTAAATGCAGAGCAACACGACTACTATTATTTTGTAGCTAATGTTAAAAACTTTGGTTACCATAAATTTGCAAAAACCTTGAGCCAGCATAATGCTAATAGACAAGAATATGTTAATTGGATAAATCGTCAAGGTGTAAATAGATAATTTTTTGTTGAAATTAATAACGGTTGTAGTATGTTTTTTATCGGTTGTCACTGTAGCACAAACCGAAACGACTTCTTTTTTTACACCAAGTGATACCCTTAATATAAAAAGAAGAAACGCAGTTATTATTACAGAAAGCAGTTTAGCTTCTATTTCTCTAATTGGTTTAGATCAACTGTGGTATGCAGATTTTGAACGTTCAAAATTACATACTATTAACGATAATTCGGAGTGGTTTCAAATGGATAAGTTAGGTCATACGTTTACTGCGTATCAATTAGGTCGCTTTGGAGCTCAAACATTAGATTGGAGTGGTGTCAGTAAAAAAAACCAGTTGGTTTATGGCGCTACCTTAGGATTTTCCTTTTTAACAGCAGTAGAAATTTTAGATGGTTTTTCAAAAGAATGGGGTTTTTCTTGGGGAGATTTTGCAGCAAATGCAGCTGGAGCTGGTCTATACATAGGGCAAGATCTATTGTGGGAGGAGCAACGGATTCAGTTAAAGTATTCTTTTAACAGAAGTCCGTATGCAAACCAAAACCCAAATAAATTGGGACAAGGGTTTTTAGAAGAGGTTATTAAAGATTATAATGGTCAAACGTATTGGTTAAGTGCTAATGTGCATTCCTTTTTTAAAGATAGTAACTTACCTAAGTGGTTAAACATAGCAGTTGGTTATGGTGTGGATGGATTGTTATACGGAACTGATAATCTTCAAGCTATTCATTTTCCAAACCAGCAACGAAGTCAGCAATTTTATTTGAGTTTGGATGCAGATTTAACTAAGATTAAAACTAAATCGACTTTTTTAAAGCAATTTTTCAATATAATTAATGTCATAAAAGTACCTTTTCCTACATTAGAAATTAACGGAAATGGTAAGCTAATTGGGCACTTCATCTACTTTTAACACAAGTTAACATATTGATTTTCAGGTTTTAATAATTTGTTGTATATTTGCACGTCGAAATTTTAACCTCAATGCACTATTGTTTTAAGGTTACAAAAACTAGAAAAAATGAAAAATATTGGAAAGTTTTTATCGCTAGTACTTACAATATCTATTTTAGTTGTCTTAGTTATATCTATGCAACCTGCTCCAAAGCAATTAAAACAAGAAACGGTTTCTATAGAAAATTGCTATCAACCAGAACCCTTTAGTCCGCATTTAGGAAAAACCTTCACTGGATTTAAAGAAGCTTTAGGTTTTAAAGAATCACAGAACGATTATTTTAGAGTTAATCAATATGGATATTTAGGTAAATATCAGTTTGGTAAAAGCACATTAAAAGTAATAGGGATACATCATCCTAATTTCTTTTTAAATAATCCAGAATTACAAGAAAAAGCATTTATTGCTAATGCACAGCGTAATAAATGGGTGTTACGTCGCGATATAAAAAGATTTAACGGTAAATATATTAGCGGAGTAAAAGTTACAGAATCTGGGATATTGGCTGCAGCGCATTTGGCTGGTCCAGGAAGTGTGAAAAAATTCTTAAGAAGTTATGGCGAGCAAAATTTTGCAGATGCCAATGGAGCAACTATAAGATATTATATGAAGAAATTCTCTGGTTATGATACGTCGTTAATAAAACCTTTAAAAAGGGTTAAAGTCAAGTACGATAGAGCTTAATAGTTAGCTTTTATGAATAATAAATAGTGTTGGTCTTTTATGTAGGTCAACACTATTTTTTTTCCATTGTTGTACGGTTTTAGTTTTAATATATTCTGTTGGAAGAGTAATATCACAAGCCACACAAACTTCTGTATGATCACCTAAATAAGCACACAAATCCTCTAATAACTTATTGTTTCTGTAAGGTGTTTCAATAAAAGATTGGGTTTGATTGTGTTCAAAACTTAATCGTTCTAATCGCTTTAATTCTGCTTTTCTTTCATTTTTATCAATAGGTAAATAGCCATTAAAAGCAAAACTTTGACCATTAAAACCTGAAGCCATCATGGCTAGTAGGATAGAAGATGGACCTACTAACGGAACAACTTCTATATTATGTTTATGTGCTAAACTTACAATATCTGCTCCTGGATCTGCAATTCCTGGGCAACCAGCATCAGATAACAACCCTAAATCTTGACCATTTAAACAAGTTTGTATAAATTTTGGTAAGTCTGTTGGTTCTGTATATTTATTTAATTCAAAAAGCGTAAGGCTTGATTGTTGCTTTTCTGGAGCAATACTTTTTATAAATTTTCTAGCTGACTTTGAGTTTTCTACAATAAAAGTATCTAATCTATCAATTACATGCTTTACCTGGATTGGTAATACGTGTAAAGGGTTAGAATCTCCTAAGGTAGATGGGATTAAATACAATTTGCCTTTGTCCATATAATTTAAAGGTAGTAATTTATTGCTTATTTCGAAATTTTTTCAGCAATGACAGAACAAGCATTATCTAACATTTGATACACATTTTCAAACCCTTTGTCACCGCCATAATACGGATCTGGTACGTCTAGATTTTGATTTGGGAATATTGTGTTTAAAATTAATTTTACTTTAGCTTTATCGTTGTCATTAGCTGCTAAAGCAATAATGTTATTGTAATTGGAATTATCCATTGCATAAATAATATCAAAATCCTTAAAATCTTGTTTGCTAAATTGTCTAGCACGTTGACCAGAAATATCAATACCATTTAATCTTGCAACAGCAATTGATCTTGAATCTGGTTTGCTGCCTATATGATAACTACTAGTTCCTGCAGAATCAACTGTAAATAAGTCTGCATCTAATTTAGATTTTAAAATACCTTCTGCTAGAGGAGAACGACAAATGTTTCCTAAGCATACCATTAAAATTTTAGTCATATATTTTTTCCGAGAAATCGGAAATTAATTAATTTAAACCGACAGTTTTTTGGTTAAATCCTCAACATATTTTCTAAACTGCTTATCTGTAGTGGATAAGTTGTCTACAGTTTTACAAGCATGTAAAACGGTTGCATGATCACGTTTACCAATTTGAGAACCAATACTTGCTAAAGAGGCTTTAGTGAATTTTTTAGCAAAAAACATAGCTAATTGCCTGGCTTGTACAATGTGACGTTTTCTAGTTTTAGATTGTAAGGTGTCTACATCCATTTGGAAGTAATCGGATACAATTTTTTGAATATAATCTATAGAAACCTCGCGTTTTGTGTTTTTTACAAATTTTTCAACGACTTGCTTCGCTAATTCAATATTAATTTCTTTTTTATTGAAAGAAGACTGCGCAATTAATGAGATGATAGCACCTTCTAATTCTCTAATATTAGATTTAATGTTTTTGGCAACGTATTCAATAATATCATCTGGCATTTCTACACCATCACGATATAATTTATTCTTTAAAATAGAAACACGTGTTTCAAAATCTGGAGTTTGTAACTCGGCTGAAAGTCCCCATTTAAATCTAGATAGTAAACGTTGTTCAATATCTTGCATGTCTACAGGTGCTTTGTCACTAGTTAAAATAACTTGCTTCCCATTTTGATGTAAGTGATTAAAAATATGGAAGAAAACATCTTGAGTTCCAGATTTACCAGATAAAAATTGTACATCATCAATAACTAATACATCAATTAATTGATAAAAATGGATAAAGTCATTTCTGTTATTCTTTTTAACAGAGTCTATATATTGCTGTGTAAATTTTTCAGCAGAAATATATAATACTGTTTTTTCTGGATATTTATCTTTAATATCAACACCAATAGCGTGTGCTAAGTGTGTTTTACCTAATCCAACTCCTCCAAATATTAATAACGGATTAAAAGAAGTCCCTCCAGGTTTTGCAGAAACTGCTAAACCAGCACTACGTGCTAAACGGTTGGAATCACCTTCTAAAAAATTATCAAAATTGTAATTAGGATTAAGTTGAGATTCAATTTTTACGTTTCTAATACCAGGAATTACAAAAGGGTTTCTTAATTCTGGGTTTTTATTATTTAGAGGTACATCAACGTCTTGCGACTTTACAGCACTTCTATTAGAACTTGGAATTTTTTCTGTAAATGGTTGTTTGTTGCCATAAGTGTTTTCCATTTTTATAATGTACACTAGTTTGGCAGTTTCACCTAACTCTTTAGTTAATGCAACTTTTAATAATTTAACATAGTGCTCTTCTAGCCATTCGTAGAAAAATTTACTTGGTACTTGTATGCTTAATGCATTGTCCGTTAATTTAACCGCTACAATTGGTTCAAACCATGTTTTGTATGCTTGTGGCTGGATATTATCCTTTATAAATAAGAGACAATTATTCCATACCGTTTGCGCAGTTACACTCATGTTAAATTTTAAAGGTATTTTAAGTTAGTTATTTTGTCTCTAAAATAGCGATAAGAGACTTTAGTTCGTTAGCTTGGCAAATATGTGAACAAAAAACGTAAAAAAAAAATCATTTACTATTGAATTTTTAGTTTTTTTTTCTCATGTTGGCTAACGTTCCGAAACTACAAAAAAAAATTAAGAAAATGGGTATAAAACAGGATGAAATTGAAATAAGAGTAAGATATGCAGAAACGGATCAAATGGGTGTTGTTCACCACGGAAATTACGCATTATATCTAGAACTTGCAAGAATAGAATGGTTGAGAAAGTTAGGTATTTCTTACAAAAAAATGGAAGAAGAAGGGATTGCACTACCTGTAGTATCGTTATCTATAGATTTCAAAAAATCAGCGTATTACGACGACCTAATTAAAGTTAAAACCCAACTAAAAAAAGTGCCAACAGCTTTAGTTGAGTTTGAGTATGAAATACTGAACGATTTGCAACAAATTCTATGTACTGCAAATGTGGTTTTAGCTTTTGTAGATATTAATACTAAAAAACCTACAAGACCACCTCAATATTTTTTAGAGGCATTAAAAGGTTAACTTTCTGTTTTTTTGATAGTAACTTTAAAAATTGAATCAAACATAGAGAAGATGTTAGCTGCTTCTTTTTTTCTAACAGAAATCCAAATTTGACAATCTAGCTCTAATTTTTGATCCGTAATATTTAAGTTTTTTTCTTTAATTACTCGCATGACTTTATTAATAACATCATAATCACAAGTAATTAAATAGTCAATATTAATGGTGCGTTCCACAATGGTAGAAGCCTCTAATGCTAATTGTGCACCAGTGCGATACGCATTAATTAATCCTCCTACACCTAATTTAACGCCTCCAAAATAGCGCACAACAACTATTAATATATTGGTTACTTCAAACGATTGGATTTGCCCGTATATTGGTAATCCAGCGCTATTGCTTGGTTCGCCATCATCATTTGCTCTGTAGACCTGTTGGTCTGGTTCTTTACCTAGTTGATAAGCATAACAAAAATGTCCTGCTTTAGGGTGTTGTTGCTTTACAACTTCTAAATAAGATTTGACATCCTCCTCTGTTGTAACTGGAAAGGTGTAACTATAAAACTTAGAATTTTTGTCTTTATGCAAGACTTCTTTAGAAGGTTTTAAAATAGTTTTATAAGTGTCGTTTTCCATAATTTAGGCTAAAGTTACAAGAACAATTGAAACTACAGCAACACCAATTCCTATCCAGTTTTTAGTAGATAATTTTTCTTTAAATAATACTAGTCCTATCAAAGTGGACAACATAACAATTGCTACATTGTTTACAGTAAAAATGGTTGAGCTTTCAAAATGGTCGGCATTTAAAGCTTTTAAAAGTGTGTAGATAGAGTAGTAGTTAACAACACCCAAAATAATTCCAGCAATTATGCTTTTAGCGTCAAACACTAATGTTTTTTGTATCGCTTTCGCGGAAAGTATGCCAACTCCAATTAAACCTGCTATTAAAAATATTGTAGCAGAAAACACCGGAATACCATTATCTGCTAAATAAGTAGTTTCGATATATTTTATAGAGGTGTCAATAGTACCTGACCCTAAAAACAAAATAATAGGTAGCCATAATCCTTTAAAAGAGAAGGTTTCTGATTTTGCTTTTACAGATGCTAAATAAACTGCTACTAAAGCTAAGACAATACCAAGACCTTTTTGCCATCCTAAACTTTCGTTGTATACAAAAAGTCCAAAAATTATAGGAATAACCACACTCATCTTACTTGCTACTGACGCAACAGACATTCCGTTACGCTGTGCTGTCAATGCCATAACATTAAATATGGATATAAATAAAACTCCTAAACCAATTGCTCCAAAAAACCATTTAGAGGATATTATTTCAGAAACTACAATTTTAGAATCGTAACTTATTATGCCTAAGATAAAAGCGGTAAAGTAATTTACAACTATTGTTTGAAGGGTGTTCACATTACGTTTGCCAATTGTTTTAAAAATGACAAAAATTAATGTTGAGGCAGCTATACTAAGTAATAAATACATTAAAACAATTCTTTTTTAATCGTAAACAAATCAACAATATCTTCAGTTTTCGGGTTGTTATTCCAAACATGAAAGCCTAATTTACTAGCGGTTTCGATATTTTCTGTAGTATCATCAATAAACAAACAGTCTTTTGGATTTAGTTGGTTTTCATCTAAAACAAACTTAAAAATATCTGAGTTTGGTTTACGTAGCATGATTTCATGAGACAAATAGAAATTATCAAAACAAGCTTTAAATTCTTCGTAAAATGGAATATACTCTTTGATATGATTAATGTGCAACTCGTTGGTATTACTTAATAATATAAGCTGGTACTGTTTGTCTTTAGCTAATTGTTGTATAAACTCTAATCGTTTTGGCGGAAAATCGCAGATAATATAATTCCAAGCTTCAATAATGTCTTTTTTGGATAACTTAGGGAAGTTGCTAAGGTAAAAGTCTATAAACTCTTTGGTGTCAATCAAACCTTGTTCGTAAAAGCTATTAAAAGCTATAAGTTCTTCAGATAATTCATCCAATTCAAATAGCTCCAATGCATTAGTCATTGCGCCTTCTTTGTCTAAATTAATAAACACATCTCCAAAATCGAAGATTAAGGTTTTAATCATTTGTATATATCTTTAAAGTGTCTTTTTTAATGTGTTGTTCAGAAACCAATTTACCAGAAAACACAGGTGCTTTTATGCCTGCATTAAAAGTAATAAGTCCAGTAAATACGCGTGCTTCATCCCAAATTCCCTCGTTTATAAAAAGCTGTAAGGTTTTACTGCCACCTTCAATAATTACAGAGTTAATATTGGATTTATAAAGCGTGTCACAGATTAGTTTGGCTGTGCTTTCTTTCAAAACTACTGTTTCGGCATCAGCGTTAAAGACTGTGTATTTAGTGTCTAAAGCATCATGTTTGTCCAAAACCACTCTAATAGGATTGTGACCCGTCCAATCTCTAACGGTCAAACTTGGGTTGTCTTCTATTACAGTGTTGGTTCCCACTAAAATGGCTTGTTCTTCTGCACGCCATTTATGGACTAACTGTCTTGAATATGGGTTGGTTATCCAAACAGGTTCTTGTTTGTTTTTAGTCTTTGGAGCAATAAAACCATCACTGGATTCTGCCCATTTTAAAATAATATAAGGGCGTTTTTTATTATGAAACGTAAAAAATCGTTTGTGGTGCGCTTTACAGTCTGCTTCTAAAACACCCACAGTGACATTGCAACCAGAATCTTTTAACTTTTTAATCCCTTGTCCTGCTACTTCTGGATTGTCATCCATACAACCAATAACTACATGTGGTATTTGGTGTTTAATAATTAAATCGCTACAAGGTGGTGTTTTACCATAATGACTACAAGGCTCTAGGGTCACGTAAATAGTCGCTGTTTTTAAAAGTGATTGGTCAACAACAGATTGTATGGCATTAACCTCTGCGTGGTTACCGCCAAAAGGACTAGTAAAACCTTCTGCAATTATGGTGTTATTGTGTACTATAACACAACCAACCATAGGATTTGGACGAGTTGTACCTAATCCATTCTTAGCTACTTGTAAACAACGTGATATGTAATATTCGTGAGACAAATTATAGTTTTATTTCTACGTCTTCGGTTAAGTCTATATGGTATTTTCTAGAAAATCCAAGGACTTTATATTTAATATCACCAACGTATTGAACTTTCATTTTTTTATTTATAAAACTACCTAGTAAACTACTTAAGTTTTTATTACTTAATAAGCTATCTGTTGGGATGCTTGCTTGTAACGGGATAGAAAACTCTTTGTTGGCTGGTACTTTAAAACTTTTGGCAGTGACTAAGGTTAACTCGTTGTCATTCACTAGTACTTTAATACCATCAGTTTCTAACTGTCCACCAATATCATTGGGGTTCAAGAAAAATGCATCTGCAGTAATGGTAATAAATCGAGGTGAAGTTTCTGAAATTTTAATGTTTTCAACCTTAATAAATTCTGGAGTTTCTTTAACCTTACAGCTAAAAAAAGTGAATAGTATTGTTAATAAGATTAGTGTGTTTTTCATTATAACATTTTTAGATTTAATGTATCTTCATCCTCTAAAATATGGCGTAAAAATACTATTTAAAAGTGAGTAATACTACAATTGAAATAAGAGAAATCCAGCCACAAGACAATCCGCAAATGGAGGCTATTATTAGAGAGGTTTTTATCGAGTATGATTTGCCTTTAATTGGTACTGCTTATACAGATCCTGAAACTCCAAAGATGTACGAATCTTATGCAAAACACAATGAGGCTTACTACGTTGTGACTATAGATGGTGTAATTGAAGGAGGAGGTGGTTTAAAACCATTAAACGGAGAGAAGGAGGACGTGTTTGAAATACAAAAAATGTATTTTTCTAATCGCTTACGCGGAAAAGGTTATGGTAAAAAATTATTCGAAAAATGTCTTGAAAAAGGCAAGTCATTAGGGTTTAAACGTGCGTATCTAGAAACCATCCCTAAATTAAAGGAAGCCATACATATTTACGAAAGCTATGGATTTAAACATTTAAATGCACCATTGGGACAAACTGGGCATTTTAATTGTGGAGTATGGATGATAAAAACATTATGAAATTAACCGATCTTAAACATATATTTCATAACGAATTAGATGCTATTTACGGTAAAGAGGAGGTGCAATCCTTCTTTTTTATGTTAACTCAAGCTTACTATAAATACAATCGTTTGGACTTGGCTTTGCATCCTGACCTTGCAATTTCCAAACCAGAACAAGAACCTATTTTTAAAGCATTAGACCTATTAAAGCAGCATAAACCCATACAGTATATTATTGGTGAAACCGAGTTTTATGGTTTACCATTTAAAGTAAATGAGCATACACTAATACCTCGTCCTGAAACGGAAGAATTAGTAGACTTAATTATATCTAATGTCACTTCAAACGTAGTCAAGAAGTCTCACAAGATATTAGATATTGGTACAGGAAGTGGTTGTATTGCTATTAGTTTAGCTAAACATTTACCAACCAGCTCTGTTTGTGCGCTAGATGTTTCCGCGAAAGCGTTAGAAAAAGCAAACGAAAATGCTACTATAAATAACGTAGAAATACAATTTATAGAAGCCAATATATTAAATAAATCAAATTGGGATTTAAATTTTAAAGATCTGAAATTTGACATCATTGTATCTAATCCACCATATGTTAGACACCTTGAAAAAACACAAATGCAACCAAATGTATTAAACAACGAGCCTCACTTAGCGTTGTTTGTAGAGGATGATAACCCTTTATTATTTTATAAAGCTATTACACAGTTTGCTGTTGCTAATTTGAATCCCAATGGTGAATTATATTTTGAAATTAATGAATATCTTGGACAGGAGATGATACAACTTTTAGAAAACCATGGTTTTAAAAATGTCCAATTAAAGCAGGATATGTTTGGAAAAGATAGAATGATACGTGGAATTAAGAATTAAGATTACATTATGAGCATACAGCAAAAAATAAACACTTTAAGAGATCAGTTACGTAAGCATAATTATAACTACTATGTATTAGACAACCCAACCATAAGTGATTATGAGTTTGACCAGAAATTAAAAGAGCTTCAGGCACTAGAAGAAGCGCATCCTGAGTTTTTTGATGCTAATTCGCCAACTGTAAGGGTAGGCGGAGAAGTGACTAAAAACTTTAATACTGTGGTGCATAAACACCGTATGTATAGTTTAGATAATTCGTATTCTCTTGAAGATTTAAAAGATTGGGAAACCCGTATAAAAAAACAAGTGGACGGAAAGGTACAATATGTTTGCGAGCTTAAATATGATGGTGCATCTATAAACCTGACGTATAAAGATGGTAAACTGTTTAATGCGGTAACAAGAGGAGATGGTTTTCAGGGTGATGAGGTAACAGCAAATATTAAAACTATAAACTCGGTCCCTTTACAGTTAAAAGGTAACTATCCAGAAGAATTTGAAATTAGAGGAGAAATAGTATTACCCTTTGATGGATTTAATGCAATGAATGAAGAACGTATAGCAAATGGTGAAGAACCTTATAAAAACCCAAGAAACACTGCGTCTGGAAGCTTAAAACTACAAGATAGTGCTGAGGTTGCAAAACGACCATTAGACTGTTTGTTGTATGGATTAGTAGGTAATAATTTTAACTTCAAAACACACTTTGAAAGCTTAGAAGAAGCACGACAAATGGGATTTAAAGTGCCAACAGAAGCTAAATTATGCGATAGTATTGACGATGTATTTGCATTTATAAACTATTGGGATAAAGCAAGAAACGATTTGCCTTATGAGACTGATGGTGTGGTGGTTAAAGTTAATAGCTTATATCAGCAAGAAGAGTTAGGGTTTACAGCCAAAGCACCACGTTGGGCAATTGCTTATAAGTTTAAAGCCGAGCAGGTAAGTACTATTTTAAAAGAGATAACCTATCAAGTTGGTCGTACAGGCGCTATTACTCCTGTTGCAAATTTAGAACCTGTAGAACTAGCAGGAACTGTTGTAAAACGTGCCTCATTACATAATGCAGATCAAATAGAAAAACTAGATATTAGAGTTAATGATACCGTTTTTGTAGAAAAAGGAGGAGAGATTATACCTAAAATTATTGCTGTAGATTTATCTCAACGACCAGCAGATTCTCAACCAACACAGTATATAGCCCAATGTCCAGAATGTGGTACTGCTTTACAAAGAGAAGTAGGCGAAGCCAAGCACTTTTGCCCCAATTATAATGGTTGTAATCCTCAAATTATTGGGCGTATTCAACATTTTATTTCGCGAAAAGCAATGGATATTGAAGGTTTAGGAGGTGAAACCGTTGCGCTTTTAGTTAATGCTGGATTAATTAACAATTATGCAGATTTATACGAGCTTACAAAAGAGCAAGTCTTGCCTTTAGAACGTATGGCAGAAAAAAGTGCAGATAATTTAATAGCAGGAATAGAAGCGTCTAAACAAATCCCGTTTGAGCGAGTGTTGTTTGCTTTAGGGATTCGTTTTGTAGGAGAAACTGTAGCTAAAACACTTGCTAAACATTATAAAAGTATTGATGCTTTGGCTTTTGCATCTGTTTTAGATTTAGAGCAGGTTAATGAAATTGGGATTAGAATTGCAGAAAGTGTTGTCGATTTCTTTTCTGACAATAACAACCAGCAGATTATTAATAGACTAAAATCTTATGGTTTACAACTAGAGTTATCTGCAGAAACATTAGCTAATCAAACTAATAAATTAGAAGGAAATATAATTGTTGTTTCTGGTGTGTTTTATTCTGTTTCCAGAACAGAGCTTAAAAAACTTATAGAAGATAATGGCGGAAAAGTATCGTCGTCAATATCTTCAAAAACTAGTTTTATTGTCGCAGGAGATAACATGGGACCAAGTAAAAAAGAAAAGGCAGAGAAGCTTAATATTGAAATGATTTCTGAAGAGGAATTTTTAAAAAAACTAAAATAATTTTGCATTTCGTCGATTAAATGCATTTTTTAACGTTTAATTGCAATTTAGTGTTATCTTTGTAGTCCCAAATCTTTTATAATGAAGCTTACAAAGTTTAATACTGCATCGGTATTTTTGATATTTTTAGTGGTACTATTTATAGTTGGAAAAATATTTAGTGTTCCTGTTCTTTCAAATTATGCATGGATGTCTGTTTTTCCTGTTTTCTCCTATTTATATTATGGTCAAGCAAAACAGAGAAATCATTTTTTTGGTTTTTTTCTTTTAAGTTTCTCGATTGCAGAAATACTTAATGTAGTATTTAAAGAAAGTACTTTTCTAGCTTATTATTGTTCAAATTTTTTAATAATTGCAGCCTATTCATCTTTAATCATATTTTTAATTAAGGACATTAACTTAAAACTTTTAATTAAAGAGTTTAAATTACATTTAATAATACTTGCAGTATTTAATTCATATTTGATTTATGCTTTAAATCAAATGATTATGCAAGATGAAACTATAATTATTAATACTATAGATTTTGCAATGGAAGTTGTTTACAATGTCTTGATATTGTTGGTGTTGTCACTTTCTTTAGTGCATTATTTATATCACGAAACAAAACAGGGACTACTGTTGTTTTTGGCTAGTGTATGTATAGTATTTTCAGAAATGGTACAAGTGGCTTACATATTTATTTCTTCAGAACAAGTGTTACAAATCATTTATTCGCTACTAATGGGAATAGGATTTTACTTCTTATATGTGTATATAAAAATAAAATATTTAGCTATTCAAAAGCAAACTAGATTTGTTTAAATCTATACAATTATAGAAGTGCCTTCAGCTTTTTTAGTACTATCAGGTTCAAAATAAAAATCTATTTTACCTAGATTTATTCCATAACAACCAACTTGATTTACTAATACATTTTTACCTTCTATGTTTTGTGCTACTGTAGGTTTTGGTAAAAACGTGTGGGTATGTCCACCAATAATTAAATCTATATCTTTTGTAGCTTTGGCTAAGTTTAAATCGCTAATTTTTTCTGGAAATTTACTGTAGTAATACCCTAAGTGAGATAAACAGATAATTAAGTCGCATTGTTTTTCTGTTTTTAAAATGCGAGTCATTTCTTGGGCGGTTTCTATAGGATTTAGGTACTCAGTTTCTTTATACATTTTTTTATCCACTAATCCTTGTAATTGAATCCCTAACCCAAATACGCCAATTTTAATTCCATCTTTTTTGAAAACTTGATAGGGTTTAACATGAGTATCCATAATGGTATTAGAAAAATCATAATTAGCAGATACAAAGTTAAAACTAGCATGTGGTAATTGTGCATATAATCCGTCTATACCATTGTCAAAATCATGATTACCAATAGTTGCTACATCGTATTTAAGCTTACTCATTAATTTAAATTCCAATTCGCCACCATAATAATTAAAGTAAGGTGTCCCTTGAAAAATATCTCCTGCATCTAAAAGTAAGGTGTTAGGATTATTGGCTCTGATGTTTTCAATTAATGTAGCACGTCTTGCTACACCACCTTGGTTTGCATTTCGACCATCATCTGGTCCAAATGCATCAATATGACTATGGACATCATTAGTATGTAGAATAGTAATTTTTTTAGTTTTTGCTGAGGTTGCAAACGATTGTAATCCATAACCACCAACCGTAATTAAAGCAGTTGCTGCTGTTGCTTGTTGTATAAAATCTCTACGTTTCATTTAATAAGGTTATTTAATTTGGATAAATCTATCGTCAATTATAGGTTTAATGGTATCTACTTTTTTAAAGTAGTCCAACAAGGCATTTCGTATTTTGTAATCTAAAACATGTACACTATCGTTTACCTGAAAAAATCGCATGCGATCACCTCCATTATATAGATAATCGTTTGTGGCAACATGGTATACTTTGTCTTTTTTTATTTGCTCTCCATTAATTAAAGCTTCTTTAATATTAAAATCTTTGTCTAAAGTCAATTTTAAACCATGTATGGGATGCGCACGTTTAGCTTTACTTAAATAATAGGTTAGACTATCTACTTGTTGTCCTTTAAGCTCTACTACTACAATACTGTTTTCAAAAGGCATAACCTCAAAAGCTGTTCTTGTAGTTATATTTCCTTTAGAGATAATAGCTCTAATCCCACCATGGTTTAGTAAAACCATGTCTATATTATTTCCGGTTCGTTTTTTATAAATAGGATTACTTTGTTCAAAAACAGCATCAGCCATTAAATTACCTATAGCTGTATTAAACTCGCCATCTGTTTTGCTGTAAGTTTCAGGCGCATAAGATAAGACCGCTTCCATATCTTTATTTATGCTTTCTCTGTAAGGTTTGATGTAATTGTCAATAGCCTCATCTAATACTAAAGAGTCGTTTATATTAATTTGCTCACCTTCAATTTTACTTAAAGAATAAGGTTCATGCTTACAGGATGTTATCAAAACTATACAAAGCAAGAAGGCAATGTGTTTATAATTCATATTTAATGTTACTTATTTTAAAGTCAATATTTAGTTACAATCACTACATTTGTAGCAAAGGAATAAAGATAAATGATTTTAAAAGGATTTAAAGAAAAATCTAATAAAAAGTATATTAATAAATGTGTAAACAATAGGGTTGTAGCCACTAATAATGACGCTATAAAAAGCGTTGGTGTTTTAGTAGATAGTAATGAGTTTTCTGATTTAGAGTGGATTAATAGTTTGATAAATGAAATAAAAGTAAATCAAAACAACCTTAAAATTTTATCTCTGTTTAATAATAAAAAAGAAGAAACTTCAGTTTTTAACAATACTTTTTCTGAAAAAGAGTTAGGTTGGAAAGGTCAATTTAAAAGTCAAACGGTAAAAGATTTTTTGTCAACAAAATTTGATTTACTCATTAATTTTTATGAAACCAACACTTTAGCCTTACAAGTCGTTTCAGCGACTGCAAATGCACAATTAAAAGTTGGTATTAACAATGCTAACTTAGAGATAAACGATTTAATTATTGAAACCAAAATTAAAGACAAAGAAATATTTAAATCAGAATTAATTAAATACCTAAACATTTTAAATAAAATAAGTAATGAATAACCCTTTTTTAGGAACAGGAATAGCAATTGTCACTCCGTTTAAAGCTGATTTAACAGTAGATTTTCAGGCGTTAGAAAACATTGTGGAGTATAACATTAATAATGGAATAGATTATATAGTCATTAGTGGTACTACTGGAGAGAGTGTAACAGTAACCAAACAAGAAAAAAAGGAGATAACAAATGTTATAATTAAAGTTAACAATGGGCGTTTGCCATTAGTTTTAGGTATAGGAGGTAATAATACTGCTGCTGTCATTGAAGAAATTAAAACAACAGATTTATCAGGTTTTGCAGGTATATTATCGGTATCTCCTTACTACAGCAAGCCAACTCAAGAAGGGTTATACCAACATTTTAAAGCTATTGCAGAGGTATGTCCAATTCCAATTATATTATATAACGTGCCAGGTAGAACATCCAAAAACATGTTGCCAGAGACCACTTTGCGATTAGCTAGAGACTTTAAAAATGTTGTAGCAGTTAAAGAGGCTGGTAATAATATAGCACAGTATTTAGAGTTGTTAAGAGATAAGCCAGAAGATTTTTCTGTAATATCTGGAGACGACGATTTAGCATTAGGAGTAGTATTAGCTGGTGGAGCAGGAGTCATCTCTGTGATTGGGCAAGGGTTACCAAAAGCGTTTTCAACCATGATTAATTTAGGTCTAGAAGGTAAGGCTAAAGAAGCTTATGCTCTACATTTTAAAATGATGGACATCATTAATTTAATTTTCGAAGAAAATAACCCAGCAGGAATTAAAGCAGTGCTTAATCATTTAGGACTTTGTGATAAAACAGTTAGATTACCACTAGTTACTGCGACAGATCAATTGCAAACTAAGATTGATAATTTTATGGCTAATTTTTCTAAAAGTTAAATTATACTTAAACCTAAGTCAAACTTGATTTCTTCAATTAATTTAGCAATCAAATTATATTTTTAAAATCCATTTAAATAGCGTATTTTTGCGCTTCGTTTAAAATTTATGAAGAATTTATTTTACATCTTAATTACTTTTTTAGTTTTCACCTCTTGTAACGAGTACCAAAAGGCATTAAAGTCTGAGGACGTTGCAGTTAAATTTAAAATGGGAGAACAACTGTATAACGACGGTAAATACAATAAAGCTAGTCGTTTATTTACTCAGATAGTTCCTGCTTACAGAGGAAAACCTCAGGCTGAAAAATTAATGTTTTTAGATGCAGATTGTTATTTTCAAACTAGACAACATTATCTAGCAGGATACAGATTTGAGCGTTTTGCAACATCTTATCCAAGAAGCGAAAAATTAGAAGAAGCTTTATATAAAAGTGCCATAAGTTATGCTGCGTTATCTCCAGTATATTCTAAAGAACAGCATGAAACTAATCATGCTCTAGAAAAATTACAATTATTTGCCAATTTATATCCAGAGTCTCAATATATGCCAGAGATAAACCAATTGGTAAAAGATTTACAATACAAACTAGAACTTAAAGCGTATAGCATAGCAAAACAATATAATCATATTACAGATTATAAAGCAGCTATCAGCTCGTTTAATAATTTTATTGCAGATTTTCCTGGTACAACGTTACGCGAAAAAGCTGCTTATTACAGATTTGATTCAGCTTATCAATTAGCTGTAAAAAGTGTAGAATACAAAAAAGAAGAACGCTTAAACTCAGCAATTTCATATTATAATTCTTTCAAAAAATCATATCCAGTATCAGAGTTTTCTGAAAATGCAGAGAAGATGGTTGAAGATTTAAAACAACAATTAGAACAATATAGTACCAAAAGCTAATATATTATGGATTTAAAAAAAATCGACGCTCCGTTAACAACAACTACTTACAATAGAAATGAAATAGATGCGCCAACTAATAACATTTACGAAGCTATTTCGGTTATTTCTAGAAGAGCAGAGCAAATCAATTCTGAAATCAAAAAAGAATTAATTGAAAAGCTTGAAGAGTTTGCAACGTATAACGATAGCTTAGAAGAAATCTTTGAAAACAAAGAGCAAATTGAGGTGTCTAAATTTTACGAAAAATTACCTAAACCTCACGCTTTAGCAGTGCAAGAATGGTTAGATGATAAAATCTACCACAGAAACACAGAGCAAGATAACCAAGACTAAAACTATGTCTATATTAAGTGGCAAAAATATACTATTAGGCATTAGTGCTGGTATTGCTGCTTACAAGACTGCTACATTAGTCAGAGCATTTATAAAAGCAGGTGCAAACGTCCAAGTTGTGATGACACCTGCTTCTAAAGATTTTGTAACTCCGCTTACATTATCTACACTTTCCAAAAACCCAGTACATTCAACCTTTACAAATGATGACGATGACAACGCTATGTGGAATAACCACGTAGAGTTAGGTCTTTGGGCAGATTATTTTGTTATTGCACCAGCTACTGCAAATACCTTGTCTAAAATGGCAAACGGAACTTGCGATAATTTGCTACTAGCAACCTATTTGTCTGCAAAATGCAAAGTATATTTTGCACCAGCTATGGATTTGGATATGTATAAACATCCTTCGTCAATTGCTTCTTTTGAAAAACTAAAAAGTTTTGGCAATATTATGATTCCTGCAACTTCTGGCGAGCTAGCTAGTGGATTAGTTGGACAAGGACGTATGGCAGAGCCAGAAGATATTGTGGCTTTTATTGAGCAGGATATTTTAAATGGTTTGTCACTAAAAAATAAAACAGTATTAATAACTGCTGGTCCAACCTATGAAGCAATAGATCCTGTCCGATTTATTGGTAACCATTCTTCAGGTAAAATGGGGTTTGAATTAGCTAAAGCAGCTGCTAATTTAGGCGCAGAAGTTATATTAATAACTGGTCCAACACACCAAACAGTCAATCATAGTTTAATTACGATTATTCCTGTGGTTAGTGCACAAGAAATGTATGAAGCTACTCATCTTCATTTTAATAATTCTGATATTGCAATCTTATCTGCAGCAGTAGCAGATTATAAGCCAAAAAATGTTGCGACTCAGAAAATAAAAAAGAAGGATTCTACGTTAACTTTAGAACTTGAAAAAACTAAAGATATACTAGCGTCTTTAGGACAAATAAAAACAAATCAGTTTTTAGTAGGTTTTGCTTTAGAGACTAATAACGAGTTAGAACATGCTAAATTGAAACTAAAAAAGAAGAATTTAGATTTAATTGTTTTAAATTCGTTAAACGATAAAGGTGCTGGTTTTAAATCCGACACCAATAAAGTTACTTTAATAAACAAAGCTGAACAAATTACAGTTTTTGAGTTAAAGTCTAAAACAGAAGTAGCTACAGATATTTTTAATACCATAATTAAAACAATACATGCGTAATCTATTATTTCTTTTTTTATTCTGTTTTTCTATGTCTATTCAGGCTCAGGAATTAAATGCAACAGTAGTAGTAAATGCACAGCAAACGGGTAATGAAAACTTACAGCAATTTAAAACCCTAGAAACACAGTTAAAAGAATTTATTTCTAGTACAAAATGGACCAACAAAACGGTTAAACCGCAAGAACGTATAGATTGTAATTTTGTAATTAACATCAGTGAGTATTCAGGAAATAATTACAAAGCAACGTTGCAAGTACAGTCGTCTAGACCAGTTTTTGGTGCTAGCTATACAACACCAATCTATAATGTTAATGATAAGGATTTTACTTTTGAGTATGTCGAGTTCCAACAACTTATCTACAATCCTACACAGTATGCTTCTAATTTAATTTCTGTGTTGGCATTTCATATTCATATGATATTAGGTATGGATGCAGAATCTTTTGCAAAAGAGGGTGGAAGCGATTACTTTAAACAAGCCCAGAATATTGTCAACTTTTCTCAGCAGGAAAACTACTCTGGATGGAAACTTGAAGATGGCTTGCAAAGTAGATTTGCGCTTATAGATAACTTATTGTCACCTACTTTTAAAGAGTTTAGAACAGTGATGTATAACTACCATAGACGAGGTTTAGACATCATGAGCGAGAATCAAAAAGATGCTAAAAACGAAATTGCTATAGCATTAGGGTATTTTAAAGACATGAATAGAAGACGCCCAAATTCTTACTTACTACGTGTGTTTTTTGATGCTAAAGCAGAAGAAATAGAACAAATTTTTTCTGATGGACCAAGTGTAGATATTGCAGACCTGATAGATACTTTAAACAAAGTAGCACCAATGCATTCTTCTAAATGGAGAAACATAAAATTTTAGAACTATATTTTTTTAGTGATTCACTAACTAATCAAACTAATGCTTACTGGACTAACCATAAAAAACTACGCGTTAATAGATCAGCTTCAAGTTAATTTTAATGATGGTTTTACCATTATTACAGGAGAAACTGGAGCAGGTAAGTCTATTTTATTAGGCGGATTATCTTTAATATTAGGTAAACGTGCAGATTTATCAAGCTTGCGTAATCCAGACACAAAGTGTATTATAGAAGCTACCTTTGATATTGCTAAATACAAATTACAACCGTTATTTAAGTCGGAAGACTTAGATTACGAATCCCAAACAATTATTAGACGCGAGATCTTACCGTCTGGAAAATCTAGAGCTTTTGTTAATGATTCGCCAGTCAATTTATCTAGTCTTCAATTATTAGGAGCACAACTTATAGATATCCACTCTCAAAACGAAACGTTACAATTAGTGGATGATGCGTTTCAGTTTCAGGTGATTGATGCATTAGCAAATACCGAAACTAATTTAGAGACGTACACCCTTCATTTAAAACAGTATAAAACGCTTCAAAAACAGCTAAAAGAATTAAAACATTTTCAAGCTGAAGCCATTAAAGAACATGATTATAATTCATTTTTATTAAACGAATTAGAAACTGCTAATTTAAAAGCAGGAGAGCTCCAAGATTTAGAAGAAGAGTATGAGGTTTTAAATAATGTAGAAGCTATACAGCAAAAGTTAGAAGAAGCCAATGCTTTGTTAAGCGAGGAGCAAATAGGTGTATTAACTAACTTAAGAACCATTAAATTAGCTTTACAAAAGCTATCAACTATTTCTATTAATTATCAACCTATTTTAGACCGAGTAACCAGTAGTTTAATAGAGTTAGATGATGTTTTGGTAGATATAGAGCGTTTTCAAGACGCATTAGATGCAGATCCCAACAGGTTAGAAGTAGTAAACACCAAAATATCTACGTTAAATAATTTAATGCAAAAGCATTTAGTTAATTCTGTAGACGAGTTGCTAGAAATAAAAGAAGCGCTTTCTAAAAAAGTAGAAGCAACAGAAAATGTAGAGCAAGATATTTTAGAAAAAGAAAAAGAAATTAATGCAGTTAAACTACTTTTAAATACAGAAGCTAATAGCATTACAGAAAAACGCCATAAAGCTATACCAGATTTAAAAAAGCAATTAGAAGCTATTTTAAGTCAATTAGGTATGCCTAATGCGCAGTTTAATATTAGTTTAAACCCTTCAGAAGAGTTTCTGTATAACGGAAAAGATAATTTAAGCTTCCTATTTTCAGCAAATAAAGGTGGACAATTTAATCAGCTTAAAAAGGCTGCATCTGGTGGAGAGTTATCTAGAATTATGTTAGCCATAAAATTTATTCTTTCTAAATATGTCAAGCTACCTACTATTATGTTTGACGAAATTGATACAGGAGTCTCTGGTGAAATCTCCAACAAAATGGCAGACATCATGTCACAAATGAGCACTAATATGCAAGTGTTTAGTATTACACATTTACCGCAAATTGCTGCCAAAGGAAATACGCATTTTAAAGTTTACAAAGAAGATGTCAATGAAGTAACCACTACTAATTTAGTGAAATTAAATTACGACGAGCGCGTAGTGGAACTAGCTCAAATGCTTGGAGGTTCTCAATTATCAGATTCTGCAATAGCACATGCTAAACAATTATTGAATTAATAGTATCTTTGAAAAATTAATAAACAAATCAACTAATTTTCAAATAACAAATCAACTACAAGATTATGTCATACAACTTATTAAAAGGAAAAAGAGGAATCATATTTGGCGCATTAGACGAAAACTCTATAGCTTGGAAAACTGCAGAACGTGTCCATGAAGAAGGCGGAACATTTGTACTAACTAATGCACCAGTTGCTATGCGTATGGGACAAATAAATGCATTAGCAGAAAAAACGGGATCTCAAATAATTCCTGCGGACGCAACGTCTTTAGAAGATTTAGAAAATTTGGTATCCCAAGCTACAGAAATTTTAGGCGGTAAATTAGATTTTGTATTACACTCAATTGGGATGTCGATAAATGTTAGAAAAGGAAGACATTATACAGACCAAAATTATGATTGGACACAAAAAGGAACTGATGTGTCTGCAATGTCATTTCATAAAACCATGCAAACCCTTTACAAGCAAGATGCTATGAATGAGTGGGGAAGTATTGTTGCTTTAACTTACATGGCTGCACAACGTGTGTTTCCTGACTATAATGATATGGCAGATAATAAAGCGTATTTAGAAAGTATTGCACGCAGTTTTGGGTACTTCTTTGGAAGAGATAAAAAAGTTAGAGTAAATACTATTTCTCAATCTCCAACACCAACCACAGCAGGAAGTGGAGTTAAAGGATTTGATGGTTTTATTGCTTACGCTGAAAAAATGTCGCCACTAGGTAATGCAACTGCATTAGATTGTGCTAACTACACCGTATCCTTGTTTAGCGATTTAACTAAACGTGTTACCTTGCAAAATCTATTTAATGATGGAGGCTTCAGTAATATGGGAGTAAGTGATGCAGTTATGGATGCTTTTGTAGAGTCAAATAACAAATAACAATTCGGTAACAAATATCACAAAGCCTTACGAATATCGTAAGGCTTTTTTTTATGTTTAAAAAGTAGTGCCATGTATAATGAAATTAGGAAAAGTCTTACTCTCAAATAGTTGTGGTTTTTTGTTAAATAAATTAACACTTTAACTTGTTTATTTGTGCTTTATCGATTTGGTAATAGTTAGACTTTGTAGTTAGGAATTAATCAATATTTTTAGAGAATGATTAATTAATTAATAACTAATACTAAATTTAATATGAAAAAAATTACTTTATTAATTTTTATGTTGTTTACTTCATTTTCTTTTGCACAATTGCAAGTAGGAACTGGAAACAACCAATTACAGAATATGCCATTTGAACCATTTTATGGCTACACTTACAGTCAGAGTATTTATACTGCTGCTGAAATTAACACATCTGGTACAATTACTGGATTACAGTACTACTTTAGTGGTACATCATTATTACCAAATAGTCAAGATATAACTATTTATATTGGTCATACAACAAAGACTGCTTTTGCTAGTACAACAGACTGGGAACCAGTTTCAGGTCTTACTGCATCTTACACAGGAGGAATAGATGTGTCTGGTGGTGTTGGATGGGTAACATTAACTTTAGATACCCCTTTTGTATATAACGGTACAGATAACCTGATTATAGCATTTGATGAGAACTTGGCTGGATATGATGGTTCAGGTGACGATTTTTGGAATACTGCTACCTCAGAAGTAAGAAGTATTACTTACAGAAGTGATAGTGTAAATCCAGATCCAACTGCACCTCCTACAGCTACTGGAACTTACTCTTTTTCACCAACAATTATTTTTAATGGTCTTGTAGCTTCATCTCCTCCAAATTGTGATTCAACTTTAACGGATATTAATGTCACTGGAGATGTAACATGGACAGCAGCTACAGGTTCTGCAACTGGTTATAAATTATCAGTAGGTACTTCTACAGGAGCTACTGATGTTGCTAACGCAGTAGATGTAGGTGACGTATTAACATATAATGTTGGTGCTTTAAGTGCTGGAACAACATACTATGTAACTATAGTATCTTATAATGCTAATGGTGATGCAACGGGATGTGTAGAACAAACTTTTACAGTTCCTTGTGTAGATCCTTCAGCAGGAACAATAACAAATATTACAACTTCTAGTGCAGATCTTGGTTGGACAGAAAATGGTACAGCAACATTATGGAATGTTGAAGTCGTTGATGTAACAGGTGGAGGTACTGCAACTGGAGTTGCTACTGCAACTGGAGTTGCAAATCCTTATGAACTTACTGGATTAGAACAAAACAATAGCTACGAATTTTACGTTCAAGCAGATTGTGGAGGAGCATTATCTTCATGGGTAGGACCTTTTGCATTTACTACGCAATGTAGTGCTATTGTAGCTCCTTATTCAGAAGATTTTGAGACATTTACAACTTCTGCTAGTGCTTTTACTAATGAAAATTGCTGGACTGGAACAAATCTTGGAGGATATTTATGGGAAGTAGCAGCAACTACAGATACATCTTCGACCGGAACAGGTCCTGGATCTGGAGTAAGTAGTGGTAATTACCTGTTTACAGAAGCTTCATCAGGAACTGTTGGTGATGCAATAGACCTTGTAAGTCCTTTAATAGATTTAAGTGGTTTAACTGCACCAGCTTTGATATTTGATTATCATATGTTTGGTGTAAATATGGGAACGCTAGAAGTATTAGTTAATGGAACAACAAGTGTTTTTACATTAATTGGACAACAACAAACTTCTGAAACTGACCCTTTTCAAACAGCAATCGTAGATTTGAATGCCTTTACAGGACAAACAATTCAAGTAACATTTAGAGGGATTAGAGGCAATGGATTTGAAAGCGATATGGCTATAGACAATGTTTCTTTTAATGAATTACCAGCATGTGATGCTCCAATGGCTACATTTACAGTTGTTGAAGATTGTACAAATGGTTTTACAGTAGATATTAATGTTACAGATCTAGGTAGCGCAACCTCTTACGATGTTCAAAATGGTGGTGTAAGTGTTGGTACTATTACTTCGACTGGAACAACAAATGTTGGACCTTTTACAAATGGTACTTCAATAGACTTAGTTATAATTCATCCAGATGATTCGATATGTAATGTGTCTGAAAATGGTTTAGTAAATACTACACTTTGTCCAATTGAAGTGACCTGTGGTACTCCATCAAACATTAGTGGAGTATGTTATACTAGTGGAGTTAATGAAGAATGGTTATTCACTAGTTTAGATGGTACTAGTTTATTAGATATTACTGTAAATGCAGGTCAAGTAGAGTCTTGTTGTGATGAATTTATTGTGTATGATGGAGCTGATGCTACAGCACCAGAATTATTTAATGGAACTAATGGTGGTGATTTAACAGGATTATCGTTTACATCAACAGGAACTTCTTTATATATATTATTGACACCAGATGGATCAATAGATTGTGGTTCTAGTGGATATGTTCAATTAGATTTTGATGTAAATTGTGCAGTAACGTCAATACCAAACGACGAGTGTGCAAATGCTGAAGCCTTAACATTAGGAACAGAAGTTTCTGCAGATAATACTGGAGCAACAGATTCTATGATTACTCCAGACTGTTTTACAGGTGCTATCGCAGATTTATGGTACTCTTTTGTAGCGACGTCTACTGGAGAAGTAACTATTACTACAACAGCAGCTCAATATGGTGTATATAGCGATTGTGCTGGTACCCAAGTTGGTGCTTGTAATACATCTGTGGTTAGTGGTTTAACAGATGGTGCTACTTACTATGTGAGAGTTAGTGATGATGGTACTACTAGAGCTCAAGCTCCAGGTGCATTTACATTAACTGTAGCAGAATCATCATTAGGTGTTGATGACTTTAATACAGAATCTTTATTCTCTTACTATCCAAACCCAGTAAACGATAACTTAACATTACAAGCTCAAAAAGAGATTACTAATGTTTCTGTTTACAATATGATTGGACAAGAAGTGTACAGAAACGCACCAAATACTTTAACTAACGAAGTAAACATGTCTAATTTACAATCAGGCGCTTACTTTGTAAAAGTTACTGTTGGTAACGCTACTGAAACAATTAAAGTTATTAAGAACTAATCTTAGACTTTTAATTCTATATAAAAGCCACCTTTTTAAGGTGGCTTTTTTTATTTGTTTAACTTACATTTGTTACATGAAATTAAGCATCTCTTTTATAATACCTGTTTATAATCGTCCTAATGAAATTGAAGAGCTATTAGAAAGCTTTTCAAAATTAGAGGGTACTCATGATTATGAAATTGTTATTGTTGAAGATGGTTCTTCCTTAACTTCTAAAGCTGTAATAGATAAGTATAACAAACAGTTAAACATTTCCTATTATTACAAGTCAAATTCAGGTCCAGGAGATTCAAGAAATTACGGAATGTCCAAAGCAAAAGGTAATTACTTTATTATTTTAGATAGTGATTGTTTGTTACCAAGTCAATATTTAAATACAGTCATTGATAGTTTACATTCAGAATATGTAGATTGTTTTGGTGGACCAGATAAATCACATCACTCTTTCTCAAACATTCAAAAAGCTATAGATTTTAGTATGACCTCATTTATTACTACAGGAGGTATTAGAGGAGGCAAAAGAAGTGTCAATCAATTTCAACCAAGAAGCTTTAATATGGGTTTGTCTAAAACTGCTTTTGAAGCGACTCATGGTTTTGGTAATATTCATCCTGGAGAAGATCCAGATTTATCAATTCGACTTTGGAGTTTAGGTTTTAAAACTAAACTAATACCAGAAGCTTATGTGTACCATAAACGTCGTATTTCTTGGTCTAAATTTTACAAACAAGTCTATAAGTTTGGTTCTGTAAGACCTATTTTAAATTCATGGCATCCACAAACTAAAAAGTTGACCTATTGGTTTCCTACTTTGTTTTGTTTAGCAGTACTTGTTGCCATAATTTTTACTTTTTTTAATATAAATTTGCCAATTTACTTGTTGCTATTATATTATGTTGCAGTTTTTATATTGGCTTTAATCAAAACTAAAAGCTTAGTCATTGCACTTCAAGCATGGTTAGCTTTAAGTATTCAATTTATAGGTTATGGTTATGGATTTTTAAAATCGACACTTTTGTTATATTTTAAAAACAGTAAGCCAGAAATTATTTTTCCAGATTTATTTTTCAAAACCAAATAAAAGATATGCTAAAATCTAAAATATTAGGGCTATTCAAAAGCAAGAAACTAAACATGTTTTTATTGTTTTTAATATTAGCTTTTTCAATTTTAATTTTAACTAAGCTATCAAAAACTTATACAGCAACCATAGCGTTTAAAGTACATGCTAAACATGTTAACGATACGCATGTTATAGTAAATTCTAATGCAACTAATTTAAACATTACTTTAGAAACTTTCGGATTTAAATGGGTTAAGTATGCATTTAAGCGACCAGAATTAGACATAAGTTTAAAAAATGAAATCTCAAAACAAGACTCTACAATAGTTTGGTCTGCTTCAAAAGACTTTTCAACAATTAATAATCAATTTGATAAAGACGTAAAGATTATAAGTATACAACCAGAAACATTAGTCTTTAAATTTGATATTAACGCTGTTAAGTACGTCCCAATTAAATTAGATGCCAATATCCAATATGCACAAGGTTATAATACTTTAGATGAGGTTAAAACTAATCCAGATAGTATTAAACTAATAGGTCCAAGTTCGGTTTTAAATCAAATAAAACACATTCAAACTCAAAAAATAAGCTTAGAGAGTGTAAAAAACAACATCAATCAAAACCTACTTTTAAAATTAGATAGCTTAAATAGGACGGTTAAAACAGATTTGGACCGTGTTAATTTATCCATTAAAGTATCCAAATTCTCGGAAGATATTGTAAGCTTGCCCATAGAAATTATTAATATCCCAAATGGTAAATCAATTAACTATTTTCCTAAACAAGTATCTTTAAGCTATACTACTAGTTTAGAAAACTATAAAAATATTACTAATCAAGATTTTAAAGTAGTTTGTAATTTTGAAGAAGCAATTGACAATTCTTATCTTACACCTTATATAGTAAAACAGCCTAAGGATGTTAAAAATGCAAGACTCCTACAACAAAAAATAGAATTTATTATAACAGAATGACGCCAAAAATAATAGGATTGACAGGTGGAATTGGTAGCGGTAAAACTACTGTAGCTAATTTTTTTAAACAATTAGGTGTGCCTGTATACATAGCAGATGCAGAAGCTAAAGCCTTGATGAGTCGTTCTAAAATTATAAAACGAAAACTATTACAACTTTTTGGGAACCAGGCATACCTTGACAATAAACTAAATAAACCTTTTATTGCTAAGCAAATTTTTAATAATGAAGATTTATTAAAAAAAATGAATGCTATTGTACATCCAAAAGTTGCTAAGCATTTTGAAAGATGGGTAAATAAACAAAACACAGATTATGTTATAAGTGAAGCAGCTATTTTATTTGAAAACGGTAGCTATAAAAAATATGACTATATTGTAACTGTTGTAGCACCTAAAGACATTAGATTAAAAAGAGTGATGGCACGAGATAAAACTACTGTAAAAAAAGTTGAAGCTATTATGAATAATCAATGGGACGATGATAAAAAAATAGCACTTTCGGATTTTGTAATTAATAATACAGACTTAGAAAACACAAAATTACAAGTTGGTAATATCCACGAAAAACTCTTAAAATCAATTACTAAACCTTAAATTTTAACATTTTTGTTAATGTAAGGTTAAATGGTAAGATTGGTAAATGTTAAAATCTTAATTTTGAATGATGAATAAAAGGATTTTTCTTGTATTGGTCATTTTAATGAGCTGTTCTTTAATAGGAATTATTTTAGTACAGGCATACTACATTAACAATTCGCTTCAAAATACAGAGAAGCAATTTAACTTTAATGTAAAAAAAGCATTAAGTTATGTGTCCAATACCATTGAAAACGATGAGAAGGAAGAATACCTAATTAAGTTTACAGAGTTATTAAATCAAGGCGAAATTAATGATACTACTGCTATTATTAATATTTATATTAAAGAAGATAATAGTGACTCTAACGAAACGGTAATCTACAGAAACGGAATTTTAGAAGAAAATTTTAAAGTTTCATCAGCGCTCTTTGACATAGGTTTAGATAGTTTAAACGTTAAAAGAATTTTACAAAAACGTGAAACTGAAATTATAGAAAACAATACCATTGATGGAAGTAAAAACTTATCAGCAATGTTATCTAGATTAAGTAAACTAAACGAAAGTACTCAAATAGCACTTGAAACAGTCTATAAAGATAAAGCCTATTTAAAACCTATACACAAACGTGTTAGTATAGATAAAATAGATAGATTGTTAGCTTTAAAATTGTTGGAAGATGACATTGATATTGGTTACGAGTTTGCAATTTATAGTAACGATTTAGCGACTAAAATTAAAACACAAGATTTTCAGTATGAAAAAGCATCCACGTTTAGTGTACCCTTTTTTTACAATGAAAATGATAAAAGCAACTACAGGTTGTTAGTTAATTTTCCAGAACGTAAAAAGTTTATTTTCTCGTCTATATTAACCATGCTAGTTTTATCAATAGTGTTTACGTTAATTATCATAATTGCTTACTCTAGTGCTTTATACCAATTAATTAGACAGCGTCAAATTTCGCAAATCAAAACAGATTTTATAAATAATATGACGCACGAATTTAAAACACCAATTGCCACCATCAATTTGGCTTTAGATTCTATTAAAAACCCTAAAATAATTGACGATAAAGAAAAAGTACTGCGTTATTTAGGCATGATTAAAGAAGAGAATAAACGTATGCATGCACAAGTAGAAAACGTGCTTAGAATATCTAAACTTGAAAAAAACGAACTAAATATTAGTAAGGAACGTGTTGACTTAAACGACTTAGTAGAGGATGCTATTACACACGTTGAGTTAATTATTGAAGATAGAGGAGGTCATGTTGAGGTAAATCTTAACGCAGAGCGATCTTCCGTGTTGGCTAACGAGACACATTTTACTAACGTTTTAGTTAATATTCTGGATAATGCTATTAAGTATTCTCCAGAAGCACCAAAAATAATAGTCACCACAGAAGTTGTGGCTAACAATATTTTAGTGCATGTTAAAGACCATGGAAGTGGTATGAGTAAAACAGCTCAAAAACGCGTGTTTGAAAAGTTTTATAGAGAACACACAGGAAATATACATAACGTAAAAGGTCATGGATTAGGATTGGCCTATGTAAAAAGAATAGTAGAAGACCATCAAGGTCACATATCAGTAGAAAGTGAAAAAGAAAAAGGAAGTACTTTTACAATAAAGCTTCCACTAATCTCTTAGTATTATGGATGAACAATTAAAAAGAATATTATTAGTAGAGGACGATCCAAATTTTGGAACCGTTTTAAAAGATTATTTAACAATGAACGATTACGAAGTAACTCATGCTAAAAACGGTATGGAAGGCTTCGAAAAGTTTAAACGTGGTGATTTTGATCTATGTATCTTAGATGTTATGATGCCATATAAAGACGGGTTTACATTAGCAAAAGAAATTAGAGAAAAAAACGCAGATGTGCCAATCGTATTCTTAACTGCAAAAGCAATGAAAGAAGACGTTTTAAAAGGGTATAAAGTAGGCGCAGACGACTATTTAAATAAACCTTTTGATAGCGAAGTCCTATTAATGAAGATTAAAGCCATTATGCAACGTAAGGCTAACGACTCTGTTGCAGATAGCAAACAATTTGAATTTAAAATTGGGTCTTTTGACTTAAACTCTAAACTACGTTTTTTAAAGTTTAAAGATGAAGAACCAGTAAAGTTATCGCCTAAGGAAAATGAGTTATTGCGCATGTTAGCATTACATGAAAACGATTTGATGCCACGTGAATTAGCCTTAACAAAAATTTGGAGAGATGATAATTACTTTACGTCTAGAAGTATGGATGTTTACATCGCAAAGCTTAGAAAGTATTTAAAACCAGACCCTAAAGTGGAGATTTTAAATATTCACGGTGAAGGCTTTAGACTAGTAGTAAATCAAGATCACTAAATCTTAATATTTATATAAAAAAAAACCAGCTTTTGCTGGTTTTTTTATGCTCTATTGTAATTGGGATTCAATTAAAATAATTACATCTTTTAAAGCGGTTGTATAATCATACCAATGTGTTTCAGGGTTTTTTCTAAACCAAGTTAATTGGCGTTTAGCAAAACGTCTACTGTTTTTTTGAATTTCAGAAATTGCAACATCCAAAGTCCATTCGCCTTCTAAATAATTAAAAACTTCTTTGTAACCAACAGTATTTAAGCTGTTTAAGTGTTTAAAGGGAAGTAGTGTTTTTACTTCTTCAACTAAACCAGCTTCAATCATTTTATGGACACGTTGGTTAATACGGTCGTAAATAATGGGTCTTTCTGCTTCTAAACCAATGGTAATGGTTTTAAATGGTCTTTTATTTTTGTCTTTATTTAAAAACGAAGAATAAGGCTGACCACTTCCAATACAAATTTCTAGTGCTCTAATTACACGATGTGGATTGTCAATTGCAATTGCATCAAAAGACACAGGATCTAATTGTTTTAATTGACGTTGAAGTGTTTGTAAACCTTCTTGTTCTAATTGGTTATTAAGTTGTTTTCGGATTGCTTTATCCACCTCAGGAAACTTGTCCAACCCTCTAGTAACTGCATCAACATACAATCCAGATCCACCAACCATAATTACAATATCATGAGATTGATGAAGGGTTTTTATTTGTTGTATAGCCTCTTTTTCAAAAGCACCAACATTATACGCTTCAGTTATAGATTTATGATGAATAAAATGATGTTTAGCTGCTTCTAGTTCTTCTTTAGTTGGAGCTGCAGTACCAATACTCATTTCTTTAAAAAACTGCCTAGAATCTGCTGAAATGATTTCAGTCTTAAAATAATTAGCCAATTGGATACTTAGTGCTGTTTTACCTATAGCAGTAGGACCAACAATAGATATTAAATATTTGTTTGAAACTTCCAGTGGACTTTATATTTAGACATTATTTAACCTCTGCACCACACACATAACAATACTGTGCCTTTTTGCGTAAATCACTAGTCAGGCACCCTGGGCAAGTTTTAGTTTCTGGCTCCTCAATAGCTTTTTTAGCTTTTGCATCTGTATTGGGTTGAGTTGCAAATTCTGCAGAGACAATTCCAGTTGGTACAGCTATAATACCATAACCAATTATCATAATTAATGACGCAATTAATTGACCTAAAGACGTCACAGGTGCAATATCACCATAACCTACAGTAGTAAGAGTTACAATTGCCCAATACACACTTCTTGGAATACTTGTAAAGCCACTATCTTCACCACTTTCTATTAAATACATGACTGTACCTAATATTACACAAAGAATAATTACAAAAGACAAAAACACTGCAATTTTAACTCTGCTAGCTCTTAATGCTCTAATAAAATTGTTAGAGGCACCAATAAAACGGGCTAATTTTAAAATTCTGAAAATTCGCATTAAGCGTAATGCTCTTAACGCAACTAGAGAGTGAGATCCAATGAAAAAGAAAGATAGATATTTTGGTATGGTAGATAAAAAATCAATAATACCATAAAAACTAAAAATATATTTTTTAGGATTATTTATGGTTATAACTCTAGCAATGTATTCTATTGTAAATAGTATGGTAATAATCCATTCTGCAATGTTTAAAAACGTACCATATTTATTGGCGTAGCTTTCAACACTTTCTACCATGACTAATAAAATACTTGCAATAATTAAAACAAGTAAAACTAGGTCAAAAAGTTTACCAGCAGGTGTGTCTGTGTGGTAAATTATTTTATATAATTTACGTTTCCAGTCTGGTTTATTTTCTTCATTAGTCATATTGTAAAAATACTAAATTAACTTTAGTTGCTTTTTTGAAGCACAAAAACAGAGTTATTCTGAATGTCAACCATGTTTTTAAAAAAAGATTTAAGTTCCGTGTAATAACTTGTTGGATAAATTGAGTTTTTAAAATTGGTTCTAAAATATAATTCTGCTAGATTATCTTCTTTCTTATTTTTAAAAACAAGTAATCCAGAATTACCAACTAATTGAATCGATTTATCTTCTGGTAAATCTAAGATTTTATACTTATTATTTGTATTGATTTTTATATTATAAATTAATAAGTCTTTATAACCAAAATCTACAGGATAGGTTCTAGTGTTAAGTTGTAAAGGATTTTTTGATAAAAATTTAAAAATAAAAGGATCTAAATAAATTTTATCTCCTATGGTAGTTAAAGGTGCAGAAATTGAAAAAGTTTCTGTAAAAGTTGAGTTGTTGGAATCATCTTGTTCAATTTTTAAATCTTCAAAGCTACAGTCAGGATATGTGTTCTTATAATATTTTAAATAGTCTGTTTCATTTTTTCTATATCTTTTTTTAGTTTCTAATGCTTTATATCCAATTTTAATGATGGTGACTGTTCCAGAAAATGTATTATCATCATTAATATTAATATTAACATTATATTGAGAAGATGTATAACTGTCTAAATTAATATCAACCCATCGACTACCATCCTCAAAATTTATTTCTCTTCCATATTCATTTAAACACTCAAACGGTATTTGGCCAAATACTAAAGAAGGGTTTGTTGCGTCTAAAAAATAAGATTCTCCATTAATTTCAGCTCTTAAAATAATATAATTAAATTCTGAAATTACAGGATATAATTTAGTAACAAAACCATTATCTCTAGTAGATATTAATATAGGGTAAACCTTTATATTGTGTTTTTTTAAAAGGTTGTATAGTAGTAAGTTAATTTCTGCAACATTACCAGATTTTTCTTCTATTATATCTTTTAAGGATACGTCTTTGAATATTCTATAATACTTATTCCATGTATAGTTGTTTTTCACAAAATCAAAAATGTATTTTGCTTTATCTAAATCATTTGTGAACAGGCTTAATGACTCTTTGTCAATAAGATTCTTAACTAATTTTTCTTTTTTTAATTGTTTTCCAAAATTATCGTCATATTTAAGCTCTACATCAGCAGACTCCCATGATTTGGTAATATTTTTTACAGAACCATCAAATCCTTTTATAATTTTTAATTCATATTCAATTCTAGATAAGTAATTTTTAGCTGCTGTCATATATTCTTCTTCAATAAATGCAGGGATATTTTCCATACTATATTTAGATACAGTACAATCGGCAGTTGCTCCATTGCTACGCTCTATACAACGCTTTTGTATTTGACTACTATTTGCTTTTAATGGTAATTCTCCAACTAATTTTATGTTATAATTGTAGTTTCCTGGTATGCTTGTGTTGTATTCACTGTAAAGTTTAGGAATGTCTTCTTGAAAATACCAAGGTTGAAATTTATAAATAAACGGACTTTCAAGCGTGTAACTATAGGTTATAACAGAACCTTCTTTAATATCTGGTAAAGTAAATTTGTAAATGGTATAATTAGCATTTACTTTTTCTTCAAATACTTGAGATGCATCTAAATTTGTTCGTCTAAGAGTCCCATTTTCTAAGTTAGTAGTAGTAGCTACTAAATTTTTAATCTTTTCCTTATTTTTTCCTGAATTGTATAAATAAATAGAGACATTAGCTTTATCAAAACCATTACGATTTAAAATCTTAACTTTTTTCTGATAGTTAAATATTAAATTAAATCTTTTTTTATCTATTTCTGCATTTCCAAATTCATAAATTACTAAAGCATTAGCAGTAGTGTCTTGTTTAAATGTATTTAATTCTATATCCGAATTACTAACACTAAAATTTTCTGTATTAAATGTATTTTGAGAAATGGTAATGTTTGAGAAAAGTAGTAAGAATAATAGTTTTTTCATTGTAACTGAATAATTTTTAAACGTTTATTTTTTCGTAAATAGCTTTGAATAATATGTTGTTGGTCTCTATTGTTTTCCATTGGAGTAATAATAGTTTCCAAAATTTCTAAATTATTAATTTGGTAATTTAAATTAAAAAAGCCAAATCCTTTAAACACACCATTTTGTATTAAAATGGCACTGCGCTCATCCACCTCTCGACCTCTATCTATAATCACCATGTTTTTGTTTTTATAGCTGTATTTGTCTAACAACTGTTGCACACGTTGATTATAAGTTTCAGCAGGTTCTTTTTGGATACAAGCACCTTCGCATTTTTTGACTTCGTAATGAAAACAACTAGAACTTGTTTTATACAAACCAGATAGCTTTTGACATAATTGATACTGCTCGACCATTTTTTCTAAAAAATGGCGTCCACTTTGTCTAGTGCTAAACGTAGTAATACAAGGTTGTTTACCGTCTGCTTTTTCAATAGTTAAATTAATGTAACCGTTGTGGTCTGTAAAACTGTATAAAGCATGTGTAAAAATGCTTCTGCGTAATGCTCTGTTAAGGATAGGTTTGTTGCGTTTAATCTCTTCGCTTTCTTTTAACAATGCTACCAACTCGCTTCCTGTTGCTTCATAAGTTACTGCAACAACTTGAGATTGCATTTTTTTTGATTTTGGTGTAATACCTGTAAAATGCTGATTAACTCTACTTTTAATGTTTTTACTTTTACCAATGTATATAATCTCACCATCTTCTTTGTGCATATAATACACACCTGTTATGGATGGAAGTTGATCTACTATATCTATTAATCGTGGTTCCATCTGGAACTTTGGTTCTTTTCTAATAGAGTCTTTTATAATGGTTTTAGTGGTGTCTTTATTAAGTAGTAATTTAAATAGTTTAACAGTTGCAAGCGCATCTCCAGATGCACGATGCCTGTCTGTTACAGGAATACCTAGAGAACGTACCAATTTGCCCAAACTGTACGATTTTTGATCCGGAATTAAATCCTTAGCCAATTCTACTGTGCACAAAGTCTCACGTTCAAAAGGAAATCCTAGTCTTTTAAACTCGGTTTTTAAAATTCTGTAATCAAATTGTGCGTTGTGAGCCACTAGTATAGTGTCTTCGGTAATTTCTACAATACGTTTAGCCACTTCATAAAACTTAGGCGCATTACGTAGCATTTTACTATTTATACCTGTAAGATTAACTACAAAAGGTTGAATGTCTCGCTCTGGATTGACTAAACTGATAAACTGATCTACCACCTCATGACCATCATATTTATAGATGGCTATTTCGGTTATTCCTTCCTCATTGTACTTACCACCTGTGGTTTCTATGTCTACTATTGTGTAAATATGTGTATGCTTTTTTTATGGTTGTCATTACGAGGAGCAAAGCGACGTGGTAATCTTTTTAATTTAAAGAGATTGCTTCGTTTTACTCGCAATGACATTAATTTTAATTTCTGGTTCCAAATATACTACTTCCCACCCGAATCATTGTACTACCACAATCTATTGCTAATGGGTAATCACCACTCATTCCCATACTAATCGTAGAAAGGTCTGGTTTTATTGTTTTTAGCGTATCAAAAGTAGATTTTAATAAGTCAAATTCTTGTTTAATCTGATTTTGATTATCTGTAAAAGTTGCCATTCCCATAACACCAATAATATTGACGTTTTTTAAAACTGAAAAGTCCTCTGACTGCAAAATAGTCGAAGCTTCGCTTGGAGACATCCCAAATTTAGAATCTTCCTCAGCTATTTTAATTTGAAGCAAACAATCGATAATTCTATCGTGCTTTTTGGCTTGTTTATCAATCTCTTTTAGTAGTTTGAAGCTTTCTACACCATGAATTAAATCCACAAACTCAGCCATATACTTCACTTTATTACGTTGTACATGACCTATCATGTGCCATTTGATGTCTGTTGGCATTTCTTGATATTTGTCAGCCATTTCTTGGATTTTGTTTTCTCCAAAAATGCGTTGACCAGCATTATAGGCTTCCATCAAGTCACTAACTGGTTTTGTTTTAGATACTGCTACCAAAGTGACGTGCTTTGGAATAGATTGTTTTATTTTGTTTAGGTTATGTTTTATATTCATACTATTTCCTGCGTAGGCAAGAATCTTATTAATGTTGTTGATTTGTATTGTAAAAATAACACGATTTCTTATAACTTCGAAATGACCACTAATGCCTCATCCCTTTTTCTCTTTTCCCTTCCTCCTAAAACTCATAAATAGTCACACCACTTCTAATTTTTGGCTCAATATACGTGCTTTTTGGTGGCATAGTTAGTCCTTCGTCAGCAATTTGTTTCATTTGTGTTATGGTCGCAGGAACCATGCCAAATCCAACAGTAAATTCTTGACTATCGACCTTACTTTTTAGGTTTACAATATCTTTTTTTCCGCTTAAATAAAAAATACGATTATCGTTACGTAAATCGGTGATGCCTAGAATAGGTTGTAATATGGTTTTGTATAGTATTTGCGCATCTAATTCGTCTAAAGACGTTTTAATGTCATACTCTGTTTTTCTTAGGTACAACGAGTAGAACTCGCCATCCAAATACATGCTAAAATGATGTGGTTTAGAGGGTTGATAAGGCATAATACCTCTGTTTTCTATACGATAGATGGTATCTAATTGTATTAAAAATTCCTCTTTAGATAATCCGTTTAAGTCTTTAACTAAGCGATTAAATTCATGAATACGTAACTCTGATTCCGAAATTAAATAACTCATAAAAAAGTTATAACTCTCTTTACCTGTATGGTTTGGATTTTCGTTTTTTAACTCTTCTGCTAATAACTGAGACGATGATGACCGATGATGACCATCTGCTATGTACAAGGTTTTCATTGCTTTAAAGGCTTTGGTAATAGCATCTATATCTGCTTTATCTTCTATTTGCCATAAATAATGCGTGTCTCTGTACGTTGTTGTAAACTCAAATTCGGCACGTTCTTTTTGTTTTTCTGTAATTATTTGAGAAATTGTATCGTTATCGGGATAGGTGAGTAGTACAGGTTCTGCATTAAAACCAACTGTTTTTAGATAATCTTTAAAAATAACTTCTCTAGAAGCTATGGTGTCTTCGTGTCGTTTAATAACATTATTGTTATAGTCTTCCACACTTGCTGCAGCTACAATACCATTAAACTCTTGTAAATCTCTATCGACAATTTTATAAATATAGAAACAAGGGTTTTGGTCATGAATAAATACACCATCTTCTTTAAACTCAGAATACCTGTTTTTTACCAATTTATAACGAGCTTCTCCAGAAATTTCTTTGTCATATTTATACCCTGGATTAACAATGTGTAAAAACGAAAATGGATTATAGTCCAAACGTGCCTCTCGTTCTGCTTGCGTATAACTTTGATACGAGCGTGAAGCAACCAAACTAACTTTGTCTCTGGTTGGTCGTACTGCTTTAAATGGGAGGATTTTGGTCATATATAAAATTTTTTGTCATTGTGAGGAGTGACGTAAGGATCGACGTAACAATCTTTTTAAATTTACCTTAAAACATAAAAAGATTGCCACGTCCTGCGTCCTCGCAATGACAATATTTTTTAACTAAACAAACTGTTTAGCAACTTTCTCTGCTTTTCTGCTTTCTGAATAATCATAAAAACCTTCACCAGATTTAACGCCTAATTTACCAGCGCGTACCATATTAACTAATAATGGGCAAGGTGCATATTTTGGGTTTTTAAATCCGTCGTACATCACATTTAATATGGATAAACACACGTCTAATCCAATAAAATCTGCTAATTGTAATGGACCCATTGGGTGTGCCATACCAAGTTTCATGACTGTGTCAATTTCTTCGACACCAGCAACTCCATTGTATAAGGTTTCGATAGACTCATTTAGCATTGGCATTAAAATTCTGTTAGCCACAAAACCAGGATAATCGTTAACTTCTGTAGGTGTTTTACCTAAGGTTTTAGATAAGTCCATGATAGTGTTAGTCACGTCATCACTGGTGTTATACCCACGAATGATCTCGACTAATTTCATGATTGGAACAGGATTCATAAAATGCATCCCAATAACTTGGTCTGGTCTAGACGTTGCAGCACCTATTTGTGTAATAGAAATAGAAGAGGTGTTAGTAGCCAGAATGGTGTCTTTTGGACAAGCGTCGTCTAACTGCTTAAAAATCTTTAGTTTTAAATCAATATTTTCTGTTGCAGCTTCAACAACTAGACTTACATTTTTTACACCAGCTTCAATATTTGTAAACGTGGTAATGTTTCCTAAAGTTTCCGCTTTATTAGCTTCAGTGATTTTTTCTTTAGCGACCATACGGTCTAAATTTTTAGCAATCGTATCCATTCCGCGTTGTAAAGACGCTTCACTAATGTCTATTAATTGTACTTTAAATCCTGATTGTGCAAACGTGTGGGCAATACCATTACCCATTGTGCCTGCACCAATTACTGCTACATGTTTCATTAAAAAATTATGTTTAAATTCCGTTATCCCGAAGTATCGAGAGAAACTTTTATTTATAGATTACTTTTTTTTGTTACCAAATAGTACTTTGGCAAAAAAATCGACGATGTAAGACCAAAGCGATTTTTTTTGTTGTTCTTTTTGTTTTGTCATCATATTGCTATTTAAAACTGATCAATAATCATGGTTGCCACACGTAAGGCTTCTGTACCATCATGTAATGTTACAATAGGTGTAGTATTGTTATTTATAGCCTCAGCAAAAGATTCTAACTCATCTAAAATAGCGTTATTGCTAGAGATGTCTGGGTTATCAAAATAGATTTGTTTTTTAACGCCTTCAGCATTTTGTAAAATCATGTCAAAATCTCCAGGATTCTCAGGTGCATCTTTCATTTTTACCACTTCACATTTCTTTTCTAGAAAATCGACAGAGATATAAGCATCACGTTGAAAAAATCGTGTTTTTCGCATATTTTTAAGCGAAATTCTACTGGCTGTTAAATTGGCAACACAACCATTAACAAACTCGATACGTGCATTAGCAATATCTGGCGTGTCACTTATAACTGAAACTCCGCTTGCAGATACATTTTTAACCTTAGATTTTACCACACTTAAAATCACATCAATATCATGAATCATTAAATCTAATACTACAGGAACATCTGTCCCACGAGGATTAAATTCTGCTAAACGATGGGCTTCAATAAACATAGGACTGTCTAGTTGGTCTTTAACAGCAATAAACGCAGGATTAAAACGCTCGACATGTCCAACCTGACCTTTCACGCCAAATTCTGCAACCAAAGTCCTTAATGCTTCTGCTTCCTGTACTGTGTTGGTAATTGGCTTTTCAATAAAAATATGTTTGCCTTTAGATATGGCTTGTTTAGCACAGTCATAGTGCGACAGAGTAGGTGTGACAATATCAACCATATCTACTGCGTCAATTAAACTTTCAATAGTACTAAAGTATTTGTAACCAAACTCGGCTTCCACTTTTTTAGCATTGTCTGGATCTGCATCATAAAATCCGACAAGCTCAAATTTTTTGGATTGATTTAATAATCTAAGATGAATTTTTCCTAGGTGTCCAGCACCTAATACACCAGCTTTTAGCATAGTTTATATCGTTTTCAACAAAAATAAGTTTTTTATGTAGTAATTTATATGAAATTAATAATTAAATATAGGATTTAAGAAGAAATTATAAATTGAATGATTTTCCTTTTTAGCTATTAAAAAATGAAGTAATTTTAGGCTCTAAACTATCCAAAACCATTGAAAGATACTTTTAAACATAAAGGTTTACGACAGCAATTAGTTAGTGTGATTAAAGCAAAAGGTATTACTAACGAGGCTGTTTTAACCGCTATTGGCAAGATACCAAGACACTTATTTATGGACTCTAGTTTTTTGGACCATGCGTATCAAGACAAAGCCTTCCCGATTGCAGCAAACCAAACCATATCTCAGCCTTATACTGTAGCGTTTCAAACCGAGTTAATGCAAGTTAAAAAAGGTGACAAAGTTTTAGAAATTGGTACAGGAAGTGGCTACCAAACAGCTGTGTTGTGCGAGCTTGGTGCTAAAGTATTTAGTATAGAAAGGCAGCAAGAACTGTTTAAAATAACCAGTCGTTTTTTACCAAAACTGGGTTACAGAGCAAAAAAACTAATTTTTGGAGATGGTTACAAAGGATTAAAAGAAGAAGCGCCTTTTGATAGTATCATTGTGACTGCTGGTGCACCATTTGTACCTAAACCATTATTAGCACAATTGGCAATTGGTGGACGTTTAGTGATTCCTGTTGGTGAGGATGTGCAAACCATGACGTTGTTTGTTAGAAAAGGTCCAAAAGAATTTGAAAAGACTGAGTTTGGCGAGTTTAGGTTTGTTCCGCTTTTGGAGGATAAGAATTAAATAACATTATTAGCTACAAACTATTTTTTCCAAACAGGACTTTCATTTCTACCCTTGGTATTGGTTAATTGAATTCGTTCTTTTGTGCTTACATTTATTTTCCAAATATTATAATTTCCATTATTTCCTGCAGTATATACAAGCCATTGTCCATCAGCTGACCAATCTGGGGAATAACATTCAATATTATCATTGGTAAGGTTGTACAAATTAGTCCCATCAGAATTCATTATAAACAAGTCCCAGTTATTATCCTTAACACCATAAAAAGCTATTAGTTTTCCGTTTGGTGAAAATTTAGCACCAGAATCATAACCAATTTTGTTAGTTAGTCTTCTTACATTTTTACCATTTAAATCCATTATGTGTATTTCGCCATTTCCAGCGTGAGAAGTATCCGACAAATTACGTAATTGTCTAGTAAATAAAATTTCTTGACCATTATTTGACCAACTTGGGCTTTCTTCGTAGAAACTGTTTTTTGTTAATTGTCTGATATTTGAACCGTCCTTATTCATTAAATATATGTTCCTAGAAATAGAATCCCTATCACTTATAAATACAATTGTTTCTCCATCTGGTGATAATTTAGGAAGGACGTCAGTTGTTGGATGATTAGTTAATCGCTTTAATCCTGTGCCATCAGAATTGATTGTGTATATCTCTGCATTACCATCTCTTTTAGAATAGAAATAAATATTTTGCGTATCTCTTGACCAATATGGACTAAAATCTAGAGAATCATTTTTTGTAATATTTCTCAAATTCTCTCCATTTATATCCATTACATATATTTCTGAGTTACCATCTCTATTGGTTACAAAAGCTATTTCTTGGTTAGTTAAGGATGCTTCATTATTCAATATTTCTTTTTTACTCATTTTGCACGAGTTTAAAATTATTAGAAATATCAAAAATTTAAATGTATCCATTAGTTAGGGTTATTTTGCTGTTTGCTAATAAGAAATGAAAGTCTTAGAATACTTCGACAAGCTCAGTACAAGTGTTTTATATCAGTCGTTAAACGAAGTTAGTTGATTTTTTTAATACAATCAAATTTTGATAAAAGTGTACTAACTAAAAACTAAACCCAAATAAAAAGGTATCATTAACTAATCCACTTCCTTGATAGGCTCTAACATAATCCACACGTAAAAAACGGACTTTTCCCCAACCTAAATTGCTTAATCCAATAGAGTATTCGGTATATGGTTTATTTTCTTTGGTAGCTGCAGCATTAAAGCCTAAAACTAAGTTGTAATTAAGCTTATTTAATAATGGGATTTTGTTTAATATGTATCCTTTAAAATTATGTTCTGCATGGATTTCGGCGTAAGCCTTATTGGTACTTAACGCATAATATGGTAATATTTTAAAATTATTGATGTAGTTACCATCTAAAACGACATTGGTTTGATTACCATTAAAATGGTGGTAATCCATAAAGGCAATATCGTCTGCATTGTTAAACACACCTCCTTTAATAAAATAGGTAAAATCCCCTTTGTTACCCAAGTTTACATTCTGGTAGAGTTGTGCTTTAAACTGATCAAAGTTATAGTTGTCGTTTGTACTAGCAAACCCTTTTTCGTAGCCCAAATATAAGGTGGGTATTTTACCATTTGGAATATTAAATTTACCAAAAGGATAGCTCATGTAATTCTGTCCAAAATTTATACGTGTGTTTAGATTAAACTTCATGATGTGATGCGCATCAAAAGATGCAACTCCAAAAGCTGTTGGGTCTAAAGGATTATTGCTAGTGTAGTTTCTGTCGTCTTGCGGATACCAAGCTTGATCTGTGGTATTAAACAACGGTTGTCTGCGATTGTAACTTAAATCTGAATATACAAACAGTCCATTAACCAGTTCTTGACTGTAATTTAGTTGTGCATAACTACGATCGTAAATTTTTAAATAATTTTTCTCTGCATACAGCGAATACGAGGTGTTTAACGCTTCTAAGCTAGTTAAACTAGGATTAAATTGCTCCACTTTACTACCTCCAGATAAGGATATAAAGGCTCTGTTTTTTCGGTTAAATCTATAATTAATTTGTGCTGTTCCTCTTAGTCTATCGTCAGACTCGCCATAATTAATTGTTGATGACAAGTTGAAGTACTGTTGTCTGTCTTCAAACCGTTTGGTGTAATTAGTTGTAACTGATCCATTCCAACCTTGTACGGTGTTAAATGCCATTTTACTAATAGGCGAGGTGATGTTAAATGAGGTTTTTTTGTAAGAGTTGTTATAACTATAACCACTTAAGATATTACCCAATTTAAATTTGTTATTAACACCATCAATAGAGTCTAAATATGGTTTAGATTCTCTTACTAATTGGATGCTATCCTTTTTGACGTAATCTTCAACTTCTGCATTGGTTAAAGGAACAGGTCTTTTGTCTTCCCAAAACAGAGAATCTTTTTTGTTAGCATTGTCTTCAAACGAGAGGATTTCTCTGCCAAAATTATTTTTATCAAAATTTGGATTAAAGTCATAATTGCTATAAGCTGCAGTGAAGCGTCCATCTCCATTTATGCCAAATATCCCAAAAGTAAAATCGAATAACTGCGTGGTTTTTACCCAAAGTTTTTCAGCATCGTAGTAAGTAAAGGTCTGTTTAATTTTAAATATGTCTACTGCTGGAATCTGTGCTTGTTGCCCAGTTAAAGTGACATCTACACCAAACAAACTCCATTGGTCTTCGATGATATAAATAAAACCACCAAACGCTTTGTCGTTTTGACGTTTTGGGAGTAATTCTATTTTATTGATGAGGTTTCCTAAATCGTCATAAAAAGTACCTACTAGCTTATATCTGTAGTAATTAAAGGCGAAATCTGCTATAGGAGAGACAATCTCGCTACCCAACTCGAAAGTATTTTTGTAAAAATTAAACTCGACATCTGTTGCGTTATTAAAACTAAACCCATTACTATCTCCACTTATTTTTGAAGCTGTAATGGTTTCTTTTATTGGTTTAGGTGATAGGTATTCTAACTTAGAAATGGTTTCGGATAAATAAACAATACCGCTTCTGGTCGAGTCTAAAGCACCATCTAAATCGCCAATCTCTTGTCCTAATATTTTTTCTGGAACATCTACCAATTGTAATAATCCTCTGGAATAGAAATTAGCTTTATAAGCCTTAAGTTTGTTGAGGTTGTCTTTTCGATTGGCAATGGTTTTTCTAATAATCTCGTTTGCTGGATTCTCATCAGAATTTATAACTACTTCATCTAAATTGATATCTTCTTCTGATAAAACAACATCTAAAACAAAAGGAAATGTTTTGATGCTTACCTTTTTCTTAACCGTTTTATAACCTAAGTATTGAAAGGTGATAGTATAATCGCCAGTTTTTGAGACGTCTAAAAGATAGTTACCATCGTTATTTGTGGTTGTTCCTGTATAGGTGTTTTCTATAAAAATATTAACAACAGGAAGCGGTTGGTTTTGGTCTGAAGTAACGGTTCCAGTTATTTGAGCAAAGGACAACGAGCTGATTAAAGCTAATAGCGTAAAAAAGGAATATTTCATTTAAGTTGGTTGTTTAATAGAATAGACGCACATATTATTATAATGGTTGCCTAGCTTCAAACTTATAACTTAAAGTTATTGCTATTTGTTATAGAAACTATAAATTATTTGTAAATTTTCTTAATACGATCTAGGTTTCGCTTATTATCTCTGTCCTTAATGGTTTCGCGTTTATCGTATAGTTTTTTACCCTTAGCTAGAGCAATGTCAAGTTTTGCTAAGCCTTTTTCGTTTAAAAATAAACGTAACGGAATGATGGTTAATCCAGAGGTATTCACTTCTTTTTGAAGCTTTTTAAGTTCTTTTTTATTTAGAAGTAATTTACGTTCTGCTTTTGGTCTGTGGTTGTAGTAATTACCATAAGCATACTCTTGTACAGTCATGTTAATGACAAACAGTTCGCCTTGTTCGTTAAATTCACAAAACGATTCTGCTATAGACGCTTGACTGTTTCTAATAGATTTTATCTCTGTACCAGTTAAGACTATTCCAGCAGTATATTTGTCTAAGATTTCGTAATGAAATTTAGCCTTTTTATTAAGTATGTTTATCTTTTTTTGCATTATAGCAAAGCTAATAAAATAGAATGTAAAGCCATTAAATTTGCTTGGACATTTTATGAATCCCTCTTAAATGTTCATGAATTAAATCAAAAGGCAATTGGTAAGTGTTTTGGATTGAAAACCCTTGTTTTAAATAAAATTGTAATGCTTGTTGTTGGTTTTGCATAGCTTCTAACCATAATGTGTTAGACTGATTTTTTTTTGAAATCTCTTTGGTAATAGTCATCATTTTTTTACCTAATCCTTGTCCTTGATAGTCTTGATCTAAGTATAACCTATGAAGCTTTGTAGATTTTGTTTCCGTGTTATGCACTAATCTGAGTATACCAATGTGTTTGTTAGCTTGTTGGATAAAAAAATAGTCAGAATTTGGTTGTTGTAATTCCTGTTTAAAATTATTATATCCGTATTGCGAATGGAGATACCAGGTGCAATCTTCATTTTGCCATAAATACTTATAAGCAGGTGGATAAATACGTTGCATCAATGCTAATAACGTATCATGATCTGATAACTGAATGACTTTTAAGCTAACACAATTACTCATTTACAAAACAATTATTTGATGTCTATGACTTTGTCTGTAATTTTTCCGTCTGTAATAGTAACTATAAACAGTTTGTAGTTGATGGAATCATCAATATCTTGATATTTTTCTTGATTTATAATGGCATTTACAAAGCTTGGTGTGGTATTACTATGACCAACAACTAAAACCGATTGTCCTTTAGTTTGATTTTTAAACTCTTGATAATCTATGTTGCGAGGATCATAAATTGTTATGGTTAGATTTTGGTCCTCTGCAGTAGGACGAGCAGTTGCTAGAGTACGATTGTAATTAGTAGAGTAGATGGCATCTAACTTTTTATTTTTAAAATGACGTTGCCATAATTTTGCACGACGTTTACCTTTGGTGGTCAGATCAGGATTTTTATTAGTGGCATCACTTCGGTTTTTTTCGGCATGCCTAATAAAGTAATAGGTTGTAGTTTGATTAGAGTCTTCTTGTTTTGTAAATGCAATAAACACTAAACAACTTACTAAAATTATTCCGACTATAAGTATTATTTTTTTCATATTCAATTTACATTAAGCAAGTTCTAGAGCAATATCTATCATCTCTTTAAAGGTGGTTTCTCGTTCTTTGCTGGTTGTTTTTTCTCCTGTAACTAAAGAGTCTGAAATGGTTAAAATGGCTAATGCATTAACGTTGTGTTTTGCTGCAACTGTGTATAGTCCAGCGGTTTCCATCTCGACGCACAACACACCAAATTTGCTCCATTTTTTATAAGACTCAAAATCGTCTGCATAAAATTCGTCTGACGTAAATACGTTACCAGCTTTAATTGGAATGTTTTTGGTTTTTGCTGCTTCTACTGCTTTTTGAAACAACTCAAAGCTAGCTGTAGGCGCATAATCTGCACCACCAAAACGTAGCTCATTAACACCAGAGTTGGACGAAGCAGCCATAGCTAAAACAACGTCTCTAATTTTTATGTGTTTTTGGTAAGAGCCCGAACTTCCTACACGAATTAAGTTTTTAACTCCAAATTGAGTGATAAGCTCATGTGCATAAATGGAGATGCTTGGTACACCCATTCCTGTTCCCATTACAGAGACACGCTTTCCTTGGTAAGTTCCGGTATAACCTAACATTCCTCTGACTTCATTAAAGCATACTGGATTATCAAAAAAGGTTTCGGCTATCCATTTTGCACGTAACGGATCACCTGGAAGTAGTATAGTTTCTGCGATATCGCCAGTATTGGCACCAATGTGTATGCTCATTTTAGTTTAAAGTATTTAAAGTTAGAAAGTATTTAAAGTTGAAAGTTTATAAAGTTGAAAGTATTTAAAGTTAGAAAATATTTAAAGTTGAATGTTTATAAGTTAAATGTTAGGTCACAGTGAGCGCAGTCGAAGTGTTTTTAACATCAGAAATTTAATAGTTGTTTTTTACTGAATTACTACCAGTTACAATAGCAATCCCGTTAGATGTGCCTATGCGTTGCACGCCAATATTAATATATTTTAAAGCTGTTTTAGTATCTCTAATACCACCAGACGCTTTTATTTTAGTGGTGCCATTACCAATTGCATTTTTCATTAGTTTAACGTCCTTAATGGTTGCTCCATCAGTACCAAATCCTGTAGAAGTTTTTATAAAATCTGCACCTGCTTTTATGGCTAATGTACTTGCTTTGGTGATGTCGTCTTCATTTAAATAACAAGTTTCTAAAATGACTTTTAATACGTTGTTTGGCATTTGCGATTTTACTGCTTGAATATCCTTTAAAACCGCATCAAAGTCGTTACTTTTTAGTAATCCAATGTTTAGTACCATATCAATTTCATCAGCTCCATCATTTAATGCTTGTTTGGTTTCTTCAACTTTAGCTGAAGTACTCATAGCACCTAACGGAAACCCAATGACACTACAGACTTTAATGGTACTATCTTGTAATTCGGCTTTAGCCAAACCAACATAACAACTATTTACACAAACCGAAAAAAACTGATGTTGTTTGGCTTCACTACACAGTTGAATAATGTCTGCTTTTGTAGCAGTCGCTTTTAATAAGGTATGATCTATATATTGGTTTAATTGCATAGCATCAAAGTTACAGATTTTATAAAAGTGCAACAATGATTAATGTCATAAAAGTATTAAACATAAAAAAAGCAACACGCCACTTTAAGAAAGTATTGTGTTGCTTCTCAACTAACCAACCAAATTAAAAACGTGAAGCTTCACGCTTTATTTTATGTTAACAGAAATTTATGATTAAAATTCTTCTGCTACTAAATCACCTTGATTTCTAAAGACCAATTGACCGTCAAACGCATCTAGTAATATAATACTGTCTGTGCTCACTTTTCCAGATAAAATCTCTTTACTTAATTGATTTAAGACTTCTTTTTGAATCACTCGTTTAACAGGTCGTGCACCATATTCTGGATGATAGCCTTTTTCTGCTAAATACTGAATTGCTTCAGGAGTGGCATCAAAGGTAATCCCTTGTTTAGCAATCATTTTAGTTACACCTTTTAACTGTAAGCCTACAATTTCTGTAATATTGTCTTGTGTTAGTGGTGTAAACATGATTGTATCATCTATACGGTTTAAAAACTCTGGTCTAACCGTTTGTTTTAGCAATGCTAGCACGTCCACTTTTGCAGCTTCAATAGCAGAATCGATGTCTTTAGTCGCCTCAAAACGCTCTTGTATAATTTGACTTCCCATATTAGAGGTCATAATTATTATTGTGTTTTTAAAGTCTGCAGTACGACCTTTATTATCTGTTAAATGCCCTTCGTCCAATACTTGTAATAAAATATTAAAGGTATCAGGATGTGCTTTTTCAATTTCGTCTAGCAATACTACTGAATACGGTTTACGTCTAACAGCTTCTGTTAATTGTCCACCTTCGTCATAGCCTACATATCCTGGAGGTGCACCAACCAATCTACTAACAGCATGACGTTCTTGGTACTCGCTCATATCTATTCTGGTCATAGCGCTTTCATCATCAAATAAGTACTCTGCTAACGCTTTAGCAAGCTCTGTTTTACCAACTCCAGTGGTTCCTAAAAATAAGAAGGTACCAATTGGTTTTTGTGGGTTTTGTAAACCAGCTCGACTACGTCTTACAGCATCACTAACAGCAACTATAGCTTCTTCTTGTCCTACCACACGTTTGTGTAGTTGGTCTTCTAACTTTAATAGTTTTTCTCTGTCTGATTGCAACATTTTAGTTACAGGAATTCCTGTCCATTTTGCCACAACCTCTGCAATATCTTCATAGGTAACTTCCTCTTTGATTAAAGAGCTTTCCGACTGATTTTCTTGCAGTGTTTTTTGCAGCTTTTCCAATTCTTCTTGCGCTTCTTTAATCTTACCGTAACGTAATTCGGCTACTTTACCATAATCACCATCACGTTCAGCTTTTTCGGCTTCCAATTTAAAGTTTTCGATAGCTTGTTTAGTGTTTTGAATGTTATCTACAACTTCTTTTTCGCTTTTCCATTTAGCATTTATCTCGTTGCGTTCCTCTTTAAGATTAGCTAATTCAGAGCGTAAACTTTTAAGCTTCACTTCATCTTTTTCGCGTTTAATCGCTTCAATTTCGATTTCTAATTGCATAATTTTTCTATCCAAAACATCTAAATCTTCTGGTTTAGAATTAATTTCCATACGCAATTTAGAAGCTGCTTCATCCATTAAGTCAATTGCTTTATCTGGTAGAAATCTATTAGTAATGTAACGTTGAGACAACTCGACTGCACCAATAATAGCATCATCTTTAATACGCACTTTATGGTGTGTTTCGTACTTTTCTTTAATTCCTCTTAATATGGAAATGGCACTTTCTGTATCAGGCTCGTCAACCATTACTTTCTGAAAACGACGCTCTAAAGCTTTGTCTTTTTCAAAATATTTTTGGTACTCGTCTAAGGTTGTTGCACCTATAGCTCTTAACTCTCCACGTGCTAAAGCAGGTTTTAAAATGTTAGCAGCATCCATAGCACCTTGTCCACCACCAGCACCAACAAGCGTGTGGATTTCGTCTATAAATAAGACAATGTCTCCATTGCTTTCTGTTACTTCTTTAATAACAGCTTTTAAGCGCTCTTCAAATTCGCCTTTAAATTTTGCACCAGCAATAAGTGCTCCCATATCTAGAGCAAAAATTTGTTTGTCAACTAGATTTTCAGGAATATCACCATCTACAATTCTGTGTGCTAAACCTTCAGCAATAGCAGTTTTACCAGTACCTGGTTCACCGACTAAAATGGGGTTGTTTTTAGTACGTCTGGATAAAATTTGAAGGATACGTCTAATTTCTTCATCACGACCAATAACAGGGTCTAGTTTTCCGTCACGTGCTAATTGGTTTAAATTTTTAGCGTATTTGTTAAGTGAGTTATACGTCTCTTCTTGACTTTGTGAGGTCACTCGGTCTCCTTTTCTTAATTCGTCAATAGCAGCTTTTAGACCTTTTTCGGTCACACTTTGGTCTTTAAGCATTTGTGCTATTTTGCTGTTTGATTTAAAAATAGCCAATATAAAATGCTCGATAGACACATAATCATCATTCATTGCTTTTGCAATAATAGATGCTTCGTTTAGGGTTTTTCCAGCCTCTCGAGATAACATAATATCACCTCCAGTAACTTTAGCAAAACTTTCTAGCTGTTTGTCTAAAGCTTGTTCTAAGACGTTGATATTTACATTCAATTTTTTTAAAATGAATGGTAATACGTTTTCATCAACTTCAAAAATGGCTTTAAAAAAGTGCTCGTTTTCTATTTGTTGATGCCCATAACTTTGTGCAATTTGTTGCGCACGTTGTATGGCTTCTTGCGATTTGATTGTATAATTATTTGGGTTCATATATTGTTTTTATTTGTTTTCCGCTGTAGCGGAACTTCGTTTTTAATTCTTAATTTCAGTGTGTATAAGTCAATTATCTTACCAATTATAATTTCTTTAATTTTAATGTCAAAAAGTCACCTTAAGTATTGATTTTAAGGACATTTTGTCTGTTTTAATGTTTTTATAATAAGCTGTATGGCTTGTGTATGGTTTGTAATTTGAATTCTTAAACCTTTAAGCAGTACTTTTGGGTAAAACTATTGTTATGCGTTATATTTATTTGTTTTTATTTCTATTAGGTTCTTTGGTAAACGCTCAAGTTGTTCAAGACGATTTTGAAGGAGGAGGAACCATTACTTCATGGTATGGTGACAATTGCGGAATGAATATTAATTACATCAATCCTTATCAAGAAACAATCAATACTTCCAATACGGTTTTAGAATATAATGATGTAGGTGGACAATATGCTAATGTGCAATTTGAAGTAAATACTAATTTTGATTTAACTACTAAAAATAGTTTTAGCTTAAAAGTATATGTACCATCTAGTGGATTAACAGGAAATCAAACCAATCAAATTTCTTTAAAACTGCAGGATAAAAATTTAGCTCAACCTTGGTCAACACAATCAGAGATTATTAAACCAATTGTATTAGATACTTGGCAAGAAGTGACTTTTGATTTTGAGAATGACAACTATATCAATCTTGATGGAAACTCGCCACCACCAATACAGAGAACCGATTTTAACAAAGTAGTTATTCAATTAAACGGAGAAAATAATTACGATCATGTTTTAGCCTATTTAGATGATGTTTTACATTTTGATAGCGTTAGTAACGATCCTGTTTACGATAATTTAGTGTGGTCTGACGAGTTTGATGGTTCTGGAGCAATTGATGCTAGCAAATGGTTTCAACAAACACAATTAATTGCTGGAGATAGTTGGGCAAACGGAGAAGAGCAACATTATACTAATCGTATAGATAACTCTTTTAGAGATAACGGAAGTCTAAAAATTGTTGCAAAAGGAGAAACTTATACAGATCAAGGAGTGACTAAAAATTATACTTCTGCGCGATTAAATTCTAAGTTTGCTTTTAAATATGGACGAGTGGAGATTCGTGCTAAATTACCATCTGTAGCAGGAACTTGGCCAGCAATGTGGTTGTTAGGTAAAAACATTAATGAAGATGGTGGTTATTGGGATAACCAAGGATTTGGAACAACCTCTTGGCCTGCTTGTGGCGAAATTGATATCATGGAACCTAATATTGCAAAAGATCAAATATTAGCCACTTGGCATTGGGACAATGGTGGTGGTTATATGTATAATAGTAGCAGTATTGCAACCTCAAATACAGATACGTCACAAAACTTTCATATTTATGAATTGATTTGGAGTCCGCAGAACATGAAAATTTATATGGATGGGATTTTAATTAATCAACTTAATTCTATAGACCCATTTAATCAAGAGTTTTATATTTTATTAAATGTTGCAATGGGTGGAAGTTTAGGTGGACCAATCCAATCTGGATTTAACCAAGATACTATGGAAATTGATTATGTTAGAGTGTATCAAGAAAATACATTGACCGTTTCAGATATTGTTTTGGAAGATAAAGTATCTGTGTACCCAAACCCAACAAGTCAGGATTTAAATATTCATATTATAGATACCAATTTGCAAAATGGACAATTACAAGTTATGGATCTTAGTGGTCGTTTGATAACACAAGAGTCTTTTTATTTAAATGAAAACACTTTAGTGTATAACGTATCGACTTTAAATGCAGGCGTTTATTTTATAAAATTGATTTTTAACAATAATACTACCAAAACCTTTAAGATTATAAAGGAATAATTTTGTAAGTTTAAAGGTGTAATACGACTTTTAAGCTATGGGATTTTTTAAAAATATATTAGGCGGTTCGTCTGAGCCAAAAGAAGAGAAGGTACTTCCATGGAAGCCTCTAACAGATCTAAGTCAGTTAGCAGAAATTAAAACACGATCTAAAGATAAAACTCAGGTCATTTTTAAACATTCTACACGATGTGGGATTAGTAAAATGGTACTTAACCAATTTACAGATGCTTTTAATATTAATGCTAATTTGGATTTATATTATTTAGATTTACTAAATTACAGAGAGGTGTCTAATGAGGTTGGTTACCAATTTCAGGTCATGCATCAAAGTCCGCAATTATTAGTCATAAAAAATGAAGAAGTAGTTGCACATGCTAGTCATGGAGCGATAAATGAGATTGATTTAACAACATATGTTTAAAAGATAAAAATGAAACAGTTAATTGTCATTGTATTATTAGTAGTTGTAATTTTTGGATGTAATGAAAAATCAGAAAATGAAGCATTACCTTCTAATAATTGGCAAGCCATGAAATGGACCAAAAGCTTGTCAGACTCGTTAGTTTCTGGGTCTACCTACTTATCTGTTTATTCTCATATTTACAGCACAACTGAGCATAAAACGCACGATTTAACTGCAACCGTTAGTATTAGAAATATCAATAAGCAGGATACTATTTTTGTAAAAAAAGCAAGTTATTTTGATACTAAAGGCAATTTAATTAGAACCTATTTTAATACACCAATTTTTGTAAAACCTATGCAAACTATTGAAATAGTAATAGACGAAAAAGATAAATCTGGTGGTTCTGGAGCCAATTTTGTTTTTGATTGGTTAGCACCAAAACAAGCTAATAAACCCTTATTTGAAGGTGTTATGATTACCACATATGGGCAACAAGGGTTGTCATTTACTACGCAAGGTGTTGAGATAGAGTAGTTATAAAGCAATTAATTTAGAAATAAAAAACGCCCAAATCACTTTGGGCGTTTTTTTTTATTTTTTAATTATTTTAATAACCTTATCTGACTGATTACTTTTAACTTTCACTAGATACATTCCATCAGATAATGTGCTTAAATCTATAGTGGCGTTTAAAGAATCAAAATCTTTTATTAAAATTTGTTTACCTATTATTGAAACTACTTCAATTTGAGATATAGCGATATCGCTTTTTATGGTTAACAAATCATTTACTGGATTAGGCGATAAAAGTATATTATTAGAATTAACACTAGTTAAATCTACAAATGCGGTTGACCATAGGTTAGTTATTATTGGCGGATTAAAATCAAAATAGATTTTGGCTGAAATTGGTATAACATCACCTACTGCATAGTTAGAATAAGGTTTAATTTTAAAGGTTAAATACCCTTTACCAGTTTCAGAATCGTCATCTAATGATGGTGGTAAGTTTATTCCATAGAAATTCCATTCTAGATTTTTACCAACTCTTTTAAGCATATAATCATGACTAGAACTAATCATTTTAATGGTATTTTCATCTAATAATTCATCTAACACATTTTTAACTTTAACGTTGATGGCATTTCCTGTCCCAATATTTTCAAAACGAATTGTATAGATTAAGTAATCCTCTTCAGAAAAAGATGAATACAAGATTTCCTCTCCATGACGTTCAGTAATATCATTTGGATCGTAAGCACCTTGAATTGATTTTATTAATATATCGGAGTTATTATTTAAAACAACATCAGTATTTGAAGTGTTAATATTAACTGAACTTTCAGTCAAATCACCAAGTTGCACAGTTGGTAAAGTAGGAACTTGCATTTGAACAAGAATCGATCGGGATTCTAAAGGTTGTAAATCTAAAAAATCAAAAGTAAATCCTGTATCGTTTAACACTACATCAGATTCAGAAACGTTTATAATATCTAGTGCTTCATCTTTTAAAAAGCTTATTGTACCTGGGTTAGAAGATAAAGTTGAATTATTTGTGTAAACAATTGTGTTTTCGTAAATAAATCCAGGTGCAGGAACATTTGATGTATTAAACTGCACAGATAAATCTGTGTATTCAATTAAAGGTACAATAGGAAAATGGTATGTTATGATTCCATTACTAGGTATAACAGATACGTCATTAAAACTTATAGCATTAGAATGGTATGGTACATAAGATTCATCAATAACGTAATTAAAATCATAAGAGTTGTTTGGATCTGATTCGTATATATAAAACGGATTATTATATAAATAATTGATTTCGTCGCTATTATTGATAGTTAATTCAAAATGTCCAAACGGAAAATTAATTTCTCCATTGTCAAATAATCCATTTTCATTAGCATCAATAAATGCATTTAACTTAAAGCCATCCGATATATTTAAATCTACCTCATTTAATTTTTTTGGTTTAACTAAAACTAAGTTATCTGCATAATTACCAGAGAATTTTAAGTTGTTTAAGTTTTTTATCCCTGATGGATAATAGCCTAAATTAATGTCATTTTGAGTTAGAATATATTCGGCATATAATGTTGTGTTATTCTCTCCACCAGTATTTAAACTGTCTATTTGTCCTCCTTGTATAGTTACTGGACAACTTACATCATATGCACCAATATTAGTTATTTGGTTGCTACCTATATTGTAGACATTAAAAGTAAAATATATAATGTCTCCAACATTTGTAAAACCATCGTTATTATAATCTACATATTCTTGAGTATAAGTAACTTTTAATGGGTTAATAACTTTTATTCTAATTGAAGCAGTATCACATTGGTTAGGGTCATTAATACTACAAATTTCATAATTTAAACTATAGTTCCCTGTAGTAGAAAAGTTGTCTGTTATATTTAATGTGCCATCAGCATTTAGGTTTAAGTTATAATAGTCATCTATCAAATTAATGGATACATCTGAAGGGTTTATTGGTAAGCCATACATTAAATCATTCTCCAAAATATTAATAGAAGATGTAGTATTTAAAGGAATTTCTATGAAGTCAGCATTTGCTGTAATGTTATAAACATCTCTAATAGTAAACTCTAAAGTGTCCGAAACATTATCTGTATTACCAGAGGTAACATTTAAAGTAAAGTACATCGTTTCTGGACCTTCTAATAGTTGGTCTAGAACTAAAGGAGTTTCATAAAAATAAGCATATCTTTCTCCTGCTGGAATTGTAAATGTTGTAGGAGTCGCTATATAATCTGAGCTGTCTGCAGTACCATTTGATTGATAAATGTCAAAAGTTACATCTTCTGAATATTCATAGTCAAGCCAAATAGACATCAATGCTAAGTCACCTTCACTACCACTTGTACCATGTCCTCTATCAAATGTAATATTAGGTTTACCGTCGTTATCTTTTATAAAATGTGTTGTAGTCTCTACAATGTTATTAGTGTTATTTGACGTAACAGTAGTTGTAATTGTATATGTCTCTGTAATCTCGTCTATATCATCATTTTCAATTGGGATATTAAATGGGTTAGAAATTTTATCACCTGGATTGATGGTTACATTAGCAGAAATAGGAGTGAAGTCTGCATTTGTTGCAGTACCAGGTGCTGTATCAATTTGTATGTTTATAGGAGCATTAAATGGTCTGTCTATTATTAATTTTTTTGTTCCGCTACTTCCTTCAGTATTATAAAAATGTTCAAAACTTAAAGTTGGTGCAGTATCATTATCTCCGATTAATATTTCAACATCTATACTGGTATTTACAGTATTATTTGATGTTACTAAACCGTTTAGGTAAAAAAATTCGTCATTTTCAATTAGTGAATCATCAATAAAGTTCAATGGAAATTCTTTATAAGTATGACCAGCTGGAATGGTAACAGTGGTTGAAACTGGTAAAAAGTCTGATAGATCTGCGGTTCCTGGAGTTGAAGTTATATCTATGTTAATATCACTACCGTATTTTCTGTCTAAACTAATTCTTTGAGACGCTGAATCACCTTCATATTTTGTAGAATATGATCCGTAGTTACTAAAAGATACAACAGGTGGAATATCATTATCTTTAATTGATAACTCTCCAATTAAACTTGTATTAAATGTATTATCTGAGATTACAGTTACTTGATATTTAAAATACTCTAAATTACTTTCTATATCATTATCGTCAACCATTTGAATAGTAAAGAATCCATATTGTTCGCCAGCAGGGATTGTGATTGAATTACTTGAAATTGAATAATCATTGTTTGTTGCAGTATCTTCAATTGCAGAAATATTGACTATTACATCAGTATTGATAACGAAATCTAAATAAAAAGCTATGTCAATCGATTCTCCTTCTAATATTTCATCTGTAAAGGTGGTATTATTTACAAACTCAATCAAAGGGTTTTGAGAATAAACTAGGTTAATAAAAAACAAAAAGCAGATGTAAAATAATTTTTTTTTCATGGCTAGCTAGTATTGGTTGGTTATCTATTTATAATTAATAGATGTTAAAAACAGTAAAAGGTTGCGTGTAAAAAAAATTAATTGTTTAAAAAACGCCCAAATCATTTTGGGCGTTTTTAGTATTTTTTAATTTCTAAAATTATATCTAGTTATAATGTCTTTTAGTTTATATTTTAGGTCTTCACCTGTGTCATAAACCATTTGCTCGTTACTAGGAAAAGGGATTTGTCTGTTATTAAGTAATAGTAAATCCTCTTCTGTTAAAGCTCTTTCGTCACCTTTAAACGTTCCGAAAATGTTTTCAAAAACAAACTCACTATCTATTGGGAAACTATCTAAGATTTGATTTTGTTTCAAGTCAGAATACACAACTCTGGCAACAACTTGTGTCGATTTTATTTGATTAACTTCAAAAAATCTAGCTTTAACCGTAACTATTTTATCTTGTTTAACATCATTACCTAAGCTATCTTTAACAACGTTTCCGTTATCATCTAAAACATATTCCCAGCCATCTACAATCTCTTTTTGACGTAGTAATTGTCTTTCGGTAACGTGCTCTGGAGAGACATTAATACGTTTAAGTTGCAGTTGCATAGCATAGTCGTAGTCTATGTTGTTATCTGCATTTGCATGATAAGCAGTCCAAAAGTCGTCTAAACCATAAGTGTCAAAATTTAATAAGTCTGCTTCTAAACGTTGAGGAATAATTTGATGGGTTTGATTCTCTATAGACACCAAAACAAAATCTGTGCCTTTAAAATGCGCCTCATCCATTAATTGTCTTACATCTTTGTAATTTGCATTTATGTTTTCTATCTGATTTAGTAATCTATAGGCTTCACGATTTTTAAACGTATCCTCAGATTGCATTAATTGTAAAGCTTCTGTGTATTTATAGTCGGACACTTTTGCTCTGTAAGCTATAATTTCGTTGGTATAATCATTAAACACAAATTTTAAGGTTTTACCTTCAATTTGTAAAGGCAATACTCTTTTAATGGCATTTTGACGCGAATCTAAGTCTATATAAGTGTTATATATGGTTTCGTAATTAGCTGGATTACCATCTTTTTTTAAATGATTTAATGCATTAACATCCTCTTCAACTACTTTATTATAAGCTTTTTGAAGCATTATTGCATAATCGTATTTACGCTTTTTATCTTTGTTAGTTTCTAATTTTTTAAGCGCATTGGTAATGGCTAAATCGTAATTACCAGAATGTAATTGTTTTTCGATTGTTTTTCTTCCAACACAAGATGTAAGTACCAGAAGAAGTACTGTAATACGTGTAAAATTTTTCATCTTTTTTGGATTTAATTGGTTTCTATGGTAGTAGATTTTCAATATACGTGCCAAAGGGAAATAAAAAACCCATAAATAGTAAAACTTATGGGTTAAATATGTGTTTATCAGCGTGTTATTATTTATTCTTTTTTGGTTCAAAAATAGGTAGAAGTTTGGTTTTAACTTCTCCAAACCCAATTCGGGTTCCTTCTTTCTCGCAATAACCTCTCATAATAACAGTGTCGTTATCATTTATAAATTTACGTTCAGAACCATCTTTCATTTTAATAGGTTTTTCGCCTCTCCATGTTAATTCTAACATCGATCCATAACTGTCTGGTGTTGGTCCAGAAATAGTACCACTTCCCATCATGTCTCCAGAGTTTACTGGACAACCATTAACCGTATGATGGGCTAATTGTTGAGACATGCTCCAATACATGTATTTAAAATTAGATTTGGTGACGATAGTTTCTTTTGCTTTTTCTGGTTGAATAGCCACTTCTAAATTAATATCGTAACTTTTCTTACCAGTTTGTTGTAAGTAAGGTAATAGTTTTTTTAATGGTTTTGGACTTTCTGTTTTATAGGGTTGTAAAGCATCTAAAGTCACAATCCATGGAGAAATTGAAGAGGCAAAGTTTTTTGCTAAAAATGGTCCTAATGGTACATATTCCCATTTTTGAATATCTCGTGCAGACCAATCGTTAAATAGTACTAATCCAAAGATATATTCTTCCGCTTCGTTTACTGGAATAGGTTCTCCTAAATCGTTAGCATCTGTAGTAATAAATGCCATTTCTAATTCAAAGTCAACTAATTTACTAGGTCCAAATACAGGCTCTGTTGCACCAGCAGGTAAGGTTTGACCTTGTGGTCTGTGCACTGGTATTCCTGACGGAATTATAGAGCTGCTTCTACCATGATAACCCACTGGAATATGTAACCAGTTTGGTAAAAGGGCATTGTCTGGATCTCTAAACATGGTTCCAACATTGGTAGCATGCTCTATACTAGAGTAAAAATCGGTATAATCCCCAATTTGAACTGGTAATTGCATTTCAATTTCGTCTAATCTAAACAACACAATCTCTTTATGTTTTACGTTGTTTTTTAACGAATCGTTGTCTGCATCAAATATTTCAGCAATTCTATTTCTTACCAAACGCCAAGTTTTGCGTCCATCTGCAATAAAATCGTTTAAAGTATCTTGAAGAAAAATATCATCGGTTAATGGGATTCCTTCAAAATAACCCAACTGATGTAAAGCACCTAAGTCTATAGCTGTATCACCAATTCGTGTTCCGATGGTAATAATGTCATCTCTTGTTAAAAACACACCAAACGGAATGTTTTGAATAGGGAAATCTGAATTTTTATCGACGTGAAGCCAAGACTTTCTATCTGGATTATTTGCGGATAATGGCATATTGAGAATTGTTAATTTGTTGTTTATAAATTATAAGTAAATATATGTTTTTTGAATTATTTACAAGCAGTATTTCTTATTTTTGGTAAAAATTTAACTCGATTTAATATATGCAACGCGACGAACAGATTTTTGAACTTATTCAAGCCGAAAAAGAGCGACAATTACACGGAATAGAACTCATAGCATCAGAAAATTTTGTAAGCGACCAAGTGATGGAAGCTGCAGGATCTGTACTAACAAATAAATATGCTGAAGGCTACCCAGGAAAACGCTACTATGGTGGTTGTGAGGTAGTTGATGAAGTAGAACAAATAGCAATTGATAGAGCAAAAACGTTATTTGGAGCCGAGTATGCTAATGTGCAACCACATTCTGGAAGTCAGGCAAACACTGCAGTATATCATGCTTGTTTAAAACCAGGAGATAAAATTTTAGGTTTTGACTTATCACATGGTGGACATTTAACCCATGGGTCTCCTGTAAATTTTTCAGGAAAATTATACAACCCAGTATTTTATGGCGTAGAAGAGGAGACAGGAGTTTTAAACTATGACAAAATCCAAGAGATTGCAACGCGTGAAAAACCACAATTAATCATTGCAGGAGCTTCTGCTTATTCTAGAGATATAGACTTTAAACGATTTAGAGCAATTGCAGATAGTGTTGGTGCTTTATTATTAGCGGATATATCGCATCCTTCAGGATTAATTGCAAAAGGTATTTTAAACGATCCGATTCCGCATTGTCATATAGTAACAACAACTACACATAAAACATTACGTGGTCCAAGAGGAGGTTTGATTTTAATGGGTAAAGATTTTGAAAACCCTTTTGGTCAAAAACTTAAAAACGGAAACTTAAAAATGATGTCATCACTTTTAGATTCTGGAGTATTCCCAGGAAACCAAGGTGGACCATTAGAGCATATTATTGCTGCTAAAGCTATAGCTTTTGGTGAAGCATTGACAGAACCATTTATGCATTACATGCTACAGGTTAAGAAAAATGCAGCAGCTATGGCAGATGCTTTTGTAAAGCGTGATTATAAAATTATTTCTGGCGGTACAGACAACCATATGATGTTAATTGACTTACGCAATAAAAATATTACAGGTAAAGATGCCGAAAAAGCTTTAGTAAAAGCAGATATAACCGTTAATAAAAACATGGTGCCTTTTGACGATAAGTCGCCTTTTGTAACTTCAGGAATTAGAGTAGGTACTGCAGCAATTACTACAAGAGGATTAAAAGAAAACGAAATGGAAACCATTGTTGACTTAATAGATCAAGTGATACAAAACCATGATAATGAAGATGTGCTTGACCAAATAGCTGTTAAAGTAAATGCTATGATGAGTGAGTTACCTCTTTTTAGTGCATAAAATAAAATTTAATATTTCGCTTTCGCGGAAAAAAAGCCAGCTTTTTAGCTGGCTTTTTTGTTTTATTATAAAATAGCTTCGCATTTTAGGTTTAACTCTCCGAGTTTTCTAAAGAAAACCCACCTCTCTTAAAAATAAGAGAGGAGCTTTTATGATTATGTTTTTGTTAAAAGTTTATAGTTTTGTACTCTCCTCTTTAATTAAAGAGGAGAATGAATTTCAGTTTTTTAAACTGAAAGAAAGAGGAGTTTTTACTCAAAAGTAATATGCTGATAAGCACCTAAATCTGGACTTGCAGTTCTGTTAATACCTAAAATATCTGTTGGTACTTGGTTAGCAAATGTGGAGTTACCTTGTCCGTTTGCAGCAGAATCGTCACCAATAATTAAATCATTTTCAAATGCATTTCTAAAGTTTGGATCTTGATTAAAAATCATATTTTCATAATGCGTGGTATCTTCAAAATTGTAGTTATCACTATTAAAAAAGTTGCTACCATCCTCAAAACGCAATAGACAATTAGTGAATTTAAAATTAAATGGGATTGGAGAAGTTTCATCCTGAAGCTCGTCAATTAGTAACTCTGGGTTATCATTTCCATAAATTATACAGTTACTAAAATTAGCTTCTGTTAATTCGGTTATAAACGCATTGTTATCTGCATCTGTCACAAAATTATTAATTAACAAAGCTGGAAACTGCCTAAAACTACTATTCCAATAATTAGCAATAGTAGAGTGTGTGACGTTGTATTTTCCGCCAAAAGTCGCGCCAAAACTAGATTGTCCAGCGTTGTTTAGTACAATGTTTTCTGCGGTTATTGAGGTGTTTCTACCTAAAATACCAAACGTACTTACGTTATAAATTTGAGAGTTGGTAATGGTTAATTTGTCTTGTGCAGCATCTGCATTACCATCGGATAAAATACCAACCGTTGCATTTTTTATAGTTGCATAATTAATGGTGTTATTTAAGCTGTTTTCAAATAGCCAAATGGTTCCCCATTGTCCAGGGACGTCACTAAATAAAGGTTCTAGACGGTCGCCTTCAAAAATAACTTCATTTTCTAATACTTCTTGATCGTTACTTAATGCACCATTAATATTTAGGGTAGCACCTTCACTAACTAATAAACCAGAATTGGCATGAAAATGAACACGTGCTCCAGCATTTACTGTTAGGGTTTCACCTGAAGGTACAGCAGCATAGCCATAAATAACATAGGGTTTTTCATTGGTAAAGGTTAACTCTTCAGGAAGTAACTCGCGACCCTGTATTTCGGTCTCTACTTGTTCACCATCAATGGTTAGTGTTAGTGTTTCAACAATTCCTGTGGTATTATCTCTGTCTGGATAGATAAACGTTGCATCTTTGACTAAGGTGACTAAATCAACATCCTGTTGGTTGTCGCCTGTATCAAATAATATTTTATCAGTGTATAAAAATTCGTTGCCTTGTAAAGGCTCTGTATTGGTATTAAATGTGGTTTCTATAAAAATAAACAGACTGTCTTTTGCTAATAACTGTACATTGTCAAAGCTTTTACCAGCTTGTCCATCTAAATTTAGTCTGTAACCAGAATTGTCACCATTTTCTAATCTAACCGAAGGTATTGAGATATCTTCGTCACTTGAATTGTACACTTTTAAATTGTAGGTACTAGAGCCAATATTAGCAAAAATGGTATCTAAATAGACCGTGTCTTTAGAGAAACCTAAATTTCCGGTGCTTGCTTGAAATTCAAAATCTTTACGACAAGAACTCCATAACAAAATAAAACCAATACAGCAGATTAAATATAGCGTACGCTTCATAAATTGTAATTGTAACTTTGGTTGACTAAAATATAACTTTTGAATTTATGATTTAGTATGATAAGCGTTTAATTCTTTAATAACAGAACGCTAATTTTCAACAAATTTAACTTCAAACAGTTTGTCCCAACGTTTACCTGTTAAGAAAAACGTCTGTGTGTCTGGATTGTAAGCAATTCCGTTAAGGCAATTTTCGTTAATAGAAAAATTAGAAATTTGTTTCGTTAATGGAATGCAGTTAATTACTGCTTCTTCAGCACCATTTTTAGGATTAATGATGGCAATACCATTCTTTTCCCAAATATTAGCATATAGTTTATTGTTAGCCCATTCAATTTCGTTTAAACGTCCAATTTTTCCTTTGGTAGAATATACTTGGATATAATCTTCTTCAACAAGCGTATCTGGATTTAAGGTCCATATCAAACTGGTACCATCACTTTTATATAATTTGTTACCATCATTTGCAAAACCCCAACCTTCTTGACTTTTTCCGTAATTAAAGCTTCCTTTTTTTTCTAAAGTTTCAGCATCATAAGTAAAACCTTTTTTTGCTTGCCAAGTCAGGTGGTAAATGGTATTGTTAAGTACAGTCATACCTTCTCCAAAATAGTTGTCTGGAATAGCTGTTTCTGCAATAACTTTTCCTGTTTTGTAGTCTATTTTTCTAATTTTAGATTCGCCATATTGACCAGTACTTTCATATAAAATTCCATTGTAAAATTCTAAACCTTGTGTGAAAGAGGTCTTATCATGCGGAAACACATTTACAATTTCTAGGGACAGAATTTTTGGATCTTTATCGTTTAGTAGCGTTAATTGTTGGTTGACAATTGCAGTTTCACCATTAAAATTAATAGTAGTTTTTAAATTGTGCTCGCCTAATTTAAAATCTGTAAGTGGTTGTTTTGCTTTAATAGTTTTACCATCCAGCTCATAACTTACCGAAGAGACTTCTAAGTTTTTAGGATTTTTAAGTGATAATTCTAGAGTTTTATCAATACTTATAGTCCCATTTTTGGCATTAGTAGTAATAGAAAAACTCTTTTTTTGCTGTTCTAAATTTGCTCCGCAGGACACAAGAATAATAGCTAAAAATATGATGGTGAGGTGTTTAAATACTTTCATGTTATAAACTTAATTTGAGAGCAAGTTATTTATTAAAATTCATTTTAAAAAATCATTGTGAAAAATTTAAAAGTATGTATCTTTGCAGCTGGCAAGTCCTACACAACCAGCTCCTGCTGAATCCTCCAGGTCGGGAACGAAGCAAAGGTACGCGGTCGTAGCGGTGTGATGTAGGTAGCTTGCCTTTTTTTGTACCCAAAACTTTCCTTTTAAAAGTGTATTTTTGCTTAAACACAAACTAATTTAATTGTATGTCTAAAGTTGTATTAATTACTGGTGGTTCTTCTGGAATAGGCAAATCTATAGGTGAGTATTTAACAGATAAAGGGTTTACCGTTTATGGGACTAGTAGAAACCCTTCTAATTATACTAACTCCAAATTTAAATTAGTGGCTTTAGATGTTAACGATACTAATACTATAGCAAACGCTGTACAAACTGTTATTGGAGCAGAAGGGAAGTTGGATGTGTTAGTAAATAATGCTGGTGTTGGGATAAATGGTGCTGTAGAGGAAATTCCGCAAGAGCAAATCCAACATAATTTTAATACCAATTTTTTTGGACCTATAAACGTGATTAAAGCGGTTTTACCTCACATGCGTAAACAACAGTCTGGCTTGGTTATAAATATTACTTCTATTGCTGGATATATGGGATTACCTTATAGAGGAATTTACAGTGCAAGTAAAGGTGCTTTAGAGATTGTTACCGAAGCTTTGCGCATAGAAACTAAAGATTTTGGTGTACAATTTACTAACATTGCTCCTGGTGATTTTGCCACCAATATTGCTGCTGGACGTTATCATGCTCCTGTATTAAAAGACTCACCATATACAAAGTACCCAAATGTATTAAAAGATATTGACGACCATGTAGATAATAGTAGCTCGCCTATTGCAGTTGCTAAAAAAGTATATCAAGTTATCAATACTAAAAATCCTAAAATACATTACAAGGTTGGTGCTTTTATGCAGAAATTTTCGATAGTATTAAAATTTTTGTTACCAGATAAGGTGTATGAGAAGATGTTAATTAATCACTATAAATTGTAGAATTAAAAGTGAAAAGTGACTAGTAAAAAGTAGTTGTTTCTTTCATGATAGTTCTCTCATTGCGCTTAGTAAATCAAAATGTTAATATCATTTCATATCATTTTTTTTGTCACTAAAGTTTAATTGTAACTTTGTAGTGCGTTAAGGATGGAATACTTCGTCTTCGCTTAGTACAAGCTTTCTGCTTGAGCGTCTCGAAGAGAGCGAGTAGTGACAGCCTATTAAAACGACCAAAAAAAATTATTAAACACAACTTAAATATATTTTAAATGAAATTTTTTATTGATACTGCCAATTTAGACCAGATTAGAGACGCCCAAGATATGGGTATTTTAGATGGAGTGACGACTAATCCATCTTTAATGGCTAAAGAAGGTATTACAGGTCATGATAATATCATGAAACATTATGTTGATATTTGTAATATTGTAGATGGTGATGTGAGTGCAGAGGTAATATCGACTGACTTTGAAGGAATGGTTAGAGAAGGTGAAGCACTTGCCGAATTACATGACCAAATCGTGGTTAAATTACCAATGATTAAAGATGGTGTTAAAGCTTGTAAATACTTTAGTGATAAAGGAATTAAAACTAATGTCACATTAGTATTTTCTCCAGGACAAGCGTTATTAGCTGCTAAAGCTGGTGCAACTTATGTAAGTCCGTTTATTGGTCGTTTGGACGATATCTCTACAGACGGTTTAAATCTAATTGCAGAAATTAGACATATCTATGATAACTACGCTTTTGAAACAGAAATACTTGCTGCTTCTGTACGTCATACCATGCATGTTATTGATTGTGCTAAATTAGGTGCAGATGTGATGACTGGTCCTTTAAGCTCTATTGAAGGCTTATTGAAACACCCTTTAACAGATATTGGATTGGCTAAGTTTTTAGCAGATTATAAAAAAGGAAACTAATTGCAGTAAAAAGTAATTAGTAATTAGTGTAAAGTAAACAGTATATATTTTACTATTAAATAAAAAAATCCCAAGCTAGCTTGGGATTTTTTTTGTTATTGTAATTGGTCTGTGGTGTCTTTGTCGTCTATTCGTTTCCAGATGTGCTCAGAGTTTAGGTAAAAGCTACCTATAAAATCAAAATCACATTGGTCTGGTGCTATAATAGATAAAAAGGGTTGTCCGTTTTTATCTCTGTATAAATGGTAAGTGTCTCCAATTATTGGTTGAAAGCTAAACTTAGCGTTATAAACCAAATTGTTATATTCAAGCTCTGCCATCATTTTTTCATATTCTGCTTTTAGCTCTAAATATTTAGCCTTTATCTGCTGGTTAGCTTTGTGGACGTTTTTGTTTTTCCAAGTAATATTTTCGGTAACTTTTATAGCAGGAGCACCAACATTAGTTGCATAAGGTTTTAATGCTGCGTCGTATTTTTGAGTCTCTTCATTAAAGACAATATTATCAGGTTTTTTAGTGTCTGACATTCTTTTTCTTTTTTTACAAAGATACTAATAACGATACATATAATTATTTTTATACTTAAAACACCTTGGTTTTTAACCTAATTTTAAGAGCTACAAGATAACATGGAGCAACCAACCTTGTGTCTTGCCCATTCTGGTCGTTTTGCAAACCATTTTTCGTGTTTTGGTTGCTCTGCATAAGGTTGTTTTAATAAATTGAATAAGTCATCAATAAGTTTGTAGTCGCCTTTGTTAGCATCATCTATAGCTAATTGCGCCATGTAATTGCGTAACACGTATTTTGGGTTGACGCTGTTCATGTTTTCTTTTTTCGCTTTCGCTGAAATTGGGTCGCGTTGTAAACGGTCTGCATAGCTATCAAACCATAAATTCCATCTGTTTTTTACCGCTTCGGTTACCGTTTTAATCTCGTAAAACGACTCACGAATAATCTGTAATCCGTTAGTAGGTGTTGCACTATCAAAATTGGCTAGGTTTCTAAAAAAGATAGTCATATCAGTTTCGGTTAACTGTAAACAGTCTTCTAATTCCTGAATCAGGTTGGCATCTTTAGGTTCTTCGGTTGACAAACCTATTTTACTTCGCATCATTTGAAGATATTTAGCTTCTTTTTGAATGGCATAATTTGCTAAAACAGCTTCTAATCCTTCAGCTTCTTCAATTAAAGGATATAACGCGTTTGCTAATTGGTATAAATTCCAGTGTACAATATCTGGTTGTGCACCAAAACGGTAGCGTTTGTGTTGGCTGTCTGTAGTATTTGGTGTCCAACCAGGCTCATAACCCTCAAGCCATCCGTAAGGACCATAATCTATGGTTAGCCCTAAAATAGATAGGTTATCAGTATTCATCACACCATGCGTAAATCCTACACGTTGCCAATGGATTACCATATCTAAATTGCGTAAAGCAACTTCGTTAAAAAACGAGACATAGGTTTGTTTATTTATCTCTGTTTCTCGAAACGATTCTTCCGTACCACCAGGATCACTCGAAGTGAAGAGATGCTTAAAATGTGTCTTGATTGTATAATCTACAAGTGTTTTTAGGGTTTCTGTATCGTTTCTTGCTGCAAAAATCTCAAAGCTACCAAAGCGTAAAAAGCTTGGTGACACACGACAGACTATTGCACCTTTTTCGTATTCCGGATTACCGTTGTACATCACATCACGTAGCACTTGGTCACCAGAAAGTGCTAAACTTAATGCTCTTGTGGTTGGTACACCTAAGTGGTGCATGGCTTCGCTACATAAATATTCTCTAATAGAGCTTCTTAAAACTGCTAATCCATCTGCAGTTCTGGAATACGGTGTTTCTCCAGCACCTTTTAACTGTAGTTTCCAGTTTTGGTTGTTATGCTCGATTTCAAATAAATTAATAGCGCGACCATCACCTAATTGTCCAGCCCAATGACCAAATTGGTGACCACCATAGCACATGGCATACGGATTAGTATTTTCTAAAACAGTATTACCAGTAAAAATGTTTAAAAACTGTTTGCGTTTAGCATCGTTTTCTGATAAACCTAACTCCTTAAGCATCTCTGGAGAAACATGTAACAACTTTGGATTAGATGTTTGTTTTGGTTTAACATAACTGTAGCAAGCTTTTGTGACTTGACGTCTTGTATTTTCCAAAATTGGATCTGCAGGTAAGTTAGAGGTAAAGGTATGTTTAGGATTAATGTTCATTTAGTAGTACTTGTTTTAACAAAGATACGTATTCAAAGTTATAGAAAGATGTAAGTAACACGCCTTGTATATGGTATTGATTATTCTTTTTTTTAGAATGGAAATTAATGGTTTAAAGTGTTAAAAATAAATTTATTTAAATTTTCTGATTAATGTCATAAATAGTTGATAATAAAAAGTTTAATTTTAATTGGTAAAATTTAAAGTATGTCAAATAGCACCAATTTACAACAGCAACTTTATCAGAATCTTGGTAAATTATTTTATGCCATAGCTATGTCTGATGGAGTAGTTGAAAATTCAGAAATTGAAGCTTTAAAAAAAGCAGTACATAATCTATGGAATAATAGTAAAGATGCTGTTGTAATGGTTGATGCTTTTCATTGGCTAAATGACGATAGAGAGTATACTTCAGAACAATGTTTTAAGAGTTTTACACAATTTAAAAAAGCAAATCAAGACCTTTTTTCAGAGGAAATTAAAAAGAAAATTAAAGACACTGCAATAGCTATTGCATCAAGTTTTGCAAAAACTAATAAGTCGGAACTATTACTATTAGCCAAACTAGAAATAGAATTAAATAAGGATTAGTTAATTTATAAATACAGAAAACATGTTTAAAAATTTAGAAGAAAAAGAAATCAAATACATTCTTGAAAATAATTACATAGGACATATTGGCTATATTTATAAAAATAGTCCTTATGTCGTGCCTATCACATATTATTATGATCAAGAGATTAATGCTATAATTTGTTACTCTGCAGATGGACATAAGATGCAAGCACTTAGAATTAAACCAGAAGTCTGTCTACAAATTAGTAACATAGAACATGTTACTAGTTGGAAATCTGTTTTAGTGCACGGTATTTTTGAACAAAAATATGGAAGTGATGCTAAATCCTATTTGCATAAATTTTCTTTGGGAGTTAAAGATATTATTCTAGAAAAAGAGCATAAAAAAGCAAGTTTTATAGATGAGTTTTCCAGTAAAAAACACGACGATAATATTCCAGCAGTTTTTTTAATTAAAATTGAAGAAATTACTGGTAAAAAAAGAAATGCCTGATAGAAGTTAAGTTTAAAGGATGTTTAACAGATTATTAATAAACTATACACCTATACAAAAACCATACATCTTGATTTTTTAAAGTTTTTAAAGTCATTTAATGCTATATTGAAGAACTAACTTTAAAAATATAATACATGAAAAAAGGTGTTTTTCTACTTTTAATTGCTGCAGTTTCTGCATTAGGTGGTTTATTATTTGGATATGATACAGGTGTCATAAATGGCGCGCAATTTTTTTTAACAGAGCATTTTAGTTTAAGCGATGGATTAAAAGGTTGGGTTGTTGGTAGTGCATTATTAGGATGCTTTGTCGGAGCTATAGTTGCAGGACCTTTAAGTATTAAAATAGGTAGAAAATGGTCATTGATTATATCTGCTATCTTTTTCACATTATCAGCTTATGGCTCAGGTTTACCTGAACTGTTTCCACAATCGGTAAGCATGTTAGTGTTTTTTAGAATATTAGGTGGTTTAGGTATTGGAATTGCTTCTATGAACGCGCCAATGTACATTGCAGAAATAGCACCATCAAATATAAGAGGACGAATGGTTACCTATTACCAATTAGCTATTGTGATAGGCTTTTTTGTTGTGTTTTTAGCAACCTATTACATAGGAAATAATCTAACAGAAGCTGAAAATATTGAGTTTGGATGGCGTCGTATGTTTTGGTCAGAATTAATACCTAGTGGTTTATTTTTAATTCTCTTATTTTTTGTACCTAAAAGTCCAAGATGGTTAGCATTAAAAGGACAAGATGATGAAGCGTTACTAGTTTTAAATAAAATTAATGGAGAAACTGAAGCTTTACAAGAAATGAAGCAAATCAAAGACTCTTTAAACGAAAGTAATGATGGTATTAAGGTGAGTTATTTCTCTAAAGCTATTTTAGTAATTATTGCTATAGGTACAGTGTTGTCTATGTTGCAACAATTTACAGGGATTAATGCAGTATTATATTACGGAGCAGATATCTTTGAAAAAGCATTAGGATTTGGTAAAGAAGATGTCTTGGCACAGCAAATATTATTAGCGTTTGTCAATTTAGTATTCACTTTTGTAGCCATGTTTACGGTAGATAAATTTGGACGTAAGCCATTATTATACATTGGATCTGTGGGTATGATTGTTGGATTTTTATTGTTGGGTATATCATTACAACAACAAAATGTTGGAATGATTTCTTTAATAGGAGTGTTGCTATTTATTGCTTCTTTTGCATTATCAATGGGACCTGTAGTATGGGTGTTATTATCAGAAATGTTTCCAAACAAAATTAGAAGTGTTGCTATGTCTGTAGCTGTAGCTGCACAATGGGCAGCAAATTATGTAGTATCTCAATCTTTCCCTATGGTTATGGGTAGCGAAACTAATAATAGTGCACCATGGAACGGGTCGTTACCATATTTTATATTTATAGCTTTTATTTTAATAATTGTATTTGTAACCTATAAATTTATACCAGAAACCAAAGGAAAATCTCTAGAAGAGATTGAAGGATTTTGGAAATAATTTTACAATAATTTATATAAAAAAATCACAACTTTCGTTGTGATTTTTTTTTGTTATTAATCAATGTTTAATAGTTGTGTTTCCGAAATTAATCCTCCAGACTCAGAAACACCTTCTATAAATAGTTTAATTTCATTTTGATAGTAAATAGGAATAGTCACTTTTTTTGAGGTGTTAGCTTCAATGACCATATTAGGTTTCCAGGATAATGCACCAAATTCTCTAAAAGTAGAATTGGCATAAGAAGGGTATTTAGGAGAATAATATTGCTTTTCTGTACTAAAACCTACAGGAAAATTAATTGTAGAGAAATTAGAGCTATTAGAAGCATATTCTTGAGGTAATAATGTGTAAATATAAATGACTTCTCCTAGTTGACCTGGATCTCTTCCATAAAACACTTCTTTTACAGCATTTGTATTTAAATTTTCAATCACCCAAAGATTAAATGTAACTTCTTTATCATCTAAATAAACTCTTACGGTTGGACGTTTAAATCCTTCATTATCCTCATTTCCGCTTGCAGAAGTAGTCCCAGTAATAGCGCCTTCTGAGTCATATGAATTAATTTGTCTGTTATCCGAAATCAATCCCCTTGGTGAAAATCCAGTTGCAGTAGAATATCCGTAACCTTTAAATTTTAAAAACTCAATAATAGTTTCACCAGACGGAATCATTATATTTTCCATTTTCGCGCTTCTTAACATAGACACAGCGCCATAAGGATTATTCTCTAATTCTCGCTTATTAGAACCCAAAATGACTTCATCTAATAATGTATAATCTTCAAAAATGCTACTGAACCCTGCAACTTCTAATTCGATTGTTTTATCATTAGTAATATTACTTGAATTGAAAGTCTCATTAATATAGGTGTTGCTGTACGATAGGGATGGTGATATTTTAAAGATATTATCGTTGGTTCTTAACCCAAAATCTATGGTACTATGTTTTTTAATAAAGGTGTTTTCTAATATTAAAGGGGTTTGTGTGTTTGTAATTTGTCTAACTAAATTGTTTTCTTTAGAAAACATTAAAACAGATTGATTAGACTTTATTTTTTTATTAAAAGTTGCGGTTACATCTATACCATTTTCAAAACTATAATTCTTCTCTGTAGCATTATTAAATATATTATCCCAGCTGTATTTACTCCAACCTTGAGTTAATAATAGCAAGTCTAAATCTTTATAATTGTTGTTAAAATAATATTGCGGATTTTCAATAACACCCTTTATATAGGGATTAAGAAGAATTTGAGATTTAATGTTACTATTAGGCTTATACGCTTTAGTTTCTGCAGGTAAAAAAGAAGCGCTTAGCACTATTTTTTCGTTTGAAATATTTGTTAGTGTTGTGGTAATTGAATCGTTTTTTGCTTTAGAATTTGTAATCAATAAAGGGTTGTCAAATTCCACAAACTCATTAAATATCAGTCGCTCTAGAATAGGTGCATTATTATCATTAAAAATGGTAATTATGTTAACACCTTTAGAAAGTTCACTTTTTGGTAATACTAACGCATAGGTTAAATCATTGCGGTTAAAATCAAAAAATATATTCTTGAAACTTCTGGTATTGTGTATCAATACACGATATTTTTTATCTGCTAATTGATTTAAAGATAATTTGTTAGTTAAAATATTTAAAACAAAGGAATCATCTAATGGTAGTGTGTTAATTGTTACTCCTGTTTGCTTAGGTAATGTCGTTTTTTTGTTTAAAACCGTTCCGTTAGATAGTGTTGCTTCAAAAGTGTAAATCTCATTATCTTTTATTTTCAAATTTACGTTTGAAAAACCTAATAGGTTGGTTTCAAATTCTGCAATTATTTCTCCAGATGCAGTTTTAACTTTTCCTTCTTTAATTTTAACTCCTTGATTATTGGCATTTTTAATAAGAATGCCAATATTGTTAATGGTATTGGCAAGAAGATGACCGCCTTCTGGGAAGAGTTTAAATTCAAAAAAATCTTCTTCATTAAGAGATTTACTTTTGTTTTTTTGATCAGATAGAATTGATATTTTTTGAGTAAAAGAATGGTCTTCATTAAAATTACGCATCCAATTGGTTGATGCTTTAATGTAGTAGTCGTCTTTAGTAAATGTAGAATCTATTGGTATGTTAGCATATCCAATTCCATTTTTTATATGGATTAGATGTTGCTCTTTTTTATTTCCTAACTCGTCAAATAGGGTAACATATAGATTTGACGTTGTTGGGTGTAATAAATTTGAATTTTGTTCTAAAACATAGGCTTGAAACCAGATGTCTTCACCTTTTAAAAAGCTAGTTTTGTTTAAATGTAAATATGGTAATTCTCTTGTATCCTGAAAGTAATTAATATATAAACTATCTAAATTCTGTGAGAACGATTGTGCAGAACAAAAAAGTAATGCAAAATAAAAAAGGAGTAGTTTTCTCATAAAATTGATAGATGGATTAATTATGTAAATTACATATTTACTATATCAAAGTAAAACAAAATTTAAATCCAATTCAAAATATTAAGACAAAAAAAAATCACAACTTTCGTTGTGATTTTAATGTTTTGCGGAGAAAGAGGGATTCGAACCCCCGGAGGTGTGACCCTCAACAGTTTTCAAGACTGCCGCATTCGACCACTCTGCCATTTCTCCTTGAGTGCCTCATTGGATATTCTCCAAATGCGAGTGCAAATATAGATAGGTTTTTAGTTCTATTCAAATAAAAAATGTGATTTTTTTTAAAAATATGAAAACCAACTTTTTAAAACTTTAATAGTATTATAATTTAAATCTATTTGTCTTTTAATCATTATTGGCTACTTAAGTTTTATTTTTGTACAAAATTAAACTATGGATATATTAAAACAGCTTAATTGGCGTTACGCAACTAAAAGCTTTGATGCCAACAAGATTATTTCAGATAAAGACATTAATATTTTATCTGAAGCTTTTAATTTAACAGCAACATCCTATGGTTTGCAACCCCTTAAATTACTTATTATTAAGGATAAACCATTACAATCAAAATTGATTCCTTATTCTTTTCATCAAAAACAAGTAGGAGAGGCGTCACACCTTTTAGTGTTTTGTATAGAAACAGAAATGGACTCAGAATTTGTAATTAACTATTTTGATAGAGTAAAAGATATACGTGACACTCCAGAAGATATTTTAAGTCCCTTTAAAACTTTTTTAATTGAAGATTTTAAATCTAAAACCCAACTTGAAAAAGAAAACTGGGCCACAAAACAAGCCTATTTAGCAATGGGAAATTTGTTAACTACCTGTGCTTTATTAAATATTGACGCTTGCCCAATGGAAGGTTTTATTCCTGAAGAATATGACCGAATGTTAAAATTAGATAGCAAGCACCTTAAATCTGTATTAGTAATGCCCATTGGTTATCGTGCTGAAGACGATTTTATGGCAGAGCTTAAAAAAGTTAGAAAACCAATTAAAGAAAGCGTTATCATGTGGTAACACAATAAAATGGCAAGATTATTGTTATTTTATAAAATATAATATTTTTGTAAAGCTTTACATTCTTTAAAATGAAAAAATTACTACTTCTTTTTGCTCTATGTGTTTCATTTTCTATTCATGCACAAGATGATGAAGAATTTAACTCAAATTTAAATTGGCTAACAGATCTAAGTGAAGCCAAAGCAGAATCTGAGTCCTCTAATAAACCAATTCTTATTTATTTTACAGGAAGCGATTGGTGTGCACCTTGTAAAATGTTAAAACAAGACTTTTTTAATACTGAAAAATTTGAAGAAAAAGCAGAACAATTTGTACTGTTAATGATTGACATGCCAAGACGCACCGATATTATAACAGAAGAACAAAAAGAAAAAAATAAAATAGTAGTTAGTAAATACAATGCTTCTGGAGGGTATCCTAACTTAGTAGCGTTAAACGATAAACTAAATATTATTGGCGAATTATCTGGTTATACATTTTTACGAGAAACCGATAGGCATTTTGCTTTCATAGATTCTATTTTAGAAAATTACTAATTGTAATTAATCACAATATTTAAAAACGTCTAAAATTATTTTTAGACGTTTTTTTTATTGCATTATTTCTTTTAGATTTGATTTTTAACCAATATTTAATAAATGCCAGGATTTGAACGCTTTGGAAAACTAGAGCGAAAAGAAGTAGAAGATGTTTTAGACAATGGTGTTTTAATGCGTTATGGTTTTGATGCTATGCGCAATGGACATTATAAAGCCCAATCTTTAGAAAAAGAATTACAACACACTTTACAAGTTAAACACGCACAATTAGTTACTAATGGTACTGCAGCAGTGTCTGTTGCATTGGCATTAGCAGGAGTTGGAGCAGGAGACGAAGTAATTATTCCTTGTTTTACATTTGTAGCTAGTTTTGAAGCGGTCATGATGCTAGGAGCTATCCCAGTTTTAGTTGATATTGATGATACACTAACACTTAATCCAGAAGCTGTAAAACAAGCTATTACCCCAAAAACAAAAGCAATTATGCCTGTTCATATGTGTGGTAGTATGGCAGATTTAGACGCTTTAAAAGCTATTTGTACTGCTAATAATTTAAAACTTGTAGAAGATGCTTGCCAAGCAATTGGTGGGACTTATAAAGGAAAATACTTAGGGACATACGGAGATTTAGGATGTTTTAGTTTTGATTTTGTAAAAACTATAACTTGTGGCGAAGGTGGAGCTGTAGTGACTAATAACTCAGATTACGCTGTATTAGCCGATCAGTTTACAGATCATGGACATGATCATATTGGTAACGATAGAGGAGCAGAGTTACATCCGTATTTAGGCTATAATTTCAGAATTTCAGAATTAAGTGCTGCTGTAGGATTAGCACAAGTAAGACGATTAAAAGATTTTATAGCTGTACAGAAAAAACACTATACCATATTAAGAGAGGCCTTATCAACAATTCCTGAGGTAACCTTTAGAAGAGTCCCAGAAGGAGGTGAGGAGAGCTATGCGTTTTTAAACTTTTTTCTTCCAGATTTAGAGACTACCAGAAAAGTTGCAGCTTCATTTAAAGACAATGGTGTTGATGCTTGTTTTCATTATTACGACAATAATTGGCATTATGTTAGAAAATGGGAGCATTTAACTAACTTAAAATCTATTTATCCAATCTCAAAAGAAGTAAAAGAAGGTATGTCTTACCTTAAAACCAAAACTTTTACCGCATCAGATAATTACATTGGTCGTAATTTATCTTGCTTAATAAAACTGTCTTGGACAGAAGACCAAGTCAAACAACGCGCTCAACTAATGGTTGACGCTATAAATCGTTCGCTTTAATTATTAATTTTTAAAACCCCTTTAATGAAAAAACTATTTCTAATCTGTATTTCACTTTGTTTTTATTCGGCTTTAGCCCAAGATAATTACAATCAATTTTGGGAACAACTATTGTCTAACGATAGAGTTTCAGCAGAAAAAACACTTAAAAAAATTAAACCTACAAACACTATTGAAAATCTTGTTATCAACGAGTTAATGCGTATTGAAAATGGACGTTTTAACACCAACGATAAATTTTTACCAGCGTTTTTAAAACAAGACAATTATCAGTACTATTTGTATGCTCTTTGGAATGAAAATTACCTGTTTAATACGTATTTAGAGACAGGTTTTAACAATAAAAACATTGGAGCTATCAGAGAAGTAGCAGAAGCAAACCCTACTCACACTACCATCAAAGATGCTATTGTTTATTTAGAGTCGGTTTTGGCTAGAGATAACGGAAAGTGGAAAACCTACCAAGCCAAAATGGATGATATTAATTCTATTAAAAATTGGCAATATTGTGGAGTATTCGAAAATTTAAATAAAAGTGGATTAGATCGTGAGTATGGTCCAGAAACTAAAGCCATAAGCAGTCAACCATTTGATGCTGAAAGTAATGGATTTGTAAACTGGTACACGTCTAAAAACAACAATGAAGCTTACCAATTTTTCACTAACCATGAAGAATACGGTAGAGGTGTAAATTATGCACAAACATTTTTAACTGCAGATAAAGATGAGACAGTTATACTGCGCATAGGTAGCGGTTCTGCTTTTAAATTATGGTTAAATGATGTTTTGATTTTAGAAAATAATCAAGATGTAGTTACCGAGTTAAATGCTTACCAAGTTAAAGTAACCATCCCAAAAGGTAACAATAGATTGTTAATTAAAACTGCAGAAAGTGACTATGGTAGCTACTTTATTGTAAGTGCTATGAATCTTGATGGGACACACAATAATAGTTTAAAGGATAGTGCAACTTATGCTGCTTATAATTCTAGCACAGCAAGCCAGTTAAATGCAGAGACAATTACCAATGATTTTGAAGTGTTTTTTAAAGATAAATTACAACAAAATCCTGATGATTTTTTTAATGCATATTGCTTGACAAGAACCTATTTAAGAAACTCTAAATACGAAGAAGCTAAAAAAGTATTAGCGCCTTTTTATGCTAAATACCCTAAAAGTTCTTTGATTAGAAAAATAATGACCTCTGTGTATTCTCTTGAAGAAGATTATACAAGTATCCAAGAGATTAATACTAATATGGAACTTGATGATGAAGATTATTACCTTCCTATTTTAATGAAGGTAATAGTGTTTGACGAGTTAACACGTATGAGTTTATCCGATTTAGAAGAATATCTTGAAAAACTAAAAAAAGCTATAGATTTAGAAATGATGCATGAAACCGCAGATTTTATCTATAATGCTAGAAAAGAAGATAAAGCTAAGGTTAGAAAAAATCTAGACAATTTAATGAAAATGGCAGATGGTAATGTTAAGCTTATTTTGCGTTACTCTGCTTTATATGCTTCCTTATTTGAAGAGGATGATAAAACCATTAGTATATTAGAAAATTTAGCTAAAAAGAAATTTGATTTATCCATCATTAGAAAACTGGTAACCTACTATGACAGACGTAACCAAAAAGACAAGGTTATAAAGATTTTGTCTAATGAAATAGATTATTTAGGTAATGACAATTACTACTTAAGATCAATTATCAACAAGCTTCATAAATACCAGAAATATAAAGAATCTATAAAATATATCGATCAAGGGTTAGAGAACTTCCCAGATTCGTTTGTGTTTCAAGAGTTAAAGGGAGATGCGTTACTTCAGCTAAACAAAAAGAAAGAAGCTATTGTAGCTTATGAAGCCTCATTATCTCATAACAGTAACGATAAATCTTTAAGAAAAAAGCTAAAAGATTTAAATAATGAAAATAATGTTTTAAAAGATTTAGTTATCGAAGATGCCTATGATTTAATTGACGAAAGACGCGGAAACATTACAACCAATAACTATGGGTTTAATATTTTACACGATAATAGCACTGTTGAGTTATATAGCGAAGGTGGTGGAAATTACAGATATGTATTTATCTATGAAATTACCTCAGACAATGGAGTTGAGCGTTTTAAAGAATACGATTTAGGATTAAGCGGTAATTATAATATCAATAAATCTGAAATTGTAAAAAAGGATAAAAGCATTGTTCCTGCAGATAAAAGCGGATCTAGTTTTGTCTTTAATGGCTTGTCTGTAGGAGATGTTATTTATTTAGATTACGAATATTCGTTTTCAAAAACGGGACGTTTTTATAAAACATATTCCGACCGTTTTATGTTAGGCTCTTTTCACCCAACATTATCGTCTTCTATTAAAATTATTACACCTAATGATTATAAGTTAAATTATAAAAGTGTAAACGGAAATACACAACCAAAAATCTCTAGTAAAGGAGACTCAAAGTTATACGAGTGGACCATTTTAGACAATCCTGGATTACCACAAGGTGAAGATTATATGCCTAGCGATAGTGATATTGCAGAGTATATCCATTTAAGTACCATAGATAACTGGAATGAGATATCAATTTGGTATTCAGATTTAGTTAGAAGTGTTATGGAAGTTAATTCTACTGTAGAAGAAACGTTTAATACATTATTTCCTGATGGATACAAGCAATTATCGGAAGACGAGCGCGCTAAAATTATCTATAATTACATTCGTAATAACTTTACTTATAGTTATGTTAGTTTTAGACAAAGTGGATTTGTACCACAAAAACCATCTAAAACTATAAAAACTAATTTAGGAGACTGTAAGGACTTTTCTACCTTATTTGTAACTCTAGCTAAGAAAGCAGAATTAGAAGCTAATTTGGTACTTGTTTTAACCTCAGATTACGGATACAATAGCTTAGTATTACCAAGTACTGACTTTAATCACTGTATTGCTAAAGTTAAAATAGATGGTAAAGACCAATTTTTAGAATTAACAGATAAGTATTTACCGTATAAATCATTACCAACATCTTTAAGAGGTGCAACTGGCTTAGAAATTCCTTTAGACAGAAATGACACTAAAACTTATGATTTATTTAGATTAGAAAACTTGTCCAGAGAAACTGCTATTTCTAAAAATAGCGTGACACTAAATCTTAAAAAAGATAAAATAGGTATGGTAATAGATTCTGAATATACAGGACATATCAATTCTTATTACTCTAGTGTGTTTTCAGAACCTAATGCAGAAGTGGTTAAAAAAACTATTTATGATGATTACGATAATAGGCTAGAGGATGATTTTGTTTTAAATAGTGTGAGTAATATCGAGCGTATAAATGATGATATGTTAATTAAATATACCTCAGACATGACCCTAAATAAAAAGATAAATAAAATTGGGTCTACCAGTGTATTGCAATTGCCTATAGTTTCTAACCCTTACACAAGTAGTATTGTGAGTCTTGAAACACGTGAGCATGACATAGATTATATGTTATATGAAAACATGGACGTATATGAAGTGGATTACACCATTAATATAGAAGAAGGACAGCAGTTTACAGAAATCCCTGAAAATGTAAATCTTACATTTAAAGATCATTCATACAGTATTTCTTATACTAAAGTTAAAGACAACCAATTACAAGTAGTTATTAAATCAACACCATCTATAGACCGAATTAAAGCTTCGGATTATGCTGGATTTAAAAGCTATGTTCAAAATGTATTAGATGCACAAGAAGCATTTATAGGTTATAAATAATTAACCATTATGCATTAAAAAAGCTCCAATTTTAAATAATTGGAGCTTTTTTTATTTAGTATAAACTTTATAGAAATTAGTAGTTTACGTAGTCTACTATTTCTAATCCATAACCAATCATTCCAACACGTTTAGTTTGTTGCGAGTTAGAGATTAGTTTTAATTTATGAATATTTAAATCGTGTAAGATTTGTGCACCAATACCAAAATCTTTGCTATCCATTGCAATTGCAGGAGCTTTAACAATGGTATTTGGTTTTTGTTCTTTTTTAAGTACAGATAAGCGTTGTAACAAATTCATTGATGCAGCTTGTTGGTTAATAAACAAGATAGCACCTTTACCTTCTTCGTTTATAACCTTAAACATATCATCCAATTTCTTGTCTGCATTGTTAGTTAGTGTACCTAATATGTCGTTATTTACTAAAGTAGAATTTACTCTAGTTAAAACAGTATCGTTACTTGTCCAATCGCCTTTTGTTAATGCTATATGTACTTGGTTGTTAGTAGTTTGTTGGTAAGCTCTTAATCTAAAACTTCCAAATCTAGTTTGGATGTCAAAGTCTTCTTTTTTAACAATTAATGAATCGTGATCCATTCTATAAGCTACCAAATCTTCAATAGAAACAAGCTTTAAATCAAACTTTTTAGCCACTTCTATGAGCTGAGGTAAACGCGCCATAGTTCCGTCCTCATTCATAATCTCTACAATCACACCTGCTGGTTGTAAACCCGCTAATCTGGCAAAATCTATAGCAGCTTCTGTATGTCCTGTACGTCTTAATACACCACCTTCTTTAGCAACTAACGGAAAAATATGTCCAGGTCTAGCTAAATCAAAAGGTTTTGTGTCTGGATTAATTAATGCTTGTACTGTTTTTGCTCTGTCAGCTGCAGAAATACCTGTAGTTACACCATGACCTTTTAAGTCTACAGACACAGTAAAAGCAGTTTCCATATGGTCTGTGTTATTAGTAACCATCATGTGTAAATCTAGCTCTTCACATCTGTGTTCTGTTAATGGTGTACATATTAAACCACGACCATGTGTTGCCATAAAATTTATCATTTCTGGCGTTACTAATTCTGCTGCTGCAAGAAAATCACCTTCATTTTCTCTATCTTCATCATCAACCACAATAATAACCTTTCCAGCTTTAATATCTTGGATAGCCTCTTCTATGGTGTTTAACTTAAATGTAGTCTGTCGTGCTGTTTTTGTAGTAATCATAGTATGATATTGAAATGCAAAGATATTGCATTTTATTAGTTGCAGAAAACTAAGACTTGATTTTTTGACGTCTAGAAAAATGAGTGATTGGATAGAAAACCAAACCAATAATAGTAAACAAGATGTTTTCTTTAGTAATTTTTTTGGTAAAAGTGAAATACGATTTTATATAATTAAATAGGAAAACGATATAAGAAATAGCACTTATTTGTATTCCAGCTAATGCGACTTGCGGTAATTTATTATTCTTAAACACAAAGTATAAAATGAATAACACCAATGCAATACTAAAACTAACCATATTAATTTTAGACAGCAATGTATAACTGGTCTTTACAGATTCTGGTAATTGTATTGAAGTTGTAAGCTGCTCTTCAGTTTCAATAATTTTAGTTGATGATCCAAATTTTTTATTATACCAATTCTTGATTGGCACAGTGATGTGGTCAAATTCAAATAACCCTCGATCTTGTGTGGCACGTTTGGTTAAAAATATACTTAAAGGCAACATAATTAAAGTAGAAAACCAAGCTGATAGAGCAGGATGTAGGTTACCATTTTTGGCACTATTTTCTGCAAAAAGCCCAATAAAGTGATACGTTAAAAACAACACTATTGCAATAACCATAGGTAAGCCAAGACCTCCTTTTCTGATTAATGCTCCCAATGGTGCTCCAACAAAAAATAAGATAATACAAGCAACTGCTAAAGCAAATTTTTTGTGTAACTGGATGCCATGTTTAAAAATCCAAGAGCTACTAGCTTTTAAGTTATCTGCTTTTGCTTTAATAATTTGTTTGGTACTTGAGGTTGTATTTATGGCATAGTCTAATAATTGAATCTTACGTTTGGTTTCAAAAATGTCTAAAATTTCTCCATTATAAATAGAGTCTTTTTTAGGATTTATGGTCAAGTTTAAAGTTTCTAAATTAGTACGACTATACAACGATTTTGAAAACTCTTTAACCACATTATTCCTTTGTGTTTTAAGCGAATCTATAGTGTAGTTTAACTCTGCTACATTCAGCATAGTGTATTTATTGTCAATATTTTTTTCGTCTAAATCAATATTATTTAATTCGGACAAATCAATATTCATGATATGCTTTTTAAACTCACTTTTAACAAACGGATTTTTTTTACGATCAGACATCTTTTTAGGAGGTGTGTCGTCATAGTAATAACCATCGTATAAAATTAATTTTAAAACGTTGGAGTCTTCCTCGCTAGCTAATTCGCCACGTTTAGCAATTATGGTCACATTGTTTCCAGCAAAGCGATTATTATTTTTTTTATGGATAGTGACGCCTTTTAGCAGTTTACCATTTTCACCGCTTTTTTCTTCAACTTTTATATTAAAGGTTTCGCCTATATCATTAAACTGCCCTTCTGCTATAGCCATAGCAGGTTTAACTTTGGCAATGTTTTTTCTTAAATTATAGCTATTGTATTCTGCCCAAGGGATAACATTATTACTAAAAAAGAACGTTAATACAGACAATCCAACAATAAAAATACCTAAGCCAGACATGGCACGTTGTAAGGAAATCCCTGTGGATTTCATTGCTGCAAACTCGTAGTTTTCAGCAAAATTCCCAAAAACCATAATGGAGGCTAATAGGATAGTAAGGGGTAAAATTAATGGGATTAGAGTAGGCGTTATGTACATTAAAAACTTAAGTACAGTCACTAAGTCAAGATCTTTACCTGCTAATTCTTTAATGTATAACCATATAGCTTGTAAAACAAAAATCAGCATGAGTATAACAAACACGCTGATAAAAGTTTTAAGATATGTAGTTAATATGTACCTATCTAATATTTTCACTTAGAATTAATCCAGTTTATTGATGTAATAATCTTTGTATTTATTCTCGTCAAAGGTAAATAAGGATTTTGATAAAGGCTCATTAGTTTTAAAAGAATTAACAGTTAAAGTTGTTTTGGTACCACTTTTACCGGTTTCAATTAATCTGTAGATGTGCTTTGTTTTAATATCAATACCTAATAAAACATACTTAATTTGAGAGTTTGAGTCTATAGGAGTTAATTTTACATACTGAATTTTTCTACCACTTACATCCTGAACTATATCCATTTTATAAGTAAATCCTTCTTGATAAAACGATAACATTTTACTAGGTGTAATGGTGTTTTCGTCTTCGTCACTTCCTTTAGATACAGTTACTTCTTCGTCCTCTGGACTAATGCTATACACATTTTTACCATCGTAGATTCGGGTAATACCTAAGATGTTTAAGCGGTATTTTTCACCTTCCATAACAACATCACCTTTGGTTTCTTGTTTGATGTTTTCTTCTGTATTTTCTAAAACATATTTAAAATCAATAGAGATATTATTGTAGCTTTTAGCTTTTGCAGACACGTCATCTAATAGTTGTTTTGCTTCTTTATCTTGTGCAAAAATAGAAGTGGTTGCTAATAAAAATAATACAAGTAATTTTTTCATTTTAAATTTAATTTATTGTCTTTCGTTTTCTAATAGTTCTTCAAGAGCTACCAAATCTGGTACTAACACCTGTCTTGCTTTACTACCTTCAAAACCACCTACAATTCCAGCTGCTTCTAATTGGTCTATAATTCGACCTGCACGATTGTAACCTAATTTTAATTTACGTTGTAATAAAGAAGCCGATCCTTGTTGTGCTGTTACTATAATTTCGGCAGCGTCTTTAAACAGAGCGTCTCTGTCTGATATATCTATATCAAGACTTGTGCCATTCTCTTCTCCAACATACTCTGGTAGTAAATAAGCGTCTGGATAGGCTTTTTGCGCACCAATAAAGTCTACTATTTTTTCTACTTCAGGTGTGTCTACAAATGCACATTGGATACGTGTCATATCATTTCCTTGCGTGTATAACATGTCTCCTCGACCTATTAGCTGGTCGGCTCCACCAGCATCTAAAATAGTACGCGAGTCTATTTTACTAGACACTCTAAAGGCAATACGTGCTGGGAAGTTAGCTTTAATAATACCTGTAATAACATTTACAGATGGTCGTTGCGTAGCAATAATTAAATGAATTCCAATAGCACGCGCTAATTGTGCTAATCGTGCAACAGGTGTTTCAACTTCTTTTCCTGCTGTCATAATTAAATCGGCAAACTCATCCACTACCAAAACAATGTAAGGCAGATAGGCATGACCTTCGTTTGGATTTAACTTACGGTTTTTAAACTTTTTGTTATACTCTACAATATTTCTACACAAGGCGTTTTTAAGCATCTCGTAACGGTTGTCCATCTCGATACACAACGAGTTTAACGTGTGGATAACCTTAGTATTGTCTGTAATAATAGCTTCTGCTTCGTCCGGTAATTTGGCTAAATAATGTCTTTCTATTTTGTTGAATAAGGTTAATTCTACCTTTTTTGGATCTACTAAAACAAACTTAACTTCAGCTGGATGCTTTTTATATAACAAGGACGTTAGTACAGCATTTAACCCAACAGATTTACCTTGTCCAGTAGCACCAGCCATTAATAAGTGAGGCATTTTAGCTAAATCAATAACTAAAGTTTCGTTGCTAATGGTTTTACCAATAGCTATTGGTAAATGCATTTCGGTTTTCTGAAATTTTTGTGACGCAATAACAGAGCGCATGGACACGATAGTCGCATTTTTGTTTGGAACTTCAATACCTATGGTTCCTTTACCAGGAATTGGAGCAATAATCCTAATACCTAAAGCCGATAATGACAATGCGATATCGTCTTCTAAATTTTTAATTTTAGAAATACGTATACCAGCTTCTGGTACTATTTCATATAACGTAACTGTAGGTCCAATGGTTGCTTTAATACTAGCAATACCAATTTTGTAGTTATTTAAGGTTTCTACAATTTTATTTTTGTTTTCTTCAAGCTCTTCTTGATTAATTGTAACCCCTTCATTATCATACTTTTTCAATAAATCTAAAGGCGGAAATTTGTAATTCCCCAATTCTAAAGTAGGATCAAATTGCCCAAAGTCTTCCACTAATTTGTTAGCTAAATTGTCAGTTTCAGAGAGTTCTTCTTTAACATCTTCTACTTCAATTTCAACATTAGGTTCTTCAATTTCTATTTTAGGAGTAACTATTTCAGTTTTAATTTTAGGCTCTTCAACCTCAATATTCAATTCGGTAGACGTATCTAATTTAGAATGGTTAGATATGGTTGGTTGTATGTCTTTATCCACTTCAAAAGCAGATTTTATAGCTTCTGCTTCTTCAGAATGTGTGTTGTCAATAGGGACAAACTCATCATTAAAATCATCTTTAATTTCTTTTTTTGCACTTTTAAATAACGAAGCGATGCGTTGAGGCGTAAACTTAAATCGAATTGCCAAATAGCTAATAAAGGCAAATGCCAATAAAAACACTGTGCCTATTTTACCTATATAATCTTGAAAAAAGCTGTTTATTTCAAAGCCAATGACACCACTTAAGCTATCATTTTTATGGGTAAAAAATCCAAAGAATACAGATAACCATATTACTACTAAAATTCCCCAAAACCAATGTTTACGCAGTTTTGCTTTGTTTAGGTCCATTAGGACATAGACACCAGATAAAAAGATTAACCCAGAAAATATAAATGAGGCAATACCAAAACCACGTTGGATAAACAGGTCGCTAATCCAAGCACCTAATTTACTCAACCAATTTTTGGTGTCAACGTCTCTAGATGTAAATTCTGTGAGTGTACTTTGATCGGCTTGTCCAGTAAATAAAAACGATAAAAAAGCAATAAAAAACAAGACACCTAAAATAATTAAAAAGCTTCCAAGCACTAATTTTTGCTGACTATTCAGTTTTAAACTAGGTGTTTTGAGGCTAATTGTCTTTTTAGTTTTAGTTTGTTTTTTTGCTTTTGGCATTACTGGTTTTTAGTTTGCGTAAAAATACAAATACTTAACGTTTATCCTAATGGATAATTGTTTAAAATAGCTTAGGAAGATAAATAATTAATCCGATTATTGAAGCAGCAATAGAGGCAATAAATACTGCTCCTGCAGCCACATCCTTGATAAACCCAATTTTTTCATGATATTCTGGATGCACAAAGTCTGCAATAGCTTCTATAGCAGTATTGACGCCTTCAATACTCATGACTAATCCTATTGCAAAACACTGTATAATCCACTCTGTAGTAGAAATCTGTAAATAGAATCCTAAAAGGGTAACAATAATTGCAATGACAAATTGAATTTTTATACTAGCTTCCGTCTTTAAAAGCAAGAGCATGCCTTTAAAGGCATACCCAATACTTTTGTACCGATTCACTATAAAGTGTTCCTTTTTACTCATCTAATAAGGCATAAAGCGACGCTTTATAATTAGGCTCTTCGCCAACTTCTGGTACTTGTTCTGTGTATTTTACAATACCATTTTCGTCTAACACAATCACCACTCTAGAGTGTAATCCCTGGAAGTTTCCAGTACTAAACTCTAAACCATAATCCTTTCCAAATTGACCAGTTTTAAAATCGGAAAGCATCATAACATTTTCAATACCTTCTGCACCACAAAAACGCGCTTGAGCAAATGGTAAGTCTCTAGAAATACATAATACTTTAGTGTTTTCCATTTCTGCAGCTTCTTTGTTAAATGCTCTAATGGATGCTGCACAAACACCTGTATCCACACTTGGGAAGATATTTAACACCACTTTATGTCCTTCAAAATCTGATAATTTTTGAGTGGATAAATCACTTACTGTTAAGGTGAAATTTGGCGCTTTTGTGCCTATTTTTGGAAGTTCTCCACAAGTTTCAACAGGTGTACCACCTAATGTTATTTTAGCCATTTTTTTAGTTTTTAAATTGAAATTTAAAAATAGACATTATAAAAAGAATAAAACTTAAGATTTCTATAATTTTTTTCACCTTAAGAATAACATACGATTATTAAGAAGTTGTTTTGGTATAACTAAAAACTATTAATTTATAATGACAATCAATTTTTGAATGTAAATAGAACGCATTAATTGTTTAATTTTAGAGATAATTAATATAAAATCATTACTACATGGAAAACAACAATCATTCTGATAACGGAAACGTTTGGGATATCAATAATTCTAACGCAGCAAAGTGCCCATTTTTAAGCGGTGACCAAAAATGGACTGCTGGTGGAGGAACAAGTAATCGCGATTGGTGGCCAAACGAATTAAAGCTAAATATTTTACGTCAAAATGGAACCAGCTCCAATCCAATGGAAGACGATTTTGATTACGCTAAAGCATTTGAAAGTGTTAATTATGCCGAACTTAAACTGGATGTTATAGATCTTATGACAGATTCTCAAGACTGGTGGCCTGCAGATTATGGACATTACGGTCCTTTTATGATTAGAATGGCTTGGCATAGTGCAGGAACTTACAGAGTAGGAGATGGTAGAGGTGGAGCTAGTTCGGGATCACAACGTTTTGCACCACTTAACAGTTGGCCAGATAATGGAAACTTAGATAAAGCACGTTTACTGTTATGGCCTATAAAAAAGAAATACGGTAAAAAAGTCTCTTGGGCAGATTTAATGATTTTGGCAGGTAACTGTGCATTAGAGTCTATGGGCTTTAAAACCTTTGGTTTTGCAGGAGGACGTGAAGATACCTGGGAACCAGAACAAGATATATATTGGGGAAGTGAAACGGGTTGGTTAGATAATGACGAGCGTTACGATACTAGCGATGGTGATTTAGAAGGTCATTTAGGTGCTGTACACATGGGATTAATCTATGTGAATCCAGAAGGTCCAAACGGAGAACCAGACCCATTAAAATCGGCACACGATATAAAAATTACCTTTGGTCGTATGGCTATGAACGATGAAGAAACAGTAGCCTTAGTAGCTGGTGGACATACGTTTGGTAAAGCGCATGGTGCTGCAGATCCAGATAAACATGTTGGTCCAGAACCACATGGAGCTACCATTGAAGAAATGAGCACAGGTTGGAAAAACAACTTTGGAACTGGTGTCTTAGATGATACCATTACCAGTGGATTAGAAGGTGCATGGACACCACATCCAACACGTTGGGATAACGAGTATTTTGATGTGCTATTAAATTACGATTGGGAATTAACAAAAAGCCCAGCAGGTGCACACCAATGGACACCTACTGCTGCTTCCAATGCTAAAATGGCACCAAAAGCAGGAGGAAATGGTACGCAAGCGCTAATGATGTCTACTGCAGATATGGCTTTAAAAATGGATCCAACGTACAGAAAAATCTCTGAGCGTTTCCATAAAGACCATAAAGCATTTGAAGACGCATTTGCTAGAGCGTGGTACAAATTAACGCATCGTGACATGGGACCAATACACAGATATTTAGGTCCAGAAGTGCCAAAAGAAGAATTATTATGGCAAGACCCAATTCCAACAGTAGATTATACGCTAAGTGATGCAGATATCACATTGCTTAAAAAAATGATTTTAGCGTCAGGGTTAAGCATCTCTCAATTAGTAACTACTGCTTGGGCTTCTGCCTCAACATTTAGAAACTCTGATAAACGTGGTGGAGCCAATGGAGCACGTCTACGTTTAGAGCCACAACGTAGTTGGGAAGTGAATAATCCAGCAGAATTAGATAAAGTGTTAAAGACTTACGAAGCTATACAAAACGATTTTAGTGGCGACGTTTCTATTGCAGATTTAATTGTTTTAGGAGGAAATGCAGGAATCGAAGAAGCAGCTAAAAATGCAGGTCACAACATTTCTGTACCGTTTGCTCAAGGACGTGGTGATGCCACACAAGAACAAACCGATTTAGAATCGTTTGGATACTTAGAACCGTTAGCAGATGGGTTTAGAAACTATATTAAATCTGATCTAAACGTTAAAGCTGAAGATTTACTTGTAGACAAAGCCAATTTAATGGGATTATCTATCCCAGAAATGACGGTTTTAGTGGGTGGACTTAGAGTGTTAGGTGCTAATTATGATGGGTCTAAACATGGAGTGTTTACAGAAAATGTTGAGCATTTAACCAACGATTTCTTCACCAATTTGTTAGATTTTGCCATTACTTGGAAAGCTGCAACACCAGAAGAGAAAGAATTTATAGGTCGCGATCGCAGAACAGGAGCTATGAAATTTTCTGGAACACGAGCAGACTTAATTTTTGGATCTAATACAGAGCTTAGAGCGATTGCAGAAGTCTATGGTGCTAATGATGGTAACGACAAGTTTGTAAAAGACTTTGTTGCTGCATGGACCAAAGTGATGAATGCAGACCGCTTTGATTTAAAGTAGTATTAAACTTTAGTATAACAAAAGAGACCCTATTAAAAAATAGGGTCTTTTTTATTTGTTATTTATGGATGTTGTGCATTGCAGTTGTTTTTGGTCAAAAGTTTAGTCCATAATGCTTACAAATAAAGTTTCTAATATTAGAAGTGTCAATTCCTTTTTTTTCAGAGTATCTAATTAAATCTAGTTCAATAGTAACCTGTAATTTATTTGCTTTAAGTACAATAAATTTTGATTTTTCAGATAATCGCTTAAAGAAATTATTTGATTTATAGTCTTCTTTATTTTCAATAACGCTTTCATGAATAAGCCAGTTTCTTTCATCTCGAATTTTAATCATTTCCTTTATCAAAGGTTCCGGAAGTAGTGATTCTTTTTTGGCTAAAAAAATTGCTTTTCCAAGAGTATATTTTTGCTGTTTTTTTAGAATTGTGTTAGCTATGTCTTTTTGATTAGGTTCAGTTTTTTTTAAAACAATCGCATGACTTAATGCATCTTCGAGTATTTGTACAGCGCATAAAGCCTCTCCTAAACAGGTGTAAAGAAGTATTTCTCTGTCCGAAGCTTTTTCATAATTTAAATTTTCAATCATTTTTTTATTCTATGTAACAAAACTTTTTGTCTTTTAATGAAGAATTACATGAATCCTTGATTTGTTATGGAGTAGTTGCGTGGTTTAGCATTTAACTTTGCAAGTATACCAAGTTGTAAATTCCGCAGGAATTTTCAAAATAAGCGAGAACAAGTAATTACTTATAGGTAATATTTTAATGCGTTTTTTTTATTCATCATCTTTCATTGAATCCCAAAAATCGGCATCTAATTTTTTAATTTCTATTGTTTGTTCAACTTGCATTCCAAGTCCATAATCATAGATATATTCCGCAAGTTGTTTTCCGTCTATCAAAACCAAAGTAGTAGAGCCATTTAAATTATTTGCATATTCAATTGCTCCTTTTGAATAATAAGAAGTTGTAATAAAAACTCCTTTATTTGATTGCGCAACAGCTAATGCACCAACAAATTTTTGTATTTCCTCTCGTCCAATTGAGCTGTCTATTTTATAGCGTTTCGCTTGAATATGAATTCGACCTAGTCCAAGAACATCCTCTTTAATTATTCCGTCAATTCCACCATCATTCGAGACTTTTGTCACAAGTCCAGAATTTTCAATTTCTCCACCATAACCCATTTTTTGAAGTAATAGAACAACTAATTTTTCAAATGCTGATGGAGTTTTTGTTAGAATAGTATTCAGAATATCTGTGTATACAGATTTTCTAATATTTGAAAATGAAGAGTATAATTTTTCTTGAGGTGTTAGTTCCGATGAAGAATCATCTATTGTAAGTTGTTCTTCAGTTGTCTTTTTTTTCTGTCTAGTTGGCTCTCTTTTTTCAAGTTGCTGTTCGATGTAATTGTCAACTTTTTTTGGAGTTTTTAATAAATCAATTCCAGAATTATTGATTTTATACATTCCTCGTTTTGGTTTATCTAAAAGTCCAGCCATATTTAAATAACTTAAAGCCCAAGAAATTCGGTCGTAAAAAATATGTCCATTTCCAGAAGGATACATTTCGTTAACTTCTTCGTCAGTAAGTCCGAAATGAATTGACAATGGTTCAATGAAGTCTCGTAGTTTCATTGTCCCGTTTTGTTTTAATAATTCCATTACTGGAACTCTTATTTCATCGTGTTTTGGTATTGCCATTTAGTTTGGTTTCAAATGCATTACAACAAGTTATAAGGCAACTTTTGTTATCATTAATGTAAATATAATTGTTTTAAACAAAAAAACCACCTTGCTATCGCAAAGTGGTTTTTATAGTTATTAACAGTGTGTATTTTAGTTAACGTGTGCTGCTAAATACTCGGCAACACCATCTCTGTTTGCTGTCATAGCTTTATCTCCTTCTTGCCAGTTTGCAGGACATACCTCTCCGTTTTCTTGTACGTGTGCATAAGCATCTATTAAACGTAAAAATTCTGAGACGTTTCTTCCAACAGGCATATGGTTTACGCCTTCATGAAATACAGTACCTTCTTCGTCAATTAAATAAGTCGCTCTGTAGGTTACGTTATCACCTTCAACGGTTACAACACCAGTTTCTTCGTTATAAGTCTCGTTAGTGATATCTAAAATACCTAATGTAGAGGCTAAATTACGGTTACTGTCTGCAATTAATTTATAGCTAACACCTTGGATACCACCTTGGTTTTTTGGTGTGTTTAACCATGCAAAGTGTACCTCTGGCGTATCACAAGACGCACCAATAACAATAGTATTACGTTTTTCAAATTCTGCTACAGCAGCTTCAAAAGCATATAATTCTGTTGGACAAACAAAAGTAAAGTCTTTTGGGTACCAGAATAAGATCACTTTTTTATTGTTTTTTTGTGCTTCTTCTAAAATGTTAATCGTTTGATTTTGACCAGTTTTGTCAGTTGCAGTAACGTTTAGGTTAGGGAATTTTTTTCCTACTAATGTCATTGTATTGTAAATTTTATAATTAAAGATTTATTTTTTCAAGGCGCAAAGATAGTGTAGTATCCCGATTTTGAACATTAAAAAAATGTGAAATCTTTATCATAAAATCAATAAAAATGATAACTATTGACAATGAGTGAGTTAGCTTTTATTTTGAAGCCAATTGTCTGATTTTAATATTTAAAGCTGCAAATAACAAGGTAGTAAATGGACTTAGCCAATTAAAAATGGCGTAGACAAAATACTCGGCAACTCCAACACCTAAAACACCACTTTGGTAAGCACCACAAGTGTTCCAAGGGATTAACACAGAGGTAACAGTACCAGAATCCTCTAACGTACGACTTAAGTTTTCTGGTGCTAAACCTTTATCCTCATAGGCTTTTTTAAACATCTTCCCAGGAATAACCAATGCTAAGTATTGGTCTGACGCTATAGCGTTTAATCCTAAACAGCTTATAACTGTGCTGGCAAATAAACCAAAAACAGTGGTTGCAACAGAAAGTAAGGCATTTGTAATTCTGGATAAGGCACCAATTGCATCCATAATACCTCCAAAAACCATAGCACAACAAATTAAATAGATGGTCCAAAGCATCCCGTTCATACCTCCAGAACTGAATAATTCGTTTAATTTTTCATTATCGGTAGCTATGTTTGTATCTGTTAAAACAGCATTTGTTACAGCTCCAAATTTTGATGCGTTTAAACTTTCTAAAACCTCTGGTTGAAAAATAAAGGCAAATATTGCTGCTAATACCACTCCAGATAATAAGGCTAGTAATGGTTTTGTTTTTAAAAGAATTAACCCAATAACTACTCCTGGAACAATAAACAACAATGGAGTAATATTAAAGGTGTTTTTTATACTAGCTAGTAAACCGCTAATGTCTGCACTACCTGTAGTATCAATAGTCATGCTTAAAATGGTAAAAACAATAAGCGTAATAATTATTGTTGGAACTGTAGTATAGGTCATATAACGAATGTGCGTAAATAAATCTGTTCCAGCCATAGCAGGAGCCAAGTTTGTAGTATCACTTAAAGGCGACATTTTATCTCCAAAATAAGCTCCAGAAATTACAGCACCTGCAATCATTCCTGGATTGATACCTAAAGCACTTCCAATACCAATTAATGCAATACCTACTGTAGCAGAGGTGGTCCAACTACTTCCTGTAGCAATAGAGATAATAGCAGCAATAATAACCGATGCTGGTAAAAATATCTCTGGACTTAAAACTTGTAATCCATAATAAACCATTGCAGGTATAATACCACTTACCAACCAAGTCCCAGCTAATGCACCCACTAAGAATAAGATCATAATAGGGACAAAGACGCTTCTTAGGTTTTCCCAAATTTCTTTTACCATGACAGATAAAGAGACTTTATTAAAAAATCCAACACCTGCTGCAATAGCTCCTCCCATCAATAAAATAATCTGATTGGTATACGCTCCAAACCACTCCTGTCCTTCAACAAAAAAGATATTATAAGCCAATAAAGCCATTAAACAAACTACAGGAATTAAGGCTTCCCAGATGTTTAATTCTTTGTTTTCAACTATGTTTTGGTCTTTAGCTTTAAATTCGGAAAGATTATCGTCTTGCATTTAAGTTAGTTTTTTTAAGAGATGTAATGTTACGATTTTACTAGATGTTATGCAAATTGGTTTCATTACTGTAAATTAGCAGATTATATGGATTCATTAACTCAAATCGTCTTAGGAGCAGCTTGCGGAGAAGTTGTGCTAGGGAAAAAAATAGGAAACAAAGCACTGCTTTTTGGGGCAATTGGAGGAACCATTCCAGACTTAGATGTCTTTATCGGTCGTCTAATTTTTAATAACGAAATTGATATCAATGCTTTCCATCGTGGGTTTATGCATTCGTTTGTGTTTGCGATTGTATTCGCGCCTCTAATAGGCTACGCTGTCCATTGGTTGTATAATCGCGGAAAACGACAATGTACAACCACACCAAAAGATTGGATGTTGCTGTTTTTTCTATCCATTTTTACACATCCAATTTTAGATAGTTTTACACCTTATGGTACCCAATTATTCACACCTTTTAGTAATTATCGTGTCGGTTTTAATACCATAGCAGTTGTCGATCCTTTATACACACTGCCTTTTTTAATATGTATGATTGCGGTTTTATTTTACAAAAGACAAAACCCAAAACGCCTCACATGGACCAAAATGGGTATTTATATAAGTTGTTTGTATTTGTTGTTAACCTGTATTAATAAGCTGTACGTCAATACCATTTTTAAGCAATCGATAGCTGAAAAGGGGTTTGCCTATACACGGTTTCAGTCGCAACCCACCATTTTTAATAATGTATTATGGTACGGAATTGCAGAAGGGGAAGACGCGTATTATGCTGGGTTTTATTCTATTTTAGATAAAAATCCAGAGTTTTCTAATTGGAATGTTATTGAAAAACAGCATAACATAATAAATACTGAAAATAGAGATATTAAGCTATTACGATGGTTTAGTAATGATTATTTTAACTTAAAACCTATTAAAAACACTGATGACATTGAATATACAGATTTACGTTATCCTTTTTTAGATCCTAATGATGCAAAGACGTCTGTATTTAAGTTTCAATTGTTTATGGATGGTCCACGATGGAATATCAAACCTTTTGCTCCAGATTTTCCAGATGAAACATCTTGGAGTTTGTTTTTTAACAGAATTAAAGGCGAATAAAAAAAAGCCCAGTTTTAGCTGGACTTTGTATTTTATAGATGTTGAAAAAACTAAATCACATGCAGTTCTTCCATACACGCTTTCATCATTTGGTAGGTACGCTCAATATCTGCATCTAAACCAATAGAAAATCTAATCAATCCATCGCTTAATCCCATTTCTTTTTGTTCATCTTCTGGAATTTCTGACGATGTCGAACTTCCTGGAGCAGAGAATAAGGTTTTGTAAAACCCTAAACTTACAGCTAAATATCCTAAGTTTTTTTCTTGCATCAATTCCATTAGCGCATTAGCTTTTTCAATAGAACCAACATCAATAGTTAACATACCACCAAAGCCATATTGCTTGTTCATCATGCTTTTAAATAAATCATGAGATGGATGTGATGCTAAACCTGGATACACTGTTTTTAAGCCTAAAGCTTCAAATTTTTCAGCTAAAAACTGTCCGTTTTTACTGTGTTGTTGCATTCTAATATGAAGTGTTCTTAGATTCTTCAAAATAGAGGCTGCACGTAAACTATCCATAGTGCTTCCTAGTAACATGCACGCACCATCGTTAACGTTTCTTAGGTCGTTAATAAATTCTTGAGTACCACAAATAACTCCACCAACAGTATCACTTGACCCATTGATAAATTTAGTTAAACTGTGTATCACAACATCTGCACCTAATTCTGCAGGAGATATAGATAATGGCGAAAACGTATTATCGACCACCAATTTTAAATGATGCTTTTTAGCTAGTTTAGCTAATCCAGCAATATCTGCAACCTCTAATAACGGATTACTAACAGACTCGCAGTATAACACTTTGGTTTTTGGTGTTATTGCTGCTTCTACAAGCTCTAATTTAGTAATGTCCACAAAAGAGGTATCAATACCAAAACGCGGTGTAAAATTTTTCAAAAATGCATAGGTACCACCATAAATAGTTCTGCTAGATACTATGTGTTCTCCAGCACCACATAATTGCATTAAAACAGGCGTGATAGCTCCCATTCCAGATGCTGTAACGTTTGCAGTTTCTGTGCCTTCCATAGCAGCTAAAGCTTCGCCTAAATAGAGGTTAGAAGGTGTAGAGTGTCTAGAGTACAAATAGCAACCATCTGCGTTACCTTCAAAGGTATCAAACATGGTTTTTGCTGATAAGAAGGTGTAGGTAGACGAGTCAGATATTGAAGGGTTTACACCTCCAAATTCTCCAAAATATTGTAAATCCTGAATGTTGTTAGCGGGTTTAAAAGCCATAATTATTGTTTAAGTGATTACATCAAATATCATTATTATTAGATTATAAATCAATAGATAGCTTTAAATTAAGAATATAAAACTAGTATAGTTATTATTAATAGAATTAAATTAATTAAATTTGAATTAATTATAGATTAACTGAAAATTTTTCCAAAATGAAATTTGATGCAATAGACAAAAAGCTTTTACAGCTTTTACAAACCGATAGTAAGCAAACCAATAAAGAATTATCCAACAAATTAAACTTGTCTGTTACTGCTGTTTTTGAGCGTATAAAAAAACTTGAAAACAATGGTGTTATTAATAAATATGTCGCCTTAGTTAAAAAGGAAAAAATAGATAAAAGTTTTGTGGCTTTTTGCCATATTAAACTCTCACAACACATTCAAGAATATGTGGTGCAATTTGAAAAAGACGTTGCCAAATTAACAGAAGTGTTAGAGTGTCATCACATCAGTGGTGACTATGATTATTTGCTAAAAGTCATGGTTAAAGATATGGAAGCGTTTAGAGAATTTATGGTAGAAAAACTAACCAATATTAGCCATATTGGTAGTACACATAGTATGTTTGTTATTAGCGAGGTAAAAAATACAACTGCAATTCCAGTATAATTTTTTAACTTGTTGAAATAAATGTAATTGCTATTAATCTAATCCATGAAATATTCTCAAATCAAAGAGTTTTATAAAACTATTTTTAAATCCTACGATAATCCATCCTTAGAAACACATATAAAAAAGCTAATGGAGTTAGATACTTATCTGCCTTATAGCTCTACCTTTTTTTGTGTCACAAATACTCAGGAATTAAAATTTGAATACATCAGTAAAAATTTTAATTCGTGTTTAGGGTTAGATGCTAAACTATTAAAAACTCAGGGAATGCGCTATTTTTGGAGCAGAATTCACCCTGAAGATTTGGAAGCTTGGTTAAGTGCAATGAATCATTTAATGGAATTTACATTATCAGAAATAGATGAAGCAGATCGTAAAAAAACTAATTATACTTGGAATTATAGGTTTAAAAATGCTAATGATACCTATGTAAATATTATCCAAAACACAACACCTTTATCACTTGATTTAGATAATAAACCAATTATGGGCCTAGCACATTACACAGTTTTAGACCCAAAAATTAAAATGCAAATTACTGCTTCAGCTAAGTTATTAAATGATAATAATGAGTATGAAACCATTTACTTTAATAATTTTTCTCAAAAATTATTAGACCAAGGTATTACTAACAGAGAACGAGATATTATCAGGTTATTAGTTTTAAATAACAGTAGTAAACAAATTTCTGAGCAATTAAACATTAGCCCTCATACTGTAGATACGCATAGGCGTAACATTCTTAAAAAGCTAAAAATATCCTCTACTGGAGAGCTAATTGGTATGATAAAGTCTAATAAAAATTTATTCTAAATTACTCAATTTGAGTATTGTAGTAATCCTAAAGGTTGTGCAACTTTACATTGCTATTAATCTTAATAGGGAAACCTATCATATCTAAGCCTGTATTATATATTTTTACTATCATTATATATTTACAGGCTTTTTTGTTTTTAATTAAAATGAATAGATAAGTGTTAAAATTCATCATTTCTCATGCGTAATTAATCATACAAAATCGTACTTTTGTACTCGTTTTATTAATATTAATTTCCGCGAAAGCGAAAAAAATAAATATATATGAGTCAATACGATGTAGCAATAATAGGTTCAGGTCCTGGTGGATATGTAGCAGCAATACGTTGTGCACAATTAGGAATGAAAACTGCAATTATCGAGAAATATTCTACACTTGGTGGAACTTGTCTAAATGTTGGATGTATCCCAAGTAAAGCCTTATTAGCGTCTTCGCACCATTATGAAGAAGCAACCAAACATTTTGAAGAACACGGAATTGAAATTCCGGGAGACATTAAAGTGAATTTAGAAAAAATGATTGGTCGTAAGCAAGCTGTTGTAGACCAAACTACTGGTGGTATTGACTTTTTAATGAAAAAAAACAATATTGATGTTTTTGAAGGTATTGGTAGTTTTAAAGATGCGACTCACATTAAAATAGAAGGAAAAGATGCAGGAGAGATTGAAGCTAAAAACATCATTATTGCAACAGGTAGTAAACCTTCAAACTTACCGTTTATTACTTTAGATAAAGAACGTGTTATTACTTCAACTGAAGCGTTAAAACTTAAAGAAATCCCTAAACACATGATTGTGATTGGTGGTGGTGTTATTGGTTTAGAGCTAGGTCAAGTTTACAGACGATTAGGCTCTGAAGTTACTGTTATCGAGTACATGGACAGAATTTTACCAACTATGGATGCTGCATTATCTAAAGAATTAAATAAAGTCTTTAAAAAGGCTAAATTTAACATGATGGTGTCACATAAAGTACAATCTGTAGAGCGTAAAGGAAAAGAAGTTATTGTTAAAGCTGAAAACAAAAAGGGTGAGGTTGTCGAGTTTAAAGGAGACTATTGCCTGGTATCTGTAGGACGTAAACCTTATACAGATGGTTTAAATGCTGAAGCAGCAGGTGTAAAATTAACAGACAGAGGACAAGTTGAAGTTAACGAGCATTTACAGACAAACGTTTCTAACATCTACGCAATTGGTGATGTTGTAAAAGGTGCCATGTTAGCACATAAAGCAGAGGAAGAAGGTGTTTTTGTAGCAGAAACAATTGCTGGTCAAAAACCACATATAGATTATAATTTAATTCCTGGTGTAGTTTACACATGGCCAGAAGTTGCAGCTGTTGGTAAAACAGAAGAAGAATTAAAAGAAGCAGGAGCAGATTATAAAGTTGGTCAATTCCCATTTAGAGCGTTAGGTCGTGCTAGAGCAGGAGGAGACTTAGATGGATTTGTAAAAATTCTTGCAGATAAAAAAACAGACGAAGTATTAGGAATACACATGATTGGTGCACGTTGTGCAGATTTAATTGCAGAAGCAGTAACTGCTATGGAATTTAGAGCATCTGCAGAAGACATCTCGCGTATGTCTCATGCACATCCAACTTATGCAGAAGCTATTAAAGAAGCAGCTTTAGCAGCAACAGAAGATCGTGCGTTACATGTCTAATCTATTGTCTTTGAAACAATCTATTTCATAATATTAAAAAAGCGAGCTATTTGGCTCGCTTTTATTTTTTAAATTTGATTTGTATGAATGAATTAACCTTATCCACACCAGCTTTATTATTTTCAGCAATCTCTTTAATTATGCTAGCCTACACTAATCGGTTTTTAGCGTACGCAAATGTTGTACGTAGCTTAAAAGAACGCTATTTAAAAGAAAAAGACGATACCTTATTAGAGCAGATTATTAACTTAAAAAAGCGCTTATTTTTAACCAGATCCATGCAGATCTATGGTATTACAAGTTTATTGCTTTGCGTTTTAACTATGTTTTTAATATATGTAGAACAGCAAATTATAGCAGTTTGGGTGTTTGGTTTAGCACTAGTCTTACTAATCATTTCTTTAGCTTATTTAATTAGAGAAATACAAATTTCTGTAGATGCTTTAAATCATCATCTAAGAGATATTGAAACTAAATTAAATAAGACAAAAAAATAAAATTTAATAGGTAATACTAAACTTCTTTTCAATTCTCTTGTCTTGGAGTTTCGGGAATGATAATTTTATAATTAATCAACTGCAAACTGAAAATTACTTCTTTTTATTTCGCTTATTATAATTTTTATCACCTCTAGTTTTAGGTTTTTTGTATTTAGCTGCAATTTTAAATTTATAGCTTCCACCTAAGTTTTCTTTACTGTTTTTTGCAGATTTTTCGTGATATGCAGGTCCAGGAGCATCGTCGTCTTTTCGTTTAATTGGGTTGTTACGTTCTTTAATAACAGTACGTTCTTCCTCAATTAATTCTTCAGAGATTTCTACACCTTCTGGAATTTCCAGTTTTGGAATCTCCATTTGCATCAATGTTTCAATTTTCTCTAGTGAATCTTGCTCTTTTTCAGTAGAAAAAATAATGGCTTGACCTTCGCGCTCTGCACGACCTGTTCTACCAATTCGGTGCATATAGTTTTCTGGATAGTCTGGTGTATCAAAGTTAATAACGTGTGATACATTATCAATATCTAAACCACGAGCCATAACATCGGTTGCTACCAAAATACGGTTAACACCTTCTCTAAATTGCTCGATACTACGTAATCTGTAGTTCTGTGTTTTATTGGAGTGTATGACACATAATTCTTCTTTAAAAAACTCGTCTAAAGCTTCAAATAAACGGTCTGCCATACGTTTGTTGGATACAAAAACTAAAACTTTATTAAAAGTTTCAGCATCTTGAAACAAATGTACCAACAAATTTAGCTTGGTGTAATAATTTGGGACACTGTATTTGGTTTGTGCAATATTTTCTAAAGGTGTACCCGAAATTGCAATAGATACCTTTTCTGGAGCTGTAAAAAAATCGGTAATTAAATGGTCCACATCTTCTGTCATAGTTGCAGAAAACATAATGTTTTGTCGACGTTCTGGAAGGATATCAAAAATATTAATTAGCTGATGTCTAAATCCTAAATCTAGCATGACATCTACTTCGTCAATCACTAAACGTTGTAAGGATTTAAGTTGAAGTACTCTACTAACAGCCAAATCGTATAAACGTCCAGGAGTAGCTACAATAATATCTTGTCCTTGTGCAACTGCTTGTTTTTGGGTATTGATATTGGTACCACCATAGACACCTAATACTCTTACATTAATGTATTTAGCTAATTTTTCTATCTCGTCAACCACTTGCACCACTAATTCTCTGGTAGGTACTAGTATTAAAATACGAGGATTATCTTGCTTAGAGAATTTAAGATTTTTAAGTATGGGTAGCATATAGGCAAAGGTTTTACCAGTACCAGTTTGTGCAATACCAACCATATCTTTTCCGCTAGCAACTACATTAAAAGCTTCTGCTTGAATAGGCGTAGGCGTAGTAAAGCCTAAGTCGTCTATAGCGTTATATAAAGGTGTATTTAAATTTAAATCTCTAAAGGTCAAAATCTGTAATAATTTAGGCTACAAAACTACTACTATTATTTTGTTTACCCTAAATGACGCTCGTGTATTTGAATGTTATAGCTCGCACTAAAGGTTTTGTTTGCTGATAAACTAATAATTCCTTCTTTTTTGGTGAGTTGTTGTGTGGTCTGTTCATGTTCTGCAATACCTAACCAAGGTTCAATACATACGTATGGCGCATTTGGTTTTGCCCATATCCCCAAATAATCAAAATCTTTAAACGATACGTTTAAAATTTCGCCATGTGTTTTGCTAACTAATGCCACTTTTTTGGAGATTAAATCTTTAAAAATTAGCGCATCTTCATTAAATATATCTGGTCTTAGTTGAATGCTATTTTTAGTTGTAAATACTGGTTTTGTTATATCTGATAACAAACCATTTTGGGTGTTTAGCAAGTAGGTTTCTGCAGTCTCATTGGTTTCAAAAACTAGACTATAGTCTGTATAATCTTCATCTTTATACAAGGGACATTTAAAAGCAGGATGTCCACCAACCGAAAAATATATGGTTTGATTATCAATATTTTTTACTGTATGATTTACTTCTAAAGTGTTGTCTTTTAAGGTGTAAGTTATAATGAATTCAAATTTAAAAGGAAATAATTTTAGCAAATCCTCATTATATAATAAGCTAAATACCAAACTATTTTCCGTTTGAGAAACTAGCTTAATATCTGTATTGTGTCTTACAAACCCATGTTTTGGCATCGTATATTTTGTATTGTTAAAAATATACGCATCGTGTTTTAAACAGCCAATAATAGGGAAGAGGTTTGGTGCAAAACTTCCCCAAATGCTTGGGTCTGCATGCCACATAAATTGGTTGTTATTGTTAACTGCATTAATTTGACAAAGTTCTGCGCCTTTTGGTAGTACACCAATATTTAAATAATTATTTGAAAGTTGATACATGCTTAAAGTTTAAAGTCACACCTAAAATAGTAGATTTTTTGCCAAATCTATTTAACTTTACCATTCATTTTTCGCATTGAGAACAACTAAAAAACATAAACTAACCAATCCTGAGCAATTCAAGCAAAATATATTGACTTGGAGCCAACAGTTTGATGATGTGGTTTGGTTAGATTCTAACCAATACCAACAACAATATTCTAATTTTGATGCAGTTTTAGCGGTTGATGCGTTTACTGGACTTCAAACCGATTATCATAACGCGTTTGAACAGCTAAAAGAATACCAATCCCTAACTAACGACTGGATTTTTGGCTATTTGTCCTACGATTTAAAAAATGATGTCGAACAGCTTCAATCTAATAATTTTGATGGTTTAGGTTTTCCTGATTTGTACTTTTTTCAACCTAAAAAACTATTTTTATTTAAAGATGATACTGTTACTATGCAGTATTTAAAGATGGTAGATGATGAGTTTGATTCTGACTTAAAAGCAATATGTCATTTCGAGGACGAAGAACGAAGTAATTTGCCAAATGATATAAAAATACACCTTCGTATCCATAAAGACGAGTATTTCAATAAAATTGAAACCATGCTTCAACATATCCACAGAGGAGATATTTATGAAGCCAATTTTTGTCAAGAATTTTATGCAGATAACACAACCATTAACCCATTAGACACCTATAAAAAACTAAATGCTATTTCAAGACCACCCTTTGCGACGTTTTTAAAGTGTAATGATAAGTACTTGTTATCAGCTTCACCAGAACGTTACATTAAAAAAGAAGGGACAAAAATAATCTCGCAACCTATTAAAGGGACTGCAAAACGTGATGCAGATTATATTATGGATTCTATTTTAAAACACGATTTAATTGCAGACCAAAAAGAACGTAGTGAAAATGTAATGATTGTAGATTTAGTTCGTAATGACTTATCACTTACTGCTAAAAAAGGAAGTGTAAAAGTAGAGGAGTTGTGTCAGATTTATACTTTTAATCAAGTACATCAAATGATATCTACAGTAACCTCAGAAGTAGAAGCAGACACCAATCCAATTGATATTATAAAAACTACATTCCCTATGGGAAGTATGACAGGAGCTCCAAAAATTTCTGCAATGACAATTATTGAAGACCTAGAAGAAACTAAACGTGGATTATACTCTGGAGCTGTTGGATACATCTCTCCAGAAGGTAATTTCGATTTTAATGTGGTAATACGTAGTATTATATATAACGAAACTAATAAGTATGTATCGTACTCGGTTGGTGGAGCAATTACTGCAAAAAGTGACCCTTTAAAGGAATATGAAGAGTGTTTAGTTAAGGCAAAAGCTATGCGTACGGTGTTGGAAGGCTAGTTTGTCTCGGTTTTTTTTCGCGCAAAGACGCAAAGTTTACTCTTGAATTCTCTGTGTGTCTCTGTGTTAATTCAGTGAATCTCTGTGTAACAATCAATAAGAGTAATCACATGAAAATTAGTGCTAATTAGTGAAATTCGTGTCAAACACCACAAGAGTACTCACAAACAGCCTTCGCGTTTTTGCGTCTTTGTGAGAGCTCTTTTTTCTAAAAAATCAGTGTCAAAAAAAACTAAAATACATTACCTTTAGCAAGTGCAAAAACAATTCCAAAATCATATAAAAAACAACCTTCCTTTTCTACAAGAAAGAAAACTTCTCATTGCTATATCTGGAGGATTAGACAGTGTTGTGTTAACTCATTTATGTAAGCAATCTAATTTAAAAATCTCATTAGCTCATTGTAATTTTAATTTAAGAGCAGAAGAAAGTGATGCAGACGAAAACTTTGTGTTGGACTTAGCAGAACAACTTGATCTTGAAGTGTTTATTGAAAGTTTTGACACTGAAGATTATGCTGAAGAACACAAACTTTCTATCCAAATGGCAGCAAGAACATTGCGCTACAACTGGTTTCAGGATCTTGCAGAGCAACTACAATTTGATTACATTTTAACTGCACATCATGCAGATGATAATCTAGAAACTTTTTTAATAAATCTAACCAGAGGAACTGGTTTAGACGGGCTAATAGGTATCCCAGAAATTAATAATAATATTGTAAGACCACTACTAAAATATACCAGAGACGACATAGAAAACTATGCAAAAACTCATAATTTAAAATGGCGAGAAGATAGTAGCAATGCGTCAACCAAATATCTACGTAATAAGTTACGATTGGATGTGATTCCGCTTTTAAAAGAGGTTAATCCAGAACTATTATCTAATTTTCAAAATACCATTAGCAATTTAAACGATACTGCAGATATTGTTGAAGAAAGTGTGCAAGCAGTTTTAAAACGAGCTATTATGGATATTGATAATTCTCAAATAAGCTATAAGATTTCAGAATTTAAAAAATTAAATAATCCAAAAGCGTATCTGTTTGAAATTTTTAAAGATTATGGATTTACGCAATGGACAGATATTGTCAATCTTTTAGAAGCGCAAAGCGGAAAGCAAGTGTTTTCTGCAACCCATAGCTTATTAAAGGACAGAGACTGTTTAATTTTAAGTGAAATTAATGTTGATGAGTTTTCTTTTGAAACTACAATTAATGTAGAAGATAATTCTGTTGAAACCCCTTTAGGAACATTAACTTTTGAAACTACTCTAGATATTTCAAAATCAAACCAATCTAAAATCTACGTTGATAAAGATTTGTTAAAATTCCCATTAATTGTAAGACATTGGCAAGAAGGCGACTATTTTTATCCTTTCGGAATGAAAGGAAAAAAGAAACTAAGCAAGTATTTTAAAGATGAAAAACTATCTTTGCTAGACAAAAATAAAGTCTTGCTTTTATGTAGCCAAAACCAAGTGGTTTGGGTTATAAATTATCGTTCTGACAACAGATTTAAAGTAACCGATACTACCAAATCTATTTTAAAAATTAAACTAACAAAATGAAGCAATTACTAGCTTTTTTATTCGGATGTTTCGCTTTTTTAAGTGTAAATGCTCAAATCGAACCTGTAAAATGGACTACAGAAGTAGAAAAAATTTCCGATACAGAATACAATCTTATTTATAAAGCAGCCATAGAGGATCATTGGCATTTATACTCGCAAACCTTACCCGAAGGTGGTGCTATACCAACCGAGTTTATTTATGATGAAAAAGCTTTAGAAAATGATTTTGAATTAGTTGGAAAAGCTACCGAAAGTAAAAGCATTACCAAGTTTGATAAAGTCTTTCAAATGGACTTAACGTATTTTGATAATGAAGCTACTTTTATTCAAAAAATAAAACTAAAAAACGCAGAGGTCACTTCTATTGAAGCCGAAATCAGTTTTCAAGCCTGCGATGATGCAAAATGTATTTTTGAAAGTGAGATTGTAAACTTTCAACTTACAAAAAAGCAAACGCCTAAATTTTTTGATCCAGTAAAATGGTCAACATCAGTCAAACAGCTTAATGACACAGATTACCAGATACAATACACTGCAAAACTAGATCCTAAATGGCACATTTATTCACAAGATAATTCAGACCCAATGGGTCCAATTGCTACAGAGTTTACTTTTAAAGATAACGACAATAACGATTATCAAATTTTAGGTCCATTACAGGAGTCGGAAACAGTGACTAAGTATGAAAATGCTTTTAAAATGGATGTCACCTATTTTGAAGACAAAGCAGTATTTACTCAAAAAATTAAAGTACTAAATCCATCAATTACAAAAATTGAAGCAGAAGTTTATTATCAAGCTTGTGATGACGAAAAATGCCTAGCACCAACAACCTTCGAATTTGCTACAAATCTTGATGGTAGTGAAACATTAATTGAAACATTAAATATAGACCCTGAAGATTTAGAAAAATCTAAAGCACTTAATTTAGGAGTTACAGGTTGGGACAACTACAAAAAAGAAGAAGTTAAAGAAAAAACCAACTTTGGTATTTTTATACTTGGTTTTATTGGTGGATTAATTGCTTTATTAACACCATGTGTGTTTCCAATGATTCCGTTAACCGTTTCATTTTTCACTAAAAGTGCAGAAAACACGCAAAAAGGATTGGCAAATGCCATTATCTATGGTGTTTTTATTTTAATTATTTATGTGTTATTAAGCTTACCATTTCACTTTTTAGACTCGTTAAATCCAGAAATATTAAATACCATTTCTACTAACGTATGGCTAAATATTATTTTCTTTTTGATTTTAGCGTTTTTCGCCTTTTCATTTTTTGGATACTACGAAATTACATTACCATCCTCTTGGGGAAATAAAATGGATGAAACCTCTTCTAGAGTTGGAGGGATTATTGGTGTCTTTTTTATGGCGTTAACTTTAGCTATAGTGTCCTTTTCGTGTACAGGACCTATTTTAGGGTCGCTATTAGCAGGATCGTTAACTAGTGATGGTGGTGCTATGCAATTAACTGCAGGAATGAGTGGGTTTGGACTAGCACTAGCCTTACCATTTACTTTATTTGCCATGTTTCCAAAGTGGTTAAACTCGTTACCAAAATCTGGTGGTTGGCTAAATACAGTTAAGGTGGTCTTAGGGTTTTTAGAGTTGGGTATGGCATTTAAATTTTTATCCAATGCAGATTTAGTAAAACATTGGGGACTTTTAAAGCGTGAGGTTTTTATCGGGATTTGGATTATCATAGGTATTGGATTAGTACTATATTTATTAGGAAAAATCAAGTTTCCGCATGACAGTCCTATTAAAAAATTAAGTTTTAGTCGTATCTCATTTGCAGTATTAGTTGGTGCGTTTGTTATCTATTTAATTCCTGGTTTAACCAATACTAAATACGCTAATTTAAAGCTGTTAAGTGGTTTTCCACCACCATTACCTTATAGTATTTACGAGAAAGATAGTGAGTGTCCATTAGGTTTAAACTGCTATAAAGATATTGATGAAGGGATTGCTGCAGCAAAAGAAGCTAACAAACCTATCATGTTAGATTTTACAGGTTGGGCTTGTGTAAATTGCAGGAAAATGGAAGAGCAAGTATGGAGTCAAGACAAGATCTATGAGATTTTAAAAGAGGAATACATTATTGTGTCTTTATATGTAGATGATAGAAAGAAACTTCCAGAAAACGAGCAATTTAAGTTTGTAAAAGCCAACGGAAATCTTAAAAACATTAAAACCATAGGCGACAAGTGGGCAACTTTACAAACTCTTAATTTTCAAAATAACTCGCAACCTTATTATGTGTTGCTAAATGAAAACATGGAGTTGTTAAACCACACCACAGCATACACACCAAATGCTGATGAGTATTTAGAATGGCTTAAAACAGGCTTAGAAAATTTTAAAAAATAGATTTAATTCCTGCTTTTAGCAGGAATTTTTTTCATATTATTTTTCACGACATGAAAACCATACAAGGACAAATTGTAGATATCCAAAACCAACGTATTTATAGTGGAGAAATCACTATTAACTCTGGTAAGATTGAATCTATTACCGAAAAAGAGCATAACATAAATCATTACATATTACCTGGTTTTGTCGATGCACACATCCATATAGAAAGCTCGATGCTAGTACCATCAGAATTTGCAAAGATTGCTGTTAAACATGGCACAGTTGCAACTGTTAGCGATCCTCATGAAATTGCAAATGTCTTAGGTGTAGAAGGCGTAGAGTTTATGATTAATAACGGAAAACAAACCCCTTTTAAATTTAATTTTGGTGCGCCTAGTTGCGTGCCAGCAACGACGTTTGAATCGGCGGGAGCGGTAATAGATTCTGATGATATTAAAACCTTAATGGCTAATCCAGATATTAAATATTTAGCCGAAATGATGAATTATCCAGGTGTGTTATTTGATGACGATGAGGTACTTAAAAAAATTGCTTGGGCAAAACACTATAACAAACCAGTAGATGGTCATGCTCCAGGTTTAAAAGGTGATGACGTTACCAAATACATCAATGCTGGAATAAGTACAGATCACGAGTGTTTTACCTATGACGAAGCGTTGGAAAAGCTTCAAAAAGGAATGAAAATCTTGATTAGAGAAGGGAGTGCAGCTAAAAATTTTGATGCTTTAATCGATTTGCTACCAGAGCACCACCAAAACATGATGTTTTGTAGCGACGATAAGCATCCAGACGATTTGTTACTTAATCATATTAACAAATTATGTGCACGTGCAGTAGCTAAAAACATAGACGTATTTAAAGTATTACAAGTAGCTTGTGTTAATCCTGTGAAGCATTATAAATTGGACGTTGGTTTGCTTCAACAAGGTGATGCTGCAGATTTTATAATGGTCAATAATTTAACAGACTTTAAAACGCTTCAAACTTACATCAATGGTGAGTTGGTTTATGATAATGGGACTTCATTAGTAAAACACGTATCGTTTAAAAACCTTAATAATTTCAATACAAAAAAGAAAACTGTTGATGATTTTAAAGTCGAAAGCACAGCTAAGCACATACGTGTGATTGAAGCATTAGATGGACAATTAGTAACCAATCAACTTAAAGAAGAAGCTACGATCCAAAACGGAAATCTAGTATCCAATACAGCTACTGATATTTTAAAAATGACAGTCGTTAATCGTTATAAAAATGATGCTCCAGCACTAGCATTTATTAAAAATTTTGGATTAAAAGAAGGTGCTATTGCCAGTTCTGTTGGTCATGATTCTCATAATATTATTGCAGTAGGCGTTAGCGATGACGCTATTTGTAAAGCAGTAAATCTAATTATTGAAAATAAAGGTGGAATCTGTGCGGTGTCAAATTCCGAAGAACGAATTGTACCACTTCCAGTTGCAGGTATCATGAGCGATCAAAATGCCGAAACCATTGGACACTCTTATGCAGCTTTAGATAAAATGGCAAAACAATTAGGCGCTACGTTGCATGCACCTTACATGACCTTATCTTTTATGGCTTTATTGGTTATTCCATCCTTAAAATTAAGTGATAAAGGCTTGTTTGATGGAGGGAGGTTTGAGTTTACTTCTTTAGAAATTAATTAGATACAAATTGTTTTCTATTTTCTAGAACAACATAATTTTCCTACTTTTATTTTCTAAACTAACCTATCTATGCTCAAAAAAGTTTTTGGAAGCGCTGTCTTTGGTGTTGAAGCAACAACGGTAACAGTTGAAGTTAATGTTGATAGCGGTATTGGTTACCATCTTGTAGGACTTCCGGATAATGCGATTAAAGAAAGTAATTTTAGGATTGCTGCTGCGCTTCAAAATAACGGTTATAAAATTCCAGGTAAAAAAATTATAATCAACATGTCACCAGCAGACCTCAGAAAAGAAGGGTCTGCTTATGATTTGACCCTAGCAATGGGTATTTTGTCTGCATCTAAACAAATAGTAGCAGAACATTTAGAAGACTTTTTAATTATGGGAGAATTATCTTTAGATGGTAGTTTACAACCCATTAAAGGTGCTTTGCCAATAGCTATTAAAGCTAGAGAAGAAGGCTATAAAGGGTTTATTTTACCTATTCAAAATGTAAAGGAAGCAGCGATTGTTGATGGATTAGAAGTTTATGGAGTAGAAAACATTAAGCAAGTCATTAATTATTTTGATAAAGGGGAAGCTTTAGAGCAAACTATAATTGATACTAGAAAAGAATTTGAAAAAAACTTAGAGTTTCCAGAATTTGATTTTAGTGATGTCAAAGGTCAAGAGTCTATAAAACGTTGCATGGAAATTGCAGCAGCAGGAGGACACAATATTATTTTAATTGGACCACCAGGAGCAGGAAAAACGATGTTGGCTAAGCGCTTACCTAGTATTTTGCCACCTATGACTTTACATGAAGCTTTAGAAACGACTAAAATACACAGTGTAGTTGGACGTGTTAAAGATTCAGGTTTAATGGCGCAAAGACCGTTTAGAAGCCCACATCATACCATTAGTGATGTCGCATTAGTTGGTGGTGGTGCCTATCCACAACCAGGAGAAATCTCGTTATCTCATAATGGAGTTTTGTTTTTAGACGAACTTCCAGAATTTAAACGTGGAGTTTTAGAAGTCATGCGTCAACCTCTTGAAGATAGAGAAGTCACCATCTCCAGAGCTAAGTTTACTGTAACCTATCCATCCTCTTTTATGTTGGTGGCTAGTATGAATCCTAGTCCTAGTGGCTATTTTAACGATCCAGATGCTCCTGTTACTAGTAGTCCTGCAGAAATGCAACGCTACTTAAGTAAAATATCTGGTCCACTGTTAGATAGAATAGACATACATATTGAAGTCACTCCTGTACCTTTTGAAAAATTATCAGAAGAGCGTAAAGGAGAATCTTCAGTAGACATCAGAAAACGAGTTACAGAAGCTAGGCAAATTCAAACCAAAAGATTCGAGTCGTATGAAAACGTCCATTATAATGCGCAAATGTCTACTAAACAAATCCGAGTGTATTGTAAGCTAGAAGAGGCTTCCAAGCAACTTTTAAAAACTGCTATGGAGCGTTTAAATTTATCTGCAAGAGCTTATGACAGAATTTTAAAAGTAGCTAGAACCATTGCAGATTTAGAACACAGTCCAAATATTAAGGGAAATCATATTAGTGAAGCCATTCAATATAGAAGTTTGGATAGAGACGGTTGGTTGGGATAATCTTATATTAGATTTGTAGGAAATGATTTCTTTTTGTTACTTTACCTGTAACTATTAATCAATAACCAATTTTATATGAAAAACTTAGGAACCCTAATCTTAGGGTTAATTTTAGGCGCACTAGCCATGTATTTTTATTTTAACTATTTTAATCAACCAACTATGACACCACCAATTTTAACACCAAAAGGAATTATTACATCAGCAGAAGCAAAAGAATTAAGTGATAACTGGACAGACTTAAGAAAATCTGTAAACGATTCTGTAGCCTACAATGAAGCAGATAATCGTTCGTCTTGGTATTCTTTAACAGATTTAAATGCCTTTTTAGCAAAAGTAGCTAAAGACCATCCAAATGCTGATGGTATACGCTTTTACCTAGGTGTGGACACATCTGTTGGAACTGGTGGTTATACTACTGTATTTATGGTTCCAACCCAAGCTGGAGAAAGAGAAGAAGGACACGATGATATTACCGGAGCAGATGGCTTAGATAGAGGTATGACTGGTTATCCACCAAATGCAGCTTATCCACAATAAATTATAAATGAGTTCCTTTTTATTAGATAATTATTTAGAAATATATAGAGGAGCCGAAATTCTTGCAGCTTTAACTGGGTTAATTTTTTACAAAAAATTTAAATCCAAAGCTGCAAGAATTTTTATTTGGTTTTTAATCTATGTTCAAATTATTGAAACACTTGCAGGCTATCCTAGTTTTATTAAAAACTCAGATAATTTTGAATGGTTAGATACTATTGTCAAAGACACTATTTTTAGAGAAAATTATTGGTTTTACGATATATTTTGGACAATTATAGGCTCTTTAATTATTTCTTATTATTTCTATTTAGTCTCCAAGGACGCATTTTTAAAAAAAATAATTAAGGTTTCCTCGTTACTTTTTTTAATAATATCAATTGTATTTATAGGGATTAATTTAGACATATTATTTTATAACCTTTTGTTGTCTCTAGAAATTTTAAGTTTGATATTAATATTACTAGTAACCTTTAGTTATTATGTCGAGTTACTTAATTCTGAAAAGATATTAGATTTTTATAAGTCATTAAGTTTTTATGTTGCATCAGGTGTACTGGTCTTTTGGATTGTAATCACTCCCATGTCATTTTATGAGAAATATTATAATGTAAATGATGCCGCATTTGTAGCATTAAAAACTTACATTTATTTATTTTCAATAGTATTTATGTATTTAGCATTTACCATTGGCTTTATTGTATCAAAACCAGAACATGATTAATTTATTTTTACTGTTAAAAGAATTAGATAAACCAATTTCATCTAGCTCAGAGCGCTATTTGTTGGTGTATATGATTGGTATTTTACTAATTGTCTGTACGCTAATTATCTTATTTTTTATAGTTTTTCAAAAAAGAAAAAACAAACTTATTTTAGATAAAGTCAAGCAACAAAAAGCTTTTGAGGAAGAGCTAACCAATACCCAAATAGAGATACAAGAACAAACTTTAAAAAACATAGGACAAGAATTACATGATAATGTAGGACAAATTTTATCTGTTGCAAACATGAATATGAGTATTTTAAGTACTCAAGTCCCAGAAGCTATAAAAGAGTCGTTTACAGAAACCAAAAACGCTGTAAAAGAAGGGTTAAGTGAGTTGCGTTTACTATCCAAAACATTAAATAACGAAGTCATTGTAAATAGAGGATTTGTAGACTCTGTACATAGTGAAGTGGAGCGCTTAAATAAACTTAAATTATTAAAAGCTTTTGTCAATTTAGAGGGTAATCCAGAGTTTTTTAAACAACCAAAAGACAGTATAATATTATTTAGAATTGTCCAAGAATTTATTTCTAATACCGTAAAATATGCTGAAGCTAGTACTTTAAAAATTAATCTAAATTTTTTAGAAGATAAATTATTAGTTGCATTACTAGATGATGGTATAGGGTTTAATGAAAATACTATAGAACAGGGTTCTGGTTTAATAAACATGAAAAGTCGTGCAGCTTTAATAAACGCAGACTTAAATTTAAGTTCTACACCTGGAGAGGGAGTGCAATTAACCTTAAATTATCCATACAGAGCTTTAGAGTAAACCTAAAGCCATTTTAGTATTTTTCTTATTACTCCTACCTTTCCTTTGTAAGGTGCGTAACGCATTGGTAAATCCAACCAATTCCCTTTCTTAACTACTGCTTTTTTATGCGAAAAGGTGTCAAAAGTATGTTGTCCATGATAGGCTCCTATTCCGCTATTTCCTACACCACCAAAGGGTAATCTGTGGTTAGCAAAGTGTATAATCGTATCATTTATGCAACCACCACCAAATGAGAATCTTTTCATTAATTGTTTCGCTTTCGCGGAATTTGTGCTAAACACATACAAGCTTAACGGTTTGTTATAAGATAAAATGATACGTTCTAAATCAGTTTCGTTTTCATAAGAAATTACAGGTAGAATAGGTCCAAAAATTTCATCTTTCATAACCTCACTATCCAATTTAGGTTCGTCAATTAAAGTTGGCGAAATGTATAGGTTATCTGCATCTGTTTGTCCACCAATGATGCAGTTTTCGTCCACTAGCATTTTAGATAATCGGTCAAAATTCTTTTTGTTTATGATGCGTGCAAAGTCTTTTGAATCCTGTGGAGTAGTGGAGTAGGCTTCATCTATTTCAGCTTGAATAGCTTTATAAAACGCTTCTTTTTTAGATTGTTCAATTAATATATAATCTGGTGCTATACATGTCTGTCCAGCATTTACAAATTTTCCCCAAACAATTCGCTTTGCGGTTAGTTTTATATTAGCAGTTTCATCAATAATACATGGGTTTTTACCACCTAATTCTAAAGTTACAGGTGTTAAGTTAGGTGCTGCAGCTTTTGCAACAATTTTGCCAACATTAACACTTCCTGTAAAGAAAATATAACCCCATTGTTGCTCCAGTAAATTGGTAGATACTTCAACACCACCTTGTATTACTGTAGCGTGTTCTGGTTTAAATACTTTTTTAACAATTTCATTAATGAGGTTAGATGTATTTGGAGTTAATTCGCTTGGTTTTAACACTACAGTATTTCCTGCTGCAATTGCACCAACTAAAGGAGCTATAGCTAATTGATAGGGATAATTCCAAGGAGCAATTACCAAAACGGTTCCGTAAGGTTCTGAATATAAATAATCTGATGAAGGAAAATTTAACAAACTAGGAAAAACGCGTTTAGGTTTTGCCCATAGTTTTAGTTTTTTAATGGTTAATTTTAAATCTTGGATAACTATAGCAGTTTCGGTTAAAACCGATTCAAACTCTGGTTTTTTAAAGTCTTTGTATAAAGCTTCGGTTATTTGATGTTCTCGTGAAATTAGTTCTTCTAATAATTTTTTTAAAAGATCCCTTCTGTAAGTAACATCTAGTGTCTGTCTGGTCTTAAAAAAGTTTTTTTGATTATTAACTAATTGTGGAATCATAGTATGGAATTAGATTATAAAAGTATGAAACTTTGTCTGTTCGAGCGTAGTCGAGAACTAAAGAAATAAAATATTTCAATATAAAGAAGACTTCTCTATTGCGCTTGAGGTGACCTTGTTTTATAAGCAAGCGTCCCAAATAGCATCTTTTGGTAAAGGCGCAGTAATATTAAGGTCTTCTTTAGAAACGGGATGTGTAAACTGAATGTTTCTAGCGTGCAAACTAATACTAGCATCTTTATTACTTCTATCAAACCCGTATTTTAAATCACCTTTAATAGGGCAGCCTATGCTTGCCAATTGTGTTCTGATTTGATGATGACGACCAGTCTCTAAATTAATTTCTAATAAGTAATAATTATCCAGTTTCTTAATTATTTTATAATGAAGAATGGCTTTTTTACTCTCTGCGACCTCTTTTGGGTAGGCAGTAGATTTGTTATTTTTAGGATTCTTTTTTAACCAATGTATTAAAGTGTCTGCCTCTTTTTTAGGTTTGTTTTTAACCAAAGCCCAATACGTTTTAGAAATGTCTTTAGATACAAATAGTTTATTAAGTCTAGGAAGCGCTTTACTTGTTTTAGAGAAAATAACCAATCCTGTTGTTGGTCTATCTAATCGGTGTACAGTACCTAAATAGACGTTTCCTGGCTTGTTGTATTTTTCTGCTATATAATCTTTAACAACATCACTTAAGGGTTTGTCGCCAGTTTTATCTCCTTGGACAATGTCTCCTGCACGTTTATTGACAACAATAATGTGGTTGTCTTCATAAATAACTTGAAGGTTGTCTTTTGAAGATAAAATTTTGTTAGCCACGAATACACGAATATTTTTGCTTACTGCTTACTGCTTACTGCTTACTGCTTACTGCTTACTGAAAACTAATACTGTTCCTTATCACTTGGGAAATCACCACTTTTTACATCTTTACCATATTGGGTAAAGGCTTCGGTCATGTCTTCATATAAATTCATATAACGACGTAAAAAACGTGGATTAAACTCGTGAGTCATACCCAACATGTCATGAGTTACTAATACTTGTCCATCAACTCCAGCTCCAGCGCCAATTCCAATAACAGGTATAGAAACACTTTCTGCAACTTCTTGTGCTAATTTTGCAGGAATTTTTTCTAAAACAATTGCAAAACAACCAATACGCTCAAGCATTAAAGCATCCGACTTTAATTTATCTGCTTCTTCTTCCTCTTTAGCTCTTACTGTGTAAGTCCCGAATTTATATATGGATTGAGGCGTTAGTCCTAAATGTCCCATAACAGGGATTCCTGCATTTAAAATACGTTTAATGGACTCTTTTATTTCGCTTCCACCTTCCATTTTTACTGCGTGTCCACCAGACTCTTTCATGATTCTAATGGCACTTCGTAAGGCTTCTTTTGGGTCACTTTGATAGCTTCCAAAAGGAATGTCAACCACAACTAAAGCACGTTCTATTGCTCTAATTACAGAAGAGGCATGATAAATCATTTGATCAAGAGTAATAGGTAAAGTGGTCTCATGTCCTGCCATCACATTACTTGCAGAATCACCAACTAAAATTACGTCTGTACCAGCTCCGTCAACTATTTTAGCCATAGTGTAATCGTATGCTGTAAGCATGGAGATTTTTTCTCCATTCTTTTTCATATCGACTAACGATTTTACTGTGACTCTTTTGTATTCTTTTTTTGCTACAGACATATTTTATTAGTTTAAATAGATTGTAAATGTACTAAAATTAAGGTTTATACTTAAATTTTTCTTTCTTGCTGAAACACTTATATTTACACATTATTAAGTATTAAAATTATATTATGAAATCTATTATAACCTTTGTGTTGCTATTTGTTTCGATAGTAAGTTTTTCTCAAAACGAAGAACAAGAACAAGTGATTGAATCAGTAAATATATTCTTTGCTGGATTTCATACTCAAGATAGTACTTTAATAAAAAGTGTTGTGTACAAAGATGTAGTGATGCAATCCGTAGGCGTAAATAAAGAGGGTGAAACTCAATTATATTCTAGTAATTTTTCAGATTTTTTAAAACAAATAGTGTCCATACCAGAAGACAATACTTTTCTTGAAAATTTATTAAGCTACAGTGTACAAATAGATGGTAATATGGCAAATGTTTGGACACCTTACGAGTTTTGGTATAATGACCAAAAAAGTCATTGTGGTGTCAATTCGTTTCAACTAATAAAAGAGAACGACACTTGGAAAATTATCTATTTAGTAGACACTAGACGAAAGTGTGAAGAATAGATTAAAGTGTAAAGTAATAAGTATTAAGTAAGGAATATTTTGGTAGCTGAGCGTAGTCGAAGCTAACAATCTGACAAATTAACACGAACAGCCAAACCACCTTTAGAGGTTTCTTTGTATTTGGTATTCATGTCTTTTGCAGTTTCCCACATGGTGTCAATAACTTTATCTAAAGGGACTTTAACATTTTTAGGATCGGTTTCTAATGCTAATTCGGCAGCATTAATCGCTTTTATGGCTCCCATAGAGTTACGTTCTATACAAGGGATTTGTACTAATCCACCAATTGGATCACAGGTTAATCCTAAGTGATGCTCCATAGCTATTTCTGCTGCAATCATCACTTGTTCTGGTGTACCACCTAATAATTCGCATAAAGCTGCTGCAGCCATAGCGGAAGAGACTCCAATTTCGGCTTGACAGCCACCCATTGCAGCACTAATGGTTGCTCCTTTCTTAAAAAGACTACCAATCTCTGAGGCAACTAATAAAAATTGTTTGATATGTTTAAAATCTGCGTCATGATTTTCAATGACCAAATAATACATCAAAACCGAAGGTATGACACCAGCACTTCCATTGGTTGGAGCGGTAACCACACGACCAAGTGAGGCATTCACTTCGTTTACACTTAGTGCAAAACAACTCACCCATTTTAGGATTTGTCTAAATTTGACTTCGCTTTGTCTGATGCTTTCTAACCAATCTTGAGGTGTAATGTATGGCATTTCTACATTTAACCCTTTATGCATATCAAATGCACGACGACGTACGTTTAATCCTCCAGGTAAGTTTCCTTCGGTATGACAACCTGTAAACATACAGTCTAACATGGTTTGCCATATTCTGTTTAGCTGAAAATCTATGTCTTCATCTGTTCTTAAAGCACGTTCGTTTTCTAAAACAATGTCTGATATAGATTTGTTTTCAGATTGGCAAAATGCCAATAGTTCTGCTGCTTTATCAATTGGAAACGGAAATTCTTTTTTTAACGCTTTATTTTCGGCATCAACAGTACGTTCTTCTTTAACTACAAACCCACCACCAATAGAGTAGAAAGTGGATGTATGCAGCTCTGTTTCAGCGAAAGCGGTAAACTTAATACCATTAGCATGAAACGGTAAAAACGCTCTATTAAAAGTAATATCCTGTTTAGGTTGAAACTGAATAATACGTTCGTTATTTAGTACTAATTTTTCAGTATTATTTACCGAAGCTATAATAATATCTATAGTGTCTGTTGGGATAATTTCAGGATCTGCACCACTTAAACCTAACATCACAGCTAAGTCCGTAGCGTGTCCTTTTCCTGTTAAAGACAAGGACCCATAAAGGTCAACTTTAACACTTTGAATTTTATCAAACACATTGGCTTCTTTAAGCTCATATATCCAACGCTCTGCAGCGCGCCAAGGACCTAAAGTATGAGAGCTGGAAGGACCAACACCAATTTTAAGCATATCAAATACTGAAATACATTCCATGTAAACGAAAACGTTTAAGTTATCTCAGCAAATATACATTTGTTATTTGTGTTTAAAATAGAAAATTTAAGTTTTTGAAATGTAAATTTTATTAACGTTTTTCAAAAGTAGTTATGTTTAATTGTTGCATCACATTGTTGATGTCTGAGTAATCAATTCTACCAACATTGTCTGCAGGAACTACTACAACTCTAAACACTTGATTTTGGGTCCATTCAGAGCCTAAAGTATCTAGATCTGTAGTGCCATCTAAAAAGAATCTGACATCATCTTGAGTAAAATCAAAATTGTAAGTTAACACGGTATTGTCATCAAAAAACACATTTTGAGGAAGTAATCTCCAGATGTCTTGACCATTATCTGTTTCCCATAATATGTAAACTAAAGTAACATCTGAAGGGTAGATATAAAACCCATAAGGTTCTATAAACTGGTAATTGTTATTTGCATTAAAATCTATTTCAATTTCAAATGCACTAGACACAATTAATCCACCATCAACACCATCATAACCAGGAGGACCTTCTGGACCTGTACAAGATGTTAATAAAAGAACTACTACTGACACTACTGATAATATACGTTTCATGTTATAAAATTTAGATTGTTTCTTTTCTATCTGTATCAAAACTAATACCAAAGTAGGCTTTGTGAAGTTTAATTTTTTTAGAAGGATAGCTGACATCGTGTCAGCATTTTTTGGTTGGCACAAAGATTGACTATTTGTAAGCGTAATAATAACAACACAAAATAAAAATTATATAAAATTATGAGTAAGATTATTGGAATCGATTTAGGGACAACAAACTCTTGCGTATCTGTAATGGAAGGTAATGAGCCAGTTGTAATCCCAAACGCAGAAGGTAAACGTACAACACCTTCAGTTATCGCTTTTGTAGAAGGAGGCGAGATTAAAGTTGGTGACCCAGCAAAAAGACAAGCAGTAACAAACCCAACAAAAACAGTTTATTCTATCAAACGTTTTATGGGTAATAAATATTCTGAATCTAAAAAAGAAGCAGAACGTGTACCATATAAAGTGGTTAAAGGTGATAATGACACACCACGTGTAGACATTGATGGTCGTTTATATACACCACAAGAATTATCTGCAATGGTACTTCAAAAAATGAAGAAAACTGCAGAAGACTATTTAGGTCAAGATGTAAGTGAAGCAGTAATTACTGTACCAGCTTATTTTAATGACTCACAACGTCAAGCCACTAAAGAAGCAGGAGAAATTGCAGGTTTAAAAGTACGTCGTATTATTAATGAGCCTACAGCAGCAGCTTTAGCTTATGGATTAGACAAAAAAGGAAAAGACCAAAAAATAGTAGTATTTGACTTTGGTGGAGGAACACATGATGTATCTATACTAGAATTAGGAGATGGTGTCTTTGAAGTATTATCTACAGATGGAGACACACACTTAGGTGGTGACGATGTCGATCAAAAAATTATAGATTGGTTAGCAGACGAGTTTAAAAACGAAGAAGGTATGGATTTAAGAGAAGATCCTATGTCTTTACAACGTATTAAAGAAGCTGCAGAAAAAGCAAAGATTGAATTATCATCGTCTGAGCAAACAGAAATCAATTTACCATATATTACTGCAACTGCAAGTGGACCAAAACACTTAGTACGTACATTAACACGTTCTAAATTTGAGCAGTTAATTGACGACTTAGTAAAACGTACTATTGAGCCTTGTCAAACAGCATTAAAAGCTGCAGGTTTAACAAAATCTGATATTGACGAAGTAATCTTAGTAGGTGGATCTACGCGTATTCCTGCAGTACAAAAAGCAGTAGAAGCATTTTTTGGAAAAGCACCTTCTAAAGGCGTAAACCCAGATGAGGTAGTATCTTTAGGAGCAGGAATCCAAGGTGGTGTATTAACAGGAGACGTTAAAGATGTATTATTACTAGATGTTACACCTTTATCTCTTGGTATCGAGACTATGGGTAATGTATTTACAAAGTTAATTGAAGCAAATACAACTATCCCAACTAAAAAGTCACAGGTATTCTCTACCGCAGCAGATAATCAGCCTTCAGTAGAAATTCACGTATTACAAGGAGAACGTGCTATGGCTGCAGATAATAAAACTATTGGACGTTTTCATTTAGACGGAATTCCACCAGCACAAAGAGGTGTCCCACAAATTGAGGTAACTTTTGATATTGATGCAAACGGAATCATTAAAGTATCTGCAACAGATAAAGCTACAGGAAAATCTCAAGATATTCGTATTGAAGCATCTTCTGGTTTAACTGAAGAAGAAATTCAAAAAATGAAAGCTGACGCAGAAGCAAATGCAGAAGCAGATGCTAAAGCAGCAGAAACTGCTAAAAAATTAAATGAAGCGGATTCTATGATTTTCCAAACAGAAAATCAATTAAAAGAGTTTGGAGATAAATTATCAGACGATAAGAAAAAACCAATCGAAGAGGCTTTAGAAGAATTAAAGAAAGCTTATGAGACTAAAGACTTAGCAGTTATAGAGCCAGCGTTAGAGAAAATTAACGACGCTTGGAAAGTAGCTAGCGAAGAAATGTACAAAGCACAGCAAGAAGCACAAGGTGGACCAGCTAATGAAGGTGGACCAACAGATGCAGGAGCAGGAGCAAAAGGACAAGCTGCAGAAAGTAGTGACGTTGAAGACGTAGACTTCGAAGAAGTCAAGTAGCTTGTGCTGAGCGAAGTCGAAGTATAGACTTCGAAGAAGTCAAGTAGCCTGTGCAGAGCATAGTCTAAGGTTCTTTTAAGATTGAACACAAACAATAAAAAACGCAATCATTATTTTGATTGCGTTTTTTGGTTTTTAAACATCTTGTTAATTACCAAAGCATGTGGGAATGTAATAGCTGCAATAAACGAAAAGAGGATAGCGTAAATCAATTTTTCTTCTTTAAAAATTGAAATGACTATTACTATACCTATTAAGGAGATTATCCAATAGGGAAATGCTCTTTTAAAATAAGAAATAACAGAAGTTTTATTATAATTCCCATAAATAAAATTAATTTGTTCGTATAGTGAAGGAATGCTATGCCAAAGAATAAAATAAATAGTAAATCCCCAGATTAATGTAGAAGCTTTAAACACTATTGCGAAGACTATTAAATAAAATAATTCTTTAAAAAACACGCTTTTAAAATTAATTATTAAGTTTCTCAATTTTATAGCAAATACTATCAATAATAATGTAGAAGCAATAAGACCATAGATAATAATTTCTTCTGCGAACGAGTAACTAGTAATTGAATATATAACCTCTATAACTTTTTGAGCATTATAAAAAAATAAAAGAAACAATATAAACAACCCATAAAACAGATAAAAAAACTTGATAATTAATGAGTTGTTAATTGTTATTTTATGCTCCCAATGTTGTTCTCCAAAATGAAATGCACTAAAAACTATAAATAATAAAAAAGCTACTGCAGGTAGATAATAAAATAGTATTACTGCAGAAAGCACAGTAATTAAATACAATGCAAACACTTTAAAAAAAGGCTGTTTAGTTTTTTTATTAGATAGGTTCTCTATTAACAAAATATCATTAGAACCATGTAATATGCCAAAAGAGAAAATTAAAATAAACCCTAAAACAATCTCATATTCTTTAGGAACTATAGAGGTAATCCATAACCCTAATAAACTCAACACTATAGAAATATTATAAATTTTATCCATGTTATTTATCATATTCATAAAAATAAACCAAATTTTTTGTTAAATGTAAATTCATATTGTTTAACTATTAGTAAATTTGTTTAAACAAAATTAATAAATACTAAACAAAAATTGCTATGAAAACTTTTTTATCTTTAGTAGACGTCACGTCTAAATTAGATCCTACCGATTATGTAGGATTTACATTCTTTGTAGGTTGTATGGCTATGATGGCTGCTTCAGCCTTTTTCTTTTTATCATTAAACCAGTTTGATAAAAAATGGAGAACATCTGTACTGGTATCTGGCTTAATTACATTTATTGCTGCGGTTCACTACTTTTACATGAGAGACTATTGGGCAGTAAATATGGAGTCTCCAACCTTTTTCAGGTATGTTGATTGGGTATTAACTGTGCCATTAATGTGTGTTGAATTTTATTTAATACTTAAAGTAGCAGGAGCTAAACCTGCTTTAATGTGGAAGCTAATTGCATTTTCTGTAATTATGTTAGTGACCGGGTACTTTGGTGAAGCAGTGTACAATACTGGAAGCGGACCTGCTGTTTGGGGAGCAATTTCTGGAGCTGCATACTTCTATATAGTCTATGAAATTTGGTTTGGAAGCGCTAAAAAGTTAGCGGTAAATGCAGGAGGTGATATTTTAAAAGCACATAAAATACTATGTTGGTTTGTATTGGTAGGTTGGGCAATATACCCATTAGGTTACATGATGGGAACAGAAGGATGGTACAACTCTATATTACCACAAGGTGGAATAGATGTTGTTTACAACTTAGCAGATGCTATTAACAAAATTGGATTTGGGCTAGTGATATACGCGTTAGCTGTGAAAAAGAATGAAGTTCATAATTAGTTAGTTAGTAAATAAATTCATTCTTTTAAGCGTAGTCAGAAATGACTACGCTTTTTTTTACGTCAATATATAATCAATTACATTTACAGTCTAATTTTATTTACATGTCCTTTTCACCTAAAATAAAATATAATAACCAACCCAAAAGATTAGCTATAAAACTTAATGCTAAAGGCGAGCAGTTTGTAGTAAAAGGTCATCCATGGGTATTTTCAGATAATATTATTAAAATAAATGATGATGCTAAATCAGGAGATTTAGCCATTATTTTTAGTAAGAATAAAAATAAAGTTATTGGCTTAGGATTGTATGATGCTCTTTCACCAATCAGAATTAAAATGCTGCATAGCGGAAATGAAAAAGTAGAAATCAATGCAGCCTTCTTTCTCAATAAAATAAAAATAGCTTTTAAAAAACGTGAAAGTTTATTACAAACTAATACCAATAGCTACCGTTTACTATTTGGTGAAAACGATGGTTTCCCTGGATTAATTGCAGATGTTTACGCTTCAGTATTAGTTGTAAAAATATATTCAGAAATATGGTTACCCTATTTAGAAACTATACTTCCAAGTTTACAAGTCGTATCTAATTCTAAAACAGTCGTTATTAGATTAAGTAGAAGTTTAGAGCAGTCTAAATTGCATAACTTAATTAATGGAGAAGTTATATATGGTACATTAGAAGATGAGGTGGTACAATTTGTAGAACACAACGTTAATTTTTCAGCCAATGTCATTAAAGGACACAAAACGGGATATTTTCTGGACCATAGGGAAAATAGGAGACAAGTAGGTTTACTGAGTAAAAACAAGACTGTTTTAGACGTGTTTTCTTATGCTGGCGGATTTTCGGTACATGCTTTAGCTAATGGAGCAAAAACAGTAACTAGTTTAGATATTAGTCAGCAAGCATTAGAGATTGCCAAGCAAAATGGATTACTTAATTCATATTCTGGAAAGCACCATATATTAGCAGGAGATGCATTTAAAATTCTTGAACAGTTGGTGTCTAAAAAGGAAATTTTTGATATTGTAGTTATAGATCCTCCAAGTTTTGCTAAGCAACAATCAGACATTGAATTAGCTAAAAAAAAATACGCACAACTAGCAAAATTAGGACGACAATTAACAGGTAAAAATGGATTATTGGTATTAGCGTCTTGTTCTTCTAGAGTATTAAGTCAAACCTTTTTTGATCTTAATAGTCAAGTGTTATCAAACTCTAATCGAAAATTTAAAGTAGAATTAAAAACACAACATGATGTAGATCATCCAATAAGCTTTCCAGAAGGAGCTTATTTAAAATGTGGTTACTACAGGTTTATTGATTAAAATTATTATGCATGCATAATAATTTTATACTTATATTTGTATCACTAATTAATACAATATGACAACAAAACTCACTCAACTACTTAATATTAAATACCCTATCATTCAAGCACCAATGTTTTTAGTGTCTAATGTAGCTATGGTAACAGAAGCTATGAAAGCAGGTATTGCAGGATGTATTCCAGCACTTAACTATCGTACTTTAGAAGAGCTAAGAGCTGCAATAAAAGAATTAAAAGCTAATAAAGTAGAAGGTGGCTCGTTTGGATTTAATTTAATAGTCAATAAATCTAATATCAAATATAAAGGACAATTAGAAGTGTTGTGTGAAGAAGGTTGTGATTTTATTATTACGTCTTTAGGAAGTCCTGAAGAAACCATTAGACAAGCACACAAAGCAGGTATTAAGGTGTTTTGTGATGTAACCGATTTACATTTTGCTGAAAAAGTACAGCAATTAGGTGCTGATGCTGCAATAGCTGTTAACAATGAAGCGGGAGGACACAGAGGTAAATTGTCACCTCAAGAGCTAACCAGCTTGTTAAGTGAAAAATTAACTATACCTGTAATTTCTGCAGGTGGAGTAGGTTGTAAAGCAGACATTGATAAAATGTTGAGTTATGGTGCAGATGGTGTATCTGTAGGTAGCCCATTTATTGCATCTGTGGAAGCAGGAGTGACAGACGAGTATAAACAAGCTTGTGTAGATTACGGAGCAGAGGATATAGTTATGACAGAGCGTATTTCTGGAACACCATGTACAGTAATTAATACACCTTATGTACAGAAAATAGGTACAAAACAAACGTGGTTAGAACGCGTTTTAAATAAAAATAGAAAACTAAAAAAATGGGTTAAAATGATCCGTTTTTCTATAGGTATGAAAGCTACTGAAAATGCAGCTAAAAAAGCAACCTATAAAACAGTTTGGGTTGCTGGACCAAGTATACAGCACACTAAAGCAATTCTTCCTGTTAAAGATATAGTTGCCAAATTGATTGCTTAATATTTGTTCTAAATCCATTTTTATTTTATTAGTTAGCGATATAATATTCCTTATTTTTGCATTCTAAATTTACATTAGTGCAAAACATCACCATAGCAATAGACGGATTTTCATCTACAGGTAAAAGTACAGTTGCCAAGCAATTAGCAAAACACTTAGGTTATATTTATGTAGATACAGGCGCTATGTATAGAGCTGTTACCTTATTTACTATGCAAAACGGTTGGATTGATGCAGATCATTTTGATGTCATGGCTTTAGTCTCTAATCTAGATAAAGTATCCATTAGCTTTACGTTTAATCCAGATTTAGGTTTTGCAGAAGTCTACCTAAATGGAAAAAATGTAGAAAAACAAATACGTACCCTAGAAGTATCTAGCTTTGTTAGTAAAGTGGCAGCTATCCCAGAAGTGCGCTACCAATTGGTAAAACAGCAACAACAAATGGGTAAAGATAAAGGGGTTGTTATGGATGGACGTGATATTGGTACTGTGGTTTTTCCGTATGCAGAATTAAAAATATTTATGACCGCCTCTGCAGAAAAACGTGCTACTAGACGTTATAACGAGTTAATTGAAAGAGGCGATAATGTACAATATGAAGATGTATTACGTAATGTACAAGAGCGTGATTATATAGACTCACATCGCGAGGATTCTCCATTAGTTAAAGCAGAAGATGCTATAGAGATAGACAATTCGGATTTATCTTTAGAAGAGCAGTTTGATAAAGTATTAGGCCTTGTACAAATGACTCTTGAAGATTTGGAATAAAAAAAAGCGAACTATCAGCTTTCGCAAGATAATCCGCTTTACATAGTTTGCTATTAAACTCCTACAAATTTGGAATTTTTAATTCTTGATCTGGGTGAATAACATCTGGGTTTTTTAAGATGTCTTTATTAGCTTCAAAAATAGCAGTGTATTTTGCTGCATTTCCATAATAGTGCTTTGCAATTTTACCTAAAGTATCTCCGCTTTTAACCGTATGCTTAGCATAAACACTAGAATCTGCGACTTCAATATTTGCTTTAATATCTGAAGGATTTTCTCCTCCAATAGCTTTAATCTTGTCCCAAATTAGGTTTTTTTCATATTGTGTAGATGCTGTACCTTTAACTTTTAACACACCATTTTCTTCAGTAACATTTCCGTTTTGAATATTTAATTTTTCTCCTAAATCAAGCACACCTTGATATTTTGCTTTTACAGCCATATGTAATTTTTTTTATAATGTTAATCTTCTTTAAATATACTAATTATTATAGCAGCTTTATCAGCGTAAATTAGGTTTTGTAAACTCTTTGATGAAGTGTTTAATTTTATCGATAAAATACACTTTTAACTCTAAATAGTATTAGCGCTTGTAAAATATTGGTTTTTAGTCACTTATTTTTTTTAATTAGTATTAGGCAATATTGTTAAAAAGTACTATTTTTGCACACCTTTTTAGCGCATACAAGAAAGATGAAAAGGAATAACAACAATATAATTTATAACACTTCTGTGTGTTAGCGCTTAAATTTTTCTAAACATAACAGAATACAAACCGTAATATGGCTCAAATTCTGCGAAAGCAAAAAAACTATATTACACATTAATTTAAATGGCTGATAAAGCAAAAAAAGCAGAAGCTGAAGCTCAAGAAGTAGCAACAGCAACTAAAGAAGCTCCAGTAGTATCTGAAGCACAAGCAAACCCAGAAAAATTCTTAAAAGAATTCAATTGGCACAACTACCAAGAAGGTATTGATGAGGTTGAAGATTCTCAATTAAAAGAATTTGAAAAATTAGTATCAGAAAATTTCGTAGACACGTTAGATGACGAAGTTGTAGAAGGAGAAGTAATTCATATTACAGATCGTGATGCAATTATTGACATTAACGCAAAGTCTGAAGGAGTAATTTCTTTAAACGAATTTAGATACAATCCAGACTTAAAAGTAGGAGACAAGGTTGAGGTATTAATTGACGTACGTGAAGACGCAACAGGTCAATTAGTGTTATCTCACAGAAAAGCTCGTGTAATTAAAGCTTGGGACAGAGTAATTAAAGCAAACGAAACTGGTGAAATCGTAAACGGTTTTGTTAAATGTCGTACTAAAGGTGGTATGATTGTAGATGTTTTCGGGATTGAAGCATTCTTACCAGGATCTCAGATTGATGTTAAACCAATTAGAGATTACGATCAGTACGTAAATAAAACTATGGAATTTAAAGTTGTGAAAATTAATCACGAGTTTAAAAACGTAGTTGTTTCTCATAAAGCTTTAATTGAAGCTGATATTGAAGAACAAAAGAAAGAAATCATAGGTCAATTAGAAAAAGGTCAAGTATTAGAAGGTGTGGTTAAAAACATTACATCTTACGGAGTATTTATTGATCTTGGTGGTGTTGACGGATTAGTACACATTACAGATTTATCATGGTCACGTATCAACCATCCAAACGAGATTGTTGAGTTAGACCAGAAATTAAATGTGGTAATCCTTGATTTTGATGAAGATAAATCTAGAATCCAATTAGGTCTTAAGCAATTATCTAAACATCCTTGGGATGCCTTAGGAGAAAACGTTGCTGTTGGAGACAAAGTTAAAGGTAAAGTTGTTGTAATCGCAGATTACGGAGCATTTATTGAAGTTGCTGAAGGTGTAGAAGGATTAGTACACGTGTCAGAAATGTCATGGTCTACGCATTTACGTTCTGCTAACGATTTTGTAAACGTTGGAGACGAAATTGATGCAGTGATCTTAACATTAGACAGAGAAGATCGTAAGATGTCTCTTGGTATTAAGCAATTAACTCCAGACCCATGGACAGATATTACTACTAAATACCCAGTTGGATCTAAGCATACAGGTATTGTACGTAACTTTACAAACTTTGGTGTTTTTGTTGAATTAGAAGAAGGTATTGATGGATTAATTTACATCTCAGATTTATCTTGGACTAAGAAAATTAAGCATCCATCAGAATTCTGTAATGTTGGTGATAAATTAGATGTAGTAGTATTAGAGTTAGATGTTGAAGGACGTAAATTATCTTTAGGTCACAAACAAACAACAGAGAATCCTTGGGATAAATACGAAACTGAGTTTGCTGTAGATACGACGCACACAGCAGAAATTGCTGAAGTTGTAGATAAAGGAGCAACTATTGAGTTTAATGAAGATATCGTAGCTTTCGTACCATCTCGTCACCTTGAAAAAGAAGACGGTAAGATGTTAAAGAAAGGTGATACTGCAGAATTCAAAATCATCGAATTTAATAAAGAATTCAAACGTGTTGTTGCCTCTCACACTGCTATATTTAAAGCAGAAGAAATGGCAAACGTAAAAGCTGCTGCTAAAAAAGCTGCTGCGCAAGCTGAAGAAGCTAAACCTACTTTAGGAGATGCTAATGAAGCGTTACAAGCGTTAAAAGATAAAATGGACGGAAAAAAATAATCCAACCTTTTTATTATAATAGTAAAAGCCTCTCAGAAATGAGAGGTTTTTTTTGTTCTTGACTATTTTATTGATATTAAATACTAAACTCAAAAAATGAATAATAATTCATTATAATCGTTAAAATGAGGTATTTGCAAGATAAAAAGTGTTAAAATTGATTAATATCTTGTTCATACAAAAAGTTTGTTATAATTTTAAATAAATCTTTAAAACCCCAATGTTATGAAAAAAATTACCTTATTAGTTGCATTTTTATGTACCTCTTTATTTGTTTTTAGCCAATCAGGAAACACTTTGCCAGAAGCTATAAATACTGTAGACAACAATCAAAATAGCTTAGCTAGTGCATTTAATGGATTAAATGCATCCTCTTTGACTCCCTATTGTTTTGGAAGTGGTTTAGATCCAAAAATCGATTTGTTTTATAAAAACACAATTGAAACTGATCATGATATAATTACTTTTAATATGACTTCGCAAATTGGAGTAATTGCTAGAATTTATTTTCAAATAAGCAGAGCTATAGGTGGAGATGAAAACAATCTAGTTGAAGTTGTTTGTGATTATTATGACATTAACACTGTACCACTAGGTGGAAGTATGGATATAGAGTTACCCTCTATTACTTATACTAATGGAATTGTTAATCCAAATGATGTATATTTTATTAGAATTTTTAGACCAACAGATCAGGTAGGAGTGGATCTAGATCAAACTACAGTTGATGCTATTTTATCAAACACGACATTAAATATGAATAGTTTTGATTCTTCAACATTATCTTTAACGTCATATAATATAGATACATTAAATAGTATAGTTACAGAAAATTCTATTAAAATTATTAATAATCAAAGTTTTAAAAATTTCAAAATTTACAGCATTGATGGTAAATTAATTAAAGAAAACAGCCAAAATAATTTTATAAATAACATAGATATATCTACCTTTAATAGAGGTATTTATATTCTACATTTAGAAAATAATGAATCTTCTAAAGTCATTAAGTTTTTAAAACAATAAATAATTTTAATTATAATAAAAAGCCTCTCAGTTCCGAATCTTTGGAAGAGAGGCTTTTTTATTTCATATAAAACAACTTTTAACTTATAATAATTTAAATTACCTTTGTTAACCAAACCCGTTTGGATCACTATGAGTCAAAAAGTGCTACTTAATGCCACAGAAGTCAATATCATTCTACATAGATTGGCTTGTCAACTCATTGAAAAACATAATGATTTTTCTAATACTATTTTAATCGGAATACAACCAAGAGGTAAATATTTGGCTAACCGTTTAGCTTCTATGCTAAAAACAGATTATAAGATTAAAAATTTACAATTAGGACATTTAGATATTACCTTTTACAGAGACGATTTTAGAAGAAGTGATAAACCATTAGAAGCTAACACAACAGAAATGAATGTGCAAGTAGAAGATAAAAAAGTGGTGTTTATTGACGATGTATTATATACTGGAAGAAGCATACGTGCAGCTTTAACAGCAATACAGTCTTTTGGTCGTCCAAACGAAATTGAATTATTAACCTTAATAGATAGACGTTTTAGTCGACATCTACCCATTCAACCCGATTATAGAGGTCGACAAGTAGATGCTATAAATAACGAAAAAGTAAAAGTAAACTGGGTAGAAAATGATGGAGAAGACGCGGTTTATGTAGTAAAAAGTTAACACTGAAAAATTAATAATTACAAATTATGAGCGAATTAAGTGTCAATCACTTATTAGGAATTAAATATCTTAATAGTCAAGATATAGAGCTTATTTTTAAAACAGCCGATCACTTTAAAGAAGTGATTAATCGTCCTATTAAAAAAGTTCCTTCGCTTCGTGATATTACCATTGCTAATTTATTTTTCGAAAATTCTACACGTACCAAACTGTCTTTTGAATTGGCAGAAAAACGACTTTCTGCAGATGTAATTAACTTTTCAGCATCTCAATCTTCAGTAAAAAAAGGAGAAACTTTAATAGATACAGTTAATAATATTTTATCAATGAAAGTGGATATGGTTGTAATGCGTCATCCTAATCCAGGAGCAGGTGTTTTCTTGTCAAAACATGTTAATGCAAGCATTATAAACGCAGGAGACGGAGCACATGAGCATCCAACACAAGCACTATTAGATAGTTATTCTATTAGAGAACGATTAGGTACAGTTAAAGGAAAAAACGTAGTTATAGTAGGAGATATTTTACATAGTCGTGTGGCTTTATCCAACATTTATGCATTAAAACTACAAGGTGCTAATGTTATGGTTTGCGGACCTAAAACATTATTACCAAAACATATAGAAAAACTAGGCGTAACTGTAGAAACTAATTTACGTAAAGCCCTTAATTGGTGTGATGTTGCTAATATGCTTCGTGTACAAAACGAACGCATGGACATTAGTTATTTTCCATCTACCAGAGAATACACACAGCAATTTGGAGTTAATAAAGCTATATTAGATAGCTTGGATAAAGAAATAACAATTATGCATCCTGGACCAATCAATAGAGGTGTAGAAATTACAAGTGATGTAGCAGATTCTAAACAAGCCATTATATTAGACCAAGTTCAAAACGGTGTAGCAATAAGGATGGCAGTTATATACTTATTAGCGTCTAAAATAAAACAATAGTTATGATTATAGATCAAAATGAAAACATAACCATTATAACCCAAGAAAATGCTTCGGTTATAGAATTAGTAAAAAAAATAGAGTCATTATATCCAAAATTTAAAAACAATAATGTTATTGTTAATTTAAATACAATCAAACCCATTTCTTTACAAGAAATTATAGAGTTTTTAAGAGTCTCCAATCAACACAGAGCAGCAAAACACTCTTTTGTAATTGTTAATGAAGGTATTGATGCAGATAAAACACCAGACGAGATAGTTATTGTACCAACACTTCAAGAAGCTCACGATATTATTGAAATGGAAGAAATGGAACGTGATTTAGGATTTTAAAATGAAGCTAAACATTCTAGGTTGCTACAGTGCAACTCCGCGTACTTTTACCAATCCCACCTCTCAAGTTCTAGAAATTAATAATCATATTTTTTTAATAGACTGTGGAGAAGGAACCCAAGTACAGCTTAGAAAAAATAAAATTAAGTTTAATAGGATAAAGCACATTTTTATTTCTCATTTACATGGCGACCATTTTTTTGGTTTAGTTGGTTTAATTTCTACTTTTAGATTATTAGGTCGCGACACAGATTTGCATATCCATGCACCTAAAGGCTTAAAAGAAGTTATTATCTTACAATTAAAATTAGGCAATTCCTGGACAAATTATAATCTGTTTTTTCATGAGCTAACAAATAAAAATTCTGAACTTGTTTTTGAAGATGATAAGGTTGAAGTTTATACCATACCTTTAGATCATAGGGTTTATACTAATGGATTTTTATTTAGAGAAAAAGAAGGAGAGCGTAAGTTAAATATGAATGAAGTATTAAATGCTAATATTAATGTTGCTTACTACAGAAAATTAAAACAAGGTTTTGATGTTATTAATGAAGAAGGACATCTGGTAAAAAATGACACGGTAACTTTACCGCCTAATCCCTCTAAAAGCTACGCATTTTGTAGCGATACAGCTTATAACGAAACAATAATACCTATAATTAAAAACGTAGATGTATTATATCATGAATCTACTTTTTTAGAACAACATGCTAGTCTTGCTATCCCAACAAAACATAGTACAGCAAAACAAGCTGCAAAAATTGCAAAATTGGCAAATGTTGGTCAATTAATTTTAGGACATTATTCAACTAGATACGATGATTTAAACGTATTTAAAACCGAAGCACAAACAGAATTTGAAAACGTAGAGTTGGCTGACGACGGTAAGGTGTTTCAGTTTTAATTTTTAAATCTAGTATTAGTAATATAAGTTGCAACAATAACAATAACTACTATTAAGGTGGTATTAAATAATATTATTGTATTCTCCTTTACATTAATAACATCTAACACGTAGTATAACAATAGTGTTAGTAAACCTAGACAAATAAAAGTGTATTTTAAAAAGGTAGAAAGCTCTTTAATATTAATTTTTTCTTTGTCGGTTTTTGAAAGTGTATTGTATCCAGCAATCAAATTAGGAAAACGTTTAACTAGAAATCCACTAATAATAAGTATCAAGCTAACTAAAAGCTGAGAATATATCATTTAATATTATTTTTGAGATTCTACATAAATTTTGAATTGATTCAACCATTTTTGAACTTGTTTTTTAAACATTCCAGGAAATAATCTAGCAATTAACTTTATAAAAGCACCATTAAATTTAGAGTACTCAATTTCTGTAATATAACGTGTTTTGTTTTCTTCTAAAGCTATAAGCGATACTTTCATGGTGTTAGTCATATGTTTGTGTTCATATAAAGCAAAAAACTCATTAGGTAAATCGTTATTAAGTATAGTCTCGATAAGTTCTAGTTTTTTGTAATACATTTTAGATTTTGCCCCTTTTTTAAAAGCACTTCCACTTATCAATTCTTTTTTTATAAATCCATCCTGATAATATTTTAAATTGTCTGGATTTAAAAAGATTTCGGAAACCTTTTCAACAGATTCGTTAATATCTATAGAGCAGTTAAATGTCATATCAAAAAATAGTTAGATATTAAAGTTACTAAAAAACTTAATTATATAATTTCAAAATCTTGTAAATTGCAATATGAATAAAGACTTAAGTAATTATAGGAAATCTTACGAAAAAGGAGAACTACGTTTAAAAGACACTCCGGAAAACCCTTTAGAATTGTTTAGAACTTGGTTTAATGAGGTTGACAACCATTTTCCTCAAGACGAAACAAACGCTATGACTTTATCTACAATAGGAATAGACGGGTTTCCAAAAAGTAGAGTAGTCCTTCTAAAAAAATTCTCTTATCAGGGATTTATATTTTATACAAATTATGACAGTGAAAAAGGAAAAGCAATAAGTAACAATCCTAATGTGTGTTTATCTTTTTTTTGGCCAGCTGCAGAACGACAAATAACTATTAAAGGAAAAGCAGAAAAAATAGCAGAAAATTTAAGTGATGGTTATTTTGAGTCTAGACCTAAAGGAAGTCAATTAGGTGCATTAGTATCTAAACAAAGTAGTATAATTAATAGTAGAGAGGAATTAGAAAATCAATTAAAAATATTAGAGCAAGATTATTCCAATAAAGAAGTTTTAAGGCCATCAAATTGGGGAGGCTACATTGTAAAGCCAATATCAATAGAATTTTGGCAGGGACGCCCTAATCGATTACATGACAGAATCCTTTATGCTTTAAATTCTGATTCACTTTGGATTAAAAATCGATTATCACCATAATTTACCCGATGAAATACATTTCAATTTAGCATTTTATCGACGAAATGCACAATAAGAAGTTAAAATACGTGTTTTTCATCGATTTTAACATTTAATTAACACTTTTTTAGATAGTACTATATTATTTTTGGAGTCCCAAATCATTACAACTCTATAAAATGAAAAAAGTTACTAACCTACTTATGTTTATTTGCTTTGCAGTAGCATTAACTTCATGCTCAACAGATAACATCGAAGATCATATTGATGACGTTAACGCATTGGTAATTCCAGAAGCTAAACCTATTGAAATTGAAATTTTAGAGTTGATTAATCAACATAGAATTAGTATTGGTTTAAATGCCTTAGATAGTCATATGCTAATTAAAGGTCAAGCGTTTACACATACAGATTATATGGTAGATAAAAACGTAGTAAATCACGATAATTTTTTTAGTAGAAAATCGTATTTAGTCAACAATGCTAATGCAATTAAAGTATCAGAGAATGTTGCTTATGGTTTTTCTAGTGCTTCTTCAGTAGTTAACGCTTGGTTAAATAGCGAAGGGCATAGAAGTAATATAGAAGGGGATTTTACAGATTTTGAAATTTCTGCTGAATTGGGAGAAAACAATAAATGGTATTTTACTAATATATTTATTAAAAAGTAAATTAAAATAATATAATTAAAAAAGCCTTTCAATAATATGAAAGGCTTTTTTTTATTTGTATTGGTTAGTAATTATAAACTTAGATCGTCTATTATATTCATGCTCTTTCTCTGTACATTTAACACCATTGGTACATTGGTTTAGTATTTGTGATTCACCATAACCAATTGCACTTATTATTCGGTCTTCTGATATTCCTCTAGAAAATAAATAATCCCTAGTAGCTTTAGCACGTCGATCTGATAATTTTAAGTTATAAGCATCTCTACCACGACTATCTGTATGAGCTTCAATTTTAATAATCATTTTTGGATGCTCACGCATAACAGCTACAATATTTTCTAGCTCATAAGCTGCATCTGGTCTAATATATGATTTATCGTAATCAAAATAGATTGGATTAATTACTATTTCGTTATCAATAATTAATGGTGCTAAAAACAAATCTATAGTTGTGGTTTCACCATTAATAGGCGAGGTTACAAATCCTTTTTTATCAGGTCTATAAATTACACGTTCTGCTAGAACAGTATATGTTTTATCACATCCTATATCTTTAAACTCATATTTACCATCTTTATCTGTATAATAGGTTTCTACAACTTGACCGTTTATATCTAATAAAGAGACATTAACTTTATCTAAAGGCTCTCCAGATAATTCATCATAAGCGACACCAGAAACAATTTGTTTACATTGATATTTACCAAAAGCGTAGATATCATCACCACCTTTACCACCTTCTCTGTTAGAAGAGAAATACCCAGTTTGAGTATCTGAATCAATAAAGAAACAAAAATCGTCATAAGGGCTATTAAAAGGCGCTCCTAAATTATTTACTTGAACTTTAGTAGTGTCGTTTCTTTTTCGTTTTAACAGGTTGGTTTCAAAAATGTCAAGTAACCCAAGATTTAAATTAGCGTCACTAGAAAAATACAATGTTGAGTCTTTAGCAACAAACGGAAATTTTTCATTTCCTTCTGTGTTAATATCAGGACCTAAGTTAACCGGAGTTCCGTAAGTACCATCAGCCTTAATTGCAACACGATATAGATCTGTTTGTCCATATCCACCTTCCATATCTGACACAAAATACAATGTTTTATTATCTGGACTTAAGGCTGGTGCTCCGCATGAATAGGCATCATTATTAAAAGGTAATTCTATTACATTACTCCAGGTGTTACCTGATTTTGTTGCTTTGTAAATTTTTAAATTAGAAGTACCCTCTTTAGAGTATTTCCTTTTTTCTTTTTTATTTACATTATTTCTTGTAAAATACATGGTTTGACCATCATTAGTAATAGTAACTAATCCTTCATGATCATTAAATGTATTTATAGTAGAATTTAATTTTTTTGGTTCAGAAAATGTTTTAGCTGCATTAGCTATTTTGGTCTCAGACTGAAAAATATTTAAGAATGGTTCGTTATTCCAATCATATAACTTTTTTTCATCGGTTATAGAATCTTTTACCCAAGTCGAGTAGAAGTATAACATATTATCTTTTTCATAACCTCCAAAATCTGAATACACAGTGTTTAATGGTAGATTTTCAACATCTACATAAACTTTATCTGTATTGGCTAGTTGATTGTAACTTTCTAGGTTAAAATTTTCAATATTTTTTATACGTTTATCTCTTTTGTTTTTTTCATTAAAAGTTCTAAGATAATCATTAGCGAGTTCATATTTTTTTTGACTTCTTAACGTCTGTACGTATTTATAGATATATTCTGAATCAATTAATGGATACTTCTTAATGGCTTTTCCATACCAAAATTCGGCTTTTTCTACTTTTCTGGTATTAAAGTAGCAGTCACCAATTCTTGTTAATATGTATTCTGTACTATCTTCTTTTTTTAAGGCTTCTTTGTAAAGTTCAGCTGCTTTTTCATACGAGAAATCTCTAAAAAAATTATCTGCAACTTTAGTTTGTGCCAACGCTTGTTGTACAAATAATAAAAGAATGAAATATGTAATTATTTTTAGTTTCATTTTAAAAATATCTTGGAGATTTAACACGTTTAGTAGGTTTGAATACTTCAAACATAAGTAATAATTCATGAGTTCCTCCTGTATAAGGTCTAAGGTCTGTGATGTAATGCTCATAAGCATAACCAATTCTCATTTGAGGCGATAATTGGAAATCTGCTAAAGCACCAATGGTAGAAGTATCTCTATTATATCTATAACTACCACCCAACCAAAATTTGTCATTAAATAAGAAATGTGAACTAATATCAAAAGATACAGGTGCACCATTAGTTACTTTTACCAATGCCGAAGGTTTAAGTTTTACGTTTTCATTTAAGTCAAAAACGTAACCACCAGTTAAATAGTATCCAACACGCTCTAAAGCTATATAATCCACATTAGGGTCTAACGCACTTTCATTATAATCTGTGTTAATAATTCTTGGAGCTGACAAGCCTACATACCATCTGTTTTGATGTAAATAAGCACCAACACCAATATTTGGATTCCATCGGTTTGTAAAGTTACTAAAGAAAGGGTCTATTGCAACTGTAGGATCATCTAAAAAGCCTTCTTGATCTAAATTATAATGAGTAAATCCAGCTTTTAAACCAAATGCAAGTTTTGTTTTTTCTGACACTTCAATAGTATATGAAAAATCGCCATAAACAAATACAAAGTTTTCATAACCTAGCTCATCATTTATTACCGATAATCCTAAACCTATTTTCTCATCTTTTAATGGTGCATGTATAGATACCGTAGATGTTGTTGGAGATCCATCTAAACCAACCCATTGGCTTCTGTGTAGGCCAACAATACTAATAGTTTCTCTACTACCAGCATAAGCTGGATTAATAGAAATAGTATTAAACATGTATTGCGAAAATTGTGGTAGTTGCTGTGCCACTAACTGCACACAGCAAAATACTAACAAAATACTAATACTATATATTTTTAGTTTTTTCATTTAAGTTTTTATTTAGTTCCTAAATATAAAGGACCAGCTAATGGTTTTATACCACTATCTTTTATTTCTATAACATAGTAATATGTACCGTTTGGTAATCTTCCAGCAGATCCAACAGATCCACTTGGGCTTTGTCCATTCCAATCATTTTGATAGTCTCTAGATTCGAAAACAATATCACCAAAACGGTTAAATATTTTAATATCTACAATAAATCCACATTCTTCAACACCACCAACTGTAAAGTATTCGTTATAGCTATCTCCATTTGGTGTTACTGCTTTAGAGATTTTTAAATCGTCTTCTCCACAAGGTAATACTATACAGTCTTCATTAACGTGAATGGTTACTTCATAAGTATTTAAACAACCATTATTAGAAACTGTATAAGTAAATACATAATCTCCGATTTCAACTTCTAGTGGATCAAAGATACCATCTATTATTGTTATACCATCTGTAACTACAACCCATTCTATAGATGTGTCTGCTCCATTAGGTAAGAATTCATAAAGATCAATTAAGCCATCTTCAGTACATCTATCTGCTTCAATTTCTTCTGTAAAGTTTTCAGTAACAACGCTAATTGTATGCGTAATTACTGTGTCATTACCACATTCATCAGTAGCAGTCCAAGTCCAAATTAAATCGTAGATTTCTTCTGTACCTGTAAATGTTGATGTTTCTTCAAATACCACAGTGATGTTATTTGTTGAACAATCATCTTCAAATGATAACTCTGGAACATCAGGTACGTTAGAACAAATCACACTACTTGGTAAATCCAAAGGAGTAATTAATGTAGGACCTGTTGTATCTACAATTGTTATAGTTTGCACTAAAGTAGTCGTATTGTTACACTCGTCTGTTAATGTCCACGTTCTAGTAATTACAGATTCGTTAGCACAAGAACCAGC
>NZ_QLLO01000003.1:0-287 GCF_003259525.1 Olleya aquimaris
CCATCTTGGTCGAAACCTTCATCGATGTTTCCATCACAGTTATTGTCAATTCCATCGCAGATTTCTGTTGCGTTTGGATTAATTGAAGCATCTGAATCATCACAATCACCTTGACACGTGGTGAATCCGTCTCCATCTTGGTCGAAACCTTCGTCGATGTTTCCATCACAGTTGTTGTCTATTCCGTCGCAGATTTCGATATTTCCTGGATAAATCGCTGAGTTAGTATCATCACAATCAAAACATTGGGTAACACCATCTCCATCAGCATCTACCACAGTCTCATC
>NZ_QLLO01000003.1:747-334065 GCF_003259525.1 Olleya aquimaris
TGAGTTAGTATCATCACAATCAAAACATTGGGTAACACCATCTCCATCAGCATCTACCACAGTCTCATCTATATTACCATCACAGTTATTATCGATACCATCACAAGGTATATCTATAGCTCCAGGATTAATAGTTGCATCATTATCATTACAGTCGACACATTCATCAAATCCATCACCATCAGCATCCACTCTAGTTTCATCTATATTTCCATCACAATTGTTGTCTATATTATCACAGGGTAATTCTATTGCACCTGGATTTATAGCTGCATTAAAATCATCACAATCTACACATTCGTCATATCCATCTCCATCTGCATCTTTTCTATTTTCATCAATTCCACCATTACAATTATTATCAATTCCATCACAAGGTAGCTCTACAGCTCCTGGATTAACATTTGCATTTGTATCATCACAATCGGTATTATCTAAAACGTAACCGTTTGGTTGATTAACAGAAAAAGTTGTGTTATTAGGATCTCCATAACCATCTCCATCTGTATCAGCATACCAAGTCATACCTCTTTCTACTCTAATATTGGCTTTAAAATTATTCCCAAAATTACTTACATAATAAGTATAACTCCCTCCAGGATAAGTAATATAGGCTGAGCTAAACACTTCAAAAATGTAAAAACCGTTAGGCAAACCTTGGATAATGTCTATATTTTGGTTATTTATTAACCAAAGCGTATCATTTCCACCTATATAAGAATCGTTTGGACCATTTACATTTAATGAAATCTCATTAAACGCAGGAGGCGAAGGATCGTCTTGCAAATACACTCTGTAGTGTAATTTTACATCTTGTACTTCATCTCCATTAGTTTGGAAAGTTTTGTTTTCAAATCCTTTTAAAACAAGGCTCTCAGAATTACTAAAAATTAGAAAGAGTTTGTTTTGAAAATTGGGTGTTGAAGAATCTGAATTATTTAATAGTTTGTAAAATGAATTACCTGTATTGTCCTCATCGACAATCACATAACTACTAAAAATACCAGAATTTTGTGCCTGAATTTTTGTTGACATGAGACAACAAAAGGCCACGACAAACACTTGAAAAATGGTTGATTTTTTCATAATTGGTTGGTTTGATTAATAAAAAATTATTGACTATAACAAGAGGTAGGCATAAATAACTACTTAATAGCGCATAGTTATTTTATGTTTTTTAAATAAATAATAGAATGGTTACTTAAATGTATGAAAAAGAATTGAATAAAGTTGAATTAATTAATATCTTTTCTATGAAACGAAAATAACATCGATTATCTATTTGAGATTTAAAGCCTTATCAATATGTTAAGCGGTATTATATTTTTAACTTAATTAAGTAATATTGATTTTTTATTGCAAAAGTGAAATTCCTCCTAAAATTTTCAAAAAAAGAATAGATTTCCAATTCATTTTAATTATCTTTAAGAGAACATAAATATGAAAAGACTATGGATATCAATTTTGAATACGACAATGTAAAAGCAAGTACAGATTTAGAACAATTTACTTCAGAAAAAGTACAGAAATTAGCTAATAAATATGAATTTATTGTACGTGCTGATGTTTTTTTTAAGGTAGAACAAACTGGAAATAACACCGGGAAAATCGCTGGTATCCGTTTAAGCGCACCTGGTCCTAGATTGTTTGCAGAAGATAATAATGAATCTTTACACAAAAGCGTTAGTGAAGTTGTTAATCAATTAGAACGACAGTTAGCAAAGCGTAAAGGCAAAATGAAAACGCATTAGCTATTTTTAATACCATGATATACTAAAAAACGACTCATAATTGAGTCGTTTTTTTTATTTTGAATGGAAATATTACCAAGGATTATAAATAATATTAAACAGTAATCTGTTTCATCTTAATTCCTAGAGTAGTTTCTACTTTTTTAAGTTCATTATATTCATTAGGTAAAATTAGTGCAATAGACTCTCCTTTTTTTCCTGCTCTAGCAGTACGACCACTTCTATGTGTGTAGTACTCTATATGTTCTGGTAATTGATGATGAATCACAAATGCTAAATCACTAACATCAATACCTCTTGCTGAAACATCTGTAGAGATTAATAATTGTAAGGTTGTGTTTTTAAAAGCACGCATCACTTTGTCGCGTTCTTTTTGTTGCATATCGCCTTCTAAAGCACCAACATTAAATCCTTCTTGTTCTAATTGATGCTTTAATGCTTGAGCACCAGCTTTTGTACGCGTAAAAATAATCCCTCTATCGTCTTCTCTAGCTTCTAAAAGCTGCATCAATGCGTGCGCTTTATTGTGTAAAGTAGTTTCTACGTAGTAGTGAGAAATGTTAGAATTAACAATACTACTTCTGTCAATTTCAAGTCTAATGGCTTGATCAGAAATGTAACGTTTAACAATATCTTTTAAATCGTCTGACATTGTAGCACTAAACAACCAAGTGTTTTTCTTGCCAGTAACAGCTTTTAAAATAGTAGTTAGATCGTTTTTAAAGCCCATACTTAGCATTTCGTCTGCTTCATCTAAAACAATGGTTTTAACGTCAGATAAGTTAACAGCACCACGATTCATTAAATCGACTAATCGTCCAGGAGTGGCAATTATAATATGCGTAGTTCTAGCTACATTTTTAAGCTGGATATCAATCTTTTCACCACCATAAACACCTTCTAAAAATATTTTAGAATTGTTATACTTGGTATATTTAAACAGTTGCTTTTTTATTTGCTGAACCAATTCGCGTGTTGGTGCAATAATTAATGCTTGAACAGCATTATTTTTAGGATTAATTTTGTGTAGTAAAGGTAATCCAAAAGCAGCAGTTTTACCAGTTCCTGTTTGAGCTAACCCAACAAAATCTGTTGAGGCATTTAACAACATAGGTATAGCTTGTGCTTGAATTTCAGTAGGTGTTTTTATACCTATTTCTTTCAGTGATTTAACGTAGTTTTTATCTAGACCTAGTTCTTTAAAAGTCATGTTTAAGTATTAAGTAATTAGTAAATAGTATTTAGTAGTAAGTTGTTAGTGCAACTGTCAGTTTGAGTAAATACTGCAAGTTGCTGCTGAAAACTTAATACTAAACTTTAATCTTCAGGAGGAAATCCATTAATATCCTCAAAAATCTCATCGAAATTAGCGCGCAAATAGGCGTTTAACTTTTTACGGTAATCGTCCTTAAGCCATTCGACAAAATTGAAAGTACTTTTACTAATACACTTTGTGTAGCGACTAATTCTATAATCTATATCGTCACCTAATAATTTTGCTAATGCTAAAGCGTCCCAAAGGTCTTCGCTATTTTCTGTACAAATATGGGCATGATGTTTTATAGAGCGTTCTAAAACCACTTTAGAGCTCTCACCTGCTCTAATACTATCAATATAACATTTTTTAATATCAAAATAGACTTGCTCAGACTTTTTAAACTGCTCACGCAAATCGTCTGGCATTTCATATCTAAAGTTATTTTCAAGCTCTTCATCACTTAAAATACCATCTAAATAATAGTTAGGAGAACGGAAAATTTTATGCCAATCTAAATCACTTCCCCATGGTCCAAATCGGTGAAGGTTATTTCCTAAATCAACAACTGTAAACGTGTTTTTGTTTTTTAATATACGCGATCCGCGTCCAATCATTTGGTAGTATAAAGTCAATGATTTTGTAGCTCTGTTAAGCATAATACAATCTACAGTAGGCTCATCAAAACCTGTTGTTAAAATACTAACTGAGGTTAATATAGCATCAGGTGTTTCTTTAAACCATTTTAAAATAGCTTTACGCTCTTTTTTTGTATTGTTATTATCCAAATGCGCTACTGGGTAACCTGCACGTCTAAACGTGTCATATACATGTAACGATGTATTAATACCATTATTAAATATTAGCGTTTTTTTACCTTTACAGCGTTCTTCGTAAGCTTGAATTAGCTTAGTTAACATGTCAGTATTGGTATATAAATCTTCAGAAGACTTTACAGTATAATCACCATTAGCACCTACTACTAATGAGGTTAATCCAACATTGTAGCTAAATATCTCTGCACGTGCTAAAAACTCATTTTCTATTAACGATTGGATGGTTTCTCCAACAATTAATTCGTTATAATTATCCTTCATTGGAAGGTTAATATTACTACTTAAAGGCGTTGCGGTTACACCAAGTATAAAAGACTTTTCAAAAAACTTAAAAAGTTTTGTAAAACTATTGTAATGTGCTTCATCAATAATAACTAACCCAATATCAGAAATATCTAACTTATCATCATTTAAACGGTTATTAAGTGTTTCAACCATTGCCACAAAGCAATTATAATCGCCTTGATCACTTAAGTCTGCTTTACTATCAACAATCTTATTTGTCACACCAAACTCAGACAACATGTTAGACGTTTGTTTACACAACTCTATACGATGTGTCATAACTAGCACTTGCTTTTTGTGATGCTTTAAATATTGTCTAACTATTTCAGAAAATATTACTGTTTTTCCTCCACCAGTTGGTAGTTGATATAACAAATGATAATCTTCAGGCGCTTCTTCAAAACATTTAAAAATCTTATCAATTGCTCCTTTTTGGTAGCTATAAAGACTTTTTCCTTCTGTGCGCTCTTGTAATTCTAGGGTTTTAACAGACATTAACTAATTGTAATTTTAAAAATTTTGAGATGTGCAAAAATACAACGAATTAAAGGGTTATGACGAATAATCTTAAAAAAATATTTTAATCCTTATTTTTACATTATAATATGACTAAAAAAACAGAAGATTTTCAAGCCCAATTTAGAGGGTTTTACAACACACCACATCTCTTTCAATCTCCTGTGTTTGGGATGAACCCTTTTACAGAATTATTAGACCACCCCTTTACTTTTAATAATGCAATCAAACCAAACACTAGACTTGGATTACGTGTCGAGCAGTTTGTTTTTGAAGAATTAAAGCAATTTAAAAATATTAAGCTATTAGCAGAAAATATTCAAATTCAAGAAACGGTTAATCATACTATTGGTGAGTTGGATTGTTTGTTCTTGGACGATGGACAACCAACACATTTAGAAATTCAGTTTAAGTATTATTTATTTGATGCATCTTTGGGCAACTCTGAGGTTGACTGTTTAATTGGCCCTATGCGAAAAGACTCGTTATTAGAAAAATTAAATAAACTAAAAACAAAACAGCTACCATTACTCTATGCTGATGCTACACAACCACTATTAGATCGTTTACAGCTTAAAGCCGAAAACTTTAAACAACAACTTTACTTTAAAGCACAAATCTTTGTGCCTTTTGGTGAAACCATAGAGTTTAAATCATTAAATAACGCCTGTGTTTATGGGTTTTATTTTAAATATCACCAATTAGACCTATTTAAAGACTGTAAATTTTATATCCCTAAAAAAATAGATTGGTTATTGGATTTGGACACCAATGTTAATTGGTCCACTTTTAAACAAATACAACCACAATTAGCTGTTTTTGAAACTGAAAACTATTCACCTTTATTATGGTTAAAATTTAAAAATGGAGAAATGTCAAAGTGTTTTGTTGTGGCTTGGTAATTTGACTATGTCGTTTATTTCAACTAATTTTAAACAAATCAATCAAAACATCATTCTTTATGAAAACTAAAATTTTAGGATTAGCCATTATTACACTTCTTTTTGCTTGTAAAAAAGAAGATAAAATTGCTCAAAAAGAAGTCAAGCAATACACTATTGAACAGTTTATGGATAATGAAGCTGTTGGTGGTGGAAGCTTTTCACCAGATAATAGTAATTTATTAATATCAAGTAATCGTTCGGGTATTTATAATGTTTATACAGTCCCTGTAACAGGTGGAGAAATGACACCAATTACTCAATCAGACAGTACGTCTTATTTTGCTAATGCTTATTTTCCAAAAGATAACAGAATGCTGATTAGTGCAGATGGTAATGGTGATGAAATCGATCATTTATTTGTAAGAGAAACAGATGGAAGCATTAAGGATATTACTCCTGTAGATGGAGCTAAAGCCAATTTTTACGGTTGGTCTAAAGACGATAATTATTTGTATTATGGCTCTAATAAAAGAGATCCAAGGTTTTTTGATGTTTATAAAATGTCTACAGAAGATTATTCTTCAGAGATGCTATATCAAAATAATGATGGTATGGATTTTAGTGGTATGTCTGAAGACGAAAACTATTTTGCGCTTTCAAAAACTGTTAATACCAATGATAGTGACTTGTTTATTTACAAAGTCAACACTAAAGAAACCATTAAAATTAATGATAATTTAAGTGCTAATTCGGCACAGGACTTTTCAAAAGACAACACTACATTTTATTATACTACAGATGATGGCTCAGAATTTTCGTATTTAATGTCCTATAATCTAAACACGAAAGAGAAAACCAAAGAAATTGAAAAATCTTGGGATATAATGGGAAGCGGTTTAACCTCCAACGGAATGTACATGGTAGTCTATGTTAATGAAGATGGTAAAAACGCTATTGAAGTACTAGACACTAAAACTATGAAACCTATAGATTTGCCTGATTTTGAAAACAAAAGTATAACTAGTGTAGGCTTTAGCGATGACGAACAATGGATGCGAATGTATGTTGGTGGTTCCAATACGCCTTCAGATTTATACACTTACAATTTAAAAACAAAAAAACAGCATAAACTAACCCATGTTTTGAATAATGAAATTGATGTTGAAGATTTAGTTACTGCAAAGGTGGTACGCTATAAATCGTTTGATGGTGTAGAGGTTCCTGCAATTTACTATTTGCCAAAGCAAGCTTCAGTAGACAACAAAGTACCAGCAATGGTTTGGGTACATGGTGGTCCAGGAGGTCAAACACGTCAAAACTTTAGTTCATTAATACAGTATGTTGTTAATAATGGTTATGCAGTTTTAGCAGTAAATAATCGTGGTAGTAGTGGTTACGGTAAGACCTTTTACAAAATGGATGACAAAAACCATGGTGAAAAAGATTTACAAGATTGTATTGAGGGTAAAAACTGGTTAGCAAATCAAGCAGAAATTGATGGTAATAAAATTGGTATTATTGGTGGTTCTTATGGTGGTTATATGACTATGGCTGCATTAACCTATGCTCCAGAAGAATTTGATGTTGGTGTAAACATATTTGGAGTTACCAATTGGATGCGTACTTTAAAAAGTATTCCTCCGTATTGGGAATCGTTTAGAGAGGCGTTATATAAAGAAATAGGCGACCCTTATTCTGCAGATTCTACGCGTTTAAAGCGTATTTCGCCATTATTTCATACTGATAAAGTAACAAAGCCATTAATTGTTTTACAAGGTGCTAAAGACCCTAGAGTGTTGCAAGTAGAATCTGATGAAATTGTTGCAGGTGTTAGAAAAAACAATGTGCCAGTAGAATATGTTTTATTTGAAGATGAAGGACATGGTTTTGTTAAAAAAGAAAATCAAATTGAAGCTTATAGCAGAATAGTTAAGTTTTTAGACGAATATCTTAAGAAAGAAAAAATGCCTGTAGATGGCGACATTCCTAAAACTAAAATACCTGCTGAAGAATAATTAATGTAATATCTAATTGATAATTATAGTTAATAACTCCTAACAAATCCCTTTCCAAAAGGTAACTAATTTACTTATTTTGCACGTCTAAATTTGTATTAACTAGTGAAAGTCTGTATTGCCGAAAAACCATCTGTAGCAAGAGAAATTGCGCAAGTCTTAGGAGCTAAAACCAAACGTGATGGCTACTTTGAAGGCAATGGGTATGCAGTTACTTATACTTTTGGTCACCTGTGTACTCTAAAAGAGCCAAACGATTATAAACCGTATTGGAAAAGTTGGGATTTAAACAACTTGCCCATGCTTCCTGAAAAATTTGAGACTAAAGTCAACAAAGATTCTGGAATCCAAAAACAATTTAAAATTGTTAAAAGCTTATTTGACCAAGCAGAAGTGGTTATAAACTGTGGTGATGCTGGTCAAGAAGGAGAATTAATACAACGTTGGGTGTTGGATCAAGCCAACTATAAAGGTGAAGTGAAGCGTTTGTGGATTAGCTCTTTAACCACAGAAGCGATTAAAGAAGGCTTTGAAAAACTAGAATCTAGTTCTAAATATGATAATTTATATTACGCAGGATTTTCAAGAGCTATTGGCGATTGGTTGTTAGGGATGAATGCCACACGTTTATATACCGTAAAACATGGTGGATACAAACAAGTATTAAGTGTTGGTCGTGTACAAACGCCTACTCTTGCAATGGTGGTTAACCGTTGGAAAGAGATTGAAAACTTCAAGCCTCAACCCTATTGGGAGTTGCAAACAATGTATCGAGATACCTTATTTAGCTACGAAGAGGGTCGTTTTTTAAATATGGAAGATGGCGAAAAACTTGCAAACATTGTAAAAGCACACGATTTTGAAATTGTATCCATCACCAAAAAGAAAGGGAACGAATATGCTCCAAAACTGTTTGATTTAACTGGGTTGCAAGTCTATTGTAATACTAAATTTGGGTTTTCTGCAGACGAAACTTTAAAGATCGTACAGAAACTTTATGAAATGAAAGTGGTGACTTATCCTAGAGTAGATACCACATTTTTACCTAACGATATTTATCCTAAAGTACCTGGAATACTTAAAAACTTGACAAATTACAGTACGCTAATTCAACCTCTTTTAAGTAAGAAGATTAAAAAATCTAAGAAAGTGTTTGATGACGCTAAAGTTACAGATCACCATGCTATAATACCAACTGGTGTGCAAAGTAATTTGCAGTATAACCAACAACAAGTTTATGACATAATTACAAGACGTTTTATAGCAGTGTTTTATAACGATTGTAAAGTGGCAAACACCACAGTTATTGGAAAAGCAGAAAGCGTTAATTTTAAGACTACTGGAAAAGAAATATTAGAAAAAGGTTGGCGTGTTGTATTTGAAACTTCGACTGCGCTCAGTGGGACAACTACAACTAAAAGTAAAGAACCAGGTTTGTTACCCACTTTTATTAAAGGTGAAAAAGGTCCGCACGAACCCTCGTTTTTAGAAAAACAAACCAAACCACCCAATCAGTTTACAGAAGCCTCACTCCTACGTGCTATGGAAACTGCAGGAAAGCAAGTGGATGACGACGAGCTACGAGATTTAATGAAAGAAAACGGTATTGGTCGTCCCTCTACACGTGCAAATATTATTGAAACCTTGTTTAGACGCAAGTATATTAAACGTAATAAAAAACAGGTATTACCAACCGTTACTGGTATTCAGCTAATAGATATTATTAAAAATGATTTATTAAAATCTGCCGAGTTAACTGGACTTTGGGAAAAACAATTAAAGGATATTGAAAAAGGCGACTATTCCGCATCAGCGTTTATAAAAAACATGAAGCAAATGGTAGATCAACTGGTCTACGAAGTACGAAGTGAAACAGTAGAAGCTAAAATTAGTTACACTAATAATAAAACTGAAAAAGGCTCAAAAACTAAAACCAAAACTTCTAAAAAAGGAATTGTTGGAAAAGCCTGTCCTAAATGTAAAAACGGACAAATTTTAAAAGGAAAAAAAGCCTATGGTTGTAGTTTGTATGGTAAATCTTGCGACTTTGTGCTTCCTTTTAGTTTTGCAAATAAGTCAATTTCAGAAAACCAATACAAACGTTTAATAGAAAAAGGGTCTACTGTAAATCTTAAGGGATTTAAGGCGGAAGGAACATCTGTTGAAGGCTTATTACGATTTGATGACCATTTTAAATTAAAATTAGAGCCAAAGCAAACGGTTTCCGCTAAAGCGAAAACTGATACTAATGAGAAAAAGTGTCCGAAATGCAATAAAGGAACCATCATAAAAGGAAAAACAGCTTACGGTTGTAGCAATTATAAAATGGGTTGTGATTTTAGATTTGATTTTGAAGCTATCAGACAAAAAGCCAATGGACAACAATTAACTAAAGAGTTGGTGTATTCCATATTAAATGGAAACTAATTAAATGTTACACTTAGTACAGTCTAAGTGTTATTAAAAAATCTATTCTTTTGGAAACCCAAAAACACAAACATTTTAAAATTTATAAACCTTACGGAATGCTCAGTCAATTCTCGAGCAATGCTGCCAAAGAACAAAACAAACGTTTTTTAGCAGAATTAGGGAGCTTTCCTGATGGGATAATGCCAATAGGTCGTTTGGATGAGAAAAGTGAAGGTCTGCTCCTACTAACTACAGATGGAAAATTAAGTGACCATGTCAACCAATCCGGAATTGAGAAGGAATACTATGCGTTAGTAGATGGTGATATTTCCGCGAAAGCGATACAACAATTAAGCGATGGTGTGGACATTGGTTTTAATGGTAAAAAGTACAGGACCAAGCCCTGCAAAGTTTTTAAATTAGAATCAATACCAGATTTACCAACACGATCCAAAAAAATTAGAGATGCAAGACATGGACCAACCACTTGGATATCCATTACTTTAACCGAAGGAAAATTTAGACAAGTCCGTAAAATGACTAGTGCTGTTAATTGTCCAACCTTAAGATTGGTACGTGTTAGGGTTGGAAATATTAATATTAATGATTTACATGTTGGTGCTGTTTTATCCCTAGAAAATCCAAACCAAATACTTTAACGTATCTTTAATTTTTTAAGTAATAGGAATGATTAAAATTCGTGTTACTTTTGTTTAAAATTAGAGTATACATGATAAAATACGCACACTATTTTTACAATCAATTTAGAGATTTAGGATTAAGTAGAGATACTTCAAAATATTTAAACATGCTAGTTTTATTAATCATAACTATTATAGTTATAGCATTAATAGACTTAGGTTTAAGAAAGATTTTACGTGTTGTTTCTGCAAAAATTGCAACTAGAACAAAGTCTAATTTTGACGATTTACTTATTACTAATCGTGTACCAAGAAATGTAGCACATATACCTGCTTTATATTTTGCATTATATAGTATTCCTATTGTTTTTAAAGATTTTAAAAACTTGCATACTTTTTTTGAAAAAAGTATTCAAATAGCAGGAATTATATTAGGATTATGGATAGTTAGAAGCTTATTAAACACATTAAAAAATTATTTTAAAACTTTACCGCGTTTAAGAGATAAACCAATAGATAGTTACATTCAGGTGTTTATGATATTTGCTTGGATTTTAGGTGCTTTTCTGGCAATAGCAGTAGTTGTTGGAGGTGCTTCTATTTGGGAGTTTATAACTGGTTTTGGTGCAGCAACAGCAATTATCTTGTTAATTTTTAAAGACACTATTTTAGGCTTTGTAGCTAGTATACAAGTGTCTATTAACGATATGGTGCGAATTGGTGACTGGATTACCTTTGACAAATATGGTGCAGATGGAGATGTAATAGAGATTAATTTAGCAACCGTAAAAGTGCAAAACTGGGATAATACCATTACTACAATCCCAACTTATGCGTTGATTTCCGATTCGTTTAAAAACTGGAGAGGAATGACAAATTCTGATGGACGACGTATCAAACGACACATGCTTATTAAACAAACTTCTATTAAATATTTAACAACAGAGGATATTGAGCGATTAAAAAAGATTGAAATTATTTCAACCTATTTAACCACTATGCAAGACAAAATAACTCAATATAACACGACACATAATGTTGATAAATCGTTATTGGTTAATGGTCGTAATATGACTAATATTGGTGTGTTTAGAAAATTTATCCAAACTTATTTAGAGCAACATTCTGCAATAAACAAAGACATGTTGTTAATGGCTAGACAATTACAGCCAACCTCTCAAGGAATTCCGTTAGAAGTATATTGCTTTAGTAAGGACAAACGTTGGGAAAACTACGAGTATGTGATGAGTGATTTATTTGACCACTTTTTAGCTGCAGTTCCTTATTTTGAATTAGAGTTATTCGAGCTACCAACAGATACTGTTTTCAAGCAATCTTAAGTTAGAAAAAAACGATTATGTTAATGTATAGTTAATTTGATTACAATTATGATAGTATTACTGTTATATTTGCAATTAAATTTTATAATATGCATACTTTACTATCAAATTTAAAGATTAATATAAACGAAAAAATATTTCTGAAAGACCCAGAATCCTCAGATTTAGGAAAACGTATTATTGAAAATAGCATTCTATTAATAGATGATATTGGTTTTGATGCTTTTACTTTTAAGAAATTAGGTGCCAAAATAGGTTCTAATGAGAGTAGTATATATCGTTATTTTGAGAGTAAGCATAAGTTACTTATCTACTTAACTTCATGGTATTGGAGTTGGTTAGAATATCAGCTGGTATTTGCTACAAACAGCATAGCAGACCCAAAAGAAAAAATTGAAAAAGCGATTACTATTTTTACTCAAACTGCAACAATAGACTCTAATTTTACTCATATTGATGAAGTTGTTTTAAAACGAATTGTAATTAACGAGTATTCCAAATCTTATTTAACTAAAGAAGTAGATAAAGAAAATAAGGATGGCTATTTTTTAATTTACAAACGATTAGTAACTCGTTTACATGACATGATATTATCAGTAGATAATACCTATAAATTTCCTTTTAGTTTAGCCAGCACAGTCATTGATGGTGCATTGCATCAACACTTCTTAAAGGATCATTTTACAACTATTTCAGATTTAAAAAAATCAGATACTCCAATAAGTTATTTTAAAGATTTGGTTTTTAAAGCCTTAAACATTTCTAACCATGAGTAAAAAAATACTAACTACTTGGCAGCGTTTTGTTGGGCTACTACAGTTAGACAAAAAGGACGTTAAACAGGTGTTTTTCTATGCAATTTTTGCTGGTATAGTTAACTTATCCTTGCCTCTTGGGATTCAAGCTATAATTAATTTATTACAAGCTGCACAAATTAGCACGTCTTGGATTGTGTTAGTTGTATTAGTTACCATAGGTGTGGTTTTTGTTGGAATATTACAACTCATGCAAATCAGAATTATAGAAAACATTCAACAAAAAATATTTACTAGAGCTTCTTTTGAGTTTGCCTATCGTTTTCCTAAAATGAAAATGGATGAATTAAGAGGCTATTATCCACCAGAATTAGCCAATCGTTTTTTTGACACCATTAACGTACAAAAGGGAATTGCCAAGGTTTTAATAGACTTTCCAGCTGCTATTCTTCAAATTATTTTTGGATTAATATTATTATCATTTTATCATCCCTTTTTTATTATTTATGGTGCGTTGCTGTTAATTCTTATTTATATTGTATTCAAATTTACTGCAGAAAAAGGCTTAAATACTAGTATTGATGAGTCAAATCATAAGTATAAAGTAGCTCATTGGTTACAAGAGATAGCTAGATCTATAGTTAGTTTTAAATTATCAGGTAAAACAAGCTTAGCGCTAAATAAAAATGATAAACAAGTTACTGACTATTTAGAAGCTAGAGAAAGTCATTTTAAGATACTAATCTTACAATTTATTCAACTTATCGGTTTTAAAGTTTTAGTAACTGCTGGATTATTAATTATTGGTGGTGCTTTGGTATTAAATCAACAAATGAATATTGGTCAGTTTGTTGCTGCAGAGATTATTATCCTATTAGTTATTAATTCTGTAGAAAAGCTCATTTTGGGTTTAGAAACGTTTTATGATGTTTTAACTTCTATTGAAAAACTTGGTGTTGTGGTAGACAAAGAGTTAGAACCACAAGGTGGAGAAATATTAGATGTTAACACAACTGATTTTAGAGTAGAATTAGAAAATATTACGTTAGCGGTAAAAGGTAAAGAAACACCTGTTTTAAAAAATGTTTCATTTAAAATAAATCCAAAAGACAGAATCTTAATTCAAGGTCACAGTGGTTCTGGTAAAACCAGTTTATTAAAGCTAATTGCTGGTGTAATAAGTCCTACAACTGGTAGTGTTTATGTTAACGATAAATCACTGACCAGTATAAATATAAACAGTTACAGATCAAATATAGGGCAAACGTTAGTAGAGGAAAGTCCTTTTGAAGGTACTTTGCTTCAAAATTTAACATTTGGAGACCCTTCAATTACCATTAAGCAAATTGATTGGGCTATTAAAAATGTTGGTTTAAAGGACTTTGTAAAGCAATTACCTAATGGGTTAGAAACCATGCTATATCCAGAAGGTAAAGGGACTTCTTTTACTGTTATTAAAAAAATTATGCTGGCTAGATGTATTATTAAACAACCTAAATTATTGATATTAAAAGAACCTTTAGACCAGTTTGAGCCAAAAGACACTCAACATATTATTGACTTTTTAAGTCAACCAGATCATCCTTGGGCATTAATTGTAGTTAGCCAGAATAATCTATGGAAAACCAAGATTAATAAAGTAATCACTTTAAGTAACGGTCAAATAATTAACACAAAATAGCATGTTAAATATTTCAACAAATAGCGTCAATAAAAATGTAGATATAAGTCACTTTAACTCGGTTAAAAAAGCCTTTAATAAAAAACATTACAAGCATTTTAATCGGTTTTTAGTAACCTTTGGTATCATAGGAATTATAATATTGTTTTTACCATGGACACAAAATATAACTTCTAATGGGTTGGTAACCACTTTAACACCAGATCAACGTCCTCAAACCATACAATCTCCTATTCCTGGACGTATTGAAAAATGGTATGTCAAAGAAGGAGACTTTGTTAAAAAAGGTGATACTATATTATTTATTTCTGAAATAAAAAATGAATATTTTGACCCAAATCTAGTTCAAAGAACAGGAGAGCAAATAAAAGCCAAAACATCTTCTGTACAATCGTATGCTAGTAAAGTTAAAGCTCTAGACAATCAAATTTCAGCATTATTAAATGAAAGAAAATTAAAACTACAACAAGCAGAAAATAAAGTGCTACAATCTAAACTAAAAGTAAAAAGTGACAGTATAGATTTTGAAGCAGCAAAAACTAATTTAGGAATAGCCGAAAAACAATTTAATCGTACGCAACAATTGCAGTCTGAAGGATTAAAAGCTATTACAGATGTTGAAGAAAAACGCTTAAAACTTCAGGAAACTCAGGCTAAACTAATTTCTCAAGAAAATAAATATTTAGCTGCTAAAAATGAAGTTATAAATGCTAAAGTCGAGTTAAACCGAATTAATGCTGAATATACTGACAAAATATCTAAAGCCCAAAGTGACAAGTTTACAGCGCAATCCAGTGGATTTGATGCAGAAGCACAAGTGACTAAGCTTGAAAATGATTTTACTAATTACTCCATGCGTAATGACATGTATTACATTAAAGCACCTCAAGATGGTTACATAAATAAAGCTATAAAAGGTGGTATTGGTGAAACGTTTAAAGAAGGTGAACAATTAGTTGGAATTATGCCTGCAAAATATGATGTAGCTATCGAAACTTTTGTAGATCCCATAGATTTACCATTAGTACATCTTGGTGAAGAGTTTAGAGTACAATTTGATGGTTGGCCAGCAATAATATTTAGTGGTTGGCCTAACGTATCTTACGGTACATATGGTGCAAAAGTTGTAGCTATTGAGCGCTTTATTAGCCCAAATGGTAAATTCAGAATTTTATTAGCACCAATAGAAAATGATTACGAGTGGCCAGAAGCAGTACGCGTCGGCTCTGGAGCCAAAACAATTGGTTTATTAGAAGATGTTCCTATTTGGTTTGAATTGTGGCGAAAACTTAATGGCTTCCCTCCTAACTACTACGTACCTGAGGGTGCAAAAACAGCTAATGTAGAAAAGAAATAAGATGAAAAGAATAAGTGTACTTTTACTAATTTTATTACCTGCAATTGCAAATGCTCAAACCATAGATAGCTTAAGTTACACAGAGTATTTAGGCTATGTTAAGCAGTTTCATCCTATTGCAAAACAAGCAGATTTAAGATTAGAAACTGGACAAGCTAATTTAATGAAAGCACGTGGTGGCTTTGATCCAAAAATAGATGTGGATTTTAATGAAAAAGATTTTAAAAACAAAGAGTATTACGAACGGTTAAATGCAACATTTAAAGTCCCAACCTGGTATGGAATAGAGCTTAAAGCTAATTTTGAAGAAAATTCTGGATTGTTTTTAAATCCGGAAAACAATGTGCCACAAGATGGATTGTTTAGTGCTGGTGTAGGATTTTCATTAGGTCAAGGTTTGTTAATTAATCAAAGAATGGCTGCCTTAAAAAAGGCAAAGTTTTTTAGAGAACAAACAAAAGCTGAGCGTGAATTATTAATTAACGACGTTTTATATAACGCTTCTTTAGCTTATTTTGATTGGCTTCAAGCTTATAATGAGACTAAAATTTACGAACGCTTTTTAAATAATGCTAAAATTAGGTTTAATGGTGTGCGTTCTAGTGTATTAGCTGGAGATAAAGCAGGTATAGATAGTTTAGAAGCTGGTATAATAGTAAAGACCAGAACTTTAGAGTTAGAACAAGCCAAAGTAAAATTAGTTAAAGCTAGACTTGAAGCTTCAAATTTTGTATGGTTAGATAAAACACCAGTTGATATTAGTGAAACAGTTAAGCCATTATTAGTTTTAGAGGATGAAATTGATTTGGCTTTATCACTAAATGAGGCTATAAATTTTAATATTAATAGTCACCCTAAGTTATTAGCTTTAGGTAGTAAAATAGATGGTTTAGATGTAGATAGACAATTATATGCTAATAAGCTATTACCAGTTGTAGATGCCCAATATAATTTTTTAACAGAAACACCCGAATTAGCTAATACTTTTAATGCTTCAGCTTATAAGGCGACTGTTAATGTTACTTTTCCTTTATTTTTAAGAAAAGAACGTGGTGATTTAAAACTTTCAAAATTAAAAATTCAAGATGCTCAATTTGACTTTTCAGACACTCAACTTCAAATAAAAAATAAAGTGGATGCTATAAATAGAGAATTAACGTCTTTTGAAGTTCAGAATATGTTAATTGAAAATATAGTAGCGGATTATGATACCCTGCTAAAAGCAGAAGAGCGTAAATTTAGTTTTGGAGAAAGCTCAGTGTTCTTAATTAATAGTAGAGAAAATAAGTTAATAGAGTCTCAAGTAAAAGCCATACAATTACAAAATAAGTTTTTTGCAACCAAAGCAAAGTTATTTAATAGTTTAGGTATTGTCCCAAACTAAAATTACTCATCATTCTTAGGATTTGGGTCAGCTTCAGATTTATCTTCTTCTTGAGATTTAAGTCTTAGTCCAGAATCTTTTTCTTTTATAATTACAATAGATGCTTTTACACCTGTTGCTAAATTCCACTGGTTTGAAGTGATAACATTCCCTTCTTCATCTAAAACTTGAAACTCTGCTGTATTAGGACCAGAAGTACCTTGGTTTAAAGCCTGAAAATCTATTTTGTTTATACCTTCATCTAAACTTAATAATATACCACCAAATCCACTTCTAAGGGTTACACTTGGCACCATAATATCATCATTTAATAAAACTCTAATAACATCTCCATCTGGATATTGATGATCTCTGTATATAATATTAACTGCTTTGGCTTTAGTTTTATATTCACCTAAAAACTGATTGACTAAGCTTCCGTTATTAGATTTCTCATTATCTTCTTTAAACTTTAATTGCTTTTTTAATTGCTTGTTAAACAATTCTGCAGGATTCCTAAAATTATTGTCTTCTTCAATCATAGAAAACTCCTTTTTAGGTTTAACAGTGGTTTTAACTTCTTTAGGTGCTATAACTTCATCTTCCTTAGTGTCATCTGGTTTTACTTCTTCAGCTTCAATGGAAGGTTCTGTAATTAACTCTGGGTCATCTTTTGGATCTTCACTTTCAATTGCTGGTATAGCTATAGACCGATTCTCACTATCTATTTGAGCAAAAGAGGATAATGAAACTGTAAAAAGCAATAAAAAAGAAATATAAAATTTCATGTGTTTATTTTTATACATGCCGAAAATAAAACAAAAACCATACCTAAATGCTAAAATTTTATTAATCTCTTCAAATTTACAACATTTGTTCGTGAAGTACCACTACTACTCTATTTTTCATCTTCTTAAATAATTATAAGTGTTAAAAATATATTAAATATGTACTTTGTTATACATAGTACTGTAACAATTTAGACAGGTTGTCGTCTTTTAAGTATAAACCAATAATTATCAATCAATTAAAACTTAAAATTATGAGAACTTTAAACAACAATCAATTAACAGGAACATTAAAAGGTACAAAAAGTCAAACGTGGAATTCTAAAAGACGCTACAGATAAAAGCTTAGCAAATCAAGTATTTATCAATCAAAACAATCAATGGTTATGAAAGCAATAATTAATTATTTAAAAAAATCCAACCGGTTTACCAACGAGCATGAATTTGCTAACAGAGAAGTTTTTAGATGTAGTAATACTAAAGACGGACTTTGGAAAGGTGTGACACGTTACGCACACTAAATATTGCAAATACTGTAATTAAAAAAGCCTGAAAACATTAGTTTTCAGGCTTTTTTTTATTAAACATTATGTTACGAAATTTTAATTGTTTTAGGAGGTTTTTTCTTTGCCTCTTCTCGTTTTGGTAAATGCACTTCTAAAATTCCATCGTGGTATTTGGCATTTATTTTTTCTGTCTCAACTGTTTCTGGTAAAGTAAACGTTCTTTTAAATGAAGAGTAACCAAATTCTCTTCTAGTAAAATTTTGATGTTCTTCTTCATTTTGGTTTTGCGTTTCTGCTGAAATAGTTAATACTTTTTCATCTAAATTAATATCAAAATCAGATTTTTTTAAACCAGGTACAGCCATTTCAACAATAAACTCATCATTAGAATTTTTAATATTGACTGCTGGTAATGTCATACCTGTATTAAAATTTGACATAAATTCGTTTCCTAAATTTCTTGAGAATAAATCATCCATCCAGGACGACAAACTTGTAAATGTGTTTAATTTAGAATCTTTGGAGTTATCTACTCCAGAATTAGTTGGAATTAAATTACTCATGATTTTAAAATTTTAAGTTAAACATTATTTTATGTGTATAATGCAAAATGAATACCAACTTAAAAAAACTGAATATTTTTCAGGAAATATGACATTTTTTCACAACTAGACTACTAGAAGTCAAGTAGTTTAAGTAATTCTCCCTCAAATTTATCGCGAGATAAATATTGATCTTCTAGCTGATTAATAAACGGAATTGGCGTGTCTAAACTAGCTACACGTTTAACAGGTGCATCTAAATACTGAAAGCAATGCTCCATAATTAATGCAGAAATATCGCTAGCAATGCCACCAAACAGCGAATCTTCTTGCAGTATGATAGCTTTTCCTGTTTTTTTAACAGATGCAAAAATAGTTTCTGTGTCTAAAGGTTGTAATGTTCTTAAATCGATGACTTCTGCACTAATATTAGGGTGTTTCTCTAAAGTTGCTAAAGCCCAATGTACTGCTGCTCCATAGGCAATAACAGTAATGTCAGATCCGGTTTTTAATGTAGCAGCTTGACCAAATGGAATGGTAAAATAGTCTGTTGGTACGTCTTGTCTAATACTTCTATACAGGGCTTTATGCTCAAAAAACAAAACAGGGTTTGGGTCGTTTATTGCTGTAGCTAATAATCCTTTAGCATCATAGGGAAATGCTGGATAAACTACTTTTAAACCTGGTGTTTTAGTAAACCAAGCTTCGTTTGTTTGGCTATGAAACGGTCCTGCTGCAACTCCTGCTCCACATGGCATTCTAAGTACCACATCCGCATTTTGGTTCCAGCGGTAATGTGATTTTGCTAAATAATTAACTACAGGATTAAAACCTGAAGTGATAAAGTCACTAAACTGAAGCTCTACAACACTTTTTATTCCTGAAATACTTAAGCCCATTGCGGTTTCAATAATAGCAGATTCGCAGATTGGTGTATTACGTACTCGTTCTTTTCCAAATTGATCAACAAAACCATCAGTGATTTTAAAAACGCCTCCATATTCTGCAACATCTTGACCCATAATTACCAGATCTTCATGGCGTTGCATGGATTGTTTTAAACCTTCAGAAATAGCATCTATCAAACGCAACTCTTTTGTTTCGTTGTTTGGCTTAACTTCTTGATATACAAATTCTTGATACACATCGTTTAACTCGTTAGTTTCAGATGGAGTAATATCTATTTCCGCGTAAGCGATATCTAAATGCTCATTAATTTCGTGTACTATAGCTTCTTTAATTTGGAGTTCTTCTTCTTCAGTTAAAAGACCTTCATTTTTTAAAAATTCCTGATAATTTTCAATAGGGTCTTTTTTAGCCCAAGTGTCCATTAATTCTTGCGGTACATATTTTGTACCACTTGCCTCCTCATGACCACGCATTCTAAAGGTTTTAAATTCAATTAAAACTGGACGCGGATTTTTACGCATATTATCAGTAATTTCTAATAGTTTAGTGTAAACTTCCAATATGTTATTTCCGTCAATAATATGGCTTTCCATGCCATAACCTAAAGCACGATCTGCTAAATCCTTACAATTATATTGCTCTGAGGTTGGTGTAGATAATCCGTAGCCATTATTTTCTATACAAAACAGCACAGGGAGTTGCCAGACGGACGCTACATTTAAGGCTTCGTGTATATCTCCTTCACTAGTTCCACCCTCACCTGTAAATACTGCAGTTACTTGATTGTTGTTATTAAGTTTTGAGGCTAATGCTATACCATCTGCCACTCCAAATTGTGGTCCTAAATGGCTAATCATACCTACTATTTTATACTCTTGGGTTCCAAAATGAAAACTTCTATCACGTCCTTTAGTAAATCCATTAGCTTTTCCTTGCCACTGCGAAAACAAACGATGTAATGGTATTTGTCTGGTAGTAAATACACCAAGATTTCTGTGCATAGGCAAGATGTACTCCTCATCCAACATAACAGAGGTCACACCTACAGATATTGCTTCTTGACCAATACCAGAAAACCATTTACTTACTTTACCTTGACGCAATAAAATAAGCATTTTCTCTTCTATTAATCTAGGTTTAAGCATGCGCTTGTATAAGTCTAAAAGAATAGTATTATCTAGGGATTTTTTATCAAAAGTCATATAAGTGGACGTCTTTATAAAATGGGTTTGTCAAATATAGAATTTTTGCTGAAACAAAAATGAGCGCTTTATTAAAAATATGCGTGTCATTTTTCCAATGTTTTCGCTACATTTGTATATATAAGAATTATAAAATTTTAAAGATGAATAGCATACCTAGCGTTAATTTGAAGGATTTTACCTCTGGAGATCCTGTTAGAAAACAAAAATTTGTTGATGAAATAGGAAAAGCCTATGAAGAAATAGGATTTGTGGCCTTAAAAGGTCATTTTTTAGACGACACCCTTGTTGACGATTTATATAAAGAAATTAAAAACTTTTTTGCATTACCACTAGAAACCAAACGTAAATACGAAATCCCTGAAATAGCTGGACAACGTGGTTATGTGTCTTTTGGAAAAGAAAGCGCAAAAGGTAAGAAAGAAGGTGATTTAAAAGAGTTTTGGCACTTTGGTCAATATGTAGAAGATGATCCAGAACGCGCAAAAGAATATCCTGAAAATGTCATAGTTGAAGAGTTGCCTGCATTTAATGAAGTTGGTAAAAAAACTTATCAAACATTAGAAAAAACAGCAAAATATGTTTTGCGTGCTTTAGCTTTACATTTAGGATTAGAAGAAACGTATTTTGATCATTACATCCATAACGGAAATTCAATTTTACGTCCTATCCACTACCCTCCAATTACACAAGAACCTGATAATGCTGTTCGTGCTGCTGCACATGGTGATATTAACTTAATCACCTTGTTAATGGGAGCTCAAGGACGTGGATTGCAAGTACAAAACCATAAAGGTGAATGGATTGATGCTATTGCAGAACCAGATGAATTAATGATTAATGTTGGTGACATGTTATCACGTCATACTAATAACAAACTTAAATCAACAATTCACAGAGTAATAAATCCACCAAGAGAACTTTGGGGAACGTCACGTTATTCAATTCCTTTTTTCATGCATCCAATTAGTGAAATGAAATTAGATGTATTAGATAGTTGTATTGATGAAAATAATCCGAAACAGTTTGATGATATTACTGCTGGAGAGTTTTTAGACGAGCGTTTAAGAGAACTTGGTTTGAAAAAATAGTTAATAGTTTATAGTCTCAGTCACAGTTATTATTGGTTGTGTGCTGAGGCTAAAAAACTGTAACTGTAAACTAAATACAATGGATTTACAAGACCAACTTAAAAACCTGTTTCCAGAACATGTTCCTGAAGATATTGAAGATACCTCAGAAAACAGCGAAAATAGCATTTGGTTACAAGATGATCCCATTATCTGTAAGTACGAAAAACGTAAAGGTAAACCCATTACCATTTTAGAGGGTTACACAGGTGCTACAGAAGACTTTAAACAGCTAGCCAAAGAATTGAAACAACAATTAAGTGTTGGCGGAAGTTATAAAGATGATAAGATTATTATTCAAGGTGATTATCGTGATAAAATCATGGCAATACTTAAAGACAAGGGATTTAACGTAAAACGAGTTGGAGGCTAATCAAATGAGTCATCAAATACTTCATATCACCAATGGTTCTAGTTTAACCAATTATCTTAATTCACTACATATTGAAGGCGATAAGTTGACTTGGCATGATATGTTATGTGAAGGTCCTACTATTAAGGAGATGGATAATCCTAAGTTTTTTAAAATCAGAAAAAAGTTTTTAGAAAAAGCTTATGACGTAGAATATGATGTAGATACTATTAAAAACGAGTTTAATAAATTAAACGACGTCACTAGTTATTCCGAAATTGTGTTGTGGTTTGAATACGATTTGTTTTGCCATATCAATTTAGTAGCAGCCATCAGTTTAATTAAACAAAAAGGGATTAATTTACCCTTATACCTTGTATGTAGTGGTCGTGTTGAAGGAGAAAAAGAACTAAAAGGGTTACCTCAATTAACAGAAGCACAGCTAAGACAACATTACCAAGACAAAGTTAAACTTAATATTGACGATATTGCTACAGCCCAAAAAGCTTGGCGAATTTATTGCGAATCGGATCATAATTTATTTAAAGAGTTAATTACTAGACCATCCAGTTTTAAATATTTAAGCAATTGTCTTAAAGCACATTTAAGACGATTTCCAGATACTAGAAGTGGCTTAAACACTCTAGAATACAATACTCTAAAGTTAATTAAAGAACATGATGTGAAATCTAGACATCATTTATTAGGTTATTGCTTGCATTATCAAGGCTATTATGGTTTTGGAGACTTACAATTACAACGTATGATTGATAGATTAGAGTTGTTTTATAATGAAACTGAAGACACTTTAACCTTAAACCGAAATGGTTATTTAGCATTAGAGCATCAGAAAAACTTCTTTAAATTAATAGATACAAATTTTCAATTTGGAGGTATTAATAAATCAGACTTTCAATACGATAAAAAAGAAAATAAATTAATAGAAACCATTTAAATGGCTATAAAAGAATCAGAACTTATATTAAATCCAGATGGTAGTGTGTACCATCTAAACTTAAAACCAGAACATATTGCTGACACAATTATAACTGTAGGAGACCCAGATCGTGTGTCTAATGTTACTCAGTATTTTGATTCGGTAGATTTTAAAACACATAAAAGAGAATTTCATACCCAAACAGGAACCTTTAAGGGTAAGAAAATCACAGTTATTTCAACAGGAATTGGAACAGATAACATCGATATTGTATTTAATGAATTAGATGCATTAATAAATATTGATTTAAGCACTAGAACGATAAATAAGACTTTAAAATCTTTAGATATAATTAGAATAGGTACTTCAGGATCTATTCAAAAAAATATACCTATTGATGCCTTTTTAATTAGTGAAAAAGCTGTTGGATTTGATAGTTTACTTCATTTTTATGATAGCAAGTCTATACAAGATTTTAATACATCAGAAGCCTTAGTAAAACATACACAATGGTTTAGTTCTAAATCAAAACCATATGTTGTAGATGCAGATAGGACGCTAGTTTCTAAAATGCAATCTAATAAAACGGTTACAGGGTTTACAGCAACAAACGTAGGTTTTTATGGACCACAAGGACGTATATTACGTTTACCTATTCAGGATAACGACTTAAATGACAAACTTGCATCCTTTGACTATGCCAATCAACCCATTACTAATTTAGAAATGGAAACTGCTGGTATTTATGGGTTGTCAAAGCTTTTAGGACATCGCGCAGTATCTATGAATGCAATAATTGCTAACAGAGCTACAGGCGAATTTAGTAAAAACCCTAAACAGATTGTTGACGACTTAATCCAATACACTCTGAACAAAATAGTAGAATAGCATGAAGCAGATTAATATTGGTGGTGTACCAGAACATTTCAATTTAGCTTGGTATTTAGGTTTAAAAAATGGCGAATACAAAGAGGAAGGTATTAACTTACGTTGGAAAGACTATTTTGGAGGCACAGGTGCTATGTGTAAAGGGTTGCGTAATGGAGATATCGATATGGCTGTTATTTTAACAGAAGGTATTGTTAAAGATATTATTGCAGGTAATAAATCTAAAATTGTTCAAATATTTGTTGAAACTCCTCTAATTTGGGGAATACACGTCGCAGCAAAATCTTCTTACCAAACCATTAACGACTTAAAAGGAACCAAAGCAGCTATTAGTAGATATGGTTCTGGATCTCATTTAATGGCTTATATTAATGCTGAAAATAATGGTTGGGATATTAAAAAAGATTTAGTTTTTGAAGTTATTAAAAACTTAGATGGTGCTGTAGAAGGTTTGACCGAAGGAAAAGCCGATTATTTCATGTGGGAAAAGTTTACCACAAAGCCTTTAGTTGATAATGGTACGTTTAGACGTGTTGGTAATTGTCCTTCCGCTTGGCCTTGCTTTGTAATTGCTGTAAGAGAAGAATTTTTAAAAACCAATAAAGAGGATGTAAAAACTATTTTAAACATAGTTAATAGCACTACTGCTGAGTTTAAAGATATTCCAAGTATAGATCGTATGATTGCAAATCGTTACGAGCAAGAAATTGAAGATGTACAAGAGTGGTTAAGTTTAACAGAATGGTCGCAAGAAAACATCTCTAAACAAACCATAAAAAAAGTGCAAGACGAGTTGTTTGCACTTAATATTATACCAGAAAAATGGGAGTATAAAGATTTGGTTTTTGATTTGTAAACAAACTCCTCTTTCTTCCAAATTTTGCAAATTTGAATTTCATTCTCCTCTTTAACCAAAGAGGAGAGCACTAAAAATCAAATGTCTTACTAAACTTTTAAAATTTAACTAAAATCAACCTCGCAAATGCTCCTCTCTTTAGCTAAAGAGAGGTGGGTTTTTCGAAGAAAAAGTCGGAGAGTTTGACCTAAAACACATAGTTGTTTTAATTAGTAACTACCAATCAACCCCTTTCAACCCATTGTCCTCCAATAATTTATTAGTTTGACTAAAATGCCTATTCCCAAACCAATACCCACGATTTGCGCTTAAAGGCGAAGGATGTCCAGATTCCAAAATATGATGTTTAGTGCCATCAATCAACTTTGCTTTTTTCTTAGCAAATCCTCCCCAAAGTAAAAACACAACATTGTCTTTTTGTTCACTTATTGTTTTAATAACAGAATCAGTAAAGGTTTCCCAACCTTTTTTTTGATGACTACCAGCTTCATGAGCTCTAACGGTTAATGTCGCATTTAATAAAAATACACCTTGTGTTGCCCAACGCTCTAAATTTCCGCTTGACGGATAAGATATGCCTAAATCGGTTTCTATCTCTTTAAAAATATTAATTAAAGATGGTGGGTGTGCAACTCCATCATTTACACTAAAACACAACCCATTGGCTTGGTCGTAGTTATGATAAGGATCTTGACCAATAATGACCACTTTTAAATCGTCTAATGGACATTTTTCAAAAGCATTAAAAATTAAATGTTCTGGCGGAAAGTATTGGTGTTGTTTGTATTCTGAGGTAACAAATTGCCTAAGACTTTTAAAATAAGGTGTATCAATTTCAGCTTGTAAATGGGTTTTCCAGCTGTTATTGATATTGATGTTCATAAGTTATCCAATTATTTAAAAGAGTACTTAGCCAAGTGTTTTCTGGTATAAAAATAATACTATCTTTAAGAAATCAAATCCATTAATTTAATAAATGACCATCCTAAATTCGACTTCTAAAGATATTGAAGCCATTTTTAAGCTGTACAAAATAGCTTCCAATTATCAAAAAGCAAAGAAAACAGTAGTGGTTTGGCCAGATTTTGAACGCCAATTAGTAGAATCCGAAATCAATGAAAACAGGCAATACAAGCTTATTATTGACAATCAAATTGCATGTGTTTGGGCAATTACTTTTAAAGATGAACAAATTTGGGAAGGCAGCCAAAATGACAATGCTGTTTACATCCATCGTATTGCAACCAATCCTGACTTTAGAGGACAAAATTTTGTGTCGATAATTGTTGATTGGGCTAAACAATATGCTTTAAAAAATAAAATAGATTACATACGTTTAGACACTTTGGGTAATAATACTAAGTTAATCGATTACTATCAACAATCTGGTTTTGATTTTCTTGGCTTTTTTAATTTAAAGAACACTAAAGGCTTGCCAGACCATTACCATAACGAAACTGCTTGTTTATTTCAAATTAAACTAAACTAATCATGAAAAACCTAAAATTCCCTTCGGCACAAACCATTTTATTAATTATTGCTGGTTTAGTCACCCTACTTACCTGGTTAATTCCTGCTGGAAAATATGACACCTTAGGTTACGATAAAGAAGCGAATAGCTTCACTAGAATTGGAATGGATAACACAGAAACGCTTTCTGCAACCCAAGAGTCTTTAGATGCCTTAGCTATCAATATTCCTCTAGAAAAATTCACCAATGGAGACATTTACAAACCCATTAATATTCCAAATACGTACAAGCAACTGGAAGCCAAACCACAGGGTTTTTTTGATTTTGTAAAATCGCCAGTAAAAGGAATCATTGAAGCAGCAGATATTATTTTTCTAGTCTTAATTATAGGTGGATTAATAGGAGTTATTAATAGTACAGGTGCTTTTGATGCAGGTATTAGTTGGTTGGCAGATGTGCTAAAAGGACGTGAATTCATTTTAATTATACTAGTCACCACCTTAGTTGCTGCAGGTGGAACCACCTTTGGTTTTGCAGAAGAAACCATTGCCTTTTTCCCTATTCTTATTCCAGTGTTTTTAGCAGCAAAATATGATGCTATGGTTGGCATAGCTTGTATCTTTTTGGGCAGTTCTATTGGTACCATGTGCTCGACTATTAATCCGTTTAGTACTATTATTGCTAGTGATGCAGCAGGTATTAGTTGGACTACTGGTGTTTGGGGTCGTTTTTTCATGCTAGTAGCTTGCACTACTATAGCTATTATTTATATTATAAGATATGGTAAACGCGTTCAAAACGATCCAACCAAATCTGTAATTTACGACCAACAACAGCAAATAGTAGCTTTATTCACGCAATCAACAACCAAAATTGTAACATTCACAACGCGTTTACGCTTATCGCTATTTGTATTTACACTCTGTTTTATTGTGATGATTTATGGTGTAGTTTCACTAGAATGGTGGTTTGTAGAAATGACAGCAACCTTTTTAGTTGGAGCTATACTTATAGGTGTTATCGCAAACATAAAAGAATCTGACTTTATTGACACCTTTGTTAAAGGTGCTGGAGATTTATTAGGTGTTGCCTTAATAATTGGAATTGCACGAGGTGTAACCGTTATTATGGCAGACGGTTTAATTAGTGATACGCTACTCTATTACGCAAGTTCTGTAACCGAAGGGATGAATAAAGGTCTATTTGCAACGGTTATGACTACCCTTTACGCAGGACTCTCCTTTTTTATACCAAGTAGTTCTGGTATGGCTGTATTAACCATGCCAATTATGTCGCCTTTAGCAGATAGCGTTGGTGTTGGTAGAGAGATTGTAGTTAATGCCTATCAATATGGAATGGGATTATTCTACTTTATCAATCCAACAGGTTTAATTTTAGCATCATTAGCAGTCGTAAAAGTTGGGTTTAACAAATGGTTAAAATTTGTCATGCCATTATTTATTATTTTAATTGTTTTTACATTGGTAGTGATGACAGTTTTAAGTTATATGTAATTATCTGTTGCTAAGCAGATATTATTAATTATCGGCTTATAAGCAGATTTATTTGGATATCGTCTTTAAAACCGATATATTTATCAAAATTAAAAGACAATGGTAGCAGTTTTAACAGGAGACATTATAAATTCTAGAGAAGGAAATGTTCTGCAATGGTTAGACAAATTAAAGGCAACGCTAAACAAATACGGTCAAGCACCTCAAGAATGGGACATGTTTAGAGGTGACAGCTTTCAGTTAGTTACAGTTCCAGAAAATGCTTTAAAAGCTGCAATACATATCAAAGCAGCAATTAAAGAAAGTAAGGATTATGATGTTAGAATTGCAATAGGAATAGGTGAAGAAACCTATAAAGCTAAAAAAATAGCAGAATCTAATGGTCCAGCGTACGTCAATTCTGGTGAAGCGTTTGAGACATTAAAAAAACAAACACTTGCTATAAAATCTGGTAATCCAGAGTGGGACGAGCAGCTAAACATCATGCTAAATTTAGCTTTATTAACTGCTAATTCATGGAGTAGCACAGTTGCAAACGTAATATTAACAGTATTAGAAAACCCAACAAAAAACCAAAAGGATATCGCCAAACTATTAGGTAAATCGCAAAGCACCATTAGTGAAGCCTTAAAACGTGGAGGATACGAAGAGATGATGCAGTTAAATGCATACTATCAAAAACAAATACACAAACTATGATGTTATTGGTATTAAAATTAGTATTAGCACACGCTATTGGCGATTTTGTGTTACAACCAGACAAATGGGTTAAAGACAAAGCAGAAAAAAAGCATAGGTCAAAATATTTATACTTTCATATTTTAATTCATGCACTAGCCTTACTGGTGGTCTTGCAATTTAATGTTAGCTATTGGATAGGTATTGTTAGTATTGTCGTCTCTCATTACGTTATCGATCTTATTAAAATGAATCTTACTAAAAAAATAAACGCTAGACATTTATTTTTAATGGATCAAATGGCTCATTTACTTATTATTTTAGGGGTTACTAAATACTACACTTCCTTTACTTTGGATATGTCCATATTGTTTGGTAAAAATTCTGTTGCATTGTTTTTAGCTATAATAATGTTAACCTCAATCTCTGCAGTAATAATGCGATTAATTATGAGTCAATGGGTTATTGAAGATGAAAATGAAGACCACTCGTTAGAAAAAGCAGGAAAATACATTGGTATCCTAGAACGCTTATTTGTTTTTGGTTTTATTGTATTAAACCAGTGGAGTGCTATAGGATTATTAATTACTGCAAAATCGGTGTTTAGATTTGGTGATTTATCAAAGTCTAAAAACCGTAAACTAACCGAATATGTTTTAATAGGCACACTACTTAGCTTTGGTATTGCAATAGCTGTAGGGTTAGGATATAATTATGTTGTTAATTAACTTCATTGCTTTTGCTTAAACAAAGCCTTAATCAAACAATATTTATTGCAAATGAAACACTTTTTATTACCATTAATAATCACCTTCTTATTGCTAAATTGTGCATCTAAAAAAGAAACAAAGATTACTAATTATGATAAACATATTTATACAAGTACAATAAGTGATAGTACTAGAAATCAACTATACCTTGCGTTAAATAAATATTCCAAAGTAAAAGCTACAGATAATGTTAGGTCTCAATTAAATTTAGTTTTAAAACAATATTCAAATAAAAATAAAAAAGACACTCTTTTTATTACCTACAGATATAATAATGGAAATTGCTGGAAATTACTAGATCAAAAAAGTAATGAGCATATCAATAAAATTGTAACTAACAATTATGAAAGGATAATAAATTTTTCAAATCAATATCCTGATAGGACCTATTTAATGTTTAAACAACAAGGAACAAGACATAATAAATTAGTTAATTATAACAAATATGTCATTGAAGACACGGATAACTCGATATTTAAATTACTGTTTGAAGATAAGAAAACATGCGGAAACTCAATAATACTGTTACCAGATAATCGCTTCATATTTTTAAAAAGCGATCCTCATTTAGATATTTTAAATTTTGATAAAAACAAAATAGTTAAAATACTTAATAGTGCTAACAACTAAAATTCCGCAATCCAACCCAATTCCGTAAATTTGCTTTGCTAAGAAAAAGTAATAATTAACGCGATTGAGTTTCCTGTTAAAACAGGAATAAAAAACATGATAAATATTCACCAAAAAACATTACAAGATTTAGAATTTGCTACCGTTTTACAGCAAGTTAGCGAGTATTGTGTCACGCATTTGGGTAATTTAAAAGTACAAGAGATTACTCCTTTTAAAGACAAAGATACCTTACTAGAAGCCTTGCAATTAACTAATGAGTATGTATCGTCGTTTTATAACGATAATCGTATACCAAACCACGGATTTGACACTATTACCAAAGAGTTACAACTCCTTAAGATAGAAAACACCTATTTAGACACACATAGTCTTAAAAAAATTGTCTCTATATCTTTAACCGCAAACGAGATTGTTAAGTTTTTAAACAAGTTTGAAGAGTATTACCCAAACCTGACTTTGTTTTCTAAACGTGTAGAAGTAACTACTGCTATTATAGAAAAGATAGATGCTGTTGTGGACCGTTTTGGAGATGTTAAAGATAACGCTTCACCATTATTACAAGATTTAAGACAACAAATAAATAAGCTAAAAGGAAAGATTAACTCTAGCTTTACCTCTGCATTAAATATGTATCATAATCTAGAGTATTTGGATGATATTAGAGAATCTGTGGTCGACAATAAACGTGTATTGGCAGTAAAAGCCATGTACAGGCGAAAGGTTAAAGGTGCCATTATGGGTGGAAGTAAAACAGGAAGCATCGTGTACATCGAGCCTGAAACCACCTTACAACACAGTAGAGAACTTAATAATTTACAATACGAAGAAGGCGAAGAAGTAGTTAGAATTTTAAAAGAAGTCACTAACTTTTTACGTCAGTTTAATCCGTTAATCGAGCAATATCAGTTGTTTTTAACCGAAATGGATGTCATTTCAGCGAAAGCGAAATACGCCAAATCCATGAATGCGATATTACCAGAAATTAGTGATGATAAACGTGTGTATTTACGCGATGCTTACCATCCACTACTCTATTTAACAAATTTAGAAAAGAAAGAAAAAACCTTTCCGCAAACTATCGAGTTACATAAAGGAAGCAGAATTATAGTTATTTCGGGACCCAATGCAGGAGGGAAAAGTATTACCCTAAAAACCGTTGGCTTATTACAATTGATGCTGCAAAGTGGACTACTAATTCCTGTGCATGAACGTAGTGAGGTAAGTATTTTTGACCGTATTTTAACAGATATTGGAGACAACCAATCCATAGAAAATCATTTAAGCACCTACAGTTACCGACTGAAGCAAATGAATTATTTTTTAAAGAAGTGTAATAAAAATACGCTGTTTTTAATAGATGAATTTGGTACAGGTAGTGACCCAGAATTAGGTGGTGCTTTAGCAGAAACGTTTTTAGAAGAATTTTATGCTCGTGATGCCTATGGAATTATCACCACACATTATGCTAACTTAAAAATGCTAGCTAATGAAAAAGACGATATGATTAATGCCAATATGATGTTTGACGAGCGTACGTTAGAGCCTATGTATAAATTAGCTTTAGGTCAAGCTGGTAGTAGTTTTACGTTTGAAGTCGCACAAAAAAACGGAATTCCGTATAGCTTAATTAACAGAGCAAAAAAGAAAATAGAACGTAGCAAAGTCCGTTTTGATGCTACCATTGCTAAGCTTCAGAAGCAACGTGCTAAGTTGGAAAAAACAAGCGAGTCTTTAAAAGTCAACGAAAAGAAAAAACAATCTGAAGCTGATAAATTAGAAGAAATCAATGTAAAAATTCAGAAAAAACTGGAAAGCTATCAAGAGTTGTATGATAATAATCAACGTCTAATTTATTTAGGGCAAAAAGTTAATGATATAGCCGAAAAATACTTCAATGACAAGAAAAAACGCGAGTTGATGGCTGAGCTATTTAAATTGGTACAAATAGAAAACTCTAAACGAAAAAAGGTATCTGCAAAGCAGGCGAAAGCACAAAAAAATAAAGAAAAACAAATTAAACAAGAAGCCGAAAAAAAGGTTGAAGTTATACGTAAAAAGAAAAAAGCTGCCAAGCAAAATCCTAAAGCACCAGAACAACCAAAACCTGTACTTAAAGTCGGAGACCGAGTAAGAATGAATGATGGTCGTGCAGTTGGAAGCATTGATAAATTTGAAAAAGGCAAAGCAATTGTTAATTATGGTATGTTTACGACTAATGTAAATGTGGATTTGTTGGAGTTAGTTGAGGCAGTAAAGAAGTAAGCAGTATTCAGTATTCAGTTTGCAATCATAGTAATCAGTCACTCGTACTTATAAATAAAAATCATAGCTTAAAACATTATGCTTCTTGGAATTCCGATACAATCGGAATCATCAAAATTCAGAAATAATGAACGAAGGAATGTAGATGCGAAGCGTAGCTTCAAGCACGAAATTCCGATAGTGAATGGTGCTTCAGCAATTTCCTATATTTTGATTTGATTTTTTGGTTCGTTTTGTATCAAGACAAAATGAACATAAACCATTTTAATTTTTTGCGCACTCTTTATGTTTTAACTTTAATTTAGCAATCAAAATCGTATTTTTGTAACGTGATAAAACAACTTCCAAAAGATAAACAACTCATCCTTTTTGATGGTGTCTGCAACCTTTGCAACAGCTCTATACAATATGTTATTAAACGTGATAAAAAAAACGTTTTTATGTTTGCACCATTACAAAGTAAAGTTGGACAGCAAATCATAAATCACTACAATTTAGAAACTTCTAAAACGGATTCAATTTTATTATATTCTGAAAATAAAGGGCTAAAAATTAAATCTACTGCTGCTTTACATATTGCAAAACATCTAAGCTTTCCTAACAATATGCTTACTGTCTTTTTTATTATTCCACCATTTATCAGAAATTGGGTGTACGACTTTGTTGCTAAAAACCGTTATAAATGGTATGGAAAACAAGATGCTTGTATGATACCAACTCCAGATTTAAAAGCTAAATTTATAGATTAGTTTTACTCATTCAAAAGCTGCTTTTACTTAATGATTGGATTAGTTTACTAAATACTTGTTTTATTAACGATATAGGTACACTAATTTTAAATATGAGGTTGATATAAGCCTCAAAGTATTTAGGTTAGCTTGAGCCATACTTCTGTTAGTATGGAACAGATCAAGTTTTAGTATAAGGCATTGTCTACCCTTCTATTAACGTAGTATTTTGCTAATGGACCACATAATTACTTTGAGGCTTTCTTATTTTAAACTTTTTAAAATAAAATCGAAGTTTTTATTGGTATTATCATTGTTTAGGTAAGCATCTGTATAATATTTAGAAGGTACTGCTAAACCTAATTCTTGCATTTTTAAGATGGCATCTTTGTACTCTAAAGTAACTTTACCAGTTAATAAGACATTTAAATCTTCTCCAGATTTAGCATAATCATACACTTTTTTTAATCCGGTTAAATACAAATGATCTTTAGTAAAACCACCACCACGATGCACACGAAGTGTAATGACAAATGCTTTGTCTCGATTTAATTTGTATTGGTTATGAAGCAAATCAAAGGTTGCAGAAAAACTGTATCCTTTAGCTAAACTATTTACTGCAATTACACGATACGCCAATTCTTTTAAGCGTGTAATAGTTAAACATCCTGACATGTATTCTGAATACACAGCTAATCCTTCTTGTGTTTCGACATTATTAGGAAACCCATTAGAAAACACTTTTAATGGTTGTGCTAAGCCATTAAAGGTTGTTACCATATGCACACCAATTTCATGATTAGCTAAGACAGCTAATTGGTTTTTACTAAACTTATGATTTTTACTTAAAACTAAAGTCTGTGTGTTGTTTTGCACCATAGCTGCTGCAGAAATATTGGTGGATTTTTTGATATTGAATTTAAAATCATAACGCTTAGAATAGTCTTCAAAATAAGCAATTGCATCATCAACATTGTATAGCGGAAGCATCGTTTCTTCAAAATCGCTATCATCAAATCTTAATATAAATTTAGCGTTTTCAATATCTTTTTCAGTTGGTGTACCAAAACTTTTTAAGCTGTTAAAGTAGAATTTTCGTCCTTTACCAATGGTTTCGATACATTCTATTAAACCAGAATATTCGTAGATAATATCTTTGTATAGGGCTCTAATCTCTTCGTTTTTGATGCGTTCTAAACGTTGTGAGAAAAATAATCTATGCAACTTATATCCATTAAAACGCTGTTTAGGATACTTAAAATTTGGTTCGTAATTATATTTTGAGGCGTAAAATTGCTTTTTTTCGCTTTCAATATTTAACGGATTGATATAATTGAGTAGTTCTATTTTTTTAACCAAACGGTTTAAATTAGAATCTATATCAAATAGGTTTTGGTATTTTTTTTCTAACGTTTCTGTCATTATCTATGTGCTTTATAAAAAGCATTAGCATGTGTTACTAATCGTGTTTTTAATTGTTCCTCTACTGCTGCAACAACTTCTGGATACATATTGTAATCGTACTCATCACAATAGATTTTAGCAATTTCGGTTGCCAAAACTAAGGTATTTTTAAAGTTTTGAGTAATGAATTTTAAAAAATAACCATTCCCCTGAAAGGTGTCATTAATTTTTGAAGTACTTTGTATTCCGTGTGGTAATTCAAGCTCGCTTAAACTTTGTCGCCAGGTTTCAATATCAAGTCCAAATCGTTCATTATCAACGTTTGCAGTGCCTAAATTCCAGGTTGGCACTTCCCTATCCCAACGTTTCCAATTATAACTGTGCATATCATAAACCACACAAACACCAAATTTGGTTTCAATTGTATGTATTAGGGCTTTCACCACTTTATAAAAGTTAGCATGTTTGTCTAACGATTTTTGTTTTTGGGCTTCTGGTAAGGGGTTTTTCCAAAGTTGTTTTCCCCAAGCATCAATATAAATAGCAGTTTCTGGAGCGCGATTTAAATCATACTCAAAACGTGAATCTAATCCAGCAATTACAATAGGATGTGAAGCCACCATGTTTTTGGTTTCTGGATCTTCCTCGTACCAACGTTCATATTCGGTATGCAGACAGTTGTCCCATAGCTCTTTTCTAAACTGATGTCCATCATGCACTGCACCACAAACATAATGCACATAACTATCAATTTTTAAAGTAAACGAGTAATCATCCGATACAGCATGAAATGTTTCTTCCGCTTTTATTTTATTGATTATTTGATTGATACTTAAGCGTTGCATATTACTTTAAAATCTTCTTTAATAAGATGTAAGCCATATTTTCCATAATATCCATTTCTCCATCTGCAAAAGCCATAAGCTTTATGTCTGCAAACAAATCGGCTAAATCGTTACGATAATAATCATGGGTTTTGACCCCTTCAATTATATTTTGAATACTTTGGTAGTCATTATCCGCTTCAAACCGTTCATGTACACGTTGGTATACCTTTTTATCCACTCTAGATAAGATATAATCTTTTTCTTTTCTAGTTTCATCTAAATCTGAATGTGCTACAAATAGTAAAATGTAAGCTAATAATTCGTCTTTAGTCCATGTATTAGGTTTGTCCATAGTTGCTGTTGTTAATGTTCCGTATTCTGTCCACGATCCATCGTAAACACTATTATTATATCCTGCAATAGTTGCTGCTAAACTTAATATACAAGCAGTTATACCAGAACCACAACTAAATACTAATTGTTGATTTGGTGTAGCTAATTGATTAAAAACTACTTTTATCTCATCAGGAGATTTAAACTTATTATCATTTAAAACAGTTTCAAAAGGTAAGTTTTCAGAATTTGGTATAGTTCCAGACCGCAAGCCTTCTCTAGGTTCTGATACCAATCCATTAAATCGGTCGCTAGAACGTGCATCAATAATTTTAAAATTAGGGTCTTGAACAATCATATCTAAAGATTCAAAATAGACCACGTTATTAGGATTGTAAGTTGCTTTAAAATCTCCTTTAATATATGGTTTAGATATTATATTTTCAGTGGTGTAGCCACGTTTGGTCCATTCTGGTAGTCCACCATCTAAAACAGCAACTTGTTGATGACCAAATGTTTTAAATAACCACCAAGCACGTGGGCTAGAATACATTCCCACATTGTCATAAACAACAATAATACTATTGTTATTTAAGCCTAAATCCTGTGATGCTTGTTCAAATTGTATTTCTGAAGGAATGGTATTAGGAAATTCTGAAGACGTATTGCTAAACGTATTTTTAATGTCGAAAAAACGCGCTTTAGGAATTTGCTTATCTAATAATTTTGAAGCACTGCCAGTAACTTTTGGCAAACTTGCATCTAAAATTATGATGCGCTCATCATTTAAATGATTTTTCAGCCAATCAACTGAAACTAATTCTCCAAATCCTTCAATTGCTTTTGACATTTATTAATATTTATTTACTAGATAAGTTATCAGGCTTCATCTACTGTTTTTCGTAAACGAGAACGTCTGTTAAACGCTTCTAAATTGTCCAATACTTTACTTTCTAAAAAGTCTATAACTTTTTCTTCAACTTTATATTTGTTTTTGTAGACTTTGTTTATGTACGTAATTCCGCCTGGAGACATCACATTTACTTCCACTAATTTACCACCAATAACATCAATACCAACAAAATAGAGTCCGTCTTTAACTAGTTTAGGACCAATTTGTTTACATAATGCTTTCTCAGCTTTAGTCAATGTATGTTTTTGTACACTTCCACCAGCAGATACATTAGAACGATGATCGTCTGTTCCAGGAACACGCTTCATAGCACCTACAGGCTCGCCATTTAGTAATAAAATTCTAACATCACCTTGATCTGCTCCTTCAATATAATCTTGTAAAATCACATAATTAGAACTTCCGTCGCCAGAACTATTGATATAAAAATCTAATAATGAGTTAACGTTGCTCATTGCAGATTTTTCTATTAATATAACACCAGAACCTCCAAAACCATTTAATGGTTTTAAAATCATTTTGTCGGATTTACTTTCTTTAATTTGCTGAATTAAATACTTTTTATTTTTAGATACATGTGTATTAGGAATAATATTGCTGTGTGCATCACCAAAAGCTGCTGTATATAGTTTATTATTAGCTTCACGCATACCTTGAAGCGAATTGACAATAAACACATCATCTTTAACCGAATCTAAAAAGTTAAGCATAATTGGGTCTAAAGGCGGATTGGCTCTAAAAAATATAGCATCAAAACCAGCCAATGGAAGCATTTCTTCTCTTAACTCTGCTTTTTTATAAAACGCTTTTAAGGATGATGGTGTTTTATCCATTCTTTTAACAACAGTGCAAAATGCATTGGTTACACTATCTCTAATGGTTAAATTAGCAGGTGTGCATGTCGCAACTCCATGGTTACGTTTAACACACTCTTTTATAAGCGCTAAACTAGTATCGTTTTCTGGGTCTATATCTTCCCAAGGATACATGATAAAGCAAATATTCATAAAATTATGGTTTTGGTGGTTAGTTAATAAAGTTAGCTATTTTTTGATAAAATAGAAATGAGATTTATAAAATTAATAATAAAAGGCGTTTTACTTTTTGCACTTCGACTACGTTGAGTGTGACACTCTGTATAAGCGATTCACTTCATTTTTTATTTAAAAATGTGTTCTCTGCTTACTTAACGTTTTCATAATGATCATCCCATTCTTTAGGTTTTGGGTCGTGTAATTTGTCTAAAGACTTGGCAACAAGCATGGATACAGTAGCGTCACCAGTGACATTTACAACAGTTCTACACATGTCTAAGGGTCTATCTACTGCAAAAATAAGCGCTAAACCTATTGGCAATAATTCTGCTGGGAAACCTATTGCTTCCAATACAATTACCAACATGACCATTCCTGCACTTGGTACAGCAGCACTACCAATAGAGGCTAATAATGCAGTACCAACAATTACTAATTGATTAGTAAATGTTAAACCTTCTGGCCAAATGACTTGCATAATAAATACAGCTGCAATCCCTTGATATAAGCTGGTTCCATCCATATTTACAGTTGCACCAACAGGTAAAACAAAACCAGAAACTTCCTTATCTACACCTAAATGCTCTTCAACGCGTTCCATAGTAACTGGTAATGTTGCAGCACTACTAGAAGTAGAAAAAGCTAATAATTGAGCTGGACTAAATTGTTTTAAAAACCACAATGGTGATTTTTTAGTTACTACTTTAACTAACATTAAATAGAAACAAATCATTAAAAATAAACCTAAAACAACACAACCTGCATAGCCTAAAAGTTTAACAAGTATGGTTGTATCGTCAAAAGCAATAATCACATTTGCCATTAAAGCTAACACTGCATAAGGAGCAAATAACATAATTAAATCGACCATCTTCATGACGACTTCATTTAAAGAATCAAAGAAATCGACTAAAGGTTTTGCTTTTTTCTCTGGGATTAATAGCAAACAAATTCCGACAAACAAAGCAAAGAATATTACTTGAAGCATTGCAGGTTCTGCAAAAGACTCAAAAATATTACTCGGAAAAATATCTACTAGTGGTTGTAATGGTCCTGCTTCTTGAGTGGCTTTGGCTTCACCAATCATAACATCTGCATTACCTTGATACGTCTCTTTAATTTTTTCTATGGTTTCTTGTGGCATTCCTGCACCTGGTTTAACTATATTAACAATACTTAAACCTATAACAATAGCAACTACAGTGGTACCAATATATATACTAATGGTACGTAAACCCATAGATTTAATTTTAGAAATATCTTTTAAATCGGAGATTCCTTTAATTAAAGACGCTAAAATTAAAGGTACAGCAATAAGTTTTAAAAGGTTGATAAAAATGGTCCCAAAAGGTGCAATCCAGTCGGTTACAAAGCCTCTACCACCATCAATGGTATTCATTATAAATCCAAAGATAATTCCTAGGATCATTCCAATTATTATTTTCCAGTGTAATGCTAGTTTCATATTGTTTAATGTTTGTTTCCGCTAAAGCGAAAACACTTGTTTTAGTTAGTTTATTAATATAATTATAATTGCAAGTATGCCATAAAATAAATACCCAAAAATGCGAGCAGTTTCAGATTGTTTAAGTTTTTTGTCAAACCCAAACTTTTCAAACCTAAATTCCTCTTTCTTATTGAATTTGTTTGTATTCATTAAATTCAATGAATTTATGTTATTAAAAGGAAAAAAGAAAAATGTCAACCACTCTGAATTTGTTAATGGTTCATTTTTTCGTTTTATTTTATTTTTCTCTTCTAAATTCAAACTAATACTTAAGAGGTTTCTGCTTTCGCAGGAATTCGTTAATACATTTTATTTAACAACCAAAAATCGGCTAAAACCAATGCAGCCATAGCTTCAACAATAGGTACTGCTCTTGGTACAACACAAGGATCATGTCTTCCTTTTCCTTGCATTTCTACTTTTTCTCCTTCTTTATTTATGGTTTCGTATTTCTGAATTAGTGTAGCAACAGGTTTAAAAGCGACTCTAAAATAAATATCCATTCCATTACTTATTCCACCTTGTATACCACCAGATAAATTGGTTTTTGTAGTGCCATCAGAGTTATACTGGTCGTTATGTTCGCTGCCTTTCATTTTTGCACCACAAAATCCGCTACCATATTCAAAACCTTTTACAGCGTTAATAGACAACATAGCTTTTCCTAATTCGGCGTGAAGTTTATCAAAAACAGGTTCGCCTAAACCTATTGGTACGTTTTGTAGCACACAAGTAATGGTTCCTCCAATTGTATCACCTTCTTTACGGATTTGTTTGATGCGTTTTATCATTTTTTCAGCAGTAGCTGAATCTGGACAACGCACATCATTACTTTCAATATTAGAAAAATCTAAATCTTGATAGGGTTTATCAATAAAAATATCGCCAACCGAAGAGGTAAACGCATGAATTTTAATATCTTTTAAAACTTGCTTAGCAATTGCACCAGCAACTACACGACTTGCGGTTTCGCGAGCAGAACTACGACCTCCACCTCTGTAATCTCTAAAGCCATACTTTTTGTCGTATACATAATCTGCATGACTTGGACGATAACTGTCTTTGATGTGCGAATAATCGTGTGATTTTTGATTGGCATTTTCAATAACAAAACCAATAGGAGTACCAGTAGTTTTACCTTCAAAAATTCCAGATAAAAATTTGACTTCATCAGGCTCTTTACGCTGTGTAACAATAGCTGACTGACCAGGTTTACGTCTATTCATCTCCTTTTGAATAGCTTCAAAATCTAGCGTAATTCCTGGAGGACATCCATCGATAATTCCACCTATTGCAACTCCATGTGATTCTCCAAAAGTGGTTAATTTAAATAAGTTTCCGTAGCTATTTCCAGCCATAAAATAATTTGTTTACGCTAAAGTAAACATAAAATAAAGCTTAACAAAACTGAATTATTCTAATGAGCAATTATTTTATTAAAGCTTGCTTTAATATTGAAATAGGATGTAATGCCACACGTTGAGTGCCATCTTTGATTTGATGTCTGCAACTGGTACCATTTGCAGCTATAACAGTGGTTTCTGGAGCTTTTCTAACTGCAGGAAATAAAGTTTGTTCACCTACTTGCATACTTACCTTGTAATGTTCTTTTTCGTAACCAAAACTTCCAGCCATACCACAACAGCCACTTGGGATTAGTGTTACTTTATAATTTTTAGGAAGATTTAATACGTTAAAGCTATGTATTTGATTGCTTTGCGCCTTTTGATGACAGTGACCATGGAATTTAATGGTTTTTTCTTGTAATGTGAATTGCTCAGGCTTGATGTTTCCTATTGCAATTTCATTAGAAATAAATTCTTCAATTAAAAAGGTGTGTTTTGCTATAGCTTTCGCTGAAACTTTGTCGTTACACAATCTTGGATACTCATCTTTAAACGTTAGTATTGCTGAAGGTTCTATACCTATTAAAGGCGTTTCTTCAGAAATTAAATCTTTATAAATATTAACGTTTTGATTTGCGACTTTTTGAGCTTGTTCAAGCAGTCCTTTTGAAATAAAAGCACGACCTGACTCTTCACTTTTAATTAGTTCTAGTTTATAATTTAAAGCAGTTAAAAGTTGAATAGCATCTTGACCAATCTCTGAATCTAGTTGGTTGGTAAATTCATCATTAAACAAATATACCGTTTTAATAAAATCATTATTAACTAATTGATTTTTAATACTTTTATAATAGTTATTTAAACTAATACTTGACAATAAAGGTAAACTTCGTTTTGGTGCTACACCTAAGCTTTTTTTGATTAAAGCTGAAGTTAATCCGTTAGAAAACATAAAATTTGAAACCCCTTTAAATTGTCTTCCTAATTGATTTAATTTATTGTTATAAGCAAATAATTTTGTTCTAATTGAAACTCCGTTTTCTTTTTGATATTGGTATAAAAATTCTGCTTTTAAACTAGCAACATCAACACTACTTGGACACTCGCTAGCGCAAGCTTTACAGCTTAAACATAAATCAAAAACGTCTTTAAGTTCTTTGTGATTAAATTTATTTGCCTTTTCTGATTGAGTCAAATACTCACGTAACGCGTTGGCGCGTGCTCTTGTGGTGTCTTTCTCGTTTCTAGTGGCTCTGTAACTTGGACACATAGTACCACCAAATTCTGGAAGCTTTCGGCAATCACCAGAACCGTTACATTTTTCCGCCTCACGCAAAATACCTTGTGATGCAGAAAAGTCAAGTAAAGTGTTAACTTCAGGCTCTACTCTATTTGGTAGATAACGCAAGTTTTTATCCATTGGGAAGGCACCCACAATTTTTCTTGGATTAAAAATATTATCAGGATCAAACGTGTGTTTAATTCGTTTTAATAATTGATAGTTTTTACTACCTATCATTAATTCTATAAACTCTGCTCTTACAATTCCATCACCATGTTCGCCACTAAAAGACCCATTATATTTTTTGACTAAATGCGCAACATCTGAAGTTATTTTTCTAAACAACACAACATCTTCAGCAGTTTTTAAATCTAAAATTGGTCGTAAATGAATTTCTCCAGCTCCAGCGTGTGCATAATAGACTGCATCTTGGTTATAGCTAGTCATTAAAGCAGTAAACTCGTTAATATAATTGGCTAAATCTGGTAAAGCTACAGCAGTATCTTCTATACAAGCAACCGCTTTTTTGTCTCCAATAATATTACCCAATAAACCTAATCCAGCACTACGTAAGTTGTTAGCTTTATCAATGTTTTCTTCAATTAGAACAGGGTTTGCATAACTAAGTTTAGTTTTTTCTATTGCTGTAATTAATTGATTGGCTTTGTGTTTTGCTTCCTCAATAGAATTAGAGCGTACTTCGCACATTAAAATAGCTTGAGGATCACCTTGGATAAAATATCTGTTTTCTTCTTGAGTTTTATTATGTTTTGTGCAGTCCAAAATGGTTTTGTCCATCATCTCACAGGTGAACAAATCGTGCTTCATTGCTGGAATGACTGCCTTTAAGCACTCTTCAATTGATGAAAAATGCATAGCAACCATCACACGATGCTCTGGAGGTAAATCGTCTAATTGTAAGGTGATTTGAGTTGTAAAAGCTAAAGTTCCTTCGCTTCCTGCTAATAATTTTGATACATTAAATCCGTCCTCTTTTAAAAGATCATCAACTGCGTAACCTGTGTTTCTTCTATGAATTTCTGGTTTTGGGAAATGCGTTTTTATTTCATTTACAATATCTTTTGATGATAAATCTGTATGTAACTGCTTGTAAATTTGTCCTTCTAAATCATCTTGATTTAGCTTGTTTTGTAATTCTTCAGTAGTTAAAGATTTAAAAACCGCTTCATTTCCATCGCTTAAAATGGTGTGCAACTGGATCACTTTATCTCTAGTAACACCATATTTTATAGATGTGGTTCCAGACGAGTTATTACCAACCATTCCACCAATCATACAGCGATTAGAGGTAGAGGTATTTGGTCCAAAAAACAATCCATGAGGTTTTAAATAGTTGTTTAATTGGTCCCTAACTACTCCAGGCTCTACAACTACTCTTTTATTTTCTATATCTAAATCTATTATTTTAGTAAAATACTTAGATACATCAACTACTATTCCTGTTCCAACACATTGTCCAGCAAGAGATGTTCCAGCAGTACGCGGAATTAATGAGGTGTTATTAGCTTTAGCAAACGCAATTAACTTTTTAATATCTGTTTTGTTTTTTGGGTAAGCTACTGCTAATGGTAACATCCTATACACAGATGCATCTGTTGCATACAACGTTTTTAATAAATCGTCATAATGTAACGAACCATCTAGTGAGGCCTCTAAATTTTGAAGTAATGATGTGGAAATATTAGTCATATAATTTAAGACTTCAAATTTATAATAAGTTAATATATTATTACATCTATTTAGCGTTATATTTCGTATATTAATTTTACTAAACTTAAAACAATAAATTATGAAAAAATTATTTTTGTTTGCTATTGCAATTTTCGGATTTGCAACATGTACTTATGCACAAGACATATCGGATAACGCTATTGGACTGCGTTTTGGTGATAGTGATGGTTTTGGAGCGGAAATCTCTTATCAACGTGCCTTAGGGTCCAATAACCGATTGGAAGCTGATTTAGGTTGGCGATCTGGAAATAGTTATGATGGATTTAAGCTTACAGGAATCTACCAATGGGTCTGGGTTTTAGATGGTGATTTTAATTGGTACGCTGGAGTTGGTGGTGGAGTTGGTTCTTACAGCTTTGACAACAAAAACTTTGATGACGAAACGTTTATTTTTGCAGCTGGAGACATTGGTATTGAGTATAATTTTGATATTCCGTTACAGTTATCTTTAGACTTTAGACCTGAATTAGGTTTTGGAGATTTTAGAGACGACTTAGATTTTGATATTGCATTAGGAGTAAGATTTAGATTTTAATAATATTTTAGATATAGAAAAAGCCACCTGATCAGGTGGCTTTTTTTTATGTGTTTAATTTAAAACTTGACATTTATTTAATGTGTCTTGATAAATCGCTTCGTATTTGGGAACAATTTGATGAATATCAAAGTTTTTAGCTTGTAGTTTAGCATTAGTCTTAAACTGCTTTAAGACCGCTTCGCTTTTTAATATATGAAGCGCATTTTTGCTCATAGCTTCTACATCTCCAACATTACTTAAAAACCCTGAAAACCCTTCTTTATTAACTTCTGGTATTCCTCCTGTATTACTTGATATTACAGGAACTCCAGACGCCATAGCTTCTAAAGCAGATAGTCCAAAACTTTCTGTTTTACTTGGTAATAAAAACAAATCTGAAAAGCATAAAATACGGTCAATCTCGTTACTATTACCAAAAAACACCACCTTATCGCTTATTCCTAATTTTTGACATAATCGTTCTGCTGGTTCACGTTCTGGACCTTCACCTACCATCATGAGTTTTGCAGGAATTTCTTTTTGAATATTATAAAAAATATTAATTACATCAGGTATGCGTTTAACCTCTCTCATGTTACTGATGTGCGTGATAATTTTTTCATCATCTGTTGCCATCATTGCGCGTTGGCAATCTGTAAAATCATGATTAAATTTATTGATATCTATAAAATTGGTCACCACATTAATGTCATTTTTAATATCAAATAAGCGTAGTGTATCATCCTTTAAACTTTGTGATACAGCAGTTACAGCATCAGATTTATTAATACTAAAAGTTACTGCTGGCTTGTAAAATGGATGACTACCAACTAAAGTAATATCTGTACCATGTAATGTAGTTACTATTGGAACATAAATATTATCTTCTCTTAACATTTTTTGAGCCATATAAGCAGCGTAAGCATGCGGTATAGCATAGTGTACGTGCAACACTTCAATATTATGAAGTTTTACCATGTCTACTAATTTACTTGATAAAGCTAACTCGTAAGGTTGATAGTGAAATAATGGATATTCTGGTACGTTAACTTCATGAAAATGTACATTATTACCCAATAATTCTAATCTAACAGGTTGATTATAGGTTATAAAATGGATTTCGTGTCCACGTTTAGAGAGTTCTAATCCCAGTTCTGTAGCGACTACTCCACTTCCTCCAAAAGTTGGATAACAAACAATGCCTATTTTCATTTTAAATAATTAGTAGTTAGTTGTAAGTTGTATGCAGTTAAAATTGCCATAACAAACTCTGTAAATATATTTTATAGTCTAATAAATTCTTGATTCATTACATTTTAGCAAAAATAAAATACTGTTGTAATTAATCAATAATAGCTTCATAAATAGCTGCTTGTATATTAGTTCTAATATCTTCTCTTAGTAATTGGTTAGGACCTTTGGACGTTGGATAGGTTCTGTTAGCCATAAACACGTAAACAATTTCTTGTTCTGGATCTGCCCAAGCATAGGTTCCTGTAAATCCAGAATGCCCAAAACTTGTCATGCTAACACAACCACAGGTTGGTCCAGCATCACCCAATTGTGGTTTGTCAAATCCAACTCCTCTTCTATTATCACTTTCGCAATAATAACAAGTATTAAACTTGTCTAATGTTTCACTTTTAAAATAGCGTTTACCTCCATAAAATCCCTTTTGCAAAAATAATTGCATGATTTTGGCAATATCATTAGCATTACTAAATACACCTGCATGACCACCTACACCACCTTGCATGGCTGCTCCCATATCATGCACATAACCTTGTACTTTTTGATAACGATAATAATCGTCGTTTTCTGAGGGTACAATTCTGGTATTACTAATTTTTTCTGCAGGATTGTACATGGTGTTATTAGCACCTAACGATTTATAAAAATGGTCTTCTGTTAGCTCGTCTAATGGCTTATTGTAGTGCGATTCTATGTATTGTTTTAAGATATAGTATGGTAAATCGCTATATCTATATCTAAGTCTAGATAGTAAATCTGTGTCTTTAATTATAGTATTAATAGAGTCTTTATAATCGTCTCTTAAATACAAATCTGGCATAACCTTTATAGAAAATCCTTTAGTTTTATTTTTTCTGTAATATTTAGCAGAAGGTCTGCTGGTAGTAGTATCTAAAGTTTTATAATAAAAAGGAATCCAAGGTTTTAGTTGTGCATAATGCGACAACATTTTTTTTAAGGTTACATCCTTTTTATTAGACTTTTTGTACTGCGGAATAATTTCTGAAAGCTTAGTATCCAATGAAACTATACCTTGCTCTTCCAATTCCATTAATAAAGGTAATGTCGCAACAATTTTAGTTAATGATGCGACGTCGTACACATCATCAAACTTGACATATTGGTTTCCTTCGTAGGTGTGTTTGCCAAAATTTTTATTATAAATTACTTTTCCTTTTCTTGCTATAATCAGTTGGATACCTGGTGTCATTTTAGCATTAACAGCGTGATTAGCAATAGAGTCTACTTTTTGTAAAGCATAACTAGACATACCTACGCGTTCTGGGATGGTATACCCTAAACGGTCTAAACTATTGGCTTGTTTACCGTCTCCAACTGTAAAGAATTGGCCAGCAGATACAGGTAAAGTTCCACGAGCAGGAATAGCTCCAAATAATAATTGAGCCGATTTCTCTTGAGCTATTTTACTGTTTTGATAACTTACTACAACACTTTCTATATTAGCAACTGTCTTTAGGTCTAAAAGTGCATAGGGTTTAGCAAATACATTGAGGATAACATTGTTATTTCTAGCAATTTCTTGAAGCCAAACTAGTTCTTGGTTTGAAAATTTATAATCTTTCCATGGACTATCATTAGATTTATGGAAACCAATTATAACCGTATTATACGCTTGAAGCTTTGTGATTAATTGGTCTAAAGTTGAAGCAGAAATCTCATGCACTTTAGTGTATTTTTTTAATTCTTCTACAAAGTAAGAACCATCATCATCACCCAATTTAACATAAGCGATTTTTTTAGTTTCCAGATTTCTAAATGGCAATTGGTTTGTAGTGTCCCTAGCTATGGTAATAGCATTTTCTATTAACATTTCATATAAGGCATCATCTTTAATTCTGTTTAAATCTGAAATTAAATTAGAGGTTCCTATCGGTTTATAATTATGTAATCCAACTTTGTACTTAGCCATTAAAATCTTTTTAACCGAATGTGCTAAACGTTGTTCTGATATAATTCCGTTTTCAAAAGCTACTTTCATTTTTGCTATTGCAGCAGGAACATCTTCAGACATTAACATGACATCATTACCCGCTAAAAAAGCAGCTAAATCTATGCCTCCTCCAGTAGTTGAATTGCCAGATTTGTTTCCATCAATGTTAGGTTCTACAAAATCTGCAGCACCTTTCATGGTTAAGGCATCAGTAAAAATTAAACCTTTAAACTGTAATCGTTCTTTTAAAATATCTGTTACAATATTTTTTGATAATGTCGAAGGAAAGCCCTCTCTTAAAGCTAAACTTGGAATGTTTAAATGGGCTACCATTACACTAGACAAACCTTCTTTAATTAATTTCTTGTAAGGATATAATTCTACTGAATCTATTCGTTTTTCATCAAAATTAACGGTTGGTAAGGTTTTATGAGAATCTGCATCTGTGTCTCCATGACCAGGAAAATGTTTTGCATTTGCCAAAACGCCTGCACTTTGCATACCTTTCATAAAAGCTAAAGCTTTGTCTGTAACGTTATCTCTATCTTCTCCAAAAGATCGATTACCTATAATAGGATTGTTTGGATTTGTATTAATGTCTACAACTGGTGCAAAATTAAAATGCACGCCAAGACGTTTGCAATGCTCACCTAATTGACGACCTGTTTGTTCTATTAACTGGTTGTTTTTAATTGCTCCAAGGGTCATATTCCAAGGAAACGCATACGTTGAGTCTAGTCTCATACTTAAACCCCATTCTGCATCCATACCTATAAGTAATGGTGTTTTTGCAGCTGCTTGTAGCTCGTTATTTAATTTAGCTTGTCTTACAGGTCCACCTTTAGAATAGATTAATCCTCCAATTTTATAATCTCTAATAAGATTAACTATATTAAGTTTTTCTTGTTGAGATTGATTAGAAAACACCTGAACCATGTATAATTGTCCAATTTTCTCATCCAAAGACATTGCATTATAGACACTATCCACCCATTTTTGTTGCATTTTAGGGTTTTTGTCTAATAAAGGATTTGGAGTATCTTGAGCTTGAATAAAGCTAACACATACTAAAAATAAGATGAGGGCGTGTAATTTTTGCATATACTAAATAGGCTTTTTGTGGTGTACTTAACTATACAACTAAAAACTATGCCAAATTAGTACATTTATAAGTATTATTAAAGGACTTTAAGATAGAATTATAAAGGTTGTTGTAAACACATTAGTTTAAAAAACGATTGTGCCAACTCTCGCTAGCTGGTACTTCCCAACTTTCATTTAACTCACTAATATTAGTCACTAAATTATTAAAAACAATAGTGTTTTTAGAGACTGCTTTGTCTTTAGCCATTTTTCTGAAATCAGTTAAAGTTTTATGTGCTACAAATTCACCTTGCTTATAGGACACATTCATCTTATCTAATAAATCTACATTATAATCTTTCTCTAATTGCTGAATAAATGTTACAGAAGCATCTATGCTACACCCTGTTGCCACATTAAGTTCTTGGTCCAGTGCGATAATTATAAATCGTTTGTACCTAATATCATAACCAGCTTTTAAATTACTTCCATGAGCTGTCCATCCTTCGATAAAAGTATCTAGTTTGCTTTTAATCTCTACTAATTCTGCATCAGAAAACGAGCGATTAGCTTGATAAATCCACACTCTGGAAGTTTCTGGTAAGGTGTTAAAATCTACTAACATGTGTTTTGTTTTATTCTAATAAATCTATGTGTCTGTCGTGATAACCCAACAAATATAACACACCATCTAAACCAATACTTGAGATAGAACTTTGCGCATTATCTTTTACCTTTGGTTTGGCATGAAATGCAATACCTAATCCTGCTAAATTAAGCATTGGTAAATCATTAGCACCATCTCCTACAGCTATTGTTTGACTAATATTGATACCTTCTTTTTTTGCGATTTCTTTTAAGTATTCTGCTTTTTTGTTTCCATCTACGATGTCGCCGATATAGCCACCTGTTAGCACTCCATCTTTAATTTCTAATTGATTGGCATAGACATAATCCATACCTAATTCTTCTTTAAGATAATTACCAAAATAGGTAAAACCACCAGATAAAATCGCGGTTTTAAAGCCATAACTTTTTAGGGTATCTATTAGTCGTCTTGCCCCTTTAGTTATTGGCAAATTAACTGCAACATCATGTAAAACATCTTCGCTTAAACCTTTTAAAAGTTTCATACGTCTTATAAAACTTTCATTAAAATCAATTTCACCTTGCATTGCAGACTCTGTAATTGCTTTAACTTCATCACCAACACCTGCTAATTCTGCTAATTTATCTATAACTTCTGCTTGAATTAATGTAGAATCCATATCAAAACAAACCAAGCGTCTGTTTCTACGATAAATATTATCTTCTTGAAAGGCGATATCTACATCTAAATCATGCGATATCTGCATGAACTTTTCTGTAAATTCTGCTTTATTTTCAATTTTTCCTCTAATGGATAATTGTATGGACGCTCTAGGATATTCTTCTTCTTTAATTAATGAAGTACGTCCGGTTAAACGCTTAATAGCATCAATATTTAAGTTTTTTTCTGAAATTACTTTAGTGACTTCAGATATTTGTTCAGCTGTTAAACGCTCGCCAAGAATAGTGACAATGTAGCGGTCTTTACCTTGTAAACCTACCCATTTCTCGTAATCTTCAGAGGAAATAGGAGTGAATTTTGCTTTAACACCTAATTCGTAAGCCTTGAATAATAAATCTTTTAAAACTGCAGCAGAATTGTTGCTAGAATCAATTTCAAATAAAAACCCTAACGATAAGGTGTCATGTATATTAGCTTGACCTATATCTAATACTTTGGCTCCATAATGTGCCAAAACATTGGTTAATGTAGAGGTTAGTCCTGGTTTATCTGGTCCAGATATGTTTAAAAGATAAATTTCGTTGGTCATTTTAATGGTTTGCTTTTACAATTGAAAATTACATTTCTTGTAAGCTAGAAATTACTTTAAAATTTCTGTATTCTTCAATTTTTGGGTCGTAAAGCTCTAGTTCTTCAAATTCTACTTTAACGTTTTTACCTTTTAACTTTTTAGGGTTGTTTAATAAATCTGAACCTTCAAAATAAGTTAACCAAATCAGTTTAAGTTCTCTGTTAGTATCAGAATCTTTGATAGTAATAGTATTAAACTCGTTTGTAGTCATACTTACAAACTTACCAGTAACCTCTTCAATACTATAAGCATTGTCATTTTCAAGTTCTTCTTCAATAAATACTGAAAACACATTAGGACAATAGCTTACCATTTGCATACCAACCAATTCTGCAATACCTTCTACTGAACTTTCGTCTAATAAAGACACTTCAAAATGCTTATCTGCTTCTTTTTTATTTTTATTGTAGGATTCAATTAGACATAAACCAAATTCCATTTCTATTTTGGTTTTGTTTTCCTTAGACATATCTATGCCTTTAGCGTCAATACATTGACAGGTTTCTTGTGCTATTTTATCTATAACATCTTCTTTAGATTGAGCGCTTAATGTTGTAACGAAACCTACTGTAGCGACTAGTGTAATTAGTGTTTTATTCATTTTTATTAAATTTTATAAATCTTGTGCATTAGCTATTAATTCTGCAATATCCATTACTTCTACTTCACCTTCTTTTTCTTTACCTTTAATTCCGTCTGTCATCATTGTATTGCAAAATGGACAACCAGCAGCTATAATTTGAGGTTTTGTATCTAACGCTTGTTCTGTACGCTCTATGTTAATGTCTTTATTACCTTTTTCAGGCTCTTTAAACATTTGCGCACCACCAGCTCCACAACATAAACCACGAGATTTGCAGGATTTCATTTCTACTAATTCTGCATCTAATTTTCTAATTAAATCTCTTGGTGCTTCATACACATTATTTGCACGACCTAGATAACAAGGGTCGTGAAAAGTAATACGTTTTCCTTTAAATTGACCTCCTTCTATAGTCATACGACCATCATCCAATAAACCTTTTAAAAATTGTGTGTGGTGAACCACATCATAATTTCCGCCCAATCCAGGATATTCATTTTTTAATGTGTTAAAGCAATGCGGACACGCTGTAACTATTTTTTTAACCTCGTAAGCATTTAATACTTCTATATTGGTTACTGCTTGCATTTGGAATAAAAACTCGTTTCCAGAACGCTTTGCAGGATCACCTGTACAGCTTTCTTCTGCACCTAACACTGCAAAATCTATATTTGCTTTGTTAAGAATACGTACAAATGCTTTTGTTATTTTTTTTGCTCTATCATCAAAGCTTCCAGCACATCCAACCCAAAATAATACTTCTGGTTGTTTGCCTTGAGCCATAAATTCTGCCATAGTTGGCACTGTAAGTTGTTCGCTCATATAATTAGAGTTTAATCATTTATAGCTTTAAAATCTTTTTTTGAAAGCCTGATATAAATGGATAATAATTTGATTCCGTTGTTTTTTATGTTATTTGGATTGTCCTGCTCTAAAGCTGCTAATTTTAAAGCTTGTAATCCTAATTGTTCTGTTTGTTTTTCTGTACAATAATCGCAAAGCACTTTTTTAAGACTGATACTTTCTACTTGACTAGACTTATACTTAATTTGTGTAATAATCTTAAATTGTAATGAGTCTTTTTTATAATCTTGCGCCTTTAGTGTATTGAAACTAAAAATTGAAATTAATAATATTAAAGCGTAGTATTTCAATTAATTAATTAATTATTCGTTTTTCCAATTTAGTCTGTCCATTTGGTTGTAAGGCCAAGGTGCACCATTGTTTTCTATATTGGTCATCATATTATTTAATTCTGTTGGTGCAGCACTTTGTTCCATGACTAAATAACGACGCATTTCCATGATAATATTTAATGGGTCTATGCTAACTGGACAAGCCTCTACACAAGCATTACAACTAGTACAAGCCCAAAGCTCTTCTCTAGTAATATAATTGTCTAATAGTTGTTTTCCATCATCTACAAAGGTTCCTTTATTTGCATCAATGTTTTTACCAACCTCTTCTAAACGGTCTCTGGTATCCATCATGATTTTACGAGGCGATAACTTTTTACCTGTTTGGTTAGCTGGACACTCGCTAGTACAACGTCCACATTCTGTACAAGTGTAAGCATTTAGTAAGTTGACCCATGATAAATCTTGGACATCACTAGCTCCAAACTTTTCTGGCATTGCAGCTTCTGCACCTTCTGGAGGAGCTGCAAACGGATCGACGTTAGGATCCATCATAAGCTTCACCTCTTTGGTTACTGCTTCGTTATTAGTAAACTGTCCTTGAGGAGTTAATTTTCCATAATACGTATTTGGAAAAGCTAATAAAATATGTAAATGCTTAGAAAAGTATAAATAATTTAAAAACACTAAAATTCCTATAATATGTAACCACCATGCTGTACGCTCTATAGTGTGTAATGTAGCTTCAGAGAAACCATCAAACCATGGTGCTATAAATTGGCTTATAATATTACCAGAATTATACCCTTGAAAAACGGTATCTGTAGCATTCATTACTAAAAACAAACACATTAATACTACTTCAAAATATAAAATTATATTACCATCGGATTTTGGCCAACCCTTCATCTCGTCCTTCATGAAGCGTTTTAATTTTATAACATTTCGTCTTAACCAGAAAATAATTACTGCGACTAAAACTAATACCGCTAAAATCTCAAAACTACCAATTAAGAAACCATAAATAGATTCTGGTAATACTTGATGACCAATTCTGTGTGTACCAAATAGACCATCTATAATTATTTCTAAAACCTCAATATTGATAATTACAAATCCAATGTAAACAATGACGTGTAAAAAACCAGCAATAGGACGTTTGACCATTTTACTTTGGCCTAATGCAATATATGCCATGTTTTTCCAACGTTGTGGCTTGTTGTCTGAAACATCTACATCTTTTCCAAGTTTTATGTTTCTAATTAGTTTTCTAACATTATTTGCAAAATAGCCAATCCCTAAAACGAGTGCTATGGCGAATAGTATATTTGGTAAGTATTCCATTTGGTGGTTATATTTTGGTCTTAATCTTCTTCAATTTCGTTTCCGTCTGCATCATAACGTTTTGCTTTTTTTCCGAATAAAGAAAAATGCACATATCGTTTAGGATTTAACTTCATATCTTCTAAAAGTTGCTCCATTTGTAAGGCAGCTCCTTCTAAATTTGAATACAGTTTATCATCGGTCATAAGTTTACCCAGTGAGCCTTCACCATTTTTAACATTAGCAAGCAGGCTGTTAACGTTATTTAAGGTAGCTTCTAAATTAGCAACGGTTTTGTAAATATCAACTTTATCTAACTTTTCGGTCATTGAGTTAAGATTAGCGCTTGTTTGATTAAAATTATCTACCATAGTGGTGATATTTTCATCATTTTTTTTCACTAAATCATTGATATTGTAAGCTAAGCCTCTGTAGGATTTTAATGTAGAATTAAGTTCTGCTAAGGTGTTTTTTAAACCAGATTCAGAATCGTCTGCAACTAGTACATTTAAATTACCCATTAAGGTATCTACTGTTTTTAATGTTCCGTCTAAATTATTACTTAGTTGCGAAAAATCGTTGGTCAGACTATTGACTAAGCCCTGTTTTACCTCAGACTTAATAAAATCGCCATCTTGGGCAATCTGGTTATCGTTTGCAGGAATTATTGCTAATGCATTTCCACCCATTAATCCTGTTTGAAATAATCTAATGGTACTATTTTTAGAAAATTCTAGATTGTTATCTACAGAAAATGCCACTCTGGTTTTTCCAGATTCAAAATCGTATTTAATCTCTTTAACCTTACCTACGGTGTTTCCTTTAATAGAAACAGGTGCTGAAATAGATAATGCATTATAATCAAACTCTGTATAATACGTATTGTTTGAATCAAATATGTTATTCCCTTTTAAATAACTAAATCCAAAAATGAAAAATATGATTCCAAGTATGACAAGTATGGCGGTTTTAACTTCTAGTGATAATTTCAAAATGCTAAATTTAGGTTGCGTAACAAAATTAGAAATAAATTACAAAAGAATGGGTCTAATTAACTTCGCTTTTTAAAGCTTCTGACAGTTTAATTGGTTTTCCGTCTTTATAAGCTACAATAAAAGCATCTTTATAGCCTTTATTTTTAGCTTCAATTTGAAGTTTTTGAGCTTTGTTATAATCTGAGGTATACCCAAAATAATATTTGTACAAACTTCCGGATTTTTCTCTAGAAATATCTTTAAGCCCTTTAAAATTGTATGCTTTAGGCTCTAATGCTTTAGAACTTGCTGCTATCTGAATTTTAAAAACGGTATTTTTTATTGGCTTTTCTTCATCAGAAATGGTGTCTTTTATAGAATCTTCAATAACCAAACTTCCTACATTTTTATCAACTTCAGATTTATAATTTAAAATAGCTTCAGAAATAGATTTTGATAACTCTTTTTGTCCTTTTGCAGAATTTAAATAGGCTCCTTCAGCTTTATTAGTCACAAAACCAGTCTCTACTAGCACACTAGGCATCACTGTTTGATGTAAAACAATAAACCCTGCTTGCTTTACGCCTCTGTTTTTTCTTTTTAATTTATTGGTAAAAGAGGCTTGTATTAAACTAGCTAGTTTGATGCTTTGGTCTAAATAAGCTTCTTGCATTAATGACAAACCAATAAACGACTCTGGAGAATTTGGGTCAAACCCTTTATAGTTTTCTTGATAGTTATCTTCTAGAAAAACCACTTCGTTTTCCGCTTTAGCGACTTCAAAATTGGTTTTATTTCTGTGAATTCCTAACACATAAGTTTCAGAACCAGATGCTTGTGTATCATGAGCATTACAATGGATAGAGACAAATAAATCGGCATTAGCCTCATTTGCTATTTTACCTCGTTTAAATAAATCTATAAACACATCTGTTTTACGAGTGTAAACTACTTTTATGTCAGGGTTTTTCTCTAATAGTTTACCAACACCCAAAACAATTTTTAATGCAATCTCACTTTCTTTTATACCAGATTTAGTGTTTTTGCCAGGATCTTTACCTCCATGTCCTGCATCTAAAACCACAACAAATTTATCGTTGTTAGTTTGTGCATTTACTGTTTTAGTCCAACTAAATGTTAATACTATTATAAAGGATACGAAAAGTTTAAATAGGTGCGTTTGCATAGATATTATAACCAATTTTTATTACGTTTAGTATGATATATAAATTTTAACGAATATTAAAACATTCATAAAATAATATATGTAGTTTTGTCAATTCAAAAACCAAGCCATACTTTTACAAAAATACATTTAAAAGCATTGCGTACACATAGTCTTAACATACTTTTTACCTTGAGTTTTACAGTGTTTATTAACACTTTTAGCTTTGCGCAAGGCGATATTCCCAAAGAAGGCACAAAATTACCAGCTGTTGATGTTAAAGAGGAACCTGTTACCCAAGAGGTAGACTCTACCTCTATAAGTATTAATGAATTGGTTGGCACTAAACAAGAAGTGGATAGCGTCAAAACAGACACTATTAAACCAAAACCTTTACTAAATAGCACAGTATCTTATAAAGCTGCAGATTATATGGCTTATAAGAAAAAAGAATCTAAAATGTATCTATATAATGAAGCACAAGTGCTTTATGAAGATATGGATATTACTGCTGGTCATATTATTATAGATTTTAATAAAGATTTGGTATATGCTAAAGGTATTGTTGATACTTCTGGTGTGTATACGCAACGTCCAGTTTTTAAACAAGGAGAAAATGTAGTTGAACCAGATTCTATTGTATTTAATACTCAAACTAAACAAGGATTAATATATAATTCTGTGACGGAACAAAGCGGAATGAATATTAAATCTGAAGTAACAAAAAAGGTAAACGATTCTGTATACTATCTTAAAAATGCCAAAGCGACTACTGCTGAAGATTTAGACGATCCTGAATATTACTTTTTAATTAGAACTGGTAAACTAGTTCCAGGAAGCAAAGTTATCACTGGGTTAACTAATTTATTTATCTATGATGTGCCAACACCAATTGGTTTACCATTTGCATTTTTTCCGTTAACAAAAAAACGAACTTCTGGAGTCATTTTTCCTAGTTTTGGAGAAGATGGTACTAGAGGATATTTTTTACAAAATGGTGGTTATTATTTTCCTATTAGCGACTATGTAGATTTAGCAGTATTAGGAGATTATTACACCAATGGAAGTTATGGTTTACGTTTAGAAAGTAAATATGCAAAACGTTATAAGTTTAACGGAAACGTTGGTTTTAGATATGAAAATTTAATTACTAGTGAGCGTGGTTTTCCTGATTATGCAAAAACGACTATTTATAATATTAGGTGGTCGCATGCTCAAGATGGAAAAGCTAATCCAACATCAAGATTTTCTGCTTCAGTTAACTTAGGAAGCAGTAATTATTACCAGCAATCTATAAATCAGATTAACTTACCAAGTACTCAAAATAATACGTTAGCGTCTTCTATTTCCTATTCAAAATCGTTTCAGGGAGAACCTCAAGTTAATTTAAATCTTACAGCTTCTCATTCTCAAAACACGCAAACAGGTACAGTAAATATGACTTTACCAACATTACAAGGTAGTGTTAGTCGTATTTTTCCTTTTGCTCCAGAAGGTGGTTCTAAAAAGGGAATTATTCAAAACATAAACTTACAATATAACCTTAGAGCAGAAAATAGAATAGCAACCACAGAAGAGTTTTTTTTCAAAAGCGAAATGTTTGACGATGCTAAAATTGGAGCTCAACATACCATTCCACTAACTACCAACTTTAAAATATTTAAGCATTTTAGTATGAGTGCTAATGCTAACTTTAATGAAGTTTGGACACTAAATACTGTTAACAAATATTTTGATCCAGAAACAGAAACTATAGTTTCTGAAGACGTAACTGGTTTTGATGCGTTTAGAACTTATAATTTTTCTACCAGTATTGGTACTACTATTTATGGTATGTTTAATTTGGATAAAAACAAGGAAAACAAAAAAATTCAAGCCATTAGACATGTTATTAGACCTACTATAAGTTATAATATTAATCCTGCTTTTGATAATTATTATGACACCGTAGAAGTTATAGATGCAGATGGTACTACTATATCTGAGTATACACGTTTTGAAAACAACCTATTTGGAACCCCTAATAACACCTTTTCAAGTTCTATAGGAATTGGTGTTTCTAATAACTTTGAAGCTAAAGTTAGAGATAAAGACTCCACTAAAGTAGAGCCTAAAAAAATCATATTACTTAATAATTTAAATTTTTCTACATCTTACAATGTTGCAGGAGACTCGTTAAACTGGAGCCCATTAAGGGTAACTGGTGGTACGCAGCTTTTTAATAATAAAATGAATATTAATTTTGGTGCAACTTTAGATCCGTATGCATTAGATAGTAATAACAACAAAATAGACACCTATAATATTAATAATGGTGGAAGTTTATTTAGAATGACTAGCGCTAACTTTACTTTGGGTTATAGCTTTGATAGTAAAGGATTAGGTGCTAAAGATGAAAATGAAAACGCTAAAAAAGAACGACTGTTAAGTGGTGGTCGAGATGATGATTTATTTGGTGTGTCTGAAGATTTTGCAGATTCGCGGTTTTTAGATGATAATAAAAATAAAGATGAAGAGGAAGAAAAACCAGGCGAATTATATAATTATAAAATACCTTGGAATTTTAGAATAGCTTACGCTTTAAACTATTCTAATAATCAACGTCAAAACGAAATCTCATCACACTCGTTAATGTTTTCTGGAGATATTGAAATCTCTCCAAAATGGTCTATTGGAGGATCTTCTAGCTACGATTTTAAAAACAAAGGGTTTGGATTAACTCAATTGCGTTTTCAACGTGACTTGTTAAGTTGGCGCATGAATTTTAGTTGGGTACCTTTTGGTACGTATAACCGTTGGAATTTTTTCATAGGAATTAAATCTAACATCTTAAAAGACTTAAAATACGAGCAACGTCGTAAACCAGATGAGCAATTATAATATAAATTAGTTATTTTGCTTTAGCTTTAAAAAATACATTTAAATAATGAAAAAAATAATTAGCACTACAAAAGCTCCTGCTCCTATTGGACCATATAATCAAGCAGTTCTAACAGGAAATACCTTATATACTTCTGGTCAAATTGCATTACACCCTGAAACAGGTGAATTGGTTTTAGATGATATTAAAACAGAAACCAAGCAAGTGATGGAAAATATGAAAGCGGTTTTAGAAGCAGCAAATATGACGTTTGAAAACGTCATTAAAACATCCATATTTATTAGTGATATGAATAATTTTTCACAAATAAATGAGGTATATGGTCAATATTTTAATGACGACACAGCTCCTGCAAGAGAAACTGTAGAAGTGGCTAATTTACCTAAATTTGTTAATGTAGAAATTAGTATGATTGCTGTTAAATAGCTTTTATTAATAGTTCTGCAGTTGCTAAATTTGTAGCAAGTGGTACATCATGTACATCACAAAGTCTCATCAACATTAACACATCAGGTTCATGAGGGTGTTTTTCTAAGGGATCTCTAAAAAATATCACCATATTACATTTTCCTTCTGCAACACGTGCAGCAATTTGTGCATCACCACCTAAAGGTCCCGACAACATTCTTAGCACCTCAAAACCTGCTTTTTTGACTTTTTTTCCAGTGGTTCCTGTAGATACTAATGAGATTCTTTTTTGCAGTAAAATGTCTTTATGTTCATTTAAAAACTGAACCATTTCTGCTTTTTTACCATCATGTGCAATAATTGCTATTTCCATTTAATCTATAGCTTTAGTATGAAAGGCTACCAAACCTTCAATAGGTCGTCTTTCAAAATTTCCAACTTGAAATCCTAATTCTTTAGCGACTGCTTTGATTTCATCTTGACAGAAAAATGCAATTGAACCAGCAAAATGTACAGGTACTGTTTTTAACTCTTCTTTATATTGTAAAATCATGTTTTTAGCAAAGCGTCTTATACCAGATTTTATGAGCTCTACAATATATTTAGAGTCCTTATTTAATATCATAAACTCTGCAAATTGAGCTAAATACGCATTTGGGTTAGGTTGCTTGTAGAGGTTGTATTTTATGTAATCTGCTTCTAAATTATACTTATCTGCAAAAGCAATTTTTATTTCTTCTGGCATGTGATTAAAATAGTAATCACGTAATAATTCCTTACCATAGTAGTTACCAGAAGCATCATCCATGATTGTGTATCCTAAAGATTTAACACGTTGATGTAGTTGTTTACCATCAAAATAACTACAATTAGATCCTGTACCCATAATACAGACTACAGCAGCTTCATCTGGAGTATTTATTGTGGCATAGACTGCTGCCATAGTGTCTTCATCAACTAACACATCTGCATTTGGAAAAAACTCCTGTAAAACAACTTTTAGCATTAAGCGCGGGTTTTCTGTACCACAACCAGCTCCATAGAAAAAAACATGAGTAACTATATCCTTATTTTCTTTTAATGGTTTACTCTTTTTTAAAATCTTTTTTATTTTCTTTTCAGAAATTATTGCAGGATTTAATCCTTTGGTACGGATTTTTTCAAGCAATTGGTTACCATTTTTATCTACTGCAATCCAATCGCATTTTGTAGAACCACTATCAACAACTAAAATCATTTTATAAATATTTATGGAAAGATAAAAAAAAGCACAGTAAAATGAATTAAAATATGCATTTTACTGTGCTAAATATTATAATATAAAGTATAGCTTATAAAGCATTTACTTTTTGAGCTAAATCCACTAATTTGTTAGAGTAACCAAACTCGTTATCATACCAAGATACTAACTTGAAGAAGGTCGAGTTTAACTCGATAGCAGAATCTGCATCAAATACACTAGTTCTAACTTCGCTAACAAAATCTTGAGATACTACTGCATCCTCTGTATACCCTAAAACCCCTTTCATGCTTCCATCAGCTGCTTTTTTCATTGCTGCTTTAATTTCTGCTAAAGACGTTTCTTTTTTAGTTTTAACTGTTAAATCTACAACAGATACATCTACAGTTGGTACTCTAAATGCCATTCCTGTTAATTTTCCGTCTAATTCAGGAATAACTTTACCTACTGCTTTTGCAGCACCTGTAGACGTTGGAATAATATTATTTAAAGCACTACGACCTAAACGGTAATTTTTACGTGAAGGAGCATCTACAGTAAACTGTGTTGAAGTTGCTGCGTGGATAGTTGTCATTAACGCTTCTTCAATTCCAAAGTTATCTTCAATAACTTTTGCTAAAGGCGCTAAACAGTTAGTTGTACAAGAGGCATTAGATACTATAGTATCTGATGCTGTTAATTTATCATCATTCACACCCATTACAAACATTGGTGCATCTTTACTAGGTGCAGAAATCACTACTTTTTTAGCACCACCTTCAATATGATAGTTAGCTGTTTCAAGAGTTGTAAAGATACCTGTACATTCTGCAACTACATCTACTCCTGCTTCATCCCATTTTAAGTTTTTAGGGTCTCTTTCTGCAGTAATTCTAATAGTTTTACCATCGACTACAAGATTACCATCTTTTACTTCGATAGTTCCGTCAAATCTTCCATGGACAGAATCGTATTCTAATAAATACGCTAAATGCTCTACATCTAACAAATCGTTAATTGCAACCACATCTACGTCGTTACGTTTTACTGTCGCTCTAAACACGATACGACCAATTCTACCAAATCCGTTAATTCCTAATTTTAATGTTGACATATTTTTATTTTAGTTAATTCTATTGATATTATGTGGTCATGATATCTGACACACGGATTAATTCTTCGTTTATTTTTGATTTACCTTTAACTGCTTGTTCTAAAGGAGTTAAATCTATTTTATCATTAAGTAATCCAACCATATAGTTAGATTTACCTTCTAATAAGCTTTCTACTGCTTTTACTCCCATTCTACTAGCTAACACACGATCAAAACAAGATGGAGAACCACCACGTTGCATATGTCCAAGTACAGAAACACGAACTTCGTATTCGGTCATGTTTTCTTCAACGTAATCCTTAAGTTCGAAAACGTTTTTACCAATCTTATCGCCTTCAGCAACAACTACAATACTTGATGATTTACCTGATTTTTTACTTCGTCTTAACGATTCTAATAATCGGTCTAACCCTAGATCTTCCTCAGGAATTAAAATTTCTTCAGCTCCAGCTCCGACACCAACATTTAAAGCAATATGTCCGACATCACGTCCCATTACTTCAACAAAAAACAATCGGTTATGAGAACTAGCAGTATCTCTAATTTTATCAATTGCTTCAACTACAGTATTTAAAGCAGTATCGTAACCTAAAGTGTGAGAAGTACCAAAAATATCATTATCGATAGTACCTGGAATACCCATTACTGGGAAGTTAAATTCTTGATTAAAAATTAAGGCTCCTGTAAACGTACCATCTCCACCAATAGTGACTAATGCATCAACATTTGCTGCTTTTAACGCATCATATGCTTTTTGACGACCTTCTTTAGTACGAAACTCTTTAGATCTTGCAGATTTTAAAACCGTTCCGCCTTTATTAATAATACCTTTTACATTACGTGCGGTAAGCTCGATAAAGTCTCCTTCTATCATTCCTTCATAACCTCTATATATACCTACACATTCAATATTATAGTAGGCACATGTTCTGGCTACAGAACGGATTGCAGCATTCATTCCTGGTGCATCTCCACCAGAAGTCATTACTGCTATTTTCTTTATATTTTTTGACATGTATTTTTACTTAATAAAGTAAAACTACTAAAGAAAATTTAGATTTAACAAGGCTTTTGCTAAAATTTAACGACATGCAAAAAACTATAACGTTTTCGTTAATAACTTAATAAAAAACAGGGTATTAAATGGTATAAAACGATAAATTATAAGTTAGAATTTACTCTTTTTTAAAACTCATATCGTCAGGAAAAGGAGAGTTATTTTCTGTGTTAGAATTAGGGTTTTCATCTTCCTGAATTTCTTGGCTTTCGTTATCTTTTTCTGGATTGAATATTTTACGTAACAGCTCACCAAACGTGTCAAAGGATACACTATATGACAAACCAACACCTTGTGTGTAACCAATTTCTTCACCGAAGTTTCTAATATTGTTTTCTCTATTAAATACTTTTGCAGTAAGTGTACCTTCTTCATTTAATAAAAAATCTACCTGAACATCTCCAGCTATAACCGAATCTCCTAAACCGCCAACCGGAACACCAACTTTTCCGTTTATTAAAACACGGTCTGAAATCTTGGTTTGTAGTGTTAATCCAACACGGTTATCTGTTTGGAAATCTGGTCGGTTTTGACCAGCTTCAAAATTTACACCAATATTAAACTTACCATCACCACTAGATAGTAGATTATTTACTAAGCCATTTAAACGCTCGGTTAATGTTCCAGTAAAGTTAATATCGTTAAGTCCACTACTAAAAGCACCAGTAGCAATTAGAAATAAAGCTTGACTTTCTTTTTCTTCTTTAGAATCTAAACGATAATCTATCTCTGATCTAATGGTCGAGCTGGTGTTAGGAAAATTAAACTCGTAATTAATTTCTGGTCTTTCTAATCGGTCTGACAACTCTAAGGTTAATTCTACAGGAATACTTCTGTTTATTGAATTGTCTAATAAAGGTGATGGATTTGCACGAGTAACGTACTTAGCCTTAATGTCAATAATAGCATCCATTGGAGGACCATTCCATGCTAAATTACTAACATAAGGTTCTACAATAAATTTTTTCTGGATAACGCCACCATATAAAAAGTTATAAACGCCTTCATACACCACAAAATCACCATACATATCAAATTTATTATTGGTGTTTATTTCAATTAACAAACCACCTACTCCTCTACCTTTAATGGTACTTCCAGAAGTTTTATCTATTAATATTTCTATTTCTGCATCTTGGGTAACATCTAATTCAAAATTTAAATCTAAACCAGTTTCAACTTCAGTCTCTAGTTCTACACCATCCTCTTGCGCTTGTTTTTCTTCTGGACTTAAAAAGTATATAATAGAATTATCACCAAAAGATTCGTTATCATTTAAAGGGATTTTAAAAATGGTTCCTTTTTTAGTTTCGCCAATAACATTAATACTTAAACTTTCTGAAGGTCCATAAATAGATGCAGATCCACCGACAAAACCGGTTCCGTAGTATAATGATTCTTCTGTTTCTTGTGTATCTAAAACTAATAAGCGTGGCGTTTCTAAATTTAAATCTAATTTCCATTTAGAAAAATTTGTATGGCTAATACTTCCATCTAACACACCTTTAGAGTTTTCTTTAGTATCTGTTATATTAATTGTATTAAAAATAAAGGATTGATTTTTTAGTGTTACAGAAGCCTTATCCTGGAAGGCATAATCAACATTTAAATAAGGAACACCCAAACCACCATTATTTATATTTAATTGGCCATTAAAGTTTGGTTTATCTAGATTGCCTATTACTTTGGCTGTTCCGTACACATCACCTCTAATATTGCTTAAAACTCCATCTAAAAAGGGATTTAATATTTGTAAACTAAAATTATTAAAGGCTAAATCTACATCAATTAAGGCATTACCATTATTGGTATTAATATTTCCTTTAGCTGTGAAAGAATTAGTGCTATCATCCTTAATTTTTGCATCTACAATGTAATTAGATAGTGTCGCGTTTCCTGTAATTTTTGCATCAAAAGACCCAAGAAACGTCTGGTTAACTTCTAAATTATCTATAGTAATTGAAGAGTTTGGTAAATAGTTACCATTTTGCTGAAGGATATCAAGTTTACCGTTAATATTTCCTGCTAAGGTTAGTTTTTCTACATCAGGAACTATTTTATTTAAGTCAACATCTTTAAAGTTGAGTTTTAAATCTTTATAGGTTGAATCCCTGACCACTCCTGCTAGTTTAATTTCTTCATTTTCATGATTCATGACTAGCTCTTCAATTTTAAAGTCTTTAAAATCTCTATCAAAAATTATTTTATTTAACTTGTTTTTGTCTTCATTTACAAACCACTTATTGTTTTTAAAGGTAACATCACTCTTTTTAAAACCTACAACAGATAAATTGTCTTTATTTATAGTGTGGTAAAAACTTAAATTAAAAATATCATTATTGCTTTTACCACCTTTAAACTCTGAACGCATAAATAATGTATCATTAAGTGTTACATTAATTAAATTAAACTTAGAAATATTGTAATGTTTGGTGTACACACTATCAACTTCTACATAAGTATTAAATAATGGATTATTATTGTCTACTTGCAATTCTATAGTTTCTGCAAAATAATCTAGTAACTTTATTTTTGGGGACTTAAAAGTAAGCTTAAACGCCTTTTCATTACTCTCTACACGCCCTTTAATAAAGGTGTTAGTACCTAATTCTACTTCTGGTAAAAAGACTTCGACTATTTTATTATAAATTTTAAAATTAAATTCTAAGTATTGGTTATCAATTGTTTGGTTGGGCACATAATTAGTATACATGCTTTTTAACGAGTTTTCAAAAAGGACATCTATATCTTTAAACTTGAAGTTTCCGTTAATTTGTCCTTCTATAATGTCTGGAGAATTTACTTTAATAAGTCTTTCATTTTCAAAAAACTCAGAGCTTATAGCAAAATCTTTAAAGACATAAGTATCATTTTCGTTTTTGTAAATTGTATTTTTAAAACTAATACTTCCTATAGCATCATCAATATTAGTCGCTTGCATTTTCATGTCTACAATACCTGTAAATTCTGACTGCTCATCTCTATTATAAAAATTTAATGCTTTAAGATTGGCATAATTTACATTAGCTACAAAGTCAAAAGTATTTATGTTTTTGGACAAATCTGCTAAACCATTAAATTCTAGCTTTAGATTTTTATCGTTTGAGACTAATTTACCATTAAACTTACGTTGCTTATACTGCCCATTAACAGCTATATTTTGATAGTTATAATTATTATATTTAATATTATAAATATCCCCTTTTAATTGTGTTGAAAGGTTTTCTTTTTTAAATCCAACACCATCCACATCTACATTTAAAGAGGTTGTACCTAACTTAGGATCGTCTAACATTTTACCTAAATTAAACTCGTCTAAAATTAAATTACCTTTATAAGATGCATAATCTATGTTACCAACATTATACATGTCTAAATTAGATTTAATAAACCCTAAATTGGTGTTTATTTCTAAATCGGCTTTGATATTGCTTGGAGTGATGTTAGAGGTACCTGTAGCGCTAAAATCACCAAGTTTATCAAATATTGAAGGAATAGACTCGCCTAACACATTTGGTAACAACGCTTTAAGGTCTTTGTAATTAGAAGATAGTTTTTGAAAATTACCATGCATTGCAAAATTATTGTCTTGGCTATTAAATAAATTTTTAAAATTAATAGTCCCTCTAATGGTGGTATTTCTATTAGTTTGAAGATCTAGGTCTTGCGTAGTTAAGTTATTTAAAGTTCCAGATATTTTAGTGCTAAAATTGGCACGCTGATTGACACCAAATTCGTTATAAAATACATTTAATTCATCCAACAACACACTTCCTTCTGTAAAATTAGCAGAAACTAAAACCTTATCTTCAAACTCTTTAAAGTCTTCTCTTGTATAATCAAAAACCAAATCACCTGTTATAAAAGATTCTTTAGTTTTTAAACTTAAATTATCAAATCTCATTTGAGTTAAGGTGTACGAAAAGTCAGATATTAAATTTTCTAATTTTAATCCACGACTATCAACAAATTGTAGAGTATTTATACGGGAAGTAACATTGCTTCCATCTATAACAAAATTGGTTCCGTTTAGATTTATTTTGTCAAACCTAAGTATTTGTGGTGTTTCTTTATTTTTATCTATTAACCTAAAAGTTCCGTTATTAATAGTGACATCGCTGGAGGATAATAAAAATTCGCTTTTATTTGTTCTAGGGTTATCATCATTAAACCTTGCAACAAATACATCTAAATTGGTATCAGTTTCTCCTTGGTATTTAACTACATTAAACACCAAATCATCAAGATTAATATCTCCTAAATTAAGTTTGCCTTCATATATGTTTTTAAAGCTAATAATTGAAGTGTTTAATTCTGAAGCACTTATTAACGTATCTTTTTTATAATCTTTAATTAACACACCCTTTAACTCGACATCACCATTAAATTGAAGTCCAACCTTTTCAATGTTAATATTAGTTTTAAATTGTTGATTTAATTTAGTGGTAGCATATTTTCCTAGACTAGTTTGTACTGCAGGAATAGATAGAATCAATACCAAAATGATGAATAGCAATAGTAGTATTGCAATTAATTTGGCGATTATTTTAAGAAACTTTTTGATACTATTAAATGGCTTAAAAAATTATTAAGAATACCTTACTTTTGTAAATACGTTAACAAATGTAATTTAGTTGTTAATCTGTACATCAAAATTAACAATTATTATGCCCAAAATTAACTAATGTCAGCACAAAATATTTATATCTTAGGAATTGAAAGCTCTTGCGATGATACAGCAGCTTCTGTAATACATAACGGAAAAATATTAAGTAACGTTATAGCCAATCAAAAAATACATGAGGAATATGGTGGTGTTGTACCAGAACTAGCCTCTAGAGCGCATCAACAAAATATTGTTCCAGTAGTAGATCAAGCTTTAAAAAAAGCAGGAATTACAAAATCGCAATTAAGCGCCATAGCCTTTACCAAAGGACCTGGATTAATGGGTAGTTTATTGGTTGGTACTTCTTTTGCAAAATCTTTAGCATTTGGACTTAATATACCATTGATAGATGTCAATCATATGCAAGCCCATATTTTAGCACATTTTATTGATGAAGAAGGTTTTGACCAACCACCTTTTCCGTTTTTGGCAATGACCATTTCGGGTGGTCACACACAAATTGTAAAAGTCAACCATTATTTTGATATGGATGTTATAGGCGAAACTATAGATGATGCTGTTGGCGAAGCATTTGATAAAAGTGGAAAACTATTAGGATTAGGTTATCCTGCAGGTCCGCAAATTGATAAACTAGCCAAAATAGGAAATCCAAAAGCCTTCAAATTTACTAAACCTAAAGTTGATGGATTAAATTTTAGTTTTTCTGGTTTTAAAACTGCAGTCTTATATTTTATTCAAAAACAAGTTAAAGAAAATCCAAATTTTATAGAAGAACACCTAAATGATATTTGTGCCTCAATCCAATATACTATCATTGGGATTTTAACCGACAAGCTTAAACTAGCCTCCAAACAAACTGGTATTACACACATTGCAATTGGAGGTGGTGTGTCAGCAAATTCTGGTATAAGACAAGCCTTAAAAGATGGCGAAACTAAGCATGGATGGACCACGTATGTGCCTAAATTTGAATTTACTACAGACAATGCTGCTATGATAGCTATTGTTGGATATTTAAAGTTTTTAGAAGGTAATTTTGCAGAGCAAAATGTAATGGCTAATTCTAGGTTAAAAATTTAAATTATAAGATTGTTAAAACCCTTGTTAATAACCTTATTTAATTTAGTTTTTTAAACTCCTTTTTTTTGTTTTTTTGTTAAAACAAATTTATTTAAAATCATGAAAACCCTACTTAAACTTACTATTTGCTTGTTAACTGCAACAACTTTAGCCCAAACGTCTATTAAAAAAGAATTAGACACTATTACAACTGTTGAACAAGCTGAGAAATTGTTAGAAACAAAAAAGTCTAGAAAAAACAAGGTTTTAATTTTTAATGAAGAAAAGCATAAAACTAAATTAGCAACAGCACTTTTAAATACTAATGTTGGTAGTATTAAAACTGTAAAAACAGAATTTAACACCACACATTATAAAGTTATAACAAAATCCGACGAAAGACATTACCGTATTAGCTACATTTATTTTGATGGTAATACGTTGGAGGCGTCTAAAATTGTAGATTATAAAAATGACATTTTAAAATCTTATGAAGATGGAATCCGGTTTGATGATTTAGCTAAACGATATTCTATGGATAGAAATGCAAAACGTGGTGGAGACTCTGGATGGCTTAAAGAAGGATCAATGCCTACTGAAGTAGAAGAACAAGCCTTTAATTTAGATAATAAATTAAATACTATTTATACGGTTAGAATACCTGAAACCAATAGCTTTTATATTATTTTAAAAACTGAAAGGATAAAAACTATTAAAGAAATTAAAGTGCTAAAAATTGTAGACTAATAAGTAACCATTTATCGATTAAAAATGCAAATCACTGCTAATCAAAGACTTAAAGTGTATTTCAACTAAATTTTATTAGTTTATTACAATAAGGTGTTATTTTTAAGTAACCAAATTTAAAATCTTTTACTTATGAAATACGTACAAATACTATTATTTGCATTAGCCTCAACTTTATTTTCTACTAATGCAGATTCAAACAAAAAAGGAAACAACAACAATAACAAAATTACAATTTGTCATATACCACCAGGAAACCCTGCAAATATGCATCAAATTACAATTAGTGTTAATGCTTTACAAGCTCATTTAGATCATGGAGATATTATCTGTGGAACTCCAGATTAACTTCTAAAAAATTTATAATTATAAAGTGCTTTCTAATAAAATAGAAAGCACTTTTTTTTTAGTTTTGTTGTAACCTTATTTTTATGCAGCTATTTTATAATCCAGACGTATTATCTAACTCAAAGCAATTTACTTTTCCAAAAGAAGAAAGTAAGCACATTGTTAAAGTACTAAGAAAACAAGTTGGTGATTTTTTAAACATTACTAATGGTAAAGGTTACCTATTTAAAGCAAAAATAACTGTAGCAGAGCAAAAAAACTGTGTGGTTAATATTATAGAAGCTAGCTTGCAAAAACCTACTAATTACAAATTACATTTAGCAGTTGCACCTACTAAAATGAATGATCGCTACGAATGGTTTTTAGAAAAAGCAACAGAGATTGGTGTGACAAGCATTACACCTATTATCTGTGATCATTCAGAAAGAAAGGTAGTAAAAACAGAACGCTTCCAAAAAATCATTCAATCTGCAATGAAGCAATCCTTAAATTGCTACTACCCTATTTTAAACAATCCAATAGCTTATAAAGACTATATCAATCAAGATTTTTCAGGCCAACAATTTATTGCTCATTGTGAAGAATTAGACAAAAAATCATTAAAATCTCAATTACAGCCAAACAAAGAAGTCACCATTTTAATTGGACCAGAAGGCGATTTTTCTGTTAAAGAAATAGAAAAAGCGATTCAAAATAAATTTATTCCTGTAACTTTGGGAGATACACGATTACGTACCGAAACTGCTGCAATAGTAGCTTGTCATAGTGTGGCATTTGTAAATGAATAAATAATGAAAAAAGCCTTTTTACTTGTTACTTTTCTATTTTGTCTTGTTTTTGTTAAAGGACAAGATTTAGCTATTTTAAAATATAAAGGTGGTGGCGATTGGTATAGTAATCCAACAGCATTACCTAATCTAATTAGGTTTTGCAACAATAATATAGATACACAAATGAATGAAAAACCTGAAACCGTTGAAGCAGGTAGTGTGGATATATTTAGGTTTCCGTTATTACACATGACAGGTCATGGTAATGTTGTTTTTGAAGAAGATGAAGTAGAAAATTTAAGAAACTACCTAGAATCTGGAGGATTTTTACACATAGACGATAACTATGGTATGCAACCCTACATTACAAAAGAGCTGAAAAAAATATTTCCAAATCAAGAGCTGCAAGAACTAGCAAATACGCATCCTATATTTAGTAGTGCGTTTGACTTTAAAGATGGACTACCAAAAATTCATGAACACGATGGTAAACGTCCACAAGCATTTGGATTATATCATAAAGAACGATTAGTAGTTTTATTTACTTTCGAGTCCGATTTAGGTGATGGTTGGGAAGATCAAGAAGTACATAATGACCCAGAAGACATTCGTCTAAAAGCTTTAAAAATGGGTGCCAATATTGTAAAATATGCTTTCGAAAATTAAGGTAAATTAAAAATTTAAACTCAAGTGCAATTAAATTACTACAACACTAATTTTAAGCAACAAACATTTCCCATTCAAATTATTTGCGAAAATGTTAGCAATGCACCTAATATTGGAAGTTTATTTAGAACATGTGATGCATTTGGTGTTAAAAAACTGGTATTCTGTGGTAGTGATATTCCTTTAGGTCGTAAAATGACCAAAACCTCTCGTGCGACTGAAAAGATTGTAAATTATGAGGTCAGAGAATCATCTTTAGAGTTAATTAAAACTTTAAAATCAGAAGGCTATACTGTTATTTCTTTAGAAATAACAACAAACAGTCAAGCTCTACATGATTTTAAAATAGTAAATAATTCTCCTATAGCATTAGTTGTAGGTGACGAAAACTTCGGAGTCTCTGAAGAGGTTTTAAAATTAAGTCATCACATTATACATATTGATATGTTTGGACATAATAGTAGTATGAATGTTGTGCAAGCAACCAGCATTGCTCTTTATGAAATAACTAAGCAGTTATCAATTAAATAAAATTCAAAATTTTATATTTACATCATGACATCAAAAACGATCTCTAATGGAATCCTTCGTGCAGTATCAATAATTGTTGGTATAGCTATACTGTTATGGTTTTTGTATAAAATACAATCTGTAATAGTTTATTTAGTCATAGCTGGAATAATTTCGCTTTTGGGTAGACCTATTGTTGTGCTTTTAAAAAGTAAATTTAAATTTCCTGATACACTTGCGGTAGTTACTACTATGCTTGTATTTTTAATAATTATTTTTGGGATTATAAGCTTGTTTATCCCTTTAATTATTGAACAAGGTCAGAATTTATCATTATTAGATATTGATACTTTACAAGCCAATATTGAAAACTTATACAAAGAAGGTATTAGTCATTTTGGGTTAAATACCAATGAGGTGGAACAATCTATAAAAGATTCTAAATACATGTCAAAAATTAATTTTGGTATTATACCAGATTTTGTCAATGCAATAATTAGCGGATTTGGAAGCTTTAGTATAGGCTTGTTTTCTGTATTGTTTATCTCTTTTTTCTTTTTAAAAGATAGCAAAATCATGAGCTCTGGAATACTATCTATTTTACCTAAAAAACATGATAAGAGATTACGAAAATCTTTTGTTACTATTCGTGATTTGCTAACCAGATATTTTGGTGGTTTATTATTACAACTAACTATTTTATTTGTCATTTACACAGTAATTCTATTAATTTTTGGGATAGAAAACGCTGTTATTATAGCTACGCTTTGTGCATTATTAAATATTATTCCATACGTTGGACCAATAATTAGTGCATTTGTACTAATATTATTAAGCATGTCGAGTAATTTAGGACAAAGCTTTAGTGACGTCATATTACCTAAAACATTATATGTCATGTTTGGTTTTATGGTAGCGCAATTAGTAGACAATTTTTTTAGTCAACCATTAATATTTTCAAAAAGTGTAAAATCAGATCCATTAGAAATATTTTTAGTAATAATAATTGCTGGTTTATTATTTGGTATAGTGGGTATGATTGTAGCAATTCCTGCTTATACAGCATTAAAAGTTATAGCTAAAGAGTTTTTATCAGAGTATCGAGTTGTAAATAAATTGACGGAAGGATTAGATGATTAGTTTTAATAAAACTATATTAAATAAAGGCATACAACGCTTTATTGCTGAAAATTTAAACAATAACATTTCAGAATTAGTATTAAAAGGCATTCCTTTTCCTAAAGAAATTCAGCAAGACATTTTAAATCAAATCGAATCTAAAAATAAGTCTAAAAAAAAACTTCCAACATGGTTTAATACTCAAGGCATATATTTTCCTTCAAAACTTAATATAGAGCAAACCTCTTCAGAAACTACTGCAAAATATAAGTCTAACTTGATCTCTGGTCATTCATTAATAGACTTAACAGGTGGTTTTGGTGTAGATGCTTACTATTTTTCTAAACATTTCAAACAAGTTATTCATTGCGAGTTAAACCAAGAATTATCACAAATAGTAAAACATAATGCATCTATTTTAAATACCCCTAATCTGACGTTTTATCCAGAAAACGGTTTAGATATCTTAAAAAAATTAGACCAACCTTTTGACTGGATTTATATAGACCCATCCAGACGAAACGACGCAAAAGGAAAAGTTTTTCTTTTAAATGACTGTTTACCTAATGTTCCAGAACATTTGGATTTGTTGTTTAGTTATTCTAAAAATATAATGATTAAAACTTCGCCTTTATTAGATATTTCTTCAGGGTTAAATGAATTAAGCCATGTCAAAACCATCCACTGTGTAGCAGTAAATAATGAGGTTAAGGAGTTATTATGGATATTAGAGGCTAATTTTAATGGTCAAGTTACTATTAAAACGGTTGACATTAAAAGTGATAAGTACAATAGTTTTAAATTTATATACGAAGAAGAGAAAGTTACTGAAGCAGACTATAGTTTACCCTTAACCTATTTATACGAACCCAATAGTGCAATTTTAAAATCTGGAGCATTTGATACAATATCTAAAAAATTAGACATTTTTAAATTACATAAACACTCTCATTTATATACAAGTGATAAAAAAGTTGAATTTCCAGGAAGACATTTTAAAATAGAAACCGTTATACCCTACAATAAAAAATCTTACAATAAATATATAGCTTTAAAGCAAGCCAATATTACTACTAGAAATTTTCCAGAATCAGTTAATCAAATAAGAAACAAGCTTAAAATAAAAGAAGGTGGTAAAAACTATTTGTTTTTTACCACCAATCTTGATAATTTTAAAATTATTATATGTTGTACTAAAAATTAATTTACTGTCTGAACAATTGGAACTTCAACAGAATTTGAAGAGTTAACAATTATTTCTACCTCAGTACAAGTATTCATATCTAATACAACTTTACTATCAGATACACCTGTTGAAGCACTTTCAATACTAAAAGTAGTTTCTCCGTCATTAAAAGTCAACCAAGATGAGCTTCCACCAGGAATGATATCTTGTTCTTGAATAATGTTAGAATTAGAATCTATAATTTTAAATGTAAAATTTACCGAACCGTTATTTACTAGTTTTGATTGCGGATTTTGATTACTACAAGACTGATAGGCTTGAGCAACTTCTGGAGTTGTTGTGCTCTGATTATAAGAATCATCTAAAGATTCTGTAGTACAACTAGAAGCAATAAAAATTAGGCATAAAAATGCCGAGAATTTAAGTAGGTTATTCATTTTTTTAAAATTTAAAACTTGACGCGTCAAGCTATTTGGGATTGCAAAAGTAGTAATTTATTCCAAACCATCTACAAAAAGTTTATTTATTCGATGAAATGCACACTTTTTTAGTGTATTTTGAAGTAAATAGTTGATTATCAGCGTTTTTATTTAAATACAAAAAACAAAAAAGCTTCACTAAATAGTGAAGCTTTAAGTGAGCCCTGAAGGATTCGAACCTTCGACCGCCTCCTTAGAAGGGAGGTGCTCTATCCAGCTGAGCTAAGAGCCCTTAACTCTGTAAAGTCGGGGTGGCAGGATTCGAACCTGCGACCTCCGCGTCCCAAACGCGGCGCGATAACCGGGCTACGCTACACCCCGAAAAAGGTTATCAATTATAAAAAAATGATTAGCGGAGAGACAGGGATTCGAACCCTGGGTAAGTGTTTCCACCTACGACGATTTAGCAAACCGCTCCTTTCGGCCACTCAGGCACCTCTCCAATTATTATGAACATTGCAATAAATTGCGGATGCAAATGTAACATATCATCCTAAATAACACAACAAATTTATTTACTTTTTTAAATTTTTATTCTGGATATTCTATTCTTAAGTGGTAAATATTTGCAAGCTTGCGTTTTAGCACTTTTTTTATAGATTCAATTTCTTTAAATGTAATATTAGCATTCAAGAATTGTCCATCATCTTTTTGCTTATTAATGATATTTTCTACAAAATTATCAATTTTACTAGAGGTTGGTTCTTTTAAACTCTTAGAGGCTGCTTCAACACTATCGCACATCATTAATATTGCAGTTTCTTTACTAAAAGGTTTCGGTCCTGGGTAAGTAAAGTCGTTAATATCAACATCTTCATTATTAGCCTTTTCTTTCATATAGAAGTAATATACTTGGCTTGTACCATGATGTGTTCTAATAAAATCTACAACACGATCTGGTAAATTATTCTTTTTGGCTATTTCAATTCCATCAATAACATGATTAATTATAATTTTAGCGCTTTCTTTTGGAGATAATTCATCATGACTATTTAATCCAGACGATTGGTTTTCTGTAAAATAAGTTGGCGATTTCATTTTGCCAATATCATGATACAACGCTCCTACTCTAACTAACATAGCATTAGCATTAATTTCATTTGCAGATGCTTCAGCTAAATTAGCCACGTTTAAAGAATGATGAAACGTTCCTGGAGCTTTATTTGATAGCTCTTTAAGTAATTTTGAGTTTGTATCCGATAGTTCTAAGAGTGAGACATCAGAAACCAAACCAAAAAGTTTTTCATATATATATATTAATGGTTGCACAAACAATGTTGCTAAACCACATAATACAAACAACCCAAATGTTTCCCATTTTAAATTATCAATACTAGCTTCGTGTATTACAAAAAACGCGAAATAGGCAATAATGTAAACCAAGGTGATTTGACCAACAGAAATAAATAGGTTAGCACGTTTATATAGTTCTGATATGGTTAAAATGGTTACAATCCCAGCTATAATTTGTAAAAACATATACTCATAACTATTAGGTACAATAGAGCCTAATAATAAAACTGTTATAACGTGAGTAAATAAACCTAATCTTGCATCAAAAAATGCTTTTAATACTAATGGTAAAATAGCTATGGGTACTAAATACACATACTCGGAATTGTAATTAACTACCAACGATGTTAATAATACAATTACCAAAATATTGAAAAATATAAAAGTGACTTTAGTGTTGTTTTTATAGACATCTAACCTATATTTTCTTATAAATAATAATAACATTAATAGTGCTAATGCCACTAATACAGTGTAAGCTAAAACTATCCAGTTGTAATTAGATTTACTCCATACCTGCGACTCATACTCTTTAGAAAGAGAAGTAAGAATTTGATATTTTTCGTCATTAACTACCTCTCCTTTTGATATAATTAGCGTCCCTTTATCTACAACTCCTCGATTTTGAGATATTTTATCTAAAGCTTCTTTAAGCACATTTTCTGTTAACTGTTTATTATAGTTAAGATCAGATTTTATGATATCAAAAAAAAGTGTGGTTAAACTATTAGAATAACGCTCTAAATAAGTACTTTGAAGTTCTTTTTCTATCTTAATTTTAATAGTACCAAGTTTTTGTAAGTTTGAAAATTTTGTGGTCTTTTTCTCTACATTATCTACTAAAATAACAACCTTGTCATCTTCATTTAAATTTAAGTCTTCATTTAAGATTCCATATTGATACAATTCATTTAAAATGCTTAATCCTTTTGTTTTTAAATCATTATAGTTTTTTAAAGTATCTTTAAAAACTGTATTAAACGATTGTTCGTAATCAAATTTTACTTTTGCTTCTACTTCTTCATTTTTATTAAAAAAATGAGTGGTTTGAGACTCTATTAAAGCTTTTTCTTTGTCTAGCTCTGCATTAGATTTTTTAATAGCAAAATTAAAAGGTGCATACAGATTTTCGGTTTGCCAAAGCTTACCCTTTTCAAAATTCTTATACTTAAACCGTCCGCTTTTAGGAAAAATAAACACTATTAATAAAGTGGTTACTACAAATAGTAATATTTTATAAAATTGTGAATGATTTTTATAGATGGAGTTAATGTAGTCTTTCATGCTTAAAACTAGTGTTTTTCAAATGTAATAAATTATAATTCTACTATTTACTTATAAAGCTAAGTTTAGTCTAAATTTTGGTAAAAAATTAGTAATTTCGTGCTTTAATAAAATGACTTATAATTATGAGCAAAAAAGTGGTTATTGTCTCTGCTGCAAGAACACCAATTGGAAGCTTCTTAGGTGCTTTAAGCACCATTCCAGCTCCAAAACTAGGTGCTATTGCTATCAAAGGAGCCTTAGATAAAATAAATTTAAAACCTGAATTAGTACAAGAAGTATTAATGGGTAATGTTGTACAAGCAGGTACAGGACAAGCTCCTGCAAGGCAAGCAGCTATTTATGCTGGAATACCTAATACAGTCCCTTGTACAACAATAAATAAAGTTTGTGCTTCTGGTATGAAAACAGTAATGCAAGCTGCACAAAGTATTGCATTAGGAGATGCAGATATTATAGTTGCTGGAGGTATGGAAAACATGAGTATGATACCTCATTATTTGTATGCTAGAACAGGTACAAAATTTGGTCCAACTACATTAGTAGATGGAATGCAAAAAGATGGTCTAGTTGATGCTTATGACCAAAATGCAATGGGTGTTTGTGCAGATGCTTGTGCAACAGAGTATCAATTTTCTAGAGAAGATCAAGATGCATTTGCTATACAGTCTTATAACAGGTCTGCTGCAGCTTGGGAAGCGGGAAATTTTGATAATGAAGTTGTCCCAGTAGAAGTACCACAAAGACGTGGTGAACCAATAATTGTAAGTAAAGATGAAGAGTATACTAACGTTAAAATAGATAAAATACCAAACTTACGTCCTGCTTTTACTAAAGATGGAACTGTTACTGCAGCTAATGCATCAACTATTAACGATGGTGCTGGTGCTATGGTATTAATGAGTGAAGAAAAAGCTAAAGAGTTAGGATTAAAACCATTAGCTTACATTAAAAGTTATGCAGATGCTGCACAAGAACCAGAATGGTTTACTACTGCTCCTGCTAAAGCATTACCGCTAGCTCTAAATAAAGCTGGAATAAGTATTGAAGATGTTGATTATTTTGAATTTAACGAAGCCTTCTCTGTTGTTGGTTTAGCCAACATGAAAATTTTAGGGTTAAATGATTCTAATGTTAACGTCAATGGTGGTGCTGTATCCTTAGGACATCCACTAGGATGTTCTGGAGTAAGAATACTAATTACCTTACTTAATGTGCTAGAACAAAATAATGCAAATATAGGTGCAGCTGCTATCTGTAATGGTGGTGGTGGTGCATCTGCTGTAGTTATTGAACGTTACTAAATACAGCTAATGCGGTACGGAATCTGTAATTTAAGTATTGTCCCTTTAAGGCTTGAGACTTCGGATACTAGCGAGTTAATCTCGCAAGTTCTTTATGGTGATATATTTAAAATTTTAGAACAACGTAAACAATGGAGTAAAATTAGGCTAGCTTTTGATAAATATGAAGGCTGGATTGACAATAAACAATTTGTTGAAATTACAGAAGAAGATTATAAAGATTTAAAAAATAAATCGCCTTTATTGTCTTCGGATTTAGTAGAGTTTGTTCAAGACCAAAATAATCAATTATATACTGTTGTTTTAGGATCTACCCTAAATGGATTAGAATTATTAGGTCATGCTTTTGAAGGTGCAACTATTGAGGCTAAAACCAATAAAAACGAAATAATCTCTACAGCATTTAAATATCTAAACTCCCCTTATCTTTGGGGAGGTAAAACACCTTTTGGTATTGATTGTAGTGGGTTTACTCAAATGGTTTATAAACTGTGTGGATTTAAATTATTTAGAGATGCCTCACAACAGGCTACTCAAGGGGAAGCTTTAAGTTTTATTGAAGAAAGTGAACCTGGGGATTTAGCATTTTTTGATAATAATGAAGGACATATTATACATGTCGGTATAATTATGCAAGATAATTATATTATACATGCTCATGGAAAAGTTAGAATAGATCGACTAGACCATACAGGAATTTATAATGTCGATAAACGTTTACACACGCACAAACTTAGAGTTATTAAAAAAATTATTTAAAAAAAAAGCCTTCAAAAATTGAAGGCTTTTTTTTATGAAAGAATTTAATGTTTAATTAAACTTCTCTCTTAATGTTTTGGCTTTAGCATCTTCACCAATAGCACCATAAATATTAGCTAAGGTAATTCCTATTTCTTTATTAGGATCAATTTCTAAAACTCTCTCTAAATAAGGTATAGCTTCATTATAAATATCTAACCTTTTGTTTTTAAGTTCATCATACTTTCTATTATCTGCAGCAGAAGTACCTAATGCATTCATTTGGTCAATTATATTCTGCTCATCTGCAAGAATTAATGCTGCAAGATTAGTTAATGCGTTTGTGTTTTTAGGGTTAATTTCTAAAGATTTATTGTAATAGCTTTTTGCTTTTTTAGCATTTCCAGCACTGGCAGCTAACACAGCTAAATTATATAATAGATCTGGGTTGTTAGGATCTTTAGATAATGCTTCGTTAATCAACTCTTCATACTTAGCAGTATTACCTAACTTATATTGTAAATTAGCTTCTGTTACTAATAAATTAGAATCTTCTGGATTAGTTTCTCTTGCCTTTTTCATGTAAGCAAGTGCTTTATCTGTTTCACCTTTATTAGCATATATAATTACAATGTTTTTTGTAATTTCTGCTTCTCTAGATTCTGTCATTCTTTCACCAGGATTAGTATGTGTTTTTAATCTTACATAATTATCTCTAGTTGCTTTGTCCATAACTTCTTCTTCTCCTGTAGCAGAGTTAGTAGCAAAATATTCTTTTTCTACACCAGTATAATCTAAATCGTCAAGCATAATGTAATATTTTAATGCACCATCCATATCTTGTGCATTTATAGAACTTACTGCTGCATAATATAAATAAGAAGGATCTGATTTATTTACATTGTATAGGTTTTCAAAACCAACTGCTGCTTTGTCAAACTGCTTTGAAGTGTAAAATTCGTTAGCTTTTTTAAGTAAATCATTTTCGATTTCTCTTTTTAATTGACTAGCTACAGCAGAATTTCCAGAAACATTCCCAAGAGCTTCTACCGCTTTAGTGATATCACTATAATTAGCAGTACCATTTGCAAAATATGCGTTTGCTGCTCCTAAATAATATTTATCTTTTAATTTGTCATCCATTGAACCAACCATAGATTCAAGTTGAACTACTAAAGCTTTTGCTTCAGCATAATTGTTGCTTTTTACTGCTTTTTCTAGTGCTTTAATTTCTTTTTTTTGTGCAAAAGAAAATACTGTTACAAGTAATGCTATCGCAAGTATTAATTGTTTTTTCATTATTAGTTTTTTTTAAAGTTAATGTTATTCTTCTTCTGTATTATCAATAGTTGTGCCAGCTTCAGAATTGTTAGTGTTTTCAAGGTTTCCTACAATGTTGTCTATATCTTCTTCTTCATCGTCTTTCATTACTTTAGCGACAGCAGCTATAGAATCGTTTCCTTTTAAATTAATTAATTTTACTCCTTGAGTAGCTCTTCCCATGGTACGTAAACTCTCTACTGCCATACGAATTGCTATTCCAGACTTATTGATAATCATTAAATCATCTGTATCTGTTACAGATTTTATAGACACCAAATTACCTGTTTTTTCAGATATTGATATTGTTTTTACACCCTTACCACCTCTGTTGGTAATTCTGTAAACAGCTTCTCCATCTTCTGGATCGTCAATATAAGTACGTTTTCCATATCCATTTTCAGATACTACTAGAACCGTTTCTTCTTGAGGGTTTTCAATAGTAACCATTCCAATTACTTCATCTTTTGCATTGGCAAGTGTAATACCTCTTACACCAGATGCGTTTCTACCCATTGGTCTAGTTTTAGCTTCTTCAAATCTAATAGCTTTACCAGATTTAAGTGCTAACATTACTTGACTGTTTCCTGTAGTTAATTTAGCTTCAAGTAATTCGTCTCCATCTTTAATAGTAATAGCATTAATACCATTAGTTCTAGGTCTAGAATACTGTTCTAAAGATGTCTTTTTAACTTGACCTTTTTTGGTTGCCATAATGACATAGTGGCTATTGATGTAATCTTCATCTTTTAAATCTTGAGTACATATAAATGCCATCACTTTGTCATCCTGCTCAATATTAATAAGGTTTTGAATTGCTCTTCCTTTTGAAGTTTTGCTTCCTTCTGGGATTTCGTAAACACGCATCCAGAAACATTTTCCTTTTTGAGTAAAGAATAACATGTATTGGTGGTTTGTACCAACAAATAAATGTTCTAAGAAATCTTCATTTCTTGTAGTTGAAGCTTTTTGACCAACGCCTCCTCTATTTTGTGTTTTGTATTCTGTTAAAGAGGTACGTTTAATATAACCTGCATGCGAAATAGTAATTACTACTTGCTCATCCGGAATCATATCTTCTATACTCAAGTCGCCACCTGCATATTCTATTTGAGAACGACGCTCGTCACCATATTTGTCTTTTACAACTAAAAGCTCGTCCTTAATGATTTGCATTCTACGCTCCTTTTTGTCAAGAATATCTTTAAGGTCTTCAATAGTTTTCATGATTTCTTCATACTCACTACGTAGCTTATCTTGCTCTAATCCAGTAAGCTGTCTTAATCGCATTTCTACGATAGCTTTTGCTTGAATTTCGCTTAATTTAAATCTTTCGATTAAATTAGTACGTGCTTCATCTGCATTAGAAGAGGCTCTAATAATTTTAATTACTTCATCAATATTATCTGAAGCTATAATAAGTCCTTCTAAGATATGTGCACGTTCTTCTGCTTTACGTAACTCGTAAGTAGTTCGTCTAACAACTACATCATGTCTATGCTCTACAAAATAATGTATTAATTGCTTAACATTTAATAATTCTGGACGACCATTTACTAATGCAATATTATTAACACTAAAAGACGATTGTAAAGCGGTATACTTATACAATTTGTTAAGTACGATATTTGGAATAGCATCACGTTTTAGCACGTAAACAATTCGCATACCATTACGGTCAGATTCGTCTCGAATAGTAGATATACCCTCTAATTTTTTATCGTTAACCAAATCTGCAGTTTTCTTAATCATATCTGCTTTATTGACTTGATAAGGTATTTCTTCTACAATAATACACTCACGTCCTTGTACTTCTTCAATATTGGCTTTAGCACGCATAACAATACGCCCTCTTCCTGTATGAAAAGCTTCTTTTACACCATCATATCCATATATAGTTCCTCCAGTTGGAAAATCTGGAGCTTTAATATGTGTAATGATTTCGTCAATTTCGATATCAGGATTATCAATATACGCAATGGTTCCATCCACTACTTCAGATAAATTGTGAGGTGGCATATTAGTTGCCATACCTACTGCAATACCAGATGCACCATTAATTAATAAACCAGGAATACGTGTTGGTAACACTGTTGGTTCTTCTAAAGTATCATCAAAATTTAATTTGTGGTCTACAGTTTCTTTATCAATATCTGCCAACATGTCTTCAGATATTTTACGCATACGTGCTTCTGTATAACGCATTGCTGCAGGGCTATCACCATCTACAGATCCAAAGTTTCCTTGACCATCGACTAACATATAACGCAAACTCCACTCTTGAGCCATACGTACCATTGTATCATAAACTGAGGTATCACCATGTGGGTGATACTTACCTAAAACTTCTCCAACTATTCTTGCTGATTTTTTGTGTGCCGAATTTGCTCTAACACCCAGTTCATGCATACCATAAAGTACGCGTCTATGTACTGGTTTTAAACCATCTCTTACATCTGGTAAAGCACGTGACACAATGACTGACATAGAATAATCTATGTAAGCCGATTTCATTTCATCTTCAATGTTAATTGGAATGAGTTTTTCTCCTTCTGCCATATATAAATTTAATTAGTTTTATTCATTATTTCAAAACACGCTAATATAAAACTTTCATTAGTAACGGTAAGCCTTTTAAGTCTGTTTTTTGATGTTTTTTATTAACAATTTGCCCCCCTTTTTTAGTTAATAACTCTATTGCTAATTATTTTGAATTTATCATTACATTCAAACCGCAAATAATTAACATATTATTTAAGGTATAGTTTTTGCCATTACTAATAATGTTTACTATTTTTAAAGCTGAAAGGAATAAATATATGGATGATAATTTTTCACCAAGAGTAAAAGATGTTATAGCCTATAGTAAAGAGGAAGCGTTACGCTTAGGACACGACTTTATAGGTACAGAACACTTGATGCTTGGTTTATTAAGAGACGGAAACGGAAAAGCAATAAATATTTTAAATGCGTTGGATATTGATTTGAATCATTTAAGACGAAAGGTTGAAATATTAAGCCCTGCTAATCCTAATACTACTATAACTTCTAACGAAAAGAAAAACTTGCACTTAACGCGACAAGCAGAACGTGCTTTAAAAACAACTTTTTTAGAAGCTAAACTATTTCAAAGTACTTCAATAAATACTGCACATTTATTATTATGTATTTTAAGAAATGAAAACGACCCTACTACAAAACTTTTAAATAAGCTTAAAGTAGATTATGACAATGTTAAAGAACAATTTAAGTCTATGATAACAAACGACGATAATTTTGAAGATATTACAGGATCTCCTAAAGCAGAATCTTTTCAAGATGACCCTGCTTCTGAGGATTCCGGTTCTAAAGATATATTTAATACACCTGGATCTAAAGGCAACAAAAAATCTAAAACACCTGTTTTAGATAATTTTGGACGCGACTTAACAGCTATGGCTGAAGAAGGTAAACTAGATCCTGTGGTAGGACGTGAAAAAGAAATTGAGCGTGTCTCACAAGTCTTGTCTCGTCGTAAGAAAAACAATCCATTACTAATTGGAGAGCCTGGAGTTGGTAAATCTGCAATTGCAGAAGGGCTAGCAAATCGTATTGTTAGTAAAAAGGTATCACGTATTTTATTTAATAAACGTGTTGTGACTCTAGATTTAGCAAGTTTAGTAGCTGGTACTAAATATAGAGGACAGTTTGAAGAGCGTATGAAAGCTGTGATGAACGAACTAGAAAAAAATGATGATGTCATTTTATTTATAGACGAAATTCATACCATTGTTGGTGCTGGAGGAGCAACTGGTAGTTTAGATGCGTCCAATATGTTTAAACCTGCTCTAGCAAGAGGTGAAATACAATGTATTGGTGCCACTACATTAGATGAATACAGACAGTACATCGAAAAAGATGGCGCTTTAGAGCGTCGTTTCCAGAAAGTTATTGTAGAACCTACAACTGTAGAGGAAACAATAGAAATCTTAAACAATATTAAAGCTAAATACGAAGATCACCATAACGTAGAGTATACAGATGAAGCTATTGAAGCTTGTGTCAAGTTAACCAATCGTTACATGACGGAGCGTTTTCTTCCAGACAAAGCTATTGATGCATTAGATGAAGCTGGTTCTAGAGTACACATCACTAATATAGATGTTCCTAAACAAATTATAGAATTAGAGAAAAAACTTGAAGGTGTTCGCGAGACTAAAAACTCTGTAGTTAAAAAACAAAAATACGAAGAAGCTGCACGTTTACGCGATGATGAAAAACGTTTAGAAAAAGAATTAGCTATCGCACAAGAAAAGTGGGAAGAAGACACTAAACAACATAAAGAAACTGTAACTGAAGATAATGTTGCTGATGTGGTAAGTATGATGACAGGTGTCCCTGTTAACAGAATTGCACAAACAGAAAGTAACAAATTAGCACAATTACCAGAACTTATTAAAGGTAAAGTAATTGGTCAAGATGAAGCTGTAGCTAAAGTAGTAAAAGCCATACAACGTAATCGTGCTGGACTTAAAGATCCTAATAAGCCAATTGGGTCATTTATCTTTTTAGGGCAAACAGGAGTTGGTAAAACTCAGTTAGCTAAGGTGTTATCAAAACAATTGTTTGATAGCGAAGATTCTCTAGTGCGTATAGACATGAGTGAGTACATGGAGAAGTTTGCGATTTCTAGATTAGTTGGAGCACCTCCAGGATACGTTGGTTATGAAGAAGGTGGACAATTAACAGAAAAAGTACGTCGTAAACCTTATGCTGTAATCTTATTAGATGAGATTGAAAAAGCACATCCTGATGTATTTAATATGTTATTACAAGTTTTAGATGATGGCTTTTTAACAGATAGTCTAGGTCGTAAAATTGACTTTAGAAACACTATCATTATAATGACCTCAAATATTGGAGCACGTAAGCTTAAAGATTTTGGTACTGGAATTGGGTTTGGGACAGCATCTCAAAAATCTCAAGAAGATGCCAATGCAAGAAGTGTCATTGAAAATGCACTTAAAAAATCTTTTGCACCAGAATTTTTAAATAGAATTGATGATGTAATAGTTTTCAATGCTCTTGAAAAAGAAGATATCAATAAAATTATTGATATTGAATTAGATAAATTATTAGGTAGAATTGATGGCTTAGGTTATAAACTTAAATTGACAAAAGCTGCTAAAGATTTTATTGCAGAAAAAGGATTTGACAAACAATATGGTGCAAGACCATTAAAACGTGCTATTCAAAAATATATTGAAGATGCTTTAGCGGAAGAAATAATTACTTCTAAATTACAAGAAGGCGATAAAATAGTAATGGATTTAGATAAAAAAAATAGTGAAATTACTATTAAAATTGAAAAATCAGAAAAGCCAACAGAATCTTAGAACTTTTAATATTTTAAGATTTGTTAATTTAAAAAAGCTTCACTAAATTAAGTGAAGCTTTTTTATTTGAATTTAATAGATTGTATGTATACTAAAACAGAGCTTTCTTTTTGTACTCTTCTTGCAAAAGACCATATATTAATTGCAGAAATTAATGAAGGTGTCAATTTGGACAAAAAATTGTCTGATGAGATTATTTATTTTTCTTCTGTTGCTTTTAATAATAAACCATTTGTATATATAACCAATCGTATTAACTCTTATTCTGTAGATCCTACAATTTATAAAGACGTTTCAAAAATTGATCTACTAAAAGGGTTTGCAGTAGTTTCTAAAACACTTTCTGCTAGAAATGCAGAAATTGAGCGTCTATTTTTAAAAAAACCATTTGAAATTTTTAGAGAGTTGAATAAAGCAGAGTTATGGGCAAAATCCATTTTAGAGCGCTAAAACACTAAAAATAAGCACATTAACTCTTTATGTCGTAAAAAAATTACAACTTATCGATTAATAACATTTCCTAGTACGCTTCAGTTTTTTAACGAACTTTTTTATTTATTTTTGCAGAAAATTTCAAATAATTATAATGATAAAAACTCTTGAAACCTGCTCTTTAGAATTTTTTGAAAATTATGTAGTTTCAACAATTTATGAGGGTGTAATTTTCGGAAAAAAAGAAAGTCAAGTTCAAACCAAAGAAATTCTAGAAGTGTTTAAAAACAAGCCATTTGTTTACATTTCTAATAGGATAAACTCTTACTCAGTAGATCCAATTATCTATCTAAAAACTTCTAAAATTGCTAGCTTAGCTGGTTTTGCTATAGTCTCTAAATCGCTTTCTGCTAGAAATGCAGAAGTAGAAAGCTTGTTTTTAAATAAACCGTTTGAGATTTTTGACACCTTAGAAGAAGCCAAATCTTGGGCTAATTCATTATTAAATAGCTAAAACATTTCTTCAGTATCAACTTCAATAGTTTTAATAAATGCTATAGAAGCTTCAATATCATCATGTAAAATTTCATCTTCCTTAATAAAAGGTACAATTTGACGATAACTTGATAAAAATTGTTCTATAAAAGGACTAGATTTTAAAGGTGACCTAAAGGCTAACGCTTGTGAAGCATTAAACAATTCTATTGCTAAAACACGCTCTACATTATTAATTAATGTATAAGCTTGTGTTGCTGCATTGGCACCCATACTAACGTGATCTTCTTGCCCATTACTTGATACAATACTATCTATAGATGCAGGTGTAGCTAGTTGTTTGTTAGCACTTACTATACTTGCAGCTGTGTATTGCGGAATCATAAAACCAGAATTAAGTCCAGGATTATCTACTAAAAATGCTGGCAACCCTCTTAATCCAGATACTAATTGAAATACACGACGTTCAGAAATATTACCTAATTCTGCTATAGCAATTTTTAAATAGTCTAATGCTAAAGCTAAAGGTTGACCATGAAAATTTCCTCCAGAAATAATTTCATCCTCTTTTGCAAAAATATTTGGGTTATCAGTAACCGAATTAATTTCCGTTACAAAAGTCTTTCGTACAAATTCTATTGTGTCTTTTGTTGCACCATGAACTTGCGGAATACATCTAAAACTATACGGATCTTGTACGTGCTGTTTTTCTTGGTTTATAATTTCACTTCCTTCTAAAAACTCGCTTACACGTGCTGCAGTTTTTAACTGCCCATTGTGTGGTCTAACTAAATGAATTAATTGATTAAATGGCTCAATCCTACCATCAAATGCATCAATGGATACACTTCCAATTAAATCTGCCAAATAAGATAATTTATACGATTTTAATAGTAAAAAAGTACCATAAGCACTCATAAATTGAGTACCATTTAATAATGCCAACCCTTCTTTAGATTGTAATGTTATGGGTTGCCAATTAAAGTGCTTTAAAACATCTTCTGCATCTAAAACAGCGTCTTTAAAATACACTTTACCTTTTCCAATTAATGGTAAAGACAAATGTGCTAAAGGTGCTAAGTCTCCTGATGCTCCAAGCGACCCTTGTGTGTAAACCAAGGGTAAAATATCGTTATTATAAAAATCTATTAATCGTTGTACAGTTTGCAATTGCACACCAGAATGCCCATAACTTAAGGATTGAATTTTTAACAACAACATCAATTTAACAATCTCGTTTGGTACTAAATCTCCAGTCCCACAAGCATGAGACATCATTAAGTTTTCTTGTAGTTTTGTTAGGTTTTCTTTAGATATCTTAACATTATATAAAGATCCAAAACCAGTATTAATACCGTAAATAGGTCTTGTTTCTGCTTTTAGTTTTTCATCTAAATACAATCTACAGCTCTTAATTTTCTCAACAGATTCATCAGATAATTTTAATTGCTTCTGCTCTAAAATTATTGTATGGATAATTTCCAAATCTAATGGCTTTGTGGATATGATATGTGTAGAATTCATGTTGTTTTTTATCTCTTTTCAAAAATCAACATTACAAGAATAATATGCAAGGATTTGTTAATAATTAAACAAAATCTTTAAAACTAGTTTTATTCTCTATATTTTTGGGGAAAATTAAAACTAAAACAATGAAAAAACTATTAATTTGTCTAGCAACATTATCCATTATTGCTTGCAAAAAAGAAGCACCAAAAGATTATGCAACCTTTTCTGGTAAAATAGAAAACAAAAACAGTGATTCTTTAGTTGTTTATCAAGGAAGAACATTTAATAAAACTATTAAAGTTAATGAAGATGGTACTTTTAGTGACACTTTAAAGGTTAACCCAGGATTATATGGCGTATATGATGGGAAAAGCCAAACCTACGTTTTTTTAGAAAACGACATGGATGTTAAAATGACAATAGATGCTAAAGATTTTAAAGAATCTGCTTCATTTTCTGGTAAAGGTGCAGAAAAATCTAATTTTTTAATCGAAAAAAATAAATTTGAAGATAAGCTAGTAGATATTGAAGCTTTAAAAAGCTTAGATTCAGCTGGATTAGAAAGCAAAATAGAAGACATTAAAAAACAAATGTTAGCGTTTTATGATAAAAATAAAGCTGTAGATTCTACTATCATTGCTAATTCAATTAAACAAGTTGAACCTAATTTAAATGGTTTAAAAAGTTATGTTTTAGGAAGTATAAAACTTAAAGAGCAGTTTCCTGTTGGGTCACCATCTCCTACTTTTGAAAACTACGAAAACTTTAAAGGCGGAACAACATCTTTATCTGACTTAAAAGGTAAATATGTGTATATAGATGTTTGGGCTACTTGGTGTGGACCTTGTATTGGCGAAATCCCTGCTTTACAAGCATTAGAAAAAGATTACGAAGGAAAAAATATTGCTTTTGTAAGTATATCTACAGATAATGGAAGAGGTTACAGAGCTAACAGTAAAGAAGAATCTTTTGCATTAGCAAAAGAAGGTTGGAGAAAAATGATTGAAGACAAAGAGATGAGTGGTATTCAGTTATTTTCTGATAAAGCATTTGAATCTGATTTTGTAACGGGTTACAAAATTAACTCGATTCCAAGATTTATTTTAATCGATCCAAATGGTAATATAGCAGATGCAGATGCACCAAGACCATCGTATCCAAACATCAAAGCTTATTTTGATGCTTACGGAATCTAAAAAATAATATTACATAATACAAAAAGCGAACTTTTTAAGTTCGCTTTTTTTTATAAATAATACTACACTTTATAGAGGTTAATTTTCTTCCTCACCTGCCTCTTCCACTTGTGGTGGTTCTGGTTGTTTAAATAAATCTAAATAAGCTAATGGAATACCTTCAATAACATGACTGGCTATAAAACTTTGATAACCTAACTCTTCTACTAATAAATCTGCCGATTTACCATGTAAATACACTCCAAAAATAGTAGCAGCTAACGCATCATAACCTTGTGCTATTAACCCAGTTATCATTCCTGTTAACACATCTCCAGTTCCTGCAGTAGCTAGACTTGGATTTCCTGTAGCGTTTACATATAATTTATCACCATAAACAGTAATGGTATTAGCTCCTTTTATAACAACAATACATTTGTATTTTTTAGATAAAGCTTTTGTTTTTTTAAGCTTATCAAAATCGTCTGTCCACTTCCCTATTAAACCTTCCAACTCTTTTGGATGTGGTGTTAACACAGTGTTTTCAGGTAGTGATTTTAATAGTGCTTTCTTTTTAGCCAATATATTTATTCCATCTGCATCAATTACTAATGGTTTGGTGTTTGTTTTTAAAAAAGCTTCAAAAGCAGAAATTGTTTTGGCATCCGTTCCAGCTCCTACTCCAAATGCCACAGCATCAGGCGTTATATTAAAATCTATTTTAGTAATTTTTTCATCGTTTACATCACTTATAACCATTGCTTCGGGAAAGCTAGATTGTAAAGGAATGTAGCCACATTTAGGCATATAAGCGGTCACTTTTCCTGCTCCAATGGTTAAAACTCCTCGACTGGCAAGTGTGACTGCACCAATTTTTCCATAACTTCCGCCTATAACTAAGGCATGACCAAAATGACCTTTATGACTGTACTTTTCTCTTGGTTTGTAAATTGGTAAAACTTCGTTTTTACCTATTAAATCTGCTTCTGTTGGTGTAGTAAATAAATATTCTGGGTCTATACCAATATCTAAAACTTCCCATTGTACTGTATATTTAGCAGTTTCTGGTAAAAAGAAAACCAATTTTGGAGTCTGAAAACTTAACGTATAACCTGCATTAACTACACATTCTTCATCCTTGGGCACAGCATCTGTTTCTAATCCAGAGGGCACATCAATAGATAACACAAATGCTTTTGTAGCTCTAAAATGATTAAATAATTGCTTCACCCAAGTCACAATGGGTCTATTTAATCCAATACCAAAAATGGCATCAACAATGATATCTTTTTCGTCTATTTCTGGTAATTCCTTAGCATCATTAAGTAATATAGGCCAGTCTTTTGTTGTGCCTTTAATGCGCTCGTAATTAATTAAAAAGTCTTTAGATCTAGTTTTACTATAGTTAACTATATAAGTTTTTACATTATAACCATGAGTAATTAAATGCCTAGCAACTACTAATCCATCTCCACCATTGTTACCAATACCACAAAACACATGAATTGGTACTTGTGCACCTTGCATACGTAAATGCAACCAATTAAAAATTTGTGTACCTGCACGCTCCATCAACTCGGTAGAAGTAATTCCTTGTTTTTTAGCGGTTAACGCATCACCTTCATAAATTTGTTCTTTAGAAAATATTTTCATTTTTAATAAAATAATGGCTATTAATTATCAATCTCATAAAAATTGACCTTAGGTTTTTTTCATAAAAGTAAAAGTAATACATTTGGTAAGTATAGACGCATAAAATGAAAAAAACACATACTATTTTTACATCAATTATGACCATTACCCTTTTGGGTTAATCGCTATATATTCCTTCCGTTTGGGTAGTTATTAAACACTACAAGTCCCATAGTAAATATAAAAAAAATGAAAGTATTAAAATTTGGCGGAACCTCTGTAGGTTCAGCACAAAACATAAAAAGAGTTATCGATATTCTTCAAAAAGAAGCACTAACTAGTCCAATAGTTTGTGTAGTTTCTGCAATTGGAGGAATTACTGATAAATTGTTACAGGCTGGTGAATTAGCTAAACAAAAAAATGAAGAGTATTTGACAGTATTTGACACTATTAAATCCATTCATTTTAAAGCTATTGAAGAATTAGCGCCTAATGCTGAATCTATTCTAACAGATGTAGAGGCTAAATTTAACGATTTAAAGCAACTACTAAATGGTATTTATTTAATTAACGAATTATCGCCAAAAACCTCAGATAAGCTAGTCAGTTTTGGTGAGCTACTATCTTCTTTTATCATTGCTAAAACAATGGAAAAGATGGGTATAAATGCAGTTTTAAAAAACAGTCAAGAGTTAATTATTACCAATTCTAATTTCACAAAAGCAGAAGTTAACTACGAAGTGACTAATAAAAATATAACCGACTATTTTAATAAAGCAAATCAGCAAATTACTATACTTCCAGGTTTTGTGTCAAAATCACAATTGGGTGAAACTACAACTTTAGGTCGTGGTGGATCGGACTTTACTGCTGCTATAATTGCTGCTGCTTTAACAGTAGAGCAATTAGAAATCTGGACAGACGTTAGTGGTATGTACACTACCAATCCAAAATTAGTAAAGCAAGCCTATCCTATTGCCAATTTATCGTATCAAGAGGCAATGGAATTGTCTCATTTTGGAGCAAAAGTATTATACCCTCCAACAGTTCAACCTGTTTTAGATTTAGCTATTCCAATACATATTAAAAACACGTTACAACCAGAAGCAACTGGTACTATTATTTCTAATCAAAATAATGGTAGTAATCTAACGGTTAAAGGCATTAGCCATATAGATAACGTTGCTTTATTAACCTTAGAAGGTAGCGGAATGGTTGGTATTCCTGGGTTTTCAAAGCGCTTGTTTGAAACTATTGCTAACGAAAAAATCAATATTATATTTATAACTCAAGCGTCTTCAGAGCATTCGATTTGTTTTGGGATTGATGAAAGCAATGCAGAACAAGCAGAACAAGCCATAAATTCTACCTTTGAAAACGAAATCTCTTTACATAAAATTAATCCTATTACTGTAGAAAAAGGCTTATCCATTATAGCCTTAATTGGTGACAATATGAAAAGTCATCAAGGTATTAGTGGTAAATTATTTAGCACGCTTGGCAAAAACAATATTAATGTAAGAGCTATTGCGCAAGGTGCTTCAGAAAAAAACATCTCTGCTGTAATCAATGCAAGTGATGTAAAAAAAGCTTTAAATAGTGTTCACGAACGCTTTTTTGAAGTTAACACCAAACAGTTAAATGTATTTATTACTGGTATTGGTAATGTAGGCGAAAAACTAATCGATCAAATCCAACAACAGCATTCTTTTTTAAAGAAAAACTTAAAATTGGATGTCAAAATCGTAGGTATGGCCAATTCAAGAAAAATGATTTTCAATCCAAAGGGAATTGATTTAAACAATTGGGCTGCACAGTTTCATCATGCAGATCCATCTAGTATAGAAGGCTTTTATCAAAAGGTTATCGAGCTAAATTTAAGAAATAGCATTTTTGTAGATATTACTGCAAACCATGATGTTTCTAAAGTTTACGAAAACTATTTAAAGCAAAGTGTTGCTGTGGTTGCTTGTAATAAAATAGCCTGCTCTGGTAGTTATGCCGAGTATAAAAATTTACAAGATTTATCGCTTAAATACAATGCGCCATTTTTATACGAAACTAATGTTGGTGCAGGATTACCAATAATTAACACGCTAAATAATTTAGTTGCATCTGGTGATAAAGTTATAAGTATTCAGGCTGTATTGTCTGGAAGCTTAAATTTTGTGTTTAATAATTTTAGCGATAAAAAGAATTTTCATGATACCGTAAAGCAAGCACAATTTGAAGGGTACACAGAACCAGATCCTCGTATTGATTTAAGCGGAATTGATGTAGCTAGAAAAATATTAATATTAGCTCGTGAAAACGGAGTACCAATGGAAATAGAAGACATTGTGAATGAGTCGTTTTTAACTAAAGCCAATTTAGAAAGCGATTCTGTAGATGACTTTTATGAAACTTTAATTGCAGACGAGGCTCATTTTCAAAAGCTATACGCATCTGCAAAAGCAAATAATTGTCAGTTAAAATATGTTGCAGAATATAAAAATGGGAAAGCAAAAGTAGGCTTACAAGAAGTGCCAGAAGGTCATCCGTTTTACAATTTAAAAGGAAAGGACAATATTGTCATGTTTTACACACAACGCTACCCAGAACAACCATTAATTGTTAAAGGTGCTGGTGCTGGAGCAGATGTTACTGCATCTGGTTTGTTTGCAGATATTATCAGAATTGGAAATAAATAAAATAAGTTTACAGTGTTCAGTTACAGTAGGCAGTGACTCACTCAAATAAATACTTTTGTGAGGTTTTAAAAACCTAGTAGATATTAAAAATAAAAATAACGCTTTCGCGGAAATTATCATTCGTGAATTCGTGGTAATAAAAAATGAATCAAATTAAAATATTTTCACCTGCAACAGTAGCTAACGTCTCTTGTGGCTTTGATGTCTTAGGCTTTTGCTTAGACACTATTGGTGACGACATGGTGATTAGAAAAACGACTGAAAAAGGGATTAGAATCTCTAAAATTGTTGGAGCTGATTTACCTTTTGAAGCTGATAAGAATGTTGCAAGTGTGTCGGCTTTAGCCTTATATAATGATGCGCAACCAGATTGTGGTTTTGAGATTGATATCTACAAAAACATAAAACCTGGAAGCGGAATTGGAAGCAGTTCTGCGAGTGCTTCTGGTAGTGTATTTGCTATTAATGAGTTATTAGGACGACCATATAATAAGACACAACTCACCCAATTTGCTATGAAAGGTGAAGCTATTGCTAGTGGTTGTGAGCATGCAGATAATATTGCACCAGGAATTTTTGGTGGTTTCACTTTAGTTAAAAGCACAACACCTTTACAAGTGTTACAATTACCAACACCTGACAATTTATATGCAACTATCATTCATCCGCAAATAGAAATAAAAACGTCTGAAGCACGTGCTATTTTACCTAAAAACATTCCGTTACAAAATGCCATAACCCAATGGTCTAATGTTGGAAGTTTGGTACACGCGTTACACACCAATGATTACAAACTTTTAAGCGATTCGCTTAATGATGTGGTAGTAGAACCTTACAGAAGTCAATTGATTCCGCATTTTGATGTGGTTAAAGCTGAAGCCATAAAAGTTGGAGCATTAGGCGCAGGAATTTCGGGTTCTGGCCCTTCCATTTTCGCCTTATCTAAAAGTAAAATAACTGCTGAAGCTGTTGCTGAAGCCATGCAAAATATATATTCTAAAACAGATATTAGTTTTAATACTTATGTGTCTAAAATTAATACAGAAGGGATTAGAGTAATGAAAAACGAATAATTTATAATGAATTTGTCAATCTGAACGTAATGAAGAGCAAAAAAATCTTCGACAAGCTCAGACTGACAACAGGGTTAAATTTGTCTTTTAATAATTGTTTATCATGTCATTTATAAATACAATTTTGAAAACTTATGTCACACTGAGCTTGTCGAAGTGTTGACAAATCAATTAAACTGAATTAACAAAAACTCAAGTAATGAATTACTACAGTCTCAACCATAAAGCACCAAACACCACGTTTAAAGATGCAGTCGTCAAAGGATTAGCACCAGATAAAGGCTTATATTTTCCTGAACGTATTACACCTTTACCTGCTTCATTTTTTGAAAATATTGATGATTTATGTTATAACGAGATTGCTTTTGAAGCCTTACAACAATTTGTCTCACCAGATATCCCAAAGGACGTATTAAAAACCATTATTGAAGAAACCTTGTCGTTTGATTTTCCTGTGGTAAAATTAAACGATACTATTTCTACTTTAGAGTTGTTTCATGGACCAACTATGGCGTTTAAAGATGTTGGCGCACGATTTATGGCAAGATGTTTAGGCTATTTTAATCAAAATAACACTAACGAAGTAACTGTTTTAGTAGCCACTTCTGGAGATACAGGTGGTGCAGTAGCCAATGGTTTTTTGGGAGTTAAAGGTGTTAATGTTGTTATCCTCTACCCTTCTGGAAAAGTCAGTGAGATACAAGAAAAACAACTCACTACTTTAGGTCAAAACATAAAAGCATTAGAAGTCGATGGTGTTTTTGACGATTGTCAAGACATGGTTAAACGTGCGTTTTTAGATGAAGAATTAACTAGCATAATGCAATTAACCTCTGCAAATTCTATAAATGTAGCACGTTGGTTACCACAACTGCTTTACTTTATGTTTGCATACAAGCAGTTACATAAATCTCATAAAGATATTGTATTTTCTGTACCAAGCGGAAATTTTGGAAACGTTTGCGCAGGTATGATGGCACAACAATTAGGCTTACCTATCAAACATTTTATTGCGTCTAATAACCAAAATAACGTTGTAACTAATTATCTAAAAACAGAAATTTATAATCCTAAACCATCTGTTCAAACCATTAGTAATGCTATGGATGTTGGTAATCCTAGTAATTTTATCCGTATACAGGAAATCTATAACAACAACTTTAATAATTTAAAGGACAATTTATCCTCATATAGTTTTACAGACAACGAAACTAAGGTTGCTTTAAAAGAGATATACAACAACTACAATTACGTAGCAGATCCACATGGAGCAGTTGGATATTTAGGATGTAAAGCCTATTTAAAATCTAATCCTAATGCACATTGTGTGTTTTTAGAAACTGCACACCCAACTAAGTTTTTAGATGTCGTTGAAGACGTTATTACAGAAAAACAACCGTTACCAAAGCAAATACAATCGGTTATGGGTAAAGAGAAAGTGGCGACTAAAATTAGTAGTTACAACCATTTAAAAGCATTATTATTAAAGTAATTAACCACTATGACTTTTAGTTTAAATCATATAGCACTTTCTGTACAAGATGTCAATCAGTCTATAGATTTTTATAAAAAGGTGTTTCAACTACAAGAGATTGAAAATACAGCTTCAAATTCAAAAACTAGATGGTTATCGTTTGAAGATGGTAGTCAATTACACCTTATACCAAGACCAGAATTAAAGGTTAAAACCAATAAAGCAGTTCATTTTGCGTTGTCAACGCCTTATTTTGAAGCATTCATAATACATCTTAACAATCTAGAAGTAGCCTATTCAGATTGGAAAAACACACCCAATAAAGATTATATTAGAAACGATGGTGTATTACAAGTGTATTTTCAAGATCCAGATGGTTATTGGATAGAGGTTAATAATGCTGTTTAACTTTTTATTATTTGAACTTATGGATATGATTAACAGACTTCGAGATTATACTCAAATTAATAACCTCCTCTTCTCCTACACATTTTAAGCCAAAACAGCTTTAACTTAATTGTAAATAGTTATCCCCAAATTACAAGATCACAATTTGTATTATCACTCACACATTCACTCATCAAATCACGCATTAATTGATTGTAACAATCTCTAAGACTAGCACCTTCCATTCCCAAGCATTCATCAACTCTATCATTTATATTTTCTTCAGTCATGGTAAATACATTACTAACTTTTTGGCTTTCTGCTCCAGCATAAACAGCAGAAACTTTACCGTCACCTTTTACAACTAATAACCAGCGTATTTCTATAACCTTACCTGTTTTATCAGCAAAATTCTCTTTTCCTTTATAGGTTTTTAATTTTGTTAAATTCTTTTCAGATGTTGTAGTAGTCGTAAAATTCATTTCACCAAAATGTTTTTTTACTTCTTGTGATACACTACCTAAATTTTTTGTACCTCCACATCCTATAAATAAGATACTTAAGAATAATAATGCATAGACGTAAATTGAATTTTTTATTGAATTTTTCATTTTTATTATTTTTAATATGATTTACTTTATAGAGTAACTCGGATAAATTAATAGAAAGTAAAATTACAGCAATTGATTTTTATAAAAGATGAATAAAACAGACTTAATAGGACACAATTAGACTAATCCAGTATTATTGCGTATATTAATTTTATTATGATATCTAATATTTTCCTTGTATATCAAATTATAGCATAATTGATTAATTAATTCAATTTATAGATTTATTAATAATCTATATTTAAATCTAGAGTAGTTATGCAGTATAATCAAGTTAAAACCAGACAACAAATTGCAATTGAATATGGCATTTCACCTCGTACACTTAGAAGGTGGCTAAAGCAAAATAATATTATTTTACCATGCAGATTACTTTGTCCTAAAGAACAAAGCATTATCTATAAAACATTTGGTTATCCAGGTTTGACACTTTAAGACAAAAAAATATATAATGCTTTCAAAAAGTTTTACTTACTTCTTTTATTTGTTAATTTCAAATACAAAAAAACTTTAACGTCTTATTAAATTGATTCCTAAATACAACTCAATATTTTTCAATACTTTTGTTTGACTAAATTTTACAATATTTCCGCTTGACGGTAAAACAAAAATATATTTAATGAAAAATACAGCCTTAACAGCTACTCACGAAGCACTTGGTGCAAAAATGGTTCCTTTTGCAGGTTACAATATGCCTGTACAATATGATGGTGTAAACATAGAACACGAAGCAGTTAGAACAGATTGTGGTGTCTTTGACGTATCACATATGGGAGAGTTTTTAATCTCTGGACCACATGCGTTAGATTTAATACAAAGTGTATCAAGTAACGATGCCTCAAAACTAACCGTTGGTAAAGCACAGTATAGTTGTTTGCCTAATGATACTGGAGGAATTGTAGACGACTTAATTATCTATAAAATTAAAGAAGAGCAATACTTACTAGTAGTTAATGCTAGTAATATCGAAAAGGATTGGAACTGGATTAGCTCTAAAAACACGGTTGGTGCAGAGATGCGCGATTTGTCCGAAGATTACTCCTTACTTGCTATTCAAGGTCCAAATGCAGTACAAAAAATGCAAGCTTTATCCAGCTTAGATTTGTCAGCCATTAAATTTTATAACTTTGAAGTAGGTGATTTTGCAGGTATCGAGCATGTTATAATATCTGCAACTGGATATACTGGAAGTGGTGGTTTTGAAATCTATTGTAAAAACAACGAAGTCAAACAAATTTGGGATAAAGTGGTAGACGCTGGAGCAAAACCAATCGGTTTGGCTGCACGTGATACCTTACGTTTAGAAATGGGTTATTGCTTGTATGGTAATGATATTGACGAAACCACTTCGCCTCTAGAAGCTGGTTTAGGTTGGGTAACTAAGTTTACTAAAAAGTTTACAAATAGCGAAGCTTTAGAAGACCAAAAACGTCGTGGTGTTGACCGTAAGTTAGTCGCTTTTGAGTTAGACGAACGTGGTATCCCAAGACAAGGTTATGATATTGTAGATGGACAAGGAAAAAAAATTGGAGAGGTAACATCAGGTACCATGTCACCAATGCTAAATAAAGGTATAGGCTTAGGGTATGTACCAACTGTTTTTGCAGATGTTAACAGTAAAATCAATATCCAGATTCGTAAAAACGCAGTTCCAGCAACGGTTGTAAAATTGCCATTTTATAAAGGGTAAAATTATAATTTAAAAGATTTGTCAGTTTGAGCCTGTCGAAAACTAAACAGTATTACATAAATGTAAAAGACTTCGACACGCTCAGTCTGACATTTTACGTTTATTTGACGTTATAGTTATTAATGAGGAAGAAAAAAGATAACAAACATCGTATACTAATTCTTGGAGCCAGTGGGTTTTTAGGTCAAGCCATCTATAAAGAACTCTGTGGTTATTTTAGAACGTTTGGTACCTATTGTAGAGATAATCGTGCGTTTAGTAAAAACCAACATTACTTTCAATATAACATTGAAGAAGACGATATTTTTGAAATCTTAGATATTGTAAACCCTACCATCATTATTTCTGCTATTCGTGGTAATTTTTCGGCACAAGTGATTGCGCATTATCATATTGCAGAATATATCTTAGCAACCAATAGTAAATTAATTTTCTTGTCGTCTGCTAATGTGTTTGATGCGTATAGTAAATTCCCGAGTTACGAGGATGATAAAACATTAAGTCATAGCATGTATGGGCATTTTAAAATTAAAATAGAAAACATGCTGTTACGCTTGCCAAAAGCACATGTAGCCATTATTAGACTTCCCATGGTTTTTGGAGCACATTCACCAAGATTACAAGAAATAAAGCTTCATTTAAGAGAAAAACTGCCTATTGAGGTGTTTCCTAATTTGATAATGAATGTGACTACAGACTCTAAAGTCACACAGCAAATTCATTATATGATTAACAGAAATAAATCTGGTATTTTTCATTTAGGTAGTCAAGATTTGGTACATCACGACGATTTTATAAGAGAAATAATTTTATCTCTTGGTATAAAAAACCCTTTATTTAAACAAGTATTTACCACTAACGACGATAGATATTTAGCTGTTTTACCAAAATTAAATAAGCTTCCTAAACATTTGCAATTATTAAGTCAAGATATTTTAAACGAATTAGAAGTTTAAATTTCTTATTTTTAAATAAAAAAACATGTCAGTACTTACACAAACAGAAATTGAACAACGCTTATTAGGATTGCCAGAATGGGAATACTATGATAATGCGATACACGCCGAATTTGAATTCGAAAATTTTAAAGATTGCTTTAGCGCAATGAGCAGAATGGCTTTTGAGTGTGAAGCTCTAAACCATCATCCTGAATGGACTAACGAGTATAATGTGCTTAAAATTACACTTACAACACATGATGCTGGAGGTGTCACAGATAAAGATTTTAAACTTGCGTTAGCAATAGAACATATTGTTGAAGAGGACGAAGAATAGCTAATTACATTCACTTATTTTTTTAAATTTGTGACACAAATAAAAATATAACAAACTAATTATGGGAAGAGCTTTTGAGTTTAGAAAAGCACGTAAAATGAAGCGTTGGTCAGCAATGAGCAAAGCCTTTACACGAATTGGAAAAGATATTGTAATGGCAGTTAAAGAAGGTGGACCAGATCCAGCTAGTAACTCGCGTTTAAGAGCTGTCATACAAAATGCCAAAGCAGTAAATATGCCTAAGGATAATGTAGAGCGTGCTATAAAAAAAGCAAGCGATAAAAGTCAAGGCGATTTTAAAGAAGTAATTTTTGAAGGCTATGCTCCACATGGTATTGCAGTATTAGTAGAAACTGCTACAGATAACAACACACGTACTGTTGCTAATGTAAGAAGCTATTTTAATAAATGTGATGGAAGTTTAGGGACTTCAGGTTCTGTGGTTTTTATGTTTGATCATACCTGTAATTTTAGAGTTAATGCAGAAGGATTAGATGCAGAAGAATTAGAATTAGAATTTATTGATTTTGGTGCTGAAGAAGTATTTGTAGATGATGATGGCATTTTAATCTATGCGCCTTTTGAGAGTTTTGGTGCTATTCAAGCAGAATTAGAGCGTCGTGAGATAGAAATATTATCTTCTGGTTTTGAGCGTATACCGCAAGTTACTAAACCATTAACTCCAGAACAAGCTGCAGATGTAGAAAAACTTCTAGAAAAATTAGAAGAAGATGATGATGTTCAAAACGTCTATCATACCATGGAAGAAACTGAGTAATCTCCATTATATCATATTAAAAAAGCGACCCAATGGGTCGCTTTTTTAATGTTATAGTGTATTAAGATTAGAATGTAAATTCATAACCTAAACTAACAGAATTATATTGTACATCAGAATTTAAATCTGTGTATGTTACATTTATACCAGAACAATCTGAGATTTGAAAACCTAATTTTGGTCTGTAAATAAAACCACCATCTCCTAAACCGTAAGCATATCCTAAATCACTTCCAAAATAAAACTTTCCAGTATCATTATATATTCTAAAAGTACCACATAAAGAGACATACCCTTTAGTAAAATTAGTACTTATGGTTTTATTATCGTTAGTAGATATTTTTGTTAATCCTAAGTCTAGTCCAACTTTAAAATTATTAGCAATTGGAGTTAAATACGTGAAGTCAAAAGAATAATTTGTAGCAAAACGCTCTCTAGACATATCGTCTCCAGCAGTTGTCCCAATGCTTAATCTTAATTTAACATCATCAGTCTTTGGCGACTCTTGTTCTGTCATGTCCTCTTGTGCAAAAGCATTTACAGATAAAAAAGCTATAAATACTAGCGAAATAATTTTTTTCATATTTAAGGGTTAATTTAGTTTAGTTCACGCTAATTTAAACTTTTTTAATTACTATTAAAATTTAATTAAACATTAAAGCGCTAAAATTTGTGCTGCATGATCTTTAGTTTTCACCTTATCAATCACATGAGCTACTACTCCATTTTCATCGATTAAAAATGTTTTACGATGGATACCATCGTATTCTCTGCCCATAAACTTTTTTAAACCCCAAACACCAAAAGCATTAATAACTTCTTTGTTTTCATCTGCTAAAAGTGGAAAAGGAAAATTGTATTTAGTTTTAAAATTAGCTTGACGCTTTTCAGAATCTGCACTTACACCCAAAATTTCATACCCTTTATCTTGTAAAGCTTTATAGTTATCTGTTAAGTTACAAGCTTCAGCAGTACAACCTGGTGTACTAGCTTTAGGGTAGAAAAAAACCACTAATTTTTTTCCTTTATAATCTGATAATGACACTGGATTTCCGTCTTGATCATTAACTGTAAAATTTGGTACTGTGTCTCCTTGCTTTAATGTATTCATTTTTAATTCTTATTTATTAAATAGTTTAGATGGAATTTGCTTAACAATAATATGTATTACAATAAAAAACTATTGTTATGCTCATTTCATAGTCGTAATTTTGGTTTTAATTGTTATCTCTCAAAAATACAACTAATGACTAAGCAAGAAAAGGTAGATTTTGTTATAAATACGTTAAATCGTTTATACCCAGAAATCCCAATACCCTTAGACCATAAAGATCCTTATACGTTATTAGTTGCTGTGTTATTATCTGCGCAATGTACAGATGTACGTGTTAATCAAATTACACCTTTATTGTTTGCAAAAGCTGATAATCCGTATGATATGATTAAAATGAGTCAGGAGGAAATTAAAGAGATTATCAAACCCTGTGGATTGTCACCCATGAAAAGTAAAGGTATTTATGGCTTGTCTCATATTTTAATTGATAAGTATGATGGCAAAGTCCCACAATCTTTTGAAGCTTTAGAAGCCTTACCAGCTGTAGGACATAAAACTGCAAGTGTTGTTATGAGTCAAGCTTTTGGTGTACCTGCTTTTCCTGTAGATACACATATACATAGATTAATGTATCGTTGGAATTTAAGCAATGGAAAAAACGTACAACAAACAGAAAAAGATGCTAAACGCTTATTTCCAAAAGAATTATGGAATGATCTTCATCTTCAAATTATTTGGTATGGTCGTGAGTATTCTCCTGCTAGAGGTTGGGATTTAGAAAAAGATATTATTACTAAAACTATTGGCAGAGCTTCTGTTTTAAAAGCCTATTATAAATAAAAACGTCCTAATTTTTATTAGGACGTTTTCAAAGTTTAGTTTTGAAGTGCTTCAAACTTCAAATTTTTATAATTTATAACACTTAAAGCCTTAGAGTAATTAAGAATAAAACTTACCGTTTCTTCTTTTGGATTCAATTTTAAATCTTGTTTTTTAGGGGTTTCCGAATGTTTAGAGTAAAGTTTTGCCATTATTTGTGTTTAAGGTTCAAACAGATAACGAGCTAACTTTTACTTTATTGTATTTTTAATTTGTTAATACAATATTGTGTTTTTCAATCACCTTTCTCATATTAATTAAAGCATAACGCATTCGTCCTAAAGCTGTATTAATACTAACTCCAGTACGCTCTGAGATTTCTTTAAAACTCATATCGTTATACATACGCATCATTAATACTTCTTTTTGATCCTCGGGTAATTCTTCTATCAATCTACGTACATCTGCTTCAACTTGTTCTTTAACCATTGTTCTTTCTGCATTTAAAGAACTATCACTAATCACAGAAAAAATATTAAACTCGCCAGAATTATCAAATTTGGGCATTCTTTTATTTTTTCTAAAATGGTCAATAACTAAATTATGTGCTATACGCATAACCCAAGGTAAAAATTTACCTTCTTCGTTATATTTTCCTCGTTTTAAGGTACGAATAACCTTGATAAAAGTGTCCTGAAAAACATCTTCAGTAACATCTCTGTCGTATACTTTGGAATAAATAAAACTGTAAATACGTTGTTTGTGTCTAGTAATTAAAACTTCTAAAGCAGCTTCATCTCCTTTAATATAGTTGCTAACAAGAACAGCGTCTGTGATTGTTTCTTTTTGCATAATCATTACTTTTAAGGCGCCAAAAACAGGTATTGGCTTGGGGTTTATAAATTAAAAAGTAATGTTTTACTATAGGCAAAAAGCTTAATTAGGTTATTGATATGCTCCAAATATAACAACAATCATTCCGAAAAAACAAAAAAAATCTAAAGTTTTAACATTTTATTGCACAATAATCTGTTTTAATAGGTCCTCAAGTTATGTTATCTTTGCATACTTATTCCTAAAAACAACTATGAGTACTACGCTTTCCGAAGTAAATCCCAAAGAAAACATCATCATTAAAGGTGCTAAATTGCATAATCTTAAAAATATAGATGTTGTTATTCCTAGAAGAAAACTAGTTGTCATTACAGGTTTATCTGGTTCTGGAAAGTCAAGCTTAGCTTTTGATACGTTATATGCTGAAGGACAGAGACGTTACGTAGAAAGCTTATCTAGCTACGCTAGACAGTTTTTAGGACGATTAAACAAACCCAAAGTAGATTACATTAAAGGTATTGCTCCTGCTATTGCTATAGAGCAAAAAGTAAATAGCACTAATCCAAGGTCTACGGTTGGTACCACTACAGAAATATATGATTATTTAAAACTATTATTTGCTAGAATTGGACATACCTACTCTCCTATTTCTGGTCAAGAGGTAAAAAAAGATACCGTTACCGATGTTTTAAATTATATTAAAACCTTACCTGAAGGCGAAAAATTATTACTGTTATCTCCTATAATTTTAGAGGAAGGTCGGGAATTGCAAGACAAACTTAAAGCCTTAAATGCTCAAGGTTACGCAAGGATAAAAGCTAATAACAAAGTTTTCCGTCTAGATGAAGCTAACAGTTTAAAACATGCTAAAGATTTATTTTTAGTTGTGGATAGAATTGTCACTAAAAATGATGAAGATTTTTATAATAGACTTGCAGATGCTGTACAAACTGCTTTTTTTGAAGGCAAAGGTAATTGTTACATAGAAACATTAGCTGATAATACCATTAGACATTTTAGCAATAAATTTGAATTGGATGGTATCGACTTCTTAGAGCCCAATGTGCATTTATTTAGTTTTAATAATCCCTATGGAGCTTGTCCTAAATGTGAAGGTTATGGCGATGTTATTGGTATTGATGACGATTTAGTGGTTCCTAATACTGCACTTTCAGTTTATGAAAATGCTATTTTTCCTTGGCGAGGAGAAAGCATGAGTTGGTACAAAGACCAATTGGTGAATAATTCGCATAAATTTGATTTCCCTATACATAAACCCTATTTTGAGTTAAGTGAAAAACACAAAAACCTAATTTGGGAAGGTAACCAATACTTTGAGGGATTAAATAGCTTTTTTGCTGAGCTTGAAAGCAAAGCGTATAAAATACAAAACCGTGTGATGCTATCGCGTTACAGAGGAAAAACCAAGTGTAAAACTTGTAATGGTAAACGATTACGCAAAGAAGCAAATTACGTAAAAATTGGAAATGCAACTATAACAGATTTAGTTGAGCTTCCATTAAATAAGTTAGCTAACTTTTTTAATCAATTAGAACTAAACGATTACGACACTAAAATTGCTGAGCGTTTATTAGTTGAAATCAAAAACCGATTAAGCTTCTTACATAATGTAGGGTTGGATTATTTAACCCTAAACAGAAAATCTAATACTTTATCTGGTGGTGAGAGTCAGCGTATAAATTTAGCAACATCCTTAGGAAGTAGCTTAGTAGGCTCTATGTACATATTAGATGAACCTAGTATTGGATTACACCCTAAAGACACTGAGCGTTTAATACTAGTTTTAAAATCCTTGCGCGATTTAGGCAATACGGTTATTGTAGTGGAGCATGATGAGGACATCATGAAAGAAGCCGACCAAATTATTGATATTGGTCCAGAAGCAGGAACATTTGGTGGCGAAGTAGTTGCAACAGGAACGTATAAAGATATTTTAAAATCTAAGTCTTTAACTGCCCAATACTTAAATGAAACTCTAAAAATAGAAGTCCCTAAACAACGTCGAACTAGTAAATATAGTGTTGATGTTATTGGTGCTAGAGAAAATAACTTAAAAAATATTAATGTTAGTTTTCCTTTAGAAATGCTAACCGTTATTACTGGTGTTTCTGGAAGTGGTAAAAGTACTTTAGTTAAAAAAATATTGTATCCTGCAATACAAAAGCAACTTACTGGTTTTAGTGACAAAGCTGGGCAGTTTACAGAATTGCAAGGTAACTATAGCAATATTCAAAATATCGAGTTTATTGATCAAAACCCAATTGGACGATCATCACGCTCAAACCCTGTAACTTATGTTAAAGCTTATGACGATATTAGAGCGTTATATGCTAAACAAAAACTAAGCACAATCCGTAATTATGCTGCTAAGCACTTTAGTTTTAATGTGGATGGTGGACGATGTGAGACCTGTAAAGGTGAAGGCGAAGTCACTATCGAGATGCAATTTATGGCAGATGTCCATTTAGAATGCGAGACTTGTAAAGGCAAGCGTTTTAAAAAGGATGTTTTAGAAGTTACTTTTGCTGATAAAAACATTGATGATATTTTAAACCTTACTATCGATGATGCGATTGCTTTTTTTGACATTAATGGAGCAAGCAAAATTAAGAATAAACTACAACCGCTTCAAGATGTTGGTTTAGGTTATGTAACTTTAGGACAAAGCTCTTCTACCCTGTCTGGTGGTGAAGCACAGCGTATTAAGTTAGCTACCTTTTTAGGTAAAGGAAATACTAAAGCCAAAACATTATTTATTTTTGATGAGCCTACAACTGGGTTACATTTTCATGATATTCAAAAATTATTAAAATCCTTTTATGCATTAATAGCCAAAGGACATTCTATTATTGTTGTAGAGCATAATTTAGAGCTTATTAAATGCGCAGATCATATTATTGATTTAGGTCCTGAAGGTGGTGAAAATGGTGGGCATTTAGTTGCTTTTGGTACTCCGGAAGAAGTGATTAAAGTTAAAGCTAGTGTGACAGGTCAATATTTAAAAGAAAAGTTGTAACAAATTTATTTAATCTTCTACTTATTATTGTTAAGTATCTAAAATGAAAGACTTTAGTATTGAAGATATAAAAAACAATGTGTCAACCAAACCTTTAAGAAGTCTTGGCTCTAATATTGTTACGCATCGATTACAAAAAGTAAAAGACGGTTATGCCTATAAACCTACTTTCCTATTAGTTTCAGCTTATTTATTAATGTTTTTGATTGGTTTAGTATTAGTTGGTTATGCCATTTTTAAAATGGTAACTACCAATTCCTTTTCAATTTTAGAAGAAAGCTATATTATGACTGGAATTGGAATTCTATTTTTTATAATTGGTATCTATATTGTTTACTCTTTATTTATCCCAATAAAATTTGATACTTCCATTAATAGATTTTACAGAAGTTTTAATACCAATCACAAAAAAAAGAGTGCTCATTTTAAAGATATTGTTGCCCTACAAATTTTAGGCGAGCTAGTCCCAAATGGAGAATCTAATGAAAACGAATATAAAAGTTACGAAGTCAATTTAGTTTTACAGGATGGATCTAGAATCAACTTAATTGATTATACTAACTTAGATAGCATAACAAAAGACACTAATACATTAAGTACTTTTTTAAATGTTCCTATTTGGAAAGTATAAATTATTAGACTACTCTACACCCTTCAAACCACCAACAAAATCAACGCTTTTCAAGTTTGGCACAGCTATTGAAACTAATTAGTCAAAATAGCGATAGCCGAAACGCTTAATTAGTAGGCAAAATCTAAATCCTTAATACTATGAAAAAATTAGTACTATTATTTACAGGTTTGTTAATGGGATTAACAACCGTAACAGCAGAAGTTAAATCTGCATCGCAAGGTGAAGATTTAGTATCAAACAGAAATCATTTTGTACAACCAATCTTGTTTGTAGAACGTGGTGTTGAATTTTTAATCTTTCCAGACGGAAGCTTTGATTTTAATACGCAACTAGATTACACTCAAGGTGATAATTATTACAGAAGAAATACTACAAGACGTAGATCTGTAAATGCAACCTTTGGTGCACCAGGAACACGTGTAACCTTTTCTAATCCAAGAGATAGAGGAATGATTATTTTACATGACAGAAGCGGAAAAGTTAGACGTATTGGTAATGTGTTTTTAAATTATAACAGATTTGATCAAATTAAACGTGTTGGTTCTGTATACATAGGTTATAACAAAAGAGGTCTTGTCAATCAAATTGGTGGCATGCAATTAAAATACAACAAACGTGGTAAATTAATTAAAGTAAAAGGTCATGTTAACAGATATAATGCAAATTGTGGCTTTTGCGGAATTACTGGATGTGATGCAGATCATATAGGTGGTCATAACCATAATGATTTTGATGACGACTTTGATTTTGATTACAATGATAATGATGATTATTACTATTACAGAAATGGTAAAAAAATGAAGAAGCCAAAAATTAAAAATTACAATAAAAAGAAGTAATCTTCAATAGCTTCATAAAACCCAATAAATATAAGTTTATTGGGTTTTTTTTATGATAAAAAAATAAAGCCTTTCAAAAGCCTTGCTACTACACAGTTTTTGTTTTTGGCACGATGCTTGTAATTAAGTAATTGTTCAATCTTAAAACATTTAGTTATGAAACATTTATTCCTTTTATTATCAGCAATGCTCCTAAGTGGGTTTTCTGTTAATGCAGACACAAATACTACTCTAGACGATGGTATCATTAATAACTCTTACATTAGAGGGTATGGCAATACTTTTATTTTTGTAGAAGATGGTATTGAGTTTTCTGTCTTTCCAGATGGACAATTTGATTTTTACATGCCAAACTATGGACCTAATGTAAACGTAGAAATTAGAAACCGAAACACAAGCATAAGCTTTAACACAGGTTATGATTATGGTGCTTATGTACAGTATGATGAGTTTGGTGCTGTTATTCAGGTAGAAAACACTCCTATTTACTATGACTATTATGGTCGTGTTAATCAAGTAGGTAATGTTTTTATAAACTATAATACTAGAGGTTATGTTAGTCGTGTTGGTGGACTATATGTACACTACAACCGTTATAACCGTTTTTCTCACTGTACAGGATTTATAAACATTTACAACAGAGCTTATGTATTTAGACCTTGGCACTCGTATTATGTAATTCCTCCAGCAAACTATTGTGTATTATATACTACACCTTACAGACAATATTATACACCTATTAGATATAGATATGATAGACCATATACAAACAACTACAGACGTAGAACTGCAGTTGCTAGTAGAAGAGGAAACACTATAAAAAGAAACAGAGCTTTAGCATCAAGAACCGAAGGTAGAAAACCAAGAGTTAACAGTACGCCTCGTACTAGAGGAAATAGTACTACTGCTGCAAAACCTAGAAAAAGAGGTGCTACAGCAACTAACTCTACGCCAAGAACTAGAGGTAATAATGCTGAAACCAGTAAACCGAGAACAAGAAATAATAGTGGTGTTAACAGTACTCCAAGAACTAGAGGTAATAATACTGTAAAACCTAAAACTAGAAACAACGGAACTATTAATAGTACTCCAAGAACTAGAGGAAATAGTACGACTATTAGTAAATTTAGAACTAGAGGTAATAGTAATGCTAATACCAAACCTAGAACACGAAGTAACAGAACTGTTAACAGTGCGCCTAGAACCAGTAGAAATAATCAAGCTACTACATCTAAGCCTAGAACTAGAAGCACAGTAAGTAATAGATCAAATAGAACAAATAGCAAGCCTCAGGTTAGCAGATCTAGAACAACAAAATCTAAAGTATCTAAATCTAGATCATCATCTTCTAATTCAAGAAGTACAAGATCTAGAAGACAATAAATATCAATTTTAGTTGATTAGTCAAAACCTACAACGGTTGTTTGCCCCAAAACAATTGTCTGTAGGTTTTTTTATGGAATAAATCGTTTTAGTATTGTAGTAATGTCTTCAGATAACTCAAATTTATAAACAGACCATACATAAAGAAGTGTTAAGACTATACTTTTTAAAACAATGTTTATTATGGGATGAAACGGGAATTCCCAAAAAAATAATAACAGCCCACAACTAACTATAAGAAATAAGGTTTTAACTGTAGAAACCGTAAATGGTTGTATGTTAAATTTGCTATAGACAAACAGTAGCTTAATAGTATTGTACACAAATATGGTAATACAACTTGCATAGGCTGCTCCATTTATACCAAATTCCGGAATTAAAACTAAGTTAAGCACAATGGTTAATACAGCTAGTACGACTCCAAATACCAAAATCACCCTATAATAATCGCTATTAAACAGGATAGCATTATTATTCCCTAAAAGATTATCAAAAAGCTTAGCAAAGCCAATAACTAATACAACCATAAATCCATCACTGTAATTTTCTGGTATCAATAAGTATAATTGGTTGATATTAATTATGATTCCTAAAAATATAAATCCGCTTATGATAAATAAGTTAAGCGAGCTTTTTTGGTACAAAGATTTTAATCCAACGTTATCTTTATCGTTTAATAGTTTAGCAGTTAAAGGATGTGTTATTAAATGCATCGATCTAGCAGGAACACCAATAACTGTAGCTATATAAATAGCAACTCCATAGTAGGCAACATTATTAAGTGCCTCAAATTGCCCTAACATAAACTTATCAATTTCTAATATAATATTAGCAATAGAGCCTGCAATAATGATTAAAGCAGAATATTTTAAAACTGATTTTAGATTAGGTATTTTAGACCACTTTAATACTGGAAACCTCAAACTAAATGCATAAAGTTTCATTAGCAAGGTTCTAAAAATATAAACGATAACAATTCCATAAATAAGTTGATCTACATTTAAATATCCAAAATGAAGTAATAGTAATAAAATGGTGATACAAATTCTATGAAATACCTCTTTCATAAAATTACCAAATACACTTTGTAACTGCACTCTACTCCATGCATAAAACACTTCAAAGTAGGCAAACATTATAGCACAAACGTAGATTAACCAAGTGTAATCCTTTATAATAATGTTTTCTTTTGAAAGCCAATTAGAAATAGAATCGTAAGCTACGTGTGTAATTAAACCTGCAGGAATAATAATTATAAGTGGCAATATTAACATTAAGGTTAAAAACCCATTTTGTGATTGCCTAGTTTTAAACGAAGAATAAAATTTTACAATAGTATTATGTGTACCAAATGCCATTAATGGCATTAATATATTAGCAGTAGATAAAATAAAAGTGATTAATCCAAAATAAGCCTCGCTTAAAAATTTGGTATATAAAAAAATGACGTTAATAGCTCCAATAGCAAATCCAATGTAAGTAATTACAGTGTTTTTGATAGATTGGTTAATTACTATTCCCATAACTTTTAAATGGCGTTTAATAAACTAATTTAGGAAGGATTTATTAATTCTACTAAAAATTTTGTCAATTGCTTTCTAGAATACTTTTGCAAACCTATAGGATTGGTTTTTAAATTACCTTGGTTAAAACTATTAAAATGAAGTTTAATAGTTTGTTTTAATGCTTCATAATCATCATAATTAAAAAACTGTCCAGTGTTAGTTTCTTTTATTATTGAAGCAACATCTGCACCTTTAGGACCAATTGCAATTATAGGTCTATTGGAAACCATATATTCAAATAATTTTCCTGGTATGATTGCTTTGGTGTCTTCAGAATCTATTTCAATTAACAATAATAATTGTGATTTTTTTTGAAATTTAACCGCCTCATTATGTGAAATATAACCTACATTGTTTAAATAATTAGTTAAATTATGGGTTTTTATAGATTGGATAATCTCTTCACCTACTTCACCTACTAAGTTCAACTGAAACTTTGCAGCAAAACCCTCTTCATTTTCAACTAAATCTTGTAAAACTTTCCAAAGTACTTCTGGGTTTCTTTTAGATAATAAAGACCCAATATGTGACAATGTAAATTGTTCATCTAATTTATTTACAACTACAGTTTCGGTATCATAACCATTAGTAATCACTTGGATAGGTGTATTGGTAATTTGTTCAAATTCAGACTTAGTACTAGGACTGGTAACAATTAATTGATCTGCGTTATTTAGTACTTGCTCTTCTAAATGTTTATGTTTTGCTCTAGATGCTTTAGTCAGTTTTAATTGTTCATGGTAGCCAATACTTGTCCAAGGATCTCTAAAATCTGCAATCCAAGTCACACCTAATTTTTCTTTTAATTTTAGCCCAATTAAATGCATACTGTGTGGTGGACCAGTAGTTATAATTGTATCTATATTAAAATCGGACATATAGGTAGATAAATACCTAGCCGATGGTTTTACCCATTTTTTCCTGGCATCTGGTATAAAAAAATTACCTCTAACATATAACATTAAGCGTTCAATTAAATTTTGCTTTTCTTTTTGCGCAATAATTCCTTTACTAATGGTTTTGCTTTTTTTGGAAAACAATTGTGCTAATTTATAAGGCTCAGTTATGGGTTGTTTAATTATGGTTACAGATGGTACTTCGTCTAATAAAGATTGATCTACAATAGGGTAATTTGCATTTGATGGACAATAAACAATTGGTTCGATATTATACTCTGGAAGGTATTTAGTAAATTTTAGCCAACGTTGTACTCCTGGACCTCCTGCTGGTGGCCAATAATAAGTAATAATGAGTACTTTTTTTTTATCCATTACATAACGCTTACGCGGAAATTAAGCCTATAAATACTACTCTTTATGGCTTTGTTTTACACTTTTAAAAGCAAAAAATAAACCACTTAACACTAGTAGTCCAAGAAGAACAGAACTTGCTAAAGCAATTGTGCTTCCTGTTTTGATCACTTCAGGCTCAAATTTAAACTCGATGGTATGCTTACCTTTTGGGACTTCCATTCCTCTTAAAGCATAATTGACTTTTATATGAGGTTTTAAATCGCCATCAATATAAGCATTCCATCCACTACCATAATACATCTCAGAAAACACTGCAAAACCATCGTTTGGATTTTCAGATTCGTATTTTATGTAGTTTGGTTTGTAATCAACAACTTTTATAGATGAAAGTGAATCCTTTTTAAAAGTATTAGGAAGATTCATCTTGGTTTTAGCTGATTTTGAATATACCGCAACCTTTTTATTAGCTAATGTATCTAATGACTTAATTTCTTCGTCTGCAGAATCAACACTTAATAAGTTTTCAATAAACCAAGCATTTCCATTGGCATCGTTATTAACGTATGGAAAGGGTTGACCATCTTCACCTTCTCCAATAATGTATTTTGCGTTAAGCATATTTAATATATTAATATTATTTCTAGAGATATAAAACTCGTATAAATCCTGAAAACGCTTAGGTTTTGCTGCATGGTAACCACCTAAAGCATTATGGTAATAACTTGCTTTTGCACCTCCAGTTGTCAAGTCGTAAACTCTAAAATTAGAATTGTCCTTTAGAATTTGTAGATCGGCTTGATTAGGCTGATACGGTTTTTGCATGGTTAATTTAGATACAAAATCATCATTATTAACATAACGTCTGTCTACGCTAACTAAATCAATAACTATAAGCAATCCTATGATTACAATAACTTTAGTTTCGGATAATTTTTTCTTTAAAAAGAAATAAATCACACTTGCAGCTAACAGAACAAAAAACAATGTTCTTAAAGTATCGTTTGTAAATAAGCTAGCTCTATCAGCTCTTAAAGCATCCAGAAAGGGTTGACCATAATTGTTTCTAATTATTCCATCGGTACCTCCAACAAAATCAATAATTCCAACAAATCTGCCTAATAAAAACAAAATTGCCAATCCACCTGTTATGGCAACTGTATATTTTAATGCTATAAGTTTTTCTTCGTTTTTTACAACTTCATTAAATAATCTAACTAAAGCAAATACAGCTAATACAGGAATACATAGCTCTAAAATGACTTGTATGGAACTGACTGCTCTAAACTTGTTGTAAAGTGGAATGTAATTAATAAAGAAATCGGTTAAAAACTCTAAATTTTTTCCGTAGGATAATAATAAAGATAAAATGGTTCCTCCAACTAACCACCATTTTAGACGTCCTTTAACTAAAAACAACCCTAAAACAAATAAGAAAATCACTACTGCACCAATATAAGCTGGTGCTTCTACTATGGTTTGATTTCCCCAATAGGTTGGCAATCCTTTTGTATACTCTCTAGCATCAACAGGTGATACACCTTGCTTTACAAAAAAGTCATACATAGCAGAATTTTCTCCTACATCTTCTCCACTTCCACCACCTAAAAACCTAGGAATATATAAATTAAAGGTTTCTAATAACCCGTAACTGTATTCTGTAATATAATCTTTACTTAGTCCATCTGTATTTTCTCGTGGACTACCATCTGCATTAATGGTTAATTCGCTTTTACCACGCGTACTCTCTTTTACATAGTCTTGAGTGGCTAAAATATTAGTCGCATTTAAACCAATAGCCAAGAGTACTGCTGCACTTAAAATTCCTACCGATTTAAAAAAATGTGGTAACATTTTTTTTCTGTAAGCATCAATCAAATAAGCAACGCCTAACACCATTACAAGTAACATTAAATAGTAGGTCATTTGATAGTGATTAGCAACCAACTCTAATCCCATAGCAACTGCTGTTAGTAAAAATCCAGCAATGTATTTTCCTCTAAAGGTGAGTAAAATACCGCTTAACACTAAAGGCATATAAGCAATAGCATGTGCTTTACTGTTATGTCCCACACCAAGTATAATAATGAGATAGGTAGAAAAACCAAACGCTAAAGCACCTAATCCTGCTAGTTTCCAATCTACTTTAAGCACTAATAGCAGTACATAAAATCCTAAAAAATAAAGAAATAAATAATCTGCTGGTCTTGGTAAAAACCGAAGCGTTACATCTAATTTTTTAATATAGTTATGTGGATATTTAGCACCTAATTGATACGTAGGCATACCGCCAAACGCACTATTGGTCCAATACGTTTCTTCTCCTGTATTAGCTTTAAAATCTTTTTGTTGTTTAGCCATTCCAGTGTAGTGAACAATATCACTCTGAAAAATAACTTTACCTTGTAAAACTGGGCTAAAATAAGCTAGAGAGCAGATTATAAATCCTACCAATATAATAAGATGTGATACGATTTTTTTAAAAGAAAATTGCATAAATGTCTTTAAAAACTGTGAGGTTGAAAATTACTCAATTTCTTCGTAATCTACATACTCACCTACATTTTTATTTGAAGATTTATTTTCAGGCATTTTATCTATAGAGATTTCACCTTCTTTTTGGATAGGTTCCTGTCTGTGCTGGTTAAATGCTCCACCAAAGCGTTCTTCTGCTTTTTTGGCTGCATACTTAAAAAGCATTGGAGCAAACAAACGAGATAATATTTTTATACCGTAATAAATTAAGGCAATTATAAGTATGGTTCTTAATAAACCCATATATTAATTTTAATTATATATTTAACTGTATAACAAAAATACAATACTTGATTTTTAAATTAAGTTTTAAATACTTAAAAAAAATATAAAATCTTATATTTGACTACAAACATTAAATTATGCTTAACCCAAAATCAATATTACTATACCTCCTACTTTTAGTCGGTTTTACAGCTACTGCTCAATACACAGAAGTTATCAATTCTAATAGACCTGGTGTTTCTAGAAGCGCCTTTTCTGTTGGAAAAAATGTAGTGCAGTTTGAAGCTGGTCCATATATTGTTAAAGAAGAACATACACCATTAAAAAATGAAGCATCAGGATTTGGAGTTGATTTTGCGGTGAGATATGGTTTAGTTTGGGAACAATTAGAGTTAAATGTTGAAGGAACTTATCAAAACGATACGTTTACAGATAATCGTTCTGCTTCTTTCCCATCTGAGACAGATCGTGCCAATTTTAGATATTTAACTATAGGTGCTAAGTACTTAGTCTATGATCCATACAAGAATCGCGGAGAAGAAAAGCCTAATTTATATAGTTACCATGCCAATAGAAAATTTAAATGGAGTTATTTAATTCCTGCTGTAGCAGTTTATGTTGGCGCTCATTATGATGCAGAAAACAATACTTATATTCCTTATACCAACCCATTTACAAGACCTAGTTATGAAGGCGGTTTTACTCCAAAAGTAATGGTTGCAACGCAGCACAATTTTAATAGCGGTTGGGTTTTGGTTATGAATTTTGCTAAAGACAGAATAGGGTCTGATTATTCAGATTTTCAATACATAGTTACTTTAACCAAAGCTATTAACACACAATGGGTATTGTTTGGAGAAACTCAAGGTATCAAAAGCGATTATTACGCAGATAATCTATTTAGATTTGGAGGCGCTTATTTATGGAGTAAAAACTTTCAATTAGATACCGCTTTAACCTTTAACACAAAAGATACACCTTCTGTTTTTAGTGTAAATTTTGGAGCATCTTATCGATTAGATTTTCATAAAGATCCAGAAGCAGATCAAGATAATGGTACAGATGTTTTAGAAGAATATGAAAGAAAAGCTAACAAGAAAAAGAAGAAAAAAAAGAAAAAAGACGATGATTCTGACGATAATCCTGAGGAATCAGGAAAACGAAAAAAAGAATCTCAAATAATAGATTTTGATGACGAAGATTAAACCTTTCTTTTTTATATGATTACAACAAAAAAAGTAGTTACAAAAGCAGATTATAAAGCATTTGTTACTTTCCCATTTCAAATTTATAAAGACTCAAAATATTGGGTACCACCTATTATTAATCAGGAGTTAGCCACTTTTGACAAAAATAAAAACCCTATTTTTAATGATGCTGAAGCTACATTATTTCTAGCGTATAAAAACGATAAACTTGTTGGACGTGTTGCAGCCATTATTAATTGGTTGGAAGTTAAAGACCAAAACATAAAAAAAATGCGTTTTGGTTGGTTTGATTTTATAGACGACAAAGACGTTAGTAAAGCATTAATCAACGAGGTTTATAACATAGGAAAAGCAAATAATCTAGAATACACAGAAGGTCCAGTTGGATTTTCTAACTTAGATAAAGTTGGTGTTATGACCGAAGGATATAATCATGTTGGCAATATGATTACTTGGTATAATCATCCTTATTATATCAATCACTATGAAGCTTTAGGTTTTGAAGTTGAAAAAAAATATTCTGAAAGCAGATTCCCGTTTTCTAATGTAACACCAGATGCGTTTTTGAAAGCTCAAGAATTAATAAAAAGACGCTATAAACTTAAACCACTTTCGTTTACAAAAACCTCTCAGGTTATGCCTTATGCAGATAAAATGTTTGATTTGTTTAACGAAAGTTATTCTGAATTATCTTCATTTGTTGCTATAACAGACATACAAAAAGAATATTTCAAGAAAAAATTTATCAGCTTTATTAATCCAGAATACATCAACTTTGTAGTAGATAAAGACGACAAACTTGTAGCATTTGCTATTGTTATGCCTAGATTTGCTGAAGCATTACAACAAATAAAAGGTAAGCTTTTTCCGTTTGGGTTTCTAAAATTACTAAAAGCTAAAAAAGAAAGTAAAGATGTTATGTTTTATTTAATTGGCGTACATCCAGAGTATCAAAACAAAGGAGTACACGCAATTATATTTAATGAATATTTTGACACGTTTACTAAAAAAGGCATCAAAATGTGTTATCGTACACCAGAACTTGAGGATAATGAAGCCATCCATAAAATATGGAAGCATTTTAATCCAGAAGTTTACATAAGACGCTGTACCTATAAAAAATTACTATAAAAAAAATCCGATTCAATTGAATCGGATTTTTTAATTATAATATTACGTTGCGTTATTCTCCCATTGCTTTTATTAAAGCAGCAGACATACGCTTATATGTTCCGTTTTCTAATCGTTCTCTAATAGCATCAAAAGCATCTAAAGTTTCTGCTACATCTTGTAACGTGTGGGTTGCAGTAGGAATCATTCTTAATAAAATAAGTCCTTTAGGTATTACAGGATACACAACTATAGAACAGAAAATTCCGTAGTTTTCTCTTAAGTCACGTACCAAAGCCATAGCTTCTGGAATACTTCCATTTAAGTATACAGGAGTTACACAACTTTGTGTAGTACCAATATCAAACCCTCTGTCTTTTAATCCAGATTGTAACGCATCAACAATTTTCCATAAGTTTTGTTTTAACTCTGGCATTGTACGTAACATATCTAAACGCTTCAAAGCACCAACAACCAATTGCATTTGCAATGATTTAGCAAACATTTGAGAACGTAAGTTGTATTTTAAATAATCTATAATTTCTTGATCTGCAGCAATAAAAGCACCTGTACTTGCTAAAGACTTAGCAAATGTTGCAAAATACACATCTATATCATCTTGAACACCTTGCTCTTCTCCTGCTCCAGCACCTGTTTTACCTAGAGTACCAAAACCATGAGCATCATCTACAAATAATCTAAAATTAAATTTTTGTTTTAGCGCTACAATTTCTTTTAAACGTCCTTGCTCACCACGCATTCCAAACACACCTTCAGAAATAACTAAAATTCCTCCTCCAGTCTGCTCAGCCATTTTAGTAGCACGCTCTAAGTTTTTTTCTAAACTTTCAATATCGTTATGCTTATAAGTAAAACGTTTACCATGATGTAATCTTACTCCATCAATAATACAAGCATGTGCATCTACGTCATAAACAATTATATCATCTTTACTTACTAAAGCGTCTACAGTAGACACCATCCCTTGGTAACCAAAGTTTAATAAATAAGCTGCTTCTTTATGAACAAATTCTGCTAATTCGTTTTGTAGTTGCTCGTGCAAATCTGTGTGACCAGACATCATACGTGCTCCCATTGGATAAGCAGAACCGTATTGTGCAGCTGCTTCAGCATCAACTTTTCTTACTTCTGGGTGATTGGCTAATCCTAAATAATCATTAATACTCCAGGTGATAACCTCTTTTCCTTGAAATTTCATTCTGTTTGAAATTTCACCTTCTAATTTAGGAAATACAAAGTAACCCTCAGCTTGGGCAGCCCATTTACCTAGTGGTCCTTTGTCTTTGTATATTTTTTCAAATAAATCTTTCATTGTAAAACGCTATTATTAAGCTAATAATTATTGAAATAATTGGCTTAAGCTATTAAAATTTAGTTAGATGCTACAAAATTAGGCATTTTTACTAAACGTGCATAACAAATAGTACATCTATTATCAACAAAAAAGTTAATCTTAATTACAATTAAGATTAACTTTTTGGTAATTGATTGTTATTATTATTTTATATATTGAATACTTTGTGCTGCAGCTTCATTTTTGCTATCAAAAAATCCTTGCTCATTCATCCATTTATCACTGTAAATTTTGCTCATATATCTTGACCCATGGTCCGGAAAAATCACAACAACATTATCTCCTTCTTTAAACTCTCCGCTTTCATTTAATTGCTTAATAGCTTGCATAGCTGCTCCAGAGGTGTAGCCAACAAACAAACCTTCTGTTTGTGCTATTTCTCTTGCTGTATGTGCACTTTCTTCATCTGTAACTTTAACAAATTCGTCTATTGTATCAAAATCTGTAGCAGTTGGAATTAAGTTTTTACCCAATCCTTCAATTCTGTAAGGATAAATTTCTTTATCATCAAACTCTCTTGTTTCATGATATTTTTTCAAAACAGAACCATAAGCATCTACACCAATAATTTTAATGTTTGGGTTTTGCTCTTTTAAGTATTTTGCTGTTCCAGAAATAGTTCCTCCGGTACCACTACAAGCTACTAAATGTGTTATTTTACCATCTGTTTGGTTCCAGATTTCTGGTCCAGTAGAATGATAATGTGCGTCTATATTTAACTGATTAAAGTATTGGTTTATATACACAGATCCTTTAATCTCGTCATGTAAACGTTTTGCTACTTGGTAATAACTTCTAGAGTCATCTGCACTAACATTTGCTGGGCAAACGTAGACTTTTGCTCCCATGTTTTTTAACATGTCAATTTTATCTCCAGAAGACTTTGAACTTACAGCTAAAATACAATCGTAACCTTTAATTACACTAACCATAGCTATACTAAATCCTGTATTACCAGAAGTAGTTTCTATAATGGTATCACCAGGTTTGATGATACCTTGCTTTTCAGCTTGTTCTATAATGTAAAGTGCTATTCTGTCTTTAGAAGAGTGTCCTGGATTAAAAGCTTCTACCTTTGCTAGGTAATTTCCTTTAAATCCTGAAGTCATTTTTTTTAGTTTTATCATTGGTGTTTGACCAATAAGGTCTAATACGCTATCAAAAACTTGTTTGTTGTCTTTCATAAATGCTATTTAAAAGCTACTTATTTTGGGTTTTGAAAATCAAAACCTCGCAAAAATAAGCATTTTTTTTGATTATTTATTTATCCCTTCCAAATTGAATAAAAAAGCATATTCTAAAGCCACTTCTTTTAAAGCTTCAAAACGCCCAGAAGCTCCACCATGACCTGCTTCCATATCTGTTTTTAGAAGTAATAAATTATTATCTGTTTTTAAATCTCTAAGTTTTGCAACCCATTTAGCCGGTTCCCAATATTGCACTTGAGAGTCATGCAAACCAGTAGTGACTAAAATATTTGGATATGCTTTGGCTTTAACATTATCGTAAGGTGAATAGGATTTCATGTAAAAATAATATTCCTTATCATTTGGATTTCCCCATTCATCATACTCTCCAGTAGTTAATGGTATAGAATCGTCTAACATTGTAGTTACTACATCCACAAAAGGTACAGCTGCAATAACACCATTATAAAGCTCTGGATTCATGTTTAAAATTGCTCCCATTAACAATCCTCCAGCACTTCCTCCCATAGCATATAAATGCTTGCTTGAAGTGTATTTATTATCAATTAAATATTTTGAACAATCTATAAAATCTGTAAACGTATTTACTTTAGTTAATAACTTTCCGTTTTCATACCAAGGTCTTCCTAGATACTCACTTCCTCTAATATGAGCAATAACATAAATAAATCCTCTGTCTAATAAACTTAAGCGTATAGACGAAAAATAAGGGTCAATGGTAGATCCATAAGAACCATATGCATATTGTAGCACAGGGTTTTCTCCATTTAAAACAATATCTTTTCTATATACTATAGACATTGGTACTTTAACACCATCTCTAGCAGTTGCCCAAATACGTTTAGAGGTGTAATTATTTTTGTCAAAATTTTTATCTAAAACTTCCTGCTCTTTTTTAATATCCTTTTGCTTTGTTATAAAATTATAATCAATTACAGAACTTGGTGTTGTTAGAGAATTAAATACATATCTAAGGGTGTCACTTTCAAAATCTGGATTATTACCAATTTGTACCGTATAAGTTTCGCTTTCAAAATCTAAGTAATAATCTTCAGTCTTATCCCAACTTATAATACGTAACTTGTTAAGTCCATGTTCACGCTCGTTTAAAACCAAATAGTCTTTAAAAATTTCGATATCTTCTAGTAATACATTAGCCCTATGAGGAATGACGTCTACCCATTTTTTAGCATTTGTTTCAGTTTCATTAGTTTTTTGAAGCTTAAAATTTGTTGCACCATCTTTATTAGTAATGATGTAGAAACTATCTTTAAAATGTGCTATAGAGTATTCAAGGTCTCTAGTTCGTTTATTAAAAATTCTAAATGCTTCATTTGGCTTATCCGCTTCTAATATTCTATATTCTGTAGTTAATGTACTAGAGCTACCTATAACTAAATATTTTTTAGATTTTGTCTTGTAAACATAAGTATTAAAAGTTTCGTCTTTTTCATGAAAAACTAAGACATCTGCTTTTGTTTCTGTATTAAGTTGATGCTTATAGATTTTGTCGGAACGTAGCGTGACTTCATCTTTTTTACTATAAAATAAGGTGTTATTATCATTAGCCCAAGTAGAACTACCTGAGGTGTTTTCTATTTTATCTGGATAGACTTCTCCAGTTTTTAAATTCTTAATGTAAATGGTATATTGTCTTCTGCTTACAGTATCTACAGAAAAAGCTGCTAATGTATTATCCGTACTTATTGAAATGCCACCTAACTTAAAATAAGCATGTCCTTTAGCCATTTTATTGCAGTCAAATATGATTTCTTCTTCTGCATCTAAACGCTCTTTTTTTCTGGTGTAAATAGGATAATCTTTACCCTCTTGGTATCTAGTAATATACCAATACCCATTTTGTTTGTAAGGTACACTTTGATCGTCTTCTTTAATTCTAGATTTCATCTCTTCAAATAAAGCTTTTTGAAACCCTTCGGTGTGTTTTAAAACTTTATTTGTGTAATCATTTTCAGCATTTAAATAATCTAAAACATCTTGATCTTCTCGCTGATTTAACCAATAGTAGTTGTCTATTCTTGTATCATTATGAATGGTTAGTTTTTTTTCAATTTTTTTAGCGATTGGAGGTTTAATGTTAGGTTTTGTCATACTAGTTCATGTTTTCAAGACTTGGCAAAGGTAAAATTAATAGCTATATCTCTATTAGATATTTATTTAATTTAATGAATTTAATAAATTTGCAGGTATAACTTTAAAATAAATAAAAATGTTTGGAGACTTAATGGGAATGATGGGTAAACTTAAAGAAACCCAGCAAAAAGTAGAAGACACAAAAAAGCGATTAGACACTGTGTTAGTAGACGAAACAAGTAATGATGGATTGTTAAGTGTTACTTTAACTGCTAACAGAGCTATTAAATCCATAACTATAGACGATGCTTTGTTAGAGGACAAAGAACAGTTAGAAGATTATTTAATATTAACATTAAATAAAGCAATAGAAAAGGCTACTAATATCCATGAAGCAGAAGTTGCTGCAGTTGCAAAAGATGGAATGCCTAATATTCCTGGATTAGATTTATTTAAATAATAGTTGTTGATTAAAACAAAAAAAGGAAGCCAAATGGCTTCCTTTTTTTTATGAAAAGTATTTACTAATCTTAGTTAGCATTGATTACTCTAAATTGAGTACGTCTGTTTGCTAAGTGCTCTCTTTCTGTACAAGATACACCATCAGAACATCTGTTAGTTAATCTTGACTCACCATATCCATTAGATACAATTCTTGAAGAATTGATTCCTTTAGAGATTAGGTAGTTAGTTACAGCTTGTGCTCTTCTTTCAGATAAAGCTCTGTTAGATTCTTTTGAACCTCTAGAATCTGTATGAGAAGCAATCTCTACAGATACACCATCTGCTAATACTGGTAATAATTTAGCATCAATTTCTGCTTTAGCAGCATTAGTTAACGTTGCAGAACCTAAGTTCCAGTTTATGTTAAGATCGTTATACTCAACGATTTTACAATCAACTTCTTTCCAAGTTGTTAATCCACCTTTTTTCTGTAATACTTCCTTAGTTACTGTTTTGTTAACAGCAGGAACAGTTACTTCTTCTACTCTAGCATCACTAGCTAAAACTGTACGCTTTAAAGTAGTTGTTTTTTGAGGTACATCTATTACTCTTGTTGTAGGAGGTGCAGTCATTACTGTACGCTTCATTGTAGTTGTTACAGCAGGTACTTCAACCACTCTTGTTGTTTCTGGAGAAATGATAGTTTTTCTAACTGTAGTTGTTTTTGCAGGAATGTCTATAGCTCTTGTTGAAGGCGGTGTAGCCATGACTGTACGCTTCATAGTTTTAGTTACAGCAGGGATTTCAGAAACTCTTGTTGTTGCTGGCTCTAATACTACTGTACGCTTCATTGTTTTTGTTACAGCAGGAATTTCAATTACTCTTGTTGTAGGTGGTGTTACCATTACAGTTCTTGTTACTTCTTTTGTAACTGCAGGTACATCTACTACTCTAGTTGTAGGAGGTGTTACCATAACTTTTCTAGTCACTTCTTTAGTAACAGCAGGAATATCAATAACTCTTGTTGTTGCTGGAGAAACTAATACTGTTTTCTTGATTGTTTTAGTTACAGCAGGAATTTCTACCACTCTAGTTGTAGGAGGTGTTACCATTACTGTTTTCTTAACGGTTTTAGTTACAGCTGGAATATCTATAACTCTTGTAGTTGCAGGAGTTTGAACAACTTTTCTTGTATAAGTTCCCATTCCGCAATCTGCAGAATTGTTTCCACCTTGATCACATCCAGGCTTAGTAATTACTTGCGCGTCAGATGCTAACTCTGTAGTATTAATTGTAATATTTTGTGCTGGTACATTTTTGTAACACCAGTATCTACAATCGTTAGGATCACTTGACTGACAATCTGCAGCTGGTGTATCACTCATTCCCCATTTAGCTGTTGCAGGCTTAACTTCGATTACTTGGTAACCAGAAGTAAATTTAGCAGGTACAACTGTTAATGTAGAACCATATTCTTGTTTTTTATAAGTCATTGTTTCTGTTCCCCATTTTGCTGGAATAACTTCTAAACGCTGAGATGCTTCTTGAACAACTACTTCTACAGTTTGTGTTTCATACTGTGCAGGAACAATTTCAACTCTTGAAGATGCTGGTTGAACAACCACTTCTATGTTTTCTGTTGCCCATTTAGCAGGAACAACTTCTAAACGTTGACCAGCAGATTGTACAACTACTGTCTCAGTTCTAGTTTCGTACTGTGCAGGAACTGTTTCTAATTTTGTGTAAGCAGCTTGAACTACTACTGTTTCAGTTCTGTTTTCATATTGTGCAGGTACAACCTCTAAACGTTGGCTAGCTTCTTGCACTACAACCTCAAAGTTTTCTGTACCTAACTTAGCAGGAATTACAGATAATGTTTGACCAGCTTCTGCAGATACTACTTCAAAATTTTCTGTAGCATACTTTGCTGGAACAACAGATAGCTCTTGATAAGCTGGTTGTGTAATAATCTCTTCAGTAGTTGTATCTGTAGATCCAGCTACTTTTTCTAAACGTTGTGAAGCTTCTTGTGTTACAACTTCAAAAGTTTGTGTTTCGTACTGTGCAGGTACAACAGATAGTTCCTGTCCTGAAGACTGGATAACTACTTCTTCATTTTCTGTTCTGTACTGTGCAGGAACAACTTTTAATTTTTTGTAAGCTGGAGCAACTTGTACAGTAATGTCTTGGTTTACCCAAACATCAGGTGTTACACAACGTACGTAACATTTCCCAGGTTCAGGATTTGTAGGTAAATCTTGTGCAAATACTGCTGAACAGACTACAAAAGATAAAATTGTTAGTAATACTTTTTTCATTTTTGTTGAATTAAATGGTTAATTATTAAATATTTAAGTCGAAATAGCTGACGACTTTTACTAATTTGATGTAAAAAAAATACTTATCAAACAAAACTTACAGGTTACTGAATGAATTGAGCGGACTATTCGATGAAGTGTAATATAAATCGGTTAAATAAACTATTTTATTTAAAAAATCAAATTTCCTACCTAATTTACTAAATAAATATTTTATAAAGAATTAATTACATCTAATACTTTAAAATGCTGATAATCATCATAATCCAAATGTGTTACTAGTCTAAGCTTATTACTACCCATTCCAATAATCTTAATGTTTTTATCAGAAAGTAATTTTAAGAAGGTATTTTCTGTGTATTTTTTGTTAAGCTCAAAAATGACAATATTAGTTTCAATGGGTTCTACTTTTTTTGTGAAGCTAGCATTAGATAAAGCTATTCCTAATTCTTTAGCTTTTTTATGGTCTTCTGTTAATCTATCAATATTATGTTCTAAAGCATATAAGCCTGCAGCTGCTAAAAATCCTGCTTGGCGCATACCTCCTCCTAAAATTTTTCTAATACGGATAGCATGTTGCATCATTTGTTCGTCTCCAACCAATACAGAACCAATTGGACAACCCAAACCCTTGCTTAAACAAACAGAAATAGTATCAAATGCCTCTCCGTATTGTTTTGTAGTTTCGTTTTTTGCTACTAATGCATTCCATAATCGTGCTCCATCTAAATGAAATCCTAATTTATGATCGTTACAAACTTGTTTGATTTTTAATATTTCATTAAAATCCCAACAAGCGCCTCCTCCTTTGTTAGTCGTATTTTCAATTTCTACTAAAGTTGTTAACGGACTATGATAAAAATCTGGTGGATTTATAGCCTCTAAAACTTGTTGAGCAGTAAACATACCTCTATGACCATCAATTAATTTACATGACACACCACTATTAAAAGAGGCTCCTCCTCCTTCATAATTATAAATGTGTGCATATTTATCACAAATTACCTGATCTCCTGGATTGGTGTGCAACTTAATTGCTGTTTGATTAGCCATAGTACCACTTGGAAAAAACAATGCATGAGATTTTCCAAACTGTTGTGCTATTTTTTCTTCTAATGCATTAATTGTTTCGTCTTCTTTGTATACATCATCTCCAACTTTTGCTTGCATAATGGCTTCCATCATTTCTGTAGTTGGCTGGGTTACAGTATCACTTCTTAAATCTATGATCATCTTTAAATTTTTTAACTATAAAACTATTAAAAATACTTGGTAAAAGTTTTTAAATCGTAGTAATAATTCTATTTTTGTTTCAAACCCAAATTTAATTAATGATTACATCAGACAATATTAAAAACCTTAATACACGCCTTACTAAGTTAAGGCAATATCTTTGACATTGATGCCAAATTAATTGCGCTTCAAAATGAAGAAGAGCAAACTTTTGATCCTAACTTTTGGAACGATTCTCAGCAAGCAGAATTGGTAATGAAATCCATAAGAGAAAAGAAAAAATGGATTACAGACTACGAAACATCTAAAACACTTGTAGAGGATTTAGAAGTTATATACGATTTTTACAAAGAAGATGAAGCTACTCTTAATGATGTTCAATCAAGATATGATAAAGCATTAATTAAAATAGAGGACTTAGAATTTAGAAACATGTTGTCCGAGGAAGGTGATAGCTTAAGTGCTGTGCTTCAAATTACAGCTGGAGCTGGTGGTACAGAAAGTTGTGATTGGGCTAATATGCTGATGCGTATGTATTTAATGTATGCCGAAAAAAATAACTTTAAAGTTAAAGAACTTAATTTTCAAGAAGGTGATGTTGCAGGTATAAAAACTGTGACTTTAGAAATTGAAGGTGATTATGCTTTTGGATGGCTTAAAGGCGAAAATGGTGTACATAGACTAGTACGCATTTCTCCTTTTGATAGTAATGCTAAACGACACACCAGTTTTGCTTCTGTTTATGTGTATCCTTTAGTAGATGACACTATTGAAATTGAGATCAATCCAGCAGATATCGAAATAACTACTGCACGTTCTAGTGGTGCTGGAGGACAAAATGTTAATAAAGTAGAAACAAAAGTCCAATTAACACACAAACCAACAGGAATACAAATATCGTGCTCAGAAACACGATCTCAACATGATAATAGATCTAGAGCATTACAAATGTTAAAATCACAATTGTATGAAATAGAACTTCAAAAGCAATTAGCACAACGTGAAGATATTGAAGCTAGTAAAATGAAAATTGAATGGGGAAGTCAAATACGTAATTATGTGTTACATCCCTATAAATTAATTAAGGATGTTAGAAGCGGTTATGAAACTGGAAATGTAGACGCTGTATTAGATGGACACATAGAACCCTTTTTAAAAGCCTATTTAATGATGATGGGGCAACAAGAAATAGATGATCAAAATTTTTAAATTATGATAAAAATATATCACAATCCAAGATGCAGAAAATCTAGAGAAGGCTTACAAATTTTAGAAGAAGCTAATCAAGAATTTGAAATAATTAAATATTTAGAAGACACACTATCTATACAAGAGCTTGAACAATTAATTTCCATTTTAAAAATTAAACCTATTGATTTGGTTAGACAAAACGAATCGATTTGGAAAGAACTATATAAAAACAAATCATTAACAGACAGTCAAATTTTAGAGGCTTTAGCAACATATCCCAAGTTAATAGAACGACCAATTGTTACTAATAAAACTAAAGCCATTATAGGAAGACCTCCTGAAATAATTAAAACTATAATTTAAATATTACACAACAGATTAATAGCAACCCTTAATTTCCCCTTAAACTAAATGATAGTAATTTATCACAACCCAGAGTCTTCAGACTCTAACGCATGCTTAGAAATATTAGAAACACATAAACACGCTCATGAGGTTATTAAATATCAAGAAAAACCTTTGGACAAAACCAAACTTATTAAAATTATTAAAATTTTAAATGTGAAGCCAGAAGCACTTATTAGAAAAGAAAGCAAAGTGTGGATAGAACATTTTAAACACCTAGAAGATGATGGTCACATCTTAGACGATGATAATTTAATTGATATTATGATTGAGTATCAAGACCTTATAGAACGACCAATAGTTATAAACGGACAAAAAGCAGTTATAGGTAAACCTGCCAAACGCATTTTTGATATTATTCCGCAAAACTAAAAGGCAATCTAATTTAGTTTTTATTTAACAAACCTTTAACCAAAGTAGCTTAAACCTATCGGTATTTTTGCGGTCATATTTGAAAACCAAACCTTATGACTAAAAAATTTATCGTCTGTTGCCTATTGGCATTATTTTTAAATGTTTCATTTTCTCAAAACACTACTGATGACACAGTAACTATAACAGGAAAAGTTTTAGAAAAAGACACTAATATTCCATTAGAATATGCTACAATTGTTCTAAAAAACATCAAAAATCCATCAGATATTTCTGGAGGAATTACAGATGCTAATGGTAATTATGCTGTTGAAGTAAAAACAGGAACTTATGCTGTAAGCTTTGAGTTTATTGGGTTTAAAACCGAAACTATTCCAAATAAGACCATTACTAAAAATGAGAATTTTAATACCATTTATTTATCTATTGATGCTGAAGCTTTAGACGAAGTAGAAATTGTTGCAGAAAAAACAACAGTTGAAATTAGATTAGATAAAAAAATATACAATGTTGGTAAAGATTTAACCGTTCGTGGTGGAACTGTAAGTGATGTTTTAGATAATGTTCCTTCGGTTTCTGTGGATGTAGAAGGTAATGTCGCTTTACGCGGAAATGACAACGTAAGAATATTAATTAATGGTAAACCATCTGGTTTAGTTGGTTTAAATTCTACTGACGCATTAAGACAACTACCTGCAGAATCTATAGAAAAAGTAGAAGTTATTACATCACCATCTGCTAGATACGAATCTGAAGGTACAGCAGGAATATTAAATATTATATTAAAACGTAGTAAATTACAAGGATTAAATGGAGCCATAACCACTGATGTTGGTTATAATCCAGCTGCGGGAATTAATGGAAACATAAATTACAGAACAGGAAATATTAATATTTTTAATACTTCTGGTTATAGCTATAGAGAAAGTCCAGGAAACTCTTCTTCTTCAACAGAGTACTTTTCTACTGGTAATATTTTAGAAGAATCTAACATTTATGATAGAGTTAGAAAAGGATTAACGTTTAATTCTGGTATAGAGTGGTATATCAACGATTCTGCTTCTTTAACTACATCGTTTCTATATAGAGATAGTAATAACGAAAGAAACACTAGAAACTTACTAGAGCAATTTGATGCTAACAGAAATTTATTATCATCTACATTACGATTAGACCCAGAAATGGAAGAAGATAAAACCACTCAATATGCAGTGAATTATCAAAAGAATTTTAGTGACAGTGGTCATGTGCTTACATTTGATTTTCAGTATGAAGAAAACTCTGAAGGTGAAAACTCTTTAGTAAGTGTAGATAATGTAGTATCAGAACGTGTTGCAACCTTAGAAGAACAAACACAAATATTATTACAAACAGATTATGTATTACCAATTGGTGAAAACAGTCAATTTGAAGCTGGATACAGAGGTAATTTTAACACGACAGCAACAGATTTTCAGGTAGAGTTTTTGGATACTGACACCAATCAGTTTTATGTTAGTACAGATTTATCAAACCTATTAAACTTTAGAGAATACTTAAATGCGGTATATAGCCAATATGGAAGTAAATTTGGAAAATTTTCTTATTTATTAGGACTTCGTTTAGAAAACACCCAATTAACTATAGACCAACCAACAACAGGAGATTTTAGCAAACGTAATTTTACTGGATTGTTTCCTACTGTTAATTTAAATTACGAGTTTAGTGATTCTGAAAATCTTACTTTAGGATATGCAAGACGTTTACGCAGACCTAGAGGGCGTTTTTTAAACCCATTTCCATCAAGATCTAGTGTTACTAACTACTTTCAAGGAAATCCTAATTTAAATCCAAGTTATTCTGGACAATTTGATTTAGGGTATTTAAAACGATTTGGAAAATTCACTCTAAACTCTTCAATATACTATGCACATGCTACAGACGCCTTTAGCTATGTTAGCTTTGATACTGGCGAAACTGCTTTAGTAAATGGTGAAGAGTTACCAATCATACAACGTACACCTATTAATTTAGCTACAGAAGACCGTTATGGTTTTGAGTTTACCTTAACTTATAATCCTTCAAGAAATTGGCGTGTTAACGGAAATTTCAACTTTTTCCAAAATGAAACTAAAGGAACCACTCCTAATGGATTGTCTTTAGACAACACAAATACTAGTTGGTTTGCACGTTTAAATAATAAATATACTTTACCAGGAGCAATCGATTGGCAAACTAATTTATTTTACAGAGGTCCAGATCAAGATGCACAAAATAATAGAGAAGGAATTTTTACAACCACTATGGCTTTTAGTAAAGATTTATTTAACGAAAGAGCATCGATAGCATTTAACGTTAACGACTTATTTAATAGCAGAAAACGAAAGCAGACTACTACTACTCCAACTTTTGATGCATACAGTGAGTTTCAGTGGAGAGAGCGTAGCTTTAATTTATCTTTTACATATAGATTTAATCAGAAAAAGAAGCGTACACAACGTGGAAATTATGAAGGTGGAGATGATGAATTTGAAGGGTAATTACTAGTTTAAAACTAATAACAACATATAAATAAAAAAAGGGAAACTATTTAAGTTTCCCTTTTTTTTTTAAATATAACTTAACCCTAGTTGGTTAGTAATTATTGTAATTAAGCGTTCTTTTGCTTAGTTTTTTTCTCTTCTTTAATTTCGTTTAAACGTTCTATTAAACTTCCACCAATCCAATAAGGAACTACAAAAGTGATTAAAAATATCATTAACCAAAAGCCTATGGTTAAAATAGTTAAAAATGCTAAGAAGCCTAAATATTGATCAAATTCGAACATAATACGTTTAATTTCGTGGGTTTAATTATTGCAAAGATAAAGTAAACTTGTTTTTTATACAATACAAAATAAAAAATTATTAATAGAGTTATTAAGTATCATTAATCTAACCATGAAAACTTTTCTCTAAAGGATTAAAATAGATTACAAAAGTACTTTCAGGTTCTTTTTCATAGGTTATAGTTCCTCCTAACTGCTCTGTTAAAATACTAATTAATTGCATACCTAAGGACTCTGAGGTTTCAATATCAAAATCGTCTGGTAATCCAGATCCGCTATCTTTATACAATAATTTGTAGTGCTCAGAATCTTTAGTAATCTCGATACTTAATGAGTTTTCTTTTGTATCGTCAAAAGCATATTTAAAAGAGTTTGTAATCAACTCGTTTATAATCAATCCTAAGTTTGAAGTAGTATCGGCATCAAAACTTAAATCCTTATCAATTTTTATAAACTTTATAATTTCTGTAGATTTATTTTTTACAGTGTCTTCAACAAAATTAATTAGTTGCTCTATGTACTCTTTAGTTTTAACCTCTTTTAAAGTACTGTTACCATAAAGTTTTTCATGGACTAAAGACATAGATTGTATTCTGCTTTGACTATCGCGTAGTGCTTTTTTAATATTCTCATCTTCATATTCTCCCTCCTGCATCAGTAAAATTCCTGACACCATTTGCATATTATTTTTAATTCTATGGTGTATCTCTTTAATTAAAGTCTGAATTTTAAGAAGGTTACTTTCTAAATCTTTGTTAGCTGTTTTTAAACTTTTGTTTAAGTATCTATTTCTTAAATATTGATGTAAGGCAACAAATAATAATACTGAAACCAGAGCATAACTAATGTAAGCTAAGTTATATATGCTTTTCTCTACAACAGGCTTATTTTTAAAGGCGCTACCTATTTTTAATTTTAATCCAAATAATTCTATAGTAGAGTAGATAAAATCAGAGTCTTTAATATCAAAATTCTTATAGTATTCTTCATCTTTTTTGGAGTTGAATATCTCAGAACCATTATAAAAAGCTTCTCTGGTTAAATCTAAAGTGTCATTAATAACAAATTTGTGAGCGAAATTTTCATATTTATTATTTTCATAAAAAAAGTCTAATAAATACTTTACATTAATAATAGGTGCAAAATACCCAATCACCTCATTATTTTTATTTTTTGCAGAAAAATTAAAAGGAAAACCTGTCCAACCTTCTCTTAAATTAACAGGACTGAAAATTCTAATATCTTCTGATAATAAAATTCTTTCTAGCTCTTCTATTCTTTCTTTAGATCTAAACGAACTAACATTAATCCCCTTTAAGTTTTGAGGATCAATTTGCTTTGGTGTAATTATATATCTAAAATAATGGTCTTTATCTATGTAGTTTATCAAAATAGAGTCGTTAAACTTTATTTCTTTAAGTATATCATTAAGATATTTTTGAAGTAATTTTTCGCTAGGAAACTCCTCACTATTATTAGTAAAGCTTTTTAAAGAAGATACTATGGTAGCATAAACCTGAATACCAGCTTTGGCATTAATAATAGCATCATTATGGGTTTTATCCAATTGTGCCTCAATTTTTTGATTTTCTAAATTAATGTTACTGGTAACAACATTATTTAAAAAATAGGCACCAGTAATTATTATAATTAAGGCTATTAAGTAATATTTTATTTTTTTATCGAAGTTTGGGAGCAACATTTTACACAATTCTGTTTAAATATAAACTAATTCATTTTAATCATCACTATATAATTAGATTTAGAAGTAAGTTTTTTATAAAATAAATTAGTTATACAAACCATTAAATATAGAAAACAAAAGTAATATTAAATTATATTTTTAATGTTAATTTGCCCTTAAATAAAAGTGTAAATTTCGTAATTTTGCCAATCTTAAATAAACAACTTTATAATGGACTACAGAATAGAAAAAGATACCATGGGAGACGTTAAAGTGCCTGCAGATAAACTTTGGGGTGCACAAACAGAACGATCTAGAAACAATTTTAAAATTGGAAATGCTGCCTCTATGCCTTTAGAAGTAGTTTATGGTTTTGCTTATCTTAAAAAAGCTGCTGCATATACTAACTGTGAACTAGGAGTTTTAGCGATTGAAAAACGAGATTTAATAGCACAAGTGTGTGACGAAATTTTAAACGGTCAGCACGATGATCAATTTCCATTAGTAATTTGGCAAACAGGATCTGGTACGCAATCTAATATGAATGTAAACGAGGTTATTGCTAACAGAGCACACCAATTAGCAGGAAAAACCATTGGTGAAGGCGATAAAACTATTCAACCAAACGATGATGTAAACAAGTCGCAATCGTCTAACGATACTTTTCCTACTGGAATGCATATTGCAGCTTACACTAAAATTGTAAAAACCACGATTCCAGGTGTCAAACAATTACGTGATACACTAAAAAAGAAATCTGAAGCATTTAAAAATGTAGTAAAAATAGGTAGAACACATCTTATGGATGCTACCCCTTTAACTTTAGGACAGGAGTTTTCTGGATATGTTTCACAATTGGATCATGGTTTAAAAGCGTTAGAAAATACGTTACCACACTTAAGTGAAATTGCTTTAGGTGGTACAGCTGTAGGTACAGGATTAAACACACCAAAAGGTTATTCTAAACGTGTTGCTGAATATATAGCAGAATTTACAGGTCTTCCATTTATAACTGCACCTAACAAATTTGAGGCTTTAGCTGCACATGATGCTATTGTTGAAAGTCATGGCGCTTTAAAACAATTAGCGGTATCATTAAACAAAATAGCTAATGATATACGTATGATGGCATCTGGACCACGTTCTGGAATTGGAGAAATAATAATTCCTGCTAACGAACCAGGAAGTTCCATTATGCCAGGAAAAGTAAATCCTACACAATGCGAAGCTTTAACCATGGTTTGCGCTCAAGTAATGGGTAATGATGTTGCTATTAGCGTTGGTGGTACCCAAGGACACTACGAATTAAATGTCTTTAAACCAATGATGGCTGCTAACATTTTACAATCTGCTCAACTTTTAGGAGATGCTTGTGTAAGTTTTGATGTTAATTGTGCTGTTGGTATCGAACCAAACCATGAGGTCATTAAACAATTATTAAACAACTCCTTAATGCTTGTTACCGCATTAAACACCAAAATTGGATACTATAAAGCTGCAGAAATTGCAAATACCGCTCATAAAAACGGTACAACATTAAAAGAAGAAGCTATACGCTTAGGGTATGTAACCGCAGAAGATTATGACGAATGGGTAAAACCAGAAGATATGGTTGGTAGTTTAAAATAAAAAACCAATAAATATTAAATTAAAAAAACCGATAAGTCAACTTATCGGTTTTTTTGTTCGTTAGTTATTAATTATAATAGGGATGGCTTATTTAACCAATACAAGTTTATAACATATAAAAGGCTAAACCATTAACATATGTTAATAAATACTATAACTTAGCTCTAATCCTGCTTAATTGGACAGGCGTTATGCTTAAATAGGCAGCTATTTGGTATTGTGGAATTAAATTATCGATGTTAGGAATCATTTGTCTTAACTTTAAATAACGTCCTTTAGCATTTAACGTTAGTAACTCTATATGTTTTTTATCATTTTGACAAATCAAAAATTCTAAAAACTTAGTGTGAAACATTAAAACGTCAATATGTTGCTTACATAACGATTTATAATCTGAGTATTCTATTTCATACATCTCACAATCTGTAAGTGTTTCATATATACTTCCAGAGGGTATTTGATTGATTAATGCATTAAAAGAAGCTAGAATAACATTTGGCACAAAAATGGTTTTTGTAACCTCTTTGCCACTTTCTAATCTAATGTAAGAACGCATAACACCATTGTTAAGCATATAGATTTTATTAGGTATTTCACCTATATTATCTAAAACAGTTCCGGCTTTAATTTTTTTAAATTTTGCTGCTCCTAACATTAATTCAAATGAGGGTTCAGAAACAGGATAAAACGAAGATATATAAGAATATATCTCATTATAATACTTTGGCTTTACAGCTACCATAATTTTTTATTTACACACTGGCTAAATGTATCGTTTTAAATGCTTGTCTCAACAATTTTTCGATGTAGCGCAATTAAAATGTTATGATAAGTAAACCCTAAAGAATTGTTCAATACTATGCATTTTATCTATATTTGAGTGAATTAACAGGTTATCCAATATGTCAATACTTATTACAAACATTAAAGAATTATTACAAATTAGAGACGAAAAAACTATTAAAGTGTCTGGTAATCAAATGAATGAATTACCAACTCTTAAAAATGCTTACCTACTTATAGATAACGATACTATTGTTGACTTTGGATTAATGTCTAATATCAATGGTATTGAAGCAGACCAAATACTAGACGCTACCGGAAAAATGGTCTTGCCTACCTGGTGCGATTCTCACACACATATTGTGTATGCTGGAGATAGATCTCAAGAATTTGTGGACCGTATTAACGGATTAAGCTATGAAGACATTGCAAATCGAGGTGGTGGTATAATAAATAGTGCAAAAACACTTCAAAATACTAGTGAAGATGAACTTTATAATCAATCGATTGAACGAGTACAAAACGTTATGAAACTAGGTACTGGAGCTTTAGAGATTAAATCTGGTTATGGATTAACTCCTGAAGCAGAACTTAAAATGTTACGAGTAATTAAGCGTATAAAACAAGAGTTTCCTATAAAAGTAAAAGCTACCTTTTTAGGCGCTCATGCTTTACCCTTACAGTTTAAAGACAATAAACAAGGATATTTAGATCAAATTATCAATGAGATGCTTCCACAAATAGCTAAAGAAGGTTTAGCACATTACATTGATATTTTTTGTGAAAAAGGCTATTTTGATTTGGAAGATGTCAATCAAATGTTAAGCGCAGGAAAGCAGTATAATTTAATCCCTAAAATACATGTCAATCAATTTAATGCATTTGGTGGTGTTGCTTTAGCTGTCAAACATAACGCTTTAAGTGTGGATCATTTAGAAGAGTTAAATCCAGAAGATATTGAAGCCTTAAAAGGTAGTAATACTATGCCTGTTGCATTACCTTCTTGCTCTTATTTTTTAAGTATTCCATACACACCTGGACGACAATTAATTGATGCTGGATTACCATTAGCTTTAGCTACAGATTATAATCCAGGATCTACACCATCTGGAAACATGAATTTTGTAGTAAGTACTGCTTGTATTAAAATGAAATTAACACCAGAGGAAGCCATAAATGCTGCTACAATTAATGGCGCTTATGCAATGGGAATAGCTAAGCAATATGGAAGTGTTACTAAAGGTAAAAAGGCTAATTTAATAATTACAAAACCATTGTCTAGCTATAATTATTTACCTTATGCGTTTGGAGATAATCATATTGACACTGTTATAATTAATGGAGAAATTATTTAATTTTTAATTCATTATTTCATACTTTCCAATGTGGTAAAAAAAAACCTGAAAGTAATACGCTTTCAGGTTTGTTAATATAATAATTAACTACTATTAGTACAAGTTCTTATTTGAGGGTAAATTCTGAACTTGACACTAATTCTTTTCCATTAAATACATTGACTTGGTATCGTCCTTTCTCAAAATCGTCTTCTGTAGTATTAGTAACAAACTCACATACATCTAGGTTTCCGTTTTCGTAGTTAAATTTGCTAATTACACTATAATTTAAAGTTTGTTCTCCAAATTTAACTTGCTCGTTTGCTCCTAATATATTGTTTTTAGGATCTATTACTTGTACAAACAATTCTTTGTCTCCCGCTTGTACTAACTTGTTTTTTGCTACTGTGTAACACACTCTAATTTTATCACTTCGTCTAGCTCTTTCTGTAGGTATTAGTTTTCCGTTACTACGCTCAATAACTCCATAACCTTTTAAATTAGCAGTTGTAAGTACTGCTGCATTTTCAACAACTGTTGCAAGTGCAGTATTTTGAACTAATAAAGAATCATTAAACATCTTGCTTTGCTCATATTGTACTCTAGTACTATCTAAGTTTGTTGCTAACTGCATGTTTTCTACTTTCAGCCTATCGTTTTCAGCTAATAACACATCCATTTCATCTTGTAATGCAAGATATTTCTTTTTGTATCTCCATAAGCTTTTTACATTTGTTTCAGATAATTGTAAAGAATCTATTAAACCTTGTATACGCTCTCTTGCTTCTATTAAACTTTGATTAGAAACTTGGTTTTCGCTTAAAGCAACATCATATTTAGCTTTTAAACCATTTAAATCTTTTAAAACATCATTTTTTTCTGTCGTTAACTGTTGTTCGGTTTGTTGTTTGTCTTTATATAAAGACGAGGTATAAATACCTGTTGCAATAAATAAAACTAATGCTATTCCTAATGCTACTTTTAATCCTGTATTTGCAGTGTTATTTGCCATAATAATTTGTTTTTTAATTGTGAAACGTTAATTCTTTGTTCTAGTTAAAAGTTTAATAATAAAAACGTAATTTTAATTTTTCAAAACTATATAAAAAGTAAATGGATAAATTAGTTTTATATAATAACTCAATTGTAAATAATTTACTCAATACACGTTCTGGTGAAACTAAATTTGGTGAACATGTTCAGTTTTTAACCAGTGTTTCAAATATATACGATTCACTTATAAGTTTGGACGTCAGCTATGTAATTTTTGGTCTTCCCGAAGCAGTTGGTGTATTTGCAAATCACGGAAAATCAGGCACTTCGACTACTTGGGATGCCACAATTAAAATTTTGTTAAATACACAAAATAATAGTTTTAATGATGCACATAAAGTGTTATTATTAGGGCATTTAGATTTTACAGAAGAACAAGAACAGTTGTCTAAATTAAAACAAGACCATCCAAAACATATTAATAAAGCTAGAAAAATAGTTGCAGAAATAGATAAACACGTTGTGGATTTAGTATCTACTATTGTAAGCGCAGGTAAAATACCTATTGCTATTGGTGGTGGTCACAATAACGCTTATGGAATGATAAAAGGAACTAGTCTAGCGTTAAAACATCCTATTAACAGTATAAATTTTGATGCGCATACAGATTTTAGAGCTTTAGAGGGAAGACATAGCGGAAATGGTTTTAGTTACGCTTACGCTGAAAAATTTTTAAAACGGTATTTTGCTTTTGGTTTACACGAAAATTACACCTCTGCTGATATATTTAAACATTTTAATGATAATAAGCACTTAAATTATAACACCTATGAAGCCATTGCTGTAAGACAAGACCTTAAATTTAAAAAAGAATTAAAACGTGCCGAAAAACACCTAAATAATACAACTTTTGGAATTGAAATAGATTGTGACGCAATTATAAATACGCCAAGTAGCGCACAAACTTCTAGCGGATTTTCTGCCGAAAAAGCAAGACAATTTTTGCATTATTTTGCAGCATTAGAACAGGCAAGTTATTTACATATCTGCGAAGCTATAGCCAAAAAGAAAAACGCGCACCAAGTAGGCAAATTAATTAGTTATTTAATAACCGATTTTATTCGTTCTAACTCTAAAATACATGACAAAGCTTAACATTGAATATATAAGACTTACAATAACTTTTGTTGTTTTTGTATTTATTATTACACTACTCTTTTTACATATTAATCAAGTACAATTAGATTGGTTTGAAACCTTGTCTGAAGTATTTACCATTCCTGCATTAATCTTAAGTATAATTATACCCATTTGGATGATTATAGATTTAATTAGAAAAAAAATAGCCGATAAATCTATATTTAATCTCACGTTTTTTATCTGTGTTATCTCTATATTATTGTTACTATTTGCTCTAAGTTTTTTAAATTAATTATGATAGATAAAGTTTCCATCATTCCTTTTGACAAAAAATACTCTAAAGATTTTTATAAACTTAATAAAGAGTGGTTACAAACCTATTTTTATGTAGAACCTTTAGATGAAGACGTTTTAAGCCAACCTGAAAAGTATATAATTAACAAAGGTGGTTATATCTTTTTTGTAAAATTAAACGATACTATAGTTGGTACCTATGCATTTATGTCATTAAAAGATAAAGAAGGTTTTGAACTTACAAAAATGGCTGTTTTACCTGAAATGCGAGGTCAAAAAATTGGACAAAAACTATTAAACCATGCTATAAATTTTGGTAAAGAAAATAAGTTTAAAAACTTATTACTTTATTCTAACAGATCTTTAGAAAATGCCATTTATTTGTATAAAAAAATTGGATTTAAAGAAGTTAAGCTAGAACCAAACACACCTTACAAAAGAGCAAATATTAAAATGGAATTTAATATGAATTAAATAAAAAAAGCACTCTATTTTTAGAGTGCTTTTTCAATTAAAACTAACAAATTAATTAAGCAACAACGCTTATAGTATTTTCCTCTTTTTTAACCTGTTTTTTAGTTTCAAATTGATTTGAAGTATTTTTTGAGCCACCAGCTTTTAAAGCATTATCTCCTGCAAAAAAAGTTTTATGGTCGTCTCCTAAATCAGATCCAGCCATACGTTGGTGTTTTACACAAGCTACACCTTTGCGTATTTCTTGTCTTTGCACGTCTTTAACGTAAGCTAACATACCATCTTTACCAAAATAACCTTTGGTTAAATCATTCATATGTAACGCTGTAGTATGATACGTAGGTAATGTTATTAAGTGATGAAAAACGCCTGCTTCTCGAGCTGCATCCATCTGAAATGTTTTAATTTTTTGATCTGCTCTAAACGATAATTCGGTATTATCATATTCTGCATCCATTAAATTATTACGGTCGTAAGCAGTCATATTTTCACCTTCAGCTAACATTTCTTCATACACTTGATTTCTAAAGTTTAAAGTCCAATTAAACGATGGTGAATTATTGTAAACTAATTTAGCATTAGGCACAACATCTTTTACACGATTTACCATATGTGCTATTTGCTTTACGTTTGGTGTTGGCGTTTCTATCCATAAAAGATCTGCACCATTTTGTAAGCTAGTAATACAATCTAGCACTACTCTATCTATATTAGAACCTTCTTTAAATTTATACAATCCGTTGGCTAATCGTACAGGTTTTACTAATTGTCCGTTTCGTTTTAACAACACTTCATTTTCGGTTACGTCTTCAATATTAACTGGATTTGCATCTACAAACTCTAAATATTTAGACGCTAAATCACCTTTTGTTTTACTTACCGGAAGCTTTTGTGTTAATCCTGCACCTTCAGAATCTGTTCTTGCTACTATAATTCCATCATCAACTCCAAGTTCTAAAAATGCATATCTAACCGCATTTAATTTTGCAATAAAATCCTCATGTGGCACAGTTACTTTACCATCTTGATGACCGCATTGTTTGGCATCAGACACTTGATTTTCAATTTGTATCGCACATGCACCAGCTTGAATCATTTTTTTAGCTAATAAATACGTCGCTTCTTCATTTCCAAAACCAGCATCTATATCTGCTATTATTGGTACGATATGTGTTTGAAAATTATCTATTTGATCTTGTACATCTTCGCCTAATTCTAAACGTCTAAATAAATCGTTTAATTCAATTGCATCTGCTTGACGTAAAAAATCATAAATCTCTGCAATTAAAGCAGGAACAGCTGTTTTTTCGTGCATAGATTGATCTGGTAATGGTCCAAATTCAGAACGCAACGCAGCTACCATCCAACCCGACAAGTATAAGTATCTTTTATTTGTTGTATTGTGGTGTTTTTTTACAGCAATCATTTTTTGTTGTGCCACAAAACCATGCCAACAACCTAAAGACTGTGTATAATTTGAAGCATCTGCATCATATTCTGCCATATCTTTTCGCATAATAGCTGCAGTATATTTTGCAATATCTAAACCTGTTTTAAATTGGTTTTGAAACCTCATTCTTGCGCCATTTTGTGCCGAAATTGCTTCCCAAGTCGAACCAAATTTTGCTTTTAAATCTTGTATTGTTTGTAAAGCAGAATTGTAATTAGTATCAAATAAATTTTTCATAATTTTGTAATAGTTATTTATTATTAATAATTGGATCCTGTTGATTGTTGCCGCAATCGCAGGATCATTTTTTTTTATAAGTATTTATAAGCTGGTAATGTTAAAAACTCTTCAAATTCGGTTGCAGTTACCAAAGATTTAAATAACGATATCGCTAATTCAAATTTTGTGTTTTTAATAGCATCGTCTCCTATTTCTGTGATCAATTTTTCAACTTCATCATCAAATATATCAGTAAATAATTGGTTGTTAAACACTCGTCCATCTTCTAGAGTCACTTCATTTTTTAACCATTGCCAAACTTGAGTTCTAGAGATTTCTGCTGTAGCTGCATCTTCCATTAAATTATACAGCGCAACTGCGCCATAACCACGTAGCCAAGCTTCGATATAAAGAATGCCGACGTTTATGTTTTTTCTTATTCCTGCTTCGGTAACAGTTCCTTTTGGGATTTCTACTAAATCTTCTTCAGTGATAGTAATATCATCTCTTGTTACGTGAAGTTGATTTGGCGTTTTCATGTGCTTATCAAATTCATTCATTGCTACTTCTACCAATGCTGGATGTGCTACCCATGTCCCATCGTGACCATTTTTTACTTCGCGTTCTTTGTCTTTTCTTACTTTTTCTAACGCAGCTTTATTAGCTGTTTCGTTATTTTTTATAGGAATTTGAGCCGCCATTCCGCCAATAGCTAAAATGCCTCTTTTATGACATCTTTGAATTACTAATTTTGAATAGGCGTCCATAAATGGCGACGTCATTGTTACTTGATCGCGATTTGGTACAACAAAATTTGGATGATTTCTAAACTTTTTGATGTAAGAAAAAATGTAATCCCAACGTCCGCAATTAAGTCCGACAATATGATCTTTTAACTCGTAAATAATTTCATCTAATTGAAAACTAGCCGTAATAGTTTCGACTAAAACCGTTGCTTTAAATGTGCCAACAGGAACATTTAAATAGTTTTCGGCAAAGGTAAAAACCTCATTCCACCAACGCGCTTCTAAATAATGTTCTAATTTTGGTAGATAAAAATATGGCGCAGTACCATGTTCTAGCATGATTTTGGTGTTATGAAACACATACAAACCAAAATCTACTAAACTTCCAGACGCTTCTTGATCATTAAATAAAAGATGTCTTTCGTTTAAATGCAAGCCTCTTGGACGCACTAATAATGCTGCTATTTTATCGTTTAATTTGTAAGTTTTATTACGTTTACTATCGTGTAAAATAATAGTCTTATTATTAGCATCTAATAAGTTTTGCTGACCTTCGATTGAGTTTTTCCAACTTGGCGCGTTACTATCTTCTAAATCTGCCATAAAAGTTTTTGCGCCAGAGTTTAATGCATTAATAATCATCTTTCTATCTACTGGACCAGTGATTTCTACGCGTCTATCTTGTAAATCTTCCGGAATTGCATTTGCTGTCCAATCACCTTCTCTTATGGCTTTAGTTTCTCTAGGAAATTCTGGAAATTTACCTTGGTCAAACACCTTTTGTTGTTCTACACGTCTGGACAATAATTGTAATCTATTAGAATTAAACTTTTCGTGTAAAGCAGAAAGAAACTCTAAAGCTTCGTCGGTTAAAATTATTGGGTAATACTGTTTTACCGCTTTAGAAAATTGTACTGTTGGTAATTTTAATGTGCTGTATTCCATGACGTTTTGTATTTATAAAGCAATATTAAAACAAACTTTTGAAAAAAACAAGCGAACGTTCGCTGTTTTTGTTTTTTCGCTAAAAATTAATATTCGCAAAATTGATTATATTTGCTATTATGGAAGAAGATTATATTAAGTTAATTTTTGGCTTAAAGCTAAAGCAGATAAGAACTGACAGGAATTTATCCTTATTTGGATTATCTAAATTATCTGGGTTATCAAAATCGTATTTAAACGAAATTGAAAAAGGAAAAAAATATCCTAAACCTGATAAGATTGCAATATTATCTGAAAAATTAGATGTGCCTTACGATCAATTTGTATCCTTAAAATTGGATAAAAATTTAGCGCCAATTGGTGATATCTTAAAGTCGAAGATTTTAAAGGAAATTCCGTTAGAATTATTTGGTATAAAAGAAAGCGACTTGATAGATATTGTTGCAAATGCACCAGATAAAGTCAATGCATTTATTAGTACTATTATAGAAATAGCACAGCATTACAGCTTTAGCAAAGAAAGTTTTTATTTGGCGTCTGTAAGATCTTTTCAAGAAGCAAATAATAACTATTTTGAAGTTTTGGAGCAAAGCGTAATTAAGTTTGTAGAAGCTTATCAATTAGATTTAAAAGCTAATATTTCGTCTTTAGAATTAGAAGAAATTTTAGTTGAAGAATATGGCTATACCATTAATAATAAAGAATTAGAAAATTATAAAGAATTAGATAGTTTAAGATCTATTTTCATCCCTAAAACAAAAACGTTGTTAGTGGCTAATCATATAGATGAAGCCCAACGTACGTTTATTTATTCTAAAGAAATTGCGTATAATTATTTGAATTATAAAGAACGATTATATACGTTTTCCTGGATTAAATTCGAAAATTTTGATCAAGTATTAAATAACTTTTACGCATCTTATTTTGCTGGTTCGTTAATTTTACCGCAAGAATTACTTACCAATCAAGTAGAAAAACTATTTAAGAAAAAAACATTTGATGATAAGCAATTTGTACAAATTGCACAATCGTTTAACGCTTCTCCAGAATCTTTTTATCAACGTTTAACTAATATTTTACCTAAAGATTTTAATATTCAGAATTTATTTTTCTTACGATTTATACATAAAAAAAATAGTCCAAACTTTTACTTAACTAAAGAGCTGCATTTATCACATCAACATTCGCCTCATGCTAACGAAACTAACGAGCATTATTGCAGACGTTGGATGTCTTTAAAAGTGTTAAAAGACATTGTAAATACAAATGATAAACATGTGTTTAATTTACAAATCTCTAATTATCCAGATAGTAACCAATCGTATTTAGTATTGTCTTCTGCAACTAAAGATCCGTTTAAAACCGACCAATATAGAAGCGTTAGTATAGGATTATTAATTAACCAACAATTAAAAAGAAAGCTTAACTTTTTAGAGGACAAAAAAATTGAAACCTTTAATGTTGGTGTTACTTGCGAGCGTTGTGCGATCAAAGATTGTAAAGAGCGAATGGTACCAGCTAAAATCTTAGAAAAAGAACAAAAAAACCTAAAAATTGAAACCGTTGTAAACGATATTTTTAAACAATTTAGTTAGTTTTCTAAAGCTTTTAATGAGTCTAGTTCGCGTTGTAAACGTTCTACTTCACTTTGTTGTCTAGCTTTTTTAATGGAATCTATTTGTGCTTTAAGTTCTTCTACAGTCAAGTCTTTGTTTGAAGTATTAGTTAATGTAGAATCTATTGAAACGACTTTATCCTCTATATCACTTAAAGCATCTAACATTGTGTTATCGTCTTGAAAATAATTGCCAATTCCTTCGCTAGCACGCCAAGCTTCGTTTAACTGATTATAAACCGTTTTATCCCATTGACTTGGATGTTTTGCATCAATCCAAACTACATCACGATACTCGCTATCAATTAACGCTAAATCTGGTGTAGCACTTCCATCAAACTGAGAACCTTCTTCTTTTATTGAAGAAATAGTTCCTAGAAAGAACATGCGCTTACGACCTGCAATATTTTTGATGTAAGGTCTAAATTCTACAGGTTTATTTACAGACCAATCGTATTCTTTTCTAGATTCAATAACCTTTAAAGGCATCGCAGATACACCTGCATACCCTTGTTTTTTAGATGCATGGTCGTAGTAGTACAAAGTATTAGTTCCGTCTGCTGGTACAAATACACTAAAGGTTAAACTAGTACGCTCATCACCTACTGGTTCTAATCCAAACCAATGGTATAAACCACTGTAAGCATCCGACTTAGATTCTGAAAAATCAAAATCTGTAACAAATGGTTGCTGATTTTGATCGTCTGGTAAATCCGGAATTTTAACTGCAGTTTCCATATTCCATGGTAATGGATCGCTAAATCCACCTAAAAACTTTAAAGACTCTGCTTGTAGACGGGATACTTTTTCAGATAACGTATTTTGTCGCGTTAAGTAGGTATGGTTTTTCAATTCCTCTGGAGCAATAAAAGTCCCTTTTCCTATTGTAACACGCTCGATATAATCGTTAAAATCATGTGCTCCATTGTCTATAACCATAACGCCTCCAAAGGTAGGATATGGGAAGAAAAAACCTTTCCATTTTATTAAACTTACTACTTCCACCCATTGTCCTTCATCATTTTTCATATAAAACGTATCGCTTGGCTCATAGTTAAATAACATCCAAGGATTAAAACGTTGCACAACAGCGTTGTAAGTATTTCTACTAAATTTTAAAGATTCACCAATTGAGAATGTAACTGGAATTCGGTTTTCGTTAGAAAAACGAGGAAAAGGCGTCGTACTTGATACAGCAAATACTTCTTCTGTATTATCGCTTATTCCTTGCCAGATATATTTTTCTGTAGGTTGAATCGCCATAGTCCACTTATTCTCATCACCTATTCTAACCAAATGAGGCAGCGAGACATCTTTTGTTTCTCCTACACTTTCATTAGCCATAGAAAAAATATTACGCAGTGGTTGGATACGTTCGTTTTGTGTTAAGGGAAGCTCATCTATTTCAACTTTATTTAAATCGTTAAACACGTTGTAGGTTTTCATATAATCATACAACTGAAAATGCCAACCACCAACGTATAACAATCCAAAAAACACCAAAAGCAATCCTAATATCCCTAGTCGATTCCCTGTAGATGCAGAACGTCTAAAACTTCTTAATCCTAAAACCAAAACTAATGCACTAAGTAAAATGATAAAGATATATTTGCGAATAAATAACAGTAATGGTTGATAGTCGTCTCTTAAAAAAAACAATAAACCTATGACTATTAAGGATAGTATTATGACAATTACTTTTTGTTTACCTCCTCTATTCCAGTAGTTTTTTATCATGGCTTTATTGTATTGGCTTAATTATATTTTGGTGATTTAATAAGAGATTAAAAGGTTTAAGAAAGATATTGATACATTACATTAAGCCTTTATCCTTTAAGCGTTCTCTTGCGCTTTTTTCTGGTGCTTTAGGTTCTTCTTTAATTTCTTTTTTAGCTTCTTCTACAACTTTAGCGTCTTTATTTTTTAAATCTTCTAAAAATTCTTTTCCTTTATTTATTCCATCTTTGACTACATCTTCTATAGAGTCTGACTGCTCTTCTAAAACTTCTCCAGATTTTAAAACAAAATTAGCTAGATAAGTTCCAATCAAAGTTCCAAAGATTGCAGAAGCAAAAGCAGAAACACCTTCATAATTAGAAAAAATTTCAATAGGTGTTAAAAATTGAATGATTAATCCAATAACTAAATATGCTACAGCAAGATAAACTAGTCTTGGTAAAAATTCTTGCTTGTAAATAAAACCCTTTGTTTCAGTTGGTTTCATTTGCAATTCTTTACTATTAAAAAGCTTATTAAAAAAACGGTATAAGCCATTACTTTTAGACTCTGTCCAATACACAAAAATTCCGAAAAGGATTGCTCCAATAAATATGATAATATCTAAGCCCATAAGTTTTTTTTATTATATGTAGTAAAGTTATAAGAATTGTTACAAGAATACAAACAATAATTAGTGCTAATAGCTAATACATAAATGTATGTTTTTTAGCGATTTAATTAGTTAAATATTTTAGATACAAAATAATACAACTTATATTTAAGCGCTATTACTAATAAACTAAACAAATGATTAAAAAAATTACACTCCTAACACTAGCCTTATCTATTAATTTTTCGTTATTACAAGCCCAAGATGATGGTGGCCTACTTAAGATTGCAGATGAGTTTCCTGTAAATGCTTCAGCTACTTTAGACTATAACTCAAACAATTCTGGAATGGTCTATCAAAAAGAATTTAGATCAACCGGTTCTGGTTATGTAAAAGTTCATTTTAAAAATTTCGATTTAAAACCTGGCGACTTCGTTAAAGTATATAGTCCAATAACATTAGATGAGATTATTTACACTAATCAAGGAAAAGTTATAGGAACACAAAACGAAATGATTAGCAACTTTTGGTCAAGAACCATTTGGAGTGACCATATAATTGTAGAATTATACAGTGCTCAAGGTAATAATACCCATTATGGATTTGATATTGATACTGTTGCTTATGGTTATAGTATGGATAAAATCAATAATGCGTTTCAATATGTGCAATCTGATTTTGAAACTATTTGCAGTGTAGATGATAAAGAAGCTATTGTGTGTTATGATGGAACAGAAATGGGAAGAAAAGCCGAAGCTGTTTGTAGACTTTTAATTGGAGGAGGCGGTTTATGTACTGGATGGCTTTTAGGAACTGAAGGAAATATCATGACTAACAACCACTGTATTGGCGATGCTGCAGATGCTTTAAACACCGAGTTTTTATTTAATTATCAATATAGTGATTGCGTTGGAATTACAGATGATATTTTTGATTTAGTAGCTACTACATCAACTTTTATCCAAACGGATGCCAATCTAGATTTTACTTTAGTGATGTTACCGGTAAATCCAGTTGCTACTTATGGTTATTTAAGTTTGGCTTCAAATCCGCCTTCTGTTGGAGAACGAATTTATATTCCACAACATCCTGGAGGTCGAAGAAAAGAAATTGCAGTTAATACTGATACTAATGGTGATGCCAACGGGTTTGCACAAATTACTAATGCTGGTGGTTTACCTTCGCGTGTAGAATACCATTGTGATACAGAAGGTGGTAGTTCTGGTTCTCCTGTACTTCGTTATTCTGATAATTTAGTGGTAGCCATCCATAATACAGGTGGATGTCCAAATGGGTCTCATGGTCGTAGTGACGAGCTTATCGCTGCTATTGGAGCAAATATGCCTAATGGAGGTGTTGATGATCCAAACCCTATAACACCTTCAATAAGTTTTGGTAACGCCAATATAGTTGTAAATGAAGCAACAGGTTGTGATTTTCAAGATATAGATTTTACATTAAGAATGGCATTACCAGCTTCTCAAAATGCTGATGTGACGTTTTTATTTCAAGGAGGTACTGCCACCAATAATAATGATTATGAGTTGATTACACCTAGTACTGTTACTTTTGTAGCAGGAGATAATACCGATAAAACGGGTACTATTAGAGTGTATAATGATGCATTTGTTGAAGGTGAAGAAACTATAGTTTTAGAATTAGCGCTTAACGCAAATGGTGGTGATGCAGAACTTGGTTTTCAAGATACATTAACTGTCTCTATTAAAGATGATGATTATGACCCTTCTGTTGGAAACCAAATTAATTATGCTTTTGATGATTTTGAAAACACCCTATCTAATTGGACAGTTACTGGAAACGCAACTACACCTTTTGCTATAGGTGATGCTACTACTGCTAGTTCTGGATCTTGGAGTGCTGCAGGTAATGCAACTAACTTTGTGTTTATTAACGATGATGCTTGTAATTGTACAATGAATAACGAACGTTTAATGTATAATACTGTTTTTGACCTTTCTAGTGTTAGTTCAGCTAGTGTAACCTTTGATATAATACACACAGATAGTAATAACCAATATGCATCAGATACGTATGCGCAAGTATCTACAGACAATGGACTTACTTGGGTCAACTTAGGAAACGAATTTATTACTTACAGTACTTGGACCAATCTAAGCTTAGACTTATCTGCTTATACTGGACAATCTAGTGTTATGATTTCTTTTTTATATAACGATTTAGGAAATTGGGCTTACGGTTTTGCTATAGATAATTTTTCTGTAGATGGAAATGGTAATGCATTAATCCAAACTAATACCAATGATGGTACCACAAGTGCAACCTTACCTTTAGCTAGTGCTGGAACAATTTATGCATATGATGCTGGTGATGGAAGCATAATGACCGATATTATAAATAATGATGGTACAGATTATGATTGTATAGATGTAGCAGTATCTAGATCAGGAACTAGCGGACAATCGTTTCAAGGTAGTACAGGCGCGTTATTAGCTACAGATAAACAATTTACAATTACAACAACACAACCCTCTCAATCTAGTGATGCTACTATAACTTTTTATTTTACAGAAGCGGAAGTATCAGGTTGGGAAACTGCTGTTGCTAATGCTGGAGGTTCATTTACTAGAAGTGATTTAAGAATATATAGAGAATCAACTTCTGGTACCTCTGAAACTATTGTTCCAACTATTACCGACTATAATGGAAATGTTAAAATGACAGGTAATTTTACAGGTATAGATGGCACCTATAGTTTTGCGCCAGAACAAACATTATCTGTGAGCGATTTTAAAACCAATTCATTTTTATTGTATCCAAATCCTGCAGGTAACAATCTTACCATTGAAGCTAAGGAAACCATTGATAAAGTGTCTGTTTATGATATCAATGGACGATTAATTAATAGTGTATCACTTCAAAACAATCAACTTAAACACCAATTAGATGTTACTGCATTGTCACAAGGTTTATACTTTATTGAAATTGAATCTGAAAACTCTAAATACGTTCAGAAATTTATAAAACGATAAATTTTAAATTATAGATAAATAAAAAAACCAGATGTTATCATCTGGTTTTTTTGTTTATATATTATTGTTAATAGTTTCAATAACCCAATCTTTAAAGGAATCGTCCCAAGTAACATATTGCTTATAAAACTCTTCTTTGTCGTACCAATACAAAAACAACACGTCTCTAGGTGAGACATTAATCAACAACTTCCATATCAAGTCTTGGTGATTGGCTGGTAAAGAAGAATGAGGTGTATGCAATGCATTAAATAAATTTTTATCTACAATATCTGCAATCTTATATTGGTTACTCACTTCTAATTTGTCTAAGTACAACTCCACTCCCATCACACGCTTTCTGGTATCAATATCCAATTTGTTTAAATAACTTTTAAACAACACAGGGTCACTTAAAATATCACGTAATGGATGTTGCGTATCTTTTAAAGCCATAGCAAACTCCATTTTTTTAATACGTTGGTATCTATCTGTATTAAGAGCTTCCTCTAAGTCATGTTCTATGATTACATGATCACGTAATTTTTCCATTAATTCTGGCTGCTCAATATGAAAGATAATAACGTCGTGAGTCGTATCTTTAATCGCTTCTTTGTACCATTTTAAATCTTCAAAAACTACAATAGGCGAAATAAAATCACGAAGCACATAAACACCTCCAAATGACTTGGTATAAAACGAATCTGTTTGATATTGCAAACTATGTAAACTTAAATCTCTACCTCGCAAATCGCCATACGTTTTAGCAGATTCTAAAAGTTGAGCATGCAAATCTTCATCTATAAAATTATGTCCTTGCTTAAAGGTGTCAATTAGTTTTTGCTGTTCTTTCTGTACTTGATCTAAATTGTTTATTAAATGAAATTTAATATAAACCTTATCATATTTTAGTACATCAAGTGGCTCGTAAAACGCATCAATATCTTGGTCAAAATCGATGCAGATAGCAGAGTCTCTGGTAATATCATTAATTTTTGTACCATGGACTTGAAACACTTGTTTCATCATCTCTCTATCAAAACTATGAAATGGAGAATACACAGGTTTACCCTTTTGTAAAGGCGAAATTATGATAGCATGCGGATTAGCTTCACCATTATTTAAATACATGGTGGTGCCTTTTTCTTCTGCTATTTCTGGACTATAACCTATACCATCTATTGAAAATTGGGTAAGATTAGTTGGCGCAAAACCTAACTTCTTTAGGCATTGGTTATAACGCTCTACTAATTTTCCACTAACTGGAATGAGCTCACTTCTGTATAAATTGGCTTGTTTTAGTTTTTGCATGTAAACTAATCCTTAGTTTCTTTTTTTAATTTTTTAATCAGTTTAATATTACTATCAATTGGTGCAATAGAAACCTCTTTATCTCCTTTGTTTATATAAAATATATATAAACTGTTTTTACCTAACATTTTTACTTGAGAAACTTGACCATCTTCAAAAGTAATTTGGTGTGTTAATTTATAGTCATCATCATTAATACGTTCCTGGGTTCTTTGACCACGACCAATTCCAAAACCTATAAATCCTCCCATAATATATAAAGCAATTAGAAACATTATTAATGCTTTTGATCCATTTTTAAGTGACTGTCTTACTTTATCTAACTTTTCTTTTTTCTTACCAGATTGATACTTTTTCTTTTTGCTTAACCAATCGTAATATTTTGGAAGATATTTTGCATAAACTAATGCCAAAACACAACAAACAACAACCCCAACTAATAACTTTAAATCTCCCGTTAATACTGCAATTGGACTAATTAAAACATCTAAAATTGAAGAGTATTCTAAAATATTAACACCTAAATATTTAAAATATATAGTTTGGTAAAAAACACCCAAAACCAATAAGAATACGTAACCTATAGATAGATAATCTTGTATGCCAAGACTGGATTCTTTTTTTACATCATTAGTTTTTAATTGCTCTTCCATATGTATAGTTGTTATTTACCAAATTGCTCTCTTGCAGCAGTTTCGATATTAAGTTGATTAATTCTAGCATCTACTTTTCGTTTAAAATCGGTATCTGCAATTGTAGCTACATTGTCTAAATATCGTACTACTTCTTGACGTCTAATGTCTGAAAAGTCTAAACCTTTCATGTTAGCTCGCATTAACTCTTGCAACATGCCAAATTTAGTATCGTAATCTTTTTTGAAATATATTTCTGGATTGTCAAACCAATCTGGCTCTAAGTCAAAATCGGTTAAACGCAAAGACACTGCTTTTTGAATATTACGCACATCACGAGACGAAAAGAATGGAAATATCTTCTGAATCTCTGTATATAAATGCGCATAAAACATATGCTCTGTATCTTTGTATTTGCTTTCTACTTTATTAAACGTGTCTAACACACGTTGCTCTGTTGGTTTATCAACTTTATCTAAAATTTCACCCAAGTTTTTAGCGACTTGTTGTGCATCTAAATACTTGTAATCGTTTGGATTACTCATATTCACAAAACTAGGCATAGTTTTATCTAATTTTCTCCACCACAAATGATCTTGATCAATAAAATCGTGTTCATTACGTGCTCCATCTATTTTAAAACGTCCTTGTACACGAGAAATAACTGCTTTGTCTAGCATTTCTGGCAAGTTTGTAAATAACCCAATAGAACTGTTTCCATAGTTTACCGCATAAGCTCCTTCTGTGTATCTTAAAAACACACCAATTACCTCTTTTACTCCAGCAGAAACACCTTGTGTGGTACGCTCTTGTAAATTGTTTTCAGCATCATCTATTGGTGCAAAAATAAGCTTGTTTGGGTCTTGCAAAGGTTTCATCCAATCCACCATTTTCTCTGCAGATCCACCTTGAAACGTACTAATCAACGTGTCTGGCATTGGGTGAAATAAAAACGGAATATCTAAATGATCGCAATGCTCTTTTAATCGTGTTGCTATTGCTGCAATAAGCATACTTTTTCCTGTTCCTGGAATACCATAACCCATAAACACTGGCATAAAACCACCTAATTCTTGAAATGGATTTTTCTTTGCTTCAAAATCGTAGCTTAGCATACGCTCAGTTAAACGACGTGCAAAGTGCTTAGCATCTCTGTTTCCTACAATTTGCTCAAACTGTATTTTATTAAACTCGACACTTTTAGCTGTGCCTTGAAAGGTGTTTTCCCAACCAGAAATAGCAAAATCGCTTTTTTCTAATTTATACGTTCTATCTACAATAGTTTCGGTGTATTCTAAACTACTTCTTCGTAAATTAATTTCATCAATTAATGCTTCAAAATATACAACTGTAAAATCGGCAACATCCTTATCACTTTTAATAATATCTGGATGTGCTAAGTATTTGTCATAATAGAATAATGCACAGGAAATTCCTTTTAAAGGAGTCATTAAAGACACTTCAGGAATACCTGCAAATTTCTGCTTCATCACACTTAAATCATCTGAAGCGTGTGGTTTTAATAAATGCAAAATTTTATAAGCTGAAGCAAATAGCATAAAGGCACTTGCAGTTTGCATTTTGCTTTCATACTCGCGTCTTCCACTAGCATCTAAAGCGGATTTACGCTCGTTTAAACTAGATAAACCAGACGCATCGTAATAACTATCTTTTATCCAAATCCCTAAGGTTAGTCCTTCTTGAACCGCAAATAAAGTTTGATTTAAAAATAAAGGAATGGCAATAGAATCTGGTAATAGGCGTTTTTTTAAGGCTAAAATTGTTTTTGATACAGATGTAATACTTACTGATGATCCATTATTTGCTTTAGACAGGTACAATAAAATTGAGTCGTCTTTAGCGTCTTTATCTTTATTTTTTGCACGTGCTCCTTGCTCCCAACTTACACTTTTTAAGTATGATGAGGCTTCGTCACGTAAAACGTCTAATTCTGATTTTTTTATTGGGAATGTTGAGTTGTGCTCCATGTTTATTAGTCTTCAGTATGCAGTTTGCAGTCTTCAGTACTCACTCAGTACTTTTACTCTTACTGCTAATTTTTATTTTAAACCGAATTTATCGGGATTGTTAATCATATAATTAAGAAGTTTTCCAACCTCTTCACTTTTGTTTTGTAATTCTTTTCTTTTGTTTTCTGAAATATATTGACATTCAAAAGCAAAATCTAACCACAATTGAGTTTCTGAATTTTCACTATCAACATCAGATAATTTACTTTTAAAATGTTTTTCATATTGACGTTTTCTATGACCCTAAGCAATATTGGAGCAAACTGCTCTACTTGATCTTATCATTTGAGAACTTAAAACAAATATTTCTGACTTGGGAAAATCTTTAGTTAGATGAAATATCTCCATAGCCAAACTAAATCCTTTTTTATAGGCTAACAATGTTTTAAAACTCATTATTTTACTCTAATTCTTTATTTGACTGCCAACTGCCAACTGCTGACTGCTGACTGCTGACTGCAAACTGCTAACTGCTGACTGCCTACTAATTTTATATTTTATCAATTTTTAAATCAGATACCTGAAAAGGTGGTTTTGCCAACTTATTCATAATATCAGGATTTTTGTTATATAGCAATTGTATGATTCTGTGTGGTGCAAACACATAGCCTTGTTTAATTGGTGGGCTCCAATTTTGAAGCGTTTGCTTACTAAAATAACCACCTTCTTTAAAAGTACTTCCAGAAAATACTTCGTGTATTTTAAAGGATAACGCATAAGCTTCTAATGGCACTTCTTTTTTTGCTATTGCTTCAAGAATAGTATGCGTTAAATCGTTATCGTCTTTTGCAAATACGTTATGAAATGCTCCTATATCTAATCGTTTAATATGTTTTGGAAACACATTTTTTAAACGTCTATCTATACCATAAGCCATAGTATCCATGTCCATTTTACGATCTGCAACAGTTTTTAATGTCTCGTAAATGTTGTCTTTATCTTTTAATGGGTCTTTTCCATCATAATCAAAATACATGAAACAAATAAAGGGTCTGTTTAAGGACACATCATAAAAACTCCAACTGGTCATATATTCTGCTTGACTACTCTCTGGTGCTTTAATTATTTTACCTTGAACAAAACGATTAAAAATATACTGCTGTTCTACTGATGTGTAGTAGACTATGGATGCTGCTTGAAACAGTTTATCACGTCTAACAGGTTGCTTTTTACGTAGTAATTGATCTAGAAACTCTTCTTGAAGCTCTGAGACGTCTTTAAGCTTGTTTAAGTAATTATCGCGTAAAGACAAATCGTTATACAAGTATCTAAACTCTAAATAATTTGGAAAACCAGAATCTGTAACATCCACCTTCATGTTATCTTCTTCATCGTACATATACTTAATACGCATGGCTTCGATAGAATACAGTAGTAAATCACAATATTGCTTAAAGAAAATAACTTCTTGTGGTGTACACAATCCGTTTTGTTGGACACCAACAATTAATTCTTTTAACGCAAAGTCCACCTTTTTGTGATAAAACACATATTGTTCTTTGCTATCTAAATAGGCAGAGTCTAAAGGTGTTACGATGTGGTTTATTGACATTTTTTCAATTAATTGTCTTTAGTGATTAGTTATTGGTTATCACTAATTCACGAATTATTTAATTATGAGTAAGTGCGTTAAGGATTGAACGGTCTGTCTGAGCTCCTCGCAGAGAGCGAGTAGTGAAAGCCTGACCACGCCTAAGCGTGGTAACGCCCAAATTAATTGTTCAGAGATTGCTTGGTTATACTTCCTAGCAATGACATTAACCCAACAAGTCGTCGTTGCCTGCTTCAGGTTTTGGTGTGCCTTTACCACCTTCTGCGTCGTCTCCTCCAGATGGTGCGTTTGCATCTGTATTGTAATACTCCTCAAAAATCTCTTTCATGTCAATACCGTAACGGTCTGCAAAGTTTTTCTGGATGTCTACATCTTTAGCTCTAATTTCTTGTAAAGCTTCAGCATAGCTACGATATACGCCTTGCATAACTTTTTCGTGTACCGGAATGTTATCCATCATTTCTTGACGTGCTTTAGCACTTGCTGTATGCATTGCTGCTAAGGTCTCGCCTATATGCTCGTCTGTTTTTACTCCTAAATGCTCTAAAATAGCAGCAAACTCTTGGTCTGTACGTGCTTTTAAAGCTACCACATAACCGTCGTAATACTTTAAACGCTCTTCTGTATCTGACTTTAATTTAGCACGATGTGTTTGTAAATTACTTCGAAGAGAGGTTAGTACTTTAATGGTCAAGTTATGCTTGTGTACAAAGCTATCTTTAGATGCTGCAAGGGTTGTGTAGGCGTTTTTAAGTCCTTCTAACTCTTCTACCTCTTGTTCTAGTTGAGTTACTTTTGATAACGCCTCAGAATACTCTGTAGATTGTTTATCTGCTACTTCTTCTAAAGCTTGACGTGCTTGCTTTAATAAAGCGTATTGCGTTTCTAGCTTTTCTTCGGTTTGCGCCTTTTTTTCTAATGCTTTAGTGTGGTTTTTAGAGGCTTCTACTATTGCATCTTGTAGTTTGTCTTCTACTTCTTTAATTTCTACTTCACGATTTTTAAGTCGAGTGATTGCTGCTTGAGATTTATAAGATAACTCACCCAAAAGCGTTTGTATGTCTGCACTTTCAATACGTTCTTGGAACATGGCTTTAGCTTTATTGTCTGCTGCAGCACGTGTTTTTTCTGCTGTTTCTAAATCTTGTTCTGCTTTTTTGATTTTGCTTTTACGTCCCCAAAGGTTGTTCCACCAGGTGTCTGGTTTGTTTTTAGCGTCTTCAAGATTAATTTTAGCACGTTCTAATGCTTTTTGTGCATCGTCGATAACTTTTTGTTCTTTTTCGTTTAGTGATGAAAAACGCTCGAATAAAATACCAACCTCATCTTGATAATCTGTTAAATCTTTAATAGCATCTAAAAGCGTTGAACGGTCTTTTTCTGCCATACCAACAACATCGTCTAAAGTGGCATTAAGGATTTTTTGACGACTTTCTGGATCGTCTTCTTGCGCTAGTTTAGACTTCATGGTATCAATTGCTTTTCCCCAATTGACATCTACTTTTGCATTTTTATCGTTAGTGTTGGTTTCTAATAAATCAAAATCATCAGACATATGGATTCTAGTTTTTAAGGTTGGACTATTTTTAGTAAAGCAATTTCGGAAAAAAATAATTGTTCTCGAAATATTTATGCTTTGATTATATGTATTAATTGTTATAAAAATGTTACAATTATTTATTGCTTTAAAAAAGTAAGTATCTTTAAATCAAAACTTTTTAAAATGAAAAAACTAATTCTAGCCATGTTTACAATAACTTTAATGTTAAGTAGTTGTAAAAATGAAACTAAAACTGATACCTCAAAACTTGAAGAAAACAAAAGCTTAAGCACGCAAAATGATATAGAAATTATACCTATATCTCATGCCACAATGGTTTTAAATTATGAAGACCACACCATTTATGCTGATCCAACTGGTGGAGGAAAAGCTTTTGAAGGCCAAAAAACACCAACAATTATATTAATTACAGATATCCATGGAGACCATTTAAATCTCGATACGTTAAAAGAATTAGATTTAAATAACAGCTTGATTGTTGCTCCACAAGCGGTTATCGATAAATTTCCTGAAGACTTTAAACCGATGTTTAGAGTATTAAATAATGGTCAAAGTGCTGTGGTTAAGGATATACCAATTGAAGCCATACCAATGTATAATTTACCAGAGGATGACACTTCAAGACATCCTAAAGGACGTGGAAATGGTTATATAGTAACTCTTGGAGAAAAACGCGTTTATATTTCTGGTGATACTGAAGACATCCCAGAGATGCGCAATCTTAAAAATATTGACAAAGCGTTTGTGTGTATGAATTTACCTTACACTATGACGGTTGATAGTGCTGCTAGTGCTGTTTTAGATTTTAAGCCTAAACAAGTTTATCCGTTTCATTACAGAGGAAAAGGTGGCTTAAGTGATGTTGCAAGATTTAAAACCTTAGTTAATGAAGGTAATCCTGATATTGAAGTAGTACAGTTAGATTGGTATCCTAGGAGATAGTGAATAGTTAAAATTAAAAAAGCTTCAAATTGAATCAATTTGAAGCTTTTTTATTACTCAAAAACTAGTAAAATTTATCTTACTAACTTTTTATACTTAATTCGTTTTGGCATTAAATCTCCACCTAAACGTTTCTTCTTATTTTCTTCGTATTCACTAAATCCACCTTCAAAGAAATATACTTGAGAATCGCCTTCAAACGCTAAAATATGTGTACAAATACGATCTAAAAACCATCTATCGTGACTAATCACTACAGCACATCCAGCGAAGTTTTCTAGACCTTCTTCTAATGCACGTAATGTATTGACATCTAAATCGTTAGTAGGCTCATCTAAAAGTAATACATTACCTTCTTCTTTAAGTGTCATTGCTAAATGTAATCGGTTACGCTCTCCTCCAGACAGTAGTTTTACTTTCTTATTTTGTTCGCTACCAGAAAAGTTAAATCGGCTTAAATAAGCTCTGGAATTAACTTCCTTTCCACCCATTAAAACTAGCTCTTGCTCGTCACTAAAATTTTGCCAAATCGATTTTTCTGGATCGATATTAGAATGTGCTTGATCGACGTAAGCGACTTTAGCGGTTTCACCTATTTTAAATTCGCCTTTATCAGGTGTTTCTTCTCCCATAATCATTCTGAAAATGGTAGTTTTACCAGCTCCATTTGGACCAATAACTCCAACTATTCCAGCTTGAGGTAGATTAAAGTTTAGATCTTCGTATAATAATTTATCTCCATAAGCTTTACTTACACCTTTTGCTTCAATTACATTTGTTCCTAAACGCGGACCATTTGGGATGTATATTTCAAGTTTTTCGTCTAATTGCTTTTGGTCTTGACTCATTAACTTGTCATAGTTTTTCAAACGTGCTTTTTGCTTAGTTTGTCTACCTTTAGCACCTTGACGAACCCATTCTAACTCACGTTCTAATGTTTTTTGACGTTTAGATGCTGTTTTACTTTCTTGAGCCATACGCTTAGACTTTTGATCTAACCAAGAGGAATAATTCCCTTTCCATGGGATACCTTCACCTCTATCTAATTCCAAAATCCAACCAGCAACATTATCTAAAAAGTATCTATCGTGCGTTACAGCTATAACGGTTCCTTTGTATTGTGCTAAATGATGCTCTAACCAATGTACAGATTCTGCATCCAAGTGGTTGGTAGGCTCATCTAATAATAACACGTCAGGTTCTTGTAATAACAAGCGACATAAAGCCACACGACGTCTTTCACCTCCTGATAATACACCAATTTTTTTGTCTCCATCAGGTGTACGTAAGGCATCCATAGCTATTTCTAGCTTGGTGTCTAATTCCCATGCATTGGAGGCATCAATTTGATCTTGTAACTCAGCTTGACGATTCATAAGCTTTTCCATTTTATCTGGATTGCTGTAGACTTCCTCTAAACCAAATTGATCATTAATACTATTATATTCGTCAAGGATTGCAACAGTTTCTGCTGCACCTTCACGTACAATTTCCATAACCGTTTTATCATTATCCAATTGCGGATCTTGTTCTAGATATCCAACTGTATATCCAGGAGAAAAAACGACATCACCTTGATAGTTTTTATCAACTCCAGCAATTATTTTTAATAATGTCGATTTACCAGAACCATTAAGACCTAAGATTCCGATTTTAGCTCCATAGAAGAAACTTAAGTAAATGTTTTTAAGCACAGGAGTTTGTGCACTAGGGAAGGTTTTAGTCAACCCTGACATTGAGAAAATTACTTTTTTATCATCGCTCATAATTATACCCTTCCTTTTAATGCATTAAACACCCAAGCGATAGCAAAAAAACCAATACCTACAGCTGCAAAACCCCATCCTGCAACATCATCATACCTAAAAGCACCTAATGCTATTAATCCCAAACCTACTATTATCATAATTGTGGTAGCCCAAGCCAACACTGTGTTTTTATTCATTGCCATAATCTATTTTAAATCTAAAGTGAATTACAAATATCGTGTATTTTAACAAAAAAAGCATCCTAATTAGGACGCTTTTTTTTTATATAATTTAAGTCTAATTTTTACATCGGAACCTCAATAAATAATAACTGTGAAGGAGTTATTGATTGTATTGAAAATTCTGTAGTATTAGAAACTCCTATAGCATCACGAGACTCTAATACATTATTGTCAATTGAAACTTCGCCTGTAATATTCATAACATAAGTACCATGCTTTTCACTTAAAGAGGTATATGTAAATGTACTAGCTTCATCTAAATCTATTCTAGATATTTTAGCATCTTGGTGAATTTTCAAGCCTTCTTCTTGGTTATCTATAGATGAAACTAGAGTTTGTAATTGGCCTTTACGGTCTTCAGCTTTAAAAAACTGTTGGTCGTAACGTGGTTCTACATTCTGCTTATTTGGTAAAATCCAAATTTGAAATAAGCTTAAATACTCATCTGTTTTTGCATTCATTTCTGAATGCATTAAACCACTACCAGCACTCATAACTTGTACTTCTCCAGCCTCTATAGTTTCCCAAGTATTACCCATAGAATCTCTGTGTTTAAGTGTTCCTTTTAAGGGTATAGTTATAATTTCCATGTTATCATGTGGATGTGTGCTAAATCCCATGCTTGGTGCAATAACATCGTCGTTTAAAACACGTAAGGCACCAAATTGTATTTTATCTGGATTATAAAATTGCGCAAAACTAAAACTATGATTGGCTTGTAGCCATCCATGATTAGCATATCCACGATCTGTTGCTTTATGAATTATTGTTTTCATTTTTTCCTTTCTTTTGAAATTATCTCATTTTATCTAGCAAATCACTTAATTGACCAGCTTCTTCTTCAGTTAAATTTTCTAATAATTTATGTGTGGGATTTGTTGGTTTTATTTTGTCTAACAACTCTAAACCAGACTTTGTAATTTCTATTAACACCACACGTCTATCTCCAGGAAATGGGATACGAACAATCAAATTTTTATCACATAACTTATCTGTTAGTCGCGTTAAATTAGGTGCACGTTCTACCATTCTGTCTTTAATAGTCTGCACTTTAATAGGTTTTTTGGCACCTCTTAAAATTCTGAGAATATTATACTGTTGTGGAGATAATCCGAATTGTTTAAAAAACTCGTTTTGAAAACTAGAAATGTAATTTGCAGTGTACAAAATATTAAGCATTGCTTTTATTCTGTTGTTTTCAAATTTAGAATTGATGTCTTTAGCAAAATTTCCCATGACCATAAATTTTAATTATTAAATACTGTCGTTAAAAATAGTGACTGCTTCTAGTAATAGATCGTTTAACTCTGGATTAGATATTTTTCCGTCCTTAAAATTATCGTTAAAAGAGGGCAATCTAAACTTAGCCACTATAGTAGCATCATGTCTATGAAACCTGCCTTCCGCCATTTCAAAAACCGATAGTCCGCCTCTAGGTCCTGGAGCAGTACTCATTAACAGCATTGGTTTTTCTTGAAACAATTTAACATCAATCCTAGACATCCAATCAAATAAGCTTTTAAAAGCAGCTGTATAAGCACCATTATGCTCTGCTAATGATATAATTACTCCATCAGAAGCACCTATTTTATCAAAAAAATGCTGTGCATTATCAGGTATGCCTGATTGTTTTTCGATATCTATGCTATATGTTGGCACATCAAAATTGTTTAGATCTAATACTTCTGTTTCAACATTCTCTACTAATGTTGATGCGTAAGTTGCTAATTGTTTGTTTATAGATGATGAGCTATTACTTGCTCCAAATGCAATTATTTTTTTCATAATGTTTTTCTTTTTTCAAAGATACAAAAAATGTATTTATTTTACAAGGAAACTAATTCCTTGTTTTATATTAAAAATGAAACAAAAAAAACACCTTAATTTAAGGTGTTTTTTAGGTGGTAAAAAGGTGTTTAAATCTTAATAATTTTACGGTTGATTGTACCAAAATCGCCTTCAAAAATAATATGAAGCATGCCTTGCCAATCATCGTTCAACTCTAAATTAATCACTCCATTTCCTGAATGCAATGTGTTATTATATAAGCGTTGTCCTAACGTATTAAAAATTGTAATGTTAATGTCACCTTTAATATGATTTAGATTAAATGACACATTGTTTCTTGTTGGATTTGGGTAAGGTAAAGAGATATTATTTTCTGCCCATTCTTCTACAGACAGCGTATTGACTTCTGTAGTCCAAAACCCAGATGGAGCAACTAAAGGTCTGGTTAAGACTTTTCCAGATACAGCTTGTGCAGAAATATAATAATCTATATTAGTAGCACTTGCAGCTAATGGTAAATTGGCTGTCCAATTGTCGCCACTAACCAATGACATTGTGGTTTCGTTAAACGTTGTAGTACCTTCTTCTCTCCAAAATACTTTAGCGCTAGAGATTCCTGAAACATGTTTTACCATTGCATCAATAGTTATATTGGTACCAGCATTAACTAAATTTACTGGTTGATGCACAATCCATAAAGGTTCTGCAACTCCAATAGTATGTGTAATACAATGGATGGCTCCACTAGATGCTATTAGGTTTTCTCCAGAATTATCAACATCAATTCCAACAACATTATAACCTGGCATCAGCTCTTGATACTTCGCTAATGCAGGTCCATCTACAGATGGTCTGTATGTAGGTACAAGAATTGATTTATTTAAGATTAATGAATTACTAAACGTACGATAATAACCTCCATTATCTGGATATAAACCACTTGTGCTTGGAGGTGCATCAATCCATTCTACTTTATAGGGTGTCCCAAAAGGCGACTGAAAATTATTTAATACATACTGTATATTAGCTTCAATTTGAGGTCCATCTGCTACTCCATTTGGATATTTACTCACCAAAAGGGTTTCTTCATCCAGTAGTTTCATGTGCATATCTATATGATGTATTCCATCATAAGGTAATGTTGGCATTTTTATATAATTATCAATGCCCATATAATTAAACATGATATTATCAATTTGTGCTTCTGTTTTAGCACTAACATTGTATGGGTTTCCGGGCTCGTTTTCTTCTAAAATTAATTCAGAAGCAAATGCATTACCCAATCCATCAGACATAAAATTTCCTCCAGTATTTACTAAATCATTAGTACCAGAATCTGTTATATAAATTGGTAAACTTAGCATACTTGCATGTCCAGCAGGAACGACATCGTCATCTGGTCTAGGACGATTATAAATCCAATCAACCAAAGCTCGTTGACCCACGTCATTGCTATAAATAGTGTTTCCTGCATAATCCCTAATCCAAATGCTATTTGAAGCTGCGTTTAAAAAGGAAACGTTAGTTAAATCTATTCCGTTTGAAGATAAATAATTAGATACCGAAGACTGATTTTGAGTGACAATTATGACTTTACATTCGGTGACACCAACTTCTACAATTTGACGTAGGATGTTTTGATAATTAGACGTCCATCTAATAACTAAATATTCTACTTCTTCCCATTCGGCAGCAGTCCTAACAGGTCCTGAAGGTGCAGCAGTTGAGCTTGAACTTTTAAATTGAAATTGTGAGACTAAGGATCGTTCGTTTTCAGATAATCCTTTGGGTAGTAATTGATCTTCTTGTGCAATAGTTAATTGAACAGCAAAGAGCAGAAATAACAATAGGGTAAATTTCTGTTTAAGTGAATACATAGTAGGTTAATTTAAATTTGGTGTATCTAATATAATAATTTTCAATTAAATCGATACTTACAAGTCTTTTTTTCAAAATAAAAAATAGTAATTAAATAGATGTTTCATTAGACTATTATCTTTTGTATTTTTACGTCAAACAAAATTCTAACAATGGATATTAACTTCAATAAAAACGAAGATCATAATAAATTACTTCTTTCTGAACTTAAATCTAGACTAGCTAAAGTCAAATTAGGTGGTGGAGAAAAACGTATTGAAAAGCTACACGGACAAGGAAAAATGACTGCTAGAGAGCGTATAGATTACCTTTTAGACAGTAAAAAGAAAAGTATTGAAATTGGTGCTTTTGCCGGAGATGGCATGTATCAAGAACATGGTGGCTGTCCTTCTGGTGGTGTGGTAGTTAAAATAGGTTACATTAAAGGTAAACAATGTATTGTTGTAGCTAATGATGCAACTGTAAAAGCTGGAGCATGGTTCCCAATTACAGGAAAAAAGAATTTACGTGCTCAAGAAATTGCAATTGAAAACAGATTACCAATTATATATCTTGTGGATTCTGCAGGAGTCTATTTACCAATGCAAGACGAAATATTTCCTGATAAAGAACATTTTGGTCGCATTTTTAGAAACAATGCGGTAATGAGTAGTATGGGAATTACCCAAATTGCTGCGGTTATGGGTAGTTGTGTTGCTGGTGGAGCGTATTTACCTATTATGAGTGACGAAGCATTAATAGTAGATAAAACCGGAAGTATATTTCTTGCTGGAAGTTATTTAGTTAAAGCAGCAATTGGAGAAACGATAGATAACGAAACGTTAGGTGGTGCTACAACACATTGTGAGATTAGTGGAGTGACTGATTATAAAGCCAAAGACGATAAAGATGCACTAGATAAAATTAAGCGCATTGTGGATAAAATTGGCGATTATGACAAAGCAGGTTTTAACAGAGCAGATAGTAAAAAACCAAAAGAAAACCCAGAAGACATCTACGGAATACTACCTAAATCTAGAGCAGATCAGTATGACATGAAAGAGATTATTAAACGTCTAGTTGATGACTCAGAATTTGATGAATATAAAGAAGGTTACGGAAAAACCATTATTACCGCTTATGCTAGAATAGATGGTTGGGCTGTTGGTATTGTTGCCAACCAACGTACATTGGTGAAAACCAAAAAAGGTGAAATGCAATTTGGAGGTGTTATCTATAATGATAGTGCAGACAAAGCGACACGTTTTATTGCTAATTGTAACCAGAAAAAGATTCCGTTAGTATTTTTACAAGATGTTACCGGTTTTATGGTAGGTAGTAAAAGTGAACATTCTGGAATTATAAAAGATGGTGCAAAAATGGTGAATGCTGTAAGTAATAGTGTGGTGCCAAAATTTACTATTATTTTAGGTAATAGCTATGGAGCAGGTAATTATGCAATGTGTGGAAAAGCTTACGACCCAAGATTGATTGCTGCATGGCCTAGTGCAGAATTAGCTGTAATGAGTGGTAATAGTGCTGCAAAAGTACTATTACAAATAGAAACTGCTTCATTAAAAAAGAAAGGCGAAACCATAACTAAAGAAAAGGAAGACGAGTTATTTAATAAAATTAAAGCTAGATATGACAATCAAGTATCACCTTATTATGCGGCTTCCCGTATTTGGACAGATGCTGTTATTGACCCATTAGATACCAGAACATGGATTAGTATGGGTATTGAAGCTGCAAACCACGCACCTATTGAAAAACCTTTTAATTTGGGTGTGTTACAGGTATAAATTACATTTAAATATTAAATTAAAAAAGGAACGTTTAATAGCGTTCCTTTTTTTAGTTTTAAATAACTAGTAAACAACCAAAACTTGTTATTTAAAAGTGCTTTTTAATCTTTTATAACTTCAATTAATTCTGGTAATAGTGATATTGCAGTCAGTAAGACAATGCTTCCAGTATTAGTTTTAGAATCTGATACTTGAGTTTTTACTACAGATTCAACCACTTGGTTTGTGTCTTCTTTAGCATCTGGATTTCTAACCATAATTAGCAGGTTATTGGCTTCTTCAGACAAATTATTAGTAGCATAAGTGTAAGCTTCACCAATACCGTCTTCATAATCTTCAATAAGGTTACCGTTTACATCACTAATAGCATGTAATACTTTTTTTAGTACTGTAGGCGATTCATTATCTAAAAGCAATCCATTTTGTCCAGAGTAAACGACTATAGAGAGTTTGTCTTCTTCAGTTAATCTAGTTGATAAAAACTTTAAAGCCTGCTTTAAAATAATTTCATCTTCGCTAGAAAAATTAGACGTTGTAGTCTCTATTAGAAAAGTGATTTGATAATTGTTTATCCTATCCTCATTGTCTAAATCCTCATCATCTTCATTAAAAGCAATTGTCTTTTCTGATGGAAAATTATCTGCTACAAAAGCAATTAAATTATCAAGTGTTACAGATTTAGTTTCTAGATTTTGGTCTTGTGCTGTTGTTTCTAAAGAAATAAATAGAAACAATAAAAGTGTTAGTACAGTTTTCATATTCTTTGGTTTTAAAGTTTAAAACAAACCTATAACCAAACAAAAGATTATAAAACTGATATTGAGCGAAGTAGACTTTTGAATGAGTAAACTCTACTTTTTAAGACGTGCTAGTGTTTTATTCCTGTCTATTTTTCCTGAAGATGTTTCTGAAAACGGAGATATAGCATACACGTTTTTAGGGGTTTCTATAGCTGTAAGCTTAGAAAACACGTCTGGTTTAAGTGTATTACTTTCTGCTTCTATAACTAAAATAGCAACTTCCCCAAAGGTGTTATCTTTTTCTGAAGAAATAAAAAATCGCGAATTAATTGTTGATTGAAGCTTTGCCTCTATTTGCTCCGGAAACAACTTGACACCTCCAGAATTAATAACATTATCTAGTCGTCCTAACCATTGAAAACTGGTATTAGAATGTAGCTTGACAATATCGTTAGTTTCGATTTTAGAGGCTATTAATTGAGGTGCTTCTATAACCAAACAGTCTTTTTTATTTTGTGAGATAGTAATATTTGGAAGGGTTTGGAAGTGTGACCTCTCGACTGCGCTCGAGGTGACAGTAGAAGCATTTAATGGCTTAACAGCAATATGTGTAATGGTTTCTGTCATTCCATAGGTTTCAAAAACCTTAGTTTTTAATCCTTGTAGTTTATCTTTTAACTGATAAGATACTGGAGCGCCTCCTACTATTAGTGTTTTAATATTATTAATTCGGTGTACAGTTTTTAAGACTTGAACAGGAATCATCGCACAAAAATCGTAGTGCTTTTCAGGATCAAAAATTGGATTGGTTGTTGGTTCTACAACATCAAGTTCTAACCCTAAAACTATTGCACGAACTAGCATCATTTTTCCAGCTATGTATGTAGTTGGTAAACAATGTAATGCTGAATCGCCAGGTTGTAATTTAAAAAAATCGCCTGTAGCAATAGCAGAATGCACCATTGCTTGTTTATTTAATTGTATGGTTTTGGGTTGACCTGTTGAGCCTGATGTGTTTACTGAAATTACATCTTTATCGTCTAACCAATCCAGTAAAAAATTGCCTAGGTCTTTCTCAAAAGGTTCTCCTTCTTTAACTAAACTATATCCTACTTCTTTTAAATCTTCAAAAGAAAAATAGTTTCCGTTTAACTTAAATCTGTTGTGTACTTTATCAAAAGTTGGTGTCATTATTAGTCTATTGTTTTAATGTCTTCTACTATTGGTTCTTCAATATTACCAAACAATTTATCATTCCAATTAGTCCAATTATATTTTTTCGCAAAAATAAATAACAGAATAGGAAATACAATAAATACAGGAATGACAATATCACCAAACCCTTGTCCTGGCTCTGAGATATCTTTTAAAACAGAATGCGTTTGCAATACCGTCCAATCTGCAGATACTAATAATGCTCCAAACAAATTGTTAGCAGCATGAAACCCTAATGCTAGTTCCATACCTTCGTCCATAAGTGTAATAATTCCTAAAAACAATCCTGTACCAATGTAATACACCATAACACCATAACCTAGTTTACCAACTTCTGGATTAAACACGTGTAATCCACCAAAGATAACAGAGGTCATTATTAGAGGAAACCATCTGTTTTTAGCAAGCAGTCCAAACCCTTGCATCAAATACCCTCTAAAAATGTATTCTTCTAAACTGGTTTGAATTGGGATAAGTAATACCGCAATTAAAGCTAAAATTAAAAACCTATTTAACTGAAAATTTAATACGTAATCCTCTGGATTAGCAAAATAATCTATCAATATCATACCAGACGATACAATTCCCCAAAACACAAATGCAAACAAAATACGTTTCCAGTCTATTTTTGGTCTAGCAGTAGTTACAGACCTCATAGTTTGGTTATGTAGGTATTTAACCACTATAATTAAACCTATAAAGCCAATAGCAAAAGACAGAAGCATTAAAAACAAGTTTAAATTAGGTTCTAAAACGGTCATTAAATCTTGTTCTTCTACAGAAGTAATAGAACCTCCTTCACGCAGATATTTTACTATAGCTGCAACTGCAAACGGAACTTGTCCAATAATTGCAAAAACCGCAATAATTAAAGAGCCTACTAGGTAGCGCCAAAATTCGTGTTTAACATGAAACGCTTGTTTTATAAAATTCATAATCTAAAAATTAAATTCCCAATTAGTGTTAGTATTGTATTGCAATGTACCATTTTTTACTTGTAATGGCGACTTAATATTATTTGTAAAAAGGCCACCAGTACCCAAGCCTTGTGGTAATTTACTTTGTTTTAAATAAGTGTATTGTGCGATAGCATTAAGACCAATATTACTTTCTAAAGCACTTGTAATCCACCATCCAATTTGTTGTTTTTCAGCCAAATTAATCCATGTATCACTTCCTTTAAAACCACCAATAAAGCTTGGCTTTAAAATAATATATTGAGGATTAATTGTTTGTAATAACTGTTTTTTTTTAACATCATCAAACACACCAATTAATTCTTCATCTAAAGCAATAGGTAAAGGTGTTTGCTCACAAAGTTTAGCCATTTCTTGAAATTGTCCTGCTTTAATTGGCTGCTCGATAGAATGTAATTTATAGTCTGACAATTGTTTTAGTTTTTCTAAAGCTTCTGTAGGTGTAAACGCACCATTAGCATCCACACGTAATTCTATATCTCTTTCGCTGAAATTTTGCCTGATTCTTTTTAATAGTTCTAGTTCTGTTTGAAAATCTAAAGCACCAATTTTTAATTTTATACAACTAAATCCAGATGAAATTTTATCTTTTATTTGTTGTTTCATAAACCCTTTGTCACCCATCCATATCAAACCGTTAATTGAGATTGCTGCTTGTCCAGAAGTAAACGCTGAAGGATATAATATAAATGGGTTATTGCTTTCTAAACTTTTAAAAGCCATTTCTAAGCCTATTTGTATACTCGGAAACGCTTTATTTTCTTCATACAAAACCTCTAACCCTTTATGGATATGTTGACATGTGTATTGTAATTGGTCTTGGTAATTTGGTCTATCATCTGCGCTCAACCCTCTCAGAATACCACATTCGCCTATGCCACGTTTTCCATTATTCTCAATGGTGATAAACCAAGTTTCTTTGGTTTTTAAAACACCTCTAGAAGTTCCGCTAGGTCTTTTAAATTCTAAAATATGTTTGTGGTAAGTTGCTTTCATTTTTAACGATTTCAAAAATACTCAATTAATTTTGTAATTTCACTTTAAAATATACGATTACATGACCTTTAAAAATAAAGTAGTTTGGATAACAGGAGCATCAAGTGGTATTGGTAAAGGTTTGGTTTTAGCGTTGTCCACAATGGACTGTCAGTTAATCATTTCATCTAGAAACCAATCCGATTTAGATGAGATTAAAAACAGTTTACCAAATCCAGACACTATTGCAGTTTTACCATTTGATTTAGCAAATTATGATGCTATGTCACCAATAGCAGAACAAGCTATTAATTGTTTTGGAAAGGTAGATGTATTAATTAATAATGGAGGAATAAGTCAACGCTCTTTAATTATAGACACAGCCATTAGTGTTGACAAAAAATTAATGGACATTGATTACTTAGGCACAGTTGCATTAAGCAAAGCTTTGTTACCTCATTTTATTAAAAATCAAATTGGACATTATGTCGTGGTAAGTAGTTTGATGGGTAAATTTAGCTCACCTTATCGTTCTGGATATTGTGGTGCTAAACACGCTTTACATGGTTTTTTTGATGCCTTACGTATGGAACACGATAAAGACAATATTAAAGTCACCATAATATGTCCTGGATTTGTCAATACTAATGTTGCCAAAAATGCTTTAGTTGGAGATGGCTCTGCACAAAACAGTCAGGATGTTGCAACAGAAAATGGTTTATCTGTTGTAGAATTTACCAAAAGAATGATTAAAGCAATAGAGAAAGAAAAGTATGAAGCATATATTGGCAAAAAAGAAGTTTTAGGTGTGTATTTAAAACGTTTCTTCCCTAAATTACTACACAAATATGTATTAAATAGTCAGGTTAGGTAATTATAACAAATGTCCTACACCCAGCAAAACACTTAATAAAACAGTTGTTAATGCTAGCTTTTTTAATTCTGGATCAAAATCTTTAGGATTAGTTACCGATTTAATTTTTTTAAGATGTAGTACTAAAGGTATATACGCTATAAAAAAGATAAGATTAAAAGGTGATGTAAAATAGAATATCCCAAACAAAAAAGACATAATAATTGCCGATATGATTAGAGAAAAGTGATATTTTTTAGCTTTTTCTGCACCAAGTTTTACTGCTAAGGTTATTTTGTTTGCACTTACATCCGATTGGATATCTCGCATATTATTTAAATTTAACACTGCAGTACTTAGTAACCCAATGGTAATTGCTGGTAAAATGGTAACATGGTCTAATTGTTTAGCATATAACACATAACTACCAATAACACTAACAAGTCCAAAAAATAAAAAGACATAAATATCTCCTTTGCCTTTATAACCATAAGCAGATTCTCCAATAGTATATTTTATTGCAGATTTAATAGCAATTCCTGCAATAATAAAAAACAACAATGCTAAGAAGAAGTGTTTTGCTTTAAAAGAAAAATAAATTAATCCTACTGTTAGAGCTATGCAAATTAAAATGTTTATTCTAATAGCTTTAAAAAGTTCTTCTTTAGTTATTGCTCCGGATTGTAATGCTCTAGTTGGACCAATACGTTGGTCGTTATCTGTGCCTTTAACACCATCTCCATAATCGTTAGCTAAGTTTGATAATATTTGATAACTCAACGTTGTAAGTATGGCAAAAATGAATATTCTAGTATCAAAAACGCCATTATATTCTGCTAAGCAAGAACCAATGATAATCCCAGAAATTGATAAAGGCAATGTCCTTAAACGCATTGCAGACACCCAAGTGGCTATATTTGTCATAAAATTAAGGTATCCATTTTTTTGGAAAGTTAGGCTTACGTTTTTCTAAAAACGCATCACGACCTTCTTTAGCTTCGTCTGTCATATAGGCTAATCTTGTTGCTTCGCCAGCAAATACTTGTTGACCAACCATACCATCATCTGTTAAATTCATAGCAAATTTAAGCATCTTTATAGACGTTGGAGATTTTTCTAAAATCTCTTGAGCCCATTGATAAGCAGTAGCTTCAAGCTCTGCATGAGGGATAACAGCATTAACCATACCCATTTCAAAAGCTTCTTGTGCGGTGTAATTTCTTCCTAAGAAAAATATTTCTCTTGCTTTTTTTTGACCAACCATTTTAGCTAAGTAAGCAGAGCCATAACCACCATCAAAACTGGTAACATCTGCATCTGTTTGCTTAAAAATAGCGTGTTCTTTACTGGCTAAAGTTAAATCGCAAACCACATGTAAGCTGTGACCGCCTCCTACTGCCCAACCCGGAACTACAGCAATTACTGCTTTTGGCATAAAACGGATTAAACGTTGTACTTCTAATATATTTAGTCTATGGTATCCATCTTCTCCAACATATCCTTGATGTCCTCTAGCCTTTTGATCACCTCCAGAGCAAAAACTATAGACACCATCTTTACTAGATGGTCCCTCTGCAGATAATAGTACTACACCAATACTTGTATCTTCTCCAGCATCATAAAACGCTTCGTATAATTCTTTTGTTGTTTTTGGTCTAAAAGCATTTCTAACATCAGGTCTATTAAATGCTATTCTTGCTACACCATTACATTTGGAATAAGTAATGTCTTCAAAATCTTTAGCTTTTTGCCAGTTAATGACTTCCATAAACAGTATTATAAAAATTAATTTTAGTGCATAAAAGTACGTAAATTATATATTTTACATCTGTAAAAACGTTTTTTTGTAACTATACAAAACAAAAAACCACCTGTTAAATTCATGTATTTCAATCTATTATAAATGTTTATAGCATATCAAATATTGTAAGAAAAAACATACTGAAAGTGGTTTTTAAACGATGTTTTTATTGTTTAATCGAGAAATTACTATTGGATACTTCTAAAAAATGGTAATGAATAATTGAAATATATATTTGTACTACTATTAATTAATCCTTTGAAAATGAACATTATAGACTCGGTTATTTTTAATCATGTCATAAAAGAACAAACCTTTGAAATCGGTCAACTTTATTTTTTTGAACATTTAATTTTAATTCAAATAAATGATGGTATGCATGTTAGTATAGACACTGCTCAAGATTGTTTTAAAGCTATTTATGATTTTTATGGTACAGAAAAGCCTTTTGGTTACATATCTAATAGAATTAATGAATATTCTATAGAAGTTTTAGATTATCCTAAACACAATAGTTTGTTTCCTAATTTAAAAATGTATGGAGTTATTGGTTACTCTCAAATAAATGAAATGAACTTTAATATTGAGAGACAATTTTGTGACATACCTTATATAGAATTTAAAAATTTAAATGACGCCTACACTTATGTTAATAATTATGTGTTAAATAAATCTTTTACTAACGCATCGTAGTTATTTAATTTCCCTCTGTAAACAACTATTTAATAGTTAACTAATTAGCTGCTTGATATGAATTGAAATTTCATTAGAGCAGCTTTTTTATGTTATAATTTTAAAATAAATTAATTTTTATCAAAATTTATTTAAATTTAGGAGCTAAAATAATTCTATTATAATTAAGCCTCTAAGTTATAATTGTTATGAAAATAATTGATTCAACATTAGCAAACGAAATTAAGGACGTTTATGTGTCTGACTATGGAAATTTTTACTTTTTGGATGGTATAGTTATCTCTGAAATAGAAGAAGGTGTGACTTTTACTTGGGATGAAGCAGTAAAAGCTATAGAAGCAGTAAAAGCATTTTATGGGCCTAATTTTAATGTTTGTTATATTTCAAACAGAGTAAATAATTATTCTGTAAAACCATCTGACTGGTTAAAATTTTATAGAAAAAATAATAAGCTTGTAGGATATGCTGTTGTAACTAAAAGTGAAAACAGTTGGTTTAATGCTTTAATGGAAAAGCTATTTTCTAAAATAGAAATAGAACGCTTTGAAGATTTATATGAAGCTATTAAATGGGCTAAACAGAAAAACTTGAATAAATCTAATCTTGCGTCTTAAGGTAAATACCGTCTTCTTTTATTTCTATTAATTTCTTTTTATATAAGGTCCCAATTGCTTTTTTAAATGTTTTTTTACTCATCTGCAACTGGTTTTTAATTAGCTCTGGATTTGACTTATCTGTTAATGGTATAAAACCACTATTATCCTGTAATTCTTGCATGATTTTATCTGCATTAGGCTCTATATTTCTGTAACCAATTTGCCCTAAACTAATATCCAGTTTGTTACCTGGTCTAATTTTCTTAACTATTCCTTTTAGTTTGTCACCAACACTTAAATCTTGATAGATATTATCTTTATAAATTAATCCAGAATGTTTATTGTTAACAATAACATTCATCCCCAAATCACTTGGGTGTGATACTATAATATCTACTTGATCAAACTGAGATACTGTTAAGTCTTTATTATCAAGAAATCTATTGGTTTTACTTGAAGCTACAAGGCGTTCTGTTACTTCATCTAAATAACAATGTACCAAATACCAACCTCCTTTTTTCATTGGAAAAGCTTGTTCTTTAAATGGGCAAAACAATTCTTTAACTAATCCAAAATCTAAAAAAGCGCCAAATTTGGTTACTTCATTACAACGTAACATGGCAAATTCACCTTTTTTAATATAAGGTTCGTCTGTGGTAGCTATGATACGTTCTTCATTATCTAAATAAACAAAAACTTTAAGTGTATCACCAATTTCAAAATGTTCTGGAACATATCTATTTGGTAATAATACTTCGTTATTATCGTCATCACCTAAAAATAATCCAGGTTCTGTATCACGTAAAATTTCAAGTGTATTGTAGTCTCCTATTTGTATCATTTTGCAAAGGTAAGCATATAAAAAAAGCGTTACATAAGTGTAACGCTTTTTTTATATTTTTTTTATCCTATTTATAAACAGACTCTTTTTTAAAGTGTTTAGTCAATAAATAATATACAACAGCTCTGTATTTGTTTTTGTTAGATCTTCCGTAAGTATCCATAACAGAATCTATTGCTTTGTCTAAATCTGCACTATTTTTTAATCCTAATTTTTTGATTAAAAAATTATTTTTAACTGTATCTAATTCCGATTGATCACTTCCAGATACTGTTGCAGCATCTTTATTGTATATAGAAGGTCCACATCCAATTGTTACTTTTGTTAATAAATCCATGTCTGCTTTTACACCACATTTATCCTTTAAATCTGCAGCGTACTTTGCGATTAGCTCATCACGTTTACTCATAATTTCAAATAATTTTAGATTAATAATTTTTTAGCATTTTAAAGGTACACTTTTTTTGTGTTGCTAAATAAACTACGCTTTAATTATAAGATGTTTCCGATAAACGTCAATTTTTATCGACAAAACTATTTAATAAACTGAAAATAATCCAATAAAATCGCATCATTGTCTGTAGAAGGTGTCATAATTTCTAATAATTTAGGCTTACCTTCATCCTTGTAAAAATCTGATAATGTGCCTTCTAGATCATTTTTATTATTAACCGTATAATATTTAAAATTAAACATAGCACACAAATGCTGAGCAGTTAATTGATGTTTAGTTTCAAAAAATTGATCAAAATTTTCTGTGTTTTTATGTCCTGGAAGAATTCTGAAAATTCCTCCACCTTGATTGTTAATCAATACTATTTTAAAGTTGTTAGGAATATAGTTATTCCATAGCGCATTACTATCATAGAAAAAACTTAAATCACCAGTAATAAAAACTGTAGGTTTTGAATTTGCTAATGCAGCACCAATTGCAGTACTTGTGCTACCATCAATTCCGCTTGTCCCTCTGTTACAAAAGACTTCTAAAGTAGGATTTAAATTAAACAACTGCGTGTAACGTATTGCAGAACTATTTCCAACCTGAAGTTGGCTAAAATCTGGTATACTATTTAAAATAAGATCGAAAGCTTTAATGTCTGAAAACGGAATTTGTTGCATGTATAACTGATGCTTTTGGTTTCTAATATCCATTTGATGACTCCAAAACGGATTGTAAGTGCTTTTAACGCTTTGCGTTAGAGGTAAAAATTGTTTAAAAAAAGAATTTATAGACTGTTTAAATACGTTGTTTAAAACAAAATAGGTGTCATTTGCACCTTGCTCTGCAACATGCCAATGGTGATTTGGCTTGAAGGTCCTTAAAAACTTCTTTATTTTTTTTGATACAACCAAACCTCCAAAAGTTAAAAGGATTTCGGGTTGTAGTAATTTAAATTCGTCTTCTGTTAAAGCACCTATTAATTTATCTATGCTTGGACAAAATTGATTATGGTGTAAATTAGAAGTGGTTTCTGTAAGTACCAGTACACTTTCATCGTTTGCAAGTTGGTCTAAATAGTATTGTTCCACGCTATGTGGTGGTAAAACACCAACCAATACTAGTTTTTTAGTTGAGTTGTTCCAGAGGTTTGCATATTTGCTATAATCTTCCGTAATGGTTTCTGTCTCTACTGGAATTATTTTTGGATTTACCGATAATTCTTCAACCATATCATATAATGGTTCATCAAACGGAATATTAATATGTACAGGACCTTGAGATACAATAGCAGTATTTAGCGCTTTGTTAATTTCGGTTTCATTTTGTTGTTGGATGCTTTGTTGCAAGCCTAAATATTTTTCAATTTTATTTTCAATACTCTTCATAATCGGCAAGTCTTCCGCGAAAGCGTTATCCTTTTCTGGATTTAAATCTTGCTTTAAATTTGCTGAATATTGAATATGATTATTATAGACATGTTCTTGATTTATTGTTTGTCCATCGCCAATTCCGACCAGATATTTAGGTCTATCTGCACTTAAAACTACTAATGGAATGTGGCTATAAAAAGCTTCTGAAACTCCTGGATAATAATTAAGTAAAGCACTACCAGAGGTACAAACTACTGCAACAGGATGTTTGATTTGTTGGGCAATACCTAGAGCAAAAAAAGCAGCACATCGCTCGTCCACAATACTATAACACTTAAAAAAAGGATCATGTGTAAACCCAATGGTTAAAGGTGCATTTCTGCTACCAGGAGAGATAACTATATGCTGAATATTCTTAGCTTTACATAGCTGAATAACGGTTTGTGCTAACGGAATTTTTGGGTACTTAATCATTAGTGTAAAAATACAAAACGTTAAACCTATTTTATACCTTTATAAGAGGTTTTTAACAGTTTTAGTTTTTGCTACAGTTTCTTCCCACTCTTGTACTGGGACAGAATCTTTTGTTATACCACCACCAACATAAATATGTGCTTGATTATTTTTTATTTGTAAGCATCTTAAGTTAACAAACAGATGCGAGGTTGTTTTTATTGAAGTATAGGCATTATTCTCTACATTTCTTCGGTTGGTGTTTCTGGATTTGGATTGCTTAATATTGATTTCGCCTAAAAATCCAGTATAAAATTCACGATTATAACCTTCGTTTTTTAATATAAATTCTTTAGCAGTGTGCTTTGGTAATCCACACACTGCAGGAGTTGGATGTAGTATATTAATTACTGAAAGCAATCCGTTTTCAGGATTTAAAAGACCTGATATTTTGGTTTTTAAATGTAATAAATTACCTGCTTTTACAGTTTCTAGTTTACCTACATTTAGGCTACTAACAGACGATTTTAAATTACTAACTATATAGTCCGTTACTAATTGCTGTTCTTCTAATTCTTTAGTTTTCCATGTCACCTCAGCAGAATTTGAAAAAGATTGTGTGCCAGCTAAAGACATGGTCTTAAACCTTTTACCTTCCACTTGTAATAATGTTTCTGGAGTGGCTCCCAACCATAATCCAACTTGTGGATGATACCAACAATATACCATTGCTGTTGTATAGCTTGCTAGTAAATTTTTGAATAATTGAACAATATCTTTATCAAATTCTTGAATTTGTACTCTAGACAAAACTACCTTCTTCAAGGTACCACTTTCAATACTTTTTATGCCTTTTTGAATCAGTTGAATGTGTTGTTGTTTTTGGTCTATTTCAGTATCAATGGTGTCATTGTTATCATTGTCTAGGTCTTCAAAATTTTCTTCTAAAGAGATGACATCACACTGGTTTAAAGGAAATAGAACTGATTGTTTATTAGTATCGAATGGCGAAAACACAAAACCACTTTCTTTAAAATCTATTACAGAGTGAAGCTGGGCATCTTTTTGAAGCAACGCCTTAACTTCTAAGCTGTTTGGTTTTCTGAAAGCGACAAAAGGTAATTTGGCTAAAAAGTGACTGGACAGTTGATTGAAAAAATCTTGAACAATCATGAATTATTTCTTTTTGGGTAAAGAAATGGTCGATAACTTACACACAGAAATAAGATTATCCTGCTCATCTGTAACACGAATATCCAATAATTGCGTGGTACGACCTTTATGAATAAAGGTTGCTTTGGCATAAATAAAACCAGAGCTTACACTTTTTAGATGGTTGGCTGTAATCTCTAAACCTCTAATCATTAGCTTGTCGGCATCTAAAAAAATATGAGACGCAAAACTACCAACACTTTCTGCTAAAGCAGCAGTAGCACCACCATGTAAAACGCCATCTGGTTGATGTACCCTTGGAGTAACAGGCATTTTAGCTACTAAAAAATCTTCACCATAATCAATCATTTCTATTTCTAATGTTTCCATTAAAGTGTTTTTACTGGCTTTATTTGCTGTTTCTAATAGTTGTGCTTTAGAATAGTTCATGTATCTTTAATTTTGATTACAAAAATACAAAACAAACCGCTTACAATGACTGCACCTACACTTGAAAACCAACGTGCAAAACTAATTCCTTTAGATTTAAGTAATTACAAGCATCTGTTAGACATAGCTCAAGAGAAAAATTTAATTTATTACTCGCCAAGCAACATTTCTACACCTGAAACATTAAAACAATATGTACAAACAGCAGTAGATGGACTGTATCACAATACCACGTTACCATTTATTATTTACGACAAATTAAAACAAGCGTATGCTGGAAGTACACGATTTGGGTTAATTAACTTTAATAATAAAGTATTACATATTGGCTGGACATGGATAGGTCATAATTTTCAAGGGACTGGATTAAATAAACATGTGAAATTTTTAATGCTACACTATGCGTTTGAAACCTTACACTTTGAAAAAGTTGAATTTAGAATAGATGAGCGTAACATAAAATCTAGAAAAGCAGTAGAAAAATTAGGTGCTACATTAGAAGGCATATTACGTGAAGATACTGTAATGGCAGATGGTTTTAGACGAAGCACGTGTTGTTATGGTATATTAAAACGCGAATGGAACAATATTAAAGACCATGTATTTAAAAATTTTTAATTCTTGTTAATACACTCGAAACACTCCATTAATCTAGAATCGATATCTAAATCTTCAGACCCTTTTAACTGTTGCTGTAGTTTACCTTTTTCATCAATCGAAGCTTTAAACGCTTTAGCATAGTTTACTAAATCATCTCTTCTAGATTTAATTTTATTAATAATTTCTTTTCCATCTAGATCAGCAATACTTTTAGGCCAAACTTTTAGAGCTTGCTCTAAAACAGAATCATTAAGCATGATTTGAAGTTGTTTTGCTTGATCTACAAATAAAGCTTCTGGAGTATTTAATAAGAAATATCTATCAAAAGGATATACTAAACCAGGCATAAAGTCTATGTCATTCTCAAAAGGTCTTAATTCTTCAACAACATATTTATTAGACAGTAAAGTAGGTACTATCCCTTCAAGATTAAAAAAAGCATTATCCCTATCTCCTGCTATAGGATGCGCAATATACTTACCATTAGTATCTTGAATAGCCCAACCCCATTGTTTGGTATGTCTGTCCCAATCGCCAATTAATAAATCAAATAGTCTTGCTCTAATTAGTTCTGTTTTATTGATAAAAACTTTTTCTGGATATTTTAATTTTAATTCTTGTAAATCTTCTGTATCTATGGTGTTAACAATACTATCTAGTTCAGTCCAATTGGTTTTACTTTCGGTTTCATATTCTAGTAAATACAATCGGTTACGGTATTTATCGCTATACTGCTTTAAAGTTTTTTGTTTAGGCACAAACACTACTTTAGGTTTAGTGTTTAAAAGATTAGCTTTATCTGCCAGCTCTGCTGCTAAAATGGCACCATAAGGATGTTGAGCAGAAATACCATCTACAATTATATTTTCTAAACCCAAAGTTTCAGCTATTTCTGGTATTAATTTTTTAGGATCTTTATTAACACCTCTAAGCGTTAATTCTATACTATCTTTAGTAATTAGTTTTAACGAATGGGTTTGTTTACCACCTCCTTCTTTTAAAATAGTTACGCCTCCCAACAACGTATCCAAGTACATTACCGGAACCTTAATAGGTGTTGCCCAAGCTTGTCTATACTGCTCACCTTGAATTAAAGTTTTAATCTCATCTGCCTTATACAAAGAGCTAGCGGTAACCATAACGGAATCAATCGCTTTAAAATTTACAGCATTCACATTATCATAATTAACTAAATCTGATTTTATAAATGTTTTTTCTGTGGAAGATACTGACCAATACATTAAGCCTATAAATATAATAAGCACTATTATGATTAAAGAGACTATTTTTTTTATCAATGTAATGGAGTTTGGTTGTTACTGCAAGTTACTAAAGATTTATGTTCTTAATCTTAAAAAAAAATTAAAACAAATAGTACTAATCAATAAACTAGTTATTGCAAATCAATATGCAATCCAAAAAAGTTAGCATTACTAGCTGCAGTGTATTTAGCATGTGTGTAGCTAAAGCGTAGTTTGTTTATTTTGATAGCAAATCCTGCAGATAGCCCAGAAAAGTTACGTTGGTCTACAATTCGCAATTCTTCTGCACGTCTAAAGTTATAGCCTAGTCTGATATTAAATCCTTTGTCTGGAAATAACTCTGCACCAATTATAGTATGACGCATGACATTACTAATAAATCCAACCTCTTCTTGTGTTTGGTTACCTTCTAAATCTGTGGTTGCTCTAGCAGGGTTGGACACACCTATTGGCCACTGCTGTAAATTCTCGAAAGTTAAGTGCCAACGCAATGGAATGTGCTCTAAGGTTTGGGATAATCCTAAGGTAATATCTAGAGGCAAGCTTTCGCGCTGTCCAGCATACGTTGTTATTTGTGTTCCCAAATTACGGACTACCAATGCTGCTTGAAACTCTAATTTTTCATCTATATACATTAAACCCAAATCTGTTGCTATTCCTAAAGAACTATACTGTTCTAGACTAGAAGTAATAAACTTAACATTAGACCCAAAATAAAAATCTGAATACCCAATTTGCAATGCGTAACCAACAGATAAGGCTGCTTCGGTACCAGTAAATGTACCTGTAGATATTCCGTTTTCATCATAACCATCAAAGTCGCCATAATTGATGTAGGTCATTCCAGCATGTATAGTTTGTGTACGTCTATCCCAGGTATAAGCATAGGCTGCAGTACCATACGTAATACCACCTAAGTAATTACTAAAATTTAAAGCAAGTTGATTATCCATTTCTGGATTAATTGCAGATGGGTTGTAAATAGCTTGAGTAACGTCGTAATCTATATTTGTTAGGACTTTACCTCCTAAAGCTGCTTGACGTGGTGAGGATACTAAGTTTAAAAATTGATAAGTCGATTGTCCACCTAATTGCGCAAAGCAAAACGTACTAGTTAGCATGACAAAAAAAGGGACAATTGTATTTTTAAACATAGTTTGCAAAGTAAATAAATCTACTTTAAAACGAAGATATAGAAGATTTATTTTTTTACTTTAAAATAAGCTTTTGCCCAATTTTTAAATTGTTGAATTTAACTTCATTAAGCTGAGTTAATTTTTCTACCGTAGTATTGTACTTCTTAGCTAAGTTATACAAGTTATCACCTTCTTTAATAATGTGATAATCAACACCTTCAACTGGATTTTTATTAGTAGAATCACTATTTAACTCAGAAACATCCTTTATTATGCTTTGTTCTGTACTAGTAGCCTCTAGATTTTCAGCTTCTTTGGTTTCAATTTCCTTTTTAACTGCTTCTTTTTTAATTGCTTTTTGTTTAGCAAGCTCTAATTTTTTTTGTGCTTCTTCCAATTGTTTTCTTGCAGCAATAACTTCTTCAGATTCTTCTTCCTCTTCAATTGTATCATTTGCATTTGGAACTATCATTGGCTTGTAATACGTGCTAGTTCTTGATACTGGTTTTTTTGCATCAGGACTTGTAGTTTTTTGTGGTGCTTCTACTTGTGTAGGCATTGCATCTGGAGGTGGAGGTGCTAACGTAGATGGTGATTGTCCTGGTCTTAATTTAGCAATAATACGCTCTTCTCCAACATAACTAATAACTGGGCTACTAGAAGGAACTAATACTCGATTGATAATTTTAAGCTCTTGTCCTAAACTTAATTTACTAGACGTTAATTTATTATCTGTTTTTAATTGATTAAGATCTAACTTATGTTTTTTTGCAATTGAAGATAAAGTTTCTCCCTTAACCACTTTGTGTATTGAAATATCGTTGTACACTACTCCACTTGCTGTGGTACGCAACTCCTCTGGATTTGTGTCTGCATGCGAACGAAAAACGTATTCTCCTGTTTTTGTAGACATAAAGGCTTCTTTATCTTCTACAATTATTGGTAAGAATTCTTCTTCAGTTTCTTGTGCAAAACTAAAATTTGCACAAAACAACATTAAAACAAACAGTATATTTTTCATTTTAAATAATAGTTTAATTTTGACAAATATAAACTATTGATTTTAACTATTTTAAAGTTAAAAGTTGCCCAATAGCTATGGTGTTATTTTCTAAGCTATTTAATCTTTTAATTTCTGAAACAGATACGCCTGTTTTTTTTGATATAGAATATAACGTATCGCCTTTAGCAACCGTCCATGTTGCTTTATTATTAACCTTAGCGGAAGTTGCATATCCAATTTTTAACACTTGTCCAACCAATAACGTATTACTTGTAAGTTTGTTAATAGTTTTAATATGTGGCATACTAACTCCGTATTTTTGAGAAATAGAATACAATGTATCTCCTTTATCTACCACGTGTATATCAATAATATCTGCACTATCATCTGTAGATGTAGTTGTTGAAACCTCATTATTAGTAGTAAATGTTGTTTCACCAGTTTTAGTGTTTAAAAGTGCTGGTTTTCCGTTTAGCATTATTTTTACTACATGCTCTTGTGCTAATGCAGTCAAGGAATTTAATACGATTATTATAACAATAAGTACTTTCATTTTTATATTATAATTTTTTAGCGTTTTTTACTTTTTGATTTGTAATTGCAATATTTACAACATCCATCATATCTGTTACATAATGAAATGTCAATCCTTTTAAATATTCTGGCTTGATTTCTTCTATATCACGTCTGTTATCTTCGCAAAGCAAAATTTCTTTAATTCTAGCACGTTTTGCTGCTAATATTTTTTCTTTAATTCCACCAACTGGTAATACTTTACCACGTAGTGTTATCTCTCCTGTCATTGCCAAGCTTTTCTTGACTTTACGTTGTGTAAATAAAGACACTAACGAGGTTAACATTGTCACACCAGCACTTGGTCCATCTTTTGGTGTTGCACCTTCAGGTACATGTATGTGGACATTATATTTTTCAAAGACTTCTGGGTTAATTTTTAGCTGGTCTGCATGAGCTTTTATAAACTCCATTGCAATGGTAGAGGACTCTTTCATTACTTTACCTAAGTTACCTGTAATGTTTAAAGCTCCTTTTCCTTTAGATAAAATAGATTCTATAAATAAAATATCACCACCTACTCTAGTCCAAGCCAATCCTGTAACCACTCCTGCTACATTATTATTTTCATATTTATCGCGTTCTAGTTTTGGTCCACCTAATACGTCAACAATTATATTATTGGTAACTTTAACTTCATACGCTTCGTCCATTGCTATATTTTTGGCTGCATAACGTACCATTTTAGCTAATTGTTTTTCTAAACCACGTACACCAGATTCGCGTGTGTAGCCTTCCACAATTTTTTCTAATTGCGGTTTACCTATTTTTAAGTGCTTGTCTTCTAAACCGTGTTCTTTTAATTGTTTTGGTAACAAGTGGCGTTTTGCAATCTCTACTTTTTCTTCAATAGTATAACCTGTTACATTTATAATTTCCATTCTGTCGCGTAAAGCAGGCTGGATGGTATTTAAACTGTTAGAGGTTGCAATAAACATGACTTTAGATAAGTCGTAACCCATTTCTAAGAAGTTATCATGGAACTCGCTATTCTGCTCTGGATCTAACACTTCTAATAATGCAGACGACGGGTCACCTTGATGCGAGTTTGATAACTTATCAATCTCATCTAAAACAAATACGGGATTAGAAGTACCTGCTTTTTTAAGGCTTTGAATAATACGTCCAGGCATGGCTCCAATGTAAGTTTTACGATGTCCACGTATTTCTGCTTCATCACGCAAACCTCCTAAACTCATACGAACATACTCACGTCCTAATGCTTCTGCAATAGATTTTCCTAAAGAGGTTTTACCAACTCCAGGAGGTCCATACAAGCAGATGATAGGAGACTTCATGTCATTACGTAGTTTTAAAACTGCAAGATGCTCTATAATACGTTTTTTGACATCATCTAAACCGTAGTGATCACGATCTAATATTTTTTCTGCACGTTTTAAATCAAAATTATCTTTACTAAACTCGTTCCAAGGTAAATCTAAAAACAAGTCCAAGTAATTACGTTGAATAGAATACTCTGCTACTTGAGGATTCATTCGCTGCATTTTTGCTAATTCTTTTTCAAAGTGCTTAGCGACTTTTTCATCCCAAAGTTTAGATTCAGCTCGAGATTTCATCTCTTCAATTTCTTCTGCATTTCCACCTCCAAGCTCTTCTTGAATTGTTTTTAATTGCTGATTTAAGAAATATTCACGTTGTTGCTGATTTAAATCGCTTTGAACTTTAGACTGAATATCGTTTTTAAGTTCCAATTTCTGAAACTCGATATTCATAAATCGCAAAGTTTCTAAAGCACGATCTTTTAGATGATTCATTTCTAAAAGCGCTTGTTTTTCGTCTACACTTAAATTCATGTTTGACGATACAAAATTGATTAAAAACGAATCGCTTTCAATATTTTTAATAGCAAACGTCGCCTCTGTTGGGATATTTGGACTATCCTTAATAATTTGTACTGCTAAGTCTTTAATAGACTCTATTATGGCACCAAACTCTTTGTTTTTAGCAGCAGGTTTTGCTTGTGGCACCTCTTTAACTGTAGCTTTTATATAAGGTTGTTCTGTAATAACTTGATCAATCTCAAAACGTTTTTTTCCTTGAATAATCACAGTAGTATTGCCATCAGGCATTTTCAATACCTTTAATATTCTAGCAACTGTACCTATTTTATGTAAGTCTTCTGCTTTAGGATCTTCTACGTCTTCGTCTATTTGAGAGACTACACCTATAACTTTTCCACCGTTATTTGCATCGTTTATTAATTTTATTGATTTATCGCGACCTGCAGTAATTGGAATAACTACTCCAGGAAATAATACGGTATTACGTAGGGATAGAATTGGCAAAGTTTCAGGAAGTTCTTCTTTTTCAATTTTTTCTTCATCCTCTGGAGTCATTAACGGAATTAACTCTGAATTTTCATCAAAATCCTGTAATGACAAACTGTCAAGTGATATAAAGTTAGATTTTTTCATATGCATATATAAGCCAAAATGTCACTTTTTAGGGTGTATTTATAGCTTTATCTTTTAAATAATTATTTTCAATTTTAGCTATAGTACTGATATACTTACAAGTAACACGACATAGCTATTGTATTTAGATATTAAAAATTCAATTAATGTGCCACTCTTTGTTTATTGTATAATCATCTAATAAATTAAAAAATCAATATTTTTTTTAATAAAGTGTAACAAACTGTTTTAACTTTCCTCTTTATTACAACAAACCATTTTTTTTGACACTAACCCATTACAATATCGAGCAACTTGTTGCACTTTGTTTATCTGGCAACCAATTGGCACAATTGGAAATTTACAATAGATATTACAAAGCAATGTACAATACCTCGTTTAGAATTGTAAATAATAGCTTTGAAGCTGAAGATATTATGCAAGAGTCTTTTTTGACTGCATTTACAAAGCTTGAAAAACTAAAAGAGAAAAGCACATTTAGTGCATGGTTAAAGCGAATTGTAATAAATAACAGTATTCAAGCTTTTAATAAAACCAAAAAAAATGGTGAAGTTGCTTTAAACGATCTTTTGTATAAAATTGAAGACCAACAAGGAATAGAGACTAGTACCGAGTTAACTTCTGTAAAAGCAAAACAAATTTTAGAAGGTTTAAATGCTTTAAAATCTAATTATAGAATTGCCCTAACCCTTAATTTAATCGAAGGGTATGATCATGAAGAAATTAGTCAAATTATGCAAATAAGCCATGCTAATTGTCGGACAACCATCTCTAGAGCAAAAGAAAGTTTAAGACAAAAAATAAAACAATTAAACTAATTGTTATGAATGATAATATAGAAAAACTATTTAGTGATTTACAAGATCAATTTGATGTGCATGAGCCAAATACTGGGCACCAGCAACGCTTTTTGGAACAGTTAAATCATGCTAAAACCCAAACCAAAGTTGCCAGTTTAAAAACCAGTTATTGGAAACCACTATTGGCAGTTGCAGCATCTGTAGCTTTATTATTAACCATCACTTTTAATGTAAAGTCGGATACTATTGAAAAAGATTTAGCAAGTGTATCTCCAGAAATGGCAGAAACACAACACTTTTTTTCAAATACTATTACTTACGAATTAAAAAAACTGAATACCGTAAAAAGTCCAGAGACTGAAAAACTGGTTAATGATGCTTTATTACGATTAGAACAATTAGAACAAGAATACCAAACTCTAAAACTAAATTTAACTGAAAGTGGAAAAGACCAACGTGTTATTTACGCAATGATTACCAATTTTCAGAACAGAATAGATGTATTACAAAGCACACTTTTACAAATAGAAGAGTTAAAAACCTTAAAACAAAACAATTATGAAACTACTTTATAAACTAACCCTTTGCCTAATACTTCCAGTATTTGCTTTTTCTAATAATGGCAATTGGGATGGCAAACACACCAAAAAGAAAGTAATTAAAAAAGAGTATACTGTCAATAAAGATGCGACATTAAAAATTTCTAATAAATATGGAAATTTAGATGTGGTTACTTGGACAGGAAACACTATTAGTATTGAAGTTACTATCACTACCAATGGTAACGACGAAGATGAAGTTGTAAAAAAATTAAATGAAATAGATGTTGAATTTTCTGCTACAAGCAGTTTTGTATCTGCAGAGACCATAATTGGTAAAAAGAAAAAGAATTCTTGGTGGAATTGGTCTAATAACGATAATGTAAATATGAAAATAAATTACATTGTTAAAATGCCAATTACCAATAATGTTAACTTTAGCAATGACTATGGTAACATCACACTTGGTACTTTAGAAGGACGTGCAGAGATTAATTGTGACTACGGTAAAATTACCACCAAAGAATTATTAGGAGATAATAACAGTCTTAATTTTGACTATTCTAATAATTGTTATTTTGAATATATCAAAAACGGAAAAATAAACGCTGACTATAGCGGTTTTACAGTTGCAAAAGCTAAAACATTAGGTATTGTTGCAGATTACACTAAATCCCTTGTAGAAATTGCTGAAAACATTGAATACAACTGCGACTATGGAAGTCTACGGGTTAATCAATTAAATAATATTAATGGTAATGGCGATTATCTAACTGTAGTGCTTGGAGATGTTTACAAAAATGTAAATATTAACGCTGATTATGGTTCTATTAAAATTGGCAAAATGAACAAAAATGCTGGTGATGTTACTATTGAGTCGGATTACGTAGGTATAAAAATTGGGATTGACCCAGAATATGCATTTGATTTTGAAATTAATTTAGAATATGGTGGACTAAATGGTGAAGATGATTTTGAAATGGAAACACGCAGAGTGCAACATTCAGACAAGTATTATTCTGGTTACCATTTTAAAAATAACTCTGGTAACTTAATTAAAATAAACTCGGAGTACGGAAGCGTTACTTTTGACAAACAATAAGCTATTAATCATTAAATACAATCATCATGAATTTTTCATCAAAAACTCAAACCCTAATTTTAAGTTTACTTGTAATTACTATTACATCATGTAATGCACAATGGGGAAAAACTATTAAAGGTAACGGAAATATTACCACAATTACTAGAACTACTTCAGACTATAATGCTATCAAACTAGCAGGTTGGATGGACTTTATTTTGGTTAAAGGTACAGAAGGAACTATAACTATTGAAGGCGAAGAAAACTTATTAGACTATATTATTACAGAATCTAAAAATGGTGATTTAGTAATCAAAACTGAAAATAATATTAACTTAAAACCAAGTGGTAATAAAACCATTAAAATTACGATACCTTTTGAAGACATAGACAAAGTATCGCTTTCTGGTTCTGGAGATGTAATCTCTAAAGCATTAATAAAATCTAACAATTTTGAAGCTAAAGTATCAGGATCTGGAGATGTTACTCTTGAAGTAGATTCTGATAATGTTGAAGCATCAGTGACAGGGTCTGGAGACTTAACCTTGACTGGTAACACAACTAATTTACAAGTAAATGTGACAGGTTCTGGAGATTTTCATGGCGAACGTCTACAAGCTGATAATACTGAAGCAAAAGTCACAGGTTCTGGAGATATTGTTGTGTATGCTAAAAAGAACTTGAAGGCTAGAGTTACAGGATCTGGAGATATTGAATATAAAGGAAATCCTGAGAAAGTAGATACTAAAGTCACAGGATCTGGAGATATAAGTAATTAAAATAAAATTCTATAAATTAAAAAAGTCCCTATTTTGAATAGGGACTTTTTTATTATGTGTAATATTTAAATTAATTTAATTGTCCATGTTTTGGCACTCTAATTAATAAAATAATTCCCACTAAAAAGAAGATGAATAGAAACAAAATGGCATTACGCATACTACCAGTTATTTGGTCTATAGTGGCAAAAATCACCATACCTATAACGATTCCTATTTTTTCTGCAACATCATAAAAACTAAAGTAAGATGTTGTGTCTTCTGTTTCTGGTAAGAATTTTGAATAGGTCGACCTAGCTAAAGACTGTACACCTCCCATTACAAATCCAACACATCCTGCTGCTAAATAAAATTGTAATGGAGTTACCATAAAATAAGCATAAAAACAAAGTAACATCCATATAATATTAACTATAATAAGCGTCTTTACATTTCCAAATTTAGCTGAAGCTTTAGAAGTTAAAACCGCTCCTAAAATAGCTATTAATTGTATGATTAAAATACTTCCTATTAAGCCCATAGTTTTAGCATCCTCTCCACCCCAAGCAATTTCTTCTTCTCCAAAATATACAGCAACCAACATAATAGTTTGTACTGCCATACTAAATACAAAAAAGGCAACTAAATAGCGTTTTAATCTCAAGTTTTGCTTTAGTTGCAACCATACTAGCTTTAATTCTTTTAAACCATTAAACACTATTGCTTTTGTAACCTTATGACCAGAAGACACTCCTTTAGGTAATATATAAAATGAATATTGACTAAACCCAATCCACCAAATACCTACCATTACAAAAGAATAGCGCATTGCAACTTGTGCAGCAGTTTCTATGACCTCTCCATTTTCTGCTATATTATCTTTAATAGCTACTAAATCGGGATACAACACCATAAAAAGATTAATAACTAACAATAAAACACTACCTACATAACCTAAGCTAAATCCCTTTGCGCTAATGCTGTCTTGTTGCTCTGGATACGCTATGTCTGGTAAATAAGAGTTGTAAAATACTAGACTTCCCCAATACCCTATTAATCCCATAAAATAAAATAGTAAACTTAAATGGATATTATCTAAGCTAAACCAATACAAACCAATACATCCAAGACCACCAACATAACAGAAAAATTTCATGAAATTTTTCTTATTTCCTACATAATCTGCAATACCAGATAATATAGGTGAAGTAAAAGCAACTACTAAAAACGTAAAAGCTGTAACATAGGTAATTAATGCTGTACTTTTAAAAACCATTCCAAAAGCAGGTACCGTTTTTTCAACTTGAGATACAAATAGTGCCGAATAAAAAATAGGAAATATAGACGATGCAATAGTTAGCGTGTAAACGGAGTTTGCCCAATCGTAAAAAGCCCAAGCGTTTAGAAGCTTTTTATTACCTTTTTCTAGTTTTGACATGAAGTGATAGTTAGTTAGTGTATAAAAATACAAAAGCTGCACTTAATTAAGAGCAGCTTCGAAAATAACTAAATATTTTTAAAAGTAACTTAGTATTTACCTAAAGGTCTAAAACTTGTTACGCCAAATTTTCTGGCTTCGGCTTTTGCAGCTGGTGCTAACTCTGTTAAATTATCAATTCGTGTTTGGTTTGCTGGATGCGTACTTAAAAACTCTGGTGGTGCTTGTCCTCCACTAGCTTGTGCCATACGTTTCCATAATTCTGCAGCTTCATCAGGATTATAACCAGCAATTGCAGTTAAATATAGTCCAATACGATCTGCTTCATTTTCATGACTTCTACTAAACGGTAGCATTCCTAACACATTAGAACCTACACCGTAATATTGATTAAAAGCATTTCTACTTTGTTCATCTTTTATAGCTATATTACCTGCAATTGCTAGACCTTGTTGTAACATTCCAGCACTCATACGTTGCTGACCATGGTTAGCTAAAGCGTGTGCTACTTCATGTCCCATTATAGCTGCTATAGCAGTTTCATTTTCTGCAACTGGTAAAATCCCAGTGTAGAATACAATTTTACCTCCAGGCATACACCATGCATTAACAATATCCTCAGCAATTAAATTATACTCCCATTGATAATCGTTTAAATAACCTTGCTGACCATTAGCATTTAACCAACGTTCTGCAGCTACAGCTATACGTTGACCCACACGTTTTATCATATTAGATCTAGTAGTACCAGTTTCTACATTGCTTTCTGTTAGAACTTGATTATACTGTGCAAATGCAGTAGGAAATAATTGTGCATTTGGAATAAAAGCTAAGGTTTTTTTACCTGTAAATGGATTGGTTGCACAAGACAAAAACATAATTAATGTTAATGAAGCAACTATAGTGTTTTTAAATTTCATAATTAATATTTTTTTTGTTCTATAAATTTACAAAAACTTCGCCAAAAATGTACAATGGATATAATTTACCTTGAAAGAATTAAACAGAACACCTTCTTATAAAGTATTAAAAACCTATTTTAATGTCATTATTTTCCAATTAAATGAATTTCGCTAAAGTTTTTATCAACTACCATTGCAACTGTACCATTAACTTTTAATTGCTCAATAGAGATGGTTTCATTATCCAATTGAATTTCATTAATTTCAAATGGTAATCCATGAATATTTAATTTAAACGTTTTATAAGAGGCTTCATACTTACCTTCTTTATGTTGTTGCAAAATCAACTCGTTGGTCTTTCCTGTCAACTTAAAGGTTCTGAAACTGTAGCGTCCCTTAGTATAATCATAACCATCATGAGCATCATCAAAAAGCTGAGACGTTTCTTTACCTGTTTTAAAATACACATCTAAAACTAGCTCTTCTATATTTTTTTCGCCAACATATTGTTGAATTGGGAATTTAGGAATTACCGCTCCTTCTTTAATAAAAATTGGCATACTGTCTATTTCTGCATCCACCCACTTTTCTTTTCCACCATCAACCACTTCATCTGTCCAGAAATTATACCAGGTTCCTCTAGGAATATACATTCTTCGACCCTTCGCATTAGGTTCTTGAATTGGGCAAACTAGTATTTGGTTACCATAAACAAACTCGTCTGTTCTGTAGTGCGTTTGATTATCTTCTTGATCAAACATTACTAACGATTTTAAAATTGGTGTACCATGTTCTACCAAATTCCAAAATGCAGTATATAAATACGGTAATAATTGGTATCTAATTTCAATAAACTTACGTACCACATCTGTAACATCTTCATCAAATGCCCAAGGTTCTTGATCTCCATGGTCTCCAGAGGAATGTACACGACAAAATGGATGGAAAATTCCTAATTGTATCCATCGTGTAAACAATTCGCCTTGTGGTTGCTCTGCAAATCCACCAATATCGCTTCCTGCAAAACTAAATCCTGACATAGCCATACGTTGCGCTTGCACGTTGGCAATCCATAAATGCTCCCAAGTAGCAACATTATCTCCTGTCCAAGTAGAACTGTAGCGTTGCGTACCCGAATAAGCTGCACGAGTAATTACAAATGGACGTTTTGGATAGTTAAACTTTTTCATACCATGATACGTCGCTCTAGCCATTTGCATCCCATACACATTGTGTGCTTTTCTGTGGCTACACGGATTACCATCGTAATCATGACGTACATCGTCTGGAAACGTTTTGTTTGGCACTTCCATTACTGCTGGCTCGTTCATATCATTCCAAACACCTCGTACGCCTATTTCTTCAACTAATTCTTTAAATAATCCAGACCACCAATCTCTAACTTCCGGTTTTGTAAAATCTGGAAAATAACATTCACCTGGCCATACTTTTCCTTTCATGTAAGGTCCATCTGCACGCTTACAGAAATAATCTTTATCTAATGCTTCTTTAAAAACATCGTATTCGTTATCTATTTTAATTCCTGGATCTATAATAGCTACTGTTTTAAACCCATCATCATATAATTCTTGAACCATACGTTTTGGGTCTGGAAAATGCTCTTTATTCCACGTAAAACATCTAAATCCATCCATATAATCGATGTCCAAATATATTGCATCGCATGGGATTTGAAGTTCTCTAAACTTAGAGGTTACAGCTTTAACTTCTGCTTCTGGGTAATAACTCCATTTACATTGGTGAAACCCTAAAGCCCATAATGGTGGTAGTTGATGTGGCTTTCCTGTTAAATCTGTATAACTCTCTACAACATCTTGCATTTGAGGACCATAAATAAAATAGTAATTCATTTCTCCTCCTTGAGCCCAAAAGCTGGTGACATTACGTCGTTCTTGACCAAAATCAAAATACGATCTAAACGTATTATCAAAGAAAATACCATAAGCTTTACCATGATGTAATCCAGTAAAAAACGGTATAGCTTTATAAATTGGATCTGTTTCTTTTCCGTAAGCATAAGAGTCTGTTACCCAATTTTGAAATCGCTTCCCTTTAAGGTTTAAATGCTCTGGTTTATCTCCTAAACCAAAGTAGCTTTCACGCTCGTTTACAACCTTACTCATTTTTACTATGTTACCTCCATATTCGTAGCTTTCTTCCCAATGAAAACCAATTTCATCTTCATTGATAAGCTCGTCGGTTTTAACATCATAAATAGATACTCTTGCATCTTTTTTAGATACTTCACATCTTAATTTTGAAGTTGTAATAGTAAAACACTCATCGTTTTCGCTAATCTCAAGTTTATTATAACCTGTACTTGCGTATTTGGTGATGGCATAAGAGAAATCGTTATCAAAAGTACCAGTTGTAGAGTATCTAAATCTTAGCACACTATCTCTTAACACAGTTAGCTGAAGGACGACATTGTTTTCTGTATAAAAATATAAGGTATCAACGTCTTTCTTAAATTTTATTATTTGTGAAGGAAATAAGTTTCCTTTTTGTTCTAGTTCTGTATTTACAATCATAATTGTATAATGTATAATTTAAAGTAAAAAAACGGAAAATAAAACTGTTACGAAAGCATTGATACTATATATTATCACGAATTATTAACTATAACGTTTTCGGAATTACAAATTATTAAATCCTTGGTTTTTAGACCTTAAAAAACGAAATAACAAAAGGTTAAAACGCACTAATTAGCACCATATTTAAATACTACCATCCCAAGAGGTGGAATAGTGATTTCTACTGAATTTTTTCTAGCATGCCATAATTTGGCTTGACTTGTTAAAGGTTTGTTTTTAAACTTTCCGCTACCATAAAATGTTGCGTTATCGCTGTTAAAAATCTCGGTAAGTGTTCCTTTTTTTGGTAATCCTATTCTATAATTTTCTAACGGAACAGGTGTCATATTACAAGCAACAATAACATTATCTTTTGCCTTATTACCTTTTCTTATATACACTAAAACCGAATGTTCTGCATCTCCATAATCTATCCACTCAAAACCGTCATGAGAAAATTGTTTTTCATGTAAAGCGGGCTCTGATTTGTATAAGGTATTAATGGCTTTTATATACTCTTGGATGCCTTTATGTGGTTTGTATTGCAATAAATGCCAATCTAAACTAGTTTGAAAATTCCACTCTTCGCTTTGCCCAATTTCAGCACCTTGAAACAAAAGTTTTGTTCCTGGATGCGTAAACATATAACCATATAAAACGCGTAAATTTGCAAATTTTTGCCACTCGTCTCCTGGCATTCTATTTAATATAGATTTTTTGCCATATACCACTTCGTCATGACTTAAAGGCAACATGAAATTTTCTGTAAACGCATAGGTCATAGAAAACGTTATATCGTTTTGATGGTGTTTTCTGTAAATAGGTTCTTTACCAAAATACTGCAACGTATCGTGCATCCAACCCATCATCCATTTCATACCAAAGCCTAAACCTCCTAAAAATACTGGTTTTGAAACACCTGGAAATGCTGTAGATTCTTCAGCAATGGATTGCACATCTGGAAAACTTCCGTAAATGGCTTGGTTAAGCTCTTTCATAAACGCTATGGCTTCTAGGTTTTCTCGACCACCATAAATGTTAGGCTCCCACTCGCCTTCTTCTCTACTATAATCTAAAAATAACATGGAAGCGACTGCATCAACACGTAATCCATCTGCATGAAATTGATCTAACCAGAATAAAGCGTTACTGATTAAAAACGATTTGACTTCATTACGTCCATAATTAAAGATTAAACTTTTCCAATCTTGGTGATACCCTTTTCGTTTATCTGGATGCTCATACAAACAAGACCCATCAAAAAAGCCTAAACCATGAGCATCTTCAGGAAAATGAGAAGGTACCCAATCTAATATTATTCCTATGTTGTTTTCATGAAGTTTATCTACTAATAACTTAAATTCTTCTGGATATCCAAATCGTGATGTTGGAGCAAAATAACCTGTTACTTGATAGCCCCAACTTGGGTCGTACGGAAATTCCATGACTGGCATCAACTCGACATGCGTAAAATTCATCTCCTTGACATAGTTGACTAAATCGTCAGCCAATTCGACATAAGATAAAAAACGGTTTTCTTCAATTTGTTTTTTCCAAGAGCCTAAATGGACTTCGTACACAGAATAAGGTGCATCTAGAGCATTGTGCTTTTTTCTGGATTTCATCCATTTAGCATCTTTCCATTTGTAATCATCTTCCCAAACAATAGAAGCGGTTTTTGGATTATGCTCGTAACGTCTCGCGTAAGGATCTGCTTTTTCTGTTACAATACCATTATTATGGCTTTGTATTTTGTATTTATAAGTGGTGCCTTTTCCAATATTAGGGATAAATCCTTCCCAAATACCACTTTGGTCCCAACGCACATTTAAAAGATGTTCGCCTTCTTTCCAAAAGTTAAAATCACCAATTACAGACACTTGTTTTGCACTTGGTGCCCAAACTGCAAAATAAGTCCCTTCGACACCGTTAACTGTAGTAATATGCGAGCCAAACTTCTCGTATAATTTGTAATGTTTTCCTGCTTTAAACAGATTAATATCGAAGTCTGTAAACAAACTATAAACCGTTACATCTGCCATAAATTATATTACAAATCCGTTAGGAATTACTGAATCTTTTTTAATTACTACTATACCTTCTTTAATAACATAAGTATCTGTCTCTGTATCTTCTAGATGATTACCACCATTAATTCTAACATCGTCACCAATTCTAACATTTTTATCGATAATGGTATTTTTTATAAAGCAACGCTCACCAATACCTCTTAAAATTTTAATTTTGTTTTTATCAATTTCTTCTAATGTTTCATAGGAATCGTTACCCATCATATAGGTATTAATAACTGTAGATTCTTTTCCAATTCTAGAACGAATACCAATTACAGATTTTTCAATTTTAGCAGCATGTATCAAGCAACCTTCTGCTATAACTGTTTTTTCTAATGCAGTACCAGAAATTTTAGAAGTTGGTAAAATCCTAGCACGTGTATAGACACTTTGGGTTTTATCGTATAAGTTAAATTTAGGAATATCGTCTGTCAAACCTAAGTTAGCTTCAAAAAACGAATCTATATTTCCAATATCTGTCCAATAACCTTCAAATTGATAGCTTAATGTTTTATGTTTTTCTATAGATTGCGGAATAATTTCTTTACCAAAATCATTAGTATCTGGGTTTTTCATTAAGTCAATTAACAAGTCTCTATTAAAAATGTAAATACCCATTGATGCTAGATGGTTCTTACCTTGTTTTTCCATTTCTGGACTTACAGCAGAGGTCCAATCTGGTAATAATGACGCATCTGGTTTTTCAATAAACGATGTGATCACATTTTTATCGTCGGTTTTTAAAATACCAAAAGAGGTGGCATCTTTAGCGTTTACAGGAATGGTAGCTATTGAAATTTTAGCGTTAGCTTTAATATGTGCATCTATCATTTCGTTAAAATCCATTTGATACAGTTGGTCTCCAGAAAGGATTAACGCATATTCAAAATCATGACTTAAAAAATGATGCATACTCTGTCTAACTGCATCTGCAGTACCCTGAAACCATGTGCTATTTCCTGGTGTTTGTTCTGCTGCTAATACATCAACAAAAGCCGAACTAAAAAAACTAAAATGATAAGTGTTTTTTATGTGTCTGTTTAAGGATGCCGAATTAAACTGTGTTAATACAAACATTCTTTTTATATCAGAATTTATACAATTTGAAATTGGAATATCTACCAATCTATATTTACCTGCTATTGGTACTGCTGGTTTAGATCGTGAAGCAGTTAAAGGATAAAGTCTTGAGCCTTGACCGCCTCCTAAAATGATAGAGAGTACTTTATTATTGATCATAGTTATTAGTTTATGGATTGGTATAAATTTATATATGCTTGAGCTGACACATCCCAAGAATGGTCAATAGTCATTATGTGTTTTCTAATGGTTTTAAATTTTTCTTGATTGTCATATAATACTGTTGCTCTGTGTATAGCATGTTCTACTTCTGCTGCATTAACATTATCGTGACACAATCCAAAACCTTCATTATCAATATCTATTACCGTGTCTTTTAACCCTCCAATACGTCTTACAATTGGAATGGTTCCGTAACGTAAAGCATACATTTGGTTTAATCCACAAGGTTCTACTCTTGATGGCATTAATAAAAAATCGGCTCCAGCGTAAATGATATGTGACAGTTTTTCGTCATAACCAATATACGCATTATATTTTCCTTGAAAAAGTGGTTTTAAATTATTTAAAGCATTTTCTGTTTCAGGTTGTCCAGATCCTAGCACTAAGATTGAAATTGCTTCTTTTTCTAAACTATTTTTAAATACTTCAGGAAACACATCTACTCCTTTTTCGCCTACTAATCTACCAATAAAAGCAAATAAAGGCTTCGTTTCATCTAAATTAAATTTGTCACAAAGCCATTTTTTATTGGCTTTTCTTCCAGATTGTACTGTTTTAATATCATAATTTTTAATAATGTAATGGTCCGTTTCTGGATTCCAAACTTCAGTATCAATGCCATTTAAAACTCCTACACATTTGTTGCTTTCATGACTTAGTAAGACTTCTAAACCATTTGCATTTTCTTTAAGTTCTTCCATGTAACTTGGTGACACTGTCGTTACACGCCAAGCACATTTTATGGCAGCTGCTAATGGGTTAATGGTGTTATTCCAATCTAACAACCCTGTTTTAGAACTATCAAATTCTGGAATTAAATGTAACTTATCATACCCAAACCAACCTTGGTATTGCGCGTTATGTATGGTAGTAATTACAGGGATTTTGTTTAAAGATTCATACTTATAGCTTTCTTGAAGCATAAATGGGATTAATCCTGTATGATGATCATGACAATGGATAATTTCTGGTTGTTCTTTACGCGATAATATCCAATCTAATACTGCAATTTGAAACGCTAGAAATCGTTGGGTATCATCTGCAGAATAGACAAACTCTTTGTATAATAAATCTGGTATATCTATAAAAAACACATCAAAATCTAATACTTTCTCTGTTGTTTTTAAGACATTAAAAACAATAGAAGACTCTCCTAAAGATAAAGTGGCTTCATAAACTTTGTCAAAGGAATTTGCTTGTGTAAATTTATTATTATAAAAAGGCATAACAACAGAGGTTGGATGACCTAAGTTATTTTGATATTTAGGTAAAGCACCAACTACATCTGCTAGTCCTCCTACTTTAGCTACAGGATAACATTCTGCACTGACGTGTAATATTTTCATAGAAAGGTTAATTCAATCAAGTTGAAAGTTACATTATAATTACCGAAAACTAAAATGTTATTTTTAACTTAAAAACACGACTAATAATCAACAGTTTATAGATTTTAAATTATCTTTATAAAAATGAAGATTATGAAAAAATTCGCAGTATTATTAATGGTTTTAGCATTTTTTAATTGTAAATCTAATGCGCAAGACACACCTGAAAATTCTGAAAACTCAACCTATAAAGTTTCAAAAACTGATGCTGAGTGGAAAAAAGAACTCTCTAAAAAAGAATACTATGTGCTTCGTGAAGCTGGAACAGAGCGTGCGTTTTCAAGTCCTTTAAATAAAGAAAACAGACCTGGAACCTACCATTGTGCTGGCTGTGACACACCTTTATTTAGAAGTGAAAATAAATTTGATTCTGGTACTGGATGGCCAAGTTTTGATAGATGTATAGATAACAATGTGGCTTATTCAACCGATAACGATTTGGGATACACCAGAACAGAAGAACACTGTGCAACTTGTGGAGGTCATTTAGGACATGTCTTTAATGATGGTCCAAGTGCGACTACAGGAAAAAGACATTGTATTAATGGAGCTGCTTTAAATTTTAAACCTAAAAATGAATAATTACAAAGTCAATAAAACAGAAGAACAATGGCGTCAAGAATTAACCGACGAGCAATATAGAATTCTTCGTAAAAAAGGTACAGAAATGCCACATACAGGCAAGTATAACTTGCATTTTGAAGATGGTACCTACCATTGTGCTGGATGTAATCAACAACTTTTTGAAAGCAATAGTAAGTTTGAATCCGGTTGCGGTTGGCCTAGTTTTGATGATGCAATTGAGGGCAGTGTACAAAATATCTTAGACAAATCTCATGGTATGATAAGGACTGAAATTGTATGCTCAAACTGTGGTGGTCATTTAGGACACGTCTTTAATGATGGGCCTACAGAAACAGGAACACGATTTTGTGTAAATTCTGCAAGTGTAGATTTTAAAAAATAAAAAAAAGCTCCTTTTAATGGGAGCTTTTTTTATGTTACGATTTTAGTTTCTTTTTGTATGGTCTAATAATAAGTCGTGCTTCTCTGTCAAATCTAATGTAGTTATACACCCAATTTACAAATACCACCATTTTGTTTCTAAATCCGATTAAGAAAAACAGGTGAACAAACATCCATACAAACCAAGCAAAAACACCTTGAAACTTAAAATTAGGTAAATCTACAACCGCTTTATTTCTTCCTACTGTAGCCATTGTGCCTTTATCTTTATAAACAAAGGGTTTCATTGGTTTTTTATCTAAAAGCCTTAATAAATTGTCACCTAAAAGCTTACCCTGTTGTATTGCTGGTTGTGCCATCATTGGATGACCACAAGGTAAATCTTCTGTTTCCATTTGTGCTACGTCACCAATTGCAAAAATATTATCAACACCTTTAACTTGATTAAATTGATTAACTAAAATTCTATTGCCTCTAGATACAAATTGACCCGAATCTAAGCCTTTTATAGCTGCACCTTTTACGCCTGCTGCCCAAACCATAGTTGCTGTTTCAAAAGTTAAATCGCTATTGGTGGTTACAATTTTTCCGTCATATCCTGTTACTCTTACATTTTTCCAAATCTGAACGCCTAGTTTTTCTAAAAAATCTTCTGCTTTTTTAGAGGCTTTATCGCTCATTTCTTTTAAAATTTTGTCTCCAGACTGCACTAAGTTAATTTGAGCCAATCGTGTATCCAAATCGGGATAATCTTTGGGTAGTATGCCTTTTTTAATTTCAGCTAAAGCACCAGCAAGCTCTACTCCTGTTGGTCCTGCACCTACAATTACAAAATTCATAAGGGCATTTCGTTCATGTAAATCTGTAGTTAAAAGCGCCTCTTCAAAATTTTCAAGAATTAAACTTCTTAAGTTTAAAGACTGTGGTACGGTTTTCATTTCCATACTATTAGCCTTGATAGATGCATTTCCAAAAAAATTAGTTTTAGACCCAGAAGCAACTACCAAATAGTCAAATTTTAGCTCACCAATATTGGTAATCACCTTATTTTTTTCGGTATTAATTTCTTTAACATTGGCTAATCTGAAGAAAAAATTAGGAAAATCCTTTAAGACCTTTCTAATTGGATAGGCAATAGAATCTGGTTCTAGTCCTCCTGTAGATACTTGATATAACAAGGGTTGAAACGTGTGATAATTATGCTTATCTAATAGTACAACTTGTACTTCTTGCTTGGATAATTTTTTAGCAAGTGCAATACCTGCAAAACCTCCACCAATTATAATTATGCGTGGAAAACTAGATTTTGGTATATTCATATTAAATACTTGTATAGCAAAGGTAATATAAAGTTATAATTTTTTAAGATTCTAAATTCTTTATTCAATTTTGGTTTTGTAACTTCGTAGCTTCATAAAAACTACAAAAAATAATAGAATGAGTAAATACGATGTTATTGTTCTTGGAAGTGGACCTGGTGGTTATGTAACCGCAATTAGAGCTTCGCAATTAGGCTTAAAAACAGCTGTTGTTGAAAAAGAAAATCTTGGTGGTGTGTGTTTAAATTGGGGATGTATTCCAACTAAAGCTTTAATTAAAAGTGCTCAAGTGTTTGATTATTTAAAACATGCTGAGGATTATGGATTAAAAGTGAAGGAAGCTTCTCATGACTTTGATGCTGTTATACAACGAAGCAGAAATGTTGCAGATGGGATGAGTAAAGGAGTTCAGTTTTTAATGAAGAAAAACAAAATTGATGTTATTAATGGTTTTGGAAAACTAAAACCAGGTAAAAAGGTAGATGTAGACGGTACAGAATATAGTGCAGACCATATTGTTATTGCAACTGGAGCTAGATCTAGAGAGTTACCAAGCTTACCACAAGATGGAAAAAAAGTAATTGGTTACAGAGAGGCAATGACCTTAAAAGACCAACCAAAAAAGATGATTGTTGTAGGTTCTGGTGCTATTGGTGTTGAGTTTGCTTACGTATATAACTCAATGGGAACTGAAGTTACTGTGGTTGAGTATTTACCAAATATTGTTCCTGTTGAAGATGTTGATGTGTCTAAGCAGTTAGAAAAATCATTTAAAAAGGCAGGAATTAAAGTAATGACTTCTTCTGAAGTTACCAAAGTAGACACTTCTGGAAAAGGTGTTAAAGCAACTGTTAAAACTGCTAAAGGTGAAGAGGTTTTAGAAGCCGATATTATTTTAAGTGCAGTTGGTATTAAAACCAATATAGAAAACATCGGGTTAGAAGATGTTGGTATTGCAGTAGATAGAGACAAAATCTTAGTAAACGATTACTACCAAACTAATATTCCTGGGTATTATGCTATTGGAGATGTAACTCCTGGACAAGCGTTAGCACACGTTGCTTCTGCAGAAGGGATTTTATGTGTTGAAAAAATTGCAGGTATGCATGTAGAAGCATTAGACTATGGTAATATTCCTGGTTGTACCTATTGTTCTCCAGAGATTGCTTCTGTTGGATTAACAGAGCAACAAGCTAAAGATCAAGGTTATGATATTAAGGTTGGAAAATTCCCATTCTCTGCTTCAGGAAAAGCAAGTGCTAGTGGCGCAAAAGATGGTTTTGTAAAAGTAATTTTTGATGCTAAATATGGAGAATGGTTAGGATGCCATATGATAGGAGCTGGTGTAACCGATATGATTGCTGAAGCAGTATTAGGTAGAAAACTAGAAACTACAGGACACGAAGTATTAAAAGCAGTACACCCTCACCCAACTATGAGTGAAGCTGTAATGGAAGCGGTTGCTGCTGCTTATGATGAGGTGATTCATTTATAAAATATAAGTGAAAAGTTTTTCACTCTAGTCATAAAATGAAAAAATGCGATTCTTACGAATCGCATTTTTTTATACTCTAAATTATAAATTTTAATTTTTACAAAAAACTCTGAATGGCTAACTCATAACTCTGTAATCCAAATCCAAGAATAATTCCTTTAGCATTAGGAGCTATGTAAGAGTGGTGTCTAAACTCTTCTCTACCAAAAGTATTAGATATGTGTACTTCTACAACTGGAGTTTCAATAGCTTTAACAGCATCTCCAATTCCTACTGAAGTATGTGTATAGGCTGCAGCATTTAAAATTATACCATCATAGCTAAATCCAACTTCTTGAAGTTTATCTATCAATTCACCCTCAATATTAGATTGAAAATGTTCGATACTAACTGTTTTGTATTTTTCTTTTATTGTATCCAAAAACTCAGTAAAAGACAAGCTTCCATAAATATTTGGCTCTCTTTTACCAAGTAAATTTAGATTTGGACCGTTTATGATAATTAGTTTTTTCATACTGTAAAAATACAAAAGTTATGGTATAAAAAAACCGAAGTTTTTAGGCTTCGGTTTTAACATTTATAAATGTGTTATGTTTTAGAAATATAGTGCAAATCCAACATTAACTTGAAAAACACCTTCATCTGTAAAGTCTTCGTTTAAAGAGTGGTTGTAACGTAAACCTGGCTCGATAGAAACATTGTTCCCTAAAAACCACGCATAACCTGCTCCAATACCTAACCACATTGGGTTTTCTGTAGCATCTTTTATTGAAGCTCCAGTTAGATCTAAAGTTATAGGAATCATACTATTTACATAATACTTACCACCTATTCTATAAGAAAAAACAGAAGTATCACCTAAATCAGCAGACACACCTCCATAACCTAAACCTGCTTTAAGTGCTAAATCATCAATAACAAAATAACCACCATCAAATCCGATGTTGTAAGATGTTACACCGTCTGATGTAGACAAATAAAAACCAGTATTACCTAATGTAGCATTACCAGTGTTGGCTTCAATTAACCATTTTCCTTCAGCTGTTTGACTAGAATCTGTGTCTTGAGCATTAACAGAAGTTAAACCAAATACAGCTACAGCAGCAATCATTAATAAATTTTTCATAATTCAATTAAGTTTATTTGATTAATAAGAACTAAACTAAAGAATTATTTAATAATATTTGAGCGTTATTAACAAGTTATTAACAGCGTTATTAACATTATAATTTCTTAAGCCTTGATTTTTAGACGGTTACAAATAGGTTTTTTTCAAGTCCATGAATGCATTATCTTTATATTATGAAATGGCAACAAGCACTATCTGATTATACATTATACCTTAAAATTGAAAGAGGATTATCTGAAAATACTATAAATAGTTATTTATTAGATATTAAAAAACTTATTGGTTTTTTAGAGTTAAATGACATTAAAAAAACGCCACTAACAATAGATAATCAAGTTATTAAGCAATTTATATATGAGGTTGCTAAATCATTAAATGCAAGATCACAATCACGTTTAATTTCTGGTCTTAAAGGCTTTTTTAGTTATTTGGTGTTTGAAGATTATAGACAAGATAATCCTTTGGATACCATAGACTCTCCTAAAATTGGAAGGAAACTTCCTGACACCCTTAGCGAAACAGAAATTAATCAACTTATACAAGCAATAGATTTAAGTCACCCACAAGGCGAACGCAATAGAGCTATTTTAGAAGTTTTATATAGTTGTGGTTTACGTGTTAGCGAGCTTATTAATTTAAAAATTTCGGATTTATTTTTTGAAGAAGGATTTATAAAAGTTACTGGAAAAGGAGACAAACAACGATTTGTACCTATTCTAGAAGACACTCAAAAATTTATAAATATTTATAAAAATCAAATTAGAATTCACCTAAATATTTTTCCAGAACATCAAGATATTTTGTTTTTAAACAGAAGGGGTAAGCAGCTAACAAGAGCCATGATTTTTACAATTATTAAAGACTTAGCTGTAAAGATTAATTTAAATAAAACTATTTCTCCACATACTTTTAGACATTCATTTGCTACGCATTTACTTGAAAATGGTGCCGATTTAAGAGCTATACAGCTCATGTTAGGTCATGAGAGTATTACAACTACAGAAATTTACACGCATATAGACAGAAGTCATTTAGCGACGGTTATTAATAATTTTCACCCTAGAAAATAACACTTTTTATCGTGTAAATTTGATTTTAATCGATAAAAATAACTATATTTGATTGTCTAACTTTTTGACTGAATCCCTAAACTAACTTGATTAAAACCTTAATTTATGTCAGAGTTATTTAATGGAATTCAATTAAACACTCAAACTCCTCATTTTGAAAATGAGAAATGGCAGCTTGCCTTAGAGATTTCTAAAGTTGGTATTTGGGATTTTAATGCAATAACAAATCAAGTTTTTTTCTCTCAACCCTCAAAAGCTATTATTGGTTTTGATGATGATGCTGATTTTGGTAAAAATCTAAACGATTGGAATGACCGTGTTCATCCTGAAGACAAAGAAAATTATTTTCAGGATTTTAAAGATCATTTAAACGGTTTAAAGCCTTATTACCAAAACAAACACAGGGTAAAACATAAAGATGGCACTTACCGCTGGATATTAGATAGAGGTCAAATTATTGAAAGGGATGAATCTGGCGCAGCAGTAAGAGTAATTGGTACTCATGTAGATATTACAGAATATGCTGAAAATGAACAAAAAGTCCAAGAAACTCTTGATTTAGTAGTCAAACAGAATAATAAGCTTCAAAATTTTGCACATATTGTCACCCATAACTTAAAGCAACATGCAGGAAACTTTGAAAGTCTATTAAGTTTTTACAAAGATGCTGAAACTGAAAATGATAAAGAAGAGGTAATTGACTATTTATGTACATTATCTGAAACATTAACTAAAACCATACATAGTCTAAAAGAAATAGTCTCTGTACAATATAGTAAACACACTAAAATATCTAAACTCTTTTTGTCAAAAGAACTGGACGCTATAATACAAAGTCTAAACTTTGTAATCACTAAAAACAATGCAATAATAAATAACAATATAGACCCTAAATATTTTATTTACTACAACCAATCTTATTTTGAAAGTATTTTTCAGAACTTATTTACTAACGCTATTAAATATAAACATCCTGATCGTGACCCAGTCATAAACGTTAATTTAGAACACATTAATAATGCCTTAATTATTACAATTGAAGATAATGGTGTTGGAATAGACTTAGAAAAATACGGTAATTCTATTTTTGAATTATATAAAACGTTTCATAATAATCCAGAAGCAGAAGGTGTAGGTTTATATTTAGTTAAAAGTCAAATTGAAGCTTTTAACGGTAAAATTGATGTAGAAAGTCAAGTAGGAAAAGGCACCACATTTATTATAACTATACCCAATAAAAAAATCCAGCACTAAGGCTGGATTTTTATTATAGTTTACACAAATATTTATTTTGCAATATTTACTGCTCTAGTCTCTCTAATTACAGTGACTTTTACTTGTCCTGGATATGTCATATCTGTTTGTATTTTTTGCGATATACTAAACGATAAGTCTGCAGCATTTTGGTCGCTAACTTTCTCACTTTCTACAATCACACGTAATTCTCTACCTGCTTGTATTGCATAAGCTTTTTTTACTCCGTTAAACCCAAACGCAATATCTTCTAGGTCTTTTAAACGTTGTATGTAACTATCTAGTACTTGTCTTCTTGCTCCAGGTCGCGCTCCAGAGATAGCATCACACACTTGAATGATTGGAGACAATAACGACTTCATTTCTATCTCGTCGTGGTGAGCACCAATTGCATTACACACTTCTTCTTTTTCACCATATTTTTCAGCCCATTGCATACCTAATATAGCGTGAGGTGTTTCCATATCTGCTTCTGCATCCGGAACTTTACCTATATCGTGTAATAATCCAGCACGTTTAGCTAATTTAGGATTTAAACCTAGTTCTGCAGCCATAACACCACAAAGTTTTGCTACTTCACGTGAGTGCTGTAATAAGTTTTGTCCGTAAGACGAACGATACTTCATACGTCCTACCATTTTAATTAATTCTGGATGTAATCCATGAATCCCTAAATCGATAACCGTACGCTTACCAACTTCTATAATTTCTTGTTCTATTTGTTTTTGAGTTTTATTAACTACCTCTTCTATACGTGCTGGGTGGATACGACCATCTGTAACTAATTTATGAAGGGATAGACGTGCAACCTCTCTTCTAACAGAGTCAAAGCAAGATAATATAATTGCTTCTGGTGTATCGTCCACAATAATCTCTACACCTGTTGCAGCCTCTATAGCACGAATGTTTCGTCCTTCACGACCAATTATACGTCCTTTTACATCATCACTTTCAATGTTAAAAACAGACACACAATTATCTACTGCTTCTTCTGTACCAATACGTTGGATGGTGTTAATAATAATCTTTTTAGCATCTTGCTGTGCAGTTAGCTTAGCTTCTTCCATTTTATCTTGGATATAAGCCATAGCGTCACTCTTAGCTTCACCTTTTAAAGATTCTACCAATTGTGCTTTTGCTTCTTCTGCGGACAAGCTAGAGATAACTTCTAATTGCTCTACTTGACTTTTATGTAATCTATCTAACTCTTCTTGTTTTTTCTCTAAAACATCTAATCTGTGATTGTAATCTTTTACTTTTTCTTCTATATCACTATTTAGTTTTTTATTTTTAGATAACTCGCTAGATATTTGCGACTCTTTATCTCTTATACGTTTTTCGGCATCAGCCATTTTCTTGTCACGAGATAAAATAACCTTTTCATGCTCTGCCTTAAGCTCTAAAAATTTTTCTTTTGCTTGAAGTATTTTATCTTTTTTAATACCCTCTCCCTCAACATTTGCCTCTTTTAAGATACTAGCAGCAGATTTTTTTGCACTTTTAATAAGCTTTGATGCGTTGTTTCGCTCTAACACTTTAGCTATTATAAAACCTATAAGGGCTCCTATTGCAATACCTGCTATAATTAAAATTGTATTATCCATTTTTGATTGTTTATATATAAAAAAAAAGCCTACACTAATTTTGGTTTTGTATAAACTCCTTAAAAACAAGTTTAGGGCTAACAAGCTGATCAATAATCTGCCTAAATAGTAATAAATTACTATTAGCAGCACGCTTTTACAGCTTAAAACTCACCCTTTTTAAAGAATTAACGTTGAGTTTATCAAAAAAATAATTAATGTAGGCAGTAACCTAATATTGTTATGTTATAAGAACGTTTATAAACTAAGATGTGATTGTAACATATCATTTAAAGCTTCTAACTTATCCTGAACTTGTTCAGTCACTTGGTTTTTATCTAGTGCTTTCTGTTCTACTTGACTTGCAAATTGTAAAGCACACATGGCTAATACGTCTTGCTTATCTCTAACAGAATAGCTTTGCTCAAATTGTGTGATCATAGCCTCAATCTTTTTTGCTGCTAAACGCAATCCTTCTTCTTGACTAGGTGCAATAGTTAATGGGTAGACTCTGTTTGCTATAGATAATTTTATTTTAAGCGTGTCTGCCATAAAAACTATGTTAACATTAACTTGACAACTGACTTATACAATGGTCAATATCTCTTATTAATGTATTTATTTTGAGCTTAGTTTCTCGTTTATCATTGTCACTGCCTAGTATGGTATTAGCCATTTTTAAAGTGTTATACTTTTCTTGCCAAGTCTCTAATTCTAAATCCTTTGCAACTAATTTAGATTGAGATTGTTCTAAAGCTTCTTTAAGCTTTGCGTTTTCTAGTTTTAAAACTTGTTGTCTGTGTAAGACTTTACTAATTTTATTTTCTAGAGCATCAACAATGGTTTCAATCTTACTCATGAACTAATACTAATACTTATCTTACAAAGTTAATCAAACCATAATACTTTACAATTAATTTTTCATAAAATTTTCAATACTATTTAATATATCTCATTTTCAACAGTATGGCTTAGTCTTTGATTTTACTTTGGTAATTAAAAGCTTATTTCTATTTTAGCAGTAACCATTTTTTTATGCGAAACACACTTATATTTTTCATTTTATTTTCTGTTTTTAGTCAAGCCCAAGACATCTATCCTCAAGATTATTTTAGATCGCCTTTAGATATAGAACTAGTTTTATCAGGGACTTTTGCAGAGCTTAGAAGTAATCATTTCCACTCTGGATTAGATATTAAAACTAAACAACGAGAAGGTCTCAATGTTTATGCGACAGCAAGTGGTTATGTTAGCAGGATTAAAGTCTCACATTACGGTTACGGAAAAGCCATATATGTCACACATCCAAATGGTTATGTAACCGTTTATGGGCATGTACAACGTTTTTCTGATAAAATTGAAGCCTATGTTAAAAAGCTTCAATACAAAAAAGAAAGTTTTGAAATTGAATTATTCCCTGATTTAAACGACTTAGTTGTAACTAAGGGTGACATCATTGCTTATTCAGGAAACACTGGTGGTTCTGGAGGACCTCACCTACATTATGAAATTAGAGATAATCAAGAAAGACCCATTAATCCTTTGCTTTTTGGTTTAAAAGTGAAGGATACTAAAAAACCTTTGGTTAGTAGTGTTTACGCCTATCCAATTAATGACTTATCGCATGTTAATGGTTCTAATTTAAAACAAAAATTACGCCTTATTCCTTTAAACAATGGGGATTATAAAACCGAAGATTTAACTGCTTATGGTAAAATTGGATTTGCTGTTAATACTATTGATAGACAGGATTTAGCTGCCAATAAAAATGGTGTTTTTAAAATTGAAACTTTTTATAACGGGATGCAAAATTTTACAATAGATTTTAGAAAATTCTCATTTAGCGAAACTAAGCATCTTAATCGATTAATAGATTATAAGCATTACAAAGACGAAAAAGAACGCTTGCAAAAATTATTTATAGATAGTAATAACCCTTTAAGTTTATATAAAAATGTTATTGATGATGGTTATTTAATTATTTATGACACCTTATCAAATGTCTACAAAGTAAAAATCACAGATTTTGAAGGTAATCAAACCAATATTGATATCAATATTAAAGGTATAGATCAACAACCTAATGATGTTGCCGAAACTTTTACGTCTCCCTACTATATTAAAACCAACGAAGTAAATGTATTAGAAGATCAAAATATTAAAGTAGAATTCCCTAAACAAACCTTTTACGAAGATTTTTTTATAGATTTTAAAGTTAGTGGAGATACCTTAAAATTAGATGACAACAACAAAGCAGTTAAAAAGTATTTTAAAATTTCTTATGATGTTAGCAGCTATTCACCTAAAGACTTAAAACAACTATATATAGCTAATGTGGTAGGATGGAATAATTTTTTAAACTACTCTTCTACCAAACAAGAAAAAAACACATTGTATACTAGGACTAAAAACCTTGGTACCTATTGTTTAACAAGAGATACTGTAAAACCTACAATAACACCTGTAAGTTTTAAAGATGGTCAATGGTTAAGTAAATACCGTTTTTTAAAACTTAAAATTGAGGATAAAGAATCAGGGATTTCTAACTACAGAGCTACTATTAATGACCAATGGATATTAATGGAATACGATTATAAAACAAAGACCTTAACATACGATTTTAACGATAAAGTCGTTACAGATACTAAGAATAATTTAAAAGTTATTGTTACAGATAATGTAGGAAATAGCAGTACATTTGAAGCAAGCTTTTTTAGAAAATAAATTATCACTTTGAAAAAACCTAACCACACCTTAAAAATACTTGCTTTTTTATTCCCTCTATTTTGTTTAGCTCAAACAGGAACTTTAAAAGGTGTTATTTTAAACGAATTTAACCAGCCTTTAGATGCAGTCAATATTAAAAGTGATGACCAAGGAACACAATCCAATCAAAATGGTTACTATGAGCTAAAAATACCTGCAAATACAGATGTTAAAGTTGTATTCTCTCATATCTCACATAAAAATATTACTGCAACATTCAACTTGAAAAATGGAGAGAGCTTAACTTTTAATCCTGTTATGAAGGAAGATGTTGAACAAATTTCTACAGTAATCATAAACAGTAAAAAAAGAAAAGATGTAGAAGGTATTGTTAACATCGATCCTGCTACGTTAATTAAAATTCCTGGTGCACAAGCTGGAGTAGAAAACTTATTAAAAACATTACCAGGTGTTAGTAGTAATAACGAGTTAAGTACACAGTATTCCGTTAGAGGTGGAAATTATGACGAAAATTTAATTTATGTCAATGGAATTGAGGTTTACAGACCCTTTTTAATCCGTTCTGGACAACAAGAAGGTTTAAGCTTTGTTAATTCGGATTTAGTACAAAATGTCGATTTTTCTGCTGGTGGATTTCAAGCTAAGTATGGAGATAAATTATCTTCTGTTTTAGACATTACCTATCGTAAACCCTTTGAAAATGCAGTAGCAGTAGATGCTAGTTTATTAGGTGCAAGTGTTGCAATTGAAACTGCAAGTAAAGATTCTAAATTTACTGGTATTGTTGGCTTACGTTACAGGGACAATAGTTTATTAGTTAATGCAAAAGAGACCGAAACTAACTTCAACCCTACTTTTGTAGATGTGCAAAGTTATTTAACCTATCAGTTTACAGATAAATTAGAAATTAGCTTTTTAGGGAATGCCTCTCTAAATAAATACAATTATATTCCGCTTACACGTCAAACCAATTTTGGTACTTTAGACAATCCTTTAGCTTTAATTGTACAATACCAAGGACAAGAAAAAGACCGCTACCAGACCTTATTTGGAGCTTTAAGTGCTAATTATGATGTAAACGACGATTTATCAGTCGCATTAGTTACTTCTACTTATCACACTACTGAAGAAGAGTATTTCGATATTTTAGCACAATATGCATTAGGTGAAGTCAATAGTAATATTGGAGATGAAAATTTAGGAGAAGTAGAATTTGCTGAAGGTATTGGTAGCCAATTAAACCATGGTCGTAACGATTTGGATGCATTAATTACTAATGTTGAAGCTAAAGGAACTTACACAAAAGATGACAACGAGTTTAAGTTTTCTGTTAAATATACCAACGAAGATATTCGTGACCGATTAATAGAATGGGAAGTTATAGATTCTGCTGGATTTTCTATCAATCCTCCAAGTTCAGACGCGTTTAACGATCAACCTTACACACCCTATGAAGGTCCATTAGAAGCTTTTCAAAATGTAAGAGCAAGAAATAATACCACCATTACTAGAATACAAGCTTACTTACAATGGAGCAAACGTAGTACCATTGGTGACCATGACGTTTGGTATAATGCTGGTGTTAGAAGTCATAGTTGGACCGTTAATGATGAAGCCTCTAATCAGGAAGTCTCACAATCTGTTTTTAGTCCACGTGCGCAATTTGCTATCAAACCCAATTGGGAAAAAGATATGTTGTTTAGGATTAGTGGTGGATTATACTATCAACCACCTTTTTACAGAGAATTGCGTGACCAAAATGGTGTTGTACAATCAGATGTTAAAGCACAAAAATCATTACATGTCGTATTAGGTAACGATTATAGTTTTAAAATGTGGGACAGACCTTTTAAACTTACAAGCGAGGCGTATTATAAAAAACTAACAGACGTAAATCCGTACACTTTAGAAAACGTACGTATTAGATATCGTGCCAATAACAATGCAGAAGCATTTGCTTATGGATTGGATTTAAGACTTAATGGCGAGTTTGTTCCAGGAACAGAAAGCTGGTTTAGTTTTGGATATTTAAAAACTGAAGAAAACATCAATAACAGAGGTTATATTGCGCGTCCTACAGACCAGCGTTTAAAATTTGCTGCGTTGTTTCAAGATTATGTTCCAAACATACCAAGCATGAAAATGTATTTAAACTTAGTATATAATACAGGATTACCAGGTGGATCACCAAGTTATGCAGACCCTTATGTGTTTCAGAGTAGATTACCAGATTACAAACGTGCAGATATTGGCTTTCAGTTTGTGTTAGTAGACAAAGATAAGCAATTTGATAGTGGATGGAAAAAACCATTCAAAGATTTATCCTTTGGATTTGAGATTTTTAACGTATTCAACGTACAAAACTCGATAACAAATACTTGGGTTAGAGATGTCTATAGCAAACGTCAATATGCTATACCTAACTACTTAACACCTCGTGTGTTTAATGTTAGAACTACGATGCGTTTTTAATTAAAAAACACTTAAGTTTTTACTACACCACTTGCTTTTTGGTTAATAGTTAGTTAATTAACAAATCCTTATAGAAACAAACGACTACCTAGCGTTATCTTTGAAAATAAAAAATCATGTTTGGAATATTTAAAAAGAAAAGTCAGCTAGATAAGCTTCAAGAGCAATATAAAAAACTATTAGAAGAATCTTATAAATTATCAACCACTAATAGAAGTGAAAGCGATAAAAAACAAGCTGAAGCACAAAATATATTGCAACAGATAGAAATCTTACAACAATAACTATCGCTTTATATTTATAAACTGGATAGTGGTTGTATTAAACAATTTTGGTTGCTCTACATTAACCACATGTCCACATTTTTCTACAACATATAAAATAGCTGTTGTGTGCGATTTAACAATAGTTTTAATAGAGGGTAAAAACAAATGATCCTCTGCTCCCATCACATACAACGTTGGGATTTTGATGTCTTTTGCTCTAAAAAACCGAAGTAAGGGATTAATTTCTGAAGTTAATTTAAACCATCTTATAAACTCCTTTTGGTATAACTTCTTTGCTTCATTCACAAATAATAATCGTGATGATTTGTGATTTTTTTTCGGCATAATGATAAATGCGAAAAATTTATACAAATACATGTAAGGCACCACACTTTTAAAAACTACGCCAAGCTTCATAAGTATTTGAGAGCGTGTATTAAGCTTCATAATTGCACCACCTAGTATCATACTTTTAACACGGTTGGGATGCTTTTCGGCTAAATTTCTTATTAAAATAGTTCCTAAAGAAATACCAACAAAGTGCGAGGTTTCTATTTTTAAATAATCAATAACTTCTAAAATATCGTGGGTAATCGAGTCAAACGTATATTTAGAATTAAAGGTATCTTTTAGCTTAGGCTTACTGTTTCCATGACCACGCAAATCTAAAATAAGTACATTAAATTGGGATTTAAAATCTCTAATTTGTTTATACCAAATAGAACTGCTTCCTCCTGCGCCATGAACAAAAGTGACCCATTCAGAGGATTTAGGATGTACGTATGTAGAGTAGTTGAGCAATAGTTTTTTATGATTTATAAAAATACAACATAAAAGCCTTACACAAATTCTTTTAACACCTCAATAACATAATCGACCTCTTCTTTAGTATTGTATTTACTAAATGAAAAACGTAAAGAAGGTTTTTGCATATCCTTATCACACAATATCTGAGACAACACATGACTACCTTTAGCACTTCCGCTTTGACAAGCGCTACCTTTAGAACAAGCAATTCCTTTTAAATCCAATTGAAATAATAATATTGGTGCTTTTTCTGGTGCAATAGGTAAACACACATTTAAAACGGTATAACTGCTTTTTTCAAAATCAGCACAGCTACCATTAAAAGTCACCTCAGGGAAGTTGGCTTGTAGTTGTTGTATGAAGTATTTCTTAAGGTCTATGATGTATGCTTTTTCTTCTTCTAAATTATCATAAGCTAATTTTAAAGCCTCTTCTAATCCCACAATATTATGTACTGCTTCTGTACCAGCTCTGTAACCACGCTCCTGCTCGCCTCCAAAAATTAAAGGTTTTAATCCAGAATTTTTTCTAACAAAAGCAAAACCAACACCTTTTGGTCCATGAAACTTATGTGCACTTACTGCCATAAAATCTATAGGTATTTCTTGTAAATCTAATGTATAATGACCAACAGATTGTACAGTATCACTGTGGAACATTGCTTGGTTAGCTTTACATAACTCGCCAACACGTTTAATATCTAGTACATTTCCAATTTCGTTATTAACGTGCATCAAACTAACTAATGTTTTTTTAGACGATTGTAGTAAATCTTCCAAATGCTTATAATCTACATGTCCATCTTTGTCTAAATCTACATACTTTACTGCAATACCATACTCGCGTTCTAATTGCTGTACTGTATATAACACTGCGTGATGTTCTATTCTAGAGGTGATTATTTGTTTAATACCTAAGTCTCTAACAGCACTTAAAAGCGCTAAGTTATCGGCTTCCGTACCACCAGAAGTAAAAACAATCTCTGAAGCAGATACATTTAAATGTTTTGCTACCGTTTTTCTAGCTTGTTCAACCAATGCTTTGGCATTACGCCCAAAACTATGCGTAGAAGATGCGTTACCATAACAGTCATGCATCACTTGCGTCATTTTTTCTATAACTTCTGGTCTTAACTGCGTGGTTGCAGCACTATCAAAATAAACGGATTTCATTGTGTTTTTGCTATTAATGGGCACAAAAATAGTTTAAATAAAATTAATTGCCATAAGCAGCGTTATAAGTTTGACAATTCTGTTATTTTTGTCTTTTAAACTTTAAAATAATGCGTAAACTTTCTGTTTTATTCCTTTTTATACTAAGTGTTTTATCTTGTGATGATGGTGATATTATTACTACCGAATTGGCGTTTGATGACACCTTTCAGGCTTGTGGTGATTTGGTCTTGTATAAAGTAAAAACAGATCCTAACGAAACGTTATCGTTGCAATTAAGCAACGCCAATTTTACTATTGCAGATTTAATAGAAACTGAACCAATATCTACAGGTAGCTTAGTTTATCAATTACAAGCAAATGAAAGTACTGAGTTTTCTGTAGCTGGCGCATTTAAATATAGAAGTTACACTAGTGATCCTTCAAACTTTTTTTGTAATGATGTACCACCAAACGGTATACAAATAACCCAAGAGTTTACCTCTACTAGCGGAACCGGAAAATTTACTATGGAATTAGTTGAAGATGATAATGACGGGATTCCTGCTGAAATGGAGGACATAAACGGAAATGGAGATTTGTACGACGATGATACAGATGGAGATGGTTTACCTAATTTTTTAGATGTAGACGATGATGGTGATAATGTGTTAACTGTAACCGAATTAACCGATTTTGATGATAACGATACTGATAACGACCCATTAACAGATCCAGAGGATACAGATGGTGACGGAATACCAAACTATCTAGATAACGACGATGATGGTGATGGCGTACCAACTAGAAATGAAGAAGTGAACTCGTTTGACAATAACCCAACTAACGATATTACAAATCCCGATTTTGGTCCTGATTATTTAAACCCTGATGTTTCTAATGATAATCCACCAACGTCGTTTAGAGAACATACTATCCAACAAGAGTTTACAGTTAATCTGCTTTTAGAAAACATCCAGTTTCCTGAAATTACTTATGACGAAACTGATTTTGGAACATTAACCACAGTAGATGGTGTGGATATTTTAAATGAAGTACGTACAGTTACACCACCATTTAATTAACTAGTTTTTGGATTTTGCATGATATAGACTTCAGTTGCACCAAATCCGTATTTTTTATAGTCCGCTTCATAGAATTTGACGTTGTCATATCTGCTAAAAAGTGTTTCTAATTCCATTTTTAAAACACCTTCACCTACTCCGTGAATAAAGACAATTTTTTGAATACGTTTGCGTATAGCAAACTCTAACTGTTGTCGTGCAGTGTCTAATTGAATAGTCAATTTATCAAAATTAGTCATGCCTCTTTCGTTATCTACCAAATGATGCAAATGTAAATCTACTTCCATAGTGGGTTGATAACGTTCTTTAGGCTTAATTTTGGTAGTCGAATGTCGCTTTTTTTCTGTTTTTTCTGATAAGACATCTTGTATAGAAGCAACATCAAATGCTTTGTTAACAAGCGTTGACGATTTAGTTTTTACAAGTTCTGAAGCTTTAAAACTAAGTTCAAACCCTTCATCAGTTTCAATAGTAACAGTATCTTTTAACACCGAAACTACTTTTCCAGAAAGCACATCATCTAAAACATCTACAGTATCTCCAATTTTTAGTTTCATTCTTCTTCATCAATAGGTTCTGATTCAACAAAGCTTTCTTTTTCTTTTTTGCTAGGTATAGTAGCTTGTAATTTAAAAACTCCAAACATTAAAATGACTATCCCAATAATTAAAACCAATAGGTTTTGTTCTTCATTCGCATTGGCGTAAATAGCTATGCCTGCGCCAATTAAAATAAAAATGTAGTATAGAATAGAATTTTCAAACATTATGTTAAAATTATTGAGTGAGTAATATATTTTGTATTTTAATGATATAATATTAACCTAAAAAATGTGTTGCTATGTACAAATTTAATCTTTTTAAAAGTGGGTTGGCATTATTTGTAATATTAAATATACCCCAAACCTCAAAATCTCAAGTTGGAATTGGTTTAACAAATCCAACCGCACAATTAACCGTTAACGAAGACGCTACTTTTAACGAATCTGGTGGTAATTTTGATTTTAGAATCGAAAGTGATACCCAAGCCAATATGTTTTTTGTGGATGCTAGTACCAATAGAATTGGTATAAACACCAACACACCTCTTTACACATTCCAAATTGTAAATAATGGTAATATCGGAGGTAATTTTTTAACAGAAAGCTCAAATAGTGGTATAAATGGAGTTGCTTTAGGAGGCTATAACACTAGTACAACTAATGGTTTCAATGCAATAGAGGGAATTACAAATTATAACGGAATAGCATTTACTCCTTCCGGTCTATACGGTTTAGCAATTAATACAACCTTGACATCAAGAGCTTATGGTACTACTGGGTTTTCTAATAGTAGAGATGGTGTAGGTGTTTATGGAGGAAGAACAGGCTCAACTGGTACTTTAGGATGGGGAGGCTTATTTATTAACGATTTAGGATACACAGGTTTTTTTGGTGCTGCTTCAGATAAAAACCTAAAAACCAACATTTCTTCAATTAAAAATAGTTTATCTATTGTTACCCAATTAAACCCTGTTACCTATCATTTTAATTTGGACAAATTTCCTAATATGGGATTAAATACAGAGTTGGAATATGGTTTTATTGCCCAAGAAGTCAAAACAATATTACCAGAAATTGTTAGGCAAAAAACTCTGAATTTAAATGCAGCTGAAGAACATAAACCTCACTCTGCTAATAAATCAAATTTTCAAGACTTTTTAGTCATGGATTATACTAGGCTTATCCCTATTTTGACTAAAGCTATCCAAGAACAGCAAGCGTTAATTGAAACTCAAAATTCTAAAATTGAAGATTTAGAGAACAAGCTAAAAAATCTTGAAAACAAACTAGATACTATCATTAGTAATAGCAAATAAATAAAAAAATATCCTATGAAAAAGTATATTATTTTTTGGCTATTATCAGTAACGGTATTTTTTAGTTTTGCCCAGCTCACCGTAAGAAACAACGCCTATGTTTTTGTAACAGATGAAGTTGTTTTTGTTGAAGATGATGTTAATCTTACCGAAGCTTCCACTCGCTTCTATTTAAGAGATGAAGCACAACTTATTCAAGGGTCTGGTAATACTGGTAATTCAGGACAAGGTCTTTTAAGTGTATATCAAGAAGGCACTGTACATAATTATGCTTATAATTATTGGTGTTCTCCTGTTGGAAATGTTACCGCAAATTCTGTTGGGAATAGGACATTTACACCCAATTTAAACCTTTATGATGTGGTAGATTTAACCAATAGTAATTTAGCCGGTTATAGCACTTCTGCGTATAACGGAACCAGTAGTCCACTAAATATTGAAAGTTATTGGATTTGGAAGTATGATCCAGGTACTGCTTACAGCGAATGGGATTATGTTGGTGAGTCTGGGACTGTAGATGCTGGATATGGCTTTACCATGAAAGGTACTATAGGCTCTACACCATCCTCAGGACAACAATATGATTTTAGAGGAAAACCCAATGAAGGCAACATCAATACAGCTATTGTTTTAAGCCAAGACACGTTAATTGGTAACCCTTACCCCTCTGCATTAGATTCTGCAGCATTTATTCATGATGCTAATAATGTATCTTTATTAGATTCTGCTACCTTATATTTTTGGGAACAAGATCAATCTGTAAATTCTCATTTGTTAGTCGATTATAGAGGTGGTTATGCTGCATTTACTATTAATGCAGCAGGTACAGTACCCTCTTTTGTGCCAGCTACTTTTGATTCTTATAATACGGATGGAACGCTAAACACAACAGGGTCTAGCTCTACTTCAGGAAAACAAGTTAGACGATACATCCCAATTGGTCAAGGATTTATGGTTACTGGTGCAGCAACTGGCTCTTTATTGACATCCGATAGTCATCGTGCTTATTATAAAGAGTCTGACACTAACAGTGAATTTTTTAGAACTTCTCAAAATCAAGAAAATACAACTCAATATAGTGCTGAAGGATTAGTTATTGTGCCATCAGATTTCAAGCGATTTAGACTAAATATAGATTTTAATGATGTGTATACTCGTCAGTTATTACATAATTTTCATAGCACAGCGTCTTCTGGTGAAGATTATGGTTTAGAAAGTAAAATTTTTAAACCTTTAAATTCTGATGCCTATTGGATACAAAATAATGAAGCTTTAGTGACTCAAGCCAATGCGTTTGATACAAACTTGACTATTCCTGTTTTTTTAAATTTAAATGAAGAGCAATTAGTACGATTCAGAATATTTGACATTCAAAACTTTGATAGCAATCAGCCTATTTATATTCATGATTTGGATAATGAAACATATGTTGATTTAAGACAACAACATTTTGAAATCTATTTACCAAAAGATACTTATAACAATCGTTTTGAAATTACATTTAAGAAGTCTGATTTTTCAATTGAGGAAAACTTTATGGAAAGCGAATTGACGGTTTTACAAGACAATTTAAATCAAGAATTAGTTATTAAAAATCCAAATGCTATTACAATACATACTATAGAACTTTATGATGTATTAGGCAAACAAGTATTAAACAAAGGATTTAATAAAACTGATACACTTATAACCGTTTCTACCACATCTTTTAGTGATGGCGTTTATATTGCAAAAATAAAATCTGAAGACAAACAAATTATAAGCAAAAAAGTTGTAGTTAAAAATTAACTTCATGAATACTATTCTAATAAAAAAGGATGAAACGTTAAGTTTCATCCTTTTTAATTTTTAAGACAATTGTCTTTTATTTTTCAAATTGTTGCAACGTTTTCGTAATTATTGAAATACAATCTAACAATTGCTCTTTAGTCATTACTAAAGGTGGTGCAAAACGGATGATGTTACCATGTGTAGGCTTTGCTAACAACCCATTATCACGTAAGGCTAAACAAATGTTCCAAGCGGTATCACTATCTTCTGTATCGTTAATTAAGATAGCATTTAACAACCCTTTTCCTCTAACTGCATTAACTATAGTTGAGTGCTCAATGTATTTAGATAATTCTGCTCTAAATAAGTCACCTAAATCAGATGCGTTTTGGGCTAGATTTTCATCTTTGATGACTTCTAAAGCAGCTATTCCAATTGCTGCAGCAACAGGATTTCCACCAAAAGTACTTCCGTGATTTCCTGGTTTAATCACATTCATAATATTATCATTTGCCAATACAGCACTCACTGGATAAGCACCTCCAGATAAAGCTTTACCTAAAATTAAGATATCAGGTTTAACTTCTGGTGTTCCAGAACAATGCTTATCTGCACAACTACAATTTCCGCAAGTGGCCAATAAACGACCTGTTCTAGCAATACCTGTTTGTACTTCGTCTGCAATAAATAAAACATTGTGTTTCTCACAAAGCGCTTTTGCTTTAGATAAATAATCGTCACTTGGTACAAAAACACCAGCTTCCCCTTGGATAGGTTCTACCAAGAATCCTGCTATATTTTTGTTACTAGTTAAAGCATCCTCTAATGCTTTTAAATTATCATATTCAATTTTAATAAACCCTTTGGTATAAGGTCCAAAGTTTTTTCGTGCAACTGGATCGTTTGAAAATGAAATAATCGTGGTCGTACGTCCATGAAAATTGTTCTCACAAACAATAATTTCGGCTTCATTTTCGTCTATTCCTTTAACTTCATAAGCCCATTTTCTACATAGTTTCAAAGCAGTCTCTACTGCTTCTGCACCAGTATTCATTGGTAACAACTTATCAAAATTAAACGTTTCTGTCGCATACTTTTCAAACTTCCCTAACATGTCGTTGTAAAACGCACGTGAGGTTAAGGTTAATGTTTGCGCTTGATTAACCATTGCACCAACAATTTTTGGGTGACAATGTCCTTGGTTAACTGCAGAGTAAGCAGATAGGAAATCGTAATATTGTTTTCCTTCTACATCCCAAACATGCACACCTTCTCCGCGACTCAGTACTACTGGAAGTGGATGGTAATTATGTGCACCATACTTGTTTTCTAAATCCATCGCTTGTTGCGATGTTAATTGGTCTAAAACAGCCATTTTAAATAATTTTTAATGTGAATAAAAAAGCTATTCCTTCTGTACCTTTATCCTTTCTAAATTCCGATAGAGTTCGGAACGAAAATTCAGCGTGGGAGAGAAATCATCCCTAAGAGCTTGCAAATTACTAAATATTAATGTTGATTTAAAAAATAGTTTCAAAAAAACTAAAAATCATAATTCAGAACTCGCAAATCGAAAATCCTTTCCTTACTTTTGCCACATGGCAAGAAAAAATACAAAAAAACAAGTGTTTACTCATGTTGAAGTTATAGATGCTGCAGCAAAAGGTAAAACGGTTGCAAAAGCACCAGATGGACGCGTCATATTTTTACCAAATGCAGTGCCTGGTGATGTTGTTGATGTACAGACCTTTAAAAAACGTAAAGCTTATTTTGAAGGTAAAGCAACTGTGTTTCATAAATTATCGGATAAACGTACGCAACCAGCTTGCGAGCATTTTGGCGTTTGTGGTGGTTGTAAATGGCAAGATATGGGTTACCAGCACCAATTGTATTATAAACAAAAAGAGGTGGTTAATAACTTAACCCGAATTGGACATTTAGAAGTGCCAGAAATAACACCCATTTTAGGCTCTGCAGAACAGTATTTTTACAGAAATAAAATGGAGTTTTCGTTTAGTGATTCACGATGGTTGACCTTAGAAGAAATCCAATCGGATAAAGATTTAGGCGATAAAAATGCATTAGGATTTCATATTCCAGGAATGTGGGACAAAATTCTTGATATCAAAAAATGTCATTTACAAGCAGATCCATCTAATGCCATTAGAAATGCGGTTAAAGATTTTGCAGTAAAACATAACTTAGAATTTTTTAACACAAGACATCAAACAGGTTTATTGCGAACTATGATGATTCGTACCTCCTCCACTGGAGATATTATGGTGGTCATTCAGTTTTTTAAAGACGACAAAGAGAAACGCGAATTATTGCTAGATTATGTAGCTGAAACTTTTCCAGAAATAACCTCGTTACAATACATTATCAACCAGAAAGCTAACGACACCATTTACGATCAAGAGGTGATTTGCTATAAAGGTGAAGATCATATTTTTGAAGAAATGGAAGGCTTGAAATTTAAAATTAATGCCAAGTCATTCTACCAAACCAACTCGGCTCAAGCATACGAGTTATACAAACTAACCCGAGAATTTGCCGATTTAAAAGGTGATGAGCTCGTATACGATTTATACACCGGAACCGGAACCATAGCACAATTTGTCTCTAAAAAAGCTAAAAAAGTTGTTGGTGTAGAAGCTGTTCCTGATGCTATTAGTGCTGCTAAAGAAAATGCCGAACGCAATAACATTACTAATTGCGAGTTTTTTGTTGGTGACATGAAAAACGTATTTAACCAAGAGTTTATCAATACGCATGGTCAACCAGACGTTATTATTACAGATCCTCCACGAGATGGCATGCATAAGGACGTTGTTAAACAAATACTAAACATTGCGCCAGAAAAAGTAGTTTATGTAAGTTGCAATAGCGCAACACAAGCTAGAGATTTAGCGTTAATGAAAGAGCAATATAAAATCACTAAAGTACAACCTGTAGATATGTTTCCGCAGACACATCATGTAGAAAATATTGTACTTTTAGAAAAACGATAGTTACTTTACATGAAGCACTTAAAATTAATTTCACTTATTGTCTTGTTATCAAGCGTTTTAACTTGCGAACGTGACGATTTGTGTCCAGAGACCACACCAACGACGCCTAGTTTAATTATCGAGTTTTTTGATAATGCAACACAAGACAGTCCTAAAAATGTGTTTAACTTATATGTTATCGGTGAAGATAATGATGAAGCGCTTCCTGGTTACAGTGTTGTAACTACAAACGAATTAATTTTACCACTTAGAACAGATCAGGATAGTACCACTTTTACAGTTATTAGCGATGCTGTTTTAGATGATAATGGTAATAATACCACAGGTAATGAAGATATTGTAACCATAAGCTACCAACGTGAAGATGTTTATGTATCTAGAGCTTGTGGATACAAAACTATTTTTAAAAATGTTGTAGTAAGTGTTGATGGTGGAACAGACGGAAACTGGATAATATTTACTGAAGCTGCATACGATAATTTAACAATTGAAGATGAAACCATTACGCACTATTTCTTTTATCATTAGTCTATTTTGGTGCTGTAATTACAACGTACACGCACAAGATACTGAAGTCTCAAACGACACCCTTAAACTACGTTATGGGTTACGTGTAGGTGCAGATGTTAGTAAATTAATTAGAACTGCTTTAGATGATGAGTATTCAGGATTTGAATTAAATGCAGACTACAGATTAACAAAAAATTGGTTTATTGCTGGAGAAATTGGTACCGAAGAAAAAACCTCTACTAACGAGTTTTTAAGTGTGACTGCTAGCGGAAGTTATTTTAAAGCAGGTTTTGATTATAACATGTACGACAATTGGTATGGCATGGATAACATGATTTTTGCTGGGTTTAGATTAGGTGCTAGTACGTTTAGCCAAACCAGAAATAATTACACGGTGTATAATACAAACCAATATTGGCAACCTCAATTTTCTTCTACAGAAAGTACTAAAGCTAGCGGATTATCGGCACTTTGGTTTGAACTCATGTTAGGAATAAAAGCAGAAATTATTCACAACGTTTATATAGGAGTAAATGCACAATTAAAGGGAATGATTACTCAAGATCAACCCGTAAATTTTGAAAACTTATACGTGCCTGGTTTTTACAAAACTTTTGATTCTGGTCGTATTGGTGTGGGTTATGGTTATAACATCTCTTATCTCATTCCTATTTTTAAGAAGAAAACTGTTAAGGAAGAAGACTCTAATTAATCCGTTTTAGGAATTAATTTAGACATCAAAAACTGTTCTATTGCTCTTAAAAGCAAAGCTGCAATAAAGACAGATACTATATGAAAAACCAATAACAAATAAGGAAACCACTCAGAGTTATTGTTTTTTAAAAGGTACAGCCAAGGTGTTCTCATAAACCCATTGACCACAAACAAATACATCGATAATTTACCTGTAAATAACAATGCGTTTTTTAATGTTTTAGTATTACAATAAGGTTTTAATATGTTATAAGTAATTAAAAACAGGGTTACAAACGCTATTTGAGACACATACCAAAAGTATCTATTATACTGTCCAAGAATAAAAATAACTAAAGCCAAAACCCAAACTAACTTTGAAATTTTATTAAAGTCAAATTTAATTTTAGCCAATATCATGCCTAGCACAAAAACTGGTAAATTACCTATAAAATTAAGGTATACACTCAGTTTTAATTGTTCAAAATACACTCCAAAAGTAAAAATAACCACATAGCTTAACAGGAGTACAACCCAAAGCATTTTGGTAGTAATTTTACAATATTTTACCAACCAATAAAATATAATATACATCTGAAAAATCATTGAATAAAACCAAAACGGTCCACTTAAAGTGTACCAAGCATTAGGTATCCAATTAGCTGTGAAAGTAATATTATACACTATATTTAGAGCAGCATCTGTATTAAAAGGTGCGTTTAATACCATGTGTTTTAAAACCACAATACAAAGTACTGCAAGTAGAAAAGCTGGATATAATTTAATCAAACGTGTACTAATAAATTGCCAAAAAGAGTTAAGCTTATTTTTGTAAGCTATCATTAAGCCATAACCGCTTAAAAATATAAAGAGCTGAACACCATAATGCCCAAAGTAAGAGAATAAGTACTGAAAAATATGCTCTGGATGTGTTGTAAATCTTGATAAGTAGTTGCTAAAAATAGTAGCATCAAAATAGAACTCATTTTCTAAATATACAGGCGGAATCCTATGCATAAAATTGTGAAACACAATAGCTAGTATGCCTAGTCCTTTTAGTAATAATGTGTCTGTTTTAGTTAGCATCTTAATCGTTTAGCAGTTGCTGTCGCTTATCATAATCCTCTTTGTTTTTAATCAATCTAGGTTTTCTGATAAATTGTGAACTAAAAATACTTTTAGTACTATCCATTTGTTTAAATCTAATCTTGGCTAGATCCGAAAAAGTATAAATAAAATCTTCTAAAATATAGGCTCTGCTAGTATAATTCTCAAATGACGCTGTGTTGTTTTGTGTTTTATAGTCCTCTGAAAACCAAGCTATAAATGGGACTTCGTACATTGGTCGTGTAGCCCAATACTCATTATGACCAACCATATCTAAAGTATCAAACAACTCGTCACCATGGTCAGACATATACACTACAAAACTATTGGTGTGTTCAGATTTTACGCGGTCTATGACTTCTCTTACAATCGAGTCGTTATAGCGTATGGCATTATCATAATCGTTAATTAACTCAAAAGCTTTGTCATGCTTAAATTTAGCATCAACTTTACGGTCTTTAAAATACTGAAAATGTTCTGGAAAGCGACTTTTAAATTTACCATGAGTACCAATTAAATGTAAAAAAATCATTTTCTTTTTACTTGGCTTTTTAAGAACAGTGTCTAAAACTGGCAACAACGCTTCGTCATAAATATTATCGTCAGAATTATTGGTAGCTACAAACATTTTTTCTGTTGCTGCATGGGCAATTATGGACGAAATCCGTTCGTGCATCCCAACAGGACGTTGGTTAGATATCCAATAGGTATCAAAACCTGCTGCATTAGCCAATTGTACAATTGACGTGTTATTTTTTTTGTTAGGCGAATGGATGTCCGAAAACGTCAACATTTTATCTAAGGACACAATGGTGTGTACATGCGGAGCGATAACACTGTCAAATACTAATAAGTCATCCTTTATTTCTGAAAGTCTCGGGTTTGTTGGTCTGTTATAACCATACAGTTGCATGTGCCAATTGGAAGTAGATTCACCAATAATAACCACATGAGTTTCTGGTGTGTCATCCTTTTGTTCAACAGTTACATAATTTGATAAGGGTTTAGCTAAATCGGTTTTTAAGTCTTTAAGCAAGCTGGTGTATTCTGTATAACTTTTAACAGTTGTCCAGATAATATTTTCCGACTCAAAATACTTATGAATTAGAAACAATGAAACAACAATAGATAAAACCGCAATACTTTTTACCCACTTAAAATAACCTGATATATCTAATGTTTTGAGTAAATAATGCGCTACAAAAGGGACAACAACTAAAAATAAAATTGCTGTTAGGATCACAAACCCATCAAAATAATTGGATAAAAAATCGGAACTCTCTGTAGTATCCGTTTCAAAAATAACATACAAGGCAGAAGCACTAATTTTTACACCATAGTTATGGTAAAAACTCAGTTTTATAAACACAAAAACAGAAAGTATTATTACAGAAAGTAATCCTAATAAATATCTTCTGGTTGCTATAGAAAATAGCACAACCATGCTAAAAAAGAACACCGTAAAAAACCCAAAACCTAGGATTTCTTTTATATAATCTAAAGTATCAGGGATTTTAAAAACACCTATACCTACTAATAACAACAACGGAATACCAACAATACCTGCTAATTTTACAAGCGAAATTATATTTTTGGCTAGTCCTTGTTTCATTAGTTATCCATGTACTTTCCTTTTTTACTTCCAGCGTAAATCTCGTATTTAACTAAACGCGATTCTAATTTAGCATTAAATAATTTAATTTTTCTTGAAGGACGCAACCCAACGTGTTTTAACGCTTCTAAATTAGACGTAATAAACCAAGCATCTGTATTTGGGTAATTCTGCTTAAGTGTATCTCCTATTTGCTTGTAAAAAGTTTCCATCTCTATATCTAGACGCTCGCCATAAGGTGGATTAAACACCATGTGCAATTTATGGTCATTGTCCTGACGTTGCGTTTTAAAAAAGTCTTCGTGTTTTACAGTTATAAACTCGTCTAAATGCGCATTTTTAATATTCTCTTTAGCTTTAGCAACTGCGCTTGGCGACTTATCAAAACCATAAATTTTATGATGAAAATCGCGTGTCTTTTTTAATAAGGATTCTTCAATTTTTTCAAATAAATCCACATCCCAATCGTTCCAACGCTCAAAACCAAACTCTTTACGCATAAGATTTGGCGGAATATTACAAGCTATCATTGCTGCTTCTGCTAACATGGTTCCACTACCACACATTGGATCCATAAAATCGGACTGTCCATCCCAACCAGATAGCATGATTAATCCTGCTGCTAACACCTCGTTAATTGGTGCAATATTTGTCGCAATTTTATAACCACGTCTGTGTAAAGACTCTCCAGATGCATCTATAGATATGGTACACACAGAGCGATCGATATGCACATTAATTTTTAAATCCGGAAAACGTAAATCTACATTTGGACGCTCTCCAGTGGTGTCTCTAAACTTATCGACAATAGCATCTTTAGTTTTTAAAGCTATGTATTTAGAGTGTGTAAAGTGGTTAGAATGTAAGGTTGCATCTACCGCTAAAGACCCATCGGACTTAAGGTATTTGTCCCATTTCATTTGGTAGACTTGCTTATACAAATCGTCTTCGGTAGATACCCTAAAGGTTTTAATAGGTTTTAATATTTTTATTGCAGTACGCAAGCCCAAATTCGCTTTGTACATAAACCCTTTGTCACCAACAAAAGTCACGTTACGTACACCAATTTTAACCTCTTGTGCGCCTAATTGCGTAAGCTCTTTTGCTAATAATTCTTCAAAACCAAATAAGGTTTTGGCTACCATTTTGAAATTTTCTTCCATTATTTTCGTCTAATACCTTGCAAAAATACTCTATTTTTGTCGGAAATATAACCTTTGCAAATAATTGGGTTAAGGATTGCAGCGACATCCTTTTTTTACTACCATCACTTAGACTACATTCAGTGACCAATTTGTAAAAAAAGATATAGCGTAAAGCCTGGTGCTACGTAGCTTAAGCGAAGTAGCAAACCCCAAAATTAAACTATGACTAAACAGACTAAACAATGGTACGCGTCTTGGTTTGACACACCATTTTACCACATACTTTATAAAGACAGAGATCATGCTGAGGCAGAACGGTTTATGTACAGTTTAACCGAGTATTTAAATATCCCAGAACAGGGAAAAATATTGGATTTGGCTTGTGGTAAAGGTCGTCATGCTATCTATTTAAACTCTATAGGTTACGATGTGATTGGTGCGGATTTGTCCGAAAATAGTATCCAACACGCTAAGCAATTTGAAAACGACACCTTGCATTTTAAGGTGCATAATATGTGTGAGCCTTTTGGCGAAACCTTTGATGCGGTGTTTAATTTATTTACTAGTTTTGGGTACTTTGATGATGAAGCCGATAATTTAGCTACCATTAAAGCCATTAAAGCTAATTTAAATGACACTGGGTTTGGTGTGATTGATTTTATGAATACCGAATACGTCATTGAAAACCTAGTACCAGAAAACGTTAAAACCGTTAATGGTATTGATTTTTTGCAGCAACGACGTGTGGAAAACGGTTATATAATTAAAGATATTAGTTTTACTTTTGAAGGCGAAAACTACCAGTTTCAAGAGCGTGTTAGAGCCTTTAGTTTAAAAGACTTTGAAGCTTTATTTGAGCAAGCTGGTGTGTATTTATTGGACGTTTTTGGTGATTATAAATTAAGCAAATTCCACAATAAAACCTCAGAGCGATTAATCATGATTTTTAAGTAATACAACACATGCAAAACTTTATTTTACCCATTATAGCTGTTGTTTTAGGATTTTTGTTAGTCTTAGTGTTTAAACCTAAACACAACCGCAATCTTAAATTACTACTCGCGTTTAGTGGTGCGTTTTTACTGTCTATAACGGTTTTCGACTTTTTACCAGAAGTGTATAACAGTCAGGACAAGCCCATTGGTTTGTTTATTATGATAGGTATTTTGCTGCAAATTATTTTAGAGTTTTTCTCTAAAGGTGCAGAACATGGTCATGTCCATTTGGATAAAAGCAGTGTCGATTTTCCGTGGTTGCTGTTTATTAGTTTGAGTATCCATAGTATTTTGGAAGGCATCCCAATGGAAGCGCATGAGCATTTAATTTATGGCATTATTATCCATAAACTACCTGTAGCTATTATATTATCTACGTTTTTCTTAGCCTCAAAATTAAGTAAAACCAAAAGCATATTGTTTTTACTGTTGTTTGCTTTAATGACACCTTTAGGAGTGTTTTTATCGACTCAATTTCAGTTTTTTGAATATTACTATTATGAAGTCTCTGCGTTGGTAATTGGTATCTTTTTACATATTAGTACCACTATTTTGTTTGAAAGTAGCGAAGGTCATAAGTTTAACCTGGCCAAACTAACCACTATCGTTTTAGGAATTGTAATTGCATATTTAATTTAATTTAAGCGTCAGTTCGAGTTGAGCGACAACGAAGCGAAGTATCGAGAACAAGCGAAGGTTGTAAAGCTTCTCGATACAATTGGTTTCGTAACTCAACCATTCACTTGAAGTGACGTCATGAATAAATAAAAATAAATCTTAAAAACTAACTACTAACCACTAACTACTAAACACTAACCACTAACTACTAACTACTAACTACTAGCTACTAAAAACCATGTTTTCTAAAGAAGAATCTAAACAACTCAAGCAACTGTTTTGGACCAGTTTTGGGAAATCTTTTCCCAGAAAATGGATCTTGTACAATACCAAACTAAAAGGCGTGAGTTTTAAGTTTTACTTCGATAACAAAAAAGCAATGGTGACTTTAGATGTGGAAGACGATTTAGAATACCGCATCAAGTATTGGGAAAAGTTAACTGCTTTAAAATCTATCCTATTGGACGATTACCTTCCTGATGCCATTTATGATGAAGCCTACCTTTTAGACAACGGAAAAGAAATTTCTAGAATTTACGTCACCTTACCACAAAAAGTATCTATCCACAATAAAAATACCTGGCAAGACGTGATGGTGTTTTTTAACACACACATGAGTTTGTTTGAAGCCTTTTTTGAGGAGTATAAAGAGGTTATTGAAGGGTAACTTATTTACACCTCTACTTCCCTATTTGGTGTTAAAAAACCACTATCTCACTGGTTTTTAAAGATTAAGACTAACATAACTGATTGATAAAAATACGTAGTTCTACGTATTTTTTTTAGTGCTTTTATTTTGTAGGTTTGGAATTACAACTAGCAGCTAAAAGTTGTTATATCTGGTTACTATAATGAGATATGGATAGTTTTTGTTGTTATATATATTGTTGTAAACAAGCTAAACCCAGCCGCACATTAGCCACATTTAGTTTTTGCCAAAGCTGAAAGAAAATTGAGTAAAACCGTAAACTGAATAAAAAAATAAAATGTAATTTAGTTAGTTCAACCGATTAAAAGAATCTTTAAGAATTAGAATGACAATAGACTATATTTATAGAAAGGAAGAAATTAGTGTCCGATCATACCATATTTGTAAATACAATAAATTAAATACAATAAGTGATTTAAAAGAATATTACTTTAAACATAAATCTTTTGATAAACTTCGAAACTGTGGTAGAAAATCTAATGAAGAATTAATTGAAATCTGCAACAAATATCAAGGAGAACATTTTGAAAATATAGAAACTGAAATAAAAAAAGAAAATCCTTTAAAAACAATAATTTCAGATTTAACAAGGGTTCAAAGGGAAGTTATTAATAGTTTTATTCTTGTAAACACAAACAGCCTTTCTGTAAGAAGTAAAAACGCTATTTCACTTCATTTAAAAAAGAATTTTAAAATTAAAAACTTTGCTGAAAAAGTATTTTTTAATTCTGTGGATATTAAACATTGGAAAAACGTTGGTGCTAAATCAATCCCTGAAATTGAACTTTATTTAAATATCATAAAAGATTTTGTAAAAGAAGTAAGTGAATCAAAAGAAGAAAAGTATCTAATATCATTAAAAAACAATTTCTTAATTCAACGTACTTTTTCTATCTCTAAAATCCCAAATAATGTACTTGAATCAGAATCAATTTTCTTACTTACAGATTTTTTATTAAACAGTAATGCCCTATTTGATAATACACAAATAGCAATTGTAAAAAAAGCTTTTAAGATATATCAAAACCAAAAGGAATTAACTCTTGATGATATTGCAGACGAAGTTAAATTGACTAGAGAAAGAGTAAGACAAATAAGAGTAATGTGTTTAGATGAATTGTTCGAGAAACTCTCTTTTATTCAAAACTTTAATGATGATTTATTCCAAAAATATAATATTGATACTAATTCTGAACAAATTGAAATAAATCAAGATCTAATTGATGTAATTAACATTACTAACCTCACATTTTTTTCAAGAGAATTTGTAACCTTCATACTTTACGTTTACTTGTCGAATAGATTTTCGTTGATTGGTTTTGTTGAGGATGTTATCCAACCAAAATATTTTAATGCTCGTAATAGACATAATTGGAACAATTTCTTTTTAATAAAAAAAGAAATTATTAAAGAAATTGATTTTAATGCTTTGGCTAATGATATTGATAATAGAATAAATGATAGAATTGTAGAATCCTATTCATTTAATTTTAAAAGCTACTTATCAAGATTTTTGATTAATGATAATATAGATATCTTAAATTCAGGATTTTCAATTGCTGAAAATATTCTTAATGAAGAATTTGAGATGAGTCTTGATTTAAATGAAAATATAATTTTTAAAAGAAATACACACAAACAAGTTCCTGAATATATTATTGAGGCTTTAGAAAATTTAAACAAACCATCAAAATTAAGTGAGATTTTTGAATGGATATGTAATCATTACCCGGAAGCAACTAAAAGTGAAGAAGCCTTAAGAGGTAGTTGTCAACGTAGTAATGAGATTATTTATTTTGGTAGAAGTAGCACTTTTGGTCTGAAAAAATGGGAAAACACAAGAAATGATATTAAGGGAGGGACAATAAAGGATATTGTAACTGAATTATTGGAGAACTCAAACACCCCTATTCATATAACTGAAATTCTTGAAGAGGTTCACAAATATAGAGCTAAGACAAACGAAAGAAATATAATAACCAATTTAAAGCTTGATCCTAATAAATCGTTTATAATTTTTAATCAAAAATTTATTGGTTTATTAAATAAAGTAAATGATTACGATTTAATAAAGTATGAAAATCTACCTATTCAGCTAGGTAAAATAATCAAAGGAAAACTGAAAAAGAATACTTTAAACGACATTAATCAAATGAGTAATTTTTTAAATAAAAATTACGATCTTACTTTAAAAGAAACAAAAAATATTCTTACTTCATTAAATATAAACTTATGAAAATAAAGGAAACCAAAATACTACAGAGTCAAAGACTCAAAGAAATTTGTAATGAAAAGGGTGTGAATTTTAATTCTATAGAAACTTTATTGGATTCTGTAAAAACAAAAAAATTACATTCTAGAAAAAACTATCATCAGCAAAAAATTGATGACACCATTAATAAATCCGTGAAATGAAATTATCCGAAATAAAAATCAACAATTTTAGGCAATATTACAAAGAAGTTAATATTGACTTAACTACCAATTCTGATGAAAATATTATTTTAATCGGAGGTAGAAATGGATATGGTAAAACTAATTTCCTAATTTCAATAGTTTGGTGCTTGTATGGGCGTCAAATTGAAAAAGTAGATAATAACTTTAAACAAGAAATTAAAAAAGAAAAAAATTATGATTCTTTTATGTTTCAATCTCTTAATTGGACTGCAAAAAAAGAGAATAAAGATACTTTTTCTGTTAGCTTACTTATTTCAGAAATTGAATTACCGGAACTAAAAAAATTAAATTCCAATTCTGAAAGCGTAATTATTACTAGGAAATTTAATGTTTCTAGTATGAGTGAAGAACTTATGATTTTAGATGCCGATTCAAAAATGGAAATTTTTGATGATGAAGCAGATAAAATTAACTTTATAAATGATTATATAATTCCGATAGATGCTGCAAAATTTGTCTTTTTTGATGCAGAAAAAATATCTGAAATAGCCAACTTATCAATTAAGGAAGAAGGAAGTTTTATAAATGATGCTTTAGGTAAAATTTTAGGGTTAGATACTTACGATACACTTATTGAAGATATAGAGTTTTATATAAATTCTCTTAAAAAAGAAGGAGCAACTAAAAATTTACAAGAACAAATTGTAGATAAAGAAAAAGCTATTGAACTCTTTAACATCGATATTGAAAAGCTTGAAGAAGAGAATGCCGAAAAGCTTAAAGAGATTGATGATTTAAAGAAATCTATCAGGAAATACGATAATTTTATATCACAACACAGTAAACAAGGCAATTCTATATTTGATAGAGAATCGATTTCATCCGAAATAGAAAAGTTACAAGCAAAGAGACTTGAATTATCCGAAAAATTTAATGAATTAAGCGAAATAATTCCTTTAACTATTTTAACAGGAAAACTTGAAGAAGTAAGCGAACATCTTGAAATTCAAGAGAAAAACGAATTAACACAAAATTCATCAAAAGAAAATTCTGAAAAAATTGAGAATTTTATTGAGCTTCTTTTTAATAAACCACCTGAACCAGACAATTCTACAATGTCTTTTAAAGACAAAAACTTTTATTACGAAAAAGCTAAAAATTTAGGTTCAGAGTTATTTAATGATAATGGAGATTATCAAGAACTAGAATTTGAACATGATTTGAATAATTCAGAAAAAAACATTATTAAAGATGCTATAAACTTAGTTAATGAGCAATCTAAAGGTTTATTCGAGACTACAATTGAGGAGTTTAATGAAGTGCAAATTAAACTTTTAGAATTAAATAAAACTTTGAGTAAAGTTGATGCAGATCAAGAAGACGAATATATTTTAGAGGCAATATCTGAAAAAGAAACTGCTGAATACAAAAGAGATATAAGTAAGGAACAGATTGGTGGGAATAAAGAGAAAATAAAGAAATTAGAAAGTGATATAGTTCGTTTAAATCAACAACTACATACGTTGGTGAAAAAGGTAGATGTAAATGAACAAAATAAACTAAAAATTAAAGAAAGTCAAAAATACATTGATGTCTTAAATTCATTCTTAGAAGAACAGAAAAGTAAACACAAAAATAGTCTTGAAAAAACAATTTTAAGCGAGTTAAAAATATTAATGCACAAACTAGATAGTGATGAAAACAGCAGTAAATTTATTGAAGATGTCAAAGTTACCATTCTAGCTTCAGGTCAAGGAATGAAAATTACATTATTAGATCAAGATGATAATGAAATAAGAAAAGAAAGTTTATCATCAGGAGAAAAACAAATTTATATTTCGTGTTTGATTAAAGCAATATTAAATGAATCAATACAAAGTTTACCAATATTTATAGATACACCTCTTGGTAGATTAGATGAAGAACACAGAGATAACATTACAAAAAAATATTATCCAGCTCTTTCAGAACAAGTCGTACTATTTTCAACAAATAGTGAGATTACACCTAAACGATATAAAGATATTTCAGAAAACATTTCAAAATCTTATCTACTGTTTAATGATGGAGCAAATACAAATTTAAAAAACGGTTATTTTAATACTACAAGCAATGATTAGATTTAAAATAGATTCAGAAAGTACAGAATTATTAGATAGAATTACAAATATCTATAATTTTAAAAGAGACACAATTACAGGAAGAATTGCATTGTCATTAAGTATTGAAAAAGGTCGTCTGTTTCACGAAAACGAAAATAGTCTACCTCAAAACGGAAGAGAATATACACCTACAAGTAACATCTTTGGTCGTTTAGTTAATGACGTAGATAATTTTACTCTTTATAAAACTATTTTCGATCAACACTATAATAAAGAATTAACAGAAAGTGAATTTATTAGGCTTTATAAACTTCATTTAAAAGATGGTCTTGAAATCTGGAATAATAAATTAAACAATAGTGACATAACGAAAGGAGAACATATCTCACTTTTATTGAAACCAGTAAAAAAAGGATTACATAAAAGAAAATCTAATGTGTATGTTTCAAGTTCTGATAAAACAGAAACAACTTATAATTTAATCAATAGCACAAATAAACCTATTGAATTAAACCTAGGAAACGAACTAAATGGAGAACCTATTAAAATTAAAATTAATGACGAAACAGAATATACAAGTCGTCATTTTGGCATTGCAGGTACAACAGGATCAGGAAAAACACAATTAGTATTTGATTTAATTTATCAAATTTCCAAACAAACAGAATATGAACTGAACTTTACTTTTTTTGATTTTAAAGGAACAGATACTAAAGAAAAACTTGATACATTTTTATCTTCAACTAAAGCTAATTTTATAGATATTAAGCATCAAATCGGTTTTCCTTTTAGTCCATTAAAAAACTATGATTTAAGTAATCAAAACTATATTGAGTCTTTTGCAAGTGATTTAAGAACTTTTTTTAAGAGTATTGGTCAAGTTCAGTCAGCTAGCTTGGTAAGAGAAATAAAAGACTATTATTTTGATAATAATTCTTCACCAACATTAGACGAATTATTAGAAAATATTTTAGAGAAAAATAAAGGCAAATTTGATACAACTACTAGTGTAATTCAACAATTAATTAACTCTGGTATTTATGATGAGTCAAAGTCATATTCTATATTTAATCAAAGTACATACATTTCAATGCCTTCAGAGGTTACAAAAGAGATTAAACAATTTGTAACATTTAATCTTTTGAAATATATGTATGATAGCATTAAAAAATCTGGAGATACAGCTGTAACAAATAATATAAAAGCTTTAAAACACGTTATTGTTATTGATGAAGCACAGAATTTTTTACAACATAAAAATGCAAGACCTGTAATTGAGTCAATGTTGAGAGAATTACGATCTATGGGAATAATAATCATCTTAATTGCTCAAGAAACTCAAGATTTTGTTTACAAAGATTTTAATTTTATGTCACAAATTCAATTTCCTATTTGTGCTAATGTTAAAGATAAATCTACGAAAAGAATTATTCCATTTCTTGGTAGCGTAAATAGTGAAGTCAAACTGAACACTCAATTAGAAAAACTTGAAGGAGGAAAAGCAATAATAAATATAGGAGAACCAAAACTAATTGAATTAAAGCAATGGTGGAAAACTAAAAAAGAGGAAAATATTTAAGCCTAAGCTATGTTCAAGCACATTTATTTTTTTCCAATGCTCAAAAATGCCAAACCAAAAAAATAAAAGAGCTTTCACGCCAAAGCTCACATTTGAACTAATAGAAAACATTGGAAAACCTAGCTGAACGAAATAAAGCCAGTTTACAACAACGTATATAATTTATTGCTAGTTCTCACCTACTTCTGAAAATCCACTCTAATCATTTATCTATTTTTTATTCACTAAATTAGTAAGCCTAATAAATAATTGGGCTTACTAACTTTTAATACACTTCTGTTATGTTTAAAAAATTAATGTTTACTGTAGTATTGTTTATGGCTTTTACATGTCAAAGTCACGCGCAATCTTTAGATAATTTAAAAGCTATCAATTATACGGTTTGGCTTAAATTTTATCAAGCGTTTAAAACTTTAGATTATACACTCATGGAACAAATCCATTCTAAAGATTTGGTAAGGATTTCTGGAGGAAAAAATATAAGAGATTACGAGTCGTACATCAATAATTATAAAGCTAGATTTAATTCAGATAAAGAAAATAATATTTCTTACAATATCTCTCTACGCTTTTTTGAGCGTATTAGCAATGACTCTGTAGCTTCAGAACGTGGAATTTACAAACTCATGATTAATCCTAATTCTGCAGATCCTCAAATATACTATGGACAATTTCATGTCTTATTAAAAAAAGAAAATGGCGTATGGAAAATTGTAATGGACTATGACTCAAATGAAGATAATACTATAGATAGTAAAGCTTATAATAAAGCTTATGGTATTAGTGAAACTGATAAGTTTGCGGAACACTAATTCTAAACCACAAAAAACAACACCATAAAAAAGTGGCAAATCGCACCAGCTAACACAAACAAGTGCCAAATCACGTGGTTGTAAGGTATTTTCTCTATGGCATAAAACACAATACCAACCGTATAGGCTAAACCACCAGCCATGAGCAGTAGGATTCCGTTGGGTGCCATAAGATTGGATAAAGTGGTAAAATCAAACACGATTAACCAACCCATGACCAAATACAACAACGTAGAAAAGGTATTAAAGCGTCCTGTAAAAAACAGTTTTAACACCACACCAAACGCAGCAATTGCCCAAACCACATAAAATAAGGTCCAACCCAAGCTTTGCTCTAAGGTAATGAGTAATACTGGTGTGTACGTTCCTGCAATAAGCAAGTAGATACTAACGTGATCGACGATTCTAAAATAGTGCTTCTTTTTTTCGTCAGAGATAATATGGTATAGCGTTGAGGCAGTAAATAAGATAATAATTGAGATCCCATAAACAATCACACTAAATAAACTGTACTCCGTTTTTTTAGTTTCAAACACAATAAGTAACACCAATGCGACTATACCAAAAAGCGCACCTATACCGTGACTTAAAGCGTTTAGTTTTTCTTCAAAAGGGGTTTGTTTTCGCATTAGTTATTGGTACTAGTTTCTGTGTTATCCCACTTATTGGTCAACTTAAAATATTCAAAATTTAAAGGCGATTTCACTAATTTTATTTGTCCGTTTTGCCACGCTCTAATTAAAATATCTTCAATTAAATAGTCTTCTTCAACGTGTTCTGGATCGTACTCGCGCTTTAACGAAATATTAAACAAATATGCAGTGCTGTTGTACCAAAAGGCGCGCCAACCATTACGCAATTCTTTAATCAAATCAAACGCAGTGGTTCCGGTTTGTCTGTGGATGAGTTTTACTAAAATCTGACCTTCCGTTTTGGTTAGTTTTTTAAGCTCTTCAGAAAACTGTTCTTCAATATACTTTTGGACTTTCTTAGCATATTTTTTCTTTTGGCGTTTGTTTTTTAAGGTGGCTAGACGTGTGTTTAAGGCATTTAAACGGTCTGCTGCTAACTTGGCATACGGATACACCTTTATGGTTTTTCGTCTTAAAATATAATAACGTCTGCGGTCTTCTTTACTTTTAAACGTCAGTCTATCCAATAGCATGACTTCATCTAAATAAATAGATTTGTGTGGTATAGAGTCGCCTTCAATAATGATGTATTCGACTTCAGTCGAGTCCTGAACGACCTGGTTGTCTTCTTGAGAAAACAATAATACTGGTACACATAAAAACAAAAAAATAATATACTTCATAGCTACTAGTCTGCTAAAACTATTCCAAAGCAGATATTAATAACGCAAAATTAATAATTAACGTGTAGCTTACTATTAAATAAGTGTGAATATTCTTATTTTAGACAAAAATTAATTTAAATGGCAACAAAACGTATACTTAACAAAAAGTCGATGGACTTTTTAGAAAAATATTTAAATAATGCAGCTCCGACAGGTTACGAATGGGATGGTCAAAACATTTGGATGGACTACCTTAAACCGTATGTGGACGAGTTTTTTACAGATACTTACGGGACAGCAGTTGGTGTTATTAATCCAAAAGCAAAATACAAAGTAGTTATTGAAGGTCATGCAGATGAAATCTCTTGGTATGTTAACTATATCTCAGACAACGGATTAATTTACGTGATCCGAAATGGCGGAAGTGACCACCAAATTGCACCAAGTAAAATTGTAAATATCCACACCAAAAAAGGCATTGTTAAAGGTGTTTTTGGTTGGCCAGCCATACATACCCGAAATAAAGCTAAAGAAGAACCACCAAAACCAAACAACATCTTTATTGATTGTGGTTGCAAAACTAAAGACGAAGTCGAAAAATTAGGCGTGCATGTTGGTTGCGTGATTACGTATCCAGACGAATTCCACATCTTAAACAAAGATAACTTTGTGTGTCGTGCTTTAGATAACCGAATGGGTGGTTTTATGATTGCTGAAGTGGCACGATTACTAAAAGAAAACAAGAAAAAATTACCGTTTGGATTGTACATAGTCAATGCAGTACAAGAAGAAATTGGACTACGTGGTGCACAAATGATTACCGACACCATCAAACCAAACATAGCAATTGTTACAGACGTAACACATGATACCACCACACCTATGATTGACCAAAAAGTACAAGGTCATGTAGAAAATGGTAAAGGTCCTGTGATTGCTTATGCACCAGCAGTACAACAAAAATTACGCGATTTAATTACAGATACAGCAGAAGAAAAGAAAATCCCATTCCAACGTGCAGCTTGCTCTAGAGCAACTGGAACAGACACAGATGCATTTGCGTATAGCAATGGTGGTGTGGCTTCTGCATTAATATCGTTACCTTTACGTTACATGCACACGACTGTAGAAACGGTTCACAGGGATGATGTAGAAAACGTCATTAAACTAATTTACGAAACCTTATTAAAAATTAAGGATGGCGACACATTTAGCTATTTTAAATAAGTCAATCATCAAAATTTGGCGATAATAGAAATAACCAATTAAGCCTCTTTTTGTAGAGGCTTTTTTTAATCTAAATAGATATGGGTTTAACGCACCAAAAGCACCTATTTGATATCCCAGAGGATGTCACGTATTTAAATATTGCAGCACAATCACCAGCTTTTAAAGCAATTTATGAAGCAGGCTTAGAAGGGTTGCAACAAAAAAACAGACCGTATACCATAACACTGTCAGATTATTTTGAGCCTGTCATTCAACTCAAAAAACTATTTGCAACCTTGATAGATGCAGACGATTATAATCGTGTGGCAACAATCCCGTCTGTATCTTACGGAATGGCAACTGTAGCCAATAATATTAAGTTGCAACCTGGTGATGAGATTGTGGTCATTGACGAGCAGTTTCCGAGTAACTATTATTCGTGGAAAGCGCTATCAGAAACCTATGATGCCACCATCAAAACAGTGGTTAAACCTAGTAAAACAGATTCTAAATCTTGGGACGATGCTATTATAGAAGCTATTACAGACCAAACCGCTGTTGTTGCTATGGGTAACCTACATTGGTCAAACGGAAGTTTATTTAACCTTAAAGCGATTAGCCAAAAAGCAAAACAGCATCACGCCTTATTAATTATTGACGGTAGCCAAAGTGTTGGTGCACTACCCTTTTCTATAAAAGACATTCAACCTGATGCATTAATTTGCGCTGGTTACAAATGGTTATTTGGACCTTATGGTTGTGCCTATGCGTATTATGGCTCTTACTTTGATAACGGAAAGCCCATAGAACACAATTGGGCCAACCGATTAGATAGCGAAAACTTTGCAGGATTAACAAACTATCAATCCCAATTCAAACCACTTGCTAATAGGTATCAAGTTGGAGAAAGCGGTAATTTTATTTATGTTAAAATGCAAATTGCAGCATTACAACAAATTATAGAATGGACACCAAATACAATACAAGAGTATTGCAAGACTATTTCGGTAAACGCTGTAAAAGAATTAAAAGCTTTAGGGTGTCATATTCAGGATGATAATGATAGATCACACCATTTATTTGGTATAGAATTACCCGAAGGACTTAATGTTGAAGCTTTTAAACAAGATTTAGCTAACAGACAAATATATGTTTCATTTAGAGGACGTTATATTCGTGTGTCGTGTCATTTATTTAATACAGAAGCAGATTTTAAGCCATTAATTGCTTGTTTATCTGCCCATTTACAACAGGTTTAATATGGACGAATTAATAGATATTGTAACCAAAGATGGTTTTCCTACTGGGCAATCGGTTTTAAAATCGGAAATCCATAAAAAAGGCTATTTCCATAATACAGCACATGTGTGGTTTTACACTACTCAAGGCGAGATATTATTACAACAACGTGCAGCTTCTAAAGTGATTTGCCCATTGCTTTGGGATGTTAGCGTCGCTGGTCATATTGATGCTGGAGAAACGATAACGTCGGGAGCTGTTAGAGAAATTCAAGAGGAAATAGGATTAACCATTGCAGAATCTGACTTAGAAAAAATTGGTGTGTTTGACTGTTTTCAAAGCTATCCAAATGGGATTATTGATAACGAGTTTCATCATACCTTTATCGCACTTTTAACCGTTCCATTATCTAAGCTAACGCCTCAAAAAGACGAAGTTGAAGACCTTAAGTTAGTCTCAATTTCAGCATTTAAATCACTGTTAGACAATAGTAACACAAATGGTCATTTTGTAGCTAGCAATTACAACTATTATCAAGCTGTTTTGCAGTCTATTGCCAAAAAACTATAATTTAGTCCTATGGAATTAATCATAATGGCTTTGGCACCTGTAGCCATCATCATATTTTATATTTATTTAAAAGATAAATATGAAAAAGAACCTAAACGGTTGTTAGTTATCTCGTTTTTACTAGGTGCAATTGTCAGTATTATTATCACCACACTACTCTACTCTGTGTTTCATGTTTACTTACCATTACAAGACCATTTAAGTGTTTGGGAACAATTTAAACAAGCCTTTTTTGTGGTTGGTTTTTCTGAAGAATTAAGCAAATATCTTATCGTTTTACTATTTGCTCAACAACGTAAAGAGTTTAACGAACCCTTTGATGGTATCGTCTACGCTGTGATGGTTTCTATGGGTTTTGCAGCTACAGAAAATATCATGTACGTCTTACAAAGTGGACCAGCTACTGCATTAGTAAGAGCGTTTACAGCCATTCCTGCACATGCCACGTTTGGGATTTTAATGGGTTATTATATGGGAAAAGCCAAATTTGCACCTAACAAACTCTATTTAAATGTATTGGGACTGTTCTTAGCTATTTTGTTTCATGGTGCCTATGACTTTTTCTTATTTATAGATTTTATTCCAGGGATTTGGGTTGGTGCCTTTATCTCTTTAGGTATAGGAATTGTATTATCTAGAAAAGCCATAAAATACCATCAAAACATTTCTGAGTTTAAAACAGAATAATAGTGTTATAAAACTATTAAATTTTCTACTATAACGTTATAGTTATGTAACTTTGTACAAACAAATACGCATACTACATGAGTCAAAAATTTAATGTTAACGTTAACAATGCCCAGTCTTTTGAAATAGATTCGGATAGTGTTAACAACTTAGATATTGTTGAAACAAATAAAGGTTCCTTTCATCTTTTAAAAGACAATAAACCCTATAACATAGACATCATAAAACGTGATTTTAATACTAAAAGCTACAGTGTAAAAGTCAATAACAACACCTACGAGGTAAACATTGAAGATACACTTGATGCCTTAATTAAATCTATGGGATTTGAAGTTGGAGCTTCAAAAAAAGTGGATAGCATCAAAGCACCAATGCCTGGATTAATCCTAGATATTATGGTTAAACCTGGTGACGAAGTACAAATCAACTCGCCTTTACTCATATTAGAAGCTATGAAAATGGAAAACAGTATTGTGTCACCTAGAGAAGGTATTGTAAAATCTGTAACTGGTATTAAAGGACAAACAGTTGATAAAGGCGAATTATTAATAGAATTTGAATAACATGAAGAAGATATTAGTTGCCAATCGTGGTGAAATAGCCATTCGCGTCATGCGTACAGCACAAAAAATGGGCATTAAAACTGTAGCTGTTTACTCGACTGTAGATAGAAACTCTCCTCATGTAAAGTTTGCAGACGAAGCAGTTTTAATAGGCGAAGCTCCTTCAAATCAATCCTATTTATTGGGTGAAAAAATTATTGAAGTCGCAAAATCTTTACATGTCGATGGGATTCATCCTGGTTATGGATTTTTAAGTGAAAATGCAGATTTTGCAGAGCTATGCGAAAAAAACAATATTGTTTTTATTGGCCCAAAATCGCACGCTATTAGAGTTATGGGAAGCAAATTAGCTGCTAAAGAAGCGGTTAAAGGTTACGATATACCTATGGTACCTGGTACTGATGAAGCTATAACAGACATCTCTGAAGCAAAAACTATAGCTAAAACCATTGGGTTTCCTATTTTAATAAAAGCCTCAGCAGGAGGTGGTGGAAAAGGAATGCGTATAGTAGATACCGAAGCCGAATTTGAATCGCAAATGAATCGTGCCATTAGTGAAGCAGTTAATGCATTTGGTGATGGTTCAGTATTTATCGAAAAATATGTTGGTTCGCCTAGACATATCGAAATACAAGTTATGGCAGATACACATGGTAATGTCATTCATTTATTTGAGCGCGAATGCAGTATACAACGTCGTCATCAAAAAGTAGTTGAAGAAGCGCCAAGTGTAGTACTTACACCAGAATTAAGAGAGCAAATGGGACAAGCAGCCATTAAAGTTGCTAAAGCTTGTGACTATGTTGGTGCTGGAACCGTTGAGTTTTTATTAGATGAATACAAAAACTTTTATTTCCTTGAAATGAATACCAGACTACAAGTAGAGCATCCTGTGTCCGAAATTATTGCAAATGTAGACTTGGTAGAACTACAAATACAAGTCGCTCGTGGTGAAATGTTACCTATTAAACAGTCTGACTTAAAAATTACTGGTCATGCTTTAGAATTACGTGTGTATGCTGAAGATCCTTTAAACGATTTTTTACCAAGTGTAGGACATTTAGAGGTTTACAAATTACCTGAAGGAACAGGAATTAGAGTCGATAACGGATTTGAACAAGGTATGGATGTACCCATTTATTACGATCCGATGTTAGCTAAACTAATTACCTATGGTAAAACTCGTGAAGAAGCTATACAGCTCATGCTTAAAGCTATTGCAGACTATCAGGTTAAAGGTATTGAAACCACATTACCATTTGGAACATTTGTCTGCCAACATGAAGCATTTACCTCAGGAGATTTTGATACACATTTTGTCAAAAAGCATTACTCGCCTGAAGCTTTAAAAGATGAAGCAGAACACGAAGCAAAAATAGCAGCTTTAGTGGCTGTAAAACAGTATTTAGAAGACCAGAAATTGTTACGCATACCAACTAATTAACCTGTTTTTGTCATTCTATTTTACGACGCAATATCTAATTAATTATTATTTACAAATTGTAATAGATTCTGCATCAAGCGCGAAATGACAGCAATAAAGATTAAAACTATGGAATCCAAAATAAAAACACTAAACGAAAAACTAGAACAAGCCCAACTTGGTGGTGGTCAAGCTAGAATAGATAAGCAACACGCCAAGAAAAAATTAACCGCAAGAGAGCGTGTTAACTATTTAATGGATGAAGGCTCATTTGAAGAAATTGGTGCTTTAGTCACCCACAGAACCGTAGATTTTGGGATGCAAGATCAAAAGTTTTATGGCGATGGTGTTATTACAGGTTATGGTACTATTAATGGACGATTAGTCTATGTGTTTGCACAAGATTTTACCGTATTTGGAGGTGCACTGTCCGAAACACACGCAGAAAAGATTTGTAAAATCATGGATTTGGCTCTTAAAGTTGGTGCACCATTAATTGGGTTAAACGACTCTGGAGGAGCACGTATCCAAGAAGGTGTTAGATCGTTAGGTGGTTATGCAGACATTTTTCATAGAAATGTCAAAGCATCAGGTGTGATTCCGCAATTATCTGCCATTATGGGACCTTGTGCTGGTGGTGCTGTGTATAGCCCAGCAATGACCGATTTTACAATGATGGTAGAAGATACCAGTTACATGTTTGTTACTGGACCAAACGTTGTAAAAACAGTAACTAACGAAGAAGTAACCAGTGAAGAATTAGGTGGAGCAAGCACACACTCGACTAAATCTGGTGTAGCACATGTCACCTCATCTAACGACATAGAATGTCTAGAAGACGTCAAGCGTTTATTAAGTTATTTACCACAAAGTAACTTAGAAAAACCAGCCGATTTACCTTACAAACTTGACACAGAAATTAGAGAAGAATTAGCCTCAATAATACCTGACAATGCTAATAAACCGTATGATATGCATCAGGTTATTAATGGTGTGATAGATGCGGATAGCTTTTTTGAAATTCATAAGGATTATGCCGAAAATATTATTGTAGGTTTTGCCAGAATTGCTGGTAAAAGTATTGGTATTGTCGCCAACCAACCTTTATTTTTAGCAGGTGTATTAGACGTTAATAGTTCGCGTAAAGCTGCACGATTCACGCGTTTTTGTGATGCCTTTAATATTCCGTTATTGGTATTAGTAGATGTTCCAGGATTTTTACCAGGAACCGATCAAGAATGGAATGGAATTATAGTACATGGTGCCAAATTATTATATGCCTTAAGTGAAGCAACAGTCCCTAAAGTAACCGTAATTACTCGTAAAGCCTATGGTGGAGCGTATGATGTGATGAATTCTAAACACATTGGTGCAGACTTAAATTACGCTTGGCCAAGTGCAGAAATTGCAGTTATGGGAGCTAAAGGAGCAAGTGAAATTATTTTTAGAAAAGAAATTAAAGCAGCAGATAACCCAGAAGACAAATTATTAGAAAAAGAAGCAGAATATGCAGACTTGTTTGCCAATCCGTATAAAGCTGCAGAACGTGGATTTATTGATGAAGTAATTTTACCAGAAACCACTAGACGTAAGCTAATTAAAGCATTTACGATGTTAGAAGATAAGGAAGAAACTTTACCTAATAGGAAACATGGTAATATTCCTTTGTAATTTTTATTATTGGTATACTTTTTGTATACTATAGAAACAACCCTAAAAATCAATGCATTGAAACTTTTAAAATACAGTTTAATACTTACTATATCAATAGTAGGAATAGTCCTTGTTGGGCTAAATATTTCTGACACTTCCAATATACAAACCTCAGTAAAACCTGAAGTTTTTGCTGAAGTTATCAAAAAAGAATTTCCAATTAAAATAAAGGATTCTTTAAAAAAATTACCGCTTCGTATTACCGATGAGATTAAACCCATTTCAGAAATTAAAAACAAGCAACTAGATTCTCTGCTTAACGCAGAAATTAATGCCAATCCAGTTTGGAAAAGTTTAGTAGCAAAAAAAATGATGTCTGTTGCTATTGTCGATTTAAGCGATGACACTAATTTTAAATATGCTGGAATTAATGATCAGCATATGATGTACGCTGCAAGCTTACCAAAAATTGCTATTCTTTTAGCTGCAATGGACGCTATAGAAAACAAAGAATTAGCCTATACTAAAGAAATTAAAAAGGATTTACGTTTAATGATTAGTAAATCTAATAATCAAGCATCTACCAGAATGATTGACCGTTTAGGGTACGATAAGATTGAAGCAGTTTTACGTGCACCTAAGCATAAATTTTATGATGAAGAAGTTGGTGGAGGATTATGGGTTGGTAAACGCTATGCTGCAGGTGGTAAAAGACACCCAGAGCCTTTAAAAGGCTTAAGTCATGCTGCAACAACCATGCAAGTGTGTAGTTTTTACTATCAATTAGCCTTAGGTAATTTAATTAGTACAGACGCTTCAAGAGAAATGCTTAAAATAATGAGAAAACCAGGTTTACATCATAAGTTTGTAAACACGCTTATTAGAATAGCTCCTAAAGCAGAGATCTACAGAAAATCTGGATCATGGAAAAACTATCATTCAGATTCGGCTTTAGTTTGGGGTCCAAACAGAAAATACATTATCGTAGCTCTTATAGATGATGCGTTTGGAGAACAAATCATTAGAAATTTGATAAAACCCATCGAAAAAGTTTTAAAAAAATCTAAAAAATTATCAAAAGAAGAGTAAATTGCTTTAGTGTTAAGCAAATTATTAAATAAAACGTTTGGTCTAAGAGATGGTGAGATATACATCTCTTTTTTAATGCAGTTATATATTTTTATAATAATAACTGTATTATTAATTGTTAAACCAACTGTAAACGCCATTTTCTTATCTCAATTAGGTGCAGACAGTTTACCTTATGGCTACTTATTAGTTGCTGTTGTTGCGGTAATAACCTCTTACTTTTATAATAAAGCTATCCGACGCTTTTCTATATTAAAAGTCACCACCATATCCTTAGTCTTTTTTAGTCTTTGTTTTATTGCGTTAAGTGCCATTTTAGAATATGGATTACTTAGTAATTGGGTGATTTTTGTATACTATTTAGGTGTGTCTTTATTTGCAGTTATGGCAACCTCACAATTTTGGGTGTTAGCCAATATGGTTTTTAATGCTAGAGAAGCTAAACGGTTATTTGGGTTTATTGGTGCTGGAGCAATAGCTGGTGGAATTTTTGGTGGTTACTTGACTAGTGTGGTAGTATCTAGTTTTAGTAATAAGATTGTAATAATAATTGCAGCATTATTAACTATTAGTTGCATCCCTATAATTGGTAAAATTTGGAAGCTTAGAATCCATAAACTTAACGTTTACATCAGAATGCAACGTAAGCACGAAGACAATACGTTTCAGCAAAGTTCTTTTAGTTTAATTGCTCAATCTAAACATTTAACTTATCTCGCGTTAATCACAGGAATTAGTGTGATAGTAGCCAAATTAATTGACTTTCAGTTTAGTGATTTTGCTAATAAAGCCATTTCGGATCCAGACGAATTAGCCTCCTTTTTTGGATTTTGGTTTTCTACATTTAATGTGCTTGCTTTAACTATTCAATTATTTATTACTAATCGTGTGTTAAGCAGAATTGGTGTAGCCTCTACCCTATTAATTTTACCTTTAGTCATTGCTTTAGGAAGTCTACTATTTTTAACGTTTCCAGAATTATGGGTATTAATAATTATAAAAGGGGTTGATGGTAGCTTTAAGCAATCTTTAAATAAATCGGCTACAGAATTATCCATAATGCCCATTCCGTTATTAATTAAAAACCAAGCAAAGTCCTATATTGATGTTGCAGTAGATAGTATAGCAACTGGTATTGCTGGGTTTATGTTAATTTTTTTAATCCGAAAATTAGATTTAAGCACCTCTTACATTACAATAATTATTTTATTGTTTGTCTTAATTTGGATGGTTTTAATCTTTAGATTAAGAGAAGCATATTTTGAATCTTTTAGAACCAACATACAACGCACACTACTAAAAAATAAAGATTCTGACACCAAAACTAAACGTGAAACAACTGTAAAGTCGGCATTAAGAATTTTAAATCAAGGGAGTGCTAAAGAGATATTATCGCTTTTAGACTATTTAGGAAACAACAATTTACAAATCCTAAAATCCAGCATTATAGGTTTAATAAACCATCCTTCTAATGAGGTAAAGACTGCTGCAATTAAACAATTTTATCTTTTTGATAAAGGTACAGCATTGCATAAGGTAGAACCACTAGTTCATTCTGAAGATCAAACTTTAGTGATTACTGCTTTAGAGTATATTTTAAACCACTCGTCTATACAAAACCATCATTTTTTTAACAAATACTTAGACCATACTAACGAGAATATATCAAATGCAGCCTTATTATGTTTAGCTAAAGAAGCATCTGCTAATCAAAAAACTGCATTACAATTTGGGTTGTATAACAGAATAGATCAACGCGTACATCTATTATCGCAATCCGAAAATCAAAACCAAAACGCTGCCTTACAAGCGCTGTTAGTGACAATTGCCGAATCTAATATGGCTAAGCATTTTTCGTTTATTAGCGCACATTTAAATAATCGTGACCCAGAAATTGTTAAACAAGCTATAAAAGCAGCAGGAATAACTTCCAACCAACTTTTTATTCCCACGTTATTAGAGTTACTTTCAGAAAAACTATACAGAGCAGATGTAGTTAATGCACTGAAAAGCTATGGGATAAAAATTATTGATCATATTATTTCGTTAGAAAATGAAGAAGCTATAAACAATAAAATGGCAAAGCATCTGCCTAAAATTATTGAAGCTTTTAAAACCCAAAAAGCGGTTAATATTTTAATGCGATTATTAAATAGTAAAGACATTGTTATTAGGCAAGCAGCTTCAAAATCTCTTGCTAAGCTTGAAAAAAGTAACACTAGACTTCATTTTAATAAACGTTACATTAAAAACAGAATTATTAAAGAAAGTAATTATTATAAGCGAAGCATTGGTGCAATAGAATCTATTCAGCATGTGATTAATAATACCATGTTGGAAGCCGAACATAATGATAGAGATATCGAAATATTAATTGCCAGACAAAGCATTATTGAACTACTGGAGCAACAGGCAGAAACCAGCATGGCGTGTTTATTTAATTTACTGAGTTTAGTGTATGAGGATTCTGATATCGAGATATCATATACTGCATTATTAAGTGATGTTAAGGAAGCTAGAGTTAATGCATTAGAGTTTTTAGACAACTTACTACAAAGCCAATTAAAGCAAACCATTTTACCTTTAATTGAATACTACGTCCAAAGTAATAATGATGCTGAAGCCACTCATGTCCTGAAATTAAAACTAATGAGTGAGCGTGCTTGCTTAACCATGCTAGCAAAAAACAGAGCTAAGCGAATGAAACTAGAAGTACTTCATCTTATTATTTTACTAAAAGATGCTAAATACAAACCATTACTTAATAGATTGAAAAAGAATAAAAATAAAGATGTAAAATTCTTTGCTTACGATGCTTTAGAAAAGATAAAATCTTAGACTAGTCAGATTCCTCTTTATCGTTTTTATATTCTGTTTCCTTAATTTCTTCCTTGTATTTATTATTATCTCTGTTAATAATATCGTCTATTTTACTGGCTAAATACATGTGTGCGCCAGCAGAATTTTTATTCAACACATTAGTCATTAAACACACAATATACTTTACGTTGTTAGGGTGTTCTACGATAATTACAGAATTCATATAATTAAATACGTTTCCAGCATAATCCTTACAATTTGGGTTTTTAGTTCGATCGCATTTGTAAAAACTTCCGGATTTAAAATAGACTGCAGCACTATCTAATCTAGAAGATCTTGCATAACGTATTCTACGGTCTGTAGAGTACATCAATCGTTTCATTTCTAAGCTAGATTTTTCGTCAATCACTTTTCCTTGCTCTAGCTGTACTAAAAATTTCATTAAGCCTTTTGGTGTCCCGATACTACCTCCTTTTCTACCTACATATTTTCCAGGTCCTCTAGTAAACAGACCTCCTAGTCTCCAATCGTTTTCAGAAATTCCTAATTCACGTAACGGATCGTTTACCACACTATGTGCTAAATTGGTTAGTGAGTCTCTAGGCGTTTCTTTAAAGTATTGCTCTGCTCTTTCTTCGGTTAAATTTACATAATCAGGTCCAAAAGCAGCCATTAACATCGCTTCACGATACATGACACTTGCTGCTCCGTTATTACTTACAGAGACCATATGATCTAACCACTCGTATAACGAAAACACATCACTTGCAACCACTTGGCGTTTAACAAGTTTATCTTTTTCAATATCGTAAATAGGAATGGTATGGTGGTCTCCTGTTCCCCAATATCTAGCAGACACATGTATGTCTCTTAAATACATCGTGCGCTCTTCCCAAGAGTCTGGACAAATTTTAGCCATTTGGTCCATAACTGCCAATAATACCGCTAATTTACCAACACTTCCTGGTTGATAGCCTGCATTTTCATTAAAAGCTGCATAACGTAATTTATCTGGATTAGACATGTCCATAATACTAGCAGAATAGCCAGCACCAGGAAATAGTCTGTTCATGTCTCGTGCAAATTCTTTGTCCTCGACTAATAACTCATTAATACTATCATCAACCTCTAAAAGATTTAATTTAATATCCTTTAAACCCAAATATGCACCATGAGGGATACGGTTGTATTTAACACCTTCTAGTTGCATTTTTCGAAGTTGATACAATCGTTTAATACCTGTTGACTCGTATCCATCAATAGGATAAGGTGTGGTAGTAAAACTGAAAGATATTGTAATAACTAGTAGAATTCCTATGTAAAATAACTGTTTCATAGTACTATAATTTGGTGTTTAAACTTATTAATTGATTGGTGTCTGTTTTAGTAGAAATGGATGCTAAATACTCAGAGCTTTTAGCTTGTTTGTTTTCTACAAATGGTCGTATTTGAAACAACCACAGTTTATCATCTTTAAAACCAAACTCGACATCATAAGCTTGATTTTTATTATCAGAATGTCCCGCCATTAGCTGTCTTATTTTAATTGCTAATTGTCTGATATCTTTGATGTTTTTTTCATTTAAAATAGGACGCTCAAAAGAGGTGTAATACTTTTTGGTTCCTCCAGTAACAGGTAAGCGTATATATTCTGGTTGTCGTGCTGGAGCTAATAATAGGTTGTCCTTTGTAGTAATTAGTCTTGTTTCTGCCATTTGACCATCTACTGCTCCTCCTGCTCCACGACTAAATGCTACTGTTAAATCATTATCGTTACCAGAGTTAATCCCTTTTGTAATCATAACACCAGAATAATCCACATCTACACTTGGGATTATTAAAATTGAAGGAAATACATTTTCTGGATTGGACAGGTATTTTTGTCGCCATTTAAAACTTCGTTCAGTGTAAGCCGAAGCCCAGACGTGCTTAACGCCTTCAATAATTTTATCTTCATCCTTAATATTAAATAAGGTTAGGTTTAAACCTGCGCCTGTAAACTCTTTTAAATCCTCCATATTGGTATCGCTTCTTAAAAAGACAGGCACGTTTCCTATGGAATTTTTGAATACCGATTTAAATTGTTGTCTTAAGTCTGACACAAAACTCTCGTCTAACGGAATCTCTAAAATAGCTTTGTGTAATTTGTCTAATGCCTTTAGCTGAAAAGCTTCAATGTTTTCTTCAGATTGACCCTGAGATTTCATAGCATTCGCCTCTTTAAACGTATCGTTTAAGTACGTCCAATAACTTTTATTTTGATTAGGCATCTCTTTATTCATATGAGATCTAAATATCCCAAACGGAATAATTAAACCCTCTACTACCTGTTCTGGAAATTGCTTTTTTAACTCTCCTAAATTCGCTGCTTTAGGTCCACACAGTTTTCCAGAATCTGAGGCATCAACTTCTCTCATATTTACCACAGTATTTACATCTAGCCTAATATCTTTTGTTGGGACTTCTATAACATTTTTAGTGCGTTCTTGTTTACTAAACAAGGCTTGCTCTGTTTTAGACATGTCCTTTTTAGCTTTTAAAATAACATTTCCTTTGTTGGATACTGCATAAAACACCTCTTGACCATCAAACGATTTTAAATCTTTTAAATTATCGTAAGATAAGGCTGCATTTGGGATTCCTAAATTTCTAGCTAATAACTGCACGTGAGACACTAAATTACCTTCTGAAACGGTCATAATTCCTGCTACAGGTTTTAGATCGGATGGTGGTTTTTCAAAAATATAGATGTTATTGGTATTGACTTCGACCTCATCCGGATTACCATCAATAACCACTAACTTACCAAAAGCGTAGCCTGGATTTAAGCCTCTAATAGCCGATTGGTTATCAATAGACATGACTTTATTTTCGATGTTAGATAATTTAGCCACTAACACGCCTAAATGGCTCACAGCATTACCCATAGACAATGCAATACTGCTGCGTACTCTATCGTCAATAAACCCATACGCTAAAGGCTCAAATGTTGTGTAGGTATCAACCACATCTTGGTAGTTAGCTTTGGTGGTCGCTGCACTCCACTCGACAATACTTCGGGCACTAATTAAAATATCGTTAAGTTGATCTATGCTTAAATGATCCGCCAAATCGTGTTGGTTTAACTGCTTTTCTATTGCAGAATATTCCCAAGTTTCTATAAGACCAGTGCCTAAAGACACACACGCTAACGTTTTAATTTTATGTAAGTTTTCAGATAAGGTTTCTGTGTTCCAATTTTGGGTTTCTATTAGCAATTTATTTTCTAATTGATTAGACACATCTAAAAGTTTTAAGCGCGTGCTTCCGCCTTTAACTGCTAGAATATCTTGTCTAATATTATATAATACATTGGCAATATCTGCTATTAACTGTTCTGAAGTTGGGTCTTGTTTGGCAGTTTCGATTAGTGTTTCAAAACTGGTATTAATATCTGGAGTTAGCCTTAATGCTTTAATCTCTTTTTCTAACGCAATGATATCTAAAGGCGCATAAAACTGCTCCATGGTTTGTAGCAATGCATTAAAATCTTTTTGTTGTGCTTCAGAAATTTTTGCATTGGTCGTTTTTAAAAAATTCTTAACCATGATAATATCTGATGCTTCTGGTTGCCCATGAATTTTTATTCTGGCATCCATAAACTTAGGTATGGCTTCCGACAAAAGTTTAGACTGACTTCGCATAGTTTGCGCTAAATTATCATCACCATTATGCGGAATATCTTTTAAGGCTTGTCGAATGAGATAATACTTAGATTGTACCAGTTGGTCGTCTCGCAAAATAGTCTCAAAAAATGTTTTACCCCAAGCTTCTTCATCTTCACTTTGTAAAGCACCTCTGTAAAACTGTCCTTTTCGTAACACCCAACCATCGTCTATACTAGCTAGGTACTTATTAATTTGATATTGTTTTAGTCTGCTGTAATTGTTTGCTTCATCTAAAAATTCTGGAATGGTATTGCTGGCTAAAATTTCGCCAAAAAACAAGTGATTAGTTTCTCTTAGCTTTAAAGCAGATTCTTTAAAAGTTGCGTGTTGGATTCCCTCTACATTATCTGGACAAGGGTCTTTAGGTTCTCTAATAGTACCATCTTCGCAAAACCATTTGATACGATGGTAAGGACCTCTAATGTCATTTTTATATATAGAAACTTGCTCTTTTATTTGTTCTGGAGACATTTTTTGAGCCATCAATGTAGCAGAAAATAATAATAGGATGAAGCAAAATAAAAAAGTGTTTTTCATTATAATTTATATGTTTATGGAAATATACAAAATAGTAAATTATACAAAGATTATAAATATATTTCTTTTTAAACTGTACTACTTAGGTTGCACTTTAAACGACATTGATTTCAAATAAATTATAAAAAATATGATACAATAAAAAAAGAGCCTTAACAATAAGGCTCTTTAAAATTTAATTTTTGGGTTTAAAAAGAATACAAAAAATTATTACACTTTACTCAATTATAATTTTTTGAGTGTAGACTTTATTTTCACTATTTATTTTAATAAAATAAAATCCACTTGCATTGTTTTTTAAATCTATAATAGTACTATTACTATCTACCTTACCTGAACTTATTCGTTTACCAATGTTGTTATAAATTACAAAATCAAATTCTGAGTTAGGATTTTGTAATTTAACATTTAATATACCTTGTTTAACAGGGTTAGGATAAAATATAGGTGCTTCAGAATCTGACATTGTCACAGTATTAACACCCAAAGTATTAAAATCAACATTAGTTTCCCAAGATCCTCTACCATAAGTAGCAGCTCTTAGTTTACCAGTTGTAGAAGAGGTATAAAACATCTCTAAATCCTGAACTGCATTTTTAGGTAAATTAGTATCGTAAGGCACCCAAGCAGACTGTGTATTATCAATATAATACACACCAATGTCTGCACCAATAAATAGTCCATCTTGTGTACTGTTTTTAATATGCAAAATGGTATTTATCGGTAAATTTGGTAATGTATTTGAGCTAACATCTGTCCAAGATGTACCACCATTAGTTGTTTTAAACACTTTACTGGTTGCATTATATCCAGAAAACACAACCCAAACTGTATTAGGATCTGTATTAGAAATTGCTAAGTTTTTTAATGTTGCAGAACCTACTGGAAGTGACCCAGTAACATTTGTCCAATTTACTCCTGCATTTGAAGATTTTGAAAGTCTATTTTCTGTAATAGCATAAATAATTTGATGGTTACTTGGTGCTATTTCAAAACGCAATATATTTTTTCCTGCATGCGGAGTGCCAAGTGCTGTCCAAGTTGGTTGCACATAGTCAGGATTGGTTAAAATATCTGTGCTTTTATATAAGGCTGGTCTTCCTCCTACATACACTAAACTTGCAGTTGTAGGATCTTGTTTAATAGGTGTAAACCATTCTGAGTTTAAAGAGGTATAACTAGAGACAACACCATTTTTATTACGTGAAAACTCTCCATTTGTGGTAGAATATATTTTAATATTATCACTGGTTCTATCTATAAAACCATCTTCTCCATCACCACCACCAAGTACAGACCAACTACCAGGAGATGTAGTTACTAAAGAACCTATATCTTGTAATCCTGTAAAGTAAGTATTGACATTTAAAGAAGAAAGTGCAATATTGGTTTGCTGCCCAACTGCTATATTATTGGTAATATCTACCCACGTTGATTGTCCATTAGAAATTCCTTTAGAAATTCCTCCATCACAAGTAGAATATAAAGTAGTATTATCATGTGGAGAATACGCTATATATTGAATATCTGCATGTATATATGGTTCTGGTTCAGTATTTTCTCCTGGATAATCAGGATTAGCACCTAACCAATAGGTTATACGTGTCCAACTTGTTCCTCCGTTTGCAGATTGCCACTGATTAATACCTCCTATGGTGATTAAATTTTCATTAATTGGTGACACTGCAATTGCTAAATCATGATTTGCTTGACCACCATCATATCCTGGTGTTGGAGGTGCTGGTGGATTGGCATCTGCATGTAAAATATTAGGATGTGAAGCTGTAGTTTGATACACTAATGTAAAACTACTTCCGCTATCTGTAGATTTATAAAACCCTTTTAATCCATTATTAGAATTACCAACAATAGCATAAACTAAATTAGGATTTGCAGCTGTTACAGCCATTTCAATTCTACTAACATCAGAGGTTGGTATTCCTGTAGCAATAGTCCAACTTACTCCATTATTTGTAGATTTATAGATATAACCTTCAGAACCATTATAAACACTTGCTGCATAAACTGTATTAGAGTTACCTGTTCCTGGTTTAAACTCAATATCATAAAAGGCCTCAACATTAGACGTTAATGTATTAGTTACCCATCCATCTGTAGTTCTGTAAATTCCGCCATCTGTTGCTACCATCATAACCAATGGATTTGCTGGATCCATAATTATTTTAGTGATTTTATAATTATCTGTAGCAGACCAAACTAAACTTGTAGGATTCCAAGTGGCACCACCATCTGTCGTTTTTAAAACACCTATACTTCTGCGGTCTGACCCTCTATCTCCTGTTGCTAAATACATGGTAGAGGTAGTTGTTGGATGAATCACTAACCCTGAAGACCCTATAACCGATAGATAATCTGTGTTAGTTGACCATGTTGATCCTCCATTAGTTGTTTTCCATAAACCACCATCTGGTGCATTAACATACATGGTTTGTGTATCTATAGGATCAAATGCAATATAACTTAATCTACCAGATCCAGAATCGTAACCAGATGCAATTGATGTTCCGTTTAATGAGGTCCAATTTGATGCATTAGACATATTAGCTCTAAAATTATTTTGGTCATTGATAGATTCTCTTGTGGACTGATACCTATTTAACCATGTTAAATAATTTTCATAATTAGAGGATAAAAGCGACATATCTCCAGAAGGATAAACACGTGGAGCGACTTGATTTTCCCAACGTTTAAAAATTTTATAACCTTCTCCTTTTTTTGGTGTTTTATCTTTCCAAAATTGATAGAAGTTATTTTGTACGTCGTAAAATGTTGCATTTTTATTATTACTTCTTTCCCACCAGTTTACGGTTTTTTTATCCTGCGCCATTAGGTTTACAGAGATAAAAAGTAATAGTAATACTATAATTTTTTTCATAATCAGTATCGTTAAAAATTAAAATAGAATTTTATTAATGGCTACAGAACCATTAACAAGTGTTGTTTTAACAAATAAAACACGCTGACTTTTGGTCATAGTATTATCAGTAAAAATCTTGGTATTAATACCTTCTTTTTGATACACTCGTTTTCCTAAAACATCATAAATCACTACTTTATCAATGTTATGTAAAGACGATTTTATTTGTAAGAGGTTACTAGTGTTAGTAGAGATAGTTACAGTACTTTGACTGGTTACACTAGTAAAATCTTCTACACCTAAGGTTTGAGAATTAAGCTCAGACTCCCAAACACCTCTTCCATAAGTTCCTGCTCTTAATTTATTGGTTGGATAGTAAATTTCTAAATCTCTTACTGCAGCATTTGGTAAATTTGTTTTAAAAGGTTGCCAAGAGGTTATATTATTATTTGTAATGTAAACACCTATATCTCCACCAACATAAATCTCATCTGCAATACCAGCGTTTCTAAATACAATGGTATTTATTGGCACATTTGGTAATCCTGCAGATATATTGGTCCAAGTAGCACCTCCATCTGTAGATTTAAATACTTTATTAGCACTATCGTAACCAGAACAAGTTACCCAAACTTTATTAGGATCTATATTAGAAACCGTAATGCTAGAATACGCTACAGAAGTTGGCAAAGTACCAGTGACATCTGTAAAAGATCCTCCAGAATTTGTTGATTTAGATATAGCATCTGTTTGTACCGTATAAATAATAGCAGGATTGCTAGGTGCCACCACAAAATCTTTAATGCTTCCTGTTCCAGATGAAGTCCCTAGAGCAGTCCAGCTGTTACCTTGGTTTGCAGAAGTGTATAAGGTTGGTGTACCACCAGAATATAATTTAAGGTGATTTACTGGGTCCATTTTAAATGGACTGTAAAAATCTATACCTGTAGGAAGTCCTGTTTGAATAGCAACTTTTGTTTCTGGTGAAGTACTATAATCTATACGACTATATTTACCTTCTACATACTGTACATAAACTAAGTTGTTATTAGTATAGTCAATAAAACATTCGCCACCATCACCACCATTGATACCATACCAATCGTTTAAAGTTGAAGTATTTAATATAGTACCATTATCTTGTTCTCCTGCTACAATTTGAGTTTCTACATTACTTGATAGACCTAATTTTACAACTTGTCCAATTGCTAAATTTCCGCTAATGTCTGTCCATTGATTTCCGTTATCTGTAGAAATAAATATTCCACCATCATTACACGAATACATGGTTGAAGAACTACCTGGATGGTAAGTTATCTCGTGTACATCTGCATGGACTTCACCAGAATCCCATACCGAAACATTTTGCCAAGTACTTCCACCATCAAAAGACCTCCAATGGTTAACACCTCCAATGGTAATATTATTTGGAGCTGTAGGAGAAGCCACAATGGATAGGTCAAAAAAGGCTTGACCACCAGAATCCGAACCATCAGATTCGTAACCTAGTAGATTTGGTGTTGTAGACATCGTTGTAAAGGTAGTACCACTATCTGTAGAACGATACGTTCCCATATAAGATTGATCGCTAGATTTTCCTATTAAGGCATACACATATGCATCATTTCCTGGTGTTACTGCAAGTGCTATACGAGAAATACCTGTAGTTGGTAACCCACTAGTAATTTGTGTCCAAGTCGTACCAAAATCTGTAGATTTATAAAACTTTGTCCCAGCAGCATAAACCGTATTTGCATTAAGTAGTCCAGGTTTAAATTCCAAATCTTTTATATCAGGATAGGTATTACTAAAGCTTGAATAAGAATTTGTTACCCAACCATTTGTTGTTGTCCAAACACCCTGATTACCAGACACTATCATTCTTGACGAATCATTTGGATCCATTAACAATTTAGATAAGGTCCATCCATTTGAAGAATTAATGACTAAACTTGTTGTGTTCCAAGTTATACCACCATCTGTAGATTTTAAAATTCCTATACTATTTCTATGACCTTCCAAATCTCCTGTTGCCAAATACATGACTTGTGTATTTGTTGGATCAATAGCTAAATCAGAACATCCTATAACCGTTAAAAAATCTGTATTTGTCGTCCATGTCGTTCCTCCGTTAGTAGACTTCCATAAACCACCATCTGGCGCACCAACATACATAATATTAGAATTGGTAGGATCAAAACGTAAAAAATTGACACGTCCTGCACCTGTACCTGTATATGGTGCAGGTCCTGATGCTGGACCAATAGGACCCAACTGTGTCCAATTGCTAGTTACAGAAGACGATGATCTAGCATTATAATAACCATTAGCCAATTCCCACTTCATATAGTTATCATAAGTAGTAGTGGGTAAAGACATGTCGCCAGACGGATACACTCTTGGTGCCATAAAGTCTTCCCAACGCTTAAAAGGTTTATATCCTTTACCTCTTTCTATGGTTTTATCTTTCCAATAATTATAAAAATTGTCTTGTACTTGATAAAATGTAGCGTTTTTATTGTTGTTCATTTTTGTCCAATCAATGCTAGAATCCGATTGGTTACGTGTTTGCGAAAACACCATTGTTGTAAATAACAGAATTGTTAAAGAGTAGATTTTTTTCATTAATATAAATAGGTTTAAATATTTCTATAACAAATATCTATATCCATTTAAAATAATGCATATTTTTTACCACGCACTTACCACGCAACTCACTAAAATTAACATATAACAGACTATATGACTAATAAAACTATTTAAAATTTTCGTGAAGGTATTCTACTAATTGTGCTTCTCCTTTTTGGAAATTTAATTTTTTTCTAATGCGATAACGCTTACTTTCTATAGCTCTAAAAGTAGTATTTAAAAAAGCTGCAATTTCTTTGTTTTTAAATCCTACAAAAATATAGTAGCAAACAATAATTTCTGAATGATTTAACTGTGGGTGTTTTTCAGCTATTTGTGTAAAAAAATTAATATTTAAGTCATTTATTAAATCTAAATGGTTCTCTCCCTTGGCTAATAATGTAGAAGAGTTATGATGAATATTCTTATATAAATCTTTAATTCTGATTTTTTGATCAGAAGTGTTATCTATAGAAGAAATTGTTTTAATTTCTTTTTTAACCTCACTAATATACTCTTCTAAACCATGTACTTTAGCTTTTAGCTTTTCATGATTAGATTTAAGATAGGACGATTCGTTCTCGTTATTTATGTACCTTCTATTTGTAGATTTAAATTTTTTATACCCTAAAATAAATAGCAACATTAGTACAGCTAAAACAGACGTTAGTATAACAATTAAATTTTTGCTGAATCGTTTTTTATCAGTTACAGAATCTAGCAAGTCTTCCGTTTTTTCTAAGGATTCATTAATTTTTAAACTTGCATTTATATTTTTTTCTAATAATGTAGTCTGAAAATTTGATAACGAATCTATATACTTAGCTTTCCCTTCTATGTCGTTTAAATAACCAAAGTAATCTGCATACGTTTTAAAATACAATTCTGTATCACTTGTATTCATAGCGTGTCTTAACTCTTCAGACTTTTTAAGATAAAACAAAGCTGAATCCATTGTTTTTTTATTTAAATGGTATTCTGCAAAACACGTTGTAAGGGTAACTTTATGCACATCATACAAGTGTTTTGATATTGTGGTGTCTGTTAATGATTTTAAACGATTATAATATTTATGAGATTGATATAAGTCGTCTTGATGTATGTAATTAGAGCTTAACATAAACAATGCATACATATAATAATAACCATCGTCCTTTATGGCTTTGTACTTATCAAGATGTTGTAAAATTAGAGCGTTACTTTTAGAATAATTCTTTTTATAAAGTTCTACATAAGCATACATTTGTTGTACTTCTGCAAGCCCATTGGTATTCTCCGATTTTTTAAAATAGGTTTCGGCATCTTTAAGATATTTAAAAGCAGTAGAGTCCTTTTTAATAAAATAGGTGTTAAAAAATAATTCTATGGAAGCAACACCTGCTACGTCGTAGTTTTTTTCAACTTTTCCATATTTTAATGCCATTAAAGAGTTCTGAATCAGTTCTGCTTTATTATTTAATCTATCATTTATAAAGACTTTTATCTGATAATATTCTGCAAGATAACCTTGTATAGAAACCTCAACAGGTTCTGGAATAGAATCTAAAAACAATTGGGCTTTCTGGGGTGAGCGATCTAAATAGTAATCTGCAGAGTCTATATACCTGACATAATTAGTATTAACCTTTTTTTGACCATAGACCAAACTATTCAATAACAAAAAGCAATAAAAAAAATATAAAGATTTGATTCTGTAGGTATTAAAAAAAAACAATTGTTGGCGATTAAAATTAATGGGTTAAAGATAATTATAATAAAGTAAAATAATAATGATATTATAAATTGTATCTCACTAAAATCCTTAATTAAAGTTTATTTTTGCAGCATGCAAAACCAGCCTGCCTTTAAAAAAGAATTTGTTGCCTTAATGGCATCGCTAATGTCTATTGTAGCGTTGTCTATTGATGCGCTTTTACCTGCATTACCAGACATTGGTTCGGCTTTACAAGTAAGTGATCCAGCCGAAAACCAAAAGCTAATCACCATGATTTTTTTAGGCTTAGGCTTTGGACAACTTATTTTTGGACCGTTATCGGATAGTTTTGGTAGAAAACCAATGGTCTACATTGGCTTTTTTATATTTATTATTGCCAGCTACATTTGTGTGACTACCAAAAGCTTTGAGGTGATGGTAATGGGTCGTATACTTCAAGGTGTCGGTTTATCCTCGCCTCGTACCATATCGCTTGCCATGATTAGGGATAGTTATAGTGGCGACTTTATGGCCAAAGTAGTTAGTATTGTGGTGATGTTTTTTATTTTGGTTCCAATAGTTGCACCAACCGTTGGTCAAACCCTATTACACCTACTTAATTGGCAAGCCATTTTTAATTTTAATGTTTTTATTGGATTAGGAATTATTATATGGTTTTGGAGACGTCAACCCGAAACCTTGCCCAAATCTAAACGTATAGCGTTTTCGCCAAGTATTTTTATAACAGGAGCCAAAGAATTTATACGCTATAAAGATGCTATTTCCTTTACACTTGCTTCAGGATTTATAACAGGATCGTTTATGGTGTATTTAAGCACCTCGCAACAGATTTTTCAAGAGCAATACCAATTAGGCGAGCTGTTTCCGTATATTTTTGCCAGTACTGCTATTGCTGTAGGCTTTTCGACGTTTACTAATAGTCGGTTTGTCATGCGTTTTGGCGCTTATAATATGGCGTATTATGCCACTATCGCTTATTTTGCAATTTCACTATTGTACGTGTTGGTATTCCATACTGGTCAAAATCCAAGTTTAGTGGTCTTGATGTTGTTTTTTTTAACACAGTTTTTTGCGGTTGGGTTTTTATTTGGAAACTATCGTAGTTTAGCAATGCAACCTCTAGGTCATATTGCAGGTATTGGAGCTGCTATTAACGGATTTGTCTCTACCGTTATGGCTGTACCTATTGCCAATTATATTGGTAGTTTTGTCACCGATTCTGTGCTCCCATTGTTTGTAGGGTTTAGTGTCTTTGGTGCTTTAGCCTTATTAGTCTTTGTGTTTTTAAAACGCACACAACGTGCTTAAAAAGGACTAATTTTACAAAAAATAGTATCTTACCACAGTACAACCAACATTACCATGTCTGACAATTCCACATTAAAAACCTGGTTACAAGTTATTATAGATCTGTTTGAAGCTTTTTTTAAAAGCTCTAGAACCACCAAACGGACGTGGCACCAACACGTGGTCCCTTACTATGGTGATTGGGCAGTACGCAGAGAAGGCAACAAACGCATTACCTCTAAGCACAGAAAACAAAGCACAGCCATTAACAAAGCCAAAAGGATAGCCAAAAAACGGAAAGCCGATGTGATTATCCACAGACAAGATGGAACCATTCGGGATCGGGTGAGTTTTGGGGATTAAATTTAAGTGAGAAAATTACTTATTATACTTCTTAAAATTTTCAGCCTGTTCAAAAATCTCTTTAAAAACCTCATCTTTAGTAATTGGTGGATAATCGTTTTCAGCTAAAAGAATTATTAAATCTACTTTTAACTCGGCTTTTATATCGTCTCGATGATTCCAGTCTGTATATTTTGCTTTATCATCTACTACTTTTTTCACTTCTTTGGCTAGATGAATTAATTTATCTTCTGGGTAATCGAAGTCATATTTATGTGCTATAGCTTTTAAAATATCGTAAAAAGCTTTTTCTTCAAAATCGATACCTATATCAGAAAATGAATTTTTTTCCTTTCTAAGGTCATGATACAAGTCTATGATTTCATCTGTAAAGTCTTCTAAAACGTTACTCTGTAAAATATCATTTTCACTACGCTCATTGTATTTATCTACGATGGTTTTAAACTTTTTAGAAAAGTCTATACCTTGCATTTTATTGGTTTTCTTTAATGCATCAATCGCTTTTAAAAGTAATTGTTGCAATAGTTTTATTTTAGTATTGGGTAATTTTATTTTTTCAATTTTGGCTAAATAAGCCTCATCAAAAATATCAATCTCACTTTGTTTATCTTCTCCTAATTTAAAAATCTCCTCTACACCATCACTTAGTAAGGCTTCTTTTATCATTTCACGCACTCTAGCATTCATCTGTGCGGTATCTGGTGCATTGCCTTTTGTTAGTTTAAATACAATAGAACGAATGGCAAGGTAAAAATGTATATGGTCTTTTTGTTCTTCGGTAAATGCATTGGCACTACAACAGATATCATAAGCTACTTTTAAACGTTTTACAATATTCATAAAACGTGTTTCAATATTTTTTGTTAGCTGTACATATTCAGCACCATTATTAAGACACTCCAATTGTTTAACACCAACTCCAGAAAAATAATCTGATGCGTCAAACTTATGAAAGAGTTTTGCTAATAAATCCAACTGATCTTTTACCACCACTATAGACGTTTGTATGTCTTCAAAATTCTGACCATCTACTGCAGAGTATTGCTTTAAAGCCAAATTCATTTGCTTTTTAAAGCCAATATAATCTACCACCAAACCTTTTTCTTTAGACTTGTACTTTCTATTAACTCTAGAGATAGTTTGTATTAAATTGTGTTGCTGTATAGGTTTATCTATATACATGGTATCTAAAAAAGGGACATCAAAACCTGTTAACCACATATCTACTACAATAGCGATTTTAAAGTTAGATTTTTCGTTTTTAAATTGTCGGTCTAATTCTTTTCTATCTTCTTTAGTACCTAAAAGGTTATACATTTCTTTAGGATCGTCCTTACCTCGTGTCATTATCATTTTAATGCGCTCCATAGGTTTGATTTCCTTTTTCTCTTTTTCTGTAAGCATAGAACCTTCTTCAAATGCTTTTACTTCTGCCCATTGGGGACGTAAAGCAATAATTTCTTTGTATAAATTAAATGCAATTGGTCTTGAACTACAAACAAATAAAGCTTTCCCTTTTATAGTTGCACCTTCTTCTATTCTGGTCTCATAATGTTTTACAAAATCTTCAGCTACTGCTTTAAGCCGATCTGGATCGCCAATAATAGCATTCATATTTGCTGATGCTTTTTTACTTTCTTCTATTTGGTAATCGTTAGCTCCATCTTCTGCACATTGATTATAATAATCTTCTATTTCTTCTAGTTTAGAGTTCTCTAAGACTACTTTAGCTGCACGACCTTCATACACAATACGTACTGTAATTTCGTCTTTTTCAGACTCAGTCATGGTATACGAATCTATAATATCTCCAAAGACATTTAATGTGGCATCAATGGGTGTACCTGTAAAACCAACATAGGTGGCGTTTGGCAAAGAGTCGTGCAAATACTTAGCAAAACCATAAGTCTTTTTTACACCATCTTCTGTTACAGTTATTTTTTGATCTAAGTTAATTTGACTACGATGTGCTTCGTCTGAAATACAAATTACATTGGTACGCTCTGTTAACAATTCTAAGTCTTCCGTAAATTTATGAATGGTAGTTAAAAATACGCCACCGCTCTTTCTTCCTTTTAGTAGTTCTTTTAACTCTTTTCTACTTTCAACACTAATAATACTATTGTCTCCTATGTATTGTTTTGCATTGGTAAATTGTGCGGATAATTGATCGTCTAAATCGGTACGGTCTGTAATAATAATTAGCGTTGGACTTTTAAAATGTGGACTACGCATTAACAATCTAGACAAAAACAACATAGTATAACTTTTACCACAACCTGTAGCTCCAAAATAAGTTCCACCCTTTCCGTCGCCTTCTGGTTTTTGGTGCTCCTTTATGTTTTCTAATAATTTTGTAGCTGCATAATATTGCGGATAACGACATACTATTTTAAGCTCGTGTTTATTAGAATCTGGAAAGTATATAAAATTATGAATGACCTCACGAAGTCTGTTTTTGTTAAATAAACCTTGTATCATGGTGTACATACTATTAATACCATCAACTTCTTTGTCTAAACCTAATACTTTTCGCCATGCGTAGTAAAACTCGTAATTACTAAAAAAAGATCCCATTTTACTATTAACACCATCGCTAATAATACAAAACGCATTGTATTTAAATAATTCTGGTATATCACGTCTGTAACGCGTAGTTAATTGTACATAGGCATCGTGTATGGTTGTGTTTTCTCGAATAGCTGTTTTAAATTCAAAAACTACTAAAGGCATACCATTTATATATAATATACCATCTGGAATACGCTTTTCATATCCATAGATTTCTAATTGATTTACTATTTTATAGGTGTTGTTGTCTTTATGTGAATAATCTATAAGATGAATGTATAAGTCTTTTTTAGAACGGTCTTCGCGCTCTAACTGAAAGCCATTACACACCAATTTCATGATTTGTTTGTTAGACTCGTACAAATCTGAAGCACTAAACACTTCTAGCTTACGGATTACCGAATTAATTTCGGCATCTGTAATTTGTTCGTTTTTATATTGGCTTTGTAAATAGGTTTTTATATCCGCTTTAATAAGCACTTCTTCTTGTTTGCGTGTAATAGTATTACCCAAAACATGCGGAATCCCTTCGTTACCCAATAACTCTATAAAAACGTTTTCTAGTTGTGCTTCTGTGAATTTGTTCATCTCTTAAATTTTATAAAAGTCTAATTCTTCCAAACTTTTATTGCATTATGCGCTAAAAATCTAGCACGTTCTTCAATTATTTCTTCATTCCATTCTGAACGTTCTAAGAAGTCACCCATAGTTTCTATACCTCGTGCAAAACGTTTTAAACCACCACGCTCTCCTCTTCCATTTAATTTAGTTTCCCAATTGGCATCTCTAATAGATGAATTTAATGATGAAGTTATTATTGCTAAATTCCCTAATGTTAAAAGCTTTCTATTTCTATTAATTTTTGCTTCTTCAGTATCTAATTTCTCCCAATTATTTTCCCATTTCTTTGGCATTAAATGCTCTAAACTATAAGAAGTTAGACCTAACAAAGCTGTTGATTGTGACGAGCGGTCTCGAATTTTAGATTCTAACATATAAAGAATACCACGAGTTTGACGATTAATTATTTTTGAATTTTGAAAACCATCAGACACTTCTTTATGAGAAGGCATATAATTTACTTGTCCTTCTAATGAATCTAAATATGCTTTTAAATCTTTTGAAGTTTTTATATTTCTACCAATAAAACGGTCTGTAAATAATTGATTATAGTTTTTATTAGAAGCTCTACAAATTATTCGTCTCATGATATAAGACTCTAATATTTCAAAAATCTTATTTCTTTCTTCATCTATTTCTACATTGTCATCTGTTGGTGCTGTGTTTTTTAAAACATATAAAACATAAGGTATTAATGTAGTGTTTTCTAATCCAAAAATTAAGGTGTTTATACGTTCTATACCAGCTTCCTCTGGTAATTCTTCTTCAATATCAGAATATAAAATATCATCATAATACAAGGTAGCATATTCTTTAATTTCTTGGATAATCTCCTTCTTATCTATATTATAATTTTCTATAAACGATTTATAAGATTCAAACAAACCATCAAATTTAGTATACACTAACTTATCTTCTGTTTTTACCTTTATGTTAGGTGCATTAATTTTTATTTGTAAAAACGCATAAAAAAACAATTCTATATTTTGGCGTTTTTGTCTACCAGCTAAAACTTCATATTCCCAAAAATCTACCGTTTCATCATCTTTTTCAAAAATTGGTTTCCAATTAGTTTCGTAATCTTCAACATCCTCTCTTCCAAAAAAGAAATTTTTTAATAATTCTGCTACTGTTAATCTTACACCTAAAGAGTTTATAGTGTCAAAAATCTGTTGTTCATCTTCTTTCTCATCTAAATCAATACCAACAAACATTATGTTGTTCATAATTCTGTCGTAATCTAAACTTCGCTTGCTAATATGTTTTCTAAAATAATTATAACATTCTATTATTTTACCATTGCCATTAAGCTCAATCAATTCATTTAAGTCAAGAACTTTATTAAAACTATCAATATCATGATGGTTATGCCTTAATGCAATGTCTTTTTCTTTATTTAAAATTCTAAATCTGCCATCAAACTTAAACGCATCTCCTGTATGTAAACACAATACTTTAAAAAAGATACTTAGAGTAGTTAAACGTTGTTGGCCATCTACAACAGACCTAACATCGCCTACCGTCTCAGAAGTTGTTGTAGGCTTTTGTTTTAAAATTACTGAGCCTAAAAAATAAGGTTTGTTAGATTTAGAGATTAGCTCCATATCGTCTAACAAACGTTCCCATTGTGCATCATCCCAAACATAAGCACGTTGAAAAAATGGAATTTCTAAAATACGTCCTCCATTAAAGACATCACTCACTAATTTTTTACTAGCATTCATTGATTATAGCGTGTTTTTATATTATATAGTTTTTTCTGGAATATTTAATTCTATATTGAAAGTTTTACAATAATTAGAAAAGTCTCGTAATTGCTTCAAAGCCTCATCTTGAGTAAAAAAACAATCTAAAGCGTAGTTTTTAAATACTAATTTTTTATCTTCAGATGCACCAAGTGTAGTTTTTGTAGATGCGGATAAAAGCGGAAAATTTCTATCTAAATCTCCTGCAACAAATATTAATTCTGTTTTAGACGTTTCTACTGGTTTAAATTGTTCTATATCTAACTCGTTAATTTTATTTTGTGCTTTAGCTTCATAAAATCCAGAGTCGTTTTTTAAAACTACAGAAAACTGTATAGGATTTTCATTATCCTTACCTTCAAATCTAAAGTCGTAGCAATACATATAAATCCAGTCCCAAGCCCAATGATTTAAACCATTTCCAGATTTTGAACTAAATAATGGCTTTCCTTTTTTAAATGGTAAATCATAGGTCTCACCAATAAACTTCATTAAGTCTAATATGCGTCTTTGATAATCGTAAAGTAACCTATAAGCTTTACGTATTTCTAATGGTAAATTATCTTTCATAATTAAAATTAAAGCTTTGTATCGCTTTAGTATTTATAGTAAATATTTCACATTCTTGTAACCACATTTTTTGATGAAACCCATGCATTGCAAATACATTTATTATATCTTCAAACAACAAAATTGTTGGTTTTTGATTTGGAATGCTTTGCTCTAAGTAGCTCTTATAAATAGTATCTATACTTTTTAGTAAACTTGTCCAATTGGTTTTGGATTGCAAAACCTTAATATTATTTATTATAAAATCTTCTTTCTTACAATTAATATCCAAACCACCAAGTTGTATTAAATACACTGTTTTTTGGTCATCTATATACTCATTTAAATAAGCTTTTATCTCGTTTTTTAATTGGTAATTACTTTGTTGATTAACATCATAACGTTTGGCTTCAATAATTAAATCAAAATCTTTAAAACGCATAAATACATCTGGCTCTACATAGTTTTTATTACTTGTATTTTTTGCATTCCATTTTGCCCAATACTGTATGTCTAAAATCTCACCACAATAACTAGGTAAATGGTCTTGGTGTAAGGCTTGTTTTAAAATATGCCAAAACAAATCTGTTGGTAAATATTTAAGTAAATCGAACACTGACGCTGTTAAACTATCTTCACAGACATCTAATTTGCCTTTACCATATTTAAAATAGGATATCATAATTATCTTCTATCAAAATTAACCAACTCCCATTGTGCAATGCTTTGCTGGCTCTCTTTGGCTTTACCTCTTATATCTTGAATAATTTGCATATAGGTATCCGCACATTCTAACTGTGTCCAATTCACTAAAGGTTGCTTGTATAAGCGTTGTTGTATAATTCTGTCTACAGGGCAATGTGGTGGTTGTGGTATGATACCCAAACACCAGTAATATTTTAAAACCAGATTAAGTAATTTTTGGCTGACACCGATATTAATAGCTGCTTTTAATACATGACTAAAGTTTTCTGTAAACCTACTTATGGCTTGTATATTTTCTAGATGAATGCTATCCTCAGTTATTGGCGTTTGGTATTGACTTACAATAGTATTCTCTACATAACCTCTTAGCTTGTTTCTAAAATAGGTGCGTTCTTTTTCTTTTGTCTTAGGTTTGTAAATACCTGTGTGCTGAAACGCACCACCAAAGGTGAGTAACCAAATTTCTTCTATTAAAAAGGCTTGTTGTTGATTATCCATTTAGCAATTCACTTTTAACTAATTATTTTCTCTAAAAAATCTATTAATTCTTGTTCCAACACCTCTTCAAATTGTTCTTTAGTCATTGAATTGAAAATATTAATATTGTCTTTCTTCTTTATTCCTTTTTCCTTAAAAAACTCTTGTAAATCTTCATCCTCTCCAAAAAAATGAATTTCATAAGGTTTTAATCTAAAATAGAAATCTTCTAAAACTCTTGGATGATAATAACTTTCAAGGTTAGATTTATGCAAAGCATAACCAGTACCAAAATTAGAATTGAAATTAACAATTGATTGAGCTTGAATTAGTGGCTTTTTAGGGTTTCTTATCGATAACCCTTTATCACTATCTAATAACAAAAATAGTTCTCGTCCATTTTTTTTAAAATATGAAATATTAATAAAGCTATCTACACTGCTTCCTCCAGTTGGTAGAACCAAAACATTTTCTTCCAAATCTTTATCAAAAAGCTTTTGACATATAAGCTTATAAGCGATTGCATCATCTTTACCTTCAACAAAAAGAATTTTCTCAAAACTATCTCTTAGGTTAAACGATGGTTTTATTCCTAATTCGTCAATAATTTTAAATACAAAATCTTCTTTTGTTGCTTCGGTTGCATATTCGTATACAGTTTGTCCATCTTTTTTACAAAGAATAACAGATTCTGGATTAGTGGCTCCTGCAAAAACTGGTGAATGCGTTGTAATTACTATTTGATTCTCTTCAGATAATTCTTTTAAAGCATTCAACAAATCTTCTTGAGCAGATGGATGTAAAAATGTTTCAGGTTCTTCAATTAAATAAACGATATTGTTTCCTTTATTTTTTTCTGCCAAATATCTAAATCTAGCAACCATAAATAAACGTCTATAACCAGTTCCTTTATGGCTCATAGGTATAGGATTAGCATCTCCATCAAACTGAAAACGAACATCTACATTTTTTATAGCATCTTTCCATGTTATTTGAGGTTTTATTTCAACCTTTTGTAATGATGAAGTATAATCAGACATAAAACTTTTAATTGAATCTGCTTCGTTTTGCATTTCTGCCTCAATCTCATTTTCTATAACTCGAAGGCGTTGTGTTTCATCTTGTGTTTCTCTGTTGAAGTAATCTGAAATCTCTGTAACAGAATTTGTTTTAAATTTTGTATCGGCTTCTAACCCGTAATCTGAAACAAATAGTTCTACTTGAGGAAATAAACTATTAATCTTAAAACTATCTACTATAAATTTACCTTCTATCTGAACACCTTTAGTGATAGCGAATTCTTTTATATGTTTTATTTTTTCAATTTTTGAATTTCGTCCTTTTCCTTCAACGGGAATTACTATTGTATTGTCTGCAATAATTTTGTTTAATTCTTCGTCAGTTTTAAAATATAAATTAGCAAACTCTTCATCATCAAAATCTTTAATTAATATGGATTCTTTAGTATATACTTTACCCGACTTACTAATTTCTCTTTCATAAATGATTGTTCCATCAAAAATAAAATCATTTAAAAATTCCTCTAATCCATCAGCCTTTTTAATCTTAGATTTTATTTTGGCTTCTAAAATTTCTTTTAAATTAGAATGTTCAAATACTACTTGAAATACAATTGAAGAATCAATATCGTTAAAATCTGAGTCTACAACAGAATAATTTTTAGCATCTAAAAAAGTAGCAATTGCATTAAGGACTATAGACTTTCCTGCATCGTTTTTACCCACAACAGATGATAAACTTCTAAGAGGTACTTCTTGTTTATTCTTAACACCTCTGTAATTCGTAATAGCAATATTTTTTAATTTCATATAATACTAATTAAGCCTCTACTGTTTTAGTTTCTACTTTTGACATTTTGGAAAGGATTAAATCTTTTAATTCATTCAACTTAACTATCTCTTTTAGGTTTAAACGAATTCTTTTAAGCATCCATAATGTTTTTAAACTAAATGATAATACTTCCTCCTTCGAAAAGCAAGGTATTGGCATATCCAAAATTTCACTTGGTCTAATTCTTTGATGACTATTACTCGTCCCTGTTGCCCTACTGGTTAAATATTCTATTGATTCATTCGATTTCAAAACAAAATAAATAAAACCAAATAAATCAATAGTTTTCGGAACGAAAACCAGAAATTCAGTTGAGCAAACAGCATTTTCATTTGCAATACCATATATATTCCATACTCTAGGAAAGCGAGGATTTAATTTTGATAATAAAATCGAATTTGATACTACTTTGTATTTATGACTTCTTATTGTTTTGGTTTTTTCGAATGATGGCAGACCTTTTTCATCATAATTAGGAATACTATAATGTTCTAAAATATCAAACTTGCATTTAGCAGGATGTATGGTTTCTTTTGATTGAAAAACGAGATCACTTAATAATATATTTTCATTATCAGTATTTTTCTTATCCACAAACCAATGTTTATACAAGGCTTGTGCAGTGTCTTCTAGTTTTTGGTTTAGGGTTTCGTTTAGTTTAATACGGTTGACGATGGTGTTGTATTCTGCTACTATTTCGCGTTGTTTTTCTATGGATGGGATGGGTAGTTCTAACTCGCATAAAGATTCCCAACTAAAACCACCACGAACACTACTATCTGTAGTAAACCAAACGTTTCTATCAAACTCTGAACGTCTGCACCACATCATTAAATATTCTGGATCTAATTCGTTATGGTCTAATATTTCAAAAACTACATAAGCTGGCGAAACTATTATTGGTTCGTCTTCTAACAACACACTGATTGGTAAAATTTCATCACGACCAACGTGCATTGGGTTGTATGCAAACTGATATTTTTCTACAACTCTATATCGCGATAAATCTGTTCCTTGAATATTAGCAACAGATTCCATAAATTCTTTATTTATACGAATCCCTTTTAATACAGAAACTGAACCATCAGTATTTTTCTTTTTAATCTGTTTTATGTAATTACCAAGTGGCTTATAATTCGATTTCATAGCCTAACTCTTTAAATACATTTAACAATTCGGTTTTAGATTTTGCTTCTTCTTTCAATAAATCTGAAAATTCAGATTGTAAAGTTTTCATCTTCTCATCAAAATTGATGTTCTCGTCTCGGTTAACAAACTCTATATATTTACTTGGTACTAAAGAGTAGTCTTTTTTGCGTATTTCTTCAATGGTTGCAGACTGACAAAACTCACCAATGTTTTCATAGTTATCTTCATATGACGCTTGTTGCCAATTGTGATATGTTGAAGATATTTTATTTATTTCATCAACGGAAAATTGAATGTATTTCTTTTCAAATGGTATTCCTACTTTTCTTAAATCAATAAAAAGAGTTTCATCTTCACGATTACGATATTGTTTTTCAACTCCATTAATAATAACTGTTCTTTCTTTTTTATTATTATTTAATACCCAAAGTGTAACACTAATATCTGTGGTATAAAACATCTTTTGAGGTAATACCAAGATAGCTTCTACTAATTTATTTTCAATGAGTTTTTTACGTATTTCGTATTCGGTTCCTCCACCAGATAATGCACCATTGGCTAGTATAAAACCTGCAACACCATTATCTGAGAGTTTAGACACCATATTTAGTATCCAAGCATAATTGGCGTTACCTGTTTGTGGTACCTCGTAACCTCGCCAACGTGGGTCGTCTAGTAACTCGTCTGTAGCTCTCCAATCCTTTTGGTTAAACGGTGGATTTGCCATAATATAATCTGCCTTTAAATCTGGGTGTTGGTCTTTGGCAAAGGTATCTGCTGGCACATCGCCTAGATTGGCAGAAATACCACGTATGGCAAGGTTCATTTTTGCTAGCTTGTAGGTGGTAGCTGTGTATTCTTGCCCATAAATAGAAACGTCTTTTTTATTACCATTGTGGCTGTCTATAAACTTCAGAGACTGTACAAACATACCACCAGAACCACAAGCAGGATCGTAAATTTTACCTTTGTAAGGTTCTATTAACTCTGCAATAAGGTTTACAATACTTTTTGGGGTGTAGAATTCGCCTTTACCTTTACCTTCTGCTATAGCAAATTTGCTTAAAAAATACTCGTACACACGACCTACAATATCTTGTTGTTGGTCTTTTAAGGTGTCTATATTATTTATGGTGTCTAGTAAAGCTGCTAACTTACTAACGTCCATATTTAGTCGCGAAAAATAATTGTCTGGTAAGGCACCTTTAAGCGATGGATTGTTTTTTTCTACGGTATATAAAGCGGTATCTATTTTTAAAGCAATATCGTCTTGTTTGGCATTGGCGATGATGTAGCTCCAACGCGATTCTTCGGTTAGATAGAATACATTGTCTTGCGCATAAAATTCTACCATATCTAGAAACTTCTCTTTACCATCATCAATTAATTCTTGACGGCGTTTTTGGAATTTATCACTAGCAAATTTTAGGAATATTAAACCTAGTACAACGTGTTTGTATTCTGAGCTTTCTACGGTTCCTCTAAGTTTATTTGCAGAATCCCAAAGGGTTTCTTCTATAGATTTTGTTTTTTTAGTGGTTGCTTTTATAGCCATGTATTAAATATTGTCTTTTACTGTTACGTATTTTGCTAGCTTGATACCTTTATTGATTTCTGCAAAATATCTATCAGATATATTAGCTGCAATTGCTATTTCCTTTTTGTTGCTTTTACTTTTTTTTAGTTCTTCCGCATATTTAATTCCAAATAAATGTATCATTGCTACTGCTTCACCTTTTGGTGCGTTGTGGTACATGTTTTCTAATGCTGCTGCTAATTGGTTGTCTGTCATGATTTACTTTTAAATGTATTGAAAAACACTAAGCTTCTAATAATAAGCGATTTACTTATTTATTAAAAGAATTAGCAAATAGGGAGAGTTTAAATATAAAAACTTTTTTAAAATTTAGCCCAATTGCAATGGGCTATTTTTATTGGTAATTAAAGGCACAATAACAACGTGTTTATTATCAGTTATTTAATGTCACTTTTGGGTTTTATTAAGGGTTATGTTTATATTTGTACCGTAATTTATAATTACACGAATGCGTAAGAACATTCAAGACCTTATTAAACCTAGCCTAAAAAACGAGATTCTAGCTGTATTTTTAGGCTTTTTTTATGCTTTACTTTTGCCTATTGTCCTTTGTTTTTTAATGATTTGTTATTGGGTAAAGGTGTTTTTTTATTAAAAGGTAGTGTATAATCTTAAACAATCCCACCTGAACCACTAAAAAAGTCCTAGCTTTTAATAAGATGCTCAACAAGGTAGGTCGACATAGGCAACATCAAATGCAAAGTACCGCAGCTTCCGTTAACAAGTTGCGCAACGACCTAGCCCATTTTTGGGCATAAAAAAAGGTCCTGAGCGGTAAGAAACACTCAAGACCTTATCAAATCTAACCTGATTTACGAGATTCTAGCTGGCTTTTTTATAGGTTAAATCTGTTAGTAAACTACGTAAGCGTCTACCTGGTCTAAACAAAACACGTGCTTTAGTAATTAAGCCTGCGTTGACTTCTTCTGGTGTGTCACGACCTTCTGAACTGACACTGACTTGAAAATTACCCAAACGCCCTAATTTTACAATTCGACCTTGATCAAGCGACCGTATAATATTACGCTCTAATGAAAGTAATACTGCGTAACAGTCAGACTCGGTTACTGTACACTCGTAAGCAATTTGCTCTGATAGTACATCTAAATCTACTTCGCCATCTGCTATTGCCGATGCGTAGTACTTCTCAGGTAACGTGATGTCCTGAGGATTTCGTTTGGCTTGCGCCTTAAATTTAATTGCCATAGGCTTTCTAAATTTTTATAAAAATTATAAAATAAATGTTTGTCTTAGTGCACCTAAGTGCCTAACTGACAGTACAAAGATTAGAAAATTATATTCAAATTAAAAAAGAACCTATCAACAAAATTACTTGAAAAATCTACAAGATATTGGGTGTTAAAAAGCATATAAAAAACCACTTTATCGATATTATAAAACCGTATACCTATAATTTTTTAGTGTTGCATTATTTAGTAAGAAATTAGCTACAAGTATTTTTTGTAAAGAAACTATACAATTGTTAATAACCTACAATCATGACACCGCTTTTTGTTCAATTTTAATAAAAAAAGTGACTTTTTATTCAATTTAAGATGTTTTTTAGCCCATTTAAGTGTAAAAAAGGGATAAACTTGTAGTTTTTATTACAAGGGTATAACTGTCTTAAAGAAAATTAAGACGTTAATTTAAAGCATCATGAAATAGAGTTACTTTGAATTAGATTTTGACTCATTTTTTCCAAAAATAAAGAAAGAATATCCTAATTGTATTTGAGAATAATTATTTGCAGAATAACCCATCTCATGATTTAAACGCCATCTTAAAAAGATTTGACCTTTATTTCCAACATCAACATAACCTTTAAATTCAAATTCGTTGACCCAATTAGATATTTTTCTTCTGTAGCCATCTACAGGATTGGCTTTACTTTTAAATTCTAGTTTATCACTAATTAAATGCACATACTTTGGTCGCCACATAGCATAAAACCCATAACGTTCTTCTGGTAATAAATGCATTTTAATTTCTGGATAAAAGGTCCAATAACTAACGGAATATTCTGTTGGTTTTAAATTGTCAGACCCAATACTCTTGATACTATCTTGTATTGCTGTACGATTAAACTTGAGACCACCATTAATATGAAATTGATGTTTTAAATCCGGGTTGTCTATTAGTATAAAATTTATATTTTGACCGACATTCCAGGTACGATAATTTAATAAATCTATAGGTGTTGTATAACGCTTAGCATCTAACACAACTGTATTATCTTCCAAAGTAATTTCATTGTCTATTCGTTCTGGGTGTAATCGTCGTTCTTTATCTTCAATTTTAGTAATTCCACCTGAAGCTTCTATATATTGAAATAAACCATAACCACTAAACAGCCAATTTAAATACCTGTAAGCATCTTTTCTTTCAGTATTAATGTTAAAGTGCTTAGAAAGTTCCATTTGTATTAAACCATTTGGTGACTCAGCATCAAACCCTTGAAAATCGCTATACACTTCCATTTCTAGAATTTTTCGAGATTCTTCTTTAGTTAAAGTTAGTTTATCTCCACCATTCACACTGGCTTTTTGGTCCATAGGACTGAAATCTCTAGTTAACTTATTAGGATAAAAATCATAATTTATAAGATCGTCCATAAAAATTTTAATCCGACTTTTTAAATTTGCATTATAAATTTCATTATCTCTGGTTAACCTATCAAAATCTCCAACCTTAAACTGCTTATCCACTTGGTTTAATCTTAATCCTACATTAAGAAGTTTTTTGTAATTTTCTCTACTAGTAAATCCAATACCATATAAGTTAGTAAATATCATTTTAGCATTATTCTTTAAAAAAGAAGGTATTAAATTACAGTTATAACTATTATTATCTGCATCACAATCTAAATGTCCAATAACCTTTATTATTTCTAAAAATCCTTTAGAAAATTCAAATTCTACGTTATCAATTACTAGAAACGTAAGTACGACATCATTTTTTTCTGGGATGTATTGAGGAAAGAGATTTGATAAATACTTATCTTTTAAAGCTTTATACGTTTCATTATTTTGTAGAAGAGATGAAGTATACTCATTAAATTTAATATACTTTTCCTCTTCCTCAAGATTGTCGTCAGCAATTAATTGGTACTTATCTATTCTAATTTCTTGAGCTATTTTTATAATACTATCTTGATAATTCTGTGGTTTAATTTTTATTAAAAAATCTATTTGCTTAACTTTTTCTTGAAATTTTAGACTAGCCTCATTCTTGTATTCTTTAATTAATTCTTTAAAATCATCGCTGTCTAAATAAACAGGTATTCTATCATTAACTTTAAGGATTCCAGTATTTGGTTTATAATCTAAATTGTCTAATACTCTAAGGTTATTTGCAAAACTATAATAGATACTTTCTGCTTCTTGATCTATTCTTTTTAAAGCATCAGCATCATAATCATCATCACTTTCAGTCATTGATTTTTCTAATAGACCTACATAAACTAAATTTCTGAATTGTTTTTTAAAATCAAAAAAACTTCCAACTGTGCTACCAATATTAAATTCTTCTTCTTTTTCTCCTTTAGATAACTTAATTTTATACTTACCGTCTGATTTAGAAATCTCTACTTCTATTCTATCCTGGTTAATAATAAAATAGTCTGTTAATGTTGTCTGAGCATAAGAAAATTGGACGATTAATAAGCATAAAGCAAATTGTAAAATAGTTTTCATAGGGGTTAGTTTTAGTATAAATTATTAGCACAAATCCTTTGTTTAAGGTGTGCTTCAATATTAAATTTTATAATATATTGCTATTAATTATAACCTGTCCAATAAAACGGTAATCTGCAAATAGGAAATAAATACTTTAGGGAGTATTCTATAAATTTAATAAAAATAAATTAAATCCTAAGTCTATTCATATGCAAACCGTTATTTAAAATAACTTTTTGGTATCTTTAAAATAAAAACCACATGTGTTTTCATACTAGTGTTAAAGATCGGGTGATTAAAATAGAAAAACGCTTTGGTGTAACCATTAGCGACACTAATATTGTGACCCTTTTTGACCAACCCAACTACCACCTTAATGGGTTTGCGCATCCTAATATGTTAGTGATTCCGCAAGGAAAACCAGAAGTGCTAGCGCCTGGAGTTTGGGGCATTGTACCAGATGATAATACTCCAGAAACTATAAAACCCTATTACAAAGAGGCTGTACGTTTTGGTGGTGGTTTAAATGCACAAAGCGAAAAATTGTTTAGCCATTTTGTGTATAAAAATGTGGCACTTACCCAACGCTGTATTATACCTGTATCTGGTTTTTTCGAGCCACATACAGTAGGTAAAAAAAAGTTTCCGTTTTACATCCACAGACAGGATGACCAACTTATGGGATTGGCTGGTATCTATACCGTTATTGGCACCTATATTACCTATAGTATTTTAACTAAAAAAGCGTCGCCTTTATTTGCCGAAATACACAATGTTAAGAATAGACAACCTGTTATTTTAGAGCCTTCCCTAGAACAGGATTGGCTGAACCCAGAATTATCGACTACAGAAGTTATGGAGTTGATCGCGGAACCCTTTCCGGATAGTACTTTAGAGACCTATCCTGTAAGTAAAGAGCTGTTTAGTCCTAAGGTTGATAGTAATACAGCAGACAGTATAAAACCTGTGCAGTATCCAGAATTAAATACCTTGTTTTAATACCACTTACATCAAGCGATAATGCTATAGATTGGATTACAGATTAGCGTTGTCCTTTTTTAAATCCGTAGGTGTTTTGATGGATAAAATCTTTAGGAAATTGATCGTCGCCTTTAAACCCAATAAGTACTTGACCACTATCTTCTGGGATGTAATTGGTTTTAAAAATATAATCCCATAGACTTAAACTAATACCATAATTGACTCCGTGAGTGCCTTTTGGTAAGGTGTAGGCATGATGGTATAAATGCATCACCGGATTATTAAAGATGTATTTAAAAACGCCCCAAGTTATTTTGATATTGGCATGGTTTAAATGCCCAATAGTAATAGCAATAAAATGAACAATATAGGCTTGTTCGGGCTCAAAACCTCCAAGTATCATAACACCAAAGGTTTTTAAAGGTTTGTACAAGATATTTTCCATCCAATGGTAACGTAAATGCGCAGCAAATCCCATTTCTTTGACACTGTGGTGCACCTTATGAAACTTCCATAAAAACGGATAGCGATGCAATAACACATGGGTAAACCATTGCACAAAATCTAGAACTACAAAAAACACCAGTAATTGTATCCACATAGGCCAATGGGCAATATCGATAAGCGCTAAGCTTTTTACAGTTATATTTAAATCTGTAAACAACACACCCAATACCTTGTAAACGCCTGCTATAACAATAGCAAAAATGAAAAAGTTAAAATACATATAGAAGGCATCTAGCCAGAAATCTTTACGGAAAATAGCTTGTTGTTTTCGCCAAGGAAACGCAATTTCTAACAGCCATACAACTAATGAAATCAAGGTGAGTCCCCAAAAATAATTGGTGTACCAAGGGACTTCAAACAAGATCGATTTCCAGGTCCAAGACACTGTCCCATTAAAAGCAGTTACAAATGCATCAATATATTTTTCCATTGGTAATGTATACAGTTTTGAAAGGTTAAAGTTAAGACATTTACATAATGTATGATGTAATATATGTTACAGAAGTTGTCGTAAAACAGATGTGTACATAACAAAAAAAGTGCTCATTTACTGAGCACTTATTATAATCTTAAACGTTAGTATTACGCTTTTAATACCACTCTAAATCTAGCGTTACCGTCTTCCAGGTGTTTAATGGCTTGGTTAACGTCTTCTAGTTTAAATTCTTCAACCGTAGGATAGATATCATGACGTACACAAAACTCTAACATTTTTCTGGTGAGTGCGATGCTTCCTAATGGGCTACCTCCAACCGACTTTTCGCCAGATATCATGCTAAATGCTGGGATTTCCATGGGTTCTAACACAGCTCCAACGGTATGTAGTTTTCCTTGTGGTGCTAAGGTGCTTAAAAAAGCGTCCCAATTTAACTTCACGTTAGTGGTATTTAATATAAAATCTAAAGTTCCAGCAATGCTTTCCAGTTCTTCACTATTAGTAGAATCGACTACATTGTGTGCTCCCATTTTTTTAAGCGCATCCGTTTTATCTTTATTGGACGTAAATGCAGTCACCTCGCAACCCCAAGCTTTTAAAAACTTAAGTGCCATATGCCCTAATCCACCAATACCTATCACTCCCACTTTATCTGTAGGTTGTACACCTGATAAGACTATAGGGTTAAACACGGTAATTCCGCCACAAAATAAAGGTCCAGCTTTAGCCATATCAATACCTTCTGGTAATAGTGTAGCCCAAGACCAATGTCCTCTAACTATATCTGCAAAACCTCCATGACGACCTACTATCGTTGCTTCTGCCGATCCACACAAGTGCTGTTTACCATCCATACATTGGTTGCAGTGTAAACAAGAAGCACTGTACCAACCTAGTCCTACTTTGTCTCCTTTTTTTAGTCCTTTAACCTCTTTACCAACATCTAACACTTCGCCAACAATTTCGTGTCCAGGAACTAATGGATATTGAGATAATCCCCAATCGTTATTGACCATACTTAAATCGCTGTGACATAACCCACAATAATGGACTTTAATATCGACTTCTTCGTTACCAATATCTGGTAAATTATAATTAAAAGGTTCTAATTGTTCTCCAGCAGCTTTGGCTGCATATGCGTTTACTTTCATAGTGTTCTTTTTTTGTTATTCTTAATCTAATAAAGGTACTAACTAATTTTTGAAGCAAATCATATATTGAAGGTGATCTATAATAAAATTATGTTAAAATAGAATGTCATTAGTTTTATTAGTATATTTATCTAATAACCAACACAATACATAAACCATTATGAAAACAAACATTAAATTATTTGGGATTTTAGTTTTGGCAGCAGTATTATTTTCTGCTTGTGAAACTAAAGAAAAAGAAGTTGCTGTAGACAAGGATGCTTTAACTGCAGAGCTACAAGCAATGGAAGATGCTTTTGCAGCAGGTCAAAAAGCTAAAGACGCAGACGCAGTTGTTGCCTATTATAGTGACGATGCCATAAGTTATGGTCAAAATGAAAAACCTAGAGTAGGAAAAGCAGCCATTAAAGCTGATATGGAAGAAGGATTTGCAAAGGACACTTTGGGACATTACAACGTCTATAAAGTTGTAGATGTTTTTGCTGATGGAGACTTAGCTGTAGAAGTAGGCTCTTGGACACGTTATGACTCCTCTGGTAGTGAAGTTAATAACGGACATTACATGTCGGTTTTTGAAAAACGCGATGGTAAATACGTTTGCGTTAGAGATATGGGAAGCACTGCAACACCATTAAAAAAAGATGAATAAGCCACTTTAGTTTAGCGCTTAATTTAAAAAAGACAACCTAAACAGGTTGTCTTTTTTAATTGACTTAATATTATTAGTTTCTACTCAATTTATAGTACATTATCCATAATCTCTTGCACACATTCTGGATTAAGTAATGTACTGGTATCACCAAGGTTATCGGTTTCACTAGCTGCTATTTTACGTAAAATACGACGCATGATTTTTCCGCTTCGGGTTTTTGGTAATCCACTAGTAAACTGGATTTTATCCAACTTAGCAATAGGTCCTATTTGCTCTGTAATTAACTGGTTAATCTCCAAACGTAAAGCCTCTTGGTCACTAGTTGATCCAATATCTTTTAACGTGACAAAACCATACAGCGCATTCCCTTTAATGTCATGAGGAAAACCTACTATAGCGCTTTCTGCAACTATTGGATGCTCGTTAATAGCATCTTCTATTGGTGCAGTCCCTAAATTATGTCCAGAGACAATAATAACATCGTCCACACGACCAGTAATACGGTAATTACCAGATGCATCACGTAATGCACCATCGCCTGGAAAGTACTTGTTTTTATAGGCAGAAAAATAGACATTTTTATACCGTTGATGATCGCCATAAATAGTTCTAGCAATGGATGGCCAAGGAAATTGTATTGCTAAAATACCTTCTGCTGGATTCCCTTCAATTATAGTTCCATCTGTATCTAATAGTACTGGCTGAACACCAGGTAATGGTAAGGTTGCAAAGGTTGGTTTGTCTTTAGTCACACCTGCTAAAGAGGATATCATAATACCTCCTGTTTCGGTTTGCCACCATGTATCTACTATTGGGCATTTTCCTTTTCCGACGTAATCGTTATACCAATTCCATGCTTCTAGATTAATAGGCTCTCCTACTGTGCCTAATGTTTTTAAATGTTTCAGATTATAATTATCTGCATAATTAGTGTCCTGTTTTGCTAAGGCTCTAATAGCTGTTGGAGCAGTATAAAACTGATTGACTTTGTGTTTTTCACAAATGTCCCAAAAGCGACCATAATCAGGGTAACTTGGCACACCTTCAAACATTAATGTGGTTGCACCATTGGCTAATGGACCATACACAATATAACTATGACCTGTAATCCATCCAATATCTGCAGTACACCAATACACATCTTTTGGGCTAGATCGTGTATAATCTCTACCAAAATCGTTGGTTTTACTGCAACTATATTGAAATACATTTCTAAACGTATACGCTGTATAGACCATATATCCACCACAAGTATGTACCATACCTTTTGGTTTTCCTGTAGAACCAGAAGTATATAATATAAACAACATATCTTCTGCATCCATGATTTCTGCAGGACAATTATCGTCTACTGTCTTAAGTTGATCATGCCACCATACTTGGTTTTTTAATAAAGTCACATCATTATTAACACGCTTTAAAACAATGGTTGTTTGTATGGTTGGACAGGTTTCTAATGCTTGGTCTGCAATGTCTTTTAAAGGCGTTATTTTGGTGCCTCTAAAACCACCATCTGCGGTTAATAACACTTTACATGCTGCATCATTAATTCTTGCTGATAAAGCAGATGCAGAAAATCCTGCAAATACAACCGAATGAACTGCACCAATTCTGGCACAGGCTAAAACAGCAACAGTTAATTCTGGTACCATTGGCATGTAAATACACACACGATCGCCTTTTTTTACATTATTGGCTTTAAGCACGTTAGCAAACTTACAGACTTTGCTATGTAATGCTTTATAAGTGAAGTATTGCGCACCTTCATTAGGATCGTTAGGTTCAAAAATAAGTGCAGTTTCATTACCTCTATCTTTTAAATGTCGATCTAAACAGTTTTCTGTGATATTGAGTTTTCCATCTTTAAACCATGTGACTTCAGGTTTTGTAAAATCCCATTCTAAGACTTTAGACCACTTTTTTTTCCAAACAAAAGACTCTGCTATTTCTTCCCAAAAAGCTTCTGGGTTATCTATACTAGCTTGATAAGCTTTTTCATATTCTTTGTAAGAATTAATTTGAAATCTTTGCATCGGTTTATAAGTATTAAAAGTGAATTAAAAGTACTAAATATTATTAATATTTCTGATTATTTTACTTACTGTCACTAATTGGTTTTTATATATGTTAATACTTGGTATTTGTTTTAATCAAAACTGCACAGTAATTAATGAATTAAACAAAATATGAATCGAATATTAAACAATCCTAAAGTTAGCGATCCATCTAATTTAGCTTCTGTTCATTTTTCCTTGATGAAAAACGAACCAAAAAATCACTATCAAAATTAGGAAATTGCTAAAGCACCAGTCACTTTCGGAGCTACGTGCTTAATGCTACGCATTGCATCTCCACTCCTTCGTTCATTATTTCTGAATTTTGATGTTTTCCGACGGTGTCGGAATTTCAAGTCGCATTTGTATTCATCATTTAAAACACACAATAATTATTGTTTTAGCTATTGTTTTGTTTCATTCTTTTAAAATAGGCTTTAGCTTCTTTAACCACTTTTGGAGCTAAAATTAGCGTTGCCAACATGGTAGGAATTGCCATTAAAGCAAATACACCATCTATAAGGTTAATCATCATCTCAAATGGTGTGGTTGCTGCTAAAACAATACTGGTAATATATAAATACTTATAATAATGTTGGTTTTTTACTCCTACTAAAAACGACATACATTTAGTACCATAATAGGCATAAGAAAATAGCGAAGACACGCTGAATATAAAAACACAAATCATTAATAAATACTGTCCATACCCAGGAATGGCTTGCTGAAATGCAGATGCAGTTAGCGTCACTCCGTTGTCTGATGTGGTTTCCCAAACACCTGTCACTAAAATAGCCAAAGCGGTTAAAGTACATACAATTAATGTGTCAATAACTGGTCCCATCATTGCTACTAATCCTTCTCTAACAGGTTCGTTAGTTTTTGCTGCGCCATGCGCCAATGGTGCTGTACCTATACCTGCTTCGTTAGAAAACGCACCACGTCTAATACCTAAAATAATTAATGCGCCTAACATACCTCCAAAAACAGCATCGCCTTTTATGTAATTAGCTTCAAAAGCATCTGTAAATATTAAAGTGAAGTATTTTGGGATTTCGGTATAATTAATTCCTAAAATAATCAAGACTAAAATAAAATATAGAATCACCATTGAAGGTACCATTTTGGACGCAATGGTACTAATACGTTTTAATCCTCCAAGAATCACTATAGATGTAAAAACCACTAAAATAGCTGCCAATATAAGGTTTGAAGTAAAACTAACTTCCACACCATTTGGAATTAATATAATATCATTAATAGCTTGTTTTAATTGATTTACATTAACAACGGGAAGCGCTCCTAACATTCCAAAAAAGCTAAACATAACTGCTAAAAATTTCCAGTTTTTGCCTAAACCTTCTGTAATAAAATACATGGGACCACCTTGAATTTGACCTGCAGAATCCTTTCCACGATACATAATGGCTAAAGTTGATGTAAAAAACTTTGTTGCCATACCTACAATTGCACTTATCCACATCCAAAACATGGCTCCTGGCCCACCTACCGAAATAGCTAACGCGACACCTGCAATATTTCCCATACCAATGGTAGAAGATAATGCTGTAGTTAATGCTTTAAAATGACTAATTTCTCCTAAATCTGACGCATTATCGTACTTCCCTCTTAACACTTGAATGGCGTGTCCTAAATACCTAAAGGGTAAAAATTTAGAAAGTACCAACAAATAGGTACCTCCTCCAATTAATAATATTAATAAGGGTAAACCCCAAACAAATGAAGAAAACTGCTCTACTAAAGTATTTAATGTATCGTACACCATATAAAAATTTAAAGTTTAAATATAACCTATTATATTTACACCACTAACACGTAATACCATTTGAAACCAACACGTCTTTTTTTTCTGGATGCAGTCAGAGCATTTGCTATTTTAATGATGCTACAAGGTCATTTTATTGATACACTATTGCATCCTATTTACAGAGATAATTCTTATACTGCTTATACGATCTGGTCCTATTTTAGAGGGATTACTGCTCCTGTGTTTTTTACAATTACAGGTTTGGTTTTTGTGTATTTATTATTAAAATCTAAAGAAAAAGGTACAGACAACAAGCGCATAAAAAAAGGGTTAAATCGTGGTTTGCTACTTATTGGATTGGGTTATGCTTTGCGATTTTCTTTTATTAGTTTAATGTATGGAAAGGTAAACATGAACTTTTTACAAGTTGATGTGTTACAATGCATTGGATTGTCACTTATTCTATTAATTATACTGTATAGACTTAGTTTTAAAAACGAATGGCTTTTAGCAACCTTATTTTTAGTTATTGGTTTTACTGTATTTGTTACCGAACCCCTTTACAGAACACTAAAACTAGAAGCTGTGCCTGTGCTATTTTCTAATTATTTAAGTCTTGCAAATGGCTCTGTGTTTGCAATAATCCCTTGGTTTGGGTACGTGGCTTTTGGAGGGTTTACAGCAGTTTTATTTTCTAAGTTTGGACATAAAAACAATTATAAACCTTTTAAGATTATTAGTTTTTTAGTGATTGGTTTACTATTAATTTTTTATTCGTCGATAGCACTAAAAGTTTTAGATAATATGTTTAACATCCCTTTATTTACAAGAAGTGCAAATTATAATTATTTATTTAGCAGGCTAGGAAATGTGCTGGTTATATTTGGATTATTTTACGCTTTTGAAAGCTATTTAAAGCAAGCTCTTATCTCAAAAATTGGACAAAAAACTTTGTCAATTTACGTGATTCATTTTATGATTATTTACGGAAGTTTTACTGGATTAAGCTTAAAACAGTTTTTCTATAAAAGTTTAACACCAACCGAAGCTATTATAGGTGCTATTATATTTATGATAGTGGTTTGTCTAATTTCTTTTTACTATGTCAAAACCAATACCTTTATTTATAAGAAGATTCGAGGTTTGTATGAGAAGTTGAGAAGGTGAAATAAGTCCTGATTTGACTTTATTAAATAAATCAATTTACTACGTTTAACGACCGATATTAAACATTTGTACTCAACTTGCCAATGTATTGAAACGTTTTATAATGCATAAGTTAAACAACACTCTACAAAATTATCAAAATTTACCCTTTCAAATACTCCAAAACGTTTTCTTCAATACGCTTTTGAATATCACTTACATCAGCTTTTACGAATGGTTCTCCCATAATGTTTTCGTATAACTCAATATAACGCTCAGATACGGTTTCGATATATTCATCACTCATTTCTGGAACGGTTTGCCCTTCTAAGCCTTGAAAGTTGTTAGCTATTAACCACTGACGAACAAACTCTTTTGATAATTGCTTTTGTGCTTCGTTATTATCTTGACGGTCTTGGTAACCTTCTGCATAAAAGTAGCGCGAGGAGTCTGGTGTATGTATTTCGTCTATCAATACTATTTTTTCGTCTTTAGTTTTTCCAAATTCATATTTGGTATCTACTAAAATTAATCCTCTGGATGCAGCTATTTCTGTTCCACGTTGAAACAATTTACGTGTATAATCCTCTAAAATCAGGTAATCTTCTTCACTAACAATCCCTTTTTTTAAGATGTCTTCTCGCGAAATATCCTCGTCATGATCTCCCATTTCGGCTTTTGTAGCTGGAGTAATGATAGGCTCTGGAAACTTATCATTTTCCTTCATTCCTTCTGGCATCTCAACTCCACAAAGTAATCGTTTACCTGCTTTATACTCGCGTGCAGCATGACCTGACAAATACCCACGAATCACCATTTCGACTTTAAAAGGAGTACACAAATGTCCAACTGCAACATTAGGATCTGGAGTGGCTGTTAACCAATTTGGCACCAAATCTTCAGTAGCTTTCATCATGCTTGTGGCAATCTGATTAAGGATTTGTCCTTTGTAAGGGATTCCTTTTGGCATTACCACATCAAACGCACTAAGTCGATCTGTTGCAATCATGACCAGTTCTTCGTCATTGATATTATATACCTCTCTAACTTTTCCTTTGTAAACGCTTTTTTGGTTTGGGAAGTTGAAATTGGATGCTATTATTGTGTTACTCATTAGTTGATTTGTTTACACTTCGACAAGCTCAGTGTGACATTTAGTTATTATTTATACTGTCTACTGTGACTGCTTTATAGACTACTCCCTATTCTCAATATTTTTATAAGCTGCAATAATTTTCTTGACTAGTTTATGACGAATCACATCTTTATCATCAAGAAAAATCATACCTACACCTTCAACTCCTTTTAAAATAAGTAAAGCTTCTTTAAGTCCAGAAATGGTACGACGTGGTAAATCTATTTGACCAGGATCACCTGTTAATAAAAACTTAGCGCTTTTACCCATTCTGGTTAAAAACATCTTCATTTGCGCATGTGTGGTATTTTGTCCTTCGTCCAAAATCACAAACGCATGATCTAGCGTACGTCCACGCATAAAGGCTAAAGGTGCGATTTGTATGGTTCCGTTTTCGATATACTGTGCTAGTTTTTCCGCAGGAATCATATCGCGCAAGGCATCATATAACGGTTGCATGTAAGGGTCTAGTTTTTCTTTTAAATCGCCTGGAAGAAATCCTAAATTTTCGCCTGCTTCTACTGCTGGACGCGTTAAAATAATTCGTTTAACTTCTTTATTTTTTAGGGCTTGTACAGCTAATGCGACTCCTGTATAGGTTTTACCTGTTCCTGCAGGACCAATAGCAAAAACCATATCGTTTTTACGCATCAGCTCGACCATCTTACGTTGGTTGGCTGTTATGGCTTTAATTGGTTTACCGTTTGCACCATGGACTAAAACTTCTCCGCTTTTTTCAGAAGTTGTATAATCGTCACTACTTTGACTAGTTAATACGCGCTCTATGACGTTTTCGTCTAATTTATTGTACTTAGAAAAATGCTTAAGCAACATAGTCATGCGTCTATCAAACTCTTCAAGAAGCTCTTCGTCACCATAGGCTTTTACTTTGTTTCCTCTAGCAACTATTTTAAGTTTAGGGAAGTATTTTTTTAGTAGTGTAATGTTTTCGTTTCCGGTTCCAAAAAATTCTTTTGGAGAGATCTCTTCAAGTTCAATAATTATTTCGTTCAAAAGCGTTGCATTTATTAAATTAATCTGTACAATTTTATTAGTTTTGTTTTCGTGATGCTAACCTAACAAACTTACACAATTTTTATGTGTTTGTGGTTAAAAAAATATCAACAATAATACATGCCAATAATAACATTAACGACAGACTTTGGAGAGAAAGATCACTTTGCTGGCGCAATAAAAGGTGCTATTTACAGTGAATTGCCTGAGGTTAAAATTGTTGATATCTCGCATTCTATTTCTCCTTTTAATATTGCTGAGGCTGCTTATATTATTCAAAATGCTTACAGTAGTTTTCCTAAAGGAACCATTCATGTTATTGGTATAGACTCTGAAATCAACCCAGAAAACAAACATATTGCTGTAGAGTTGGACGATCACTATTTTGTGTGTGCCAATAATGGGATTATGAGTATGATTGCTAACGAGATTGCACCTTCTAAGCTGGTAGAAATTAATATCCATGATAAGATAGAAACAAGCTTTCCGGTGTTGGATGTGTTTGTAAAAGTAGCATGTCATATTGCACGTGGTGGTACCTTAGAAGTTATTGGTAAAGCTATTGATAAGATTAAACCCATAAAAAATTTGGTGCCTTACGTCAATGAAGAGCAAACCCAAATTATAGGCAGTATCATTTATATTGATAATTACGGAAATGTCGTGACCAACATTAGAAAAAACTTTTTCGAAAAGCTGCAAAAAGGTCGCAATTACGAGGTGTCTGCAAGAAATTACAAGTTTAAAAAAATACACAGTAAGTATAGTGATATTATAAATTTTGACATCCCAGAAGACAAGCGTAATGATGAAGGACGAGGGTTAGTGGTGTTTAATAGCTCTAATTGTTTAGAGATTGCCATTTATAAAAGTAACAACCAAACTGTTGGAAGCGCAAGTAGTTTGATGGGATTAGCGTTACGAGATACAGTGACAATTAATTTTTTAAAGTAATAAGATTTTCGCTTTCGCGGAAATTACAAAAGGGAGTATTTATGTTGGTAAGAATTGTAAAATTAAGTTTTGAAGACGCACATATTGACACCTTTTTGGCTAATTTTGAAACGGTAAAAGATAAAATTAGAAGCTTTGAAGGTAATCAATTACTAGAATTGTACAGAGACAAGCACAATAGCAATGTGTTTTTTACGTATAGCTATTGGAACAATGAAAGCGATTTAGAAAATTACCGAAACTCTAATTTATTTAAAAGTATTTGGGCTAAAACCAAACCTTTGTTTAATGCTAAACCTGAAGCTTGGAGTGTGGATAAATTGGCGATTTTAGATTGATGATTTACGATTGAAATATAATAGACTGTTTTGTAAACTTTAAATACTTTTAACTTTATAACTTTTAACTTAAATTAATGCTAGCCATACTTAAAAAAGAAATCAACTCCTTCTTCGCTTCACCAATAGGGTATTTAGTGATTGCCATATTCTTGCTATTAAATGGACTTTTTTTGTGGGTGTTTAAAGGCGAATTCAATATTTTAGATAATGGTTTTGCAGATGTATCGACGTTTTTTTTATTAGCACCTTGGATTTTAATATTCTTGATTCCAGCGGTAACTATGCGAAGTTTTAGTGACGAGAAAAAACAAGGGACTTTGGAGTTGTTACTTACCAAACCCATTAGCACCTTACAGTTAGTTTTAGGTAAATATTTTGGAGCATTTATATTAATCATTATAGCTTTAATACCAACATTACTTTATGTTTACACAGTATATCAATTAGGTAATCCTGTAGGTAATTTAGATTTTGGAAGTACTTTAGGATCGTATTTTGGGTTGTTATTTTTAGTAGCAGCCTACACCGCAATTGGTGTATTTGCATCAACAATTTCAGATAACCAAATAGTGGCTTTTATAATAGCTGTATTTTTATGCTTGTTCTTCTTTATAGGTTTTGAAGGTATTGCAGACGTAACATCTAGTAATTTTATCGATAATTTAGGAATGAATGCTCACTACAAAAGTATGAGTCGTGGTGTGTTAGACACCAGAGATATTATTTATTTTTTAAGTGTCGCTGTATTGTTTATAGCGTTAACTAAATTCAACATCAAAAAACAATAAAATGGTTATTACAACTGGTTTAGTCCTATCGTTTATTGTTGTTTTTATATTAGCTTGGTTGTTTATAAAAACCATAGGTAATAACAAATGGTTAAGCTTATTGGTTAGTATTATTGCTACCCCTCTACTCTATTTTTGGATGTTTTATCCCATGTTAAATATTTTTACAAGCTATCATCATCAAAAGTATTTTAATGCAGAAGATTGGCAGGAGTTTCCGGAGTTACGTTATGAAATGGTAGACCAAATAAAACAACAAAATCAACTTATTGGTAAAACAAAACAAGAGGTTGAAGCTGAGCTGGGAGAACCAGAATGGTTTGGTTGGGACGAAACAATTAAAGCCAATTCTAATGACCTATGGAACTATAATTTAGGCTTTAAACCTGGTGCATTTAATAACCAACAAGAGTGTTTAGAATTACAATTTAAAAACGATACAGTAGCAGCATTAAAAACCTATCAACTTGAGAAAAAATTTGAATAATACCATCAAACATATAGGCTTATTAATTATTGGGTTACTCCTTATAAACATACTTTCAAACAAGGTGTATAAACGTTTTGATTTGACGTTAGACCAGCGTTTTACACTTAATCCATCTGCTTTGGATATTATAAAAAAAGTGGATTCACCTGTAATTATTGATGTGTTTTTGGAGGGTGACGATTTTCCGTCTGAATTCAGAAAGTTAAAAACCGAAACTAAACAATTACTTGAAGAATTTTCGGCTTACAATAGCAACATAAGTTTCAACTTTATAAATCCTATTGAAGATGATGCGACACGAGATCAAAATATTCAGCAATTAAATGCACGTGGATTAACACCTATGCAACTAACTGTTAAAGAAAATGGTAAATCTAGTCAAGCAGTTATTTTTCCTTGGGCTTTAGCAAGTTATAATAATGCAACTGTTAAAATTCCTCTAGTAAAAAATACAATTGGAGCTACACAACAACAATTAGTTACTAATTCTGTACAACATCTAGAATATGCATTTGCAGATGGTTTAAGCAAATTAGTTAACCCTAAACGACGCAAAATAGCAGTGTTAAAAGGTAATGGACAGCTAGAAAACAGATATATAGCAGATTATATAAAAACCCTAAAGGATTACTATTTTATTGCACCTTTTACTTTAGATAGTGTGTCTAAAGATGCTGAAAATACCTTGCAAAAACTGAAAGGCTACGATTTAATTATCAACGCAAAACCAACAGTAGCGTTTACAGAAGAAGAAAAATACATTTTAGACCAATACACCATGAATGGTGGAAAAAGCCTATGGTTACTTGAAAAAGTGGCTATGAGCAAAGATAGTTTGTACAACGATTTAGGTAAAAACGTAGCTGTACCAATGGATTTAAATTTAACCGATTTTTTCTTTAAATACGGTGTACGTATCAATCCGTTAATTGTTAGCTCTATGTACTCTGCGCCTATTACCTTAGCGTCTGGAGAAGGTAGTAATAGCCAATTTCAGAGTTACCCTTGGACCTATTCACCATTAGCAAAAGGCAACTCTAACCATCCTATAGTCAACAATTTAGACTTTTTAAAGTTTGACTTTTCCAACCCAATCGATACATTAAAAAATGGGACGACTAAAACCATCTTATTACAAACTGCGCCATTAACTAAATTAGAAGGCACACCAAGAGAGATAAGCTTGGATATGGTTAACGACCAACTAGACCCAAAATCATTTAATAAAGGTCCGCAAACACTAGCAGTATTATTAGAAAACACCTTTACTTCTGTCTATAAAAATAGGGTTAAACCTGTTGCCATTTCAGACAATAAAGATGAAAGTGTGCCAACTAAAATGGTGGTCGTATCTGATGGCGATGTTATTAAAAATGAAGTGGGTAGAAATGGTGTGGAAGAGTTGGGATTTGACAAATACACTGGACAAACATTTGGTAACAAAGAATTTTTAGTAAATGTGGCTAATTTCCTTTTAGACGATACTGGACTTATAAACATTCGATCTAAAGAAATAGCAGTTGCCTTTTTAAATCCAGAAAAAATAACCGAAGAAAAAACAAAGTGGCAACTCATAAATATCTTACTACCATTGCTTTTACTGGGTGTTTTTGGTTTTGCTTTTAACTACTTTAGAAAGAAAAAATACGCCAAGTAAGTGTTAATAAGTTTGTTTCCAATTTAAAGACATTAACAATATATTTGTAATACGAATATTAACAGAACATAACGCAAATAAATAATGAAATTTATTGTATCAAGTACCTATTTACTAAAACAATTACAAGTTTTAGGAGGTGTTATAAACAGCTCGAATACACTACCAATTTTAGATAATTTTTTATTCGAAATCAATCAAAATAAATTAACAGTTTCTGCAAGCGATTTAGAAACCACGATGTCTGCAGTTTTAGATGTAGAAAGTGATAACGAAGGTAGTGTTGCTATTCCTGCACGTTTATTGTTAGATACTTTAAAAACTTTTCCAGAGCAACCCTTAACTTTTGTTATAGAAGACAATAATACAGTTGAAATTAGCTCTAACCATGGTAAATATGCTTTAGCTTATGCAGACGGGAACGAGTTCCCAAAATCGGTAAGCTTAGAAGATCCAAGCAGCACTAAAATGCCTGGACATATCTTAGCAACTGCAATAAACAAAACCATCTTTGCAGCAGGAAATGACGATTTAAGACCAGTAATGAGTGGTGTGTTTTTTCAATTTTCTACAGAAGGGTTAACCTTTGTAGCAACAGATGCACACAAGCTAGTAAAATACGGTCGTGAGGATGTGAAAGCGTCTCAAGTAGCCGAGTTTATTATGCCAAAAAAACCTTTAAATCTTTTAAAAGGAATTTTAGCAGCAAGCGAAGAAGAAGTGACTATTGAATATAACGATTCAAATGCAAAATTCACTTTTGAAAACACAGTGTTAATCTGTCGTTTAATTGATGGGAAATACCCTAATTACGAAGCAGTAATCCCAAAAGAGAATCCAAATAAATTAACTATAGACAGAACACAGTTTTTAAACTCTGTACGTCGTGTTAGTATTTTCTCTAACAAAACAACGCATCAAATTAGATTAAAAATAGCTGGTGCAGAATTAAACATTTCTGCAGAAGATATTGACTACTCTAACAAAGCAGAAGAGCGTTTAACTTGTGATTACCAAGGAGATGATATGCAGATAGGCTTTAACTCTCGTTTTTTAACAGAGATGTTAAACAACTTAAATTCTAATGAGGTACAATTAGAATTAAGTATGCCTAACAGAGCAGGTATTTTAACACCTATTGACGATTTAGATGAAGGCGAAACTGTAACCATGTTAGTGATGCCAGTTATGCTAAACAGTTAAATTTTATTATAATTATCATAAAAAAAGCAATTCTAAAGAATTGCTTTTTTTGTTTGTAGTAAAATCATATTAACTTTTCTTACATTTGCAAGACACATGGTTCTTAATAGTTCCCTAAATTTTAAATTATTAAGAATGTATAATTAATTCATATTATGACTAATAGTATCAGACTAGTTTTAGTTTGTTTTCTTTTTTTTACTCAATTATCGTGTACCAACGATGATGTTTCAATCCCAACCAAAGAAGCTCATCCCATAGTTGGAGAATGGTTAAGAAGTGATTTTACAGCAGTACCTTTAAATGAATTTAGACTTATTTTTTTAGATAATAACGAAGGATTTAGAATATTTTTAGTCTCTACAAACAATGGTGATATAGGTACAACTACAGATTTTAATTGGAGTGTGGACAACAACACCTTAACTATTACAGAAATAGAAAACGAAACCATAGTCACCTCATTTGATTTTACATCAACAGGCAATTTAGTACTACCAGAATATTCCGAACTAGAGTTTATTAGACAATAATCTTAATATTTAAATTAAAAAACGCAACCCAATGGGTTGCGTTTTTGTCTTTATCCACTTAATATAACTAACTAATAAAATTAAAAGATAAAGGGTAATTTGGGTTTTCGCCATTACTAACTTTAATAGCGTTAATAATTGGATATATAATTGAAACTAGCCCTAAGACTAACCATCCTAAAAGCCCTAATCCAAATAACAAAATTAATGGTACACATATTATGTATAGTACAACTAAACTCAATTGGAAGTTTACTATGGTTTTACCATGAACATCCATTTGGTAAACTTTGTTCTTTTGGGTTAACCAAATAATTAACGGAAGGATTAAACTTCCAAACCCTAAAATTAAAGTCACTAGCTGACTTAAATGGGTTAATACTAATAATTGTCTGTCTTCTTTCATAACGATTTGATTTGATGATTGATATAAACCAACAGATTGGCTTACATAAATAAGACGTCAAATCATCAAAAATGTTACAAAAAAATTAGTGAGGTAATTTACTTTTTAAAACACCGTAAACAAAAGTCCCTAAGATTGCTCCTAGCAATAATATAAAAATACTGATGTAACCTGTACCCAATAAGGCATACATTGGACCTGGACAGGCACCAGCTAAAGCCCAACCAAAACCAAAGATAATTCCTCCAACAAAGTAATTGGTAAATCCTTTATCTTTATCCTTAACCTGTATAGGTTTTCCATTAAAAGTCTTTATTTCTTTCTGTTTAATTAATTGCACTAAAGCAATTCCAACAATAACAGCAGAACCAATAACGCCATACATATGGAAGCTTTTAAATTGAAACATTTCAAAAATTCTAAACCACGAAGCAACTTCAGAAATTATTAAAAGGATTCCAAAAACAAATCCAACACTAAAAAAAGCTATATATTTTTTCATCTTAAAAAATTAAAGGGAATATTAAATGAACCATGACTAAACCTCCAATAAAAAAACCAATTACTGAAAATAATGACGGTCTTTGTAAATTACTTAGTCCCATAATGGCATGACCAGAAGTACATCCTCCAGCATAACGTGCACCAAAACCAACTAAAAAACCTGCTATTAATATAATAGCAAAACCTTTAACAGTTAATAGTTGATCCAAACTAAATAGTTCTGCTGGGAAATAAGAAGAATTGACACTGTCAAATCCATAGGCGTTTAACTGATTAACAACGTCTTCGTTTATCTGAGGTGGATCTACTTTTAGCACTTGGAAGGCAAATATCCCTCCAGAAATTACGCCTAAAAGCACAACCAAACTCCAAATATTATCTCTCCAGTTTGTACAAAAGAAACTAGAGAATCGACCAGCTCCAGACATAGAGCATATGGTTCTTAAATTTGAAGACATTCCAAATGTTTTACCTAATCTTAAAAGTAAAAACATAATTATTGCTATTAAAGGTCCAGCAATAAACCAAGGTAAGGGATTGAGCATAATTTTTTTTTGACAAAGAAATGGATTTTTGTCAACATAAAAAGTAACTAAAGTTACATAGTAGCTAGTTACTTATTAAACAATTGATTTTTAATTATTTATTTGATTTCTTTTTATCACTATTAGTCATAAAATTAATTAAAATAGCTACAAGAGCTACACAAACTAATCCAAAAATAGCAATCATAATGACGCCATTATTCCAATTATATAAGGCAAAAGTTTTCAATATCATATCTAATAATTAATGATTAAATTCAATTGTAAAACTAGTAAAGGGAAGTATTAATTATTATGACAATTGTCATTAATTCAAAAAATAAGTTTAAAACACGGTCTTAGAAATTTTCTTTTTTTGAATAATAAAAAATAATTCTTTTCCTTGCCTAGGTTTAATAGAATTATAAGCTTGTTCCATAATGTTAATTTTAAAATAAGGTTTAAAATATTCAAGGTATTCTGCTTTACAACCTCCAAAAGGAGGATGTGTGTCGTTTAAAGGTGCATCAAATAGTAAACCAGTTACTTTACCTTTATCTTGTAACAATTCAGATGCTTTTGCAGCATAAGCTGGACGTAAATTAGGGTCTAAAGCACAAAAAAAAGTTTGCTCGATAATTAAATCGAAACTCATATCTAAATCAAAAAAATCGCTTTTAACAAGATGTGACTTTGGAAAAGAAGGAACTCTTGCATTAAAATTATTTAAAGCTGTTTTTGACACATCCACAACATACACATTATTAAAACCATTATTGTGTAAATATTCGGCTTCATAGCTGTTACCACCTCCAGGAATTAGAATGTTAAAGTTCTTATTTGTTAACTGATCAAAATAGGCTTTTAATGGTGGTGAGATTTTCCCTAAATCCCATCCAATATCATTGGATTGGTATCTGTTATCCCAGAAGTCTTCATTTAAATCCATCAATTTGATTTTATAATATTAATAATATCATTTTTTTGAAGCACACCAGATTGTCTCCACACTTGTTTTCCGTTTTTAAACAAAATCATGGTTGGTACACCTCTAACTTGATATTTTGAAGCTAAAGCTTGATTTTTATCAACATCAATTTTAATGATTGAAACACCTTCACCTAAATCGTCTTTTACCTCTTTTAATATTGGACTCAATGTTTTACAAGGTCCACACCAAGTGGCAAAAAAGTCTACTAAAACAGGAATATCTTTATTAATAATTTCTGAAAATTTGCTCATATTCAAATTTACATTTTTTTATGCTTCCCTTTTTCTTCTTTAAAATGCTCTTCAAACCATTCTGGTTGGTCAATATCATGTTCAAACATATAATCAGCTATTTGCTTTATTGTTTCTTCAGGAAATGATTGCTTAGGCATAACTCCAAAACGTTTTACAGCTCCATACATTTTAGCATCGTCTACATTAGGATTTTTTATCCAATTTTGCATAGATGTAATAAATTGCTCTTTTGTTGTGTCATCATTTAAATAATGCTTTTTTACTGCTATCATTGGTGGCCCAAGCCTATTGTCATGATCAGCTGATGGACTATGACAGATATAACAGTGAGTTTCCATTAATTTTTTTCCTGGATGATTGTTAGCTTCCATTTGTTTTTCGAAAGCAGAAAACTCTTTATTTTTAGAATTGTTGCAATTGAATAGAAAAACAGAAAGCATTCCTAGTACTATTAATTTTTTCATATTATTTATTTTAAAAATTTGCCTTTTGCACAACTTGCAAAAGACTTCGCTTTTGAAGTCAATGAATTTGTATCATCAATTGAAGGATAGCCTAAAGATTTAAGTGCGTCTTTTACTGTAAAAGCATCAGTTTCATTTATATAACTAAATGATACTTTACTGTCTTCTTCATCTACATTAATATTAGTAATGTTTTTAATTTCTGATAACTTTGTAGTTATGGTATGCGCACAACCACCACATTTTAAGTTTTGAATTATTATTGAGGTTTTCATGTGTGTATTATTTTAATTTTGGATAAAAACTATTCTTTTTTAGTCTCCTTTCATATTTAAACTATATCCTATAAAATTAATAAATAAAACACTATTTATCAGTAACTTTTGTTACACAAAAAGCGCGTATTACATTACTGCAATACGCGCTTTTTACTAACTAAAATTTATATTATTTTAAAGTCGAAGGACAAACATAGTCCGTTCTTGGTATATCTGTTTTCTTAATAGCACCATAACCACCAGCTACATCAATTAGGTTATGGATTCCTCTACTTTTTAATATCGACGCTGCAATTACAGATCTGTAACCTCCTGCACAATGGATGTAAAACGGTTTATCTTCTGGAAACTCGCTTAAATGGTCATTGATATTATCTAATGACGTATGGTTTGCACCATCTACATGTTCTGATGAAAACTCGCCATCTTTTCTAACATCAAAAATAACGTCCTTATTTTCTGGATAGCGTTTAGCAAATTCTTCTGCAGAAATTGAAGTTAATGTATCGTATTCTAATCCTGCATTTTTCCATGCCTCAAAGCTACCTTCTAAATACCCAACAACATTATCAAAACCTACACGAGATAAACGTGTAATTACTTCTTCTTCTCTACCATCTGGCGCAACTAAAAGTATAGGCTGACTCACATCTGCAATTAATGCACCTACCCAAGGAGCAAATCCACCATCGATACCAATAAATATAGATCTAGGAATATGTCCTTTTATAAACTCTGATTGATGACGTACGTCTAAAACAATAGCATCTGTTTCGTTTGCAACAGCTTCAAAAGCTTGTGGTGATAAAGGCTTTTGTGATATCTTCATGACTTTATCTAAACTTTCATACCCTTTAATATTCATCATAACATTTTGAGGAAAATAAGCTGGTGGTTCAGATAAACCGTCTAACAATTCGGCTATAAATTCTTCTTTAGTCATGTCTGCACGTAAGGCATAGTTTGTTTTCTTCTGGTTACCCAACGTATCTGTAGTCTCCTTACTCATGTTTTTACCACATGCAGAACCTGCACCATGTGCTGGATACACAATAATATCATCTGGAAGTGTCATTATTTTATTACGTAGCGAATCAAACAAATAACCTGCTAATTTCTCTTTTGTTAAATCTGAAGCTACTTTTTGTGCTAAATCTGGACGTCCAACATCGCCAATAAATAAGGTATCTCCTGTAACTATACCGTGTTCTTTACCGTTTTCATCTATTAAAAGATAGGTGGTACTTTCCATGGTATGTCCTGGTGTATGGATGACTTTAATTTTGTAGTCACCCACTGTAAACACTTGATTATCTTCTGCTATAAGTGCTTTATAATTTGGATTAGCGGTAGGTCCAAAAACTATTTGAGCACCTGTTTTGTTTTGTAAATCTAAATGACCAGAAACAAAATCTGCATGAAAATGAGTTTCAAAAATATATTTGATTGTTGCATTATCAGATTTTGCTTTTTCTATATAAGGTTGAACTTCTCTTAATGGATCTATAATTGCTGCTTCGCCTTTACTTTCAATGTAATAGGCAGCTTGCGCTAAACATCCTGTGTATATTTGTTGTATATTCATTTTTAATAAATTTTTAATTGTTTTTAAAATGTATTCGCCTTTGGGCTAGACTAATACTTGTATTATTTTCTATTCAAAAATAGTACGAAAATTATTTTTTTGCAGTAACAAAAGTTACATAGTTGTTAAGTTAATTCTTTAAATATTATGTAAATACCCATAATAAAAACAAACCAACCAAATCCTTTTTTTAATTTTTTACCTTCAATAAAATTGGATAAATATATTCCCAAAAATATACCAACCACTGATACTGCTGTAAAGCTTAACAAAAATAACCAATCTATTTCTAAATTTTCGACATCACCTATAAATCCTATTAACGACTTAATAGCTATTATTAATAATGAGGTGGCAACTGCTTTTTTCATTGGTAACTTTGCCAACAACACTAATGCTGGAATGATTAAAAAACCACCTCCTGCTCCAACTATTCCTGTTAAAACTCCAACAACAATACCTTCAATAATTATTAATGGATAGTTGTATTTTACTGTAGACTCTGCATCACTAGTGTTGGAATTATTTTTAATCATAAAAATAGAAGCAACCAACATAACTAAAGCAAAAAACAGCATGATTGCTATGTTTTTGGTTACTAAAAAACCTCCTAAACTGAAAAGCTTTTCAGGTATTGCAGGTACCATATATTTTCTGGTAGAATACACCGCAATAAATGCAGGTATAGCAAAAACAATAGCAGTTTTAAAGTCGACTAAACCTTTTTGTATATTTTGAATAGCACCAACTAATGCAGACACACCAACAACAAATAAAGAATAAGCAGTTGCTGTTACTGGATTTACAAATAATAAATACACTAATATAGGAACAGTTAATATTGATCCTCCACCTCCAATAAGACCTAAAACAACACCTATTAGAAGTGCTCCAAAATACCCAAATACCTGTAGTATATCCATAACTTAAATTTCAGTTTACAAAACTAGTATTTAATGGCGTTTTGATGCGTAACAAAAGTTACATTACTACAAATCTATAACTTTAATATTATTGCGATGTAACTCTATTTTACCATCAATCTCTAGGGTTTTTAGTAATCTAGATATAACCACTCTTGATGTATGTAAATCTCTTGCAATTTCTTGATGAGTGACGTGTATTAAATCATTATGATTAACCATTGCTTTATCTTTTAGGTATTTAAACAAACGCTCGTCCATTTTTAAAAAGGCAATGGTATCTATAGCTTCTAAAAGTTCTGTCATACGGTTGTGATAACTTTGTAATACAAATTGCTGCCATGATTTGTATTTACCTAGCCATTCTTCCATTTTAGATACTGGAATCATAATTAATTTGGTATCTGTTTCGGCTACAGCTCTAATTTCACTTTTAGAATTTCCTAAACAACAAGATAAAGTCATAGCACACGTATCACCTTGTTCTATGAAGTATAAAATAAGTTCGTCTCCTTCATCATCTTCTCTCAATATTTTAATAGCACCACTAACTAATAAAGGCATAGACTTGATGTAATCCCCTATTTCTATAAGCTTTAAGCCTTCAGGTATATCTCTGTATGTTCCTACATTATTAATTTCTTGAAGTAATTCATCTTCAAACAAATAGCCATAATGTTGTTGTAATTCTTGATACATTTTTTACTTTTTAATAAGGTAAAGTTATGTAATTAACTTAAATGTAACTTGTGATACTGAAGAAATTATAGATTGCTTTAATATCTTCGTAAAAAATTAATTACGTAATGGTTAAAGCAATTTTATTTGATATGGATGGTGTTATTGTAGATACGGAACCACTACACCACAAAGCTTATTATAACATGTTTAGTGATTTTAACATCACTGTTAATGAAGATTTATATCAAAGTTTTACAGGTCAATCCACAAAAAATATTTGTAAAAAACTTGTCAATCACTTTAAACTAGATCATACAGCTTTAGAACTAGAGTTGTGTAAACGCAACCATTTTAATGGGTTATTTAATCATGACGAGAGCTTAACATTGCTGGATGGTGTTTTAGATATTATACAAGATTATTACAATAATGGTCTAACTTTAGTATTAGCCTCTTCTGCCTCTATGGGAACCATTAACAAAGTCTTTACACGTTTTAATTTAGACCAATATTTTAAAGCAAAAATTAGTGGTGCAGATTTAAAAGCTTCTAAACCACATCCCGAAATTTTTGAAAAAGCAGCTCAATTAGCAGGTTTCTCACAACAAGAGTGTATTGTTATCGAGGATTCTACAAACGGAATACTTGCAGCTAAAGCAGCAGGCAGTTTTTGTATTGGTTATGATAGTTTACATTCTAAAAATCAGGATTATTCTAAAGCCGATTTAGTGATCTCGGATTTTAAAGCAATTAATTACGACACCATCAAAGCAATTTTAGACTAGCCAACTATTATTGCTGCTTTTATGACATCTATCATATTTTAAAATTAATTTCTCAGCTAACTTTGACTTATCAAAAAAAGTTAAAGTATGTGCTTTTCTTTAGTAAATAAATATAACGTCGCTGGTCCAAGGTATACCAGCTATCCTACTGTTCCGTATTGGAATGAGGCTCTATTTTCTATCAAACAATGGAAACAAACATTAATTCAAGCATTTAATGAGAGTAATACATCTGAAGGTATTAGCCTATATATTCATCTTCCTTTCTGCGAAAGTTTGTGCACCTTTTGTGGGTGCAATAAACGCATCACTAAACGTCATGAGGTAGAAACTCCTTACATTAAAGCGGTTTTAAAAGAATGGTCTTTGTATTGCAAATTATTTGATCAAAAACCAATGATTAAAGAGTTGCATTTAGGAGGTGGAACACCCACCTTTTTTTCTCCTGAAAATTTAACTCTTTTAATACACGGAATAAAACAAAAAGCCACTTTAGCAGATGATTATGAATTTAGTTTTGAAGGTCATCCAAACAATACTACCAAAACGCATTTACAAACTCTTTTTGATTTAGGGTTTAAGCGTGTTAGTTTTGGAGTGCAAGATTACAATCCTATTGTACAGAAAGCCATCCATAGATTACAACCTTTTGAAAACGTTAAGCGTGTCACAGAACAAGCCAGATCCATTGGATATACCTCTATTGGTCATGATATAATTTTTGGTTTACCGTTTCAAACGGAAGCGCACGTTGAAGAAACTATAAAAAAAACAAAGCAACTTTTACCAGATCGTATTGCATTTTATAGCTATGCACATGTCCCTTGGATAAAAGGTAATGGTCAACGAGGGTTTAAAGACAGTGATTTACCTGCACCAAGTATTAAACAAAACCAGTACCAATTAGGTAAAACATTATTAGCAGAAGCAGGATACCATGATATTGGTATGGACCATTTTGCTTTAAAAACAGATGCGCTTTATACAGCCAGTAAATCTGAAACGATGCATCGTAACTTTATGGGTTATACCGCCTCTAAAACTAAAGCTATGATTGGCTTAGGTGTGTCTTCTATAAGCGACAGTTGGTATGCATTTGCACAAAATGTTAAAACATTGGAAGATTACTATCAATTATTAGATAATAATACAATCCCTGTTTTTAGAGGACATATATTGTCTAAAGAAGACTTAATTATAAGGCAACATATTTTAAATCTCATGTGTCATTTTAAAACTAGCTGGATGGCAAACGGATTATATTTTGAAGATGTACCCGAAGTAATTTTGAAGCTTCAAGAAATGCAAAATGATGGGTTACTAAAAATAGAATTAAATCAAATTTTTATTACAGAAAAAGGCAAACCATTTGTTAGAAATATATGTATGGCTTTTGACCTGCTATTACAACGTAACAAACCTGAAACACAACTGTTTTCGATGACAATTTAAACTGTTAATTAATCTATAAATGACAAATCATTCTACTAAATGATTGTTATTTTTATACTAAATCCATAACCCTTAAAACCCTAAAGATGAAAAAAATAATCGTACCAGTAGATTTCTCAGAACATTCAAATTATGCATTAGAATCTGCAGCTATTTTAGCAAAAAAATATAATGCAGACATATTAGCATTACACATGTTAGAAATCTCCGAAACCATATTAACCAAAGGTGAAACAGATTTACAAGCTGAAACTATTTTCTTTATGAAATTAGCCGAAAAACGCTTTAGTGAATTCTTACAACAAGACTATTTAGAAGGTGTAAATGTTACTCCCATTGTAAAACATTTTAAAGTGTTTAGTGAGGTCAATGATGTAGCACAACAGCATAACGCAGACTTAATAGTTATGGGATCTCATGGTAGTAGTGGTTTAAAAGAAATTTTTGTTGGTTCTAACACAGAAAAAGTAGTGAGGCATGCAGAAATACCTGTATTAGTGGTTAAAAATAAACCTACAAATCTTAGTTTTGATAATGTGGTTTTTGCATCAGATTTTTCAGAAAACGCAGTAACACCCTATTTAAATGCTAGTAAATTATTTGAAAAATTAGGCTCTAACTTGCATTTAATTTATATCAATACACCTGGTGATAATTTTAGCAGCTCGTCAGAAATGGAACAAACTGTTGCTGATTTTTTACAAAAAGCAGATGGTAACTTAGATAAGTTGTCGGAAGTAAAATTTATCTCTGACTATACTGTAGAAAAGGGTGTGTTAAATTATGCTAATGTATCTGGTGCAGATGCTATAGCAGTAGCAACTCATGGTCGTACTGGATTTGCTCATTTTTTATCTGGAAGCATTTCGGAAGATATTGCAAATCACGCATCATTACCTGTAGTAACATTTAGAAAAAAATAAATCTTAAATTTTAGTTAGTTGATAAAACCTATCATAATGAGCAATCATTGTGGTAGGTTTTTCTTTTTAAAACCTAATAATTATCATGTTTTTTCTACTGGTTTACTAGTAACTTTAGGTAATTATTAAACGTAGTAGTAATGAAACATATATTAATACCAACAGATTTTTCCGATAATGCTTGGAGTGCTTTGGTATATGCTGTAAAGCTTTTTAAAAATGATGTTTGTAAATTTTATTTACTACATACAGAGCCTTTAGCACCTTCCTCTTTATCAGCTTTATCAGATGTTTACATAAAAAGCATCATGAAACAAAGTAACGCGCAGTTAGAAGAGTTAAAACAGCAAATTATGGTTAGTGATGCTAATGCCAATCATACGTTTCAGACTGATATTAAATTTTCAACTCTTAATCAAGCAGTTAAAAGTTGTATTGATGACTACCCAATAGATTTAATTATTATGGGAACTAAAGGTAAAACCAAAAATAAATCAATGTTTTTAGGAAGCAACACCGTTAGTTTAGTAGATAAGAATAAAAAATGTCCAGTATTAATTGTTCCTGATGAGTATGATTATAAACCAATCAAACAAATAGTATTCTCAACAGATTTAAACAGATTTTATAATGATAAAGAACTTAAAACTATAAACAATTTTGCTTTTGATAATAATGCAGTTTTAAGAGTTATAAATATTCAAACAGACAAACCATTAACAGACCTTCAACAATACAATTTAACGGTTTTAAAAAAGAGTTTTGAAGGTTTTGAAACACATTACCACTCGGTACCAAATTATGCAAAAAAAGCTGAAATCATTAATACATTTATTGATGATTTAGAAATAGACTTGTTAGTTATGGTTAATTATAAGCATAGCATTTTTGAACGCTATTTTAACGAACCTATTATTAAAAAAATAGGATTTGAACCACATGTCCCTTTTTTAGTAATTCCTGATAACAATAAAAACTCAACAACATGAAAACACATAAACAAGAAAAAATTACAGAATGGTATAGTGCAGATCGTATGCATGAAATGTCAAAAAATTGGTTGTCTGATCTAAATTTTATTAAAGACGAACAACTGTTTTTAGAAGATTTAATAACCAATTACACGCAAAAAATTATTGATAGTGATGCTTTAGACAGAGCACAAAATGTAGCAACAGCATTACAAAGAACCAAACGAGGCAATCAAAAACTTTTAACTGCTTTAAAAAGACACGAAAACGAGTTACAAATTATGGTAGATGGTAAGGATGAGCTTGAAAAGGAAAACAAGTACAAAGCAGAACATCAAGAATTTACCAAAACCATAAGCTCATTTTATTTTGATTATAAAGCAGTAAAATTTGAGATTTTTGAGTTAGTTAAACAATTAATGAAAACAGATAAAGAAGAACATTTATTAAAATAAAATGTATGAAAAATTTAATCTATCCTTTCTTAATTCTACTATTTTATAGTTGTGATAGTACACAATTAAAAGACCGTTGGATAAGTCCAGAAGCCGATAATTACACGCTAGAGAAGGTGTTTATTATTGGTTTAACAGACCATTTAGAAGCAAAAGAAAAATTTGAAAAAAAATTACAAAGTCAATTTGCTATTAGAGGTATTGAAGCCACAACTAGTTTAAACATCTTAGAGACAGACGTTCTATTAAAAAAAAGAACTGAAGAAGATTTAAACCTATTGGAAGAAAAACTTCTTAAAGAAGGCTATAATGCTATAATATTTAGCAAAGTTGTTGGGATAAAAAATAAAATAAAATACAAAGAAGACTATTCTGACCTTGACAACAATCATAAACGGTTTAATGATGACTATTTAATGTATCAAGATCAATTTTTTAATCCTGATGCTTACAAAGAATATCAAGTTTATAATGCAGAAACCTCTATATATTGCATTTGTCCTACTAAAGAGCGTACTTTAATCTGGAAAGGGTACATAGACATTATTGATCCAGAAAATATAAACGAAACGGTTAATGACTATTCAAAATTACTTATTCTGGTATTGGAAGAGGACGGAATCATACCATTAAAAGAATAAAAATATGCTATCTAAATACTTTGGTGTTTTTATATTCTTAGTCTTACTAGCAGAAATATTGGGCACTGTTGGTGGATTTGGATCGTCTGTTTTTTTTGTACCTGTTGCTAACTTCTTTTTCGATTTTCAAAGTGTATTAGGTATTACTGCGCTTTTTCACCTTTCTAGTAATATTATTAAAATTGGCTTTTTTAGAAAAGGTATTGACAAACGTGTGGTTTTATATTTAGGTATACCTGCTATAATTTTTGTGTCATTAGGTGCTTATTTAAGTCAGTTTTTTGACCCAAAAATTCTGACTTATTTTTTAGGTGGATTTTTAATTATTTTAAGCTTAGTCTTTTTAATTTTTAGACAACTAAAAATTAAAGACAAAAATAGTAACGCAGTTATTGGTGGAGCATTATCAGGTCTAAGTGCTGGGTTATTGGGTACTGGTGGAGCTATAAGAGGCATTACTTTGTCTGCCTTTAAAATGAATAAAGAAAAGTTTATTGCCACCTCAGCAGTTATAGATTTAGGGGTAGATTTTAGTAGATCTATTGTCTATTATCAAAACGGATACATTCACAAACATGATTTATACTTGATCCCTATCTTAATCATAGTAAGCATTGTTGGTACTTACATAGGGAAGAAAATATTGAATAAAATCTCTCAAGACCAATTTAGAAACTTTGTTTTAATACTTATTCTTTTAATAGGCATTGCAAGTATCATCTCCACTTAATCATGTAAAATAAATAAAGGAATTGATGCAATTTTACTGTGCTTAGTTATTGGAGAGCCAGAAAATAAACGCTCCAAAAAGCTTGTTTTTTGGATGATAAACACTTCAAAATCTATTGCATGAGTTTGCACATAGGTATCTACTACATGATGCATTGGCACATTAGTTATGTTATGATAATCATAATCTGAAGCTTTAAATAATGATTTTAATGCTTTGGCATCTTTTGCTGTAATCGAATTATTTTCAGCAGATTCTGTAATTCTCAAAATATGGTATTTAGCATCTTTTTTATCCACTAATTCCAAAATGACTTGTAGTCTTTTGCTATTTAATTCATCGTTTTCGTCTAAAGGAATTAATACCTCTTTAGGCTTAGCAAAATTATAATCCTTAGGAATAATAAGTGTTGGGCAATTTACTTTTCTAATGACGTTTAACGTATTACTACCAAACACTACCTCATCTGCTCCAGTAACACCATTGGTACCCATAACTATTAAATCTATAGTTTGAAGCTCTACTAACTGATTAATAGCGTCTGTAAACACATCATAATCTATATGAATAGAGAATGTGTGATTGTTGTTTTTATAGTTGTTTTGAAGCGTTGCCATTAAATCTTCTAAATCTTCTTTAGGAGATTTTACTATTGAAGCATACAAATTGTCGTTACCTGTGGTCATTAAATCTGCAGAAGTAAATGTTGATGCTTTATGCACATAAACCAAATGACATTTTAAAGTTTGAGCCTCTAATAGCTGTAAAGCATAGTGTATTGCATTTTTAGAACTTTCTGAAAAATCGGTAAGTAATAATATGTTTTTCATTTAAATAAGAATAAAATTTTATGTCAATAGCTTTTTCTAATTTACGACTTTAAGTCGAAATTAGATGGCGAACAATTAAAAAAACTATTAATGACAATCAATACTGCTTTGCACCATCTCCACCACAGGACTTGGAGATATAAAAGGAATGCCAAGACCTAAACCTCTTAATATAAATAGTGCACCAATAACTACAACAAAAACAGGAATAACTTTTTGGATACGTTGTTTAATGGTTGTATTTAAAAATTTACCAAGATATATAGCTGTAGTCATTAACGGAATAGTCCCTAAACCAAAAAATGCCATATATAAACTACCTTGCAGAGCTGTTCCTGTTGCAATTGCACCAAAAACTGCCATATAAACTAAACCACATGGTAAAAACCCGTTTAAAAACCCAATAGTTAAAAAGGTGTCTGCAGTTTTCTTTTTTAAAGCTTGTCCCATTTGTTTTTTTACAAATCCTACAGCTTTAAAAATTGGTTTAACTATTAAGTGTTGACCTATTTTTTTATATGGAAATATAATAACCACTATCATTAACGCTCCAATAATAATAGATAGTTTTTGTTGTAAACCAAAAATATAAAGGCTTTTACCTATTAAACCAAAAACTAATCCAATAATACTGTAAGCTAACAAACGACCAATGTGGTAAGCGGTTATTTGACTCACTTTTTTAAACGAATTACTTCTATCCACAGGTAGCATAAAGGCAATAGGACCACACATCCCAACACAGTGGAAGCTTCCTAAAAGACCAAATATAATTGCGGATAAAAGCATTTAATAAGTAATATCTTCTTTAAACATATAGTTTTTATCGTTGTACATCCAATCTATTTTAATGTTCCAACGACCATCCAACAAACGTTTGTCAGGTATGAGCAAATTGTGATTAGACAACAAAATTGTGGTTTCGAAGTCTAGTTGTTTGTTAGATGGTCTATATAGGAACACTTTTCCTGAAATGGCGCTATAATCTAGGTCTTCTGGAAAACTAATAATCATGCCTTCCGGAGTTTTTTTCCAAGTTAGTTTAGACGTTAATTCTTTTGAGTTTTCTTCTTTATTAATATCGTTTTGATACTCTAATTCTTGTTTGTAATAATCTTCACTTACCAAGTCATGATCTAGGTCTTTATTAACATTCATACTAATAACAAAGTACATGATAAAGCTTATAAAAGCTATAAATGCAATAACTATAGACGTTCCCCAATTTAATTTCATAATATCTTTTTATTAAAAACTTCTTGGTCCCAAGAAGTTTATAGTTGTTGTTTCAATTAACTTATCACTACTGTATACCTCTACGGTTACTTTGGTTCGGTCTCCACTAAGCAGACTTTCGTCAAGTTCAATAAACATAGTACCTTCTGCCAATCCCTGAGCTGGCACTACAAAACTTTTATCTGTAGATACTAATGTAATTGTACCCTCTATTGCTCTTAATTTAAAACTAACATTAGATATGTCTTCTGTGGTTTTATTAACTAATTTATAAGTAAACACATTACTTATAATGGTTTCACCTTTATGCTCGTAACGTTGACCTGGCAATCTTAAAATATTAGCTTCTATGTCGTTACGCAACTGTAACATGGTAAATAAAGCGCCAATAAGCACAATTAATACTATGATGTAACCTTTAAGACGTGCGGTCCATTTAAATGGTTCTTTATCTTCAATATTGGCTTCGCTAGCATAACGTATTAATCCTGTAGGCAAACCTACTTTTTCCATAATGGTATCACACTCGTCAATACAAGCGGTACAATTAACACATTCTAATTGTGTACCATTTCTAATATCAATACCTGTTGGACACACATGTACGCATTGAAAACAATCAATACAATCACCATGACCTAAAGCTGCTCTATCCTCATCCTTTCGCCATTTTTTACGTCCGTTTTCTCCTTCTCCACGCTTATGATCATAGGCAACAACTATAGATTTATTATCTAAAAGAACCCCTTGTAATCGACCATAAGGACACGCAATGATACATACTTGTTCTCTGAACCAAGAAAACACAAAGTAGAATAAACCAGTAAATATTAATAAAGGAATTAACGTTCCTACATGTTTAAAGGGTCCTTCATTTACATATTCTAATAGTTTGTCACTACCTATTAAATAGGCTAGAAAAATATTAGCGATTAAAAATGAAATGATAAAAAATATGGTATGCTTTAATACTCGTTTTTTTATTTTTTCTGAGGTCCACTTCGATTTTTTTAAACGCATTTGCTTTCCTCTATCTCCATCTATCCAAAATTCGATACGTCTAAAAACCATTTCCATAAAAATGGTTTGCGGACAAATCCAACCACAGAATATACGTCCAAAAGCTACTGTAAACAATGTGATGAAGATTACACCAATAATCATTGATATAACAAATAGGTGAAAATCTTGAGGCCAAAACGGAAAACCAAAAATATTAAATCGACGCTCTATTACATTAAACAATAAAAACTGATTCCCATTTATTTTAATAAATGGAGCTGCAAATAAAAAGGCTAATAAAAAGTAACTCACATACTTTCTATAATCGTAAAACGTACCACTTGGTTTTTTTGGAAAAACCCAAGCACGTTTACCCTCTTCGTTTATTGTTGCTATCGAGTCTCTAAAGGATTCGTTTTTTGGAGCTTCCATTTCTTTTTATCCTTTATTCATTTACAGAAACAGATTTCTCTACCTCTAAAACCTCTATATCTTTAGCTTCTTCAGGGATTTCTAAATCTTCTACTCCTTCTGGTTGCCATAATTGTCCTTCAGGATCTTTTGGACTAGCTGGTGTTGTTCCTTGTAAAGACAAGACGTAACTTGCTACTTGTGCCATTTCAACAGGTTTTAAACCTTCTTTTTTCCACGATACCATTCCTTTTCCAGAACGACCACCTTCAGATATGGTTTTAAAGACACTTTTAATATCACCTCCTAATATCCAATACTTATCTGTAAGATTAGGACCAATTCCTCCTCCTCCATCTGCCACATGACATGCTACGCAATTAGTTGTATAAATGGCTTTTCCAGCTTTTAAATCTGCAGCATCTGTTAACAAGGTTACTGTATTAAAATCAACAAGGTTTTTAGCTGTTTTTTTGTATTCTTCTAATTCAATTTTAGCTTGAGCATACTCTTGCTCTATTTCGTCTTGTTGTGTATCTCCATCAAAAATGTGATACTTAGCTAAGTAAACAACTGCAAATACAATAGAGATATAAAAAGAATACACCCACCATGGTGGTAAGTTATTGTCTAACTCTTTTATACCATCGTAATTATGGTCTAAGATAATTTCGTGTTCTTCTTCTATAGGTTTATCATCTCCTTTTAACTTGCTATACCACGCTTTTAGTTTGGTAAACTGAGGTACTTTAGTCTTGCTTGCCAAATAACGCTGTTTTGCTTCTTCATCTAAACTCTGAAACAATACGTTTTCAATAGAGCCTACAATACCTTCAATAGCAATTAATACAAATAATATCAATGCTAAAAATAACATGATAATTGGGTGCTCTAAAAAGGCTGGTTTATCTCCTGAGTCTACAAAATATTCAACCAATCCAAAGATGGCAAAGAATATAACAGGAACTCTGACGTATGATGGGATTAAATTTCTCATGATTCGGTATCGTTTTGGTTGTCTAATTCTAATGGTATATTACTAACTTTAGTGATGTAATCCTTTTTAGCGGTTAGAACCCACCAAAAAAGTATTACAAAAAAGCCAAAGAATATAAGCAGTGATAGTATTGGGTATATTTCTATACCAGTAATACTTTCTAAATGATTTTTTACAAATTTTAACATGGCGTATTAGTTTTGTGCGGTTGTAGTTTCTGTATCATCAACATTAATATCTGTTCCTAAGCGTTGCAGATAAGCAATTAAAGCGACAATCTCTCTGTTTTTCATTTCAACAAAATCTGCTCCAGCTTTTTGTTTACTAGCTTGATAAGCTTCAACAAAATCTGGGTCTGAATGTAGATTTTCTTCAATTTGAGCACCTTGTGCTAACATATTAGCTTGTGCATTAGCTATATCCTTCTCTGTATAAGGCACTCCTAAAGCAACCATAGTACGCATTTTAGCTTCGGTTTGAGATTTATCCAGCTCATCTTCTATTAACCATTGGTATCTTGGCATAATAGATTTTTTATTCATAGCCTGAGGATCATACATGTGGTTAAAGTGCCAGTTGTCGTTATACTTTTTACCTATTCTATGTAAATCTGGACCAGTACGTTTACTTCCCCATAAAAATGGATGGTCATAAACATATTCTCCTGCTTTACTATACTCGCCATAACGTTCTACTTCACTTCTAAAAGGACGTACCATTTGCGAGTGACATCCAACACAACCTTCACGTATGTAGATATCTCGACCTTCTAGTTCTAATGGCGAATATGGTTCTACACTACTAATAGTAGGAATATTAGATTTAACCATAATCGTTGGGACAATCTGTATAATTCCACCAATTAAAATTGCGATAGTAGCATATATAGTTAATTTAATTGGTTTACGCTCTAGCCAAGTATGGTAGCCTTCTCCAGCAACTCGTTTTTTAGAGACACGTTGTAATGCTGCAGCTTCAGCTAATTCGTCTTCAACAACACTTCCTTTTCTAATAGTAACAATAATATTATATACTAAAATTAGCATACCTACCAAGTACAAGGTACCACCAATAGCACGCATCCAGTACATTGGCATAATCTCGGTAACGGTTTCAAGAAAATTTCCATACTTAATATTGCCATCTGGATTGAATTGCTTCCACATACTTGCTTGTGTAAATCCAGCAACATACATTGGTAAAGCGTACATAATTATTCCTAAGGTACCCATCCAAAAGTGAAGATTGGCAAGTGGCAACGAGTGTAATTTTGTTTTAAATAATTTTGGTACTAAATAGTAAATCATACCAAAAGTTAAAAACCCATTCCAAGCTAACGCACCTACGTGTACGTGTGCAATGATCCAATCTGTAAAGTGAGCAATTGCATTTACGTTTTTAAGTGATAGCATTGGACCTTCAAACGTAGCCATACCATAACCTGTAATAGCTACTACCATAAACTTAAGTACAGGATCTACACGAACTTTGTCCCAAGCACCACGAAGCGTTAACAGTCCGTTTATCATTCCTCCCCAAGAAGGCATTAATAACATCACAGAAAAGGTAACTCCTAAATTCTGAGCCCATTCTGGTAAAGCGGTATATAATAAGTGGTGAGGTCCTGCCCAAATGTAAATAAAGATTAACGACCAAAAGTGTACGATGGATAATCTATATGAATATACAGGTCTGTTAGCTGCTTTAGGTACAAAATAGTACATTAATCCCAAGAAAGGCGTGGTTAAGAAAAAGGCAACCGCATTATGACCATACCACCATTGTACTAAGGCATCCTGTACACCAGCATAAACCGAATAACTTTTCATACCAGTTAAACTAACTGGTAACTCTAAACTATTAAAAATATGTAACACTGCAACTGTAACAAACGTAGCAATGTAAAACCAGATAGCAACGTATAAATGACGCTGACGACGTTTTAACATCGTACCAATTAAGTTTGCTCCAAAAGCTACCCAAATTAATGCAATTGCAATATCAAAAGGCCATTCTAACTCTGCATATTCTTTAGAAGTGGTATAGCCTAATGGTAATGTAATGGCTGCACCAACAATAATTAATTGCCATCCCCAAAAATTTATATTGCTTAGCAAATCGCTAAACATTCTTGCTTTTAACAGACGTTGAGTAGAGTAATATACTCCAGCAAAAATAGCGTTACCCACAAATGCAAAAATCACCGCATTGGTGTGTAGTGGTCTTAAACGACCAAAGCTAAGCCATGAAATCCCATCTGTCATATTTGGGAATAAAAACATGAACGCTAAAATGAGTCCTACTAACATACCTACAACTCCCCAGAGCATGGTAGCGTAAAGAAACTTTTTAACAATCTTGTTATCGTAATAAAATTGCTGCATTTCCATAATAATTGTGATTAGTCTTTATTGTTGTTTTTAGTTATAGTTTTTGATTTAGTTTTAACTAATTCGTCTTCAAATAGAATTCGAACAGAAGGTGTGTAACTATCGTCAAATTGTCCGTTTTTGACTGCCATGATAAAGGCAATAAAAAAGATAATTGCAACAATAATGCTTACTGTTAGTAAAATATATATAACACTCATACCTATTAGAAGTTATGTTTCAAAATTAGTTTAGATGCGCCTTTTAAAAGATGACATTTGTCATGTTTAAAGCATTATTTTAATTTTCTTCCCACAATATTTGTGGCTACTGTAGTAAACACCACAATACTAATAGAACTTAAAGGCATCAAAATAGCTGCTATAACTGGCGCTAACTGACCAGTAACAGCAAAATAAAGCCCAATAACATTGTAAAATAACGAGAGAATAAAACTCCATTTTACAATCTTAATTCCGCTTTTAGATGCTTTGATATAATGATAAAGCTTGTTGAATTTTGTAGCATCTAAAATAGCATCACAAGCAGGTGAAAACACATTCACATTTTCTGAAATAGCTATACCTACATGACTTTGTGCTAATGCTCCTGCATCATTTAAACCATCTCCAACCATCAATACTTTTGCTCCTTCAGATTGATGATATTTAATGTACTCTAACTTATCATCTGGTTTTTGGTTAAACAACAGTTTTGTTCTTACAGGTAGTAGTTTTTTTAGATTTTCTAATTCGCCTTCATTATCTCCAGATAGGATAACTAAATCGTAGTGTTTTTTTAGTTTATTAAACAATTTTGACAAGCCTTTTCTGTAGCTATTATAAAAAGTGAATTTTCCTTTATAAGTATTATTTGCACTAATATATACAGAGGTATTTAATACTTCTGTTTCAGTTTGATGTCCTACAAATTGTGCTGAACCAATTTTGATGTTTTGAGTGTTGTGAGAGGCTTCGATACCTTGTCCTAAATACTCTTCAAAATAATCTAATGATATGATATTGTTCTCTTCTAAAATATCATATAAACTTCTGCTTAATGGATGGTTAGAGCCTCTAAGCGTGTTTTTTAACAACACTTCTTCGTTTGGACTTAGTGGCAAACCTTCATATTTTGCATCACTTTTTTTATTAGAAGTTATAGTACCTGTTTTATCAAAAATTATAGTGTTTATGTGCGCTAATTGTTCTATTACAGAAGCATTTTTTAAATAAAATTTTTGCTTTCCAAAGATGCGTAGTAAGTTTCCAAAAGTAAATGGTGCTGCTAAAGCTATTGCACAAGGACAGGCAATAATAAGTACTGCAGTAAACACATTTAAAGCTTTGCTAGCGTCTGTATATAACCAGAAGGCTGTAGCCACAAAAGCAATGGTTAGTACTGCTATGGTAAAACGCTTACTAATAGCATTAGTTAAAGTTGTAAACCCATCTTCTTTATTTTTGCTAAACACATCATTGCTCCATAGTTGTGTTAAATAACTTTGTTCTACAGATTTGATTGCTTCCATCTCTATCACACCAGAAGTTTGCTTACCGCCTGCAAATAGCTTGTCTCCAGATTGTTTAGTCACAGTTTCGGACTCGCCAGTCACAAAACTATAATCAATTTTTGCTCTTCCGTTAATCAAAATTCCGTCAACAGGAATTAACTCTTGATTTCTTATTAAAAGTCTATCGCCTTTTTCTATATCATAGACTTGAACAGGCACTTCTTCATTATTAAAAATTTTAGTGACTGCTATTGGGAAATACGATTTATAATCGCGCTCAAAGGATAAAAACGAGTAGGTTTTTTGCTGAAAAAACTTTCCTAACAACAAAAAGAATACTAAACCCGTTAAACTATCAAAAAAGCCAGAACCAAGGTCAAAAATAATTTCGGCTGTACTTCTTAAAAACAATACAATTATTCCTAAAGCTATTGGAATATCTATATTTAAAATTTTTGTTTTTATGGCTTTATAAGCCGAAACAAAATAGTCTTGTGCTGCATAAAACACAACAGGAAGCGAAAAGCTAAACATTATCCATCTAAACAAATGTTTGTATTGGTCCAACCAAAACTCGTTAACCTCAAAATACTCTGGAAACGATAAAAACATCACGTTACCAAAAGCAAAACCAGCGACTCCAAGCTTATAAATTAAGCTTCGGTTAACATTTTCTTGACCTGTTTTATAATCTTCTAAGCTTATGTAAGGTTCATACCCTACAGAGCTTAACATTATTACTAATGCTTTAAGTGAAAACGATTGTGAATTATAGGAAACACGGACTGTTTTTTTTCCAAAATTGACTTGAGACAATGTAATTGCTGGATTTAGTTTGTTTAGATTCTCTAAAATCCAAATACAAGAACTACAATGGATATGCGGAATATAAAGCGTAACAATTTGTGTGTTACCATCATCAAACTCGACTAACTTATCTATTATTTTTTGCTGAGACAAAAAATCGTATTTACCTTCAATCTCTTTTGGAATAGCTCCTGGAGAAGCTTGTAAGTCATAATAACACGTTAAATCGCTTTCTGACAATATCTCGAAAACCGTTTTACAACCATTACAACAAAAGGTTTTATCTTCTAAAACTATTGTTGTATCTGTACAATTATCTCCACAATGATAACATGCTTTTTTCTCCATAAAAATTTGCTCATTTACCTGTAACAAAGGTTACAATTATGCTTGTTCTATTTTATGATATTTGTCATATAATGTATACATTTGATGTATCACTATTTTATAATTTAGGTATGAGTAAATGTGAACAATGCATTGTTAGGCAATTCAATAGTTTGAAAACCCTAACAAGAGAAGAATTAATGCGTGTTTCTGCCTGCAAAACAGGTAAAATCATAAAAAAAGGTGAGGTCATTTTTAAAGAAGGTGACACCCTTAATGGTATTTATTGTGTTAGAGACGGTGTTTGCAAAATGAGTAAACTCAGCGAAAATGGTAAGGATCAAGTGGTAAAACTTGTAGTAAAAGGTGGCATGATGGGACAACGCTCTTTAGTAAGTGGAGAAACAGCAAATCTTAGTGCTGTAGCTATCAATGACATGCAAATTTGTTTTATACCTAAGCAAGAGATTTTAAACGATTTACAGAAAAATTCTAATTTTTCTATGGATGTATTAAAAAAAATGGCTCAAGATTTAAGAGATGCAGACGATACAGTTGTAGATATGGCTCAAAAAACTGTAAAACAACGTATGGCTGAAACCTTAATTTACATCTCAAAAAAGTTTGGACATGATGCTAACGGTTTTTTAAATATAACTTTATCCAGAGAAGATTTTGCTAGTATTGTAGGGACTGCAACAGAAAGTGCTATTAGGATTTTATCTTTATTTAAAAAAGAAGGCTTAATAAGTACATCTGGAAAGCAAATTAAAATTGAAGATGAGCAAGGATTAATGCGAATAGAATAGAATAAAAATAAACTGACTTACAATAAAAAAAAGGATGCAATACATTGCATCCTTTTTGTATTTAAATGAATAACTATACTATTATTCTTTTATAAGTTTTATTGTACTTGAGGAATTATTATTGCTAAGTTTAGCAAAATATAATCCAGAATTTAAGTTTACAGTTTCAATGGTAAAGTCTGTACTATTAACATCTTTTATAAAAACTGATTTTCCTAAAACATCAAATACTTCCACAGTTTTTACAATCTGCTTTGTTTTAACGGTCCAATTATTAATAGTTGGATTAGGATACGCTTTAATAGTGTTAACCTCAAACTCATCTACAGATAATGGGTTTTGTGTCATTAGAATATTATCTACAAACACAGTGCCTTGTGGTGTCACAACTTGCATAAATGCCTCAAATTTCCATTGGTATAAATGTGTGCTAGAAAATCCTAAATTAGTAAAATATGACATTGGAATAGTAACTAAAGTCCAGGCGCCTGTAACAATTGGTTCGTCAGTACCAATCTCATAAGTGTATTCTAAAACAGCACCATTATTACTAATTAGTCTAAACTGAAAACCAGGAACACCAGGAGCTGCCCAATACATAAAATGAACATAATCATATATAGAAACATCATCTGGACCACCTTCTCCTTGCCCATATCCTGCAAAAGAAAAGTCAAATTTTAGAGCTTTATTGACATTAGATCCAAGGTCTAAATCTGGTTCACCTCCAATGGTTCCAAAATCATAAACAAATGGAAAATTGGTCGAATAGTTATTGGTATCATTGTAAATACTATATGTTTCGTTATCTGGAGAATTTGGTAATGGTGCAGGCTCTGGGTCTGCAACCGGAGTAATATTAGTGCCTCCTGCAAAATCATCGACTAAATACGTACCGACATCTGTATTATTAAAATCTGGAAAAAACACCATTAAATCATAGTTACTTAATCCTGAAGGATAATCTAAACTAATAATTTGCCAATCTGTTCCTGTAGTTGTAAACGACAACTCTGTGGTTGGATTAGCTCCAGATCCACCTTCAAATTTTAGCAAATGTGTTCGTGCACCATAATCTGCAACTGGTTTAATTCTAAAGGTAATCGTGTTATTAGTATCATCCGATAAGTCTAAATTTTCTGCTAAATTTAATTGAGCAGTATCAAATGGAAGTCCTCCTCCTGCAATTTGTCCAACGTTATCTCCTGCATCTGTTGTTAAAGTAAAACCGCAATCAAAGCAATTAAACGTATCGTCTGTAGTTTCAAAATCTATAGGAAAAATCGCAGCTGGAGGTGGTGGTGGAGCGACATTAATTCCGCCTGCAAAATCATCTATTAAGTACGTCCCAATATCTGAATTATTAAAATCTGTAAATAGAACCATTAAGCCATAATTTCCTAAACCTGATGGAAAATCTAAACTAATATCTATCCAAGCTGTACCAGAAGTTGTAAATCCTAATTCTGTATTAGGTGCAGTACCATTTTCAAATTTTAGTAAATGTGTACGTGTACCATAGTCTGCTGCTGGTTTAATACGAAAAGTGATTGTATTATTAAAATCATCAGATAGGTCTATATTTTCTGCCAATGCTAACTGTACATTGTCATACAAAGCACCACTACCAGTTATAGAACCAACATCGTCTCCTGCATCTGTTGTTAAGGTAAACGTACAGTCGTCCGCAACCATATCATCTAAAGGGTCTGAAAAGTCAATTGGGAATATTTGAGCATAACCTAAGCTACTGATTAATAATGCACATAAAAGTGTAATGTTTTTCATAGTTTCTAGGTATTAGAGTGAAAAAAAAAAAAAAGCCACATTGCATAGGCATATGTGGCTTTTACAATTTAGTTAGTTATTAGTAATAATTACTCTTTAATTAATTTAACGGTTTTTGATCCGTTTTCAGAACTAAGTTTAGCAAAATATAATCCTATGTTTAATGTAGCTGTTTCAATAACAAATTCTGAACTATTTACATCTTTTACAACAACTAATTTTCCTAAAACGTCATATACTTCAACAGTTTTCACTAATTGAGTTGCTTTAACATTCCAATTGTTTTTTGTTGGATTTGGATAAATATTAAAATCTGTTGTAATAAAATCTTCAGTACTTAGAGTTGCAGGAACTACTACTATTCCTCCTATTGCTTGTTGTCTAGCATTTTCAGTAGTAGGGTCTGCAATTGGACCAACTACCTGAAACCCGTATTGAATAATTAATCCAGGTGCTAATTGTGCTGCTGTCGCAGAAACAGAAAAATCTCCAGTTGAAGTTATTGATACACTTGCACCTACATCATCAGAGTACCCAGTACTAGGGTTTAAACCTTTAATAAAAGCAGTTACAGTATATCCAGAAGGTATATCAGCACTTGAAATATTTCCAAAAAACGTTAAATCGTTTCCATTAAGAGCAGGATCTTCAATATAAGTGTTAGCTTCAAATATTTTATTTGCAACAGATGTTCCTACACCTCCTGTAGTCCAATAATCATCTGCAGGATTTTCTTCCCACGTATTAAAATTAGGTTTTAATGTAATGTTTGTTGTATTTAATTCCGTTTTAAGATCCGGAACTCCCCATACTCCTCCACCTGCAAAACCGCCACCATTAGATGGTAATTCAAACCAATTGGCATAACCAACCCAAGCAGCAGTAGGATCTACATTTATAACATTTGGACCTGTAGGAGCTGCTGGTATAGCAGAACCCTCTACAGCTGTTACATTATCAATATATACAGTTATTCCTTGTGTTGGTGGATTAACAAAATTACCTGAACTATCAACATTTGCATATAATACAAATTCGTTCCACTCACCAGTTGCTGCAGTAAATGTAAATGTTAAAGTTTCCCAACCCGAACCAGTATGTGCTTCAGATGTTGGTAATTCTATATCTGCTTGACCACTTTGACCTGCTTGAATTTTTCCTTTTAGATATATTCCAGTCATAGAATATACGTTAACAGATACTGTTTTTGTTGTTGTTAGATCCATATAGTTAGTTTGAGGTCTAACAAAAATTCCTTTCCAGAAGTCACCACTAGCAGTAGTTTCTATTTTTCCAACTTGATTAGCAGCATTATCTGGAGCTGCATCTAAAGTAGCTGTTAATCCAGCACCGAATCCTCCATAGATATCTTGTGCTGCAACATTTTGAGCAGCCTCAAAATCTTGTAAATTTACTTGAGCCGATAAGACTGAAGTAATCAATAAAAATAAATAAGTAATTTTTTTCATAATAAATAGTTTTTAAATGAATTAATTAATCAGAGCTTGATACTTTTACGTAATCAATGATAAACTCTTGAGGGAATATGGAATCGTCCACTTCTGGACCTCCAAAATTACCACCTATTGCTAGGTTTAAAATGATATAAAATGGCTTATCAAAAGGCCACGTTTTATCATTTTTTATTTCTGGTGAAAATGTGTATACTAAAGTATCATCGATATAAAATGAAATAGCATCTTTAGTCCAATTGGTTTTATACAAATGAAACCCATCTTCAATATTTTTTATGGTAGTTATTTTTGTGTTTATTGATTGTCCGTAACTATCTGGAGTATGTAAGGTAGTATGAATTTGATGAGGAGCTTTGCCAACATATTCCATAATATCAATTTCTCCACATGCAGGCCAAGTATTAGTGTCAATATCATTTCCTAGCATCCAAATTGCTGGCCATAAGCCTGCTCCTTGTGGCAATTTTGCTTTGACTTCAATGGTTCCGTATTGAAACTCGATTTTATTTTTAGTAGTGATTCTACCAGAGTAGTAATTAGTACTGTCTTTTGTAGCTTTGATTACTAAATTGCCATGTAAAAGACTAACATTCTCTTTAGTGTAGATTTGCCTTTCGTTATTTCCCCAACCACATAAGTTTGGGCAGCCATCACCTAACTCGTAATTCCAATAGTCTTGGTTTAATTCTACACCATCAAAATTATCTTCAAAATAAAATTCTTTTTTATCTTCTTTATTACCGCAGGATAATAAAGTAAATACAGATAAAAAAAGAACTATTGGTTTCATTATAAAGTAAATTTATCTTGTAATGTTGTTTTAGAGCTTCCGCCTATATAAACTTCAAAGTCTCCGTCCTCAACTATAAATTCTCCTTGATTATTGAAAAATCCTAGTTCATCTTTAGTTAGAGTTAATTGAATTTTTTTAGTTTCTCCTGGCTCTAATTCTACTAACTCAAAGCCTTTTAATTCTTTTACTGGTCTAGTAACACTTGCATATAAGTCTCTGATATATAACTGAACGACTTCTTTTCCTTTAACTTTTCCAGAATTGGTTAAGTCTACAGACACTGTTACTGTATTGTTGTTAGAAAACGTATTATCAACTTTTAAATTAGAATAATCAAAACTTGTATAACTTAATCCATGACCAAACACGTATAAAGGGTCGTTTTTTTCATCCTGAAAATGAGACCAGAATACAACGTCTTCTCCAGGTAAAACTGGTCTACCTGTATTTTTGTAGTTATAGTAAATTGGAACTTGTCCTACGTTTCTAGGAAACGTCATTGGTAATTTTCCGCTAGGGTTATAATCTCCGTATAAAACTTGCGCGATTGCATGCCCACTTTGAGTACCTAATTGCCAAGCTTCAACAATTGCAGGAATATTTTTGTCTGCCCAAGTTATAGTTAATGGTCGTCCATTATTTAATACTAAAACTATGTTTTTATTAACTTTATATACTGCTTCTAACAACTCTTGTTGTACTCCTGGTAGACCTAAATCTGTTCTACTTCTACCTTCTCCACTCATAAATCCATGCTCTCCTAAAACCATAACAACAACATCTGCTTGTTTAGCTGTTTGGATAGCTTTACTGAAACCGCTTTTATCTGTAGTATTGACTTTAATTTCAAAAGCAAACTCCTCTTTTCCAATTGAAACATCAGCTCCTTTGGTATAAGTTACTGTATTACCAGTATATTGATTTAATCCTTCTAAAACTGAGACTGCTGTATTATCTTTTGCAGCAATACGCCAACTTCCAAGTGGACTAGTTTTATCTGCAGCTAAAGCACCAATTAATGCAATTTTTTGACCTTCTTTTTTTAATGGTAATAGATTATTTTCGTTTTTAAGAAGTACAATAGATTTTTTAGCCATATCTAAAGCTGCATCATGGATTTCTTGACTACCAATAACTTCTTTTTCACGAGCTTCATCTAAGTATTTGTAAGGATCATCAAATAATCCTAATTCAAATTTTACTCTTAATATGCGTCTTGCAGCATCATCAATAAGTTTTTCATCTACTTTACCTTCTTTAACTAAACCTGCTAATTCTTCGACATATAAATACGATTCCATATCCATATCAGAACCAGCATTAGCTGCTATTTCTGCTGCGTGTTTACCGTCTTTTGCGTGACCGTGAGCAATCATTTCTGTAATTGATCCCCAATCCGATACAACAAATCCGTCAAAACCCCATTGACCTTTTAAAATATCACGTTGTAAGTATTTATCTCCTGTTGCAGGAATTCCGTTTAATTCGTTAAAAGAGTTCATAAACGTTCTAACGTTAGCCTCTTTAGCTGCTTTAAAAGGAGGTAGAATAATATTGTTTAATGTTGAAGTACCGACATCTGCAGTATTATAATCACGTCCAGACTCTGCAAATCCATAAGCAGCAAAATGTTTTGCACAAGCAGCAATGGAATGGTGAGCGGATAAGTCTTCCCCTTGAAACCCATTAACTCTAGCAACTGCTATTTTAGAACCTAAATACGTATCTTCTCCAGCACCTTCCATAACACGTCCCCATCGTGCATCCCTTGAGATGTCAACCATAGGTGCAAATGTCCAGTTTATTCCAGCAGCAGAAGACTCTTTTGCAGCCATTTCAGCAGAGTTTTTAATAGCTTCTAAATCCCAACTCGCAGATTCGGCAAGAGGTATAGGAGTTAAGGTCTCATAACCATGAATTACATCAAAGCCAATAATTAAAGGAATACCAAGACGTGTTTCTTCTACAGCAATCTTTTGAACTGCTTTTACATCTTTTACTCCTCTAACATTAAGCATGGATCCAACATAACCTTTACGAAGATGGTCGTATTTTTTTGCCTGATCACCATCTTTTGGCACTGGTCCTGTGACGTCCCAAAACCCATTATATTGATTCATTTGCCCTATCTTTTCTTCTAAAGTCATTTTTGCTAATAAAGCATCAACTTTGTCTTCAATAGATAAGGTTTTAGATGTTTTAATGTCATTTAAAGCTAAGTCGTTCTCATTATTTGTTTTACACGAAATAATGAGAAGACCAGCTAGGACTAATATATAATACTTAATTATATTCATTTATTGATATACTCTTACATAGTCAATTTCCATAGATGATTCTGTAAATGCAGGATCTATATTTCCTCCAAAAGTTCCACCCATTGCTATGTTTAGGATTAAGAAAAAGTCGTTATTAAAAGGAGTTGCAGATGTATTTGCAAATGTGTGATAAACCATATCATCAACAACTATTTTAATTACGTCTGGTGTCCACTCTACTGTATAATTATGAAACTCGGTAGAAGCAGTATCTACGATAGTTTCACTACCATCTGCATTACCACCAAAAGCTTCAGGATAGTGTAATGTTCCGTAAATAGTATTTTGGTTGTTACCAACATGTTCCATGATGTCTATTTCACCACAAGCTGGCCAAGTGTTAGTTTGGTAATCTGCTCCTAACATCCAAATGGCAGGCCAAGTTCCACCTCCTGTTGGAAGTTTAGCTCTAACCTCTACACGACCATAAGTAAACTCATACAATCCTTCAGATTTAAGACGTGCAGATGTATACCCACTACCAGCTGCTTTGGCAGTAATTTTTAGCATACCGTTAGCGACTTCTGCGTTTTCAAGATTGTTAGTATAATTTTGTACTTCTTGATTTCCCCATCCATTAGCACCTAAATCGTAGGTCCAATTTGCTGGGTTTGGCGCACCATCTGTATCAAACTCGTCAGACCACACTAAATTAGTATAAATAGTCTCTAAACCTTGAGAAGGCTCTTGTGTTGTAAATGTATGATACCAAGCTAAAATAGGGTTATTTAAGTCAATACATCTTACTCTCATAATAGACTCTGTAAGTTCTATAATTTCGTAGCTTGAGGTCCCAACATAGTAACCCATAAAGTTACCATCTGAAAAATTCATGACTGTACCTCTTGACATAAATGCTGGATCAGGTACAACGCTCCAATCTACAGATGTAGGTGCAAGAGACACTAAACTTGTGCCAGACGTATCATAATCATAGCAGAAATCGTATCCTGCTGAACCACCCACTACAGACTCGTAAGCACCATTAAAATAGGTTTGACCATTATTATCTAATTGATAGCTTAATTGATTATTTGCATCAAGAGAAAAGATTAATTGATCTGTATAGATACATTCACTCTCTGCAGAACCAGCTTTTTCAAACGGTTGTGCTGCATACCATTGTGGATACCAAAATCCATCTCCAATACTTCCATCTGCAGGACCAACACCTAAGTGCCCAATTTCTTCTGCTGCCCAATACCATGTTTTTGAGCTTCCAGATCCACCTGTTAGCAATTGTTTTGCTTCTAAATCGTCAAATGAACTAAAAACCTCTATAGTGATTGATCCACTAGTTTTATTACCACCAGAACCTATTGCATTAACCACAATATTATATGTGTTAAGACCAACTAGACTAAATCTGTGTGTCACTTCTCCTGAAGGAACCACTTCACTTAAACCATCTCCAAAATCAAAATCATAAGAAATGGCGTTGTTAGCTGTAGCTTTTAAAACTACTAATCCACTTCCATCTCCATTAGGATTAGAAGCATCAGCTCCAACAATTTCTGCTGTGATGGTTAAATTACTTGGAGCTACGATGTCTCCAAAACTAGCATCATCATCTTGACAGTTTACAAAAAACACTGTCAGAGCTAATAAGCTTACTATTTTAAAAATATTTTTCATCTTTTTCATTTTATAGATTATAGCTTCACTAGCTTATATTGCCAGAATACTCCTGCTCCAGCTTCAATGTTTACACTTATAGTATTACTATCTATAAATGTTACATTGTAAGTTATTGAAGAAGGTACTGCTACGTTTGGTAGCTCGCCTTGATTATTAGCTTTAGGAATTCCGATATAAGCACCTGTACCATTAATGGTAACTGTATTTGCTCCTGAATCATATGTATATGTTGCTGATGCAGAACCATCATGAGGTGCTACAGGAGTACCACATGAGTCTGAACCACCTTGCCATCCTTCGACCCAAGTATCTGCTCCTAGAACATTGGTAAAAGAACCATCTGCTCCGAATACATATGTATCGTCATAATAACAAGCTCTATCTGCTACACAAACATCATCACAATTCCACCATGATGTGTCTCCTGCTGCAGGTCCAACACCTAAAGCACCAGCTTCGTTAGCCATTTGCCAAGTACCAGCTAATGGTGATGGAGCTGCTCCATCTCTAACTAATTTATATTGCCAAAATACTCCTGCTCCAGATTCAATGTTAACATTCATTGTATTTTCATCAACAAATGACACATTGTATGTAATTGAGCTAGGAACAGCTACGTTTGGTAACTCTCCTTGATTATTCGCTTTTGCTAAACCTAAATAAGCTCCAGTTCCGTTTAAGGTAACCGTTCCTGCTGTTTGATTAAACGTGTAGGTTGCAGCATTAGAACCATCATGAGGTGCAACAGGTGTACCACATGAATCACTTCCGCCTTGCCAACCTTCGATCCAACTATCTGCTCCTAAAACATTACTAAAAGAACCATCTGCATTAAATACATAAGTATCATCATAATAACATGCTCTGTCTGCTACACAAACATCGTCACAGTTCCACCAAGAGGTATCTCCTACTGCTGGTCCAACACCTAAAGCACCTGCTTCTGAAGCTAATCTCCATGTTCCAGTTAAATTAGATGGTGCTGTTGCTTCTTTGTAGTAATATAAATTATCTATAAATACTGTACCTGAACCCACAAATTTGAATTGATGGATATCATGCATAGATAATCCTTGATCTGTATAGTCTGAAATTGGAATATCAAAACTGTTCCATTGGTTAGCGATTAACGATACAGTTACTTGTTGCTCTCCTGAAGACAAACTAATAGGAAATACTTGTAAGTCTGCATCTTCTGCAGTCCAAACATCAATATGTAAAAATTCCATTGCAGAAACATCTACAGCTTCACCATACTGAATACCTTGATAGTTTAAGTTACTATACTGTAATGAAGTATCTCCACCTAAATCAAATTCAGCAAATGTGGTTGTTTGTCCCCAATTAGGATAAAAATCTGAATTTTCAATATTTGTATATGCATTTGAATAAATAGAAACCACATCACCTGGTGCTCTTGCTGGAGGCACTGTAGCTGGTGCTATTGGTTGTAAGATTGCAGTCACTTCAAAATCTTCGGTATAAACCGTTGTTTCTGTTCCTGCACTAAAAGCTGTTACTGTAATAGTATAAACTCCTGCATCTGCGTATTGATAGCTGTATGGCTCATCAAAATTGGTCATAACTACCTCGCTACCATCTCCAAAGTTAACTTCATAATACAACGCAAATTCTGCTTCTGCATTAATATTTACTTGTTTAGAAATTGTGTTATCATTCTCTATAGTAACTACTAAGTTTTGAGGAGCTAAAAAAGACACTACCACTTCTTGAGTAACGCTAGTTGTTTTACCATTTAAACCAGTAGCAACAATGATGGCATTATAGGTGCCTTCTTCATAAACATGCTGTGTGCTTTCTCCTGGATTTAAAACATCAGATAAACCTGAACCATCTCCATAATTTACTTGAAAGCTAACTACACCTTCTCCTAAGGGAGTAATTGTAACTAATCCAGTGTTGTCTTGCGTTACAGTTACTAAAGCAGAGACATTTACTGGTGCTGTAATAGCATCAGTGTTTGGTGTATTATCATCATCTTGCACACAAGCAAAAATTACTAATGCAGCAAAAAGAGTAGATACGATGTACTTTAAATTCTTCATTTTTCTTTTTATTTAATTAATATCCTGGGTTTTGTTGCCAATTTCCGTTTGAGAATTGAATCTCTTCAATTGGAATTGGGAATAATTCATTTTTATTAGGTGTAAATCCTGGTATTTGAGTACCTCTACCTGTGCGCACTAAGTCAAAAAAGTGATGACCTTCTCCAACTAATTCTACACGACGCTCATGATAAATAGCGTTGGTAAGTGCTGTACCTGTTAAAGACACGTTGTTAGATGTATTTCCAAAAGCGCGCTCTCTAACTCTGTTTAAAAAGTTTTGAGCTTTTGTATCGTCGATACCACCTCTATTAAACGCTTCTGCAGCCATTAATAAAACATCTGCAAAACGAATAGCTCTGTAATTATTAGGGTTAGTAAGGTTTAAATCTCCTTGAGCTTGCGAGCTTCTAACACGTGGTAAATATTTTCTATTAAAGTATCCTGTGTGTTCATAACCTGTACCATAACTAGCACCTGTTGATGCTGACCAAGCTTCGATATCCAAAATTGCAACATCTTTTCTGTTATCACCTGCTTCAAATTCGTCAACTACATCTTGGGTTGGCACATTAAAACTGAATCCAGAGGTGAATAATGGTCCGTTATAATTTCTAACTCCACTAAATCCTACTGCTACATTACCTTCACTACATTGTAAACATCCAAATCCAGCACCTTCTACATCTGTGTACTGTACTTCAAAAACAGACTCTATTCCGTTTTCACCTTCATTTTCAAAAATAGTATCGTAATCTGTAACTAAATCGTAAGGTCCATTTAATATTAAGTTTTCTAATATTGACGCTGCTGCAGAAAATTTATCTTGAAATAAATAGGCTTTTCCTAATAAGGCTTGTGCAGCTCCTTTAGTAACACGACCTACTTGAGGTGCTGTATAATCTAAATTATCTACTGCATATTGTAAATCTGCTTCAATTAAAGCATAGACTTCTGATACAGGAGATCTTGGGATTGAAGTTTCGTCACCTAATTCAAAACGAGTTTCTTTAAGTGGCACTGGTCCAAACCATTTTACTAACTCGAAGTAATAATAGGCTCTTAAAAAACGTGTTTCAGCAATAATAATTTCTTTTCCGGGGAAATTTGTTTTATCCTGAAATTCCATAATGTAGTTTGCTCTGTTTACTCCTGCAAACATCCAATTCCATACGTCCTTTAAATTACTATTAACAGGTGTATGTATCATATCATCAATTTGCTGAAAACCGATTACGTCTGTTGCACTTTCGCCACCACATAAGGTATTATTTGAAGCAATTTCACCTAGAAGTACGTTAACATAACTTGATTGAAGCATGTCATATGCACCAATTAATGCATTGTAATAGTCACTTTCTGAATTAAAGTAATTTTCAGAATCAATTGAATATACAGTATCACGATCAATAAAATCATCTGTACATGATATTGAAGTTAAAAAAGCTAAAGACGCTATTAAGTATTTTATATTTTTCATAGTCTTTATTATTAAAAGTTAAGATTAAGTCCTAAAATATATGTTCTTGGTATAGGGTAGAAACCTGCATCTATACCTCCTCCAATTGGTGCACCATTAGAAGCACCTGGATCATAACCTTTATATTTTGTAAATGTGTATAAGTTATTAACTGCTGTGTAAATTCTTAATTTAGAAATACCCATTTTATCAGTAAACTGATCTGGCAAACTATATCCTAATTGTAGATTCTGAATTCTAACAAAAGAAGCATCTTCTACAAAATACTCAGAGAATACATTATTACTTGTAGCTCCAGTAGTTACTCTTGGTACTGTTGTGCTAGTCCCTTCTCCTGTCCATCTATCTAAAACATAATTCAATTTGTTAGCATCAGATAATGTACGCTCGTAATTACGCACCATATCATTACCAAGCGAAGCAAAAGTATATACTACAAAATCGAAATTTTTATAGTCCAAACTTAAGTTAAGTCCCATTGTTACATCTGGAATAGGATCTCCAATATTAGTTCTATCATCAAAATTAATCACTCCATCTCCATTAATATCTACATATCTAATATCTCCAGGAGCTGCAGTAGCACCTAAAGCTGATTGCGAAGGATGTGCATTAACTTCTGCTTGATTTTGGAAAATTCCATCTGTTTGTAATCCATAAAAATAGCCAATAGGTTGTCCTACCTCCATTCTAGATGGTGCAGGTTGTCCAACTCCAAAGCCGCCACCTTCTAAAAATCCAGTACTGTTATTAACTTCTAAAACTTTGTTTTCTAATGAAGTTACGTTGTAATTAATGCTAAATTTTAAATTATCAGATAACTGATCTTTATAGTTTATGGCGAATTCTAATCCTTTGTTTTCTACCTTTCCAGCATTTACTGTTGGCGAACCACTACCTGGAGCAGATGTACCTGTAATACCAGAAGTAGATATATTAGAAATTAATAAGTTGTCTCTTGTATTGACAAAATAATCTGCTGTGATATCTACTTTATCATTTAGCAATCTTAAATCTAAACCAACATCAAACTTTTTAGCTTCCTCCCATTGTAAATCTGGATTAGCTAATACACCCAATGCTTGCCCATTTACTAAAGCACCATCAAACACATAAGTTGCTTCTCCGCTTAATAAACTAGAAAATCCATTACTAGGTATTTGGTCGTTTCCTAAAATACCATAACTAGCTCTTAACTTTAAGAAGCTTAATGTATTAGAATTTTCTAAAAAAGATTCGTCTGACACAACCCAACCAGCAGTAACCGACGGGAAATACGCAACACGATTGTTAGGACCAAATTTTGTAGATAAGTCACGTCTTAACATTGCAGAGAATAAATATTTTCCTTTGTAGTCATATTGTAAACGAGAGAAAAAAGACAATCGTCTTTCGTCATAAGCATACGACCCAACATCTCTTGATTCGCTGATTCCTTCTGCTAAAGCGATATCTGCAAATTCCCAAGAATTATTAGGAACATCATAACCAGTTGCAAATAATCCATTACCAAATTCTTTAAAAACAGTTGTACCAACTGTAAAATCTATCTTGTGCGCATCAGCAAATGTGTTATTGTAAGTTCCGAAAATATCTAATGAATAATTGTTATCATTAATTGCATTTTGCGACACACTGCTTCTTGGTACATCAAATACTTTTCCACCGTAATCTACTTGCTTTGCAAAACTTTTACCTTCGCTATTACTAGTGTTAAATCCAATTCTACTGGTTAATTTTACATTTTTAAGAACATCATATTCTAATGCTACTGTACCATTTAATTTTCTTAAATCATAATCGTTAAACGTATTGTCAATTTGTGCTAATGGGTTTATAATTTCAATACCTAATCCTGGTGTACTTGGTACTAAAGTAAAATTACCATTGCCATCAAACGCAGATAATGTAGCAGGAGTATTAATTGCATTAAATAATACAGATCCTAAACCACTATCGTTAATAGCATCTCTATCTAAGTACGTATATATTACATTTGCTTTTACATTAATTTTATCGCTAATATCTGCACCTAAAGATAATCTTGCAGTATTACGTCTAAAATCTGTCTTTTTTGGTGCAATAATACCTTGTTGGTATAAATGCGATCCACTGATTGCATAAGTTATTTTTTCTGATCCACCAGATACACTAAAATCATGATTTATAATTGGCACATTGTTGTTGAAAACTTCTCCTTGCCAGTCTGTACCTTCTCCCAATCCTGACACATTTGGATAAGGTAAGTTTTGCCCTCCTGCTGCATACGCTTCATTTAATAATAAAGCATACTCTGTGGCATTAAGCAAAGGTAACTCTCTTGTTGTTTCTTGAAATCCTGTATAGGTATTAAAAGAGACTTTAGGCGCTTGGTTTTTTCTACCACTTTTAGTGGTAATTAAAACAACACCATTGGCACCTACTGTTCCATAAATTGCTGCTTGAGCATCTTTTAATACAGTAATCGTGTCTATATCATTAGGATTTAAAATATCCAAACTACCTTGATAACCATCTATAATTACTAATGGTCCATTTGCTCCATTAGTAGAAATACCTCTAATACGGATATCTAGTCCAGCACCAGGTGCTCCACCTTGAGTAGTAACATTTACCCCAGAAACCGTACCTTGAAGAGCTTGTTCTACTTTAATAGGTTTGATTTCGTCTAAAGTTTGAGAACTAACAACAGAAACAGCTCCTGTAATTTCTTTCTTTTTCTGAGATCCATATCCAATTACCACTACTTCTTCTAAAGCTTCGACATCTTCTGATAAAGCTACATTAATTGGATTACCGTTTGCTACAACAACTTCTTTTGTGGTATACCCTATATAAGAGAATACTAGAGTTGCATTTTGAGGTACATTATTGATGGAGTAGTTTCCATCAAAATCTGTGGTAACTCCATTAGATGTGTTTTTAACTATAATGTTAACAGTTGGAATAGGCAAACCATCTTGTTCACTAGTTACATTTCCTGTTATAGTATACTCTTGCGCTGTAGCAGAGAGAGTAAAAATTAATAACAAAAAAGAGAAAAGAGTTTTTTTCATGTTTAGCTGTTTTTATGCTTTTATCAAATTTATTAAGTAATTCTATCAATTTGCTAAAAACAACCGCTACAAATAACATACATCGCAAAAAAAAGAACAAAAGATTGTCAATACCTAAGTTTAATTGGCATTAACCACTAGTTTATTGAGTGTCTATAATTTGAAGATTTATGAAATGTTGTGGTGATGTATAGGTTAATTTAACAAATGTATTGTTTTTAAATACTTAGGATATAATCTGTTAAATTTACATCATGAGCTAATTCCATCTTTTTACGCAATCGATATCGTTTTACCTCTACACTTCTTGGAGATATATTTAGTAAAGGAGCAATTTCTTTTGAGGATAAATTAAGTCTTAGATAGGCACATAATCTTAAATCGTTGGATGTTAGCGATGGATGCTTGGATTTGACCTTCTTTAAAAAGTCTTTGTCTGCGTTATTAAAGGCTTCTTCAAACAAATTCCAATCGTCTTTGTTATTAATATTCTTATCTATAATTTTAATAACCGATTTTAAATTTGAGTCTTTAACCTTATCATTTAATTCGCTTTTAATCGTATTTAAAAACTCATTCTTTTTAATTAAACTCATTGTAGAGATAGCTAACTCTCTATTTTTACTTTCAATTTCTTGTCTTAACTTTTCATTATTTAAAGTCATTAGTTGTTGTTTAGACTCTAAATCTTTAAGTTCTAATTCACGATTGGATTTTTGAACTAATTTTTCCTTTTGTTTTCTGTAATAAATCTTATAGAAATAGTTTATAAGTATAAAGGCGATACATCCGGACAAAAGGTAGATTGCAACCATTACATTAGATAAGTACCATGGTTTTGCAATTTCAAAATTATAAATAGCTTCATTATCAACAAGCTCTCCACCTACTCTAGCCCTGACCTTAAAGGTGTAATTACCATACGGTAAGTTTTTGTAAAGCACACTGGCTTCCGTGCTCCAAGTGCTCCAATCATTATATAATCCTTCTAATTTATGAGAGTATTCAGCTTCTAAATACTTATCAAATTGAGCAACACTATAGTTAAATTCTAAATTATTTTCTTTATTAAGAAAAGTATTTGAGTCATTAAGATCCACCAAAGACTTAGTAGTATGCAATGGAGATTTATTAATAGAATTAATGTAAACAGTGTATGATTTAGGATTAATTTTAGAAATATCTAAAGTTATATAACCTTTAGAAGTACCAAATAAATATACATTTGGTTTTATGTTAAAAATACTTTCGTAACCTGATAGTCCCTCTCTTAAAGAATTTGGCAACGCAATAAAGGAAATATTAGGCGTTTTACTAAGTTTACCTGGACTGATGAAGTTAATCCCCTTTTGGGTCACTATCCATAAGGTGTTGGTGTTTTTATTAGTTATAAGTTTTCCTGAAGAATACCCTTGATTTTCAAACAATTGACTTAAAACCGAATCTTTTACAAAAACATCCTCTTGTTTTTGCTTTTTAAAAACACCTTGCTCTGTAGCATAGTAAATAGCATCATTATATTCTGTTAAAGAAGAAAAAAGACCTTTTTCTAAATCATTAAGTTTAGATACGTTTAAAGCTTGTTTAAAATCTGAATCTGTCTTTATTTTAAAAACTCCCTTATACTCGTGATTGACTAAAATCTCATTAATATCAGAGAAAACAAAAAACCTAGATGAGTTATCAAAACCTTCAATTTTATTTCTAAATTGCCAAGTACCATTATTATTTTCTAAAATATTTAATCCATTATAATTGCCTTGTAACAATAAATTAGGATGGTTTTTAATGGGTAGCAAATCCCAAGTCCCATCCACATCTGCTATTTGAATTGCTAAATCGTTTTTTATTAAAAAAGTACCAGAATTATGACCACAAAACAATTGATTTTTTAAGATTTTTAATTTCCAGACTTGTCCTTTAATATTTTTAACTGCCTTAAACGTTGTTTCGTCTTGATGCTTATAAAACAAGCCCTGATTTGTTCCTAAATACAAAATGTCCTTAAAAATAACAGAACTATATACGGTTCCTAACACACCATTATCATCATTAAATATTCTAAATGGCGAGTTAATATTAATACAGTTAATACCATTATCTAGAGCTAACCAGAGGTTATTATCTATATCTTCAAAAACAGAAAGTACAGTATTATTTCCTAAACCATCTGCTTGACTAATTTGTTGAATAATTTCACCAGTAGCAGAAATTTGAAGCATCCCATTAGATATAGTTCCTAACAGTAAGCTCTCATCGTCCAACTGACGACTACTATACACAGAATAATTAATTAGTCTAGAGTTTAATTTTTCTGACCACTCTTGTATTTTGTTATTATTATCTAAACTAAATATTCCATGGTCTTGTGTTATAATTACCAATTTATAATTTAGAAGGTAAACTCCAGCAATAATTTTGTTTTGTAGAGTGGATGCGTCTATGATGGTCTTAGATTCACCGTTTTCTAATTGTAATAAGCCTTTTGAAATGTCTTGATAATAAATTGTTTTATCTACTTTAAACATTTTTATTATACCAACGTCGGAATCTATAATTTTAAATGTATCTGTTTTTAAATTATAGATATAAATTCTATTTAAAGATTGAAACAACAACCAATCGTCTAAATTGGTGATATTCCAAAATTGCTCATCTTCTAATAGTCTGTCTTTGATTTTTTCTGAAAGTGAGGTGTATTGTAAATCTCCTATGTTAGATTTGGACCAATAACCAAACTCCATATAACTACCTGTATAAATCTTATTATCTACAACTTTTACAGATCTAATAATCGTTTGATTTGGAGAAGGATATAACATCCAATCGGCACCATTAAACTCTAAAAGCCCTTTAGAGTTAGCAACATAAATGTATTTATTGTTACTCTGTGAAATTGCCCAATTTTGATTCTCTGCGTTATATTGTTTAGGAGAATAGTATTGTATTGGTGGTAAGTCTTGCCCTAACACACCTTGCAAACTCATAAACAAGCCTATAAAAAATAAGGGTTTACTGAGTTTTAACCAAAAATCAAGTTTACAATTAAGCATGTAGCAATATACAACTTTGTATGGTTAATTTAAATAAAGTTTAAAAACTATACAGTAGCTATACTACTTCCCGATGCAATATATAACTAACCCTGTATTCATTGGTAATACTGCATATGGGCAACAAATAGCATACAAAAAACATATAAAAAGAGAAGATTAGCAACAACTATTAATAAATAGAGCAACAAATATAGCATAAAAAAAACCGCTCGATTAGAGCGGTTTCCAAACAAAAACACCAAGCATTAATTAGCTGTTCCAGAGCCTAAATAAATACTGTTTGATACTTGACTACCATCAGCAGTAATAAACGCCATAAATAGCTCTACTGTATCTCCTGCATAAGTTGTTGGGATTGGAACAATTTGAGAACCAACAGTTCTGTCGG
>NZ_QLLO01000004.1 GCF_003259525.1 Olleya aquimaris
AACGTGTTTGGCTATGGTTTCGTTGCGTGAAAATCCGCAAGGATTTTCTGCCGTAAACCGAAGATAGCAAATTTGCGAGGACTTTCCGAGAGGAAAGTCAGAAGCAATGAACTATAGCCGGTGTTGGGCACTGGCTTTTTTTATTTTTAATTGATATTTAATTCCGTAAATCAGTCCGATTATTCCTCCAAGATAGCTGAATGTATGCATTGTTCCTGCTGCTAAAAAACTACTTGGGTCAACTAAATCAGATGGTATATTCCAGTCAAAATGTAATTTTGAAAGTGTAATATATCCGACAAAAACTCCTAAAATTCCGAATATAAATGCAGATATTAAAATCCGAGTAGTTGCTCCGACAACACCTTTAATCATTAATCTTGAAGTTTGTTGATTAATTCCGATGAGTCCATTAATGATTCCGATTATTAGTCCGAACCACCAAGTTGATAAAATACCAACTATCGAAACTTTTAGTCTTTCGTCTCCATATCCGTTTTCCCAAAGTCCAAATTGGTCAAATTTAAAATTTGTGAAATATTCTTCTGAAATATTATAAGAAGCTTGATTGTGCAAAATTCCGTATATCGAAGCGAGAATTATTGAGATAATTATGATTAATATTAAAATTCCAATTTTTTTCGCCATTCGATTTTTCAGCTTGTGCCCAACTAGTTATATGACAACTAATATATGTTTTTTTGGGATTATTTTTCCAGTTATGACAACTTTTTTGTTGTTTTTTCAGAATTTTTTAACTTCTGTATGGCAAGATCTAAAGGGTTGCTTATTGCCATTAAATCTTTTCGTTGTACATGTGTGTAAATCATTGTGGTTTCTGGTTTTGCATGCCCTAATAAAGATTGTATGTACCTTATATCTACTCCGTTTTCTAACAAATGTGTAGCGTAACTATGTCTTAAAGTATGTGGTGTTACTACTTTATTTAAATTGGCTTTTTTGCAATTTTTAGAAATAAATTGTCTTACGCTTTGTGCGCTATATGTTCCGCCATTATTGCCTTCAAATAAATAGGTTTCTGGTTTGTAGCTTAAATAATATTCTGTAACCATTGGTATAAAATGATCTGCTATACTTACCAGTCTATCCTTTCTGCCTTTACTACTTTTTATATGTATTTGTTTTCGGTTTAAATTGATGTCTTTTAATTTTAAATTAATCAGCTCGCTTATCCTTAATCCACAAGAGTACAACAACGTTATTATAGTTTTGTGTTTTAAATTGCTAGTATTAGATATTAAGCTTAAAATTTCTGTTTGAGATAAAACATTGGGTAGTTTTCTGGATTTATTAGGTCTTGCTAATTGCAAATTATTAATATTTAGTTTTGGATAAAACACCACAAATAATTTTAAGGCACTTACAAATTGGCGTTGGGTACTTATACTGTAGTTTCTTTTTATGTATACGTCTTCTATAAATAGCTCTACCTCTTTATTTGTTATTTGATCTAAAGTAGTATTGTAATATTCTACAAAATCTGCTATCTGCTGTGTGTAAGTGTCTATAGTGCTTTGGCTGTATCTTTTTCCTTTTAAATACTTATAAAAGTTATTGAGTAAATCTTTATTGTTTTGCGATAATTGTCTTATTCTTCTTTCTGGGTATTGATGCATGGGCATGCTTTGATCAAATAAGTCTTTTGCATTGACAGTAGCTTGGTTTTTAAACACTTTAAATAGTATTTTTAAATGGTTGGGTGTGTTTTTTATATACCAACTTTTTAAGGTTTTACTCCACATAGCTCCAGGAACATCTCTTAAAATATCTATTAAAATGTCGTTGTATTTAAAACTAATTTTAATTTGATGTGCCTTTTTAAAGTACACGCGAGATAATGTTACGGTGGGTAAAGTCTGCATTTATAAAATTTTATTAAAAATAATAAATATTTTCCCACAAAAAAAAAGCTTCGATGTCTCGAAGCTTTTTTTAAAGATGTGTGTTTGTGTTGTTTAGGCTTTTTTAGCTTCTGCACAACAAGCTTTTTTACAGTCTTTTGCACATGCCATTTTTTCTGCTTCAGTTTTGCTAGCACATTTCTTTTTGCATTCTGCTGTTTTAGCAGCGCAATCTGCACAGTTTTCTTTTGTGCAATCTTCCTTACACTTCATAGTGCATTCTTTTTTTGCTGAAGAAAATGCGTCTACAGTGTGCATGTCTTTAACTTTGTAAGTGTCTGCAACACTTGTTACTGTGTTTTCTAAGGATGTAGGAGTGACTATTGCTTCATCATATTCTACCATCGCTAATTCGCGTTCAAAATCTACTGTAGCAGATTTTACACCTTCCATTTTAGCTATTTTTTTCTCGATAGTTTTAGCGCAACCCATTGCACAGGTCATACCTTCAATTTTAAATTCGGCTTTAGCCAAAGTTGCATCTGGATTTATGGTATTAGTAGTTACTTCTGAGGTGTCAGAACCCGAAGGTGCAGTTTTTACTTCTGGTTGTGCCTCGTTTTTACAGCTAAATGCAACTATAGTAACTAAAGCTAATACTAGTATGTGTTTAATTGATTTCATTTTTTATAGAATTTAATGATAAGATTATAAGTACAAATTTACTAAATATTATGCGTTATTGTTTTTAATATTCCATTTTTGTACTGTAAAACTATACTATGCAAAATAACAATACTTCAAAATGGGTGTATTTACTTGTTTTGTCCCTTATTTGGGGAACGTCTTTTATTTTAATTAAAAAGGCATTATTGGGTCTAAATGCCTATCAATTAGGTGCTTTAAGAACCATAATTACGGGTTTGTTTTTGTTTGCAGCTGGTTATACTAAGATAAAATCTATTAAAAAAGAAGCTTGGAAATGGATAGCTTTATCTGGTTTTTTAGGCTCTTTTATTCCTGCTTTTTTCTTTGCAATTGCCGAAACCCAAATAGATAGTGCTGTGGTGTCTGTTTTAAATAGTTTGGTGCCTTTAAATACCGTTTTACTTGGTGCAGCAGTGTTTAAAATAGCGAGTAATACCAGACAGGTTATTGGTGTTATTATTGGTTTTGTTGGTACGTCTATTTTAATTCTGGAAGGTGCAGACTTAAATCCAAACCAAAACTATTGGTATGCTGGTTTTGTGATTGCATCAACGTTAATGTATGCTGCTAATGTTAATATTATCAAACGCTATTTGCAAGACGTTAAACCTTTAGCTATTGCAGTTGGTAATTATGTGGTAATTTTTATTCCTGCGTTAATTGTATTGATTGTTGCAGGCTTTTTTAAGTTAGACAACTTTGACAATACCAATTTTAATACTGCTATTGGCTATGTGGTTATTCTGTCCTTTTTTGGTACTGCTTTAGCTAAAGTGTTATTTAACAAATTAGTGCAAATGTCTACTCCTGTTTTTGCCTCTTCTGTAACCTATATTATGCCTATTGTTGCTTTAATTTGGGGCGTTTTAGATGGCGAAAGCTTTAGCTGGACACAAGGATTAGGGACTTTAATTATATTATTTGGTGTGTATTTGGCTAACCGAAAAACAAAAAAAATCCGAAGCGTTTAAGCTTCGGACTTTTTAAAAATATTTGGTTTTAACTATTAGTTAAAATCTGCATCTGTAACACCTTCGTTTACTTTTACATTGTTAATATTCATAGAGATTGTTTGTGGACCTGCTACAATAGTTTGCCCATATGGAAACATAACTCCGTTTACTTCAGAATAGTTGTCGTATTTAACTGTTGAAGTTATAGATTGACCTTGTGCTTCGGTTGTTGTTTCTGTTTGAGTTAACAATCCTGTTTCTACGTTATAAAAACGGAACGATTCTTTGTCTCCAGTCATAACTTTAACTTTGTAGTTATCTGCTCCATCAATAGACACGATGCTTTCTAAAGTAACTTTAGACATATCGTATTTTGTTTCTGGAAACATACCTAAATCTGTTTGCTTTTCTGCAACTTCGGCATCAGTTAAAGGCATTCTTTGTCCTTGCTGTTCTCTGTAACCAGCAGTTCCATCCCATTTTTGCTTCATTAATGTTCCCATACCTTCAGCAGTCATTTCCATAGACTCTTTGTTTGGTGCCATTCTTTTCATTTCTACTTTTAAAGGAATTGGAACACCTTCAATAGTCACATCTCCATTCATTTGTATAGAATTTACCATTTTAATGTTTGAAGCTCCTCCAACTGCATTAATATAGTTGTCTAAAACAGATTGCGCAGTAACACCATTTGGTATTGGTTTAGAAAACTCAGGTTTTTCTACTGGATTAGCATAAGGATCAAAATACTTAATTGGTAATCCTGTTTTTTCTAATCCAGGGATTACATCACTTCCTTTACCAACAATTATAATTCTTGCATTTTCTGGTTTAAAGTATTTGTTAGCAACACGTTGTACGTCTTCTACTGTAACAGCATTAATTTTTGATAAATATGTTTTATAAAAATCTGATGGTAAGTTGTTTAACTTAATATTTAAAGCGTAACGTGCAATAGTTTGTGGGCTTTCTAAAGCTAATACAAAATCACCAACATACTTGGCTTTTGCATTGGCTAAATCTTCTGCAGAAACGGGTTCGTTTTTAATACGCTTTATTTCTTTTAAAGTTTCAACAACAGCACTATCTGTTACCATGTTTCTAACAGCAGCTCCAGCAGTAAATCTTGACGCACCATAACGTGAGGTTCCAATTCCAGAACGTGCACCATAAGTCCAACCATTAGCTTCACGAAGATTCATGTTTAAGTAACTGTTAAATCCTCCACCTAAAATTTTGTTAGCAATTAATACTGCATGATAATCTGGATCATTCATTTTTAACTTTACGTTGTTAGTTAAAGAAATGTTTGATTGTACAGCATTATCCATATTCACAAAATTAATTTGTGTGCTTGGTACATTATTATTTGGCTCGATAAGATTAGTGGTAATGTCAATTCCTTTATCCCATTTTTTGAAGTATTTTTTTACTTGTTTTTCAACAGTTTTAAAATCTACATCTCCAACAACTACTAAATAAGCATTGTTTGGGTTAAAGTATTTTTGGTAGAAAGCTCTTACATTATCTAAAGTAATGTTGTTTACTGTTTCTTCGGTAATAAACTCGCCATAAGGGTGTTTAGTTCCGTAAGATAACGCGCCTCCAACACGATCTGCAACAGCATCAACACTTTTTTTGCTGCTTTTTAAACCGTCTAAAACACGTTGTTTTTCTTTATCAAATTCTTCTTGAGTAAATAGTGGGTTTTGAGCTGCGTCTGCCATTAGCTCTAAAATTCGTTCAGAGTATTTAGATAATCCACTTGCAAAAGCACCATCCGAACTAAAATTTAATCTAGCTCCTAAAAAGTCGATTTCTTCATTAAAAGCATCTTTAGAGATGTTGGTTGTACCATTACCTAACATTGCACCTAACATAGCAGATACACCTGCTTTATCACCTTCAGCAATTGGTTGGTTGTCTATGGTTAACGAGTAAGATACTCTAGGTAGTTTGTGGTTTTCTACAACTAAGACTTTTAGTCCGTTTTTTAATTCAAATTCTCCAGGCACTTCCAATGTAATAGTTGGAGCAGGACCTGGTTCTGGTTGTTTAGAGCGATCTAATTGGGCAGTTGCCGAAATAGATATAAACAATACCGCTAATAAGGCTGTTATTTTTGTTTTCATATCTTGAAATGTCTTTTTATTAGTTATCGTCTTTTTTTGGTAAATATTCCAAAACAACACGCTGATTAGGGTTTAAATACTTTTTAGCTACCGCTTGTATATCTTCTCTTGTAGCCGATCTGTAGATATCAATTTCTGAATTGATTAACTCTGTGTTTCCGTACAACATATAGTTTCTAACTAACGAGTTAGCAATACCTTGTACACTAGAGTTTGAATTTACAAATTGGTTTTCGAATTTATTTTGAAGTTTTTGAAAATCTCTTTCAGAAATTAGTTCTGTTTGAAGTTTTACAACTTCTTCATCCATTTCTTTAAGTAAAGTTTCTAAAGAAGTATCGCCTAACGGAAGTCCATAAATAGCATATATACTATAATCTTTTTGAGGAATGTTTATTGCTCCAGCTTGTAGTGCCATTTTTTTGTCATCGACTAACTTCTTATATAATTTTGAAGATTTTCCGTCGCTTAAGTACGTAGAAATCATGTTTAATATATACGAGTCGCGTTCTGCAAACCCTGGAGTTCTGTATCCAGTAATTATAGCTGGAATCTGAATATTAGGATCAAAAAATTGTGTGTTAATAGTTTCTGTAATTGGATCTTCTTTAGGAAAATCTCTTACTGGTACCTCTCCACTTGGGATGTCTTCAAAATATAATTTTGCCAAACGTTTAGCTTCAGCTACATCAATGTCTCCAGCAATTACTAAAGCAGCATTGTTTGGTGTGTACCATTTTTTAAAATAAGCTTGAAACTCTTCTAAAGTAGAATCGTCTAAATCAGACATTTCTCCAATATTCTTGTGTTTGTAAGGGTGTTTAGAGAAAAGATTTTCGCTAACAGCAAATAAAAACTGACCGTAAGGTGAGTTGTCATAACGTAATCTTTTTTCTTCTTTAACCACTTCGTTTTGTGTGTCAACACCAACTTGATCAATTACTGGATGCAACATACGCTCGGATTCCATCCATAATCCTAATTCTAAATTATTAGAAGGAAATACTTCGTAATAATATGTTCTGTCTAAAGAGGTGTTTGCATTGTTACTTCCACCATTAGAAGACACTATTTTAAACCATTCACCACGATCTATGTTTTGAGTTCCTTCAAATAAAAGGTGCTCAAAAAAGTGAGCAAACCCTGTTCTAAGACCAGTGTCTGGACTTCCTCCTAAATCTTTTCCTCCAACGTCATACATAACGCCAACGGTTACTACTGGTGCAGAATTGTCTTGATGTAAGATAACGTGTAAGCCATTATCTAAATCAAACTCTTCGTACTTAACCTCTTGTGCTGTAGCTGTAAAACCAGCTAAAAGCAAAGCAGCTAATGAGAATAAACTTTTTTTCATGTGTTTTGATTATTTAATTTATCAGTTTAAGTATTAGTATACCATTGTAGGTTTTTGTTACAACAGATATCACAAAAATAGCAATAGAAGTAGGTTTTATAGTCTAATTTGTTAAAAATTAACATCAAATTATGTGAAATCAATTACATTTTTACGAAATTTAATAGCAGAATTAACCAAAACCATATTAATTATGAAAATCAGTTCTCTCCCAATTAGATTTGGCTTAGTAATAAGTGCTTGTTTAATAGCCTTTTTTTTAATATTATCTTTATTTAACTTACATACCAATCCTTTTTTTAGTTTATTTAATGGAGTTATAACGGGGTTTGGTATCTACGAAACCATAAAATACTACAAGTTGCAACAGGGTGAAAACTTTAGTTATACAGGTGGATTTACAGTTGGTGTTATTGCTGGGTTTATAGCAGCTATTTTATTTACTGTGTTTTTTACCTTTTATGCTACAGAAGTGAATCCAGATTTTTTAAAAGAATTATTAACGGTTTTTAAAGGCGATTACAATGTACACATAGGTTTAGTGGCTTTTGTGGTAGCCATTATGGGTTTTGCTTCAACAGTAGTTATTACATTAACGTGTATGCAATTGTTTAAAAATAGTGGATTTGCCCATCAAAATAAATAAAACGTTTGTAGATTAATTAATTAGAAGTATATTTGCATCCGTTTTCTCAGGAAAATGAGATTATTTTACATAAATTAATTAATAAAAACGTTACGCTATGTACGCAATTGTAGAGATAGCAGGGCATCAATTTAAAGTTGAAAAAGACCAAAAAGTTTTTGTTAACCGTTTAGCAACAGAAGAAGGTAAGAAAGTAGATTTCGATAACGTTCTTTTAATTGCAGATGGTGACAAAATCACAGTAGGCGCCCCAGCTATAGGCGGAGCACAAGTAAGTGCAAAAGTCTTAAAGCACCTTCAAGGTGATAAAGTTATTGTTTTCAAAAAGAAAAGAAGAAAAGGTTACCGTAAGAAAAACGGTCACAGACAAGCCTTATCTGAAATTATCATTGAAAGCATTGTAGCTTCTGGAGCTAAGCCAGCTAAAAAAGCTGAAAAAGCTGCTCCAAAAAAAGAAACTAAAAAAGCAGAACCTAAAGTAGAAGCAAAAGCTGCTGCACCAAAAGCTGAAAAAGCTGCACCTAAAGCTGCTGCTAAGAAAGCTACTGGAAAAGCAGATGACCTTAAAAAAATCGAAGGTGCAGGACCTAAAGCTGCAGAAGCCTTAGTAAATGCAGGTTACGAAACTTTTGCAAAGGTTGCTAAAGCAAAACCAGAAGAATTAAGTAAAATTCTTTCTGATGCTAGTTCTAGATTAGCACATTTAGTTACAGATACTTGGCCAAAGCAAGCTAAATTAGCTGCTGAAGGTAAGTGGGACGAATTAAAAGAATTACAAGATAGATTAGACGGTGGAATTGAAAAGTAATTTTTAATTGCATTAATATTAACAATATAAAAACTTAAGATCATGGCTCACAAAAAAGGAGTTGGTAGTTCGAAAAACGGTAGAGAATCAGAATCGAAACGTCTAGGCGTTAAGATTTTTGGTGGACAAGCTGCTGTGGCTGGAAACATTATCATAAGACAACGTGGTAACACACACCATCCAGGTGAAAACGTATACCAAGGAAAAGACCATACTTTACATGCTAAAGTTGACGGTTTAGTAAAATTTACAAAGAAAAAAGACAACAAGTCTTACGTTTCTATTGAGCCTTTTGAGGCATAGAAAATACTTTCTTTACAATTTAAAAAAAACCCTTTCAGAATTCTGAAAGGGTTTTTTGTTTTATCTATTGTAATATTTCTTTTATAATCTTTAAGTGATGCTTGGTATGTAGCGTTAAAAATTTTGGCACTCTTTTTTGGTTTATGTTTCCAAAAAATGGATGCTTAAAATAAGCGTCTTTATCTAAATTACTTAGGGTTTTAATATTAGTTTTAGCTAGTTGCATTTGTTGCAACAAGTCTTCTTTTAAAATAACTTCTGGAGGTCTCACGTATTTTGGTGCTTTAGCTTTTCCTCTTGGAAAAAAACCAAGGGTAAAAAATACTTTTCCTAACACACTAAAATTATTTTTAAACGTATTAGGCTCAGATTTTTGTAGTGACAAACAAACGCTATTGATAACCTTTAAACTATGGTCTATGTGCCATCCTACAGTTGCTTTAGATATCTTAGGGTTTAAAGCAGTATCCTTATTGATATAAGACTCAAGATTATTAATTGCGGTATCTAGTGTTTTTAAACTCATTTTTAAAATTTAGTTTTGTGAAGGTAACTAATTAAATAAGTAAAATGAAAAAACCCAAACAGTTATGTCTGGGTTTTAATTATTTAATAAGATGCTGAAACTAATTCAGCATAATGTCTATTTATTAGTATCTGTAATGCTCAGGCTTGTAAGGTCCTTCAACAGTTACGCCAATGTATTCTGCTTGGTAGTCTTTAAGTTCTGTTAACTCAACACCAATTTTTTCTAAGTGTAATTTAGCTACTTTTTCATCTAAATGCTTTGGTAACATATAGACATCATTTTCATATTTATCTGCATTTTTCCAAAGCTCGATTTGAGCTAACGTTTGGTTTGTAAACGAGTTACTCATTACAAAACTAGGGTGTCCTGTAGCACAACCTAAGTTAACTAAACGTCCTTCTGCTAAGATAATAATGTCCTTACCATTGATGTTATATTTATCAACTTGAGGTTTGATAGTATCTTTAGTGTTTCCGTAGTTTTTGTTTAACCAATCCATTTGGATTTCGTTATCAAAGTGACCAATATTACACACTATAGTTTTATCTTTCATTGCTTCAAAATGCTCTGCACGTACAATGTCTTTGTTTCCAGTAGTTGTAATAATGATATCAGAATTAGCAACAACAGTTTCTAGTTTTTTTACTTCAAAACCGTCCATTGCAGCTTGTAATGCACAAATTGGATCAATTTCTGTAACGGTTACAATACTTCCTGCACCTTTAAAAGACGCAGCTGTACCTTTACCAACATCACCATAACCACAAACAGTCACTCGTTTACCAGCTAACATAATGTCTGTTGCACGACGGATAGCATCTACTGCAGACTCTTTACAACCGTATTTGTTATCAAATTTAGACTTTGTTACCGAGTCGTTTACGTTAATTGCTGGCATTGTTAATGTGCCATTTTTAACACGCTCGTATAATCTATGTACACCTGTAGTAGTTTCTTCAGATAATCCTTTAATATCTTCAGATAATTCTGGGTATTTATCTAAAACCATATTGGTTAAATCACCACCATCATCTAAAATCATGTTTAATGGTTTACGGTCTTCACCAAAAAATAAAGTTTGCTCGATACACCAATCAAACTCTTCTTCTGTCATATCCTTCCACGCATAAACCGCAGTTCCTGCAGCAGCAATAGCAGCAGCAGCTTGATCTTGTGTAGAGAAAATATTACAAGAACTCCATGTTACCTCTGCACCTAAAGCTTGTAATGTTTCAATTAAAACCGCAGTTTGGATGGTCATGTGTAAACATCCTGCAATACGTGCTCCTTTTAAAGGTTGCTCGTTTTTATATTCTTCACGAAGACTCATTAAGCCTGGCATTTCTGCTTCAGCTAATTCAATTTCTTTTCTTCCCCAATCTGCAAGTGATAGGTCTTTTACTTTGTAAGGTACGTAAGCAATTGTTTTTGTACTCATATTTTTATTTCTTAATTTTTATAAAATGAAACACCTTTGGCAATAGCACTTAAAATGGTTAAATTCGCTTAACCAAAGTATCCAATTTGCCTTAGGCGATGCAAAGATAACTAATACATTTTACAATATTAAATGCCTCTCTATAAAACCATTACCGTAAACTCACAAACTACTGTTAAAATCTGGAAGATTGAAGAAGCTTACGACGATTTAATACAACCACTAGACTTAAAACCAGAGAGTTTAACGCGTGTTTTAGGTATGAAAAGCCAATTACACCAACGTGGGTTTTTAAGTGTACGACATCTACTTAGAAGTTTTGGATATACAGATCAGGATTTGTATTATGACACTAATGGGAAGCCACACCTAAAAGACGGTAAACATATATCTATTACACATAGTTTTACGTTTTCTGGTGTTATTATTAGTGATAAAGAAGTTGGTATTGACATAGAAATGCAGCGAGATAAAATTGCAATTATTGCTAAAAAATTTGTGGAGTATGAGTTTGAATATCTAGATACAGAAGCTAATGATTATGTTAACAAGTTGACAGTTATTTGGGGAATTAAAGAATCGTTATACAAACTATTTGCAACTCCAGGTATGCTATTTAGAGAGCATTTTTTAGTGATTCCGTTTACATTTAATGAGGACCAAACCGTTTGCTGGATTGATTATAAAGGATTAAAAAAGAGGTACACTGCCAATTATTTAGAATTTGAAGGCTTCACTTGTGCTTATGTTATAGAATAATGACTGTTTACAACGACATACTTTCCGCGAAAGCGAAACAAAAGAACTTATTGGCTATATTAATAGATCCTGATAAGTTTGATGTAAATTTAATATCGCAATTAGCCGATAATATCAATAATTCTATAATAACTCACATTTTTGTAGGTGGAAGTACAGTTGAAGTTGAAGCCACACAACGATTAGTTTCTGCATTAAAACCGTTAACTCATTTACCTATTGTTTTGTTTCCAGGAGACGTGACACAAATTTCAAAAGAGGCTAATGCTATTTTGTTTTTATCATTAATATCTGGTCGAAACCCTAAATACTTAATAGAAAAACAAATTGAAGCAGTCTCGTTATTAAAAAACACCAATTTAGAAGTCATACCGACAGGTTATATATTAATTGAAAATGGTAAAGAAACAGCTGTGCAAAAAGTAACAAATACACTGCCAATACCAACAGCACTACAACAATTAGTAGCAGATACAGCTAAAGCAGGAGAGTTGCTAGGTAAAAAATTAATTTATTTAGAAGCTGGTAGTGGTGCTTTACATCCTGTGCCAACCCACTTGATTAGTTTAGTAAAACAAGAACTAACTATTCCGTTAATTGTTGGAGGTGGTATTAGAAACAAACAACAATTAGAAGAGGCCTATCAAGCAGGAGCAGATTTAGTGGTTATCGGAACCGCTTTTGAGCATAATGACTCATTTTTTAACGATCTAAAAAAATAAGATGAATATATCCGTAGATTTAACGTTATCTCCATTGCAAGATGATTATGAACAACATGTCATTGATTTTATAAAAGCCTTAAGAGACTCAGAATTTAAAGTTTTAGAAAATCCGTTAAGTACTCAGATTTTTGGAGAATTTGACCTGTTAATGCCTTTTTTGAATCAAAAAATTAAAGATTCGTTTCAAAATCAAGACATTTGTGTCTTAACCATGAAAGTAGTAAAAACTGATAGAAGCAACTATGAGCCACATTTTTGATTTTTTTTTAGATGCATATAAAAATGCGTCGTCTACATTTATTGTTCTTGAAGCAATTGCTTTTGTATTTGGTATTTTAAGTGTCCACTATGCTAAAAAAGAAAACATTTTAGTGTATCCAACTGGTTTAGTAGCTACTGTAATAACGGTTTATTTACTATATAAAGCAAGATATTTAGGCGATATGATGATGAATTTTTATTACTCAGTTATGAGTATTTTTGGTTGGTGGAATTGGTCTAGAAAAAAGAATGATGAATTTGTCGTGCCAATATCAAGAACTACTAAAAAAGAAAAAATAATTGGTGTAGCATTGTTTTTTATAACCATGTTTGTCACCTATTTAGTTTATAATTATTACGATTACAAGCTATTACTAGCTAATTATATAGATATTTTTACATCAGGTTTGTTTTTTACAGCCATGTGGTATATGGCAACTAAAAAAATAGAGAATTGGATACTTTGGATTATTGCAGACCTTATCACTGTTCCGCTTTATGCTTATAGAGGTTTAGGGATGCTGTCTCTACAATATTTAATATTTACAATTCTTGCAATACAAGGATATTTACAATGGAAAAAGCACTTAAACAACAACCAGCAAATTGCATAAAGGTTGTGTTGTTTGGTCCAGAAAGCACTGGTAAAACAACATTGTCTCAGCAATTGGCACGCTATTATAACTCGGTTTGGGTTCCAGAATATGCTAGAGAGTATTTGCAAAATAAATGGAATAACGAGCGTAAAACTTGCGAACCTGAAGATTTATTACCAATTGCAAAAGGACAAATGGCACTAGAAAATAAGTTGGCACAAAAAACAAATACAGTTTTAATTTGCGATACCGATTTGCTAGAAACAAAGGTATATTCTGAAACTTATTATTCTGGAAACTGTGACCCTTTAATAGAAAAATACGCTTTAGAAAACACATACCATTTATACTTTTTAACGTATATTGATACACCTTGGGAAGCAGATGATTTACGCGACAAACCCGAAGAGCGAGACGCTATGTTTAAAGTATTTGAAGACACTTTAATTAAGTATAATAAACCTTATGTTTTATTAAAAGGAAATAAAAAAGAGCGTTTACAACTAGCAACAAAACATATAGATGCACTACTAGAAACTAACAATGAAGTTTAGCAAAACCGATATCGAATTTATAAAAAAGAAAGGCTTAACCCTTAAAAAAGTAGAGCAACAATTAGAGCTACTAAAAAATGGATTACCTTATATTAACCTTGAAAGAGCAGCTACAATTAATGATGGCATTGTACAATTATCCTATAAAACTGCTTCAGAATTTATAGATATTTACGAGACTAAAAAAGAGACCTTAGACATTATAAAGTTTGTTCCAGCATCTGGCGCAGCAACTAGAATGTTTAAGTTTTTATTTGACTTTTTAAAAGACTATAACCCAAATAAAGAAAGCATTAATGCCTATATTAATAAACATAAAGCTTCAGAACTGTCTCTGTTTTTTATTGGTATAGAAAAACTCCCTTTTTATGATTTGGTCATTAACTATTTAAAAGAAACTAATAGTAATTATAATCAATTAAAAAATGATGAAAAGCTAGTCGCTTTTGTAAAAGCCATATTAGATCAAAATCAGCTTGATTTTAGTTCCTTTCCTAAAGGATTGCTTCCGTTTCATAAATATAAAGATCATTTAGCAAGTGCTTTTGAAGAGCATTTGTTTGAAGCAGCTCTGTACGCAGCTACAAACAATGAGGCTACACTTCATTTTACTATTTCTGAAAAGCATAAGGATAAATTTGATGAAGAGTTTACAAGAATTCAAAACATTGTAGAGCAAAAAACAAAGACTACTTTTCATATTTCATTTTCATATCAAAAAGAAGCAACAGATACTATAGCTGTTACCACTAAGGATGAAGTTGTAAGAGAAGATAACCAACAATTGTATTTTAGACCTTCTGGTCATGGTGCTTTACTAGAAAATTTAAACGACTTTGATGCAGATATCATTTTTATAAAAAACATAGATAATGTTGTTGTCTATAAATATGAAGAAGAGGTAGCACAATCTAAAAAATTATTAGCAGGCTTATTAATTACTATTAAAGAACAAGCTTATAAATATGCTAAAGATTTAGACGAGAAAGAGCTTACAAATACTCAAATACATGATATTGCAAAGTTTTTAATAACTAAAATGAATGTGGTTATTTCTCCAGAATTTGAAAAATACTCAAAGCAATATCAGATAGATTATTTAAAAAATAAACTAGATAGACCTATACGTGTTTGTGGGATGGTACAAAATGAAGGAGAACCAGGTGGTGGACCATTTTGGGTAAAAGATGAAGGAGCTAATGTGTCGTTACAAATTGTAGAATCTGCACAAGTAGATAAAAAATCCAAAATACAGAAAAGTATTTTGAAACATGCAACCCATTTTAATCCTGTAGATATTGTTTGTAGTATTAAAAATTATAAAGGTGAAACCTACGATTTACAAAAATTTGTAGATCATCAAACCGCTTTTATAACCATGAAAACAAAGGTTAATAAAGACATTAAAGCATTAGAATTACCAGGATTATGGAATGGTAGTATGGCCAATTGGAATACTATTTTTGTTGAAGTCCCATTAGTAACTTTTAACCCTGTAAAAACAGTTAACGATTTACTTAAACCAACACATCAAGTCTCTTAATATGTTGGATAAAACTGCTTTACAAAAAGAGTTTAATCTAAAAGCTATTAGAAGTTCTGGTAGTGGAGGACAGCATGTAAACAAAGTTGCTACTAAAATTGAGTTAAGTTTTTCTGTTGCAGAATCTTTAGTGCTAACTCAGGATCAAAAACAATTAATACAAGAAAAACTATCAAGCAGGTTAACTAAAGATCAAGTCCTTATTTTGCAATGTGGAGAAACCAGAAGCCAATTAAAAAATAAAGGTATTGTCATCCAGCGTGCATTATCCATTTTAGAAGCTGCTTTAAAAGTTGAAACGCTAAGAAAGCCTACCAAAATACCTAGAGCAGTCATAAAAAAACGGTTGAAAAGCAAAAAAATGAATGCAGAACGTAAGGCCAATCGTAAAAAACCAAATATTGAATAGTATTTATCTGTTTAATATAATCGTGATATTGCAATATTACTAAATCAATCTTAAATTATTTTTTAATAGAAAAATGTAAATTCAGTATTAAAATTTAAAATTTCTACTTTACCTTTGCCACGTTCTCAAAAAAGGGGTGCCTATTATCGGCTGAGATCATACCCATTGAACCTAGAACAGGTAATGCTGTTTAGGAAATTAAAATACCATTTGGTGTAATTGTGTTATGTTAAGATTGTCTTAGCTACGCACAAATTAAATTTAATAACTAATTAAGAATAATGACCTCTTTTTATTCGATTATAAAACGTAATCGTAATGAAATCTATTTTTCTTTTTTTAACACTATTAGTGTTATCAGTCAGTGCTTCTGCACAACAAAACAATGTACAAAAAGATTCAACTAAAGTTGAACAATTAGACGAAGTCTTATTGTCTGCAACCAGAGCAAAAGACAAAACACCAGTTGCTTTTTCAACCATCACCAAAGAGGAGTTAGAATCTATTAACTTAGGTCAAGATTTACCAATTTTACTAGATCAATTACCTTCTGTAGTCACTACAAGTGATGCAGGAGCAGGAGTAGGATATACTGGTATTAGAGTTCGTGGAAGTGATGCTACAAGAGTAAACGTAACTATTAACGGAATTCCTTATAACGATGCAGAAAGCCAAGGAACATTTTGGGTAAATATGCCAGATTTTGTGAGCTCAGTAGAAGATATTCAGCTACAACGTGGTGTTGGAACTTCTACTAATGGTTCTGGAGCTTTTGGTGCTAGTTTAAACTTAAAAACTCTAAATCCTTCATCTGTTGGGTACGCAACTACCACTAATGCTTTTGGTAGTTTTGGTACAAGAAAGCACAATATTAGTATAGGATCTGGTGTTAACAATAACTTTTATGCAGAAGCAAGACTATCTAATATTCAAAGTGATGGTTATATAGACAGAGCACGTGCAGATTTAAATAGTTATTATGCAGAAGCTGGATATTTAGATAATAAAACTTCTATCAAAGCTATTGTTTTTGGTGGGAAAGAAGAAACGTATCAATCATGGTATGGTACACCAGAAGCTGTTGTAAATAATGACAGAGCAGGTATCCAAGCATTTATTGACAGAAACTATCCAAGTGATGCTGAAGCTGAAAATCTTTTAAATTCTGGCAGAACCTATAATTATTATACTTACGATAATGAAGTAGATAACTACCAGCAAACGCATTATCAATTACATGCTTCGCATCAATTTAACTCTAATTTTTCCGCAAATTTATCAGGAAATTTCACAAGAGGTAAAGGGTATTTTGAGCAGTATAAAGACGATGAAGAGCTAGGTGACTATTTCCCAAATAGTCCAAATGCTTCTGAGGAAGGTGATGTCATTAGAAGACGTTGGTTGGATAATAATTTTACAGCTATAGTGTATTCGCTTAACTACAAAAAAAATGACTTAAATCTTTATTTAGGAGGAGGTTACAACACTTATAAAGGAGATCATTTTGGAGAAATCATTTGGGACTCTTTTGAATCTTCAATTCCTATTAGAAGTAATTATTATTTTAGTTACGGAGATAAGCAAGACTTTAATACCTACGTTAAAGCAGAGTATAATATTAATGCTAATCTATTCGCTTTATTAGATTTACAATACAGAACCGTTAATTACGAGTCGGTTGGAACAAGTTCTGATTTAGTAAATATTAATGTTAAAGAAACGTATAATTTTTTCAATCCTAAATTTGGATTAACCTACAGAATTAATAATTACAACAGTATTTATGGGTCTTATGCAGTAGGAAACAGAGAGCCTAATCGTGACGATTTAACCAAAAACCCAATCCAACCAAAATCTGAACAATTACATGATTTTGAGTTTGGTTACAAACTGCGTGCTCCAAAGTATTACTTTACTGCTAATTTGTATTACATGAATTATAAAGATCAATTGGTATTGACTGGAGATTTAGACGATGTTGGTGACCCAATACGACAAAACGTTGCAGATAGTTACAGAGCTGGTATAGAGCTGCAAGCAGGCTACTCATTCTCTGATAAATTTAGATTGGATGCTAATGCGACCTTTAGTCAAAACAAAATAAAATCGTTTGATTATGTTGTCTATGATACGCAATACGATCCAAATACGTTTGATACAGTGTCTTATGAGCCAGTTGTTACCACGTTTGAGGATACAGATATTTCGTTTTCGCCAAATGTAATTTTCGGAAGTACATTGACGTATTCTCCAATAAAAAACGGAAGTATTGCTTTATTGTCTAAATATGTAGGTCAGCAATTTTTAGACAATACCTCTAGTGATAGTAAAAGTATGGACGCTTATTTTGTCAATAATTTAAACTTGTCTTACAAAATAAAACCACAATGGATTAAAGAGATAGCTTTAAACCTATTGGTAAATAATATATTTAATAATGAGTATGTGTCTAATGGATATACCTACAGTTATTTTTATAGACCAGAAAATTCTAATGATGCAGCTATAACAGAAAACTTTTATTATCCTCAAGCAACCACTAATTTTTTAATGGGAATGACGCTAAAGTTTTAATTAAAACATCCAATCTATTATGAAAAGCATCTCTTACTAAGAGGTGCTTTTTTAGTTGTTGTATACACGGATAACACTTCCGCTAACTTCTACAAAATAAGGCTTTAAGCTAAATTGTCCAGTCGTGCCATCAAAAGGTGCTCCATCTACAATATTATAACTGTTATTGTCCTCACAATTACAGGTAGCAGCAATACCCTCTACAGTTAGAGATGAACAGCCAGAAGGAGCATGATTTGGATCTGTAATTTCAAAAGCAGAATAGGTGTTATTGCCTTTACTGTAAATAACAATTCCGTTGTAGCCAAATGCATTAAGTACTACAAAATTTCCAGGGAATTGTAAGTTATTGTATTGCGGTAATGCTGTATTAATAGAATCCAAAGTATCAAAAGCAATATTTGGTATATAGTTGTTGTTATTGTCATTGTCATCATTTTTTTGACAAGACAAAATTAAAGACACACAGAAAACAATTGTAAATAAAGACCTTTTCATAACTAATTTATAATGTTTTATAGCATTGCAATTTACAATAAATACAACGTTGAATTAAATATTTTGTATATTTGTAATACAAAATCTCGTGTCGACGAGATTTTTGTGTTTAACGCTAATTTGTAATAGCGTCTTTTTTATTTAAACGAAAAAACTATGAGTAAAGTATCTTATTATACCGCAGAAGGATTAAAAAAGTTGCGTGAAGAGTTGAAGCAACTAAAAGATGTAGAGCGCGTAAAAGCATCAAAAGCAATTGCGGAAGCAAGAGATAAAGGTGATTTAAGTGAAAATGCCGAATATGATGCAGCAAAAGAAGCTCAAGGCATGTTAGAAATGCGTATCTCTAAATTAGAAGACCAATTAGCAGGAGCGCGTGTTATTGACGAGTCCCAAATGGACACGTCTAAAATATTAGTGTTATCTAAAGTAAAAATTAAAAACCAAACCAATGGTATGGAAATGGTCTATACTTTAGTGGCAGATGGTGAAGCCGATTTAGCATCTGGAAAAATTTCTGTTAATAGCCCAATTGGTAAAGGACTATTAGGTAAATCTGTTGGTGATGTTGCCGAAATCCAAGTGCCTAATGGTACCATGAAATTTGATATTATCGAAATTAGCCGATAATCTATATTTGTTCACTGTGTACAGTTCAAGTGAGCAAAAGACACAACCTAAAAAAGATTCCTCTTTATACTGAAACATTTTTCATATAAGCGGGAATCTTTTTTTATCTTTAATGTTTAAATCAATTTAGTTATGGCATCAATATTCACAAAAATAGTTAATGGAGAAATTCCTTGTTATAAAGTTGCAGAAACCAAAGATTTTTTAGCTTTTTTAGATGTTAATCCCAATGCTAAAGGACACACTTTGTGTATACCTAAAAAGGAAGTAGATAAACTGTTTGATTTAGATGAAGCCACCTATAATGGTTTAATGCAATTTTCCAGAACTGTAGCTATTGCTTTAGAAAAAACAGTCCCTTGCAAACGCATAGGTGTAAGTGTTATTGGATTAGAAGTGCCTCATGTACACGTACATTTAATTCCGTTAAACTCTATGGAAGATGCACGTTTTATAAACAAAGTGTCTTTAACTAAAGATCAGTTTGAAGACTTAGCTAAAGCAATACAGTCTAATTTATAATTTATAAATAGTAATACCAATTACAGAAGCAGTGATTGCTACAGTAGCAACTAATATAATCCAAAATAAACCTTTATATTTTTTTGAAGCTTTTTTAGGCTGAAAAGCCTTCATTTGGTAATCGTAAACACGTTCAATATCATCGGTCCATTGTGAGGGATAAATTTTAGTATTACAGACTGTACAATGCATTTCGGTATCAACGTCTTTAGTAATACTTTTATAAAAAGCAGTTTCTACAAAACGTTGTTTAAAGGTAATTTGTAAACCTGTTTTACTAAAACATTCTGGACAATGGTTGTTTAAATTAACAGACTTTATAGTAATTAGTTTTTCAGACATTTATATTGTTTTTAGGCTCATTAGCATCGTCGTACCTTTTCCAATTTCCGAGTGTAATACTCTTATTTTTCCGTTATGAAAATCTTCAACTATACGTTTTGCTAAAGATAATCCCAGTCCCCAACCACGTTTTTTAGTGGTGTAACCTGGTTGAAAAATAGAATTGTATTCTGTTTTACTAATACCTTTACCTGTATCTATTACTGTAACGTTTACTTGCTGCTCTATTTGAGTGATTTTAATTTGTAAATCACCTCTTCCTTTCATGGCATCAATAGCATTTTTCACTAAATTTTCTATGGTCCAACCATAGAGTTGTTTATTTAAATTAACATAAATAGGATGCTCTGGTACTTCAATATCAAAATTGATAAGTTTGGACGATCGCGTTTTTAAATAATCAAACGCTTCTTGTGTTTCGGCAACAATATCTGCTTTTTCAAGAGTTGGTAAAGAGCCTATTTTGCTAAATCGTTCTGTAATAGTTTGTAAACGATGGATATCTTTTTCTATTTCTTTAATATATTCTGGATTGGTGTTTTCGCTTTTTAAAATTTCTGTCCAACCAATTAAGGAAGATAAAGGTGTGCCAATTTGATGCGCAGTTTCTTTTGCCATTCCAGACCACAATTTATTTTGAGTTGCAATTTTAGAACTTCGATAAAAAAAGTAAACCACTGCTGCAAACAAAACTATAATTAGTAAAAGCGCTAAAGGATAATATTTAAGTTTGTTTAATAGTGGCGAGTTTCCATAATACAGCGTAGAATATAATTCGTCTTTATAGCGTATTTCTATTGGTGGATTTTCAGTTTTAAACTGCTCTATAAGTTTGTTTTTATGCTTTGCTAAAAATAAAGAATCAGATAAGCCATTAGTTTCAATATTGCTGTAACTACTTACCGTTTCATCTTTATAAATAACAATAATTGGTGTGGTAGTATTACTGTTTAATATTTTTATTAGTAAATCTATATCTGTATCGTCTTCTGCTTCAATAAAGTTTTCTTGTGCCTGACTCCATATTTCCATTTTAGCACGTTCTTCTGCTTTAAACTTTTGAAAAAACACATAGGTATTCCATAAGATTAAAGAAATAATAGCAAAAGAGGCAACAATTATAATCCAGCGAATAAGCTGACGATGTTTAGTAAAAAACATGATGGTTAATTTTTGTTGTTAATATAATGCAAATCTGTTAATAATATTGTGGGAGTTGGTCAGTAATTCACTTTTAGTTGCGTGTCAGATTACGTATTTTTGCTAAAACTAATAGATAGTATGTTATCATTTTCACCTCAAGAGTTTTCTACTGCAAAATTACATGGTTATTTACTTAGTGCTGTAGCACCAAGACCAATTGCGTTTGCTAGTACTGTAGATGCTAATGGCAACCCAAATTTATCACCTTTTAGTTTTTTTAATGTTTTTAGTGCTAATCCACCAATTTTAATTTTTTCGCCTGCACGTCGTGTAAGAGATAACACAACAAAGCATACGTTAGAAAATGCTGAAGCAACAAAAGAAGTAGTTATAAATGTGGTAAATCATGACATTGTACAACAAATGTCATTAAGTAGTACAGAGTATCCAGAAGGTGTTAACGAATTTGAAAAAGCTGGTTTAACCATGCTTAAGTCAGAGGTGGTAAAACCGTTTAGAGTGGCCGAAAGTCCTGTGCAAATGGAATGTAAGGTTAATGAGATTATCCATTTAGGAAAAGAAGCAGGAGCGGGAAACTTAATTATCTGTGAAGTGGTTAAAATGCATATATCTGAAGCTGTTTTAGATGAAAACAATGCTATAGACCAAAATAAACTAGATTTAGTTGCAAGAGCTGGTGGTAGCTATTATAGTCGTGCAAAATCTGGTTTTTTTGAAATCCCTAAACCTTTATCTACATTAGGAATAGGTGTTGATGCTTTGCCAAAAAGAATAAGAGAAAGCGCTGTTTTAACAGGAAACGATTTAGGGTTATTAGGAAATGTTGAAAACTTACCTGAAGAAAAAGACATTCAGGCTTTTAAAAACCAACATAATTTAAGTTCTTTATCCACAGAAGAAAAACATAAAAAAGCAAAAGACTTTTTAAGTTTTAATGATGTTGAAAGCGCATGGAAAATGTTATTATCGTAAATTAGCGATACCAAATTAGACGAATATTTAATAATTATATAGAAAATGGAAGTACAAGGAAAAGTAAAACTAGTAGGAGAAACACAAACTTTTGGTAGTAACGGATTTAGAAAAAGAGAATTAGTAATCACTACAGAAGAGCAGTATCCACAGCATATTTTAGTTGAGTTTGTTCAAGATAAGTGTGACTTATTAAACAACTATCAAGTTGGACAAGATGTAAAAGTAAATATTAATTTACGTGGTAGAGAGTGGGTTAACCCTCAAGGTGAAACAAAATATTTTAACTCTATCCAAGGATGGCGTATAGAAGCTTTACAAACTGGTGCACCACAACAAGGTATGCCTGAAGTACCACCAGCACAAGCTTTTGAACCTGCAACTAATGTAAATGAAGAAGATCACGACGATCTACCGTTTTAAGATTACATAAAAATGTATAATATAAAGCCTTAAAGTTTTAAACTTTGAGGCTTTTTTTAATCAAAAAAGTCTTGCTAGTTACACAAGACTTTAAGAATAGTGGTTTTAGTCTTTAAACTCAAACTTTAAAAAAGTAATGATGAATTGATTTGTAATTAAAAGACTAATATAAAGGTCTATAAAATTATGATAAATTCAAAGTAATGCATTGATATTTAACACTCTATAGCTAATATTTGTGTTTGTATTTTAGATGGTATTGCTATTTTAACAGTCTTACCTTATTATTTTTGAGAGTTATTTGTTATTTTTTGATTGAAAAAGAACACCTACCCAAATGAATTTTTTAAATAGTCAAAATTACTTTCCTGATGTATCTCAAGCTACAGACGATGGTTTGTTAGCTGTAGGTGGAGATTTAAGTCCAGAACGATTGTTATCTGCTTATAAAAACGGAATTTTTCCATGGTTTGATAATGATGACACGATACTTTGGTGGTCTCCAGACCCAAGATTTGTATTGTTTCCTGAAGACTTAAAGGTTTCAAAAAGTATGAAACAAGTCTTACGTAATACTGATTTTAAAATTACCATGAATCAAGATTTTGAATCTGTCATCAAAGCTTGTGCTAATGCTAAACGACCTGGTCAAGAAGATACGTGGATAACTAAAGGAATGATAGAAGCCTATACCAAATTACACCAATTAGGATACGCAAAGTCTATAGAAGTTTGGCAGGATAATAAATTAGTAGGAGGTTTTTATGGTGTAGATTTAAATAATGGTGTGTTTTGCGGAGAAAGTATGTTTACAACTGTTAGCAATGCAAGTAAAGCAGGTTTTATTAGTTTTATTCAGTATACAGATTACCAACTTATAGATTGTCAGGTGTACACCCATCATTTAGAAAGTTTAGGAGCAATTGAAATCCCTAGAGAAGAATTTTTGAAATTTTTAATTTAAACCTCGTTATACCTGAAGCAGTCAACTTCATGATCGTTAACCATTCCTGTAGCTTGCATATGTGCATAAACTACTGTGCTTCCTACAAATTTAAAACCTCGTTTTTTTAAATCTTTACTTAAAGCATCGCTAATGGCTGTGTTTGCAGGCGCATCCTTATAGTGTTTTAGTTTATTTTTAATAGGTTTTCCATCTACAAAACCCCAAATGTATTTGCTAAAGCTGCCAAATTCATTTTGAATATCCATAAATAATTTAGCGTTAGTTACGGTTGCTCTAACTTTTAATTTATTTCTGATAATTCCTTCGTTTTGAAGTAGCTCTTGAATTTTATCTTCGGTATAATTAGCAATTTTTTTGTAATCAAAATTATCAAAAGCAGCCCTAAAGTTTTCGCGTTTACGCAAAATAGTAATCCAACTTAAACCTGCTTGAAATGTTTCTAAAGTTAAAAACTCAAATAAGGTGTCATCATCATAAACCGGAACTCCCCATTCTTGATCATGATAAGCTTCGTATAAGTCGTTGCTAACACACCAACCACATTTATGTTTTGTCATTGTAAGGAATTTATATAATCTCCACTAATGTAGCAACAGTAACTTAAAAAACATAATAGTTACTGTATTTTTGTATTATGGAAACAATCACAGACACTACAATCAAGCAAATTATTAAAGATAGCTTAGCAAATAGCATGAGTTATCAAGAATACAGAGATTTGGTTTCTACTTTAGTAAACAAACAGTCTAATACAGGACCTGAGGTTACAGAAGCGCTAACAAATTACACCAAGCTAAATGATAGACGTATGAAACGTTGGGATAAAACGGTTAAGATAGATGAAGGACTTAAATCTAATATTAAAAATAAATCAATTAATCAAACCTGGTTAGTCATAACCGAAAGTTGGTGTGGTGATGCTGCACACGTTTTACCTGTAATTAATAAACTAGCCGAACTAAATGAAGGTATTGATTATCGTGTAGTTTTAAGAGATGAAAATGAAGCCTTAATGGACCAGTTTTTAACTAATGGATCTAGATCTATTGCTAAGCTTATACTAATAGATAATGCAACAAACAATGTGGTTGCAACTTATGGCCCAAGACCAAGTACAGCAACAACTTTAGTAAATAATTATAAAGTAAAACACGGTAGTTTAACACCAGAATTTAAAGAAGAATTACAACAATGGTATAACAAAGATAAAGGGCAAACTACAATTGCAGATATAGTTACCTTATTATAATCACTTCCCTTTAAACACAAAAGTAATAGAACCTAGTTGTTCCTTTTTTGTTGATGCATTAAATTTAGCCTCTTTAGCATAGTCCAATGCGTGTTCTTGTAAACAGGCATTGTCTGAAGTTGATGCATTATTAATATAAGCAGACGTGACATTACCATTAGCATCAACTAATATATTGACCACTATTTTTCCTTGTGCTTCACACAAATAAATAGGAATTGGTAAATGGTTATCTGTACGACCTTTTAAAGAATAGTAGATAGTACTATTAGTATTTGCAACATTGCTTTGTTTTGCGCTCTGGTTATTAGAGCGTTTAGACAAAATCTCGTTAACGCTATTAAAACTGGTTAACGTTTCTTCAGAGATTGCAGAATTGCCCTCACTTTTTTTGGAAGTTTTATCGCTTTCAATACTATTTTTATAAGTCTCTAATTTAGGATTTGTGTACTCTTTTGGTGGTGCAATAGGCTTGTAAGCTTGTGCGTAATGCTTATAGTTTTCTGTAGTATTATAAGCTTTGTTGGTAGCTTTTGTGTGGTTTTTTTGCTGAAGGTCTTCTTTTAAATCCTCAGTTTTAATATCCACTTTTTCAATCTCATAAAAAGTTTCAGCAATAGCAGATTCCATTTTAAAAACAGTCACATTTAATACAGACAATATCAATGTACCAGTAATTAAAAAAGTGATAGCTAGCGCTTTGTGAGAGTTGTTAAAGTTCATTAATTGCGAAATGAAATAATAATAGGTTTGGGTTTATTAGTGTAATATATACGTTTATAAAACGCAAATAGACGTGGTTTAGTTCTTTTTTGGGAGATTTTTAATAAAATCGTCTATAGAAAGTGCATTTTTAACATCAAAATCACCAATTTTTGTGCGACGTAACGCAGACAAATGTCCACCAGATTGAAGTGCTTTACCAAAATCATTAGCTAAAGAGCGTATATAGGTCCCTTTGCTACAGACTACTCTAAATTCAATATTTAGGTCACTGATGTTTGTAATTTCAAATTCCTGAATGGTTATTGATCTCGATTTAATGTCTACATCTTCACCCGCTCTTGCAAATTCGTATAACCGTTTTCCGTCTTTTTTAATTGCAGAAAACACAGGTGGAAATTGCTCTATTTCTCCTATAAATTGTTTTGTAGTTTTGTGGATTAGATCTTCTGTGATGTGAGCAGTCTCAAAGGTTTCATTTATCTCAGTTTCTAAATCAAAAGAAGGTGTTGTGCTACCTATAACTATGGTTCCTGTATATTCTTTAATTTGACCTTGAAAGGTGTCAATTTGCTTGGTCATTTTACCTGTACAAATCACTAATAAACCAGTTGCTAATGGGTCTAAAGTACCAGCGTGACCCACTTTAATTTTTTTAATATTAAAGGCTTGTCTAATTTCCCAACGCAGTTTATTAACCACTTGAAAAGACGTCCAATGTAATGGTTTGTCAATAAGTAAAACTTGTCCAGATTGATAGTCTTCTACAGTCATTTATTTAGCTTAAAAACGAAACAACAATAGCAATCACACCAACAATAGCGCAGTAAATAGCAAAATAGCTCAATTTACTTTTTTTAACTAGACTTATCATCCAAGTACACGCAAATAAACCAGCAATAAAGGCTGCTATAAAACCAGCAGATAAGGCAGTGATATTTTGACTTTCAAAACTTAAATCGCCTCCTAAAATATCTTTAGCAATTTTACCAAAAATTAAAGGCACAACCATTAAAAACGAAAAGCGCGCAGCTTTGGTTTTGTCATTACCTAATAATACAGAGGTTGATATGGTAGCTCCACTTCTAGAAATACCAGGAAGCATTGCTATAGCTTGAGCAATACCAATAATAAAGGCGTTACTAAACGATACTTTTTTATTGGTGTTTTTAGCTTTATCTGCAAAAAATAATAAGATAGCAGTTACAATTAGCATACAACCAACCAATAATATGTTTCCGCCAAATAGCTGTTCTAATTGTTCTTCAAAGAAAAAACCAACTAAAGCAGCAGGAATCATGGAGATAACAATTTTAGTGACAAATTTGGTGTCTTCATTCCATGTAAATGATAAAAACCCTGTTATAATTTCAACAATATCTTTTCTAAAAATAACCAAGGTACTTAAAGCAGTAGCAAAGTGCAATACTACTGTAAAAAGCAAGCTTTCTTCTGGGATACTTTGGTCGCCTAAAATAGCTTTACCTAATTCTAAATGACCACTTGAAGACACAGGAAGAAACTCGGTTAATCCTTGTACAATACCTAAAATAATAGAATCGAAAATATCCATGTTGGCAAAAGTATTAAAATACTATGACCAATCGATAATTTGAAGTTGAAATTTATGCTTCAATATACAAAGCACGTAAAATAAGAATTAATCTTTTTTTGGCTTAGATAAGATAGCATACACCTGTATACCAAAGCCAATAATAACTAAAGCAGGAGCTAATCTAATACGTCTCCAACTAAAAATAGCATCACTAAACACATTTGGGTCGTCACTTCCACCTCCAGACATGAGGATAAAACCTAAAGCAATAAAACCTAAACCAATAAACATAAATTTGTAATTGTGCTTACCAAAAAGAGGTTCGGTAATTACTGTTGGCTTGTTATTTTTTTTGCTATTTCCCAAAGTGATAATTGTTAATTTGTGACAAATTTAAACTTTTTAAATTAATCATAAATTGTTTTAGCATTATGTTTTTTAATCGTCACTTTTTCGGCTTGTGCGACTTTATGTTCAAATTTTGGTGCAGTGGTTGCTAAGTAAGCAACTATAGCAACTAGACCTATTAATACAAATGTTACTCGTTTCATAATCATTAGTTTTAGATTAATTAAACAATTAAAGTATTAGTTGGTCAGTAGCATTTTATTTTTTTGGTTAAGTAAATATAACGTGCTAAGGTGTGAAGTATTGTTAAGGGTTTAGTTAAAAGCTGTTAAATGTTTAGCCTTAAAAAATAAGCTTAATACAATTGATCTGTCTTTAAGTTTAAAAAGCGTTGTGTAGCAATATGTGTACTTATCCACGTAATGACAATACCCAGAATAAACACCAATAAAAACAAACCACCAATTAACAATGGACTTTGGCGAAGCTGTAATTCTGGAAACGCTTGATCGATATAGTACACAATAAATCCTAAAGCTATTATAGCTAAAATGGCTCCAATAACACCTAATTTAATGCTTTTCCAAACAAAAGGTTTACGTATAAAGCGCTTTGTGGCACCAACCATTTGCATGGTTTTAATGGTAAAACGTTTAGCATACACCGATAATCTAATAGAACTATTAATTAATAACACAGCAATTAATGTAAAAATGGCACTTAATAACAGTACCCAAAAGCTAATTTTTTTAACGCGACTATTCATTAAAGACACCAGGTCTTTATCGTATTTAACCTCTTCTACAAAGCTTTTTTCAGAGACTGAAGCAGCTAATTCTTCTAATTTTTCAGAAGTCAAATAGTCCGCTTTAAGGTTAACATCAATGTTATTCCATAACGGATTAAATCCTAAAAACTCCATAAAATCGTCACCATTTTCTTCTTTCATGGACTCTGCAGCTTGTTCTTTACTTACATAGGTGGTAGATTTTACATAATCTGCTAATGCTAGACTCTTTTCTAACTGTTTTACTTCAACATCTTTAGCGCTATCTTTTAAGTAAATAGTAACTGTTACTTGTTCTTTAAATAAATCGGCAACCTTTTTTGCGTTCAGCATTAAAAGTCCTAATATACCTAGTAAAAACAGGACTAAAGCAATACTTATTACTACCGAAAAGTAAGACGAAATTAATCTGCGTTTTTGATATCTTTCAAAAGAAGAGCTCATAAATTGATGTTAGTTTATTAGGTAAAAATATAAAAGAAAACGGTTTCCTTCAGAAATACAACGTTTAAACTTTCAACAATCTTATAATAAGTTTAAATTTGTGACTTTATTAAGCAGAATAACACAAAAATGCAATACCATTTTAACGACATAGAAGCCAAGTGGCAAAAATATTGGGCAGAAAACCAAACGTTTAAAGCCTCTAATAACAGTGACAAACCTAAATATTATGTTTTAGACATGTTTCCTTATCCTTCCGGAGCAGGATTGCATGTTGGTCATCCATTAGGTTATATTGCTAGCGATATTTATGCACGTTATAAGCGACATAAAGGGTTTAATGTGTTGCATCCGCAAGGTTATGATAGTTTTGGTTTGCCAGCAGAGCAGTACGCTATTCAAACTGGTCAGCATCCAGCAATAACTACAGAAACTAATATTAAAACGTACAGAAGACAACTGGATCAAATAGGTTTTTCTTTTGATTGGTCTAGAGAAGTACGTACCTCAAGTCCAGAGTATTACAAATGGACACAATGGATTTTTATACAATTATTCGAGTCGTATTACTGCTTTAACGATAATAAAGCAAAACATATAAAAGAGTTAATATATGTTTTTAAAGTTAACGGAAATAAAGACGCTAACGTTGCATGTGATGATAACGTAGAAGAGTTTACTGCTGAAGAATGGAATAGTTTTTCTGAAGACAAACAACAAGACATATTACTACAATATAGACTAACGTATTTAGCTGAAACCGAAGTCAATTGGTGTCCTGCATTAGGAACTGTTTTAGCAAATGACGAGATTGTAAACGGAGTCTCAGAACGTGGTGGACATCCAGTAATTCGCAAAAAAATGACCCAATGGAGTATGCGTATTTCTGCCTATGCAGAACGTTTATTACAAGGTTTAGATACTATAGATTGGACAGATTCACTTAAAGAAAGTCAACGTAACTGGATTGGAAAATCGGTTGGTGCTTCTGTGACTTTCAATGTTATGCCTTCTGTCTCGTCGAGCGCAGTCGAGACGTCTCATCAAATAGAAGTCTTCACTACAAGACCAGATACCATTTTTGGAGTAAGTTTTATGACTCTAGCTCCAGAACACGAGCTAGTCCAAAAAATTACAACACTAGAACAAAAAGCTGAGGTTGACGCCTATATAGAAGCTACAGCAAAACGAAGCGAACGCGACCGTATGGCAGATGTAAAAACCATTTCTGGAGCCTTTACAGGTGCTTATGCAGAACATCCATTTAGTAAAGAACCTATCCCAATTTGGATTGGCGATTACGTATTAGCTGGTTATGGTACAGGAGCAGTCATGTCAGTCCCTTGTGGTGACCAACGCGATTACGATTTTGCAAAGCACTTTAATATTCCTATTCCTAATATTTTTGAAGGTGTGGATATTAGCGAAGAAGCGTATACCTCTAAAGACAATGTTACTATTACAAATAGCGATTTCCTAAACGGAATGAACTACAAAAAAGCAACTAAACGTGCTATTTTCGAGCTGGAGCAATTAGGACAAGGACAAGGAAAAATTAACTACAGATTGCGTGATGCTGTATTCTCGCGTCAACGCTATTGGGGAGAACCATTTCCTGTATATTATGTAGACGGAAAACCACAAATGATAGATGTACAACATTTGCCAATCACGCTTCCAGAAGTAGAAAAATATTTACCAACCGAAACTGGCGAGCCACCTTTAGGACGTGCAGACATTTGGGCTTGGGACACAAAAAATAATAAAGTAGTTTCAAACGATCTTGTCATTCCGACAGAAGTAGGTACGACAGACGAGGAATCTCATAACGGAATTTACCCACTGGAACTTAACACAATGCCTGGTTGGGCTGGAAGCTCGTGGTATTTTTTCCGTTATATGGAAGAAAAAGCCAATAGAGGTGAAGCTTTTGCAAGCCAAGACGCGCTTAACTATTGGGAAAACGTAGACTTGTATATTGGTGGAAGTGAGCACGCAACGGGACATTTGTTATATTCTAGATTTTGGGTCAAGTTTTTAAAAGATAGAGAATTTGTTTCTGTAGACGAACCTTTTAAAAAGTTGATTAACCAAGGGATGATATTGGGGACTAGTGCTTTTGTTTATCGTGAAGAAGGAACTAATACCTACTTATCTCAAGGGTTAATTGAAGGTAAAAATGTGTTACCAATTCACGTTAAAGTTCAATATGTAAATGCTTCAGATGAATTAGATATAGAAGGATTGAAAAATGATGATGAGTTTGGAGAAGATTTTAATAATGCCGAATTCATTTTAGAAGATGGCGTTTACAAAGTAGGTCGCGAAGTCGAAAAAATGTCCAAATCCAAATACAACGTCGTAAATCCAGATGCTATTTGCGAGCAATATGGCGCAGACAGTTTACGTCTTTACGAAATGTTTTTAGGACCTTTAGAGCAGGCTAAACCTTGGAATACTGCTGGTATTACTGGTGTGCATGGTTTCCTTAAAAAATTATGGAAGTTATATGTTGGTGACGAAGGACTAAAAGTCAATGACACCAAACCAACAAAAGATAACTTAAAAACGTTACATAAAACCATAAAAAAAGTAGAAGAGGACATCGAGAATTTCTCGTTTAATACCTCTGTCTCTACTTTTATGATTGCAGTAAACGAGCTAACAGCACAAAAATGTACAAGTAAAGAGGTGCTAGAACCTTTATTGGTTTTATTATCGCCTTATGCACCACATATCGCTGAAGAGTTATACAGTCTTTTAGGTAATACAGAATCCATTTCTACTGCATCGTTCCCTAAATTTGATGCTAGTCATTTGGTAGAAAGTAGTAAGAATTATCCAATTTCATTTAATGGTAAAATGCGTTTTACGCTAGAGTTACCAATGGATATGAGTAAAGAAGAGATTGAAAAAACAGTGATGGCTCACGAGAAAACTATTGCACAATTAGAAGGTCGTACACCTAAAAAAGTTATTGTGGTACCTGGTAAAATTGTAAATATTGTTGGCTAACGTCATTTCTAGGAACAAAGCAATCTCATTAATTAAAAACGATTACATCATGAAAAACACAACATTAATTTTAGTCATATTATTATTCCTATCCTGTAATAATAAAGAAAAAACAAAAGTTGTAGAAATGTCTTGTGGTCAATGTCAATTTGGCTTAAATACTCAAGATGGTTGTGATTTAGCTGTACGTTTAAATGATAAAGCCTATTTTGTTGATGGTGCAGATATTGATGACTATGGAGATGCACATGATGAACACACAGGATTTTGTGAAGTCATTAGAAAAGCTGAAGTAACAGGTAAGGTGGAAGGTGATAGGTTTAAAGTTACTTCAGTAAAAATGTTAGATTAAAAATATTAGGTGCTGTTGCACAAATTATTCTTTATCAATCTTTGCTTTTTCAACTTCCTTTTTAGGCTTAGGTAATGTTTTAAAATAGCTTTTAAACGCATTAAAGTCGTAAGGTTTTTTAATAATTTTTTTGTCTTTATTCAAAACAAAATAACTTGGTGTCGATTTTACATTGTAGTTGTCACCAATTGGGTTATCCCATTTGCCTTCACCAAACACATGATAAAACTCAGGGAATTTATAGGTCATGTCTTTCCATCTGTATCGGTCTTCGTCTAAAGCTATAGCTATAACTTTTAATTGTCCTTTGTCAAGTGTTTTAACCAGTTTATGTAGTTCTGGGACCTCTTCTAAACAATGTGAGCAAGTCGTACTCCAAAACACCACTAAGTAGTGATTAGCTTCATCTAATTGGTGTAATTTTTTGACAGTAGCTTCACCTTCTTTATCAAATATAACGATTTCAAAATCTTGTCCAATAGCACCAACTGATGCATTTTTAAAATAAGTTAATTCTTTAATTAACTCGGTGTCTTTATTAGCTTTAGCAATAGCCATTAAATGTGCATCTACTATATGATTTGCAACTGGCTCAATTTCTTCTACAGCAAATTGATTCCATAAAATTTCTAATAAAATGCGCTTTACTTTTGGGTTGTTTCCTATTGCTTTTACTACAGTATTAATATTATTAATGTAAGAAGTGTTAGCGTTGTCATTATCTATAAAATTAAACACATAATTTAATGTTGCTTCTATTAAAAAATTTGAATTTTGAAGTACTGGGTTTCCAAAATTAATATGTTTAAAATAGGCTTTTTTAGCATTAGCAGTAAACGTTTTAGCGTCTATATATTCTTGAGGAATGTAAGGCTGACTTGCTGTTATAAAATTTAATACCAATTTACCTTCTGCAGCTTTTTCAAATTCTGATTGAGAGGTTTTAAGAATGTCTATAATCTTTTTAAAATCGTTTGGGTCTTTTTGGCTTTTACTATAAAAAGAGTTTAAACTTTGACCAATCATAGACATACTGTTATTGTAGGACATCCATAATTTATTTTCTTCTGAAGTCACAAAATCTAAACCGTTATCTAGGTCAAAAGTTAATTCGATATCTTCATTATTATATAAAAAATCAAAGTTATACTCGTCTTGCGGTTGGGCATAAACTATACGATAAGTTCCTGGTGCTTGAGTTTTTTTAAGCTCGAAAGTAAAACGTCCCTCTTCATCTATGTCTGCATTGTCAACAAAAATGGAAGTATCTGCTGTGACTTGGTATAAAAAAGCAAATTTAAATTGATCAGCTGGAGAAAATGTCCCTTTTATGGTGTGTTGAGCCCATAAAAAATTAGGGATTATCGCGATTAAAAAAAGTATTTTTTTAAACATTATGTTATGGTTTTTTCTTTAATTTTTCAAAAACTATTCCAAAATTGGTTGTAAAGCATTTAATGCTTGTTTTACCGTCTTAATGTGATCAAAGGTAAGCAATAAACGTAAACCGTTTCTAGTTTGTTTTTCTTTCATTCTACAAGATTGTGGATGTGTTTGCACATATTGTAACAGCTTAGTAAAATTAGGGCTTTGATAAAAACTACTTTGTTGATCGTTTATAAAATAGCCTATTAACTTGCCTTTTTTCATAATAACTTTTTCTATCCCAAGTTTAGTAGCTATCCATTTAACACGTACGCTATTTATTAAATCGACTACTTGTATTGGTAGTTCTCCAAAACGATCTACTAATTGTGTTTCAAACTCTGCTAATTCTGCTTCCGTTTTAAAGTTATTAAGTTGTGTGTACAGATTTAATCGCTCGGTTATATTATTAACATAATCATCTGGGAATAATAGCTCAAAGTCTGTATCAATAGTTATGTCCTTAACGTATTGTTTGTTTTCAATAGGTTCGTTATACAGGTCTTTAAATTCGTTTTCTTTAAGCTCTTCAATTGCTTCGTTTAAGATTTTTTGGTAGGTATCAAAACCAATATCATTAATAAATCCACTTTGCTCACCACCCAATAAATCTCCAGCACCACGTATTTCTAAATCCTTCATAGCAATATTAAAACCGCTTCCAAGCTCTGTAAACTGCTCTAAAGCTTGAATACGTTTTCTGGCATCGTTTGTCATTGCAGAATATTCTGGAGTTATAAAATAACAAAATGCCTTTTTATTGCTTCGTCCTACACGACCTCGCATTTGATGCAAATCACTTAACCCAAAATTATTGGCATTATTTATAAAAATGGTATTGGCATTTGGCACATCTAAACCACTTTCTACAATAGTTGTACTGACTAAAACGTCAAAAGCACCATTCATAAAACCTAGCATTAATTCTTCTAGTTTTTTTCCTTCTAACTGTCCATGACCAATCCCAATTTTAGCATCCGGAACCAATCTCTGAATTAATCCTGCGACCTCCCGAATGTTTTCTATACGATTATGGATAAAAAATATTTGACCACCACGTTCAATCTCGTAACTAACAGCATCTCTAATAGCTTCTTCATTAAACCTAATAACATGACTCTCTATTGGATAACGGTTTGGAGGAGGAGTTGTTATTACAGATAAATCTCGTGCTGCCATCAAACTAAATTGTAAGGTTCTAGGAATAGGCGTAGCGGTTAAGGTTAATACATCTACGTTATCTTTTAGAGTTTTTAGTTTTTCTTTTACAGCAACACCAAATTTTTGTTCTTCGTCAACTATTAATAATCCTAAATCTTTAAACTTAACATTTTTATTGACCAGCTGGTGTGTTCCGATAATAATATCTACGTGACCTTTTTCAAGTTTTTCTAAGGTTTCTCGTTTTTGTTTGGCAGTTCTAAAACGGTTTACATAGTCAACAGTTACCGGAAAATCTTTTAATCGCTCTGTAAATGTTTTATGATGCTGAAACGCTAAAATAGTTGTAGGTACCAAAACAGCCACTTGTTTGCCATTATCTACCGCTTTAAACGCTGCACGAATAGCTACTTCTGTTTTACCAAAACCTACATCACCACATATTAAACGATCCATTGGACGCTCGCTTTCCATATCTGCTTTAATGTCTGCAGTTGCTGTGATTTGATCTGGAGTGTCTTCATATAAAAAAGAGGCTTCCAGCTCGTGTTGCAAATAGCTATCTGGTTTGTATTGGTAGCCTTTTTCTAATTTGCGTTTAGCATACAATTTAATAAGGTTAAACGCAACTTGTTTAACTCTAGATTTAGTCTTTGCTTTAAGAGTTTTCCATGCTTTACTTCCTAGTTTATAGATTTTAGGAGGTTTACCATCTTTACCATTAAACTTGGTAATTTTATGCAAAGAGTGGATGCTTAAGTACAATACATCACGCTCTCCATACACCAATTTTATGGCTTCTTGTTTTTTGCCTTCTACGTCTATTTTTTGAAGTCCACCAAACTTACCAATCCCATGATCAATGTGTGTAACATAATCTCCAATATCAAGATTAGTCAGCTCTTTTAAAGTGATTGCTTGTTTTTTGGCGTATCCATTTTTTAGATGAAATTTATGATAGCGCTCAAAAATTTGGTGGTCTGTATAGACTGCAATTTTATTATCATGGTCAATAAATCCTTGGTATAACGACAAGGTTACTGTTTGGTAATGCACATTTTGTTCTATACTTTGACTGCGCTCTGCACTGGCATCGTCAAAAATATCATGAAAACGTTTAGCTTGTTGCTCGCTTACACAGGCTATATAATTAGTGTAACCGTTATTATGATTACTATTAAGATTATCGATTAATAAATTAAACTGCTTGTTAAACGCAGGTTGTGGTGTGGTGTTATTCTGAATAGTTTGTGTTGGACTAAATACAGACGAAGCACCAAATTCTACAATACTAAAGTCTAATAATTGTTTTTTTAATTCTTTTGAATTACAAAATAACTCTGCAGGTTCTGCATGTTTGATATCTGTTGAAAGTTTGCCAAAAGCTTCGACAGCTTTACTATAAAAATCATCAATTCTATCAAAGGTTAAATCGAAGTTTTTACCAAAAACGACTGTTTTTTGTGCAATGTATTTAAGGAAGCTTTGTCTGGACTCGTCCAGAAATTTATTAGCCACATTTGGGATGACACTAATTTTTTTGATTTTTTCTGTAGAGAGTTGCGTCTCGACATCAAAGGTACGTATGCTATCCACTTCATCTCCAAAAAACTCGATACGGTAAGGCTCATCATGAGAGAATGAAAAGACATCTACAATACCTCCACGTACAGAGAATTCTCCAGGTTCTGTGACAAAATCGACACGTTTAAATTTATATTCAAATAAAACTTCGTTTACAAAATCTATGGATAAACTATCATTAACAGTAATTTTTAAGGTATTGCGTTCTAGCTCTTTTCTGGTAACGACTTTTTCAAAAAGCGCATCAGGATATGTAACGATTATTGCTGGCTTTTTACGGGAGTTTATTCGGTTTAACACCTCTGCGCGTAAAAGAACATTGGCATTATCAGTTTCTTCTATTTGGTAAGGTCTACGATAACTACCTGGATAAAATAATACATCTGTTTTATTAATGAGTTGCTCTAAATCGTTGAGGTAAAAAGCAGCTTCTTCTTTATCATTAAAAATAAGTAAAAATGGTAGGTCTGATTGTTTAAACGTTTGTGTAATTATGTAGGATAATGAAGAGCCTACTAAACCTTTTAAGTGTGTTTTATTTAAACTTTGGCCAATAGCAGTTTGCAGTTTTTGCACTTGCAAAGACTGTAAGTAGGTTTGCGAGATTACTGTTTTACTCACTTAACTTTTAATTTTGTGCAAATATAAGTTATAGAATTGAGAATAGTTAATTTTAAAAACCACTATATGACAGTCCTTGTGTAAAGGATGGCATGGTTTGTTTTAGTTCTTTTAAAGGAGAACCCTGACAGGGCTAAGTATAAACTTTCTTGAAAGCTTGTTGTTTTATACCTTATTGAAATGGTGTAAAATAAACGCCCAAAAAAAGAAACTTTTAATTTTAAAAGGTGTTGGGTTTAACTATATTTGTAGTGTAAAAATTAAACAAAAAAGTATGTCATTTTCAGATTTATTCGATAGTGGATTTAAAAAGCGTAACGAGGATCATTTTGCTGCAATTGTACGTGTGGCAATGAGTGATGGTGTGATAACAGATGAAGAACGCGCCTTTTTAGACCGTTTAGCACGTAATTTAGATATTAGTGAAGGCGAGTATAAACAAATTTTAAAAGATTATAAAGAGCATCCAATAAACCCTCCAACATCTTATGACCAACGTTTAGAGCGATTATATGATTTGGCACGTATGGTATGGGCAGATCATATAGAAGGTGAAAAGCAAGTGGCTATTTTAGAGCGTTTGTGTGTTGGGCTTGGTTTTAAGTCTAGTAATGCTAAATATGTAACACATAAAGCGTTAGAGTTGGTGCACGAAGGTGTTGATTTAGATACTTTTGCTGAAGAGATTAAAACAATGAACAGATAATAATCTGAAATCATTACAAAAAAACCGAACTTTTTTAAGTTCGGTTTTTTTTATTTTAAATATTCTTCGATTTTAGACATAAGAGCTTGTTCATCAAACGGTTTTTTAATCACATCGTTAATTCCCGCTTTTTTATAACGTCTTAAATCGTCTTTAAATATACGAGCTGTTAGTGCTATAACTGGGACACGTTTGTGCTCTCGCTCTGGCATTTTTCTAATTAATTGGGTAATTTCATCACCATAAGCATCTGGTAATTTTATATCCATTAAGACCAAGTCAAACTCTGAGTTTTCTATACGTGGTACTACATCTTCTCCCTTAGTGACTATATCTAAAAAATAATTACCCTTAGACGCTAATACTTTTAATATTGATAATTGAGTAATTTCTGAATCCTCTACCAATAAAATATTATATTTTTTATCCGATACTGGTTTAGAGCTTGTCTCTTTTACTACAGGTTTGATTGAAGCATAGCTTGGATCTACTTTAAAATTTATATTTGTAGAAAATGTACTGCCTTCACCTACTTTTGAAGCGACGCTTATTTTACTATGTGTTAGTCCTACTAAAAACTTTGAAATTGCTAATCCTAAACCTGCTCCTTGATATGTTTGTGGGCTGTTTAGTTGTGTAAAACTTGTAAATATGTCCTCTTGTTTGTCCTCTGGTATACCTATACCAGTATCTTTTACTTGAAAATGAATGCTTGCTTTTTGTGCCCTGATTTGGTTTAATGAGACATTAAACTCTACACCTCCAACTTCTGTAAATTTTATTGCATTTTCTAACAGGTTACTTAATACCTGTCGTAATCGTAACGCGTCTCCACCTACAATTTCTGGAAGGTTGGAATTAAAATCTGAAGAAAAGGTTAAGCCTTTTTGCTGAGCTTTTACCTCAAATACATTTTTAATATCTTCTAATAAGCTTCTTAAGTTAAAAGGCTCTATAACTAGCTCTAGTTTACCAGCTTCAATTTTTGAAATATCTAAAATGTCTTCAATTAACTGTTTTAAGTAATAGGAAGAAGAGTCCATAACTTTTAAATAGTTAAGTTGCTCTTCATTTAAATTGGTTTTTTTCAGGATATCAGAAAACGTTAAAATACCTGTTAGAGGGTCGCGTAATTCGTGACTAAAATTAGCTATAAAAGCATTTTTAAAGGCTTCTTTTTCTTGAAGGTATTCGTTTTTAAGCTCTAAAATTTGAGAATTTATTACCGATTCGTTTCTAACTTGAGCAGTTGTTTGATAGTTATTGTAATGTAATGTCAGGTCTGAGATTATAACTAATGGTAACTTTTTGTTATCAAAGGTTTTTACAATAATATCTGTTATAATAGTTTCGTTTTCAGGATTAGTAAGGTGTATACAAGAGAAAATATGTGTTTTATTAGTGTCTTGTAGCGCTTCATCAATACTTTCAAAAAAAGGATGTATTGTAGATAGATTTTTGCCAACTAAATCTGGAAAAATAATATCATCAGACTCTTTAATTGTACCCTCACGGTCTACAATAATATATTGATTTACGGATTGAGAATGGGTTTTTTTGTATTGGTCTAACATTATTTTTTTGCCTCTTTAAGTAGCGTTTGAGCTAAGTTATAAAAAACTTCCTCAACATTTTTTCCTGATTTAGCACTTGTATAAAAATCAACAAATCGTCCAAAAACGTCTTTATTTTGCTTAATAAAATCGTTTGTTACTAAATCTTTTTTATTGCCAATAATTTTCATTGGAATATTTGGATAGCGTTCTTTAATATAATTGAGGTCAAACTCTAGATTCTCGTATGTTGTTGGTCTGGTCATATCAAATACATATAAAAAACCACTAGTTCCAATAAGGTAAGAGGGTCTAGTATTGGTAATATCATCATTACCTTCTAAATCCCAAATAACCAAAGTAATATCGTCATTAGTTTTAGGAATTGTAATTTCTTTTTTTAAGACATGAACACCTATGGTTACTTTATAGTCTTCGCTAAACGTGTTTTCGACAAATCGTCTAATTAAAGACGATTTACCAACACCAAAGTGTCCAATTAAAACTATTTTTTTAGATATTTTCATTTTCAAAGTAGGCTTTTAATTTAGTGCTAAAGGTATCACTATTATTTAAATCGGTTTTGTTAATTATATTTTGAGCAAAGTCTAATAATTTATCTTCTAATCGGCTTCTAAAAGTTGCAGTAAATGCGCCAGATACTGCGACAGCAATATAGTAATTTGAAAAGTTTTGTAAATGAATATGATAATTTTCATACTCTATATACTCTAAATTTTGAGCTTCTGTAGTAAAGGCGTCTTCTGCAAAGCTTTTAATAGCAGTTAGCATTCCAGCAACAGTATCTTGGTCTAAGTTTTGGGTTTTTGAGTATTCTGACACAATAATACCAGAACCACTCTCAATTACCATAATTTGCTCAATCTTAGGTTTTAGTTGTTCTTGTAATATTAAATCTGCTTCTGAAACGCCTGTTTTTTTAGACTTAAATTTTCTGAAAAGGCTTTCAAAAGAAAAAGAATTATTAACTTTTTTGTTAATATTTTCAGAGAGTATTTGTATTTCTTTTTGGATGTATTTTTTAATCATTTTACCCATAATTGGGTATAATGCTTCAACTACAGCGTCTTGAGAGTTTTTAATTTCTGCTTTTAATGTCTCAGTAATAGTTGGACCCAAAGTTTTGGGCATTTCTTTAATAAACTCGTCTAGCTTTTCTTCTAGAATTGGGTCTATATGTTTAGATAAATTATTTTGCTTATTAATTAGATCTTCAAGCTTTTTTAGCTTATGCTCTATAGATAAGGCATATTCATGTTCATCTTTTAATAAGATGTCTTTTAAAATTTTTAATTTATCTTCTTGATTCATGTGCGAGTCAAGTTATTACTGACTTATTTTTTCGCCCAATTTTGTTAAGAGATCACCTAGAAGTTTACGGTCTACTTTTTTGTTGTCTAAAGCTTCAGCTTTATCCTCAAAAGTGTTTTCTAATTCAGTTATTCTAATATTGATATCAGTACTTAAATTGTCGATATTTTGAAGTAATTCAGACTTGACTTCGTCTACAAGAGCTTCTAGTTCTTGTTTTTTTGCAAGAATGTCTTTTTTTAGTGTTTCAAACTCACTATCGTAAGCTTGCATATTTTCACCAAAAATAAGCTGCTTTATCGCATCAATTTTAGATGCTGCTTCCGCTGTATTTTGCGTAGATTCCTCGTTAGTTTTATTTGCTTTTGCCATGTAGGATAATTTATTTTCAAAAATAGCAAAAAAATAGACATAACGTTATTTAATCGGTGTTTTGCATAAATTCTTCGGCTTTAAGCACCATATTTTTACTTCCACAGAAAAAAGGTACACGTTGATGCAATTCTGTAGGTTGTATGTCAAGTATTCTTTTAAAACCGTCACTAGCTTTACCATTGGCTTGCTCTGCTAAAAACGCCATAGGGTTACATTCGTATAATAATCTTAATTTTCCTTCCTCTTTTTTAGAGCTTTTTGGATACATGTAAATGCCGCCTTTTATCATATTTCTGTGAAAATCAGAAACTAAAGACCCAATATATCTTGAGGTGTATGGTCTGTCACCTTCTTCCATTTGGCAGTATTTTATGTAATTTTTTACTCCTTTTGGGAAATGGATATAATTACCTTCGTTTACAGAATATATATTACCATTTTCTGGAAATTGCATATCTGGATGCGATAAATAAAAGGTTCCAATAGCAGGATTTAAAGTAAACCCATTTACACCATGACCTGTGGTGTATACTAACATTGTAGATGTGCCATATACCACATATCCTGCTGCAACTTGTTGATTACCTGGTTGCAAGAAATCTTCAATAGTTACAGGTGTACCAACAGGTGTAACACGTCTGTAAACAGAAAAAATAGTACCTACAGAAACATTTACATCAATGTTTGACGAACCATCTAATGGGTCTATTAATACAATATACTTGTTTTGATTGTTATCATCCTGACTATTTATACTTATAAAATCATCTTCTTCTTCACTTGCAATACCGCAAACAATATTACGATTGGTCAACGTTTGGATAAATTTATCATTGGCATAAACATCCAGCTTTTGCTGGTCTTCTCCTTGGATATTTGTATCGCCAGCTGCTCCAATAATGTCGACTAAGCCAGCTTTGTTTACTTCGTGATTTACAACTTTAGCTGCAAGTCGAATAGAGTTTATTAATCGAGATAATTCTCCAGAAGTATATTTAAAATAGGCTTGATTTTCTATTATAAATTCTCCTAAAGTTTGATTTTTTTTAGACATAGGTAGTAGTTGTGCTATTTGGTACAAATATCGCATTTTTTAACAATTATAACGTTGAAGTTTGTTATATTTTGGTTTGGTAAAAATTCTTAAACTATATTTGATTAAATTATTGAATCATGAAGTTTACTATCCGTTTTGCTGAAAAAAATGATGTTTCGGCAATACTTAATTTAATAAAAAAACTAGCTGCTTTTGAAAAAGAACCAGATGCAGTTATTGTAACGGAACAAGATTTGTTAGAACATGGTTTTGGACAACATCCACTTTATACTTGTTTTGTTGCAGAAAATAATGAAGAGATTGTAGCAATAGCTTTAGTTTATCTTCGTTTTTCTACATGGAAAGGAAAAACAGTTCATTTAGAAGATTTAATAGTTAATGAAGAGTTTAGAGGTCAAGGTCTTGGAACAATGCTTCTAGATGAAGTTATCAAATACGGTTATAGTTTAGGTGTAAAACGCATTTGTTGGGAAGTTTTAGATTGGAATGAACCAGCTATAAAATTTTACGAAAGTAAAGGTGCTACTTTATTAAAAGATTGGTATTTGGTACAAATGAATGAAACACAAATACAAAATTACATCCAAAACTTATAAATGAGAGTATTTAAATTTGGTGGTGCTTCTGTTAAAGATGCCAAAGGTGTTAAAAATCTAATTTCTGTTTTAGAGCAAGTAGGTTATAATAACACAATGATAGTTGTGTCGGCAATGGGTAAAACTACAAATGCTTTAGAGGTAGTTGTTGGTCATTATTTTGATAATAAAAAAGAATTACAGTCTGCAATTCAGGACGTAATTAATTATCATAACACTATAATTTTAGAGCTTTTTGAAAACGAGAACCATCCAGTATTTAAGGTTACTAATGCTTTTTTTGAAGAATTAAAAGCCTTTTTAAAAACTAATAAATCTCCAGATTATAATTTTGTTTATGACCAAGTCATTGGATATGGCGAGCTGCTATCCACTACAATAATAAGTCAATATTTAGCCATTAAAGGGTTTGATAATCAATGGATTGATGTTAGACAATTAATTAAAACAGATGATTATTACAGACGTGCCAATGTAAATTGGGAGCACACCCAAGCATTAATTACAAAAAATATAAATTCTCAAACACTTTATATTACACAAGGTTTTTTAGGAAGTGATAAAAATAATTTTACAACTACTTTAGGTCGCGAAGGAAGCGATTATACAGCTGCTATTTTAGGTTATTGTTTAAATGCAAACAGTATAACCATCTGGAAAGATGTACCTGGAGTGCTAAATGCCGATCCAAGATATTTTAAAAACGCACAATTACTAAACTCTATTTCTTATACCGAAGCGATTGAGTTGGCGTTTTATGGCGCTTCTGTCATTCATCCAAAAACATTACAACCTTTACAGCGCAAAGAAATTCCGTTATATGTTAAGTCGTTTTTAAACCCAACAGAACATGGTACTGTAGTTAATAAAACTCATGGAATTCAGCCAAAAGTGCCTTGTTTTATTGTTAAAAAAAATCAGGTTTTAGTGTCATTGTCAACACTTGACTTTTCTTATATCGTCGAAGACAATATTAGTGAAATATTTAATTTATTATCTAAATATAAAATGAAAGTTGATGTTATACAGAATTCTGCCATTAGTTTTTCTGTTTGTTTTGATAATAATTATAACAATTTAGAACCATTATTACTACATTTAAAAGCTAAGTTTAAAGTAACCTGTAATGATAATGTGTCATTATATACCATACGACACTATAATCAAAAAGCAATTACAGATTTAGAAGCCGGAAAAACAGTGTTATTAAAGCAAATATTTCAAGAAACATTACAAATAGTAACAAAATAAATCTATTGATTACATTTGTATCCACTAACTATGATAATAATTAAATGGGATTAGTCACAGCAAAAGAAGTTTCCAAAGCTATAAAACTTGATAAATATGGGTTTTTAGGCACTTTTGTTGGTTGGTTACTGATGAAAGTTTTAAAAATTTCTACCTTAAATAAAATATACAATCGTAATAAACATTTAAAAGATTTAGAGTTTTTAAATGGAATTTTAGACGAGTTTCAAATTAAATTTGAAATTCCAGAAGAGGATTTAAAACGATTACCAAAAGAAGGAGCTTATATTACAGTATCAAATCATCCATTAGGAGGAATAGACGGGATTTTACTTTTAAAATTAATGTTAGAGCAGCGCGAAGATTTTAAAATTATCGCTAACTTTTTACTGCATCGTATAGAACCAATGAAACCTTACATTATGCCAGTAAACCCTTTTGAAGACAGGAAGGATGTTAAGTCTAGTGTAGCAGGATTTAAAAGCGCTATCTCACATTTAAGAGCTGGTCGTCCATTAGGTATTTTTCCAGCAGGAGAGGTGTCTACTTATAAAGATGGTAAGTTAATGGTTGATAGACCTTGGGAAGAAGCTGCAATGAAATTAGTGCAAAAAGCAAATGTACCAGTGGTTCCTATTTATTTTCATGCAAAAAATAGTAAGCTATTTTATAAATTATCCAAAATTAACGATACGTTTAGAACTGCTAAATTACCATCTGAGTTATTAACACAAAAACGAAGAGTAATTAAGGTTAGAATTGGAAAACCTATAAATGTAGCAGATCAAGCAGAACATGAGTCACTTTCTGATTTTTCTGAATTTATCAGAAAAAAAACTTACATGTTATCCAATGCGTTTGAACCTAAAGAAAAAATTATAGATACCATATCTTCAAGTTTAAAAGTCCCGAAATCGACTAAAGCTCCAAAACAAATTGTTACTCCTGTTAGTCAAGATGCTATGATTAACGAAGTGGACGTGCTTAGGACTAAAGATTGTAAATTATTAACTAGTAAAAATTACGAAGTCTTTTTAGCTAAAGCTGAAGACATGCCTAATTTACTAAGAGAAATTGGACGTTTAAGAGAAATTACTTTTAGAGAAGTAGGAGAAGGGACCAACGAGTCTATAGATTTAGATCAATTTGATAAGTATTACCACCATCTATTTTTATGGGATAACGAAGCTAAAGTTATTGCTGGTGCGTATAGGATGGGATTAGGCTCTCAAATATTTGCCAATCATGGAATAAATGGTTTTTATCTTCAAGATTTATTTGGGTTTGAGCCAGAATTGTATAAAATGATGAGCGAGTCTATAGAAATGGGACGTGCTTTTATTATTAAAGAATACCAACAAAAACCAATGCCTTTATTTTTACTATGGAAAGGGATTGTACATACCACCTTACGTCACCCAGAGCATAAGTACTTAATTGGAGGTGTAAGTATTAGTAACCAGTTTTCAGAATTTTCAAAATCGTTAATGATCGAGTTTATGAAATCTCATTATTACGATCCATACGTTGCACAATATGTACATCCTAAAAAGGAATTTAAAGTAAAACTTAAGGATGCCGATAAAGATTTTGTGTTTGACGCTACAGAAGCCGATTTAAATAAATTTGATAAGATTATAGACGAAATCGAGCCAGGAGCATTAAGACTGCCTGTATTACTTAAAAAATACATCAAACAAAATGCACGTTTAGTAGCTTTTAATGTTGATCCATTATTTAATAATGCGGTTGATGGGTTGATGTATATAAAAATTGCAGATCTACCAGAAAGCACCGTGAGACCTGTTATGGAAGAGTTTCAAGCTGAGTTAGAACGCAAGGTGACTGAACAAAATAATGAGTCTTAAGTCACTGAAAATCTTACTTACTACAATTAACTTGTGTTTTAACAAAAAAGTCATTAACCACGCGTCTACATTCATTAAGTTGATCAGAGTCTATAGTATAAAATAGATTTTTACCCTTAACTTTTTGCTTTAATAAACCAATCTTTCGTATTTCAACTAGATGCTGAGATATGGTTGGTTGTGATAAACCAGTGCTTTTTACCAACTCGTTACAATTACAATTCTTGTGTTCGCTAATGTGTTGTATCATAGCAACTCTTGCTGGATGACCTAATACTTTAGTATAATTTGCTACTTGATTTTGAGTCGAGTTAAACAGTTGTTTTTTTGAAAATCCCATAGAAGTATAGTTTAATATAAATAGAGTAATTGTGATATTGCAATATCACAATGATAAAAATAAGTAAAAAACCAAAATCATGAAAGATTTTGGTTTTAAAATTTGTTTTACTATAACTATTTACCAAATAATCTTTGGAAAAAGTTTTTAGTTTTTTTGGTGGTTTCTTCAATAACTTCTTTTGCGTCTTCAGCTAAATCTTCTAATTTATCTCCAGCTTCATCAGCAAATTTGCTAGCTTTTTCTTTAGCATCACCTAACATCTCTTTAGCATCTTCATTTATAAATTTAGACGCTTTCTCTTTGGCTTTTTCGTAGGTTTCTTTGGCGTCTTCAGAATATTCATCAAATTTTTCTCCAGCTTCTTTTGCTAGTTTAGATGCCTTTTCTTTAGCGTCGTCTATAAATTCTTTAGCATCTTCGTTAATAAACTCTGTTGCTTTAGTTTTAGCCTTTTGGTAGGTGTCTTTAGCTTCAGCTTTAATGTTTTCAAATTTATCCTCAGCTTTATCTAAAACAGCTTCTGTTTTTGCTTTTGCATCTTCAAAAGCTTCGTTGGAAGTTTCTTTAACGTCCTCTGTAGTATCATTAACTGTTTCTTCAATATTATTGATAGTTTCTTCTGCTTCGTTTTCTAAGTTTTTGTTTTCTTCAGACATGTTTTTAGGTGTTAAATTTTTGATTGCTAATATATTACAATTTTTAAATACTTGTTATAAAAACGCTTTGTCTACTGGTTCCCATAATTCTATTTTATTACCATCATTATCTAAAATCCACCCAAATTTTCCGTAGTCATATTCTTCAATTTCTCCAACAACTGTAACCCCTTCTTCTTTTAAAGTGGCTATCAATTCTTTTAAATTTTCGACACGATAATTAAACATAAACTCCTTTTTTGAAGGCTCAAAATATTTAGTATCGTCTTTAAATGGACTCCATTGGGTAGAACAATCGTTACCCTCTTTATCTTTCCACCAAAAAGTACAGCCATAATCGTCTGTGTTAAAACCAAGATGTTTTTTATACCAATCTTTAGAGGCTTTAGGATCTTTAGTTTTAAAAAATAAGCCACCAATACCTGTTACACGTTTTTTCATTTTATTTCTTTTTTAAAGCAGCTTCATATTTATTTATCCAATCTTGAACTGACATTTTTTGACATAATTTAGCAATCAATTCCATTGGGATTTGATCTATTTTTTTAAATCTAACACAACTTTTCCCCATATCTAGTTTTGTTTTACAGTGTTTTGGATATTCTTCCACAAACCATTTATAAATTTTAGGATCTGCATAAATACCACTATGATATAGGTTAATTGAGTTTTTTTGTGAGGCAAAACTCATAAAAGGTAATGGTATTTTAGGGTCGCAATGGTAACCATCTGGATAAATGCTATGTGGTACCACATATCCAATCATACCATACTGAATACATTCTTGGAACCCTTCTGGTAAGTTGTCTTTTATAGTTTTTCTAAGGGTTTGTAAAACCTCTTTTCGTTCTTCAGGGACTTGTTTAATGTAATCTTCTGGTGTGTTGGCTTTGTATTGCATAAGTGTTAGTTTTAATGTTATAAAGCTAACAAAATTTTGCTTTTATCTTGTCAACTATGGTTTGTGCTAATTTTTCTTTACTTTCAATGGTCCAACCAGCAACATGAGGAGTAAGTAAAACATTCTTAGCAGATATTAAATACTGAAACGCTTCTGGTAGGTTTTGATTTGTGAATAAATCTTCAAACGACCCTTTTTCGTATTCTAAAACATCTAATCCAGCACCTAAAATTTGTCCTGTTTGTAATGCAGAAACCAAGTCTGTAGTTACGACACTTTTTCCTCTGGCAGTGTTAATTAACCAAAACGGGTTTTTAAATCCATTAATAAAATCTGAGTTAACCATATTAATGGTTGAAGGTGTTTCTGGCGTATGAAGACTTAAAACTTCAGCTTTTTCTTGTAGTTCTACCAAGCTAACCTGTTTGGCATTGTCATCTGAAACATTTGGTTTAATATCATAACATAACACATTGACATCAAACCCACGAAGCTTTTTAGCAAAAGCTTTACCCATATTTCCATAACCTATTAAACCAATAGTTTTACCATCTAACTCTAGCCCACGATTATCCTCGCGTAACCATTTACCTTGTCTTACTTCTGCATCTGCTTTGTTTAATTTATTAAATAAAGACAGAAGCATTGCTAAGCTATGTTCTCCTACAGCATTTCGATTACCTTCTGGTGCAGCAATTAAAGTTATTCCTTTGCGTTCTGCATAGTCACAATCTATATTTTCTAATCCTGCACCAACACGACCTATAAATTTTAAATTAGTTGCTGAGGCTAAAAAATCTGAGTCTATTTTAAAACGACTTCTTATAATAAATCCATCGTAGTTATGTATTTTTTTTTGAATTTCTGTTTTAGAGCTAGAATAATCCTCATGGTTTTCAAAACCTAAATCATTTAATTGATTAATTAAAAGTGGGTGATTGGTATCTAAGTGAAGTATTTTCATGAGCTCAACTAAAAACTATTAAAAGTAAGACTTTTTAAATTTTAGGATAATGGGTTTGGGTTTTTTCGTGTTGTACTTGTCCAGTATGTGCTGTTGTAAGTTTTTCAAACAATAAAACATGCACTTCCTCTTCGTTTTTAGTGCAAGGATTATGTTCCACACCTTTTGGTACAACAATTATTTCGCCTTCATTTACAACTTCTGTGCGATCTCTAAATTGCATGTAAAGAGTGCCTTTTACTACTTGAAACAGCTCATCTTCATTTTCATGACTATGCCATACAAAATCACCTTTTAACTTAGCTAAAAGAATTTGCATATCATCCACAATAGCTATTTGATGTGGTTGCCAATGTTGAGGGAATTTTGAGAATTTCTGATTTATATTTATTGTCTGCATTGAATAAAAATACGGAATTTTAACTCAATCCAAATTAGAAACCAATAATTTGACCAGCGATTATAAAGAATAAGTAAATCCCCAATATATCATTACTTGTGGTAATAAAAGGACCTGTTGCGATTGCTGGATCGATACCTCTTTTATCCAAGATTATTGGCACGAACGTACCAACTAATGCAGCGACTACTATGACAGACATCATTGATACTGCAATAGCGACACTTTCTGTAGTGTCTTGACCAATAAAATAACCAAAAAGGATAACTAAAAGTGCTAGTGCAAACCCATTAATTAGGCTTAATCCTACTTCTTTTATTAATCTGTTAAACAGACTTCCTTTTACATTGTCGTTTGCTAACCCTTGTACAATAATAGCGCTAGATTGTACACCAACATTACCAGCCATAGCAGCAATAAGTGGTGTGTAAAAAAATAAATTTGGGACAGTTGCCATAATATCCTCAAACCCTTTCATGATAAACACACTTCCTAATCCACCAAAAAGACCAAGGACAAGCCAAGGTAATCGGGCTTTGGTAAGTTGCAAAATACTATCATCTGCTTCTACATCTTGAGATATACCAGCAGCAAGTTGGTAATCTTTATCTGCTTCTTCACGAATAACATCTACGATATCATCAATAGTAATACGACCCAGTAATGTTTTGTCTTGATCTACAACTGGTATGGCTTCTAGGTCATACTTTTGCATAATTTTAGCGACGTCTTCAACATCTTCTTCAACATAAACATAATCTACGTTGCTATTGGAAAGTTCTGCTATTTTTTGTTCGCTTTTTGCGGTAATTAAATCTTTTAAAGAGAGGCGTCCAACTAGTTTTTCTTCTTTGTCAACTACATAAATAGAGTGTACGCGACTTACATTTTGTGCTTGACCTCTTATACGTCTTAGGCAACCAGCAACAGTCCAAGTTTCATAAACTTTGACAAGCTCTTTAGCCATTAAACCACCAGCTGTATCTTCATCATACGCAAGCAGTTCTTTAATTTCAGCTTTGTGGTCTTCATCCTCAATTTTTGAAATTACTTCTGCTTGACGGTTTTCTGGTAATTCTGCAATAATGTCTGCAGCATCATCGGTATCTAATTCTTCAATTTCTTCTGCAATCTCTTTAGCAGAAAGGTTTTTAAGGACTTTTTCACGATTATCCTCATCTAATTCCATAAGGACATCAGATGTAGTTTCAGAATCTAGAAGTTTAATGACATACATTGCATCTTCCAAATCCACTTCATCAAGAATTTCTGCAATATCTGCGTAATGAAACTCTTCTAAAAGCTGTCGAAGTGCCTTATCGTTTTTTAGTTCGATAAATAATTCTACTTGCTCTATAAGTGCATCAGTAAGTTGGAATTGTATGTTTTGGTTGTCCTCCACTTGTGGTCTATTTGTCGTTTTCTATTAAGCTTGTTAGCTCTAAAAATTGAGCGACACTTATTTGTTCTGGTCGTTTGTCAAATATAACATTTGCTTTTAAATTATCAGACAAATCAAATGTTTTTAAACTGTTACGCATGGTTTTTCTGCGTTGTTGAAAAGCTGCCTTAACTACTTTAAAAAACAGTTTTTCATCACAGGGTAAATTGTAGTTTTCTTTTCTAATTAAACGTAACACACCAGATTCTACCTTTGGTGGCGGATTAAATACTGTTGGAGGTACTGTAAATAAATACTCAGCTTCATAAAACGCTTGGGTTAATACAGACAATATACCGTAAACTTTTGATCCTTCCTTAGAGCAAATACGTTGTGCAACTTCCTTTTGAAACATTCCGGAAAATTCGGGAATTTGATCTCGTAACTCTAGGGTTTTAAATACTATTTGAGTTGAAATGTTATATGGGAAATTACCAATTATTGCAAAAGGCTCGTCTTTAAATGTTTGGCTTAGATCGTACTTTAAAAAATCTTCTTCAATAATTCTAGGTGCAAGATTAAGGTAGTTGTTTTTTAGATAGTCTACACTTTCTGTATCAATCTCGATAACATAGGTGGTTATTGGTTTTTTAAGTAGGTATTTTGTCAAAACACCCATTCCTGGACCAATTTCTAAGACATTTTTATAACCATTTAATGTCAATGCGTCTGCAATATCTTGTGCAATACTCTCGTCTTCTAAAAAGTGTTGCCCTAAGAATTTTTTAGCTTTTACTTGATGATTATTTCCTTTATGGTGTGACATGACATGGTTTTTTTTCAGCTTAAGCTGAATTATTTAAACTCTACATTATACTCATCTATAATCTGAAGCTCTGTTCTGAAAGCTAACATTTTATCTGCAAATTTTTTCAATCCTTCAATTCTTAATGCGTCTGCATCTTCTTTATAATAGGCATCTAATGCTTCACGCGAATAGGATTTATATTGAATAGAGTAGGTTTGTCCACCCATGTCTTCTTCAACCAATACCCTTGTAAGAGTTGCTTTTTCAAATTTTCCAGTTGCTAATACTTGTGGAATATGCTCTTTTATCCATAAGAGCCACTCGTCATGAACACTGTCGTCTATATTTACTGTTACATTATATATGTACATTGTTATAAGTTTTTTGCAAATAACAGAAGTTCTGCATCGTCCTCAAAGGGTTTTACCTTTTTTTCATAGGATAAGCCTAATTTTTCTAATAGTTTTATTGAATTGACGTTATGTTCTAATGTTATGGCGCCAATTTTTTTAAGTTTAAAGGTGTTTTTAGCTAGTTTTAAAATAGCTTTTGAAGACTCGAAACCAAATCCTTTGTTTTCATATTCTGGTAACATTGCGAAACCTATATCAGGTAGTTCTAAAGTGTCGCGTTTTGTCAACCCATTTGTGCCTATTGGTTTATTGTTTTCAGCCTTTAATAATAGTTTATAAAAACCATAACCTAGTTCTGTGTAATTTTTTAAATGCCCATTGGTAATACGTTCTTGGGCTTGCTCTACAGTTTTTACTTTACGATCACCTATGTATTTTTTAAATTTTGGAGTATTAACCAATTCGATAAAAAAAGGAGCATCCTCTAAAGTAAATTTAGCAATTATAAGTCGTTCTGTTTCTGCAACTACCATTATTGTTAGTTTAAGGCGTCACCACGTAGAGCTCTAAATTTTTTACGTGCCTCTACAGCAAAAATGCTATCTGAATGATTAAATAATAGGGTTTCGTATAATTTTTTAGCCTCTTCGGGTTGTGCAAGTTGATTGACAAAAAGCTCTGCTAAATTATATAAAGCATTATCCATTAAAATACTGTCTTTAAAATCTTTAATAATACGCTGGTAATTGTTTTTAGCTTTTTCAAAATCTTGTAATTTTTCAAACAACAAAGCTTGTTTTAATAAGGCTTGTGGTATAATGACTTCGGTTTTATGGTCTTCTAAAATTTGGTCTAAAATTTTAATAGCATCATTATTTTTGTTTTGAAAAGCTAACAAATCTGCTTTAGCATATTTTTTTAAGGCACGTTGTAACGAGTCCTCAGCTCTGTTGTCGCTAATTAATAATTTTAAATCTAAAGCATCATTTGCTGTTAGTTGAGAGGTTGACGATTTTAAAATTTTTAATTGGGATTCTGCCCATTTAAAATCGCCTTTATAATAACTTGTTTTTGCTACTCTAAATCTAGCTTCTTGAGCCAGTGTACTATTTTTAAGGTTACGCTCTATTTGTGTGTAATAAATTAAAGCTTGATTAAATTTTTCTTCTAACACTAAAATGTCACCTAATTCTAATTTTACTATGGCTAATTCTCTTTCAGGAATATTATAGGTTAATGTGTCTTTTAGTAAAGCAATAGCTTCAGTAGAGTTATCAAGATAGAACGCTAAAAAATGAGCGTAGTTAACTTGTAAATCTAAAGTTTGAGGAGTTTTACCATAAGTTTCAAAAATGGAAACATAATCGGTCTTAATGTCTTGATAGGTTTCAGGTAAACCAATTTTTGTTTTTATTTGCAACACTTTTAAATGACCTGTTAATTTGGTATCAATGTCTTGTGTGGTTTCAATTATAAAATTGAATATAGATAACGCCTCTTCATATTGTTTTTGGTTTTCAGCAATTAAACCTAACTCTATGATTCGATCCAAACTTTCTAATTCACGTTTATAAATGGCTTTTTCTTGAGCAAATGCTTTATTAAACTCTTTTTGTTGAATAAATAACCAGCTTAGCATCTCGTTCCACATGAGGTTTGGTGATTGCTGTATTTTTTTAAGCAATATTTTTCTAAGAAAGATGTTGTTTTCATTTGTATTATCCTCAGAAATAAAGTCACTAACATATCTTTTTATCGAGTCTATGTAATTTGGATTAGCCTCTGCAAAATCTATATAACTACTAAACATTTTTTCAATCTCACCTTGCTCTCCATAAATACGTGCCAATTGCATACTAAAGTTAAGGATAGGTTTTAGCTCCATAGCTTTATTATAAGTAGTAATGGCTTGGTCTAAAAGAGATAAGTTTTCAAAAGTACGACCAACGCGATAGGCATTATTAGCATTATCATCTAATGTTGTTATAGCTTGATTGTAATAATTATTAGCGTTAATTGTATCCTTTTGCAACTGATAATTATAACCTAATTCTACCAATAAATCTGGAGCAGCTCTTTTTTGGATAGCTTCTAAAAGTCTTACTTCAGCATCTTTAAATAATTCTAATTGTTGTTCAATTTTTACAATTTTTAAGAGGTAGTTATTATTTTTTGTGTTTTTACTATACAGTTTTTTATAGCTACTTAACGCTTTTTCAAATTCGCCACTATTAAAATATTCGCGTGCAACTAAATCTTCTTGAGCGTTAAGCGCATAAGAAAAAGTGATACATATTAGTATTAAAAACCGTTTAAACATCATAATTGTAAATATAACAAATCCAATTGCTAGTAAATGTAAATATTATGCAAAAAAAATGCCCGAACAGCGTTCGGGCATTGAGCCAATCTAAATAAAAGTGCTATTAATCATATATATTTAATATAAGATTCAATTACTTGATTGGGGCTTATCGATATAATTCAAATATATTACTGTTTTACTTGCGCTATTGTTGTTTTATTAACGTTGTCTTGGTTAGAATTAGTATCTAAAACTTTTACCATTACAACTAAAAGAACCACAAAAAGCAAGAGTCTTGCTACAATTTTCATTTATAAGTAGGTTTGTTGGTACACCAAATAAAAGTTTTTTTTGGTAAACCACAAAACAAAATCGATAAAAATTTGCTAAACAACGTGTTTATTAACACTTTGTCGATGATTTTAGCTATAAATGTAAGATAAATACTACTAATAAATAATATTAAAACCTGTATAAGGTACTAACACTTCTGGTATTTTAATACCCTCTTCAGTTTGGTAATTTTCTAAAATACCAGCTAACACTCTAGGTAAGGCTAAAGAGCTACCGTTTAACGTATGAGCTAGTTCGTTTTTACCCTCACTATTTTTAAAACGTAATTTTAATCGGTTTGCCTGAAAGGTTTCAAAATTAGAGACACTTGAGATTTCTAACCAACGGTCTTGCGCAGTAGAGAATACTTCAAAGTCATACGTTAAAGCAGAAGTAAAACCTATGTCGCCACCACATAACCTTAAAATTCTATATGGTAATTTAAGCTCGTTAAGTATATCTTTAACATGGTCTACCATTGTATCTAACGCTTGGTAAGAGTTGTCAGGATGTTCTACTCGTAAAATTTCTACTTTATCAAATTGATGTAAACGGTTTAATCCGCGCACATGTGCACCATAACTACCTGCTTCACGTCTAAAACAAGGCGTATAACCAGTTATTCCTATTGGTAAATCACTATCGTTAAGTAACACATCTCTAAAAATATTGGTTCCTGGTACTTCAGCAGTTGGGATTAGATATAAATTATCCTCTGTTACATGGTACATTTGCCCTTCTTTATCTGGCAATTGTCCAGTACCAAAACCAGATGCTTCATTTACTAAATGCGGTAATTGGTACTCGGTATATCCAGCTGCAGTATTTTTATCTAAAAAATAAGAGATTAAAGCACGCTGTAATCGTGCGCCTTTACCTTTATACACTGGAAATCCAGCACCTGTAATTTTATTACCTAATTCAAAATCTATGATATCATATTTTTTGGCTAGTTCCCAATGTGGTAAAGCACCATCAAACAGTTTAGGGATGTCACCTTTTTTGTAAACTTCCTCATTATCTTCCTCTGTATTACCCTTAGGGACTGATGGATGCGGTACATTAGGAATTTTGTATAGTAATTGATTTAAAGCTTCAGCAGTCGTATTTAACTGCTCGCTTAAAGTTTTAGATTCTTCTTTTAAATCTCCAGTTTTAGCTTTTAAAGCGTTAGCTTTTTCGGCTTGACCAGATTTAAATAAAATACCAATTTCTTTAGAGATTGTGTTGGACTCTGCCAAAACAGCATCTAATTTAGTTTGTAAAGCACGTCGCTCTTCATCTAAGTGTAACACCTCTTCAATCATAGCGCTAGCGTCAATGTTTCTTACAGCCAACCTATTGATTACTAAGTCTTTGTTTTCTCTAATAAATGGTACTTGTAACATGTTTTTTATTTTGGGCGTTACCACGCTTTAAGGCGTGGTCAGGCTTTCGCAAGTCGCTCTCTTCGAGGAGCTTCAACAATTGCTCAATCCTTAACGCAAAGTGTAACTTCAAATTATAAGTTGTAAAAGTAGTAAGATTTTGTGTAGCTAAAAATAAATTATTTATCTAATTGAGATGGTAACAACCAATCACTATGTTTAAAAGGTTCCCATTGTACTGAAGCTAAATCTGTATTAAGATCAACAAGCCTAACAAATGGTCTGCCATTTACACTAACTTTACAATCTACAAACACAGATACGTCCTGACCATTGGACAAAAATTCTTGTTTTAAGCGTTGTGCAAATTGCCAAATTGCATCAGGTTTTGTTGTTACTAATCGCTTTTGTTTTTTAGATAAGTAATGGTCTAAATTTATTGTGGTTGCTTTGTTGGTGTGTTTATCAACGACTTTATATAAGGCAAACCCATTTTTTGACCTAAGCATCATCCTCCAAGATAAGCGATGACCTTCTTCGGTCCATAACACATTATCTTTTAAAAAATGATGACGAATAGGAAGTATTAATTGAACGATAAAATAAACAGATGCAATCCCAACAAGTGCAGGTTTGTAATTAGGCACAATTACTTTATGCTCTTGGTAAAATGGTTTTTGTTTTAAAAAAATATTTCTGATGGTTTTAGGAGAAAAGAAAAACACACTAAAACCTAAAGCTAAATATGGAAAAATCCCAACTCCAAATACTATTGAGTTAAACAAATGAAAAAATATGGACCCAAAAAAGGCTAATTTCCTGGTGGGTTTATATAATAAAAACGGGATAATTAAACCATCGTATAAAATCCCTCCATAACCAACTAAAGCCGGAATAAATGGATGTTGTAAGGCTTCTCCAATTATAGGGTAGTTAATTTTGTTTTTCATTAATTGAGTTGGAACGGTCAAATCGATCCAATCAGGATACCATTTTGCTATTGAGGCGTAAGTGTATAAGATTAATAATTGAATAACAAATATCCATTTGCACCAATTAGGCATACTTATTTGTTTAATACTTGGGTTAAGTTTAACATCTAGAGAAGCGTACTTATTAGCAGGTAGAAATATCATTATACCGCTTAACAAACACAATAAGTAGTAATGGTTATTATAAGATGCTTTTTGCATTAAATAAGTAGCTGTCCACATTAATGTAAATGCAATCATGCTAAGTCTATACTTATAGCCTAACATAATTAATAAGCCAAAACAACCCATTATGGCATAATAAACATACATCCAATGACCAGGTAATGGTTGTAAAAAGTCAAAGCCTATAAAATTAAATGTAAATTTTGGGTCAATTAAGGTGTATTTAACCCAACCTGTAAAAATTGCACCAACAGATTCTAAAAAACATAATAATCCAAAAATAATCCTGAAAACTATTAATGCACTATTGTCTATATGTTTAAATAGAAATTTATTTAGCATAGGTTTTTAAAAACTCTTCAGCTTTTGTTTTATCCAAATCTAACTGTGATTTAAGCTGATCAAGATTTTCAAATTTTTGTTCGTCTCTTAATCTATGTAATAATTCTACACTTAAATTTTTATTATAAAGCGACTTATTTAAATTAAAAAAATGAATTTCGATACTTTGGTTTACTCCATTAACTGTTGGGTTTGTTCCAATATTCATCATCCCAAATTCTAAAGTATCATCTATTTTAGCTTGTACCACGTAAACCCCTTTTTTAGGTATTAGTTTATAGTCTTCCTCAACCAGTAAATTAGCTGTAGGGTAGTTTATAGTTCTACCTATTCCTTTACCTTTAACAATGTTTCCGGTAAGCATAAAATGGTAGCCTAAATACGTGTTTACTGTTTTAATATCACCTTCTAGTAATGCGTGTCTAATTTTAGTAGAGCTAATGGCAACATCATTTATATCTTGCATAGATATTTCTTCTACTTCAAAATTGAATTGTTCTCCAAATTGTTTTAAGTCGTCGATATTTGCATTTCTGTTTCTTCCAAAATGATGGTCATAACCAATAATAACATATTTAGATTTTAATTGGTTAACTAAAATATCTTTAACAAATTGTTCTGCTGTCAGTCTAGAAAACTCTTTTGTAAATTTTTTAACGACAAGGTTTGTAATGCCAAAACGCTTTAAAAGCTGTTCTTTTTCATTGATAGTATTTATAAGTTTGATGTTAGCGTCTTTTTGTAACACCATTCTTGGATGTGGAAAAAAAGTTAGTAATGTAGGTTCTAAATTTCTTGATTTAGCTACATCAACTAAACGATTAATAATTTTTTGATGTCCAATATGTACGCCATCAAAAGTACCAATAGTTAATACTGTATTATTGTTTTGTAATGTTTTCAATAGTTTTTTATTATCCTACAAAAGTAAAAAAAGCCAATTGAAATAAATCCAATTGGCTTTTAAGATTATTATTTAATTACACTTTTATTTTTTAATAAAAGGTAGTGTTATTGCATTACCAGCCTTCGAGATTTTTATAAAGTACATTCCATTACTAAATGGAGCAGTATCTATTGTTAAATCTTGTACATTGTTAATGTTTTTTCCAGTAATTAATTGACCAAGCATATTATAAATTTTGTATGCATTTGGTAAATCATTATCGTTATCTACTTTTACAATTAACACGTTAACGGTAGGGTTTGGATAGATAGAAATAGAATTAGCTAATTCAAACTCTCCTACAGATAAAAACGCTAATTGAGAACCAAAGTAGTATGTACCATCTAATCCATTAGAGAAAGACGCTTCTAATTTAGAATCGGTTCCAAAAGCAGAAATAGTAACAGGAACAACTTCTCCAGTAGAATCATTTTTAACATATAAAGCAGATCTATTTTCTCCAGTAATGGCTTCCCATGTAGCAAGTTCTCCTTCAGTAAAATAGAAGTTAACAGTAGCTGCGCCAGTACCAATATTAGTGGTTGTTATGTCAAAAGTTTTAGCAGTGACATAGCCAGCAACATTTGTACCGCCAGAGTAAGAAACAGCTCCAGCTCCTGCTGTTGTTGCGTCTCTTGATACAGCTACAGAAGTACATCCATAGTCAAAAGTACCTATGTTATCTACATCAATCATAATATCGTTACTATTTACATCTCTATAGAAAGTTTGACCAGCACCTATTAGGTTGTTTTGATCTGGAGTTGAAGTATTAACTGTTGTTTGCACACCAGTTGTAACATTAGAAGTTACAGAAATGTCATCTAACATAAATACAAACTCATCTGCAGATACAACATGAATAGCAACATAGATATTCTGTCCATCATAAGCTGATAGGTCATAAGTATACTCTGTCCAAGTTAATGGAGGTATAATGTATGGTGCAGGAGATATAATTGTAAAACTTGATGCGTTAGTATTTGTAGTAGAAATACCTACTTGGAAACGCTCTCCACCAGCATAATTATCTGTTAAAGACTTAGCCCAAAATTTTAATTCGCTACCTGTACCATTTAAATTAATTTGAGGTGTTATAGCGTAATCGTCATTTTGAATAACTCCACTTACATTTCCTGTAGAGTTGAAACAGTAATATCCTTTACTACCAGTATGTGCATCCCAACCTGTGTTTGATGCTGGAGTTGTTGCTGAAGGATTAAATACTATAAATGACCCTGTGTATCCTTCGTTAGTAAAATCGGTATTAGTAGAATCATAAGTGCTATCACCATCATTATCTATTAATGTCCATCCACCAACAGGAGAGATGTCAAAATCTGCATATGCTTCAAAACCGTCACTAAATAATACTGCATTACCAGCAGATATTACTACATCATCATCATTTTCAATAATATAATTATACGTATCAGAATCAGCAACAGCATCACCAGTTGTACTAACATTAATCGATAAAATAATTGTTTCATCAGCTTCAACCACACCATCGTTAAACACTCTTAAAGTAATTGAATTACTTGGAGTTGTTGATCCACTGTTAAAAGTTACCGTGTTGTTAATTAGCATAAAGTCTTCACCGTCTACTGCAGTACCAGAGTTTGTTAAACTAGCAGTTGCATTAGCACTTGCTGGAATAGTCATAGTTAAATCAATAGTATAATCTAAGAAATTACAATCACTACCTTCTGCAACTTGTCCTGGAGATGGTGATCCTGGTGAGAAGTTAATAAATGGAGTAGTAGGAGAGTTACAAACACTTGAACTTGTTAAAGATGCTCTGTTAACTTGTGAAGCTAAAACTGCTTGAACTCTAGCTTTTTGGTCTACTGTAAATACATTCATACAAGCATCATCAGAGTAGTCCATATAGTTTTCGATCATATCAAGACCTGCGTCAGACGGACAAGAGTCTGTACCTGTAGGACAACCATAGTTAGGAGAGCCTACTGCTGGTGTATCTGCACAAAAATCTCCACCTGTAGATCCAGTTCCAGCACATCCCTCTTGAAAAGTGTGATATAAACCTAAAAAGTGACCAACCTCATGCGTCATTGTTCTTCCCTTATCAAAAGGAGCGCTTAAATTAAACGTACCATCATTATAATCTGAGCTTCCAAAAAATCTATAATCTGCCACAACACCATCAGTATCTGCTGGTCCTCCTGGGAATTGAGCATAACCAAGTAAACCAGATCCACCATTAAAGGCTACAGACCACATATTCATATAATTTGCTGGATCCCAAATTGATGAAGGTTTTAATGCATCCATTTGGTTTTGAGCGTCAGATAAATTTGCTTCAAAAATTCCGTTTTGTCCAATGTTAACTCTGTCTATTCCGTTAGTTGGGCTTCCATTAGGATCTGTTTGAGCTAAACAAAATTCAACTTCTACATCTGCGCCAACTGGATTAACGTTGTATCCTGGCGTACCTAGAAGTCTTCTGTAATCTTCATTCAATACAGTAATTTGTGAAATAACCTGAGCATCTGTAATATTTGGTCCAGTACCTACAGTTTCACCATTATGAAAAACGTGAACAACAACAGGAATAGTAACAACTACCATTTGATTGCTGGTTCTTTGTTGTTTAGCTTCTTGTATTTTATTTTTTACTATTTCTTCAAATGCTTGGCTACCCATCATGTTTGGATTGTTTTGTAGCAATCTTGCATTGTATTCATCCGAACCACATCTGATTAATTGATCAGTATTTGCAGTAATATTATCAGGGATTTTTTTTCCGTTTTGAGCTTGAGTCACTATGCTCGAAATAAACATAAGTGAAAAAAGATAAAAAGTAATTTTTTTCATTTAAAGAAATTTTAGAATTATCCGCTAAAATTATGGAAAAAAATATAATTACATTGTTAAATTATTAAACTAATTCAGTTTTTTTTGAGAGTATTTAGCATTATTGGTTAATTTTAGGATTCAATTGTTAAAAATCCATTTATATGAATGCAAAATTACATTATTTCATCCCTCTATTTTTTTTGTTAGTTATTCAAACCACTTTAGCACAAAATAAAGCTTGGACTAAAACTACATTTAATGAAAAAACTAGCGATGTGTCTTTAAAAAAATTAGATAATAATTTCTTTACAATTTTTGATTTAGATATTAATCAACTAAAGCAACAATTAAGTACAGCACCTTTAAGAAATATATCTCAAGGCCAATCAAACACTATAGTTAGCTTTCCTTCTTTAGAGGGAAAATTTGAGCAGTTTAGAGTTGTAGAAACTCAAATTTTCTCTACAAATGATAACGAAAATCAACACCCTGGAATTAAAACATATTTAGGGTCTAGGGTTGATAATTCTGGTGCAAGGATTAGATTTAGTGTTACACCACTAGGTCTAAATGCAATGATTTCTGAACCTGAAAAAGAAACAGTTTATATTCAGCCAGTAACCAAAATTTCTAATGGACAATACATTGTATACAATAAAAAATCAAGAATTAATAGTTCTGAAACATTTGAATGTTTGACAGAAGATGTTAGTGTAACAAGTCGTGTAATTGGTAGTGAGGTTTATAGAGATGCTAACGATAAATTGTTAAGGACATTTAGACTGGCAATGTCAGTAACTTCAGAGTATACTGCTTTTTGGGATGATGGAAACGCTGGAAATGGTAATGCCCAACAAGATGCTTTAGCTGCTATGGTATCTACATTAAATAGAAACAATGAGGTGTTTGAAGTAGATATGGCAATAACCTTTCTTTTAGTGGATACAGTAGATGACCCTGCTTTAGATTTAATTTATTCTGGTACAGATCCTTATGGAAGTGATTTAAATGGAGATTTGCAATCTAATTTAACATCCGTTGTTGGTGAAACAGATTATGATATTGGGCACCTATTACATTTTGCAAATAATAACGGAAATGCTGGTTGTATTGGTTGTGTTTGCGAAAACGGAAAAGGTAGTGGCTTCTCAGCACATTCATTTGTTGATAATGATGGTGGACCTTACATGGCTGATTTTTTTGATATAGATTATGTGCCTCATGAAATTGGACATCAAATGGGTGCTAATCATACTTGGTCTTTTAATTCTGAAGGAACAGGTGTCAATGCTGAGCCAGGAAGTGGTACCACAATTATGGGTTATGCAGGAATTACAGGTGGTAATGATGTACAAGACCATAGTGATCCTTATTTTCATTATCATAGTATCAGACAGATTTTAAACAATGTTACAAGTGGTGCTAATCAATGTGCTACAACAACCAATATTTCTAATAACCCTCCAGTTGCAAATGCTGGCTTAGATTACACTATACCTAATGGTACTGCTTTTGTTTTAAAAGGAGCTGCTTCAGATCCAGATCCTACTGATACTTTAACCTATTGTTGGGAACAAATTGATAATGGTGTAACCACTAATAGCACCTTTGGACCAACAAAAACTACTGGTGCAGTTTGGAGGTCTAGACCACCAAGTACTTCACCAAATAGATATATGCCAATTTTAAGCCGAGTTTTAAATGGACAGCTAACAGAGTCAAATCCTGTTGAAACTGTTGATAATACGTCTTGGGAAACCGTATCTACAGTAGGAAGAACATTAAATTTTGCATTAACTGTTAGAGATCGTTCAGAAGCTGGTGGAGTCGGTCAATCACCTCAAACAAGTTTTGATACCATGCAAGTTACAGTTGATGGTTCTTCAGGACCTTTTAGTGTCACTTCACAAACTACCAATGAAACATGGGATGCAGGTTCAACACAAACTGTAACTTGGAATGTTGCCGGAACTAGTGGAGGTGCAGTAAATACACCAACAGTAAACATATTGTTATCTACAGATGGAGGTTTAACATTTCCATATACTTTAGCGTCTAATGTACCAAATGATGGTTCGCATGATGTAACAGTACCTTCAACTGGTGGAGATACAAGTATGGCTAGAGTTATTGTAGAAGGTAATAATAATATTTTCTATGCAGTAAACTCTACCAACTTCTCAATACAAGAATCTGAGTTTGTAATTACCGTATCTAATCCAGATATTGATGTATGTCAGCCAAATGATGCTGTTTATAACTATACCTATAATACTTTTTTAGGATTTAGTGATACTACAAATTTGAGTGTTACAGGTTTACCAGGTGGTACTTCCGCAATTATTAGCCCAAATACTGCTTCTGCAGATGGAGATACAGGAACTGTTACTGTTTCAGGTACAGGTAGTTTGGCAATTGGAAATTATACCTTTACTCTACAAGGTACTTCTGGGTCAATAACCAAAACGGTTGACCTATCTTTTAATGTATTTAGTAGTACACTTAACCCTGTGACATTGTCATCACCAGCAAATGGAACTGTTGATGTACCAGCAAACGGAGATTTGGTGTGGATTGCAGATTCTAATGCTGTAGATTATTTAGTCGAAATTTCTTCAGATTCTGGTTTTGGTACTATTGTAGAGTCTGCATCAGTTCAAACAAATACATATACCACTACCATGTTAAATGCAGATACACAATATTTTTGGAGGGTGACTTCTTCTAATAATTGTGTCACAGCAAGTCCATCTTCAGTATTTAATTTTACTACAGCAGTTTTGACCTGTAATAATGTTTTTAATGCAACAGACACACCTATAACTATTGCTAGTTCTGGTTCTAATGCTAATTACACTTCAGTTATCAATATTCCAGAAAATTTAGAAATCACAGACATTAATGTTAGAATAAATATTGATCACGCTTGGAACAGTGATTTAGATATCTTTTTAATAAGTCCTTTAGGTACAATTGTTGAACTCTCAACAGATAATGGTGGTTCTGGCGATAATTATACAAATACAATATTTGATCAAGAAGCAACTAATTTAATAACCTCAGGATCGTCTCCTTTTACTGGGACTTTTGTTCCTGAAGGTGATTTATCTGTTTTATATGGAGAATTTACAGCTGGAGATTGGACCTTGTCTGTAGATGATGATTATGGACCAGCAGATGGAGGTGCAATTATAGAATTTTCAATAGATTTATGTGTTTTAGGAAGCTTTGCAACATTATCAACCGACACATTTGAAGATAAAACCACCAAATTTGCTGTCTATCCAAATCCTAATAATGGTGAGTTTACAATTGAATTAAATAATAATAATTTTGATAATACTATACAAATGGATGTGTTTGATGTAAGAGGTAGAAAGGTTTATAATAACTTATTTGAAAACTCTAATAATTTTAATCAAACAATACACTTAAATAACGTAGAAGCTGGTTTGTATTTATTAAATATAACCGATGGTAATTTAACTTTAACCAAAAAGCTAATTATTAAATAATCAATTTAAGTTTAAAAAAAGGGGAAGCTTTTTGCTTCCCCTTTTTTTATTTTCCGTTAAAGTTATTCATGGTATTATTTATACCAGCTAATCCAAAAGATTTTATAACCTCTACTGCTTTTTCTAAACGCTCTGGTAGATGTTTAATTTCTTCTTCTTCCCATTCGCCTAGCACATAATCAACTTGTCTACCTTTGCTAAAAGCATCACTAATACCAAATCTAAACCTGTTGTATTTAGTGCTATTTAATGTGTTTTGTATGTCTTTTAAACCGTTATGTCCACCATCACTTCCTTTTGTTTTTATTCTTAAGCTTCCAAAAGGTAAATTTAAATCGTCAGTAATAACTAATAAGTTTTCTAAGGGTACTTTTTCTTTGGTCAACCAGTACTGCACTGCTTTACCACTAAGATTCATATAAGTACTTGGTTTAAGTAAAATAAAAGTTCTGCCTTTTAATTTATATATGGCAACATCACCTAATTTTTGAGTTTCAAAAGAAAGCGATTCTTTTTCTGCTAAAAAATCTAACACTTTAAAACCAATATTGTGTCTAGTGTTAGTGTATTTTTCACCAATATTCCCGAGTCCTACTATTAGAAATTTTTTCATTGGGTTAGATTCTTCAACTATAATATTGTTTGTTTCTGAAAGAAATAAAGATTTAATAAATTTCCACATTATAATTGATTTTTTTCAAAAATAAAAAAGCATTCTGAATTAACAGAATGCTTTAATTATTTTATAGATTTTATAGTCTATTCTTTAACAGCTGCTACATCATCTGTTTCTGTTGCTGGTACGTCACCTGCTTCTACTCCTTCTTCATCTTCATCTTCATCGTCTTCAACAACTGCAGCTCTAGAACGTCTTACTAAACATACAACTGTATTATCTGGATGCATAAACTTGTATGCGTCGTTTTCTAATTTAGTAATGTAAAGTTTGCTACCAATTTTTAAATCAGAAATTTCTGCATCAATAAAGTCTGGTAAATTTCCAGGTATAGCTTTAACTCTTAAACTACGTCTGTTTTTACGTAAAACACCACCATTTCTAACTCCTCTTGGGTTACCAATAAAGTTTACAGGAATGTCCATTGTAATTTCTTTATCTGCAAAAGTTTGATAGAAATCTACGTGTAAGATTCTGTCTGTTACTGGGTGAAATTGGATGTCTTGTAAGATAGCATCTAATTTTTCGCCACTTTCTAGCTCAATCACAACTGTATGCGCATTTGGCGTGTATACAAGTTTTGAGAAGGCTAATTCTGGTGCAGAGAAATGCACTGGTTTGTCTCCTCCGTATAATACGCAAGGAACCTGACCAGCATTACGTAAGGCTTGTGTTGCTTTTTTGCCCACGCTTTCTCTTTTGGATCCGTTGATTGTAATTGATTTCATTTTTATTTATATTTATTTATTAATATACAGTATTAGGTAGTCAACTTTAATTAGCAACTACATTAAAAATTTAGAGCTTATTGATTTATTGAAGTGTACATTTTGCATGACTTCTGCAAATAAATCCGCACAGCTTAAAACTTTTATTTTTTTACTTTCTTGCTTTAAAGGAATAGAGTCTGTTACAATTAATTCTTCTAATTTAGAATTTTCAATTCGCTCATAAGCATTACCAGATAATATTGGATGTGTACAAATTGCTCTAACACTAAGTGCGCCTCGTTCCATCATGACGTCTGCAGCTTTGGTTAATGTTCCTGCTGTGTCAACCATATCATCTACTAAAACTACATTTTTTCCTGTAACATCACCTATTAACTCCATGTGCGAAATTACATTGGCTTTAGCACGTTGCTTGTAACAAATTACAACATCGCTTTCTAAAGCTTTTGAATAAGCGTAAGCACGTTTTGATCCACCCATATCTGGTGAAGCAATAGTTAAGTTTTCTAAGTTTAATTCTTTTAGATAAGGTAAAAATATAGTAGATGCAAATAGGTGATCCACAGGTTTTTCAAAAAACCCTTGAATCTGATCTGCATGTAAATCCATTGTAATAATTCTAGTTGCACCAGCAGCTTCTAACATTTTTGCTACTAATTTAGCTGCAATTGGTACTCTAGGCTTGTCTTTTCTGTCTTGTCTTGCCCAACCAAAATATGGTAAAACTGCTGTTATATGTCTTGCAGATGCACGTTTTGCTGCATCAATCATTAACAACATTTCCATTAAATTTTCTGAGCTAGGATTGGTAGATCCTATTATAAAAATTCGAGTTCCTCTTATAGATTCTTCATAAGATGGTTGAAACTCGCCATCACTATATGTTGAAGTAATTACTTTACCCAACTCTGTCCCGTAGGCAGTAGCAATTTTCTCAGCCAAAGTTTTACTTTGGGTGATAGAAAATATTTTAGCTTCTGGCTTAGTATTTGGCATTGTTAAACAGTTGTTAGGTAGGTTTTTACACTACGTCAATTTTTATGAGGTGCAAATTTAGTATAATTTTTGAGGTTTAAAAGATATTACACGCTATTTTTAAAGGAATTATCTAAAATATATTTATTTTTGCCACTCTAAATTGCTCAAGTGGCGGAATTGGTAGACGCGCTGGATTCAAAATCCAGTTCTTTCGGGAGTGTGGGTTCGATTCCCACCTTGAGTACAAAAGGCTTTAGCAATTATGCTTTAGCCTTTTTTTATTTTGAAGACTCTCTTAAAACAATATCTGTTTCAACTGTTTCAGAAGTGGTAGTTGTTATTTTATTTTCTAATTTATCTATAAGTAATGTTGCTGCTTTTTCGCCAATAATTTCACCATGTTGACTAATGGTACTTAATCTTGGATTGGAGTGTCTGGCTAAAATTCCGTTAGAAAAAGCTAAAACAGAAACCTCATTAGGGATTTTTATACCTTTTTCTTGAGCTATTTTTAATGCTGCAATAGCTACAGACTCGTTTGAAGCGATTATAGCATCAAACGTTTGGTTAAAAAGTGGTTTTACCACAGCTTCATGATTTTTATAATACATTTCATGAGTGGTAATAATTATAGTATCGTCTTTTTCTAAATTATTATTTTTTAATCCTGCTAAATAACCATCATATCTTAATTTACCTACACTTAAGTCCATATTAGCTGCAACAAATGCAATTTTTTTGCACCCTTTATTTTTTAAATAATTTACTGCATTTACAGATGCCATAAAGTCGTTAGTAATAACCTTGTCACAATCAATATCTTCAACTACTCGATCAAACATAACTAGTGGGATTTCTTTATCCATACTAGATATAAAATGGTCATATTCTTTTTTTGCTTCAGTTTCTTCAGCAACAGATAAGATAAATCCATCAACAACACCTGTAGATAGCATTTCTATAGTTTCAACTTCTTTTTGGTGTGACTCGTTAGATATACAAGTAATTATTTTGTATCCTTTTGAAGTGGCAGTTTTTTCGATACCTTTTAGTACTTGGGCAAAATAATAATTCAACATATTAGGAATAATTATTCCTATGGTTTTAGTGCGTTGATTTTTTAAACTTAACGCATTAAAATTTGGTGTATAGTTTTTCTCTTTAGCGTATGCTTTTATCTCTTCAGAGGTAGTTTTGCTTATCTCTGGGCTGTCATTTAATGCTTTAGACACCGTTGAGATGGACACATTAAAATGGTTGGCAATATCTTTTAAAGTGATTTTTTTCATAATGTATAGCTTATAAATAAACTTCTAATAATTCACTAGATGTTGAAGATAAAGAAATGTTTTTAATACTAGCAGGAAGTAGTAAAGTTTCCCCTTTTTTTAGTGAATAGATTTTATCATTCCAAGTAAGTTCTACATCACCATCTACACACATATAAATGACAAAAGAGTCTAATTTAGAATAATCTTTTTCTAATACGCCTTCAACTTTTAAAAAGTTGCTTTTAAAATAAGGCGAATGGATTAATTTATTGGAGGAATTTGGTGTTTTAGTATAGTTTGTTTTGTAGGTTTTATATACTTCAAAATCTAATACTTCTTTGGCTTGTTCTATATGAAGGTCTCGTTTTTGTCCTGTAGTTTTGTCAACCCGATTATAATCATAAACTCTATAAGTTATATTAGAAGTTTGTTGTATTTCTGCTAACATTACACCTCCTCCAATAGCATGAATACGTCCAGTTGGGATGTAAAATGCATCTCCTTTAGTTACCTGTTCTTTATGTAAAACATTTAAAATGGTATTGTTTTTTAAATGAGTTTCAAGTTGAGATGGAGTGATTTTTTCTTCAAATCCAATAATTAATTCAGCATTTTTTTCTGCTTGCATCACAAACCACATTTCGTTTTTACCAAATGAATTATGACGGGTTTTTGCAACGTCATTATTAGGATGAACCTGAACCGATAAGGGTGTGTTAGCATCTATAAACTTGATTAGTAACGGAAAAGCATCACCAAACGTATCATAAACGGATTGTCCTAAAAATTCGCCTTTAAATTGTTTAATTAATTGTTTTAAGGAAAATCCTTTTAAATCGCCTTCTAAAACTTTAGTTTCATTTGCGTCCACATCAGAAATCTCCCATGACTCTCCAATATTGTTATCAGAATAATCTTTACCAAGTTCGGTTTTTAATTTTTCTCCTCCCCAAAGCCTGTAGTTAAAAAGAGGTTGAAATTGTAATGGGTATAACGTCATGTGTTATTTAAAATAAGAGTTCAAATTTACCAAACAATACCTTGAATTTATAATTTTTTTAATATTCCTTTTTTTAAAAGCTTAAAAACACCTACAATTTGGAAACCATTTTTGTTTTTACTTATATTTACGCAACCCTAAAACTTAACTATTATGTTCCAGGAATTTTGGATAAATGTACAATACGGAATTAACCATGTACTAGATATAAATGCTTACGATCACGTTTTATTTTTAATTGTTTTGGCAGTGCCATATCTTTTTAGAGATTGGAAGCGTGTGTTGTGGTTAGTTACAATGTTTACTGTAGGTCATTCTATATCCTTAGTTTTGGCAAGTTTTGGTAAAGTAAAAGTTGATAGTAATTTAATCGAGTTTTTAATACCATTAACTATTTTGATAGTCGCAATTTACAACGTGTTTACAGCTGGTAAAACTGCTAAAAGCCAGAAGATAGGACTGTTGTTTGTATCCACTTTATTTTTTGGATTGGTCCATGGATTTGGTTTTGCTAGAGAGTTTAGAATGAATCTTGATCAAGGCGATAATAGAGTAATTAAACTTCTAGAATTTGCTTTAGGTATAGAAATAGCCCAAATAATAATTGTGTTTATTGTGTTGTTTTTAGGATACCTTTTTCAAACGGTGTTTAGATTTTCTAAGCGTGACTGGATTATGGTAATTTCTGCAATTGTCATTGGATTAGTCATCCCAATGTTAATTAATAGTCCCTTTTTAGACTAGTTTTCATTAAAGTTTTCATAAAACTTTATATGTTGAATTGTAATTGAAATATGAAGCGAGTATCTTCGTTTATATCATAATGATTGATGCCAAGTGTTTTATTTCCATATAATTAATTATGCCAAAACAAAAACAACTTAAATACGATAAAGCATATCTTAGAATAGCTACAGAATGGGGAAAATTATCCTATTGTAAGCGTAAACAAGTAGGGGCTTTAATAGTTAAAGATAGAATGATAATTTCTGATGGCTATAATGGTACACCAACTGGCTTTGAAAATTTTTGCGAGGATGAAGAAGGATATACTAAATGGTATGTTTTACACGCAGAAGCTAATGCTATTTTAAAAGTAGCCTCTTCTACACAATCTTGTAAAGGGGCAACTTTATACATTACTATGTCACCTTGTAAAGAATGTAGTAAGCTTATACATCAAGCTGGCATTATTCGTGTGGTATATAACCAAGGATATAAAGACGATTCTGGACTTAAGTTTTTAGAAAAAGCAGGAATAGAATTACAATTAATAGAACAATTAGACGCCTAATGTCAAAAACCAAAACATATTTACCATTAATAATAGGTGTTGCTATAGCAGCAGGTATCTTTATTGGTGGAAAGTTAAATTTTGGAGACACTTCAGACCGATTGTTTACTTCTAATAGTAAAAAAGATAAACTTAACAGACTTATAGATTACATTGATTATGAGTATGTTGAAGAAGTAAATACCGATAGCATTGTTGATGTAACAGTTAATGGTATTTTGGATAAGTTAGACCCACATTCTGTGTACATCCCAAAAGCAGATATGCAAAAAGTGTCTGAAAACATGAAAGGTAATTTTGTGGGTATTGGGATTAATTTTTACACCTACAGAGATACAATTACTGTTATAAAAACTATTGAAAATGGGCCAAGTGCCAAAGCAGGAATAATAGGAGGAGATCGAATAATTTCTGCAAACGGAGAATCTTTATTAGGTGGAACTGTCAATAACGATTCGCTTGTAGATAAATTAAAAGGCGAACGTTATTCTGAGTTAATTCTAAAAGTATTTAGAAGAGGAGAACCTAAATTACTCACTTTTAATGTCACCAGAGATGAAGTGCCAATTAAAAGTGTGGATGCTGCATACATGCTTACAGACAATTTAGGTTACATAAAAATTAATCGTTTTGCAGAAAGCACATATAAAGAGTTTAAAAAAGCATTATTAAATCTTAAAGATAAAGGAGCTACAAGTCTTGCTTTAGATTTAAGAGGTAATCCTGGTGGTTTCTTAGAGGTTGCCTCTCAAATAGTAGACGAGTTTTTAGAGGATGATAAATTGATAGTTTACACCATAAATAAAAAGGGAAAAGAAGACCGAAGCTATGCTACCAGAAGAGGTGACTTTGAAAATGGACATGTCTATGTTATGATAGACGAAAATTCTGCTTCTGCTTCCGAGATTATTGCTGGTGCGCTTCAAGATAATGATAAAGGGACAATTGTGGGAAGACGGTCTTATGGTAAAGGCTTGGTGCAACGCGAAATGAAATTAGGTGATGGTAGTGCAGTTAGACTAACAGTTTCTAAATATTACACACCTACAGGACGCTCTATCCAACGTTCTTACGAGAATGGAAACAGAGATTATTATGATGATTTTGCAGACCGATTAAACAGAGGAGAATTGTTAGACGAAAAGAAAATAGAAGTTGCAGATTCTTTAAAATTTACAACACCAAAGGGTAAAATTGTTTATGGTGGTGGCGGAATTATACCAGATGTATTTGTTCCTTATGACACAAAAATGCAAAATGAAACACTGACGTTTTTAGAGCGAAGAGGATTTTTAAATAATTTTATATTTGAAGAATTAGAAAAACAACGAGAGGCTTACAGTGCTATTTCTAGAGAGGACTTTTTTGAAAACTATATCATAAGTGATGATATGGTTAAATCCTTAGAAGAATATTTAAAATTAAAAACACGATCTAATATAGTATTTGTTGCTTATAAAGATGAAGTGAAGCATTATTTAAAAGCAACCTTAGGAGAACAATTGTTTGGCTTTGGAGCGTATTATAAAATTTTAAATAAGCACGACATTATGATTGATAAAGTGATTAATTTAAGTCAGATGACAGAAAATTAAATCTTATCATGCACCTTGGTATGTTTACCATTATTCCAAATAGTTAAAATATCCGTCGCTACATGCGCGCCACTACCAGAAGCTATTGCAAATTGACTTCTCCAACCAGCTAAAGTTCCTGCTACAAATAAGTTTTCTTTAACCACATGGTTTGTGTTTTCTAACCAGATTCTGTCTTTTTCTATTGCTGCCTTAGGGTGCGGTTTTATATAATTTTCTAATCCTTTTATATTAAGTAGATTAGTGTATCCAACAGCAATAACCACACGTTGTGCAGTGTAGGTGTTATTATTTGTAATAATATTAAAACTTGAAGCTGTTTCTACAATTTCTCTAACTTTTTCGTTTTCAATTTGTACAACTTCTGGATACAGATTAGTTAATTGGTTTTTCCCATCTTCCAATATATCTTTACCTAAAGTCCCAGGATTTAACCCTAAAACATTATTAAATAAAGCGTTTTGTAAATGAGATGTTTTTTGATGAATAACAATACCAACGTTTTTACCTTCAGCATAAGGTTTATTTAATGCAGACCCTAAGACTAAAGCGCAAGATAAACCTGCTGCTCCACCACCAATAATTAAAGTATCAAACTGCATTACTGTTTAGTTTTAGCTTCAATTTTTTTAGAAATTCGTAAAATTTGAAGTAATATAATAGCACATAATGCTGCTAAAATGGTAATGACAGCAACAATGCTTTCGCCTTCAAACAATGCAGAAAAATCTAGCATTCTAGCATTGTAAATAATTAATCCAATTGCTAAAATAGTAATGATGTAAGTGAAAATTTTCATAAAAAATCTTTTTACAAAAATACAATAATTAGGCTAACAATATTTTAATGTTATCTGTAAATAACTTGACCGCAATTGCAAGTAAAACTACTCCAAACACTTTTCTTACAATGTTAATTCCGTTTTGACCAATTAAGCGCTCTATACGTCTTGAAGTCTTTAATACTATGTAAATTACTATAACATTAAGTATTACAGCTATAATAATATTTTTAATATCATATTCTGCTCTTAAAGACAGTAACGTTGTTAAACTTCCAGGTCCAGCTATTAATGGAAAAGCTAACGGAAATACAGAAGCGGTTAGGGGATTGGTGTCATCTTCTCTGTATAAAGTAATCCCAAGTATCATTTCTAAAGCAATAAAAAATAAAATAAACGAACCTGCTACAGCAAAAGAACTAACATTAATACCAATAAGATTAAGTATGCTTTTTCCTAGAAACAAAAATGAAATTAAAATTATTCCTGCAATAATAGAAGCTTTTTCACTTTGTATATGTCCTACTTTTTTTCTTAGGTCTATAATTATTGGAATATTACCAACAATATCTATTACCGCAAAAAGCACCATAAAAACCGTAAATATTTCTTTAAAATCTAGAGCCATAACATAATGTTTTAAATTTTCGGCAAAATTACTTTTAATTGTTTGAAATACAACATTAAACTATAGTTAAGTTTCTACTTTTTAATTTAACTACTTCTACTTTAGTATTATACTCTATATTTGCAAAAAAATAACTCTTACAGTATGTTTCAATTGGGTAAAACTATAGTGTCTGAAGATATTATAGAAAAAGATTTTGTGTGTAACTTATCTGCATGTAAAGGGGCTTGTTGTATTGATGGTGATGCTGGTGCACCATTAACCAAAGAAGAAGCACATATTTTAAATGACATTTATCCTAAGGTAAAACCTTTTTTACGTAAAGAAGGTATTGCAGCTATAGAGGCGCAAGGCACTTCTATTATTACAGATTTTGATGACATTGAAACCCCTTTAATTAATGGTGCAGATTGTGCTTATGTTATTTTTGATGATAAAAAAACTGCCCTTTGCGGTATTGAAGAAGCTTATAATCAAGGAGAAGTAGAATGGAAAAAACCAGTCTCCTGTCACCTGTATCCTATAAGAGTTAAGGATTATTCTGAATTTTCTGCAGTAAACTATGATAAATGGGAAATCTGTGATGATGCCTGTACTTTGGGTAAAGAGTTACAAGTACCTGTCTACAAATTTGTAAAGGAAGCTTTGATTAGAAAATTTGGTGAAGATTGGTATACCGAATTAGAAAAAGTTGCTAAAAACATGTCCAGATAATTAAGCTGTTTTAAGCTTAACTATAGGTATTATTGGTAGTTTTAATATAACGCATGTACCAGTAGCAAGATCTCCATCATATAAATCGTTTATAATCATACTATAATTTTCTGTATAGTTTTTAGAGAAGTTTTCTAAACGTTGTTTAGTAATTTCTATTCCTAAAGATTTTTGCTTGAGTAATTTTTCTTGTTTAATTTTATTGGAAGCAGCTCTACCAATTCCATTATCTGTAATGCTAATTGTTATAAAATTGGGTTGAGTTTTAGTAACTTTTAAGCTTATAAATTTATCACCTTCTTTAGCAGACAATCCATGCCATAAGGCGTTTTCTAAAAATGGTTGAAGAACTAAAGAGGGTATTTTAATGTGTTCTATATCTACAGTTTCTTCTACTGTAATATTGTAATTTATCTGATTAGAAAATCTAATATTTTCAATATTGATATATAAATCCATTGTTTCTAGCTCATCTTTAAGTGTAATTTCTTTTTCTGTAGAAGCAATCAATATTTTTCTAATCAATTTAGAAAACTTGCTTAGGTAGTATACTGCATTTTCCTTTTCGTTATTAATAATATACAGTTTAATAGAGTTTAAAGAGTTAAAAATAAAATGCGGATTCATTTGGTTGCGAAGCATATCTTGCTCTAGCGTTAATATTTGTTTCTCACTTTTTAATCGACGTTGTCTGTAAAAAGCAAATACTGCAATACCAATAACTAGTAAGCCTAATAATGTTGAAATAGCTGTTTTTTTACCGTTTTCAAGACTTATTTTTAATAATTCTTTATCCTTAGCAAGTTCTAAAATCTGATTATTTTTTTTCTCAGATTCGTATCGCATCCTTAGTGTATTAACGTATTGCGAGTTGTTTTCGCCTGTAATTTCATTATCTAAAGTAATAGCTTCTTTATATAACTGTAAAGCTTGATTAGTGTTTCCTAGTTTTTCAAATAGTTTAGATAGTTGAAGCTTCGCTTCAATTTCCATAGACTGTAAATTGTAGTCTTCTGCAACTTTAAGTCCTTTTTCAAGATTTTTTTTAGCGTTTTGTAACTGGTTTAATTCATTTTGTGCCCAACCTAAATTAATGTAAGCCCATGCAATATAAAACTGATCTTGTAACTCTTCTGCTAAAGCCACAGTTGGTATAATGGTCTGTAATGCTAAATCTGGTTTGTTTTGTTTTAAGTAAATGGTACCAATGCTATTATTGCTAATAACCTTTCCGGTTTTAGAGTTTATTTGGTTATTATAGTCTAAGGATATTTTATAATTTTTTAATGCTAGATTAAGACTGTCCTCTGCTTCATAGATAATTCCAATGTTATTGTAATTAATGGCCAATCCTAATTTGTTATTGGTTTGCTTTTCGATGTTTAGGGACTTATTAAATTGATCTAATGCTAAATCATATTCCTTTAAAAGCAAATAAATATTTCCCATGCTATTATGGGATACAGCAATACTTTTTAAATAGGATTCGTTAATTTCTGGTTGCGATTCGGCTAACCTTAAAGCTTCTTGATGATAATCTAAAGCTTCTTTTACAATAGCTTGTCTACGGTAAATTACACCTAACATGTTTAAGGAAACAATTTCAAAATCTATTAGATTGTAATCTCTAGATAAAGTCAGAGCCTTGTTTAATAAGCTTTCGGATTTTTCAAATAAAGATTTATTTCTGTATTGATTTCCAAGCATGATATTAGCAAATACTTGTCCTGGGATGTAATTTCTGTCTATACTTTTCTGTTCCAGCAGTCGCATTTTTAAAGTGTCATATTTTTCACTTCTTATGGCGCCTTCTATTCCAGAATAGGTGTTATAGTTAATCGTAATTAGACTATCTATTGTTTTGGAAAAATCCGAGGAGTTTTGAGCAAATATAGATGTGCTTAACAAGAAAATTAGGAGGCTAGCTACTAATTTGGATGTGTTATTTAAAGGGAGATTATACGGTTTCATAAAAATTAAAATTTTTCTAAAAACTCAGTCTTACGTTGTCTTGCAACTGGGATTTTATGATTGGATTCCATTATGACGTATCCTTCGTTTTTAATATATTCTTTAATTTTACTTAGGTTAATTATAAACGAGTTGTGTATCCTGAAAAATGACTGTTCTGGTAGTAAAGCGTTAATTTCTTTTAGTTTTTTTGTGACTAAAATTTTTTGTTTATCTGTCATAAACAAAGTGCTGTAGTTACCGTCAGATTCTACAAAAAGGATATCATCTATATTTAAAAACAATAACTTTCCGTCTGTGTTTATAGTTACTTTCTTTTTGTTATTGTTATTGGTAAAATTTATTAAAATATCCTCGATTTTATCCGTGTCTAAATGTCTTTTCTTAAAGCGTTTAATTTTTTCAATACTTTCAGCTAAATCATCTCGATCTATTGGCTTAAGTAAATAATCTATAGCTTCATTTTTTAATGCTTTAATAGCATACTCGTCATAAGCAGTTGTAATAACAACAGCAATATCGTCTGTGTTTAATTTTTCTAAAAACTGAAAACCGTCCATCCTAGGCATTTGTATGTCCAAAAACAAACAATCTGTAGGGTTGGTTTCTAGATAGCTTAATGCTAGTTCTGGGTTAGAAAACGTATTTATTACTTGTACATCATCGCTAAAACTAGCCAATTCCCATTTTAAACCTTGTATGGCTTTTGGTTCGTCATCTACTATAACTGCTTTAAGCATAAAAATAATTTTTAGATAAAGATAAAATTATATAGTTTAATAATTATAAGATTTGTGTGGTTGGTTTGGTTTTTTGTATAACTAGTGTTACCAATTATACAGTTTATTTAACCAATTATACATTGATGGCAACCAAGTATGATGCATTAAGTTAATTTTATAGGAGTTAGTTTTAGTTAAATACTGTTTGCATTATTAGTGACTAAGGGAATCACATCGTGTAAAACTAATACTTAATAAAAAGTGAGTAGATATTTCTACTCACTTTTTTAGTTTAAGATTTTTATTATCTGTTATTTAATTTTATTTCAAGATAAAAAATTTTAAGTCAAAATTTTTGAATGTTTTTGACTTTTTAATCATCAATTTTAAGACTTTTTTATAATAATTTTAACATTCAAAAATCCCTTATTTTATTGCTACTAAGCGATTATCTTATATTTTAATTTATTGAAAATCAGGCAGTTAAATAAAATTTATTAAAATGCCCTAAAACAAAGGGTTTTTCAGCTTTGTTAAAAACTTGTTGACAACGTTTAGCAAACACACTTTCTTTTTTAAGTACAATTGCCAATCTTTGTTGAAGGCTAAACTCAAAAAAAATTCTATTATTTTTTTAAAAAATCAAGCCCTTTTTTATTCCTCTCAAAGGAAAATTATAACACGTTTTACAGAATTACAAATTTGTTATTATAAATGATGAGAGTCATTTTATCTTAACAAGCTACTTAACTAAAATAATTATGGAGATTACACACATTATTAAAAGAGATTATGAAACAACACCATTTGTTTTAAACAAAATTTCTAACGCTATAGAAAAAGCTATGATTTCTGTGGGTAATGGAACTAAAGAAGATGCTGCTGCAATTTCTTTAAATGTATTGGATGCGTTGTTAGATAGAAAACAACAAGATAGTAGATACGTACCAACTGTAGAGCAGGTACAAGATCTTGTTGAAGAGAAATTGATGTTAAGTGCATTTCCTAATGTAGCTAAAGCCTATATTTTATATAGAGATGAGCAAGCTAGAAATAGAAAAACTAACATTTTTGAAAAACGTGTAAACTTTAAGCCTTTTGAGTATCCACAATTATACGAATATGTAAATGCAATAAGACATTCTTATTGGATTCATACAGAATTTAACTATACAAGTGATATTCAGGATTTTAAAACAGGTTTAAATGAAGTAGAGCGAAGCGCAATTAAAAATGCCATGCTAGCCATTTCACAAATTGAAGTTGCTGTAAAAACATTTTGGGGAGATGTATACCACAAAATGCCAAAGCCAGAAATAGGTGCAGTAGGTTCTACTTTCTCAGAAAGCGAAGTTAGACATCATGATGCTTATTCGCATTTACTAGAAGTATTAGGCCTTAATAACGAGTTTAAAGAGCTAAAGAAAAAACCAGTAATGATGGAGCGTGTTCATTACCTAGAAACAGCTCTAAAAAACTCTAAAAGTGATAACAATCAAGATTATGCCGAGTCTATTGTTTTATTCTCTTTGTTTATAGAACATGTGTCATTATTCTCACAGTTTTTAATCATTATGGCGTTTAACAAGTATAAAAATGTACTAAAAGGAATATCAAACGTCGTAGAGGCAACCTCTAAAGAAGAGCAAATCCATGGTGATTTTGGTATTGACGTCATTAAAATTTTAAGAGATGAAAATCCAGAGTGGTTTGGTGAAGAATACAAAATAACTACAACCGAAATGTGTAAGCAAGCATTTAAAGCAGAAAGCAAGATTGTAGATTGGATTTTTGAAAAAGGAGAACTAGACTTCTTACCTAAAACCGTTATAAACGAATTTTTAAAAGATCGCTTTAATAAATCATTAGTAGCAATTGGTTTAGAAAAAGTGTTTGAAACTGATGAAGCATTACTAAAAGAAACCGAATGGTTTGATGATGAAATTATTGGAACCAAACATGGCGATTTCTTTGTAAAAAGATCCATTGCATACACTAAAAAAAGTAAAAGTATAACTCACGCAGACCTATTTTAATTATGATCCAAAAAACCCTTACCAACACAACTAAGACTGATGAAAAAGATGGCTTAGTAGAAGCAAGAAAAAAAACATTACAAGCCCAAAGTGAGATAGGTAATCAACCAGAAATAGAATGGTTAACAGAAAATAGTCGTAAGTTTTTAGAATCAGGCTACTTAACAGATGGCATTACACCAGAACAACGTATTAGAGAAATTGCTGAAAACGCAGAGCGTATTTTAAATATTGAAGGTTATGCCGATAAGTTTTATAAATATATGGCTGCTGGATATTATTCTTTAGCATCACCAGTATGGTCTAACTTCGGGAAAAAAAGAGGTTTACCAATTAGCTGTTTTGGGTCGCATGTAGCAGACGATATGGGAGATATTTTATTTACCCAATCTGAAGTTGGTATGATGTCTAAATTAGGTGGTGGTACTTCAGGATACTTTGGTAAACTACGTCATAGAGGTGCACCAGTAAAAAACAATGGTAAATCTTCAGGATCTGTACATATTATGCAATTATTTGAAAAAATGGTTGATGTGGTAAGTCAAGGATCTGTTAGAAGAGGACGTTTTTCGCCTTACTTACCTATAGACCATAAAGATATTGGTGAGTTTTTACAAATTGGTACTGAAGGTAATCCAATACAAGAGTTAACTCATGGTGTTACAGTAAGTAACAAATGGATGGAAGAAATGCGAGATGGTGATGTTGAAAAACGAGAAATTTGGGCAAAAGTATTACAATCTCGTTCAGAGATTGGGTATCCTTATATATTGTTTAGAGACAATGCTAATAATAACGCTGCAGATGTTTATAAAGATAAAAACATGGAAATTTATGCAAGTAATTTGTGTACAGAAATCATGTTACCATCTAACGACAAGTGGTCTTTTGTTTGCTGTTTATCTTCAATAAACTTATTACATTACGACAAGTGGAAAGATACAGATGCTGTTGAGGTATTGACCTTTTTCTTAGATGCGGTAATGGAAGAATTTATTACTAAGTTAGATGTTTATAGAGATTCTGAAGAACGTGACGATAAGTTGACGTTCAGGTTTATGGAAAAAGCATATAACTTTGCTAAAGAAAACAGAGCGTTAGGTTTAGGTGCTTTAGGATGGCACTCATTATTACAATCTAAAATGTTATCGTTTGATAGTAAAGAAGCATTTGACTTAAATTACGAGATATTTAAAACTATTAAAGAGCAATCTTATAAAGCTTCAGAAAAATTAGCAGAGCTTTACGGAGAGCCAGAAGTATTAAAAGGTTATGGAAGACGTAATGCAACTCTTAATGCGATTGCACCAACAACTTCTTCTGCTTTCATTTTAGGCCAAGTCTCTCAAGGTATAGAACCAATTTGGTCTAATATTTATGTTAAGGACATTGCTAAGATTAAAACTACAATTAAGAATAGTTTCTTAGAAAAATTATTAGAAGAAAAAGGAAAAAATACAACAAAAGTTTGGAGAAGTATTAGAGACAGAGACGGTTCGGTACAGCATTTAGACTTTTTAACCGAGCATGAAAAAAATGTATTTAAAACCTATTCTGAAATTGACCAATTAGATGTTGTGTATCAAGCTGCAAGTAGACAAAACTTTATAGATCAAGGTCAGTCTATTAATGTGATGGTGCATCCAGATATGCCAACCAAAGATTTAAATAATATCTATATGACTGCTTGGCAAATGGGAGTGAAGTCTATGTACTACCAACATAGCTTTAATGCCGCACAAAAGTTTAAGCAGAAAAAAGAATGTACTAGTTGCGAAGGGTAATTAGTAAAAAATACAACAATAGAAGTCATAAAAAAAGCATCCATTTCTGGATGCTTTTTTTTGATTGTTAAACAAGATTTAATTAGATGCCATCATCGCAAAAAACTTGTCAATATTTGGAAGTAAAACTATACGTGTACGTCTGTTTCTAGCTCTACCATCAGACGTGTCATTATCTGTTAACGGTTGATAGCTACTTCTACCAGATGCTATTAGTTTTTCTGGTGCGACACCAAAGTCGTTTTGTAATTTTCTAACTACAGAAGTGGCACGTAACACGCTTAAATCCCAGTTGTCTTTAACTCTACCATTACTAATACTTCTTGAGTCTGTATGACCTTCTATCATAACATCTAAACTAGGTTCAGAATTAATAACATCTGCTAATTTTTGTAAAATTTTATCTGCTTTTTTACTAATTTGGTAACTACCACTATTAAATAGCATTTTATCAGATATAGATATCATAACAACAGTTTGGTCTATACTAATGGCAATATCATCACTTTCATCTAAATCTGTGGTGTCCACAAAACGTTTTAAGTTTAAAGATAATGCAAGATTCATAGAGTCTTCAAGCGTGGTATAATACTTCATGACCTCTGGATTAACTTTGCTAAGCGTTTTACGCATTTCAATTTTAGCTTTTTCAGAAATCACTGCTTTATTACCTACAGCATCAAATTTAACTTGGTTTTCTTCAGTTAATACACCAACTTCATCAGTTAGGCTATTGATTTTGGAATTGTATTCGCTTACTCTAGCTTCAATTTTAGCAAATTTAGCTTCTAAGTCTTCTTTTTCGACTTGAGTTTTTTGAAGTTGACTTTTAATTTCGCCATTTTGTTGTTCTAAGGCGACGTATTTCTTTTTAGACACACAAGAGGAAAGAACTACTAGTGTAAGTAGTGTAATTGATGATTTTTTCATAAATAGATTAACTTTTAGTTACTTTATTTACGACATGACTCTAACTTTAGATGTTTTAAAGTGCTATTTTTTTAAAATATCTGTTCCTAAATACAGATTATCCTTATTATAATACCAGGCTCTAACTTTAGGTATTTTTATATCACTTACGGTTTCTGTTTCCGAAAGTAAAATATACTCACCACTCTCTGGATTTTCGTTACCATCTTCATCTGTTTTAAAAAACTGATACACTTCCATAGCATAGGTCTTTGGATTAAAATAGAAATACCAAATATCTTTACCTACAGCAGCATCATAAGTGACTTTTAGTTTTAAATAGGGTTTGTCTTTAAATGTGACCTGTTCTACTTTTGGATTAATAGTGGTTCCAGGATCTTTTAGCTTCATGGGTAAACCATAAAGGTAGGTGTAATAGTTTTTGTAGAGTGTTGCTCTTTCGCAATTTAAATTTTTGGCTTTGGCTAATGCGTCACTTACTTTAGAACGACCATTATACACAATTTTACAAGTGTCTTTAGTAACAGTATATTCTGTGGTAATGGTGTCTCTTTGTGCTTTAACATAAAAAAACTCTTTAGGTAAATTTATAATAATTTTACTGTCTCTATCTGCGTTTTTAGGGGTTTCCATTGTGACAAAAAGCGTATCATTAAAAGTCTTCCATTGGTTGTTTGGATCATGATATTTTATGGCTTTATCCAATAACTCTTGACCTGTCAAAGTTTGAGCAGTAGAACAATAAAAACTTAAAATGAAAAGAATTATAGAACAAAAGGTTTTCATGGAAATAGATTTAATGACTAAAATACAAAACAATCAATTAAATTAGCATTGGATTTTAATTTATGAATTTAATACAGATGGATAGTAAACTTAAAGAAGTAGCACAAGTATTTTTTAAGTTAGGTTGTTTTGCTTTTGGTGGACCTGCAGCACATATAGCTATGATGGAAGATGAAGTAGTAACCAAAAGACGTTGGATGACTAGACATCAGTTTTTAGATTTAATAGGCGCAACTAACTTAATTCCTGGACCAAATTCTACAGAAATGACTATGCATTGTGGTTATGAGCGTGCAGGTAAAAAGGGACTATTTGTTGCGGGAATTGCTTTTATTTTTCCAGCAATAGTTATTACTGCAATTTTAGCATACTTCTATGTAAAATATGGCAACTTACCAGAGGTTACACCATTTATTTTTGGAATTAAACCTGCGGTTTTAGCTATTATAGCTTCTGCAGTTTTTAAATTAGGAAAAAAAGCCATTAAGACTTTTGAATTAGCAGTTTTAGGAATTTTAGTAGTTCTTGCTAGTTTTTTAGGTGTTAACGAAGTAGTCGCTCTGCTAATTGCTGGTGTGTTAGGGATGCTTTATTTTTATTTTAAAGAAAAAAAATTAGAAAGTCTTAACTCCATTTTTCCAGTATTTATGGTATCAAGTATTAGCATGTCCTTGTTGAAAATTTCTACCATTAATGTGTTTTTAACCTTTTTAAAAGTAGGTGCTATTTTATACGGAAGCGGTTATGTGCTATTTGCTTATTTAGATGCAGAATTAGTAACCAAAGGTTGGCTAACAAGAGTGGAATTATTGGATGCTATTGCAGTAGGACAGTTTACACCTGGTCCTGTATTATCAACATCAACATTTATAGGCTATCAATTATCTGGTTTTCCAGGTGCTTTAGCTGCAACAACAGGAATATTTTTACCTTCTTTTTTGTTTGTATTAGTATTAAATCCACTAATCCCTAAAATGCAACAATCCAAATTACTCCGTTACTTTTTAGATGCGGTAAATGTAGCTGCTGTTGCTGTCATGCTTGCGGTACTGGTGATTATGGCAAAAGATACACTTGTAGATTGGAAAGCTTTAAGTATAGCATTATTAGCTTTTTATTTAGTGTTTAAAACCAAATTAAGTTCAATTTGGGTGATTGTATTAGGGTCAGTACTTGGCTACATATTGATGTCCTTTTTTTAAATAAAAAAGCCACCTTGATTAAGATGGCTTTTTAAAATTATAAATAGTATTATCTATTCATTAGAATCAGGAATAGTTGCTGGTTCTACAGAACTATCATGAGAATTGTGGTATTCTTCTAAAAGATTCATTGTTGCACTTAATAAATCTTTAGTTTCTAATAATAAACTAAAATATAAGGTTGTGTTTTTAGGACTAGATTCCTCTGTTCTTGTACGTGCTACTTGCTTAACAATTTTAGAAGTCACTAAATCAAACATTTCCTTTTTACGATCAATAATTGCTCCAATTTGCTCAAAAGAACGCGAATCAAAAGCATTTTTAGTATCATTAAATAAAAGCTCTAAAGCATCATCTACTTCTTTTAGCTCCCTAATTTGGCTAAATTTTAATTTTTTATGATTGTTGTTAATATGCTTATGACTGGCTTTAGAAATATACTCTAAAGATTGAGTCATATCTTGCAAGTAACCCAAAATATTAATGTAGAAACTACTAGCTCTTAAACTAGTTTCATCTAAATTTTTAATAAAATAAAAGATGTTATCTCTAAGACTATCAACTTCTTGAGATAACTTAGTAATTTGTTTTTTATTCTTTTTAAGTAATCCTAAATCTTGTTTTGCTAAACCTTTAATGGCATTACTATATATTCTGTTTCCACGTTTTACAACACTAGAAATGTTGTTAGCACTTTCATGAATTACTCCTTGAACAGAGCTGCTTCCAGTTTCTTTTAAACTGTCTTCTTCAATAACTTTACTAGAAGATTCTTTGTGCGATTTGTAGTTTCTGTATAATAAAAATGCAGTAACTAATAATAAAATAGGAATCATTACTTCTTGGTTCCAGTTAATTAAGAAGACTACAGATCCTGCTGCTACAAATGCACCAATTGCAGTACCAAACCATCCTGCAATTACATTTAATACACCTGCTACACGATACACAGCACTTTCTGCTCCCCAAGCTCTATCTGCTAAAGAAGTACCCATTGCAACCATAAAAGTAACATAGGTTGTAGATAATGGTAATTTTAAAGATGTTGCAATAGCAATTAGTACACCAGCAACCATTAAGTTAACAGAAGCTCTAATTAAATCAAAAGCTGGTGCGTCTATACTTTGATCTTTGGTTAATGCAATAGCCTGAGATTTATCAAACCTACTATCTATTTTTTGCTGAACAGATTGTGGTAAGATAGCGCCAAAATATTTAGACATAGAAGACGAAAACTTTACTACAGCTCTAGACAAAGCATTAGGCTCAAATTTTTCATGTGTATCACCTTGACGTGATAAGCTTAACTCAGTTTCTGCAACTGTTTTTGCCTTTTTAGAAAACCATAAGGTCAATACCATTATTGCACCTGCAATAAATAATAACAAAGGTTCTGCAGGTACTTTTTTGTTTAATGCAGTCATTGGCATTTCAATGTCCATTCCACCTGCTATCCATGCTTCATAAGTATGGTAAGCTGCCATAGGGACACCTATAAAGTTTACTAGGTCATTACCTGAAAAGGCTAAAGCTAAACCAAATGTACCAATAGCTATAACGACAAGTAAAGCAGTTTTTTTAACAAGTTTTTCAAATACAAATGAAAATAATGTCCAAAATGCAAAACCTCCAATAATAATAAATATTTCGTTTCCTTCTATTAAGGATTTTAAATCACTGTAGTATGGAGTTCCTTTTAAACCTTTTAAGAAAATAAAATAAGTAATTGCAGTTAAAGCTACTCCAGCAAAAAGAATTCCGAAATTTTTAATTTTTTTCTCAAAGTTAAATGTGAATACTAATCGCGACACCCACTGTACAACTGCTCCAACAGTAAATGCTATAAATACAGATAATAAAATACCACTAATAATAGTAAGAGCGGTTTCAGTATTAATATACTTTCCAATATCTGCTAATGTTTCTGAGCTGTCTGGTGCATTAATTTTTATAATAGACATCACAACAGCAGCACCTAATAAATTAAATACAATAGACACCGTTGTTGAGGTTGGTAAGCCTAAGGTGTTAAAGAAGTCAAGAAGTAAAATGTCTGTTATCATTACAGCCATAAAAATGAGCATGATCTCACCAAATTCAAACTGAGCTGGAATAAATATTCCTTTTCGAGCCACTTCCATCATTCCGCTAGAAAATACAGCACCAATAAAAATACCTAAACTAGCAACAATCATTATTGTTCGCATAGATAAAGCTTTAGAGCCTATTGCCGAGTTTAGGAAGTTGATGGCATCGTTACTAACACCAACAATAATGTCAAATACCGCTAAAACAGCTATAGCAATCAACATAAATAAATAAATATTATCCATAATTTTTAATTAAAATAAGTTTGCAAATATCTTAAGTGATTTCAATTAGAATGTTATCCTAATGTTATGTTTTTTGTTAAAAATGAATATCAAATCCAAGTCTAAAGGTAATATTATCTTCATTACCATTAACCGTTGTATAGCTTAAATCTGATTGTACCTTTAATTTATGTCCTACTATAAACTTATTCACACCTATTGTATATTGGTCTGTAGGTAACGCTCCAGTGATAGATTCGTATTCTACAGTTGTAAATCTAGCAGCAATTTCGTAATTGTTTTTAAACAAATAACCTGCTTGTAAATTTAATGCATTTCCTGTTAATACAACATCACCAGTTGGTGTAACACCATCAGCTTCTGTAGCAATTTCGTTGTCTGCTGTACGCTTTGCATATTCGCCCATAAAAGAAAAACCTTGGTATTTAAACATTGCATCAGCAAAAATAGTTGTCTGGTCAGTTTCATAAATTGTACCATCAGTACGTATCATATAATCTCCTGCAAATCCACGTTCTCTAACTGCATCTTGATTATAGTTGTATGTAAAACCAGCCATTAGTTTTGGTTTTTCCTCGCGTTTTAAGTCCGACTGACTATAATCTCCTTTAGATTTAAAAGCACCAAATGGTAAAAACTCAACTCTAGCAGTATATTGTAATCCACCTTCGTTACCTTCTGTAACGTTTCTACCTTCACCTTGAGAGATAGAAAACTTTTCACGCATTAAAAAGTTACCTCCTAAATTTGATTTATGACGAATTTGAATTCCTAAATCACGATCAATATTAAATCGACTATTTAATAACGAACGATTTATTAATTGAAGATTAGCCGAAGAGACCACACGCTCTACGTTTCCTGGAAGTTTAGTTTGTCCAGCCCAAAGCTCCCAGTTTTTTGCAAACTCCCACATGATAACAGCATCAAGGATGTAACGAGGTGTATTACGATTAAAAGCATTAGCACCAGAGATATCTCTGTTGGATAAACCTAATTCTATTTTATATTTTAATTTAGGGCTATAAGCAAAACCATCAAATTTTAAACGTGCACGACGTACAATAAAATTGTGCTCCGGACTACCATATTGGCTGCCATCATGATCCCAAGAAGATATTGATCTAACTTGAAAACGTGGTGCAAATTTAACGCTGAACGAACTGTCTTTGGCTGTAAAATTAATTAATCCTTTTCCAAATGAAGTGTCACTAATTTCTTGAGCGTTTACTAGAAAAATTGAGCACAAAAATAGTGCAAGAGTAATGTTAAGTTTCATTATAATTATAAGTTTTTGTCGCTGCAAATAACCAACTCTAATGTTAACTTAATGTTTCCATATGTTTAATTTTGAAACAAAAAAAGACTGCTTTGGCCAAAAGCAGTCTGATTAGAAATCATAATAATGTAGTCGACAAAAACTAATAGATTATATGAAATACTAATTGTGTTGTCTATAGACAATAGCAAATATCTTGACTTTAAGTAATTTTAATGTAATGTTAATATTATCTAATTATTAATAATAATTAAATGTTGTAAATAATTGGAAATCAAATAAATAAAGCTTTAATGTTAAATTAATGTTACGTGAATGTTGTTTAAATGTTATGTAAATCTTATCTTTGAGTTATAATGTTAAAACCCATAATTATGAAGAAATCAATTTTATTTACGATTGCCTTAATAATTTCTGTGGTTTCTTTTGCGCAGCAAGAGAGAGATTTAAAACTGAATAAAGAAACTGATTTAATTGAAGTGACTTATTATCATGACAATGGAGTGGTAAGCCAAACTGGTTATTACACTTTAGATGGAAAACTTCAAGGACAATGGTTAAGTTTTAATACAGAAGGCAAAAAACAAGTTTCTGCAAATTATGATAATGGTAAAAAAGTCGGCAAATGGTTTTATTGGTATGATACCATTTTAAAAGAAGTAGATTATGATAACAACACTATAGCTAGTGTAAGCGAATGGGAAATTAAATCTCCAGTTGCGACTAGTAATTAGATTTTTATCTTACAAGAAATAAAAAAGCCTTGCAATTGCAAGGCTTTTTTTATATAATCTCTAAAATTTAGTTTACTGTCCATCCAGTTCCCCAAGTTGTGTAATCTGTAGTAGTAGCATTACCTTCACCTGTGTAAAAATCGGCATCAGTAAAGGATACTGTAGTATCATTTTTTACTTTAGTAGTAATATCTACAAAAGTAACACCTGTAACTTGTAAATCATTACTTATTACACCATTACCTGTATCCACATCATCTAAATCAAATGCTTCTAAATACCCTGTTATATGTACATTAGTAAAAATACCTTGTGTGCCTGCTCTTAGTCTAATAGCTTCAGCATGTCCCGCTGCAGTACCTTCTCCTACAATAGTAAGGTTGTTAACTGTAGGCTTAGAGAACACACCAGACGCATTACTAAAGTCAGTATTATATCCATCTGCTTCGATAGCTTTGTCATCAGACACTCTATTTGAAATGTAAACATGATTTAAAGTTCCTGAAAAACCTTCAGTCCAGTCAACCGAATCATCTTCAGCATTTATTACCGAAATATAATTTACGTTAACTGTACCTCCAAAAAACTCTATACCATCATCTTTACCAGCATATGCTTGAATATAGTTTACATCTGTTCCATTACCCACGCCATAAAATGAAAAACCATTATTTTCAGATTGTCCATCTGCAGCTCCTCCAGAATATTCTACACGAACATAATTTAAAGAACCTGAGTTGTCATCTGCTATATTACCACCATAAGGTAAACTTGCAATTTCTGAAGTAGCAGTGTTTGTACCAGTTACAGAATTTACTGGAGCTTTACCTAACAAAATGATTCCGCCCCAATCTCCAGCTTGTGGGTTAGAAGCATCAGAAGTAAATACAATTGGGCAATCTGCTGTTCCATTGGCTATAATTTTTGCACCTTGAGAAATGGCAATATAAACATTAGCTCCTGATGATAAGGCTTGGATTGTCATACAAGCAGGAATGGTTAATGTAGTGCCACTAGCCATTATTAACGAACCATTTAATTTGTAAGTATTATTAGCATCTAATGTTAAATCTTCAGTATAAGTTCCAGATAAAAATATGGTGTCTGAATTTGATCCTCCTCCAGAAGAATTGTTAATTACACTATTATCATTAATTATGATATCCGCAGTGTCATCTGTTGAGCAAGAGAATATCATCGATACTAATGCTAGCGATAAGATTAATTGTTTTTTCATTGTTCTTGTTTTTTATTTTTAATTGTATTTAGTTTTAAAATTTATATTTAAGTTGAAGTCCTAAATTTAGTCCTCGTTTATAATCTGTAACTCCTTTTCCGTTAGCAGAAACAACTAATATGTCTCCTTGATTTTGATCTTCTCTTACATATTGTATGGTTGGGTTTAAAAGGTTTTTTGCACTAAAATTAATTTCGAAATTATCGTTAATTGAATTTTTCCAAATAAAGTCTAATGTTGGTACACTTTTTTCGACGATGTTACCTAAGTCACCAGAGCCCAATGCATCAATACGGTCAGAGAAATAAGAGAATACTAAATTTGCTACTGGTTTATAGTTTTTAAAAGTAGGAGAGTAGCTAATATCTGCGTTTAATAATAAAGGTGAAGCACCTTGTAAATTATCTTCATTTCTATTAAATGCTAAATCAAAAGTTCCATCTATATTTTCATATAAATCTTGTTTAGTATTCATATATGTTGCATTAACACCAAATGATAAGTTGGTATTGTCATTTTCATCCACCAAAATATTCTTTCTTAATTCAACTTCAAATCCATAAATTGTTGCTTGATCTCCTGTTCTAACGTAGCGTTGTGTTCCTGTAGCGTCACCAACTACAACCAAGTTTATTGGGTTATCTATTTGTTTGGTAAAAGCACCTACAGAAAATATTTCGCTTCTGGTAAAAAACCACTCATACTTTAAATCAATATTTAAGATATCTGAATAACCAAGTACATCAGGATTACCACCTATTCTAGTTGAAACATCTTCATAAACAAAAGGAGCTATTTCTTTAAACTCTGGTGTTGACACTGTTTTACTGGCTGAAAAACGTAGATTTTGATCTTCATTTAAAGCATATTTAATATTCAAACTAGGAAGTATAAATGTTTCATTGGAGCTTTTAGTGTCTATTCCGCTATTCCCTAAGTTAATCACATCATAAGAAATATTTTGTTCAAAACTCTCTACTCTCACTCCAGGTACAAATAACCATTTGTCTCCTGCTTTAATTTCTGCATCAATATATCCAGCATAGATATTTAGTTTACCCTGATATGTGTTTTCAAATAAACCTGGTCTATTTGTATTTGATAATGTTGGGTAGGGTTTTAAAACTTTGATTTCATATATTCCGTTTGATTCGTCATTAAGATTCAAGTTTTCTAAATTGAAAACAGAATCAAAATTGTTGACATCTGCAATCTGGTAACCACTATCTACAATGTCATAACCATATCTAATATTATTAAACTGTCTAGTTTTATGACGACCATTATATCCAAAATTTAATTTTAGATTTTCGTTGGCTTTGTAAGTAAGATTAATACGACCATTATATTCATCGTCTTCAATTTTTTGGAAATAACGTTGGTTATCAAAAACTACATTACTGTAAAATGTCGGGTTGGTATTAGGGTTATTATCCAACGCAAATTGATAGTTTTCTACGCTAAAACGCTTTCTGTCTGGTTGATCTGCAAAAACCTTGTTATAACCAAATCCCCAATCTAGTTCTAATTTTCCTGATTTATGGTTACCTAATAATTGATTAACAAACATTCTTGTTTGGTCAAACTGTCTATTTTGCTGGTAAAAACCCTTATCTGTTTCAATTATAGCATCTCTATTTCTTCCTTGTCCATCTATACCATAATAACCAACTTCATCAGAAGAGCTATTAATAAATACAGAATTAAAACTAATAGCATTATCACTATTTAATTTATAATTTACATTAGCCATAGCAGTTGTAGTAGTAGAATACTCATACTCTTCAGAAACATCAAAAGCTTTTTTCTCTACAGTGGTAAAATCAACATTTTTACCTAATCTATACTCATAATTATTTTCAAATCCACCCGTTAAAAAGAAACTTAACCTTGAGCCATTTTCAAAATTAAAAGAGCTACCACCAGTTGCACCATAAGACACATTTATAGGTGTGGCAACAGTTTCTGGGTCTACACCATGAGATAAAATGACAGCAAATGGATTATGTTCATATCTTCCGTAATAACCAAAATATCCAGTGCCTTCGTTTCTAATAAAACTTTTGTCAATAGCATTAGTATTAAATCCTGTACCAGAAAAAGCATCTATAAATGTACCTCCTTTATGTTCTTTGGATGTGATATCAACGTTTCCAGCTGAGAAATCTCCATAAAATTGTGCTGCATATGCTTTACTTATTGACACGTTTTGTATGACGTCTGAGGAGAATAAATTTAGGTCAATATTCTTTTTGTTAACGTCATTTGATGGTAAGGATAAACCATTCATTGTGGTGTTTAAATATCTATCTCCTAAACCACGTACATAAACATTACTAGAGCCTTCTTGTTTAGATACACCAGAAATTTTAGCAACAGCTCCAGCTGCATCACTAACTCCTTTTCTAGATAACTCTTCTGCACCAATACTTTGTTTGATTTCTACTGCTTTTTTCTGTTCTAATAAAAGTGCAGTTTCACTTTCGCGTTTGGTGGTAACTGTTTCTAAAACGACTTCGTCCAAAGCTGCTGCGCTAGCAGCCATTACAACATCTAATGTAGTTGTCTGTCCAGATGTAACTGTAACAGGTAATCTTTGGGTTTGATAACCAACAAAACTAAATTCTATAGTATAACTTCCAGCTTCTAAGTCTGTGAAAGAATATGAACCTTCAAAATCTGATGTGGTACCTGTTGATGTGCCAGCTATTAATATGTTTGCAAATGCTAAAGGCTCATTATTAAATTCTTTATCTGTTATTTTCCCAGAAATAGAACCAGTTTGAGAGTAACCAACAATACTAAATAACGCAATTATTAAATATGTAATTTTTTTCATTTTGACTATTAAAATTCTAGGCACAAAGAAACTCTCATATTGTAAAGTCAATGTTAACTACAGATTAATACTTGTTCACTAAAAAGTTAGCTAAAGGTTATGAGAAATTGTTGTGTTCAAGATTTAGAAAACATTAAGTTAACATTCAAAAGTGCTTTTGATTATTTTTCAAATAGTTATCTTGCATTCCATTAAATTAGAATTATGAATTGGGAACAATTACTCTCCTTAAAACGCTTTGGCGACACTAATAAAAGATTAAGACAAGAACAAGATGAAACCCGTTTAGGTTTTGAGGTAGATTATGATCGAGTAATATTTTCTTCAGAGTTTAGAAGCCTTCAAGATAAAACTCAAGTTATACCACTTTCTCAAACCGATTTTGTACATACTAGATTAACACACAGTTTAGAAGTTAGTGTGGTAGGTCGATCACTAGGTAGAAAAGTAGGTCAGAAAGTATTAGAAAAACATCCGCATTTACAAAAGGTTCATGGCTATTTGCCAAACGATTTTGGAGCAATAGTGGCATCTGCTGCTTTAGCGCATGATATAGGTAATCCACCTTTTGGGCATTCTGGTGAAAAGGCTATAGGTGAATTTTTTAAATCTGGAAAGGGGAAACTGTATAAAGCTAATTTATTAGATAAAGAATATCAAGACTTATGCGATTTTGAAGGAAATGCCAATGGATTTAAAATAGTCACACAAAGTAGAGCAGGTCGTGAGGGTGGATTAAGACTAAGTTACGCGACTCTGGGTGCTTTTACAAAATACCCTAAAGAATCATTGCCAAAAAAACCAACTAAAAATATTGCAGATAAAAAGTATGGATTCTTTCAAAGTGAAAAAGAAGCCTTTCAAGATTTAGCTAAAGAGTTAGGGTTGAAAAAAACAGGTGATGGACAACATATAAGTTATGCACGTCACCCTTTAGCTTTTTTGGTTGAAGCTGCAGATGATATTTGTTATACCATAATAGATTTTGAAGACGGAATTAACTTAGGGTTAATTGAAGAAGAATACGCACTAGAGTACCTTATAAATTTAGTAAGACACTCTATCAATACAAAAAAATACCATCAGTTAACAAATACTAAAGACAGAGTAAGCTATCTACGTGCATTAGCCATAAATACTTTAATTAATGAAGCTGTAGAAATCTTTATGAAAAATGAAGAGCTAATTTTAGAGGGAAAATTTAATATTAGTCTTTTAGATAAAAGCCAATATGAAGCACAAATTAATGATATCATTAAATTAAGTATAGAAAAAGTATACCAATCAAAAGAAGTTATTGATAAAGAAATAGCAGGATATCAGGTGTTAAATACTTTATTAGAAATTTACACTAAAGCTGTAAACAATAGTTATCAAGGTGTTGCTTCAAATTATGACACATTAATATTGAAAGGTTTGCCAGCAATTTTAGACTTAAATTCAGATAGTTTGTATCAAAGATTATTAAATGTGTGTCATTATGTATCATTACTCTCGGATAGTCAAGCTATTATTCAATACAAAAAAATAAGAGGTTTTAGCTTTTAATCAAATCACTAAAAAATTCCTTTTAACAAAATAATCATTGTATTAATGATAAAAACAATTATTTTTAAGGACTTAAAAAAAAATCAATGAAAAAGAAATTATTACTACTCACTTCATGTGTGTTAATTTTAGTTGCCTTATTTACAGTAAAATCAGTAGACAAAAATACTGCTGTAGTAGATCAAGACATTAGAGAAATCCACAAGAAAAACTTAGAAAACAGTCCGTTTACAAAAACGCAACAATTAAGTAAATCAGAACGTAAAGCTGAGGGATTACCTCCAAACAAATTCTATGAGCAAGAATGGGAGTTGACAATGAATCCTGTATTGGGACGACCAACTTTTGAAAATTTAAGACAAATTCGTGCAATTCAAGAAGAAAAAAGACAAGCTTTTGAAGCTGCTAGAGTTCCTGGTGATGCAATAGATAATCCTTGGATAGAAAGAGGACCAAATAATGTTGGAGGTAGAACCAGAGCCATCATGTTTGATCCTAACGATACGACAAACGAAACTGTTTTTGCAGGAGGAGTTAGTGGTGCTTTATGGAAAAACACTAATATATCCAATCCTAGTTCGGGATGGACACGAGTAGATATTCCAGAAAATTTAGCAGTAAGTTGTATAACTTATGATCCAAATAACACAAACATTTTTTATGTAGGTACAGGAGAGTCTTATGTAGGAGGTGACGTAAATGGAGATGGTGTATGGAAATCTGAAGATGCAGGAACAACTTGGACCAAAGTCTTTGGAGGAATTTCTGGACCTACAACTTTTGAGTCTGCTTCCGATATTACCATAAACTCGCCAGCAAGTATTGCTGGAGATTATTTGTCTTATCCAACAGTTGCATTTGGTTCTGAAATTACTTCTGTTATTACTGCAGACTTAATTTTAGCTAATGATACTGCAAGTAGTAATCCAACCTTGGGTTGTACAGCATTTGGTGCTGATGCAACTGGTAAAATTGCTGTTATTAGAAGAGGAACTTGTAATTTTGATGATAAAGTTAGATTTGCAGAAGATGCTGGAGCTTTAGGAGTGATTATGATGAATAACATTGCAGGAACTCCAATCCCAATGGGTGGAGATGATACAACTATCACTATTCCTTCTGTAATGATTTCAAAAGCAGATGGAGACTTGTTAGAAGCTGCATTAATCTCAGGGACAGTTAATGGATCTTTAAACCCATCCACAGGGACTTTTACTGGAAACTTAGTACCAGGAATACAATTTGTTAATGACATTAAAGTAAGAAATAATGGAGGTGTGTCCGAAGTGTATGTTGCTGCAGGTGATAGCTTTTATGGAGCTGCAAATGCTACAACGTATTTAACAGGTCCAGAATTTGGATTATATAAATCTGTAGATGGTGGTGCCAATTGGAATGAACTTTCATTACCATTAACAGCAGATAATAACAAACATTGTCCTAATGATATAGAGATTGGTGCTGATAACAATATATGGGTATCAACAATTAATAGTGCAGTATATGGTGATGGTGGTGGAAAAATTTTCCGCTCTGCTAATGGTGTTAACTTTAACTTAGCTAGAACTGTACCAGATGCCGACAGAACCCAAATAGCTGTGTCGTCTTCAAACTCAGAAAAAGTATATGTACTTGCAGAAGGAACTACCAATCCTGTTATCATGGAAAAAACAGAAAATGGATTTGCTGGTAATACTGCAAATTCAATGAGTTTACCTAACGATGCTGATACTGGTATTACTGCTGCAGATTTTACAAGAGGTCAAGCTTTTTATGACTTGATGTTAGAAGTAGACCCTAATAACGACCAAACCATTTATGCTGGAGGTATTGATTTATTTAAGTCAACTAATGGTGGTACCAACTGGATACAATTCTCACATTGGTATGGAGGGTTTGGCTTTCAAGAAGTACACGCAGATCAACATGCTTTAGCTTTTGCTAATGGGTCTTCAACTATCATGGCTTTTGGAAATGATGGTGGTGTGTATTATTCTAGTAATGGTGGATCTATAACATCGTCTAGAAATAAAGATTTTAATACTTCACAATTTTATACTGTAGGTGTTGGGCCAACTACAGCTTTTACTGGAGACTTTTTTGCTGGTGGATTGCAAGATAACGGAACTCAATTATTCCAAGATGCAGATCCTAACCAGACATCTCCTTCAGTTGAGCCTTATGGAGGTGATGGTGCTTATACCTTTTTTGATCAAGATGGTACAGATAGATATTTTATCAGGAATTATGTATATAACTCTGGGATTAATCTTTACAATTTAGATACAAATACTAATGTTACCATTAATAATGAAAGTGCTTCTAACGGAGCTTTTATTAATCCACAAGCACTAGACTCTAATTTAGATGTTTTATATTCTAATTATTCTTCAGATGATTTTATAAGAATAAGACGTTACTCAGGTATTAAGTCTTCAGCAACGTTACAGGGTACAAATTTAACTAATGTAGATTTTGATAGTAGACCTACTGCGTTTACTGTTTCACCTTATACAACAACATCATCAACTTTATTAGTTGGTACTGTTTTAGGAGATGTATTTAAAGTAGAAAATGCAGATAGCGCTCCAGTTTGGACAGAATTAGAATTAAATAACATTATTGTTGGAAGTATTTCTGATATAGAATTTGGACAATCTGAAAATGATATTTTTGTTACTATTCATAACTACGGAGTACAAAGTATATGGTACACTAGTGATGGTGGTGCCAACTGGTCACCAAAAGAAGGTGATTTACCAGATATGCCTGTTAAAGCTATATTACAAAATCCTTTAAATTTAGATGAGGTTATCATTGGTACAGAATTAGGGGTTTGGTACACAAGCAATTTTTCTGACGCGAGTCCAAACTGGAACCAAGCGTTTAACGGAATGTCTAATGTTAAAGTTATGGATCTAGATTTAAGAGATGATAACACGGTTTATGCTGCCACTTATGGAAGAGGTGTCTTTTCTGGTAGTTTTGATGCTTTAGATCCAGATGGAGACGAAGATGGTGATGGTATAACTAATGATGTTGACAACTGTATAAACACTCCTAATGCAGATCAAGCAGATGCGGATGGAAACGGAATTGGAGATGCTTGTCAAGATACAGATGGAGATGGTATTTTAGACATTAATGATAACTGTCCAACAATTGCAAATACAGATCAAGCAGATGCAGATGGAAACGGAATTGGAGATGCTTGTGAGGATTCTGATGGTGATGGTATTTTTGATGCTGTAGATAACTGTCCAGATACACCTAACGCAGATCAAGCAGATGGTAATGGTGACGGAATTGGTGATGTTTGTGATACAAGTTACTTGGATGCAGATAATATCTCTATAGAAGTAGTTTCAGAAACTTGCGAAGGCGAAAACAATGGTCAAGTTATAGTAAATGTTAATGAAACCTTTGTGACTTATACAGCAACTGTAGTGGGTACAGGAGTGAATTTATCCGAGCAAATTACAACTAACACCTTCTCTTTTGAAAACTTAGCAGTTGGCTCTTATACTGTTTGTGTTGCAGTTAATGGAACTACTTACGAGCAGTGTTTTGAAATTAATATTGATGCAGCTGAGGTTATAGAATTAGAAATTATAAATAACTCAGATAATAATAACGATGCGTCAAACTCAAGAACAGTAAATGTAAGTGCAGGAACCGCTCCTTACACAGTTACATTTAATAATGAAGTCATTAAAATAACAAGCACTCCAATATTTGATATCCAATTAGAGGGTTCTGGAGAGTTAGAAATTAAAACCTCTAAAGCTTGTGAAGGAACATTTAGGACTACCATTATCAATCAATTAGACATTGTAGCTAGTCCTAATCCTGTTGATGATATGCTTAAAATATCTTTACCTACTTCTGTTAATCAGGACCAAATAGAGGTTCAAGTATTTGACGTAAATGGTAAATTAGTGTTCAATAAAAACGTTACAAATTTTAATTCTAATGTAATCGAGTTACCATTTAGTAACTTAAATAAAGGATTATACTTTGTGAGGTTAAATGTTGATGGACCAAAAGTTTTAAAAATTATAAAAAAATAAGAAGATGATTAAGAAAATAAATTTATTACCAATACTATTTGCATGTCTATTAATTGCATCTTGTGGTGGAAGTGATGATGGCGGAGGAGATGGCGGAAGCACACCACCTCCAACACCTAATTCGGCACCAACTAGAGTAAGTACGCTTGTTTATCCAACAGCAGATTTATTATGTATAGATAATACCATAAACTTTCAATGGTCTGCATCGACAGATCCTGATGGAGATACTGTTACCTATACATTAAGAATAGCATTAGATAGAGACATGACAAATATTGTCGAGCAATTAACAGCATCTACTAATAGCAGATCAGTAACTTTAGATACTGGAACAGCCTATTATTGGAATGTTATCGCTAAAGATTCTCAGGATGAAGCTGCGCCTTCACAAACCTATGCATTTTATACAGAAGGAGATGGCGTGTCTAATTACGCACCATTTACAGCAACTTTAAATGCACCAGAAATGGATGGTTTTGTGGATGCTGGAACAACTACTTTAAGTTGGACTGGAGGAGATGCAGATGTAGGCGATACCCTAACATACGATGTGTATTTTGGAGATACTAATAATCCAGCACTTGTACAGTCTGATGTGTCTGCATCAACATTTGATGTGACTACAGTTGCTGCAACAACTTACTATTGGAGAATTGATACTAAAGATGATAGTGGAACAAAAAGTATAGGTCAAGTTTGGTCTTTTACCACCAACTAGAAAACTAAATACAAAGATATATAAATGGCAGACTAATGTTTAGTCTGTCATTTTTTTTAGGAGTTCACTTAAACTTGTCGCATCAAGTTGAATAGATTGATGTAATTCTTCAACCGTTCCATGTTCAATAAATTGGTCAGGAATCCCTTTAATAATCAGCTTGTTTTTGTAGTTATGTTCTGCTGAAAATTCTGCAATAGAACTACCAAAACCTCCTTTTACTGCAGCATCTTCAATGGTAATGATAGTGTGATGCGTTTTAAAAATATCATGAAGCATTGCCACATCCAATGGTTTTACAAAACGCATATCATAATGTGAAAAGTCAGACTGGTTTTCAATTAAATGTAATGCTTCCATAACAGTTTTAGCCATATTTCCTATAGACAAAATAGCAATATTTTGTCCTTTTTTAAGTTGTTGACCAGTTCCAATTTCAATTTTGGAAAAAGGTTGTTTCCAATCGATTGTAACTCCTCTTCCTCGTGGATATCTAATAGCAATGGGCTGTTTTAAACCTAATTGTGCGGTATACATTATATTACGAAGTTCTATTTCATCTCTAGGTGCAAAAACAATAAGATTTGGTATGCAGCGTAAATACCCTATATCAAAAACACCATGGTGTGTTGCACCATCTTGTCCAACCAATCCAGCACGATCTAAACAAAATATTACTGGTAAATTTTGAATGGCAACATCATGTATTACTTGGTCGTATGCACGTTGTAAAAACGTCGAGTAAATATTACAAAACGGAATTAATCCTTGAGTGGCTAATCCTGCTGCAAAAGTCACAGCATGCTGCTCTGCAATACCAACATCAAAAGCACGATCGGGAATTTCCTCCATCATATATTTTAATGAGCTACCTGTTGGCATAGCAGGTGTAATCCCAATTATGTTTTCGTTTTGTTTTGCTAATTCTACAATGGTATATCCAAATACATCTTGATATTTTGGTGCTTGTTGTGTCGTGCTTATTTTAGCAATCAACTCTCCAGTGTCTTTGTTAAATTTACCTGGAGCATGATAGGTGACTTGCTGTTCTTCCGCTTGACGTAATCCTTTTCCTTTAGTTGTTATAACATGTAAAAACTTAGGACCTTTAATTTTTTTTAATCGCTCTAATTCAGAAAGTAAAAGTGGTAAATCGTGACCATCAATTGGTCCAGAATAATCAAAATTTAAAGCCTCAAATATATTGTCTTGCTTTTCAGTGCCTTTTTTTACGTTAGTTAAGTATTGCTTTAACGCACCAACGCTAGGATCTATACCAATAGCATTATCGTTTAAAATCACTAATAAGTTAGCATTAGTAACACCTGCATGATTTAAGCCTTCAAAAGCCATTCCGCTTGCTATAGAAGCATCACCAATTACAGCAATATGTTGTGTGTCTATATCACCTTTTAATTGACTGGCAATTGCCATACCTAAAGCGGCAGAGATAGAAGTGGAAGAGTGTCCAACTCCAAAGGTGTCAAAAACACTTTCCTCTCTTTTTGGAAAACCACTTAACCCTTTAAATTGTCTGTTGGTGTCAAAATTATCTTTACGACCAGTTATAATTTTATGTCCATAGGCTTGATGACCAACATCCCAAACCAATTGGTCTTTAGGTGTGTTAAAGACATAATGTAACGCAATGGTTAGCTCTACCACGCCAAGACTTGCGCCAAGGTGACCTTCTTTAGTAGCTACAATGTTGATTATAAAATCTCGTAGTTCTTGTGCAAGAATAGGTAAGTCGTCTTGTTCTAAAAGACGAAGTTGTTCTGGAGAGTTTATATGTTTTAAAAACTGTTTTTGCACCTAGCAAAAGTACAAGTTTTTCTGCTTGTTTATATTAAAAACTATTATTCCATTCCCATTATTTTAGCAACTTCAGGACAATTGGCTTTTACTAAACTTTGCATTTTTTTTCCATGTGCTAATTTCTCTTCATTAGTCATTGCATCTTCCTTTTTTTTCATTTCACCATCTGGATCTACACAAGCTGTTAAGTCGTCCATAGCTTTTTTATAAGCTACTAAATCTGTAGAATTTGGATCTTCTTTCATCTGTTTCATCATTTCTGTAACATCCTCAGAACAGTCACAAAAACGCTTTGCAGCTTCTTCTTCTGGTGTCCCAGTGCAAGACACAGCAGTTACAGCCAAACTGGCTAACACTAATTTTATTTTCATATTTTAATTATAGGTGGTAATTAATATTTAAATAAGTAAATTATTTATCCATTCCCATTGCTTCAACAATATCAGGACAATTGGCTTTTACTAAAGTCTGCATTCTTTCAGCATAGGCTTTGCGCTCTTCTGGTGACATAGCATCTTCCATTTTTTTGAGTTCACCACCAGGATCGGCACATTCTTTAAACTCGGTTAAAGCTTTATTATAACTTTCCCTATTCATTTCTCCTGAATTTTCTCTTATTTTAGTAATTTCTGTAGTAAAGTCTCCAGCGCATTCACAAAAGCGTTTTGCAGCATCTTCTTCAGTTGATGATCCACAAGAAAAAATGACGAATGCAATTCCTGTAAATAATATTTTAATTTTCATATTTCGATTTTTTTAGTGAAAATCAAATATATGATTTTCCTTTTTATTTGTATGTTTGAGATTATGATAAACCCATACGACGACAAATACTTTATGCAAAAAGCACTTCAGGAAGCTGAAGAGGCTTTTAATAAAGGTGAAATCCCAGTAGGCGCTGTAATTGTTATCCAAGATAGAATTATTGCCAGAGCACATAATTTAACCGAATTGCTTAATGATGTTACTGCACATGCCGAGATGCAAGCCATAACTGCTGCTGCTAATTTTTTAGGTGGAAAATATTTAAAAGACTGCACGTTATATGTGACTTTAGAACCTTGCCAAATGTGTGCTGGAGCCTTGTATTGGAGTCAGATTTCTAAGATTGTGTATGCAGCAAGGGATGAAGCACGTGGTTGTATTAATTTAAAAACTACGTTACACCCAAAAACAACCATTGAAGGTGGTGTTTTAGAAGAGGAAGCCTCTAAATTATTAAAACGATTTTTTATTGAAAAACGTAATTTAAATTAAAGTTTACGTGTATCACCTTCTTTTTTGCGCATCTCTTCTAACTTTTCTTTAGTTAACATATACTCTTTAGCATCTCTGTTTTTCCATCTGTGGTAGGTAAATAAAGGAATAACTACAAAAAACAACCCAACTACACCAAAACCAATTAGTTTTTGGGCATAATCAACTTCTAGAGTATAACCGCAAATAATACTAGTTACTGATGCAACAAAAGCTAAAGCTATAAGGTATCTCATATTATAAATTTAAGTCGTGGTATAATTAATTAATTGTCGTCTGTATGCTGTTAGTAATTTAGATTTGGATACAAACCCAATATACTTTTCGTCTTTTATAACTGGTAAATTCCATGCATTAGAATCTTGAAATTTGGTCATCACTATTTTCATAGAATCGTTTTTATAGTCAATGATGTCTGGTGGATTATGCATTAAATCGCTTACAAGAGTAGTATCATAAAGCGATTGGTTAAACATGATTTCTCTAACATCGTCTAACAAAATAATACCTACTAGTGCTTTATCTTCATTAACCACTGGAAATAAATTTCTTGTTGATTTTGCAACACCTTTATGTAACATATCACCAAGGGTCATAGTAGGTTTTAGTTTTACAAAATTAGTTTCAATAACACTATCTAAAGACATTAATGTTAGCACGCTTTGGTCTTTGTTATGTGTTAGTAACTCGCCTTTTAAAGCTAATTCTTTAGTATAAATAGTAAAGTCTATTGCATTCTTTTTTATAATGAAAGACATAGACACTGCAATCATTAAGGGTATAAATAATTCGTAACCACCAGTAATTTCAGCGATTAAGAAAATAGCAGTTAAAGGTGCATGAAGCACACCAGCAATTAAACCTGCCATACCAATTAAAGTAAAATTAGTTTCGGATACATTAAAGCCTAACCCTAAATTATTAATAATTTTAGCCACTACATTACCCAAAGCGCTACCCATTACCATGGTAGGAATAAAAATTCCTCCAGCTCCTCCAGCAGCAAAGGTTGTGGTCATTGCTATGGCTTTAAAAATTGTAATCCCAATAAGTAATCCAATAATCACCCAAATATTATCTTTTAAATGGTCAAAAGGTGTTGTGCCTAAAGCAGTTAAATGGTCACCAGCTAATAGACTATTAATAAACCCAAAACCTTCACCATAAAGTGGCGGAATAAAATATAACATCACACCAATTGCTAAACCACCAATAATTAGTTTTATGAGTCGCGATCTAAAGCGTTCAAAAAACTTTAAAATGAAAAAGTACATTTTAGTAAAATATATAGATGCAAAGCCAGTTCCAATACCTAAAACAACATAAAATAGAGTGTCTTTAATTTCAAACTTATCCGAAAAATTAAAGTTGAATAATAAGTCGTCACCTAAAAAGAAATAAGAGGTTAATACCGAAGATACCGAAGCTATTAATAGTGGTAATAACGACGCAAAAGTTAAATCTAAACTAAACACTTCTACTGCAAAAATAATGGCAGCAATAGGCGATTTAAATATAGATGAAATGGCACCTGCTGCAGCACAACCAATTAATAAAGTACGTGTTTGTTGATTAACATGAAACAACTTACCTAAATTAGAACTTATGGCAGATCCGGAAGCAATAGCAGGTCCAAGTAATCCAACAGATCCACCAAAACCAACCGTTAATGGTGCTGTGATTAACGGAATGTAAATTTTAGAACGCTCGATTAATCCACTACGTTTGGATAGTTTAAATAAAATAGAAGGAATGGCATGTTCTACATTTTTTTTAGTGACATATTTTACAAATAAGTACACTAAAAATAATCCAATAACTGGTAGTATAAAATAGACTTGGTTTTTAGAAAACACTACTAAATTGTCTAAAGCACCTTCTATGGTAAAGGTTATATTTCTTAACGTTACAGCAGCTAAACCAGCCAATAAACCAACAAGCCCACTTAATATATAAGTGAAGTTTTTTTCAGAGATGTGTTTTAATCTCCAAATAAAAAACCGTTTTAGAAGTGGTTGTTTAGGCATGAATTAAATGTACCAAAAAATCCTGCAATTTGCAGGATTTTTGTTGTTATGATTATAAATCTAATTTTAAATTTAATTCTTTTAGTTGTTCATCATCAATTGGCGCAGGAGCGTCAATCATAACGTCACGTCCCGAATTATTTTTAGGGAATGCTATAAAGTCTCTAATAGTTTCTTGTCCACCAAGAATGGCAACTAATCTGTCTAATCCAAACGCTAATCCACCATGTGGAGGTGCACCATACTCAAAAGCATCCATTAAAAATCCAAATTGGGCTTTAGCTTCTGCTTCACTAAATCCTAAATGTTTTAGCATAATAGCTTGTGTGGCTTTATCGTGTATACGGATAGATCCACCACCAATTTCGTTTCCGTTAAGGACTAAATCATAAGCATTAGCCTTAACTTCTCCTGGTTTTGTGTCTAATAATTCTATCTGACCTGGTTTTGGAGAAGTAAATGGGTGGTGCATTGCATGGTAATGTCCAGTCTCTTCGTCAAGTTCTAATAATGGGAAATCCATTACCCATAATGGTGCAAATACTTTAGGGTCACGTAAGCCTAATCGCTCTGCCAATTCCATACGTAATGCACTAAGTTGTGCACGCACTTTATTGGTGTCTCCTGATAATACACAAATTAAGTCACCAGGTTTAGCACCAGTAACTTCTGCCCATTTTGCTAAATCGTCTTGATCGTAAAATTTATCTACAGAAGATTTGTAGGTGCCATCATCATTAACGCGACAATATACCATACCTAAAGCACCAACTTGTGGACGTTTTACCCAGTCTATTAATTTATCAATTTCTTTTCTGGTATATGTGTTTCCGCCAGGAACTGCAATACCAACAACTAATTCGGCATTATTAAATACCCCAAAATCTTTATGTTGTGCCACCTCGTTTAGCTCGCCAAACTCCATTCCAAATCTGATGTCAGGTTTATCGTTTCCGTATAAACGCATAGCATCGTCATATAACATTCTTGGGAATTTCTCAATCTCAACTCCATTAACTTCTTTAAGTAAATGACGTGTTAAGCCTTCAAAAACATTTAAAATATCTTCTTGCTCTACAAATGCCATTTCGCAGTCTATTTGTGTAAATTCTGGTTGTCTGTCGGCACGCAGATCTTCATCTCTAAAACATTTTACAATCTGAAAATATTTATCCATGCCACCAACCATTAGCAATTGCTTAAAGGTTTGTGGTGATTGTGGTAAGGCATAAAATTGACCTTCGTTCATACGAGAAGGGACTACAAAATCTCTTGCACCTTCTGGTGTCGATTTGATTAAGTAAGGTGTTTCAACTTCTATAAATCCTTCATTAGATAAGAAGTTTCTAACCTCTTGTGTTACTTTTGCTCTAAAAATGAGATTGTTTTTAACTGGGTTACGTCTAATATCTAAATAACGATATTTCATACGTAATTCTTCGCCACCATCTGTTTCATCTTCAATAGTAAAAGGAGGTAATAACGCTTGGTTTAAAAGGGTTAGTTCTTTTACTAAAACTTCAATTTCTCCAGTTGGGATGTTTTTGTTTTTAGATTCACGTTCAATAACAGTTCCTTTAATTTGAATGACAAACTCACGACCAAGCTTTTGCGCTTGTTCCATCATGGCTTTTGGTGTACGTTCTTCGTCAAAAATAAGTTGAGTTATTCCGTAACGATCACGAAGATCGACCCAAATCATAAATCCTTTATCTCTTGATTTTTGAACCCAACCTGAAAGGGTAACTTCTGTATTAATGTGTGATGCTCTTAGCTCTCCACAAGTATGACTTCTGTACATAATCTATTTTTAGAAGTGCAAATTTAATATTTATATTTTGACTGCCATTTTTTAACAGCATAAAAAAAGCCTCAATGTTAATTGAGGCTTTAAATGCATTATTCTAAATCTATTAATTGGTCTTCTTGTAAAACGTTTTCAGTTTTTGAAAACTTATTATGAATCCACATTTTTAACTGCATGGCTAAGTAAAATAATACTGGGACAACAATTAAGGTTAAAAATGTTGCGACAAATAAGCCATAAATTACTGTCCATGCTAATGGACCCCAGAAAATTACGTTATCTCCTCCCATGTAAATATTTGCATCAAACTCGCTAAAAAGCGAAAAGAAATTAATATTTAGTCCAATAGCTAACGGAATTAACCCTAATATAGTTGTAATTGCAGTTAGTAAAACTGGACGTAAACGTGCTTTTCCAGCTTTTATAATTTGTGCGAGTAATTCTTCTTTTGGAAGATACTCTTCGTCATCTAAATCTAATTCGTTTTTCTTTCTGTCAATTAATAATTGTGCATAATCTAAAAGAACCACTCCGTTATTTACTACGATTCCTGCCAAGGAAATAATCCCCATCATGGTCATTAATATTACAAATGAAGCTCCAGTAATTACAATTCCGCCAAACACACCAATTAAGCTTAAAAAGATAGCTAACATAATTATGGTAGGTTTAGATAATGAATTAAATTGAAAGATTAAGATTAAGAATATTAATCCTAAACCAGTAAAAAAGGCACCCATTAAAAAGGCTTGTTCTTTATTTTGTTCTTCAATTTGTCCTGTATAATCAAATTTGACACCTTCTGGTAGTTCGCCAAAATTTTTCATTTCGTTTTTAATCTGATTTACTACAGCTCCAGCATCTACATATCCAGGTGCTAATCCAGAATAAACTGTAACCACACGTTTGGTCTGTTTATGTTTAATAGCACTAAACCCTGAGTTGTTTTTTTGTTTTGCAACAGTAGAAACAGGTATTTCTTTAATTTGTCCAGATGCCATATCCCTAAAGATAATTTTCTGATTAAATAGTGCGCTTTGATTGTAACGTAAATCTTCGTTAAATCTAACGTAGATATCATAATCATCTCCATCTTCTTTGTAAACACCAGCTTTTGCTCCAAATAACGAGTTACGTAATTGTTGTCCAACCTGTCCTGTACTAACCCCTAATTCTCCTGCTTTTTCACGATCAACAATTACTTGCATTGCAGGCTTGTCTTTGTTAACATCTATTTTAAGCTCGTCTATTGCAGCAATGTTTTTAGAGTTAATGTACTCTCTCATTTCCTCTGCAAGGTTAATTAAAGTGTTATAGTCGTCACCTTCAATTTCTATGTTAATTGGTGCACCAATAGGTGGTCCATTTGCATCTTTTTCTACCGAAATTAACACACCTGGATATAAACCTGTTAAGCTTTCTTGTACTTTTTGTCTAAGCGCTTCACTATCTTTTCCTTTTCGGAATTTATACTCAGTCATTGACGCAGTAATCTTTCCTTTATGAGGCATTTTATCTGAAGAACCACCATCTGTTTGAGGGTTTCCAGCACCTTCACCAACTTGTGATACTGCACTTTCTACTAAAAAGTTTTTACCATTTTCTACATATTCAGGATCGTTTAGTATGCTAAATACTTTTTGTTCTATCTCTTTAGTAATCGTGTTTGTTTTGTCAATATCTGTACCTTGAGGGTATTCGATATAGACAATAATTTGGTTAGGTTTATTATCTGGAAAAAATTCAATTTTAGTACGTTGAGTAGCAACCGAAGCTCCGAATACACCAAAAGCAATAAATAATAAAATTATAGTTCCAATAGTAATAAGTTGAGGTCTCCATCCTTTTAAAGCAGATGAAAGTGAGTTTTCATAAAAATTCTCTAGTCTTACCAGTGTTTTATTTTGAAAATTATTTGCTGCTTTTCTTAACACTAATCGGTAGACCCAAAGTAGTATAGCTGTAAAGACCATAACAGTTCCTAACCCTCTGTAATCTCCACCAAAAAGAGCTATAATTAAACCAATTCCTCCAATTATAGAAGAAATCATAATAATTCTGTTTAATGGCATATCCTTATCCTCTGTTGTCATAAACTGAGAGACTAAAACCGAATTAAAAAAGATGGCTACGATTAAAGACGACCCTAAAACAACAGATAAAGTTATAGGAAAATAAATCATGAATTGTCCCATTAAACCTGGCCATAATCCTAACGGAATAAAAGCAGCAACAGTGGTTGCAGTAGAAATTATAATAGGAAAAGCAATTTCGCCAATACCTTTTTTAGCAGCTTCTTTACGCGACATGCCTTCTTCATCCATTAAACGGTACACGTTTTCTACTACTACAATACCATTATCTACTAGCATACCAAGACCCATGATTAATCCAAATAATATCATTGTATTCATGGTGTAGCCCAAGGTGTCCAATATCATTAAAGACATAAACATAGACATTGGTATAGCAAAACCAACAAATAATGCGTTTTTAAATCCTAAAAAGAACATTAAAACGGTAACCACTAGTATAATACCAAAAATGATGTTGTTAACTAAATCGTCTACCTGTCCAATAGTTTTTGAAGACTGATCGTTGGTGATGGTAATTTTTAGATTAGTTGGAAAAACTTCTGCTTTTGCTTTTGTTACAATCTGTTCTACTTTTTCTGCAGCAGTCACCATATTTTTTCCAGATCGTTTTTTTACGTCTAGCATTACAACAGGGTCTCCTTTTCCTGTTTCAGAATTAAATTCTCTGGCGTAAGTGGTTTTATCTTTAGGTTTAAATGTTACGGTAGCAATGTCTTTTAAATAGATTGGATTACCATTTTCTGACTTAACTACAAAATTTTCTAAATCTTCAGGTCGATCAATTTCGCCTAAAATTCTAATGGTACGACGTTGTCCGCTTGTAATAAAGTTACCTGCAGACATGGTTGTATTACCATTGCCAATTGCGCTAATAATGTCTTGAAAATTAACTTTAGAAGCCATCATTTTAAACACATCTACTGCAACTTCTACTTCTTTATCTTGTGCACCACGAATATCTACTTTTTTGATTTCGTCTAAATCTTCGATTTCTTCTTCAAGATATTCTCCAAATTCTTTTAATCTTTCTACTGGATAATCTCCAGAAATATTAATGTTTAGGATTGGTATTTCTTCAGACATACTCAATTCAAAAACATTTGGTTCTACTTTTGCGTTATTAAAAGTTGGCCAATCCTCGCTGGAGGTTTCAGAATCAATTTCGTCTTTTACTTTTTGCTTAGCAGCTTCTACTGTAATACCTTCATCAAACTCTACAATAACCATAGAGAAGTCTTCTTGAGAAGTTGAGGTAATTTCTACTACATTACTAACGTTTTTAAGTTTGTCTTCTATAGGGTCTGTAATTAGTTTTTCGATATCTTCTGCAGTATTCCCAGGGAATAAAGAGCTAACATATATTTTTGTTTCCTTTATCTCTGGAAAACTCTCTCTTGGCATACTAAAATAGGCAGAGCTACCTAAAAAAAGTATTAAAATAATAGCCACATACATGGTGGTTTTATTATTAATTGCCCAAGAGGATAAACCAAATTCTTTATCGACTTTTTTGTTGTGTTTTTTCTTAATCATTAGTCAATTTTTTTATTGGTTATTTTGACTGTCTGTCCATCTTTAACACTTCTAGCACCTTCTTTAATAATTTCCATATCTGGTTGAAGACCAGAAATAATTTCAATATTATCTCCTTGTGTTTTACCAGTTTCAATAATAATTTGCTCTGCAACAGCTTTGTCTTCTTTTTTATCTTTTAGGACGTAAATGTATTGTTCTCCATTTGCGTTTTCAGAAATGACGCTTTGCGGAATTAAGATAGCTTCCTCATTAGTGTAATCGTTAATTTTTAGCCTAGCTGTTAAGTTTGGTTTAATACTTTTGTCCTTGTTTGGTACAGCTATTTCAATTTTAAACGTACGGTTTGCAGGATTAATAAAGTTTCCTGTTTGTCTTACTTTTGCATTTAAGGTTTTTCCTAAAACCGGAAATTCAACAATAACATCTTTACCTTCTGTAATATCTGTAATATAACGTTCTGGGACATCTGTTTCTATATACATATTGTTTAAGTTAACAATACGCATTAAAGGTGTTTGTCCAGGAGCAACTACACTACCTTGTTCTGTAATTACGTCATCAATAACTCCAGAGAAAGGTGCTCTAACATTTGCTTTTGCTAATTGTTGATTAATTTGGTTGATGCTTTTCTGTAAAGCTTCGTACTGAGATTTTGCTTGTAAATACTGTATCTCGCTACCTATTTTTTGATCCCATAGGCGTTTTTGACGCTCGAAAGTGGTTTTAGCTAAATCTGCTTGAATTTGTAATTGTGCTTTTTGTTGACTTATACCACCATCATCAATAGTTGCAAGTAATTGTCCTTTAGTTACTTTTTGTCCTTCTTTAACGTAAACACGTTGAAGTATTCCGCCCATTTCTGGAGTAATGACTAAGTTTTGTTTGGTTTCTACACCACCTTGAAGCTCTAAATAATGCTGAAAAGGTTCAGCTTTAGAAGTAATAGTAGTAATTAAAGGCACATTTCTATCCGGATTAATGTCTTCTAGCTTATCATCTAATTGCTTAATTTGATTAGCGATTTCTTGTTGCTTAGTCACTAATTCTTCCTTTTTAGTTTGAATAATTTGTGCGTCTCCTGTAGCAATTAATTCTTCAATAGATTGCTCTTTGTTTCCAGAACAAGACACAATTAGTATTGATAGTAAAGCAAGTTTATATATGTTTTTCATTGTTTATATGGATTAAAAGTTGGTGGTATTATTGGTGATGGTTTCAAGTTCTGCTTTAGTGTTTATAACATTTAGCATAGCTTGTAAAAATTCTTGTTGTGCACTGTAAAGTTGAGTTTGTGCTTGTCTTAAATCAAAACTAGAACCTACACCTTCAAAAAATTTAGTTTGATTTTTTTGCTCTATACGTTCAGCTAAGTTTAAATTTAGTTTTTTGTTATCGTATTCTTCAATTGCATATTTGAAATCGCTTTTAGCAGTTTCTATTTGAAGATTAAGCATTTGCTTTGTGTCTGATAAGTTTTCTTCTGCTATTTCTAAATTAATTTTAGCACGTTGGGTGGAAGCATTTCGCATCCCAGAACTAAAAATTGGGACACTTAAATTAACACCAACCAATGAAGATCCGTACCATTTGGTATTACTGTCTAAAAATACAAACTGGTTGTCAAAAGCACTATAACCACCATTAATAAAAGCACTTAGACTAGGTAATGCTTTGCTTTTTTCAAGTTTAACCATTAACTCTTTGGCTTTTTTATCGTTTTCTGCTATTCTATAATCGATAGTAGAAGTTACATCTGTTGTACTATCTACTAAATTTAAGGATATGTTTTTTACAGTTAATGTTTCTAAACTGTCAGTAACAATAATTGTAGAATTAAAATCCAAACCTAATGTTACACTTAGCATTTGATAGGCTATTGTTTTAAGACGCTTAACATTGTTTAATTGGCTGTTTACGTTAGACAAAGTAATTTGAAGTTGCTCTACGCTTTCCAATTCTTCAAAGCCATTTTCGTAAATTTTTGTGACTTCGTCTAAGTTTTTTTGTAAAACAGTTTTGTTGCGTTCTAAAATTTTAATGTTTTCTTCAATAAGTAAAACATTACCGTAGGCGTTAATAACAGATTTTCTAACCTCAAGATCAGTTTTTTCTTTTGCATTTTTAGAGATTTCTAAAAATACCTTTGCAGATTGTAAGCCCACTAAATAAGAACCGTCAAATAACAGCTGACTTAAGGTAGCGGTAGCAGTTGCATTTTGTTTGGTGCCAAAAATAACCTCTGCAAACTCCCCTTGATTTCCACCAAAAAATTCTGCTGGAATTACAGATACTTGTTGTTTTAAGAAATTTTGATAGTTGATTTCAGCATTAATTTGAGGTAAACCAGTTGCTGTGGTTTCCCATTTTTGTTGCTTTGCTGCATCAATATTTCTAGATGCATTTTTAGCTTGTCTGTTGTTTTCTAATGCAAAATCAATAGCTTCTTGTAAGCTAAACGATTGTGGTTGTTCTTGAGCAATCAAAAATGAACCCAGTAATAAGAAAACGAGTAATGAAAAATGTTTCATTGGTTGTTATGATTGGTTTTGTTTTATAAAATTGTTCAGAATTTTCATTCCTTTTTCAGTAACTATTGCACGTAAATGGTACTCTAAATAGCTTTCCATTAAATATTCCATGTTGTATAATTCAGGCGGAAAAATAGTACCATCTTTAATTCCGGACATACCATTAAAGTACATTCTAGAGATAAAGTCCACATCAATGTTGGATCTAAAAAGTTGTGTGTCTACTCCTTTTTGAATACTTTCTTTTACCGATTCATGCATTTTTTCAAACTGTTTAACTTGTAACAGTTCAAAGGTTTTAGGATAATATTTTTTAAGCTGATATTGCGGTGATGTTTTCTCGTTTTTTAGATAGTTCATCACAAACATTTTAATATCGTATAATTCTTCAATTGGATTTTTTGAAGCAGAACAAATGCAATCTATACCATCACAAATATTGTTAAATACGTGTAAAGTAGTTGCTTCTACTAATTTGGTTTTGTTTTCAAAATGTTGATAAATAGTTTTTTTAGAAATCGCTAATTCGTTAGCAATATCATCCATAGTCACACTTTTAAAACCAAGTGTTAAAAACATTTCTACAGATTTATTTATAATAGTGTCTCTCATAATTAAGTGCAAATGTACATCGGGAAACTTTAAAAACAATAAAAGTTTCCAAAGTTTTAAAGTTTTTTTAACAATGGACTTTTACATGTGTATAGTTTGTTAACACTATTTGCTTTATTTTTGCATAATGCAAAACATTTCATTTTATCAATCTGTAGTTACAGATTATTTAAAACAGTACTCCTCCACAAAAGAGCCCAAAAACTTATACGACCCTATACATTATATTTTGGAATTAGGTGGAAAACGTTTACGTCCAGTATTAACATTAATGACTGCTGAGGTTTTTGATGCAAACTATCAAACCGCTTTAAATGCAGCATTAAGCGTAGAGGTGTTTCATAACTTTTCGTTAGTGCATGACGATATTATGGATGATGCACCTTTAAGACGAGGACAACAAACTGTACACGAAAAGTGGGATGTTAATACAGGGATTTTGTCTGGAGATGCCATGCTAATTATGGCATATCAATTATTTGAAAATTACCAACCACATACATTTCAAGCATTAGCAAAACTATTTAGCAAAACTGCTTTAGAGGTTTGCGAAGGACAGCAATACGATGTGGATTTTGAAACAAGAGACGATGTGACTATCCCAGAGTATTTAAAAATGATTGAATACAAAACAGCTGTTTTAGTTGGAGCAGCCATGCAAATGGGAGCAATAGTTGCAGGAACCTCTGTTGAAAATCAAAATAGTATTTATCAATTTGGTAAAAACTTAGGTATAGCTTTTCAATTACAAGATGATTATCTAGATGCGTTTGGTGATCCAAAAACCTTTGGTAAACAAGTTGGTGGAGATATTATTGAAAACAAAAAGACGTATCTGTACTTAAAGGCATTAGAGTTTTTAAACCAACAAGAAAAACGTCAACTAGAACAATTATTTACTGTTAATTTGGAAGATAATTCAGATAAAATTGACACTGTAAAACAGTTTTTTGTTAATTCTGGATCTGCTGAAGCTACGCAACAAGCAATAGAAGAATATACAAACAAAGCTTTTCAGGTTCTGGAAGCTTTAAGTATTTCTGAAACTAAAAAAGAGATACTTCGTGAGTTTGGAATGGGTTTAATGACCAGAAAAGTATAATGAATCTACCGTCTACATTTGAAGATTTAATTGAAGAAGCCAATACGCTTAATTTGTACCAGAAATTAGTGAGGCAGCTTAATAAAGATTTTTTGTACGCTAATATCGACTTAGATTTTGACGAAGATATTTTACCTTCAAGTCTAAAGTTTTTACTTCACGAAACCGTTTATAAACTTATTCAAGAAAAATTCTCAGAGTACCTAAACCTGCTTTATATTATTGATGTGCCAGAGCATCAAATTAAAGCATTGGATGGGTCAGACACCTTAGAAATGTCTGAAAAAGTTGCTTTTTTAATTTTAAAACGCGAGTGGCAAAAGGTGTGGTTTAGGCATCAATATTCTTAATAGGATAAATTTATCTTATTTAAAGTAAATTACTTATCTTTGTTTTAAATAGTTAATTATATGTTTTCAAAAGCTTGCGAATATGGTATTAGAGCCACGATTTTTATTGCAAAAAATTCTGCTGAAGGCAAACGTGTTAGTCCAAAAGAAATTTCTGAAGAAATAAACTCTCCTCAAGCTTTTACTGCAAAAATATTGCAAGCATTAGTTAAAAACAATCTTATTAAATCAGTTCAAGGAGCATATGGTGGTTTTGAGATTGATAAAAATAAAATTTCCAAAATTAAATTAGCACAAATTGTTAATGCTATAGATGGTGATAGTATTTATATTGGTTGTGGATTAGGTTTAGATAAATGTGATGAAAACCATCCATGTCCTGTACACGATAAATTTAAAGAGATTCGTGAAGGACTAAGAGCATTACTTGAAAATACTAATTTAGAAGAGTTGGCCTTAAATATTAAAAAAGGAGTAGCTTTTTTAAAAGTTTAGACTAATACTTAAAGGTCAAAATACTTATAATATTTAGATATTAAACCTTTTAATTTGTTAATAGAAACTTCGGTTTCACTACTATTTTTAACTTCTTTAAGATTTGAAATTTCTTCTAAAATAGGCACTAAAACCACATGTAATTGGTCATGTGCTACACCTTTCATATCACAATTTTTAATAATATAGCTCGTTTGTTTTGATAATGCATCACCAACTATTTTTAGCTCTGAGAATGTCCTATTTTTTAAAATGGAATCAATACGTTTCATACCAAGATGTGTTTCTTCATTAACAATCCATTTTTCGCCATTATTCAATCTTAATTTTAAGGAGTCGATTGTTGAAACATCTTCTGTTGAAATTGTTTTTATTTCAGGTTTTTTGTCTTCTGTTTTACAACTAAAAATGAAGGCTATAAGCAACAATAAAGAGTAATTTATTTTCATCTTAAAAATCTTTTTTCTTTGATTTAAACATAATTCTTAACACTGGTAAGACCACCCAAAGGGTTAATGTTACAAAAGATACAATTATTCCGAAGCTGGTCCCGAAAAATTGTTTAAAAACTGCACCTGTATAACCTAGTAATGCAGAAATGTCTAGCTTTAAAAGGATTAAAGTCCTGGATAAATCAATTGGATTTAACATGGTACCAATTAAGGACACTTTGTCCAGTGGATAATCTTCAAACATAATTAGTGTCATTAAAAATAATCCATCATAAATAACAGCAAGAAACAACCATAATAAAATAGCATATCCAAACCCTTTTATTTTGTTCTCGTTTGATAACGCAATGTTAAAGGCTAAAGCTGTAAATATTAAGGTTAAAAAAGTACCAGTAATTAATAATAGAGAAAAATCCCAAATAGCACTACTTTGAAACAATCCATAAAACACAAACGGAATTCCTAATCCTAAAACTAAGCTCATAGAAAGTGATATGGCCACCCCTAAATATTGACCTAAAAATATGGAGGACCGTTTTAAAGGCTGTGCTAATAGCAACTCAGTAAATTCTTTAGAATTATAATAATACATCACACCAAAAATAGTCCCAATTAAAGGCACTAATACTATAATAACGTTCATTAAGGTAATGACAGCTTTTGATAGATCGTTATTTAAAAACAATAACACAATTCCTAATAACAAATAAAAGCCGAAATACACGTAACTCCAGCGACTGCGCATTAGATCGAAAAAACTATATTTTAATATTTTAAGCATGATTATCTGATAATATTGACGCAATTGCATGCTCAAAATCTGGCTGCTGTGTCTTGGTTTTTAATTCTTGAATAGTGCCTTTAAAGTAAATTTTTCCTTCTAAAATAAATACAATTTCATCAGAAACCTCTTCAACAAAACTCATAATATGCGATGTAATAAGTATAGTCTTGCCTTTAGCTTTTTCGGCTTTAATTAAATCTTTTAATCTTATTAACGAAATAGGATCTAAACCTGTTGTTGGTTCGTCTAAAATTACTAATGCACTATCAAACATAAAGGTTAAAACAAGGTTTACTTTTTGTTTAGTGCCTCCAGATAATTGCCCTAATTTTTTATCTAAAAAAGGTTCTAGCCTAAATAGTTTTATTAACTGTTCATCTTCATTGGTAGGTTTGCGTAAATCTTTAATCATTTTAATTAATTCTTTTACACGAAGATTGCTTGGAAAATTAGCTATTTGAGGTAAATAATCTATTTTATGTCTGTAGTCAGAGTTTTTATAAATGTTTTCTCCTAGAACTGTAATATTTCCTTTATTAGGTATAACCATGCCTAAAACCGCTTTAATTAAAGTAGTTTTACCAGAACCGTTTGGTCCAAGCACTGCAAAAATTCCGCCTTCATTAATGGTTAAATTAACACCACTTAAGACTTGATTTTTCCCAAATTTTTTATGTAAATTTTCAATAATTACCATGTTATTTTTTTCATTTGTGGTTTATTATCCAATAAATTATCAGGTGTAAAAACAGGTGATACTTTTTCAGAAAAATCAATAATATCTATAAACATACTACGTAATAAAATGATGGTTTCTGGAGTACGATTAACAATGTAAGAAAATAGTTTTACAGGTCGATAAGGCACGTCTCCATTGCCATCTTTGTCTAAGTCGTAACCTGTGTAATTACTCCAATAGTTTTTGTCAAATAGGTTATCATTTACATTGCTATTGTAGGCAATGTCAAAAGAGTTGTATAAAAAGTTATTCTCTATAAATGTATTAGTGTAACAAGCGCCTTTTATTTTTATAGCCCAACCATTGTTTTTAAAATTATTATGCTGGTATATAATACGATTAGAGCCTTCTATATTTATGCCTATGGTGTTGTTTTCAAATGTATTACCTATAATTTTGGCATCATTTATTTCTTTTAATAGCATGCCATAAGAAGCAGTTCCCCAATTTTCTTTAAACGTATTATTATACATTTTTATTTTTTTTGAGAACATAACTGCAACACCTGCTCCGTTGTTTTCAAAAGTGTTATCACAATATTCATCGTTATTAGAAAACATAAAATGTAAACCGTATCTTATGTTTTCTGCACTAACATTATTTTTTATGAGGCAATCGTCAGAAAATTCTAAATAAATACCATCACGTACATGCTCCACATAATTATGTTCAATTTCTATATGGTTACTGTACCATAATTGTATGCCATTTCCAGAGTTATATTCTTCTTTAGCGTCACCTATAATTTTGTTATGATACACTCTACCGTAACTTGATTTTTCAAGATAAATACCAAAAAAAAGTTTTTCTAAAACAAGGTTCTGAATCAGGAAATGTTTGCTTTTTTTTATTCTAATGGCTGCATAATCTTCGGTATAACTTGTGCCAACGTTAATTATAAATAAACCGTCAACAGTAACATGATCTGCTGTAATAGTAATAATTTCACCTTTTAATTCGCCATCAATTATAGGATAGTTTTCTCCTATTATAGTAAGTGACTTATCCACTAAAATAGAATGCTCTTTATAGGTGCCTTTTTTAACTCGGATAGTATCAAAATCTTTAGCTTGCGTGATAGCTTTCTTTAAAGTTGAAACAGGGCAAGTTTCACATACGTTAATAGTTTGAGCATGTGAAAACAATGACGTAATTAGCAGAATTATAAAACTTAATATTGTTTTTGTCATGATTATCTAATAATCAAAAATTTAGAATTCTGAATAGCTTTTACCCAATGGTCTTTATCTTTTGGGAAACTGAAAATTTGATGTTTTAAAAGAGTATAATCTGTATTATTTATAGTGAAAATAATTTTGCCTTCCAAAACCAATAAATAAGCATCTCTTGGTGAGGAGTGTTTAGGAAAAACAGCATTGGCTTCTAAACTAATATGAAGCATTTCTTTAGCTTCAATATCTAAAATCTTTTTTGCTTTTAAACCCTCGTATGGTGTTTGATTTAATATGTTGTTAGTTAAATACATAGCCTTTTATTTTAGGTGTAATTTTAATTCTTCCCAATTGTATAGTGTACCACCTTTTTCTGATTGTACTTTTTCTGCATCCACTTTATTTTTAAAAGCAGATAAAAAAGCACCCATTGGACTAGGTACGTTTTTGCTTATTAAAAATGTGGCTTTATTAGCATCAATAAGTACTTCAGGCTCGGTATAGTTGTTGGATAAGAATAAGCCAACCTCAGAAGTGTCAAAGTCTTCTAAAAAATGAATCATACATTCTGTAGCATCAAACTTATAGACTTTTCCTTTTTTAGTTACAATTTCTGCAGCATGGATTTTATCTACAATGGTCATTTTACAGAAATGACATCCATCATTTCCATAATCTATGGGTTGTGGTGAGATATTACAGCCTACAAAAAATAGCGATAATATAAGTGTTAAAAGGTGTTTTAGTGTTTTCATGATTTTAGTGTTTTAGCTATTTAAATATTACATAATCTTAAGTTTTCTATTATTTTTCTTACCAACGATATAGGCTATAAATCCTGTGGCTATTCCTAAGCCTAAAAATAAAGCACCTAATTGTGGATAGGAGTGTGCTCTAAAATTAAGAATGTCTTTACTTCCAAAAAGAGGTGGTTGAAAGCCCATTTGAGTTCCATCTGGATTAGTAAATTTCATGATGGCTTTCGGATCTAGATTATGTCCATAATCATGCTCCCAAAGGTAAAAGTCATACATGCCTGCTGCACTTAATACTAGCATTAATATAAACCATGCTAAAAACCATTTATAATTTCCTTTAAAGGCTATTATTAAACCAATTAGTGTGGTAATAAGTATTCCTGCCGGAAATATTTTAAACTCTGGAATAGCATCTGGAATGTACTGCATGCCCACATAATGATTCATTAAATTTATATTTTTAATATCATGAGGGTTGGCGTCAGAAAAATCATTAATGTGTATATACATACCTAATGGTGTCGGATATTGTGGTGCTTCCAAAGTGATTTTCCAGAGTGGAAACAAGAATAATCCTAAAGGTAAAATTGCTGCAATTAGCATAATGATGTTTGACTTTTTCATCTTTGTAGTTCTCGCTAAGCGGGAATATGGTTTTAAGTTAAAAGTGTGAGATAATATTTAATGAAAAGGCGAGAGCGAAAAAAACAACTCTCGCCTTTAATAGAGAAATAAACACTAAAACAAAATCTCTCTAGACCTTAATTATTCTTCTATTTCTTCTCCTAACGACCATTTTAATGGTACATCTGAGTTGCTAGGTGAGACTCTAATATAACCTTGCATTTCTTGGTGTAATGCAGAACAGAAATCTGTACAATAAAATGGCCACACACCTACTTTTGTTGGTTCCCAAACCGATGTTTTAGTTTGTCCTGGCATGATTAATAACTCTGAAGTATTTTGTCCAAGTACAGCAAAGCCATGTGGGACGTCAAAGTCTTGTTCTAAATTTGTTACATGGAAGTACACTTTATCTCCTAACTTAATACCTTCAATGTTGTCTGGTGAAAAGTGACTTCTAATTGTGGTCATATAAATATGCACCTCGTTACCTTTTCGTACAATCTTAACATCATCATCAGAAAAAGCTGCATAAGGGTGTTTGTTGTCTTCTAAGTTGTAAATTTTTTGAGATCGTTCTTTAATAATATCTGCTCGCATTGCAGCAGCATAATGTGGTTCTCCATGTGTTGGAAAATCTAATAGTAACTCCATTTTATCTCCAGAAATATCATACAGTTGAGCACTGTGCTCTAATTCTGGACCTGTTGGTAAGTATCTGTCTTTTGTTATTTTATTCATAGCAAACATATATTTACCTTGAGGTTTTCTAGAGTTTCCTCCAGGAATGGTTAAATGACCAACAGAATAGTATGTAGGTTTTCTATCAATAACTTCCCAAGTGCCTAATTTCCATTTTACAACTTCAGAAGAAATAAAGAACGTTGTATACGCATTACCTTCACTATCAAACTCTGTATGTAAAGGTCCTAAACCTGCTTGTTCAACAGAACCAGCTAAAACATCTTCAAATTTTAAAATAGGAATACCATAGGCTTCACCATCAAATTTCTTACTATCAATAGCAGCTAACATTTTGGTAAAAGAATGTACTGTCAGATTAGCTGATAGTTTACCATTACCTACAATATATTCTCCAGAAGGATCTACATCACAACCATGAGGCGACTTTGGTGTTGGTAAGAAAAATACAGCTCCTGGCACATCTGTTGGGTTAACAACACGTACTTGTTTTTTCATTGTAGAGGTTGCTGTATGTGTATGTTCATCATAAACATTATGTGCATAGTCTGCAGGCATCATTTTTCCGCCTCCATTATTTACATATTCTTCAATTTTTTTCCAGTTTATTGCTGCAATAAAATCTTTATCGTTTTGAGAAGCATTAACTTCTAATAATGTACTTGCTTCTTCAGAATTATAAGTTGAGAAGAAAAACCAACCATGTGAGGCACCTCGTCCAGGATGGGCTAAGTCATAATTAAAACCTGGCATAAGCACTTGAAATTTGATATCCATAGCTCCAGTTTCTGGTGCTACACTAATAAAAGATAATGCACCTTGAAAATTACCTTTATATTCAATAATTGGCATATCACGTTGCGGAATTGGAACCGAAAAACGTGTTCCAGCGACAACATATTCTGTATTTTCTGTTACAAATGAAGAACTGTGGTTACCAGCACTATTTGGGACTTCGATAATCTCTGTAGTTTCAAATGTTTTAAGATCAATTTTTGCGATTCTTGGTGTGTTATTTTCGTTAATAAAAATAAAACGACCATCAATCTCTCCATTGGTTTGTGAAATATCTGGATGGTGAGAATCTCCCCAAGGTATAAAGCCATGAGAGGTGTTTAACATTGGCTTAGTTTCTTCAGAATACCCATAACCTGAAGTTGGAAATTGAGAAAACACAGGAATCTCCTTAAACATTCTACCTGATGGTAATCCATAGACTGTTAAATTACCACTGTATCCTCCAGAAATGAAGGCGTAAAACTCGTCATGCTCTCCAGGAGCAACGTACACTTTTTCAGCTACATTACTTGCTAATGCACCAGATTTATTATTTGATTTGCTAGAATTATTACAACTTGTTAATCCTATCAAGATTGCCAAAGTTGCGAAAACAATTTGTATTGAATTTTTCATTATTTATAGGGTTTTATTAGTGTTTAAAATTATTCGGTTGGAGGTAATAATACTTTGTCAATAACATGTACTATTCCATTACCTGCATTAATACTTGCAAGAATTTTTGCACCTCCAATGACTGGCTCACCATTTACAACTTCAACTTTTACATAACCATTATTGGCTTGGCCTAGTTTTTTAAATTTCTTTAAAAAGTCTTTAGAGTAATTCCCAGGTGTCACATGATATTTTAAAATATTTGCTAAAGCTTCTTTGTTTTCTGGTTTTAATAAATTTTCTACAGTACCTTCAGGTAAGGCTGCAAAGGCGTCGTTAGTTGGTGCAAATACCATTAATGGACCTGCGTTTACTAAAGCATTTTCTAATGAAGCTGCTTGTACAGCATCCACTAAAGTTGTGTGGTCTTTAGATTCCATTGCAATGCTTAAAACAGTAGGTTTACTTTCATCATCTTTTATAAAAGCTTGTCCAGATTTTTTATCTGGTGTAGCAGCTGTAGATGTTGTTGTTGTCGAGGTTGAGTTTTGGTTATTAGTTTCTTTGCATGAATAAGTTAAAACAACACATACACAAACTAATAATAGTTGCTTGATTGGTTTCATAATAAGTTATTTTAAAGTTCTAAAATATTCTAGTACTGCTCTTGCATCTTCTTCTGTAAGTCCTTGATTAGCCATAGGAGAACCATTAAACTCCATTAATAGTTCTTTAGCTAAGGGGTCTTCTTTAACCATTTGTTCTGGATTTAAAATCATATTCATTACCCATTCTGGTGTACGACGCTCTAAAATTCCAGTTGGTGCAGGTCCAATAAATTTTTTATTAGGTCTGTGACAAGCAGTACACATTTTTTTGAAGACTTCAGTTCCATGGGTAACCAATTTTCGGTCAATCTCATTTCCTAGGTCAATGTTTTTTATTGGGCCAACGCCTTTATTAACTAAATCTACTTTATTAGAGGCTAGTATTTTTTCTGGTTTAATAGCAGTTGTTTGATCTGTGGTTGTTTTCTTTTCGTATGAAAAGGTTTCTTTTTTCTTTTCATCTTTCCCACCACAACTAATTAAAAGTGTAGCAAAAAAAATAGTCATAAGTTTTAGTGTTGTTTTCATGTTATCTAGTTTTATTAACCAAAATTACAAATAGGTTGTAGCTTAAAACATGATAAAAATCATATTTAGGATAAATTTATCCTAATTAAAAAAATATTAGTTTTTATAAAAAATCCTCTTAACAATGAAGTAAAGAGGAGTGATTAATAGTAGTAAGATTTTGTATTAAAAGAACACCCTAACAAAAGGGACCCAAGCATTAGCATAAACGCTTTTGGTGTCGTCGTAAAGTAAATCGTATCGTATACCAACAGTAACATTGTTAGTTCTGTAACCAGCACCAACAAATAAAGCAGGTACCCAATAATTTCTATCTGGATTATTCGAAAAACTACCTTCAAATTTTTGATTTACATTAAGTTGCTCAAACTCGGCAGATAATTGTATCTCTTGGATAGGGTTGTAAAAAGACATAATACTACCACCAAGTATAGTAGATTTATAAACATTTTTACTTCGGTTATAGGTTCCATTTAATCCAACACCTAAAGCAAATGCATTATCAAACTGGTAAATAGCACTTGGAGCCAAAGTCGCACTAAAAAAATTATTTCCGGTACTTAATCCTAAACCACCTCCAAAACGTACATTTTCCCAAAAATCACCGCTTTGTTTAGGTGGATTATCTTGTGCAATTGATGATGTTGTAAAAAAACAAGCAACAATTGTTAAAATGATAATTCTAATGCTTTTAATAAAGCTTATTTTCATAATAATTAATTTAGATATTTTTGAATGTTATAAATATAATAAAAGCATCTCTATATTTAGTAAAAGTTGTATTTTTGATAAAATTTTGTTGAAGCGAACACGACTTACATATTGTAATGGATAAATATTCCTTTTTAAACGCAGCACATACAGCATACTTTGCTGATTTATACGAACAATACTTAAAAAATCCTGACTCTGTAGAGCCTAGTTGGAGAGCCTTTTTTCAAGGTTACGACTTTGGTAGCGAAACCTATGGTATGGATGGCGAAATTGTAGAAGGTGTTTCTACTCAAATTCCAGAGCATGTTCAAAAAGAATTTCAAGTAGTAAAATTAATAGACGGTTACAGAAACAGAGGACATTTGTTTACCAAAACCAATCCTGTTAGAGAGCGTCGTAAGTACGAGCCTACTCTAGATATTGAGAATTTTGGATTATCTCAATCTGATTTAGATACCACTTTTAATGCTGGAGAAATCTTAGGTATAGGTGCTAATACTTTACGCGAAATACTAAAACACTTAAACAGCATTTATTGTGATGCTATTGGTGTGGAGTATATGTATATAAGAAAACCTGAAGAAATACAATGGATTCAAAATAAATTGAATATTAATGATAATCAACCTAACTTTTCAGCAGAACAGAAAAAACATATTCTAAAAAAACTTAACGAAGCTGTTTCTTTTGAAAGCTTTTTACATACTAAATATGTTGGGCAAAAACGCTTTTCGCTTGAAGGTGGAGAATCTTTAATTCCAGGTTTAGATGCAGTTATTGAAAAAGCTGCAGAACTGGGTGTGCAAGAGTTTGTTATGGGAATGGCACATAGAGGTCGTTTAAGCACTTTAACAAACATATTTGGTAAGTCAGCAAAAGACATTTTTAGCGAGTTTGATGGTAAAGATTATGAACAGGAAGTTTTTGATGGAGATGTTAAATATCACCTAGGATGGACTAGTAATCGTCAAACAGATACGGGTAAAAAAATTAATTTAAGTATCGCGCCAAACCCTTCGCATTTAGAAACTGTTGGAGCAGTAGTAGAAGGTATTGTAAGAGCAAAACAAGACACATCTTATAGTGATAATTTTAGTAAAGTATTGCCAATTGTAGTCCATGGTGATGCAGCAATAGCTGGTCAAGGATTGGTTTATGAGGTCATACAAATGGCACAATTAGACGGTTATAAAACAAATGGTACAATCCACGTTGTGGTAAATAATCAAGTTGGATTTACAACTAATTATCTAGATGCAAGATCAAGTACCTATTGTACAGATATTGGAAAAGTAACATTGTCCCCTGTATTACATGTTAATGCAGATGATGCCGAAGCTGTAGTGCATGCTATGTTGTTTGCTTTAGATTTTAGAATGAATTTTAAACGTGACGTATTTATAGATCTTTTAGGATACAGAAAATACGGTCATAATGAAGGTGACGAGCCAAGATTTACACAACCAAAATTATATAAAGCAATTGCTAAACATGCCAATCCAAGAGATATCTATGCTGAAAAATTAATAGCTCAAGGTATCATTGATAAAGGGTTTGTTAAACAATTAGAACAAGACTATAAAGCTAGTTTAGAAGAAAAACTGGAAGATTCTAGAAAAGAAGATAAAACAGTGATTACTGCTTTTATGGAAGAAGAGTGGAAAGATTTTTCACAAGTAGATGAAACCCAAATGATGCAACCAGTAGACACAACAACGTCTACTAAAAAGCTTGAAGAAATCACTAAAGTGATAGCTAATCTTCCAAAAGACAAAAAATTTATTCGTAAAATAGAACGTCTAATTAACGATCGTCAAACAATGTTTGACGAAAACCGATTAGACTGGGCTATGGCAGAGCATTTAGCATACGGAACCCTTTTAGACGAAGGTTACAACGTACGTATATCTGGTCAAGATGTAGAGCGTGGAACTTTCTCTCACAGACACGCAGTAGTAAAAGTAGAAGATAGTGAGGAAGAAATTGTATTACTAAACCAAATTAACGATAAGCAAGGTAAATTTTACATTTACAATTCTTTACTTTCAGAATACGGAGTTGTAGGTTTTGATTATGGTTACGCTATGGCTAGCCCAAATACTTTAACCATTTGGGAAGCTCAATTTGGAGATTTTAGTAATGGTGCACAAATCATGCTAGATCAATATATTTCAGCAGGAGAAGATAAGTGGAAAACCCAAAACGGATTAGTTATGTTACTACCTCATGGTTATGAAGGTCAAGGTGCAGAACACTCCTCAGCACGTATGGAACGTTATTTACAATTATGTGCAAAAGACAATATGTTTGTTACAGATTGTACAACTCCAGCTAATATGTTTCATTTGTTAAGACGTCAAATGAAATCTAAATACCGTAAACCACTAATTGTATTTACACCTAAAAGCTTATTGCGTCATCCAAAGTGTGTGAGTACTGTAGAAGAGTTTGCAAATGGAAGTTTCCAAACTTTAATAGATGATTCTGCTGTAAAAGCAGATAAAGTAAAAACTTTAGTATTTTTAACAGGAAAGTTTTATTACGATTTAGACGAAGAACGCGAAAATTTAAAGCGTGACGATGTTGCATTAGTTAGAATAGAACAATTATTCCCATTACCAATTAAAGAAATTAAAGCGGTATTAAACAAATATAAAAACGCAGAAGATATTGTTTGGGCACAAGAAGAACCACGTAATATGGGAGCTTATAGTCATATGTTAATGCATCTTGATGAGGCAAAAACATTTAGGTTAGCATCCAGACGACCATATGGTGCACCAGCAGCAGGTAGCTCAGTACGTTCTAAAAAGCGTCATAAAGAAGTAATAGATTACGTGTTTGATAAAACAAAAAATAATCAGCGATAAGCTAAAATTTTCATACTATGAAAAAACTACTAATAGTTATAACTATAACGTTTTTAAGTGTTTCTTTTGGATTTGCTCAAGAACAAGATTCGTATAAAACTGTAGCGTCTACTTTTCAAAAGTATTTTAATAATGGCGATGTAGAAGGTATTTATAATATGTTTGACGAAAATTTCAAACAAGTTTTAACTTTAGAAAAAACCAAAGCTTACTTTAATGATCATATTAATATGGACGCTTTAGGCAAAATTAAATCTATTGTATATAAAGACACTGTAAGAACAGCCCATAATTATACAGTAACTTTTGAAAACGGAGTGTACAACGCCTTTTTTATGTTAGGAGACGGTAATAAACTGCAAAGTTTTCAAATGGATCAAATAACAAACAAACAATAACACACACAAAATAAAATTACATTACGATGATTTTAGAAATGAAAGTGCCTTCTCCAGGCGAATCTATCACAGAAGTTGAAATAGCAGAATGGTTAGTTCAAGATGGTGATTATGTAGAAAAAGACCAAGCTATTGCAGAGGTAGATAGTGATAAAGCAACTTTAGAATTACCAGCAGAAGCTAGCGGTATAATTACGCTTAAAGCGGAAGAAGGTGATGCAGTAGCAGTTGGACAAGTGGTTTGTTTAATTGATACAAGTGCAGAAGCACCAGCAAGTAGTACCTATGAAGGTGGTGATGAAGGTGGAAATACTGATGCTGAACAAGATTTAGCCAAAGATCAAAAAGCAACTCCAAATAAGGAGAATCATGAGAAAGCTCCAAATCCTGCACAAAAAACATATGCTTCAGGTGTTGCAAGTCCAGCAGCTAAAAAAATATTAGCTGAAAAAAATATGGAATCTTCATCGGTTTCTGGAACAGGAAAAGATGGTCGTATCACAAAAGAAGATGCTGTAAATGCTGTGCCTTCTATGGGTACTCCAACTGGAGGGAATAGAGGGACTTCACGTAGTAAAATGTCTATGTTACGTCGTAAAGTAGCAGAGCGTTTAGTAGAAGCCAAAAATACAACTGCAATGTTAACGACGTTTAATGAAGTTGACATGTCACCAATTTTTGCATTAAGAAAAGAATACAAAGAAGCTTTTAAAGCAAAGCATGGTGTTAGTTTAGGATTTATGTCGTTTTTTACTTTAGCAGTAGTTAGAGCATTAAAACTATATCCAGCAGTAAACTCTATGATTGATGGTAAAGAAATGCTATCATATGATTTTGTTGATATTAGCATAGCAGTATCAGGACCAAAAGGTTTAATGGTCCCAGTAATTAGAAATGCTGAAAACTTAAGCTTTAGAGGAGTAGAATCTGAAGTTAAACGATTAGCTATACGTGCTAGAGATGGACAAATAACTGTAGATGAAATGACAGGTGGAACTTTTACAATTTCTAATGGTGGTGTGTTTGGTAGTATGTTATCTACTCCAATAATAAATCCACCTCAAAGTGGTATTTTAGGAATGCACAACATTGTAGAGCGTCCAGTTGCTATTGATGGTAAAGTAGAAATTAGACCTATCATGTACGTTGCTTTATCTTATGATCACAGAATAATTGATGGTAAAGAAAGTGTAGGGTTTTTAGTAGCAGTAAAAGAAGCGCTAGAAAACCCAACAGAATTATTAATGAATAATGATGTTAAAAAAGCTTTAGAACTTTAAAAACATACTATTAAATTTATCTATAAAGAGTGGCTAACGTCACTCTTTTTTTTTAAATTATTTATCAAAATAAATAAAGAGATTAAACGATATTATTATTAATATTATAATAATTAAACAAACAAAAATAATACGGTTTTGCTCTCTTGTTCTTTTTTCTAAATCCACACTTAAAAACTTTTTGAATAAAACTCTGCACTATAACAATAACAGTGCAGAATTTCCTTAAATAATTCTCCCTAAGAACTAATTAATAGTACTAGCAAGTTATAATATAATTATGACCTATCAAATACGTAGAACTACGTATTTTTTTTGTTTTTAAAACAAAAAAAAGCTCCAAACAAATTAATGTTTCAGAGCTTTCACAATTCTCCCTAAATTGATTAATAACAACTGCAAGTTAGGTTATATATTTGACCTGTGAAATACGTAGAACTACGTATTTTTATCTGGATTTAAAACAAAAAAAAGCTCCAAAACAAACTAGTGTTTCAGAGCTTTTCCAATTTTCCCATAAATTGATTAATAGCATATGCAAGATAAAACATTTAATTGACCTATGAAATACGTAGAACTACGTATTTTTATTTGATTAATAAAATAAAAAAAGCTCTAAAACAGGTGTCCCATTTTAAAGCTTTTAGTGGTTGTAAGGTTGGTTAAAAGTATATGCAAGTTTAAAAAAAATTTTTTTTTAAAAACCCTTATAAAACTGTTTTAAAATAATCATAAAAAAAAGAAAAGCTCTATTTGTAATACAGATAGAGCTTTTTTCCTGATTTTCCCCTCAGAATGATTAATTAATAGCATTGTAAATATAGCTAAATATTTAGACCTATACAATACGTAGAACTACGTATTTTTTAAAACCTCTTGATTCATACTAGCCCAAAGCTTTAATTCGTTATGTGATTTTTTTAAATCTAATTTTTTCACAATATTACTTCTATGCTTTTCAATGGTTCTTGGAGAGCTCTGTAATTGTTCAGCAATTTCTGTTGAGGTAAGTTTTTCTGACAATAACTTAACTATTTTAAGCTCTGTAGGAGTTAACATCTCGATTAAGTTATTACTTGTGTAAGTTACTTTAGCATTAAGGTAAGAGGCAATCTCCTCACTAAAATAGGGTTCGCCTTCCAGGACATGAGCAATACATGTTTCTATTTCTTCAACAGCAAATTCTTTTAAAATGTATCCATAGACATTATAGGCTCTGGCTTTATCAAATAAATGCTCCTCGTTATCAAATGTAATTAAGATAATTTTAGTGTCTAATGCATTTTTAAAACAGGCTTTAGCAACATCTAATCCTGTCATTTTAGGCATTCTAATATCTAATAAAGCTATTTCTGGTTTTAATTTTACAATTAAATTGTATGCGGTTTGACCGTCTTCTGCACTTCCGATAATATTAAAGCCCTTTGAGGTAATAAAGTCAGATAGTCCTCTTAGCATTAAAGGATGATCATCTGCAATGACGATAGATACACTCATAAACGATAGGTCTTTTTATAGGTTAATTAGTAGCTAATAAAATTATAAAAAAATATAACCTTAGACTAATTTTTTCAAGTACAAATATTTTTTTTCGTAATCAATAATACCCTTTACCTTTTTTAGTATGTCTGCACCTATAATTCCATCTACTGGTTGTGCATTATGATTTATTAGCGCAGAATTAACATGACTTAAATCAAATAATACTAAAGCAGCTTTATCAATTTTAAGGCGTCCAATTTTAATAGTATTGTTTTTAGAGACTTGAGTAAGCATATCTATAGCACCAGCACCTGCTGCTAATATATTTGAGTCTTTTACCTTTTGAAGATTAAATTTTTGAGTAGCTTCAAAACCGACACAACTGTTAGAAGCACCTGTATCTAGAATAAACAACCCTTTAATGTTGTTGATTGAAGCTTTTATCTCAAAATGATTGGTTTTAGTTAGTTTTAGTTTAACCCGTATATACCCTTTTTTAAATAAAAATTCTTTAAGTGTTTGTTCCATTATTGCGTCTACGTATTACAATCCATAAAAGTAAGGCAATCCCTAAACCAACAAAAGCAAAAACAAGATATTTTGAAGTACCTAATGTTGTTTGTGGTGTTAAATCACCATAATATACAAAAGCGCTCCAGTAATAGGGTGACTTTTTAATATTGGAAATAGAAGAATTATTTAAATATTCAACCTTTGAAAGGTGATTGGCTACAAATGCAGACTGTTGTTTACTATAGTTTTTGTAAAACGAAGCCATTAATTGCGATGTCGATAAATCGTTAATTTTCCACAATGAAAACAATAAGTTTTCTACTCCAGCATATTGAAATCCTCTAGCTAAATTCATACTGCCTTCTCCTTTTTGAAGCTTACCAATACCAGTTTCGCAAGCACTTAAAACCACTAAGTTATTTTGAAGATTTAAGCTGTATAATTCATTTAAAAATAGCTTTTGGTCTATAAAATCAATATTTGCAGGAATTGTAAACGTGCCACTACTAGCATGAGTAGATAAGTGTAAAATACCAAACTGATTTGCTTGTGATAATACATCTTGTTTAGTCGCTGCATCATACATTAAAAACTTAGCGTTGACCTCTTTTTCTATGCTTTCAGCTTCGTTAATAGAGTAGGTTAATTTGGCATCTGTTTTGTCAAAAACAGGAAACACACCTAGTACTTCGTTGCTATACTTAAAAGGTTTGGTAGTCAGATAAAACGACGCACTTACATTATAAGCCAACTGTTGTTGGGTAGCAACAAATGGCATTTTAGAATAATTTGTAGTAGTGGTTTCTTGAGATAGAAAGCTTTCAAAAGGTATAAAGTTTAAAAAGCTATCAGGTATCACTACTACATTTTTGTAAGTAGATGTGTTTTCAAATCTTAATAGCTTGTATAGTTTGTAAGCATCACTTGTAAATTGCTGAATGTTATTATTAATTAAAGACGAGTTATTGAAATAATCAATATACTGTTCTACGGAAGTATTAAAATGGTCATCACGCTCAATCTTAAATAAATCTATGGTAGTTGGCGATATTAAAAACTGAAAAACAGCAGTTTCTCCATAAAAATATTCAACTAAAACAGCATTGTCTTTTAAAAGTTTGTCTTGAATTGTTTTAATAGACAATTCTTTATTAATTGAGTTTGGATATTTATTATCAATCTCTTTTTTTAATTGTTTTAAAGCAATACTCGTTTCCGTTAGGTCTTGGCTTAGTTTGTTTATTTGTACAGAATTGTTTTGATATTGTGCTTTAATAATAGCGTTGGTAAGTTGTTCTTGTTGTTGTAATAAAGTTTGTTCTTTAAGCAACAAACTATCATTTGGGAATTGTTGTAACAATGATTTTTTATCTATGGACTCCTTTAAAATAGAGGCTTTATTTTTTTCCGCGTAAGCGAAAGCTTGGTGTAAATAGTTAGCATGTTCTTCTTTTTTATAAGCATTAAACAGTAAGTTTATGCAGGCTTCGCTACGTCTTCTATTGGCATTTAAATGAATGAGTTTTGCTTCTTGAGAGGTGATGTTGTCTTGCAATAATTCTGAAACATAAAAACTACGATCATAACAGGCTAAAGCATTAATAAAGTTAGATTGAAGCTGAGCCAATAGATCAAAAATATCTATAAACGTGTTGTCTGCATACAAATCTTCATGTTTAGGAATGTCTTGCCCATTATAAGTTGGAAGTAGAGTATTTAAAGCTATTTTTAATTTTTTTGAAGCTGAATTAAAGTCGTTTAATTTAAAGTGAAGTTGTGCTTCTTCAACTTGTAATTTAGCAAGTTCTCTTGCAGAGATTGATGTTTTATCAATCTGTAAATATTTTAGATGAAATAAACTTAAAGCCTTTTGGTAGTCTTTATTTTTAAGAGCTAATTGGTATTTGACTTGATTGTCTTGTTTGGTGCTTAAAACAATAGCGTCTTTACTAGTCGTTATTTTTAAACTGGCTATTTGACTATTAGCTTTAATGCGTTGTAGTTTTTCTATCTGACTTTTACTTATACCTTTTATTTGCAATCCATTGTTTGCAATTTCAATAGCAGATTGATGTTTGCCAATAGTAAAATATAATTGCGCTAAATTGATTGCTCCACTAATTCTGTGTTGATTGTTTTTTTCTTTTTCTGATAAAAAAATATATTGTTTAATAATGTTTTCTGCATTGGTATAGTCACCTATTCTATTGTAAAGTGTACTTAGGTTTTTTAAACAAAGCTCGGTAATGTCGTATTTAAAGACACCTTTAATTTGTGATTTGTAAACTGTCCAAGCGTTTTCGTATGCAGTAATAGCTTGAGTTTGTTGGTTAGTATTAAATAAATAATAGCCTTTATTAACTAATAAATTGAGGTAAGCAAAATATTGATCTTTAGTTTTTATTTGAGATTTAAAACCTGCTTCTTTTTCAATTAGAGTTTGAAAAGTTGAAGCATTTGGATTTGCATTAAAAGTCTCAGTAGCCACATAAATAGCTTCTTCTAAATCCTGTGCGACTACTTTTGTAAAGACAAAAAAGAATATGATAATGAGGCTGTTTTTCATTTTAAAAAATAAAAAGATTTAAAAGCAATACACACACGATTAAGCTGTCAAATGACGCTTAGTGTCTAAAATTTCCATATAGCATACAATTGCATGTAGTTGTAGTTTTCTTTAAAGTTAAAGACATAGCGTGCACCAATACTTGGTCCAATTCTGGCAAATCCTACAGTCGCTTCAATTAAAAATCCGGTTCTAAAATTGGTGAACGAATTTTTAGTTTCGTTAGAGGATTGATCGCTGCTTATTAAGCCTCCAGGTTGCGTATTTATATTTTCATAACGTTCAACCAATACTTCTTCATTTCTTTTTTCATTAAGAGTTATGGTACCTTGTAATCCAGCACCTAATCCAATATAGTTGTTAACATTGTATCTTGCTAATACAGGGATTTCCCAATCAATATTCTCAAAAGATGTGGTTGTAGTTGTACGCTGAAAAAGCTCGTTAACTCCTGGTTCTCCTGTTAATTCTTCTCTTACCGTCGTGTTGCCATCATATTGATGAAAACTATTTAATAACTCCACTTGCCAATACCATCTATAAGATTTGTAAGGCGAAACAGTTGCACCAATAAAGTAGCTTTTAGAATTGTCTAAATCTGAAAACGAGTTATAACCTGCTTTAGCACCAATTGAAATACCTGGTAAAAAACGTGTTGTTGAGTAATTAGTAATTATGGGATCGTTTTTATCAAAAATAATTGCGGTACGCGATTTGGTTTTTTGCTTATGAAAATCTTTACCAAACTTGATTCTGTATTGCACAAAACCTTTAGTAGAATCGTACACCTTTACATTTTTTTGCTCGCTTCCAGGCAAGTAAATGTTTTTGAAGGTGAAAATAGCTTGTTTTTCTGTGTAGGTAGTGTCTAGACAACTATATTCTACGTCATATTTAGGGCAGATTTTAACTTTGGGATACATGTCCAAGACTTCTATCGACGATTTGTCAAACATATCCGGAATATCTGTTTCTAAACGAATGGTTCTTGCTGGACCTTCGCCATTATTTTGAAATCTAATTTTAAATTTTGGTCGTTTATAGCGGACTAATCTATAATTTAAAAAAGTTGCGTTAGATGACATTTTGTTTGGGTCATGAGAGGTGACAATTTCCATTTCCATGTCTTTAACATGGTGGTTGTCATAGTTATCATCTGGAATATACACACCTCTAACACTAATAATAGCACTAGTATCCTTAAGCATTTCTGGTGTGGTTTTTAACGTGTAAAATACGTTGCGCTCTTCATTAGGCTGCATGTTACTAAAGCGTAACTGACTAGAGTTTTTATAAGCTGCTTTAGCTTCTTCAAGGGTTAATGGTAAGTTTTGTTTTTCGGTAGAATCTTGGGGTTTAGCATACAATGATATGCTATTGTTTTCTGCGGAAGCGTAATAAGTATCTCTATTAAGTTTCTTGGTGTAAACTAAGTTGTCATTATTTATAATAGTTTCACCATGATGTGTTCTGGTATCTGTGATTTCAAAATTAGCATCCTTGTATACGGTCTCATTATAAAATAACATGAGTTTTCCGTTAGTGACATAATCTTTTGTGTTTTTATATTTAAAAATAACTACAATTTCTTCTTCTGGAATGGGTTCTCTGTTTCGTTGTATATCAATTGCGTTATCCATTGAAGCTTCTTCTTGATAGTCTTCGTCTACATCATCTACTCTTATTTTTTTAGGACGAGAGGTTGGTGGTTTACCTGTGTCATAGTTATTGGTTGCCCATAAACGCACTTCATATTCGCCAGCTTTTTTATATGTTTTTGTTGGGTTGTTTTCTTTACTATAGGTACCATCTCCAAATTCCCAATAGTTAGTGTAAAATGCTTTTGGTGCACCAGCAATCTGGTTTAGTTCTGGTGCATTAGGTGAGAATTGTACTTGGTTACCTACTGTTTTATACTCTATTGTAGCTACACGTCTAGTGGTATCTATTGTAGTGGCCTGTTGTGCAAAACACAAAAAAGTACTTATGCTGAAAAGAAAAGTGATTAAAGTTTTCATTATAGTTAGTGATTTAATAGCGTAATAAATTTAGTGATAATATTTGTAAGTCTTACTTGAGGATAGATAATAGGTTGATTTGAATAGATTATTAATTAGTATTAAAGCATATCAAAAAAATAAACCAGAAACAAAAGCTTCTGGTTTTTTATAAGTTGAGAGTTTAATTATGCAATTGAAGCAATAAGAGTTACCAAAATGGTTAGTCTAATAATGCAAAATAACACTTGTTCTTGTATGGCTTGGGCTGTTTTAAATTTACTAATCGTTTTCATAATACTTCGTTTTAATGTTATTACACCCTTATATCAATACTATTTAGTTTTTGTTACCCCTTATTATAAAAAAAAGTCAGAAAAATTAATTTCTGACTTTCAATTTACCACCAATGTAAAGTAGGAGTTTAATTATGGTAGTGCATTTATTATGGCTACAAATTGAGCTTCTGTTACGACGTTAGTTTCATTTAGGTCAAAAGTTATAATATCATTAGCTACTATTGTAACAGCTTTAACAGCATATCTCCACATTCCGTTGTCCTCTGTTGCGAAAATCACATGACATTCTAAACCGATTGGGATCTGACCATAATGCTCGCTAAATAAATTTAACGTTCCATCATAGGTGTCTAAAGAGGCTAATCCAGAATCTTCACCATCATATGATAAATAGATTGCACTGTTAGTAAAGTTATAACCTACTGGAGCTTGAGCTTGGATTAAGGTTTTTGGTCTTGGGTCGTTATAAAAACGATCAATATTAGACCATCCAAATTGTCCTAAAAAAGCGTAGTACTCTCCACCTTCTACAAATACACCACCTTGTCCTGTTGCATCTTCAACTTCATCCCAAGTTAAGTTATCGTCGTTGTCTATAGTGCCTTCCCATAAAGTCATTGCTGGATCTGCTCCTCCTGTTAAACTGTTAGGTACAACTAATTGTATGTTACAATTGGTATCTAATGCTACTCCATTTTGCGTAGCTTCAATAAAAAACTCACCACCAGAAATCAATAAGGCTTTATCTCCATTTGGTAATTCTCCCATGGTTGGTTTGTTAGTGGTTAGCATGTTTCCTTTTTCAAAAAGTTCGATATATTCTAAATCTACGTTTCCTGTTACAGGACTTCCGTTTAAGGTTAAACAGCTACCATTAATGTTAATTTGTACACCATTAGCTGAGGTAAACGTTACCGATCCATCTTCTGCATTAAAGTTGAAGTTCTGAGTGTTGTTTTCCAAAGCTTGTTCTCTAATGTTTTTAAATTCTTGAGATGTTGGTGGGATAAACTGTGTGTTGTTGTCATCAAAATCTTCATTATTATCACAACTTGTGAATAATAGAGTGGTCATTAATAGGGTTCCGAAAATTGTTTTTAAAGTTTTCATTTTAATTTGTTTTAAATTGTTATTCATCTTTATATAAACAGGGTAAGTAATTTGTTACCCTGTTTTTAGTTTTTTTATTTTTTAGTCTAATATGGCTAAAGCATCTAATATCTCTTGAGTGGATTTAGCTTCAAAGTTTAAGGTTAATTCTTCTTCGTCAGAGATAGTTACATTTTCTACAGCTAAGTATTGTTGATTATTTTCTAATGTAATTGCTATATAAGTAACCGCTAATCCTTCTGGTAACATATCTACATAACTTTGTATTCCGTTAGTGTAAGGCGTAGTAAATTTTACTACTGCAGGTAAGTTGTTTTCTTCAAACACCATAAAAATTACTGTTTCAGTTTCGTTTGGGCTATTAGTTAAATTAATATAGTTAGTGGTTTTGTTTCCAGGATAGCTGTAAAATTTATCACAGTTAGACCAGCCTGTATCAAATACCTGATAAATGTAAGATGCTGGAGAAGATACATATTGCATAGCATTAGTACCTAAGCTAACATCTGTAGTTGCATTCCAAACAATACCTTCTTCATCAGAAGTTGTACCAGCAAATGGTAGCATCTCGCTATCAAATCCACCAGCAGATGGAACAGATATTTGATAATTAGCACCAGAAGCTATCTGTACGTCGTTACCATTTTGCGAAATTCTAACTTCTGTTTCGCCTTCTGATAATAAAAAGGTGTTCTGGCTAGAAAAGTTAATGGCGTTTGTAGGTTTGTTTGATAAAATCATTTGACTAGGCTTAAAAATTTCTTTAATAGATACATCCACTATACCAGTAACAGGGTTGTTACTTCCATCCACAAAAGCATTTGGTGGAAAAGTAACTACTGTTCCGTCTTCTCCTGTGACACTGCCACCAGTTGAGGCATCAATAGTAAATGTTTGGTCTTGTACACCATGAGTTTCAAAAAAGCCTTGAATAGTCGTGTAGCTTAAAGTTTCTTGATAGTTGTTATTGTCGTCAAAATCTTCATTATTATCACAACTTGTGAATAATAGAGTGGTCATTAATAGGGTTCCGAAAATTGTTTTTAAAGTCTTCATATTTTGTGTTTTTAAATTGTTATTCATGTTTATATAAACAGTGTAGGTGTTTTGTTACCCTGTTTTTGGTAAATTATTTACTAGCTATAATTTTGTAAGACATAATATCACCTTTAGCAACTAGATGTATCATTTGTTTTGCAGAAAACTCTGAAGAAGAAAATCCTTTTGCATATCCTTTTTCACTTTTAACTTCCCAGAAGTATAGGCGTGACTCTTTTTTAAACATCTCGCTTTTTAAGACAAAGTAGTTTGTGATTTTTCGTTCTAAAACCACCTCGTTTTGTCCAACAAGATTGGATCTTTTTTTAGCTTCAAATAATGTTGCTGCAGTTCCGGAAAATTCTCCGCTAGTTGTTACAACTGTCCAGTCGTAAACTTCTACTAGTTCTTTTTTAGTAATGTCAACAGGTGTTACACTGTTACCATCTGTTTTTAAATTGGTAGCATTTGCGTTTAATAATCCAAATACTACTGTTGCGATAATTAAAATTGTACGTTTCATAATTTCTAAAGTTTAAATTGATTTATAATTTGTTTAAATGTGTTGTCATTTTTTGACCGTTACACCCTTATATCAAAACCATTTAAACTTTGTTACCCGTATTTACCGAAGTTTTTTTAAATTCGTTGTAAACAAAGGGTTTATGAGTGAAAAAAAAATACACGAAGACCAGAAGTATGTAGATGGATTGGTAAATAACAACTCCTTTATTATTCAGGCTATATATGATAAGTTTGCTCCAAAAGTGATAAACTACATTAGGCAAAATAGTGGTGATGCAGAACGTGCTCAGGATATTATTCAAGAAACCATTATTACCATTTATAATCAAGGTTGTCAAAAAAAACTGCAATTAACCTGTCCTTTTGATGCCTACTTTTTTTTATTGTGTAAACGTAAGTGGTTAAACTATTTGAAAAAAAGTGGCAATAAAGAGGTAACAATTAATGAAGAAGTTTTATCTAAAGATGACGACGCACAAGAACTGTCTTTTGAATCTTCTATTTTTGAAGGAAAACAAGCCCTTTTTAACCAGATGTTTCAAAAACTAGGAGATGCCTGCAAAGACTTGCTAAAAGCTACTTTTAAAATTAAATCTATGGAAGAAGTAGCAGCTAGCTTAAATGTAAGTTATGCTTACGCACGAAAGAAAAAATCGCTTTGCATTGGTCAATTAACCAAGTTAGTTCAGGAGTCGCCAACATTTAATCAACTTAATTATTAATGTTATGCAAGAACAAGATTACATCCTTTTTGAAAATTATCTATCTGGCGATTTATCTTCTGAAGAAATAACTGATTTTGAAAACAGAATCAATACAGATGAAGACTTCAAACAAGCCTTCACTATTTATAAAGAGCTATCAGCACATTTAGAGCAAGAAATAGGTAATGAGGATAACACCACAGATTTTAGAGCTAATTTAGATAGTATTTCTCATAGGTATTTCACCAAATTAGATATCGAAGAAAACCCTGTTGAAGTTAAAAAGACCTTTAGTGTTTACAAATTAGCAGTCGCAGCAAGTATTGCTTTAATAATGGGCTTCTTTGTGTTTAATCAGTTTTCTGGAGGAGCAGATTATTATGACTTTAATAACCATGGAACAATAGATTTTACAGAGAGAAGTAGCGAAGACAATGTTGGTCTATTAATCAAAACAACAAAAGCCTTTAATAACAAGGAATATAAAGAAGCAAAAAGTTATTTAGAAGATTTATTAAAAGTCAACCCAGAAAACGTTGAGTATAATTTTTACTATGCCATTACTAATATTGAGCTAGATAATTTTGATCAAGCAGATTCTATTTTAGGAACCATTGTAAATGGTAATTCAGCATATAAAAATAAAGCCACATGGTATTTGGCTTTAAGTAAATTAAAACAAGACAAGGAAGAAGACTGTATAAAGCTACTAAAACAAATCCCTGAAGATGCAGACGATTACAGTCAAGCACTTAAATTATTGAAGAAGTTAAAGTAACACATCTACAATCTTAAAATACTAGTTAAAAAGTCATCAAAACCATGATGACTTTTTTATTTTTGCCACATGATAATAACAGATACACATACCCATTTATATAGCGAAGCTTTTGACGAAGATAGAGACCAAATGATACAACGAGCAATAGATGCTGGTGTCTCTAGGTTTTTTGTGCCAGCAATAGATAGTGGATACACACAAGGTATGTTAGATCTTCAATCTAAATATCCAGAACACGTATTTTTAATGATGGGTTTGCATCCCACACATGTAAAAGATAATTACGAAGAAGAATTGTCACATGTACAGCAGATGCTTAATCAACATAAATGTTATGCAGTTGGCGAAATTGGTATAGACTTGTATTGGGATAAAAGCACTTTAGGGATTCAACAAGAGGCTTTTAAAGCTCAAATCAAACTAGCAAAACAACACAAGTTACCCATAGTCATCCATTGTCGTGAGGCTTTTGATGAGATTTTTGAAATTTTAGACCAAGAACAATCTGATGATTTGTTTGGTATTTTTCACTGTTTTACAGGAACAATAGATCAAGCGCATCAAGCTATATCTTATAATATGAAGTTGGGCATTGGAGGAGTGGTTACGTTTAAAAACGGAAAGATTGATCAGTTTTTAAATCAAATAGATTTAAAACATATTGTTTTAGAAACAGACTCGCCTTATTTGGCACCAAAACCTTACAGAGGAAAGCGTAACGAAAGTAGTTACATTACTAAGGTTTTAGAAAAGTTATCCGAAATTTACGTAGTGCCTCAAGAAAAAATTGCCGAAATTACAACCGAAAACTCAAAAAAAGTATTTAAAATTTAACTGATAATGTCATGCTGAGCGCAGTCAAAGCATAATTCGTAATTCAAAATTCGTAATTCGTAATTCAAAATGACTAAAACTATTCCAAACATACTCCTTATATATACTGGTGGAACCATTGGTATGATAAAAGATTCAGAAACAGGAGCGTTACGTGCATTTGATTTTGAGAATTTATTGGTTAGAATCCCAGAATTAAAACTATTAGACTGTTCAATTAAAACCTATTCGTTTAAAGAGCCAATAGATTCTAGTAACATGGAACCAGAATATTGGGTGCAGATCGCAGAAGTTATAGAATCGCATTACGATACGTTTGATGGATTTGTTGTGCTTCATGGAAGTGATACTATGAGTTATACCGCTTCAGCGTTAAGTTTTATGTTAGAGCATTTAGCAAAGCCAGTCATATTTACTGGGTCGCAATTACCTATTGGAGACTTACGTACAGATGCTAAAGAAAACTTGATTACTTCAATCCAAATAGCATCGCTTCAACATTATAATAAACCTGTTATTAAAGAAGTGGGTTTATATTTTGAATATAAACTATACAGAGCCAATCGTACAACAAAAATAAATGCCGAACATTTTGAAGCATTTGACAGCTTAAATTATCCAGACTTAGCAGAAAGTGGTGTACACTTAAAAGTAAATCATGAGTATTTATTAAAACCTAACCCAAGAAAAAACCTGATAGTCCATAAACATCTTGATGCTAATATTGCATTAATTAAGTTGTTTCCAGGTATATCAAAACAGGTATTAGAAAGTGTATTTAATACCAAAGGATTAAAAGGGGTTATTTTAGAAACTTATGGAGCTGGAAATTGTTCGACTAAAGATTGGTTTTTAGACTTGCTAAAAACAACCATAAATAAAGGTATACATATTGTAAATGTTACACAATGTTCTGGTGGAAGTGTATTAATGGGACAATATGAAACTAGCGAAAAACTAAAACGTATTGGTTTAATATCCGGAAAAGACATAACAACAGAAGCTGCTTTGTGCAAAATGATGTATTTGTTGGGACAAAATATTTCACCTAACTTGTTCAAAACCATATATGAAACTGCTTTGCGAGGAGAAATGAGTTAAAATTAACCTCTAAAATTTTATCATTAGCTTATTTTTTTGTTATTTGCTCTGCTGTAATTAAACATGAATTACAGAGAGGTGGCCGAGTGGCTTAAGGCGCACGCTTGGAAAGCGTGTATGCGTTAATAGCGTATCGAGGGTTCGAATCCCTTCCTCTCTGCAAGAGATTTTAAATTTTATTAAGGTATATTGGAATAGTTTTTGTGATAAAAAAATAGCCTCAAACACTATTTCATCTTAATTAAAATCTTTTGTTAATTAAATAAGAGTTAATAAGAAGAACTATTTAGTTTTACTAAACCTCTTTAGTAGTTATTTTTATATTTAATTACAATTTTTTTATATCTTTAACACTTTAACTAATAAAATTAAGATCAACAAAATGAAAAGATTATTTTCTATCCTAGCCATCGCGTGTATCATGGTATTCGGAACTGCAAACGCAACGACTAACGTAGCAATGACTACTGCAACTACTGTAGTGCTTACACAACAAGATGATGAAACAGCTGATGCAACTACAACTGCAGATGGCGAAAATTTAACGTTCCACCAAGAGCTTAAAAAGCGTTTTATTGAAGGTGGTCCAGGATTTATGGGAATTGTATTATTATGTTTAATTCTTGGATTAGCTATTGCTATTGAAAGAATTATCTTCTTAAACTTATCAACTACAAATTCTAAAAAATTAACTCAAGATGTTGAAGATGCACTTCAGTCTGGTGGTATAGAAGCTGCTAAAGAAGTTTGTCGTAACACAAAAGGACCTGTTGCTTCTATCTTTTATCAAGGATTAGACAGAGCAGATGGAGACTTAGAATCTGCTGAAAAAGCTGTAGTAGCTTATGGAGGCGTACAAATGGGACAATTAGAGAAAAACGTATCTTGGATTTCTTTATTTATTGCATTAGCACCAATGTTAGGGTTCATGGGAACGGTAATTGGTATGATTCAAGCATTCGATAAAATTGAAGCAGCTGGAGATATGCAACCATCATTAGTAGCAGGAGGTATTAAAGTTGCCTTATTAACTACTGTATTTGGACTTATTGTTGCTATTATATTACAAATCTTTTACAACTACATTATTGCAAAAATAGATAGTATCGTTAATGATATGGAAGATTCTTCTATCAACTTAATGGATATGTTATCTAAGTACAAAAAATAATTATTAACCACTTTAAATCATAACATATTATGAATTTACAAAAAATACTAACTTATGTAGTTATCCTAATTGGGATTATTGCAATTGCATTGTGGTTTTTAATGAATGGCAATATTAGCGACTTATTAACTGAAAACGGAGTAACAGATGTAAAGGATTTACCTCTAAATGAAACGATGCCTTTAGTGTCTCCATTATATTACTTAGTAATAGTAGTAGCTGTTATTGCATTAGTTTTAACTTTAATTTCTGTTATTAACTCTTTAATGAAATCTTCTAAAGGTTTAAAAAACATATTAATAGGTGTTGGAGCATTTCTTGCTGTAATAGTTATTGCTTATGCCTTATCTGGAGGAGATGCTAAAGAATATTTCTATAACGGAATTGCTGCAACAGACAAAGAATCTCATTTAGTTGGAGCTGGACTATACGCATTTTACGCGCTAATAGTTATTGCTGCAGGTACCATGTTATTCACAGGAATTAAAAAATTAATTAAATAATTATGGCAAAAAGATCAGCACCAGAAGTTAATGCAGGCTCTATGGCTGACATTGCCTTCTTATTATTAATATTCTTCTTAGTTACAACAACTATTGAAGTAGATTCTGGTATTAGTTCAAAACTACCACCAGATGAGATAATTGATCCTCCTATTATTAAACAGAAAAACATTTTTACTGTTGAGTTAAATAAGGACAATCAAATGTTGGTTGAAGAGGAATTGATGAAAGTTAAAGACTTGAAAGCAGCAGCTATTAAGTTTATTGACAATGGTGGAGGAGAAGGAACTGATGGTACTAAATGTAACTATTGTAATGGGGCAAAAGACCCATCATCATCAGATCACCCTACAAAAGCCATTATTTCTATCACACACTCTAGAGCAACAGATTATGAGACTTTTATTGTTGTTTACGATCAATTAGTTAGCGCTTATGCAGAACTAAGAGAACGTTTAGCACAAAAGATGTACAACAGATCTTTTAAAGAAATGGAAGCTTCAGTAGAGGATTCAAATTCAGCAGAATTTAACAGTGATAAATTAAAAGAGAAAATCAAGAAGATAAAAGATATGTATCCTCGTATTATCTCTAAAGCAGAACCTAAATAATTATTAAACTATGTCAAAATTTAAAAAAGGAGGCAAAAAAGAATTGCCAGCAATTTCTACAGCATCTTTACCAGATATTGTATTCATGCTATTATTCTTTTTTATGGTAGCAACCGTAATGAGAGACAACAGTTTGAAAATTAAAAACAATTTACCATCTGCTGCAGAAACTGAAAAACTAGGTAAAAAAAATCTTGTAATGTTTATTTACGCAGGAAAGCCTAGTGATAGCTATAAAGATATGGGTAATGAAGCAAAAATCCAGTTAAACGATAAGTTTGCAGATTTAAAAGATATTGCTCCATTTGTAGCTGCAGAACGTGCTTCTAAACGTGAGGAAGAAATACCTCAGTTAATTGCTGCACTTAAAGTAGATAAAGAGACCAATATGGGATTAGTATCTGATATAGAGCAAGCCTTACGTAAAGTAGGACAATTAAAAATTAATTACACCACCAAAAAAGGTAGTGGACTTAAATAAGTATTACTCTTAATTTTATAACAAAAGGTGTTTTGATATTCAAAACACCTTTTGTTTTTTATAACTTTAAACAGTCTATTGGATTTATTTTTAATCTATCAATTAAAGCAATATATTTAATTTATGAAAAAACTATTACTGCTTTTAACCCTTTTATTTATAGCTCCATTGGTTGTTGCTCAAGAAGATGTGGTCCAAAAAAATGTTATAGACTCCTTGTACAGGGAGGATCAATTTTATTTAGGGATAACTTACAACCTTTTAAATAAAAAGCCGAAGGGTGTGTCTCAAAATGGTTTTTCTAGCGGAATACACTTTGGAGTCATTAGAGATATGCCTATTAATAAACGACGCAATAAAGCTATTGGAATTGGTTTAGGGCTTTCTTTTAATTCGTATAACCACAATATATTAATTGCTGAGGCTAACAAACAAACCTCTTTTACTGTTTTAGATACCGATGAAATAGATTTTTCTAAAAATAAATTATACACCTATATTGTAGAAATGCCAATACAATATAGATGGCGAACTTCAACACCAACAGAATACAGTTTCTGGAGAATTTACACTGGTATAAAACTAGGATATGTTTTTGCTAATAGCACTAAGTACTTAGGTCCTCCTGAAGATGTTCGTATAAATAATAACAATTCGTTTAATACACTTCAATATGGATTAACAATGAGTGCTGGTTATAATACTTGGAACTTTTACCTGTATTATGGACTTAATAGCCTATTTGATAATGCCACTATTAATGACGAATCTCTGGATATGAGTGCTATAAAAATTGGTTTAATGTTTTATATTTTATAACCAATACTGTAACACTATTAATTGTGGTATTATACCAATAAATAATCCAACAATTAGCTCTTTATTGGTGTGTGCTTTTAAATGCAATCTAGACGTTGCTACTGCACCTAATATTAAAGCCATTAGCGCTAAACTTCCGTTTATATTAATGCTAAAATGAATAGCAAAAGCTATAAAAAACATAAATACACTTCCCGTTGCTACCATATGTAAACTTGCTTTAAACTTTAAAATAGCAAATAGTAAACACGTTAAATTAGAAATTAACACAGCAATAAAAAAGAAATATAATTCTGGTATTTGATCTATTGGAAACACTCTAATTAATAGTAGTCCTAAAATGAAACAATTTACCAAAAGAGGTAAAATACGTTCTTTAGTAGTTTTTAAGTGAATAGATTCTGCTTTACTTAACGTTTTCAATAAAAAATAGACCAAAATAGGAAGGACTACAGTAAGTATGAGAAGAGAAATTAATTTAGCATTCACAAACCCTTCTGGAATAAACCTTGGTGTTTTTTTAAAGTAGAAATGTATTGCCAATATTGGCATGATAATAGGATGAAATAGGTACGATATGCTTTTAATTAACCATTTCATCTTTTAATAATTTAGAAGTAGTATTTGAAGTTTCATCCAAGGTAGTTATATAAGTTTTAAACTTAAGTTTAGGATGAAATATTATATCTTTTTACGTAATCTCGCCACAGGAATATCTAGCTGTTCTCTATATTTTGCAACAGTACGTCTAGCAATTGGGTAGCCCTTTTCTTTTAGTATTTTGGCTAAAGCTTCGTCCGTTAAGGGTTTCTTTTTGTTTTCTTCCTCAATAACGGTTTCTAATATCTTTTTAATTTCTCTAGTAGACACTTCCTCACCTTGATCGTTGGTCATAGATTCCGAAAAGAATTCTTTAATCAACTTGGTACCATATGGTGTATCGACATACTTACTATTAGCCACACGAGATACAGTGGAGACATCCATGTCAATCTCGTCTGCAATATCTTTTAATATCATTGGCTTAAGGTTGCGCTCATCACCAGTTAAAAAATATTCTTTTTGATAATGCATAATCGTACTCATAGTTACAAAAAGAGTCTGCTGACGTTGTTTTATGGCATCAATAAACCATTTAGCTGCATCCAACTTTTGTTTGATAAACATCACAGCATCTTTTTGAGACTTGCTTTTATCTTTACTTTCTTTATACCCTTTAAGCATATTGCTATACTCTCTAGAGACATGCAATTCTGGTGCATTACGACCGTTTAGGGTTAGCTCTAATTCGCCATCAACAATTTTAATAGCAAAGTCTGGTACCACATGTTCTACTATTCTGTTATTTCCAGCATAAGAACCTCCTGGTTTTGGGTTTAATCGTTCAATCTCATGAATTGCATCCTTAAGCTGGTCTTCAGTAATATCAAACTTTTGCATTAATTTTTTGTAATGCTTTTTAGTAAACTGATCAAATGCTTTATCAATAATTTGAATAGCTAATTCTACATCTGGATGTTTTTCTTTTCTGTGTAATTGAATACTTAAACACTCTTGAAGATTTCTAGCACCTACACCAGCTGGATCTAATTGATGAACGATTTTAAGGACGTTAGCCACTTTTTCTTCATCTGTATAAACACTTTGTGTAAAAGCTAAATCATCAACAATATCGCTTAATTCACGACGTATATAACCGCTTTCGTCAACACTTCCTACTAAAAATTCTGCAATATCACGTTCGTCATCAGACAAACGATACGTATTTAATTGATTAACTAAATGCTGTGTAAATGAGGTTCCTGCAGCATAAGGGACGCTTTTATCCTCGTCATCTGCACTGTAATTATTGGCGTTGGTTCGATAATCAGGGACTTCATCATCACTTAAATAATCATCAACATTAATTTCTCCAGCATCTATAGTTTCGTTGTCATTATAATCGTCTTGTGTATTGTCAAAATCATCATCTAATTGGTCAGAGACTTCGTCTTTACCACTTTCTAACGCTGGATTTTCTTCCAATTCTTGCTTTAAACGTTGTTCAAATGCTTGCGTTGGCAACTGTATCAATTTCATTAATTGAATTTGTTGCGGTGACAACTTTTGCGATAATTTGAACTGTAAATATTGTTTAAGCATATATGCGTTTGATTATTTAACTAAAGATAATAAATTGTGTCTAATTTATTGGTTAAAACTCGGCATTTTGAGGTGTTCTTGGGTAAGGGATGACATCTCTAATATTGGTCATTCCTGTAGCAAACATGACTAAGCGCTCAAAGCCTAAACCAAAACCAGAATGTACAGCTGTACCATATTTACGTAAGTCTAAGTACCACCATAATTCTTCTTCAGGAATATCTAATGCAGCCATTTTTTCTTTTAAAACGTCTAGGCGCTCTTCACGTTGCGATCCACCAACTATTTCTCCAATTCCTGGAAATAAAATATCCATTGCACGTACTGTTTTTCCGTCTTCATTTAATCGCATATAAAATGCTTTAATGTTAGCTGGATAATCAAATAAGATAACTGGACATTTAAAATGTTTTTCTACAAGAAAGCGTTCGTGTTCTGACTGTAAATCGGCTCCCCATTCTTCAATAATGTAGTTAAATTTCTTCTTCTTATTAGGTTTGCTATTGCGTAAAATATCAATAGCTTCGGTATAACTAACACGCTTAAAGTTGTTTTCTGTAACAAATTTAAGTTTTTCAATTAAGCGTAAATCACTACGTTCTGCTTGTGGTTTTGTTTTTTCTTCATCGAAAAGACGTTGGTCTAAAAATTCTAAATCTTCTTGATTGTGTTCTAATATATAGCTAATAACAGATTTCATAAAATCTTCAGCCAAATCCATATTACCAGCTAAATCCATAAAAGCTACCTCAGGCTCAATCATCCAGAATTCTGCTAAGTGACGTGATGTATTTGAGTTTTCTGCTCTAAATGTTGGACCAAAAGTGTACACTTTACCCAATGACATAGCATAGGTTTCAGCTTCTAATTGTCCAGAAACCGTCAGGTTAGTTTCCTTGCCAAAAAAGTCTTCTTTATAATTTATTGTACCATCTTCATTTAATGGTGGGTTTTTCTGATCTAGCGTACTAACTCTAAACATTTCACCTGCACCTTCTGCATCACTACCAGTTATTATTGGTGTGTGCATGTAATAAAAACCATTATCGTTAAAGTATTTATGAATTGCAAAAGATAATGATGAACGTAAACGCATGACAGCACTAAACGTATTGGTTCTGGTACGTAAATGTGCATTTTCGCGTAAAAATTCGAAGCTATGTTTTTTAGGTTGAATAGGATAGGTTTCAGGATCAGAATCTCCTAAAATTTCAATTTTAGTGACTGCTACTTCAACATTTTGTCCTTTTCCTTGGCTTTCTACTAAATCGCCAGTAATAGACACAGCAGCACCAGTGGTAATACGCTTTAATAGGGCTTCGTCTGTATTTTCAAAATCTACTACACATTGGATATTTTGTAACGTAGACCCATCGTTTAAAGCAATAAAACGATTAGCTCTAAAGGTACGTACCCAACCTTTAATATGTATTTCTTGTAATTTGGTTTCTTTTAATAATGTAGCGACTGTATATGAGTTCATTTTTAAAAATTTGATTAAAAATAGAGATTTTCTGTTATTTTTTATTCTTTAAGAAATGCATTTTCATCATCATCTTCCTCTGGAATAATATTTATAGTTGGTTTTTTTAATACTTCTTTATTGGCAATGCTTCGTTCTAACGATAATAATAACGAAGGTAATAATAGTAAGTTGGATAACATAGCAAATAACAAGGTTACAGAAACTAATGCTCCAAGAGCAACTGTTCCGCCAAAGCTTGAAATTATAAATACTGAAAATCCAAAAAACAAAACTATTGATGTATAAAACATACTAACTCCAGTTTCGCGTAAAGCACCATAAACAGATTTTTTAATTTTCCAGTTATTGGCTTGTAACTCTTGTCTGTATTTAGCTAAAAAGTGAATGGTATCATCCACAGATATTCCAAATGCAATACTAAATACTAAAATTGTTGAAGGCTTTATAGGTACACCAATGTATCCCATTAATCCTGCTGTAACGACTAAAGGTAATAGGTTAGGTATAAGTGATACAATAATCATTCTAAACGAACGAAACATGTATGCCATAAATAATGAAATTAATATTACTGCAAGGGATAGCGATATGGCTAAGTTTTTTACTAAATATTTAGTTCCTTTTTGAAACACTAATGCTTTACCTGTCATGGTAACATTGTATTTTTTTTCAGGAAAAACGTTGTCTATTTTAGCTTGTAGATTTTCTTGGATACGTTCCATTTTGTCGGTTCCAATATCCTTCATAAAGGTTGTAATTCTGGCATATTGACCAGTACTATCCACAAAGTTGGTTAGCAAATCTACTTTGGAAGACGAGTTTTTTGCATATTTTAAAATGAAAGATTCTTCAAGTCCAGGAGAAGGTAATTGGTAATATTTTGGATTACCATTATAGTAGGCTTGTTTAGAATATTTTACTAATCCTACTACCGAAATAGGTTTTGAAAATTCTGGAGTCTCATTAATAAAATCTTCAATTTTCTCCATTCGTTTAAGAGTACTAGGCTTCATGACACCTTGTTTCTTTTTGGTGTCCACCATAATTTCTAAAGGCATAATGCCATCAAACTCTTCTTCAAAAAAGCGAATATCTTTAAAAAATTGTGCGTTTTTTGGCATGTCTTCTATAAGACTTCCCGAAATTTTTATTTGAAAAATACCAATTAAACACACAATTAATAACACCAATGACGTCACGTAAATGGTAATTCGTTTTTCTTTTACCATGCGTTCCATCCAATTTACAAATCCTCCAATCCAACGCTTGTTTAAGTGCTCTAGGTGTCTGTCTTTTGGAAATGGTAAAAAGGTGTAAATAATTGGAATGATAAGTAAGCACAATATAAAAATGGCAAGGATACTTAAAGAGGCTACTACACCAAACTCTTTTAATAATTGACTTTCGGTTAAAATAAAGGTAGCAAAACCGGAAGCAGTAGTTACGTTAGTCATTAAGGTGGCATTACCAACTTTGGTAATTACACGCTGTAAACTTCTAACTTTATTACCATGAGATTTAACCTCGTTTTGGTATTTGTTAATTAAGAAAATACAGTTTGGTATACCAATAACGATAATTAATGGCGGGATTAATGCTGTTAATACGGTAATCTCATAACCTAATAACCCTATAATACCTAGGGTCCACATTACACCAATACAAACGACTATTAACGAGATAAAAGTTGCCCTAAAGGATCTAAAAAATAAAAAGAAAATTAAGGAAGTGACCAATAATGCAGCTAATACAAATAGGTTTATTTCGTCAACTATATTTTGTGCGTTTAGCGTACGTATATAAGGCATTCCAGACACCCTAACGTCTAAATTTTGCGCTTTTTTAAAGGCATCAATTTTAGTGACTAGATTATTAATTATAAACTCTTTTCTAGCAGGCGTATTAACAATATCTTTTTTAAGATATATGGCTGTACGTACAGTTTTTGTTTCTTTATTGAATAAAAAATTGTCGTAAAAAGGATATTTATTAAATAGTTGATCTGTTAGTTTTTCTATTTCTTGAATGGAAGTCACAGAGTCTTTAATAAAAGGTTCTAAAACAAATTTTTCTTGTTCTTCGTCTTTAATTAATTTTTGAAGATCTTTTATAGAGACTACAGTTTCTACCTCTGGATTATCTCTAAAACTATCGGATAATGCATTCCAAGCATTAAGTTTTTCAACAGTAAATAATGTCGAGTCTTTAACGCCTAAAACCACAAGGTTACCTTCTTCACCAAATACTTTTAAAAAATCATTATAAGTTATATTAACTTCATGATCATCTGGTAATAAATTGGCTTCAGTGTAGGTAAAACGCATATACTTCCATTGCGTACTAAATAATATAGTCACTACAATGACACCTAAAAGAATGGCTATTTTATTGCGCAAAATAAGTCTTGCAACAACATCCCAAAAATTTGCTGAAAATAGTTTTAACATAATGCTTTAAAAAACGCAGCAAAGGTATGCAAAACCATTGTATTTACTAAGATAAATTTGGGTTTATAATGTAATATTAAATGTAAATTTTAATGCAATATTGTCTTCTTCTCTAGATAAATGGTAAGCACCATATCTGTATGTGACACTTAAGCCAAAGCCAAAAAGTAGTTTATTAATTTCGAAACCACTTTCTGTGTAACCGTGTTTTAAGGTTTCAAAGTTAACATTTTGATGCCTTCCTATATTATTCATATTTCCAATTGCATAACGCGAGACTAATACCAATTGAGGGTTGAAGCGTTTTGCTATTGCAAAGGGTTTAACATAATGTTTGATGACTAAAGTAGAAAAGCGGTCCGAGAAAAACTCGTTAAAATACATAGTTTCAAAACTATTAATACCTGCTACAGAAAATCGTTGAAGTATGGTTTCTTTGGTAATATTATTAGGGTAAGCATGATATAAATGAGTTAAAGGTGCATCACCATGTGCAATTCCAGCAGATAATGTACCAATGGTGTAGGAGTCTTTATTTAATTTAATTTTATGAATGGTTCTAAAATCTATTTTCGAAAAATTGAAATCTGCATTAAACACATCCTTAAAACTCTTGGTGTATTGTAACGTAAATTTTGGATACCCTTGATTGGTACTAGTTGTACCATCTTCTAATTGTTCTGTTGAATTAAAAGGGTCCCATTGTAACGCTATTTTTGCGGTAGAGGTTTCAAAACCACTATAATTCTTATTGTCCAGGACATAATTATAATCATAGGTTGGTCTAATATTACTTACTGCAAGTTCAGCTTTAGTGTATAATTTAGGATTTAATTCATGTTCTATGGATATAGCAGAAGTAATGTGTTTATGAAATAAATCGATATTAAGTAATCGTGGTTCAAAAAAAGAAAAGGACCTACCATCTGTTAAAAAAGCAGAACTTCCTGTTTCTTTTAAATCGTCTATATAAGAAACATTAACCCAGGTTTTTGTATCAGGATTTACTCTGAAACCACCGCCAATTTTATATTTAAAACTATCATCTCTAAACCCATATACAAGGTAGGAATCTATTCTAAATTTTTCAGAAAACGCTTCATTAGTAATACCTCCTAATCCTGTTCTAAATCCTTCGTATTGGTTAAATTTGATAAGATATCTTAGGTCAAAATTCCAGACTTTAGTTGGGAAAAACCCATTGCCAATTTGTTTTAATAATTCGCCAGATTTAGTAGTATCATTGACTTTTAAATTTTTTTCTTTTGGTTCTTGTGCATGGACAATTGTTATACTTAAAAAGCATAAAATAACCAGTAGATATTTAAATGTTGAAGAATTATAGTGCTGCATTGATGGCTTTTGTAAGAACAGATTTAATATTGGTTCTAAAACCTACTTCCTTTGCTACTATTTTACCTTTTTTGTCAATAACAATGCTTGTAGGGAAACTATTAACAGCAAACAAAGAGACCACATCATTTGCATTTGGTACAATAGTAAATGTAAAGTCTTGCTCTTCTAAAAATTGTTCGACAATATCTTTTTGGTTAAACGTAATAGCTAAAAACTTTACGTTTTTATCTTTAAAACTCTCAGTTAGTTTATTTAATTCTGGCATTTCTTGAATGCAAGGACCGCATTTAGTAAACCAAAAATTAAGCACAACCACTTGTCCTTGTAAATCTGATAATTTAAAGGTGTTTCCGTCTAAATCAGTAGCAATAAAATCTAACGCTTTTTCACCTTTTGTAAACTCGGCTTCAGGGTTTTTAGCCACTTTATTATCTTTAGCTTTGACTCTTTTAAATACTATGGATTTTAGCTTATTGTCTTTATCCACATAAAACAGAGGTTTAAAATCAGAATTTGTCATCAATTCTACTTGAGACTTGGGTAATAGTTTTCCTTTTTCATTAAACAATAAAACATCTGGAGTTATCATAATTTCCATAGTTTTAATTTCTTCATCTGTTAGCAGACGTTGATCTTTAGGTATAAACTTATAGTCTTGAGCTTGAAGTAATCCAAACACCATGAAGGTTAAAACAAAACAGAAGGACTTTAAAAACTTCATAATTGGTAATTTAGTTAAAACAATACAACGTAAAAACTTTGTAAAAGGTATAAAAAAAGCGACTTGTTAGTCGCTTTTTGAAGAGTTATACAGTCATAATCTCTGCTTCTTTATTAGATAAAATGTCGTCAATTTTTTTAACGTATTTATCTGTCAATGCTTGTACGTCTGCTTCTGCGTTTTTTTGTAAATCTTCAGATGCGTCTTCTGCTTTTTTAATATCGTTATTAGCTTCTTTTCGTGCGTTTCTAACACCTACTTTAGCGTCTTCAGCTTCCGCTTTAGCTTGTTTTGCTAAGTCACGTCTACGTTCTTCTGTTAAAGGCGGAACGTTAATTATAATACTTTCTCCATTATTCATAGGGTTAAATCCTAGGTTTGCTACCATAATAGCTTTTTCAATTTCTTGAAGCATACCTTTTTCCCAAGGTTGAACTGTAATAGTTCTACCATCTGGAGTATTAACGTTTGCGACTTGACTTAACGGTGTTTGAGAACCGTAATAATCAACCATCACGCTACCTAACATAGCTGGACTAGCTTTTCCAGCTCTAATATTTACAAATTGCTTTTCTAGATGCTTAATGGCTTTGTCCATTGCTTCTTTAGCAGTATCTATAATAAATGTAATTTCTTCGTTCATTGTAATGTCATTTAATATTGAATGGCTTTCAAAAAGCGAGCCAAAATATTTTAAATTGTCTGTTTAATCTTAATACTAAAATAATTAATTTTTAAAATAAAGACGAATTAACTTTTTAAAATTGCTTTGTCATGCTAAGCGCAGTCAAAGCGCAATAATAGTCTTAAAATTTGAAATTATCAATCAGATTCCTGCCTGCGCAGGAAATTGTTATAAACTTACTTGTGTTCCGATATTTTCTCCAGAAACGACTTTCATTAAGTTACCAGTTGTATTCATATCAAATACAATAATTGGTAAATCGTTTTCTTGACTTAAAGTAAATGCTGTAGTATCCATTACCTTTAATCCTTTGCGTAATACATCATCAAAAGTAATGTGATCAAATTTAATTGCCGAACTGTCTTTTTCTGGGTCAGCATTATAAATTCCATCTACACGTGTACCTTTTAAAATAACATCTGCTTCAATCTCTATTGCTCTTAATACTGCAGCAGAATCTGTTGTAAAATAAGGGTTACCTGTTCCTCCACCAAAAATAACTACACGTCCTTTTTTTAGATGGCTCATTGCTTTTCTGCGTATAAAAGGTTCTGCAACTTCGTTTATTTTTATAGCAGTTTGTAATCTAGTTTTAACACCTGCATCTTCTAAAGCTTGTTGTAGTGCTAATCCGTTAATTACTGTTGCTAGCATTCCCATATGGTCGCCTTGTACACGATCCATACCATTCATAGCACCTGCAACACCTCTAAAAATGTTTCCACCACCAATTACAATAGCCACTTCAATTCCTTTTTCGGTGACTGCTTTAATTTCTTCTGCGTATTCTGATAAACGTTCGGGATCTATACCATACTGGCGATTTCCCATTAAAGCTTCACCTGATAATTTAAGGAGTATTCTTTTATATTTCATAGTCTAATCTAACGATTATGAGTTTCCCAATTTTTGAGGGAACAAGAGTTTGACAAAGCTACACATTTTTTTTATTTTTTTGGAATGAATATATCTCTGTTGTAATTCTTTTTTCTGTCATTAAATCGCATAAAAAAACCACTAACTCTGTAGTAGAGTAGTGGTTTTATATATTAAAATTGAGATTCTTCGCTATACTCAGAATGACAACTAGGATTTGTTATCCTAAAGACACACGTTTAAAACCTGTAACTTCAACGTTTTTAGATGCTACATAATCTGCAACAGTCATTTTTTCGTCTTTGATAAACTTCTGGTCAAGTAAACATTGTTCTTGATCTAAAGTCGTGTTATCAGAAATAAAACGATCCATTTTTCCTGGTAAGATTTTGTCCCAGATTTGTTCTGGCTTACCTTCTGCTTTTAATTCTGCTTTAGCATCCGCTTCAGCTTGAGCTAAAACTTCTGGAGTTAATTGAGACATAGAAATGTACTGAGGTACATTTTTAAGTGTCTTACCTAAACGTGCTAATTCTTCGTTGTCTTTTTCGATAACTGCAATTCTAGCTTCAGTTTCTGAAGCGACAAATGCAGGATCAAAATCTTTGTAAGATAAAGTTGTTGCTCCCATAGATGCTACTTGCATTGCTACGTCTTTAGCTACAGTTTCATCTTCTTGAGATAAACCAACTAAAGCTCCAATTTTATTGATGTGAACGTAAGATCCAACATAAGGTGCTTCTAATTTTTCAAAAGCGTTGATTTCTAATTTTTCACCAATTACACCAGTTTGCTCAACTAATTTTTCTGCAACGGTCATACCACCAAAATCTGATGCTAAGAAATCTTCTTTATTATCAAAGTTGATTGCTTTTTCAGCCATTTGGTTTGCTAATGCTAAGAAGTTTTCGTTTTTACCAACAAAATCTGTTTCACATCCTAAAACGATAGCTACACCTACAGTGTTGTTATCATTAATTTTTACTGCAGCAGCACCTTCAGAAGAGTCTCTGTCAGCTCTTTTTTCTGCTACTTTTTGTCCTTTTTTACGTAATACATCGATTGCTGCATCAAAATCACCTCCAGCTTCTACTAAGGCTTTTTTACAATCCATCATACCTGCACCAGTAGCTTTTCTTAATTTATTTACTTCTGCTGCTGAAATTTTTACTTCACTCATAATAAGTATAATTTAAAAAAAGTCGTTTAATTTATTTCAATAACCCTTCGACTGAGCTCAGGACAAGAGAAAAATTAAACGACTTGTTTGTGTTTTGAAATAGTTATTTTATTCTTCTTCCTCTTTTTTAGCTGCTGCTGCTTTTTTAGGAGCTGCTTTATCTGCTTTAGCTGCTTCTTTATTAGCTTTTTCAGCTTTACGCTCGTTAAGTCCGTTAGTAATAGCGTCTGTAACGTGCGTTAAAATTTTATCAATAGATTTAGAAGCATCGTCGTTTGCTGGTATTACGTAATCTACCTGACGTGGATCAGAGTTAGTATCTACCATTGCAAAAATTGGAATGTTTAATTTTTGAGCTTCTTTAATCGCGATGTGCTCACGCTTAATATCTACAACAAATAAAGCACCTGGTAAACGTGTCATGTCAACGATAGACCCTAAGTTTTTTTCTAACTTAGCTCTTAAACGGTCAACTTGTAAACGTTCTTTTTTAGATAAGGTTAAAAAGGTACCGTCTTTTTTCATTCTATCAATAGTCGCCATCTTTTTGATTGCTTTACGGATAGTTACAAAGTTAGTTAACATTCCACCTGGCCATCTTTCAGTAATGTAAGGCATATTAATGTTACCAGCTTTTTCTGCTACGATATCTTTTGCTTGCTTTTTTGTTGCAACAAATAAAATTTTACGACCAGAAGCTGCAATTTTTGCTAATGCATCTCCAGCTTCTTCAATTTTAGCTGCTGTTTTGTATAGATTTATAATATGGATACCGTTACGCTCCATATATACGTAAGGCGCCATGTTTGGATCCCACTTACGTGTTAGGTGACCGAAGTGTACACCTGCTTCAAGTAATTCTTTTACTTCTACTGCCATTTTGTAATAGTTTACGTTCTGTTGAATTAGCAATAATTAAGTGGTCATAATTATAAATCGCCTTAATTATTTAGATGCTAAACTAAATCCTGTCTTTTGGACTAGGACAACAATAACTAGTTTAAATTTTTGTTTTGTGAAATGAGATGCTTCGACAAGCTCAGCATGACAAATCGAAATAATATTAACGTTTCGAGAATTGGAATTTTTTACGCGCTTTTTTCTGTCCGAATTTTTTACGCTCTACCATTCTTGGGTCTCTAGTTAATAATCCTTCAGGTTTAAGAATCCCTCTGTTTTCGTCATTTAACTCGCACATTGCACGAGAAATTGCTAAACGGATAGCTTCTGCTTGACCTGTAATACCTCCTCCAAATACATTTACTTTAATATCAAAGTTACCTTCATTTTCTGTTAAAGCTAATGGTTGGTTTACTTTGTATTGTAATGTTGCTGTATCGAAGTAGTCTTTAATGTCTTTTTTGTTAATCGTAATGTTTCCTTTTCCTTTAGAAAGGTACACACGAGCAACTGCGGTCTTACGACGACCAATTTTGTGAATTACTTCCATTACTTGAATTCGTTTAAGTTAATTACTGTTGGTTTTTGTGCTTCATGTGTATGAGCTGAACCAACAACAACATTTAAATTACGGAATAAATCTGCACCTAATTTGTTTTTAGGTAACATTCCTTTTACTGATTTTTCTACTAATCTTGCTGGATCTTTTCCAAACAATTCTGTAGCAGTTAAACTTCTTTGACCACCTGGATAACCTGTGTGACGAATGTAAGTTTTGTCATTCCACTTGTTTCCTGTTAAGTTGATTTTTTCTGCATTGATAACAATGACGTTATCTCCACAATCAACGTGTGGTGTGAAGCTAGGCTTGTGTTTTCCTCTTAAAAGTTTTGCAACTTTAGAAGACAAACGCCCTAATGATTGACCTTCAGCATCTACTAAAACCCACTGCTTATCTGCAGTAACTTTATTAGCTGAAATCGTTTTGTAGCTTAATGTGTCCACGTTATTAATTATTTTTTATTAAACATTCCTCTCTCAAAAAGAGTTTGCAAATTTACGATTATATATTTGATTACCAAATAGTGAAAGGACTTTTATTTAATAAGTCTGTGGATATCTTTTTAGTGTAAAAAAACATGTGAAAATTAATGGCTTAAAACATTAGTTAGTTGATTTGTTAGAATTAAAATGTGATGGTTTATTAAAAATCTCCCAAAACAGTACACTAAATACAACAATATATTCAAACCCTATAATCCATAAATTCTCTATATTGTCTGCATTTGCATACGCCAAATAGCTTATAATTATTATATAACTCCACACGATAGGATACTTGTAATTAGTAAACACACTTAGAAGTAATATAGTTGCTATATACCAAGGATGTACAGTTGTACTAAATAATAAATAACAAGTCATTGCAAAAAGCATGCTAACAATTAAAGCATGCAGATTTTCATTTTTTCTTTTTAAAGCTAATATCCATATAATTATGAAAACTAGTATGGGTAGAATTTTTCCAATAATAGTTATCTGGTTATATCCTGTAATTTGGTATCCAATAGCTCTTAATATATAATATATGCTAGCATTAAACTCGAAATCACCAAACCATAAGCCTACCGTTTTTGAGTAGTTATTAATAAACTGCATTGAAAAATAAGGCGCAAATAGTAAAACGGTAATGCTACCAATAATAAGGTAAAAACTAATAAGTTTTTTGTAATCTATGGTATGATTACTTTGTCTAAACCATTTTATAAATAATGGCAAAAACAAAAGTGGTACTAATTTAGTTGAAATTGATAAAGCAAAAACTATTGCTGACCATTTCCATTTATTAATGCTTAGCAAATACAAACTAAAGATTAAAAAGAATATCATGACACCCTCAAAATGAAGATTACCTGTCAGCTCTATTATTATAAATGGATTTAAAATATACCAGAATATTTTATGCTTTTTTAAACCCAGTTTTGTTAAAAGTTTACTTCCAAAATATAATGTCCCAATATCTGCTGCTATGATTATTAATCTTAATCCTATTACTGATCCTAAAATATTGGAAGTAGAAAACAGGTTGGCAATAATAAAAAATAACTGATTTATTGGAGGATAATTTGAAAAATGACTGGCATTTAATGCTTGCATTCCTTTTACAAGTTCCTGTGCTTGATTGATTGGAAATTGCCCATTGGAAATGAAGCTTTGAGGAGTGTATAAATAGGGATTAATACCTTGTAGAATAAGTCGTCCATCCCAAATAAAACGATAAAAATCTTGTGATAGATTTGGAATGGCTAACAAAAAGACTAGCCTGATAATAATGGCAATAGCCACTAATAATTTGAAATTGTTTTTGTTTTGTTGAACTATTTTATAAAAGCAAAAGAATAATCCAGAATATAGTAAGATGAGTTTAAGATGGTCAGTTCTAACCAAATCGTAAGCAAAAAGCCAGTACATAATTAGGCTTAGCACTATTAAAAGTGAAGTTGTTTTGCTAAATTTTAACCAAATAGTGTTAAACATAACGATTGCGTTAGCTGTAGAAGTGTTGTGTTAAAACATAAATTAATATAAGCTTAGATATTACAATTAGCAGATTGGCAAGTCCTGCGTCCTCGCAATGACATTAATGATTATGCTTTAGAGGTTAACGATTTAAAAAACACAAAACCAAATCCGATGGTTAACATTAAATGAAAAGGGAATAACCCAAAGTCACCTCCTTGGTCACCAACTATAAAAGCTAGATACATCCCAAAAGCAAAATATAACATTAAAGCACCTTCAAAAATAACGTGTACAGATATGTTTTTACGTAAATATTTGTTGCCTTTCCAACTATCTTTAAGCGTACTGATATTAAATTTTGGAGTACGTACAAACTCACTTCGTTTGCCAATGTGACCTTCTAAAACTGCAATTGAGTTATGCAGTGAAAAGCCCATTGCTATTGAAAAGAAAGTAAAAAACAAAGCGATATACTTTAAAAAATCTTTAAACGTGTTTCCATGACTTTGTTTATACATTACCCAATAACACACAAAAAAGATTACAGTACTTAGTACAAAAAAGCTCATGACATAAAAGTATGGTCTTAAGTGTGCATATTCATTTTTTATGTAAAGCATTGGAATACTTAGTACTCCAACTATCAATACATTTAAAAACATTGTACTGTTTAATAAATGTAATATACCATGTACTTTAGTTTTAGCCGAAATATTTTTGCTTTTAAGCACGCGACCTAACATTTTTCTAAAGTTTTCTGCGCCACCTTTATTCCATCTAAATTGCTGTGATCTAGCAGCACTTATTACAACAGGTAATTCTGCAGGCGTTTCGACATTTTCTAAATATTTAAACTTCCAGTTTTTAAGTTGTGCTCTGTAACTTAAATCTAAATCTTCAGTTAAAGTATCACCTTCCCAATTTCCTGCATCTATTATACATTGCTTTCTCCACACTCCAGCTGTACCGTTAAAATTAATAAAGTGACCTTTACTACTACGTCCAACTTGCTCTAAAGTAAAATGTGCATCTAACGCAAAAGCTTGTATTTTAGTTAATGTAGAATAATCTCTGTTTATGTGTCCCCAACGTGTTTGTACGACACCAATTTCTGGGTCTTTAAAATAAGGTATGGTCTTTTTTAACCAATCCGGTTGTGGTAAGAAATCGGCATCAAAAATAGCAATGTATTCTCCTTTTGCAATTTCTAATCCTTCCTTTAAAGCGCCTGCTTTAAAGCCTTGACGGTTAGTTCTGGTGATGTGTGATATGTCTAATCCTTGAGATTTAAGTTTTTCTACATGTGCTTTGGTTGTTGCTACGGTTTCGTCTGTAGAATCGTCCAATACTTGTATTTCTAACTTATCTTTAGGATAGTCTATTAAAGCAATATTATCTAATAATCTATCCATAACATACAACTCGTTAAAGACAGGAAGCTGTATGGTTACAAAAGGGATTTCATCTGTATTATTTAGATTGAATTTGGGTCCATTATCTTTCTTTTTTTGCGCAGCAATATAATTGAACATTAAGTTTAATTGAGCCAAAGCATACAAGAAGATAAGTATGAGTGCAATGGTGTAAACAATAATAATTGTTGTTTCTATAATCACTTTTTAAAACTGTATTTGAAAATCCACGTTAATATTTTAACGCCAGCAAATATACTACCTTTTACGGTTCCTGAAACTTTTGAGACACCAATTCTATTTTTGTAGTTTACAGGTACTTCTGTGTAAGTTAATTTTTGTTTGAGTGCTTTTAACTGCATCTCTACTGTCCAACCGTAGGTTTTATCTACCATATTAAGGGCTAATAACTTATTATATTTAATAGCTCTAAAGGGTCCAAGGTCTGTAAATTTTGCTCTAAAAAAAAGTGTCATTAATGAGGTAGCCAGCCAATTACCAAAAATTTGTTGAGGTGTCATACTCCCTTTTTCCCTTAGTTCTTTAGTTCTGGCACCAATCACAAAATCTATATCTTGTTGTATAATAGGCGCAACAATTTTTGTTAATTCTTCAGGATAGTCGCTATAATCTCCATCCAAAAACACAATAATATCAGGTTTTTGGTCTTGATTAGCAATATAATCCATCCCTTTTAAACATGCATATCCATAGCCTTTTTGGTTTTCGGTTAAAACAGTAGCACCTGCTTGTTTAGCTTGAGTTTCTGTTTGATCTGTCGAGTTGTTGCTAACTACAATTACCTCTTGGACAATAGAAGGGATATCTTGTATAACTTTTGCTATAGAATCTTGCTCGTTGTAAGCAGGGATTATGACTTTAATTATGGGCATTTAGTGTTTTATCAGGTTGCAAAAATACAATTGTTTTTTACATTATTTCTGATTAATTAAATCCATTAAATTTACATCGTTACCTAATAAGATTTCATTTGGATTAATACGCCCTTTCATACTATCGTTTTCCAGTTTAAGCACTCCTCTTGGGCAAACAGCACTACAAATACCACAACCAACACAACTAGAGCGTACAATATTTTCTCCTTTTTGAGCGTAAGCACGTACATCAATACCCATTTCGCAATACGTAGAACAATTACCACAAGAGATACATTGTCCTCCATTTGTGGTAATTCTGAATTTTGAAAACAAACGTTGCTGAAATCCTAATATGGCAGCCATAGGACAACCAAATCTGCACCACACACGATTACCAAAAATTGGATAAAACCCTGTGCCGATAACTCCTGAAAATATAGAACCTATTAAAAATGCATAAGTTTTTCTAAGCGTTTCTGGCTTGAATAAAAACAAATTACTGTTTGAACTGAAATAATAAATGGCGAAAAGTGATATGATAATAACAAAATAGCCAATTGCTCCATATTTTGCGTCTTTAGCGAGTTCTTTTCGCTTAAAAACAAAAGCGCCTACGAAAACAATAGTTAGCAAAGAAGCTACCAAAATTAAAAAAGTGCTTTTTGTAAGCCAATATTTAGTGTTATCAACGCCTAAATAACTATGAACAACTGCGGTAGTCATTAAAACTACGAAAACCAAAACAGAATGTATTACCCAACGCTCAACCTTCCAAGCAAACTGAGATTTATCACTTAACTGTCTAAAACTATCTCCAGCGGTTTCGGCTAAAGCACCACAACCACATACCCAAGAGCAATACCAGCGTTTTCCATATTTGTAGGTTAAAATAGGTGTAATTATAAAAATAGAAGCGATACCAAAAATAAGTAGTCCAGTACCAATGTCACCAGCGCTAATCATAGAATTTACTCGGTATTGCTCAAAGTTGTAATAGTTTAGTGGCCAAATGTTTTTAAGATCGTAATAAGGTAAGCTAAACGAATCCGAATTTAATCTAGCCATAAATTCTGGGATTAAAAAAGCAAAAGCCAACTGAAAAAACATCACAGAACCTGTGCGGATTTTCTCATACCTGTTGTGTCTGTATTTTAAAATAAATTTATAGCCAAAAGCTAAAATTGCCAAGGTATAAAGAGTACCATATACAAACCACTGACTTGCTGGATTACCACTTAGCAACCTACTTAAAGGATCAAATAGTGCAATTAAACCTGTATTAGCCACTCCTTTTTCTGTTAAGCCTAATAATTCAGGGAAAAAATAAAGCACAATGTAAAACCCAGTTAATACCAATCCAGTTAACCATCCTATTAATCCTCTAGAAGAAATTGATTTAAACCATACGCCATCGTTTTTAATGCCTTCAGAAGTATTTAAATAGGCATTGTTAGCAAACCAAACAGTCCCAAATGCAATTAATAATAATGCAATAGTTAATACTAGTCCTCTGTTAGTAAACTGAACATTGAAAATGGCTAAAAGAAAAATAAACAGACCTAATATACCAATTGCTGATGCTATTTTTTGCGATTTAGATAATCCGTAAGAATTAGCCAAAGACATACTATAGTTTAATTTATTACTCATAATTAGTTGTTAGGCTGTTTGTAATTGATTGTTGAAGGCTGCTTTAATGTCTTTTTCAAAATGTTTGTAAAACTCTGGGTCAAAATTGGCTTCAGCTAAATGATTAACCACATAATCTACATCCCGTTTTTCTGTTAACCATTGATCAAAAGTTTGATGACGCATTCTAATCCCAAAGGTGTTGATGCCTAAAAATTGATTAGTGTCTTTATGGTAAGCAATGGTTATACATTTGGTATCATCATCGTGTTTCCAATGAAAATGAGTTTCGTAATCTGGTCGTCCTTTACTACCAAATACCCAACCATAGGTTTGGTATTCTATATCTAAAAATTTAGCGCTATTAAACCAATGACCAGGATTGTACTGCATAGAATTGCCACAAATAGTTTGCGCCAAAACTTCTCCCATCATTCGTCCTGTATACCAAACAGCTTCAATAGGTCGTCTGTTACCAATTGCTTCACGTTGCTCTGCACAATCACCAATTGCGTAAACATCTTTTATGTTAGTTTCAAGGTAACGATTAACTAAAACCCCTTTATTAGTTTCAATTTTACTGTCTTCTAAAAATGAAATATTAGGAGATACACCAGCTGTTAAACCCACAAAATCACAAGTTAATTCTTCACCAGTTTCTTCAATAATAATGGATTTTACTTTTCCGTTTTCGTCAGAAATAATTTCTTTTAAATTACTACTTAAACGTAAATCAATATGATGCTTTTTAATGTGTCTGTTTATCATTTCGCTTTCGCCTTCAGGCAAAACGCCATTCCAAAAACTGGATTCGCGTACTAAAAAAGTAACAGGAATATTTCTAGAATTTAGCATTTCTGCCAATTCAATTCCTATTAAACCACCACCAACAATAACAGCGCGTTTACAGACTTGATTGTTAGGTGCAACCACTTCTAGATTATCTAAATCTTGTTTACTGTATAAACCTTGTACGCCTTTTAGATCTTGTCCTGGCCAACCAAATTTATTAGGTTTACTACCAGTTGCAATGACCAATTTATCATAGGTTATAGTGTCACCTTCAGCAAAATGAAGTGTTTTAGAGTCAGTATCTATTGTATTAACATAGCCTTTTTTAAGGTTTATTTTGTTTTTCTCCCAAAACCAGTTTTCATAAGGTTGCGTGTGTTCAAACTTTAGGTGTCCCATATATACATACATTAATGCTGTACGAGAGAAAAAATAGTCAGTTTCGGCAGAAATTATAGTAATTTTTTTATTAGATAATTTTCTAATGTGTCTAGCAAGTGTGACGCCAGAAATACCATTACCTATAATTACAATATGCTCCATAGTTTTGGTTTAGTTATAAAAGCTAAGTCGAAGGTTTTGTAAAAACCTTAATCAATTATTTCTATTTGTTTAAATTTAGAGATAAATTGACACTTATGAGATGGATTTTTAAAATTTGTGTATTCTTCTGTTGTTTTGGTTGCTCTATGACACCTGTTATAAAAGAAAAAATTAATGGAGTAAGCTTTGTAGCGCATAGAGATAGTATATCTCAAAAAAATGTCGATCCATTACTTAACATTAATGCTAACTATGCTGCAATTATGCCTTTTGCTATGATTAAAAGTTTAGATAGTCCAAACGTAAATTACGATGCAGAACGACAATGGTTTGGAGAAACAATAGTAGGTGGTAAACAATATATTAATACTTTAAAAAAGTCTAATATAAAATCTATGTTGAAGCCACAATTGTGGGTTTGGAAAGGAGAGTTTACGGGTTTTATTGAAATGAAAACAGAAGACGATTGGAAGATGCTTGAAGACACCTATTCTAAATTTATATTAGCGTTTGCACAAGTAGCTCAAGATACAGAAACTCCAATTTTTTGTATTGGCACAGAACTAGAAAAATTTGTTGAAGCAAGACCAGACTATTGGACTAGTTTAATTACACAAATTAGATCTATTTATAAAGGGAAATTAACTTATGCTGCCAACTGGAATGAGTACAAAAAAACACCCTTTTGGGAGCAATTAGATTATATTGGTATAGATGCCTATTTTCCTGTTAGTGATAGTAAAACACCTACAGTAGAAGAATGTTTAAAAGGTTGGAAAAAGTACAAGGATACAATAAATAGTTACTCAAAAAAATATAATAAACCCATCTTGTTTACCGAGTTTGGCTACAGAAGTATTGACTATTCTGGTAAAGCACCTTGGACAGTAGATAGAGTAGAAAGTAAGGTTAACTTAGAAGCGCAGACTAATACAACCAAAGCGTTATTTGAAACGTTTTGGAAAGAGGATTGGTTTGCAGGTGGTTTTATCTGGAAATGGTTTATAAACCATGATAAAGTAGGAGGGTTAAATAACAACCGCTTTACACCGCAAAACAAACCTGTAGAGCAAGTTATTAAAGCACAATACGGTTTATATTAATGAGATTTTTTTATTTTTTTATTGTCTTCGGAATTACATTTTCAAGCACAACATCTCAAACAATTACAGATATTAAAATCGAAGGAAATAAAAAACTTAAAACCTCTTTTATTGAAAAAATTTCTAAAACGGAAACTGGACAATCCTTAGATTCTATTCAATTAGAAGATGATATAAAATTATTAAAAAGATTGCCTTCTGTGTCTTTTGCAGATTATAAAGTTGAATATACTGATGAAGGTAATTACACTGTAATTTATACCATTGAAGAAAACTTTACTATTATTCCATCTGTAAATGTTTACACGTCTAATGAAGAAGATGTTGCCTACAGAATAGGTCTTTACGAGTTTAATTTATTAGGTCAAAACATGACTTTTGGAGGTTTTTATCAAAAAGATATTTATAACTCCTACGGTATTAACTTTAGAGCACCCTATTTGTTTAGTCGCGAGTTTGGATTAGCTATAAACCATCAAGATTGGCAAACCCAAGAACCCGTTTTTTATGATGAAGCGACAGTAAATTATAGATATAGAAATAAGGCTTTTGAAGTTTTAGGCTTGTATCAACCCGATTTTAATAATCGGTTTGAGCTTGGAGTTAATGTATTTAAGGAGAATTATTCTTCCCTTGAAGAGCAAACCTTATTTAATTTTCTTTCAGAAATTTCAGCTAATAAAACCATGATTAGAGGAGTTTATGAGTTTAATAATCTGGATTTTAATTACCAATATGTTTCAGGGTTTAAAAGCATGCTTAACTTGCAGTATGTTACCACAGACAACAACCAATTACCAGAATTTTTAATTGGCTGGAACGACTTTAATTACTACAAACGTTTGGGACAAAAAGGTAATTGGGCAAGCCGACTAAGGGTAGGTTTAGCCACCAATAACGACAGTCCATTTGCACCATTTTCTCTAGATAATAATTTAAATATTAGAGGAGTTGGAAATACGATTGATAGAGGTACAGGTGCTATAGTTTTAAACACAGAATATAGACATACGTTAATTGAAAAAGGTTGGTTTGTCCTTCAAGGAAATGCATTTATTGATGCAGGATCATGGCGAAATCCAGGTGGTGATTTAGGCGACTTTGGCGATGCAGACAACCTAAGAGTTTTTCCAGGAGCTGGTTTAAGATTTATACACAAATCTATTTTTAATGCTATTTTTAGAATAGATTATGGGTACGGAATTTCTAAAAAAGATGGTCGTGGCTTAGTATTTGGTATTGGACAATATTTTTAACAACTTACTTCTATTAATCTCAATATTAAAACATTATCCTCTAATCAAATTGCTTAAACATTATAATTATATATTAATAATATTGGGTTTATATAAACCGTGATAAACATTAATTTACTAACTTTAGTTATTATTTTATTAACTAATAATGAAGGTTTTAGTTGTTGATGATCATGTTATTTTAAGAAAAGGGATCATCCAAATTTTAAAAAATGAGTTTAGTAACGCTTCTTTCATAGAGGCTTCTAACGGAATTGAAGCTTTAAAACTATTGACCAAAAAAGTTTTAGATATTGCTCTAATAGATATTTCTATGCCAAAAATAGATGGTATTGAAGTTGTAAAAAAAGCTAAATCTTCACAAATTTCTACACCAATTTTAATTTTAAGTATGCAGCCTGAGGAGCAATATGCAATAAGGGTTTTAAAAGCTGGCGCTCATGGTTTTTTAAAAAAAGATTGTGATCCAGAAGTATTGATTGAGGCAGTAAAAAAAGTACTTGATGGTAAAAAATATATTTCTGAAAATGTTGCAAATATGTTGGTTAATACTACTACTTATAAACCAGTAGATTCTTTAATAGAATTACTATCAGATCGTGAGTTGGAGGTTGTAAGGTTAATGGCTAGTGGTAAATCTGTAAAAGAAATTGCACAAAGTATTTCTTTAAGTGCAAATACTATTAGTACCTACAGAAGTAGAATTTTACAGAAACTGAATCTAAAAAATAATGCTTCCATTGTCAAGTTTGCAGTAGATAATAACATTATCTAATAAATAATTGTGGTCTAAAACACTACATAAAAATCATATTTATCATTAACATGTTATTAATTAGTGTTAGATACCTTTGACTTCCTGAAAATAAGTAAAAAAGGGATTTTTTTCGAATTATAAGTATAGGAGTGATTGATAGCAACTTTTATGATTTTTAATTATTTTCAAAATATAACTAACTAAACAAGATATTTATACTTTGTTTTAAATATCTGAAAAACAAAGGTGGTATTTATTTACCACCTTTTTTTATGTAATGTGTTTTTTGTAGTAGTTATATAAATCTTCTGGTGAAGCACCAAACCACTGCTTGATGTAGATAGTCCAAAAAAGATATTGTAACTTCCACACACCAATTTTTTCATATAATCTTGCAGAGGTTTTTAATTTTTTATTAATGACAACAAACTCCTTCCGTTTGTATAATTCATTAATTAAAATATTGTCTTCGTAAATAGTATAGATTTCGTCAAAACCACCAATTTCATTAAATAGTGCTTTAGTTATAAATTGGCTTTGGTCGCCTCCTCTACAAGCACGCCATGAAAATTGTGTTAGCCAACTAGCTAAACGCAACCACCAATGGTTACTATCAAATTGAAGTCTAAAACAACCGGCGTTATTTCCTTTTGTAATTTCATTTAGTATAAGTTGGTCGTAATGTGTTGGTGGAAAAGAATCTGCATGTAAAAAATAGAGTATGTCTCCTTTAGCCATTTTAGCACCAAGATTCATCTGTTTTGCACGACCTTTTTCTGAATGCAATACAGTAATGTTGAGGTCCAATTGTTTAATGAGGTTTACAGTATTATCTGTACTGCCACCATCTACAACTATAATTTCTTGAATAGTATTTAAAGATGCATTATCAATTAAATGATACAACACCTCTGTAATGTGCTTTTCTTCATTTAAAACTGGAATAATAATACTAATCATTTAAATCCCAATTGTAATCTTTATAGCTAATTTTTGCGTCTTCAGAAATGTTAGTTGTAGTGTATGTATTGATAAAATCAATTAAGCTACCATTCTGTTTAAAATCGTTATCAAACCATCTAAATATTTTAGATAATTTTAAACTGTTTTCAGAAATTTCGTTACGTTTTGTGTCACTTAAAAACTCTTTTGTAGCATTGGTTAATTGCGTTTCTAAATGTTCAGCAGTAAAGGCTTTGTTTTGCAACTTAGGACAAGAATACGAGGCGCAAACAATAGCAAAGTGTATACGTGGTTCGTCCATTTTACGTAATATCTGGTGCTCAATTTCATCTAAATTGTACCATTTATTACCCAATTTCCAAAGACGTTGTTTCCATGGGTCTTTGATATCTTTAATGCTCTTAATAGGATAGTTTCGTAGTATTAAATCTACTGTTAAAGCGTTGTATGTGTTAATCCAATAGGCAAGTTTTTCTTGTTTAGACCAACTGTCAGTCGGAACATTTTCACTTAAAGCATCAATATAAACTGCTAGTATAGTTTTATCACTTTTAAATTGTAGATAGTTTACATTTCCTTGGTCAGAGACATGTTTTTCTAAAAGTGTATTCCATCTACCATGACTAAACGTTGCTAAGCTATCTTGTTTAGGTGGTTTAGGAGGAAGTGTCAAATATGCTATAGTGTCTGTTTTTTTTGAATTGTTTGCTATAACTTGATTAGCCTCTTTATATGTATCTACTTCTGCAATTACATTGTTTTTTTTATCCTTAACTTCAATAGTTTGTGTAATAGAATCTTTAGTAGTTTCAGAGATTTTATCAACTGTTACAAAATTGTTTTGATAGATTTTTTCTGAAGAATTTAAAGCCATCTTTTTAGCATTACAGCAAGATGAAGTAATTAAAGCTAATACTATTATTAGTAATTGTTTCATTAAAAAAAGAGGTTTTAAAATCAAGTTATATTAATTAACAGCAGCCACCACCATCATAGTGATAGGTAGATTCGCTAATAAAAATATCATCTCTTCCTAAGTCTGCCAATGCACCAGCGGTTTTGTCGCAAATAGCAATAGGTTGATTTTTTAGTAAAATATGTCCTTTTTTATCATCAAAATAATCTTCGCTTCCAAAATAAATAGCAGCTTTACCTGTAAAAATGCAAGGTCCATCTTCTGGCATTGGGTCTTTAATTGCTGCAACTTCTATAGATTCGATATAAATTAACTCGTCTGTTGGGTAGTTTTTAGGGTCTAAAATTCTGTATGGTTTACGTGCTCTAATTTCAATAGTTCCAAAACCAGCATCAGTTAAGGCTTTAACATATTCAGCAATTGGTAAGCTTCCGCTTAAGCACAGGGCACGCAAACGGTCGTCATTACGTAAGGTGTCATTCATAGGTTGTTCGCACGTTGGATCGCTCATCACTAATCTTCCGTGTGGTTTTAAGACACGATACATTTCGTCTATTGCTTTTTTTAAGTCTTCCGCTTTAAAAATATTGAATAAACAGTTTTGTGCTGCAACATCAATAGAGTTATCGTCAACCGGTAAGTTTAAAGCATCTCCTTTTTTAAGATCTACAAAGTCGCTTTTAAACCAATCGTTTTGCGCTTCGGCTTCAATAAAATTTTTCCGAGAAGCCTCCAACATTTCATCAACCACATCTACACCAATAACACCTCCTTTTTGACGATTAAAATAAGAGAATTGTAAAAGCTCCATGCCACCACCAACACCAACATAAAGCATTTTTGGGTTGTTGGTTAGGTCTCTTGCATTAACTGTGCTTCCGCAACCGTAATTCATTTCTTGCATGATTCTAGGAATTTTCAAACCTGGTAATTCCCAAATAGGGTTGGTCGTACAACATAGTCCAACATCTGGTGTTAATGCTGCTTCTTTGTATAAATCGTTTGTAGCGTCTAAATAGCTCATAAATTTTAGTATTCAGTTTTCAGTCTCAGTTTACAGTTACAGTGAGACTGAAAACTGTGACTGCGACTGCCAACTATTTTATAATATCTTTATTAATTCTTTAAATAGTGTAATCATTTCTGGTTCTGCTTTGTTAGCCATAGCGATAATTTCAGCAATGTCAACAGGCTTTAAATTACTTGGGTCGCATTCGTCAGTCAAAACTGACACTGCGCCAACTTTTAATCCTAAGTGATTAGCAACAATAACTTCCGGAACCGTACTCATACCCACAGCATCTGCACCAATAATTTTAAGCATTTTGTATTCTGCTCTAGTTTCTAATTGCGGACCTACAACACTAGCATAAACACCTTCGTGTAGTTTGATATTATTGGCTTTAGCAATTGCTTTTAATTTAGAGTTTACATCCAAATTATAAGGCGCACTCATATCTGTAAAACGCTCGCCAAGTGCTTCAACACCTTTAAATGCTAAAGGAGAGCTACCTTGGAGATTAATATGGTCATCTATTAACATTAGTTCACCTTTTTTAAAGTCTAAATTAATGGCTCCAGCAGCATTTGATACCAGTAGGGTTTTAATACCCAATTTTTCCATAATTCGCACAGGATATGTTACATCTTGCAATGTGTAGCCTTCATAAATATGAAAACGACCTTGCATAACAATTACCTTTTTGCCTGCTAGATTTCCGTAAATTAATTTTCCTTTATGAAACTCGACAGTAGCTGTAGGAAAGTTAGGAATATGATTATAACTTACCTCTTGAATAATATCTAGCTCATCTGTTAGTTTGCCCAATCCTGTACCTAAAATTATTCCCACTTCTGGGTTTTCAAACCCTTTGTCTTTAAGGTAGTCTACAGTTTTATTAATCTGCTTGATCATGTTGTAATTAATGCTTTAAGTGTCTCGTTATTTTTGATGTCTTCAAACGTATCTACGTCATTTAGGGGTTCTAACAAAAATACGCTTTCATTTTGTAAATTTCTTATGGTGTCTTCAAAAACAGATGCTGTTCCCCAATTTTTGTTTTTAAATACATCTGTATGCATTTTTTTCATGCCTAAAAGATAATAACCACCATCTTCTGCAGGACCAATAACAACATCATTATTAGTTAAGGCATTAAATGCATCTGTGATGTGATTTGGTTTTAAATCGTATAAATCACTACCAACTATTATAATATTTTGATAACCATTATTAAAACCATTTTCAAAAGCCTTTTGCATTCTGATACCTAAATCCTCACCTATTTGTTGATGCTTTTGATAAATGCTATTGTCCCAAATATCGTTGTCTCTAATTTTAACCGAATAATAAACTGCTTTGTCGCAATCTAAATTACGTAAAACACTCTGGGTGTGTTCTAATAACTTTTTATATATCGCTAAAGCAGAAGTGTTGCCAATGGTTTTGGCTAATCTTGTCTTAACTTTTCCTAATTCAGGGTTTCTGGTAAAGGTGATGATGAGGTTTTTGTTAGTCATTATCTTGATTTGATTCTATGTCAAAAACTTTAATCCCTTTTGTTAACCATTTGCTCCAATGTTTATTAAAAACATGGATGTTTTCCGTTTCATTATCTTTAGTGTCTACCACACTGAAACCATTATTTTTCCATTCAAAAATGCCACCATATACATTATAAACATTAGTATATCCAACTTTTTTAAGTTGTTCTGCTATGGTTTCAGAACGTATACCTAATGAGCAATACACAACAATAGTTTCATTTTTATTAGGTAAGTTTTTAATAACTTCATCTAAATTAAAAGTAGTGTAACCAACAAAAATGGCATCTTTAAGGTGGCTAACTTCAAATTCATATAACTCTCTTGCATCCAATATAATAGCGTCTGTTTTTGGCATTGCTAATTCTTGAACGCTGATATATGGAACACTATTAGTATTGTGCTTTTTTAAAAGCTCAGACAGAGTGTCTTGCGACCACGCAATACTGGAAAATAAAATAAAAATAAAAAATATATAATGTTTCATAAGTTAAGCGACACTACCTTGACAGCTGCTTCCTGCTCCTGCAGTACAACCATAACAATGCTGAGAGATGACAATGTTACGACCTTCTAAGAGCTCTTCGTTATATTCTGATATGTGTTTAGCCTTACTATTAACCGGTAATTCTAGCATTTGGTTAAAGTCGCAATCAAACAAATACCCATCCCAACTTACAGATAATGTGTTAGTACACATGACGTTTTTAACAGCAGCTGGATTATAAGCTTCTACTAGAGCATACATATAATCCTCGTAATTTTCTGAAGCAATTAAATAATCTAAAAACCGTGCTATTGGTAAATTAGTAATGGCAAATAAATTATGAAAATTGATACCAAAATCTTCCATTAATGCTTTTTTAAAGTCTTTTTCCATTGCAGCTTGATCACCTGGTAAAAAAGCACCACTTGGATTATAGACTAAATCTAATTTTAATGGGCTATCTGGCATACCATAACCAACAACATTAAGCTCTTGTAGGGCTTTTATAGACATGTCAAAAACACCTTCGCCACGTTGTTTGTCTGTTTTTCCTCTAGTCCAATGTGGCATAGAACTAACCACATGTATGTTGTGCTTTTTGAAAAATTCTGGTAAGTCGTAATACTTTTTATTAGCTCTAATAATGGTTAAGTTAGAACGCACAATAAAATCTTTAATACCAATTTTTGAGGCTTCTTCTACAAACCATCTAAAATTAGGATTCATTTCTGGTGCGCCACCTGTTAAGTCTAAGGTATGTGCTCCAGTGGTTTTAATGACATCCAAAATTTGTTGCATGGTCTCTTGCGTCATAATCTCCTTACGGTCTGGACCTGCATCTACATGGCAATGCTCGCACACTTGATTACACATGTAACCAACATTAACCTGTAAAATTTCTAATGTTTTCGCTTTAAGCGGAAATTGATTACTTTCTGAAATCTTACTTTTAAAAGTCGGTAACTCGCCATTTTGAAAAATACCATTGGATAAAATTTCTAATTGCCTGTTAGTATTAGCTAAATCGCTACCTTGTTTTTTAAGGGATTTTGTTGCCATGTATTGGATAGTCTAGTTTGTAGTTTTTACGTAATTAATAAGTGTATGGTTTTATTTTAACCATCTAACTTGTTAACTTTATTCATCATTTGTACACCATGAACTAATGTAGCTCCGCTTTTAATAGCAGCGCCAACATGGATGGCTTCCATCATTTCTTCTTTGGTGATACCTCTTTGTAATCCATCTTTAGAATATGCATCAATACAATAAGGACACTGCTCTGTATGCGCTACAGCTAATGCTATTAAAGATTTTTCGCGAGCTGTAAGTGCGCCTTCTTCAAATACTTTTCCGTAATAATCAAAAAACTTGTTGCCAAGCTCTTCACTCCATTCCGTGATTTTTCCAAATTTTCTTAAGTCTGCAGGATCGTAATAAGTTTTTGACATAATTTTTTTTGATAAAGATATAAATCTAGAATTTGTTTGTCGAAAAGTTATGAAACTACTAACAAAACTTATTAATATTCTGTTTTATCCTCTTTTTTAGTCCACTCTTGAAAAGGCTCTAATGCAATCTCTCTTGCTAATTGCTCAAAAGGGATGCTTCTTTTATCATAAGGTAATGGGATTTCTTTGTAAATAAACTCGTCATCAAAACCAATATTGGCAGCATCAACCTGGTTGCTTCCGTAATAAACTTTGTCTGGTCTAGCCCAATAAATGGCACCTAAACACATTGGGCAAGGTTCGCAAGAGGTATAAATTTCGCAACCCTCTAATTGAAAAGAATCTAGATTCTTGCAAGCATCTCTAATGGCAGTAACTTCTGCATGAGCTGTTGGGTCGTTTGTTGAAGTAACTTTGTTGTTTCCGCGTCCTACAATTTTTCCGTCTTTAACAATAATGCAACCAAACGGTCCGCCTTCATTGTTGTTCATTCCTTTTAATGCTGCGTTTACAGCTTCTTTCATGAATTGTTCTTTGTCTGTCATTGATAAATGTTGTATTAGCTAATTTACTACTTTTTGTAGTGAATTAAAATTGAATAAGTTAGTGTTTATAACCAAAAAACCCGATTCAGTTGAATCGGGTTTTTAGTGGTGGTGCCTCCAGGAATCGAACCAGGGACACAAGGATTTTCAGTCCTTTGCTCTACCAACTGAGCTAAGGCACCAGTCGCATAATTGCGGATGCAAATATATATTCATTTTTAGAACTAGCAAAACAAAAATTACAAAATTTATTGAGTATTTCTAGTATAATGGTTTTAAATCGTTTACTTGGCTCAATTTCAATATTATAAAATTATTAAGACTTATATTATATTGGTTTTGTAAATTTAGCGTTTTTAGAATCTGTATGAATTTAATAATTGATGTTGGAAATACCAGAACTAAACTTGCTGTTTTTAAGGAAAACAGTATTGTTGAAAGGGAAGTTGTCAATACATCTAGCATTTTAAAAAGCCTAAAAACACTAAAAAAATCATATACTAAAATTAATAATGCCATAGTATCTTCTGTTGGTCATGTGGACGATAAATCTATACAGTATTTAAAAAAGAAATTTAATTTTTTAGAGTTATCTCATGAAACACCAGTTCCGTTTACAAACTTATATGCTACACCAACTACCCTTGGATTAGATAGAATAGCTTTAGTTTGTGCTTCTGTACAACAATTTTCGGATAAAAATGTTTTAATAATAGATGCTGGCACCTGTGTAACTTATGATTTTATTAATTCTAAAAACGAATATTTAGGAGGCGCTATATCGCCAGGAATAAGAATGCGATACCAAGCGTTACATAATCAAACAGCAAAGTTACCATTGCTGGAAACCAAGATTCCAGAGCATTTTATAGGTAACTCTACAATGACCTCAATAAACAGTGGAGTTGTTAATGGAATTTTAAACGAAATAGACGGAGTAATCAATCAATATAAGACTGAATATCCAGATTTAACAATAATTTTAACAGGAGGAGATGCTAATTTTTTGTCTAAACAATTAAAAAGTAGCATATTTGCCAACTCAAATTTCCTACTAGAGGGTTTGAATTTTATATTACAATATAACATAGTCTAATGATAAAAAAACTTGTATTAGTTTTTATTGCATTATTTGCAATTCAAAGTTACGGTCAGGATGGTACCGCTTCACCTTATTCTTTTTACGGGATAGGAAGTTTAAAATTTAAAGGGTCTGTAGAAAACCGTAGTATGGGAGGTTTGGGTGTATACAAAGATAGTATCCACATCAATTTTTTAAACCCAGCAACTTTTACAGGTAACAATTTGACCACTTTTAATAACGAGTCTAGACCTGTAAAATTTACAGTTGGAGGAAGTTTTACAAGTACAAGTTTAAAAACTGAAAGTAGTGAAGATAAAGCACAAAGCACAACATTTAACTATTTAGCATTATCTATTCCCGTTGGTAAATTTGGATTTGGATTTGGTTTATTACCATACACTTCTGTAGGGTACGAGCTTGAAACTTTAGACAGTGAGGGTAGAGTAGATTTTAGATACTTTGGTGATGGAGGAGTCAACAAAGCCTTTTTTAGTCTAGGATATCAAATTAGTAATTCATTAAGCATTGGTGTAGAAATGGATTACGATTTCGGAAATATAAGAAATAACACTATTAATATTTTGTTTAACGATTCCGGAGAGCCTTTAGATTATTATTCTGTAGAGAATAGCAGATCAGATATTAGTGGACTTAATTTTAATCTAGGACTGCATTACCAAAAAATGATAAATTCTAAATTGGAATTCCAAGGATCTGTTACTTACACTCCTGAAGCTGAGTTAACCTCTAAAAATCAAAGAACTATTTTTACCGATAATGGTACAAATGAAAGCAATATAGAAGTAGATTTGGAAGCATCTAACCTAGCAGAAACCAAATTAACATTACCTACTAAATATAGTGTTGGAGCAGGATTAGGTGAGCCAAGAAAATGGTTTGCAGGTGTGGAGTATACATCACAAAATACAAGCGAGTTTTTTAACCCTTTTTATGGTAATGTTGGCGCTACATTTGAAGATGCTTCAAAATTATCTGTTGGTGGATTTTATATCCCTGAATACAATTCGTTCTCTAAATACTGGAAAAGAGCTACTTACAGGGCTGGATTACGATTTGAAAACACAGGATTAAATATAAATAATCAATCCATAAAAGAGTTTGGCATGTCTTTTGGAGTAGGTTTACCAGTTGGAAATGTATTCTCTAATGCCAACTTAGGATTAGAGTTAGGACAAAGAGGAACAACAAATGCCAATTTGGTAAAAGAGAATTTTATAAGTTTCCAAATTAGTCTATCGTTAAATGATAGATGGTTTCAAAAAAGAAAATATGACTAACAGCATAAAATTTAAGATTATGAAAACTAAAATTACTTTATTAATTGCCTTAATGTTTGGACTAAATGTTGGGTTTGCACAAAGCAATGAAGAGTGTATGACTAAATTGTCTTTAATGACAGAGTCTGCCAAAGCAAAAAATTATGAAGCTGCTTACCAGCCATTTATGGACTTAAGAAAAGACTGTCCTAAATACAACAAGGCAATTTATGTATATGGTGAAAAAATATTAAATCACTACATAGATAAATCTTCAGGAGCAGAAAAAGTGGCTTACATCAACGATTTAATTAAAATGTTTGATGAAAGAATGGCAAATTTTGCTAGCGAGTCTCCAGCAGGAGAATACCTTACAGAACAGTGTCAATTAAAATATGACAACAAAGCTGCATTAGGGTTATCTGATCAAGATTTATACAATTGTTTTGATGCTGCCTATAATACAGATAAAGAAAACTTTAAAAATGCTAAAAGTCTTTATGTATACTTTAAGCTAATGGTTAGCCTTTATGATTCTGGCAACAAAACAGCACAAAACTTATTTGATAAGTATGATGATGTTTCAGAAAAAATTGAAGCAGAAACTGCATACAACTCTAAAAAGTTAAACGAGTTAATTACAAAAGAAGATGCTGGAACAGCTTTAACTAAAAAAGAAGGTAAGTACAAAAAGTACTATGGTCAAATGATTGAAGCTTTTGAAAAAGTTCAGGATGGTGTAGATGCAGATTTAGGAGATAGAGCTAATTGTGAAAACTTAATCCCATTATACAAAAAGGATTACGAAGCAAATAAAAACAATGCAGTATGGTTACAACGTGCTATGAACAAGTTATACTCTAAAGGGTGTAAAGACGATCCAATGTTTGTAACAATTGTTAAGCAAAAAAATACTTTACAGCCTGATGCTAGTACAGCATATTATCTATATGTAATTACTGGAGAGCAAAAGTATTTAGACCAAACTATGGATTTAGAAACAGATCCGTTTAAAAAGGCTAAATTATATTACAGAGCTGCATTAGACTTTAAAAATAGTGGAAGCTATGGTAAAGCAAGACAATATTTCCAAGAAGCGTTAAGTTTAAATCCATCTAACAAAAAGCCTTACGAGCATATTGCAAGAATGTATGCTGCAAGTGCAAACAGTTGTGGAGATGATAACTTTAACAAACGTGCAGTGTTCTGGTTAGCTGCAATAGAAGCAGATAAATCTGGAAACAGTAGTCTTGCATCAAGTTACAGAGCAAAAGCACCTACTAAATCTGAAATTTTCACTAAAGGAAATGCTGGACAAAGCATTAGAATTGGATGTTGGATTGGTAGAAGTGTAACTGTACCAAACTTATAATGCCAAAACATAAATTACATATTATAAAAAACTCAGTCATAGCAATTGCTATGACTTTGTTTTTTTCGTGTAATGACCATTTAAAAGACGTTAATAAAATGAGTATGTCTGCTAACGATCCAGTAGGTATCTCAGATAGTATTAATGTTAAATACACAGACTCTGGACGGTTATCTGCAAACTTAATTAGTCCAAAAATGTATGATTTTAGTAACAGAAATTTTTCATATTCAGAGTTTCCTGAAGGTGTAATTTTACATCTATATGATGCAAACAATGCACAAACTACAGTTATATCAGACTATGCTATTGTTTACAATAACACAGATTTAATAGACCTTAGAGGTAATGTTATAGCAGCGACACCTACAAAAGATACATTGTATGCAGAGCAATTGTATTACGACCAGAAAAAAGAATGGTTGTTTACTAATCAACCTGCTACCTACAGGTCTAAAGGATATGTCACTAGTGGTTTAGGTTTTGACTCTGATAAAGATTTTAAAAAAGCTGAGGTTTTAGGTGTTACTGGTCAATTTGCTGTGCAAGAATAATTTTAAAATATCTCCAAGACTACTTTTTTAGTATCTTTACTTAACAACATTATATCTAAATGAAAATCTTTAAATTTTTTCAATACGCTTATTTAGTTTTTGCAGCCCTATTTTTATACGATGCCATTTTTAGTTGGGAAGAACGAGGGATTATGTCATTACTTTTAGGTTTGACCGCAATTTTTATGTTCTTTTTCAGAAAAAGATTCAATAAAAAATTTGATAACCAAGACCGTCAATAAATGGTGTCTTCAATTGTTATTATAGTTGCTTGTTTAATTTTATCTGCTTTCTTTTCAGGTATGGAGATAGCTTACGTGTCTTCTAACAAAATTCATATAGAAATTGAAAAAAAACAAGACGGATTTTTAGCAAATATTCTATCAAAAATCACAGCAAAACCATCCAAGTTTATAGCAACCATGCTAATTGGAAACAATATAGCATTAGTTATTTACGGGTTTTTTATGGGTGATTTGTTAATGGATTGGTTTCAGAGTATGCTTCCAAGCAATAATGCTTTAGTCACTTATTTGCTTACAGATTTCAGTTTACTTTCTCAGACTATTTTATCGACATTACTTATATTATTTACTGCAGAGTTTTTGCCTAAAGTTTTTTTCCAAATTTATTCAAATACCTTACTAAAAGTGTTAGCTTTTCCAGCCTACATGTTTTATGTGCTATTTAGTTGGGTGTCGGATTTTGTCATTTGGATAAGTGACGTGGTATTAAAAAAGTTTTTTAAAACCGAAGGAGACCAAGTACAACTGGCTTTTACTAAAGTAGAACTTGGGCATTACATTAGCGAGCAAATGGAAAGTGTAGAGGAGCATGAAGATATAGATTCCGAAATACAAATTTTTCAAAATGCGTTAGAATTTTCTGAAGTCAAAGCAAGAGAGGTAATGGTACCTCGTACAGAAATTATTGCAATAGAGTTGCAAGATTCAATTCAAAATTTAAGTGCTTTATTTACAGAAACAGGTTGCTCTAAAATTTTAGTGTACAAAGAAACTATAGATGATATTTTGGGTTATGTACACTCGTTTGAGTTGTTTAAAAAACCAAAAAATATTGGTTCTATGATTATGCCAATAGAGCTGGTTCCGGAAACAATGCTAATTAAAGACATTTTAAATGTGTTAATTAAAAAAAGAAAAAGTATTGCAGTAGTTGTTGATGAATACGGAGGGACTTCTGGAATTATGACTGTAGAAGATATTGTTGAAGAACTTTTTGGAGAAATTGAAGATGAACACGACACAATAGATTTAATTGAAGAACAAATTAATGAAACCACGTATGTGTTTTCTGCTAGAGCAGAAGTGGATTATTTAAACGAAACCTATAAACTAAATTTACCTGAAGGTGAAAACTACGAAACTTTAGGTGGATTAATAGTAGACCATACAGAAGAAATTCCGCAACAAAACGAAGTGGTTTCTACAGAAAATTTTGACTTTAAAATTATTGAAGTTTCCAATACTAAAATAGACTTGGTAGAGCTTAAGATAAAAGAGGAAGACTAGGCTATAACTGTAAATCTAGACCCTTTTTTCTACTATAATATTCTTTTCATCTATTTATTATAAAAAGTGCTTTTATTATTGAATAGAAAATGGTATTTTCGCCCACTATATTTCACAAAATTCATAACATAAAATGGCAATTTTAAATAAAATTAGACAAAAAACATTCGTATTAATCTTAGTTATTGCATTAGCATTATTTGCTTTTATTTTATCAAGTTTATTTGATAATAAAGATGCATTATTTTCTAAGTCTCCAGACGTTGTAGCCACAATAAATGGAGAAGACATTTCTAGAGAAGAGTTTTCAAACATGGTCGAGTTTCAACAACAACAAAGACCAGGTTCTTCTATTAGTCAAGTCATGAATAGTGTGTTTGAGGCTAAGGTTAGAGAAATTATAATGGATGGTCAGATTGAAAAATTAGGGATGACTGTAGAAGCAGACCAGATGAGAGACCTAATTAAAACTACCTATGCAAATGATCCTACGTTTTTAAATGAAGCAGGTCTTTTTGACGAGTCTAAATTAAAATTGTTTCTAGATAATTTAAAAAGCTCATCTCAAGAAGCTTACCAAAATTGGGTAGCTAGAGAGCAATCTTTAGCAGCTAATGCTTTACAAGCAAATTATTTTAACATGGTTAAAGCTGGTACTACTGCAACTTTAGCAGAAGGACAGTTAGAGCATAAATTAGAAAGCGAAAAAGTAGATATCAAATACGTACAAGTACCATACACATCAATTGCAGATAGCACGATTAAAGTATCGACTTCAGAAATTAAAGACTACATTACTAAAAATGCTAATGCGTATCAAGCAGATGCAAGTAGAACATTTCAATATGTATTTTTTAAAGAAGAAGCGTCTTTAGAAGACGAAACAAATATCCAAAACGATTTAAAAGCGTTGCTAAAGGATCAGGAAGTTTATAACGAGACTTCAAAAGAAACTGAAACAAGAGTTGGATTTTTAAACACTAAAGACCCAGAAACATTTGTAAATGGTAATTCTGACGACTTAAAATTTGTAGATAAGTACCAGTATAAATCTAGCTTTCCACAAGCAATTGGAGATAGCATTTTTAAATTAGATGCAGGTCAAGTTTATGGACCATATAAAGATGCTGGTTACTATAAAATAACTAAGGTTTTAGATTATAAGAAGTTAGCGGATTCCATCGAGTCTAGCCATATTGTTATTCCTTTTGTTGGAACAACTAGAGCAGCTGCAGATGTAACTAGAACCAAAGAAGAAGCTAAAGCAATGATAGACAGTATCTTTCCTTTAGTAAAAAATAATAAAACAAAATTTGCTGAAGTCGCTAACGAAATCAATTCTGACGGAACAAAAGGAAAAGACGGAAGTATAGGTTGGACAAGATTAACAACTTACAATCCTGCTAGTTTTGATCCAGATTTTGCAAACTTTTTATTTTTTAATGATAAAGGAAGCATCGATGTGGTGTTAACTAAATTTGGTTACCATATTATTAGAGTTGACGATAAGAAAAATGTAGATACTGCAGTAAAAGTAGCAACCGTTGCTAGAAAAATTGAACCATCTACTGCAACAGAAGATAAAGTTTTTGAAAACGCGTCTAACTTTGAACTAGCAATTGCTAACGGTAGCTTTGCAGAAGTGGCTAAAAAAGAAAATTACGAAGTACGTCCAATGACTGCTAAAGAGTTGGATGAAAATATTCCTGGTTTAGGAAATCAGCGTCAAATTGTACGTTGGGCTTTTGAAGACGAAACAGAAATAGGAGACTACAAACGTTTTGATAATGTACCAGGTGGTATTGTAATTGCACAATTAACAGCAAAACAAGAAAAAGGGTTAATGAGTGTGGAAGATGCATCTGTAACTGCATTACCAGCTGTAAGAAAAGAAAAGAAAGCAAAATTAATTATGGATCGTGTTAGTGCAACAACTCTTGAAGATTTTGCTGCAGCAGAAAACCAAACGGTTAAATCATCTTCTGCAATAAACATGAAAAATCCAACCATCGCTGGAGCTGGACAAGAGCCTTTAGTGGTAGGAACAGCTTTTGGGTTAAAAGAAGGAGCAACTTCTAAATTAATTAAAGGTAACTCTGGCGTATTTATGGTACAAGTGACTAAAAAGACACCAGCAGTAGAGTTAGATAACTACTTACCATTTGCTAATCAAGTAAGCTCTCAAAAATTAAGTGCAGTACAAGCAAGATTGTATAATGCGCTTAAAGTTGCAGCAGAGATTGAAGATTACAGAGCAAAAACAGTACAGTAAAACTCGATTTTAAATATAAAAAAAGCCTCTTGAGATAATCAAGAGGCTTTTTCTTTTTGAAAATAATTTATTTGTTTAAAACCATTGAGTCATACTTTAGTATCGTGTCAAATCCTTTGGATTTAAAATAATCTGTAGGATTGGTTTTAGAGGCAACTAAAATAAAATCACCTCCCCAAGCACCTAAACTTTTAACACTACCCTTAAACTCTTTAAAAAGCTCCTCTTTTACAGGTCTTTGATTAGTGATTTTGCCAATTATAGATTCGTGTTGATCTATCAATTCTTGAAATTGGTTTAAAGTGTCACAGGTCGCAAATGCATCAGTCAAAGCATTAATATCTTGGATAGTTTCAGCTAAATGATTTTTATTAGCTTTATAATGTGCAATCCCCTCGCGACTATTTTGCTTTTTATTTAAATGAACAAAATAGAGATGCTCTGAAAATGAAGGATTAAAAGATATAGTGTCAACTTGAGGTTGCTTGTTTTCTAGCTGGTATATTAAAGCTGAATGATGTTGCGCACAAGCAATATCATAACCACTTCCACCAAAAGTTAAATCCAATAATGAATAGGCATCTACCTCTGCCCATTGGGCTATATTATTAATTAATGTAGACGAGGTGCCCAATCCCCAATTTTTAGGAAATTCTAATGACGTACTGACTCTAAAACCAGTGTTGCCACTCAGGAAATTTGGATTTAATTGCTGTGCAGCATTTAAAATCTGAATAAGTCTATTAAAGACATCGTTATTAGAAGTAAAGGACGAAGTAATCTGCTTAATAGTAAACTCCTCCTCAAACCAAACCGTATTGTCTTTATTAAAACTGGTCCAAATAATTTTAGTTTGGTCAATGGGTTCCACCTTTAAATGTTGCCCAAAAACAGTAGGTACAGCTAATGCTTTTGCACCATCTAGTACTACATATTCTGCAGTTAATAATAATTTTCCTGGACTGTAAAAGGTTTGCATATTTAAAATAGATTGTTCTTGTTTCTTGGTGGCTGAGCGTAGTCGAAGCCACTTTTTATAGTGACTTTCGTTTTGGCACTCTGCTAATTTAGGAAGCAATTCTAAATGATTCTTTATTAATGCTATTTTTTTATTCCTGTTCCATCCCTGAATTTGTTTTTCTCTATAAAATGCATCATCAATTCTATTAAACTCTTCCACAAAAACTAAAGTTACTGGAAGTCGTTTACGTGTATGGTTAGCACCTTGTCCACTGTTATGTTGTGAAATTCTTTTTTCTAAATCAATAGTACTTCCAGTGTAAAAAGAACCATCAGAACATTCTAAAATATATACAAATCCTTTAGGCATTATCATTATTTGTAGCTTCGACTTCGCTCAGCTACCACGAATTATTGTCTCAATTTTTCAATAGCTTCAACAACAGCACTATGGGTTACCACATGAGTTTTAAAATGGTTGACTATCTGTTTTTTTTCAACGTTAGTAGCTTCAAACTGATTTAGAATATTCATCAAATGCATTTTCATGTGTCCTTCTTGTATTCCTGTTGTCGTCAAACTGCGTAAAGCTGCAAAATTCTGAGCCAAACCAGCAACAGCTACAATCTGCATTAAGTCTTTTGCGGTAGGTTTTCCTAATATATCTAATGCTAATTTTACAAGAGGATGTAAACTAGTCAATCCGCCAACAGTACCTAAAGCTAATGGTATTTCCATCCAAAAAGTAAAAATTCCGTTTTCTATCTTAGCATGTGTCAAACTGCTGTATTGCCCATCTTTTGAGGCGTACGCATGGATGCCAGCTTCTACTGCTCTAAAATCGTTACCAGTAGCAAGTACTACAGCATCAATACCATTCATAATACCTTTATTGTGTGTCACAGCTCTGTAAGGCTCGACTTCTGCAATATTAACAGCTTGCACAAATTTTTCAGCAAATTGTTCTGGGTTAATATCTTTTTCGGCTAAATCTTCTACAGGACAACTCACTTCTGCTCTAACTAGACACTCAGGCACGTAATTAGATAAAATGCTCATCACTATATCTATTGGTTGTGCTAAGTGTTTTTCAGCTTCAGCTATAAACGTTTTAGCAAACTGTTCTAAACAAGAATTAATAAAATTTGCTCCCATTGCATCTAGGGTTTCAAACGTAGCGTGCAATTGGTAGTAATGGTCTAATGCGGTAGTTTTATCTATTAATTTGATGTCTAAAATACCACCACCACGTTTTTCCATGTTAGTGGTAATGGGTTTTGCATCACTTATTAATTGTGGTTTAACAGAGTTGAAAAAATCTTGTAGCGCTTGTAATTGACCCTTGTAAGTAAAATGTACCTGACCAATTTTGGTGGTAGATAACACTTTAGTTTTAAATCCACCACGTGATTGCCAGAATTTAGCAGCTTTACTAGCTGCAGCAACCACAGAGCTTTCCTCAATGGTCATTGGTATGGTGTAAATTTTGTCATTAATCACAAAATTAGGCGCCACACCAAACGGTAAATAGTAATTGGTTACAGTGTTTTCTATAAACTCGTCATGTAATTGTTGTAGCTTTTCATCGCTATTCCAATATTGTTTAAGGATGTGCTCTGCGTCTTTATGTGTTGATAAATGGTTTTTTATCAGCCAATCAATCTTTTCGGTTTTAGATAATTTAGAAAATCCGGAAACTAATGCACTCATACAATTTATTTTGAATTGCAAAGATACTATTTACCCATTTAATTTTTACTTGCCATTAGATTATTGCTGATTTATCTGTTAATATTTAGGGTTTTTTGGGTATTTTTTAGTAAACTTGACATCCTATTATTAAATTATTATAATTAAATGAAGATTTTAAGAATTCTATCCCTTTTCTGCTTTATAGCAACAACGGTTTTAACCGCTCAAAATAAGCAAATTACACTAGAAGACATATGGAGTGGCACCTTTAGAACTGAAGGTTTAGACGCTTTACACTCGATGAAAAACGGACAACAATATTCCGTGTTAAATTTTGATCGTGCCAATGGTGCAACTACAATCGATATTTATGATTATAAGACTTTGGAAAAGGTAAATACCTTAGTGAGTTCTTCTTCATTAAACGATATTAAATACTTTACAGATTATACCTTTAGTGATGACGAGAGCCAAATACTATTAGCTACTGAAGAAGAATCTATTTTTAGACGCTCATCGTTAGGAAAATACTACGTATACAATACCAAAACAAAGCAAACTACCTTGGTTGCTGAAGAAAAAATTCAAGAACCGACTTTTTCTCCAGACGGAAATAAAATAGCCTATGGATTAAATAATAACTTATATGTTAAGGATTTAATTACAGGTAATACCAAGCAATTTACCTTTGATGGCGAAAAAAATAAAATTATAAACGGAATTACAGACTGGGTTTACGAAGAAGAATTTGCTTTTGTACGTGCTTTTGATTGGAATGCCGATAGTAATAAAATTGCCTTTATTAGGTTTGATGAAACTGACGTACCTGAGTTTTCTATGGATGTATACGGAAAAGAGTTGTACCAAACTCAAACTGTTTTTAAGTACCCTAAAGCAGGAGAAAAAAATGCAGAGGTGTCATTGCATATATACGATTTAAACAAAGACAAGCTGCAAGAGGTTAAGGTTGAAAAAACGTATTCAGACTTTTATATTCCAAGAATAAAATGGTCAAAAGCAGGTAACATGCTTAGTGCTATTTACATGAATCGTCACCAAAACGAATTAGATTTATGGATGATAGATGCTGAGGAAAACAAGTCCTACTTAACTATAGAAGAAAAAGACAAAGCTTATATTGATATTACAGATAACTTAACGTTTTTAAAAGATAAAACCTTTATTTGGACTAGTGAAAAAGATGGCTATAATCATGTGTATCACTACGATAAAAAAGGAAAACTTATTAACCAGGTTACAAAAGGAAATTGGGAAGTAACAGATTATTATGGTTATGACGATAAAACAGATCGAATTTTTTATCAGTCGGTAGAAAATGGAAGTATTAACAGAGATGTGTATTCTATTAAATTAAACGGAACAGATAAACGCAGATTATCTCAAAAAGAAGGGACTAATAACGCGGATTTTAGTGCAGACTTTTCTTTGTATATCAATACATTTTCTAATGCAACAACGCCTTATCTATACACTTTAAATGATGCTAAAACTGGACAAGTTTTAAAAGAAATAAAAGATAATAGCGATTTAAAGGAAACCTTATCAAACTATCAATTATCTAAAAAGGAGTTTTCGACCATCAAGGTTAATGGAAATGACTTAAATATGTGGATCATAAAACCAGCTAATTTTGATGCCACTAAACAATATCCATTGTTTATGTATCAATATTCGGGTCCAGGTTCTCAACAAGTGGCAAACAGATGGAACAGTGCTAACGATTATTGGTACCAAATGCTAGCACAACAAGAGTATATTGTAGCATGTGTTGATGGTCGTGGTACTGGATTAAAAGGTGCTGACTTTAAAAAAGTAACCCAAAACGAGTTAGGTAAATATGAAGTCGAAGACCAAATCGACGCTGCAAAATTATTAGGTGCAAGACCATATATTGATTCTAGCCGAATTGGAATTTGGGGATGGTCCTATGGTGGTTTTATGTCAAGTAATGCTTTATTTAAGGGTAATGATGTGTTTAAAATGGCAATTGCAGTTGCACCAGTAACTAGCTGGAGGTTTTACGATTCTATTTACACAGAACGTTACATGACCACACCACAAGAAAACCCAAGTGGATATGATGAAAATTCACCAATAAATCACGTGGATAAATTAAAAGGAGACTTTTTATTAATCCATGGAACAGGAGATGATAACGTACACGTACAAAATACCATGCGTATGGTAGAAGCTTTAGTACAGGCTAATAAACAGTTTGAATGGATGATTTATCCAGACAAAAACCATGGTATTTATGGTGGTAATACACGATTACATTTATATACAAAAATGACAAACTTTATAAATCGTACTTTAGGCGATAAACTTTAAAATAAACTAACTAATATTTTACAATTATGGAATTTAAATTTGGAGGTTCAGAAACCAATCAAAAAACCGTATTAGGTCATCCGTCAGGATTATTTGTACTCTTTTTTACTGAAATGTGGGAACGATTTTCTTACTATGGGATGCGTGCACTTTTAGTGCTATTTTTAGTATCGTCAGTTTTAGATGAAGGTTGGGGCTGGGAACGAGCTGATGCTTTAGTTTTATATGCATGGTACACTGGTTTAGTTTATTTAACACCAATTATTGGAGGGTATTTAGCAGATAAATTTTTAGGGTATAGAAAGGCAGTAGTAATTGGTGCTTTTATTATGACTTTAGGACATGCCTCTATGGCTTTAGAAGGTATGGCTTCTGCATTCTTCTTTTTTGGATTAACATGTTTAATCATAGGAAATGGTTTATTTAAACCAAATATTTCATCTATGGTTGGGCAACTATACAAAAACCAAGGAAAAGAAAAAGATGCAGGATATACCATTTTTTATATGGGAATTAACGCAGGAGCCTTTTTAGGTATTTTACTTTGCGGATATATTGGAGAGTCTCCAGATTGGGGTTGGCATTATGGATTTGGATTAGCAGGAATATTCATGTTTTTAGGAATGTTACAATTTTATTTTGCTCAAGGTATTTTTGGAAACATAGGAAACACACCTAAAGCACAATTAAAAATTGATGATGCAATAGAAAACTCTTTAGAGTCTGTTGAAGATGATATTGAAGATGTGGTTGATGAAGCTAAAAAATCTAAAGTAACTAGAGACCGATTAACTGTAATTGGGATTTTTGCATTATTTACTGTTTTCTTTTGGTGGGCTTTTGAACAAGCTGGGGGATCGATGACCATCTTTGCAAAAGACTATACAGATAGAGCTTTAGCAGGTGATGCAGCCATGACATTTAAAATTGTTAATACCATTATAACCTTAGTGCCAATGGTGGTTATAACTTGGGTATTAGCATTGTTGTTTAAACAGACTTTTGGTAAATATGCACTATCAAACGTCTGGTTAGCACTTAGTTTTGTAATTATTTGGATAATAGTAATATACATGTTAAATAAACAATTTAATGATCCTACAGCAGAAGTGCCAGCCTCTTGGTTCTCTGTACTAAACTCATTATTTATTATACTATTTGCACCAGTATTCTCTAAAATATGGGAAAGCAAATACAATCCATCAGGACCAGTAAAATTTGCATTAGGATTATTATTAGTTGGGTTAGGATTTGGAGTGTTAGCTTACGGATCTGCAGCTATTCCAGATGGTGCAAAAACTGCTTCTGTAAGTTTAATGTTTTTAGTGTTTGCTTATTTATTGCACACTTTAGGAGAGTTATGCGTGTCTCCAGTAGGATTATCTTATGTTAGTAAATTAGCACCTGCAAAACTAGTAGGTATGATGTTTGGTATATGGTTTGTATCTAACTTTTTAGCAAATCTTTTAGGAGGTTTAACAGGAAGTTATATGGATCCAATCATGGAAGAACACGGACTTTCAACTTTCTTTTTAATCTTTACAATTATTCCAATAGTAGCAGCAGTAATTATGCTTGTGCTTAATGGAACTATTAAAAAGAAAATGCACGGAGTTAAATAAAAAAATCTTAAATAGATCTAAAACGCCTCAATTTATGAGGCGTTTTTATTTTTTTGTAACTTTGGAATGCTATTTGCAACTGCACAATAAAACACATAAATAATGAAACATATACTTTTAGTCTTAACTATGCTATTTACATATAGTGGTATAGCACAAGATCAAATTAATTGGATAACGCTTGAAGAAGCAGTCGAGCTTCAAAAAACAGAACCTAGAAAAATAATAATGGATGCCTACACCACTTGGTGTGGACCTTGTAAGTTATTAGATGCACGTACATTTACAAACAAAGATTTAATAGCCTACATTAATAAAAATTACTATGCAGTAAAGTTTAATGCTCAGGGTAATGACACAGTGACTTTTAAAGGTAAAACCTATACTAATCCAAAGTATAATCCTGCAAAAGCCAAAACTAGAAACTCGTCACACGAGCTAGCTATTGCTTTAGGGATTAGATCGTATCCTACTTTATTATTTTTTGACGAAGACGCCAATTTAATTACTCCTGTTATAGGTTATAAAACACCACAACAACTAGAGTTATATTTAAAAATGTTTACGTCTAACAAGCATAAAGACATGAAAACACAAGCAGACTTTGATAAGTATTACAAAGAGTTTAAAGCCACGTTTAAGGACAACGCTTAGTCTACTTAATAATGTATAATAAAAGCTCCTGTTTTACCAGTTTGGTAATATGGGAGTTTTTGTTTTATGCAAGTGTTATTCCAACGATTAATATAAGATTTGTAATTATTACCATCTGCAATAATGGCTTTAGGTTGCAAGCTATCTATTAATCTGTTTAGATTTAATTTTGGTGATTGAGTCAATAAAACATAGTCTATTGTAACATTTTTTACATTAAAAACGCCTAAACTATCCACTACCAAAAGATGCTTATCGTTTATTTTATAGATTGGATTTAATGGTGTTGATGGTAATGTGTTTAACGAATTTTTGACACTATAACTTCTTATAATTGTATTGCTTTCTGCATTTTCTAAATCCGAATAAACCGCCAATTGGTCATTGTGTTTTAGACCTAATAAAGTAGATCTGTTTTTATGAAATACTATAAAAGAATCTCCTTTAGTTTTATAATAATTTAATATAAAAGTAGCTTGAAAAACTATTAAGGCAATTAAAGAAAATTGCATCCATTTATAATTTTTTTGATAGTAAAGTTTATAGATAGAAAATATCAAAACATAAGACACAACAACTTGTAAAATAGTAAAAGGTATGTCTAAAATTAAAAAGTCCTCTTGATTAGATATCCAGCCAAAAAACTGATTCATCCAATTAATAACTAGACCAAATGCATCAGACAAAATGGTTTGTGGAGTACCAAATAACGACAAGGTAATTACTAGTAAACCCAAACCTAAAATTACTCCTAAAAAAGGAATGACTACTAAATTTGATAGCCAAAATAAACTAGGAAATTGATGAAAGTAATATAAACTTATTGGAATAATACCAAATTGTGCAGAAACTGTTACTGTTAGAGTTTTCCATAATAAATTAACTAATTTGTGTTTTGGTGACCACAATCGTTCTAAAATTGGTTGAAAACTTACAATAGCAATTACTGCAGCATAACTTAACTGAAATCCAACATCAAATAAAAAATTAGGTTTAATTAATAGTAATATAAAAACCGAAATAGCTAAAGTGTTATAGATATTAGTAGAACGCTTTAAATTCATACCAATAGCTACAATACTAAACATAGTAGTCGCTCTAATGATAGAAGCCGAGCCTCCTGCAATTAAAGCATAGATCCATAATAAAATCAAAAGAATACCTGTTTTAATAATGTGACCGTTTTTAAAACGCTCTACTGGTTTAAACACAACATTTAGAATCAACAAGATAATACCAACATGTAATCCAGAAACAGCTAATATATGGATGGCTCCTGCATTAGTGTAATTGTCATAAACTTCCTTAGTAATATTCTGTCTTTGACCCAATATTAGAGCGTTAATAATAGATAGTTGGTCATTAGTATAATTATAACCGCTTAATCTTTCATTTATATAATTTCTAAATTTAGCTGCATACCCAAATAAAGTTTGTGAGTCGTTTTTTAATGGTAAAATTTGTTTTGAATTAACATACAATTGGTGGTGTACTTGCTGTTTTTCTAAATAATTTTTATAGCTAAATTGATCTGGATTTAAAGGTGCTTTAATGTCAACTAAATCAGAATTAGTGATGTAAATAGCATCAATTGGAAGATTGGATTGTAAACTATCTTTTTCAACATTTATCAAAGCTTTACCTGTAACTTTAGTTGAATTTACTTTTAAAACATCTACATAATATCGTTCACTAAAAGCGTTAGGCTTTAGTAATTCTCTAACTTTAAACGTAATTGTGTTATCAGACGAGTTTTCAGTTAAATAATGTGAGAAATGATTTAAATTCTGAATGTCTTCATTACAATTAGTAATAAACACACCAAATGCTATAAAGGTCAAATAAGTAGATATGCCAAAGAGATAAATATGGCTTTTTTTCTTTTTTACAATGAAATAAAGCCCAACAGAAATTAAAGTAAAACCAATAGAAAAAAGGAAACTATTAAGTATGCTTATACTAAATAGCTTGGATAGCATGATACCAATAATCAAGCATAATGTAAATTTTATTATTGAAAATTTAAGAAGCTTCACTTCTCTAATATATAAAATTTCTTACAAAACCCGACGTGCTTGTACAAATGCAAAATACCAGTAGCGCTCAGACAATAAAGACGTCATCACACCTTTACTAGTACTAGCGTGTACAAACTCGATACGTTCTGGTCTTACCGAAGTGACCAATCCAACATGGTTAACACTTCTGCTATTTTTTCGGGTGGCAAAAAATAGTAAATCGCCTTTTTGGACTTCTTTTAAATCTACCCAATCGCCATGTTTAGAAAGCGCACTAGTGGTTCTGGGCATTTTAATGTTTTCTTGGATAAATGCAGTGTGTATTAAACCAGAGCAGTCCATCCCTTTAGAGGTGGTTCCGCCATATTTATACTTAACACCTTCATAGGCTAACGCATTTTTAACCACATTATCTGTGGTGCTGTTAGAGGTAGTACTAGTACTTGTATTTGGTTTGGTAGATACTTTAGTAGTTTTAGTTTTTTTTGTGGTAACTACGCGTTTGCTTTTTGAAGCACCACAAGAAAACACAATTATTAGTAGTAGGAATAGGGCAATTTTTTTCATGTATTAGTCATTGTCTTTTATAGCATCAAAAATTAACTGTGCAGTATTTTGGCTGGCACCTTTTCCGCCTAATTTTTTTTCTAACTCGTAATAATTTATAAAAAATTTAGTACGCTCGTAGTCGTCTAAAATAATATCTAATTCTTTTTTAAGTCGCTTCTTATTAAAGTCGTTTTGAATCAATTCGGTCACCGCTTCTTTATCCAAAATTAAGTTAACTAAGCTAATGTAGTCTAGGTTTACTACACGTTTTCCAATTTGGTAAGACACCCAACTCCCTTTATAACAAACCACTTGTGGTACTTTAAATAAAGCGGTTTCAAGCGTTGCAGTACCTGAAGTAACTAAAGCTGCAGTCGATAAGCTTAATAAGTCGTAGGTTTTATTACTTATAAAATGCACGTTAGATTGTTTAATGAATGTTTGGTAAAAACTAAAGTCTTGGCTTGGTGCACCAGCAATCACGAACTGGTAGTTTGGGTAGTCATCCACTACACTTAACATAACCGATAGCATTTTAGTAATTTCTTGCTTTCTGCTTCCTGGTAATAAGGCTATTATTGGTTTTTCGCTTAAGCCATGCGTGGCTCTAAACTCAAACTCATCTACTTGCGTACGACTAGAAATAGCATCAATTAAAGGGTGTCCAACAAAGTGTACAGGATAGTTGTGTTTGTCTTCGTAAAACGCTTTTTCAAACGGAAGTATCACATACATCGCATCAACATCTCGCTTTATGGCTTTAATGCGTCCTTCTTTCCAAGCCCAAATCTGAGGAGAAATGTAATAATGCGTCTTAAACTGTTTGTGTTTTGCCCATTTAGCAATGCGTAAATTAAATCCTGGATAGTCTATAAAAATAATCACATCTGGATTATAATTGGCAATATCAGACTTACAAAAAGATAGATTTTTGGCAATAGTTCTTAAATTCATAATAACTTCAGAAAAACCCATAAAAGCTAATGCTTTATAGTGTTTTACTAAAGTCCCTCCAACACTCTGCATTAAATCTCCGCCCCAAAATCTAAACTCTGCATTAACATCTTGTTTTTGCAGTGCCTTCATGAGGTTAGAGCCATGTAAGTCTCCAGAAGCTTCGCCAGAAATAATATAATATTTCAATCTAAAATCTATTTATTATAAAAATTAATCCAATTATTAGTGTGGCTATTAACACACCTTTGGCTTTGTCGTCTTGTTTTTTATTTAAAAACAAAAAGAACAAGCCTAAATTTAATAATGCACCTAAGCTAACCAATTTGCCAACAAATTTAAACTGCAAGGCTTGTTTAATGGTTTCTTCAATTCCAAATTTAGAAAACAAAACAATGTACAAAATCACACCAATACAGGTAGAAATTATACCAAGTATAAACCCTAAAATTATGTCTTTTTTATTGTTCAAAGTGCCAAGTATTTAATTGTTGTATATAGTGGTGAGCTGTTAAATCAAATTGCACAGGTACTACAGATATATGTCCTTCTGCTAGTGCGTGTTCATCGGTATCAGTGCCTTTATCGTAATTTACAAATTCACCAGTTAACCAAAAATAGTCTCTGCCTTGAGGTGTTTTACGTTTATCAAATTTTTCTTTCCAATTAGCGCGTGCTTGTCTACAAATTTTTATGCCTTTAATATCTTTTTCTTTGAGATTAGGAATATTAACATTTAAAACAACACCCTCTGCCATACCATGCTTTAACGCGTTTTCGGCAATTTGTCTCACATACTTTTTTGAAGCTTTAAAATTAGCATCCCAACTGTAATCTAACAACGAAAATCCAATTGCAGGAATACCTTCTATTCCAGCTTCGACAGCAGCACTCATCGTACCAGAGTAAATCACATTAATAGAGCTGTTAGACCCATGGTTAATACCAGATACACATAAATCTGGACGTCTGTCTAACACCTCGTTAATAGCAATTTTTACACAGTCTGCAGGTGTGCCAGAACAACTATATTGTTGTGTTTTATCTCCTTTTTTAGAAACTTTATCCAAATGTAGCACGCTATTTATGGTTATGGCGTGACCCATTCCGCTTTGCGGACTATCAGGAGCCACAACAACAACATCACCCAAGGTTTCCATAACTTCTATTAAAGTTAAAATTCCTGGTGCTGTTATCCCATCATCATTGGTCACTAAAATTAGTGGTCTTTTACTCATAAAAAGAAGATTTTTTAACGTAGCTAAAATACATAAAATCTTACGTAACCACTCAATTTAATTAGTTTAACAAAAAATTAGCGGGTTTAGATTTTATTGGCATGGTTTTTTCTTTACTTTAGTGGAAATTTCCCAAATAAACAAAAAGAGACAGATGAAAAGGAATTATAATATTATTTTACTAGTGCTAGTTTTAGCATTTGGATCTTGTAGTTTTACTACTAAAGTCGAAGATAATCCAGATAAAGACAAGTTGTTAATTCAAATTATAACCTTGGCTTTAGACCAGTTACACTTTGAACCAAAACAATTAAATGATGCGTTTTCAGCTGAAATTTACTCTGATTACTTAGAATTAGTAGACCCATTAAAACGTTATTTTTTACAGTCAGATATTGACGAATTTAAAAAATATGAAACGGAAATTGATGATCAATTAAGAGCTTATGATATTTCGTTTTTTAATGTAGTACATGAGCGATTAATTCAACGTCAACAAGAAGCAAAACAATATTATAAGGACATTTTAGCTAAACCTTTCAACTTCAATGAAGATGAAGTGTATAATGCAGATTACGAGTCGTTACCTTATGCTAAAAATAAAAAAGCATTAAAAGAACGTTGGAGACAACAGTTAAAATTTAACACGCTTACAGGTTATGATGCGCTAGTAGATCAGCAAAATGAAGAACCTAAAGAAACAAGTGATGAAGCATCACCATACGAGACCGTAGAAAAAAAATCTTTAAAAGAATTAGAAGAGGAAGCTAGAAACGAAACCCTAAAAACGCTTGATAATTACTTTACAGATTATATAGAAGACATGGATCGTGAAGATTGGTTTTCTATGTATGTTAATACTATTGTAGAAGAGTTTGATCCACACACCTCTTACATGGCTCCAACAGATAAGGATAGATTTGACCAACAAATGTCAGGTAAGTTAGAAGGAATTGGAGCGCGTTTACAAAAGAAAATGGACTACATTAAAATAGTCGAGTTGATTTCTGGAGGACCAGCTTGGAGAGATGGGCAAATAGAAGTGGGAGACGTTATTATGAAAGTACGTCAGGATAAAGAAAAAGAAGCAGTTAGCGTTGTTGGTATGCGTATTGACGATGCTATCAAATTAATAAAAGGACCTAAAGGCACTAAAGTGGTTTTAACCATGAAAAAAGTGGATGGAACCATTGAAGACTATACCATTACTAGAGATATTGTAGAGCTTGAAGAAACTTATGCAAAATCTTCAATTGTAAAAAAAGAAGGTAAAAACTACGGAATAATAAACTTACCTAAATTTTATGTCGATTTCGAAGATTATAAAAACCGAAACGCTGCAACAGATATCAAATTAGAAATTGAACGTCTTAAAGAGCAAGGTATTGAAGGGTTAGTTTTAGACTTACGTAATAATGGAGGTGGTTCTTTAAGAACTGTGGTAGACATTGCTGGATTATTTATTAAAGATGGTCCAATAGTACAAGTACGCTCTACCGACGAGCCAAAAGAAATACTAAGAGATACCGATAAGTCTATTGTTTGGGATGGACCTTTAGTGATTATGGTAAACGAATTGTCTGCATCTGCATCAGAAATTTTAGCAGCAGCCATGCAAGACTACAAGCGTGCTATTATTATTGGAAGTAACCAAACCTATGGTAAGGGAACTGTGCAAAATGTATTAGACCTAAACCGTATGGTGCGTAATAGCTCTCACGGAGACTTAGGTGCTTTAAAATTAACACGTCAAAAGTTTTACCGTATTAATGGTGGATCTACACAATTAGAAGGTGTAAAAAGTGATGTGGTAGTACCAGATCGTTATAGCTTTATAGAAATAGGAGAACGTGATCAAGAAAACCCGTTAGCTTGGGATAAAATTGCACCAGTAGATTATGAAGAATGGGATAGATATTTTGACTACGATCGTACCATTGCTAAAAGTAAAGAGCGAATGGCTAACAATGAGCAGTTAAAATTAATCGAGAACAATGCACGATGGGCAAAAACAAAAATGGATGAAAACACTTACTCGCTTAACTACGAGAAGTACAAGTCTAAGTTAAAGTTAAATGAAGAAGAAGCTAAGCAATTTGATGCTATTTCAGATTATAAAACAGACTTAACGTTTCAGTCGTTACCATACGAGCAACAATTGTTTGAACAAGATACTATATTACGTGATAAGCGTACAAGATGGCACGAAAACTTAAGTAAAGATGTTTATGTTGAAGAAGCATTAAATGTGCTAAACGACTTAAAAATGACTTACGAAATTAAGAAAGTAGCCACTTTAAAAGATTAAAACAATCAATGAGTCAACAAACACACTCATTATCTCAATTAGCGCTTCAAAAGTTTAAAAAAAACTTTTGGGGCGTTTTTAGTTTAGTCTTTATTGGATTAATCGGGTTGGTTTCTGTGTTTGCCTATGTGTTTGCACCAGATGCTTCTCAACATGCAAACCAGATGCATGTGACAATACACTCTAAATCACCCGGATTTAGTGTGGATATGTTAACTATTCCCTCTCAAATAAAAAATGACCAATCTTTTTTAGATAAAGTATTTTTTGGAAATAAAAATACAGATACCGAAATCCCAATTTCTAACTACAGTATAAACGGAAATCAATTAACATACACAGAATATGCGTCAGACGGTTTAGAAGGTGTTACCAAAACAATTAATGCAAATTTTATTAATCAAAATTCAGCAAAACAGTATATAAAAAAAGTAACCTTCTATTTAGGGACCGATAAATATGGTCGCGATTTACTTAGCAGATTATTAGTAGGTGCTCGTATTTCGTTTTTTATAGGTTTTGTAGCTGTATTTATATCTTTAGTAATTGGCATAATAATGGGTAGCCTAGCAGGATATTATGGTGGAAAAGTAGATGCATTAATTATGTGGATTATTAATGTTACCTGGTCTATCCCGACGTTATTACTTGTTATTGCAATCACATTAGCACTAGGTAAGGGGTTTTGGCAAGTATTTATTGCAGTTGGATTAACCATGTGGGTAGAGGTGGCAAGAGTAGTAAGAGGACAAATAATAAGTGCAAAACAAATGCAGTATGTCACTGCAGCACGTGCATTAGGATTTAGTGATTTTAGAATTATTTCAAAACATATTTTACCAAACATACTGGCACCTGTTATTGTTATAAGTGCGGCTAATTTTGCAGCAGCTATATTAATAGAATCTGGACTAAGTTTTTTAGGTATTGGCGCACAACCACCTATGGCTAGTTGGGGAGCTATGATAAAAGACCATTATAATTATATAATTTTAGGCAAACCTTATTTAGCTGTTTTACCAGGACTTTGCATTATGCTTTTAGTTATGGCGTTTATGTTAATAGGTAATGCATTACGTGATGCACTTGATGTTAAGCATTAAAAACTCTTCAGCACTAAATTAACATTTACAATCACTTAATTAAATAAATAGTAATTCTTGTCAACTTGTTAAAATAAGTACGACTAACCTATATAATCCGTATTTTTGAGTATTAGGATAACTATGATTAAAGATTTAAACGATAACACAAACCTTCCATTTTCGCTACAAGTTAGTTTTAATAAACTAATTGAGCGATATGAAGTCTTGGCAAAAAGTAAAGATCAATTTATTGCTGCCAGAGCTAAACATATATTAGAAGTTCAAGAACCTTTTGCAGAATTAAGAGAAGGGTTTAGTGAGGTGTCTATATTAAATAAACATAAAGACGTTATTCAAATTCTTTTACAAGATGCTTTTAGCGAGGTGTTAAGTTTAAACGAAATTAAAACTGCTAGTGTACCTTATCATAACTTTATTTTCAATGCTTCTCAACGTTTTGAAAATATTTTAAAAACAGCAGGACCTGACTTTGAATTAGTTATTAAAAACATGCCTGAAAACGATTGGTATATTTTAGGCTGTACCATAATTATGAATTTCTGTTATGGATATAATGCAAATTTTAAACGTCCATTATATTATGAAATTCCTGATGCAAATGGTATAATTAGAATATATAAAATCTTGTACAATGCAGACTTTATGGAAATTATTCCAACTGCTAAAGCACCTAAATTAACTGAAGAAGATTTTCATGAACTTTTAGATAATTTTGATAATATAGACTTATGGAAAGAAAAATTTCCTCCAAACAGTTATGTTTCAAAAGGATTTGTAATTTCTAATATTTTTGATGTCACAGACGATCAAGCCATTTCTGATATTAAAACCACGTTAATTGGAAGCAATAAACGAAAGGACAAAAGGTTTATGGCAGAATTTCAGAATGTATTTCGTTCTTTATTAAATGTCAATGACTTACAAGTAGGTTTTTCCATATATAATGAAGAAGAAAATAGTTTAATGCAAGTTCATGATTCTGGTATTAGTAGTTTTTTATTACAAGCTAAAGAAGAGTTTAATTGCGAAAATTTATTCTGTCATTTTAGTTGTGATAAAATTTTAAAAGACAAAACTAATTTTGCCATTTCGGACGTAGATAAAAATTTAAAACAATCTAAAGGAGAGGTACCACAAGTTAAAATTTTAAAAGCACAAGGATTTAAAAGTGCAATTTTTGCTCCTATTGCAGAACATGGAAAATTGTTGGCTGTTCTAGAATTAGTGTCCAAAACTCCAAGAGCTTTAAACAGTATAAACTCTAAGAAATTAGAAGATGTTATGCCTTTTATACTGTCTGCTGTTAAGCGCTCTAAAAGAGAAGAAGAAAATTTAATTCAAGCCATTATACAACGCGAGTGTACCTCTATACATCCAAGTGTAAAATGGAAATTTGAGAAAGCTGCTAGACGATTTATTACAGAAGAACACCAAGGGAATGAAAATCCAACTTTTAGCAAAATTAGTTTTGATAATGTATATCCTTTGTTTGGTCAAATAGATGTTAAAGGATCATCAGATGCCAGAAACAATGCTACACAAAAAGACTTATCGCTTCAACTTAAAATGGTAGAGCGTATAGTTAATACTGCTTTTGAAACTGAAAAGCTACCTATATTTGAACAATTATTGTTTCAGATAGAAACCTATACTAATATTTTAAACACAGATTTTAAAGTAGATAGCGAACAAAAAATAACTCAATTTTTTCTAAATGAAATTGAACCTCTTTTTAAATATCAATTAAAATCAAAAACGTACTTATCTGAAGCTATTGAAGATTATTATAATAAAGTAGATGACAACCTAAATGTTATTTATTATTACCGTAAAAATTACGATGACACCATTAGTTTGATTAATAAAAACATGTCATCCTTACTAGATAGAAAACAAATAGAAGCTCAAAATATGTATCCACATTTTTTTGAACGCTACAAAACAGACGGAGTTGAGCATAATTTATATATAGGCGAGTCTATTACCAAAGAAAACTCATTCAATAAAATCTATTTATATAATTTAAGATTATGGCAATTGCAAGTCATGTGTGATATGGAAAATGCGTATTATAATCATCAAAACGAGTATCCATTAGCACTGGATGTTGCTTCTATGATTTTAGTATTTAACCAACCATTATCCATTAGATTTAGAACAGACGAAAAACACTTTGATGTTGATGGAACTTACAATGCCAGATATGAAGTAGTTAAAAAGCGTGTAGATAAAGCAAACATTAAAGGTACAGAAGAGCGTGTTACAGATAAAGGTAAATTAACCATAGTTTACTCGCAAAAAGAAGACGAGATAGAGTATCTAAAGTACGTCAACTTTTTACAAGCTAAACACAAATTGGGTGATGAGGTTGAAATTTTAGAATTAGAAGATTTACAAGGTGTTACTGGTTTAAAAGCAATACGTGTCAATATTTTGTATCACAAAGAATCTAATGACAAAGAGTTTTACACCTATGATGATTTAATGAACGAAATTAAATCTTAAACGATATAAGTCGCTTTTAAATCTTCTGTTTTAGGAGTAATAATTTGTACTTCAGTAGTTTCTAATACATCCTGTATGTTTGCGCCAGGATTGTTTTTTACTGCAACACCAAAAGCAATTAACGAAGCAATTATACCTATCATAAACACTGTATAAGTAACACGTAGTAATCGGTATTTACGTTCTAAAACCTTACCTAAAAAGTATAAATCTTTAGTTAAAGAGCTATAAACATAATCTTTATCTTTTAGCATTTCGTTTATGGCCCATTCAAACTCATTTAGTTCCATTTTATGAAAATTACCAAAAAACGTTAAGTTAACTTTTTTGTTTTCAACATCTTCTTTGGTAAACTGACCACTGGTTACATTTGGTCGTGTCGCAATTATGGACATAATCATAGATATAACACTAAATAAAGTAAAAATAATAGTTGGCCAAGTTAAGTAAGGATTGGTGTCTAACTTAGAGATTAAGTTAGCTAAAACCACAGATATTATAATAGCATTTACAGATAGCAATATGTTAGCTTTAGTATCTGCAATATCACTAAGTTTTATGTGGTTACGTAAAGCGGTTCTATAAAAAGACTGTATAGCACGCTCTGGGCTATCATTTTTAAACTGTGCCTTATACTTAGCTTTAAGTTTTTCTGTTTTAAGTTTAGTTTTTTGTTTCTTTTTGGTTTTAATTAATTTGGCTAGATTTTTTTCTTTTCTTTTCTGCCAATTCTGTAATGCGTAATCTGTGTAGTAAGAGTGTTTTTTAGACAATACTCTTATGTTTTCATCTAACCATTCTCTTGGCGAATAATTTGCAACACCTGCTAGTTCTAATTCTTTTCTTAAAAACTCACTAGCTTCCGGAAAGTATTTTTTTCCAAAGTGAGAGGAGTCTGCATCACGTAATATTTTTTCAAGTTCGTTTTGTGGTTGGGTATCAAACTTAGTAGCCATAATACAGTCTTCAACTTGCTTTATGGTTTTTTCTGCTACACCTTCATCAGATAAAAATTTACGCGCTATTTCTGCGCTAACTTCTTCGTGTCCAGCTCGTGTTTTGACATATCCTACATCATGAAGCAGTGCAGCTAATTGTAAAACTTCTGCATCCTTAACATCAATTTTAGAATTATCTATAATTTCTTTTGTACTTTTAAATACACGTAAAGTATGTGTATGATTATGGTAGACAATAGTGTTAGGTAGCTCATTTTTAAAGAGTTCGAAAACAAATGCTTCAGTTTTTTCTATGATTTTAGACATATATACGTGTTTTAACTAATCCAAATTACTATAAAAATAAAACTAAAATTCTGTTAATGACTAAAAATAACATAATTCTAACGTTTGTTTTCGCTTTTTTACTTACTAATTGTGCGTCTTTTGAAGCTCAATACAAAGACGAAAACCCTGTAATTAATCCAATTCCTGACAAGCCAATCCATAAAACATTTTATTTAATAGGAGATGCAGGAAAATCACCAAAAGATGGTTATTCTAAAGGATTGTTAGCCTTTAAAGATTTAATTAAAAATACAGATACTAAAAATGATTATGCTGTTTTTTTAGGAGACAATATTTACCCTTCAGGATTACCGGATAAAGATCATGAATCTTATGAGGATGCTAAATCTAAATTACAATCACAAGTAGATGCTGTCAAAGATTTTAAGGGTGAGGTTTTGTTTGTACCTGGTAATCATGATTGGTATTCAGATGGATTAGATGGTCTAAAAAATCAAGAAAAATTTATAGAGGATGCATTAGGTAAAAACACCTTTCAACCAGAAGATGGATGCCCATTAGAAGTCATTGAGGTTAGTGATAAAATAGAACTTATAGTTATAGATACACAGTGGTATTTAGAAAATTGGAATAAACATCCAACCATTAATGATGAGTGCGAAATCAAAACCAGAGAACGTTTTTTATTAGAACTAGAAGGCGAGTTTAAAAAAGCCCAAAATAAAACCGTGATTGTGGCTATGCATCATCCAATGTATACCAATGGTACGCATGGTGGTTTTTTTACTTCAGATAAACACTTATATCCTACGCAAAAAAAAATACCCTTACCAATAATTGCCTCATTTTTAACCCAAGTAAGAACTCAAGGTGGAGTGTCCATTCAAGACCGATATAACGAGCGTTATAACAAAATGATGAACCGTATTGAAACCTTAGCTTTGGAGTATGATAATATAATATTTGCTTCTGGGCACGAACATTCTTTACAATACATAGAAAATGACGGGATTAAACAAATAGTTTCTGGTTCTGGCGCTAAAAAATCTGGTGCTACTTTAAGCAATAATGGATTATTCGCCTATGGTAATCAAGGGTTTGCAACTTTTACCGTTTTTAAAGATGGTAGTGGATATGTTAGTTTTTATGCGGAAGAAAATAACAAAGCAAAATTGTTGTATACCAAGCAAATCTTTGAAGAAGATGAGCCAGAATATGATATATCTCAACTTCCTGAAACCTTTCCGTCTACAATGAAAGCATCTATTTATACAAAAGATGAAACTGATAAATCTGATGTCTATGAAGCTTTATTTGGAGATAAATACAGAGAGTTATATAGTAAAAAAGTAGAAGTCCCAGTAGCTACTTTAGATACACTTTATGGTGGATTAGAAATCGTGCGAGAGGGTGGAGGGCATCAAACCAGATCCTTACGTCTACAAACAAAAGATGGTCGTCAATTAAACATGAGGGCTTTACGTAAAAGTGCTACTCAATATTTGCAAACAGTTATTTTTAAAGAAACGTATTTAGAAGATGATTTTGATAAGACCAAAGTCGAAGAATTAATTTTAGATTTTTACACAGCAGCACACCCTTATGCGTTTATAGTTGTTCCAGATTTATCACATGCAGCAGAAATCTATCATACAAATCCCAAACTATTTTTTATTCCTAAACACAAACACTTAAAAGATTATAATCGTGATTTTGGAGGTGAATTGTATTTAATTGAAGAACGTCCAGAAGATAACTATACGGACGAAAGAAATTTTGGTTATGCAGATGATATAGAAAGTACTCATGATATCATAAAAAAAGTTAGAAAGGACGAAAAATATAAAATAGACGAAAACGCTTTTGTCAGAGCACGATTGTTTGATATGCTTCTTGGCGATTGGGATAGACATCAAGATCAATGGAGATGGGCACAATTTGACCAAGAAAATGGAGATAAATTATATAAACCTATACCAAGAGATCGTGATCAAGTATTTTCTAACTTTGATGGTGCTTTATTAGATATTATGCGTGTAATTTCAGGGTCTACCAAGCAATTACAAGTATATGATGGCGAGTTAAAAGACATCAAATGGATGAATAGTGCTGGTATTAAACTAGATAAAGTGCTTATCCAACAATCTGGTAAAGACGTCTGGTTAAAACAAGCACAGTTTTTACAAGATAATGTTACTGATGAAGTCATAGATCTTGCATTTAGTAAAGTCCCAGAGGAAGTTAAAGATGAGACATTAGAACAGATTAAAATATACTTAAAACAAAGACGTGGTAATTTAAAAGATATTGCAGAACGTTATTATAACTATTTAAATGAGTTAGTTGTCCTTACTGGAACAGATAAAGACGATTATATCGAAGTTAAGCGTATTGGTGATAACGATACACAAGTTATTATTTCTAGAATTAAAGATGGTAAAAAAGCAGACGTTATTGTAGACAGAACCTTTAACAAAGACGTTACTAAAGAGCTTTGGATTTACGCATTAGATGACGACGATGTAATTGAAGTAACTGGTAAAGCAAACAATTTAATTTTTACCAGAATTATTGGAGGACAAAATAATGATGAATACATTATAAAAAATGGAAGACGTGTTCGTGTTTACGACCATAAGTCTAAACCTAATACCATCACAGAAAATAATGGCGCAAAAATAAATTTTACAGATATTTACAATAACAATCTGTTCGATTTTCAGAAAAACATTGTTAGAACAGGAGTGATTACACCAAGTTTAGGATTTAATCCAGACGATGGATTAAAGGTTGGCATTGGGTTAATAAAAACAACTAAAGGGTTTTCTCGTAATCCTTTCTCTCAAGAACATCGTTTTAATGGAGGTTACTTTTTTGCAACAGATGGATTTAGCTTAAAATATGATGGCGAGTTTGCAAACCTATTTGGAGAATGGAACTTACATCTTTCTGGACAATTAACAAGCGAGAATTTTACCAATAACTTTTTTGGTTATGGTAACGAAACTGTTAATAACGACGATGCATTAGACTTAGATTACAACCGAATTAAAACAAGTATTTATGCTGCAAGTGTAGGTGTGCTTAAAAAAGGAAATTTTGGTTCTGATTTTGGTATAAAATTAATGCTAGATGCTATTGAAATAGGTGAAACTCCAGATAGATTTATTGAAACCTTAGAGCCATCTACAACTAATGCGGACTTTTATAGCAGACGTTTATTTACAGGTGTTGAAGGTAACTTTAACTATAAAAGTTTCGATAATATTTCTATACCAACAAGAGGGATGACCTTTGGTTTAGATATTGGTGCTAAAACCGAACCTGAAAACACTAAATATACGTATGGTTACATCAATTCTGAGTTAGGTTTTTACAACGCACTAATCACCAACAGAAAGTTGGTTTTAAAAACAGATGTACGTACCCAATTGCGTTTTGGTAACGATTTAATTTTTTACCAAGCAGCAAATATTGGAGGAGGTAATGGATTAAGAGGTTACAGGTTACAGCGTTTTACTGGACAAAATAGCTTAACAGGAAGCGCAGACGTACGTTATAGTTTTGATAAATTTAAAACTAAAGCGTTACCATTACAATTAGGAATTTTTGTTGGAACAGACGTTGGTCGAGTGTGGTCACGAAACGAAGACTCTAAAATCTGGCATAACGATTATGGTGGTGGTTTCTGGGTGACAGCTGCTAACAGCTTATCAGGTACATTTAACTTTTTTAATAGTGAAGAAGGGTTGCGATTCTCTTTTGGCTTTGGACTAAATTTTTAATAAAAAAAGGATGCAAAAATATGTACTATGGCTAGTCGATTATATTAAAAAATTAGAAAGTAAAATTGCATTTTATCCTACTGTTTTTAGTGTCATAGGTATTGTGTTTGCCTTTATCATGTATTATGCAGAAAACAATGGGATTTCTGGATATATCCTAAAATATTTTCCTGCATTAGTCATAAACAATACAGACACAGCCCTTAATATTTTAACCACTTTTATTGCTGGATTAATATCCATAATGGTATTTAGCTTCTCGATGGTAATGATTTTGCTAAGTCAAGCTTCTAGTAACTTTTCGCCAAGATTGCTACCTGGTTTAATTTCTAACAGACGTCATCAAAAAATATTAGGCATATACATTGCTAGTTTATTGTACTGTATATTCACTTTAATTAGTATAGAGCCTACAGGAGATAGTTACCAGTTACCTGGTTTTTCGGTCTTATTTGCTATTATTTTTATGATTACATGCTTGGGTGCTTTTATTTATTTTATTCATTCCATGTCTCAAGAAATTCAAGTACATAACATAATGGAACGGATTTATGCAGATGCTAAATATAGATTAGAAAAACTGTTAAATACAGAAAAAGAAAATATAGATAATTTGTCGTTTCCAGATTCTGATAATTGGGAGCTAATAACTTCTAATAGGTCAGGGTTTTTACAAACTATTAATTTTGATATCATTTCTAAAATAGCACAAGAATGCGATAATAGATTTGAAGTGGTAGCTATTAAAGGAAATTTTATTCACCTAGATCAAGTTTTATATAAAGTTGAAAAACCGTTGGATAAAGAACAACAAGAGCTTATTGAGGATGCCTTTTTATTTTCTAGAGACGAAATTATTTCTGATAACTACATATTAGCCTTTAAACAATTAACAGAAGTTGCTGTTAAAGCGATGTCTCCTGGAATTAACGATCCTGGAACAGCAATCATTGCTATAGACTACCTAACAGAGTTATTTAGTCTTAGATCCTCTAAAAGTGACGAAAGCTATGTAACTAAAGACAATAAGGCTTTAATAAAAATCCACACAGTCTCTTTTGAAAACTTGATGTATTATTGTAATTCGGCTTTACGTACATATGTAAAGCATGATGTAATTATGGTGCTAAAAATATTAGATATGTTTTACTATTTAATTAATAATGTAACTTATTCTGCTTACCAAAAAATAATTTCAACACAAATTGAGGTCTTATTAAATGATGCCAAATCAAGTATTAATAACCAGAATGACTTAGAAGTTATTAAAACTAAAGCAGATGCTATTTTAAATAATTAATTAAGTTTAAAGGTGTAAATGTTATTATCTTCTTTACCAGAATCTTCATCTGTAATTATAACTGTAGAGTTGTTTTTAAAACAAATACCTTCTTTTTGAGAATCGTGTTCTAGATCAATAGATGTAACATCTCCTTCAAAAAAACGGTCTGATTTAAAATTAGTTAATGTCCAAACTTTATCATGGTTTAAAAGGACTATTGTTTTACCATTAGGACTTATATCTGCTGAGGTAACACGTGTATCTTTTCCTTTTAATTCATATTCTGTTAAAAAAGTAGCTGTATGTGTACCAATTTGGTTTGGGACCTTAATAACCATTGTTTTATCGTCTTCTTTACTGAAAATGTAAAACGTATTGTTCCATAAAAAGAAGGCTTCAAAATCTTCAGATTTTACATCTTTTGGCAGTATAAAGGTGATGGTTTTTGCATTAGTTTTGTTATGTAAATTAGCAATATCTTCAATTTTATAGATATAAAATATTTTTCGTTTTCTAGAGTTGTTTCCAAAATCACCAATATATAGGTTGCCTTCTTTATCGCTAGTTAAATCTTCCCAGTCATCATTTTTTACATTGTCAATATCAATATCTTTTACAATGTTTCCCTTTATATCCATTCCGTAAACATTGTTTTTGTTTCCAGCATCTTCAATAGTCCAAATCAAATTAGACCCTTTAACCATTTGTGCAGCAGATGCTTCATCTAAATCACTATCTATAGATCCAACTACGTTTAATTTTCCTGTATTACAGGATAAAAAAAGTATAGCAGAAACAAGTATAGGTTTTAAAGGAAATGTCATAAATTGTGTTTTTTTAGATTTAATTTAATGTAGGCATAACTTAAGCCAAACTAAAATGTAGAATCTTAAAATATTTATAAAATTACTAATTTATATGCTTAAAATTGGGCACAGAGGGGCAAAAGGTCATATTGCCGAAAACACATTAGAATCAATAAATCAAGCTATACAGTTTGGTGTAGATGGAATAGAGATTGACGTGCATATATGCAAAAGTGGTCAATTAGTCGTGTTTCATGATTTTACCTTAGACCGTATGACAAACGGAACAGGAGAAATTGGTAAATACACTTTAAAGCAATTAAAACAGTTACGAGTAGAAGATAACTACCAAATACCTACATTAACAGAGGTTTTAGACCTCATTGATAATACTATTTTGGTAAATATAGAATTAAAAGGTGAAGCAACAGGTTTACCAGTTTGCCAAGTTATAGATTATTATGTAGCTAATAAAAACTGGTCTTTGGGTAATATATTAGTTAGTAGTTTTCAAGAAAAAGAGCTGTTAGATGTTTTTAATCATAACCCTAACATTCCGTTAGCAGTTTTAACAAAAGCTAGTGTGACTAAAGCAATTCATTTTGCACATAGAATTAAAACTAAAATCATACATCCTAATTTTGCTTTACTTAGTAAAGACAATGTCAAAGAGGCTCAAAAATTAGGATTTAAAGTCAATACTTGGACAGTCAATACCAAACAAGCCATAAAACGAATGAAAAGTTATCAAGTAGATGCTATAATAAGTGATTTTCCTGACCGATTATGAAACAGTATGATGTAATAATAATAGGTGGAGGTGCAGCAGGTTTTTTTGCTGCAATTAATATAGCAGAGCAATATAACAACCTAAAAGTAGCCATTTTAGAACGAGGAAAAGAGGTGCTTACTAAAGTTAAAGTATCTGGTGGAGGACGTTGTAATGTAACTCATGCCGAATTTATTCCGCAAGAATTAACCCAATATTATCCAAGAGGAGAAAAAGAATTACTAGGACCTTTTCATACTTTTATGACAGGTGATACTATGGAGTGGTTTGAAAACAGAGGTATACCACTAAAAATTGAAGAAGATGGTCGCATATTTCCAGTAACTAATAGCTCTAAAACCATAATAGATTGTTTTTTAAATGAAGCAAAAAAACATCAAGTTGAGGTGTTAACTAATCAATCGGTTACTCGTTTTCAAAGTGTAAAAGATAAATGGGAGGTCAATACAAAAACAGACCAATTTTCTTCAGAAAAATTAATTGTTGCTACAGGAAGTAACCCTAAGATTTGGTCGTTTTTAGAAGTATTAGGACATACTATTGTAAAACCTGTTCCGTCATTATTTACCTTTAATATTACCGACGACAGAATAAAAGATATTCCTGGTGTGGTTGCACATAATGTTACTGTAAAAGTAGTAGATTCTCATTTAGAATCTTCGGGACCATTATTGATTACTCATTGGGGAATGAGTGCACCTTCCATACTAAAACTTTCAGCTTTTGGAGCTTTAGAATTGGCTAAAAAAAATTACAAATTTAATATTGAGATTAATTTTGTTAATCAAGATTATGACACTGTACTATTAGTATTAAAAGACTGCAAGCAAGAGTTTTCTAAAAAAACGGTGGTTAATTATGCACAGTTTGACCTACCTAAACGTTTGTGGAGAACATTAGTGTTAGCTGCCTCTATAACAGAAGACACTAAATGGGCAGAGGTCAATAAATTACAATTAGACAATCTATCCAAACAATTAACAAAAGCTGTGTTTAAAGTAGACGGTAAAAGTACTTTTAAAGAAGAATTTGTGACCGCTGGTGGTGTAGATTTAAAAGAGATAAACTTCAAAAACTACCAAAGTAAATTGCATGACAATTTATATTTAGTTGGCGAAATCATTAATGTAGATGCAGTAACAGGTGGTTTTAACTTCCAAAATGCTTGGACAGGAGCTTATATAGTTGCTAATAATTTATACCAATAATATGCAAACGTTTGTAGCTTTTTTAAGAGGAATTAATGTTGGTGGACATAACAAAATCCCAATGCAAGACTTACGTCAGTTATTAGATGGCCTATCGTTTAAGGATGTAAAAACTTACATTCAAACTGGGAATATTGTATTTAAAGCTAAAGAAACAGATAGACCTGTTTTAGAAACTAAAATTAAAGCAGCAATTAAAAATCAATTTAATCTTGAAATTCCTGTACTAATTAAAACACCAAAAGAGATACAAACCATATTAACACGTTGTCCGTTTACGGAAGCAGAAAAAGAAAACAGTTATTTTGCATTGCTATTTAATAAAGCTACCAAACAACAAGCACAGTCTTTAGATTCTTACAGTTTTCCAAACGAAAAATTTAAGCTAATTAATGATTGTATTTACTTGTATTCCAGCACAGGATATGGCAGAGCAAAAGCTAATAATAATTTTTTTGAAAAAAAATTATTGATGGAAGCAACAACCAGAAACTATAAAACCCTTAAAAAATTAATAGACCTTTCGGACCTTTAATTGTTCTTTTTAATAGAGTCCCATGACATTTCTAATGCAAATTTAAGCTGCTCTTTATTCATATCAAGCTCATCTTTTATTTTTAAACGCATTGCAGAAACAACATCCCCTAAAACCATCTGTAAAATAAGTCTTACAGGAACATCTTTAATGTGGTTTTCTTCAATACCTTTTAAAAAGAAATCTCTAATATTTGCAATGTGCTTTGCAGAAAGTCTTACTAAGTTTTTTGTAATTATAGGAGGCACAGCAACAATTTCCATAAAAGTAAATGCTAAAGGGTTTCCAACAAAATAGTTGTATAGGTTTAACCACATAGCCTCATACTGAGATTTATAATCTTTGTCTGGTAGGTTAGCCATCAAAACGACTCCGTAATCTTGAACAATCATCAAATAAATCTCTTCAATAATTTGATTTTTGTTTTCAAAATAATGATAAATAGTACCTACTGCTACATTTGCTTCTTTAGCAACTTGAGACATAGGTGTCGCATGCAGACCTTGTTTTACCACTAGCTCTAGCATAGTGATAATAATACGTTGTTTTTTGTCCATGAAAATAGACTTATTTTTAGGAAAAGCGGCAAAGTGAGATTTAAGGGAACTCTTTTTACCAATCAGTTAATTTTAGTTTTGAATGCATTCAAAAAACGGAAATACTTGGAAATCAACAAATTGAATATTCATTCGGTTTTCAAAATTAAACAAATAGTTTAAATATTAAAACTATCTTTGCACAAATTTTATTTTAAATGAATTTATCTGGTTTTTTATTCAATAATTACAAAAAAACAAACAACAATGGTGTAGTGACTTGGTCATCACCTAGTAATATAGCTTTGGTTAAATATTGGGGAAAAAAAGAACATCAAATCCCAGAAAATCCTTCTATTAGTTTCACTTTAGATGCTTGCAAAACTATTACAGAAGTAACTTTTGAAACAAAAACAAATAATGAAACGTTTTCATTTGAAGTGTTTTTAGATGAAAAAGCTAAGCCAGATTTTCATCCAAAAATTGAAACTTTTTTTAAACGCATTGAAGCCTATCTCCCTTTTTTAAAAGATTTTCATTTTACTATAAAAACCAGAAACACCTTTCCGCATAGCTCAGGAATCGCTTCTTCTGCATCTGGGATGAGTGCTTTAGCGTTATGTTTAATGAGCATAGAAAAGGAGTTAAGCGACGCTAATTTAACAGAAGAGTATTTTATTCAAAAAGCCTCTTTTTTAGCAAGATTAGGATCAGGAAGTGCTTGCAGAAGTCTAGAAGGCGACTTGGTAGTTTGGGGTCATCATCCAGCTATTAAGGGAAGTAGCGACTATTTTGGTGTAAAATATCCTTATCAAGTTCATGAGGTGTTTAAAAATTATCATGATACAATTTTGTTAGTCGATAAAGGTGAAAAGCAAGTTAGTAGTACAGTTGGTCATAATTTAATGCATGGACATCCTTTTGCTAAACAACGTTTTAAGCAAGCAGTAGATAACATTACTAATATCAAAGAGATATTAAAAACTGGTAATTTAGAAGCTTTTATTGCTTTAGTAGAAAGTGAAGCATTAACCCTTCATGCAATGATGATGACAAGCATGCCTTATTTTATTTTAATGAAACCTAATACACTAGAAATAATTAATAAAATTTGGGCTTTTAGAAAAGAAACAGGATTGCCTATTTGCTTTACTTTAGACGCTGGAGCTAATGTACATGTGTTGTATCCACAGAAAGATTCAGAAATAATTTATGAATTCATTAAGACCCAGTTAGTTGGATATTGTCAAAACGGTCATTATATTTGTGACAGAATTGGTTTTGGTGCAAAACAATTGTAACTTTATAAAACCAATGGATTAATAGCATATGAAAGGTCCTTTATTTTATTCAAAAATTTTGTTGTTTGGTGAGTACGGAATCATCAAAGATTCAAAAGGGTTGTCAATACCTTATAATTTTTATAATGGTGCTTTAAAAATGGATAAAAATCCATCTGAAGAGGCACAACAATCCAACAAAAATTTACAACGTTTTACAGAGTATTTATCAAAAATAGATAAGCAACTTGTTGTCTTTGATATAGAAGCTTTACAAAACGATGTCTCGACAGGTATGTATTTTGACTCTTCAATACCTCAAGGTTACGGTGTTGGTAGTAGTGGTGCTTTAGTAGCAGCTATTTATGATAAATATGCTCAAAATAAAATTACCGTTTTAGAAAATCTTACAAGAGAAAAACTACTTACGTTAAAAGCTATATTTGCTCAAATGGAATCGTTTTTCCATGGTAAATCCTCTGGATTAGATCCGTTAAATAGTTATTTAAGCTTACCAATATTAATAAATTCTCAAGAAAATATTGAGGCAACAGGTATTCCAACGCAAAGTAGTAATGGGCAAGGAGCAGTCTTTTTATTAGACTCTGGTGTAATTGGTGAAACTGCACCAATGGTGAGTATTTTTATGGAAAACATGAAGCAAGAAGGGTTTAGAAACATGCTTAAAAACCAGTTTATTAAACATACAGATGCTTGTGTTGATGACTTTTTAAAAGGCGATATCAAGTCGTTATTTAAAAACACTAAACAATTATCTAAAGTAGTGCTAAACCATTTTAAACCTATGATTCCAGCTCAATTCCATGAGCTTTGGAAAAAAGGAATTGAAACTAACGATTACTACCTTAAACTTTGTGGTTCTGGTGGTGGAGGTTACATTTTAGGGTTTACACCAGATATTAAAAAAGCAGAAAACGCATTAAAAGACTATAAGCTAGAAGTTGTATATAATTTCTAACATTCTTTTATTTTTTAGACTAAGCTTAGTCTAAGTGTTTTTTTAAAATATTGTTTATGCTTAAACGAAAACAGAAACATATTCTTCTTAAATTTTTTAGTATGTTTTCTGTGGTTAGAGGCTATAATATTTTAGTTATTGTAATAGCACAATACTTAACTTCAATATACATTTTTGCACCAGATAAACCTTTAAAAAAGGTACTGTTTGATGTTAACTTATTAATGCTAGTTTTAGCATCTGCAGCAGTAATTGCTGGAGGTTATATAATAAATAATTTTTACGATTCCGAAAAAGATTTAATCAATAGACCTAACAAAACCATGTTAGACAAATTGGTTAGTCAAAACACCAAGCTATCATTTTATTTTGTGCTTAATTTTTCAGCAGTTGTTATGGCTAGCTACGTGTCTTTTAAGCCTGTATTATTCTTTTCGTTTTACATCTTTGCTATTTGGTTCTATTCGCATAAATTAAAAAAACTTCCTATTGTAGGTAATGTGGTTTCAGCAATATTAACCCTGACGCCTTTCTTTGTCATTTTTGTGTATTATTCCAATTTTAAAGCTGTTATTTTTGTACATGCTATATTTCTATTTTTAATAGTCGCTATCAGAGAATTAACCAAAGATTTAGAAAACATAAAAGGAGATTTAACCTTAAACTACAGAACTATTCCTATTGTTTATGGCGAGTCATTTTCAAAAAAAATCACTACATTTTTGGTTATTGCAACTCTGTTTCCGGTGTATTTTTTAGTCACAAAATTTGATATAGGTTACATGTACATATATTTTTACGTTTGTGAAGCACTATTAATTATTTATCTTATTTTACTTTGGAAATCAAATACAAAAACCCACTACTTGTGGTTACACAATATTCTTAAATTAATAATACTAGCTGGTGTATTTAGTATTTTATTGATTGATGTAGATTTGGTTTTAAACCGAATATTATAATTTAGATTACTACATTAAATAGCAAGAGATGAAAAATTCGTTGTAAATTTGCAAAAAATTATATTATGAGCAGACATCAAGGTGCCAATGGTAAAGGAAAATCCTCTGGAAGAGGACGTGATAACTCTAAAAGCAAAACGTATGCTAGAGGTAACGCACCTATTAAGAAAAAAACAGCACCAAAATCTAATAGTCAATCAGATCTAATCCGTTTAAATAAATACGTTGCCAATTCTGGAATGTGCTCTCGTAGAGAGGCAGACCAGCACATTGCAATGGGACTAGTTACTGTAAACGGTAAAGTTGTAACAGAAATGGGTTATAAAGTCAAGTTAGAAGACGAAGTCCGTTACGATGGAGCTAGAATTAACCCAGAAAAAAAGGCATACGTCTTATTAAACAAACCTAAAGGTTTTGCTACTACAACAAGTGAGCAAAAAGGAAGAACCGTTATGGATTTGGTGGCAAATGCAACAAGCGCAAGAATTAAACCAATTGGACGTCTAGGACGAAACTCGACAGGATTATTGCTTTTTACTAACGACGAGAAAGTGGTAGCGCGTTTTACTAGTTCTAACAAAGGTGTAGAGCGTTTGTTTCATTTAGAGTTAGATAAGAATTTAAAATTTGAAGATTTAAAAAAAATTAGAGAAGGTTTTAAAGTCGAAGGAAAGCAGGTTAACGTTGAAGAAATAGACTATGTTAACAATACTAAAAATGAAGTTGGTGTAAAAATTAAAAATACAGGAAACACTATTTTACATACTATTTTTGAGCATTTAAAATACGAGTTAGTTAGAATAGATTGCGTACAAATTGCACATTTAACCAAAAAAGATATCCCAAGAGGAAACTGGAAAATTTTAACTGAACAAGAAGTGAATACATTAAAAATGATGTAGGATATTTTCTTATTGATAAAATGAAATTCAAATATTTAATTATGGTTTTTGCAGTTGTGTTTAGTTGTCAAACTAAGCACAAGCAATCGCCACAAATTAAATCTCAAGCTAAAGTTATAGATATTAACACTACCACAGATAGTTTAGTGTTATTTGGAGAACACGTCATATCTACACCATTATACGAACGTGATTTAGCAATCTCTCCTCAAGGTAATGAGCTTATTTACACATTAGGCGATTATAAACAAAACAAAAGATGCTTAGTGTCGCTAAACTTTGAAAATGGAGAATGGACTGATGCCCAAATTTTAAATATCTCTGGACAATATCAAGATATAGAACCCTTTTATAGCAATAACGGTAACCGATTATATTTTGCATCTAATAGACCAATTTATAACGATAATACTAGAACTGATTATAATATCTGGTATAGTGACCGTATTGAAAGTGCTTGGTCAGAACCAATTGCACTAGACTCTGTAATTAACACCAAAAACGACGAATTTTTTCCATCTTTAACTACCTCTGGTAATTTATATTTTACAGCAACAAGAGCAGACGGAATAGGTCGAGAAGATATTTTTGTTTCAGAATATTTAAATGGTCAATATCTAGCACCAAAACCATTACCTGAAGCAATAAATACACCATTATTTGAATTTAATGCCTACATCAGTCCAGATGAAAATTTAATTATTTTTAGTTCCTTTGGAAGAGCTGATGGTCTAGGTGGAGGAGATTTATATATTAGCCAAAAAGACAAAACTGGTCAATGGACAGCTTCTAAAAACTTAGGGAAATTAGTGAATTCTACTGCATTAGATTTTTGTCCGTTTATAGACTGGAAGTCTCGCAGTTTCTATTTTACAAGTGAAAGACTATCCCTCAACAATAATAAATTAGAACAGATTGAGTCTTTAAAACAAATAGCAAATCATCCTTTAAATGGATTTGGAAATATTTATAAAATTAGTTTAGATAGCATTCTCTAAACGACAGTAATTCTAAAAATAAAACCCAAAACTACCAGTAACACCAAATTTTCTGGCATCAGGATTGGTAATAGGGTTAAGGTAATTACCTCTAAAATTAAAGTCTATCCTAAAGACTTTAAAAATATTACCTACACCAACACTATACTCGTAATACGCTTCTTTACTTGGTGCTCTGTACATCAAACCTGAAGCGTTAATGTCTTTATTCTCTTGAGAGATATCACCAATAACTCCTCTAGCGCCTACAATAGCTCTTAAATTATATTTTTTAAGAAACGGAATTCGTGAAAACAAGCGTCCATTAAAATTATGCTCTATGTGTAAGGTGGCATATTCGTCTGTCACAAACTCGTAAAAATCTAAGTTAGAAAACGTGTTGTAAATAGAAAAATAACTTTGGTTACCTGGTACGACACTTAATAATCCTAAAGGGACTTCTCCAAACGTTTTACCAGCTTCAATAGTGGTGTATAAACGTCCAAAACCTCCTACAGACCAAGGTTGTGTGTACGAAAATTGCAATTTTGTATAGTCAAAATCGCTATTTAAAACACTTTTATCACCAACAGTTACCTGTGCAAACAGTCTAGCATAATCATCATTTTTAGTGCGACGCTCTACACCAAAACCAGTCATTTCACGATTTGGGAAATAAGATATAGAAACTGCAGTTTCATATTGCTTCACTTCAGACTTTGTGGTGGTTTGTGTCGCATCTGTATAATAGTCTAGACTAAATGTGTTTGAAGCAGATTCTAAAGTTCTGTAACTTCCGCTTAAGCGCGTAATAAAATTACGAAAAGGCTCAGCTTCAATAGACAAAATACTTAAGTTAATGTTGGTTAGTTTGTCATTTATTCCTGTACCAACAACTGCGCTACTAGCTAAGCTTCGACCTAATACATCTGTACTTGTGGTTAGACTTGCTCCTATTTGCTCAACATCTCTACGGTTTCCTCCAGAGATGATTAATCGACTTCGTTTATCCAACAACCACTTACCAGATAATCCGTATTTAAACTTATTATCTCTAAAACCATAAGCTGTAAATCCTTCTAGTCGCCACAAATCATTTTGACCAAAGTATGTACGTCCTCCAGCTCTTAATCGTAAGCCTTCTACTGCGTTAAAACCAAAGGTGGAGAAGATGGGTCCATAATCAAAATTAATGCTAGGAAACTCGACATAACCTGATGCTAAAATGGTTCCTAAATTATACAAACGCTGAAACTTAGGCGTGTTTTTTAAAGAATCCAACATGACGTAAACCCCTTTTTCATCTTTACTAAGTTGCTCCATGCGGTTTTTTTCCCAGAAACTATCATCTTGGTTGTACAGATCTTGGTCAAAACTGTAAACTTTTTCTTTATAAAACTTAGGGTCTTTTTTTAGGTCAAATTTGTAATTATCGTACAAGGTGGTACGTTTTCCATAAATTCCTTTAGATTGTTCTTTTTTATTAAACGCAAAATCACTCATAAAGTAATCGCGTTTTATTAAAAATACCGAGTCGTTAAGCACTTCAAATTCTTGCTCGATATAAATTTCTTTAACCCAGTTAATATTGGCGCTTTTAGAGGCTTGCATATTAATCTCTTTAATAGCAAATGTGGTGTCTGCTACCCAAAAATCACCTTTAAAAGTCAACTCATTTTTACGTCGTGGATAGTAAATAATGTTATAACACCATTTGTTATCTATAAAGCTACTGTCTGCTAATACGTAATTATAGGTTTGGATTCCTGTTCTAGAAATTGGACTAGTAAAACTTTTGTCAAAAAACTTTAAATAATTATCATACACATCATAATCTGAGTACAAGTCATCTACAAAGTCAATAATTATTTGGTTATTACTAAATCCAGAGTTTTTGTTACCTTTTAAAATCTCTCTTTTTGCATTAATAACATTGTCTCCATACACTTCGCTAGAAGACTCGTTAATAAACATAGGTAAATATGTTTTACCAGTAACATTTGAAGTATCTACTTGCTCAAAGACAAATTCCATACCTTTAAATAGTTTGCTTTCCATTAAAGAACTATCAATGGTATTTAGGTCAAACTCTACTTTTTCGTATTTATCGTATTGGTATTGCTTGTATTTTTTTAAACCATTTGTACGTTTATTAGCCCATATTTTTCTTAAAATATCAATAGCTGGATTATTTTTTTTGGGTTGTTTTCCAGAAACGATAACGACTTCATCTAAAGTAGAAACTTCTTCTTTTAAAATAATTTTAAGGTTATAGTTTACTTTTTTATCAAGTTGAATTTCTTCCGTTTGATAGCTAATAAACGAGACCAGTAACGTGTCCCAAATTTGGTCATCTTCCATGTAAAAACGACCTTCTTCATTAGTTATTACTCCTATAGAAGATCCTTTAAACACAACATTAGCAAAAGAAATAGGTTGATCAAACTCGTCAAACACTACACCACTAACTTTAGTTTGAGCGTAGGTGATTAGATTTCCGAAGAAAAAAAGTAAAATAATAAGTTTGCTATTCATATTTGGGTATTAAACAAAAAGCTTCATCAACAATCATGCTAATGAAGCTTTTTGTATTTCTAAAATACTATTTTTTTATTTATACATTACTTTTTTAACAGCCTTAATAACATCTTTATGGTCTGGTAACCACTCGGCTAATAATACTGGAGAGTAAGGTGCAGGTGTATCTGCAGTGTTTATTTTTACTACTGGAGCATCTAAATAATCAAATGCTTCACTTTGTACTAAGTAAGTAATTTCTGTTGCAACGTTTCCAAAAGGCCAAGCTTCTTCTAAAACTACTAATCTGTTAGTTTTTTTAACAGATTCTAAAATAGCTTTTCTATCCATTGGACGTACAGTACGTAAGTCAATAATCTCACATGAGATACCTTCTTCAGCTAATTGGTCTGCAGCGATATAAGCTTCTTTAATAATCTTACCAAAAGAAACAATGGTCACATCAGTACCTTCTCTTTTAATGTCTGCAACGCCTAACGGAATGGTGTATTCACCCTCAGGTACTTCTCCTTTATCACCATACATTTGCTCACTTTCCATAAAAATAACAGGATCGTTATCGCGTATAGCAGATTTTAATAATCCCTTAGCGTCATAAGGGTTAGAAGGTACTACTACTTTTAAACCAGGTGTGTTTGCAAACCAGTTTTCAAAAGCTTGACTGTGTGTTGCTGCCAATTGTCCTGCACTAGCAGTAGGACCTCTAAAAACTATAGGACAATTAAATTGTCCACCAGACATTTGTCTAATTTTTGCAGCGTTGTTTATAATTTGATCAATACCAACTAAAGAGAAGTTAAACGTCATGTACTCTACAATAGGTCTGTTTCCAGTCATTGTAGATCCAATAGCAATACCTGCAAAACCAAGCTCGGCAATTGGTGTGTCTATAACACGTTTAGCACCAAACTCATCTAACATTCCTTTTGAAGCTTTATAAGCTCCATTATATTCTGCTACTTCTTCACCCATTAAGTATACGCTTTCGTCTCTGCGCATTTCTTCACTCATAGCTTCGCAAATAGCTTCTCTAAATTGAATTGTTTTCATCTAAAATTAATTTGAAAGCAAAAATAACAATAAATGAAAAACTTTTAACTAAAGAATTATTTAAAATTTATTATGCATGCATAGTATATTTTAGAAATAAAATAATTATCTTCGTAACCGCAATATTTAAGCGCATTTTTGTAGCTTAAATTTATTTTAAATTTAAATAAAAGTTAGCTTAACTATAACGATATAGTTGATTTTTGCTAACACAATTGAACTAAAAAAAATATAATAAATATGAAAATTTTAGTGTGTATTAGTCATGTACCAGATACGACATCAAAAATTAATTTTACTGATGGCGATACTAAATTTGACACTAACGGAGTGCAATTTGTAATTAATCCTAATGACGAATTTGGTTTAACACGTGCCATGTGGTTTAAAGAAAAACAAGGTGCTTCTGTAACTGTAGTTAATGTTGGTGGAGCAGAAACCGAACCTACATTACGTAAAGCCTTAGCAATTGGAGCAGACAATGCAGTAAGAGTTAACACTGAAGCTAAAGACGGTTTTCAAGTCGCTAAAGAATTAGCCAATGTTGTTAAAGATGGTGGTTACGATTTAGTAATAGCTGGTCGTGAATCTATTGATTATAATGGAGGAATGGTACCAGGTATGCTTGCAGAATTAGTGGGAGCAAACTTTGTAACTAACTGTATCAACCTAGAAATTGACGGAACAAATGCAAAAGCGGTTAGAGAAATTGATGGCGGAAAAGAAACCGTTTCAACATCTTTACCATTAGTTATTGGTGGACAAAAAGGACTGGTAGAAGAAAGTGATTTACGTATCCCTAACATGAGAGGGATTATGATGGCACGTCAAAAACCGTTAAATGTTGTTGAACCTGTTGGAGCAGCTGTAGAAACCGCTTCGGTTAAATTTGAAAAACCAGCACCAAAAGGAGCGGTAACACTAGTGTCTCCAGATAATTTAGACGAATTAGTAAGTTTACTTCATAACGAAGCTAAAGTAATATAAATCACAATTTTTTAATTCCAAATTCCAACATAAAACTTTTTGGAATTTAGATTTTGGAATTTTAATTTTTAAAATAAAAATTATGTCAGTTTTAGTATATACAGAATCAGAAAACGGAAGCTTTAAAAAAACAGCTTTTGAAGTTGCATCATATGCCAAAGCAGTTGCAGACCAAATGGGAACAACAGTTACAGCAGTTGCAATAAACGCTAATGATACCTCAGAATTAGGAAAATATGGAGTCGATAAAGTATTAAACATCTCTAACGATGCATTTAAAAACTTTAACGCAAAAACTTATGCAGCTGCAATTGCACAAGCAGCAAAAAAAGAGGAAGCTAAAGTGGTTGTGGTTAGCCAAACAGCAGATAGTAAATATTTAGCACCTATTTTAGCAGTAAGCCTAGAAGCAGGTTACGCATCTAATGTTATGGAAGCGCCAACATCTACGTCGCCTTTTACGGTTAAACGTACTGCGTTTACTAACAAAGCCTTTAATGTAACTACTATAGATACAGAAGTTAAGGTTGTAGGAGTGTCTAACAACTCTTTTGGATTAGTAGAAACAAGTGGTAGTGCTTCTTCAGAAGACTTTTCGCCTAGCTTACCAGAATCTGGTGTGTCTGTAGAGTCTGTAGATAAAGCAACAGATAAAGTAACAATTGCAGATGCAGAAATAGTAGTATCTGCTGGACGTGGAATGAAAGGTCCAGAAAATTGGGGAATGATAGAAGAGTTAGCAGACGTTTTAGGCGCTGCAACAGCATGTTCTAAACCAGTATCAGACTTAGGATGGAGACCACATAGCGAACACGTTGGACAAACAGGAAAACCAGTAGCTTCTAATTTATATATTGCTATCGGTATTTCTGGAGCCATCCAACATTTAGCAGGTATTAATGCATCAAAAGTTAAAGTGGTAATAAATACAGATCCAGAAGCACCTTTCTTTAAAGCAGCAGATTATGGTGTTGTTGGTGATGCTTTTGAAGTTGTACCGCAATTAATCGAAAAAATAAAAGCGTTTAAAGCAGCAAACGCATAATTTTTTATAAATTTAAGTTCTATTAACACAGGACTGTTTAAATTATGTACAAAAACTACTAATTGTAGTTTGGTAAAGTCCTAATTTAAGCAGTTCTTTGTTTTTTAAATACTATGAGTTTAGTTCGATTAAATATTAAAGGTATTTCTTATAGCCAAACACAAAATGGTGCCTATGCACTTATTTTAAACGAAGTGGAAGGTGACCGTAAACTACCTATTGTTATTGGTGCTTTTGAAGCGCAATCTATTGCTATTGCTTTAGAAAAAGAGATAAGACCACCAAGACCGTTAACCCACGATTTATTCAAGAATTTTGCAGACCGTTTTGACATAGTTGTCAAACAGGTAATTATTCATAAGCTGGTAGATGGTGTGTTTTATTCGTCTTTAATTTGCGAGCGTGATAAGATTGAAGAAATTATTGATGCCAGAACTAGTGATGCTATTGCTTTAGCATTACGCTTTCAAGCACCAATCTTTACTTACAAAAACATACTAGATAAAGCTGGAATATATCTTAAAGTAGATCCTACCAAAGAGAATGACCCAGATAATATTTTGGTTGAAGATATTATAAATGAAGAATTAGAAATAGAACCCTTAAGCGAAGATTATAAATCCAAAACAATAGAAGAATTACATAGTCTATTGGACGAAGCTGTTAATAATGAAGACTACGAAACAGCAGCTAAAATTAGAGATGAAATTTCTAAACGATAATTCCCCTTAACAAATGAAAAAAATTACCCTTGCTATTGTAGCTATTTTATTGAGTTCAACTTTAGGTTTTGCTCAAAATATTGAAAAAGAATGGCAATTAGAAGCAAGTCAAACTCAGTTAGATTCAACTAGTTTAGATATTTCCCAAAATGATATTTTAACGATAAATAAAGGTGCTTTTTCACATAATAATTATTCCGGAGATTATCTTTTTCAAAATAATGTTTTGGTGTTTTATTATGATAATCCTTCGGATGTTACCAAAAGATTTAAAGTACAAACATTAACAGATTCTACTCTTGTTTTTAAAGAAAAAGAATCTGTTTTTTCATTTAAAATTAAAGAACAAACAGCAGAGCAATTAGCAGTTTCTGAAGCCAATAAAATAATTCCAAGTGAAGGGTTTACTATAGGAAGTCTTTGGAGAGGGGTTTTAGGAATGTTAGCTCTAATTTTTATTTCCTTTTTATTTAGTAGCAATCGTAAAGCAATCGATTGGAAAATTGTTGGAATTGGATTAGCCTTTCAATTACTAATTGCAATTGGAGTTTTAAAGGTAGAATTTATTAAAACCGCTTTTGAGTTTGTAGGAAGCTTGTTTATAAGTGTCCTAGATTTTACCAGAGCAGGTAGTAAATTTTTATTTGAAGGTTTAGTTGTAGATATGGATACTTTTGGATTCATTTTTGCCTTTCAAGTATTACCAACCATTATTTTCTTTTCTGCTTTAACCTCATTATTATTTTACTTAGGAATTATTCAAAAAGTAGTAAAGGGAATGGCTTGGCTTTTATCTAAAGCTCTCAAAATTTCTGGAGCAGAAAGTTTAAGTGTTGCAGGAAATATCTTTTTAGGACAAACCGAAGCACCTTTATTAATAAAGGCCTATTTAGAAAAAATGAATAAGTCAGAAATGCTTCTTGTCATGATTGGTGGTATGGCAACCGTAGCTGGTGCAGTACTTGCAGCCTATATTGGCTTTTTAGGTGGAGAAGATGAAGCCTTACGTTTGTTTTATGCCAAGCACTTATTAGCAGCTTCAGTTATGGCAGCTCCTGGTGCTATAGTCATCTCAAAAATATTATATCCTCAAACCGAAAATGTTAATACAGATGTTGCTGTATCGCAAGATAAAATTGGGTCTAACATATTAGATGCTATAGCTAATGGTACAACAGAAGGTTTAAGATTAGCGGTTAATGTTGGAGCCATGCTTTTAGTATTTGTTGCTTTTATTGCTATGCTTAACGGAATATTAGGTTGGGTAGGTGATGTCACTAATTTAAACGAATGGATTGCAGCAAATACCAGTTATGCCTCTTTATCTTTAGAGTTAATTTTGGGTTATATTTTTGCACCATTAATGTGGTTAATTGGTGTGGCAAGTCAAGATATGGCATTGATGGGTCAATTGCTAGGTATTAAATTAGCAGCTAGCGAATTTGTAGGTTATATCCAATTAGCAGATCTTAAAAATGTAGCTAACGCGACACATTTAACCTATGAAAAATCAATTATAATGGCAACCTATATGTTGTGTGGTTTTGCCAACTTTGCGTCAATTGGTATTCAGATTGGTGGTATTGGATCATTAGCGCCTGGACAGCGTAAAACTTTATCAAAGTTTGGAATGAAAGCCTTAATTGGTGGTACTATTGCGTCATTAATTTCTGCAACAATTGCAGGTATGATAATAGGATAACAAATTCCTGCGAAAGTAGGAATCTCATCATAAAAAGAAACAGAATACACTTCTTAAAGACTCATAACAAACAATAGTTATGAGTCTTTTTTATTTGAAATTATTCAGTTAATAACTTTTAATATTTATTTAGTTAAAAATCAGCTCTCAAACTGCTTTTTATTTAAATTCGTTTTTGGCATTAAAATTCAAGTTTAATTTAAACAGATTCCCACTTTCGTGGGAAATATTATGAAACAATACCACGATTTAGTTAAGCACGTTTTAGAACAAGGCAATACCAAACAAGACCGAACAGGAACAGGAACCAAAAGCGTTTTTGGTTACCAAATGCGTTTTGATTTAAGTGAAGGTTTCCCAATGGTTACCACTAAAAAATTACACTTAAAATCTATAATTTATGAGTTGCTTTGGTTTTTAAAAGGGGATACTAATACCAATTATTTAACCGAAAACGGTGTGCGTATTTGGAATGAGTGGGCAGATGAAAACGGTGATTTAGGACCTGTTTATGGACACCAATGGAGAAACTGGAATAGCGACGAGATAGACCAAATTAAAGATGTTATACATAGCTTAAAAAATAATCCAGATAGTAGACGTATGTTGGTTTCTGCGTGGAATCCTTCGGTTTTACCAGATACTTCAAAAAGCTTTGCAGAAAATGTCGCTAACGGTAAAGCTGCGTTACCACCATGCCATGCGTTTTTTCAGTTTTATGTTGCAGATGGTAAATTGTCGTGTCAGTTATACCAACGTAGTGCAGATATCTTTTTAGGAGTACCGTTTAACATTGCGTCTTATGCGTTATTTACTATGATGATGGCTCAAGTGTGTGGGTATCAAGCAGGAGATTTTATTCACACCTTTGGAGATGCGCATATCTACAGCAACCATATTGAGCAATTAGAGTTGCAATTATCTAGAGATATTAGACCATTACCAACCATGAAGCTAAATCCTGAAGTAAAAGATATTTTCGATTTTAAATTCGAAGATTTTACTTTAGAAAACTACAATCCGCATCCACATATTAAAGGTGTGGTAGCAGTTTAATCTTGTTAAATGAAATATTTTTTTCTGTCTTTAATACTACTTTTAACTACGTTTTGCGTCGCTCAAAGTAGTTTAAAATACAACAGACCTCACGTTGTTTTTCCAGGTTGTCAGGATGCTGAGGATGTCTCTAGTTGTTATGACACTAAAGTGCTTCAGTATATTGATACGTCTTTAACTGCTGAGGTAAGCAGTAAATTAATTCAGTTCTCTAAAAAAGATACATTAAAAATTTTTACACGTATTTATTTTGACGAAACCGGAACGGTTTTACAAAAGCTTTCCAATATATCTGCATCTGTAGATAGTCTAAAAAACGAGTTGAATTATTTAGTTACTAAATTTCCTAAAGTAGCACCAGTTTTGGACAAAACCAATAAGGGTGTTGCAGACTATAAATCTTCAGTTTTTGGGTTTACAATAGATAGAGCACTTAATACTTTAAGTCCTATAGAAAATTATCAACCTGAAGAAGTTCCGTTTAGTATTATTGAAAAAGTACCTATTTACTTAGGTTGTAAAAAAGACTTATTAGGTGATGATGCAAGAAAATGTATGAACGATAAACTAAGAATACATATCGGTAAGCATTTTAGAAGTGAATTAGCCAATTCGTTAGATTTGGATGCTGGTATCCATAGAATTTTTGTGTTTTTTAAAATAGATAAAGAAGGAGAAATCACATCTATTAAAGCCAGAGCACCACATCCCGCTTTAGAGCAAGAGGCAATTAGAATTATGTCTTTAGTGCCAAAGCTTAGCGCTCCTGGAATACAACGTGGTAAGCCTGTAATTGTCCCATTTTATATTCCAATATCATTTATGATTGAGGATTCACATAAATTATCTAAAAAAGAATTGAGACAACAAAAACGAAAGCTAAGAAACTAATATGAAAAATCTTTTATTCCTAATACTACTATTATTTACTCAACTAACTGTTGCACAAGAAATTGAAATCATTGAAGTTGAAGAAGAAGAAGTAGAAAACCCAGAAGTGCCATTTTCTGTTATAGAAAAAGCACCTGTTTATGAAGGTTGTCAAGATTTAAATAGCATTGAAGAACAAAAAAAATGTTTTGTAGAATCTGTTAGAAAACACGTAGCAAGAAAGTTTAATACAGACTTAGCCAACAATTTAGGATTAGATAATGGTCAAGTTAGGATATTTGCAATTTTTAAAATTGATAGTTTAGGTAATGTTTTTAATATAAGGACCAGAGCGCCACACCCTAAATTAGAAGAAGAAACTTTAAGAGTGTTAAATCTTATACCAAAAATGCATGCGCCAGGAACGCAACGAGGAAAACCTGTGATTGTAAGCTATGGCTTACCTATAGTATTTACTGTAGTTGGTAATTTAGCTCCAGAAGAACAACAATCTTACCCGCTTACACAAGACGAAATAAAAGATTTAAAAAAGAAAAAAAAGCAAAGAGATAAAGAATTAAAAAAAGCACTTAAAGAAAAAGAAAAAGAAGAAAAAAACAAAGACTAAAGCAACAATAAAATTATTTAATAAAAAAGGAGCATAACATACAGTTATGCTCCTTTTGTCTTTTAAATTAAGATGTAAATTACAAATTAATTACACTGTTGTCTGTTGCAGCATAGTCATTCCAAGCATAAGCATCTGCTTGGGTGTCGTTTTGCCATTTGCCATCAACTACATATTTAAACTCGTAAGCTTTTCCAGCTTCAAGATCTACAGTACCTTTAAAAGTACCATTCTTTAACTTTTTTAAAGGTTCTGCTTTTGTATTCCAGTTATTCCAATTTCCAGCTACAGTTACTTTTTTTGCATCTTCTGCAGGAACAGTAAAAGTGACTTTACAAACTGGCTTACTTTTTAAAAATTGTTTCTTAATTGCCATAATATTAGTATTTTAATACTTCAAAATTAGATAAGATTTTTTCACTCTTCAAAATAAAAAATAACTAATTTTAAACTTTTATGAGATTAATAAAATTAGGGGGTAAAAACAGATTTATTATTAATTTTACCGAATAAAATCACTAGAATTAATAAAGTAAATAATCACCATAACTTACTGAAAATCAAACTAAATCGTTTTCGTTTAAAATAATTAAAATCAAATTCTTGTAAAAACACTAACTTTACATTATAAAGTCAACTTATGTTTGGAATAAAGAAAAAAGAAACACCTCAAATAGATAAAGAGCAATTAGAATTAATTAAAAATGCCCAACGTAGAATTAAGCAAAAAAAACGGTTGTATGCGCATTTTGTTATCTTTCTAATTGGAGCAGTATTTATTATAGCAGCAAATACCGTTTTAGGTATTGGTAAAGACACCACGTTTTTTGGAATTAATTGGTTTGTCTTCGCCATTTTAGGGTGGTTGTTTTTCTTTTTATACCATGCTTTTACTGTGTTTGTTACTACAAAATTTATGGGTAAAGAATGGGAAGAAAAACAATTAGCTAAGTTGGTCAATAAGCAACAAGTGCGCATAGAGAAGCTTAAAAATGAATTAGAAAAAGAAGATCTGCATATTGCTGAAAGTGAAGTCTTTCAAAAAAAAACAAGTAAAATAGTAAACAATCTTACTATTATAGTTGCTGCAGGTGAGAATAATGAAATAGGTAAAAATAACGAACTGATTTGGCATTTAAGTGACGATTTAAAGCGTTTTAAAGCCTTAACTTCTGGTCATCACATCATTATGGGTCGTAAAACTTTTGAAAGTTTTCCTAAACCATTACCTAATCGTACACATATTGTTATCTCTAGACAAGCCAATTATAAAGCACCAGAAGGTGTTATTGTGGTAAATAGTTTAGAAGACGCCATTTCTATTGCTAAAAAAGACTCGCAACCGTTTATTATTGGTGGAGGAGAAATCTATAAGTTAGCGATGCCTTATGCATCAAAAATAGAATTAACACGTGTACATGCCAATTTTGATGCAGATACTTTTTTCCCTGCTATTGACACAAATATATGGAAAGAAACCTCTAATGTATTTCATAAAAAAGATGACAATCATGAGTATGAATTTTCATTTTTAACCTTCGAGAGAAAATAAATTAGGCTTTTAACTTTTCATTATCTATTAAATGGTTGTCAGAATAAACTTCTGTCTCAATTGATTTGCCCAAACCTAAATTATCTCGTACTTTTGCAGCCCAAAAAATAGAACAAATAATTAATTTCCGCTTGACGGAAATAAAATATAAGAGTATGAGTCCAGCAGGAAAATTAACATTTGATGTATTAATAGAAATACCAAAAGGAAGTAGAAACAAGTACGAATATGATTTTGAATTAAATAAAATCAGATTTGACCGTATGTTGTTTTCGTCTATGATGTATCCAGGAGATTATGGGTTTATTCCAGAAACTTTAGCATTAGATGGTGACCCGTTAGATGTATTGGTAATGGGAACAGAGCCAACTTTTCCGATGTGTGTGATGGAAGTAAAACCTATTGGTGTATTCCATATGGCAGACGAGAAAGGTCCAGATGAAAAATTAATCTGTGTACCAGTTACAGACCCAATTTGGAATACGTATAATGATATTCAAGATTTAAATCCGCACAGAATTAAAGAGATCACTCACTTTTTTCAAGTATATAAAGATTTAGAAAAGAAAAAAGTTGATGTTGGTGGTTGGGGAAATGCAGAAGAAGCTTATGACATTTTAAATAAATGCATCGATCGTTATGAAAATAGCAAACATAAACAAGCAGGTGACTTCAAAATTTAATAATTCGTAATAAAACAGTTAAAAAACCCTTATATATAATTTATAAGGGTTTTTTATTCTGCGCTATTTTGTTACTTTAGCAGACATTAAAAACTAATCAAAAACACTTATATGGAATCAATGATGATTTATATGCCAATTGCTATGGCAATTTTAGGCTTAATTTACATGGTTATTAAACAATCTTGGGTAATGAAGCAAGATGCTGGAGATGGAAAAATGAAAGAAATTTCAGATCACATCTATGAAGGCGCATTAGCTTTTTTAAATGCTGAGTATAGACTACTATCAATCTTTGTGGTTATAGTAAGTGCATTACTTGCTGTAGTTGCTTACTTTGTGCCAACTACAAGTTACTTAATTGTAATTGCTTTTATATGTGGTGCAATTTTTTCTGCTTTTGCAGGAAATATTGGAATGAAAATAGCAACAAAAACAAATGTAAGAACGACACAAGCTGCGCGTACTAGTTTGCCAAAAGCACTTAAAATCTCTTTTGGAGGTGGTACTGTAATGGGACTTGGTGTTGCAGGTTTAGCTGTGTTAGGTCTAACCGCTTTCTTTATTATATTTTACAAGTTTGTATTTATGCCAGATGGATGGACTAATACAGATGATATGACTTTAGTTTTAGAAACCCTTGCTGGTTTCTCTTTAGGTGCAGAATCTATTGCATTATTTGCACGTGTTGGTGGAGGGATCTATACCAAAGCAGCAGATGTTGGTGCCGATTTAGTAGGTAAAGTAGAAGCTGGAATACCAGAAGACGATCCACGTAATCCTGCAACAATTGCAGATAACGTTGGAGACAATGTAGGTGATGTTGCAGGTATGGGAGCCGATTTATTTGGATCTTATGTAGCAACAGTTTTAGCTGCTATGGTATTAGGTAACTATGTTATTAAAGATATGGGTGGAAACATCGCTGATGCTTTTGGTGGTATTGGACCAATCTTATTGCCTATGGCTATTGCAGGTGCAGGAATTGTTATTTCTGTTATTGGAACCATGTTAGTAAAAATTAAAAATAACGATGCTAAAGAAGCACAAGTAATGGGCGCTTTAAACTTAGGTAACTGGGTTTCTATTGGTTTGGTTGCTGCTGCTTGTTTTGGTTTAGTAACTTGGATGCTACCAGAAACTATGCAAATGGATTTCTTTGGTGAAGGCACACAAAACATATCGTCTATGCGTGTGTTTTATGCTACTTTAGTTGGATTATTTGTTGGAGCTGTGATTTCTTCGGTTACCGAATATTATACAGGGTTAGGAAAATCTCCAATCTTAAAAATAGTACAACAATCTAGTACAGGAGCAGGAACTAATATAATTGCTGGATTAGCAACAGGAATGATATCTACGTTTCCGTCTGTAATATTATTTGCAGGAGCCATTTGGGGATCTTATGCTTTAGCAGGATTTTATGGTGTAGCTTTAGCTGCATCTGCAATGATGGCAACTACTGCTATGCAATTAGCAATTGATGCTTTTGGACCAATCTCTGATAATGCTGGTGGAATTGCAGAAATGAGTGAGCAAGAACCTATTGTAAGAGAACGTACAGATATATTAGACTCGGTTGGTAATACAACTGCAGCTACAGGTAAAGGATTTGCTATTGCATCTGCTGCATTAACCTCATTAGCCTTATTTGCTGCTTATGTAACGTTTACCGGAATTGACGGAATTAACATTTTTAAAGCACCAGTTTTAGCCATGTTATTTGTGGGTGGAATGGTACCTGTAGTATTCTCTGCTTTAGCAATGAATGCAGTAGGTAAAGCTGCTATGGAAATGGTACATGAAGTACGTAGACAGTTTAGAGACATTCCTGGAATTATGGAAGGTACTGGTAAGCCAGAATACGATAAATGTGTGGCAATATCTACAGAAGCTTCTTTAAAAGAAATGATGTTACCTGGTTTATTAACTATTGGTTTTCCATTAGCTATTGCGTTTGTTCCAATGATATTTGGTATGAATCATCAAGCTATTGCAGAAATGTTAGGTGGTTATATGGCTGGAGTAACAGTTTCTGGTGTGTTATGGGCAATCTTCCAAAACAATGCTGGTGGAGCTTGGGATAACGCTAAGAAGTCTTTTGAAGCTGGTGTAGAGATTAATGGACAAATGACCTATAAAGGTTCTGAAGCACATAAAGCTGCTGTAACAGGAGACACTGTTGGTGATCCGTTTAAAGATACATCTGGACCATCTATGAATATTCTAATTAAATTAACTTGTTTAATTGGATTAGTAATTGCACCAATTTTAGGAGGTCATACAGATACTGGATTAGCTATTTCAGAAGAAGAAAATGTTTGGATAGATGATAAAGGTGTTGCACATAATGTAACAGCAGACACTAAAGAAATATCTAAAATGGTGAAAGTAGAAATGAATAAAAATGACGACGGAACTGTTAAAGCAACTGTAACAACTACAACTACCGAAAAAGGAGAAGAAGTTGTTAAAGAAGAGGTTTTTGAAGGGACTGAAGATGAAGTAAGATCTAAAATTGATGCTTTAAAAGAGGTAGATATTAAAGTGGATGGAACCAAAAAAATTATTAAAAACGTTGAAAAAGTAATAGAAAAAGAAGTTACTAATTAACTGTTTTATAAAAACTAAATAAATTCAACCTGCTAATTTGATTAGCAGGTTTTTTTTATATTATATTTGGGTAATGAGTTGGTTTAAGAAAGATCCTTTACAAATAATTTCGTTTTTAAGTTATGGTACCTCAAGTCATTTTTACCATCGTGGTCGTGCGTTGGAAGATGAAACTATAGACTTAGATCAAAAAAGCTTATTTAATCTTATTTTAAATACTTGGAAGCGTTTTGAAACAGACGAAATCAAGCACACTAAACTCAAAATTACCTTACCCAATAATCGGGTTTTCTATTCGCAAACCGATAAGGATGGCTATTATAAAGTAGAAGAAACTCTAACAGATTTAGACCAGTTAATTAATGATGAAGGATGGTTGATTTTTGAAGTGTCTTACGATGAAGCTACTTTAAAAAGAACCATACAAAATCAAAACAGATTTCCAGCAGAATTACTGATACCTAGAGAAGATTCTGATTTTGGTGTTATTAGTGATATTGACGATACCATTTTGCATACTGGTGTGGTGTCCATTTTAAAATGGCGAGTCATATACAATACTATTTTTAAACATGCTCTAAATAGAATTCCGTTAGAAGGTGCAGCAGAATTTTATCATTTATTGCACAAAGGACCTGCTGGTACTAAGGCTAATCCTATTTTTTATGTCAGTCATAGTCCATGGAATTTATACCGTTATTTAGAGTTTTTTTTAAGAACCAATAACTTCCCTAAAGGACCTATTTTACTACGTAGTTTTAGAAATATGTTTAAAAAGAAAACTGCAGACACTAAGCCACAAAAGCAATTAGAGATAGAAAATATTTTAAAGACTTATCCAAATTTACCTTTTATATTAATTGGCGATAGTGGAGAGCATGATCCTGATATTTATCTAGAAATTGTAAATACTTTTCCAAACCGTATTAACGCAGTTTATTTAAGAAGTGTTGATGATAAAAAGAAAATAAATCGTGTCAATGCCTTGCTGGATGCTTATGAAAAAACACCAGTTTTATTAGTTAATTCTAGTAAAGACGCTATTGCACATGCTAAACGTAATGGTCTAATTAAGTAGGCCTGCGTTAAGGATGGAAGTGGCATCCTTTTTTTGCTGCCATATATGGCAAAAAAAGATATAACGGACAGCCTGACCACGCCTTAAAGCGTGGTAACGCCAAAAAAAATTAAAATAAACCGTTTATTTCGGCATCAATCTTATTAATTATGGTCCCTAAGTCTTCTGGATTAGACACAAAGTCCATATTGTCTACGTCAATTATTAGTAGATTTCCTTTGTCGTAACCATGTATCCAAGCTTCGTAACGCTCGTTAAGTCGGCTTAAATAGTCAATGCTTATAGAGTTTTCGTAATCACGACCACGTTTATGGATTTGTGATACCAAGTTTGGGATAGAACTGCGTAGGTAAATAAGCAAGTCTGGTCCAGCAACAAATCCTTCCATTAAATCAAAAAGTGACTTGTAGTTTTCAAAATCACGATTAGTCATTAATCCCATTGCATGTAAGTTAGGTGCAAAAATATGTGCATCTTCATAAATGGTTCTGTCTTGGATAATATCTTTTCCGCTTTCGCGAATTTGAGCCACTTGTCTAAAACGACTATTTAAAAAGTACACTTGAAGGTTAAAGCTCCAACGCTCCATTTGGTTGTAAAAATCGTCTAAATACGGATTGTCCACAACATCTTCTAATTGTGCTTCCCATTTAAAATGTTTTGCTAATAATTTGGTAAGCGTTGTTTTTCCTGCGCCTATGTTTCCTGCTATGGCAACGTGCATAGTTAGTCTGTTTTAAGTTGGTATTGATAAAGCATTTTACGAGTGTAAATATAAAGGATTTGATTGGTTACAAAAAACTGACTTATTAACATATTTGGTAAATTAATGGGCAGAAATTGTTTGGTTTTACTATTATAAAAAATTAAACTCTTATCCTTTTTAATTACTAAGTTTTCATTAGCTGCTTTAATGCTTGAGTAACCTAAGTTTGGTAATTTATACACCACACTGCCAAAGTAATTATAGCAATACAAAAAGTTTTCTGTTAAAAGCCAACAATAGTTATAGTTACTGGTTAAATCTAATACCTTAGAAGCTACTGGAATGGTTTTGTAACGTGTGGTTTGTGTTTTGTAATCATATAATTCTAGGTACTGAAAGTCTTGATTAAATAACCACAGTGTACTATCAAATCCTGTGGTGATATGCGATATGTTTTTATAAGGTTGCGAAGTGTTAAAGTCTAGTTTTGTTATTTCGGCTAGTCGATTATCTAATATAATTACTGTATTTAAATTAGCATAAAACACATTGATTTTTAATGGGTTAAAAGTGTTTACAGATGTTATTTGTCCTAATTGGATGTTGCTGTAACTAAACGTTTCCTTGTCTTTAATTTTTATTAAAGCATTGTTTTTTAAGTAGTAGGTGTTTTCAAAATTGTTTTTAGCAACAAAAACATCTGCATTTAAGCTGTCTTGTTGTTGTAAAACTGGTGTAATTTCTACTTGAGCTACTAGCGTAAAGGATAAAAAATATAAGATGTAAACTATGGATTTCATACAGCAACAATGTACAAAAACTAAACCAAATGTGTAACAAATTAGACATTGAGTGGACTAATATTTTTATTAGTAAACATTTAACAACTATAAATTAAACTATTAGGTAATTTAGAGGTCTAATACAAGTACTTAAGCATTAATTAAATAACAACAATAATGAAATTAAAATCTATTTTAAAAAATGTAGCTATTGTATTAGTTGCAATTACTGCAACTAACACCTTAGCTCAAGATGGTTTTCAAGGTCAAGCTGTCTATATGTCCAAAACTACTGTAGATATGGATAATTTTGGCGGTCGTGAAATGAGCCCAGAACGTAAAAAAATGATCATGGAGCGTATGAAAAGCATGCTTGAAAAAACATACATTTTAGATTTTAATAAAACAGAATCCATCTACAAAGAGGACGAAGCATTAGAAGCTCCAGGAGGACGAGGAGGTTTTAGTATGGGAGGTATGTCTGCTGGACCAATTTATAAAAATGTAAAAGACAACAAATTAGTACAAGACCAAGAGTTTTTTGGAAAGCAATTTTTAATTAAAGATAGTCTACCAAAGTTGGAATGGAAAATGTCAGGCGAGTCTAAGCAAATAGGAAAATATACCTGTTTTAAGGCAACTGCAACTAAAAAAGTAGATGCTGCAGATTGGACTAATATGCGAAGAAGAGATAGAGACAGAGATAAAAAAGATGAAGATAAAGAAACTACAGAAGTAGAGAAAGATAGCACAAAAACTGATGCACCAAAAGATCCTTTTGAAGAGATAGAAATCCCAGAAGAAATTGAAGTAACCGCTTGGTATACTATGGACATTCCTGTAAATAATGGTCCTGGAGAATATTGGGGACTTCCTGGTTTAATATTAGAAGTTAATTCTGGTAGAACAACCATTTTATGTAGCAAGATTGTTATGAATCCTTCCGATAAAAATGATATTAAAGAACCTACAAAAGGTAAAGAAGTGTCTATGGAAGAATACCAAGACATTGTAAAAAAGAAAATGGAAGAAATGCGTGAAATGTTTAGATCTCGTGGAGGACGAGGTGGAGGACGTCGTAATTAATCTATTCTAAAAAAAACCAACCAAACACATCAGATGAAACACATTATTTCAGCACTACTCTTGTTAGTAGTAAGCACTTCTATTGCTCAAGTAAAATTTGAAGGCGTTGTAAAAGATAGCACAGGCGTAGGTTTAGAACTAGCCAATATTGTTGCTATAAACCAAGCAACTAAAACATTAGAGGCCTATGCAATTACTAATGATAAAGGTCGCTATAAATTGGATTTAGATGTTAACTCTACCTATACTATTCAAGTGAGTTATATTGGGATGAAACAAATTTCTGAAACCGTAGAAACCAAAGAAACTAACATCAGTAAAGACTATATTATGTCTTATGATAATAGTTTAGACGAAGTAGAAATAACCTATGAAATGCCAGTTACTATTAGTGGTGACACCATTACATACAATGCAGATTCCTTTAAAAACGGAACTGAACGAAAACTTGGTGATGTACTAGAAAAACTCCCAGGAGTTGAAGTAAATGACGAAGGAGAAGTTGAGGTTGAAGGTAAAAAGGTTGGAAAAGTCATGGTGGATGGTAAAGAGTTTTTTGATGGCGACACAAAACTAGCTACCAAAAACATACCTGCAAATGCTATTGATAAAGTACAAGTTTTAAAAAATTATTCTGAAGTTGGACAGCTTAGTGGTGTTACTAATAATCAGGATAATATTGCCATAAATATTAAGTTAAAAGAAGGAAAGAAAAACTTCTGGTTTGGTACTGTTACTGCTGGTGCAGGAGCTTCTAGTAACGGAGAACTGTATTTGGCGCAACCCAAATTGTTTTATTATAGTCCTAAAAAAAGCATCAATTTTATAGGTGATTTAAATAATATTGGAGAGTTAGCTTTGTCTCGTCGAGATATTTTTAACTTTTCTGGTGGTTTCCAAATGCCTAGTCAGCAAAGTGGTACTAATATTAGTTTAGGTAGCAATGATTTAGGTTTTAGACAACTTCAAAATAATCAAGCAAAAGACATTAATACTAAATTTGGAGCAGCAAATTTTAGCTACTCACCAAAAAGCACTTTAGATGTTAGTGGTTTTGCTATTTTTGCAAGCAGTAGGATAGAACTTCAAGAAAATAGTTCTGTATTTTATACCGATCAAACCTTAGGTATTCCTGACGAAAACACACAAAGTAATACCAAGCAAAAAAGTGATTTAGGGTTGTTTAAGTTTAGCACAAAATACAAGCCAAACCCTAATAACCAATTAGATTATGATATCCTTGGACGTACCTCTAAAGACGAGCAATTTAATGGTACTTTCTCTAATGTGGTTGGGTCAATTAATCAATTTGAAGATACCAATCCGTATAAAATAAATCAAAATTTGAATTATTATTACACGTTAGACGAGGATAATATTTTTGCGTTATCTGTTCAGCATTTATTACAAGATGAAGATCCTTTTTACAATGCTATTTTAGAAAACGATCCTAATTCTACAACAGATCCATTTGATGATACTGCAGAGGGTTTAGGATTAGATGGTACACAAGTTAATTATAATGTTAACCAAGAAAAACGTGTTAAGACAAATCAGATAGACGCTAAGCTTGATTATTGGAATATTCTAAACAAAAAGAGTGATATCAATTTTACTTTAGGTACTATTTTTAGTAACCAACAATTTGATTCTAATATATTTCAAGTGTTGGATGATGGATCTGAGTTGGATACCAACACTGTAATTCCAGATGTATCTGATGTTAATGATATAAAGTACACGTTTAGCGATGTGTATTTAGGTATGCATTACCGTTTTAAGACTGGTAAATTTACAATTAGCCCAGGATTGTCTGGTCATGCGTATAGTGTGGTAAATAACCAATTTGGCACAAAAACCACAGATAACTTTTTTAGATTATTACCAGATTTAAATGTGCGTGTGCAATTAAAAGGGACTGAAAATTTAAATTTATCCTACGGAATGCAAACACAATTTACAGATGTTAATCAGTTTGCAAAAGGGTTAGTTTTAAATAATTATAACTCTACGTTTATTGGAAATCCTAATTTAGAAAACTCGTTATCACATAACGTTAATTTAAGTTACTTTAGTTTTAATATGTTTAATTACACCAATGTGTTTGCATTTGTAAATTATTCTAAAAACATAGATAATATCAGAACACGTTCTATATTTCAACCAGGTTCTGTAATTAGAAGTAGTACACCGTTTAATTCAGATTTAGAAGATGAAAGTTTAAATGCAAGTGGACGTTTTCAAAGACGTTTTGGAAAGTTGCAAGCTAGTGTTAGAGGGGCTTTTGGGTATACTAAATTTAATCAGTTTATTAATAATCAAATTTCGGTTAACGAAAACTATAACCAAAGTTACACGACAGAATTACGTTCTAACTTTAGAGAAGCTCCTAATTTTGAACTGCGTTATACTTATGGTATAAATAATAGCGATCAAGGTAGTAGAAGAACAAAAATCTATACCAATGCTCCAGCAGTAGAGTTTGATGCTTTAATATTTAAAGCCTTTACCTTTAAAACAGATTATACGTATAGCAGACAAACCATTGATGGAAATAGTAATAGTTTTGGATTGTGGAATGCTAATTTAGCGTACAGAAAAAGTACCGACAGCAAATGGGAGTATGAGTTAAAAGCGACTAACTTATTGGATACATCCTCTAGATTGCAAAACAGTAATAGTGCCTTTTCAGTAAGTACTAGTGAGTATTTTATTCAACCTAGATTTGTAACATTCAGGTTTATATATAATTTATAATACTTTCAACATCAAAGAATTTAAATCCCTTTTAACTTAAGTTTGAAGGGATTTTTTTTTACCACTCATTAATACGGTTAGAGTCTAATTTTATAAAGATGAAGACCAAAATAGTAAATCCCCAAAGTCCAGAACCACCATAACTAAAAAAGGGTAGAGGTATACCAATGGTAGGAATTAAGCCCATAACCATACCAATATTTATCATAAAATGAAGAAACAAAATAGAGCCTACAGCATAACCATACATTCTACTAAACTGAGTCTTTTGTCGCTCTGCTAAAATTAGAATTCGAATTATTAAAAGTAAAAAAACAAGTACAGTAAAAAAACTTCCAACAAATCCCCATTCTTCTCCTACAGTACTAAAAATATAATCTGTTTCTTGTTCTGGCACAAAGTTTCCTGTGGTTCTGGTACCTTCTAAAAACCCTTTACCTTTAAATCCACCACTACTAATGGCTTTTTCAGATTCGTTAAGGTTGTAGGCTACTGTTTTTTTCATTTTTTCCAACTTAGCTGGATCATTTTCTAAACTTAGCCAAACCGTAATTCTGTCTTTTTGATGTTCTGGTAAAATCTTAGAATAAAAAAAACGCACACCAAATGCTAAAACCGTACTAAGTATTAAAACTGTAATAGGTTGTAGAATAGAAGGTCTTTTTTTTCTGGTAAAATAATATAAAGCGACTAGTGTTGCAGTGATTAATAAGGTGCTTGTTATTCCAAATTTTAATGAAAAAATGGATAAAGCTATTAGTAAAGCACCAACAATTAAATAAATATGTGGCAAGCCTTCTCTGTATAAAACAAAGAAAAAAGCACCATAAACCAATGCACTTCCTGCATCTGGTTGTAATAAAACCAACAAAGCTGGTATGGCTATTATTGCAAATGTTTTTAACTGATCGTTAAACTTTTTAATATCTGTATTTAAATCACTAACGTATTTAGCAACAGCCAATGCAGTAGCGACTTTAGCAAACTCACCTGGCTGAAGGGTAAAAGAGCCTATTGGATACCAAGAAGTAGCACCATTAATGTTTTTACCAAACACAAATAAACCAGCAAGTAAGAGTAGGGAAGCAAGGTATATAATACTGGAAAACCGTTCGTAAAACTTTCCGTTAATGGATAATATAAAGACTATCAATACAAACGAAAAAGCTATAAAAATTAACTGTTTACTATATAAGTTAGACAGGTTAAAGTATTCTATAGTTTCTCCGCCATAAGTGGCAGACAAAATATTTAACCATCCAAATCCAACTAAAATAAAAAATAGGATAATAGTTAACCAATCAAATTTATAATGTCTATCAGTTTGCCTCATTGGTTGGTATTGGTACAACTTGCAGTTGTGTTTCTCCGTTTATTTTAAATGGTTGACCAGAATAGGGTTTAGCATATTCGTTTTCTAAGCTATGCGTTAAAATCCATGTTTCTAAATCGGTTCTGGTAATGTGTCCTCTTAAATATTTTTCAATCATTAAACTAGCCATTTTACCAGCAAATCGACTTCCCCAATATCCATTTTCTACAAAAACAGCAATTGCAATTTTAGGATTATCTTTTGGTGCAAAAGCAACAAAAATAGAATGGTCAGTTAATTGGGTTTTAACACCATCAATTTTAACAAAATTTTCTGCAGTACCAGTTTTACCACAAATATCAATGCCTTCAACTTGTAAATTTTTAGCAGTTCCTTTATTATACACATCAAACATACCTTGTATAACTGGTTCAAAATGTTGTTTGTCTATGCTTGTATATCTTGGAGTTGTATATTTTTCATCTATAGGTTCTCCTTCTATTTCTTTTATAATATGTGGTGTGTAAAAATAACCTCTGTTTGCAATAGCTGCAACCATATTAGCCAACTGTATAGGTGTGGCTTCAACTTCTCCTTGACCAATAGCATTAGAAGTCATAAAAGTAGAACTCCATCGATTTTTACCATACCATTTGTCATAAAATTTACTGTCAGGTATACGTCCTTTTCTTCCAACCACAAGATCGTAGCCTAAATAATTTCCTAAACCAAAACTTTTTGCATGATTACTCCACGTGTCCATACCTTCTGTTGCAGTTGGATATTTTTCAATTATACGTCTGTAAACGTTTACAAAGTAAGCGTTACAGGATTCGTATATACCAATATTCATATTTACAGGACTTTTATGACTATGACAGCCATGAAGCTTTCGTCCATTGTAATAGTAACCTAATTTGCAAGAAAATTGTTCTGTGGTGTTAACTATACCTTCTTGAAGGCCAATTAAAGCATTGATTACTTTAAAAGGTGATCCAGGAGCATATTGTGCTTGTAGGCTTCTGTCAAAAGTAGGATTAGCAATAGAGTCGTTAAATAGTTTAGTAAAATTTTTAGAACGATCTCTTCCTACCAAAATATTAGGGTCGTAACTAGGACCTGAGACTAATGCCAGAATTTCGCCAGTATTTGGGTCTAAAGCAATAATTCCGCCTCGTTTATTAGTCATTAATAATTCACCATAAGCTTGCAATGTAGCGTCAATAGTTATTTTAATATCTTTTCCAGCTTCTGGTAACGTATCAAACTTTCCATCTTTATAAGGTCCAATATCTCTGTTATGTATATCCTTTTGTATAAACTTGATTCCTTTTTGTCCACGTAAAGTTTTTTCATAAGATGCTTCAACACCTTGTTTACCAATAAGGTCACCAGAAATATAATAATTATCGTTTTTAATGTTTCTATCATTAACTTCTCCAATATCGCCTAAGACATTAGCACCAATGGTGGTTTCGTATTTTCTTAAGCTACGTTTTTGTATGTAAAACCCTTTGTATTTACGCATTTTTTCTTGTAAAACAGCATAGTCTTCTTTAGATAAATGCGATACAAATACAAATGGTAATCTAGGAGAATAGTTGTAAGCTTTCTCGTATTTTTTTAAAAACGTTGGCTTGTCAATTTTTAATAAGTTGCAAAATTCTAAGGTGTCTAATGGTTCAACTTCATTTGGAATAATCATAACATCATAAGAAGGTTGGTTGGATACCAACAACTTTCCGTTTCTATCATATACAAATCCACGTTTTGGATAATCAAAGACTTTTCTAATGGCATTGTCTTCATAAAGATTTGTTGAAGCACCTTTATAAACCTGAAGGTACAGTAATCGTCCTGTAAAAACAATTCCTACGCTAACTACCAATAAAAGAAGTAAAAGTTTTCTCATTTAGATTTTGTACTAAAAATAGTTGTTATTAAGATACAGAGTATTATAGTGAATATACCTGAAAACAACGTGTTTTGTAACACAAAAAGTATCTTTGAAATGTTAAAAATTTCAAACAGAAAATATATAAAATGATGTATAAAGGTTAGTATTGAAATATAAGTTAGTTTTTGACCAAAATCGATATTACTAAACTTAAGTGCTTGATGCTCGTACACAGCACCAAAACTAAATTTTAATACTGCTGGTCTTACAAATGCTGCAACTAATGCTGCAGTAGCGTTTATACCACCAGAATCCATAAAAACATCAATGATTAAACCTAGTGAAAAACTAAGAAACAAAAATAAGATTCGGTTGTTTTTTACTGGATACAATACAATAAATAACAAATACACATAAGGGTTGATATAGCCCAAAAAATTAATGTTGCTAAACAATAATACCTGAAGTAAAATGAGTAAAATAAACCTTATGGTATGTATGGATAGTAGGTTATTCATTGCTGTTTAATAAAGCATCAATTTTGGGTTTGTCTTTATTTTCAATAATACTAACATGTTCTAAGTTAGTCATGTCATTAAATAGTTTGACATTAATTTCAAAGTAATTTTTAGTAACATCTAGTTTAAAATCTTCGACTTGTCCTACTAAAATTCCCTTTGGAAAAATAGCAGAACGACCAGAAGTAATTATGGTATCTCCTTTAACAAGTTTTGCGTTTTTTTGAATATCTGTTAATTGTACATATTGAGGTGATTTTCCATTCCAACTCAATGTTCCAAAATGATTCGTCTTTTTTAATTGCGCGCTTATTTTATTAGTGGTATTTAAAATAGAGATTACTGTAGCATAATTACTGTTTGTATTATCGATAATACCAATAATTCCTTTTGAAGAAATGACACCTAAATCGGTTTTAATACTATCCTTTTCACCTTTATTTATCGTTAAAAAGTTATTCTGAAGCGAATAGCTGTTTTTTATTACTAATGCTGGAGTAAATTTATATTGCACTTCAAAAGTAGTAGAGTCAATATAAGTTGTAGATGTGTCTGGCAAATTATGTAATAAAGCTCTTAACCTAGTGTTTTCTTCCTGTAGTTTTTTGTTTTCTTCTTTTAAATGAAAATAACTACTAACAGAGTTACTTAAATTGTAAATACCTCCTGTAATAGAATTGGCAGAATTAATAAATTTACTTTTGTGATACGAGTGTGATTGAATAGTAAAACTAATAGATATTACTAATAGCAACAAGAAAAACAAAGACGTTTTGTTTCTAAGTATAAAATTTACAATCTGTTGCATTTAGTTGTTGTTACTACTTTATCAATACACTTTTGTATTTAGGAATGTTTTTAAGTGTAATTCCTGTTCCTCTTACTACAGCACGTAATGGATCTTCTGCAATATAAACAGGTAAGTCTGTTTTTTGTGATAAACGTTTATCTAAACCACGTAACATGGATCCACCACCTGCAAGATAAATCCCAGTATTGTATATGTCTGCAGCTAATTCTGGAGGCGTTTGAGATAGAGTTTCCATAACAGCATCTTCAATACGTAGTATAGATTTATCTAATGCTTTGGCAATCTCTCTATAACTAATTTGAACCTGTTTAGGCTTACCAGTTAATAAATCTCTACCTTGTACACTCATGTCCTCTGGTGGAAGGTCTAAATCTTCGGTAGCAGCACCAATTTGTATTTTAATTTTCTCTGCAGTACGCTCTCCAACATATAAGTTGTGTTGTGTACGCATGTAATAAATAATATCGTTAGTAAAAACGTCACCTGCAATTTTTACAGACTTGTCACATACAATACCACCTAATGCTATAACTGCTATTTCAGTGGTACCACCACCTATATCTACAATCATGTTTCCTTTTGGTTGCATGATATCTACACCAATACCAATTGCAGCAGCCATAGGCTCATGGATTAAGTATACTTCTTTACCATTAACACGTTCTGCACTTTCTTTTACCGCTCGCATCTCTACTTCTGTAATCCCAGACGGAATACAAATTACCATACGTAAAGCAGGTGTAAATAATTTCTTTTTTAACGCTGGAATATTTTTGATAAACAGACTTATCATTTGCTCAGAAGCATCAAAATCTGCAATTACACCATCCTTTAACGGTCTAATGGTCTTAATGTTTTCATGGGTTTTACCTTGCATCATATTGGCTTCTTGTCCAACTGCAATTATTTTTCCGCTAATACGGTCGCGAGCAACTATAGAGGGCGCATCGACAACTACTTTGTCGTTATGTATTATTAATGTGTTGGCAGTACCTAAATCTATTGCGATTTCTTCTGTCAGGAAATCAAAAAATCCCATGTGTTATCTGTAATTATAAGGCGTTATTAAAAAGATGTTGTAAAAGTAATAAAAGTATGGTAATATAAGGATTTAATGCTTTATAAATTTTATTATCCTCACATAAATAATAGTTACGTTAAAAATTGAATTTTAGATGTTTTAGTAATTTAGGAAGCTGAGCTATTTAAAATAAAAAAAGCTTCAGATATTACACCGAAGCTTATTGCAAATATTTAGTAAATCCCTTTGAAAAAAGGGATTTGTTTAATGCTTAAAATGACGTGTTCCTGTCATAACCATTGAGATATTGTTATCATTACAATAATCTATACTTAATTGATCTTTAATAGAGCCTCCTGGTTGGATAACACTAGTGATACCTGCATTACCAGCAATCTCTACACAATCTGGAAACGGAAAAAACGCATCACTAGCCATTACACTTCCTTTTAAATCAAATTTAAAGGATTGCGCTTTATGTATAGCTTGGTTTAACGCATCAACACGACTAGTCTGTCCTGTGCCACTAGCACATAATTGTTTGTTTTTAACTAGAACTATGGTGTTAGATTTAGTGTGTTTGCAAATTTTTGAAGCAAAAATTAAATCTTCTAATTCTTGTGTTGAAGGCTTTGTAAGGGTTGCATACGTTAAATCTTCAATAGCATCTGTTTTATTATCTCTGTCTTGTACTAAAACTCCGTTTAAACAAGTTCTAACCGTAGTTTGTGCTAAAGCAGCATCTTTTAAAACTAAAAGTATTCTGTTTTTCTTTCCTTTTAAAATGGTTTCAGCTTCAGCTGAAAACGAAGGAGCTATTACCACCTCACAAAATAAATTATGAATATCTGTAGCACAAGCTGCATCAATTTCAACATTACTAATTAAAATTCCACCAAAAGCAGACACTGGATCACCTGCTAACGCATCTGTATAAGCTTGATGTACTGTATCGCGTTGTGCAAAACCACATGCATTATTATGTTTTAAAATAGCAAAGGTTGGTTTTTCGCCTTTAAATTCAGAAATTAAATTAACAGCAGCATCAACATCCAGAAGGTTGTTGTAGCTTAGGGCTTTACCATGTAATTTGGTAAACATCTCGTCAAAATCTCCAAAGAAAAATCCACGTTGATGCGGATTCTCTCCATAACGTAGTACTTGTCCTTTTGTTTCAGAAATTTTTAATGAAGCTATCTCATGATTGGCATTAAAATAATTGAAGATTGCCGAGTCGTAATGTGATGACACATTAAATGCTTTGGCAGCAAAACGTTTTCTGTCGTCTTCAGATAAGTTTCCTTTTTTGTCTGTAATTAGCTCTAAAAATTCAGCATAATCATCAACAGAAGACACACAAATAACATCTGCATAATTTTTAGCAGCAGCACGAATTAATGAAATACCACCTATGTCAATTTTTTCAATAATATCTTGGTTGGATGCTCCAGAAGCTACTGTTTTTTCAAACGGATATAAATCTACTATAACAACATCTATTTGAGGGATGTCAAAATCTTCCATTTCTTTAATATCTCCTTCATGATTTTGACGGTTTAAAATACCACCAAATACTTTTGGGTGTAATGTTTTGACACGACCACCTAATATTGAAGGGTAAGACGTTACGTCCTCTACAGGAACAACATTTATACCTAAGTTTTTAATAAAAGTTTCTGTGCCACCAGTAGAATAGATTGTAACACCTTGTTTGTTTAGCTCTTTAACAATAGGCTCTAAGCCATCTTTGCTAAATACCGAAATTAATGCAGATTTAATTGTTTTGTTGCTCATTATAGTTGTGTTAATAAGCAAGCAAATTTAAATAAAATGAATTTGTTTTAGTTGAAATTTGACTGTGTCTTTTCAACTAAAACAGGTAGTTATTAACATCTAAAGTAGTTTTGCAACTTTAGCGCAAACAAATTCTAAAAAGCGTTCATCAGCTTCTGTAAATGGATCAGGAGTGTTAGAGTCGATGTCTATTTGTCCTATGTTTTCACCATTTACAAAAATAGGAATGACTATTTCTGCTTTTACAGTAATGCTACAAGCAATATAATTGTCCTGTGCTGCAACATCTGGTACTACAAAATTTTGATTACTTACAGCTACTTGACCACAAATGCCTTTTCCAAATGGGATAATAGTATGATCTGTAGGTTCGCCAACATAGGGTCCCAGTTTTAATTCGTTTTTATCACCGTTTTTAAAATAAAAACCTACCCAGTTGTAATGTTCTATATTAGCTTCAAGTAATTGGCAAATCTGAAGTAATTTGTCGTCTGTGGACGATGCAGTATTAGAAACTATGGTTTCTATTTGAGGTTTTAAAGTTTCAAAAGTCATTTCTGTAAAAATTTTGGTAAAAGTATTTAAAAAGGCGTAATTTCAACCATTAAATAATCATAAAATATTGCTTAATTTTTGAAAGAATTAATTGTAAAATATAAGCCAGTTATTAAGTTTATACTAGTTTTTCTGTTAGTATATGGTGTTTTATCTTTTGCTTATAATTATTATTTAGATGTGTCTAAAGGCGGGACATATTATCCGGATTATGTTACCAATTTAGTCGCCAATCAATCTAAAGAATTACTTAATACTGTTGGATATAATACTAATATAGTTCCACATCCTAATGAACCTTCAATGAAATTGATTGTTAAAGGAAAATATTTAGCGCGTGTTATTGAGGGTTGTAACGGAACTAGTATTATTATTTTATTTATTTCTTTTATTATAGCATTTGCTGGTCGTTTTAAAATTACTTTCTTGTATATTTTATCCGGAAGTGTATTAATATATGCGGTCAATTTAATTAGAATTGTCATTTTATCTATTGGATTATATCATTACCCATGGCGAAAAGAAGAGTTGCATACCGTGATTTTCCCAGGTATTATCTACGGAATGGTATTTTTGTTATGGATGATTTGGGTGAATCGTTTTTCAAAACTGAATCAAAAAAATGAGTAAGTATTATAAATATATATGGATTGCTTTTCTATTTATTTTACTAGCATTAGTAAGGTGGTTTGAAAACGAATTGTTTTATGATCCCTATTTAGTGTTTTTTCAAAACGACTACCTGTATATTGATTCTCCAAGACAAGAAGTGTTTAAATTGGTAGTCTTTACAAGCTTAAGGTTTTTAATAAACACTATACTGTCACTTTTAATTTTATATCTTTTTTTTAAAGACAGAAGTGTGGTCAAGTTTGCAACGTTAATTTATATTATTTCGTTTGTAATTCTAATACTGCTGTATTTGTATTTTGTTTTAGACCCTAAACAAGAAAACTATTATTTGTTCTTTAATATTAGAAGGTTTTTGATACAGCCACTTCTTTTGTTATTATTACTTCCAGCGTTTTATTACCATAGGTTAACAAAACAAAATATTTAGTTTAAACTATTGATAATCAGATTTTAGTGTTTTTTATCGATAATTTTAACATTTTTTTGTTTTTAATCGATATTAACAACCATTTGTCTATTTAATTATTAGCTACTTCTTATTTGAAGTTACATTCGTATTGAAATTCAACCCTTTGCCCAAGGATAGAATTTGGCCCTCAAAATTAAATCTTAACCTATGAAGAAAAATACGCTATTTTTCAATGCGCTTTTTAGTGTCATGTTATGTTTGTCCTTTTCAGCTCACGCTCAAGAATCAGATTTTGATAACGATGGTATTATTGACAGATTAGATGTCGATGATGACAATGATGGAATAAGAGATGCAGTAGAATGTCCTCCTATTAGTGGAGCTGCAATAGCAAAGTCTGATAAAATTTCTTGGGAATTAAATCAATTTAAGGTCTTTACAATTGGTGGTAATACTAACGGTTTAGGTTATCAAGAATCAGGATTTCAAAAAGAGGTGTATGACAGAGGTCAACCTTTAACTGTTCTTAATGGTGCTTTAGATTACACTTTTACACAGACAACACCAGGAACAGCAACAACTACAGTAGGGACTTTTGCAAATGGAACCTTAGATTTTGAACACAATTACCTTTACAGAGCATACCAGATTCATCAATTTAGAACAACTACTGCTGGTGCATTTACTTCAGGAAACGGACCTTCAAATGGTTTATACGTATATCCAGAAGTAGGAAATCAAACGGGTGATTATTACACTGTAAATATCAACTTTACCCAACCAGTAGCATCTTTTAGTTTTGATTTTGTTGATATTTATGATACAAATACAGATCCTGCAGTAATGAATTATGAAGTTTATGCAGATGGTAACTTAGTAGCTTACTTTAGTAACACTTACATTGGTAACGATGCTATTGGAAATATAAATTTATACGATGCAAACGGTACATTAAGAGGTTCTCTGCAAGCAGGTCAAAATATTGAAAGTACAATAGGTTTTGTAACAAGTGACGCTGTTAGTCAAGTTTCAATCAGACATATTGCAGTATCTGGTGGTTTAGCAGCATCTACACATGATCCGCATGGTTTAGATAGTTTAGCGTATAGTTTTTTGTGTGAACTACAATTAGATATAGATGTTGATGATGATGGTATACCAGATAATGTTGAAGCACAGACTACTGCAGGATATTTAGCACCTAGTAATGTTGTAAATACATCTGGAGCAAATATTGGTTTATATACAAATTATGGTAGTGGATTTATACCTGTAAATACAGATGGTACTGATTTGCCAGATTATCTTGATACAGATACAGACAATGATGGTGTTTTAGATATTGAAGAAAACGGACATGCATCAAGTATCGTTAATGGTAGCGATACTGATGGTGATGGTTTAGATAATAATTTTGATGACAACTCTTCTTCTTACGATGTTAATGATGAAGTTACCACAGGTAATATTATAGATTTAGTAAACTCCTTTGGAGACATGGATAATGATGCAACAACAGGTGGTGATGTAGACTATAGGGATAATGCTACAGAAATTACAGCTTCAAGTACTATAGATTTTGATGGTGTTGATGACTACTTAATTGTTGAAAATTTAGAATTAGGAGGTCAACAAGAATTAACTTTAAGTGCTTGGATAAAATTAGATAATGGATTTAGTACCTCTGGAGATGTAGCAGGTCAAAATATGTTTAGAATATGGGTTGATAGTTCTAAAAAAGTTCATGGATATTTTATAGGAAGTTTAAGTAATACCTCTTATCAAATGACATCAAATTATACTTTACCAAATAATGAATGGCACCAAGTAACAATGACCTATTCTGGTTCTGCTGGTACACTTAAATTATATATTGATGGGAAATTGGATACACAAAGATCAGTGCCAATAGGTACTACTTCAATACACCCAACATTTACTAACCCAGATTTTACAATTGGAAGATTTGAAAGGTTTGGAAATAGTTACTTTTTTGGGTCAATTGACGAGGTTAGAGTTTTTAATAAAGCATTAACCGAAGACCAATTGCAAAGAATGGTATATCAAGAGATTGAAGAAAAATCTAATAAAGTCTCAGGGTCTGTTATTAATGACAAAGACATTATAGATATTAATACCAACGTAAAAATTGATTGGAGTAGTTTGATAGGATATTATCCAATGTCTCATGTTATGAATGGTATTGCTTCAGATTATTCATCTTACGGTAGGGATGCTAAATTAAAAAACATTAGAACCATTCAAGATCAAACAGCTCCTTTACCATATCAAACCTCTTCAAACGGTTCTTGGACCTCAGAAAGTACTTGGTTATATGGTGATGTTTGGGATATAGAAAACTTGCCTAATAACAATTGGTCTATTGTAAAAATCAATAATAATGTAACAACAACTAACTCACATACCAATTTAGGATTAATCATTAGTGCAAATAAAAAATTAACTGTAAATGGTAGTAATGCTATTGTTAATACCTGGTATTTAGAATTAGACGGTACTTTAGATTTACAAAACGAATCTCAATTAATACAAACTGAACATAGTGAACTAGAAGTTACTAGTGCTGGTAAAATTTTAAGACGCCAAGAAGGCTTAAATAATGTGTATAGATATAATTATTGGTCTTCTCCTGTTGGTGGTCAAAGTATAACATCAAATAACACTAGTTTTTCGTTAAATATGTTAAAAGAAGCTAATGGAAACATTCAGTTTACAAATGCTTATACACCACCTGCAACAACACCAGCGACAATTAGTACTTATTGGTTATATACTTTTAAAAATGGTGTGACCTACTATGATTGGGCATCAATCGATCAAAATTCTAGTATAGAACCAGGTGTTGGTTATACGCAAAAAGGAACTGGTGTTGGAACAACAGACTTTCAATATATTTTTGAAGGAAAACCTAATAACGGAGAGATTTTAATAAATGTCAATGATGCTGGAGGTACAGGCTCTGTTGGTGGTGTGTCTAAAACCGAATACTTAGTGGGTAATCCTTATCCTTCTGCTTTAGATATAAATGAGTTTATTTTAGATAATTCCACTGTAATAAACGGAGCAGTTTATTTATGGGAGCAATGGGCAGGAGATAGTCATGTTTTAAACCAATACCAGGGTGGTTATGCTACATTAAATTTAGCTGGTGGTGTTAGGGCTTATCAATTTTCAGGATTAAATGGTGCAAATAATGGGTCGCAAGATGGTGTAAAAACCCCAGAAAGATATATTCCAGTTGGTCAAGGTTTTATGACAGAAATCGTTGGAAATGGTACATTAAAATTTGAAAATGATCAAAGGGCTTTTAGGACCGAAGCTTCTGGTACATCTGTTTTTATGAGAACAAATGGTGTGTCAAATGAATCTCCTAATGCTAATAACCATTTAGAAAAAATAAGATTAGAATTTTCTACATCTAATAACTTAAATAGAGAATTGTTGCTAGTGTTTAGTAATAATACATCAGATGAAGAATTTGATTATGGTTATGATGCTAAAGTTACAGAGGAGTTTGCAAACGATTTTTTATCAACTTTAAATAATGATAAATATGCAATCCAAGCGTTTGGTCCAATTCAATCTGATAAACAATTAGATTTAGTTTTAAAAAGTGATGGTACTCAAACTTTTACTGTTAAATTAACAGAAGTTGAAAATATAGATGCTAACCAAGGTGTTTATTTATATGATAGCGTAATTGGTGTGTATCATGATTTAAGATCAGGTGCGTATAATTTTAGTGCGCCTGCAGGCGAAGATTTTAATAGATTTAAAATAGTTTTTGAGCCTAATGAAACATTATCTAATCAAGAGTTTGAAACTGTAAATGATATTTCAATTTTTATAAACAACTTTAAAAAACAATTGTTTGTAAAAGGATTAAATCAAGACATAAAAACTATTAATTTGATAAATGTATTAGGTCAAAATGTTATGCAATTATCTAATATAGATGCTTATCAAGCAAGCTCCGGAATTAGTCTTAATACTTTAAGTACGGGCGTTTATATAGTGGATGTAACTTTAAAAGATGGGAGAGTACTCTCTAAAAAAGTTACTGTTAATTAAGTTGGTTAATTAAAAAAAAAGCCTCAACATTTGTTGAGGCTTTTTATTATATATCAGTTATAATATTACATCATTCCTGGCATACCTCCACCCATTGGCATTCCGCCTCCAGCTGGTGCTTCTTCTTTAATATCTATTAGTGCACACTCTGTAGTTAATATCATTCCTGCAACAGATGCAGCATTTTCTAATGCAATTCTTGTTACTTTTTTAGGATCTATAATACCAGCTTTTAGCATGTCTACATAGGTTTCAGATTTAGCATCGTAACCAAAGTCTTTTTTACCTTCGCTAACTTTGTTTACTACAACACTACCTTCTCCACCTGCGTTTTCAACAATAGTTCGTAAAGGTGCTTCTATAGCTCGTGCAACAATTTGAATACCTGTTGTTTCGTCTAAATTTTCTGTGGTAATTTTTTCTAAAACAGATTTAGCTCTCACTAATGCAACTCCACCACCTGCAACAATACCTTCTTCTACTGCAGCACGTGTAGCATGTAATGCGTCATCAACACGGTCTTTCTTTTCTTTCATTTCTACTTCACTAGCAGCACCTACATACAATACAGCAACTCCACCTGCTAATTTAGCAAGACGTTCTTGTAATTTTTCTTTATCGTAGTCGCTTGTTGTAGATTCTATTTGAGCTTTAATTTGATTCACTCTATTTTTAATCAACACTTTGTCTCCAGCACCATTTACAACAGTTGTATTGTCTTTGTCAATAGTGATGCGTTCTGCTGTACCAAGCATATCTAACGTAGTGTTTTCTAGAGTAAATCCTCTTTCTTCAGAAATCACTGTACCACCAGTTAAAATAGCGATGTCTTCTAACATAGCCTTTCTACGATCTCCAAATCCTGGTGCTTTAACAGCAGCAATTTTAAGAGAACCACGTAGTTTATTAACAACTAATGTTGCTAAAGCTTCACCATCTACATCTTCTGCTATAATTAATAATGGTTTTCCTGATTGTGCAACTGGTTCTAAAACTGGTAGTAAATCCTTCATTGTTGATACTTTTTTATCATACAATAACACATAAGGATTTTCTAAATCAGTAATCATTTTATCACTGTTAGTCACAAAATATGGCGATAAATATCCTCTGTCAAATTGCATACCTTCAACTATATCTACATAGGTTTCAGTTCCTTTTGCTTCTTCAACAGTTATAACACCTTCTTTACCAACTTTTCCAAACGCTTTAGCAATTAAATCTCCAATAACATCATCGTTATTTGCAGAAATAGAAGCTACTTGTTTTATTTTTTCAGAAGAATCTCCAACCTCTTTAGATTGTTTTCCTAAGTCAGCAACAATAGCTTCTACTGCTTTATCTATACCGCGTTTTAAATCCATTGGATTAGCACCAGCAGCAACGTTTTTTAATCCTTCTTTTACAATTGCTTGTGCTAATACGGTAGCTGTAGTTGTACCATCACCTGCTAAATCGTTAGTTTTTGATGCTACTTCTTTTACCATTTGTGCACCCATGTTTTCGTGTGCATCTTCTAATTCAATTTCTTTTGCAACGCTTACACCATCTTTAGTTACAATTGGTGCACCAAAAGAACGACTAATAATAACGTTTCTTCCTTTTGGTCCTAAGGTTACTTTTACTGCATTTGCTAAAGCGTCAACACCACGTTTTAATCCGTCACGTGCATCTATATCAAATTTTATATCTTTTGCCATAATGAAAATTTTTATTAAAATTTTAAATTTCAATATTCAAATCCTAAATTCCAATAAGGAATTAAGAGGCTTCAATTGAAAGTTTTGGAATTTGTTTTATTTATTTATTAGAATTTGGCAATTAAATTATTGCCATTATATCTTCTTCACGCATCATTAAATACTCTTTACCATCTAATTTAATTTCAGATCCTGAGTATTTTCCGTAAAGAACAGTGTCACCAACTTTTACAGTTAACGGTTCGTCTTTTTTCCCGTTACCTACTGCTACTATGGTTCCTTTGTGTTGTTTTTCTTGTGCTGTATCTGGGATATATAAACCAGAAGCTGTTTGTGTTTCGGCAGGTAGTGGCTCTACTAGCACACGGTCTGCAAGTGGTTTAATGTTTAATTTACTCATTGTATAAATGTTTTAATTAATTAGAATATTTGTGATTGTTACTAAGCCAAAAATGTGCCAATACAAAACAACTGACAAACTTGCAGAAACAAAAAATGCCAACTGTATCAGTTGGCATTAATGTGTTTTATATAAAAATATACTAGTTAGCTGAATCTATAACTTTAGTACCTTCGTCTACTGCAGGAGTAGTTGCTGGAACAGGAGTTTCGATATCATCTAACTGAATTTTAGATTCTGTAGTAACACCTTTTTTATTAATTCCTAAACTTGAAGCTAAAATTAACGCTAATAAGATAGTTGCTAATGTCCAAGTACTTTTATCTAAAAAGTCTGTTGTTTTTTTAACACCACCTAATTGTTGTGTTCCACCTCCTCCAAAAGAAGATGATAATCCTCCACCTTTTGGGTTTTGAACCATGATTACGACTACTAGTAAAAATGCTACTATTACGATTAGGACTAAAAAGATTGCAAATGTGCTCATTATAATATTGTATTTATTCTTGTAATTTTTCTATTGCTTTAATTTGGTCTGCAAAGAAACCACTTTTTTCTGGATATTTCAAACTTAAAATTTTATAAGATTGAATGGCTTTTTTATAGTTTTTTTGCTCCACATAAATTCGGGCTAATGTTTCTGTCATCAACGCTTCTGGTTGAATCATTTGAGCATTAGCTATGTTGTGTGTTGAGGTAGTTGATTTTTTAGCTTCAAGCTTTGGATTGCTGGATATAAACTGATCTATTAACTCAAACTTTTTAGAACGGTCTAAAGTTGCTTTTTTAGTTTCCTCTTCTGTTTTTTCTGAAACATGATTAGGCGTTTCTCTTTGTATGGGCTTAAATCTTGTCAAGCTTAACCACTCGTTAAAACTATGGGTTTCTGATTTGTCAAATTGTAAAGGTTTGCCTAAATTTAAAATAGATTTAGCGTCTTTAGTGTTGGTGTTAGTCGAGTCTGATTGTACATCTTCAATAGCTTCATTTGTATCTAAATTGAAGCTTGCTATTTGTTGTTTTTCTATTTTAGGTTGAAACAATTCTGGATTTATAGTTTCTCTGGTAGCTTCAATCTGTTGTTTTAAAGCATCGTCAATTCTAACACTTTTATTAACTGAAATATCTTCTACAACAACATCTAAATCGTTAATATAAGCAGTGTTTTGTTTGATATATTCAGATATTTCGTTTTGATTAAACGTATCTGAAGTAATAAAATCAAACAAAATACTTCTATCTGTAGTGTAAGCAGCAGTTGTTTTTAATGCTTGGTTGTATTTAAAACTGTCTTTATTTTTTAAACCTTTAAGGTGTATGGCTCTAGCAGATTGAAAATAAGGAAACTCCACCAAAATATCATCCAATGCATTAGTTTGAGTATCACCAATTAAATGTGGATTTTGAAGTAAAGTTGTAAATTCTGTACTATTCATACATTTCTTATTATTTAATTGGTTTTTACCAATTAGCTAAAGAGGCATTAAAAATATCTTGTGTTAAGCGTTCAAAAATTTCTTCAAAAGCGGTTGTTTTGGTCGAGCCTGATAATAACTCGCTACCAGCATAATCATAAAAAAATGAGAATGATCTTTCAAAGTCGTTTTCATCATCTTTTTTATTATAAAATCTTACGTTAACACTTATGGTTAGTCTGTTTTGTGCAGCAGTACTGTTTGCAGTTGCTGTGGTTGGAGAAATACGATATTCTGTAATTTCTCCCTCGTAAACCAAGTCGCCATTAGAAGTCACTAAACTTAAATTAGTTTGATTTTGTATTAAATCTTCTAAAGCTATTTTAAAATCTCGTTCTAGTCCAGGTTCTACTAAAGCTGCATTATTCTGAAAATAATTAACTTGAAACGTATCGACATTACCAAGGTCTTGAACACCTGTAAATGAGTAAGCTCCACATCCTAATACTGTTGAAGCGATAATGATTAGTAAACTGTATTTTAAATATTTCATTGATGTTTTTTAACTTGATAACGACAATTTACAAATCAAATTGCTTAATTTTTCTATACAATGTACGTTCGCTAATCCCTAATTCTTCAGCAGCTAGTTTACGTTTACCGTTATGACGCTCTAAAGATTTTTTGATTAATTCTAATTCTTTATCATGTAAAGACAAGGTTTCTTCTTCTTCAATCTCTTCTGCAAAATGGTATTTGTCCTTTGTGTTTTCAACGTCTGGTTGAGAGGTGTTAGAAGCATTATCAGAAATGGATAATATTTCTAAATCTTGGATTTGTTCATCAAACTCTGCCTTATCTTCATCTTCGCCATAAATTTTCTGTATCAAAGTTTCGTTATTTTTCTGAACATCTTTGGCATTGCCAGCTTTCATTAGTTCCATGGTTAGCTTCTTTAAATCATTTAAATCAGCTTTCATATCAAACAGCACTTTGTACAATATTTCACGTTCGCTACTAAAATCGCTTTCGGATTTAGTGGTTTTAATAACAGCGGGAAGATTAGAGCTTCCTGAGGGTAAATAACTATTTAATGTGGCAGCGCTTATAGTTCTATTTTGCTCTAAAACCGAAATCTGTTCTGCGACATTACGTAATTGTCTAATGTTTCCGCTCCAGCGGTATTTTAGTAATAACTGGATAGCATCATCAGTTAATTTAATAGTTGGCATTTTATATTTTAATGCAAAGTCACTAGCAAATTTTCTGAATAGAATATGAATGTCTTCTTGGCGTTCTCGTAAAGGTGGAAGGTTAATATCTACAGTGCTTAAACGGTAATATAAATCTTCTCTAAATTTTTCTTTTTTAATAGCTTCAAACATGTTAACGTTTGTAGCAGCTACTATACGTACGTTGGTTTTTTGTACTTTACTTGACCCTACTTTAATAAACTCGCCATTTTCTAAAACACGTAATAAGCGGACTTGAGTTGTTAACGGTAGTTCTCCCACTTCATCTAAAAAAATAGTCCCACCATCTGCTACTTCAAAATATCCACTTCGGGTTGCTGTAGCACCTGTAAAAGCACCTTTTTCGTGTCCAAAAAGCTCACTGTCTATGGTGCCTTCTGGAATTGCTCCACAGTTAACTGCAATGTATTTTCCGTGTTTACGATGTGATAATTGGTGAATTATTTTAGGAATACTCTCCTTACCAACACCACTTTCTCCTGTTACCAACACAGATATATCTGTAGGAGCTACTTGGATTGCTTTTTCTATAGCACGATTTAAACTTGGGCTATTTCCAATTATTCCAAAGCGTTGTTTTATGGATTGAACCGATTCCATTTTAAAATTTAATTGTTTTTAGTTGACGTAATTAAAAGTTTCTTCTTGTACTAAATCTACTCCGTCTAAAGAGAAAGTGCCATTTCTACTTACTATTCTATTATCGGCATCGTAAGTCATCATAAAAGTAACCGTACTTCCGTCTGCAGACACAGAACTCCAATTGTTGGTGCTGTGAAACTGTACAATTGCTGGACCAGCTTCAGAATCGTAATCATCATCTAATATGGTTAACCAATATTGGTCACTAAATCCATCTTTTAGTGGGTTTGTTAATCCATCAAAACCATAGGTTGTATTATTGTTATTTTGACCAGAGGATACTACAGTTACACAATTTCCATTAGCATCATAAGTTAAATTCTCTACTTGGATACTTGCACCAGCTTCAAAAGATTCTTTTTTAATTAATCGCCCTGAAGCATCAGTAGTATACACTGTAGATATTGGGTTGCCTGCTTCTGTTTTTGTAATAGTATTTCCTGAGCTGGTAAAGTCATAAACATAATCTTCAGCATCATCTTCAAAATCGTCATAAACAATTTGAGAAATTGTATTTCCTGAAGAGTAGAATACGTCTGTTTGGTTTATTTGCGTTGTGCCTTCAAAGTTTTTGGCACCAATAATTTTACCATTACCATCTCTTGTAATAGTACCAGTTGCCATAATAGGAATTCCAAAAGCAATAGTCTCTACATCTAATGATGATACTTTGTTATTAGCATTAAATATAAAATCTGTGTTGATGGTTATTGGTCCTAAAAAAGGGATTTCGGTATCCACATCAAAGGTGTAATTGTCTAGTTGTAATGGGTTTGTTCCATCACCACCTGGATTTCCATCACCTGGATTAGTTATTCCATCTGTTCCGGGAAAAAAACCTTCTAGAGGTTCGTTTTCGCAAGCAGTAAATACACTTAATGATAATACTGCAATTAATAATTTTTTCATGATACTATATTTAATTCGTTATGTCTAAAATTAGTTGTTGTTTGATAGTCCAATTGCTTCACCAATTAGTGTAGCTTTAGTACAATCTGTTACATTAACATTTACAAAATCACCAACTTTATAGTCTGCTTTTGGAAACACGCAAACAATGTTATGTTGTGTGCGTCCTGACCATTGTTGGTTAGATTTTTTAGATTCTTTTTCTATTAATACTTCAACAGTTGTATTTAAAAACTGACGTGTTCTGTACTCGCTATGTTTAAGCTGAAGCGCAATAATCTCGCTTAAGCGTCTGCTTTTAGTTGCTTCTGGAATATCGTCTTCAAATTTACGTTCAGCTAAAGTCCCTGGACGTTCAGAATACGTAAACATGTAACCAAAATTATACTTTACATATTCCATTAAACTTAATGTGTCTTGATGGTCTTGTTCAGTTTCGGTTGGAAAACCAGCAATCATATCCTGGCTAATAGCACAACCAGGAATTATTTTTTTAATGTTATCTATTAAGGTAAAATATTCTTCTCTAGTATGTAGGCGATTCATCGCTTTTAAAATTCGGTTACTACCGCTTTGTACAGGTAAATGTATATGATTACAAATATTATCATATTTAGCCATAGTTTCTATCACTTCCAGATGCATGTCCTGTGGGTTAGACGTGCTAAAGCGAATACGCATTTTAGGTTGTGCTTTAGCACATAACTCTAAAAGTTTAGCAAAATCTGTAGCAGTTGCTTTTTCAAAATCTGATGCTTTTTCAAAATCTTTTTTTAATCCTCCACCATACCACAGGTAACTATCTACGTTTTGACCCAAAAGCGTAATTTCTTTGTAGCCTTTAGCCCATAAGTCATTAATTTCTTCAATAATACTTTGTGGATCACGACTACGCTCGCGTCCTCTAGTAAACGGAACCACGCAAAACGTACACATATTATCACATCCTCTAGTAATAGATACAAATGCTGTTACTCCGTTACTATTTAGTCGTACAGGAGAGATGTCTCCATAGGTTTCTTCTTTGGATAAAATGACGTTTATAGCATCTCGACCTTCATCAACTTCAGCAATTAAATTAGGTAAGTCTTTATAAGCATCTGGTCCAACCACTAGGTCTACAATTTTTTCTTCTTCAAGAAACTTGCTTTTTAAGCGTTCTGCCATACACCCTAAAACACCTACTTTCATTTTAGGATTAATTCGTTTTACAGCATTGTATTTTTCTAAACGCTTTCTAACGGTTTGTTCTGCTTTATCACGTATTGAGCAAGTATTAACCAATACTAAATCGGCTTCCTCAAGATGTTGAGTGGTATTAAAACCTTCGTTTTGAAGAATGGATGCAACAATTTCGCTATCACTAAAATTCATAGAGCACCCATAACTTTCAATAAAAAGTTTTTTAGTGTTTTCCTTTTTTTGAGGAATTACTAATGTTTCCCCTTGTTTAGTTTCGTCTATTGTCTTTTCCATAAATATATCGAAATCGCTCGCATTCAATAAGCACGCAAAGATAGGATTATTTTAAAATTATGACAATCTGACAGACTTAAAATTTTAGCTAAAACTTATAAAATTAGGAAGATAAATTTTTTTTGATATACCTTTGCACTCACAAAAACCGAAGAATGGCGAAGAATTTAGTAATAGTTGAGTCACCTGCAAAAGCAAAAACAATTGAAAAATTTTTAGGAAAAGACTTTAAAGTCGAGTCCAGTTTTGGTCATATTGCAGACTTACCCTCTAAGGAATTAGGTGTAGATGTAGATGGCGATTTTGATCCAAAATATGAAGTGTCTTCAGATAAAAAAGCACTAGTTAAAAAATTAAAAGACCTTGCAAAAAAAGCCGAAATGGTTTGGTTAGCAAGTGATGAAGATAGAGAGGGAGAAGCAATTGCTTGGCATTTAGCAGAGTCGTTAAAACTAGATAAAGATAAGACTAAACGTATTGTTTTTCATGAAATTACTAAATCTGCAATCCAAAAGGCAATAGAAAACCCAAGACAAATAGATTACGATTTAGTAGACGCACAACAAGCAAGACGTGTGTTAGATAGAATTGTAGGTTATGAGCTATCACCAGTATTATGGCGTAAGGTTAAAGGTGGTTTGTCTGCAGGACGTGTACAATCGGTTTCTGTTAGATTAATTGTAGAGCGTGAACGCGAAATACAAGATTTTAAACCAGAAGCCTCTTATAGGATAGATGCAGAGTTTTCTAATGAAGCTGGACAGACGTTTAAGGCAAAACTTCCTAAAACATTTTCTACTAAAAAAGAAGCACAAGACTTTTTAGAAAGTAATGCCAATGCTACGTTTAAAGTTGCAGACTTAACTAAAAAGCCAGCAAAAAAATCTCCAGCTGCTCCATTTACAACATCAACGCTTCAACAAGAAGCTTCACGTAAATTATACTTTTCGGTAAGTAAAACCATGACTATGGCTCAACGATTATATGAGGCAGGATTGATTACTTATATGAGAACAGATAGTGTTAACTTATCTGACGAAGCAAGAAAAGGAGCCGAAAAAGAAATAGTTGCTGCATATGGTAAAGAATATGCAAAAGAGCGAAATTTTAAAGGAAAATCTAAAGGAGCACAAGAAGCACACGAAGCTATTAGACCTACAGATTTTACAAGACACACTGTAGATATAGATTACGACCAAGCACGATTATATGATTTAATATGGAAGCGCGCCATAGCCTCTCAAATGAGTGAAGCACAATTAGAGCGTACCAATGTTAAAATTGAAGCTAATACACATAATGAAACCTTTACATCTAATGGAGAGGTCATTAAGTTTGATGGATTTTTAAAAGTTTACTTAGAAGGTACAGATGACGAAGATTTAGAGCAAGAAGGCATGCTTCCTGCAATGAAAACTAACGAAACGTTATTAAATAAGTACATTACTGCTACAGAACGATACAGTCGTGCACCATATAGATATACTGAAGCTTCATTAGTTAAAAAGTTAGAAGAACTTGGTATTGGTAGACCATCTACTTATGCACCTACTATTTCAACTATTCAAAATAGAAATTATGTTGAAAAAGGAACCATTGAAGGTGTAGAAAGAAACTATACACAGTTAGTTCTTGAAGAAGGTAATATAAAAGATAATACCCTTACAGAAAAAGTAGGTTCTGATAAAGGTAAGTTAGTACCAACAGATATTGGGATGATTGTTACAGACTTTTTAGTCAATCATTTTGAAAGCATATTAGATTACAACTTTACAGCAAAAGTAGAAAACCAATTTGACGATATTGCAGAAGGTAAAGAGGACTGGAAAAAGATGATGAAATCCTTCTACAAGAAGTTTCACCCAGTAGTAGAAGATGTAAAAGAAAATGCAGATCGCGAATCTGGAGAACGAATATTAGGTAAAGACCCAAAAACAGGAAAGCAAGTAAGTGTGCGTTTAGGTAAATTTGGACCTATGGTGCAAATGGGGACAGTTGACGATGAAGAAAAACCAACCTTTGCTAGTTTAGGACCAGATCAACAATTAGGTAGTATTACTTATGAAGAGGCAATGGACCTATTTAAACTACCACGTACTTTGGGTAAATATGAAGACGAAGTTGTAGAAGTTAATAACGGACGATTTGGACCTTATGTTAAATATGGTAAAAAGTTTGTCTCATTAGCACCTGGACAAGATCCTTTAAATATAGAAATTGAAGATGCAATTGAGTTAATTAAAGAAAAAGAAATTGCAGATGCGCCAATATATAACTATAAAGGACATGGTGTTACTAAAGGTAAAGGTCGTTTTGGACCATTTATAAAGTGGAATGACCTATTTATTAATGTCAATAAAAAATACGATTGGGATAATTTATCAGATGCTGATATTGAAGAGTTAATAGATGCTAAAATCCAAAAAGAAATAGATAAAGTTGTCCATAACTGGGAAGATGAAGGTATTCGTGTAGAAAAAGCACGTTGGGGAAGACATAATATCTTAAAAGGAAAAATTAAGATAGAATTACCCAAAACGGTAGATGCTGCAGCGTTAACCTTAGAAGAAGTTAAGGATATTATAGAAAAAAAGGCACCTAAAAAGAAAGCGCCTGCAAAAAAGAAAAAAGCAACCAAGAAAAAAACGACAGCTAAAAAGAAATAGAATCAAATGAATTTTAATTTTTTGTCTCCAGTTTCAGATACCGTATTAGCACATAATCAATTATTATCACCTTTATGTCTAGGTAGAAAAATTAAAATTCATTCTATACAAGAAGGGATTCCAGAATTAGATGACATAAAAATTGTCATACTCGGCGTTTTAGAAAACAGAAACGATGTTAATTATATAGGTGAAGATTTCAATTTAAATGAAATCAGAAAATCTTTATACACTTTATTTCCTGGTAGTTGGTCCACTACAATTGCAGATATTGGTGATATAGAAAAAGGGGAAACTGTAGAAGATACTTATTTTGCACTAAAAGAAACCTTAACTATTCTTATTCAAAAACGAATTATACCAATAGTAATTGGTGGTAGTCAAGACTTAACTTACGCAAATTATCGTGCATATGATAGTTTGATGCCAATGGTTAATATTGTTAATGTGGATAAGGCTTTTGATTTAGGAGATTCTTCCAAACCAATAAAAAACAACAGTTTTGTCGGAAAAATCATTTTAGACCAACCTTATAATTTATTTAATTATTCCACAATAGGTTATCAAACTTACTTTAATAGCCAAGAGGAAATCGATTTAATGGAGCGTTTATATTTTGAATCTTATAGATTAGGAGAGGTATCAAACGATATTACGCTTGTTGAACCAGTTATGAGAGATGCCAATATCGTAACATTAGATTTAGGAGTTTTAAAAGCAGCAGAAGTAAGTTTAAAACAAAAAGTGTCACCTAACGGTCTAGATGGAAAAGAAATTTGTGCAGTAGCAAGATATGCAGGAATAAGTAATAAAGTGACTTCCTTTGGTATTTATGAATATAAACCGTCTCATGATGATGAAATTACCTCAATGTTAATCTCACAGATGATTTGGTACTTTATAGAAGGTGTTAATTGTAGGGTAAAGGATGATGATTTTTCAAACGACAAGAATCATCAAAAATATATCACTTTGGCCGATTCTCATGAATTAATATTTTATAAAAGTACAAAAACAGGACGCTGGTGGATAGAAATACCATTTTTAGCAAATGTTAATAATAAATTAAAAAAGCATACGTTATTACCTTGCACGCATCAAGATTATTTAGATGCTTGTAACGATAAAATACCAGAAAGGTGGTATAAAGCGTATCAAAAGAACAATGTTTAAGGGTCATAGACGAACAGATAAACGACCTTTTATATCGTTAAAATGTAAATTTTTTACGATGAAATGTAAAATTTTTACGTTAAAAAGTTGTTTTTTAGAAAATATATAAATATGTTTACGCTCTCAAAAATAGTTAGAGTATTAAATTAACCTCGAGTTTTACAATGAATATGAAGAAGTTTGTATTATTAACAGCGGTTTTCGCACTATTAGTAAGTTGTGGATCAAAAGATAAAGGACAACTAGTAGGTGCCAAAGGAAAAAAATGGCATCCAGAAAAACCATATGGTATGACATTAGTACCAGGCGGAGCATTTATTATGGGTAAAGCAGACGATGATCTTGCAGGTATCCAAGATGCGCCAGCTAAAACAGTGACAGTAGCTTCCTTCTATATGGACGAAACAGAAATCACAAATAGTGAGTATCGTCAGTTTGTAGAATGGGTTAGAGATTCAACCATCCGTACAAAATTAGCAATTCTTGCAGATGAGGTGGGTATGACTGCTGAAGATGGTGGTATCGGAGAATATGCATTTAAAGATGCAGATACTACAGATATGTCTGCTTACGAAAAGTACATGATTGATAATTATAGTGGTTTAGGTGAAACAGGTTACGAAGGTAGAAAACTTAACTATGATGTTGATTTAATATTTGATACAGAAGATTATCCAGACGAATATTATGTAGAGGTAATGGATACTATGTATTTACCATTAGAAGAATCTTACAACGGTCAACGTACTTGGGATGTTACTAAATTTAAGTTCCAATATACTTACATGGATATTGCTAAAGCAGCAAAAAACAAAAACTTACGTCGTAAAGATGTAATTATTAAAGAAGAAGTAGAAATCTATCCAGATACTACAGCTTGGATTAGAGATTTTGCTTACTCTTATAACGAGCCAATGCATAACGACTATTTCTGGCATGACGCTTATAGCGATTACCCAGTAGTTGGTGTGTCATGGCAACAAGCAAAAGCATTTTGTGAGTGGAGAACTAAATACCACAACGATTACAGAAGATCAAGAAAAATACATAACGTAGGTCGTTACAGATTACCATCAGAAGCGCAGTGGGAATATGCTGCAAGAGGTGGTCTTCAAGCTGCAACTTTCCCTTGGGGAGGACCGTATGCTAAAAACGATAGAGGATGCTTTATGGCAAACTTTAAACCATTACGTGGTGACTATGCAGCAGATCAATCTTTATATACTGTAGAGGCTGATGCTTACGAGCCAAATGACTTTAACTTATATAATATGGCAGGAAACGTTTCAGAATGGGTAGACTCTTCTTACGATCCAGCATCATATGAATATGCTTCAACTATTAATCCTAGCGTTAATGATCCTAACAACAAACGTAAAGTAGTACGTGGAGGTTCATGGAAAGATGTTGCTTATTTTCTTCAAGTTAGCTCAAGAGATTATGAGTATGCAGATTCTGCAAGAAGTTACATAGGTTTCAGAACTGTTCAAGATTATATGGGAACAGATATAACTGCTAACGCAAGAAAATAAAATTAAAACTAAATAATAATCATTAACCTACTTAAGTAATTAAACTTAACAACTAAAACTCAGAAATTATGGCACAAAAAGGAAAAATCACAGTAACTAATATGATCTACGGATTAGGAGCAGCAATCGTAATTATTGGAGCTTTATTCAAAATTCAGCACTGGCCTTACGGTTCTTTAATCTTAACTATTGGTATGATTGTAGAAGCGCTTGTATTTACATATTCGGCTTTTGAAAGACAACAATCAGATTTAGACTGGTCTTTAGTATATCCAGAATTAGCTGGAGGACAATCTTTAGGTAAAAAAGGAAAAGAAGATCCAAAAGAAGCTGAAGGATTATTATCTAAAAAATTAGATAACTTATTAAAAGAAGCTAAAATTGATGGCGAATTAATGGCTAGCTTAGGCGAAAGCATTAAAAACTTTGAAGGTGCTGCTAAAGGTATTGCACCAACAGTAGATTCTATGGCTGCAACAAAAAAATATGGCGAAGAAATGTCATTAGCTGCTGCACAAATGGAGTCTTTAAATAGTCTTTACAAAGTACAAATGGAAAGCGCTAGTCGTCAAGCATCTATTAATGAAGAAGCTGTAGAAAATGCTACTAAATTAAAAGAGCAAATGCAATCTTTAGCATCTAACTTATCTTCATTAAATGGAGTTTACGGTGGAATGTTATCTGCAATGAACAAAAACTAATTAGGTTTAGTATAATTAATAACTTAAAACTAATTAGAAATGGCAGGAGGAAAACAGTCCGCAAGACAAAAAATGATTAACTTGATGTACTTAGTATTTATTGCGATGATTGCAATGAATATGTCAAAAGAAGTATTATCAGCATTCGGTTTAATGAATGCAAAGTTAATAGACAATAACCAATCAGCAGACGTGCGTAATGCTCAATTTATGCAAGGATTAGCTGATAAGGTAGAAGAACAACCAGCAAAATATGCACCTTTAAAAGCAGATGCAGACCAAATTACAGCTTTAGGAAACGATTTAAGTACATACTTAGAAGACCTAAAAGGTAAAATGACAGCAACTGTTAAAGATCCAAGTAACTATGAGACTATGGATGGTACAGACTGGTTAGACCAATATTTCTTTAATGGTGATAAAATCACTCCAAAAGGACAAGAATTTTTAGGAAAAATTGCAGATTATAGAAACGGAGTAAAAGCTGTATTAGCAGACAATCCAGATCTTAAAGATATCGTTGCTGATGTAGAAAAGAAATTTGCTACAGATAAAGTAACCAACAATGATGGTAAAAAATTAGAGTGGTTAGACTATCACTATAAAGGATTCCCATTAGTAGCATCAATGACTAAGATGACTCAATTACAGTCAGACATTAAGACTACTGAAGCAGAGATGTTATCATCTATGTTAGCAGGAAAGCTTAAAGTAGAAGCATCTTTAACAAATTTTGAAGCTATTGTTGTTGCAGATAAAACAGCATTCTTTAACGGAGAGCAGTTTTCAGGAAAAATCATCTTAGGTAAAAACGATAAAACATTACGTGCTGATAAAGTAATCGTAAATGGACAAGAGTTACCAGAAGATGCTATGCAAGCTGGTCAAACTTTATTAAAGTTCCCTGCTGGAAGAGTTGGAGAGCAAAAAATTAAAGGAGAATTTCAATTCAAAGAAGGAGATTCAATCATTACTTTACCATTTGAAAGTTCTTACGCGGTAATACCTAAACCAAACGCTGCAACAATTTCTGCAGATAAAATGAATGTAGTGTATAGAGGTGTACCAAACCCAATGACTATTTCATTTGCAGGTGTACCAGATAATAAAGTACAAGCATCTGCAACAGGTTTATCACCAAAAGGTGGTGGAAAATATATCATGACTCCTGGTACAGGAAAAGAAGTAACAATTAATGTTACAGGTACATTACCTGATGGAACTAAAGTGTCTGATAATGCTAAATTTAGAATTAAAGACATTCCAAAACCATTTGGAGAAATTGCAGGTAGAGCTGAAGGATCGTTACCACGTAACAACATAGAAATTGGTACTATCAAAGCTGTATTTGATGATTTTGATTTTGATTTACCATTAACAGTAACGTCATTTAAATTTAAAGTTCCTGGACAAGCAACAGTTAATGTGTCAGGAAACAAATTAAATGGTCAAGCTAAAGCTGCTTTAAGAAAAGCTAGACGTGGTGATGCTGTTCAGATATTTGATATCAAATCTAAGCCAAGCGGAGCTAATGTTAGAATTAAGCCTGCAAGCCCAATTTCAATAGAAGTTGCTAACTAATCAAAATTATTTGATTAAATAAATATTAAAATAAATTTCAGATGAATTATAAATCTTTATTAGCAGTCGTATTTGGTGTAGCGTTTACCGCTCAAATCAATGCGCAATCTAATATTCTAAATGCAAAATCTCCAGAAGAGATTGGTGTTAGAACAGAAGAACAAAAAGCATTAGATAACGATAAACCTCTAGAATACGGTTACGTTGATGATAGAGATATTATGTTTGCTAAAATGACTTGGGAAAAAGTAGTTTTAGACGAGCGTGTAAACTTTCCGTTATATTATCCAGTAGACACTAATAATATTGGAAGTGAAAGACGTTCTTTATTTGATGTACTAACTAAAGCTATCGATGATGGTAAAATAGAAAACGTGTACAACGATTCTTATTTTACAGGAAGACGTACTAAAAAAGAGTTAGAACAAATTAGAACTGCTGTAGATACTATGGATATTGGATACGATCAGTTAAATGCTGATGGATATGTAGATCCAGAATATATTACAACAACTACTATTTCTTCTTATGATGTTTCTGCATACCTAATTAAAGGATTATGGTATTTTGACAAGCGTCAAGGAGAGCTTAAATACAGACTTTTAGGATTAGCTCCTGCTGCTCCAGATGTTAACTATGTTAACTCAGATGACGAAGCCAACAAAGAGCCAATTCCATTATTTTGGATTTTCTATCCTGATGCTAGAGATGTATTACATGAAGCAAAAGCATTTAACTCAAAAAATAGTGCAATGCCATTTTCTTTTGATCACCTATTAAACTCAAGACGTTTTAATGGTATTATCTATAAAGAAGAAAATGTATTTGGAGACCGTAAGGTTGAAGAATATATAGCAGAAAATGCATTAATGCAATTAATGGAGTCTGAAAGAATTAAAGAAAAAATTAGAAACTTCGAACTAGACATGTGGTCTTACTAAAAGTAACTAATTAATCATATCAAAACGCGTACTGAAAAGTACGCGTTTTTTGTTTGTTACAGTTATAATTTGTCAAACGGACTACAATAAGAATCCACTAATTAGTTTTATTTTTGCGACATGGAAGTAGACTACATTATCGTTGGTTGTGGATTAGCAGGAATATCTTTTGCCGAAATACTAAAAGCAAACAACAAATCTTTTGTTGTTTTTGATGATAATTCTCAACAGTCATCAATAGTTGCTGGTGGTTTATACAATCCTGTGACTTTAAAACGCTTCACACCAGTTTGGAAAAGTCAGGAACAATTAGACCTAGCTTTACCGGTTTACCAAACTATTGAAAAAGACTTAGGGATTCAGTTAGATTATAAAATTGCTGTAAAACGTAGGTTTACTTCTACAGAAGAGCAAAACGAGTGGTTTGCAAGATCAGATAGACCAGGTTTAAAACCTTTTATAAATACAACTTTATCTGAAAATAATAACCCAAAAATTAAAGCTGATTTTAAATTAGGGGAAGTTTTACAAACTGGACGTATAGACACAAAGTTGTTGATTGAAAAATACAGACAAGCATTATCTAACAAAAAGTTAATCATCACAGAACAGTTTAAATATGATAAACTAATAATAAATGCTAATGGTGTCGACTACAAAAATATTAGTGCAAAACACATGGTGTTTGCTGAAGGCTTTGGTGTAAAAAATAATCCATTTTTTAATCATTTGCCATTACAAGGTTCTAAGGGACAATTATTAACTATTCATGCGCCAGACTTAAAATTAGACTATGTTTTAAAGTCTAGTGTGTTTATCATCCCTTTAGGCAATGATTTGTATCGTATCGGAGCAACCTACGAGCAAAATGATAAAAATAACTCCATTACACAAGAAGCAAAACAAACGCTCTTAGATAAGCTTAAAACATTTACAGATTTTAATTTTGAAGTAGTCAATCACGTTGCAGGAGTTAGACCAACTGTAAAAGACAGAAAACCATTGGTAGGGCAGCATCATACCCATAAAAACCTTCACATCTTAAATGGAATGGGTTCTAGAGGTGTCATGATAGCTCCTTATATAGCAAATCAACTCTTTAATTGTATTGAAAATAATACTCCTCTAGATATAGAAATTGATTGTTCTAGATTTAATTATTTGTTTTGAGCTTCAGATAACTTATTTTTTGAAGCTATAGATTTATCATAACTCATAAAAATATTAATCCAAATATTTCTTGAAAGTCTTATAATCACAGGGTAAAAGACAATCATAGTTGCAATAATGGCAATAAAAGCAGTATTTAAACTAGTTTTTAAAAACAAAAAACTAATTACAAAAGCAGCAACTGCAAACGCAATTCCAACGCCATAACTTACATACATAGAACCATAAAAAAAAGATGGTTCAATTTTATATTTGGTATGACAATTACTACAACGCTCATGCATACTAAATAATTTGCTTAAATGATACGGATTGGGATGAGTATACATAGATTCTTCATGACATTTAGGGCATTTTCCAGTAAAAATCCCATATAATTTTGAGCCTTTTTTAAACATAATAATTGTGTACTTTTGCAATTCGAAAAAACCAATGTTTTGAAGTTGTTACTTCAAATACAAAATTAAGTTTTATTCGGTCAATAGTAAGTAACAAAAGTCACAAATAGATGCTAAATATTCATAATTTATCAATTTCATTTCAAGGAGAATACCTGTTTGAAGATATTACTTTCAAATTAGGTCATGGAGATAGGGTTGGACTAATTGGTAAAAATGGAGCAGGTAAGTCTACTATGCTTAAGATTTTGTCTAAAGAAATGGAGCCAGATACTGGTCAAATTGCTGCTGACAAAGAATTAAAAATTGGCTTTTTAAAACAAGATATCGATTTTACTTTTGGACGTACTGTATTAGAGGAATCTTACCAGGCATTTACAGAAATCAAAGCTTTAGAAGCAAAATTAGAATCCATTAATTCTCAATTGGCAGAGCGTACCGATTACGAAAGCGAAGCGTATCATGATTTAATGGTAGAATTAAATGACATCCAACATCAATACGAAATAATTGGAGGTTATAATTATCAAGGTGAAACCGAAAAAATTCTACAAGGGTTAGGGTTTAAACGCGATGATTTTAATAAACTAACAGATACATTTTCTGGTGGATGGCGTATGCGTATAGAGTTAGCAAAATTATTATTACAAAATAATGATGTTTTATTACTAGATGAGCCTACCAACCACTTAGATATTGAGTCAATTATTTGGTTAGAAGGTTTCCTAAAAAATTATCCTGGAGCAGTAGCTATAGTATCACACGATAAAATGTTTTTAGATAATGTTACTAATCGTACTATTGAGATTTCTTTAGGAAGAATTTATGACTATCCAAAACCATATACCAAGTACTTAGTGCTTCGTGAAGAAATTAGAACACAACAATTAGCGTCTCAAAAAAATCAACAAAAACAAATAGAACAAACAGAAAAATTAATTGAAAAGTTTCGTGCTAAAGCTAGTAAAGCTACTATGGCGCAATCTTTAATTAAAAAACTGGATAAGATTGATAGAATAGAGGTGGACGAGGATGATAATAGTGTGATGACCTTAAACTTTCCAGTTTCTATCACACCAGGAAAAGTCGTAGTAGAAGCCGAAAATATTTCAAAAAGTTATGGTGATAACCACGTTTTAAGCCATGTTAATTTAATGGTGGAGCGTGATATTAAAACAGCTTTTGTTGGACAAAATGGTCAAGGTAAATCAACTTTAGCAAAAATTATTGTAGGCGAATTAAAACATGAAGGCAAATTAAAACTAGGACATAATGTACAAATCGGTTACTTTGCTCAGAATCAAGCCGAATATTTAGACGGAAGCAAGACCGTTTTAGACACCATGATTGATGCTGCAAATGAAACCAACAGAAGCAAAGTACGTGACATTTTAGGGTCTTTTTTATTTAGAGGTGAAGAAGTAGATAAATACGTGAGAGTCTTGTCAGGTGGCGAGCGTAACCGTTTAGCATTAGCAAAACTAATGTTGCAACCGTTTAATGTATTGGTAATGGATGAGCCCACTAACCACTTAGATATAAAATCAAAAAATGTTTTAAAAGAAGCGTTGCAACGCTTTGAAGGAACATTAATTTTAGTATCGCATGATAGAGATTTTTTACAAGGGTTAACCAACACTGTTTTTGAATTTAAAGATGGAAATATCAAAGAATATTTAGGAGATATAGATTTTTACTTAGAACAACGCAACGTTCAAAATTTAAGAGAAGTCGAAAAGCGTACAGTGGTTAAAGCTGAAGCTAAAACAACACCTAAACAATCTTATGAAGACCAAAAGAAACTAAAGTCTTTAAATAATAAACTAAGTAACTGCGAGTCTAAAATCAGTCAACTTGAAAAAGAAATTAAAGAGATTGATGTCGAATTAGCTACTAATTACGATCAAACAGTCGCAAAACCAAACTTTTTTGACCAATATCAGGCAAAAAAAGCTAAATTAGAAAAACTAATGCAGGACTGGGAAACTATTACTTTAGAACTGGAACAATTTTCATAACTAGTTTTTAGCTTTTTTTTAACGTTTAGCCTATAAACTAAAGTCTAATTTTGCAGTCTTACTATCAAAACCAATTACATGCGCAAAATTATACTAGCCATTATAGGAGTTTTACTTATAATAGCCTCTTTTTTATTTGCTAAAAAGCTTATTGCAGATAAAAACAAACCAAAACCAGTAGCTGCTAAAGTCATTAAAACTGTCTTTATAGATACGGTTCAAAATTCAACTATTCCTATTGTTATTCCTGCACAAGGTAACTTAACAGCTAAACAGCGTGTAGAGTTATACGCAGAGGTGCAAGGTGTTTTTAGACCAGGAAGCAAATTGTTTAAAGCGGGTCAAACCTACAGACAAGGTCAAACCTTAATTCGTGTTGATGCTTCAGAGTATTATGCAAGTGTGCAATCTGCAAAAAGCAATTTGTATAATTCTATTGCTGCAATTATGCCAGATTTACGATTGGATTTTTCGGATATATTTCAAAAATGGCAATCGTATTTAAATGGTTTCGACTTAAATAAAACTACGCCAAAGTTACCAGAAATGACCTCAGATAAAGAAAACTATTTTATTACTGGACGTGGTATTGTAACCAATTACTATAATGTTAAAAATTTAGAACAACGCTTAGCAAAGTATTCAATAACTGCTCCGTTTTCAGGAATTTTAACAGAAGCTTTGGTAACAGAAGGGTCTTTAATTAGAAATGGTCAAAAGTTAGGAGAATTTATTAATCCTTCTGTTTATGAAATGGAGGTAGCAATCAGTAAATCTTTTGCTAATATTTTAAAAGTAGGAGAAAGTGTTAGCTTGACCAATCTTGATAAAACTGAATCTTATACAGGAACTGTATCACGTGTTAATGGTAGTATAGATGCTGCAACACAAACCATAACAGTTTTTATAGAGGTAAAAGACAGTAACCTTAAAGAAGGCATGTATCTAGAAGCTAATTTAGATGCTAAGCAAATTGAAAATGCTATAGAAATAGACCGAAATTTATTACTAGAGGACCAACAAATTTTTGTTGTTAAAGACAGTGTATTGGACATGATTCCTGCAAAACCTATTCATTTTTCAGATACAAAGGTGGTTTTAAAAGATGTACCAAACGGAACCGTTATTTTAAAACGAGCAGTTCCAGGTGCATATGCTGGGATGTTAGTAAAACCATTTACAGAAAACGTTCAAGCTAAAGACTCGATTAAGTAATGAGAAAAATAATTGCTTATTTTATCAAATATCATGTAGCTGTAAATGTATTTATTATTGCATTTATTGCATTTGGTATCCTTGGAGTTATGTCGCTTAAATCGTCATTTTTTCCTTTAGTAGAATCCAAAATAATTAATATTAACATTACCTATCCAGGTGCTTCTCCTCAAGAAATTGAAGAAGGTATTGTTCTTCAAATAGAAGACAACTTAAAGGGTTTAAAGGGTATTGATCGTGTCACATCAGTGTCTAGGGAAAATAGCGGAACCATAACAGTTGAAATCGAAAAAGGTGAAAACCTAGATTTCATGTTATTAGAAGTTAAAAATGCTGTAGATCGTGTACCTTCCTTTCCCTCAGGAATGGAGCCTTTAGTGGTGTCTAAACGAGAGGAAGTACGTCAAACCATATCTTTTGCTTTAAGCGGAAAAGACATTCCGTTAGCAACACTAAAGCAATTGGGTCGTCAAGTCGAAAACGATTTACGAGCAATTGATGGGATTTCTCAAATTGAAGTATCAGGTTATCCTGCAGAAGAAATAGAAATTGCAGTAAACGAAAATAGTTTATTGGCCTATAATTTAACCTTTACAGATGTTGCCAATGCAGTAAGCACTTCAAATATTTTGGTTACTGGTGGAAATATTAAAACTGATGCAGAAGAATATTTAATTAGAGCCAATAATAAGCAATATTATGGTGACGAATTATCCAACATTATTGTTAAAGCGTCTCCAGACGGTAAAGTTGTACGCTTAAAAGATGTAGCTATTATCAGAGATCGTTTTTCTGAAACACCAAATGCTACCTATTTTAATCAGCAACTATCTATAGATATTACAGTAACAAGTACTAATAATGAGGACTTAATTACTTCTGCAGATAAAGTAAAAGAATATATCGAATCTTATAACCAAAAGTACAGTAATGTGCAATTAGACGTGGTTAGAGATTTATCTATTACACTAAACCAACGTACTAAACTGTTAACAGAAAATGCTATAGTTGGGATGCTTTTAGTGCTTATATTTCTGTCTATATTTTTAAATACTAGATTGGCTTTTTGGGTAGCTTTTGGGTTGCCAATTTCGTTTTTAGGGATGTTTATTTTTGCAGGTCAGTTTGATGTGACCATAAACGTATTATCGTTATTTGGGATGATAATCGTTATTGGAATTTTAGTAGATGACGGAATTGTTATTGCAGAAAATATCTATCAACATTACGAGAAAGGCAAAACTCCAAAGCAAGCAGCTATAGATGGTACTATGGAAGTAATTCCGCCAGTAGTTTCGGCTATTATTACAACAGTATTAGCCTTTTCATTATTCTTGTTTTTAGATAGTCGTATTGGTGAGTTTTTTGGAGAAGTTTCTGTAATAGTTATTCTAACTTTAGCAGTATCGCTTATTGAAGCCCTAATTATTTTACCTGCGCATTTGGCGCACTCTAAAGCATTAAAACCTCAGGTTCAAGAAGAAAACCCTTCTAAAATGAAGCAGTTTTTTGCTAAAATGAGAGGTATAAATAAAGCTGGAGACCGCTTTATGTCTTTTTTAAGAGATAAAGTATATGCACCAACTTTAGACTTTGTTCTTCAATTTAAAATGCTCTCGTTAGGAATTTTTGTTGCTCTGTTAATTTTAACTTTTGGTTCAATTGGTGGTGGTATCATAGGTGTAACACTGTTTCCAAGTATTGCTAGTGATACCGTTTCTATAGAATTAGCAATGCCTAATGGAACCAATGTAAAGGTTACAGATTCTATCATTTCTATGATTGAAGAAAAGTCTTTTATTGTTAATCAAGAGCTAACAGACAAGTATCTAAAAGGAACAGACAAACAACTTTTTGAAAACACCATTTTAAGTATTAACAGTAGTTCTAATGCTACATTAAGAATAAACATGCTTCCTGGAGAAGAACGTCCAGATGCCATAAAAGCCTCAATGGTTGCTAACCGATTAAGAGAGTTGGTAGGACCAGTTATTGGTACAGAACGTTTAATTTTTGGGTCCGGAGGAAACTTTGGTGGTAGTCCAGTATCTGTGTCTTTATTAAGTAATAATATTGAAGAATTAAAAGCTTCTAAAAAAGAATTAAAAGATTATTTGGAAACTAATCCGCTACTAAAAGATGTTGCAGATAATGATCCTGCTGGAATCAAAGAAATTAGATTAGAACTTAAAGAAAGCGCCTATTTACTAGGTTTAGATTTAAGAACTGTCATGACTCAAGTTCGTGCTGGATTTTTTGGTGCGCAAGCTCAACGTTTTCAACGTGGACAGGATGAAATTAGAGTTTGGGTACGTTACGATTCTGCAAACAGAAACTCGATTAACGATTTAGACGATATGCGTATAGTAACACCAACTGGACAGCGTGTTACACTTAAAGATATTGCAACTTATACTATAGAACGTGGTGATGTAGCTATTAACCATTTAGAGGGTCAGCGTGAGATACAGGTCTCTGCAGATTTAAAAGATCCAAGTACTAGTAACACTGATATTTTAGATGATATTCGTAATAATTTCATTCCGCAATTACAGTCTAAATATCCAACAATTACTGCTTCTTTTGAAGGTCAAAATCGTGAAGCAAGTAAGCTTTCCTCTTCATTAGCAAAAGCAGGTATCCCAATATTACTGCTTATTTACATTGTTATTGCTTTTACTTTTAGAAGTTATAGTCAGCCTATATTGTTACTACTGTTAGTGCCTTTTAGTTTAACAGCAGTAGCTTGGGGACACTGGTTATTAGGTTTTCCTGTTAATATATTATCATTATTAGGTATCATCGCATTAATAGGCATCATGGTTAATGATGGACTAGTTTTAATTGGGAAATTCAACAGCAATTTAAGAGAAGGCATGTCATTTGACCTGGCATTATCTGAAGCTGGAAAATCACGTTTCAGAGCTATTTTCTTAACGTCTTTAACAACAGTTGCAGGATTAGCACCTTTGCTATTAGAAAAAAGTAGACAAGCTCAATTTTTAAAGCCTATGGCGATTTCTATTTCTTTCGGAATTGCTTATGCAACCATTTTAACCTTATTGGTATTGCCATTATTTTTATCGTTTAGCAATAGTATTAAACAAAAAGGAAAATGGTTATATACAGGTAATGATGTGACTAAAGAAGAAGTAGAACGTGCAATAAAAGAACAACATGAAGAAAACCAGCATTAAAAACAGTCTACTAATTGCAATGTTGTCTTGTGTTACATTAATACAAGCACAACAATTATTAACGCAGGAGGAAGCTGTGCAGTTAGCTTTAGAAAATAACTACGGAATTAAAATTGCTAAAAACACAGTTGAAGTAGCAGAAAATAATACCAGTATTTTAAACTCTGGGTTTTTACCAACGTTAACAGGAAATGCAGGTGCAACCTACAATATTGATAATACTGAAGCCGAATTTTCTAACGGAAATACAACCGTTTTAAATGGAGCAGAAAGTAATAGATATAATGCTTCTTTAAACTTAAATTATACCATTTTTGATGGTTTAGGTAGACGTTATAATTATAAGCGACTAAAAGAACAATATCAATTATCTCAGTTACAAGCTCGAGAAACCATTGAAAACACTATAGTTCAACTGTTTACTGTTTACTATAATGTTGCACAGTTATCAGAAAACAAATTAGCTTTAGAGCAAACATTGGTTGTGTCTAAAGACAGACTTCAACGTGCCCAATATCAATTTGAATATGGTCAAAACACTAAGTTAGGTGTTTTAAATGCTGAAGTAGATATTAACAACGATAGTATTAATATTATCAATGCCAATCAGCAATTAAAAAATGCAAAGCGCGATTTAAACGTGGTATTAGGTAATACATTTACTAATGATTTTAATGTAGATACCACTATTAATTTTGCGCTTCAATTTCAAAAAGACAGCTTATTTGAAAAAGCTAAACAACGCAATGTGGCATTGCTTCAAACCGAAAAAAATATAGCTATAAGTCAGTTGGATATTAAGTCAGGAAAATCTGCTTATTTGCCTACTATTGGCTTAACTGGGACATACGGTTGGAACGAGAATAATAACAATGCTGCATCCTTTGTTGCTGTGTCAACTAATACAGGTTTATCTGGAGGCTTAAACTTATCTTGGAATTTATTTGATGGCGGAAACACCTTAACTAGAGTAAAAAATGCTAAGGTTAACTTAGAGACCCAACAGCTTCAGAAAGAAAATATTTTAATAGGAATAGAACGTGATTTTAATAACGCTTGGGACGATTATCAAAATAAGCTAAATATCTATAACATTCAGGAAAATAATATTTTGACATCACAAAGCAATTTTGAGCGTACACAAGAGCAGTTTAAAATAGGTCAAGTTAATTCAATCGAGTTTAGACAAGCACAGCTAAATTTATTAAATGCAGAATTAAGCCGAAATCAAGCAAAATATCAAGCTAAATTAGCCGAGCTACAGCTTCTTCAATTAAGTGGCGAATTGCTAAACGTAGATTTTTAAGCTCTGATTATCAGGCATGTAATTAGTCGATAATTGTAGAATGATTTATTATAAATAACTCGTTTAATCGATAAAAAACCTCTTTTCAGCATCAAAATGTTAAATTTTTAAGCAGTTAATCGAAACAATTTGTTTTTAACCCTATATAAGGTTAGTTTTATTGTCTATTAGACCCCAAATCTAAAAACCTTATGAAAACCTTTAAACTAACTTTAGTTTTTTTACTATTTGCATGTTTATCATTTGCAAATGTTTCAAACTCAGAAAAACAAGCCTTAATAGCGCTTTACAATCAAACCAATGGAGCCCAATGGACAAACTCTTGGGATTTGGATGCTTCAATAGATACTTGGCATGGTGTAACCATCATTGATTCTAAAGTGGTAAGTTTAAATTTGTCCTTCAATAACTTACAAGGTCAAATACCATCAGAGATTGGACAGTTGTCCAATTTGCAAGTTTTAAATTTAAGCTTTAACAAGTTAAACGGAAAATTACCAGAGTCTATCTCTAAATTACAAGAATTATATTCTCTTCAATTATTTTTAAATAGATTAGAAGGACATATACCAAATTGGATAGGAAGCTTAAGTAACCTAGAATTTTTAGCATTACATAGTAATAAATTTACTGGTAAAATTCCTGAAGAAATTTCAAACTTAAAAAACTTAAAAAAATTAGAATTAGGAAGTAACTTTTTAGAAGGAAATATACCTTATTCAATTAAAAATTTAAAAAACCTACAAATATTAAGTCTTATTGATAACCAATTAGATGGCGAAATTCCTGAAAGTATAGTAGAATTAACTAATCTAGAAGAATTAGTGTTATCAAGTAATAACTTAACAGGATCATTACCATTCGAGTTATCTCAATTATCTAAACTAACTCTTTTAATGGTTAGTGACAATCAACTAAATAACGATTATGTAACTGTAGTTGATGATGCACCAACAAAAGTGACTTTGTTTTTAGAAGACGAAGAAATGGCAAGTAAAAACTAAAGTTTTATTAAAAATAGATATAAAATAGTCAACCTTTGGTTGGCTATTTTTATTTTTGGTAAAAAGTAAAATATGTTCGAACATTATTTTCAGTGTCCTTACTGTTGGGAAACCATCTCTATGCTATTAGATCCAAGTGTGTCTAAACAAACTTATGTAGAGGATTGTGAAGTGTGTTGTAACCCAATTCAAGTCTCACCACAATTTAATGACTCAGAACTTGTTGGTTTTGATGCAATTAATATAGAACAATAAAAATTTGTAAAATATGCTTGCAATATGTAAAAAGCATTGTATATTTGCAGTCCTAAATGTTTTTGTCGGCATTATGAACCGAAAGTTAAAAGCTAAGTAAAACATTTAAAATACAAATCGCGGGATAGAGCAGTAGGTAGCTCGTCGGGCTCATAACCCGAAGGTCACTGGTTCGAGTCCAGTTCCCGCTACTAAAAAAAGCTTCACTTTTTGTGAAGCTTTTTATTTATATACGTTTTTTGTCACGATCATTTTCTTTTTCTTCAATCTTAGGAATTATAGCGCGTTGCTGATTAAAAAACTGTTGTTGCATAGCTTCCATACGCTGTCTAATACTTTCTATGTCTGGGAAATCTGTTGTCATTTTATTTGAAAAAAACGAGTCAGAAAAAAACTGATTCATTATAGAATCTTGATCTTTAAAGCTAGAAAATTCAGAGAATCCAAAATTAGAAAAATGTTGTTTCATTCTAGATTGCATAGCGCTGTATATGCTATCAACTTCCATGCTATTAAATGACTTTAGGTTACCAGAACTAGAAGACCAACTGTAGATAGAGTCATATCTAATCACATTACCGTTTTCATCTACTTCTTTATTAACTTTCCAACTTACTTTAGGTTTCACTGTATCCTGAGGTGTTTCAGTTTTTGCAAAGTCTTGTTTTAACGTGTCATTATCTTGACCATTACAACTAGTAGCTAAAATTGCTACTAATGAAAATAAGATTAGTTTTTTCATTTTTTTACAATTTTAAGTTTTACTAAATAACAAATAACAAAAAAAATGCCAGTTGGTTTTTAACTTACATTTTGTCAGATATTTTATTTTTGCAAAATGATGGACAATTTTAAAAACGAATATTTTGGAATAGGCATCCAAAACGGAAAAACTCCAGAAAATTTGGGTGTACTGTGGCGATCGGCTCAAAATTTGGGTGCAAGTTTTATTTTCACCATTGGTAACAGATATGCAAAACAAGCTTGCGATACACACAATGCTGTAAAAGCTATGCCATACTATCATTATAACAATTTTGAAGACTTTTACAACCATTTACCAAAGGGGACCCGATTAGTTGGTGTCGAGTTAACAGAGCAAGCTATTCCGTTAGAAACGTTTAATCATCCCAGAAGATGTGTATATTTATTAGGTGCAGAAGATCATGGATTATCAAAAGCTGCAATAGAAAAATCACATTTTTTGGTTAAATTTAAATCTCAATTAAGCTTAAATGTATCTGTTGCTGGAAGTATTGTGATGTATGATAGAGGAATTAACAAACCAAGGTCGTAACTTTGCATTGTATTAAATAAGTTAAAATGAAACATAAAGCAGGTTTTGTAAATATTATAGGTAACCCTAATGTGGGTAAATCAACACTTATGAATGCGTTTGTAGGTGAAAAACTATCTATAATCACTTCTAAAGCGCAAACAACTAGACACAGAATTTTAGGTATTGTAAATGGTGAAGATTTTCAAGTTATTTTAAGCGATACTCCTGGAATTATAAAACCAGCTTATCAGCTGCAAGCCTCAATGATGGATTTTGTAAAATCCGCTTTTGACGATGCGGACGTTTTAATTTATATGGTTGAGATTGGCGAAAAAGAATTAAAAGACGAAGCCTTTTTTAAAAAAATAACCAACGCTAAAATACCTGTTTTACTTCTGCTTAATAAAATTGATAAATCCAATCAAGAACAGTTAGAAGAACAAGTGCAGCTGTGGGCAGAAAAAGTACCAAATGCAGAGATTATTGCAATTTCCGCTTTAGAAGGCTTTAATGTAAAAGAAGTGTTTGATAAAATTATAGAACTACTTCCAGAGTCGCCAGCATACTACCCAAAAGACCAATTAACAGATAAACCAGAACGTTTTTTTATAAACGAAACCATCCGTGAAAAAATATTAATGCACTACAAAAAAGAAATTCCTTATGCTGTAGAGATTGATACTGAAGAGTTTTTTGAAGAAGAAAATATCATTCGTGTACGTTCTGTTATTATGGTAGAGCGCGACACCCAAAAAGGAATCATTATAGGTCATAAAGGTGCTGCTTTAAAACGTGTAGGTGTTGAAGCTAGAAAAGATTTAGAAAAATTCTTTGGCAAGCAAATTCATTTAGAATTATATGTAAAAGTGAATAAAAACTGGAGAAGTAATCAGCGACAGTTAAAACGTTTTGGTTATAACCAATAGATGTTATTCATCTAATACTTTACTCATAAAGGTATATAAATCGGTCATTTCTTTTTGATTTGAAGACTTGCTTATTCGACCAGAAAAGTACAATACAAACCAAATAATAACCATCAATACCATTCCCCAAAGTTGTAATTGGTAGTCTTCTTCTAAAGCATAGTTTGAGTAAGCCCAAACACAAAACCCAATAAATAAGCTTGCAACCGCAAAGTGTAAAAACATAAATAAAGTCCAAACAGTTGGATTTGGTCCAAACAAGCCATAAAGCTGACTTTTATTTTGATCTATTTCATTAATTTCTAAATGCAATTGTGGCGACCAAAAATGTTGCTCTGCTTTAGGTAATTTAATAAATACATGGTCATCAACTCTAGAGACGATATACTGATTTTGATTATGTTTTTTGTCTTCAAAAGCTTCTAAAACAGTGGTGTGGCTTTTATTTAATGTAATTTTAAATCGAGGACGTAGTACAATATCATTTAAATTCTCAGTCATAATTAACTCATAATGAATGTAAAATACTATTTTTTCTCAAACTAAACACTACCTTTGCATTCGCTTACAGGATATGTAATGCAGATAAAACAAAAGATATGAGTAATATAGTTGCAATAGTAGGAAGACCAAACGTAGGTAAATCAACTTTTTTTAATAGACTAATCCAACGTCGTGAAGCCATAGTAGATGCTGTTAGCGGTGTGACTAGAGATAGGCACTACGGAAAAAGTGATTGGAATGGAAAAGAATTTTCGTTAATCGATACAGGTGGTTATGTTAAAGGAAGTGATGACATTTTTGAAGCAGAAATCGATAAGCAAGTAGAATTAGCTATAGATGAAGCTGATGCTATTATCTTTATGGTTAATGTAGAAGATGGTGTTACAGGAATGGATGAAGATGTGGCTAGATTACTTCGTAAGGTTACAAAGCCAGTCTTTTTAGTAGTTAATAAAGTAGATAATGGTAAACGTGCTGAAGATGCTGTCGAGTTTTACAGCTTAGGATTAGGAGAATACTATACCATAGCTAGTATTAATGGTAGCGGAACAGGAGATTTATTAGATGCATTAGTAGACGCATTACCAGAAGTTGAAGAACAAGAAGAAGAGGAAGTGCTACCGCGTTTTGCTGTTGTAGGTCGTCCAAATGCAGGGAAATCATCTTTTATAAACGCTTTAATTGGTGAAGATAGATATATAGTAACAGATATAGCTGGTACAACCAGAGATGCGATAGATACAAAATACAACCGTTTTGGTTTTGAATTTAATTTGGTAGATACTGCTGGAATACGTAAAAAATCTAAAGTCAAAGAAGACTTAGAGTTTTATTCTGTTATGCGTAGCGTAAGAGCTATAGAGCATAGTGATGTTTGTTTGCTTGTTGTTGATGCTAATAGAGGCTTTGATGGACAAGTTCAAAATATTTTTTGGTTAGCAGAACGCAACAGGAAAGGGATTGTTATTTTAGTTAATAAATGGGATTTAGTAGAAAAAGATCACAAATCTACTAACGAATTTGAAAAACACATTCGTAAGCAAATAGAACCTTTTACAGATGTACCTATTGTTTTTATTTCTGCTTTAACTAAACAACGTATTTTTAAAGCTATAGAAACTGCTGTTGAGGTTTATAAGAATAGATCTAAACGTATAAAAACTAGTGAGCTTAATGAAACTTTGCTACCAATTATAGATAATTATCCACCACCAGCTTACAAAGGTAAATTTGTAAAAATTAAATACATCATGCAATTGCCAACACCACAACCACAATTTGCTTTTTTCTGTAATTTACCACAATATGTACGTGATCCTTACAAGCGTTATTTAGAAAATAAACTTCGTGAAATCTACGATTTTACTGGTGTGCCAGTAAGTGTATATATGCGTAAAAAATAAATGTAGTCAATAATTTAAGTAATAGTATTTAACACTATAAACTAGATTATTAAGATTTATTTATCATTAAAAGGTGATAAAAATGGGTACATTTACAGTTAGTTAAATGTCACATGAATTTTAAAAATACATTATTTTTTTATTGCCTCTTTGGTTGCAGTATAGCTGCTTTAGCTCAGGATAATCCGCCATCCATTACAGCTACAGGATCCAATCAATATTGTCCAGGAGAGTCAATTCCTATTGCAAATAGTGTGTCTATTACAGATCCTGATGTTGGAGACAACACCTTGGATGTGATAGTGATTCAAATTTCACAAGGTTATAATTCTGGTCAGGACCTTTTGGTTTTAACTGGTGCACATCCCAGTATTTCAAGTACTTGGAATGAGTCTCAAGGTCAATTAACTTTAACTGGACCTGCTACTTTTACAGAATTTGAAACAGCTATAGAATCTGTCACTTATCAAACCAGTCAAATTCTTTTTTTAAATGAAAAATATTTTTCCATAAATATTGGTAATGCCAATTATTTACCTTCTACTGGCCATTATTACTTTTATGTAGAAAACGTTGGTATTTCTTGGACTCAAGCAGTAGCAGATGCAAGTGCTACTACTTATTATGGATTACAAGGGTATTTAGCGACCTTAACCTCATCTCAAGAATCGCAAATTGCAGGAGAACAAAGTATAGGAACTGGATGGATTGGTGCATCTGATGAAGAAACAGAGGGTGTATGGAAGTGGGTTACAGGACCAGAAGCTGGTACAACTTTTTGGATTGGAGATTTTACAGGTGGACCCGCTAATGGTGCATTTAGTTTTTGGAATATTAACGAGCCTAACGATTTTGGTGGCAACGAAGATTATGCGCATATCACAGATCCAAGTATAGGTTTTCCTGGTTCTTGGAACGATCTACCTGTTTTAGGATCTACTGAAGCTGGAAACCCATACGAACCTAAAGGGTATATAGTAGAGTTTGGTGGTATGCCAGGAGATCCAGTGGTGAATTTGTCAACTAGTACCATAATATATACACCAAGAATTTTATCTTTTAATAATAATTCTGGTTGTGCTAATGAGCCAATTGAATTATCCGTCACTTCCAATGCAGATAACGTCTTTTGGTTTGAAGATCAAACATCAACAACAGTATTAAGTGAAGGATTAACTTATAGTCCAACAGTTTCAGAAATTACAACATTTTGGGTTGCACCTGTGTTTAGTGGTTGTAATAACGCTGGAATAAGAAGTCCAGTTATAGCATCTGTAATACCTACACCACAAGCTAATGATATCACAATTTCACAATGTGACGATACTTTAATTAGTGATGGTGTCACTGTATTTAATTTAAATTCTTATTCAGCAAATTTTGCAGGTGAAGCCATTTTTGACAGGCAGATCAATTATTATCTTGATGCTGGATTAACACAGTCTATTAATGGAAATAACTATACCAATATAACCAACCCACAAACGGTTTTTGCAGAAATTATTTTTACAGATAATGGCTGTTCTGATGTTGCGGAAATTACATTGGAGGTTAATTCTAGTTTGGTTAACAATGTTTCCATTGAAGCTTGTGATTATTCTATTATAGATGGTATTACCACTTTTACATTATCTGATGCAGATAGTGATATTTTGTTAGGTTTACCTGATGGATTAAACACCGCATTTTTTGCTACATTTAATGAGGCTTTGACAGGTCAAAACCCTTTGCCAAACACATATGAAAACACCATTCCTTTTAATCAAACTATTTATACAAGAGTAACGGAAGATAACAGTTGTTATGGTATAGCAGAAGTAGAATTAATTGTTAACCCTATTTTACCAATAGACAGCAATGAGGTTGTTTATTATTGTTCAAACCAATTTCCAAATACTATCACTTTATCTACTCAGGTTTTGGATCCAAATTACAGTTTTATTTGGTCTACAGGAGCTACAACTTCAGCAATTGAAGTAAACCAAGAAGGGGCATTTACTGTGGAGATAATTAACAACAATACTCTTTGCTCACAGACTAAAGTATTTACTGTCTTAAATTCTGATGTTGCAACAATAGATTCGGTTAATGTTATTGATGTATCTCAAAATAATTCTATTACAATTAATGTTAGTGGAGAAGGTACTTACCAATATGCTTTAGATTTTAGTGGACCCTATCAAATGTCTAATGTATTTTACAATATTGAAGCTGGAGAATACACTGTTTATATTAAAGACACAAAAAACGATTGTGGCATCGTGTCTATTAATGTGTATGTATTAGGATATCCCAATTTTTTCACTCCTAATGATGATAACATAAACGATACTTGGCAGATTAAAGGAGTACCCTCAAATTTTCAAGCTGCTTTTAGGGTTAACATTTACGACCGTTATGGTAAGTTGCTTTATACTATGGACAATCCTAATGATAGTTGGGATGGAAAATTTAATGGTATAAAATTACCAACTTCAGATTATTGGTTTACAGCGTTTCTTGCTAGAGGAAAATACTTTACAGGTCATTTTACTTTAAAAACTAATTAAATTAAAAAAAGAAAATACAGTTGATTCCCTTAATTAATGCCATTTCACTTTTATTGAATCCAACACTTGTAGAACACCTTTAAAATAAGCACTTTGTTTAAATGATGGAATTAAGGTATTTTCAATTAAATCATGACAAATAGTATCTGTTAATATTTTTTCAGTGCCTAATCCAGTAGCAAAAGCAACTTGTCTATCCTTTGTAGAAATCAAAATCAGTAATCCATTATTTTTTTCGGCTTGACCAACGCCAAGAGTTTGACCAATTGTTGTAGCATACATTAAAGCATTGTTATTGTTTGGAATAGAGTCTATAACATAAACACAGATTTGGTTTGTGCTAATGTTTTCATAATCAATAATGACTTTTGAAATAGAATCTTTTTCTTTTGCAGAAAACAAATTAGCATAATCTTGCACTACATCTTGATTTATAAGTGTATCATTTTGTTTCTCTTTTTTACATGAAATAAGTGAAACAAAGACAAATAAAAGTAAAAGAAAACGCATTAAAATATATTTAGTTTTTATGTAGAGTTTTTGGATGTCTAAGCACTGTAAACCGAGACTGAACACTGCAAACTAACAGTTTACCAACCTCCAGAAGCACCTCCACCTCCAAAACCGCCTCCACCGAAGCCACCACCAAAACCACCTCCTCCAAAGCCACCTCCAGAAGAACCACCAAATCCACCAGAGCCACTTCTATAGCCTCCTCGACCAGAATTGCTTAGTATAATTGCTTCAATAATGTCTCGAGTAGTATTGCGTCCTCCACCAAAACTATCAGTGCCATTTCCACCTCTACGGTTTTTTGAAATAGAAATTAATATAATGATAAATACAATAATCAAAAAGAATATAACTCCGACAGGAAATCCTTGAGATTGACTTTGTCGTGTTCCTTGGTATTCGCCTAATAAGGTGTCTATAATAGCATCTACACCATTATTTAAACCGCCAAAATAGTCGTTTTGTTTAAAATAGGGTATGATATCGTACTCAATAATTCTAGAGCACATGACATCTGTTAATAAATGTTCTACACCTTCACCAGTGCTAATGTTTATTTTTCTATCATCTTTAGCTAGTAAAATAAAAACACCATTATCTTTTTTTGCACTACCACCAATTCCCCATTGTTCTCCCCATTGTGCGCCTAAATAGTTAATATATTCACCTTCAGTAGAAGGTATTATAGCTATAACTATTTGTGTTGAGGTCGTGTCAGAGTATTTTACAAGTTTGTTTTCTAAAGCCTGTTTTTGGCTTTTGGTAAGTAAGCCCAAATAATCGTAAACCGCATCAGGATTAGCTTTAGTAGGCTTTTCAGGTATTTTATATTGTGCAGATACTTGACCAAAGGATAATAACGCTATTAAAACAACAAGTTGTATTAACCCTTTTTTAAGTAGAATTCTTGACTGATTTCTGAAGACGGAAAACTGCTTACTAATCATCATCCTTTAGAAATGGTATTAGAGAGTTCATTGGTGTTAAAGTCATCTACTGGAAAATGCGCTTTTAACTGTTGGCCAGCATGTAAAACACCTTCAACTAAGCCTTGTTTAAAAGCACCATTTTTAAAATGTGATTCAATAATGGATTTGGTCTCATCCCAAAAGTTATTAGGGACTACTTTATTAATACATTCATCACCATAAATACTAAACTTATGGTCATTAACTGCAACATAAATTAAAACACCATTACTGTCTCTAGTGTTATGCATTTTTAAAATAGAAAACACTTGCAAAGCTCTTTCTTCAAGATGTCCTTTACAAGTGTCTTCTATATGTATTCTAATTTCTCCGGACGTATGGTCTTCTGCTACACGTATAGCTTCAATAATTTCTTGCTCTTCTTTAGCTGTTAAAAAAGATTCTACGTCAGGACTTACCATAGATTAGTCAAATTTAAATTCAAAATCCGGAACATTTTCAGAGCCTGGATTAGCTTTGTATCTCGGCATTTCTTTAAAGCCAAACCAACCTGCTAAAATCTTGTTTGGGAATTTGGTTGTAAAAATATCGTACTTATTTACTGCCTCATTATATCTGTCTCTAGCAATATTAATTCTGTTTTCTGTGCCTTCTTGTTGCTTAATAAAATCTCTAAACTGATCTGTGGTTTTCAGTTCTGGATAGCGCTCAAAAGAGGCAATAAGTCTACTAAACGATCCACTTAACTGACTTTGAGCTTTTTGAAACATCTCAAGTTTTTCAGGCGTTAAATCGTTAACATCAATATTTACAGAGGTTGCTTTAGAACGTGCTTCAATCACTTCGTTTAATGTTTTTCTTTCAAAATCTGCAGACCCTTGTACTGTTTTGATAACGCTAGTGTATAAATCGTTACGTCTTTGGTAGGTGCTCTCTACATTAGACCATGCTGTTTTAGCATCTGCTTCTAATGTTACAGCTTCATTATTAATGCCTACAGCCCAAGAATATAATGCAAAAACAATAATTCCAATAATAATTATAGGCACAAGTAATTTTTTCATAATAGTTGGTTTTAAAGTTGTTCTTTTAGTTTTATTAATTGATGTTTAACTCCTTCTAATTTTTTTATTATTTCAAAATTATCTAAGGTTTTCTTTTTTTCTTCTTTTAAATGAATTTTTGCACCTTCCAACGTAAATCCACGTTCTTTTACCAAATGGTAAATTAGTTGTAAATTTTTGACATCATCTGGTGTAAACTTACGATTGCCTTTAGCAGTTTTTTTGGGTTGAAGCACATCAAATTCTTTCTCCCAAAATCTAATTAAAGAGGTGTTAACACTAAAGGCTTTGGCTACTTCTCCAATGGTGTAATATCGTTTTTCTGGAAGGTCAATAATCATTAATCTAAAGATTGATTTTCTAAAGAAGCACGTTCTAGTAATTTGTTAAATTCTTCTGGTGTTAAACTTCCGTAATAGAAATTAATAGGATTGATTCTGTCACCATCTTTAAAGATTTCGTAATGTAAATGTGGTGCTTCAGATCGTCCTGTACTACCAACAAAGCCTATTAAATCACCACGTTTTACTCGCTGATTTTTTTGGACATTGTATTTGTACAAATGTGCGTACAAAGACACATATCCATATCCATGATTTATTCTTATGTGATTACCGTAACCAGCAGAATTGCTATCTGCACGCTCTACAATACCATCTCCAGAAGCATAAACTGGTGTGCCTCTTGGTGCAGTAAAATCCATTCCCCAATGCATTTTTCTAAGTTTGGTAAATGGGTCAGATCGCATACCGTAACCAGAAGCCATTCTAGTAAGGTCTTTATTGCTAACAGGTTGTATGGCTGGAATAGCCATTAATAATTTTTCTTTTTCTTCGGCTAAAACAGCAATCTCATCTAAAGATTTAGATTGTACAACAATACGCTTTAGTAGTTTGTCAATGCGTTTATTGCTGTTTATAATTAATTCAGAATTATCGTAACCATCTAGTTTTTTGTACCTATTTACTCCACCAAAACCTGCTTTACGTTGTTCTTCAGGTATTGGGTTAGCTTCAAAATATAAGCGGTAAATAGCATTATCACGATCTTCAATATTTGCTAAAACGGTTTCTGCTTCTTCCATTTTTTTATTGAGCAAATCAAATTGTAATTCTAAATTAGAAAGCTCACGTTTTAATGCTTTTTCTTTTGGAGACTCAAAGTATTGACCACCAATAAAAACAAATAAAAATCCAAATAAGGCAGACGCTAAAATAAATAAAGAAATATACTTAAATGTACGTCTTTTTCTTCGCTCAATTTTCTTATAAGAGAGCGTTTCAGAATCATAATAATATTTTACCTTACTCATTATCTAATTTATACTATTTTTGCAGTTGTTAAAGCTGAATTTTTCAGCAATTAAAATAGTAACGTATAACAAATATATAAATTGTTTTATTAAGCTTTAAGCTAATGTAAACAAGATTATTAACATAGTAGCATGAACTCTCAAGACATACGCGCAACATTCCTTAAGTTTTTTGAAGATAAAAAACACAGTATTGTGCCTTCTGCACCAATGGTGCTAAAGGATGATCCAACTTTAATGTTTGTAAATTCTGGGATGGCTCCTTTTAAAGAGTTTTTTTTAGGGAATGCACAACCAAAAAACAACCGTATCGCAGATACGCAAAAATGTTTGAGGGTTTCTGGTAAACATAACGATTTAGAAGAAGTAGGTTACGATACCTATCACCATACATTATTTGAAATGTTAGGAAATTGGTCCTTTGGTGATTACTTTAAAAAAGAAGCAATTGCTTGGGCATGGGAGCTATTAACAGAAGTCTATAAAATTGATAAAGATATTTTATACGTCACTGTTTTTGAAGGTAGTGATGATGCAGATAACCTAAAAATGGATACAGAAGCTTATGATATTTGGAAACAATTTATAAGCGAAGACCGTATTTTAAAAGGAAATAAAAAAGATAATTTTTGGGAAATGGGAGAGCAAGGACCGTGTGGACCTTGTAGCGAAATCCATGTGGATATTCGTACTCCAGAAGAAAAAGCTAAAGTAGATGGTAAGTCTTTGGTAAACGAAGATCATCCTCAAGTGGTTGAAATCTGGAATCTGGTTTTTATGCAATACAACCGTAAAGCAGATGGAAGTTTAGAAGGTTTACCAAACAAGCATATTGACACAGGAATGGGTTTTGAGCGCTTGTGTATGGTCCTACAAAATGTAACATCTAATTACGATACAGATGTTTTTACACCAATAATTAGAGAGATAGAAACCATTACTGGGAAAGATTATAATAAAAACGAAAAAGTAGATATTGCTATTCGTGTAATCTCTGATCATGTACGTGCAGTCGCATTTTCTATTGCAGACGGACAATTGCCAAGTAATACTGGTGCTGGTTATGTTATTCGTCGTATTTTAAGACGCGCAGTACGTTATGGTTTTACTTTTTTAGATAAAAAAGAACCATTTATTTACCGTTTGGTCAATGTGTTGACAGAAAAAATGGGTAAAGCATTCCCAGAACTTAAAGCGCAAAAACAATTAATTGAGAACGTTATAAAAGAAGAGGAAGCTTCGTTTTTACGCACTTTAGATCAAGGGTTAGCTATTTTAGATCGTATAGTCGATAACGCTACAGATAAGCAAGTATCTGGATCTAAAGTATTCGAGTTAAAAGATACTTATGGTTTTCCAGAGGATTTAACAGACTTAATTTTACGCGAGAAAGGATTTACATACAATAAAGAAGAATATAATAAACGTCTTAAAGAGCAACAAGACAGAGGTCGTGAAGCTTCAGAATTAAAGTCGGACGATTGGACGGTGTTAATTAAAGACGACGAACAAGAGTTTATAGGCTACGACCAATTAGAAGCTAAAGTTAAAATTACAAAATATCGTAAAGTGGTTTCTAAAAAAGATGGAACCATGTATCAATTGGTGTTTAATTTAACGCCATTTTATGCAGAAGGTGGTGGGCAAGTAGGTGATAAAGGGTATATCCAAGCTAGTAATGGGGATGTGTCTTACATTGTTGACACAAAAAAGGAGAATAATATAATTATTCATTTAACAAAAGAGTTACCACGTGATGTTAATCAGACTTTTATTGCTAAAGTAGATGAAAAACAACGTTACAGAACCGAGTGTAATCATACAGCAACCCATTTGTTACACCAAGCCTTAAGAGAAGTTTTAGGTGAACATGTAGAACAAAAAGGTAGTGCTGTGCACTCAAAATATTTACGTTTTGATTTTTCTCATTTTTCTAAATTAACTGTTGAAGAATTACGTGATGTAGAAAACTTTGTTAATGCACGTATCGAAAGTAAGTTGCCACTACAAGAAGGACGTAATGTACCAATGGAAAAAGCAATAGCAGAAGGTGCTATGGCGTTATTTGGAGAAAAATATGGAGATGCAGTACGTACAGTACGTTTTGGACAGTCTATAGAATTATGCGGAGGAACACATGTAGATAATACTGCAGATATCTGGCACTTTAAAATTATTTCTGAAAGCGCAGTAGCTTCAGGAATACGTCGTATAGAGGCGATTACAAACGATGCTGTTAAGTCTTATTTTCATGAAAATAACAGAACATTTTTTGAAATGAAAGACTTGCTTAACAACGCTAAAGAACCTGTAAAGGCATTACAAAGTCTTCAAGAAGAAAATACAAGCTTAAAAAAGCAAATCGAACAGTTGTTAAAAGACAAAGCCAAAAACATTAAAGGCGAATTAAAATCTGAAATTACTGAAGTAAACGGTGTCAACTTTTTAACCAAGCAGTTAGATTTGGATGCATCCGGAATTAAAGATTTATGTTTTGAACTTGGTAGCCAGTTTGATAATCTGTTTTTATTATTTGGAGCAGAAAACGATGGTAAAGCTATTTTATCTTGTTATATCTCAAAAAGTTTAGTAGAAGAAAAAGGTCTTAATGCAGGAAACATTGTTAGAGAGTTAGGTAAACACATCCAAGGTGGTGGTGGTGGCCAACCATTTTTTGCTACTGCAGGTGGTAAAAATCCAGCAGGTATTAAAGACGCTTTGGAAGCAGCTAAAACATATATTGTTTAATTTGTCATTACTGCGAAAGTAGAAATCCACATTATGGAATTTCAAACTGAAATAAAACTCAAAAAGCAAAAGGATAATCTAATAGATTACCATTCTAAAATATTGCTTTTAGGGTCATGTTTTTCTGAAAATATTGGAGAAACTTTCCAGTATTATAAGTTTCAGAATTACATTAATCCATATGGGGTTTTATTTCATCCAAAAGCAATAGAGACCTTAGTTAGTAATGCTTTAAACGGTAAAAAATATACCGAAAATGATGTGTTTTTAAACAATGAACAGTTTTATTGTTACGATGCACATTCCAGATTAAGCAACACAACAAAAAGTTTAGTATTACATCAATTAAATGCTGCTTTGCAAAAAACTAATCATTACTTGAAGCATGCAACACATATTGTCATTACTTTAGGTACTGCTTGGGTATATCGTTTGCAGGATACTAAACAAATCGTGGCTAATTGCCATAAAATGCCTCAAAAACAGTTTGATAAGGAGTTGTTAAGTGTGCAAGATGTGGTAGTGTCACTTCAATCTATAACAAACCAAATACATCAAGTAAACCCTAAAGTTAATGTTATTTTTACGGTTTCTCCTGTACGTCATATAAAAGATGGGTTTGTAGAAAATACCCAAAGCAAATCGCATTTAATTACAGCAATTCATCAATTTTTAAATAATCAATCGTCAATAGATAAATATCAATCGTATTATTTTCCTGCTTTTGAGATAATGATGGATCAGTTACGCGATTATCGATTCTATAAAGAAGACATGATACACCCTAATAAAATAGCTATTCAATATATTTGGGAGCGATTTAAACAGGTATGGATATCAGAATCTACAGAAGAAATTATTGATGAGGTTGCTTACGTACAAAAAGGGTTACAGCATAAACCATTTAACCCAAATTCTGAAGCTCATTTAAATTTTATTGAGCAGATAAAATCTAAGCAACATATTTTATCAAAAAAATTTCCGCATATCAAATTTTAATAAAATTGTAACTTGCTGATTTGTAAGTATTTTAACACAAAAGATGCTTACAACTAATTAATACTCTTTTGGTCGAAAAAAAAATTGAAAAACAGGTAAACAGTATTATTTTTAAAGTGCTATTAATCAATCTTCATAATAACACCATCTAACTAATCACCAATCTGATTTTTTAGTTGGTGTTTTTTGATTTATATACTTTTCTTAATTTAAACATATAAAGTTTTTATGTACTTTTAATCCATGCGAAAAATTATTATTGGGATTGTCTTAGCGTTTGTTATCTCTTTTATATTTAAAAAATGTACAGAGGGTAAAGCCAATCAAACCATTATTAACGAACATTCGGCTTTAATAGCTAAGCAAATTAAAAATGTTGGTAAACTAATTGTCACAGAAGGTTATTTTAGTGATGCTTACAGTTATAAAAATTCTAAACCTATTTTTGCTAATTTAACTTCAGATAAACAAGCTTTAATTATTGTAAATGCAGAGGTAACTGTAGCATATGATTTAAGTAAAATAGAATTTGCTATTGACAGTACCAATAAAATTTTAAAAATTAAATCTATTCCTGAAGAAGAAATAAAAATTTATCCAGAATTAGAATATTACGATATTGAAAGTGGATATTTTAACGAGTTTAATGCAGACGATTATAACAAAATAAAAAATATAGTAAAAGAACGAATTACTAAAAAAGTAGAAGCTTCAAACTTACGCATTAATGCTAAAAATAGGCTAATTAGCGAATTGTCAAAATTTTATATTTTGACCAACAGTTTGGGTTGGACCTTGCAATACAACGATAATCAGATTGATAATCTAGATAAGCTTGAAATAATTAAACTATAATTTATTGTAAAGGCTTTGCCAGCCTCCACCATTCATAGCTTCCACACCATGACTGCGTAAAATAGCAGCAGCACTTCCAGATCGCATACCACTTGCACAACAGGTAATAACAGGCTTGTTCCATTGCTTTATTTCTTTAGCCTTAGCTTGGATTTGTTGTAACGGAATATGTTTTGAACCAGGAATGGCTCCAGAGTCATATTCGGCTTTAGATCTAACATCCAAAATAATAGCACCTTTCTCTTGAAACGTTTTAAGCTTATTGGCTTTATTTCCAAACAAAAATCCAAATAATCCCATAATGTACTTTTTTGTATAAATTTACAATCACAAATATAAATCAATTTTGAAACAACCTATTAGCAAAGACAACATTATACACACTGCAGCAATTCTGTTTAAAGAAAAAGGATATAGTGCTGTAACTATGAGGGATTTGGCATCGCAAATGGGTATTAAAGCTGCTAGTTTGTATAATCACATCAGCTCTAAGCAAGACTTACTTAAAGAGATAGTAATATCTATTGCAGAAGAGTTTACAAATGGAATGGACAGTATAGTGGCTTCCAATACATCAAATATTGATAAACTTAAACGTGTTGTGGTATTACATGTAAAGATAACTGCAAATAATACCTATGGTATGGCATCCCTAAATAACGATTGGATGCATCTTGAAGATCAATTAGACTATTATTTAAAACTTAGAAACGATTACGAAACTAATTTTTTAAATATCATTAAACAAGGTATAGCTACTTCAGAAATTAAAAATAGTAATCCAGAAATCATCATGTTTTCAATGCTAACTACATTGCGCTCACTCTATCTTTGGATTCCTAAAAAAGAAGAGCTTAATGCAAACGATTTGGCAAATACTTTAACTCAAGTTCTCATAGACGGAATTAACAACTAGTTAATAATAAAAATTTGTATCTTTGTTACTTGTAACTAACAAGTGTTAGTTTGATGTTTTAAGTAATTAATATGACAGATTTTTACAACTTAAAGGTTGCAGATATATATAAAGAAACAGAAGATACTTCTGTTGTAACTTTTGATGTTCCATCAGAGCTGCAAGAAGCTTTCCGTTTCAGACAAGGTCAGCATTTAACTTTAAAGGCAGATATAAATGGAGAAGATGTCCGACGTTCCTATTCGTTATGTTCTAGCCCATTAGATAATAAATGGCAAGTAGCAGTTAAGCTAATTCCTGGCGGTAAATTTTCTACCTATATAAACGACAATTTAAAAGCTGGCGACCAATTAGAAGTCATGGTGCCAACCGGAACTTTTGGTGTGGAGTGTGACCCAACAACATCAAAAAACTATTTGTTTTTTGCTGCAGGAAGTGGTATTACACCAGTGTTATCAATGATAAAAACACATTTGGCTCAAGAGCCAAATGCAACTTGTAAATTGTTTTATGTCAATAAAACAGCAAAATCTATTATCTTTAAAGAAGAACTTGAGCAACTAAGAAATAAGTACTTTGGACGATTAGAAATATATTACTTTTTAACCAAAGAGCGTCGAGATATCGAGTTGTTTAATGGACGTTTTGATGATGATAAAATGAAAGTGTTAACAAACACATTTATTGATATTCCAGATACAAACGACGTGTTTTTATGTGGTCCAGAAAAAATGGTGAATTATGTGAGTGAGTATCTAATAAATGCAGGATTACCGAAGCATTTAGTGCATTTTGAATTGTTTGTAACTGGGCTTTCAGAAGAAGATATTAAACGCGCAGAGCGCTTAGCGCAACAAAACGTTGAAGGAACAGAAGTCACAATAGTTGATGGTGGAAAAGAATTTGCCTTCACTATGACCAAAGAGTACGATAATATTTTAGATGCAGCACTAGGCGCTGGAGCAGATTTACCATTTGCATGTAAAGGTGGTGTGTGTAGTACTTGCAAATGCGAAGTCAAAGAAGGAAGCGTAGAAATGAAAATAAATTACGCACTAGATGATAAAGAAGTATCACAAAACCTTGTGTTAAGCTGTCAAGCTGTACCAACATCAAATAAAGTAGTCGTCGATTTTGACGTGTAAGCCAAAAGGCTAACATTCCCACAAAAGTGGGAATCTCATCAATAGTTTATTCATTGATGAATTTAAAAAAGATGTCATTCCGAGTGTAGACGAGGAATCTCAGATATATTGAAAAAGAAAAATGAAGTTCAACACGCTAAAGGTTAAAAGCCAATAGCTAAAAGCTAAAAACAATGAGTGAAGAACAAATTAGAAGTTTAGAGAAACAGTTTGAAGAGCGTATCGCAAGAGACGAAAAAATTGAACCAAAAGATTGGATGCCAGAAAAGTATCGCCAAACTCACATTCGTCAAATGTCGCAACACGCACATTCCGAAATTGTAGGGATGTTACCAGAAGGTAATTGGATTACTCGTGCACCATCATTACGTCGTAAAGTAGCATTGTTAGCTAAAGTACAAGACGAAGCAGGACATGGTTTATATTTATATTCTGCAACAGAAACTTTAGGTATTTCTAGAGACGAAATGTACGAGCAGTTGCATACAGGTAAAGCAAAATATTCGTCAATATTTAACTACCCAACTGTCACTTGGGCAGATATGGGAGCAATTGGTTGGTTAGTCGATGGTGCAGCTATTATTAACCAAGTACCATTATGTAATACGTCTTATGGACCATATGCAAGAGCAATGATACGTGTGTGCAAAGAAGAAAGCTTTCACCAACGTCAAGGTTTTGAGATTATGTTAAAATTGTGCAACGGTACACCAGAGCAAAAAGAAATGGCACAAGATGCATTAAACCGTTGGTGGTGGCCAAGTTTAATGATGCTAGGTCCTACAGATGCAGAATCTGTACATACAGAACAGTCCATGAAATGGAAATTAAAGCGTAAGTCTAACGACGATTTACGTCAGCAATTTATAGATCAAACCGTTCCGCAAGCAGATATTTTAGGGCTTACTATTCCTGATCCAGATTTAAAATGGAATGAAAAACGTCAAAGCTACGATTTTGGAGAAATTGATTGGGACGAGTTTTGGCAGGTTGTAAAAGGTCATGGACCATGTAACAAAGAACGTATGAAAGCAAGAGTTGGTGCATGGGAACGAGGTGAATGGGTTAGAGATGCAGCAATGGCTCACGCAGAAAAAAAGCAAAAAAGAAATCAAAAACAAGCAGTTTAAAATAAACTTAAAACTCCTTCCCTTATTTAAGGGAAGGTGGCTTTAAGCTCCATCAAGAGCTTAAAGACGGAAGGGTTGTTAGTAGAATAAGTTTCCCTAATAAGAAGAGTTTAAAAAAATAAAAAATTATGTCAACAACAAAAAACTGGCCTCTTTGGGAAGTCTTTGTAAGAAGTAAAAACGGATTAGAACATCGTCACTGTGGAAGTTTACACGCAACAGATGCAGAAATGGCATTAGAAAATGCAAGAGATGTTTACACACGTCGTAATGAAGGTGTAAGTATTTGGGTTGTAGAGTCTAAACATATTACTGCTTCAAATCCAGAGCATAATGGCGAATTGTTTGAGCCTGCTCAGGATAAAGTATATCGTCATCCAACTTTTTACGATTTACCAGACGAGGTAAAACATATGTAATTTGAGCTTTGCTCAAATTACAATTCCCGTGAAAACGGGAAACTCATAAATGAAACTAAATGTTTAATTAAAAAGATTCCCACTTTCGTGGGAAGTAAACATGAAAAACGAAAATTTATATAATTACATTTTAGGCATAGCGGATAATAGTCTTATCCTTGGTCAGCGTATGGGAGAACTATGTGGACATGGACCAAGTTTAGAAACAGATATCGCTTGTACTAATATCTCATTAGATTTATTTGGACAAGTACGTAGTTATTTTCAGTATGCTGCTAAAATTGCTGAAGATGGAAGAACCGAAGATGATATTGCGATGCTGCGACTAGAACGTGAGTACAAAAATGTATTACTAGTAGAGCAACCAAATACCGATTTTGCGTATACTATTGGACGTCAATTTTTATTTGATGTCTATCATTTAGCCTTTCTTTCAGAATTACAAAAAAGTACAGATTTAACCTTGTCTGCAATAGCTAATAAGTGCATCAAAGAAGTAAGCTATCACGAACGTTTTTCTTCAGATTGGGTAAAACGTTTAGGTGATGGTACAGAAGAGAGTAAAACAAAAATGCAGGAAGCTATTAATGATTTATGGACGTATACAGACGAATTATTTCATCAAACAGAAGCTGATAAAGCAATGGTAGCAGAAGGGGTTGGAGTTGATGTAACTAAATTAAAAGAAGCCTATTACAAAAATGTAAGTGAGCTACTTGAAGAAGCTACATTGAAAATTCCTGAATCAAAATATTTCCAGAAAGGCGGAAAAGAGGGTATACATTCAGAACATTTAGGATATTTATTAAGCGATTTGCAATATATGCAACGTACGTATCCAAACATGGAATGGTAAAATTCCTGCGTAGGCAGGAATCTCAATAATTAATACAAAATGTCATTCAGAGCGAAGCGAAGAATCTCATTTAAATAAAATGACAACAACAGAACAAAACATAGATCAAATCTTAATTCCAATTCTGGAACAAGTGTCTGATCCAGAAATTCCAGTATTATCAATAATGGACATGGGAGTTGTACGTTCTGCTATTATTGAAAACAATATTGTAAAAGTACAAATAACACCAACCTATAGTGGTTGTCCTGCAATGGATGTTATTGGAGACGATATAAAAAAAGCACTAAAAGAAGCAGGTTATAATTCTGAAATAGAATTAATTCTTGCTCCAGCTTGGACAACCGATTGGATTACACCAAGAGGTAGAAAAGCATTAGAAGATTATGGTATAGCAGCACCTTTAGATGCTGAAGCAGACAAAGAGGTATTGCTTCACGGAAAACGAATAGTAAAATGTACTAATTGTGGTTCGCAAAACACACGATTAGTCAGTCAATTTGGGTCTACAGCATGCAAAGCACAATTTCAGTGCGATGACTGTCAAGAACCATTTGACTATTTTAAATGTTTAAAATGACAAGTTATTGTCACCCTGAGCGCAGTCGAAGGGTCTTTTAATTAAAAAAAAATGAGCGAAAGCATCCAACTAAAAATTGAAAACAAAGTAGCAATTATAACGCTTAACAGACCAGAAGTGTTTAACAGCTTCAATCGTGAAATGGCGTTTTTACTTCACGACACTTTAGATGCTTGTGAGAAAAACGATGATGTAAGAGCAATTGTGTTAACCGGAAACGGAAAAGCATTTTGTGCTGGTCAAGACCTTAAAGAAGTCACAGATCCAGATTTAAATCCTGGATTTAAAAAAATATTAGACGAACATTATAATCCAATCATCACCAGAATACGCGATATTAAAAAACCAATTGTAGCAGCAGTAAATGGTGTTGCAGCAGGAGCTGGAGCAAACATTGCTTTAGCTTGTGATATAGTTGTCGCTCATGAAAAAGTAAGTTTTATTCAAGCCTTTAGCTTAATTGGTTTAGTTCCTGATAGTGCAGGAACGTTCTTTTTACCTAGACTTATTGGTTTTCAAAAAGCGTTAGCATTAGCCATGTTAGGAGATAAAATTGGAGCTGAAGACGCTGAAAAAATGGGAATGATTTACAAAATGATTCCTTTAGAAAATTTTGAAGAAGAAGTAAACAAACTCGCTGTAAAATTAGCAAACATGCCAACCAAAGCATTAGGATTAATCAAGGAGTTATATAACAAGTCCATGACTAACGATTTAGAATCTCAATTAGCATTAGAATCTAAATTACAAATAGAAGCAGCACAAAGTAACGACTATGCAGAAGGTGTGGCTGCGTTTATAGAAAAACGTAAACCTAATTTTAAAGGTAATTAATTGTCATTCAGAGCAAAAGCGAAGAATCTCACTAAATAAAAGATTACGTCATTCTGAACTTGTTTCAGAATCACATCAAACAAAATAAATCATATGAACGTAGGAATCATAGGTAGTGGAACAATGGGAAGTGGCATCGCACAAGTTGCAGCAACTTCTGGTTGTCAAGTAAAATTATACGATACCAATCAAGCAGCATTAGATAAAGCTAAAGCAGCTTTAGAAAAAATCTTATTACGTCTTATTGAAAAAGGACGAATCGATTCAGCTGAAAAAGATAGAATACAAGCAAATATATCTTACGTCGATAATTTAAAAGATTTAGCAGATTCCAACCTAACGATTGAAGCAATAATTGAAAATTTAGAGATTAAAAAGAAAGTGTTTTCAGAATTAGAAAGCTATGTTTCTGATGATTGCATCATCGCTTCAAATACGTCGAGCTTGTCAATTGCATCAATTGCTGCTTCACTTAAAAATCCGAAACGATGTGTTGGTATTCATTTTTTCAATCCAGCTCCTTTAATGAAATTGGTTGAGGTCATTCCAGCTATTCAAACTTCATACGAAACATTAGAAAAGTCAATTGATACTATTTCTAGTTGGAAAAAAACAGTAGCAGTTGCAAAAGATACACCTGGTTTTATTGTAAATCGTGTAGCAAGACCATTTTACGGAGAAGCATTACGTATTTATGAAGAAGGTATAGCAGATTTTTCAACCATAGATAATAGTCTAAAAACACTTGGAGGTTTCCGTATGGGACCATTTGAGTTAATGGATTTTATAGGTAATGATGTCAACTATACAGTAACCGAAACTGTTTTTGAAGCATTCTATTACGATCCAAGATACAAACCAGCATTCACACAAAAACGTTTTGCAGAAGCAGGATATTTAGGACGTAAATCTGGAATAGGTTATTATGAATATGATAATAACGGAAAGAAAGTTGAAGACTCAAATGTCATTCAGAGCGAAAGCGAAGAATCTCACGATGAAACTTTAGCAAAACAAATATTCGACAGAGTATTAGTCATGCTAATCAACGAAGCAGCAGACGCACTATTTTTAAATATTGCATCAGCAGAAGACATAGACAACGCCATGACCAAAGGAGTTAATTATCCAAAAGGATTATTAGCTTGGGCAGACGAAAAAGGAATCGATTGGTGTGTGAATAAAATGGACGAATTATATAACGAATATCATGAAGACAGATACCGTTGTAGTCCATTATTACGAAAAATGAATAGAGAAAATAAAACGTTTTTTAATTAAAATGTCATTCAGAGCGAAGCGAAGAATCTCATCAAAAGATTGCCAAGTCCTTTGTCCTCGTAATGACAACTAAGAACATGAAACCAGAACAAATCCCACATAAAATGCTTTCCCAAGATGCTTATAGCACTTGGCTAGGAATAGAAATACTAGAATGTGAACTAGGTCGCTGTAAAGTTGGAATGACCATTAGAAGAGAGATGCTAAATAGTATGAATAAAGCTCATGGTGGTATCAGTTATTCTTTAGCAGATACAGCATTTGGATTTGCAGCAAACACACACGGTAAATTTGCAGTGTCTATCGAGACAAGCATTAATCACATAGAAGCATTAAATGAAGGTGATTATTTAACTGCAGAATCGGTAATAGAAAAAGTAAATAATAAATTAGGCTTTAATATTATTGAAGTCAAAAGAGGAGATGAATTAGTCGCATTGTTTAAAGGTGTCGTTTATCGTACTCAAAAAGACTGGGAAGAATAAATAAATTTAAGAATTACGATTTACGAATTCAGATTAAAATCGTAAATCTTAAATCAAATATCGTAAATATATAAATGGAAGCATACATAATAGACGGAATTAGAACACCAATAGGAAGCTATAAAGGTACTTTATCTGCTGTTCGTACAGACGATTTAGGAGCAATAGTAATTGAAGAAATCGTAAAACGTAATCCAAATATTCCAAAGGAAGCTTACGACGATGTGATAATGGGTTGTGCAAACCAAGCAGGAGAAGATAACCGTAATGTTGCGAGAATGTCCTCATTATTAGCTGGATTACCTTTTACTGTTCCAGGAGAAACGGTTAATAGATTATGTAGTTCAGGATTATCAGCAATCATTCATGCAAATCGTGCCATAAAAGCAGGAGATGGAGATTTGTTTATTTCAGGAGGAGTAGAAAATATGACACGTGGTCCTTACGTCATCGCCAAACCTTCAAGTGCATTTGGTAACGATTCTAAGATGTATGATTCAAGTTTTGGATGGCGTTTTATCAATCCAAAAATGGAAAAGCTTTATGGTACAGACGGAATGGGAAACACTGCCGAAAATCTTGTAGAGAAATACAACATCTCTAGAGAAGATCAAGATAAGTTTGCGCATTGGAGCCAAATGAAAGCAACCAAAGCACAAGAAAATGGTCGTTTAGCAAAAGAAATTGTAACTGTAGAAATTCCGCAACGCAAAAAAGAGCCAATACAATTCTCAAAAGATGAATTTATAAAACCAACAACTACACTAGAAATATTAGGAAAGTTGCGTCCAGCCTTTAAAAAAGAAGGCGGAAGTGTTACAGCAGGAAACTCTTCAGGTTTAAACGATGGTGCAGCAGCAACCATAATCGCGTCAGAAGATGCAGTAAAAAAATACAATCTAAAACCATTAGCAAGAATTGTAAGTTCTGCAGTAGTTGGTGTAGAACCAAGAATTATGGGAATTGGTCCAGTGCAAGCTTCTAATAAAGCATTAGAAAAAGCAGGATTAACTATGGATGATATGGATATTATTGAGCTTAACGAAGCTTTCGCAGCTCAAGCTTTAGCTTGTACTAGAGCTTGGGGAATTGCAGATAACGACCCAAGATTAAACCCAAATGGAGGCTCGATTGCAATTGGTCATCCATTGGGAGTTACAGGAGCAAGAATAGCTTATTCTGCTGCTTTAGAATTACAAGAACAACAAAAGCGTTATGCACTGATTACTATGTGTATTGGTGTTGGACAAGGCTATGCTTGCGTAATAGAAAACATTAATTTATAGCAAATGTCACCTCGAGCGCAGTCGAGAGGTCTCAATTGAATGATATGAAAAAAATCCAACACTACGTCCAAGGAAACTGGACAACAGGAAAAGAAGAAGGAACACCAATCTTAGATGCTATTACTGGCGAAGCTTTTACTAGCGTTGCTATTGAAGGATTAGATGTGCCAGAAATTCTTAACTATGGAAGAACAAAAGGAGGAGAAGTCCTTCGAAAAATGACCTTTCAAGAGCGTGGAAACATGCTTAAAAAATTAGCTTTGTATTTGACCAAAAGGAAAGACCAGTTTTACGAACTAAGCTATAGAACTGGAGCAACCAAAGTAGATAGTTGGATAGATATAGAAGGTGGTTTTGGTAACCTGTTTGCTAATGCTTCGTTACGAAAATTGTTTCCTAATCAACCGTATCATGTAGAAGGCGATGCTATCGATTTATCTCGTGGTGGACGCTTTATGGCGCATCATATTATGGTGCCTAAAAAAGGAGTTGCAGTACATATTAACGCTTTCAATTTCCCAGTTTGGGGAATGCTTGAAAAATGTGCGGTAAACTGGATGGCTGGAGTTCCAGCAGTAGTGTTACCTGCGCCTTCGTCATCGTATTTAGCAGAAGCAGTTGCAAGAACTATTATAGAGTCAGGAATTTTACCAGAAGGTGCATTACAAATCATAAACGGAACGGTTAAAAATATTCTAGACACAGTCGAATCTCAAGATGTAGTCACTTTTACAGGTTCTGCTCAAACAGGAAGATTACTAAAAGCACATCCAAGATTAATACAAGAATCTGTACCATTTACCATGGAAGCCGATTCTTTAAATGCATCCATTTTAGGTGAAGATGCAGTGCCTGGAACACCAGAATTTGACTTGTTTATAAAAGAAGTCAGAAAAGAAATGACGGTTAAAGCTGGACAAAAATGTACTGCTATTCGTAGAATTATTGTACCAGAAAAATTAGTTGACGATGTACAAACTGCGTTAACAAAACAACTAGATAAAGTAACTATTGGAGATCCAAGATTAAAAGAAGTTAGAATGGGTTCTTTAGTCAGTCATCAACAAGTACAAGCTGTTCGAGATTCGGTTAACGATTTGTCAAAAGAAGCGCAAATAATTTATGGAAGTTTAGACGAAATAAATACCATTGGAGCAGATGCCAAAAAAGGCGCATTTATTAGTCCGATTCTATTACGAGCAGATAATCCATTTCAAAATACAGTGATTCATGAACGTGAAGCATTTGGTCCAGTAAGTACCATTATGCCTTATAAAAATCTAGATGAAGCTATAACTTTAGCGCAAATGGGAAAAGGGTCACTAGTGTCTTCCATTGCAACCAATGACGATAAGATAGCAAAAGATTATGTGATAAATGCAGCAAGTCATCATGGAAGAATTTTAGTCTTAAACAGAGAAAGCGCGAAGCAAAGTACAGGTCATGGTTCGCCATTACCATATTTAGTTCATGGTGGTCCTGGTAGAGCTGGAGGTGGAGAAGAAATGGGAGGCATGCGTGGTATTAAACATTATTTACAACGTACTGCCATTCAAGGTTCGCCAACAACAATAACTGAAATTACTGGTATTTACCAGCAAAACGCAAAATACAAGGAAGCAGAAAAGCATCCATTTCAATACCATTGGGAAGATATTCAACCAGGAATGTCACTAAAAACCCACAAACGTACGCTTACTGATAATGACATTCAGAATTTTGCCAATTTAACTTGGGATCATTTTTATGCACATACAGATATTACGTCTTTAGATGGCAGTATTTTCGAAAAAAGAACTGCGCATGGTTATTTCATTATTTCTGCAGCAGCAGGATTATTTGTGTATCCAAATAAAGGACCTGTAGCAGCTAATTATGGTTTAGATAGTATCCGTTTTTTACGACCATTATATCATAATGATACCATTTATGTACGTTTAACGTGTAAAGAAAAAGTAGATAGAGATGTTTCTTCCGCAGAACATCCTAGCGGAATCGTAAAATGGCACGTTGAGGTTTTTGATGCTAATTTTGAAAACCGACCAGAAAGTCAGAAAACAGAAAAAGATAGTCCGTTGGTAGCTGTTGCAACCATTTTAACTATGGTTCAGAAAAAACAAGAAATATTTGTTGAAATGACCTCGGAAAAGATTGATGAATGTTTAAGTAAACTGAAAGAGAGCACCAAACCAAAATGGGGAATCATGACACCACAACACATGATTGAGCATTTAGAATACACCTATAAAATTGCTTCGGGAGACATTCAAGATTTTGAGATTGCAACACCAGAAAAGATTTTAGAGAAAGTGCATCATAGTTTATATGATTATAGAAAATTCCCTAAAAATTCTCAATTTCCACAGTTAGAAAAAGATAAATTAGATGATTTAAAACATCCAGATTTAGAAACTGCTATTGAAAAATTTAAGCAACAAAGAGAAAAATACATAGAATTTTATAAAGAGAATCCAGATGCGAAATTGAAAAATTTGGTTTTCGGAGAGTTAAACAAATACGAAGCGTATTTATTAGAAAGAAAACATTTGAATCATCACTTTGAGCAATTCAATATTTTGTAAAAGATTGAATTGCTCAAAGCACCCGAGAAATCGGGTGTCTTAAAAAATAAAATAGAGATTTTGAAACACTATGTTTACATAATAAGTAATAAGCCAAACGGTGTTTTATATATTGGAGAAACAAAACGATTAAAGAAAAGAATAAATCAACATAAAAATAAAGCGCATCCAACAACATTTTCAGCTAGATATAATTTAGATAAGCTCATTTATTTTGAAGAATATAATACGGAAGCAGAAGCTAAATTAAGAGAAAAGCAAATGAAGAAATGGAATAGAATTTGGAAGATTGAATTAATAGAAAAAACGAATCCTACATGGAAGGATTTGTATAATAAAATTAAGTAGAACTAAAATTAATAAGATTCCCGTTTTCACGGGAACACTATCGTGATGACACAACCTTACGTAAAACTAGAAATCAAAAACGAAGTAGGATATATAGAGTTTTTTCATCCTGCTCACAATTCATTACCTGGAGATGTGTTAGCAAAACTAGCGCAAACAATCACAGAAGCTGGAACAAACGATGCTATAAAAGTAATCGTTCTTAAAAGTGGAGGTGATAGAACGTTTTGCGCAGGAGCTAGTTTTAATGAACTTATCAATATTAACGACGAAGCTACTGGGAAAGTATTCTTTTCTGGATTCGCCAATGTGATTAATGCGATGCGAAAATGTCCAAAGTTTATTATTGGTCGTATCCAAGGTAAAACCGTTGGAGGCGGTGTTGGATTAGCAGCTTCAACTGACTATTGTATGGCAACTAAGTTTGCTTCAATAAAGTTAAGCGAATTAAATATTGGTATTGGACCGTTTGTTGTCGGACCAGCAATAGAGCGTAAAATGGGATTAAGCGCCATGTCGCAAATCGCAATTGACGCCAATACATTTTATCCAGCAGAATGGGCAAAACAAAAAGGCTTATTCACCCAAGTGTATGAAAGCACAGTAGAACTAGATGAAGCTGTAAAAACAACAGCAGAACATTTATGTACCTATAATACTGAAGCGATGCTAGAAATGAAAAAAGTATTCTGGCAAGGAACAGATCATTGGGATGCACTATTAGCAGAACGCGCAGCTACTAGCGGACGATTAGTGTTAAGTGATTTTACAAAAGAAAAATTAAAAAGTTTTAAATAATATGTCATTGAGAGGACGAAGGACGAAGCAATATTATTAAAAGATTCTTCGCTTTGCTCTGAATGACAAGTAATAATTATACATGTTTTATTCTTTTAAAGGCTATACACCAGTTGTACACGAATCTAGTTTCGTACATCCTATGGCTGCAGTAACAGGTAACGTCATTATTGGTAAAAACTGTTATGTTGGTCCTGGTGCTGCTATACGTGGCGATTGGGGACAAATCATTTTAGAAGATGGTGTCAATGTTCAAGAAAACTGTACTGTGCATATGTTTCCTGGTAAGTCAATCACACTTAAAGAAAGTGCACATGTTGGTCATGGAGCCATCATTCATGGCGCAAATTTGGGTCGTAATTGCTTAATTGGAATGAACACCGTCATTATGGACGATGCTATAATTGGAGACGAATCCATTATTGGAGCTATGTCTTTTATAAAAGCAGAAACTATTATCCCTAAACGAAGCTTAGTTGTTGGAAATCCGGCAAAAATCATCAAACAAGTTAGTGATGACATGATCGCTTGGAAAACCAAAGGAACAGAATTGTACCAACAATTACCAGCAGATTGTCATAACACGCTTAAAGAAGTGGACCCACTTAGAGAAGTGCCTGAAAATATGAAAGTTCAAGATGATGTATACAAAACACTAAGAGAGACTTTCAAAAAGTAATTTTTGTTGTCATTCAGAGCAAAGCGAAGAATCTTATCTTGAGATTGCCACGTCATTCCTTCGTCACTTCTCGCAATGACATTTTAATTTACATTCTACTTAAATCTATCTCATTAGTTTCCTTTCCAGTAGACAGTGTAATCAAACTCTGTACATTACCTAGATAAGGTAATAAGGTTAATTTAGAAATAATAAAGGTTTCGTAAGCCTCAATATCTTCAACAACTAGCTTTAATAAATAATCAAAGTTCCCGCTAACTCTGTGACACTCAATAACCTCTGGAAAACTATTAATTTGAGAGACGAATTTTTCCAGATAACTTCTTGTGTGACCTTGTAATGTTATGCCTATAAAGACAGTCTGTTTTAAACCTATTTTTTTGTTATTTAAAATCGCGACATACTTTTTTATATAACCTTGTTTTTCTAGCTTTTTAATACGTTCAAAAACAGGAGTAGTGGTCATACCTAATTCAGTAGCAATACTTTTAGTTGTTCTATTGCTATTTTGTTGAAGTAATGATAGGATTTTAGTGTCTATTTTATCAAGATTGTGTTGCATAGAAAATTGTAATTTAAAGTGCTGTAAATTTACAATTTAAAAGAATAAAAATCTAAATTAAATTAATTAAAAAGATTAATATTCTTAATAAGTTTTAATATGAAGATATTAACATATTTAAATATTCAAATTGATTAATTTTATTTCTTTAAAACTAAATAGATTGGCTAAGTTCGAATTAAAAATGCCCAAAATGGGCGAAAGTATTACAGAAGGAACCATTATTAATTGGTTAATTTCTGAAGGAGATAGTTTTGATGAAGGCGACATCATTCTAGAAGTCGCAACAGATAAAGTGGATAACGAAGTGCCAGCACCTGCTGCAGGAACTTTAGTTAAGACTTTATTTCAGGCAAAAGATGTTGTTCCTGTTGGAGAAGTTATGGCAATCTTAGAAGTTTCAGAAGAAACTAAAACATCAAAAAAGCATGATGTCATTCAGAGTACTTCGACTTCGCTCAGCACAAGCTTAGGCGAAGAATCGCAGAAGAAGAAAAGTTTAAAAAAGAAACGACCTGTCACATCGAGTGTAGTCGAGATGTCTCAACCAAATTCATTTTCAGTTTCAAACTCAAACACATTTTTTTCACCATTAATTATTAAAATAGCCAAAGAACATCACATTAGTTTTGAAGAACTAGCACGTATTCCGGCAACTGGTCATGAAGGTAGATTGCGTAAAAGTGATGTATTTCAATATATAGAAGAAGGACGTCCATATAAATTTGCGCAACCTGTTGCACAACAGGATCCAACAGCGTATCGTATTCCGCAATTAAAATTCGATAAAGGTAAAGGTAAAGTCATTGAAATGGACCGCATGCGTCAAATGATTGCAGACCATATGGTGTATTCTAAACATACTTCACCACACGTCACAGCCTATGTTGAAGCCGATTTAACCAATATGGTTAATTGGCGAAATGCTAATAAAAAAGCGTTTCAAGAAAAGTATGGAGAGCGTTTGACCTTTACACCACTTTTTGTGGAGGCAGTTGCAAAAGCAGTTAAAGATTTTCCAAATATAAATGCTTCAGTCGATGGAAATAACATCATCGTAAAAGACGATATCAATATAGGTATGGCAACAGCATTACCTAGTGGAAACTTAATTGTTCCAGTAGTAAAAAATGCAGATACAAAAGATTTAAAAACCCTTGCAGCTAACGTCAATGAATTAGCAGGAAAAGCAAGAGATAATAAATTAGCAGGAGACGATATTAAGGGTAGCACGTTTACCATCTCTAATGTTGGGACATTTGGAAGTGTTATGGGAACACCAATTATTAATCAACCAGAAGTTGCCATTTTAGCATTAGGAATAATCAAAAAAAGACCAGAAGTTATCGAAACCGAAAATGGAGATGAAATCGCGATTAGAAGCATGATGTATTTATCACTATCATTTGATCATCGCGTAGTAGATGGTTTTCTTGGCGGAAGCTTTGTGCGTCGTGTAGCCGATTATTTCGAGCAATTTGATACGAATAGAAAAATATAAACTAACGTCACTTCGAGTGATTTGTGAAGTATGAGCAAATTGTATCGAGAAGTCATTAAAGTTCTCGATTCTAAATTGTAGAAAAAGCAATTTCACTCGAACTAACGAAAGAATAAATATTATGAGTTACAATATATCAATTACAAAAATCCAACAATCAAAAGTTGAAACTATAGATTTCAACAATATTCCATTAGGTACCATATTTACAGATCACATGTTTATTTGTGATTATGAAAATGGAAAGTGGACCAATCCAAGAATCGAACCATTAGCATTAATTCCAACACATCCAGCAGCTATGGCGTTACATTATGGACAAGCTATTTTTGAAGGGATGAAAGCAACAGTTGATGCTGAAGGTAACCCAATGCTGTTTAGAGCCAACAAAAATGCTGCACGATTAAATTTTAGCGCAGATAGAATGGGAATGCCTAATTTTCCAGAAGAATTATTTGTAGAAGGTTTAAAACAACTAGTGGATTTAGAACGTAATTGGATACCACCAACAGACGGAAGCGCCTTATATTTAAGACCTTTTATGTATGCAGATGAGCCATTTATTGGGATGCGTGCAGCAACACATTTTAAGTTTATTATTATGGCATCACCAGCAGGACCATTTTTTAGTAAGCGCATTAAATTATGGGCAGAAAAAAAATACATTCGTGCAGCCAATGGTGGAACAGGAGAAGCAAAAGCAGCTGGTAATTATGCAGCAGCTATACGTCCAACAGAGTTAGCTAAAGCCAAAGGATACGACCAAGTATTGTGGTTAGATGCTATAGAGCATAAATACATTCAAGAAGTTGGGACAATGAATATTTTCTTTAAAATCGATGGTAAATTCATAACACCAAAGCGTGATGGTTCTATATTAGATGGTATTACACGTATGAGTGTTATAGATATACTTAGAGATAAAGGTTTTGAGGTAATTGAGCGTACCATAACAATTGACGAAATTAAAGAAGCGTCCAAAAACAACACCTTAGAAGAAGCTTTTGGTACAGGAACAGCAGTAGGTATAGCTTATATTCAAGAAATTGGAGTAGATGGTGAAACCATTCATGTGTCTAACGAAAGTCCAGTTGGTTTAGAAGTAAATGATACTTTAAATGCTATCAAAACAGGTAAAGTCGAGGATAAATTTGGTTGGATGACTAAAGTTGAAAACGAGTTAGCTTAAAACACAACGTCACTTCGAGTGATTTATGAGGAAAGAGCAAATTGTATCGAGAAGCCATTAAAAAGATCTCGATTCACTATTTAATAAAAAATATCTGGTTGATATTTTATTAAATACAACGCCAAAAAACAATTTCACTCAAACTGACGATAGAAAAAAATAAAGATTTTGTAATTCAGAGCGATAGCGAAGAATCTCATTATGAGGTTACCATTCTTAGACTACGCTCAGCACAAGCTTAATCTTCGTCCTCGCAATGACAACAATGAAAATAAAGATGAAAAAAGATATTTTAGAAAAAGGATTTTCAAAACTCTGCACAGCAAAAGCTATGTCAGAATTATATGAAGCTAATTTTAAACAAGTTTCAAAATATGTGCATGCAACATCTAGAGGTCATGAAGCTATTCAAATAGCATTAGGATTACAATTACTGCCTCAAGATTATGCGTTTCCGTATTACAGAGATGATGCGATGTTATTATCATTTGGATTAGAACCTTATGATTTAATGTTGCAATTATTAGCCAAAAAAGACGATCCGTTTTCTGGTGGACGCACTTATTACTCACATCCTAGTTTAAAAGACGATGATAAACCCAAAATTCCACATCAATCCTCTGCAACAGGTATGCAAGCCATTCCTGCAACAGGTGTTGCAATGGGAATGCAATACATTGAAAAGCATGGTTTAACAAACTCGGTTGTCATTCAGAGCGACAGTGAAGAATCCCTAAAACCAATAACAGTTTGCTCACTTGGTGACGCCTCAGTAACCGAAGGAGAAATAGCAGAAGCCTTCCAAATGGCAGCTTTAAAGCAAATGCCAATTTTATATTTAGTCCAAGATAACGGTTGGGATATTAGTGCAAATGCAGCAGAAACCAGAGCGCAAAATGCCTATGAATATGCACAAGGTTTTCATGGACTTGAAGCTATTTCTATTGATGGCGCAAACTTTACAGAAAGTTACGAAGCTTTAGAAAAAGTAATAGAAACCATTCGTACAGAACGCAGACCATTTTTAGTTCATGCAAAAGTCCCTTTATTAAATCATCATACATCTGGAGTTAGAATGGAATGGTATCGTGATGATTTAGACGAAGCTCGTTCACGTGATCCGTATCCAGTTTTGAAACAACAACTAGTAGATGCTGGTTTTACTAATAAAGACATTGAAACGATAGAAAATTCCGCGAAAGCGAAAGTACAATCAGACTTTGAGAAAGCTTTAAAAGCCGAAGACCCAAAACCTGAAGATTTATTTACATACGACTTTGTAGCTACACCAATCACAGAAGAAAAAGGGACACGTGCTCCAGAAGGCGCCGAAAAAGTGGTGATGGTTGATTGTGCACTATTTGCAGTAGAGGAACTAATGCAAAAACACAAAGAGTGTTTGCTATATGGACAAGATGTTGGAGGACGATTAGGAGGTGTGTTTAGAGAAGCAGCAACTTTAGCACAAAAATTTGGAGACGATCGCGTATTTAATACACCAATTCAAGAAGCATTTATAGTGGGTTCTACAGTTGGTATGTCTGCTGTTGGATTAAAACCTATAGTTGAGGTTCAGTTTGCAGATTACATTTGGCCAGGATTAAATCAACTATTTACAGAAGTCAGTAGAAGTTGCTATTTAAGTAACGGAAAATGGCCAGTTAGCATGATTCTTCGTGTGCCAATTGGTGCTTATGGTAGTGGTGGACCATATCATTCGTCGTCTGTTGAAAGTGTAATAACAAATATTAGAGGCATTAAAATAGCCTATCCAAGTAATGGAGCCGATTTAAAAGGCTTGATGAAAGCAGCTTATTACGATCCAAATCCTGTGGTTATCCTAGAACACAAAGGGCTGTATTGGTCTAAAGTACCAGGTACACAAGGTGCAACCTCTGTTGAGCCAAGTGAAGATTATGTGTTACCTTTTGGTAAAGCTTGGGTCTTACAAGAAATTTGGAAGCAAGAACATGTAGAAACAATAACTATTGTTACTTACGGAATGGGAGTGCATTGGGCTTATAACGCATCTGGACAATTGGATATGCGCGACCAAATAGAAATCATAGATTTACGTACCTTATTTCCGTTAGACGAAGACACAATCATGAAATCGGTTAAGAAAACAGGAAAATGTTTAGTAGTTACAGAAGAACCTTCAAATAATAGTTTTGCCAGAGCTTTAGCTGGAAAAATTCAGGAAGAGTGCTTTAAGTTTTTAGACGCTCCAGTTATGACTATTGGTAGCGAGAATATGCCAGCAATTCCATTAAATAGTACCTTAGAGCAAACCATGATTCCTTCTACAGAAAAAGTAAAAGCTAAAATAGAAGCGTTATTACATTATTAAATAAACTATTTAACGTCATTTTTAAATGTGGTTTCAATCTACTTAGTATATTTGCAACATGATTAACTTAACAACATTTTTGTTTATAAGTGGTGGCGAAATTTTCTTCATTTTGCTCATCGTTGTTATGGTTTTTGGTGCTAAAAATATTCCGGAAATTGCTAGAGGACTAGGTAAAGGGATGCGCACACTTAAAGACGCGACTAATGACATTAAAACCGAAATCACTAAATCTGCAGAGCGTAACGGACTAGATACTAGTATTACACAAGACGTCAACGAAGAACTTAAAAAAGTTAAAGACGATTTGGAAGACTTTACTGGATCTGTGCGTCGTAAACTATAACCTATATTATTTGGGCGTTACCACAAGGGTCGCGTCATCCGTTATATCTTTTTTTGCCATATATGGCAGCAAAAAAAGGATGTCACTTCTACCGCTAACGCAATACACAACTACATTAAACTTACGGTTGGAGACTTAAAACTATCAATTTAACATCAAACACATAGTTTATTTAGTAATTCTTCATTTTTGTTAACTTTTTTTTAAGAATAATTTATATATTTAAGCATCAACCTTAAACTATATAAAAAATGAAAAAACCATTACTAAAACTATCACTACTATTGGTAGTATTTACTGTATTTAATGCTTGTCAAAACGAAACGTTTTTAGACCATCCAGAAGAAACTAGTAGTATTAATCAAGAGGAACCTTTAACCATTTCTGAGATTAACGCAATTATTAACGAGAGTATATCTACTACAGGTACTTTTAATTGGAAAGATGTCTCACCGCACACACTTTGGAGTGCTGTTATTAGAGGAAATAATATTTTAACCATAGGATATGGTGAAGAAGGCGAAAGTTTTGCAGAAGTTAAAACAGAACAATTAAAATCTACACTAGATAATATTTTGCAACTAGTAGAAAACAATGAAGGTTTTGAACGAGGAGAAAAAACAGTTTATGAACATGACATTATAAACGTTGTTGACGTAAAAGTTGAACAATTTTCTACCATCAAATTATTGTTAGATAGTGATGGTGTTAGATATTTAGAACCAAATGGATATAATCATTACGAGACCGTAAACAATGCACGTTCTAGTTCTGGATGCGACAAAGGAGCAGATTATATAAATCCAGCACATTATACAACTACAAGCCCAAACAATGCACAAATCTCTTGGCATTTTAATAAGCATAATATTCCTGCTGCGTGGAATTACAGTACAGGATCTGGTGTAACCATTGGATTAATAGATACAGGTGTGTCCGCGTCTCAGTCGTTATTAAATGGAAATGGTTTTAAGGATGGTTATTCATCTAATTCTAGATACATCCAAAAATACGGAACCTTTATAGACTCTAATTGGTGGTGGTCAAGTAATTATGATGGACCACATGACAAATGTGGGCATGGTACAGCTATGGCATCTGCTATGGCAGCACCACGTAACGATAACGGAATGCCAGTTGGTGTTGCATATAATGCTAATTTGGTAGCGTATAGAGCAACCGAAGATGTATTATTAAACGACTATCATGAGCGTAAAGGTGTATCTGCAGCATTGACACAATTAGGTAATAGAAGTGATGTAAAAATTATATCAATGTCTATAGGTTATGTGTGGTCTATTGGAAATATAAAAGATGCAGTACGTTATGCTTACAGTAAAGGAAAATTAATCTTTGCAGCAGGAGGAACGTCGACAAGTTTTACTAATGGTTTTGGAGTGATTTTTCCAGCAACTATGAGCGAGACTGTAGCAGTTACAGGAGTAGATGATGGACCGAATTACGACAGATGTGATACGTGCCATAGTGGAAGTAAAATAGATTTTACCATTATTATGGAAGGAGATAACAACACTAGTAAAGCGCCTCCAGTATTAGGATTTTATAATGGAGACAGACGTTATACAGGTGGGTCTTCTGTAGCAACAGCAACTACTGCTGGTATTGCAGCATTAGTATGGTCAAGACATCCATCTTGGTCAAGAACACAAGTGTTAAACAGGTTAAAGCAATCTGCAGAATTTTACCCATACAAAAATAGTAGTTTTGGATATGGTAATATTGATGCTTTACAAGCAGTGCAATAAGATTTATAAATATATTTAATCAAAAAACCTCTTTAATTTTAAAGAGGTTTTTTTGTTTTACAATTGGTAGGGCTTTAGTTATCCTTCTACATTAAAAAACACTTTATAATAATGCATTTTTTTATCTTCGTCATAACCACGTTCTAGATGCTCGCTGGCTGCTTCTGGTGCATCAATATCTAATTTTATTTGGATATTAGTATCTAATTTAATATCAGTTTTAATTTTCTTTTTTTCTTTGTTTAATACTTTATCAGAGACATCAAATTGATTTCTAATTAACACATTTTGCTCGGCTTCAAATTCTTTTTTATAGGCTTCAAAAAGGTCAATATGTTTGTCTTCTTCAAAAATATCTTCCTTAAATCTTTCGATATTAACAACTTCATTTTCTTTAAAAAAGTCAATGGTTTTAGCTAAAAAATCTGCTCGTTGTTGTGCGCCATAAGTAGTTTTAATGACTTCTGTAGAAAACTCTTTGCATAACTCTAAATAGTTTTGGGTATGACTATTATGATCGTCTGCATATTTTATATTTAAAAACTTATCTGTCCAATAAGCTGCATCATAACTATTATTATCTACAGTAAGAACAACTTTACCTTCAGCATCTCCAGTATTTAAAACAAGGCACCCTTTGTCTACCTTTTTTGCACTAATTCCTTTTTGGACTAACACATCGTAGCTATTGTTTTCTAAATAAGTCTGAAAAAAATTAAGTTTATTTTCAATTTTAAAAATTCCAACACCGTCAATCACCATTTCGTTATATTCTATGCCATCAAAATAAGCAACAATAACGTCTCCAGTTTTAATCTGAGCAGATTCAGATTGCTCATATAAATGCTTTACTATATTTACGGATGCATCTACAAAGTTGTCGTCGTCATTAAAAATTTGATTGGTATAAGCATTAATTTCATTAAGCTCGATATTAGCATGATGATTAAATCGGTGACTTTGTACCAAACTTGTAAAGGGTCTTAATAAAAAAGGCAACATCAGCTCGTAACTAGCTTCATCAAAATGGATTTCTTTTTCAGAAAATGCATTTTTTGTATCGTTATGTTTGTTACCAACTTTGTGTATAATACACTTTAAAATGGATGCTTTATTGCGATTAATCATTTGTAAATAGAACTAAAATTAAGATTGTACAATGTTACTAATTATACTAGAAAAAAAAGCATAAAAAAACCGAAGACTTTGCTTCGGTTTTTTACTTTTCTGTTGGTTTAATTTATCTTGTAAACCAAGATTGAATTAGTCTCTCCTTTTGTAACAAACTCAAGTTTAGAATCTTTATCGATATTTCCCAAATCAATAGTTGAGGTGCCATACACTGGAAAATTATTGATCAATTTACCATTACTGTCAAATAGCATCACTTTTTGCGTTTGCAAGTCGGTGGTAGATACGTAAATCTTGTTTTTGATTAAAAATAATTGAGCAGAGGTATAGTTGCCAAAATCTAATTCTAAAGTATTTCCTTTAATGTCTAATGTGTTACCACTTTGAGTAATCATAGTTCTTGTAGTAGTTTCTAAAACGTGGTGGTCTGTAAGATTAGTTTTTGTAATTGTAACATTACCTTTTTGGTCTATTTGGACGACATTGCCATCTTTGGTTGTGGTGGCAAATCCATTGTTATACTCAAAAACTGGTTGATTGGAATAGTTTAGATTGGTTTTGGGACTGACTCTAGATTTTCCACGTCTATCCAAAATGTATAATTTATTATCGGTTTTAAAAATTAGATAATCTTTTCTTCCAATTCTAATATGTTTTGGGGGCGAATTTAATGCTTGATTTGCTGCTTTAAAATTAAATCCTTTTACAGTTTTTCCTTTAGCATCATATAATAACACATTTTTACCCTGAGTAACAAACAAGCGGTAGTTTCTTTTGTTGTCATAATCAAACACAGAAAGCGGTTGGGTAATCTCATCGTTAAATGTCATAGGGAAAGGCTTAACCTCGTTTCCATTTCGGTCTAAAACATAGATGCGTTTAGGGGTTGCAAAAGCTAGTTGTAATCGACCATTTTTATACATGTCAATTTGCTCTATTTTACCTAAAACAGGACCGTTTAATTGCTTTTTCCAGAGTATTTTTCCTGTATTAGAAATTAAATACAGCGTATTGCTTATATCTTGAACTACAATGTCTTTTTGCTTGGTACGATGATTTTTTACAAACTGAGGATTATTTAAGACGTCCTGATCTAGCTTGATATTAAACAACTCTGTAATAGAGTTGTAATTATTTACTTGTTTGTTTTGCTGAATTACTGCATTAAAATGAGCAAAATCAGAATCGTAAACAAACTGAATAGCTGTTGTTTTATAATCTTTAAATTGAAAGTCTACAGTGCTATCAAAGTTTAAGTTAACTAAATTTTGAAGTGACTCAGGATTTAAAACTTGTAATATTGAAGCTTGGTCGCTTAAATTTGTTTGCATGCTTTGGTAATAGTCACGATGCGAAAAAGTGGTTTGGTTTTGATAATTTACAATGATGTTTTCTAAAGTTTCTGTATTATTTGAAAACACTATAAAGTTATCTAATATGCAATATTTTGAAGCTTCATTTAATTGAATAAAAGGTGATAAATAGGAGCTAAAAAGGGTAGGGTTTGAAAAATTGTAAATGGATACTTCTCTAAAAGTTTCTGCATTTTCTTGCTCGCTAATCAAAGACTCTTTAGTTGCGTAAATATCTAAACTATTAATAACTACAGCACTATTATTACTAAAGTAAATCTCTCCAAATTCTTTGATATAATCAAATAGCGGATTTGGATTAAGGATACTATCTTTTTTGTTGTACTTATTTAAATTAGTTTTTAGTGTGTTAAAATTATCAAAGGTGACACTTAAAAAACCGTGACTATTGGAAGGTGTTATTTGTGCTAACTGATTATCTTGTGGATGAGTGTTTTTAAATACATTTATTAGGCTGTTTAAACTATCTGTTGCTTTGGTAAGTCCATTTAAAATTAGTTGATTTTGGGTGATTTCTGCATCAAATGTTAAGGATTCTGTAAATGAGTTAAAATCTAATGCTTCATTTATAAATAACTGTTTAAAAGGACTTTTTGCATTGATCAACACAGAAAATGAAGCATCTAGATCTTGAGTAGCAATTAAAGTTCTAACAGAAGTGTTTTTGGTTTTAGAATGTATTAATTGTTCTAAATGTACACTATCACTTGCTCCAATAACAATACCCTCAATTTTGGTAATAAATATAGATTGATTGTTTTCTGTAATCTTTTCTGCAGATATTTTTTTTAATTTTAAGGGTTCTCTATTTAGTTTTAAACTGTCTAAAGTGAATATAGAATCTTTTATTCGTGTTGCAAAACTAAACTGAATACTGTCTTTTTTATCTTTAAAAAAGTTAATGTAAATACGTTGATCACTTTTTAGGTAATTTAAAAACTTAAGTTCGCTAGAGATATTTTTATAAGTAATGGTTTTAGACAATTGCGTAATAAAATGATTGTTGGTGGTATTACTTTTGAAATTTTCTAGATTGTTAATACTTAACACAAAGTCTGCATCGCTAAAAATAAAATCGTCTATATTATTTTTTTTGGAAGAAGATTCACAGGAAAATAGAAATAAAACAAAAAGGAAACTGTACCAAAAGTGTTTCATAAAAGCTGAGGGTTTATGCAAATATAATAAGTTAGAGTTCTAATTTCAATTGTTCTTGCAATAGTCTAAAGCTTTTTCTATGGTATTTGGTTATCCCATACTTTTTTATAGCTTCACGATGTTCTTTGGTTGGGTAGCCTTTATTTTGTTTCCAATTATACATCGGAAACTCTTCATGTATTTTATTCATATAAGCATCTCTATATGTTTTTGCTAAAACAGAAGCAGCAGCTATGCTTAAGTATTTTCCATCACCTTTAATAATGGTTTCAAATGGAATATTATTAAATGGTTTAAATTTATTTCCGTCAACTATTATAAATTCTGGGGTTTTACTTAAGGCTTCAATCGATTTATGCATCGCTAAAATTGAGGCATTTAAAATATTAATCTTGTCAATATCTTCCTGAAACACATGTGCAAATCCAAAACATAAAGCTTCGTCCTCTATAATAGGTCGTAGTAAATCTCTTTTTTTTTCGCTAATTTGTTTAGAATCATTAAGTAATTCGTTTTTAAAATTTGGTTTTAAAATCACCGCTGCAGCTGTTACAGGTCCTGCAAGACAACCACGTCCCGCTTCGTCTGTACCGCATTCAATATTAAAGTTAGAATGTTTTAATTTAAGCATTAAATAAACAGGAAGTTTTTACGTTATTATAATTCAAAATTGTGCCTTTCTTAACAGAAAACTTAAAACCATAAAGATATTTGCTATTTTTGGCAAAATAAATGATTCAGCTTAAAATTAAAGGTCTAAAATAGTTACCATTTAATGAAAAAAATAATTTTCTCTCTTCTTTTAATAACTTTTGCAGGTGTAGCTTTTGCACAAACACCCAGAAAATTATCAAAATCAAATTCTAGTTTAAATAAATCCGACCAAGCATTACAAGATAGCTTAAGCCAAGGAAATGTTATTAAAAGCAAAGGAGTTAAAAATTTAGACGCTAAAATAATAGATTACTTAATTATAACTAATCAAAGAGATACTATTTATTTAGACACAACTTTAACCATAAATAAAGAGTATAAGTTTAACTATTTAAGACAAGATAACTTTGGATTAATGCCTTTTGCAAATGTTGGTCAAAGTTATAACCGACTAACTTACAATTTTGAAAACACAAATCTAATTCCTGGATTTGGTGCAAAAGCTAAGCATTTTAATTACATGGATGCAGATGACATTAATTCTTTTCATGTACCAACTCCATTAACAGAGTTGTACTTTAAAACAGCGTTTACTCAAGGTCAGCAATTAGATGCATTTTTTACAACTAACACTTCCAGACAATTAAATATGTCTATAGGGTATAAAGGATTAAGGTCTTTAGGGTTTTATCAAAATTCTTTAACTAGTACAGGAAATTTAAGAATCAGAGCAAGCTATAAGACAAAAAACAAAAGATATGTAGTAAATACTCACTTTACATCTCAAGATTTTTCTAATCAAGAAAATGGAGGGTTAACAGATAGTAATATTGATTTTTTTGAATCTGGAGATGAAGACTTTTTAGATAGAGGTGTTCTAGAAGTTAATTTTCAAGATGCAGAAAATTTACTGCTTGGCAAACGATTTTATTTAAACCAAAGTTATGATGTATTAAGACCTAAAGATTCAATAAGCTCTAACAAAATACAATTAGCACATGTCATGATGTTAGAAGATAAAATTTATACTTATGACCAAACATCTGCAAATACAGATTATTTTGGAGAGGCATTTCAAACCTCAAATATAAAAGACAGGACAGAGCTAGAGCAATTCACAAACCAATTACAATTAAACTATAGTAATGCTACAATCGGTAATCTTCAATTTAATGCTACGCATAATAATTATAATTATGGTTACGATAGGATAGTTTTTATAAATCAAAACGTAATTCCAAATAGGTTAAAAGGAGACATATTATCCATAGGTGGAAAATATAACAAAAACTATAAAGGATTTAACCTAAACGGAGAAGCTGGATTAAATGTTTCTGGAGATTTTGAAGGTAACTTTATATCCGGAACAGCAGCTTACCAATTAAATAAAGATATAAAAGTCTCAGCAAACATCAATCATAGTTCTGTAGCACCAGATTTTAATACCTTATTATATCAAAGTGATTATAAAAACTATAATTGGCGTAATCAGTTTAATAATATTAAGACACAACAAATAGTAATTAAACTACAATCTAATAAATATGCAAACATAACATTAGATTTAAGTACTATAAACGATTATGTATATTTTGCAAAGGATCAAGATCAAGCAGTTAGAGCATTTCAAAACAAAGAAGCCATTACCTATTTAAAACTAAAACTTCAAAAAGAAATCCGTTATAACAATTTTGCGCTAGACAATACAATCCTATATCAAACAGTTCAAGATAATTCAAACTCGCTTAATGTTCCACAATTAGTTACCAGAAACACGTTTTACTACTCAAATCATGTGTTTAAAAAAGCAATGTTTTTACAGACAGGTATAATATTTAATTATTTCACAGCTTATAACATGGATGGTTATGATCCACTACTATCAGAATTTTACACTCAAAATCAACAAGAATTAGGTGGTTTTCCAAGATTAGATTTCTTTATTAATGCAAAAATAAGACAGACAAGAATTTTTCTTAAGGCCGAACACTTTAACGCAGCCTTCACTGGACGTAACTATTATTCAGCACCCAATCAACCCTTTCGTGATTTCACAGTCCGTTTTGGATTAGTCTGGAATTTTTTCTTGTAATCATTATAGCGTTCCCCAAAAAAGGGTCGGGCTTTCCATTATATCTTTTTTTTGCCATATATGTCATCAAAAAAAAGGATGTCATTGCAATCCCTAACGC
>NZ_QLLO01000005.1 GCF_003259525.1 Olleya aquimaris
AGTTGGGCACAAGCTGAAAAATCGAATGGCGAAAAAAATTGGAATTTTAATATTAATCATAATTATCTCAATAATTCTCGCTTCGATATACGGAATTTTGCACAATCAAGCTTCTTATAATATTTCAGAAGAATATTTCACAAATTTTAAATTTGACCAATTTGGACTTTGGGAAAACGGATATGGAGACGAAAGACTAAAAGTTTCGATAGTTGGTATTTTATCAACTTGGTGGTTCGGACTAATAATCGGAATCATTAATGGACTCATCGGAATTAATCAACAAACTTCAAGATTAATGATTAAAGGTGTTGTCGGAGCAACTACTCGGATTTTAATATCTGCATTTATATTCGGAATTTTAGGAGTTTTTGTCGGATATATTACACTTTCAAAATTACATTTTGACTGGAATATACCATCTGATTTAGTTGACCCAAGTAGTTTTTTAGCAGCAGGAACAATGCATACATTCAGCTATCTTGGAGGAATAATCGGACTGATTTACGGAATTAAATATCAATTAAAAATAAAAAAAGCCAGTGCCCAACACCGGCTATAGTTCATTGCTTCTGACTTTCCTCTCGGAAAGTCCTCGCAAATTTGCTATCTTCGGTTTACGGCAGAAAATCCTTGCGGATTTTCACGCAACGAAACCATAGCCAAACACGTTCAACGAAATCATAAAAAAACACCTATTTAATTTCTAAAATAGGTGTTTTTTTATGATATATAAGATTCCTTTTTTCAAAGGAATTTTAATTAATCCCTAATTAAAGGCATCGTGCTACAACGTAGCAAACCTTCTTGTTTAGCGATTTCGGCATAAGGGACTTCTTCGACTGTAAATCCATTGTTACGCAACCACGTATTTAATCGTGTAAAGTTTTTTTCGGAAATAATCACGTTTTCAGAAATACTAAATATGTTACTATTCATATTAAACATTTCTTCTTTTGTGATAATAAAACAATTGTCTTCACCAAAATAATTTAGTAACCACTCATACTCAGATTGGTCTCTAAAACCTTCTTTGTGTAAAATAGCTTTATTGGTTCCAATAGGTTGAAAACAACAGTCTAAATGCAACGCATTATCATAAGGATTGGTTTGTGACTTATTAAGATCAAAACTCTTTACTTTTTTATGCGGAAAGGTTTTTTTAATAAAATCGACACCTTCTTGATTGGTTCTAGCTACAATATAATCTGCATAGTCGTCTCCTCTATACGTACCTATAAAAATATAATCGTTCCAAAGCATGACGTCTCCGCCTTCTATATGTACTTCTTCTGGAGGACGAATTACTTTCTCTGGATTAATTTTATCTATGACATATTGTATGGCTTCTAGCTCGTTTTCACGATCGGGTAAAATATTGGCTTTTACAAATACATCGTCAATAACAAAAGCAATATCACGTGCAAAAATCTGATTACAATCTTTAATTAATTCTGGTCTGTACACTGTGACATCATACTTTTTAAAAACAGCAGCTACTGCTTCCATTTCTTTAACCATATCAGCTTCAACAGGATAAGTACCTGCTTTGATATGTAATGCCGATTTTGGGTCGTATGCCTCTTCTAATTTAGGAGTTGGACCATTGCTAACTGCAGTCCCTAAAACTACAGCTCTAAGCCTTGACGTTTCGTTTTTTACGTTTAATTGTAGCATAAAGTAAAGATATAAAAAAGCTTCATAATGACTTATGAAGCTTTATATAATAACTTGTCTTAATATTTATCTTTCGTTAACTGTTTTGAACGGTCTTAAATTTTCTCCAATATAAATTTGTCTTGGACGTCCAATAGGTTCTTTACGGTTGCGCATTTCTTTCCATTGTGCAATCCAACCTGGTAAACGACCTAAAGCAAACATAACAGTAAACATATCTACAGGAATACCCATAGCTCTGTAAATAATACCAGAGTAGAAATCTACATTTGGATATAATTTGCGGTCTACAAAATACGGATCGCTTAATGCTTCTTCAGATAATCCTTTGGCAATATCTAGTATTGGGTCTTCAATACCTAAATCTCCTAATACTTCGTCTGCTGCTTTTTTGATGATTTTAGCTCTTGGGTCAAAGTTTTTATAAACTCTATGCCCAAAGCCCATTAAACGGAAAGGATCTGATTTATCTTTGGCTTTAGCCATATATTTTTTTGTGTCTCCACCATCTTCTTTTATGGCTTCTAACATTTCTAAAACTGCTTGGTTTGCACCACCATGTAATGGTCCCCAAAGTGCTGAAATACCAGAAGAAATAGACGCAAATAATCCTGTGTGTGCAGAACCTACAATACGTACAGTAGATGTAGAACAGTTTTGCTCGTGGTCTGCATGTAAGATTAATAATTTATCTAAAGCATTAACCAAAATTGGATTTTGAGTGTACTCTTGATTAGGCTTTTTAAACATCATTTTAAGGATGTTTTCTACATAACCTAAGTTGTCGTCTCCATAATCTAAAGGTAAACCGCTTTTCTTGCGCATGGTCCATGCTACCAATACTGGGAATTTACCCATTATCTTACAAACGCTTTTGTACATTTCTTCTTCAGAATCGACGTTTACAGAAGATGGGTTAAAAGCAGTTAACGCACTAGTTAATGATGATAAAACACCCATTGGATGAGCTGACTTTGGAAAAGCATCTAATATTTTTTTAATATCATCATCTACAACAGATTGTGCTTTTATATCATCTTCAAACTTTTGTAATTGGTCTTTAGTTGGTAATTCTCCAAAAATCAATAAAAATGCAACTTCTAGGAAATCTGCTTTTTCAGCTAGCTCTTCAATAGAATATCCTCTATATCTTAAAATTCCTTTTTCTCCATCTAAAAAGGTAATAGCACTCTCGCAAGATCCTGTGTTTTTATAACCTGGATCAATGGTAGTTACACCACCTGTTACTGCTCTAAGTGATTTTATATCTATTCCTATTTCATTTTCAGTACCTACAATTAAAGGAAACTCGTGCTTTTGTCCATTAATTTCAAGCGTCGCTTTGTTTGACATATATATTGATTTATTTTATATTATTTTGGTTTGTAAATTTACAAAAACTATAACGATTTAGAAAGCCTATTTATAATGGTTTTAACAATTTTGATATAGCTTAAATTTATAAACCGTAATAACGAAAAAAGTCTTTCAGAATACACTGAAAGACTTTTAAATTTTATTTTAAAAAAAATTATTTTTTTACTTTAAACGCCTTTTCTTTTGGGTAGTAGGCAACTTCGCCTAACTCTTCTTCAATGCGTAGTAATTGGTTGTATTTAGCCATACGATCACTACGTGATGCAGATCCTGTTTTTATCTGTCCGCAATTTAAGGCAACTGCTAAATCGGCAATTGTATTATCTTCTGTCTCTCCAGATCTATGCGACATTACTGATGTATAACCAGCATTATGCGCCATATTTACAGCTGCAATAGTTTCGGTTAACGTTCCGATTTGGTTAACTTTAATTAAAATTGAATTTGCAGTATCAGATGCAATACCTTTTGATAATCTTTCTACATTAGTTACAAATAAATCGTCACCAACTAATTGTACTTTATCTCCAATTTGCTCGGTTAAATATTTCCAACCTTCCCAATCGTTTTCATCCATACCATCTTCAATAGATATAATTGGGTAATTTCTAGATAATTCTGCTAAATAATCTGCTTGCTCTTTGCTTGTTCTAATCTTTCCAGAATCGCCTTCAAATTTTGAATAGTCGTATTTTCCGTTTACATAAAATTCTGCTGCAGCACAATCTAAAGCAATCATAACATCATCACCTAACGTGTATCCAGCATTTTTAACAGCTTTTGCAATTGTATCTAATGCATCTTCTGTACCATCTAAAGTTGGAGCAAATCCACCCTCGTCACCCACAGCAGTACTTAAACCTCTGTCGTGCAATACTTTTTTAAGGTTGTGGAAAATTTCTGTTCCCATTTGTAATGCATGCGTAAAATTATTTGCTTTTACTGGCATAACCATAAACTCTTGAAACGCAATAGGTGCATCACTATGTGATCCTCCGTTAATGATATTCATCATTGGAACTGGTAAAGTGTTAGCACTTACGCCTCCAACATATCTATATAAAGGCATCCCTAATTCTGCTGCTGCAGCTTTAGCTACTGCTAAAGACACACCTAATATAGCATTGGCACCAAGTTTAGATTTATTTGGTGTCCCGTCTATGTTGCACATTAAGGTATCGATATAATTTTGTTCAAAAACATTAACACCTAATAACTCTTCTGCTAGGATAGAATTAACATTCTCTACCGCTTTCATCACTCCTTTTCCCATGTAAGTATCTCCACCATCACGTAGTTCTACTGCTTCATGCTCTCCAGTTGAAGCACCAGAAGGCACTGCAGCTCTACCAACATAACCATTTTCTGTTTCTACATCTACTTCTACAGTTGGGTTTCCTCTTGAATCAAAAATTTGTCTTGCGTGAACATTAATTATAATACTCATATATGTGTGATTTTTAGTTTATTAATTTCAAATTTAATGTTTAATTTTCAGCTATATATAGGTTTTACAGAAGAAATACATAAAATTCTATCTATATCGTTTTAGTAAAAGAAAAAAGACAACAAAACTTTAATTTTGTTGTCTTTTTTATATTAGTTAGATTTAATATTTTCAATAAATTGATCAAATAAATACGATGAATCATGAGGTCCTGGACTAGCTTCCGGATGGTACTGTACAGAAAACACGTTTTTAGATTTCATTTTTAAACCTGCAACTGTATTATCATTTAAATGCACGTGGGTAATTTCTATATCTGGATGCGCTTCTGCTTCCTCTCTGTTTACTGCAAACCCATGATTTTGTGAGGTGATTTCACCTTTTCCTGTTAATAAATTTTTAACTGGATGATTAATTCCTCTATGTCCATTGTGCATTTTATAAGTAGAAATACCATTAGCTAATGCTATTACTTGATGACCTAAACATATTCCAAATAAAGGTAAGTCTCTTTTAATCACTTCCTTTGCTAATGCTTGAGCCTCTACTAAAGGTTCTGGATCTCCGGGTCCATTAGACAGGAAATAACCATCTGGATTCCATGCACTTAACTCTTCAAAAGTAGCGTTATATGGAAACACTTTAACGTATGCGTCTCTTTTAACTAAATTACGTAAGATATTCTTTTTAATGCCTATATCTAAAGCTGCTATTTTAATTGGCGCGTTTTCATCTCCAACAAAATAAGGTTCTTTTGTAGAAACTTTTGAAGCTAATTCTAAACCATGCATAGATGGGATATCTGCCAATTGCTTTTTTAAACCTTCTATATTATCAACTTCTGTAGATATTACAGCATTCATTACACCATTATCACGAATGTAGCTAACTAGTGCTCTTGTATCGACATCAGAAATTGCTAAGAGATTATTTTTGTTTAGAAAATCTTCTAAAGAACCATTAGAATCTACTCTAGAATAATCGTAACTAAAATTTTTACAAATTAAACCTGCTATTTTAATTGAGTCTGATTCTACTTCATTATCATTGACTCCGTAATTACCAATATGAGCATTGGTTGTTACCATAAGTTGTCCATAATAAGAAGGGTCTGTAAAGATTTCTTGATAGCCAGTCATTCCTGTATTAAAACAAACTTCTCCAAATGCTGATCCTTCTTTACCCACTGCTTTTCCATGAAAAATAGTGCCATCTTCCAATAAGATTAGTGCTTTTTTTAGTTTTTGGTATTTCATAGTTTTTAAAAAGTTTCACAAAATTGCATAAAAAAAAGGATAATCTAAAATAGATTATCCTTTATATATTAAATGCTTATTAACATTTATTCTTCTTCGTTAGTTGCTACAGGTGGTGTCACTGCTTTAGTGCTTCCTCCTCTACGACTTCTACGTGTCGTTTTCTTAGGCTTTTTATCTGCATTGTAGATGTCGTTATAATCTACTAATTCGATCATTGCCATATCAGCGTTATCTCCTAAACGGTTTCCTAACTTGATAATTCTTGTATATCCACCAGGACGATCACCTACTTTTGCTGCTACATCTCTGAATAATTCTGTAACTGCTTCTTTTTGACGTAATTTAGAAAATACTAAACGACGATTATGAGTGGTGTCACTTTTAGATTTAGTGATCATTGGTTCTACAAATTGCTTTAAAGCTTTTGCTTTTGCAACTGTAGTGTTAATACGTTTGTGCTCGATTAAAGAACAAGCCATGTTTGCTAACATTGCTTTTCTATGAGCTGTTTGTCTACCTAAGTGGTTTACTTTTTTTCCGTGTCTCATGACATTTGTTTTATCATCTTGCTACCTAACCACACTACCAGCGTGGGAGCAAAATATGATTAATTAATCTTTATCTAATTTGTATTTTGATAAGTCCATCCCGAAGTTAAGACCTTTAACGTTTACAAGCTCTTCAAGCTCTGTTAAAGATTTTTTACCAAAATTACGGAATTTCATTAAATCGTTTTTATTAAAAGATACTAAGTCTCCTAAAGTATCTACTTCTGCAGCTTTTAAACAATTTAGTGCACGAACAGATAAGTCCATATCCACTAATTTAGTTTTAAGTAACTGACGCATGTGAAGTGACTCTTCATCATAAGTTTCAGTTTGTGCAATTTCATCAGCTTCTAAAGTGATACGCTCATCAGAGAATAACATGAAGTGGTGAATTAATGTTTTTGCAGCTTCTGTTAATGCATCTTGAGGATTGATAGAACCATCTGTTTGGATTTCGAAAACTAATTTTTCGTAATCTGTTTTTTGCTCTACACGGTAATTCTCTATGCTATACTTAACATTTTTTATTGGTGTGTAAATTGAATCTGTAAAAATTGTTCCTATTGGTGCTGAAGCTTTTTTGTTTTCTTCTGCTGGAACATATCCTCTACCTTTTTCAATAGTAATTTCCATGTTGATGTTTACTTTAGAATCAAGGTTACAAATCACTTGATCTGTATTTAATACTTGAAATCCTGAGATAAACTTCTGAAAATCTCCTGCTACAATTTTATCTTGACCTGAAATTGAGATAGAAACAGACTCGTTATCTACATCATCAATTTGACGCTTAAAACGTACTTGTTTTAAGTTTAAGATAATTTCTGTAACATCTTCAACAACACCTGCAATGGTTGAAAATTCGTGATCTACTCCTTCTATTCTTACCGATGTAATAGCAAATCCTTCTAAAGAAGATAATAAAACTCTTCTTAAAGCATTTCCTACTGTTAATCCATATCCTGGTTCTAGAGGTCTGAATTCGAATTTACCTTCGAAATCAGTAGAATCAATCATGATTACTTTATCCGGCTTTTGAAAATTAAATACTGCCATAGTTTTCTTCGTTTTAATTGTTATTTAGTTGCGCGGTTTATAAGTTTGAAGAAGTACAAATAAACCCTTTGGCTAAATACCAATGTTGTTAATTTATTATTTAGAGTATAATTCGACGATGAATTGCTCGTTAATGTTTTCTGGAATTTGGATTCTAGCAGGAACAGAAACATACGTTCCTTCTTTTTTCTCGCTATTCCAAGTAATCCATTCGTATACGTTACTTGAGTTTGATAAAGATTTTTCAATAGCTTCAAGTGACTTAGACTTTTCTCTTACTGCAACAACATCTCCAGCTTTAAGTTGGTATGATGGAATATTTACTAATTCTCCGTTAACAGTAATGTGTCTGTGAGAGACTAATTGTCTAGCTCCGCTTCTTGAAGGAGAAATTCCCATTCTGTACACTACGTTATCTAATCTAGATTCACATAATTGTAATAAAACTTCACCTGTAATTCCTGGAGCTGCAGTAGCTCTTTTAAACATGTTTCTGAATTGACGCTCTAATACACCATAAGTATATTTTGCTTTTTGCTTTTCCATTAATTGGATTGCGTATTCAGATTTTTTACCACGACGTCTAGCGTTTCCGTGTTGACCTGGAGGGTAATTTCTTTTTTCGAATGATTTGTCATCTCCGAATATAGCTTCGCCAAATTTACGAGCTATTTTAGTTTTAGGACCAGTATATCTTGCCATTTTAAATTGATTTAAGAGTGATTATGAATTAAGGTCTTAATCTTATCCTTCGATAATCGTTAATCTCTTGTTGATACTTGTTTTAAATTTCAGTTTGCAAATTTACACAAAAAATTAACATCATCTGTATAGCAGATGATATTAATTTTTATGCGTTGCTTTATTTAAAGCACGTTTGTTAAAACGTGATTAAACTCTTCTTCTTTTTGGAGGACGACATCCATTATGTGGTAATGGAGTAACATCTATAATTTCTGTTACTTCGATACCTGCATTATGGATAGAACGGATAGCAGATTCTCTACCATTTCCTGGACCTTTAACATACACTTTTACCTTTTTTAATCCTGCTTCTTTAGCTACTTCAGCAGCATCTTCTGCTGCTAATTGTGCTGCATAAGGTGTGTTTTTTTTAGATCCTCTAAATCCCATTTTTCCAGCAGATGACCATGAAATGACATCTCCTTTTTTATTGGTAAGAGAAATAATGATGTTGTTAAAAGATGCAGTGATATGTGCTTCTCCTACAGCATCAATAATAACTTTACGTTTTTTTGTACTTGTCTTTGCCATATTATTATTGTTCTTTGTTTTAGTTGATAGTCGTTAGAATCCTAAACCTTTTATAATTTCAAACAGATTCCTTCCAACGTCTAAATACTAAAGACCAAATTATTATTTAGTTGCTTTTTTCTTGTTAGCAACGGTTTTTCTTCTACCTTTTCTAGTTCTAGAGTTATTTTTAGTACGTTGACCTCTTAAAGGTAAACCAACTCTGTGACGAATACCTCTGTAACATCCAATATCCATTAATCGCTTAATGTTTAATTGAGTTTCAGAACGTAATTCACCTTCAATAGTATAAGTTCCAACAGCGTCACGGATTGCTCCAATTTGATCATCTGTCCAATCTTGTACTTTGATGCTTTCGTCAACCTTAGCTGCTGCTAAAATTTCTTTTGCTCTACTTCTACCTACTCCGTAGATATAAGTTAAAGAGATTACTCCTCTTTTTTGCTTTGGTATGTCTACACCTGCGATTCTTGCCATAATTACCCTTGTCTTTGTTTGAATCTAGGATTCTTTTTGTTAATGACGTAAAGTCTACCTTTTCTACGCACGATTTTACAATCTGCGCTTCTTTTTTTAACTGATGCTCTTACTTTCATCGTATTAGTATCTATAAGTTATACGAGCCTTAGTTAAATCATAAGGACTCATTTCTAATTTTACTTTATCTCCTGGTAATAATTTAATATAATGCATACGCATTTTACCAGAGATATGTGCAGTCACGATATGACCATTTTCTAATTCTACACGAAACATAGCATTTGATAATGCTTCAATAATTGTTCCGTCTTGTTCTATTGCTGCTTGTTTTGCCATCGTTAAAAATATTAAGCTACTGCTTTTCTGTTTTTACCGGTTTTCATTAAGCCATCATAGTGTCTATTTAACAAGTAAGAGTTTACTTGTTGCATAGTATCAATTGCAACTCCAACCATGATTAATAAAGATGTACCTCCAAAAAATAAAGCCCAACCAGATTGTACATTTAATAACTTAACAATAAACGCTGGGAACACAGCTATTAATGCAAGAAATATAGAACCAGGTAAGGTTATTTGAGACATAATTTTGTCTAAATATTCTGAAGTTTCAGATCCAGGACGAATACCAGGAATAAATCCTCCGCTTCGTTTTAAATCGTCAGCCATTTTATTAGTTGGTACTGTAATTGCTGTATAAAAATATGTGAATATGATGATTAATAGAGCAAATACTAAATTATACCAAAATCCGAAGATATCTGAAAAATTTGTTTGCATCCATTGTCCAGCTCCTGTATCTTTTAAGAACGAAGAACCACCTATTAAACCAGGCACAAACATAATTGCTTGAGCAAATATAATTGGCATTACTCCTGAAGCATTAAGCTTTAACGGAATATATTGTCTTGATCCAAATACATTTTTCTCGTAGCCACCAGTTGCTGATCGTCTAGCATATTGTACTGCTATTTTACGTACTGCCATTACAAGCAATACTGATAATAGTATAATTACAAACCAGATAACAATTTCAAATAAAATCATCATCACATTGTTTCCTGTTTCTAATCTAGATGCAGCATTCTGTAAGAAAGACTTAGGTAAAGTAGCAATAATACCAACCATAATTAATAATGATATACCATTACCAATTCCTTTATCTGTAATCTTTTCTCCTAACCACATTGCAAAAATACATCCAGTTACTAATATTACGATAGATGAGAAATAAAACATTCCTCCTTGACCTAATAAAAATGCTGAATCTGGAATACCAAACATTGGGCCTAAACTAGCTAAATATCCTGGTGCTTGTACCAAACATATTGCAATAGTTAACCAACGTGTAATTTGCGTGATTTTTTTCTGACCACTTGCACCTTCTTTTTGAAGTTTTTGCAAATAAGGAATAGCGATTCCCATTAACTGAACTACAATAGAAGCAGAAATGTATGGCATAATCCCAAGTGCAAATACAGATGCGTTAGCAAATGCACCACCAGTAAAGGCATTTAAAATACCAAAAATACCACCTCCAGCTGCTTGATCTTGCAGACTTTCTAATTGGGAGGCATCAATACCAGGTAATACTACTTGTGCTCCAAAACGATAAACTAATAACAGACCTAGTGTAACTATGATTCTGTTTCTTAGTTCTTCAATTTTCCAAACATTTTTTAATGTCTCTATAAATTTCATGCGTCTAATTGTCTTATAAAGTTACAGCTTCTCCTCCTGCAGCTTCAATAGCAGCTTTTGCAGTAGCAGTAAATTTATGAGCTGTTACACTTAATTTTGATTTTAATTCACCTCTACCTAAAATTTTAACTAGTTCGTTTTTACCAACTAATCCTAAATTTACTAGGGTATCAAAATCTAATGTGTCTTTTATTTTTTTATCGTCAACTAATTGTTGGATAACATCAAGATTTACACCTTGATATTCTTTACGATTTATATTAGTAAAGCCAAATTTAGGTACTCTACGTTGAAGTGGCATTTGCCCTCCTTCAAAACCTACTTTTTTAGAATAACCAGATCTAGATTTAGCTCCTTTGTGACCACGTGTAGCAGTACCACCTTTTCCAGAACCTTGTCCTCTACCTATTCTTTTACCTTGACTTTTAACTGAACCTTCTGCAGGTTTTAAATTACTTAAATCCATTTTCAGTATTGTTATTTAGTTTCTTCTACAGAAACTAAGTGATTTACTTTTGCTATCATTCCTAAGATATTAGGAGTAGCCTCGTGTTCTATAGTTTGTCCAATCTTTTTAAGACCAAGAGCTTCTAAAGTTCTCTTTTGTCTTTGTGTTCTGTTGATTGCACTTTTAACTTTTGTTACTTTTATCTTAGACATTTCTGTAATGATTATCCGTTAAAAACTTTTTCTAAAGAGATTCCTCTTTGACGAGCAATCGTTTTAGGGTCTCTTAATTGTAATAAAGCATCAAAAGTTGCTTTTACCACGTTATGAGGGTTTGATGATCCTTGAGATTTTGATAATACATCATGTACACCTACTGCTTCTAAAACTGTTCTTACAGCTCCACCAGCAATAACTCCTGTACCAGGAGCTGCAGGAATGATGTTTACTCTTGCTCCACCAAATTTTCCTTTTTGTTCGTGTGGTAAAGTTCCTTTCATGATAGGAATACGTACTAAGTTTTTCTTAGCATCTTCTATTGCTTTTGCTATTGCACTAGCGACGTCTTTAGATTTTCCTAAACCATGACCTACAACACCTGCTTCGTCTCCAACCACTACGATTGCTGAGAAACCAAATGCTCTACCTCCTTTTGTTACTTTAGTAACTCTTTGTACACCAACTAAACGATCTTTAAGATCTAATCCACTTGGTTTTACTAACTCTGCGCTTTTGTATTTTTGATACATAATTTCTTAGAATTTAAGTCCTCCTTCTCTAGCTCCTTCAGCTAATGATTTTACTCTACCATGATATAAATAACCACCTCTATCAAAAGCGATAGTTTCAACACCAGCTTTTAAAGCTTTTTCTGCGATAGACTTACCTACTAATGCAGCTACTTCTACTTTACTTCCTTTTGCTGAAATATCTTTATCTCTAGAAGATGCTGCAGCTAATGTTTTACCAGATACATCATCTACTATTTGAGCATAAATTTCTTTATTACTTCTAAAAACAGCTAATCTAGGTCTAGCTTCTGTACCAGAAACAACCTTACGGATTCTGCTTTTAATTCTTATTCGTCTTTCGTTTTTTGTTAACGCCATAACTAAATTATTATGCTGATTTACCTGCTTTTCTTCTTAATACTTCTCCAACAAACTTGATACCTTTTCCTTTGTATGGTTCAGGTCTTCTGAAACCTCTAATTTTAGCAGCAACTTGTCCTACTAATTGTTTATCATGAGAGGTTAATTTAATTATTGGATTTTTTCCTTTATCAGAAACTGTTTCAACTTTAACTTCTGGTGCTAAACTAATAACTATATTATGAGAAAAACCTAAAGCTAAATCAAGGACGTTACCTTGGTTAGATGCTCTGTATCCTACTCCAACTAATTCTAGTTCTTTAGTCCATCCTTTTGATACACCTTCAATCATGTTATATACTAATGAACGGTATAAACCGTGTTTAGCTTTTTGATCTTTAGTATCTGCTGAACGCGTTACTAATACATTTCCTTCTTCAACTTTTACTTCAACAGTATCAAAATCTTGAGTTAATTCTCCTAATTTTCCTTTTACCGTTATTGTATTATTGTCTACTGTTACAGTTACTCCTTCTGGAATGGCAACTGGATTATTTCCTATTCTTGACATTTTCTTCTGGATTTTAGATTAGTAAACGTAACATAAAACTTCACCACCAACATTGTCTCTTTGTGCTTGCTTACCTGTCATTACTCCGTGAGAAGTAGATACGATAGCAATACCAAGACCGTTTAGAATACGTGGTAATTCTTTAGAACTAGAATATTTACGTAAACCTGGTTTACTTATTCTTTGTAATTTTCTAATTACTGGTTCTTTTGTCTCTTTGTTGTACTTAAGAGCTATTTTAATAGTTCCTTGTACTGTAGAGTCATCAAACTTATAACTTAAAATATATCCTTGATCGAATAAAATTTTAGTTATGTCCTTTTTTAAATTTGAAGCAGGTATTTCAACTACTCTGTGATTAGCACGCACTGCGTTTCTAATTCTAGTTAAATAATCTGCTATTGGATCTGTATACATATGTATTGATTTGCGGACTTGGTTTTCGGACTATTCCGAACCTTAGACCAATTATAATTTTACCAACTTGCTTTTTTTACACCAGGTATTAAACCTTGGTTAGCCATTTCTCTGAACATTACACGAGAAATACCAAACGTACGCATGTAACCTTTTGGTCTACCTGTTAATTTACATCTATTGTGTTGACGTATTGGTGATGCGTTTTTTGGTAACTTTTGTAATGCTTCATAATCTCCAGCTTCTTTTAATGCTTTACGTTTTTCGGCATATTTAGCTACTGTTTTAGCTCTTTTTACCTCACGTGCTTTCATTGATTCTTTAGCCATAACTTAGTTTTTTTGAAAAGGTAACCCTAATTCTGTTAATAATGATTTAGCCTCTTTATCTGTTGCTGCAGAAGTTACAAATGTAATATCCATACCATCAATTTTATTAACTTTGTCAATATTAATTTCTGGAAATATAATTTGTTCAGTAACTCCTAAATTGTAGTTACCTCTTCCGTCAAAACCAGTAGCTCTAATTCCGTTAAAATCTCTTACACGTGGAAGTGCAGAAGTGATTAAACGATCTAAAAATTCGTACATTCTTTCTCCTCTTAACGTAACTTTTGCACCAATTGGCATCCCTTTACGTAATTTGAAAGAAGCTACATCTTTTTTAGATATAGTAGCAACAGCTTTTTGTCCTGTAATGTTAGTTAACTCGTCTACTGCATAGTCAACTAATTTTTTATCAGCTACAGCAGCACCAACACCTCTAGATAATACTATCTTTTCTAATTTTGGTACTTGCATTACATTTTTGTAACCAAATTCTTCTGTAAGAGCAGCAATTACTTTGCTTTTATACTCTTCTTTTAGTCTCGGTGAATATCCCATAACTATATTACTTCATTAGATTTTTTAGAAAATCTGACTTTTTTATCACCTTCTACTCTGTAACCTACTCTTGTTGATTCTCCTTTAGAAGTTAACAATGATAAGTTTGAGATGTTTATAGGCGCCTCTTTTTCTACAATACCACCTTGAGGGTTTTGTGCACTTGGTTTAGTATGTTTCTTAACCATGTTCACACCTTCAACTATAGCTTTATTTTTGTCGGTAAATACTTGTTGTACTTTACCTTCAGAACCTTTATGGTCACCAGCTATAACTTTTACGGTATCTCCTGTTTTTATTTTAAGCTTTGTCATTTTTTTATCAATTAAAGCACTTCTGGTGCTAATGATACAATTTTCATGAATTGTTTATCACGAAGTTCTCTAGCTACAGGTCCAAATACACGTGTTCCTCTCATTTCACCCGTTGGGTTTAATAGGACGCATGCGTTATCATCAAATCTTATGTAAGATCCGTCTGGACGTCTAACTTCTTTTTTTGTACGTACAACAACTGCTGTTGATACCGCTCCTTTTTTAATGTTTCCATTAGGAGTTGCATCTTTTACAGTGACAACTATTTTATCACCTACAGAAGCGTATCTTCTTTTAGTACCACCTAGAACACGTATTGTTAATACTTCTTTTGCTCCAGTGTTATCTGCTACTTTTAGTCTTGATTCTTGTTGTACCATAATTACTTCGCTCTTTCAATTATTTCAACTAATCTCCAACATTTAGATTTACTTAAAGGTCTTGTTTCCATGATCTTTACAGTATCTCCAATATTACAATCGTTTGTTTCGTCGTGTGCAACGTATTTTTTAGTTTTTAACACGAACTTTCCGTACATAGGGTGTTTTACTTTTTTAACTTCAGATACCACAATTGATTTCTGCATCTTGTTACTAGTAACAATCCCTATACGCTCTTTTCTTAAGTTTCTTTTTTCCATCTTGTAAGCAGAATTATTTTAAATCTCTTTTAGTTAATTCTGTTGCAATTCTTGCAACTGTACGTCTTACTTGACGTAATTGAATTGGATTCTCTAAAGGAGAAACTGCATGAGCCATTTTTAAATCTAAATAACTCTTCTTTGTATCACTAAGTTTCTCTTGTAACTCAGCTACAGATAATTCTTTAATTTCTGATTGTTTCATAATATCAAATAAATTATGCTTGGTAATCTCTAGCGATTACAAACTTAGTTTTTACTGGTAATTTTTGAGCTGCAAGTCTTAATGCTTCTTTAGCTATATCTAAAGGCACTCCTCCAACTTCAAAAAGGATTCTTCCTGGCTTAACAACTGCTGCCCAATATTCTACTGCTCCTTTTCCTTTACCCATACGTACTTCAAGAGGTTTTTTAGTGATTGGCTTATCTGGAAATATTTTAATCCAAAGTTGACCTTCTCTTTTCATGTAACGTGTAGCTGCAATACGAGCTGCTTCTATTTGACGCGATGTTAAAAAGTTAGAATCTAATGATTTTATTCCAAAAGTTCCGTTTGAAAGTTGGTGACCTCTACCAGAGTTCCCTTTCATACGACCCTTCTGCATTTTTCTAAATTTTGTTCTTTTAGGCTGTAACATTTTTTCTGTTCTTTAAAAAATTACTTTCTACGACGAGATTGATTTTTATTATCTCTTCCGCCTCGTCCACCTTTTCCTTGCTTCTTAGCTAAGCCAACAAGAGGAGAAAGCTCTCTTTTACCATATACTTCACCTTTCATGATCCATACTTTTACTCCTAATCTACCATAGGTAGTATGAGCTTCAACTAAAGCATAATCAATATCGGCTCTAAAAGTTGATAAAGGAATACGTCCTTCTTTGTAGTGTTCTGAACGTGCCATTTCAGCTCCGTTTAAACGACCACTAATTTGTACTTTTATTCCTTCAGCATTCATTCGCATAGTCGCAGCAATTGCCATTTTTATTGCACGTCTGTAAGAAATTCTGTTTTCAATTTGACGAGCAATACTTGATGCTACTAAAAATGCGTCTAGTTCAGGTCTTTTAATTTCAAAAATATTGATCTGAACTTCTTTCCCTGTAATTTTCTTAAGCTCTTCTTTTAACTTGTCTACCTCTTGACCACCTTTTCCGATAATAATACCAGGTCTAGCAGTAGTGATAGTAACGGTTACAAGTTTTAAAGTTCTCTCAATAATTACACGAGATACACTAGCTTTAGATAAACGCGCGTGAACGTATTTTCTAATCTTATCGTCTTCGGCAAGTTTGTCACCATAATCGTTTCCTCCGTACCAGTTAGATTCCCATCCTCTGATAATTCCTAAGCGATTTCCGATTGGATTTGTCTTTTGTCCCATATCTATCTTAGCTTTGTGTGTTATTGTTAGCTCCAACCACTATTGTTACGTGGTTTGAGCGTTTTCTTATTCTGTGTGCACGTCCTTGAGGAGCTGGGCGTAATCTTTTTAACATAGATCCACCATCTACTCTTATCTCTTGAACAAATAATTCTGCCTCTTCTATACTTGCATCTTCATTTTTAGCCTGCCAGTTAGCAATCGCAGAAAGTAATAATTTTTCTAAACGATTTGATGCTTCTTTTTGGCTAAACTTTAAAATATTAAGTGCTTTTTCTACGCGTTCACCTCTTACTAAATCGGCTACTAAACGCATTTTTCTTGGTGACGTAGGACAGTTATTAAGTTTTGCAAAAGCGATTTGCTTTTTACCTTCCTTAATAGCGTCTGCCATTTGTTTTTTACGACTTCCCATAGCTTACTTTTTACCTTTATTTTTAGCACCTGCATGACCTCTAAAAGATCTTGTTGGTGAAAATTCTCCTAATTTATGCCCAACCATGTTTTCTGTAACATAAACTGGAACAAACTGACGACCGTTATGTACTGCAATAGTTTGTCCAACAAAATCTGGAGTTATCATACTTGCTCTTGACCAAGTTTTGATAACAGTTTTTTTGTTAGCTTCTACATTAGCAGCTACTTTCTTCTCTAATTTATAGTGAACGTAAGGTCCTTTTTTTAATGATCTTGCCATGTCTTATTATTTCTTTCTACGTTCTACAATATATTTATTACTTGCTTTAGTTTTAGAACGAGTTCTATATCCTTTAGCTGGTATACCGTTTCTAGAACGTGGATGTCCACCTGATGATTTTCCTTCACCACCTCCCATTGGGTGATCTACTGGATTCATTACAACTGGTCTTGTTCTTGGTCTTCTACCTAACCATCTACTACGTCCTGCTTTACCAGACACTAATAATTGGTGATCAGAGTTTGAAACCGCTCCAATAGTTGCCATACATGTTACTAGAATTAATCTAGTTTCTCCTGAAGGCAATTTAATTGTTGCAAATTTACCATCTCTTGCCATTAACTGAGCAAATGCACCAGCACTACGAGCCATAACAGCTCCTTGTCCTGGACGCAACTCTACACAAGAGATAATTGTTCCTAAAGGAATGTTTGCTAAAGGCATTGCATTTCCTATTTCAGGAGTTGCACCTTCACCAGAAACAACAGTTTGTCCAACTTGTAAACCATTTTGAGCAATGATATAAGCTTTCTCACCATCTTGATAATTCAATAATGCGATAAATGCTGTTCTGTTTGGATCGTATTGAATAGAAGCAACTTCTGCAGGAATACCTGTTTTAGTTCTTTTAAAATCGATAATACGATATCTACGTTTGTGACCACCACCTTTATAGCGTGTTGTCATACGTCCTTGACTGTTTCTACCACCTGATCTTTTTATCGGAGCTAATAAGCTTTTTTCCGGCTTGTCAGTAGTAATGGCGTCAAACCCATTTACTACTCTAAATCGCTGACCTGGTGTGATTGGTTTTAATTTTCTTACTGACATTTGTCTTTAATTACATGTTAGTGTATAAATCAATCATTTCACCTTCCGCCAGTTGTACAATTGCTTTTTTCATTGCATTTGTTTTACCATGCTGAATACCAGTTTTAGTAAACTTGGTACTTCTATCTGGACGGACATTTATAGTACGAACTTTTTCAACAGAAACTCCATAAGCAGATTCTACTGCTTTTTTGATTTCTACCTTGTTCGCCTTAGTGTTCACAAAGAAACTATAGCAGTTGTTTAACTCGCTATTTGCAGTTGCTTTTTCTGTGATTATAGGTTTAATTAAGATATTCATTTTGTTTCTATTTACTTAAATTCGACTCAATTCCTTCTAAAGAACTCTCTAAAAGAACAACTTGATTTGCATTTAATATTTTGTAAGTACTTAATTCTGAGCTAGTTATAACTTCAGAGCCTTTCAAATTACGTGACGACAAATATACATTATTATTTGAAGCTCCCAACACAAACAATGATTTTTTGTTTTGAAGGTCTAATGCATTTAAAACTGCTGTGAAATTTTTAGTCTTTGGAGCATCAAAATTAAAGTCTTCTAAAACGATAATAGACTTTTCATTTGCTTTAATACTTAAAGCTGATCTACGTGCTAAACGTTTTAAATTTTTATTAAGTTTGAATGAGTAATTTCTTGGTCTTGGTCCGAACATACGTCCACCACCTCTAAAAACTCCAGACTTGATACTACCAGCTCTAGCTGTACCTGTACCTTTTTGTTTTTTAATCTTACGTGTACTTCCAGTAATCTCAGCTCTTTCCTTAGCTTTATGAGTACCTTGTCTTTGATTTGCTAAGTATTGCTTAACATCCAAATATACAGCGTGATTATTAGGTTCAATAGCAAAAACACCGTCAGAAAGGTCTGCCTTTCTACCTGTTTCTTTTCCGTTTATATCTAAAACTGCTACTTTCATTATTTTCTGATAATTACATAAGCGTTTTTATGCCCAGGTACACAACCTTTAACAACAAGTAAGTTCTTTTCTGGAACTACTTTTAAAACTCTTAAATTTTCAACTTTAACTGAATCTGTACCCATTCTTCCTGCCATTCTCATTCCTTTGAATACACGAGCTGGATAAGATGCTGCTCCAATAGATCCTGGTGCTCTTAAACGGTTATGTTGTCCGTGAGTAGCTTGACCTACACCACCAAATCCATGACGTTTAACAACCCCTTGAAATCCTTTTCCTTTTGATGTACCTGATACATCAACAAATTCACCTTCTGTGAAGTGCTCTACAGTAATTGCATCACCTAATTTGTACTCCTTATCAAAACCTTTAAATTCAACGATTTTGCGTTTTACAGAAGTCCCTGCTTTTTTAGCGTGACCTAGATCAGCTTTAGTAGCACTTTTTTCTGTCGCGTCATCGAAACCAAGTTGAACAGCATTATAACCGTCAACTTCTTCAGTTCTGACTTGGGTAACGATACATGGTCCAGCTTCGATTACTGTACAAGGAATGTTTTTCCCGTTTTCATCAAAGATGCTGGTCATACCGATTTTTTTTCCAATTAACCCAGACATAATTATTATTTATTTATTGTTACTATTTATTAATATTCAAGGCTGAAAATACGTTTCAGCCTTGAATTGTATTTTTACCGTTTTTCCTTCGCCCGAAGCTTAGGACATGTTTCGTTTAATCTTTGCTAAACGATTGTTTTACTTACACCTTAATTTCTACTTCTACTCCACTTGGTAATTCAAGCTTCATTAAAGCGTCAATTGTTTTAGAAGATGAAGAGTAAATATCTAATAGTCTCTTATAAGAGCTTAATTGAAATTGTTCTCTAGACTTCTTGTTTACGTGTGGTGAACGTAATACAGTGAAAATTTTCTTGTGTGTTGGTAATGGAATTGGTCCGGTCACCACAGCACCTGTACTTTTAACTGTTTTTACAATCTTTTCAGCAGACTTGTCTACTAAGTTGTGATCGTAAGACTTTAATTTTATTCTGATTTTTTGACTCATTTTATTTAAGATTTACGATTCAACTCCTTTTGCTGCTTTAATAACTTCTTCTGAAATATTAGAAGGCGTTTCTGCATAATGAGAAAATTCCATAGTAGATGTTGCACGACCAGATGATAATGTTCTTAATGTCGTAACATATCCAAACATTTCTGATAATGGCACGGTAGCTTTTACAGTTTTTGCACCTGCTCTGTCTCCCATATCACTTACTTGACCTCTTCTTCTATTTAAATCTCCAACTATGTCTCCCATGTTTTCTTCAGGTGTAATTACCTCAAGTTTCATAATAGGCTCCATAATTACAGCTTTTGCAGCTTTTGCAGCATTTTTGAATCCTAATTTAGCTGCCAATTCGAATGATAATTGATCCGAATCCACATCGTGATAAGATCCATCTGTTAATGTTACTTTCATAGCATCAACTTCATATCCTGCTAATGGTCCATTAACCATTGCCATTTTGAATCCTTTTTCAATTGAAGGGATAAATTCTTTAGGAACGTTACCACCTTTAATTTCAGACACAAACTCTAAACCTTCTTTTCCTTCTTCTGCTGGCTCTATTGTAAATACAATATCTGCGAATTTACCACGTCCACCAGATTGCTTTTTATAAACTTCTCTGTGTTCTGCACGTTGTGTAATAGCTTCTTTGTACTCTACTTGTGGTTGACCTTGGTTTACTTCAACTTTAAATTCGCGACGTAAACGGTCTACAATAATATCTAAGTGTAACTCACCCATTCCTGATATAATTGTTTGTCCAGAAGCTTCGTCTGTTCTTGCTGTAAAAGTTGGATCTTCTTCAGATAATTTTGCTAAAGCCATACCTAATTTATCAACATCTGCTTTAGTCTTAGGCTCTACAGCAATACCAATTACTGGATCTGGAAAGTCCATAGACTCTAATACGATAGGATGTTTTTCATCAGACATAGTATCTCCAGTCTTGATATCTTTAAATCCTACTGCTGCTCCAATATCTCCTGCTTCGATAAAATCGATTGCATTTTGCTTATTAGAGTGCATTTGGTAGATACGAGAGATACGTTCTTTTTTACCTGAACGGTTATTTAATATATAAGATCCTGCGTCTAAACGACCTGAATATGCTCTAAAGAATGCTAAACGACCTACAAAAGGATCGGTAGCAATTTTAAATGCTAAAGCAGCAAATGGTTCGTCTACACTTGGCTTACGTAAAATTTCTTCTCCGTTATCAGGATTAGTTCCTACAATACCTTCTTTATCTGTTGGAGAAGGTAAATAACGACATACTGCGTCTAATAAAAACTGAACTCCTTTATTTTTGAAAGCAGAACCACAAATCATTGGAATGATTGCCATATCCATTACAGCAGCTCTAAGTGCAGCATGCACTTCTTCTTCTGTGATAGAATCTTCATCTTCCATGAATTTTTCTAAAAGATCCTCGTCATAACTTGCAACTTCTTCAATTAAAAGCGCACGATATTTACGAGCTTCTTCTTTCATATCTTCTGGAATGTCAATAACATCAAAAGTTGCCCCTTGAGTTTCGTCATGCCATACAATAGCTCTGTTTTTTACTAAATCTATAATTCCTTTAAAATCTGCTTCATCACCAATGTTTAAAACAATTGGCACTGCGTTAGATTTTAACATGTCTTTTACTTGTTGACATACAGCTAAAAAGTTAGATCCTTGACGGTCCATTTTGTTAACAAAACCTATTCTAGGCACTTTATAGTTATCTGCAAGTCTCCAGTTAGTTTCAGATTGTGGCTCTACACCATCCACTGCACTAAATAAAAACACTAAACCATCTAAAACACGTAAAGATCTATTTACCTCTACAGTAAAATCTACGTGACCAGGAGTATCAATAATGTTGAAGTGATATCCTTTTGTATCTGGTGTTGGGTTTCCGTTTTCTAATGGGAAATTCCACGTACAAGTTGTAGCTGCAGATGTAATAGTAATACCACGCTCCTGCTCTTGCTCCATCCAGTCCATTGTAGCAGCACCATCATGCACTTCTCCAATTTTATGTGAAACTCCTGTATAATAAAGAATACGCTCGGTAGTTGTAGTTTTTCCCGCATCAATATGGGCTGCAATACCTATGTTTCTTGTGTATTTTAAATCTCTTGCCATTTCTTATTAAAATCTAAAGTGAGAGAATGCTTTATTGGCTTCTGCCATCTTATGTGTATCAACACGTTTTTTAACTGCCGCTCCTTCTTCTTTAGCTGCTGCTAAAATCTCTGAAGCTAAACGTAATGCCATAGATTTTTCATTTCTCTTTCTAGAAAAACTAATTAACCATTTCATTGCAGTAGAAACCTTACGGTCTGCACGTATTGGATTAGGAATTTGGAATGTTGCTCCACCTACTCTACGACTACGTACTTCTACGTGAGGCATAACATTAGATAATGCATCTTTCCAGATTTCTAAAGCTGTTTTTTCTTCGTCTGTCTTTTTAGAGTCTACGATGTCTATTGCATCATAAAATACTTTAAAAGCTACTGACTTCTTTCCGTCCCACATCATCATGTTAACGAATCTAGTTACTAACTGATCGTTAAAACGCGGATCTGGTAAAAGCGGTCTTTTTTTCGCTGCTCTTTTTCTCATGTCTTCTTCTTAAGTTTTCTTAATTAACTTTTAGGGCGTTTTGCACCATACTTAGATCTACGTTGTGTTCTACCTGCAACACCTGCTGTGTCTAAAGCACCACGAACGATGTGATATCTAACTCCTGGTAAATCTTTTACCCTTCCACCTCTAACCAATACTATCGAGTGCTCTTGTAAATTGTGACCTTCTCCACCGATGTATGCATTTACTTCGTTACCGTTTGTTAAACGAACCCTTGCTACCTTACGCATTGCTGAGTTAGGTTTTTTAGGTGTCGTTGTATAAACACGAGTACATACACCACGTCTTTGAGGACACGAATCTAAAGCAGCCGATTTACTCTTCTTGGTTATTTTGGCTCTTCCTTTTCGTACTAATTGTGAAATTGTTGGCATATAATTTTAATATAATTTTATGTTACCTCTCTCTAAGAGGGCTGCAAAGGTAGAAATTAAAATCGATTATTCAAATCTTAAAGTATTAATTTTTAGTAGTTTTTAAAATTTAATATATCCTACGTATTAATTAGTAAGTTTTTTACGTTAGTTTTATTCTTTTAAATCTTAACAAAACAGTATTGAATTTTATCAAAAAACTTTTAATAGTATCTGTTATAATTTCTTTTCAGCTTAGTATTGGCCAAGAAATAAAATTAAATATCATTGGATTTGATGATCATGAGACTTCTAAAATCTTAGACTTTAAATATCAGTTTACTCATAATAGTTTAGCCTCAATTAAAAGCGAAGTTATTCTGTTTCAAAACAAACTAGAAAAAGCGGGTTATTTAAATAATGAAATTATTTCTACTTCATTAGAAACTGATTCTGTTTATGTAGCAAAATTTCATTTAAAAAATAAAATAGAAAACTTAGTCATATATATAGACTCGACAATTAGTTCAAAAAGTTATTTTCAAAAATTAAAATTCCCAGAACTAAACACCAATAGTTTTACACTAAAATATGATAGTGTTGAAAAGGAATTAAAAAAATACAATCAAATAGTTAGCTCCTCTGGTTTTCCGTTTTCAAACTTAAAACTTAGCGACATTAAACAAGTAGATAGCAACACACTAAATGCTAAATTAGTTATTGAAACTAAAGAACCAATTAGAAAACTAGATAAAATAATTATAAAAGGGTATGAAAAATTCCCAGCTTCATATTTAAAACGTTTTCTAAAAATAAAAACTGGAAAACCTTTTAATCTAGAATTAATTAATAAAAAAACTTTAGCACTAAATAATTTGAGTTTTGCTAACCAAGCAAAATCTCCTGAAATTTTATTTACAAAAGACTCCACACAACTATATTTGTATTTAGAAAAAACACCAAGCAATAATTTTGATGGTTTTATTGGATTTACAACTAATGAAACTAGCAACAAAATTGAGTTTAATGGGTATCTTAATTTATTCCTTGAAAACAATTTAAACTATGGTGAAAGCTTATACCTAGACTATAAAAGTGATGAAAGTGACCAGAAAAACTTTAATTTAAAGGTTAATCTACCATATATTTTTGGATCTCCATTAGGCGTTGAAGCTTCTTTAGCTATACTTAAAAGAGATTCTACTTTTATAAATACTAAACAACAAGCTAATTTGTTTTATCAATTAAATGATAAAACTAGTTTTTTTATAGGACTTGAGAGCACCGAATCTAGCAATCTATCTAACACAAACAACTTAAACAATGTTGCAGACTTTAATTCGGTTTTTTACACTACACGATTTCAATATACTAAAAGACAAAACTTAGAAAAACTTTTTCAAATTAAGTCTTTTTTAAAAATTCAATTAGGGTTAGGAAAAAGAGATACGGACACATTTAGTGAGCCACAAACATTAGTAGACATTAGTGCGCATCATATATTTAATTTAAATCCAAAAAATAGTATTTACCTAAAAGGTACAGTACAATCTATTGATTCTGATTCTTATCTAGAAAATGAACTATTTAGATTTGGCGGTATAAACACTATTCGGGGTTTTACAGAAAATAGCTTATCCGCAAATAGTTTGTACATTCTAAATTCTGAATATAGATACAAACTAAGTAACAGTATTTTTATTAATTCTGTAATAGATGTGGCTAATTTCAATAATAATGTAATTAATCAAAAAGAAAACCTTTATGGGTTTGGCTTTGGTTTTGGAATTTTAACTAAAGGTGGTCTTCTTCGTTTTATTTATGCTAATGGTAAAACTGCCCAAGATTCGTTTAATTTTTCAAATTCTAAAATACACCTTAGCTTAAACGCTACCTTTTAAATCCTGACTATCAGTATATTTTAAATTTAAACTTAATTTTTTGTCAAAATAAATGGTTTAAATATTGTTTGTTTAACAAAAATTTAGGAGTTTTGAGTAAGACTAATTTAATATACTAATATGAAAACAAATTTAAAACGAATTTTAACACTGTTCTTAGTGATGATAGCCAGTCTATCATACGCACAAGAACAAACAATCTCAGGAACTATTACTGATGAAAATGGACTACCACTACCCTCAGCTACGGTTGTGGTTAAAGGAACTTCCAATGGTACTACATCAGATTTTGATGGAAACTACTCTATCGAAGCCAGTAATGGACAAGTATTAATTTTTAGCTATGTAGGATATGGTACTGTAGAAAAAGCAGTAGCATCTTCTAACACAATTAATGTAACCTTACAACCAGACAACACTCTTGATGAAGTTGTAGTAACAGCTTTAGGAATTAAAAGAGAAAAGAAAAGTTTAGGTTATGCTACTCAAGAAGTAGATGGCGAGGAAGTTGCCAAAATTAAAACTCAAAACTTTGTTAACGCTTTATCAGGAAAAATTGCTGGTTTAGACGTTAAATCTTCTGGTACTTTAGGAGGTTCAACAAACGTTGTAATTAGAGGTAACTCTTCTATTGCTGGAAACAACCAAGCATTATTTGTTATTGATGGAATTCCAATTGATAACGGTAACTCTAACACTGGTAATCAAACCACTGGTAGAGGAGGTTATGATTATGGTAATGCTGCATCAGACATCAACCCTGATGACATTGAGTCTATTAACGTATTAAAAGGAGCAGCAGCTACAGCGTTATATGGATCAAGAGCTTCCAATGGTGTTGTAATGATTACAACTAAAAAAGGAAGAAAAAGAAAAGGTATTGGAGTAACTTATAATTCAAGTTACACTATTGGTTCTGCTGATAGCGAAACATTACCTGTATACCAAAAAACTTATGGTGCTGGTTATGGACAATTTTATGATGATCCATCAGGATATTTTGGTTACGAAGACATTGATGGAGATGGTAACCCAGATTTAGCAACACCTTTTACAGAGGATGCGTCTTACGGAGCTGCTTTTGATCCTTCTTTACAGGTATTCCAATGGAATTCTATTTACCCAGAATTACCAAATACCTACCAACAATCTTCTCCATGGGTAGCAGGTGCTAACGATCCAAACTATGTTTGGAAAACAGGAGCAACAAGAATTAATTCTGTTGCATTAGATGGTGGAAACGAAACAAGCTCATTTAGATTAGGTTTTACTAACTTATTACAAGAAGGTAATTTACCTAATAGTGAGATTAAAAGAAATACAATTAATTTTTCTGGATCACACGACTTAAGTGACAAATTAACTGCTTCTTCTACATTTACTTACACTAAAACTGATGGTAAAGGTAGATACGGAACTGGTTATGATGCAAACAACGTAATGCAACAATTTAGACAATGGTGGCAAGTTAACGTTGATGTTGCAGAGCAAGAAAGAGCTTATTTTGCTACAAGAAAAAACATAACTTGGAACCCAACATCTTCTTCTAATAGACAACCAATATATTCTGATAATCCATATTGGACATTTTTTGAAAACTACCAAACAGATCAAAGAAACAGATATTTTGGAAACATAGCTTTAGACTATGAAATCAATAGCTGGTTAAGTGTTTTAGGTAGATTTACTTTTGATACTTATGCAGAATTACAAGAAGAAAGAACTAATGTAGGTAGTGCAAACGTTTCTCAATACAGCAGATTTAACAATAACGTTGCAGAATACAACTATGATTTTATTTTAAGTGCAAACAAAAACTTAACAGACAAACTTAACTTAGAAGGTAACTTAGGTTTTAACTTAAGAAGAAATGATAGAAACAGTATTTTTGCTGCTACAAATGGTGGTTTAAACCTACCTAGCTTGTACTCATTATCTAATAGTGTTAACGCTATAAATGCACCAACTGAATATGATGCGACATCAAAAGTAGATGGTGTTTATGCTAGAGCTAGTTTAGGTTATGATGGATATGCATATTTAGAAGGTACTTACAGAAGAGACCGTTCTTCTACACTTCCAAAAGACAACAATACATACGGATATTTTTCTGTAGCAGGTAGTTTAGTTTTCTCTCAACTAATTGAAGCAGACTGGTTATCATTTGGTAAATTAAGTGCTAACTATGCAGAGGTTGGATCTGACACTGCTCCATACAGAGTATTTAATACTTATGGAATTGGTACACCTTACAGTGGTACTGGTATAGCTTCTAATCCTGGAGCTAAACAAAATCCAAACCTTAGACCAGAAAGACAAGAAAACTGGGAGGTTGGTTTAGAAACTCAATTTTTAGACAGAAGATTAGGTCTTAATATTTCTTATTATAACACATTAAACAAAGACCAAATTACAAGTGTTCCAGTATCTAATTCTACAGGGTACACTTCTGTATTATTAAATGCTGGTACTATAGAAAATAAAGGTTTAGAGTTACAATTAAATGCTACTCCTTTAAAAACAGACAATTTCAGATGGGATGTTAATTTCAACTGGGCTAAAAACAAAAGTTTAGTTGTATCATTAGCAGACGGTATAGATAACTTACAACTAGGTTCATTCCAAGGTGGAGTTTCATTAAACGCAACACCAGGACAACCTTACGGAATTATTAGAGGTACAGATATTGTATATCATGAAAATGGACAACCTATTGTTATTCAAGAAGGAGAATCTACTGGATCTAGAATTGGTAAATACCAAATCACTTCTACAAATAACAATATTATAGGTGATATTAACCCTGATTGGACTGCTGGTTTAAATAATAGTTTCACATACAAAAACCTAAACTTTAGCTTCTTAATTGATATGCAAAAGGGTGGTGATGTATTCTCATTAGATACATGGTATGGTTTTGGAACTGGACTTTACGATTTCACTGCAGGTGTTAACGATTTAGGTAACCCAGTTAGAAATCCAGTTACTGGATCTGCTGGAAACTATGGTGCAGACAGTGGTGGTGTATTACTTCCTGGAGTTGCATCAGATGGATCTCCTAACATCACTAGAGCAGACGCTAGTAATTTTGCAAACCCTTGGGGTTGGGCAAGATCGGCTAATAGTCAACACGTTTATGATGCAGGATTCATTAAATTAAGAGAAGCTAGTATTACTTATAATTTTGATGACAACTTATTGAGTAAAGTTCCGTTTACTGGAGCATCAATATCTGTAATTGGTAGAAACTTATGGATTATTGATAAAAGTGTACCATATGCAGATCCTGAAGCAGGTCTAAGTTCTGGTAACATTCAAGGTTACCAATCTGGTTCTTACCCATCTATTAGAGAAATAGGTGCAACATTAAAGTTACAGTTTTAAAAAAATTAAATTATGAAAAAAATATTAACAACAATTTTATCATTCATGGTTTTGTTCTCTTGTCAAACAGACGAACAATATGAAGATTTAAATAGAGACCCTAAAAACCCAACTCAAGTTGATGCGGAGTTTTTATACAATTCAGCAACTAAAAGCTTGTTTGATCAAATGACTAGTACCAATGTAAATAGAAATATTTTCAGGCTATTAGGTCAATATTGGACAGAAACAACTTATACAGACGAAACTAATTATGATTTTACTGGACGTAATATTCCAGAAAACCATTGGTCAGAAATGTATAGAGATGTGCTTTTAGATTTCAAAACTGCAAAAGAGTTAACAACAAATCCTGCTAGTGTAGCACAAATTGAAGTGTTAATGATTTATACATGGCAACAATTAGTTGATTCTTTTGGTGATATACCTTACACTGAAGCATTAACAGAAATTACTTTACCTAAGTATGATGATGCAGAAACTATTTATTTAGATTTATTAAATAGATTAGATGCAGCTATTGCAAATTTATCTGGTACAGGTTTTACAACTGCAGATAAAATTTATGGTGGAGATATGGTAGCATGGAATAAATTTGCTAATTCATTAAAATTAAAATTAGGAATTCGCTTATCAGATTTCAACACTTCATTATCTCAAAGTACAGTTGAAGCAGCTTATGCAGCAGGAGTATTTACTTCAAATGCAGATAATGCATTACTACAGTATGAAAGTGCAACACCAAATACTAACCCATTATGGGTAGATTTAGTACAGTCTAATCGTACAGATTTTGTACCTGCAAATACATTAGTAGATGTAATGAACAATCTTGATGACCCAAGAAGAATGGCTTATTTTGATGATAACTTAGGTGCAGGAGTTTACGATGGTGGTGTATATGGAGATAATAATACTTTTGGAAATTACACACACATTGCTGGGTATGATGATGGTTTAGACTTACACGATCCAACATTACCAGGAGTATTAATGGATTTTGCTGAAGTATCTTTTTACTTAGCAGAAGCAGCTCACAGAACTTGGTCTGTTGGTGGAACTGCTACACAGCACTACAACAATGGTATTACTGCTTCTTTTGATTATTGGGGAGTACCAGATGTTGCTACTTATTTAGCTAATCCAAATGTAGCTTATGCAACAGCTGCTGGAGATTGGAGACAAAAAATTGGTACACAATTCTGGTTAGCTATGTACAATAGAGGATTTGAAGGATGGACAGTTTGGAGAAAGTATGACAACCCTACTTTTAACTTACCTGCAGTAACATCTAATCCTGTTCCAACTAGATATACGTATCCTGTAAACGAACAAAATTTGAACGAAGCTAATTGGTCTGCTGCATCAAGCGCAATTGGTGGTGATAGTCAAACAACCAAATTATTCTGGGATATGAACTAACCCAATTTTAGAATATTTATTAAAAACCTCATAAGTTATCTTATGAGGTTTTTTTGTAAGTATCCTTTATTATCTTCGACTTAGTTAATAGACTCACTTCAAAAATCCATTAAATTATTGATTAATGTTAATAATTATTTAATGAATTAATTGTCATATCTAGATTGCAAAAATTACTAGTTTATTTAGTCTAAACTTATAATTAACTACATATATGACACATTCTAATATTACTGTTTTTAGTTTCTAAAAATCATAAAAAGCTAATTTACCATAAATACTGTATAGATACAGAGAGGTCTAGCTTTAAAAGCAAGTAACTTATAAATAATTGCATAAATAGATATACAAATGTCAAAACGTTGAATTTTTCGTTTGTTAAAATCAAAAATTATGACAAAAAAGTTGTTTTATTAAGTTTTTATTATGATTTTTGGCGGAGACTAATTCAAATAAAATAAAAAATGAAAACAAAGTTTAGTGGAATTTTAACGCTATTTCTAGCGTTTGTTGTGCAAATATCGTTTGCTCAAGAAAAAACAATTTCAGGAGTCGTTTCTGACGAAAATGGTTTACCATTACCAACTGCTAACGTAGTTGTAAAAGGAACTTCAACTGGAACATCAACAGATTTTGATGGTAACTATTCAATCAGCGCAAGTGCTGGTCAAGTATTACAATTCAGTTATGTTGGTTATGGTAATAAAGAAGTTACAGTTGGAGCATCCAACACTATTAATGTTTCTTTAGAGCCTGATAATGCATTAGATGAAGTTGTAATTGTAGGTTATGGTACCACAACTACTAAAGCCTTTACTGGTACAGCATCTACTGTTAGTGCAGAAAATCTTGAAGCAAAGTCATTTACAAATGTAACTCAAGCATTAGCTGGTGAGGTTGCAGGTGTACAAGTAATTAATACTTCTGGACAGCCTGGAACAATTGCAACAGTTCGTGTAAGAGGATATGGTTCTCCATTAGGAAACCGTTCTCCTTTATACGTTGTAGATGGTATTCCATTTAATGGAACTTTTGAGATAAACTCGATTAACCCTGCAGATATCGCTAGTACTACTGTACTAAAAGATGCAACTGCAACAGCTATTTATGGTTCTAGAGGTGCTAATGGTGTTGTATTAATTACAACAAAATCAGGACAACGTACAGAGCAAGGATATATTGAAGTTGACCTAAAAACAGGTATCAACACACAAATCATCCCAAGATATGACGTTATTTCTAGTCCAGAAGAATACATTGGATATGTATGGGAAGGATTAAAAAACAGAGGAGTTGTTACTGGTAACCCTGACCCAGTTGGATTTGCAAACAATACTTTATTAACAGATAATGGTATTGGAGCAGGTTACAACATGTGGGATGCAGCTACAGCAGCAGATTTAATTGATCCTGCAACTGGAACTGTTAGACCAGGAGTTAACAGATTATTTACTCCAGAGCGTTATGCTGATGAAGCATTTGGAACTGGATTTAGAACAGAATCAAACCTACGTATGGGTGGAGGTTCTGAAAAATCAAAGTACTTTGTTTCTGTAGGTTATTTAGATGATAAAGGATATTCAATCAATTCTGATTTTAACAGATTTAGTGCAAGATTAAATTTAGATTCAGATTTAAAAGATTGGTTAAACGTTAGTACTAACATTGGTTATTCTAATGCAAGAACAACTAATAATGGTCAAATTAACGGTTCAGAAAACATTTTTGAATTTGCTGATAAAATGGCACCAATCTATCCAGTATTTGCTAGATACCCTAATACAGGAGATTTAATACCTGACCCAATTTACGGAGGTTTCCAATATGATTATGGTTCTCCAACAGGTACGCAAAATGGTTTTACAAGAAACAGACCTAATGCAAACTTATTGAATCCAATTGGTTCTGCTATCTTAGATTACGATGGTAGAAACACTCAAGCGGTTAATGGTAATATTAGCATGAAGTTTAAGATTACTGATAATTTAACTTTTGAAAATACTTTTGGAGGTCAATACTCTTTCTTTAGAAGAAACAATGCAACTAACCATGTATATGGTACTGGTGCTAACACAAATGGTTCTATTGGAGTAACTGATCAAGTTAGATGGACTAAATCTTTCTTACAGTTATTAAGATATAACACATCTTTTGGAGATAGCAGACACACTCTTGAGGTTTTAGCAGCACACGAATCTTTCGAGCAAAGCTTTACTCAGTCAAGACAGTTTATGCAAAATGTAATTTTACCAGGAGTTTATAACTTAAGCAACTACCTTGAAACACAAGGTTTACCTGATGGTTATGAAAATGCATCTGGTTTAGAGTCTTACTTTGGACAAGCAAACTATAGTTTAGATGACACTTATTATTTAACAGCTTCTGTTAGAACTGATGGATCTTCAAGATTCGTAAATGATAAATGGGGTGTATTCGGATCTTTAGGAGCAGCTTGGATTGTTTCTAATGAAGATTTCATGAGTGACAGTTTTATGTCTTACTTAAAAGTAAAAGGATCTTATGGTATTACTGGAGACCAACAAGGTGTTAGTACAACTTTAGGATTTGATACTTTTAACTCAAGTTTAGTAGGTGGTGAATTAGCATTAGATTTAAATACAGTAGGTGATCCAGATTTAACTTGGGAAACTTCAAGAATGTTACAAGGAGGACTTGAAATGAGTTTTGGTAACTATTTAGATGTAAACGTAGATTACTATAGAAAGAATACAGATAATTTATTCTTTGACCAACGTAGAGGACCTTCTGCTGGTATTGCAGCTATTAGAGTAAATGACGGTGAAATCTTAAACTCTGGTTTAGAATTTGATATTACTGGTCATATAGTTAATACAGATGACTTTAAGTTAGATGTTTCTGTTAACGGAGAAATGTTAACAAATGAAATGACAACTATGCCATTAGATCCAAGTACAGGATTACCAAGAGTAATTGACTCTGGAACAAGTCCTGATGGAGCTTATGCTTATGCTGAAGGACGTTCAATTTTTGACTTCTGGATGAGAGAATGGGCTGGTGTAGATCCTGCAGATGGAGCGCCAATGTGGTATCAGTATTATGATGATGCTAACAACAATGGTATCTTAGATGCTGGTGAAGAGTCATTTTCAATTGACGATGGTAACGGTGGTGATTTAAACACTTCTGGTACTTTATTTGAATACAGACAAAAAGCTGGTGGAAACATCAAGAAAACTGTAACTAAGACTTATGCAGATGCAACTCAAGTATACTTAGACAAATCATTTATTCCTGATTTAAGAGGAGCATTTAGAGTATCAGCTAGATATAAGAACTTTGATTTCTCAACGCAATTTACTTACAGTATAGGTGGTTACGCTTATGATGCACAATATGCAGAATTAATGAGTGATCGTTTTGGTGCAGCTGGAAACAACTTCCACACAGATATTGCTAACAGATGGCAAAATCCTGGAGATGTAACAGATGTTCCAATCTTATCTGATAACGCGATTGTTAATGGTACTTCTACATCTTCAAGATTTATTACAAGTACAGATTATTTAGCATTAAATAACGCAAGACTTGGTTATACATTACCAAACAAATTTACAGACACCATGGGACTTGATGATGTTAATATCTTTGTATCTGGTGATAACTTATTAATCAAAACCGCAAGAGAAGGGTTTAATCCTTCTATTAGAGAAGCAGGTAATTCTGGTCGCCAGATTTACGCTCCTGCAACAACTATCACTTTAGGAGCTAGAGTGAAATTTTAATTAAAAAAAAAGAAATTATGAAAAATTTATTAAAAATCGCTTTTGTATCAGGTTTGATGCTAAGCTTAGGTAGCTGTTCTGAGGATCTACTAGATAATAGTGGTGTATCAGGTACAAGCCAACCTACACAATTATTAACTTCTGATCAATTAAGTGAAGCTGCTGAAACAAATACAGACATTCCTGCAGCTTTCATTAACGGATTGTATGCTCAAATGATTCAATTTGGATCTGGAGGTACAACTGGACATGATGACTTTGGACACAAAGCTTACGATGTTTTCGGAGATATGTTATCTGGTGATATGGCTTTAAGTGTAAGTACTTATGGATGGTATAGAGCTAGTATAACAGAATTCCAAGCACCTTTAGATTTCACATTTGGTGATAACAGACAAGTTTGGAGATATTACTACAGAATTATTAGATCTGCTAACACAGTAATCGAAAATTTAGGTGGTAATAGCGCTGTTCCTACAGTTGATGAAAATAAGTATGCAATGGGACAAGCTAAAGCTATGCGTGCTCATTCTTACTTCTACTTAGCACAGTATTTCCAAAAAGAATACAATGCATCTGAAGCTATTTTACCATTATACACAGAGCCAATTAATCAAAACTTACCAAAGTCTACTGCAGAAGCAGTATACAATTTAATGGAGCAAGATTTGACTGATGCTATTGCGTTATTAGATGGATTTAACAGATCTGCTAAAAACCAAGTTAACCAAGATGTAGCTAAAGGAATTTTAGCTTTTGTATTAGGTGCTAAAGGTGGTAGAGATATTGATGTTGCTAATTTAACTCAAGAAGTTATCAATTCTGGTAACTACACAATGTTAGGTGCTGGAGATGTTACAAATTGTTTTTGTGATGTAAACTCACCAAGCTGGATGTGGGGAATTGATATTACAGAAAATAACGGTTTAGGATTAGTTTCATGGTGGGGTCAAATTGATGCTTGGTCTTACAGCTATGCTTGGGCTGGTGATTACAAAGTAATCGATGCAAATTTATTTGCAGCTATACCAAGTACTGATGCTAGAAAAGCTCAATTCTTTAATAACCCATCTAATGGTAGACATTTACAACCTTTATTTAAGTTTTATGCGTCTAGCCAAATTGGAGGTACTTCTACTACTGTAACTGCAGATTACGTTTACATGCGTATAGAAGAAATGTATTTATTAAATGCTGAAGCAAATGCAAGAGCTGGATTTGAAGGTCCTGCTAGAACTAGCTTAAAAGCTTTATTAGATCAAAGAGTACCAAGTTCAGTATACGTTGATGCTTTATCTGGTCAAGCTTTACAAGATGAAATCTACTTACAAACTCGTATCGAGTTATGGGGAGAAGGAAAGTCTTTCTTAGCTATGAAACGTAATAAGGCAACAACTGTAAGAGGTGCAAACCATTTATCATACGTAGGGGATCCAATTCCTTATAATGATGAAAGAATGCAATTTGAAATTCCACAAGATGAAATTCAAAACAATCCTTTCATAGGTAGCCAAAACCAATAATCTAATTAATTGATACTACCCTTTTTACTAAGGGTAGTATCTTAATTATTATAAAAACTAAATCATGAAAAACTTTAAACTAATTTTATTAACTTTTGCTACAGCAGCTTTATTTTTCACTGGATGTGAGGATGAATTAGAAGCTCCTGGAACAAATTACGTAACTTTTGAACAAGACAGAACTTTAGAAGTTGTACCTGATGGAACATCTACGTTTGACGTAATGGTATATTCAGCTAACTTTGAAGGTTCGGATAGAACATTCACAGTTCAAGTATCTGATGCTTCAACTGCAGACCCATCTACTTACAATGTTCCTTCTACAGTTACTATTCCTGCAAATTCTAATGTAGGTAAATTACAAGTTACTGCAACTGATGTTGATTTAGATTTAGCTAATGCTAAAACTGTAATCTTAAATTTAGTTGGCGGTGATGGCTTATCTGTTGATAACGGAATTACATTATCATTATTAGAGCAATGTTTATTTAACAAAGTTGTTTTGAACATTACTTTTGACTCTTGGCCAGAAGAAGTATACTGGGCAATTTACGATTCAAATGGAAACTTAGTAGCAGAAAATGGACCTTATTCTCCATATGCTAATGCATATGCTGGTCTTTCTGGTTCATTAGCTTCAACACTTTGTTTAGAAAGTGGAACTTATCAATTTGTTGTAACAGATGATTTTGCTGATGGTGCTGGTCCAATTTCTTTAAGTACTTTAGATGGAGTGACTTTATTTAGTTCTTCTGGTGCTTATGGTGCTGGTACATCTGGTATGTTTACTTTACCATAGTAATAAACTTAAATACAAAATAAAAAAAACCGTTCTTTGAACGGTTTTTTTATACCTTTACTTTATGAAAAAAACGACTCAAATATTTGGACTTAGAGCTATTATTGAAGCTTTAAATGCTGGTGAACATGTTGATAAAGTCTTTTTGCAAAAAGGACTTAAAGGAGAACTATTTCAGGAGTTAGAAACTGTACTAAAGGAAAAAAGAGTAAACTCATCTTACGTACCAGTTGAGAAATTGAATAGATTAACTAAAAATAACCATCAAGGTGCAGTTGCTCAAATCTCTCCAGTAAAGTTTTATGACATAGAAGAATTACATGAAATGGTGACTAAAAAAACAAAAACACCATTATTTTTATTATTAGATCAATTAAGCGATGTTAGAAATTTTGGCGCTATTATCCGTACTGCAGAATGTACAGGTGTTGATGGAATAATTATACAAAGTAAAGGAGCAGCTCCTGTAAATGGTGATACAATTAAAACTAGTGCTGGTGCAGTTTTCAAAGTCCCGATTTGTAGAGTAGATCATATTAAAGATGCGGTATTTTTTCTGCAAGCATCAGATATAAAGGTAATTGCTGCAACAGAAAAAACAGATAATACTATTTTTGATGTCTCGTTTAAAGAACCTTGTGCTATCATAATGGGATCTGAAGGAAGAGGTATAAATCCTTCGGTTTTAAAACTAGCAAACGAAAAAGCTAAACTTCCGTTACTAGGTGAAATAGAATCTTTAAATGTTAGTGTGGCTTGTGGTGCTTTTCTGTATGAAGCTGTTAGACAGCGCCTATAAATCTTTATTTTCTTTGAAATTGTAGTTGATTTTCAGGGAATTACTGTCTTCTGTAAGTGTTTCTTCACTTACCTCCTCTTCTACGCTTTCAATAAAGTTTCCGTTTTCATCAAAATGTTTTAAAAATTCATCGTCCTCTTCGTTATAATTTGGATCTTCCCAAACGTAACGTTTGGGTTTAGCTATTTGTTTTCTAAATATTAAAGCAAATACTAATCCTACTATTAATCCACTTAAATGACCTTCCCATGATACGCCTTCTTTTAAAGGTAATGTATTCCAAATCATGCTTCCATATAAAAAAGCAACCAACAACGATAAAGCAATCAACCTATAATGTTTAGCAAATACGCCTTTAAAGAAAATAAAACTAGCTAACACATATATTAATCCACTTGCGCCTATGTGATACGATGGACGTCCAAAACACCAGGTTAAAAAACCAGAAAGTAAAATTCCAAATAGTAAAATTTTGAAGGCTATTGGTCTATAAAAATAAAAAAGAGCAGCACTTAAAACGAATAACGGAATAGTATTATGCCATAAATGTGAAATACCAGAGTGTATAAATGGGCTGCAAATAACACCAATTAATCCAGATGCTTTTTGTGGATAAACCCCTAGTTTATTTAAATTAAAGCCAAACCTGATTTCTAAAGCAAAAATTAGCCATAAAAGCATTACAAATGCTATTGGATAAGCAATGACATCTATAGAAAATTTAAATGGTTCTTCGTGTTTCATGACTACTAAATATAGCAAATAGTTATCCAATTCTATAAACGTGTTAAATTGTCATAAAACAGAAAAGTTAATAATTAGTTTTGCTGAGATTCCTGTTTTCACAGGAATTGAATTAATTTTACAGTATGAATACGCCATTAGCCGAAAGATTACGTCCACAAACACTAGACGATTATATTAGTCAGTCGCATCTAGTGGGTAAACATGGGTCATTAACCAAACATATCCAACAAGGTATCATACCAAGTATGATACTTTGGGGACCTCCAGGAATTGGCAAAACCACATTGGCTAATATTATTGCGACAACTTCTAAACGCCCATTTTACACCTTAAGTGCAATTAGTTCTGGTGTTAAGGATGTGCGTGAAGTGATTGAAAAAGCTAAAAACAGCGGTGGTTTATTTACCACTAAAAATCCAATTTTATTTATTGACGAGATCCATAGGTTTAGTAAATCGCAACAGGATAGTTTATTGCAAGCTGTAGAAAAAGGTTGGGTAACATTAATTGGTGCTACAACAGAAAACCCTAGTTTTGAGGTCATTTCAGCATTATTGTCACGCTGTCAGGTATATATTTTAAATGCTTTTGAAAAAACCGATTTAGAAGCACTTTTAAAGCGTGCTATAGAAAAAGACGAGTATTTGTCTAAAAAGAATATTAAGCTTAAAGAAACCACTGCCTTATTACGTTTATCTGGTGGTGACGCTAGAAAACTATTAAACATTTTTGAGTTGATTGTTAATAGTGAAGACAAAGCCACAATTACTATTACAGATCAATTGGTTTTAGACAAAGTACAAAACAATACTGTGCGATATGATAAAACTGGTGAACAACATTACGATATAGTTTCTGCTTTTATCAAATCTATTAGAGGTAGCGACCCTAATGCTGCTGTATATTATTTAGCCAGAATGGTTGAAGGTGGTGAAGATGTTAAGTTTATTGCGCGTCGTATGTTAATTTTAGCAAGCGAAGATATTGGTAATGCTAATCCTACTGCATTAGTTATGGCTAACACAACCTTTCAGGCAGTAACAACCATTGGTTATCCTGAATCTAGGATTATTTTAAGCCAATGTGCGACCTATTTGGCATGCTCTCCAAAAAGTAATGCTGCCTATATGGCAATTAACCAAGCACAGCAATTGGTAAAACAAACGGGAGATTTAAGTGTGCCTTTAAATATTAGAAATGCACCTACTAAATTAATGAAAGAGATTGGTTATGGCGAAGATTATAAATACAGCCATAATTATGAAAACAATTTTGCTAAACAAGAGTTTTTGCCAAAAGAAATTAGTAATACCAAATTATACGAACCTGGTGACAATGCAAGAGAACAAGCGCAACGTGAGTTTTTAAGATTACGTTGGAAAGAAAAATACGGCTATTAAAATTTAATGTTTAAAAGCTGTTTTTGAAGCGTATCTCCTTGATAATACTCTATTATCCAATTAGCGTCTAATTTATAAATGATTGCTACTTTACCTTCTACTAAAAACACATGATTAAGATTAGTGTTTTTTATTTTATAAACTACTTTGGGTTGGCTATCTACTAACTGAAACCCGTTTGAGATTTTTTGAGCATATAAAATGTTTTGTGTTGGCTCTGTCTGAGATTTAGCAGGTGTTTCAACCTCTTTAGTATCTGTTTTTATTTCTTCTTTTACTTTCTCGACTTCTTTTGGTCCTGCATCAACTATTACTTCTGCTTTAGTTTTATTATCTGTAGTAACCTTTTGAGGAATACTTTCTTCAATTTTATTATAATCATGCTTAAAACTATTAAAAGTTTTAAAAGCATTTCTTAAAGCTATATTATATGCAGCTTTAAATTGTTTCTCTCTAGATTCGCCTTCACCAGAACTAAAAACAACTTGGTTTTTACAATTTTTAAAGTTTACTGTTAATTTAGTTTTAAACAAATTATTATTTTCAGTAACATCAACATATAAAGACAAACAATTGTTATTATTGGCCTCTTCTGGTAAGTTTTCTGATGCTAGATAGGCTTTAAAATTTTGTTTTTCTAATAAAAACTGTGTCAACTCATTTAACCTATAATCGTTTGGATTTTTTTGACAAGAAAACTGCTCTGGTACAATAATGTACTTATAGTTATTTAGTTCTTCTTGAGCAGTTAAGCTATTTGAAAAAGTTAATACTAATGCTAAAACTAAAATTATTTTATGTTGAAATTTCATAATTATAAATATTTTTTAATGTCTAATAAGTGGTCTATTACTTTAATTTCTGGCTGTACTTCTGCTTTATGATAATTAAAACAAATAGCATCCAAGCCTATGTTTAAAGCACCTAATATATCTGCCTCGTAATTATCACCAATCATGATACTGTTTTGTGTTTTTGCATTAGCTGTTTCTAAAGCAAAATTAAATATTTTAGGATTTGGTTTTTTAACTCCAGCAGACTCTGCACTAGTCACAGTTTCAAAATAATGATCTAGTTTAGAAACTTTAAGTTTACTGCTTTGTGCTTCAATAAAACCATTGGTAATAATATGCAATTTATATTTAGTTTTTAAATACTCTAGTATCTCAAAAGTGCCATCATACACATGATTAAAGCTAGTTAGATAATTTATATAATCTTCAGAAAGCAGATAAATTAATTCGTCTTCAACCTTAAATTGTAATGCATCAAAGGTTTCTTTAAGTCTGTTATAACGCAAATTATCTTTGGTAACCTTTTCGTCTCTATATAACTTCCAATATTTTAAATTAATTGGTTCATAACAGCTTAAAAAGTCACTTAAATTGGTATTTACTTTATGCTTTTTAAATATATGCTCAAAAGTCAACGCAGAATTCTTATCAAAATCCCACAATGTGTGATCCAAATCAAAAAAAACATGTTCTATTTTATTTAGTTTTAGCATCTAAAATAGTATTAAATAGGGTTTTAAAATGTTTCCAACGCTCGTGTTTACTAAAGGTGTAATTATGAAACACAGGTACAAACGTCCCGTTTACATTTTTAATGTTTCTAATTATTTTTTTTAATATTTCTTGTTTATCTAATAAGGATTGGTACTTTAAAAAAGCAAAGTCTAAAGCGTGGTAAGGTACTATTTTTAAAGGTGTTTGCGTTTCAAAATCCAAGTCATAAAACAAAAAAGGCGTACAGGTTCCTGCTCTAAAACCTAAATGGTTAACATAACCCATAGTATAATCTTCAGGGATTTCTAACTCGACTAAATTACGATATGACTCGGGTAAATTTACCTTAGAAAACGATTGCCTTGACCCTACAATAGAATTGTTAATAATGGCTTCCATCCTATTTTTTTCTTCTTTTAACAGTTCTACATTAGTTAAAGCAAAAAACGAAGACTTAATACCAACTTGGCAGTAATCTGCAATATGTTTAATTAGGGAAACAAATTTTTCTTTTTGAGGATTTATATTTTTATCATAAGTCGAGAAATCGCCAACTGAAAAGAAAAACACAAACTTAAATTTTGAAGATTTTTGCTTATTAATAATGTATTTATAGGTATCAAAAGGATCACGTTTAAATCCCATTAATACAGAATATCTTTCATACAATCTTCTAAACTTAAATGTAAATAAATCTTTAGTAGTCCCACCAAATGTCCGCATGATACCTTTTAACTTATACTCGTATGCAACAGGTACATCAATAACAGGTTTGACTGTATAATTTTGTTTAGGAAACTTAAAATCAGGATAATTGTCTTGCAATATAGCTTTAAACTTGTAAGCCCAAATATCTACTACAGGTTGGTCTAAAAACTGGTTTTTAAAGGCTAAACTTTCTTGAGCTGTAAAGCGTCCATATTCATCTTTTACATGAGGTAAGTATTCTTCATACCGACTAATTAAGTAAAACGTAGCAGCAAAAATATCAAACGGAAGTGCACTTTTTTCACCTGTTGTAAAAAAGCATTTGGTCTCTTCCCAAGGTAATACGTGGATGTCTAAATCTGACAAACCTTGTTCAAAAAGCAACTCGTTACTACGCACAAAAACTTCGTTACTTAAAGGTTGTCTAGTATATGACATCTTTAAGCTGTCATGTGCTATAAACTCTTCAATAGTTGTTGTAAAATGGACTGGAATACCCAAAATTCTGGTACAAATTTGTTTAAAAACATATTTGACTCTGGGTGTAATTTTATGAGTATAAACTAAAAGCATAAACTATTGTAAATTCCAAAGCTTAAAAGTACCAAATTCAAACCCCTTACTCAACTTTTATTAAATCTTTTGAAATTTTGTTTTTAGAATTTTAAGATTTTTACAACAGAGATTCATCTGCAAAGCTAAAATAACTTTGTTCGGTAACTATTAAATGGTCCAATACTTTCAGGTCTAAACTTTGCGCTGCTGTCTTTAATTTTAAAGTCACGTCTTTATCTGCTTGACTTGGTTTTAAAGTGCCTGATGGATGATTGTGTGCTAAAATTAGTCCTACTGCTCCAACCTCTAAAGCGGTTTTTAACACCAAACGTGTATCTACTAAAGTACCTGTAATTCCGCCTTTACTTAATTGATTTTTATGAATCACTTTGTTTGAATTATTTAAATAAATAATCCAAAATTCTTCGTGAGGAAGTTCTCCAATTATAGGTTGCATCAGCTCGAAAACAGACTTACTAGACGTAATTTTCTTTTTTTGAAGTGCCTCTTCTCCTCTGCGTCGTCGCCCTAATTCTAAAGCAGCTATTATGGTTATGGCTTTAGCTTCACCTATCCCTTTAAACTGCATTAATTGCTTGATGGTTAGTTTACCTAGTTCGGTTAAATTATTATCTGTTGTTGCTAAAATGCGTTTACATAAAGCCACTGCGCTTTCTTCTCTGTTTCCAGAACCTATTAAAATTGCAACTAATTCGGCATCACTTAGAGCTGCTTTTCCTTTATATAACAGTTTTTCACGAGGTTGATCATCTTGTGACCAATTTTTAATTGAAAATGAAGTATTTTTATCAGACATTTTATAAATCTACATATTTTTTTTAATACTTTTTAAAATGAAATCTTTATTTGAAACTGAAGCTTATAACCAGATTAAACACCGTTTAAATCAATTTGATGAATCCTCTCAACCAACTTGGGGAAAAATGACGGTTGGCCAAATGGCACATCACTGTCAAGTCGCTTTAAACATTGCTTTACAAAAAGAAGATTATGGTTTAAAACCTAATTGGCTAATTAATTTTTTGTTTAAAAAATCCATGTATAACGACAAACTATGGAAGCCTAATATGCCTACAGCAAGAGCCTTTAAAGTTTCCCAAGACAAAGATTTTATTACAGAAAAACAGGTGTTAGAAAACTTAATTGATGCTTTTTACCAACAAAAAGACAAAGAGGATTGGCACGATCATCCATCTTTTGGTAAACTAACAAAAGAACAATGGGGACAAATGCAATACAAACATTTAGATCATCATTTAAGACAATTTGGAGTATAATTAATTATGAAATATCCTCCTAAACACCATCAAGACAACGATAAACTTCACCTAATTGAAGTTATTAAAACATATCCTTTAGCCACAATTATTTCGGTAAAAGACAACGCTCCATTGGTCACACATTTACCGCTTATTTATCGCGAAACTGACGGAAAACTTATTGGACACATAGACATTTACAATCCGCAGACCAAGTTGTTACAAGACAATAACGATATTACCATTATCTTTTATGGTCCACAATGTTACATCTCGCCAAGTGTGTATACCACCACACAATTACCAACTTGGAATTACATTCGTGTACACCTTACAGGAACCGTTACTAAAATTGAAAGTGATAAAGCTTTAAAACAAAGCCTGATTACTATGACTGAGTTTTTAGAAGCTCCAGACCATAAGTATGTTTTAGAACCTGACAACCCAAGATTAGATGCTAACCTTAGCTATATCAAGATGTTTGAAATTACTATTAACACTTGGGAAGGCAAATTTAAACTCTCTCAAGACAAACATCCAAGAGATACAGAACAAGCAAGAAATGAGTTATTGCGTGCCAATCAAGAAAGTGTTAAAGCGTTTTTGGATACCATTTTTTAAAGCTTTAAAATGAATACAGCCTAAGTTAAAAGATGATTTTTAACACAGAAGAATAGTCTTTGACAAGCTCAGACTGACAGTATCAATTATTTTGACATTAGTTAAAAGAAACACTAAATTAGTTACCATTACAATTATTAAAACAAATGTCATACTGAATCTGTCGAAGTATTTCTCTAAATGAAGAAAACACTTCTACTATGTTCGTGTGACAAAACACTTAAAACCATGGACATACTTCTAAAAATAATCATTGGTATTGTAGCAGCACTCCACCTTTATTTTTTATATTTTGAAATGTTTGCTTGGGAAACCATTGGACGTAAAACCTTTAAAAGTTTACCTAAAGACCTATTTAAACCAACCAAAGGTATGGCTGCTAATCAAGGATTATACAATGGGTTTTTAGCTGCTGGATTAATTTGGACCTATTTTATCACTGATACCGAATGGCAAAACAATATTACGTTATTCTTTTTGGGTTGTGTTGCTATTGCTGGTATATATGGTGCATTAAGTGTCTCTAAAAAAATATTTTTTGTACAAGCGGTTCCTGCTTTGATTGGGATTGGGTTAGTGTTGTTGAATAACTAGTTGCATTTGACTTTGTTATTTTTTTCAACTAACTTCGTTTAACAACTGATATAAACACTAGTACTAAGCTTGTCAAACTATTGAAACGTTTTCATATCATATAAGTTGGCAATAATATGAGATTCGAAGGTAAAATATATATTCCAAACAAAAGTTTTTTGAATTTAAGTGATTCTCAAAAATGGTATTGGAGCGGACTTATTTTACTTATAATTTTCTGTTTTTTAGCAATTGTAAATCAAGACAATTGGAAAAATGACCTTCTTGACACTATTTTTAAAGTTTGCTGTTTTATCTCTCTTGGAATATTTGCACTCGGAAAATTAGGAGCAATTGGTTCTTCAGAAAAACTAAACGGAAAGCTAGATGGAACAATTAAAATAAATACTGAATTTATTGAAATCAAATCTGAACGCTATAATATTAAAGATATTAAAATGCTAAATTTAACCTTAAAAGATTTTTGGGATAAATATGAGCATCCTGGACCCAACTATGTTGGACCTTGGTATATGGCTGGAATTAATAATAAAATTGAGTTCAAGTATTTAAATAAAAACGTTTCAACTCAATTTAGAATTGATTTAGAAGAGGATTTCATTAATTTGAAGAACATTAAAAAAGAATTAAAAAACACTATTGACAACAATGTATAACCTGTGCTAAACCGAAAATAATTACTAATTTAAACCGTAACTGACGGTTATACCAAACACGTTAAACGACATTACCCAATTAACCCTTTTACCTCATCAAAATCCAATCCTCCATAATTTCCACTACTCATTAACAACAAGGCTTTGTTATCAAAATTTTGAGAGAATAAATAATTTTTAAAATCGTCTGGATTGGTATAAATAATTAAGTCGTCGCGTTCAAACGCAGTCGCAATTTGCTCGTGTGTGACTTCTTCCAATTTTTTAATTTCTACTGCATGTGGACTGTAAAATACCACTGCAACATCTGCAGCATCTAATGCGCCTTTATATTCTTTTAAAAACTCTGCATTTAAGCTACTGTAAGTGTGTAACTCTAAGCAAGCAACTAACGTACGGTTTTCGTATTGCTCTTTAACTGCTTTGGTAGTGGCTTCTACTTTACTTGGCGAATGCGCAAAATCTTTATAGGCGACACTGGTTTTGCTTTCGGCAATTTTCTCTAGACGTTTGCTGGCGCCTTTAAAAGTTGAGATGGCTTCATAAAAATCGTCTTCATCAATTCCCATATGTTGACAGATCCACTTTGCTCCTGCTAAATTGTTTAGATTATGTTTTCCAAAAACCTCTATTGGCATTGGTCCTTCTGGTGTTTCTAAAAGGGTTTCGCCATCTTCTACAGTATAGTCTGGTGTGTGGTAGGCAATTTTACGTATTGGATTTTCGGACGCTTCTACTACGCGTTTTACCTCAGGATCTTCTTCGTTATAATTTATACTCCCACCTTTTACAATGCTATCTACAAAAATGCTAAACTGCTCCACATAATTTTCATAGGTTGGAAAGACGTTAATATGGTCCCAAGCAATTCCGCTTAACAAGGCTATATTAGGTTTGTATAAATGAAATTTTGGTCGTCTGTCAATCGGACTACTTAGATACTCGTCACCTTCTAAAACAATAAAATCGTTGTCTTCGGTTAGCTTAACCATTACATCAAAGCCTTCTAATTGAGCGCCAACCATATAATCGACGTCTTTTTCATGATAATGCATCACGTGCAAAATCATAGAGGTAATAGTTGTTTTACCATGACTTCCACCAATAACTACTCTGGTTTTGTGTTTGGATTGCTCGTATAAAAATTCTGGATAGCTATATATTTTTAAGCCTAATTCTTGCGCTTTTAACAACTCTGGATTGTCTGCTTTAGCATGCATACCAAGTACAATTGCATCTAAACTATTGGTTATTTTTTCTGGAAACCAACCAAACGTTTCTGGTAATAATCCTTTGGCTTGTAAACGCGATTTTGAGGGTTCAAAAATGGTATCGTCGCTTCCTGTAACCTGATATCCTTTATTGTGTAATGCTAATGCTAAGTTGTGCATGGCACTTCCACCAATAGCTATAAAATGTACTTTCATTATTCGTGTTTTGTAGAGTAATCAAAGATAGTTTTTTGACACGAAATGCACTAATTTTCACTAATTAGTGTGTCATTATTTTATGAGGTAAACAAAGATTTGCAGCGTTTTCGCAACTGCAATCTGCGACTGAGTACTTAAAACTAAAGCGTTTCTTTAAAGTCTTTAAACACCTCAATATCTGGCAACTCACTTATGGCTAAGTTAATATACTTAAGCGCATTAGTATTGTCGTTTCTATGTTTATAGATTTGTGCTAAACGGTAATTGGCCCAAGCTTTTGGGACACCATCTTTAGCAGAGTGATTTTGAATATACACTTTTAAGCATTGTTCGCCTTTATCTAATTGCACGTTATAATCTGCACACACTTTTCCTATTTGATAATGCAAACTGTTACGTTGATGCTTTATTTGTGCAGCTTCCATATTAGCAACTGCTTTGTCTGGCTGGTCTTCTTTTTTATATAATTCGGTTAACTTTTCATAACAGGTTAAAGAGCCTCCAACTTTAATCGCTTTTAAATAGTACTCTTCTGCTAATTCTGGTTCGTTATCATATTCATAAATATAACCTTTAGCTAAATAACCATCAACCTTAGATAGGTTTTCTAATTGGTTAGCATATTTAAGAGACGTTTTTTTACTGCCTCCAATAATACCTGGTAATTGCATATATAATTCTACCAAAGCCCAACGTGCTTCGATATGGTTTGGGTCTAATTCTGCAGCTTTTAAAAACGACGATTTTACATCTCCAATAATACCTAAAGCAGATATTTTACTAACCGATAAGGCTTTCATCCCTAAAGCACCACCTAATTTATAATGGTAGTTGGCGTTATTTGGTTTTGCTTCAACTAACTTTTTATATTCCTTAGCAGCTTCATCCCATTTTTTTTGGTGTCCATAGGCATCTCCCAACAATTCTATAGCTTCTAAATTATTGGAATTATTGTCCACAAACGACTTTAATTCTTTTTCAGCTTTGCTAAATTGTTTGCTCTCTAAAAACGTTTTTCCTTTTTGCACAGACGTTTGTGACATGACAAAAAAGGGAATGATTAAAACTAATAAAAATGATTTCATCTTAAATGTTAAAGGTTTACAAAAATAGTATTCTCTTGGTATTGTTTTTGATTTAAATGGTTAAATATTATTTAACTTTAAATCCATAACGTTTCACTCATTGAAACGTTTAGTTTACGCATTTATGCTTTAGTTGGATTTAAAACCTAAGTATATTGTTTAAAAAATTAATAACATGAAGCACCTATTCACATTTTTAATGATAGTATTGTTTGCAACATCCTATTCTCAAACCAACAACTATTCCAAACTATGGAATAACGTTGAAACACACGAAATTAATGGTTTACCCAAAAGTGCATTGGAGGTTGTAAAAACTATTGAAGCTAAAGCTGTAGCTGAAAATAATAACCAGCAACGTATTAAAGTCTTACTATTTAAAAGCAAGTTTGCATTACTTCTTGAAGAAGATGCGCAATTAAGTATTATTAACGACTTTAAAGCCGAAATTGCTAAAAGTAAAGCACCAACTAAAAACGTGTTAGAAAATATGTTGGCGACGTTGTATTGGCAATATTTTCAGCAAAACAGATATAAATTTTATAACCGTACAAAAACTGAAGAAAAAGCCGATACCATAGATTTTAGAACTTGGGATTTAGAAACCTTATTTGCAGAGATCAAGTTTCATTTTGACAACTCTTTAAAAAATGGATTGTTATTACAACAAACCTCTATCAATCAATTTGACGAGATCATTACAAAAGGAAGAGATTCGGAAGTCTATAGACCAACAGTATTCGATTTTTTAAGTCATAATGCATTAGCATTTTATAAAACCTCAGAAAATAGCATCACAAAACCAGCATATAAATTTTTGATAGATAATCCTGAGTATTTATCCGCTTCAGAAGCATTTTCTAAAATAAACATCACATCAAAAGACTCGACATCGTTACAATTACAAGCTTTAAAAGTTTATCAGGATTTAATTCAATTTCATTTAAAAGATAAAGAACCGTATGCCTTAACCGAAGTCAATACAGAGCGTTTAGACTACGTGTATTACAATGCTACTTTTGAAAATAAGGAAGATATTTACCTAAAAGCGCTTCAGGCTGAAGCCGAAAAACACAGCACACACGAAGTCTCTGGGTTGTACAATTTTAAAATAGCTACGCTATATAACACACAAGGTCAAGCTTATAATAAAGAGACTAATCCTGAGGTAAGGTTTAAAATAAAAGAGGCTTTAGACTTATGTAAACAGGTTATTGCAGACTTTCCAGACAGCAAAGGTGCTGGATTATGTACTGCGTTACAATCGCAAATTTTACAACCTAGTTTAACGATTACTGCAGAACAATTTGTAACAATTAACACCCAATCGCGCTTTTTAATAGGTTACAAAAATGTCGAACAACTAACGTTTGAAGCCCATAAAATTACCAGAAAGCAACGTGATGCTTTTATAAATATTTATAAAGAAGACGATAAAAAAGCGTTTATAGACAAACTAAATGTTGAAAAATCATGGACTTCTTCACTAAAAAATGAAAACGATTACCAACATCATACTACCGAAGTTTTAGTACCTAATTTGGATAATGGTTTGTATTTAATTGTTGGACAATCTACAGATTTGGAAGACAACTTTTTTGCAACTGCAATAACACAAGTCACCAATATTGCAATTGTTAATTTTCAGGATGAAAACCAAGTGTTTTATCAAGTTATTAACCGTAATAATGGACAACCACTTCCAAATGCTAAAGTAGATATTGATTATGTGTACAGAAACGAAATAATTAATACTGTTGCTACTACAACAGATTCTAAAGGCATTATTTCAATCAATAAAAACAAAAGCTATAAGCGTAATAATGTGGCTTTAACCATTAAAACTAAATCTGATGTTGGCTATTTTGGCAATTACTATATCAGTAATTATTACAGAAATCGTGATGATAACGACACTAATTATCGTGCCTTTATTTTTACCGATAGAAGCATTTACAGACCATCGCAAACCGTATTTTTTAAAGCAATTGCTTTAAAAAACAAGAACAATAAAACAGAAGTTATTGCTAATAAAAAGGTTAATGTTATTTTATATAACACTAATGGAGAAAAGGTAAGCGAGCAGAATCTAACAACTAATAATTTTGGATCGGTTGCTGGCGAGTTTATTTTACCAAACAATGGATTGACTGGTGTTTTTAATATTAGAATTAGTAATAATGATTTGTATGGAAACACGTCTATTTCTGTAGAGGAATATAAACGTCCAAAATTTGAAACTAATTTTAATCCTATAACCGAAACCTTTAAAGTTAACGATAGTGTAACTGTAAAAGGTGAAGCAATTTCGTTTGCAGGCAGTAAAATTACGGATGCCAAAGTAATTTATCGTGTGGTTAGAAACGTGCAATATCCTGTGTGGTATAGATGGTACAGACCAAGTTATTTTAATGTAGATCCTCAAGAAATCACACATGGCGAAACCACAACTGATGCAGAAGGCAATTACAAGGTTGTTTTTAAAGCAATACCAGATGAAACCGTAGACAAATCTGGCTTACCTATTTTTAGTTACCAGGTCACTGCAGATGTCACAGACATTAATGGCGAAACCAGAAGTACTTCAACAATTGTTAAAGTTGGGTATCATGCATTAACTGCTACTATTGGTATTAAACCAGTATTAGATAAAACGGAAAAAGACCATCAAATTACAATTACCACACAAAATCTAAATGGTCAATTTGTACCTGCAAAAGGAACGCTTAATATTTACAAACTACAAGCTCCTAATACTGTGTTACGTCAACGTCCTTGGGCTGCTCCAGATTATCCTGGGTTTACTAAAAACGAGTTTAAAAGTTTCTTCCCTCATGATGCCTATACCAATGAGGACAATCCTGAAAATTGGGAGAAAGGTGACTTAGTGTTAACTACAACTTTTGACACAGAACAATCCAAAACTATAGATTTAAAAAACATCAAAAAATGGTTATCTGGAGCGTATATAATCGAGTTAGAAACTACAGATAAATTTGGTCAAGACGTTAAAGACAAAGCTAAAACCATGTTGTTTTCTGATAAAGACAACACACTAGCTGACCAACAATTATTTAGTATTACTACAGACAAATCTAGTTACGAGGTTGGAGATAAAGTCGTCTTAACTTTAGCAACTGCTGCAAAAAACCTAACAGTAACAGTAAGTGTAGAACGTGACTATCAAATCGAAAAAAACTATGTCATAACGTTAAATGAAAACAAAAAAACAATCTCTATTCCTGTAGAGGAAAGTGATTTAGGTGGTTTTGGTATCCATTATAGTTTAGCTGCTTTTAATAGTTATCAAGGAGGTAGTATGACTATAAATGTACCTTATCCTAAAACCGATTTAGATATAGAAACCCTAACTTTTAGAGACAAGCTACAACCAGGAACAGACGAAACGTGGAGCTTTAAAATTAAAGGGACAAAAGGCGAAAAAATAGCATCCGAGTTTTTAGCAAGTATGTATGATGCGTCTTTAGATCAATTTAAATCTCACAATTGGAACTACTCCAACTTTACACCACGTAGTTACTATGCGTCATACAGAAGAGGTGATGGTAATAGTTTTGGAACCACTTACTTTAGAGTTAATAGACCTTACAACTACACTAGTTTTAATAACCTAAAGAGTTTTGATCAGTTTAATTGGTTTGGCTTTACAATAAATAATAATAGTTGGGCATATCGACAGTATGTCAACAAATTAAAAGTTGACAGAATTAGAACCGCTTATGATGGTAGCGTTAAAAAAGGCTTTGTAACAGGAACTGTAACTGATGAAAACGGATTACCTCTTCCGACTGGAAATGTCATTGTTAAAGGCACTTCAGAAGGAACATCTACAGACTTTGATGGTAACTATTTAATAAAAGCTAGTGCTGGAGATATATTACAATTTAGTTATGTAGGTTATGAAACACTTGAAAAAACTGTTGGTGCTGATAATATTATTAATATCAAACTATTTCCAAGTGATGAAAATTTAGATGAAGTCGTTGTGGTTGGTTATGGTACCAAAAAAAGATCTAGAAGAGATTCTAAGTCAGTTGTAATGGATGATTTAGAAATGGAAGCTGGTTTTTTACAAGGAAATGTAGCTGGAGTACAAGTAGAAAACGATTCTAAAAAAGTTTTAATTAGAGGAAATGCTTCAATTAATGAATTATCAAATCCATTATATGTTGTTGATGGAGTCATAGTTAACGATATAAAATCAATTAATACAGACGACATACTAGAAATGTCTGTTTTAAAAGGGGATGAAGCAACTGCGTTATATGGAGTAAAAGGTGCAAATGGTGTCGTAATAATCACTACTAAAAAGGGAGCAAAAGAAGACTTCTCTCAAGTTAAAGCCAGAACCAATTTACAAGAAACAGCGTTTTTCTTTCCGCAATTAGCTACAGATAAAAATGGTAATGTGTCTTTCAATTTTACTACACCAGAAGCTTTAACCAGATGGAATATTAATTTGTTTGCGCATGACCAACAAGGAAATTATGCAAAAAGCACAATGCAAACAGTGACTCAAAAAGACTTAATGGTATTGCCTAATGTGCCTCGTTTTTTACGTCAAGGTGACCGCATACAAATCAGCACAAAAATTTCTAATCTAAGTGACAAAGAGTTGTCTGGTACTGCAGTGCTTCAGTTGTTTGATGCGTTGACTGGACAATCTATTGATGCTGAGTTGTCAAACTCTGCCAATCAGCAATCGTTTTCCGCGACAGCGAAAGGTAACACACAAGTGACATGGACTATATCTATTCCTGATAACGTGAGTGCTGTACAGTATAAAATTTTAGCAAAATCAGGTGAATTTAGCGATGGAGAACAAAATGCATTACCGGTTTTAACCAACAGAATGTTGGTAACAGAAACTTTACCAATGTGGATTAAAAGTAACGAAACCAGAACCTTTACTTTGGATAAGTTAAAGACTAGCAGCTCTTCAACTTTAAAACACCACAAGTTAACCTTAGAAATGACCAGCAATCCTGCTTGGTATGCTGTACAAGCATTACCTTACTTAATGGAATATCCATACGAGTGTAACGAGCAAACTTTTAGCAGATTTTATGCTAATAGTTTAGCTAGTCATATTGTTAATAGCAATCCACGCATTAAAGAGGTGTTTAACCAATGGAAAAATAGCGATGCACTACTAAGCAATCTTGAAAAAAATGAAGAATTAAAGTCTATTTTAATTCAGGAAACTCCTTGGTTACGTGATGCACAGTCAGAAACCGAACAGAAAAAACGAATAGCATTATTATTTGATTTAAATAAAATGACTAGCGAATTAAATCGTGCTAAACGCAAGCTTAAAAACAACCAAATGTCTGATGGTGGCTGGTCTTGGTTTGGTAACTATAGAGCAAACCGTTACATTACACAACACATTATTACTGGCTTTGGGCATCTAAAACAATTAGGTGTAATTAGTGATAAAGATGGAGATATTATGGAAATGGTTGAAGATGCTCTAGATTACTTAGATAATGAGTTTGAAAAAGAATATAACGACTTAACAAAATATACTAATGACGTAGATTACACCAAAGACCATCTAAGTTACACGCAATTGCATTATTTATACATGCGAAGCTTTTTTCCGGAGTATAAACAATCCCAAAAACAACAGGAAATACACAAGTATTACCTGTCGCAAATTAGAAACTATTGGTTACAACGTCCTTTATATGCAAAAGGGATGATGACTTTAATTATGAGTAGAAATAATGATACTACAACTGCACATGCAATTTTAAAGTCGTTAAAAGAAAATAGTATTACCTCTGACGAATTGGGTATGTATTGGAAAGAAAACACCAATTCTTACTATTGGTATCAAGCATCAATCGAGACACAAGCGTTAATGATTGAAGCATTTGCAGAAGTTGGTAAAGGTTTTCAGAGTGAAACCAAAAATCTTGAAGATATCGATAACCTTAAAATCTGGTTGCTTAAAAACAAGCAAACCAACCGATGGAAAACCACTAAAGCTACAACAGAAGCTGTATATGCATTATTATTACAAGGTAGTGATTGGTTAAGCGTAACAGACATGGTTGATGTGGTTTTAGGTGACCAAAAAATAACTCCTGCTACTTTAGAAGATGTCAAGGTGGAAGCTGGAACAGGATACTACAAAACCTCATGGTCAGGATCTGATATCAAACCAGAAATGGCGAACGTTACTTTAACTAAAAAAGGAGAAGGTATAGCTTGGGGAGCTTTATACTGGCAGTATTTTGAGGATTTAGATAAAATTACTGCTGCAGAAACACCTTTAAAACTAAAGAAGCAATTGTACCTAAAAACCAATACTGATACGGGTGAAGAAATCTCTGCAATAACTAAAGACACCAAACTAAAAGTTGGCGATTTAGTTAGAGTCCGCATCGAATTAAGAAGCGACAGAGCAATGGAGTTTATCCACATGAAAGATATGCGTGCAGCAGGATTAGAACCTGTAAATGTATTAAGTCAATATAAATATCAAGATGGTTTGGGTTATTATGAAGCAACTAAAGATGCGTCAACTAACTTCTTTTTTGACTATTTACCAAAAGGTATTTATGTTTTTGAATATGACTTACGTGTGAACAATGCAGGAAATATGAGTAATGGTATTACAACCATACAAAGCATGTATGCACCAGAATTTAGTAGTCATAGTGAAGGAGTACGTATTACTGTGGAATAATTTTTTAGTATAACAAACATCAAAACCACCTTTACTATTTTATAGAAGGTGGTTTTTTAATTTAATAGAATTAACCCCTTACTACCCAAGCAATTAGTTTACATGGAAAATATTTTATATATTTAAATACTAACTAATAACAATATATTATGAATTCAAAAGTATTTAATATAATCCGTATTGTTTTTGGAATTTTACTGGTAGTTTTTGGTGCCAATAAATTTTTAGACTTTATGCCAAAACCAGATAGTCTTCCAGAAGGCGTCATAACTTACATGACAGGATTATTATCCACAAAAACATTGACTTTAGTTGGAATTGTTGAAATTGTTGCTGGTTTAACCTTTATTTTTAACAAGTTTGGTGCACTATTAGCAATAATATTAATGAGTGTTTCTATAAATGCAGTATTATTCCATGCATTTTTAGATCCTGCTAATAGCATTGGTGCTATTGTATTATTATTACTTAATATTGTGGTACTTTACAGTTATAAAGACAAATACAAACCGTTGTTAAATTAACATGTTTTTAAATAATGTATATTTAGGCTTCTACTTTAGAAGCCTTTTTTGTTTTAAATTAAAATATATACTATGAAAATCATACTAAGTACTTTTGTTGTTTTCTTGAGTTTCTCAGTTTTAAGTTTTGCTCAAAATGAAAGACCTCAAACACCAAAAGCGCCTTTTAAATATAACATTGAGGAAGTCACCTATACAAATAAAGATGCAGATAGTGTTGTACTTTCTGGTACATTAACTCTTCCTAAAAAAGTTAAAAATCCAGCAGTAGCCATTTTAATAAACGGTTCGGGTGCTCATGATAGAGATTGTAATATCGCTGGACATAAACCTTTTTGGGTAATTGCAGATTATTTAACCAACAACGGGATTGCTGTTTTACGTTTTGACGAAAGAGGTGTTGGTAAATCTACAGGAGATATTAGAAATGCCACTACTTATGATTTAGCGTCAGATGTAGAAGCTGGCATAAAGTATTTAAAAACTAGAACAGATATAGACCAATCAAAAATTGGTTTAATTGGGCATAGTGAAGGTGGTATTATTGCACCAATGGTAGCCTCAAAAAATAATGATATAGCATTTATTGTAATGCTTGCTGGACCAGGAGTAAGAGGTGATCAATTATTAGAAACTCAAAATAAAAAAATTTTAAAATCAATAGGACTTACTGAGGAAGCTTTAAACATTCAACTTGAATTAAATTCTAATTTTTACAGAATTATTCTTGAAGAAAAAAATGATAGTATCCGAACTAAGATTGAAACTTTTATTAATAAATACCAAGAAAAAAATAAAGACAATAAAACTGTAGCATTTATTTTAAATCCGGTTGCAAAAAAACAAATGATAGACACTTATTCAATACCTTGGCTAATCGAATTTATTAGGTTAGACCCAAAACCATTTCTAGAAAAAACAACTTGTCCTGTTTTAGCTTTAAACGGAACAAAAGATTTTCAAGTATTACATGATGTCAATTTACCTGCAATAGAAGCACATCTTAAAACCGCTAAAAACAAAGATGTAACTATAAAAAAAATAGAAGATTTAAACCACTTATTTCAAACAGCTAAAACTGGATCAACTAGTGAGTATACTACATTAGAAGAAACCTTTTCTAATAATGTATTAAAACTAATTAGTGATTGGATTAATACTCGCTTTTAGTTTAACATTTTCCAAAGTGCATCCTTCAACTCGGTTAACCCTTGTTGTGCCACACTTGATATAAACAAATATGGAATTGGTAAAGTTTGGTCTAGTTCTGCTTTCATTTCAGCTTTTAGCTCATCATCTAACATATCAGATTTAGAGATAGCTATAAGTCTATCTTTATCTAACATTTCTGGGTTATAACGACGCAACTCATCTAACAAAATATCGTATTGCTTTTTGATGTCTGGTGCATCTGCGGGAATCATAAACAATAAAATAGAGTTACGCTCTATATGACGTAAAAAGTAATATCCAAGTCCTTTACCTTCTGCTGCACCTTCAATAATTCCAGGGATATCAGCCATAATAAAGGTTTGAAAATCTCTATATTTTACAATCCCTAGGTTTGGTTTTAGTGTCGTAAACTCGTAATCTGCAATTTTAGGTTTTGCAGAAGTGACAACAGATAACAGTGTAGATTTTCCAGCATTAGGAAAACCAACTAACCCAACATCTGCTAATACTTTAAGTTCTAATGTTATAAATTTTTCTTCAAGGGGTAAACCTGGTTGTGCGTATCTAGGGGTTTGATTAGTAGAACTTTTAAAATGCCAATTACCTAATCCACCTTTACCACCTTCTGCAACAATGCGCTCTTCTCCATCTTCTGTAATTTCAAACAGTATCTCGTTTGTTTCTGTGTCTCTAACTACTGTTCCTAATGGAACATCCATGTACACATCTTCACCATCTGCTCCAGAGCTTCTACTTTTACTACCATGCTCTCCGTGTCCTGCACGTACATGACGTTTAAATTTAAGGTGTAATAACGTCCAAAGGTTAGAGTTTCCTCTTAAAATTACGTGTCCTCCACGTCCTCCATCTCCTCCATCTGGACCTCCTTTTGTAATAAACTTTTCACGATGTAAATGCACAGATCCTTTTCCTCCATTTCCGGATGAAACGTGCATTTTTACGTAGTCAACAAAGTTTCCTTCTGTCATATCTTAAGTTAAAAGTTAAAAAGTTAAAAGTTAAAAGTAGTCACCGTAGCTTTATAACTTAAACAAATTATGATTTATAGTGTATCTATTACTTTATGTAAGCGTTTTGTTATCTCTTCTATACTACCAATACCATCTACACCATAATACTTGTTTTGTGCAGCATAATAGTCTTTTAATATAGCGGTTTCGTTGTAGTAAACTTGGATTCTGTTTCTAATAATAGCTTCGTCAGAATCGTCCTTTCTACCACTAGTTTTTCCTCTTTCTAATAATCGTTGTACTAACACTTCATCTTCAACTTCTAATGCTATCATAGCATTAATTTGTGAGTCTTTAGCATCCATAATTTTATCTAGTGCTTTAGCTTGAGTTTCATTTCTTGGAAAACCATCAAATATAAATCCTTTTGCTCCAGTATTTCGTTCTACTTCTGCTTCCAACATGTCTATAGTTACTTGATCTGGTACTAAATGTCCTTTATCCATGTAAGATTTAGCAAGCGTACCTAAAGCAGTTTCGTTTTTAATATTATATCTAAAAACATCTCCTGTAGAGATATGTACTAAATCGTACTTTTCCTTTAAAAAATTAGCTTGCGTTCCTTTACCTGCACCTGGAGGTCCAAATAGCACTAAATTAGTCATGTGTTGTGTTGTTTTTAATTGATAAACTGCTGGTAAATCTCGTCCTAATCCATCGTAGTCTAATCCATAACCAACAATAAATTTATTTGGGATTTCTATACCAACATAATGTAATTTAAAATCTTTTTTATAAGCTTCTGGCTTGTAAAACAAAGTTGCTATAAGTAGCTGTTTTACGTTTTCATTTTTAAAAATACGATGCACCTCATGTAATGTGTTTCCTGTATCTATAATATCTTCAAGAATCACAACTGTACGTCCACTTAAGTCTTGTGTTAATCCAATTAAGCGTTGGATATCTTCTGTAGATTTAACACCTTCATAAGACGCTAATTTGATAAAAGTAACTTCACATGGCTTAGGATACTTTTTTACAAAATCGCTTACTAACATAAAAGATCCATTTAAAATACCTACAAAAACAGGTACTTCATCTCCTAAATCTTTTGCTACTTGATCAGCCATTTTGGACACAGCAGCATCAATCTCTTCTTCAGAAATAAATGGCTTAAATTGTTTGTCGTGAAGCGTAATAGTTTGCATTTGATAATTTTAAAGCGCAAATATAACCAATTACAAGCGCTTATTAGATATTTGAATTCGATTTTTAGGTGCTATTTTGGTTTTAAAATGTATTTTTGTTGCTAACAAGTTTTGTGACTAATGAATTATTTTTCTTCTGATTTTAAATTAGGTATACTTGGTGGTGGCCAATTAGGTAAAATGCTACTATATAATACCAGAAAATTTGATATTTACACCTGCGTCTTAGACAATAGTAACGAAGCTCCAAGCCGATTGGCATGTAACAAATTTGTTAAAGGCGATTTAATGGATTTTGATACGGTGTATAATTTTGGAAAACAAGTAGATGTTTTAACCATAGAAATTGAAAACGTCAATGTGCAAGCACTTGAAAAACTTGAAAAAGAAGGAGTAAAAGTTTATCCATCTGCTAAAACTTTACGTGGTATTCAAAACAAAGCCACACAAAAATTATTTTATTTAGACCACAATTTACCGACTGCTCCTTTTAGCAGATTTGCATATTTATCCGAAATTGAAGACGCTATTGATAATGGTGGTTTAAGCTTACCTTTTGTTTGGAAAGCTGCACAATTTGGTTATGATGGTAATGGTGTAAAAATAGTTAGACAACTATCTGATTTAAACGATTTGCCTAAAGGCGAATGTATTGCAGAACAACTTATTCCTTTTAAAAATGAGTTAGCAGTCATAGTGGCTAGAAGCAGTAGAGGAGAAACCAAAACTTATCCTGTTGTCGAAATGGAATTTCACCCTGAAGCCAATCAAGTAGAATATGTCATTTGTCCTGCTAGAATTAGTCCAGAAGTGGCTAAAAAAGCACAAGAAGTAGCTTTAAAAACATCTGAAGCATACAATCATATTGGGTTGTTAGCAGTAGAATTATTTCAAACGGAAGACGACCAAATTTTAATAAACGAAGTTGCTCCTAGACCACATAATTCTGGTCATCAAACTATTGAAGCAAGTTACACCTCTCAATTTGAACAACACATTAGAGCCATTTTAGGGTTACCCTTAGGAAACACCCAAAATAAAGTTGGCGGAATTATGGTAAATCTTGTAGGTGCAGAAAATCATACAGGTCCAGTTAAATATGAAAACATAGAAACCATAATGGCAATGGAAGGTGTAACACCACATATTTATGGTAAAAAGGAAACACGTCCATTTAGAAAAATGGGACATGTCACTATAGTGAATGAAAATTTAGATACAGCAAGACAAATTGCTGAAGAGGTAAAAAATAGTATTAAAGTAATAAGTCAATAAAATGAGTAAAGTAGCAGTAATCATGGGAAGTATTAGCGACATGCCAGTCATGCAAGACGCTATAGATATTTTAAAAGGTTTTGATATTGAAGTAGAAGTTGATATTGTATCTGCACATCGTACTCCAGAAAAATTATTCGACTTTAGTAAAAACGCACATAAACGCGATATTAAAGTTATTGTTGCTGGTGCTGGTGGTGCAGCTCATTTACCAGGAATGGTAGCATCATTAAGCCCACTTCCAGTAATAGGTGTACCTGTAAAAAGTAGTAATTCTATTGATGGTTGGGACTCTGTATTATCAATATTACAAATGCCTGGAGGTGTACCAGTTGCTACGGTTGCATTAAACGGAGCAAAAAATGCTGGCATTTTAGCTGCTCAAATTATAGGCACATCAGACACCTGTGTTTTAGACAAAATTTTAGCGTACAAAGAAGGCTTAAAACTTAAAGTTGAAGCTGCTGCAAAAGATTTAAAATAGTAATTATTATAAATTAAGAAAGCCCCAACACAGTTGAGGCTTTCAATCGCTATTAATCTTTCTATATATGAGGTATTCTCACATCAAAAAAACTGATACAAATTTCTTAATTAGATATTTATTTTGGTTTTTTAAAGAATGGAAAATATTTTAATTCGACAAAAAGCATAAAAAATCGACAAAATACATAATTAGTAACGAAAAAAGCCCCAAACCAAAGTTTGAGGCTTCCATCGCTATTATTGTTCTATTATATGAGTACTATACTCACATCAAAAAAACAGTTGCAAAAACGTTACTTTTAAAATAAAACTATATCTGTAACTGTCGAATAATTTGAATATTAGATAAAGTGCAAAGTATTTTCGATTAAAAGCAATATTAAATACAAAAAAAGCCTCAGAAAATTCTGAGGCTTTTTATCGCTATTAATCAATAATTTTTAAGTGAGTAACCAACTCACGGGAAAAAATCACCACAAAAATAATCATTTAAATAATTAATATGCAATTAAAATGCTAATTTTAACACCAAAAAATTACTATAACGTTATAATGAACCCACTATTTAAGAATTTTACTACAGAATTTAACACAGCACCTTTTCAATCTATTAAAAATGAAGACTTTAAGCCTGCTATTTTAGAACTTATTAAACAAACTAAAATAGAAATTGACACTATAGTTTGTAATTCTGAGCCTCCAACATTTAAAAACACCATCGAAGCTTTAGAGTTTTCTGGACAACAATTGGATCGAGTGACAAGCATTTTTTTTAATTTAAATTCTGCAGAAACTAATGATGACTTACAAAAAATTGCTCAAGAAGTCTCTCCTATTCTAACCGAATTTGGTAATGATATCACCTTAAATGAAGGTTTATTTAAACGTGTTAAACATGTTTATGACAATAAAAACATGTTTAATTTAAACACAGAACAAAACACGTTATTAGAAAAAAAATACAAAAGTTTCACCAGAAATGGTGCTTACTTACCAGATAATAAAAAACAACAACTAAGAGAAATAGATAAGCAATTAGCCACTTTAAAATTAAAGTTTGGCGAAAATATTTTGGCTGAAACCAATAATTTTGAAATGCTAATAACAGACGAAGCTGACTTGTCTGGATTACCTGAAGGCGCTATAGAAGCTGCAAAACAATTAGCTGAATCTAAAAACAAAGAAGGTTGGTTAATCACCTTAGACTATCCTAGTTATATACCTTTTATGACCTATGCAGATAATAGAGCATTACGTAAAAAATTAGCATTAGCATTTGGAAGTAAAGGATTTAATAACGATACATTAGACAATCAAGACAACGTATTACAAATAGCAAATCTAAGATTTCAAAGAGCCCAATTGTTAGGGTATAAAACACATGCTCATTTTGTTCTGGAAGAGCGTATGGCAGAAACACCAGAAAAGGTTACCTCGTTTTTAAATGAGTTATTGGAAAAAGCAAAACCAGCAGCAGAACGCGAGTTTGCAACTCTTCAAAATTTTGCTAAAAAACTAGATGGTATCGAGCAATTAGAGAAATGGGATTCGGCTTACTATTCTGAAAAATTGAAGCAAAAGTTATTCAATTTAGATGACGAAAAATTAAAACCTTATTTTCAGCTAGAAAAAGTAATTGATGGTGCTTTTCAAGTGGCCAACAAATTATTTGGACTTCAGTTTAAAAGCATTGACACGATTGATAAATATCATGAAGATGTCATGACTTATCAGGTTTTAGACGACAATAATAAACTTGTTTCTATATTCTATGCAGACTTTTTTCCAAGACCAGGAAAACGTAATGGTGCTTGGATGACCTCCTTTAAACCACAATACATTAAAGATGGAATTGAAGAACGTCCACACGTATCTATAGTCTGTAACTTTACTAAACCCACAAAAAGCAAACCGTCTTTATTAACCTTTAATGAGGTAACCACTTTGTTTCATGAGTTTGGACATGCACTTCATGGGATGCTTGCCAATACAACCTATCCTAGTTTGTCCGGAACTAGTGTCTATTGGGATTTTGTTGAGTTACCAAGTCAAGTGTTAGAAAATTGGTGTTATGAGAAAGAAGCGTTAGAGTTATTTGCAAAACACTATAAAACTAATGAAGTAATACCAATGGAATTAGTAGAAAAAATAAAAGAAAGCGCAAGCTTCCATGAAGGTATGCAAACCTTACGTCAAATTAGTTTTGGACTTTTAGATATGAGTTGGCATGGTACTAATCCGACAAATATAAAAGACGTTAAGGCTCATGAAACAGAAGCGTTTAAAAATACACGTCTTTATCCTGAAGTTAAAGAAAACTGTATGAGTACTGCTTTTGCACATATCTTTCAGGGTGGTTATTCGTCTGGATATTACAGCTATAAATGGGCAGAAGTCTTAGATGCAGATGCGTTTGAATATTTTAAAGAACAGGGTATTTTTAACAAAACAGTAGCGTCAAAATTTAAAGACCATGTCTTATCACAAGGTGGAACAGACAACCCAATGGAACTTTACAAGCGTTTTAGAGGTCAAGAACCTAAACCAGAAGCGTTGCTAAAACGTGCTGGATTAATTAAGTAAATCATGTATTAATTCTATTTTACTATTTTTATAGTGAAAAAGAAAAACACAAATAGGTATGCCCAACCATAAAATTAATCCAAACCAATGGATAGATTTGTATAGCGACTACCTCTTTAATTACACGATTACGCGTGTAAATGACAGAGCAAAAGCACAAGATCTAATCTCCGAAACTTTTTTAGCTGGTTTAAATAGCATGAAAAATTTTAAAGGAGAAGCAAGCGAACGCACATGGTTAGTGTCTATATTAAAACGAAAAATTATTGATCACTACCGTAAAACTAATTCTAACAAAGGAAAAGCCGAAGTTAGAATGTCTTACAACAGTGATTCTGAAACAGAAGGCGATTGGTTAGAACAACGCGTTGCAGATCCTTTTGATAAAACTGCAGAAGACCAAATAGAAAACACAGAGTTAGCTGATGCTATAAATGAATGTTTGTCAAAACTCCCCAAAAAACAAGCAAAAATATTTGAAATGAAAACCATTTTAAATTATGAAACAGAAACAATTTGTAATGAATTAGAAATTACAGCGTCTAATCTTTGGGTAATCATTCACAGAGCACGTGTAGCTATGGCAAGTTGTTTAGAAAAAAACTGGTTTTAATTATGATGAGTAAATTTATGATGTCTTGTGAGGAATCAAGACATATCTGCGATAAAGCACAATACCAAGAAGCTTCTACTTGGGAAAAAATTAAATTTAAGTGCCATCTATTTATTTGTAAAGTGTGTAAACAGCACACCATTACTAATTCTAAATTGACATTATTAATAGATAAAATCAAGACTAGCACCTTAACTTCTAGTGAAAAAGAACAATTAAAATCTTCTTTTAATAAAGAGCTACAAAATCATCAATAACAGCCAAAAAACAGGGACAGCTTCAACCCAAAACGTTGTAAAATAAGCGCTTCTTTTTTGATTAGAAAACATCAAAAAAAGTGCTAAAACAACACAAACTACTAATTGTACTATTAGATAATTGGTTTGGGTTTCGTCTTTAAAAAACTCAATTAAATAAAAAATTAATAATAAGATTAAGCCTAAAGATTTAGTATGCTTCACTCCTATTTTTTGAGGAATTGTTGCCAATTTCAAACTGTCATAACGCAAATCTCTAATCTCAAAAGGTAACATTAGTATAATGACTAGTGTAAAATTTTGCAATAGTGTTAAAACAGCATCTGCATGAATAAGCACCTCATTATTTATTAAAGGTAACGCAACTGTTACTCCACTCCACACCAAAGCAATAACATATACTTTTAAACCACTAATATCCCTTAGGTTTTGCTGCGTATCTAGATACCAATTTTTAGGTAAAAAGGGTATAGCATACAAAAAGGTAATTACGCCAAATCCTGCAATAACTAAAAGTGTTTTCAATTGTAATGTAGAAGCGTAGTAACACATTAACACAAAGCATAGCAATGAAAATACTTGTATAATCTTTAACCACTTTGCTAAACTACGATGGTGCCATTTAGCTATTCCAAAATACTTCACAAAATTGTAGCCAGTTATAGTTGCATAAAAATTAAAATACAATATGTTTTCATCGTAATTAATGTTGAACTTTTTTAAAGTAATCCAACTTAATGCATAGACAGCTAAAGCAACGTGAATACTGCTATTTATATAAAAATCTAAAAGCTGTTTAATAACCTTCATTAAACAAAAATAATTAATCTGTTAATAAAGCAGTCGTTTCGTTGAAAACTTTCAATTTTTAACAAAATATTACTATTAGTTTTCGTTAATTTTGCAATCATTAAAAAAGCCACTTTAATTCATGTTTTTTAATATTTAAATTAAAAAACTAACACCACATTTTAAATGAATACAAACGCTTTCGCATTACGACACATTGGTCCAAGAGAAGACGACCAAAAACAAATGCTTAAAACCATTGGAGCAGATAGTATAGAGCAATTAATCTACGAAACTATTCCAGATGATATTAGATTAAAAAAAGACTTAGATTTAGACGAAGCTATGAGTGAACAAGAGTACTTGGTTTACTTAAATGATGTCGCTAAAAAAAATAAAGTCTATAAAACTTATATTGGTTTAGGTTATCATCCAACCATATTACCTGCAGTTATACAACGTAACATTTTAGAAAACCCAGGTTGGTACACAGCTTATACACCTTACCAAGCAGAGATAGCTCAAGGACGTTTAGAGGCACTTCTAAACTTTCAAACCATGGTAACAGACCTAACAGGTATGGAGTTAGCAAATGCATCTTTGTTAGACGAAAGCACAGCTGCAGCAGAAGCCTTAAGTTTGCTATTTGCAGTTAGAGAGCGAGACCAGAAAAAAGCAGGAATCAATAAGTTTTTTGTTTCAGAAAACATTTTACCACAAACACTATCTTTATTACAAACTAGAGCTAATCCAATAGGCATTGAATTAGTCATTGGTAATGAAGAAACCTTTGATTTTTCAACTGAATTTTTTGGAGCTATCCTTCAATATCCAGGAAAAAACGGTCAAGTTACAGATATCAAATCTTTTATAGAGAAAGCTAATAGTAACAATATTAAAGTAGCAGTAGCAGCAGATATTTTAAGCTTAGTAAAATTAGAAGCGCCAGGTAAATTTGGTGCAGATGTAGTTGTTGGTACTACACAACGCTTTGGAATACCAATGGGTTATGGTGGACCACATGCAGCTTATTTTGCAACTAAAGAAGCTTACAAACGTGATATTCCAGGTCGTATTATTGGTGTAACTAAAGATGCAAATGGGAACAGAGCGTTACGTATGGCTTTACAAACGCGAGAGCAACACATCAAACGCGATAAAGCAACTTCTAATATCTGTACAGCTCAGGTTTTACTGGCTGTTATGGCTGGTATGTATGCAGTGTATCATGGTCCAAAAGGATTACAAAACATAGCAGACAAAGTACATAATTGCGCAACTACACTAGCAAAAGCATTGGAACAATTAGGGTTTAAACAAATTAACACCTCATATTTTGATACGTTACAAATCAAAACTGATGCTAAAACAATAAAAAAGGTTGCTAAACAGAAAAAAGTAAACTTTTTCTATCCAGACGCTGAAACCGTAACTATTGCTTTAAATGAAACTACTTCTGTTAGAGATTTAAATTATATCATTTCTATTTTTGCTGAAGTTGCCAATAAAGAAGCACAAACAATTACGTCTATTACTGAAGACACTGCTATAGATAAAACCTTAGAAAGAACAACAGACTTTTTAACTCTTGACGTCTTTAATACCCATCATTCTGAAACTGAATTGATGCGTTACATTAAAAAACTAGAGCGTAAAGATTTATCGTTAAACCACTCTATGATTTCTCTTGGATCATGTACCATGAAACTTAATGCTGCAGCAGAAATGTTGCCATTAAGTTGGTTTAAATGGGGAAACATTCATCCTTTTGCTCCTTTAAAACAAGCTAGAGGATATGCTCAAATATTAAAAGAACTAGAAGACCAATTAACCGAAATAACAGGTTTTGCAGCAACCTCTTTACAGCCAAATTCTGGAGCACAAGGTGAGTTTGCAGGACTAATGGTGATAAAAGCGTATCACGAATCTAGAGGAGACCATCACAGAAACATTTGTTTAATACCTAGTTCTGCTCATGGTACTAATCCAGCTAGTGCAGTTATGGCTGGTATGAAAGTGGTGGTGACAAAATCTACAGAAGAAGGAAATATTGATGTAGACGATTTACGTGAAAAAGCAGAATTACACAAAGAGAATTTATCTGCTTTAATGGTAACATATCCATCAACGCATGGTGTATATGAAGCGTCTATAAAAGAAATTACACAAATCATTCACGATTGTGGTGGACAAGTGTATATGGATGGTGCCAATATGAATGCTCAAGTAGGGTTAACCAATCCAGGAAATATTGGTGCAGATGTTTGCCATTTAAATTTACATAAAACCTTTGCCATTCCTCATGGAGGAGGTGGTCCTGGAGTAGGCCCAATATGTGTCGCTAAACAACTAGTTCCATTTTTACCAGGCAATCCAATTGTTAAAACTGGAGGCGAAAAAGCAATTACAGCAATCTCTGCAGCTCCTTTTGGAAGCGCATTAGCTTGCTTAATTTCTTATGGATATATTAAAATGCTTGGTGCAGAAGGTTTAAAAAAATCGACTGAAATCGCCATTTTAAATGCCAATTACATCAAGCACAGATTACAAGGTGCATTTGAAACGCTATACTCTGGAGAACGTGGTCGTGCAGCACATGAAATGATTATAGATTGTCGTCCATTTAAAGCCCATGGGATTGAAGTAGTAGATATCGCAAAACGATTAATGGATTATGGTTTTCATGCACCAACTGTTTCTTTTCCAGTAGCAGGAACAATGATGATTGAACCTACTGAAAGCGAAAGTAAAGCAGAAATGGATCGTTTTTGTGATGCTATGATTTCTATTAGAAAAGAAATTGATGCAGCAACAAAAGATGACGATAATAATCCATTAAAAAATGCACCACATACTTTAGCAATGTTAACATCAGACGAATGGTTACTACCTTATTCTAGAGAAAAAGCAGCCTATCCATTAGACTATGTTGCTGACAACAAGTTTTGGCCTTCTGTACGTCGTGTAGATGATGCTTTTGGAGACAGAAACCTAATATGTACTTGTGCTCCTATTGAGGAATATATGGAAGCATAAAACAATCTGAACATCGTATTTTTTTATCAATACAAATTGCCTTTAATTTTTTACTGCTTATCTTAGCAAAGTAAACAAATTAAAGGCAATTTCTTTTTTTATGAATATCAAGATTACAGGAACAGGAAGCTATATACCAAAGGGAATCGAAAAGAATGAAGACTTTTACAGTCATGAATTTTTAAATGCGGACGGAAGCACTATAAATCATCCAAATGAAGTTATTGTTGAGAAGTTTAAAGCAATTACAGGAATTAGTGAACGTCGTTATGCAGATAAGCAATTAACCTCATCTGATTTAGGTTTTTTAGCTGCTCAAAAAGCTATTGAAGATGCCAAAATCGATCCTGAAACTATAGATTATATTATTTGTGCACACAACTTTGGTGATGTAAAATCAGATACTATACAAACCGATGTGTTACCATGTTTAGCGTCTAGAGTAAAACACAGTTTACGCATAAAAAACCCTAAATGTGTTGCTTATGATATCTTATTTGGTTGTCCTGGTTGGGTGGAAGGTGTTATACAAGCTCAGGCATTTATTAAAGCTGGAATGGCCAAAAGATGCTTAGTAATTGGTAGTGAAACCTTATCTAGAGTTGTTGATAAACACGATAGAGATAGTATGATTTACAGTGATGGTGCTGGAGCAACTATTGTAGAAGCAACAGACGAAGAAGGTGGTATTTTAGCTCACAATACTGCAAGTTTCACCTTTGATGAAGCCTATTATTTATTCTTCGGAAAATCTAATAATCAAGACTTAGAAAAAGACACAAGATATATTAAAATGCATGGTCGTAAAATCTACGAGTTTGCGTTAAATAATGTACCATTAGCCATGAAAGAGTGCTTGGACAGTAGTGGTGTTGACATCAAAGATGTTAAAAAAATATTGATCCATCAAGCCAACGAAAAAATGGATGAAGCCATTATAAAACGTTTTTATCGTTTATATAAAACTCCAGAACCAGAAGGTGTTATGCCAATGAGTATTCATAAATTGGGTAATAGCTCTGTAGCAACAGTCCCTACATTGTTTGATTTAATTAGAAATAATAAATTAGAGAATCAGCACATAGAAAAAGGAGATGTTATTATATTTGCTAGCGTTGGTGGAGGAATGCACATTAACGCTATAGTTTATAAATACTAATCCGCTTACGCGGAAAGACTAAGATGTACGAACAAACATTTCCGCATAAAAGATTTAAACTCACTTATCAGTTTTTAGAAAAACATATCTCAAAATCTGAATCTATTTTAGATTTAGGAGTAGATAACCCTTTTTCTAAAATTATGAAAAATCAAGGGTATACTGTTGAAAACACTAATGGTGAAGATTTAGATGTGGATACCTCAACTATAAAAAATTCTGATGCAACTGTTGTTACTGCTTTTGAAATTTTTGAACACCTCCTCTCCCCTTTTACCGTTTTACAAAGTATACAAGCAAATAAATTAGTAATTAGTGTTCCGCTTAAATTATGGTTTGCTTCAGCTTACAGAAGTAAATCCGATAAATGGGATAGACATTACCACGAGTTTGAAGATTGGCAATTAGAATGGTTACTTGAAAAAACAGGTTGGAAAATTATTGATAAACAACAATGGACTAACCCAGTAAAAAAACTGGGAGTTAGACCTCTTCTAAGATGGTTTACACCAAGGTATTTTATTGTTTATGCGGAAAGAATTTCAAATAAATAATTTATGAGATTCTCAATTATCATACCTGCACATAACGAAGCTTCTTCCTTAGGATTAACCTTACAATCTTTAGTGGATCAAACGTTACTCCCTTATGAGATTGTTGTGGTTAATGATAATTCTACAGATAATACTCAAAATATCGTAGAAGACTTTCAGCAAAAATTTGATTTTATAAAATTAGTTAATGTTACGTCTTCAAATAAACACTTACCTGGCACCAAAATAATTAATGCTTTTTACAAAGGTTTCGGTGTTTTAAAAAACGACTACGATGTGATTTGTAAATTTGATGCAGACTTAATTTTTCCAAAACAGTATTTAGAAACGTTAGCTTTTCATTTTAATACCAATAAAAACATTGGGATGGTTGCTGGTTACTGCTACATTCAAAAAAATAACCAATGGGTTTTAGAGGATATTACCAGTAAAGACCATATTAGAGGTGCTTTAAAAGCTTATAGAAAAGACTGTTTTGAGGCTATTGGCCAATTAAAAAAGTCGATGGGTTGGGATACTGTGGACGAGCTACTTGCTAAATATAATAATTGGGACATTGTGTTGGATGAGTCTTTACATGTCAAGCATCTTAAACCAACTGGCATCAGTTATAACAAATCTGCTAAATACTTACAAGGCGAAGCCATGTATAAAATGCGATATGGTTTTATATTGACACTAATTACTGCTATTAAATTGGGTTTAAAAAAGAACAGCTTTAGGTATTTTAAAGATTATGTTATTGGTTATTATAAAGCTGTTTTAAACAAACCTAAACAAGTTGTAACTGTTGAGGAAGGTAGATTTATTAGACGTTTGCGTTGGAAAGGTATTAAAGAGAAATTATTTTAAAACAATTAGATTCCTCCTTGTTCCTCGTTCGGAATGACATAAAACCTAAATTAGGTTATTAAAAACTCCAGTTTTTGTAGTCGCTTGAGGCTTCCAATTTATTTTCAATTGCATCATCTAATTCTGAGAAAAAATCTATTCCTGTTAATCTTTCAATAGTATCTACAGAAGTCACAAATTTGTAAAGTGGCAATTCAGAATCTTGATAATCCATCAAAAAAGCAATCATTTTAGTTTTACCAGTATTGTTATCTATTAACACTTTATAAAACTGGTTTGGTACTGCTACTTTTTCTTCTCCTATTGTTTTTAAATTCCCTTTTAAAACACCTCCAGAAATCACAAATACACCATCATACTTACTTGCCCAATAGCGTGTTTTTTGTTCTAGCCTATTCCATATTCCTGCATTAAATTCGTGTTTTTGAGGAGAGATATTACTAGTTAAAAACGTTTCGTCATGCGCTGCTTGACTATATTTTCTGTCACCTGCAGGACATAAATGTCCACGATCATAACCTGATTGTTTGTAATTACGCCAATGTGCTGCACCTGTTTTTACTGCTTCATCTATTTCAAAATAAGGACGCTTAAAATTAGCGTTACTTAAATGAGATTTTTTAAGCTCATAAGCCACCCATTCTGCTTGCTCATGAGGTTCGCTATAACTTAAACTATAACCTTCATGGTGCACAATTTGACCTGTGGTACTAGTTGGCAAAAAGTATTCGTTGGTATTTACTTTTACAGTTGTACCACCAGCAACTACCTCTATTTTTTCTTTTTCAATTAAATAGTCTTTAATTAGATAGGTCCCAATTATTACAACTGCAGTAAGTATAGAATACTTTGTTTTGTTTGACATTTTGATTTACTTTAAACTCTCTAAACTAGATTTTAAAGTTTCAATCTTAGCCAAAGCGTCTGCCTCCTTCTTCTTTTCGGAAGCTACAACTTGTTCTGGTGCACCAGCCACAAAACGCTCGTTAGACAGCTTTTTTTGTACTGATTTTAAGAAGCCTTCAGTATAATTTAACTCTTCGGTGAGTTTTTTAATTTCTGCTTCCACATCAATTGCACCATCCATAGGTATAAAATACTCGTTAGATTTTACTCTAAACGTCAATGCGCCTTCCACAGGTTCATTAACGTAATCAATAGCTTCAAGGTTACCTAGTTTTGCTATAATGGTATCAAATGTAGTTGTTGTATTTTCATTATTTATAACAGAAAATCCTATAGCATCTTTAAACGCTATGTTTTTTTCTTTTCTAACGGTTCTGATACCAGAAATAACTTCTGAAGCAAATTCAAACTGCGTGATTAAGTCTTTATTAATTGGCTTTACTTCTGGCCATTTAGCAATAATCAAGGCGTCTTCTGGAGTTCTTTCAGAAATATATTGCCATATATCTTCTGTTAAGAATGGCATAAATGGATGTAGTATTTTTAAGTTATCCTCAAAAATGGCCATCACTTTATTATATGTTGTTGCATCAATAGGTTGTTGATAGGCTGGTTTTACAATTTCGAGTAACCATCCACAAAAATCGTCATAAATTAATTTATAAATAGCCATTAACGCATCACTCAACCTGTATTTACTAAAGTGATCTTCTATTTCTACCAATACCGTATTAAACTTAGCTTCGTACCAATCTATTGCTATTTTACTAGAATTAGGTTGCTCGATCGTTTCACTAACTTCCCAAAGGTTGGTTAATTTAAAGGCATTCCATATTTTGTTTCCAAACCCTTTTCCTTGTTGACATAAGGCTTCGTCAAACATTAAATCGTTACCAGCAGCACTACTTAACAGTAATCCAACACGTACTCCATCTGCACTATAATCTTCTATTAATTTTAACGCATCTGGTGAGTTCCCTAAAGATTTACTCATTTTTCTGCGTTGCTTATCGCGAACTAACCCAGTTAAGTATACATTATTAAAAGGTCTTTCATTTTTATATTCGTAACCTGCAATAATCATACGTGCTACCCAAAAGAATAAAATGTCTGGACCAGTTACTAGGTCGTTTGTTGGATAATAGTATTTTATGTCTTTGTTTTCTGGATTACGTATACCATCAAACACAGACATAGGCCATAACCAAGAAGAGAACCATGTATCTAAAGCGTCAGTATCCTGACGCAAATCTTCTTTTGTTAGAGACTTCTCGACTGCGCTCGAAGTGACATTAAGTTTCTTATTTGCTTTAACAACAGCTTCCTCAATATTTTCTGCAACTACAAAATCCTCTTTCCCATCTCCATAATAGTAGGCAGGAATTTGTTGCCCCCAAAGTAATTGACGTGAGATATTCCAATCTCTGATATTTTCCATCCAATGACGATAGGTGTTCTCGAACTTCTTAGGAAACAATTTAATTTCTGAATCGTCGCCTAAAACAGCTTCTATTGCTGGTTTAACCAATTCTTCCATTTTTAAGAACCATTGGTCGCTTAATCTTGGTTCGATAACTGCTTTAGTACGTTCTGATGTACCCACTTTATTAATGTGTGTTTCGGTTTTAACCAATGCACCTATAGCTTCTAGCTCTTTAGAAACATTTTTTCTAGCCACAAAGCGATCTTGACCTTCAAACTGTAATCCGTAGCTATTTAAGCTAGCATCTTCATTAAAAATATCAATTACGTCAAGTTTGTGTCTATCACCTAAAACTTTATCATTTTCATCATGAGCAGGTGTTACTTTTAAACAACCTGTACCAAATTCGACATCAACATAATCATCTTCTATGATTGGAATCACTCGATTGCAAATAGGTACAATTGCCTTTTTTCCACGTAAGTGAGCAAAGCGCTCATCTTCTGGATTAATACAAATAGCTGTATCACCAAAAATAGTTTCAGGACGTGTGGTTGCAATAGTTAGCACATCCTCAATACCTTCAATTTTATAATTTATATAATAAAGGTTTCCTTGACGTTCTTCATGGATAACTTCTTCGTCAGATAACGTGGTTTTAGCTTCAGGATCCCAATTTACCATGCGGTAACCTCTGTATATCAATCCTTTTTCATATAAATCGATAAACACCTTAATTACAGCTTCTGACATATCGTCATCCATTGTAAATTTTGTTCGGTCCCAATCGCAAGAACAGCCTAATTTTTTTAATTGCTCAAGGATTACGCCTCCATATTCTTCTGTCCATTCCCATGCGTGTGCTAAAAACTGGTCTCGTGTCAGATCATTTTTATCTATACCTTGCTCTTTTAATTTAGCAACAACCTTAGCTTCTGTAGCAATAGAGGCATGGTCTGTTCCTGGAACCCAACACGCATTTTTACCTTGCAATCGTGCACGACGTATTAATACATCTTGTATGGTATTGTTTAACATGTGTCCCATATGCAAGACTCCTGTTACGTTTGGTGGCGGAATAACAATGGTGTAAGGCTCTCTGTGGTCTGGCTCTGAATGAAAATAGTTGTGTGTCATCCAGTAGTCATACCACTTGTTTTCTACTTGTTGCGCATCATATTTAGATGGAATTTGCATACTTTGGAATAGTTTTTGAAATATAGTTTACAAAAGTACTTATATTTCTGTTTTTGTGAAATTTTATAGATGAATAATGTACAGTTAAATATGTTATAAGTATTTGCAAGAGTGCATTACATCTAATAATTTTGCAGGAGGAATAAAAAGTAATTAAATTTACGAACCATTAAAATAGATATAAAATGAAAAAATTATTTACAATATTATTTATCGGATTGATTAGTCTATCTGTAAATGCTCAAGAAAAAGTAGCTAAAATTGAGTTTAAAGAAACAACGATAGATTACGGAGTTATTGAAAAAGGCGCTGATGGTGTTAGAACATTTGTATTTACTAATACTGGAGACGCACCTTTAATTATATCTAAAGTTAGTTCTAGCTGTGGTTGTACAGTGCCAAAAAAGCCTGAAGCACCAATTATGCCAGGAGAAACAGGAGAAATTGAGGTAAAATACGACACTAATCGTGTGATGCCTATTAGAAAAACTATTACTGTTTTATCTAACGCAGACACACCAACAGTTTCATTAAAGATTAAAGGAGAAGTTATTGACCCTTCAAAAACTAGTGTCTTAGAGAAAAAGTCTAAAAGTGTGATGGAAACTAAAAAAAGTTAACACCACAACTACTTATACTAAAAGCCGAAAACTAACAGTTTTCGGCTTTTTTATTTGATAGGAGATTGTAATAAAAATTCAAATTTCATGGTTTTCCCATTTCTATCCACTAGTAATTTAATTTTGGTTCCTTCTTTTTGGTAAAAATGTCCTACTAAATTCTTTAAAGTCATATCCTGAGTACCATTTCCATTAATTCTATAAATAATGTCTCCCTTTTGAAGACCTGCTAAATCTGCAGGAGAATCTTTAATGATATTATAAATAACATAAGAAGGCTTTATAGTATACTTGTAAGCATTAGCAATAACACTTTTAACTTCTAATTCTGAAGTGGCTTTATTTTGATTTATAGTGGCGACATTATTGGACATATCAATTTCCATAACTAACCTAACGCCATCATGCTCGACCTGCAAACCACTTTTATTATAGCTGAATTTTTTATTAAAAAAATGATTAGGTTTTAAGGTAAGTTTAGAATTTGTATAGTCTATAATACTATTAAATCGTTTTAAGATTTCTCCTCCCAAGGTACCATCTCTATCTTTAAATTTTTTAACTGAAGCTATTGTGACAGAGTCTGGAAAAGCTGCTTTTGGATTTTCTAACATAAATCGTTTTAGTTTTAAAGCGTCTATTTTGGTGCGTTTACCATATACATTACCGCTTAAACCAGAACCTAAAAAATCGTAAAAATAATTTTTAGAGAGCGTTAAATTTTTTTCAGCATCCTCAAATAACCAAATGGCATCACTACTTCCTGTATCTATTAACATTTTTACAGAAATCTCATGACCATCAGTTAATACTTCTGCATTAACATAGGGTTTGTTGTTATTAAATTCTAGATTAAAAGTTTCGCATTTTTTGCAGTCTTTATAGCTATATTTATCTGGTTTGTGTAGTCTAATAAATCTGTTAGAATAATTAATTTCAACTATAAAATCTTTAAACAAATCATAACCAATAATTCCATCTATAGCAATTCCTAATTTAGGCGCAAAATTGACACTTGGATCAAAAATTGCAAAAAATGTTTGATCTGTATTTACAGCATTTCCAATTTTAAATGTGTTATGACTGGATCGTAATGCATCAATATAATCTCCATCACCTAAGCCTTTTAATTTTATTTTTTCTGCATGTAATACTTTTAAAGAGTCTGATGCTTTTAAAAAATTAAAAACTATTGGCTTACTAACACCTGTATCTAAAAGAAATTTAAGTGGTAACCCATTAATTTCAACTGGAATAATTATAACATTATTGACTAGCTCAAAACGAATTTTTTGAGAGGTAACACCTTTATCTAACACATAAATACTTTGTGCTTTAGAGAAAAAGCAACAGATTAAGAATAGAAAGAAACTTAATTTAAGTAAACGCATTCATACTTATAAAAATGATGTCTGTTATCAATTTACAAATCTTTTAGGTTTTACCATTCTTAAAAGGTAATTTTTAAAGAAACTTTACAATTATTTTTTGCAAATTTGTACCCTAAACTATTTATAATGCCAAAAATCTCTCAAAAAGGGCAACAAATGCCCCAATCTCCAATACGAAAATTAGTCCCTTTTGCAGAAAAAGCCTATAAAATGGGCAAAACTGTGTATCATTTAAATATTGGACAACCAGATATTAAAACACCACAATTAGCATTAGATGCAGTTAAATTACATGGCTTAGATATATTAGCTTATACTAGGTCTGAAGGTTCTGAAGAATACAGAAAAAAAATCGCAGCCTATTACGCTAAAAATGAAATACAAGTTAATCACGATAATATTATAGTTACTACTGGTGGTAGCGAAGCTTTATTATTTGCTTTTGGAAGTATTATGGATGTGGATGATGAAGTAATTATACCAGAACCTTTTTATGCAAACTATAACGGTTTTTCAACCGCATCTGGTGTTAAAGTCGTTCCGGTAATATCTAAAATTGAAGATAATTTTGCATTACCTCCAATAGAGGAATTTGAAAAATTAATCACACCTAAAACTAAAGCAATTTTAATTTGCAACCCAGGAAATCCTACGGGTTACTTATATTCTAAAGAAGAAATTAAAAAACTAGCAGATATTGTAAAAAAACATGATTTGTTTTTAATAGCAGATGAAGTATATCGCGAGTTTGCTTACGATGGTGCAAAACACTACTCCATTTTACAAGAAGCAGGTTTAGATAATCATGCTATAGTTATTGATTCTGTTTCTAAACGTTACAGCATGTGTGGTGCTAGAATTGGATGTTTAGTATCTAAAAACAATGAGGTTATTGCAACTGCTTTAAAATTTGCACAAGCACGACTGAGTCCTCCAACTTTAGCACAAATTGCTAGCGAAGCAGCATTAGAAACCCCTCAAAGTTATTTTGATGATGTCATTGAAGAATATGTAGAAAGGCGTAATGTGCTAATAGAAGAATTAAACAAAATTGAAGGTGTGCAAGTAGCCAATCCTAAAGGTGCGTTTTATTGCATAGCACAATTACCTGTTAAAAATAGTGATGCGTTTGCACAATGGTTATTAGAATCTTTTGATGTGGATGGAGAAACTGTTATGGTAGCTCCTGCAGCAGGTTTTTACAGCACACCAGGAGTAGGCTTAAACCAAATACGTATAGCTTATGTATTAAACAAAAAAAGCCTAATAAAAGCTGTAAATATAATTAAGGAAGCACTAAAAGTGTATCAAGATTAGTGCCTGTTTTAAATAACATATCACTTAAGCCTTACAATACCTTTGGTATAGATGTCAAAGCGAAGCATTTTATTTCGGTTAACTCTGTAGACGAGTTAAAAGACCTCTATGCTTCAAATAAATATCCAAATAAATTTATACTTGGTGGAGGTAGCAATATGTTATTGACAAAAAATGTAGAGGCATTAGTAATTCATATAAACTTAAAAGGAAAATCAATAGTTTCTAAAACTGATCATGAAGTTTTAATTGAATGTCAAGCTGGCGAAAACTGGCATGATTTTGTTCTTTGGACATTAAAAAACAACTATGGTGGATTAGAAAACCTATCCTTAATACCAGGAAATGTTGGTACAAGTCCTATACAAAATATAGGTGCATATGGTGTAGAGTTGAAAGACACCTTTTATTCATGCAATGCCATAAATTTAGACACCTTAAAAGAAGAAACTTTTTATAATAAGGATTGTAAATTTGACTATCGCAACTCTATTTTTAAACAAGAAGCTAAAGGACTATATATTATTACAAGTGTAACCTTTAGATTAAGCACAAAAAATCATGTTTTGCATACTAACTACGGAGCTATTTCTACTGAGTTAGAAAACATGAATATTAAAAACCCTACCATACAAGACATTTCTAAAGCAGTAATCGCTATTCGCGAGAGCAAATTGCCAAACCCTAAAGAGATTGGTAATTCTGGTAGCTTCTTTAAAAATCCTGTTATTTCTGTTTCAGAATTTAAAAAGCTACAGCAAAACTTTCCAGAGGTGCCACATTATGTTGTATCTGAAAATGCTATTAAAGTACCAGCTGGTTGGCTAATAGAAACTGCAGGTTTTAAGGGTAAAACTTTTGGGAATTATGGCGTGCACAAAAAGCAGGCATTGGTATTAGTAAATTATGGTGGCGCTAGTGGACATGATATTTTAAAACTTTCAAAATTAATTCAAAACACTATTTATCGTATCTTTAAAATTACTATCGAAGCAGAAGTCAATATTTTTTAATTAAAATAATAACTTTGGTTTAAATTAGTTAAACTAACAACTATATCAATTAACTTGGAATTTTCTTTAGAACAACATATTGTAAGACATCTAAAAAATGGCGACAAACAAGCCATTACTTTATTATACGAGAATTATTCTGATGCATTATATGGAGTAATTAAAAAGGTGATTTCTGATGATGACTTAGCGCAAGATGTACTGCAAGAGACCTTGATTAAAGTTTGGAAAAAAGGAAAAAGCTACAACCCAGACAAAGCAAAATTATTTACTTGGCTATATCGTATTGCTTATAACTCTGCAATAGATAAAATTAGATCTGTAAACAATAAATCTAATAAAGAAATCCAAATTGAAGAATCTAACGTATATAAACTGACAACCAATAGTTTAAATGAGGATGTTTTAGATATAAAAAAGCATTTAAACACATTAGATTTAAAGTATCAGGTAGTTATTAATGCGCTCTTTTTTGAAGGAATGACGCAACAAGAAGCGAGCGAAGAATTAGATATACCCTTAGGTACAATAAAATCAAGATTAAAAATTGCGTTACGTGAATTGAAAAAGATTTACAACCCTTAATTGTAAAAGTGATGAATGATAAAATAAATACATTTTTAAACTCTGGCTTATTAAATAAGTACTTAATAGGTCAAACCTCAGCTTCTGAAACATTAGAGGTTGAACATTATATTTCTGAATATCCAGAAATAAAAAAAGCTTACGAAACGCTACAAGATAAACTAGAATTTACCGCTCAACTTAATGGTGTTAAAGCACCTAAGTCTGTTTTAAATTCAGTATTAGAAGCAATAGATGATAAACCAGTTATAGCACTTAAACCAAAACGCTCTAAAAAATGGTATAGTTATGCAGTTGCTGCTAGTGTAGCAGCACTACTATTTGCCGGAAGTTCTGCATACCTATTTAATCAGAATCAAAAATTATCTGATGAAAACCAAGTAATTGCTGATGAAATTTTTGACTTAAGAAGCGATATAGCAAATAATAACAATACATTAAATCAGTTATTAGAACAGTTTAAACAACTTAATAATCCAGAAACTGAAAAATACATATTAAAAGGAAATAGAAGAGCTAAAAATCTTAAAACAGTAGCTTATATTAATCCTAAAGAGAAAAAATCCATGATTGATGTGGTTTCTTTGCCACAACTACCTGATAATAAGGTATATCAAATATGGGCAGAGTTACAAGATAAAATGGTAAGCCTAGGTGTTTTAAGTGAAGCAGATAGACGCTTACAAGAGATACCTTATACAGAAGATGCTTTAGGTTTAAGTATCTCTATAGAACCAAAAGGCGGAAGTCAAATTAGATCTAATGACACTCCAGTTGCAGAGATTTCGTTAAAACTTAATGATTAATCATTGTTTAAAAGTTTTTCATCTCTACATTTCATTTACTAAAATCCATAATTTTTTTCTTTAAAAATTAGTATCTTTGCAGTATAAAAAAAGGAACTTATTTTGAAACTTTTATTACTTACTTTAGGTCTTTTAGCACTAGGTTTTGCAGGAATTGCAATTAAAATATGGGCTAAAAAAGACGGTAAATTTGCTGGCACATGTGCAAGTCAGAACCCAATGTTAAATACAGAGGGAGAATCTTGTGGTTTTTGTGGTAAAACTCCAGACCAGTTTGATAGTTGTAACGAAACTCAACATTCTTAATACATGCTTATACTTGAAGTATTGTTCTACAGTTTTGTAATTGTAGTAGTTATTCAAGTATTGTACTATGGTGTACTTTTTGGAAGCTTTGCTTTTTCTAAAAGTGAAAATACCACCAATAAATCTTTGCCAATTTCTGTAATTATTTGCGCTAAAAATGAAGCAGAAAACATAAAAAAAATTCTTCCGTACTTATTAAAACAAGACTATCCAACTTTTGAAATTGTTTTAATAAATGATTCCTCTAATGACAACACTTTAGAAGTCTTTGAAACATTTGCTACAAAACACTATAATATCAAAATTGTTGATGTTAAAAATATAGAAGCTTTCTGGGGAAATAAAAAATATGCCTTATCGCTTGGTATTAAAGCAGCAAAATACAATAACCTACTATTCACAGATGCAGATTGTCAACCAATATCTAATCAATGGATAAAAGAAATGAGCAGTCATTTTTCTAATAAAAACACTATAGTTTTAGGTTATGGCGCTTACAATAAAATAAAAAACTCGTTACTAAATTCACTAATACGGTTTGAAACCCTTTTAACAGCAACTCAATATTTTTCTTATGCTAAAATTGGACTTCCATATATGGGAGTAGGACGTAATTTAGCGTACCACAGAGATGAGTTTTTTAAAACCAATGGTTTTATAAAACATATGAAAATAAGATCTGGAGACGATGATTTATTTATTAATGAAGCCGCAAATGCTAAAAACACTTCCATTTGTTACTCTAAAAATAGTTTTACAACCTCTTTTCCAAAAACAACTTACAAAGATTGGTATAAACAAAAACGCAGACATATCTCTACAGCTAACCATTATAAGTTTAAACATCGCTTTTTGTTGGCCACTTTTTATATTACACAAGTGTTATTTTGGCTGTTAGGTATCACTTTATTAATAACAACTTTTTTATGGCCTTTTGTTTTAGGCTTAATTATATTAAGGTTTTTAATCCAATATCTAAGTTTAGGATTTTCTGCTAAAAAACTAAATGAACTTGACACCATTTTACTACTTCCCATTTTAGAAATTATATTGATTGTATTACAATTTAGTATCTTTATAACCAACCAAATTTCAAAACCAAATTATTGGAAATAGAAGAAGCCATAAAAAGAGCAAAACAAAACGATCAAAAAGCGTTTAATTATCTGCTCCATAATTATTGGGACAAAGTGTATGGGTTTCAGTTAAAACGTATTCAAAACGAAAACGATGCTGAAGATATTACCATTCAAACCTTCTCTAAAGCGTTTGACAAAATAGACACCTATGACAGTAAATACGCCTTTAATACGTGGTTAATTACCATTTCTAAAAACATCCATATAGATATTGTTAGAAAAGAAAAAAACTCTATTAAACAGGCTATTTCAAAATCTGATGACAATGAAGTTTATCAAGTTTTAGACGAAACCCCTTCTGTTGAAGACAAACTAATTACAGAACAAAATCTAGCCAAATTATTACGAGATATTAAAAAACTTAAACCTCATTATCAGGAGGTTATTAATTTAAGATATTTCCAAGAGTTAAGCTACAAAGACATTTCTGAAGAACTTAATGAACCCATAAATAACATTAAAGTCAAGTTGCTTCGTGCTAAAAAACTATTAGCAGAAATAATTCAAAAAAAGTAATGCTAACCTCAATAAAAAAATTAGGTCCAGGTTTATTATTTGCTGGTGCTGCAATTGGCGTCTCACATTTGGTACAATCTACACGTGCAGGTGCTGATTTTGGTTTGGGACTACTTTGGGCTTTATTGTTGGTTAATTGCTTTAAATTTCCTTTTTTTCAGTTTGGACCTAGATATGCTTCTGCAACTGGAGAAAGCCTTTTAGAGGGTTATAAAAAGCTGGGTAAACCTGTTTTATTTGCTTATTTTATTTTAACATTTGCTACTATGTTTACCATTCAAACAGCGGTTACAATTGTAACTGCAGGTTTGGCTTCTACCCTATTTGGAGATTTTATTACGGTTAAAGGATGGACAATCATTATTCTAGTCATCTGCTTAGTTATTTTATTTTTTGGTCGCTATAAACTATTGGATAGACTTATTAAAATTATAATAGTTACCTTATCCATAAGTACAATTTTAGCAGTTATATTCGCATTTACTAATAATAAAACTGAGATATCATTTCTTCAAATTTTACCAAAAAACACATTAGAATTAACATTTTTAATCACATTTATGGGTTGGATGCCTGCACCTTTAGATATTTCTGTTTGGCATTCCCTTTGGACTATTGAAAAACAAAAAGACAATACAAACCTTACTCCACAATCGGCTTTATTAGATTTTAATATTGGTTACATTACAACCATTATTTTGGGTATTGGATTTGTACTATTAGGTTACTTAGTCATGTTTAATAGTGGTGAGACCTTTAGTGATTCTGCTGGACAATTTTCTAACCAATTAATCACCATGTACACCAACAACTTAGGCGAATGGACCTATATAATAATTGGTATTGCTGCTTTTACCACTATGTTTAGTACAACATTGACTACGCTAGACGCATCACCAAGAGCCATGCACAAATCGTTAGAACTTATAACCAATAAAACATTTAGTAAAGGCTATTTGTTTTGGATACTGCTTCTAACCTTTGGCACAATATTTATCTTTTTTGTATTAGCTTCAGAAATGGGATTACTAATAAAAATAGCCACAATTTTATCGTTTTTAACTGCTCCTTTTTACGCCATAGTCAATTATATTTTAATTAGTGGAAAACATACACCAAAAGATTGGAGACCATCAAAAGGTCTTCATATTTTAAGTATTAGTGGTATTATCTTCTTAATTGGTTTTAGCATTTGGTTTTTAAAAACTTTATAGAATACTTCGTATCTTTGTCATCAGAAAATGGCATCTATGAATAACGACACAGCATCTGTAATCTTACCTTCAGAAAGACAACCAAAACCTAAATGGTTACGTGTAAAATTACCAACTGGTAAAAAATATACCGAGCTAAGAGGATTAGTTGATAAATACAAATTAAATACCATTTGTACCTCTGGAAGCTGCCCAAATATGGGAGAATGTTGGGGAGAAGGTACTGCTACCTTTATGATTTTAGGAAACGTTTGCACCAGATCTTGTGGATTTTGTGGTGTAAAAACTGGTCGTCCAGAAGATGTCGATTGGGACGAACCAGAAAAAGTGGCTCGATCTATTAAAATCATGGGAATCAAGCACGCAGTTTTAACTAGTGTAGATAGAGACGATTTAAAAGATATGGGCAGCATTATGTGGGCAGAAACCGTTAAGGCTGTTAGAAGAATGAATCCAGAAACAACTCTTGAAACCTTAATACCAGATTTTCAGGGTGTAGAGATGCATATTGACCGCATTATTGATGTGGCACCAGAAGTTGTGTCACATAACATTGAAACCGTAAAACGCTTAACTAGAGAAGTCCGCATCCAAGCTAAATACGAACGTAGTATGGGTGTTTTAAAATATTTAAAACAAAAAGGACAACGCAGAACTAAATCTGGAATCATGCTTGGTTTAGGTGAAGAACGAGAAGAAGTTATACAAACACTTCACGATTTACGAGAAAACGATGTAGATGTAGTGACCATAGGTCAATATTTACAACCTAGTAAAAAACACTTACCTGTAAAACGCTTTGTTTTACCAGACGAGTTTAAAGAATATGAGGAAATTGGACTAAAACTTGGTTTTAGACATGTAGAAAGTAGTGCATTAGTACGTTCTTCTTATAAAGCTCAAAAACACATTAATTAATATGATTACTGTTGCAATCAACGGTTTTGGTCGTATTGGAAGACGTGTTTTTAGATTACTTCATAACAACAAACACATAAAAGTAGTGGCAATTAATGATTTAGCAGACGCTAAAACATTAAGTCATCTATTAAAATACGACAGTATACATGGTGTCTTTCCTGCTACCATAACTTCTAAAGCACAAACTATTATAGTAGATAATAATGAAGTGCCATTATTAAATTGTAATCATCCCAAACATTGTAATTGGAGTGCTTATTCACCAGATTTTGTTATTGAAGCTACAGGAAAATTTAAATCTAAATCAGAGCTTCTCTTTCATATTAAAAATGGAGCAAAACGTGTTATTTTAAGCGTTCCACCTATTGAAGATGATATTAAAACTATAGTTTTAGGGGTTAATCAAGATGAGCTTGATGGTACAGAAGCAATCATTTCTAACGCTTCCTGTACAACTAATAATGCAGCTCCTATGATTGATATTATTAATGAGTTGTGTGGAATAAACCAAGCCTACATTACAACAATCCACTCCTACACCACAGATCAAAGCCTACATGATCAACCACATAGAGATTTAAGACGTGCTAGAGCAGCAGGACAAAGTATTGTTCCTACTACAACAGGAGCAGCAAAAGCGTTAACTAAAATTTTTCCTGACCTATCAAATGTTATTGGTGGATGTGGCATTAGAGTACCTGTAGCTAATGGATCGTTAACAGATATTACCTTTAATGTTAAGCATACAGTAGATATTAACACTATTAATGAAGCCTTTAAAAAGGCATCTCATGGAAAATTTAAAGGTATTTTAGAATATACAGAAGACCCAATTGTATCTATAGATATAGTCGGAAATACTCATTCTTGTATATTTGATTCGCAAATGACTTCGGTAATTGGAAACATGGTAAAAATTATAGGTTGGTACGATAATGAAACAGGATATTCTTGTAGAATAATTGACCTTTTATACAATTTATCGGAAAAAAAGCAACTTTTATCGGATAAATAACTATATTTGTCGTTATAAATGTAAATAATGAAGTCCCTAATAATTAAGTTATCCTTCTGCTTAGTTACTTGTTTACTAGGTTTTAACCTACATGCTCAAGAACTTTCAGAGAAAGAAAAGGAAATCATTCAAGGCAAAATTAATTATAATATTAGTTTAGCCCAGAAAAACATTGATTCTAATGAGTTCTACAAAGCACAAAGCGATTTAGACGAAGCTCTTAAGCTTGCCAATCAAATAAATGACAATAAAAGTATAGGTTTAATTTACTCTAAAATTGGTAAAATTGAATTTATTACCGAAGAACATACAGAAGCCTTAAAAACTTTAATAAAAGCTGTTGAAAAACAGCGTTTTGCTAAAGACAATATTAACATTGCCGAAACCTACAAAACCATTGGTAATGTGTATATGAGCAAAAAAGACTACAACAGGGCTTTAGATTATTTTAATTCTGCAGAACGTTTATTTGAAAATGAAGATTTACACGACTATGAAGCTGAGACAATCCTTCATAAAGGAGAGGCATATTTCAAACTTGAAAAATACGAAGAAGCTCAATCAGAATATGAAACTGCTATTAGCTTAGCAAAACGCTATCAGAATACTAAAATCTTAAGTAGTGCTTATATAAGTCTTGGTATAACTCAAGCTAAACTAGGTCTTTTAACACTTGCAGAAAACACAGCTATACAAGGTCTTGACCTTGCAAAGCAAAATAATTACGCTAACGTTATTAATACTGCGTATGCAGCACTTAGTGATATTTATACCGAAAAAAGAGATTTTAAAATTGCCAATGATTACCTAAAAAAGCACATCAAGCTTAACGATTCACTATTACAAGTAAAACGAAGCTACCTTTCGCCAGAAAAAAGATTGGATAAGCTATACAGTAACCCAATAGAGTATCAAAAAGAAAAAGAAGCCGATTTAGAAAAAGAAGCAAGTTCTACCTGGTTAGAAAAATTAACTACCATTTTAAGTATAGCTTTAATTACCATTCTGTCTTTACTAACACTCTCTCTATACAAAAACAATAATATTAGATTAAAATCTAATAATATTTTGCATAAAAAAAATGCAGAATTAACTATTGCAATGGAAAAAGCAGAATTAGCTACTAAAACTAAGGCTAACTTTTTATCTACAGTAACACACGAGCTTAGAACTCCGCTATATGCTGTAACGGGATTGACAAATATGCTTTTAGAAGAAAATCCAAAACCAGAGCAAGTACAACATTTAAAATCGTTAAAATTTTCAGGAGATTATTTATTGACGTTTATTAACGATATCCTTCAAATTAATAAAATTGAAGCTAATAAAGTAGATATTGAACCTGAAGTATTTAATTTAAAAAAGAAAGCCGAAAATGTTATTTCAGCTTTAAACAATTCTGCTTTAGATAATAACATACAACTACATTTAGAGTATGACAAAGATTTACCAACTAACTTTAATGCAGATCAATTAAAAATATCTCAAATACTTATAAACCTAATTGGTAACTCGATTAAATTTACAAAAGATGGAGATATTTGGGTAAGAATTAAAAAACTAAATCAAGTTGGAGATAATTTTGAAATCCGATTTGAAGTAGAAGACAATGGTATTGGAATTAGCGAAGAAAAGCAACAAAACATGTTTGAAAGCTTCTCTCAAGGATCCATACAAATTAACAGAAAATATGGTGGTACTGGTTTAGGACTTTCTATTGTCAAAGGATTAATTGATATTTTAAAAGGAAAAATTTATATGAAAAGTGAGCTAGGTAAAGGCACAACGTTTTTCTTTGAAATACCAATGAAAAAGAGTAATGAAATTATAGTCGAGAAAAAAGCTAATTACTTTAATGAAGTAGACGAATTGGAATTAAGTAACATAAAAATATTAGTCGTTGAGGATAATAAAATTAATCAAATGATTACCAAAAAAATCCTTAATAAAATGAAGCTATATTGTGATGTAGTTGATAATGGTGAAGAAGCAGTAGATAAAGTTAAAACCATCAATTATGATGTTGTTTTAATGGATATCCACATGCCAGGAATTAGCGGAATTGAGGCAACAAAAATTATCAGAACTTTTGATAAAGAGCTAACCATTTTTGCATTAACAGCAGTTACCATTGAAGATAAAATGCAAGAGTTTGAAGATGCTGGTTTTACAGATATTATTCCAAAACCATTCAAACAAGAAGACTTTGAGAAAAAGTTATTTAATGCTTTAATGCTAAATGAAAAAACCAATGCTACAGCTTAGCAAAAGAGGTTACTTCACTATTAAATTGTTTTGCATTATCTATCTCTAATTGTATTGGAAGGTAATACAACTTACCTTTTAAAGCAGGCTTATCTTTTAGTCGCATATAATCCTTTTCTGTAGTAACAATACAATCAAAAGTTGATAAATAATCGATTTCTTTGATGCTAAAAGCATGGTGATCTTTAAACTTTATATGCTCAAAATTAAGCGCATTGCCTTTTAAAAAATCAATTAAAGGTTTAGGGTTTGCAATCCCAGTTACTAGCTTAAAATCCTTTAAATCTGTTAGTTTGATGGTGTTATATTCAGAAACCACTTCATCACTATAAGCAATAGTACTAAAAAACACCTGCTGATGGTCTAGTGGTTGTATTTCTGCTATAATGCTTTGTTTTTCAGTTGCACTTAAATCTATTGGACACTTAGTTACAACAATTAAATCTGCGCGTTTAGCACCACTTTTAGGTTCACGCAAATTTCCAGTTGGTAGTACAATATCTCTTGTATATAAATTGGTATAAGTGGTTAATAAAATATTTAATCCTGCTTTTACTTTTCTATGCTGAAAGGCATCATCTAACAAAATTACTTCAGGCTTCGTGTTAGTATCTAATAATTTACTTATCCCTTCTTGCCTATTGGCATCAACTGCAACTAGAATGTCTTCAGAAAATTTATGGTAAAACTGATATGGTTCATCACCCAAAATTTCAGCATTTACGTTAGCATCTGCCAATATAAACCCTTCACTTTTTCTACCATAACCTCTACTTAATGTTGCTAATGTAGTTTTGTCTTTTAATACTCTAATTAAATATTCTACCATAGGTGTTTTTCCGGTACCTCCAGCACTTAAATTACCAACACAAATTACAGGAAAATCATATTGTTTAGACTGTTTCCAACCTTTGTCGTACATTACATTTCTTATCCAAGTCACGATATAGTAAATGGGTACAATTGGGAATAAAATAATGCGTAATAATTTCATTTTAGTTAGTTATATAAAAAAGCTTCCTTTCATTTTATAAAATGAAATATAGCCAACTTTAACAGTAACGAAAGTAAATATTTTATATTTGTTTTAAATAATAAAGACAGAAAAGTATGTTGGTAAAAGACCTGATTAATCATATTCAAGACATTGCTCCACTTAATTATGCAGAAGATTTTGATAATGTAGGATTACTTGTTGGTGATAACAATAGTAAGGTTACAGGCGTTTTAGTAACACTAGATACTTTAGAAGAAGTTGTTGATGAAGCTATAGCTAAAAACTGCAACTTTATTTTAAGCTTCCATCCTATTATTTTTAAAGGCTTAAAAAGTATAACAGGTAAAAATTATGTCGAGCGTACTGTACTAAAAGCCATAAAAAACAACATTGCTATTTATGCTATCCATACTGCATTAGACAATCATATAAGTGGTGTAAATGCAATGATTTGCAATCAACTTAATCTTAAAAACCAACGTATTTTAATTCCACAACAACAAACCATAAAAAAATTGGTGACCTATGTTCCAAAAAAAGAGGCCAAAACATTAAGAGAAGCCTTATTTAATGTAGGCGCAGGTGACATTGGCAATTATAGTAATTGTAGTTTTAATATGGATGGAACAGGAACATTTAAAGCTAACGACAATGCCAATCCTACTTTAGGTAAAAAAGGCGAAACGCATGTTGAAGAAGAAATACAACTTAGTGTCATTTTTGCTAAACATTTAGAGTCTAAAATATTAAAAACCCTGTTTGAAACACATTCTTACGAAGAAGTTGCTTACGAGGTAACAACCCTAGAAAACACCAACCAAACTATTGGTATGGGTATGATTGCAGAATTGGAACAACCACAACCAGAAACCGAATTTTTAAACTATCTAAAAGAAAAAATGAAGGTGTCGCACATTAGACACTCTCAATTTTTAAATAAACCTATTAAAAAAGTAGCAGTTTTAGGTGGCTCTGGAAGTTTTGCCATAAACGCTGCAAAAGCAGCAGGAGCGGATGTTTTTGTGACCTCAGATTTAAAATATCACGATTTTTTTACTGCAGAAAACACTATACTTTTAGCAGATATAGGACATTATGAAAGCGAACAGTTCACAAAAAATGGTTTAGTAGCCTTACTTACAAAAAAAATTCCTAATTTTGCAATCGTTTTATCAAACACAAATACCAATCCTGTTAAGTATTTTTAAAATATGGCAAAGACAAAAGAAGCAACAGTAGAAGAACGTCTAAGAGCGTTATACGACCTACAATTAATAGACTCTAGAATTGACGAAATTAGAAGTGTAAGAGGTGAATTACCACTAGAGGTTAGCGATTTAGAAGACGAAGTTGCAGGATTAAAAACTAGATTAGAAAAACTAGAAGATAGTTTAAGCGCTGTAGATTCAGAAATTAGCTCTAAAAAAAATTTGATTGAAGAATCTAAAGCATTAATCAAAAAATACTCTGAGCAACAAAAAAATGTTAGAAATAACAGAGAGTTTAACTCGTTAACCAAAGAGATCGAATATCAAGAACTTGAAATTGAGTTAGCTGAAAAACACATCAGAGAATTTAAAGCGCAAATCGAACAGAAAAAAGAAGTTATCGCTCAAACTAAAGAGCATAACAAAGAGCGTGAAACGCATTTAAAACATAAGAAAAGCGAATTAGACGCTATCTTAAAAGAAACTGAAAAAGAAGAAAAAGCGCTTATTGAAAAGTCTGAAGACTACAAGAAAAAAATTGAAGAGCGTTTAGTAAAAGCTTACAACAGAATTAGAACTAATGTAAAAAACGGATTAGCAGTAGTACCAATTGAAAGAGGTGCATCTGGAGGTTCTTATTTTACTATTCCACCACAAGTACAAATGGAAATTGCTGCTCGCAAAAAAATTATTACAGATGAGCACAGTGGACGTATCTTAGTGGATGCAGCTTTAGCTGATGAGCAACGTGCAAAAATGGAAAAAATGTTTGCTAAATTATCTTAAGCACATTTAATACTATATAAAAAAGCCTTTACTATGTAAAGGCTTTTTTTTTTGCTCATATCTAAACATTTAAGATATATTTATAACATTTCAAATTAAGGTTTTCTAATTTTAAACGTCTATTAGAAAAAGAAAACATAGTTATGAAAAAATTAATACCACTTATCACCTTGTTGTTTTTGTTTAGTTGCAATAACCACGCACAAACTAATCCTAAACAAGAGGCAGTTAAAACTGCAAAACCAATAGAAGTCCCTTTAGAAGACGGAAAAGCCAAAGCTTATTTTGCAAGTGGTTGTTTTTGGTGTGTCGAAGCTGTATATGAAAGTGTAAAAGGTGTGGACCAAGTTATTAATGGTTACTCTGGTGGACATACAAAAAACCCAACATACGAGAGTAGTAATACAGGTACAACTGGTCATGCTGAAGCTGTAGAAGTTATTTACGACCCAGAAGTTGTAAGTTTTGAAACCTTAGTTGATGTTTATTTTGCATCACAAAATCCAGCACAAGTAAATGGTCAAGGTCCAGACAGAGGTAGCCAATATCGTTCTATTATTTTTTATCAAAACGAAGCTCAAAAAAACATTATAGAGTCTAAGAAAAAAGCTTTAGCTAAAAAATTAGATATTACAATTGCAGCAGAAATCTATCCGTTTCAAAAGTTTTGGATAGCAGAAGATTACCATCAAGATTACGAAAAATTACATCCAGACAATCCTTATATACAAAACGTATCCATACCTAGGTTAAATAAATTTAAAGCGAAAATGCCTGAGGTGTTAAAAGACGATCATTAAATCTTAGTCGCTTTTATCTCAAAAATTAAAGGATACAATTTATCTTTAGTAGCGTACATTCCAGATTTGGTTTCAACTAAATCTGGTAATACGTTATATGGACTTTCATCATATTCATTTAAATAATCAATATGTAATCCAGCTTCAATTAAAGCATTAATTACTTCACTTAAACCATGATTCCAACCATATTCTTTGGTTATCATTTTAGAGTTGGTATCTGCATAAGTCCCTTCATATTCTTCATAAATAACCTCGTTTTGCATATAACCATATTTCATAATAGGCTTGCCTTCTAAGTAATCAAACATCCAAACAATGGGATGAAATTCTGCTAAATAAAAAACACCTCCTTTTTTTAGTTTTTCTGCAATCATTTTTCCCCAAGGTTTTAAATCTGGCAACCATCCAATTACACCATAACTACTAAAAACAATATCAAATACCTGTTTTACATGCTCTGACGTATCCAAAACATTACAACACACAAACTTTGCATCCTGGTGCAACTCTGTATTTAATGTTTTAGCAAGTTTAATACCTTCATTGCTTAAATCTACACCTACGCACTTAGCGCCTAGTCGGCTCCAACTTAATGTGTCTTGACCAAAATGACATTGCAAATGCAAAAGTGATTTTCCGGATACGTCTCCAAGCGCCTTCAATTCATAAGTCATTAAAGAGTTTTTCCCTTTTTTAAAAGCCTCTAAATCATACATATCACTTTTGGCATGCACCTTCACTTTATCATTCCAAGTTGCTTTATTAGCTTCAAAAAAATCTTTATTAGATAACATAACTATATTTTGATGTGTAAGATAAAATTTCTTTTCTAATGTTTTATACCTTTACTAAAATTCAGAATTATGAAAAACCAACTACTTACTGCACTTATAATATGTTCTTTAATTTCTTGTAAAAATAATGCAGAAAAAAAATCACAATCTGTTCAACTCACTACAGCAGAAAAGATAGCAAAAGCTCACGGGATTGACCATTGGGCTAATGTTAGTCAACTTAATTTTACATTTAATGTAGATAGAGATACTGTTCATTTTGAACGCTCATGGATTTGGAAACCCAAAACCCAAGACGTTACTTTAATAACATCAACTGATACAATTAGCTTTAACAGAACAAAATTAGATAGCACATCAATAAAAGCTGACCAAGGTTTTATAAACGACAAATATTGGCTTTTAGCTCCTTTTCAATTGGTTTGGGATAGCGGAACAACTATAACAGATTCTATAAATAGTATGGCACCAATTAGTAAAGCGACTTTAAATAAACTAACCATAACTTATGGTAATGATGGTGGTTATACACCAGGTGATGCTTACGATTTTTTCTATGACGACAACTATAAAATTAAAGAATGGATTTTTAGAAAAGGTAATACGCAAGAACCGTCCATGATAACAACTTTTGAAAATTATGAAGAGTTTAATGGCATAAACATAGCAAAAGACCACAAAAAACCAGATGGTAACTGGAAACTTTATTTTACAAATATTTCAATAAAAACAGAATAGCAAACATCTAAAACTAGGGTTTGACTCGTATATATAATAATTCCGCTTTACGCGACAACATAAACTTTGAAAGGGCTTCGTAAACCAAAAATACGAAGCCCTTTTTTTGTAAATATTAGAACTTTCTTACTAACCTAATTATTCTTATTTTTGTTGGACACCGTAAAACAAATTCACCTTGACCAACTTTAAATTAGGTTTAGATTTTGCTAAACAATTAGATAAAAACGATTCGCTAGCTAGTTTTCGTCATCAATTTCATATTCCTAAAGACCAACATGGTAATGACGTAATATATTTATGCGGAAACTCATTAGGATTACAACCTAAAATAACTAAAGACTATATTAATCAAGAGCTTGAAGATTGGGCAAATTTGGGTGTAGAAGGTCATACAGAAGGTAAAAACCCATGGTTACATTATCACGAGTTTTTAACAGAAACTATGGCTAACATTGTTGGCGCTAAATCTTCTGAAGTTGTAGTGATGAATTCCTTAACAGCCAACCTTCATTTTATGATGGTAAGCTTTTATCAACCAACACCAAAACGTTACAAAATTCTAATTGAAGCTGATGCTTTTCCTAGTGATAAGTATGCAGTAGAATCTCAGCTACGTCATCATGGATTTGATGACAAAGAAGGTTTAATCCTTTGGAAAGCAAGAGAAGGTGAAGAATTAGCTAATTACGACGATTTAGAAGCCATTTTAAAAGAACAAGGTGACGAGATTGCTCTAATTATGATTGGTGGAGTTAATTATTACACAGGTCAATTTTTTGATCTTAAACGCATTACAGAATTAGGTCACAAACATGGATGTGTTGTTGGTTTTGATTGTGCTCATGGTGCAGGAAACGTTGCATTAAATTTACACGATTCAGGCGCAGACTTTGCAGTTTGGTGTAGTTACAAGTATTTAAATTCTGGTCCAGGTAGTTTATCTGGTGCTTTTGTACATAATCGTCATGCTAACCGTAAAGATTTAAACCGATTTACAGGTTGGTGGTCTCACAATAAACAAACACGTTTTAAAATGCGTGACGAGTTTGACCAACTTCCAGGAGCCGAAGGTTGGCAACTCTCCAATCCACCAATATTATCTATGGCTGCCATAAGAGCATCTCTTGATGTTTTTAAAGATGCTGGATTTGAAAATTTATTACATAAATCAAAACAATTAACTGGTTATTTCGAGTTTTTAATTAACAAGTTAAACCATTCAGACATTAAAATAATAACACCAAGTAACCCATCAGAACGTGGTTGTCAACTCTCTATCCAAGTTAAAAATGCAAACCGTAGTTTACACGATAAATTAACAGAAGCTGGAGTGATTAGCGATTGGAGAGAACCAGACGTAATTAGATGTGCTCCTGTACCATTATACAACTCTTTTGAAGATGTTTATAATATGGTTGAACGGTTAAAAGACATTTTATAAATAATGAGCAAACAACAAAACATACTAATTATTGGTGCAGGACTTTGCGGAAGCTTACTCGCTTTAAGACTTGGTCAAAGAGGTTACAACGTAACCGTTTACGAGATGCGTCCAGACCTCAGAAAAACAGATATTTCTGCTGGTCGATCTATTAATTTAGCGTTTTCAGACAGAGGTAATAAAGCCATGAAATTAGTAGGTATCGAAGACAAAGTTAAAGCCTTGTGCATACCTATGAATGGACGTATGATTCATGATAAAGAAGGCAATACGTTTCTGTCTAATTATAGTGGTCGTGATCATGAATACATCAATTCTATATCTCGCGAGGGACTTAACTCGTTATTATTAGACGAAGCCGAAAAACATAACAATGTTACCATTCATTTTAATAAAAAATGTAAGTCTGTAGATTTTGAAAACACAACAGCACTATTTCAGGATTATAATACCAAAAAGGAATTTATAGAAGATGCAGATTGCATCATCGCTACAGATGGAGCAGGTTCTGCGTTGAGAAAAAGCTATTATTTAGGTAAAAAATTCTTATTTAGTTTTTCTCAAAATTATCTAAACCATGGTTATAAAGAATTAAGTATACTTCCAACCAAAACGGGTGATTATAAAACTTACAAAAATGCTTTACATATTTGGCCAAGAGGCGATTTTATGGTCATTGCATTACCAAATTTAGATGGTAGTTTTACAGTAACTTTATTTTTAAGTTATGACGAAGGCGAATACAATTTTAATAATTTAACCACACCAGAACGGGTTACTGAGTTTTTTCAAAAAGAGTTTCCAGATGCTTTAACATTGATGCCAAATCTTGTTGATGACTTTTTTAAAAACCCAACAGCTCCTTTAGGTACTGTAAAATGTTCTCCTTGGCATTATAAAGGTAACACCTTACTAATGGGTGATTCAGCACACGCAATTGTCCCATTTTATGGACAAGGTATGAATGCTTCTTTTGAGGACGTTGTCGAGTTTGATGCTGTTCTAGACAAACATGAAGGTAATTGGGAAACGGTCTTTTCAGAATATGAAAAAACAAGAAAAAAAGATACCGATGCTATTGCAGATTTAGCTATAGATAACTTTCATGAAATGAAAGATCATGTTGGACAAGAAATTTTTCAAGAAAAACGGAAAATTGAAATGGCTCTTGAAAAAGAATTTCCAAATGAATATTCTTCTAAATATAGTTTAGTAACTTTCAATGAGCATATTGGATACCGTGAAGCCATGCTACGTGGTCGTGCACAAGACAAAGCCATTTTAAATATGTTGTCTGATGGAATTATTAAACCCTCAGATAATTTAAAAGATATTTTAAACAAAGTAAAATTAGAAACCGAAGCCATTCTTGAAGACGACAGAATTGCTGGGTTGAAATAGTTAACAGTTAGTAAATATGTAACTAACTTAGGACAAACAAAAATTAAAAAAATTGAATGTCCCAAATCAATTCGCAGAATTGATAGCCAAGGCGAAGAATAGATGCAGAAAAGCTCCGAAAGACAGGAGAACGCAGTTCGACGCGGAGTTTTCAAATTGGTTTTCAGTTTGTAAAAACTGAAAAAATCCTTGGCTTGGATGTCCTTTTTTGATTCGTTTTTTGGACAAGCAAAAAATGAATAAAATTAAAAAAAGATAAAAATATGAGTAACGTTAAACCAAGAGGAGCCTATCCACATGTAAAACAAGTTGGCGATTTCATTTTCGTTTCAGGAACCAGTTCTCGAAGAGCAGATAACAGTATTGCTGGAGTAGATATTATTGACGAGATGGGAACTAAAAAACTAAACGCTTACACACAAACGCAAGAAGTTTTAAAAAACATAGATACCAATCTTAAAAAAGTTGGCGCTAGTTTAAAAGACGTTGTAGATGTTACTTCCTTTTTAGTAAACATGAATGACTTTGCAGATTACAATAAAGCATACGCCGAATTTTTTGACAAAGAAACAGGACCAACCAGAACCACAGTTGCTGTGCACCAATTACCTCATCCAGATTTAGTGGTTGAGATTAAAGTGATGGCTTATGTTGGAAATTAATCACTAAATTTAGGTCTCCTCGAGCGCAGTCGATAGGTCAATTAATAGGTCTTAACTGGACTCGACCAGACAAAAAATCATGAACATCAAAAACTACATAAACGGAAATTTCCACAATCCCATTGAAGACCAATGGATAGATAACTACAATCCATCAAATGGTGAAGTTTACGGACAAATTCCAAATTCGACAAAAGCAGATGTAGAAAACGCCTACATCGCTGCAAAATCTGCTTTCCCTGTATGGTCACAAACCACATTAGAAGAACGTAGTAGAATATTAATAAAGATTTCAGAGTTATTAGAAACCAATTTACAACGTTTTGCTGAAGCAGAAAGTAAAGACAATGGTAAACCAATAAGCTTAGCAAAAGCTGTAGATATACCTAGAGCAGCCAGTAATTTTCGTTTTTTTGGAAATGCCATTACACAATTTGCTAGCGAAAGTCACGAAAGTGTTGGACAACAAGCAGTAAATTATACTTTACGACAACCTATTGGTGTTGTTGGTTGTATTTCTCCTTGGAATTTGCCACTCTATTTATTTACATGGAAAATAGCACCAGCAATTGCAGCAGGTAATTGCGTGGTAGCAAAACCCAGTGAAGTCACTCCATTTACAGCTTATTTACTAGGCGAAATCTGTAACGAAGCAGGTTTACCAAAAGGTGTTTTAAATATTGTTCATGGTTTAGGAACAACTACTGGACAAGCTATAATTGAACATGAAGATATAAAAGCGATTAGCTTTACAGGAGGAACAGCAACAGGAGCACATATTGCTAAGATTGCAGCTCCACTATTTAAAAAACTATCTTTAGAATTAGGTGGGAAAAACCCAAATATCATCTTTGCAGATTGCGATTATGATGATATGTTAGACACTACTGTACGTTCATCTTTTGCTAATCAAGGTCAGATTTGTCTTTGTGGAAGTCGCATTTTTGTCGAAGCATCTATTTATGAAAAATTTAAAAAAGATTTTGTAGCTAAAGTTAGAGCATTAAAAGTTGGTCATCCATCTGAAGCCTCAACAAATATTGGAGCTTTAGTCTCAAAACCACACTTAGAAAAAGTAAAAGAATATATAAATATCGCTAAAGCAGAAAACGGGACCGTTTTATGTGGCGGAAATGAAGTCACTGTAAAAGGTTATGAAAATGGATATTATTTGGAACCAACTGTTATTGAAGTACAAAGTGATGACTGTAGAGTCAATCAAGAAGAAATTTTTGGACCAGTGGTTACCATCATGCCATTTAAAACAGAAGACCAAGTCTTACAAATGGCAAACAAAGTAAAGTATGGATTATCTGCTACGTTATGGACAAACGATCTTAAACGTACCATGCGTATGAGCAACCAACTACAAGCTGGAATAGTTTGGGTTAACACTTGGATGATGCGCGATTTACGTACGCCTTTTGGTGGTGTAAAAGCTAGTGGTGTTGGTCGCGAGGGTGGATTTGAAGCATTACGCTTTTTTACGGAAGCTAAAAATGTTTGTATAAAATACTAATTCCTGCGCAGGCAGGAATATTATATATTTAAAGTAACTGTCTCCTCGAGCGCAGTCGAGAGGTTAATTATGAAATCATATTTTGTTTACATATTACAATGTTCAGACAACCTAACTTATACTGGTGTAACTACAAACTTGGCTGAATGCAGAAACACAACCCATTCAAAATATAATCAAGAAAACTAAATAGGTCTCGACTAGGCTCGACCCAACAAAGAACTAATATCTTATGAACTTAAACTTAAACAACAAATACGCATTAGTTTGTGGTAGCACAGCAGGAATAGGTAAAGCAACTGCTTTAGCTTTAGCTGAAGAAGGTGTACAAGTAACACTTATTGCCAGAAACGAAGACAAGTTAAAAGCAACCTTAGCAGAATTACCTCAACATAGAAATCATGACTATATAGTTGCTGATTTCTCAAATCCTTCAGACTTAAAAACTAAGGTTTCAGAATATATTGCTAACAATCATGGGTTTCATGTACTAGTAAATAATACAGGAGGTCCAAAAGGAGGACCTGTCTTTTCTGCAGACTTAGAAGAATTTGAAAGTGCATTTACACAACATTTAAAATGCAATCATGTATTAGCTCAATCGGTTGTTCCGTTTATGAAACAAGAAGGTTATGGTCGTATAATTAATGTCATTTCAACCTCTGTAAAACAACCCTTAGATGGACTAGGCGTCAGTAATACTATTCGTGGTGCAGTTGCTAACTGGAGTAAGACTTTAGCTAATGAGTTGGGGCAATTTGGCATTACAGTTAATAACGTATTACCAGGAGCAACAGGAACAGAACGATTAACAGAAATTATTAAAAATAAGTCTGCTAAAACAGGAAACTCTGAAGAAGAAGCTGCTAATGCTATGAAAAATGCTGTACCAGCAAAACGTTTTGCAAAACCAGAAGAGTTAGCAGATGCCATCACTTTTTTAGCTAGTGAACGTGCAAGCTACATTAACGGAATTAATCTTCCTGTTGATGGCGGAAGAACAAAAAGTTTGTAACTTTATACAATGACACAATTTAAAATATTTTAACCATGAGTAAATTATTTCCGCCAATAAATTTTAAAGAATGGATTGAAGAAAACAGACACCTTTTAAAACCACCTGTTGGTAATAAAGTGGTCTGGAAAGATGGTGATTTTATTGTCATGGTTGTTGGTGGTCCAAATAGCAGAAAAGATTATCATTACAATGAGACTCCTGAGTTTTTCTATCAAGTAGAAGGTGATATCGTATTAAAAGTTATTGATAATGGTACTCCAAAAGACATTCATATAAAAGAAGGAGACATTTTTTTGCTACCTCCTAAAGTACCACATTCACCACAACGTGGAGCAAATACTGTTGGATTAGTGATTGAATATCCAAGAGAAAAAGGTGTACAAGATGCTTTGCTTTGGTTTTGCGAAAATTGTACAACCAAGTTATATGAAGAAGATTTCACCCTAGATAATATAGAAACAGATATGCCTAAAATATTTGATAAATATTATGGTGACAACGATAAACGTACTTGCCCAAATTGTGGAGAAGTCATGCAACCACCAAAAAAAGTACAGGTAGAATAAAATTAAAGTCGTCATTAATAGGACGTATGACGAAGTAATCGCTTTATAAAAAGATTGCCACGCCAAAAGGCTCGCAATGACAGTAAATATGGAAAAACGTAAATTAAGAATAAACGGTCACTCTCACCTCCTTCCCTATCCTGAGGAAATCCCTCAGTTTATGAAGGACAAAGGTATTTTTTGGGTAGATAAAGATCGAAAATTTATGCTTCAAAAAGATTGGAATAGACCAATTACAGATTCCTCTTTCTTTTTAAATGAAAAGTTAGCATGGATGGAGCGTTTCAATATTGACCATGCAGTCGTTTTAAACTTGTCTCAACTATATGGTAATGGTTTGCGCGTAGAAGAAATGAAGCAAGCCTTACGTTTTCAAAACGATTTTAATGCTAAAGTACAACGCGAAAACCCTAGTAAATTTACTTGCGGATTTGTAGTACATCCTGGTTTTGTACGTGGTGCTTGCTGGGAAATTGAGCGTTGTGTAGAAGAACTAGGTATGCAACTATTGTGCTTACCTACACACTATATGGATACCATTGGGACTTGGCGTTGTATTTTTGATGAAGAAAACGAACCTATTTTTGAATTAGCTAACAAGTATAATTTAGCTGTAGAAATCCATCCTTACGATGGCGAAAAATTTATAAAATTAGAAAACACGTCTTGGCGTTTTCATCTTATTTGGATGTTAGCACAATGTGCAGATGCATATCATTTTTTAACACTAAATGGTTACCAAGATAAATATCCAAATATGCGTACGTGTTTTGCCCATGGTGGACAATTAGCACAAATTAACTTAGGACGACGTATTCAAGGGTTTGATGGACGACCTGACTTGTTTGAAGGTAAAAGTCACCCAAGAAAAGCTGTGGGACATAAAAATATCTTTTTTGATACCTTAGTCCATGACACAGGTGGATTAGAGCTATTGATTAGAAATCAAACCTCTAAACAAGTGTTAATGGGATTAGACGATCCATATCCTTTAGGAGAAATGGAAAGTGAAAAACAATCCTCTTATCCTGGAAAAATACTTGATTTAGCAATGGAACGAAAAATTATAACCGAAACTGAACGCGATGCAATCTGGGAAGATAATGTGATCCAATGGTTGTGTGGTGATGATCAAGCTGCTAAAGACAAACTTGTAAAACGGATTATAGGATAATTTAAGGTCTCCTCGAGCGCAGTCGAGAGGTTTAAAAGAAATAATATTTTATTAAATGTACTTTTTACCAGAAAAATTAGACGAGTATGTTGTTGCGCACTCACAAGAAGAGCCAGAGTTATTGCAGCAACTAACAAGAGAAACCTACCAAAAAATATTACAACCAATTATGCTATCTGGACCATATCAAGGTCGAGTGTTAAGCATGATTTCTAAATTAATAAGACCAAAAACTATTCTAGAATTAGGGACTTTTACAGGTTACGCTACATTGTGTTTAGCAGAAGGTCTGCAATCTGAAGGCGAGATACATACCATTGATGTTAATGAAGAATTAATCGATTTTCAGCGTAAATATTTTGATCAATCTGGTTTTGGATCTCAAATACATCAGCATTTAGGGTCTGCAATAGATATTATTCCTACGCTTAATAACACTTTTGATTTGGTTTTTATAGATGCAGACAAGCCTAATTATGTTAATTATTTTCATTTAATTATCGATAAATTAAATCCTGGTGGTATCATCTTGTCTGACAATGTATTGTGGCACGGAAAAGTTATTGAACCAGTAGATAAAAAGGATATCTCAACACAAGCGGTATTAGAATTTAATACACTTTTAAAAAATGACAAACGTATTGAAACTGTTGTTTTACCTATACGTGATGGGTTAACGATAAGCCGAAAAAAATAAACCTAAGTAATTAAAATACTTAAAAGTTTAAACTAGATTTTATAACATAAAAAAAGCGATTTGAATGTCAAATCGCTTTTTTACTATAATTAATTAAATTAATCTGCAAGCAGTTCTAATTTTGTAATGGTTAGATATTCTAACTCTTCATCTTCGTCTTCATCAGTTTCAATTATTTCTACCGATGCTTCGTAAGTTATCTTAAAGACTTTACCAACGTTTTCATCAGAATCCAAATCGAAGTTTTCAAATACGTCTTCTGCTAAATAGTTAAAAATCATTTTTTCTTTACCCTTTTTTGTGGTAATAGTAAAAGCGTAGTTGGTATCTTCTAAGCCATCATACACACCTGTAACTGTTGTTTGTGTTGGGTTGGTGGTAAAAGAACTTAAGGTTGCACTTAAACATGCGATTGCAAGTATGATTAATTTTGATTTCATAATCTTAAATTGTTTTAAAAAAGTAAATAGGTAAATGTTGTGTTTCCGGAAGTTTACCACCTCAAGTCCGAAACTGCTTTTAGTGTTGTAATTGTTACAACCACACGTGGTCTAGTATGCTTTATATACGTTTACTTTACGGGTTTAGATTACGTCATCTTTGTGTTAAAAATCGTCGTCTTGTTCTTCTGAAGGTTCTATAGGATCTTGTACAGCATCTGGATCGTCATCTTCAAAATCTTCATAATCATCTTCGTCATAGTTTTCCATTGTTTTAACCAGTTTAGTGCTGACTTTTACTAAATATTTAGTATCATCAGTGGTTACTTCTACTGCTTCAATCAATTCATTTTTAGCATTTCTAAATTCAATGATATGATCTTCATCATAACCATCTGGATATTTATCGACTAAAAGTTTTAAAATTTCTGGTGTTAATTTTTTAAAATCAACAATGACGCGTTTTAAGTTGTCAGGTTTTTTCATTTTCAATAGTTTATTTTTTATTTACTCTAATAACATCGTAAAAATCTTTTCTTCGGTCTTTTAAATTTTTAACTGCTCCAAACGTATGTAACTCGCGTAACAAACTTAAATCTACGTCTGCAACTAAAATCATTTCTGTATTTGTGGTTGCTTCTGCTTTAATTCCATTACTTGGGAATGAAAAATCGCATGGTGTAAATACTGCAGATTGTGCGTATTGGATATCCATGTTATTTACATTAGGCAAGTTACCAACGCTTCCAGCAATTGCTACATAACATTCATTTTCTATAGCTCTTGCTTGAGCGCACAAACGCACACGAGAATAGCCATTTTGGGTGTCTGTTAAAAATGGGACAAATAGGATGTCCATCCCTTCGTCTGACAATAAACGTGAGAGTTCTGGAAATTCTGAATCATAACAGATTAAAATGCCTATTTTACCTGCATCTGTCTGGAAAGTTTGTAGTTTATTACCTTTTTGCATTCCCCAAACTTTAGCTTCATCTGGAGTGACATGAATTTTCTCATAACGTTCTAAACTACCATCTCTACGACATAAATAACCAACATTATACAACTTGTTATCAATAACTTCTGGCATGCTTCCTGTTATGATATTTATGTTGTACGATATGGATAACTGCTGCATTTTTTCAACAATTTCTTTAGTGTATTTTGCTAACTCTCTAATCGCATCAGGCTCGTGCAAATGGTTAAACTTAGCCATTAAAGGCGCGTTAAAAAACTCTGGAAACAACGCAAAATCTGAACGATAAGCTGCTACACTATCTACAAAATACTCGACTTGTTGCATTAACTCTTCTAGGCTATGGTACGTTCGCATTTGCCACTGTATAAGACCTAAACGCACTACCGTTTTTACAGTACTTGCTTTTTTACTTTGCTTGGTATAATAAATATTATCCCATTCCATTAACACTGCATACTCGTTAGACGCTGTATCACCTTCTAAATAGCCTTTTATAACTCTTAATGGGTGAAAGTCGTTAGAGATTTGAAAATTTAAAACAGGGTCATGGATTTCTTTACGCTTTACTTTTTCAATGTATTCTTTAGGCGATAATTTGTCTTGATATTTATGAAAATTTGGCATTCTTCCACCAAAGACAATACCTTTTAAGTTTAACTCTTCGCAAACTTCTTTTCTGTAATCATAAAGACGTCTTCCTAATCTTAACCCTCTGTATTCTGGTTTGATAAACACATCTATACCATACAGCACATCACCATTAGGGTCGTGATTTTTAAAATCGTCACCTTCAATAATATCTGCATAGGTGTGGTTGTCCTCAATCTTATCGTAATTAACAATTAAGGACAAGGCGCATCCCGCGATATTGCCATCAATTTTAATAACCACTTGACCTTTTGGGAAAATAGAGGTCAAACGCTCTATGTGATGTTTTTTCCAATACGAATTAAGCACACCTCCATAAGACTCTAAAGTAGCCGATTTAAGCTCTTCATAATCACTTACAGTTAAGTATTTTAATTCGATATTTTCAATTTTCTGCTCTTCCATTACAAGCCTAATATATAAGCAAATATTAAGGGTGCAACAATAGTTGCGTCACTTTCTACAATAAACTTAGGTGTGTCAATATCCAGTTTTCCCCAAGTAATTTTCTCGTTAGGGACTGCACCAGAATACGATCCGTAACTAGTTGTTGAGTCGCTAATTTGACAGAAATAACTCCAAAACGGAGTATCTGTACGTTCCATATCTTGGTACAACATAGGTACTACACAAATTGGAAAATCTCCAGCAATACCACCTCCTATTTGAAAAAATCCGATACCATTAGCCGAGTTTTCTGTGTACCAATCTGCTAAAAAGGTCATGTATTCTATACCAGATTTCATAGTGCTTGCTTTAAGCTCGCCTTTTAACACGTAGCTTGCAAAAATATTACCCATAGTACTGTCTTCCCATCCAGGACAAACAATTGGTAAGTTTTTTTCTGCTGCAGCATACATCCATGAGTCTTTTAAATCTATTTCATAATACTGTTCTAGCACACCTGATAACAACATTTTGTACATATACTCATGTGGTAAATAGCGTTCGCCTTTTGCTTCAGCTTCTTTCCAAATTTTTTCGATGTGTTGTTGTAAACGTCTAAATGCTTCTTCTTCTGGAATACACGTATCTGTTACACGATTTAATCCTTTTTCTAATAAGTCCCATTCTTCTTGAGGTGTTAAATCACGATAGTTTGGTACACGCTTGTAGTGTGAATGTGCCACTAAATTCATGATATCCTCCTCCAAGTTTGCTCCTGTACAAGAAATAATATGGACTTTATCCTGACGGATCATCTCTGCAAAACTTTTCCCTAATTCTGCAGTACTCATAGCACCTGCTAAGGACACTAACATTTTGGCACCTTTGTTTAATTGGTCTTCGTACCCTTTTGCTGCATCTACTAAAGCTGCTGCATTAAAGTGCAAATAATGGTGTTGTATAAATTGTGAAATTGGTCCTTTAGTACTCATCGTCGTCGTTAAATTTAGAACTGTTGTTTTTTTGTTTGGTGCTATCGTAAGTGTTATCGTATTCGTCTTCTGCTTCTTCATTCATAAACTTATAGCTTAGCATTTTATAATATAATTTTGCTGCTAAAAAGTCTGAAGACTTATCTATTTTGTTTGGGCATAATTCAACTATATCAAAACCTACCACGTTTTTTTCTTCAAATACTTGTTTTAAAAACTCTAAGGTTTCATACCATAATAATCCACCTGGTTCTGGTGTCCCAGTACTTGGCATAATAGATGGATCAAAAGCGTCTAAATCTATAGTAATAAATACGTTATCTGTCATTTGGTCTACAGCACTGTCCATCCAAGTATCGTCCAAAGCCATTTCGTGAGCGAAGTATGTTTTCTCTTCGTCCATTACGGTTTTTTCTATAACATCCATAGAACGAATTCCCACTTGAATTAAATTTGTGGTTTGGCTAGCTTCGTACATCGCACACGCATGATTGCACGTAGAGCCTTCATACGTTTTACGTAAATCTGCATGCGCATCTAATTGCAATACAGTTAGGCTAGGAAACATCTCGTTAAACGCACGAATAGTCCCAATTGATACAGAATGTTCTCCACCAAAAATAGTGACAAACTTATTTTTTTTGATGTACTTTTTAGTGGCTTGGTGTACAGCGTCTACCATTGCTTCTGGCGAAGTATTTTCTGTTACAGCATCTGCTAAAAACACACCTTGTTTATACACTTCGGTATCTGTTTCGATATCATATAACTCCATGTTTGCAGACGCGTCCAAAAAGGCTTCTGGTCCTTTATCTGCACCTTTTTGCCATGTACTAGTACCATCATATGGTACAGGAATTAAAACTACTTTTGCTTGTTCTAATTTTGCTAATTCTTCTGGAATTCCAGCATATGTTTTAGTTTGCATAACCTAAAATTTTAAGTAAGTCTTCACTTTTTTGTTGTTCTTTAAATACTGTTTTAGTGATGTTGCCATCTTTGTCTTTGTCTATTAATATGTGTTTTGGACTAGGTATTAAGCAATGTTGCAATCCTCCAAATCCACCTATAGTTTCTTGATAAGCTCCTGTGTTAAAAAAGCCTATATACAATGGTTTTTCTTTGTTGTATTTTGGTAAATAAATAGCATTCATGTGTTGCTCGCTATTATAATAATCGTCACTATCGCAAGTCAAACCGCCAAGTAACACACGCTCGTAACTATCAAACCATCTATTTATGGGTAACATAATAAAACGTTTGTTAATTGCCCAAGTATCTGGTAATGTGGTAATAAACGACGAGTTTATCATGTTCCATTTTTCGCGATCGTTTTGTTGTTTTTGGTATAACACCTCGTAAATTGCTCCTCCACTTTCGCCTACTGTAAAACTACCAAATTCTGTAAAAATGTTTGGGACGTCTACTTCTTCTTCGTCACAGGTCTGTTTAATTTGATTAATGATTTCGTCTATCATATATTCATAATCAAACTCAAAAGCTAACGAGTTTTTAATAGGAAATCCACCACCAATATTTAAACTATCTAAGCTTGGACAAATCTTTTTTAAGCTGATGTATACTTTTAAACATTTTAATAACTCGTTCCAATAGTAAGCATTATCTCTAATTCCAGTATTGATAAAAAAGTGAAGCATCTTTAGCTCTACTTTTGGATTGTCCTTAATTTGATTTTTATAAAAAGGGACAATATTTTTATAACCAATACCTAATCTAGAGGTGTAAAACTCAAATTTTGGTTCTTCTTCTGAAGCGATACGTATACCAACTTTAAATTTACCTTTAATTTCTTCTGACAGTAAATTTATTTCTTCATAATTATCAATAATAGGAATACAGTTTTTTTGTCCATTATTAATAAGCCTAGCAATGTTTGTTATGTATTGTTCGCGTTTAAAACCGTTACTTATTACATACGTATCATTGGTAATCTTCCCTTCTTTTTTTAGGTTTTCAACAATGTCTATATCAAATGCAGAAGAGGTTTCTATATGAATATCATTTTTTAAAGCTTCGTTTAGAACATGTTTAAAATGAGAGCTTTTTGTACAATAACAGTAATTATATTTTCCGTTATAATCATGCTTTTTTATGGCATCATTAAACCATGTTTTAGCACGTTGTATGTTATTTGATATTTGTGGTAGGTAAGTGAATTTTAAAGGTGCACCATACTCTTCCACCAACTCCATTAAATCTATGTCATGAAATTCTAGCGTTTTGTCCTCAAGTTTAAATTCTGGTTGAGGAAAATCAAACGTTTGACTGATTAAGTCTATGTATTTTGTGTTCATTAAATGTTGTTAGAATAATTATTACTTAAATATAAAACATAATTTGTAGTTATGTTGAATCTGAAAATAATTGTTCTATCAAATTTGAATTCTAAGGTCATAAGTAGGCATAAAGCCATACTGATGCTGACTAGCATATATCGTAGTGAAAGCGGAAGTTAGCTTTAAAATTCGGTTGCTTAATCTGTAAGCTGCTTTTGAATATGACTTCCTAATTTTCAAAAGCCCGAACATAGAAACAGAGTTCAAAGTGTTCAGCTAAATACAATACAAATGAACTACTTTTTTTTGAATTCCAAACTTTTTTTTAAAAAAATTTAATGTTTTTAAATATTTATTTCAAACAACTAACATTCAGTACTTTGTAATAAAAAAAGCGTCTTTATTTACAAGTAAATAAAAACGCTTTAAAGAAAACTAAATGCTGGTTTAATCTAAATCTACTCTAATCCCTAAGGATATATTGTTTTGCTCTACAGCTTGATTTTTAAATATTGGTGACAAATCGTATTTAGCATACAAGCTTAAATCTCCTACTCCAACATAGGCGCTTAAGCCATACACAAACGTATTGGTGTTGTATCCACGTTTTATTTTTTGCTTAACGCGTTCTCCATCTTCTTCATAAACCAGCTTTTGTTGAGATCTTAATGCAACTCCTGCATAACCACCTAGTCCTATTTTAAATTTATCATGATTAAAATATCGCACGCGACCATCTTTGTACTCTTTTTTATTCCATGGACCAAACTCAAAATGCACAGGTACGACTAAATTTGTAGTTCTAAATTTTGCTTTTTTTAAATCTGAAGGAAATGTCTCTAACGTAGTAACATTATCAATTTGTTGAAAGAATTGATTGTCTTTAATATCTAATTTATTCCATTGAAACGAAAACCCATATTTAAAACGTAGTGCGTTAGAATTTTCAAACACTCTAGTATTCCATAACCAACCCAACTCTACAAAACCAGATCCACCTAATTTGTAAGGTGAGTCGTCTAAGCTAACACCATCAATAATAGCGTTATTAAAACCCATTGCAAAGACCAATTGGTTAGAAGTTCTAATGTCATATTTTGGAGGATTTCGACTTGCTTTTACACCTAATATTTCTCTATCTCCTTCTCCAATTTTAATGGATACCACTGTTTTAGAATCGTCACCAAACTCTTCGTTATTACGTTTGTTAAATTCTAATCTGTTGGCTGCTATTGCAATACGGTTTTCAATATTTAAAGCACGTTTTTCTGCAGCGTCTTGTTTTAATTGTTCTGCTTCTTCAAAGGTGATTTGATCTTGTTCTAGCCTGTCGTTTATGGCTTCAATTTCTAATTTTAAAGCATCGCGCTCGTCTGTTTTAATTTGTTCTTTAATGGCTTCTAACTCTTTGTTTATGTTGTTTTCTTGAGCACTAACTTGGCTAACTACAACTAAAAAGAATAAATACGCTAAGTGTTTTGTAATGGTTTGCATAACTGTTTGTTTTTTAATGATTATTAATAATTACGCTCTGCTACTGTAGATTTTAAAGTTTCAAAGCCTGATTTTACAGCATGAAACAATCTATTTTTTAGAGATTTTTCAGAAGTTATCTCTACTTCTTCCAGTAGCGCATTGGCGTCTATTTTTTCTACTTGATATTGGTTATTATTAGCTTTAACCTCTGTGTAAGCTTCTTCTAACAGTAAAGTAGCTTCTTTAGTGGTTCTGTTTTGACTTGTAACAACAGTGTTAACTACTTCTTCTTTAAAAGGAACGATAACCTCTTTATTTTGAATGTTTGGAGTCTCGTTATTAGAAGAGTTAATTTTTTGATTTGTTTTATAAACTTTTTTAATGTTAGCTATTCGTGTTTTTTTGTTAACTGTTTTTACATCTTCTTTTTTAACATCAACTTGTTTTACTACAATTGGATTATTTTTAATGGCATTTGTGGTATTAGGTGTTGATATTTCTTGATTAACTTCGTTTACTATTGATTGAGTTTGACTATTATTTTTTGAAATATAAACAGCTAAACACACGCCTAAAAAAGTAGCTGCAATCCCTAACCACCAAAATGAGTATTTACTTTTAGTTTCTTGTGCTTTCAATGCAGTGTCTAATTGGCTCCAAGCCTTTTGGCTAGGCGCAATTGTACGACCCTCTAAGGTGTCTTTTAATTGCTTTTCAAATTTATTTGGTGCCATATTCTTTGGTATTAATTGTATTAATGTTGTTTTGCAAAAGTTTTCTAGCTTTAAATAGTTGTGATTTTGATGTGCCTTCACTAATATTTAAAAGTGTTGCAATTTCTGCATGCTTATATCCTTCAATTGCATACATAACAAAAACCATTTTGTAACCTTCTGGTAAATTATCTATGAGTTGTTGTAATTGAGCAACATCATATTGTTGAGCGGTTTCGTTTTGGATGTCGACGTGTTCATACTCTTCATAAACAAATTGTATAGTTTTTTTCTGTCTTAAAAAAGAAATAGCTTCTCTAACCATGATACGTCTAATCCAACCTTCAAAGCTTCCTTCGTGCCTGTAGCTTTTTAAATTGGTAAACACCTTAAAAAACCCATTTAACATCACTTCCTCTGCGTGATGTATGTCTTTTATATAATAACGACAAACACTAAGCATTTTTGGCGCATGCAACTCAAACAAGACATGTTGTGCTTGTCGATTGTTTTGAATAGCTTTTTTTATAAGCTTTGTTTCGTTATTAAATAAGGTAATAACTTTCACAATAATGCTGTTTAGTTTAGTGTTCTATTTATAAAGACGCAAAAGTTGTGCAAAGGGTTGCCTAAGGGTGAAAAAAATTATTTTTTTCTTTCAATAACATAGTTTACCATTAACTCTAGGGACTTTTTATAATCAGACTCTGGATAATGTTGAAGTAGTTGTAATGCCTCTTTTTGAAAGCTTTTCATTTTTGAAACCGCATAATCAAGACCACCATGTTGCTTGACAAATTCAATAACTTGATTTACTCTTTTTTTGTCCTTGTTGTGATTTTTAATGGAATTGATAATCCAGTTTTTATCTTTTTTAGAGCAATTATTAAGCACATGTATTAAAGGCAAAGTCATTTTTTGCTCTTTAATATCTATACCAGTTGGTTTTCCAATACGTTGGGTACCGTAATCAAATAAATCGTCTTTAATTTGAAATGCCATTCCTATGAGTTCTCCAAACTTACGCATGCTTTCTACCTCAACCGAGTTGGGTTTGACAGAAGCAGCACCTAAGCTACAACAAGCTGCAATTAGTGTAGCTGTTTTTTGGCGAATGATATCATAATATACGTCTTCTGTTATATCTAATTTTCTAGCTTTTTCTATTTGAAGTAATTCGCCTTCGCTCATTTCTCTTACAGCTATTGAAATGATTTTTAGTAGATCAAAATCGTTATTATCAATTGATAATAACAGACCTTTAGATAGTAAAAAATCGCCAATTAAAACTGCTATTTTGTTTTTCCATAAGGCATTAATAGAGAAAAACCCTCGACGTTTATTACTATCGTCCACCACATCGTCATGAACAAGGGTTGCAGTATGTATTAATTCTATAACAGAAGCACCACGATAGGTACGCTCGCTAACCTCTCCATTAGATACCATTTTAGCCACCAAAAACACAAACATAGGTCGCATTTGTTTTCCTTTACGGTTAACAATGTAATAGGTAATTCTATTTAAAAGAGCAACTTTAGAAGACATGGACAACCTAAATTTTTGCTCAAAAAGTTCCATTTCGTAAGCAATAGGTTGTTTTATTTGTTCTGTTATTTTCAAATTAATTGATTAATTTTTTAGGAAATGTAAAAATACGAATTACAAAAGACGTTTAACCGAAAAAAATAGACTTTTATCTATCTAAAAACCAGTAGTTAACAAAAAGTTAGTACATTAATATGCTATTAATTTTAAAAAACCCTCACTTTATGAAAAAAATTACTTTTTTACTTTTAACAATTTTTGCATTTATATTTAATGCTCAAGCACAAAATACTTGTGCAACTGCTGTTACAGCAATTATTGGAACCAACACTGTCACTACTATCGATGGTGCAGCTCCTACAGACATTTGTGGTTCTCCAAATGGCACAGGACAAACAGCTGGAGAGTGGTTTGTTTTTACTCCTGCATCAGATGGTGCTGTAACATTATCAACCAATCTTCCTGCAAATGATGGTATCACAAATAGTAATGACACAAGAGTTATTATATACGATGGTACATGTTCTGCATTAACGTGTGTTGCAGAAAATGATGATATAAGTGGTGCTAACTATTTATCTGAAGTAACTTTCTCGGCAACTGGTGGCACTACGTATTATATAGTATTTGATGATAGGTGGTCTAATTTAGGTTTTGATTTTACTATTGCATTTGAATCTTGCTCTAGTGCTATTAATTTTAGTATTACAGATTTTACTACTACAACTTGTGATACAGCATGGGATAACACTGGAAATTTTGAAATTGAATACGGGTTATATCCTTATACTCAAGGTTCTGGAGGGACCTCTTTAACCCTTACTGGAGTGAATAATTATCAATTTACAAGTTTAAGTCCAGGAAAATCATATAACGTTTTTATAAGACAAGATTGTGGTGGTTCTTTTTCTACTTGGGAAGAGCATTTTATTGGCACCTCACCAGATACAGTAAACACCTTTCCTTTTTCTGAAAATTTAGAACCAGATGCAGACCAAGCTCTATTATTGAATCTAGGATTGTCTTTTGCAGGTTCTGGATCTTGGAGTTTTATAATTGATGATACAACAGATGGTGATACAACAAACGATTATGCGTTTGATGGTACTGCATCTATATTTTCTAATAATACTTTCACCAATAGTGATGCTGATGCAATAGTGTTTATTGGACCGTTTACACTAAACACTTCAAACCAATATACCTTTAGCTTTCAGCAAAGAAATTTTGCAGCTTCTAGTCCTACAAGACCTAATAAAGATATAGAATTATTGGCAGCGCCTACTAATGATGGTACTGGTACTACTGTAATTGCTACATTTGATGATATGGACAATACAACTTACCAGTTAAGAAGTGGAACTTTTACACCTAGTACCACTGGAGATTATTATTTTGGCATTAGAGATAAATCATCTTTTTTAGCTACTGCTACTGCAGCAAATATAGTTTTTGCAGATGCTTTAAGTGTGTCAAGTATGACTTTAAGTACTGATGAATTTAATGCTAACTCTATTTCTCATTTTTATAATTCAGATTTAAACACTTTAAATCTTGAATCTTCTTCAAAACCTTTGACAAGTATTGAAATATATTCTGCTTTAGGACAAGATGTTTTAAATAAAACTTTAAATAGTCAAACTGCTAATATTGACGTTTCTAATTTTAGTGATGGAATCTATCTAGCTAAAGTTTATGTTAATGGGCAATCTAAAACTATAAAGTTTGTTAAGCATTAGATTATTAAACACATTATTTATATAAATTTAAAAAAGCGACCAAAAGGTCGCTTTTTTATTTAGCACATATTTCTACTTATCCTTTATTGGCTAACTGTCCGCAAGCTGCATCAATATCTTTTCCTCTACTACGTCGAACGGTTACAGTAATATTGTTAGCTTCCAGCACTTGTTGATACATGTCGATTGCTTCAGATTTAGCTTGTTGAAACTGTCCATCGTCAATAGGGTTATATTCAATAAGATTGACCTTACTAGGTGCAAATTTGCAAAATTGCACTAAGGCATCAACATCTTTACGTTTGTCATTTATACCTTCCCAGACAACATACTCGTACGTTATTCTATTTTTAGTTTTTTCGTACCAGTAGACTAATGCTTCACGTAATGATGCTAAAGGAAATGTTGCATTAAAAGGCATGATGGACGTTCTAACCTCATCTATTGCAGAATGCAACGATACTGCTAATTTAAACTTTACGTTATCATCTGCCATTTTTTTAATCATCTTTGGAACGCCTGAAGTAGAGACCACAATACGTTTAGGTGACATACCTAACCCTTCTGGTGAGGTAATTTTGTCTATAGCTTTTAGTACGTTATTGTAATTCATAAGTGGTTCTCCCATACCCATAAACACAATATTACTTAATGGTCTATCAAAATATAGTCTACTTTCTCTATCTATTGCGACAACTTGATCGTAAATCTCATCTGGATTTAAATTACGCATACGTTTTAATCGTGCTGTTGCGCAAAATTTACAATCTAGACTACAACCTACTTGACTAGACACACAAGCTGTTGTTCTGGTTTTTGTTGGAATTAAAACGGACTCGACAATTAAATCGTCATGTAATCGTACCGCATTTTTTACAGTACCATCACTACTACGTTGCATGACATCTACTTTAATGTGGTTTATCACAAAATTGTCCTCTAGCATTTGACGTGTCTCTTTAGAGATATTAGTCATATCATCAAAAGTATGTGCACCTTTATTCCATAACCACTCATAGACTTGATTACCTCTAAAGGCTTTATCACCTTCTTTTTCAAAAAAGTCTCTAAGTTGTTCTTTGGTTAATGCTCGTATGTCTTTTTTCTTAATGTCCATTTGGTGCAAAAATAGTGAAAAATCCTCCCTTAATCCTTCCAAAGAAGGGAAACTATTACTAATAAAATGATTAAACTAAAGCTATAATTTTAGCCAGAACCTTCGGTTAGTGCACTTCGACAAGCTCAGTGTGACACATTAGCGATTGAGGTATTTGTCGAAGCTCTTTTTGTGTTGTTGCGTATATGCAACACAAAAAAGCGACTACCGAAAGCGCGACCCTTGGGTAATGCCATAAAAAAAGCCTCTATAAAAGAGGCTTAAAAATATGTATTAATGGTATTAGATAATTAACATGGCATCACCATAGCTGTAAAATTTGTACTTTTCTTTTACTGCTTCTTCGTATGCTTTTTTAATAAAATCGTGTCCTGCAAATGCTGAAACCATCATTAATAACGTTGATTTTGGTGTATGAAAGTTAGTAATCATTGCATTGGCAATACTAAAGTCATAAGGAGGGAAAATAAATTTATTGGTCCAACCTTCTATTTCGTTTAATGTTCCGCTTGATGATACAGAGCTTTCTATAGCACGCATTGCTGTAGTACCTACTGCGCAAATACGACGCTTTTCTTTTTGCGCGTTGTTTATAGTTTCTACAGCTTTAGCTTCAATTTTAAGCTCTTCGCTATCCATTTTATGCTTTGATAAATCTTCTACTTCTACTGGGTTAAAAGTTCCTAATCCTACGTGAAGTGTTACTTCAGCAAAATCTACACCTTTAATTTCTAAACGCTTTAAAAGGTGTTTAGAAAAGTGTAATCCTGCGGTTGGTGCTGCTACTGCACCTTCGTTTTTAGCATATATAGTTTGGTAACGCTCTTCATCTTCTGGCTCTACCTCTCTTTTAATGTATTTTGGTAAAGGTGTTTCTCCTAACTCTTGTAATTTAATTCTAAATTCTTGGTAAGACCCATCATAAAGAAAACGTAAGGTACGTCCTCTGGAAGTTGTGTTGTCTATAACTTCTGCTACTAGAGTTTCGTCTTCTCCAAAATATAGTTTGTTACCAATACGTATTTTACGCGCTGGATCTACTAACACATCCCAAAGACGTTGTTCTTGATTTAATTCTCTTAATAAAAACACTTCTATTCTTGCTCCTGTTTTTTCTTTGTTTCCAAATAAACGTGCTGGGAATACTTTAGTATTATTAAGTATCATCACATCTTTCTCATCAAAATAATCGATGATGTCCTTAAACATTTTGTGTTCTATGGTTTGCTCTTTGCGGTTTAATACCATTAAACGAGACTCGTCTCTGTTTTCTGCTGGATATTCTGCTAAAAGCTCTTCTGGTAAATCAAAATTAAAGTGTGATAATTTCATGTGTGTTTATTATATGTTTTAATTGTCACGTGTAACATCCTTATTAAGAATGTTTCATTTGTATAAATACTTGTTTTATTAACAAAGTTGCAAATATACAATCTGGAGATAGGCGTTGTCAAGTAAATGAGCAATTATTATTTTTAAATACTGAATTTAAACCCTAATTGGTCCAAATCGTCCCAAAACGTTGGGTACGATTTAGATACCACTTTATAATCTTGAATAGTAATGGGCACTTTTAATGCTAATGGTGCAAACGCCATAGCCATTCTGTGGTCATTGTAAGTTTTAATAGTCACATTTTGGTTGATATTATCTGAGGCTTCAAGTGTTAGACTATTATCTGTTATTGTGACTGTTCCTCCTAATTTTTCAATTTCGGTTTTAAGTGCGACTAAACGGTCTGTTTCTTTAATTTTTAAAGTATGTAAGCCTGTTAAATGACACTTTAAACCTAAAGCAAACGAAGTTACAGCTATAGTTTGTGCTATATCTGGTGCATTTGCTAAATCAAAATTGATTACAGTATTTGGGGATGTATTGTTATTTTTTTGAAGTAGAATTGTATCCTTTTCAAAAGTTGTAGACACATCAAATGCTTTGTATAAATCTGCTAAAACAGAATCACCTTGTAGGCTATTGTTTTTGTAAGAGGATAATTTTATTTGTGTTCCAACTTCTGACAATGCAATTATACTGTAAAAGTATGATGCAGATGACCAATCAGACTCTACTGTTAATTGCTGGTTGCTTGCTTTTAATGGTTGGTTGTTTGGAAAAACGGTTATAAGATTATCTTTAAATGTTGTTTTGACACCAATGTCTTCCAATAAGCTAAGCGTCATTTTTATATAAGGTACAGAAGTTATTTTACCTTCCAATGTCAATTCTAGACCATTTTTAAGTTTTGAGGCTATTAATAGTAATGCCGAAATATATTGGCTACTCACATTAGCTTTTAGGGTGACTTTATGTTTAGTTAGTGTTTTTCCATTAATTAGTAATGGTGGAAACCCTTTGTTTTCTTTATAGGTAATATCTGCACCTAATTGGTTTAAAGCGTCAACTAAAATAGCTATTGGGCGCTCTTTCATACGTTGCGATCCTGTTAACTCAATGGATCTTCCTTCTTGAGTTGAAAAAAACGCAGTTAAAAACCGCATTGCAGTTCCTGCGTGGTGGATGTCTATAACATTACTTTTAGATGCTAATGCTTTAGTCATTAGCACAGAATCGTCGCTATTAGACAAATTTTTAATGCTAATTTCTGGAAATAAGGCTTGTAATAATAACAATCTGTTAGACTCGCTTTTAGATCCAGTTATTTGGATAGCCGATTGTTTATTTATAATTGATTTTTGGAGGTGTAGTTTCATTTAAAAGACGTTTCGACTGCGCTCAACGTGACATAAAGGGTTATTTAAGTTTTTGATTGTTTTGGTGTCTGTCGTGATCGCGTTTAGTTTTTATATCTAACTTTTTATCAAACGCTTCTTGTAAATCAATTCCTGTTTGATTAGCTAAACATAACACTACAAATATAACATCTGCCAGCTCTTCGCCTAAATCTTTATTTTTATCTGATTCTTTCTCGCTTTGCTCGCCATAACGTCTTGCAATAATACGAGCAACTTCACCAACTTCTTCTGTAAGTTGTGCCATATTTGTTAGCTCGTTAAAATAACGAACACCATGGTTTTTTATCCAATTGTCAACGTCTAGTTGTGCATTTTTAATGTCCATAATTTAAACTTTTTTAAGCACTATTTTTTCCGTGTTTTTTTCGACCATCATTTGATAAAACTTTTTAAAGTTTTGATAATCTGCTGGCATAATTATAGTGTTATTAATGTTTAAATTTACTATTAATTGAATATTATTTCCTGTTTGTTTAATTAAATATGAAAAACTGGCAGAACCGTTATTAAAATCTAATGCTGTATTTTCTGGGATAGTTTCTACTTGATAACCCTCTGGAATAGCAACAACAACAGTGTGTTTATCTGCAATTGGGCAAATAAAATCTATGGGGTAATTTCTGGATTCTTGTGTAAACGGATTTTCTTCTTGACCTAAAAACACTAGTGGAGAAATATAAATATTATCACCTATTTTTTCGGCTGAAGTCTCAAAAACATAATCATAAGATTGCGATATTGGCTTAGTTACTAGTTTAGCATTTTTTACTTCTAAGTTGTTTACGGTAAGTCCAGGATTGTCTTTCTCTATATTAAGAACTAAATTATCATTGGATTTGTTGGCATTACTATTTCTGTATCTGTAAGCTTGATAATTAGTTAATACCCTTCTGGTTTTACCTTCTGCAGATAGGTCATCATTTAATTTTACATTGGCAAATACAATCTCTTTTGACACTATATTAGGATTAAGGTTGACCCAAGTTGAGCTACCATCTTCACGTATTAAACGTCCTTGCCAATTAATTGCTGTTAATGGTAAAATGTTAGGTTTAGAATATTGTTGTGTTGCATCTAATAACACTAATTTACCTTCTTGTTCTACTGCACAGATTACATAATTAAATCCTGATCGTGTTGGAAAAAACGGAACACCATTATCTCTAGTACTAACTAAAACTGGATTAGCATTAATATTTGCATGTCTTAGCATAGCTGTTAGCATTAAATTTATATCACCAACATTACCTACGCCTTCATTGTACGCCTTTTTAACACCATTTTCTGTTGTAAAACCTAGATAATCATTCCATTTAACTTTGCTTTTAACATGGTCTAAAATGAGTTGTGTTTTTTCTGCACTACTACTAGCATTAGTTACTAAAGCATCAACATCCTCTTCAAAATAATTTTTCTTGTTTAGTTGTCCACCAAAATCGTCACTTTCATATATGGTCTCAGTTACTTTATCCCAAGTAGTTGAATAGTTTTTAACCTCCATATTTGGTCCTTTGTAAAAAGCATATTCAAAAGCTATAGTTGCTCTGTAGTTATCTATGTTACCTGTAAAGGGTTCTTCTACCAATGCTGGAATATTATTTTCTAAAATTGTTACTACGTTTTCTGTAAAATCGAATTTAGAGGTATTAACCGAACTAGTATTATATGAACCACCTATTCCTAATCCACCACCTCTGTTTGAATTTCTCTCTCTTGAACTAACCTGTTCAATTCTATTTTTTTTTGACTCAGTAATATTAGGTATAAATGAGGATCTAGGATTAACTACTTTGTTGTAATTAAAATACTCTGGTGTTACAATCTCTACTTCTAAAACATTTATTGGTATATCATATTGTAAAATAACATCGTCAATACCTAATGAAGGTGATTTAATGGTATATTCAAATTCTACTATACACCCTTCATCTAATGAAGGCATTGTAAACGTTGATGTGCTCCAATATTTATTAGTTTTTTCATTAAAAACACTTTCACTTTTAAGTTTAGTCTTTTCTATTTTACCATTTACTAGTTTGTATGTATAACCTTTAAGACCCATAATTTTTTCACTATTAGAATTATTTTCATCGTATAATCCTACTTTTTTTGTAGCCCAGTTGTAACCCTCTTTATTGTAAATTTTTATACGTTCGTGCACCTTAGTTTCTTGTGTAAATCCTTCACTATTGGAAAAAGGAAAGGTTGTACGTTGTTTTTTAAATAAAACAACTGCGTTAACCTCTGGGTTTTCTGGATGTACTTTTTCTTCTAATTCTTTTTTACTGACTTTTCCAAACTTAAAATCTTGTGCATTTGAAACAATAGTAATTAGTGCAAACGTTAATAGTAATAGTGATTTTTTCATAAAAATTAATTGGTTATTTGTAATACAATTTTAGACTTGTCATGCTTGACCACATCAAGTCTAAATTTTCTAAAATCTTTATAGTCTTCTTTTGAAAACTGTCCTTTATTGATTATTATTTTTCGGTAAAACTCTAAGGTGTTGTCGTCTACTTTTTTTATTGTAAAGTGGTATTCTCCAAATTTGTTTTTAATAACAACATCGTCCTGCAACGCTTCTACTTTAACATTGTCAGGCAGTATGATTTTATATTGGTCAATGTCTATAAATCCTCTATCAATTTCAAAAGGTAGTTTTCTGTTTGGATATCTTGGTGGTGCTTTAGTAAATTTGTTAAACACATTAGGCTGAAATAATAATCTTTTACCTGCTTTAGTCGCATATCCGTCTGACTTAAGCTCTAATTGTTCTTCAAATACTATTGCTTCTTTGTCATTAACAAAGCTCATATTATCTATTTTAAGACTATTTATATCTGAAAAATAATCTTTGTAGTATAGCTTGTTTTCTTTTTCTGTTTGAGTTTCAAATCTACTGTACTTGCCATATTGCGTTCCTTTAGATTTAATGTTTAATTGTGCGGTAAATCCTCCTGAAGCGTTTAAATGTATTGTGGCTTCACTGTTTTGGGTGTTTTCTTCTTTGGTGTATACTTTTGTATGTATAATTTCACCACCAGTTGGTGTTACAATTAGCACATCTCTATCATCAGTAAAATTGGCATTGTAACCAAAAGGTGTGGTCTGATTAGTGCATTCTAGTGTGATATAATTTTCATTATCTGGAATAGTCAAAATAGCATGATTACCTTGTAATGAAGAGAAGGTTGGATCGATATCATTTATATCATATCCACCAAATACAATAGTGTAATACGATTTTACACCAACCTCATCCAATAACGCTTTGGTGTAATTGGACAACCCTTTACAATCTCCATATCCTAACCTGTCTACATCACTTGCAAACATTGGTTTCCAACCACCAATCCCAACTTGCACGCTGATATAACGAGTTTTGTTTTGCATGTAGTTATAAACAATTTTTGCCTTTTCTAAGTCTGTTTTAGCGTCACTAGTTAAAGCTTTAATTTCTGTTTTCACGGTTTCTGGAAGTGATTGGGTACCATCAATTAGTTTATCACTCATCCATTTACCTAACGAATTCCAATTGGTGTTTTCACCCTCTACGCCAAGCATATTAAATTGTTTGAGTGCAAATTTTACTGATGGTGCAAAATTTGTGAAAGACGGACTATAAGCTTCTCTTTTTATAGCTTTTAAATTATGAGCTTCAAATTGAAAATCTGTAGGGTCTTCAATATTGTATTCCTCTAAGTTATTAGCCTTATAAACTAATTCTATATCTGTTTGATTTTGAATGCGGTATGAGGCATGCTCTACACTAACATAGTAATTATCAATAGGAAACCACTGTGGTATAAATGCTGTATTTGTAGAAATAGTTTCTAAATTAAAAACCACTGTGTAAGGGTAAGAATTTGGAGTGTGGTCTAGATATTTTGCTCTGTTATCATTAAAAATAGAAACTCCATCTGCAACACTAACGTCTAAGAAATCTCTTTTTTTATAGGTTTTGATTTCTTTTCCAAAAGCATTGTAAATTTCTGCTTCAAGTGTTTTAATGGATTTTGAATCATCATAATATACTACAGCTCCTATGTGTCTTTGACCTGATTCATTGTAAACGGTAACGACTCGTTTTTCTTTAAAAATTAATTGATCTTTAGCTTCTATTACAATATCTATTGTGCTAGATCTTATAACAGCATTAGCATTTTCTTTTAAATCTGAATCAATTAAGATGGATTGAAAATTGTCCTGAGCAAGTAGGTTTGGCGATAGAAAAAGTATAAGAATTATACTTTTTAAGTGTGTTTTTATTGACATTAAATTTAATTAAAATCTAATATAAAAAAATTGTTGGAAAAGTAAAAAGTGTTTTTTTAATTATTGTTAATTACTCTTTATTTTTAGAATCTATTATAATGGTTACAGGTCCATCATTTAATAATTCCACTTTCATATCTGCACCAAACTCTCCTGTTTGTATGGATTTACCTGTAACGGTTTCAAACTGGGATACAAATTGATGGTATAGTGGGATTGCCACATTGGGTTTGGCAGCTTTTATGTAACTAGGTCTGTTTCCTTTTTTTGTGCTTGCATGTAACGTAAATTGACTAACCACAATAACGTCTCCATTTATATCAATAAGTGATTGATTCATGACCTGATTGTCGTCATTAAAAATTCGACAATTAGCTATTTTATTGACTAGCCAATTAATGTCTTCTGTGGTGTCCTGGTCTACAATCCCTAATAATACTAACAATCCGTTTTTGATGTTAGCAACTACCTTTTGGTCAATAGTAACACTAGCTTTTGAGACCCTTTGAATAACTGCTTTCATTTATTCTTGATTCCAATTATCTGTTCTGTAATGCTCTTCGTCTCCTTCAATAATTTGCACATAGCTTCTGTATCTTGATGCTGCTATTTCATCATTTTCCAATGCTTCTTTAACTGCACATTTAGGCTCTTCTATATGCAAGCAATTATTAAATTTACAGTCTTGTTTTAGCTTAAAAAATTCTGGAAAATAATCGCTTATTTCTTCTTTTTCCATATCGACCACTCCAAATCCTTTTATTCCAGGAGTGTCAATAATTTTAGCGTCAAAACTTAAATCAAACATCTCTGCAAATGTTGTGGTATGTTGACCTTGCATGTGTTGCATAGATATTTCTTTGGTTTTTAAATCTAAGCTTGGCTCTATAGCATTTACCAATGTAGATTTTCCGACACCAGAATGTCCAGTAAACATACTTACTTTACCTTCCATTAACGATTTAACTTTATCAATATTTTTCCCTGTTATTGCAGAGATACCAATACATTCATAACCTATTTGACGATACACATGAGCCAAATACCTAACCTCGTCTAAGGTGTCGTTATCGTAGGTATCTATTTTATTAAACAACAAAATTGCTTTAATATCATAGGCTTCTGCTGTAACCAAAAACCGATCTATAAAACTGGTAAATGTAGGAGGATTATCTATGGTCACTAACAAAAACACTTGGTCTATATTAGAGGCAATAATATGAGTTTGTTTAGACAGATTAACAGACTTACGGACAATGTAATTTTGTCTGTCATGAATTTTATTAATAACACCAGTTTCTTGATCTGATTTGGTATCCAATTCAAACTCAACAAAATCTCCAACAGCAATTGGATTGGTGCTTTTAATATCTTTTAGTCTAAATTTTCCTTTTATTCTGCACTCGTAAGTTTGACCTAATTCGGTCTTTACGGTGTACCAGCTTCCTGTAGATTTATAAACGCGTCCTGTCATTAATTTAAATAAGCTACAAAATAACGATTTTTTAAACAAAGTAAATTGTTAACTTAGTAACTTAATTTAAAATTTTTATAATGAAAAAAAACTATTTAATTTTTGCTTTAGCCATAGCTGGCTTTATTTCTTTCTCATTTATTAACAAACCTGCAGAAAGTGCTCCTGTTGAGTACAAGGTGGTTACTGTTGTAGAATCTATTGTACCTAATGGATTGGGACGTTCTAGAATGATATCTGCTACAGAAGATAAAGACTACAAAGAATTTACAACCTTAAGATCTGATGATAAAGATAAAGACGAAAAAAATAAATCTAAAAGAGATGAGCTTAGAATTAAAAATTACGAAGAAACTAAACTTTTAAATTTTTATAACCTAGGTGGAATTAGATTTCAAAACATTGCAACTAATGATGCTATTATGACTTCTAAAATAAATACTATGATTGCTGAAGGTTGGGAATTGGCTTTTATCAATACAGGAGTAGAAAGTGAAGGTGGAAAAGGTGACGGAAAGGGTATATACATTACTAGATATACATTTAAACGATAACTAAACTCAAAAAAAAGCCACTTTAAAAAAGTGGCTTTTTTTATATTAGCTTTTTAATATTTTTTCTTGATGATTAATCGATTCTTGGTGAATAGCTTTAAAAAGTTTTAAAATAAACTCTTCGCTTAATCCTTTTTGCTCACCTTCTAAGACCATTTTTCCTAAAATCTCATTCCAACGTTTGCTTTGTAAAACTGCTACGTTTTTTTGCTTTTTTAATGCACCAATTCCGTCTGCAACTTTCATACGTTTTCCTAACAATTCGATAACTTGATTATCTACCACATCTATTTGCGCTCTTAAATTAGCCAACTCGTTATTGTACTCTGCTTCAGGATCTGTTTCTTTTCTAATCTTTAAATCCTTCATCATTTGTATTAAAGCTGTAGGAGTTACTTGTTGTGCAGCATCACTCCACGCATTGTCAGGATCTGTATGCGTCTCAATCATTAATCCATCAAAGTTTAAATCTAATGCAGTTTGTGACACATCAAAAACCATATCTCGTTTTCCTGTAATGTGTGATGGGTCATTAATTAAAGGTAAATCTGGAAATCTATTTTGAAACTCGATTGCTAGTTGCCACTCTGGTATATTTCTATATTTAGATTTCTCGTAAGTAGAAAATCCTCTGTGGATGGCTCCTAAGTTTTTAATTCCAGCAGTATATAAACGCTCTATACCACCTAACCATAATGCTAAATCTGGATTAACAGGGTTTTTAACCAAAACAATTTTATCTGTTCCTGCTAATGCATCTGCTAGCTCTTGCATGATAAACGGGCTAACCGTTGAGCGTGCACCTATCCAAAGTAAATCCACATCGTTTTCTAATGCTAACTTAACATGTGCAGTATTTGCAACTTCTGTACAGGTTTTCATACCTGTTTCTTCTTTTACTTTTTTAAGCCATTTTAATCCTAAAGCACCAACACCTTCAAAATTTCCTGGTCTGGTACGTGGTTTCCATATTCCAGCTCTGTAATAACTAACGTCTGTATCTTTAAGCTCGTGAGCAATTTTTAATACTTGTTCTTCAGTCTCTGCACTACATGGTCCTGCAATTACCAATGGATGGTCCAACTTCATGTCATCCAACCAGTTTCTCATTTCTTTTTTGTTTTCCATTTTATTTTTGTTTAATTCTCTGTAAGGTCTCGACTGTGCTCGACCAGTCAGTTTTCTGTTATTGTATTCCGTTTAATATTTGTTTGATGTAATTCGTGTCTTTCATTTCGTTATACACGCCTTCAAAATCGTCGTTTTCTATAAGCGTTTTAAAATGAGTTAAATTGGCTATATAATCTTCCAAAGTGTCTACCACATTGGCTTTATTTTGTTTAAAAATAGGTGTCCACATGGCTGGACTACTTTTTGCTAATCTTACTGTGCTTTCAAAACCTGAACCTGCCATATCAAAAATATCGCGTTCGTTTTTTTCTTTAGCTATTACTGTTTTACCTAACATAAATGCGCTAATGTGTGATAAATGCGATACATAAGCAATGTGTTTGTCATGAGATTCTGGATTCATGTAACGCATACGCATTCCTAAATCGTTAAACAGATTGACTGCTTTTTCTTGCAATTTGAAGGCTGTTTTTTCTACTTCGCAAATAATATTTGTTTTATGCTGAAACAAATCTTTGACTGCTGCTTTTGGTCCAGAAAACTCGGTTCCAGCAATGGGATGCATTGCTAAAAAATTACGACGTTTTGGATGGTTTTCTACCACTTTGCAAATATCTACTTTGGTTGACCCAACATCTGCTACTAAAGCAAAGTCTGTAATAGTATCTAAAATTTTAGGTAACAATTGTACTGAAGCATCTACAGGAATGGCTAATACCACTAAATCTGCTTGATCTAAATCTTCTAAAGTTGCTTTTTGGTCAATGACACCTAATTCTAGTGCTTGATTTAAATGGTCTTGAGAATTATCTATACCAAATACCTTGACTCCTGGACGTTTATTTTTGATGTCTAAAGCCAAACTTCCGCCAATTAATCCAACACCTATGATGTATATATTTTGTATCATACTCTTGCTATTGCTTCTTCAATATCTTCATCAGATGCACATAATGAAAACCTTACATAACCTTCACCTTGTGTTCCAAATATAATTCCTGGTGTTATAAACACGCTTTTTTCTATTAATAATGTATCTATAAAAGCTTCTGAAGTCACTCCTTCTGGTGCTTTTGCCCATACAAATAATCCTGATGCCTCTTTACTAAATGTACAATTTAATTTGGTGGCTAATTGCCATACTAATTGTCTTCTTTTTTCATAAATACTATTAAGGCTAGAGTACCATAATTTAGTACATTTTAAAGCAGCAATTGCTCCTTTTTGTAACCCGTAAAACATTCCAGAATCCATGTTGCTTTTTACTTTTAAAATGGCTTGAATATGTTGACTACTTCCTAAAACCATACCTACTCGCCATCCTGCCATATTAAAAGTTTTGCTTAACGAGTTAAGCTCTAAACAAACCTCTTTAGCTCCTTTTACGCTTAAAATACTTAAAGGCGTTTCATTTAAGATAAAGCTATACGGATTATCATTTACCAACAATATATTGTGCTTTTTTGCAAATGCTACCAACTGCTCTAAATCTGCTCTTGTTGCTTTGGCACCAGTTGGCATATGCGGATAACTAATCCACATAAGTTTGACGTTGCTTAAATCTTGTTGTTCTAGCTCTGCTATATTAGGCAACCAATTATTACTGCTGTCTAAATTATAAGTTATAGGATTAGCTTGCACTAATTTAGTGACTGCTGCATAAGTTGGGTAGCCAGGATTTGGGATTAACACACCATCTCCTTGATTTAAAAAAGCTAACGATATATGCATGATACCTTCTTTACTTCCCATTAAAGGTAACACCTCTGCATCTGGATTGATGTGTGTGTAATAGTGCGCTTTATAAAAATCTGCAATTGCTTGACGCAGTTCTGGCAAGCCTTGATAGCTTTGGTATTTATGCGCTGTTGGATGTGTTAAGCTGTCCGTTAAGGCTTTAACCACCTGACTTGGTGGTGGTAAATCTGGACTACCTATTCCTAAGTTAATAATAGGTTTACCTGCTGCTTGTAAAGCATGGACTTCTTTTAACTTTTTAGAAAAGTAATATTCTTGTACGCTATGTAATCTGTCTGCTACCTCCATTATAGTTTAGCATTTTTATATTCTCCAATCACTTTAAAATGGGTTGCCATAATATCCATAATGGATTTTGCTTTTTTAAAATCTTGGTAGTCCTGAAACGTGACATCTACAAAAAAAGCGTATTTCCAAGGGGTTTCAATAATTGGCAAGGATTGTATTTTGGTTAGATTTAGCTTACAGTCACTCATCACATTTAATATGGTGGCTAAGCTTCCTCTTTTATGGTCTAATTCAAATTTTATCGAGGCTTTGTTAATGTCCTGTTCTGGTATTTCAGAATTTTTCTGTTTAACAATAACAAAACGTGTCTCGTTATGTTTTATAGTTTGTATGCTTTCTGCTAAAATAGTCAGCTCAAAAATCTCTGCAGCTAATGTACTAGCAATTGCTGCTACGTTTGGTAACTGGTTGTTTTTAATACGTTCTGCAACCTCAGCAGTATCTTTATCTTCAATTAATTTGATGTGTGGATATTGCTTAAAAAAGTCTTTACATTGTAACAACGCCATAGGATGTGAGTAGACTTCTTTAATATCTTTTATACTTTGATTTGGCAACGCCATTAAGTTGTGCTGAATATCTAAATAATACTCTCCAACAATGTGTAAATTATTGTTATCAATTAGCGCATAATTAGGTATGATTGAACCAGCTATCGAGTTTTCTATAGCCACAATTGCTGCGTCAGATTGTTTAGACAGGACACTGTCTATAGTTTGGTCAAAGGACAAAAACGGAAACACCTTTATGTCTGTCTCAAAATAATGTTGAGACACAATATGGTGAAACGACCCTTTAATACCTTGTATGGCTACTGATGTTATCAATGGTTAACTTTAAAATTTTTATAAAAAAAAGTCTCGATAATTATCGAGACTTTTTAAATACATATATTGTTAAATTACATACATAACGTCTCGCTCTTTTTGCTAAAAAAGAAATAGAACCAGTTATAATATGTAGTGTTAAAATTGCTCATATTTGAAATACTGATGCTAAAGTAAATAATAAATTGACAAATCAAAATACTAAGTCTCTATTTTTGTGGTTTTTAATAAAGAATTAAAGATTTACCATTAAACTATGGAATAAATTACAGAATGTCTATTTTTGAATACAAATTTTATCCATGTCAATTAAAGTTGAAAATATCACGAAAGTTTATGGCCAGCAAAAGGCTTTAAACAATATTTCTTTTGAAATTAGCAGACCAGAAATTGTTGGTTTTTTAGGCCCAAATGGTGCTGGAAAATCGACGATGATGAAAATTTTAACCACTTACATCCAACCTACAGAAGGACAAGCCCAAGTTAATGGACATGATATTTTAACACAAACCCAAAAGGTCCAACAAAGTGTAGGGTATTTACCAGAGCATAACCCGTTATATTTAGAGCAATACGTTAGAGAATATTTAGCCTTTAATGCTAGTGTCTATAAAGTAGATAAAGCTAGAGTTGAAGAGGTAATTACATTAACAGGTTTAACACCAGAAGCCCATAAAACTATAGGTCAACTCTCTAAGGGTTACCGTCAACGTGTTGGGTTAGCCAATGCCTTATTGCATGATCCAGAAGTTTTAATTCTGGACGAGCCTACTACAGGTTTAGACCCAAACCAATTAATAGACATTAGACAGTTAATTAAAAACTTAGGCAAAGACAAAACCGTGTTTTTATCCACACACATCATGCAAGAGGTAGAAGCCATGTGCGATCGTGTTATTATTATTAATAAAGGCGAAATTGTAGCCAATAAAAAACTACAAGAACTACGCGACGGTCAAGAACAAATTGTTATTGTCGAGTTTGATTACCGAGTTGAAGATGCTTTTTTACTAAAGTTACCACACGTTAAAAGCGTTAAAAACACACACGATTTTATTTACGAAATCACCTTTTCTACCACAGAAGACATGCGTAGTCATGTGTTTGATTTTGCTCATGATAACGAGTTGAAAATCTTACAACTGAACCAGAAAAATGCGAGTTTGGAAAGTTTGTTTAGAGAATTAACAGCTTAATTATTATATTTAATTACTGTAATTGATGCATCCTTAAGTTATAGGATGACAGTAATTAAAATAACTATAACCAGAATTATTTTCGGGATATGGTTAATAAAAAGTTGTTTTATAACGAGTTGTGTATAATTATGAAAAAACTGAAGAATACATATTTGATAATATTTTGCAGTCTTATGACTTGCGGAATTAATGCGCAATCGGAAAAAGATTCAACCGAATTGAAAAAACCGATTTTTACTCATACGGTAAAAGTTGAGTTTAAATCTGATTTTAATATTGAAGGTGCTAAAAAAGCTATTAAGGAAGAAAATATTCGGATTTTATTTCCAGGTGGCTTTGGTGGAATGCCTGATTTCGACAATGAAATAGATATTGCTTTTCAAAAGAAATATTCGGTCGAATTCTTTAGTCAAGGTTGTATTAGAATGGGAGAAGATGAAAACGAAGAGGAATATAACCAAACCATTTTTACTTATTTGGATAAAAAGTACGGTAAAAAATGGCGTAATGAAATCAGAGATGGCGCAATCGGAATGAACTAACTATACACAACAACGTTGTGCATAATATAAACCTACTGCTATGAAGAATAAATTGATTTTTATTTTGTCCCTTTTTTCACTTCTATTAATAAGCTGTGAAAAAGAACCAATTCCTGCAAATATTGAGACATTGGTATATGGTAAAATTTATGATTCAACGAACGATATACCAATAGTAAATGAAAAAATAAAGATAGGCGAATACAAAACTATAGGAGTGCCTTCTGGAATCAGTTATATTTTTCAAGGATTTGTTGATTCAACAACAACTGACATAAATGGAGAATATAGTTTACCATTTAATACAACTGGAAATGGCAATCTATATCAAATACAACTTGATTTCAACGAACAAGTACATATACCTAATTTAACGGAATCTATTCAAGAAGAAAATATTGGAACCCAAAAAGAACAAAATTTTGAAGCTTTAAGACTTTATCCAATAGATTTAAGAATTATTACTTCTGATGAAATAAATCAAGAAATACACATACATAAGCAACATCCTTCGAGACAAATTGACCCAATACCAGCATTAAATCAAAATTCTGTTAGAAGAATTTGGGTCGATAAAAATGTAGAGAATGAAATTAATTTTCAAATTCTTACTACGAGTCCATATTTGAATCATTCTATCACAATTCCACTAAATAATACGTCGGAATTATATGAATATCAAGTAGAAATAAGTTCAACTGATTTTCAATAAATACTATGCACAACAACGAGTATAATTAATTGCTTTGGTCGTTGCTTATTTGGAAAATTCCTTCGGAATTTTCTCGCGTTCGTTTTTGTTTACTAAATTAGTTGCTTAAACACGCAACTAACCATACACAAACACGTTGTAAACAATTATGAACGAACACGAAGATTACTTCCGAATTTCGAAAAATGGACACGTTCATACTTTAAGTGACCGAATTCCATTTAAGTGGAAAGAACTAATTGTATGGACTTCAGCTTCATTCCTACTGTTGATTTGGTTACTCGGAATTGGAATCGGAATTTTTGTGGCGATTTTGACTTTAATTGGATACATTCTTTATCGATTTGCATCGTGGATTTATTATTCGGAATTAAAAATTGACGCGAAAAGTGGAAAAATAATTCGACTGAAAAAAATACTTGACCGAACTCAAAAAACGGAATTGATAACCGAAAAATTTGACCCAAACCGATTTGAATACTCGGAATTGACTCGTAGCGGAAAAACGAAATTCTTAATGAATTATCGGACACATAAAAACAACGAATTATTAATAATAAAAAATAAAACGGACAAGGAACTGATTGAGAAATACATTTCTAAAAAAATAACTGTCTTGTAAATGCTGTATTTCAGAATTGTATTTTTCGTTTTATTTCTATTAGAGTTAAGGTTTTTAAATTTTAAGTACAAACGAGACAAATATATTTGGATTGGGATAGTTTTGATATTCAGCTACATTGGCTATTTTTTCTTTTTAATTCATAAGAAAAAATTAATTATCAAAAGAAAATTTGAACCAAACTTTAATCGGAATAAATAACTGTGGGCAACACCGTGTATAATTAGTTGCTTATTTACTGCCGACTTACGAACATTCTCGCAGATTTTCTATCTATGATTTATTTGCTAATTTTAGTACTTAAACACGCTACTAACCAATTCCAAACACGTTGGCAATAATATGAAAAAACACGTCAGAAAAATAACCGCGTTTCTCCTTGTTACAATCTTTTTGCTTAATAGTTTCTATTTATTGCCGAATGAGTCAGAATTATATTTAAAAAGCGATATAAGGAATTTCACAAAATCAATAATGCCAATTTCGATAATTTTGAGCATAGCAATTACCTTCAGGGGAATATTTGAACAAACTAAATATGAGGGAAAAATCTGGAATAAAATATCTCACCTTTTATACATAGTGTTGATGTGTATTATTATTTATCCTCTTATTTCTGACTTCGTTTTAGCTATTGGACTTAAAGTAAATAGAATTTCAAGTAATGAGTCTATAAATGAAAATTTTACTGTAACTTATAAGAATAGTAGTGATACGCAAAATTTTGCTTATGGTATAATTCCGAACAGAAAATATGATGGGCCAATTGACAAATTATATTTGAACAAAAAAGAGTTTGAATTAATTTATGATAAACAAGAAATTAAAATAGAAATGCAAAATGGTTTATTTGGAATACCATTTAATCCAATTATAAAAGAATAAATTCTTTTACCAACATTATATATAATTATTTACTAGTTCGAGCCTACTTACAAAAATCCTCGCGGATTTTCTATTCGCATTTTATTTGCTAAATTAGGTGTTTTACCATGCAACTACTAATAGCCGAGACCGATGTGGTGCATTTTCCAAAACACTTCGAAGGTGAGAAACTAACTAAAACTTGAACAGAAATTTTAATGATTTTAGCAAGACATTGTAATTTATGCGAGAACGAAATGACTAGTCTTGAAAAAGGTTTAACCTGTAAACTGACCAATAAAAATCCTGACTTTAATAACACTTGTTCTAAAATTATTTTTGACAAAAAATTTAAAGAAAAATTAGAAGTTGCAAATCTCGAATTGGATATAATACGCAGAAATAAAAAATCTAAACATTTGACTTTTTACACAACTATAATTATTGGTTTTTCTTTAATAGTTGGCGGATATTTATTTCCTAGTTGGACTATATACAGCCTATTCCTTTGGACTGCAAAAATTGGAATAATTGCAAGTGGATTTACATTCCTAATAGTTGCTTACTCGAAACTGAATAGATTTAGAAAAAAGAATAAAAAAGCGCAATTGGAAAAAAGAAAAATAGATGAAGTACTAGAAAAGTACGGAATTAAATACTCAACAACTTTTGATTATAAAGAAAAAATTCACGGAACTCAAGAAGTGTCTGTAAATTTAGAATTTGAAAATTGGGCAAAAAAACAAACAACAAACACCTATAAATTTGATTATTAATAGAAGTAAAAAACGCACTACAACACCATAAAACAAATAAAATCTAATAAGATTCCTGCCTGCACTTCGACAAGCTCGGTAAACTCGCAGGAATGCTACTCAAAAATTACACGTCCATCAAACTGCTCTGTAATATCAATACTTAAAGGTGTATTAACAGCAATAACGTCTCCTGTACTTACTAAATTAGCTGTTAGGCTTAGTTGTGGATTAACGATAATATCATTACTACCACGATGAAAAATAGTTACCTGTTGCGCAATAAGTTGTCTGCCTTCAAAACGTCCATCTCCAGATGCATGTGTGACCCTTAAATTGTCCACTGTTCCAGAAATGGTTGTGGTCGTCAAATTGTTAATGACCACCAATAAATCTGTACAATTGACTTGGATATTAAAATTACCAACGTTATAAAAATCTCCAGAATAATCTTCGGATAGAAGTTTTAAATTCTCAAAATTTAAAATACCTAAACTGTGGACGTCTAAGGTACTACTGTTTCTAATTTCGGTAAGGTTTGGTGTGGTTACATACACTTTGGTGATTCCGTAATCTCTAGTTAGGTTACAGGTGTTATTGTCTTTAATAAGCAGTCTATCGTCTTCGACTTTAATGTCTATATCATCTATTAAAAATTCGCCTATTTCAACTACAACACTTTGTGTGACGCCTTGAGAGACAAATAATTCGACATTTTTAAAACTAGTAATTTTTGTAAACTCTGGTACAACCACTTCCTGCTGAATAATATCTCCTGCATTTTGGAAGCAGTCTGGAGCGTTACTAGAATTGCATCCTAATAAAATAACTACAGTTAGTATGTATATTATGTTTTTCATGTTACAGTCTTATTCCTAGTCCTATTTCTACCGCTTCAGCTTTAGCACCATGAGATTTAAGGGTTAATGCACCAAACCATTTGTTACTAAAATAACGTTTTAATCCTATTCTGTTATACACACGTCCCTCAAAATCAAATGGATAATACACATAATATCCTAATTGTGTAATTAACGAAGTCTTGCTAATAAATAATTCGTGACCAACAAACACACCAACACGTTTATAATCCTCGTCTCCAGACACATTATCTAACGGAAACGCTACCGATTTGTACCTAATATGTGTCTTTAAAAAATTGGAGAAAAACACATCTGTACCCAACTGTATAGCACTTTTCTGGTTTAAACGTTTGTCTGCATAAGCCGACAGGATGTAAAACGCATACTGACCAGAATCTATAATATCACTCTCGTTAACTCCTGTTCTAAAGGCTAGATTGTATTTGATGTTTTCGGTATATTTTTCATCTACATGCTTAATGTATTCTGGAGTGTTGTCTGCATCTAAATTATAATTAACACCCAAATTAAACGTGATGCTATTTATAGAACTATTAGGTGCTTTAATATTGGCATTGGAATAATGGATTAAAGACAATCCTGTTTGCAGTCCAAAACCATTAAACAGATTTTCTTTTTTATAATTAAGCATCAAGTAGGTACTACTTAATAATCTAGTCCCAAATGCATTGTTACGATAATTATCTACTTTGTGGTAAGGGTTAGTATTATAAGCTAAACCTTGACCAATTCTAAACATAAGATGACGTTTAAAAAAATAGAAATTATAGTGTGCATATACACCTAAATTATCGCCTAAAAACTGATTTTTTAAATCTTGATAAATAAATGAAACGCCATAATCCGGAAAATTATATCGGCTTTGCCAAGCTTGATTCCCAAAGGTTTTTTGATTGTAACTTAAAATAAATCCAGAAGGGTGACCCGTAATTAAATGAGAGATATCACTGTTATGTTCTGTAATGTTACCTTGAAAAAAATTTAAATCAAAAGATGAAAAAGCTTTTTCCTGAGAAAAAACTAAGTTAAAACTAAAACATAAAATGCAAACTAGTAGTTGCTTCATGGAGATAAAATATGAAGCAAAAATATGTAAATAATTTAACTAAAGATTACTTAATTTACTATTGAATGAAACCAGCACCAACAGTATTGTTTGACTGTGTGTCTATTAAAATAAAAGATCCATTTGTTCTGTGTTTTATGAAAGAATCATAATAAATGGCTTTATTTAATTTAAAAGATACCGATGCGATATCATTCATAGTTAAAGCCGATACATTATCTTCTACTCCAGAATAATCTGGATTAATTTTATGATTAATAGTCTCTACTCTAGCTAACACTTTGTGTACACCATGCTGCAAAACATATTTATTTCCTGTTCTTAGGCTTTGAGAATCCATCCAAGATATGGTTGCAGTAAATTGCTTATCTATTGTAGGCAAATCATTCACTTTAACCAACATATCGCCACGACTTACATTAATATCATCTTCTAATGTAATAGTCACTGAAGATCGTCTAGAAGCAGTTTCATACTTTTGGTCATACACATAAATGTCTTTAATTGTAGAAGTTGTTTTAGAAGGTAATGCCACAACTTGATCACCTACACTTAATTGACCACCATAAACTTTTCCTGCATAGCCTCTAAAATCATGAAATTGTTCTGTTTTAGGACGAATTACATATTGCACCGGAAACCTTGGTGTTCCTGTATTGAAAACATCGTCATGATTTAATACTTCTAAATGTTCTAACAAGGTTTGTCCTTTGTACCAAGGTGTGTTGATTGATTTATTTACCACATTATCCCCTTTTAAAGCACTAACAGGAATAAAAGTAATGTTTTGGTCTTTGTAATCTCGTTTTTGCATTAATTGAGAAAAATCTGCTTTAATTTGATTGTATTTTTCTTCTGAAAAATCTACCAAATCCATTTTATTTATAGCAACAATAACATCTTTAATCCTTAATAAATTATTAATAAAAAAATGACGATTGGTTTGCTCTATCACACCTTTTCTAGCATCTATTAAAATAATAGCAGCTTGTGAGGTTGACGCACCAGTAACCATATTTCTGGTATACTCTACGTGACCTGGTGTATCTGCAATAATGTAACTTTTGGTTTGTGTAGAAAAGTAAATATGAGCAACATCTATAGTGATACCTTGTTCTCTTTCTGCTACTAATCCATCTGTAGCTAACGAAAAATCTAAGTAATCGTATCCTTTTTGTTTGCTTGTTTTTTCTATAGCTTCTAATTTATCTGATGTTAAAGATTTTGTATCGTAAAGTAATCGTCCTATTAAAGTACTTTTACCGTCGTCTACACTTCCTGCTGTTGCTATTTTTAAAACTTCCATTTTTTATTGGCTTTAGCTTTTTGTTAATAATTAGCTAATGGCTAGAAGCCTATAGCTATGAGCAAAATTTGCAAGGCAAATTTCTAAAAATACCCTTGTTGTTTACGCTTTTCCATTGCTGCTTCAGAACGTTTATCGTCAATTCTAGCACCTCTCTCGGAAATAGTCGAATTTTTAATTTCCTGGACTACAGTTGCAATATCATCTGCATCAGATAGCACAGCAGCTGTGCAACTCATATCACCAACCGTTCTAAATCGAACTAATCGGTTTTCAACAACCTCATCCTCTTCTCTATAAACTACCTCATCATCTGCAGACCAAATAAGTCCATCTCTTAAAAATGTTGCTCTGGTATGTGCAAAATAAATGGAAGGAATTTCTATGTTTTCTTTTTGGATATAAGACCACACATCTAATTCTGTCCAATTAGAAATAGGAAACACACGTACGTTTTGACCCAATTCTATTTGACCATTAAGCATATCGAATAATTCTGGACGTTGGTTTTTTTCGTCCCACTGACCAAAATCATCACGCACAGAAAAAATACGTTCTTTAGCTCTTGCTTTCTCTTCGTCACGTCTTGCGCCTCCAATACAAGCATCAAATTTAAATTCTTCAATAGCATCTAAAAGCGTAGTGGTTTGTAGGCTATTTCTACTAGCATATTTACCAGACTCTTCTTTAACCTTACCTTCATCTATAGAATCTTGTACGTGTCTTACAATTAATTCTAAGTCTAATTCTTTGACTAGACGGTCTCTAAATTCAATCGTTTCAGGGAAATTATGACCTGTGTCTATATGCATTAATGGAAACGGAATTTTTGCTGGATAAAATGCTTTTTGTGCTAATCTAACTAGCGTAATTGAATCTTTTCCTCCCGAAAACAACAACACAGGTTTTTCAAATTGTGCTGCAACCTCTCTAAAGATATAAATAGCTTCATTTTCTAAGGGATTGATGGTTGAAGTGTCTTTTTTCATAATCTATACATTAAGCATGTAAACCACACTCTCTATTTTCTAATTGCTTAGTTGGGTCAAAGTAGACAAACTCATTTGGTAAATTATATTTGTTTAAATAAGCATCTAGTGCTGCGTCTGTGTAATGATAAAACGGGCTTACTTTTAAAACTCCATTAGCCCCTTTAGATACAATGTCAATACTGTCTCTAAAAGCGGTTTGCCCTTTTCGTAAATTAGTAAACCAAACATCTGGATTATGCTCTTGCATTGCGCGATTAAAAGGTTCTAGTTTAACCTGTTCTGTAAATAATTTATGTTCTGGCTGGTTAACAGACGGAATACCCAATACCACATCACGATGTGCTGCTGTTTGTTTAGGTACATATAATTTAATATTTAACTGTAACTGTTTTATTAATACTTCTGCATGCTTATAAGTATTTGGAGTATTGTAACCTGTATCACACCAGATAACAGGTATCTCTTTGTATTCTGAAGAAACAGCATACAATATTGCAGCTTCATAAGGTCTAAAATTAGTAGTAACAACAGGTTTAGAAGCCACACTTAATGCCCAGTTTATAATTTGTTGTGGCGTTTTGTTACTTAACTCTTTATTTATTTTTTCAATATCTACCATTTTATTTTCCCCATTTTATTTTTCCCCAAGCACGCTCATGAAAAAAATACAGTACCATTTTAGACACTAATTCTATTCCTCCAATTGAAAATGCTAAAGCCAACGTCCCAGTAATTAGATAAGAAATGACAATTGTTGCAAGTGTACCAACAACTCTCCAACTTATCGTTTTAACAATACTTCTTTTAATTTTTTCTTCTGAAACTTCACCCTCTTTTTTTAAGCTAATGTCAGAATGTATTACGCTTTCCATATATAGAAATATTTTATTAATCTTTTTACCCTATCGATTTAATAGGATAAATGCAAACCTATTGATTTATATATAAAAAACCACTATTAATAATTAAAAAATTAGACGAAAAAAATGAGAATTTATTAAATAGATAAATCTGCTAAGGTTGTATTTCTAAAAATTTGCAGCGTATTATCTCTTACTTTTAGCATAAGCATATGAACTGCGCAAGCATTTTCATCTGGACAATCTGCGCATTTTTCGTAAAAATTTAAACTCACGCAAGGTATCATAGCAATTGGACCTTCAAGGACACGCATTACAGTAGTCATTGGGATATCTTTTGGATCTTTTAATAGATAGTAACCACCACCTTTTCCTTTTTTAGACCCTAAAAAACCATTTTTACGAAGGGTAAGTAAGATACTTTCTAAAAATTTAAGTGAAATATTTTCGCTTTCTGAAATCGTCGCTATTTGTACTGGTACATTTCTATCCTGTTTAGCCAAATAGGTTAGTGCTTTAATTCCGTATTTTGTTTTTTTAGAAAGCATAATACAAAAGTAATCTTTTATTACTGACTTAAACTTAAAAAACCTGACTAGCTATTGTTTGAATATTATCGCTTTTTCCCATTGAATAATAATGCAACACCGGAATTCCTGCAGCTTTTAACTCTTTAGACTGTGCAATGCACCACTCTATACCAACCTCTCTAATTGCTTTATTATCCTTGCATTTAATAATTTCTAAAATTAAAGCTTCAGGTAAATCTACATGAAAACGATGCGGAATTAGATTGAGTTGTTTTTTTGTTGCAATGGGTTTTAAACCTGGAATTATAGGTACTGTAATACCTTCTTCTCTGCATTTTTTGACAAAGTCAAAATACTTTTGATTGTCAAAAAACATTTGCGTGACTATATATTCTGCACCATTTTTAATTTTCTTTTTTAAAAAGTGAATATCACTATCCAAACTTGGTGCCTCCATGTGTTTTTCTGGGTAAGCAGCTACACCAATACAAAAATCGGTTACCGAGCAGTTTTGTAAGTCGTCATCTAAATACACACCATTATTAAGTTGACTGATTTGAGTTACTAAATCGCTTGCATAACTATGTCCTTCTTTTTCCGATCTAAAATACGTTTCGGTTTTAACAGCATCACCACGTAACGCCATCACATTATCAATATCTAAAAAATCTAAATCTATTAAGAAATTCTCAGTATCTTCTTTAGTAAACCCACCACACAAAATATGTGGTATAGCATCTACATTATATTTATTCTGGATAGCAGCACAAATACCAACGGTTCCTGGACGTTTTTTTACCACTTGCTTTTTTAGTAAACCATTGCCAAGGTCTTTATAAACATACTCTTCACGATGATAGGTTACATCAATAAATGGTGGCTTAAACTCCATTAAAGGATCTATATTATCAAAAATAGATTGAATATGTTGTCCTTTTAATGGTGGTAAAATCTCAAAGGAAAACTGCGTGTTTCCGTTTGCGTTTTTTATATGTTCTGTTACTTTCATCTATTAATCTGCTAAATTTGGGTTTAGCCATTTTCTGGCATCATCTAATGTTATGTTCCGTCTGTTAGTGTAATCTTTTAATTGGTCTTCAGTTATTTTTCCAAGCCCAAAATACTTAGCTTCTTTATTACCAAAATAATAGCCACTAACACTAGCTGCTGGCCACATGGCTAAACTATCTGTAAGTTCTACACCAATGTTTTCTTTAACATTTAACAATTCCCAGATGGTTGTTTTTTCTAAATGGTCAGGACATGCTGGATAGCCAGGTGCAGGTCTAATACCCTTATAAGCTTCTTTTATTAAATCTTGATTGTTTAAATTTTCATTTGCTGCATAAGCCCAATGTTTTGTTCTTACTTCTTTGTGTAGGTATTCTGCAAACGCTTCGGCTAATCTATCTGCTAAAGCTTTAATCATAATAGCATTATAATCGTCGTTTTCTGCTTCAAACTTTGCTGCTAATTCTGCAGTCCCAAAACCTGTCGAGACACAAAATGCACCAATATAATCTTGAATACCTGTTTGTTTTGGTGCTATAAAATCTGCTAGTGCGTGGTTTGGAACATGGTCTCTTTTTTTAAGTTGTTGACGTAGTGTTAGGAACGTTAGTTTTTCTTTTTGTGATGCTTCGACAGGCTCAGCATGACAACCCATAGTTGTCACCTCAATGTCGTCATCATTAATCGTGTTGGCTGGAAACAATCCAAAAACAGCTTTTGCTTTTAATAACTGTTCTGAGAAAACTTTTTGCAATAATTGTTGTGCATCTTCGAACAAATCGGTTGCTTGATTACCAACTACATTATCTGTTAGAATGTCTGGATACTTACCATGTAAATCCCAACTTCTAAAAAATGGAGTCCAATCGATAAAATCTTCTAGTTTGGTGATATCAAAATCTTTAATTACCTGAATCCCTAGAGTTTTAGGCTTCACAATTTCTGATTTATTCCAATCTATTTTATACTTTTTTTCTCTAGCGTCTTCAATAGAAATATATTCTTTTTGTTGGGTTCTATTTAAAAACTGGGTTCTAAACGTATCGTATTCGGCTCTAATTTCTTCTTTAAAAATCTTGTTATTGTCATTTAGTAAATCACCTACAACTGTTACTGCTCTAGAGGCATCATTAATATGCACAACCGTATTGTTGTAATGTGGTGCAATTTTAACTGACGTATGAGCTTTTGAGGTTGTTGCACCTCCAATAATTAAAGGAATATGTAAGTTGTTTTTCTCCATTTGTTTAGAGACATACACCATTTCGTCTAATGATGGTGTTATCAATCCGCTTAACCCTATAATATCTACTTGTTCTTTTATGGCAGTTTCAATGATTTTTTCTGGTGGCACCATAACACCCAAGTCAATGATTTCATAGTTATTACAACCTAATACGACACTTACAATATTTTTACCAATATCGTGCACATCACCTTTAACAGTAGCCATTAAAATTTTACCAGCAAACTCTTGTTTTCCGTCTTTTTCTGCTTCAATAAATGGTTGCAAATAAGCAACCGCTTTTTTCATTACTCTTGCCGATTTTACGACTTGAGGTAAAAACATTTTTCCGCTACCAAACAAATCACCAACCACATTCATCCCAATCATTAAATGACCTTCAATAACATCAATAGGCTTGTTTGATGCTAGTCTTGCTTCTTCAACATCTTCAATAATAAAGGCATCAATCCCTTTTACTAAACTGTGTGTGATACGCTCTTGTAAAGGCGTATTTCTCCATTCTTGGATAGTAATATGTTCTTCTTTTTTATCACCTTTTACGGTTTCAGCATACTCAATTAAACGCTCTGTAGCTTGGTCATGTCTATCAAACAATACATCTTCTACCAGTTGTAGTAATTCAGAATTAATCTCGTCGTAAATTTCCAACATGGTTGGGTTTACGATGCCTAAATTCATTCCGTTTTTAATGGCATGGTATAAAAAGGCAGAGTGCATCGCCTCGCGAACAATATTATTTCCTCTAAACGAAAATGAGACGTTACTTACTCCACCAGATACATTTGCATATGGTAAGTTATCTCTAATCCACTTGGTTGCATTAAAAAAATCTAGTGCGTTTTTACGGTGTTCTTCCATTCCTGTAGCCACAGGAAAGATATTTGGGTCAAAAATGATGTCTTGCGGTTTAAAACCCACCTCATTAACCAAAATATCATAAGACCGTTTACAAATGTCTATACGTCTTTGGTATGTGTCTGCTTGTCCGTCTTCGTCAAAAGCCATCACAATTACTGCAGCTCCATACCGCATAACTAGTTTTGCTTGACGCTTAAATTCGGCCTCGCCTTCTTTTAAACTTATAGAATTTACGACGCATTTTCCTTGTGCGACTTTCAAGCCAGCTTCGATGATGTCCCATTTGGAACTGTCAATCATTAATGGGATTCTTGAAATATCGGGTTCTGAAGCAATGAGGTTTAAAAACGTTGTCATAGCGTGTACACCATCTAACATCCCTTCGTCCATGTTGACGTCTAAAATTTGCGCACCACCATCTACTTGGTCTCTAGCGACTTCTAAAGCTTCTTCGTATTTTTCTTCTTTTATTAATCGTAAAAATTTACGAGATCCTGTTACGTTAGTACGTTCACCAACGTTTATAAAATTACTTTCAGGAGTTACCACTAAAGGTTCTAATCCAGACAAGGTTAAATATTTTTGACAGTCACTCTCCATTATGTTAGGGCTAATATTTGTCTAGGTTTATATTTTGCTGCTACTTCTGCTATTGCTTTAATATGCTCTGGACTTGTACCACAACAACCACCAATAATATTTATTAAGTCATCTTTTAAATACGATTCGATATAACTTTGCATTTGTTGTGGAGACTCATCATACTCTCCAAAAGCATTTGGCAATCCAGCATTTGGATGTGCTGATGTGTAAAACTGTGTTTGGTCTGATAAGCGTTTTAAATACGGTTGTAATTGTTTGGCACCAAGCGCACAATTAAACCCAACACTTAATAACGGGATATGAGAAACAGAAGTTAAAAACGCTTCAACCGTTTGCCCAGATAAGGTTCTACCAGACGCATCTGTAATGGTTCCAGACACCATAATTGGAATATCTATATTACGTGCTTCTTTAACTTCTTCAATAGCAAATAATGCTGCTTTAGCATTAAGTGTATCAAAAATAGTTTCGACTAACAAGACATCAACGCCACCATCAATTAAAGCTTCCACTTGTTGCTTATAAGCCACTCTTAATTCATCAAAAGTAACCGCTCTAAATTCTGGTCTATTTACATCTGGACTTAAACTAGCTGTACGATTTGTTGGCCCAATACTACCTGCTACAAATCGTGGTTTATCTGGATTTGCATTGGTAAATTCGTTAGCTACATATCTGGCAATTTGAGCCGATTCGTAATTAAGCTCATACACCAAATCCTCCATATTATAATCTGCCATAGCGATTGTTGTCCCAGAAAACGTATTGGTTTCAACAATATCTGCTCCAGCTTCAAAGTATTTTCTATGCACATCTGCAATAGCATTGGGTTGTGTAAGAGACAACAAATCGTTGTTTCCTTTTAAAGGTGATGGATAGTCTTTAAAACGCTCGCCTCTATAATCTTGTTCTTCAAAATTATATTGTTGCAACATGGTTCCCATAGCTCCATCGAGTACGAGAATACGTTTTTGTATTTCTTGTTTTATGCTAGCCATGTTAGTTATTTAAATATAAGATTCTACATGTTGCCAAGGACCTCCATTAATAACATCAATCCCGTTTTCTTCTAAAATATCTTTAGCTTTTTGGCTTCTAGCTCCACTTCTGCAGCACGTTATTATTGGTTTTTGAAGCGCTTTTAGTTGATCTATTTCATATTCTAATTCGTCTAAAACAATATGTAATGAATCTTTCACATGTCCTTCATTATATTCTGCTTCTGTGCGGACATCTAATACCAAAGCTTCTTTTTCTAGGTATTCTTTAACGTGTTTGAATTCTGTTATAGTTGTACTCATAATATTTTCTTATTAAGCGTCTAAAGCTTGACTTAAATCGTTTATAATATCTTCTACATGTTCTAATCCAACTGAAACCCTCACCAAACCCGGTGTAATACCAGCTTCTAGACGGTCTTCTTCCGTTAGTTTTGCATGAGTTGTTGATGCTGGATGTGTTACAATTGTTCTGGTGTCTCCAAGATTTGCAGAAAGCGATACTAATTTTATGGCGTTTAAAAACGATCGACCAGCATCAATGCCTCCATTAATTTCGAATGCTACGACGTTTCCGCCTAATTTCATTTGCTTTTTTGCTAATTGGTATTGTGGATGTGATTTTAAAAAAGGATATTTTACAAGATTGACTTTAGAATGTGTTTCTAAAAACTGAGCTACTTTTAAAGCGTTTTCACAATGCCTATCCACTCTAACAGGTAATGTTTCTAAACTTTTAGATAATACCCAAGCATTAAATGGTGATAATGCAGGACCAGTATTTCTTGAAAATAAATATATTTTTTGAATCAACTCTGTAGGACCAACCGTTACACCTCCTAAAACACGACCTTGACCATCTATTAATTTTGTAGCTGAATGAATTACTAAATCTGCACCAAACTTAATAGGTTGCTGTAAATAAGGCGTTGCAAAACAATTATCTATAATTAATAGCAGATTATGTTTTTTTGCAATTTGACCCAACAATTCTAAATCTAAAATATCTACTGCAGGATTGGTTGGGCTCTCTGCGTAAATCACCTTTGTATTTGGTTTAATAAGACTTTCTATAGTTTCAATCTCATTAAAATTGAAAAAGCTTGTGGCTATATTCCACTTTGGAAAAATATTATTAAACATGGTTTGTGTAGAACCAAAGATACTTTTAGAAGATAGTATATGATCGCCTGCGTTTAACAATGCTGCAAATGTTGAAAACACAGCAGACATACCTGATGCAAAAGCATAACCGCTTTCTGCACCTTCCATTTTACAGATTTTGTATATAAACTCTGTGGTATTTGGGTTAGAATAACGACTGTAAATATTACGGTCTTTCTCATCTGCAAAAGAAGCACGCATATCTTCAGCATCCTCAAAAATATAACTGGATGTTAAATATAAAGGCGTAGAATGTTCTAAAAATTGTGAGCGCTCTGTTTGAGTTCTGATAGCGTCTGTTTCAAAATGGTTTTTCATGTTTAAATCGCTTTTTTCAAAACATTACTACTAACATTATCTGTTTTAAAAACAGGTGTTAATAATCTTGATAATTGCTCAAACTCTATCAAAAATGCATCATGACCATGGATAGATTTTATTTCGCCAATAGTTACATTTTGCTTTACAGCTTTTAAATCGATGTAAGTCTCCCAGTTTTCTTCAGCTTTAAAAAACAAATCACTATTAATGGTTATGATATGTATTGATGAATTTATTCTTGAAGCTACTTCTTTAAATGATCCTCTATCTCTAGTTATATCAATAGTTTTTAATACTTGATTCATTAACTTGTAAGCCGATAGTTGAAAACGATTACTTAATTGGTTTCCATGATAATTTAACCAACTTTCTACTTTAGTAATCGTATCTGATTGTTGCTCTCTTTGAAACTTTCTAGACAACGATTCTGGTGTACGATACAATGTCATAGCATGCATCCTAGCGTCTTCTAGTGGTTTGCTTGAATTATTTAAAATAGCGTCTTGGATATGGCAATTAGCAATCAACCAATCTGTAGCTTTCCAATCTGTAGCAATAGGTATTATATGCTGAGCCAATTTTGGTTTTAGTGCTGCCATTTCCCAAGCAATTCCACCACCAACAGAACCACCAATGATAGCATATAGATTATTAATTTTTAAATTGTTTAATCCTAAAGCAAATAATTTAGCCACATCTTTAGTGGTGTAGTTTTTATAATCCTTAATGAGGTGTTCTGGATTATTATCATAACCATTTCCAGGAATATTAAATGCTAAAATGGTATATTGAAGAGTATCAATACATTTATTGTCTCCAATTAAATCAGACCACCAACCCTCTTTACCTACAACATTAGAATTACCTGTTAATGCATGATTAACTAATATTATTGGCGCTGTATACAGCGGTTTTCCAAAAACTTGGTAAGACAGTTTAATATTAACTGTCTTACCGTTTTGGAGGTTATAATTAAAGATGTTTATATATTGTAAACTGCTCATTTATTTAAGATTATATTCTTTTTCTACAGAAATTTTTATTGGTGTTTTGTTTGACAAATTATCTCTAACTGGACAACGTACCTCAACAATTTCTAACCATTTTGCCAAAGTTTCGATACTAGCATCCGTTTCTGGAATTAGGTTTAATTGTATACTTTTAAACCTAGCACGATCTGTATCTGAAGCCCCTAAAAACTTATTAGGATTAATCTCTCCAGAAACTTCAATATTTAATTTGTTAATAGTAAAACCTAACTCTTTTGCTACTAAATGCCCAACAACGTTGACACATCCAGCAAAGCCTGCAAGTATATATTCAACTGGATTTGCATCTTCGTCAGTTCCGCCTAAAGCTTCAGGCTCATCAACTATTAATGTGAAATGTCTTGTTTTTCCTATAAATTGAGTTGCAGAAGTACTTTCTCCAGCTACAGTAAATTTTAAATCACTCATCTGTTTTTTAAATTTGAAATAAGCTTCACACTTAAAAATGGCATTTAAAAATGTGAAGCTATTTTGGTTAAATAACTAAAATTAAACTATGCTAAAACTGTTTTCTTAACAACTGCAAATGCCTCTTTTAAATCGGCTTTTAAATCGTCAATATTCTCTATTCCAACAGACAATCTTATTAAGTCTTTGGTCACTCCTGTAGTTTCTTGTGCTTCATCACTTAATTGTTGATGCGTTGTACTAGCTGGATGAATAATTAAAGATTTTGTATCACCAATATTGGCTAATAATGAAAATAGTTTAGTTGTGTCTGCTATTTTTTTTGCAGATTCATAACCACCTTCTACGCCAAAAGTGACGATTCCGCTTTGTCCATTTGGTAAATATTTTTTAGCTAAATCATTGTATTTACTAGATTCTAAGCCTGGATAATTTACCCAAGTTACTTCAGGTTGTTGTTGTAACCATTTTGCTAATTCTAAAGCATTTTGAGAATGTTTTAAAATTCGTAATTCTAACGTTTCTAATCCTTGAATAATTTGAAACGCATTAAACGGACTTAAAGCACCACCATAATCACGTAAGCCTTCAATTCTAATTTTTGCAATAAAAGCTGCTGGTCCAATTGCTTCGCTATACACTAATCCATGGTAACCTGCAGATGGTTCTGTAAACTCTGGGAATTTCCCATTGGTCCAATCAAAGGTTCCAGCATCTACGATAATACCTCCAAGCGAGGTTCCGTTACCGTTAATGTATTTTGTTAATGAATGAATAACTATGTTTGCTCCATACTCAATTGGATTTAACAAGTAAGGTGTTGCTACTGTATTATCCACAATTAATGGCACTTTGTGCGCTTTAGCTTCTTTTGAAATGGCTTCAATATCTAACACATCCAATTTTGGATTCCCTAAAGATTCTACAAAAATAGCACGTGTATTTTCTTGAGCTGCTTTACTAAAATTCTCTGGATTAGAAGGATCTACAAATGTTGTAGTAATACCATGTCTTGGAAGCGTAACGCTAAGTAAATTATATGTACCTCCATACAAACTACTTGAAGCAACAATATGGTCTCCAGCTTTTAACAAGGTTAACAATGTAGTAGAAATAGCTGCTGTACCAGATGCTGTAGCTACTGCTGCAATACCACCTTCAAGAGCAGCAATACGTTGCTCTAAAATGTCATTAGTTGGATTGTTTAATCTGGTGTAGATAAATCCTGGTACGGATAAGTTAAATCGTCCTGCTGCATCGTCTGAATCGTCAAAAACGTAAGCTGTAGATTGGTAAATTGGCACTGCTCTGGTTCCTCCAGTTTTAGCTGTGTCATGTCCTGCGTGCAACGCTTGGGTTGCAAATTTTTGTGTACTCATTTTTCTAGTTTTTTGAGTTAATTAAAAGATTAAAACAAAAGTCAAATAAGCTTCTTTAGAAGCATACTTAATAGAAAAATGTTATAAGAAATTAACCTAATTACAGATGAGTAATTACGTGTTAGTTATCTATCCGAAATTGCGAAAAATGACTCGCGCTTTCAAGTAGAATTTAGCACCTTCTTAGTAAGTCTAAGGGTTGCTAAGGTTTCAAAGGGTCTAATCCCTCCACCTTTCTTGATAACATTTCAATAAAGTTTTGAACTTTGTGAGCACAAATATTGCAAATTATATTTTTTACAAACAAGTAAAACCGAATATTTTTCATAATTTTTATAAAATCATTAATAAAACAGAATAAAAATTGGTTATTAATAATTAAACGAAATAATTTTCGGTTATAATTAAAAAAGCAAGTCTGAAATTTTCAAACTTGCTATCTTATCAATTCTAATAATGTATTGTATAGTATTAAGCAGAATTTCGGCTTGCATTAATATTTCCAAATAGGGATCTGGTCACCAATTTTTCATACACTGCAATTAAATCTGCATCCTTAGTTTCAGATTTTTCTAACTCTTGAATCTGCTTTAAGGCATATTGCTGAATGGTCAATAATGGCAACACAATGGATTCTCTAACTCTAATAGATGCTTTTCCAGAAGGTTCTTCTTGCATTAACTCGTCAAAACCAGTAAGCTTTAAAATAAGTCGTTTTGTGGTTTTATATTCGTTATAAATAATATTCCAAAACTCGCCATATTCTGGGTCGTCACTCATATATTTGGTCAAATCAAAAAACGATTTTGATAGAGACATCATACTGTTTTCAATCAGGGTTTTAAAGAAGCTTGACGTTTTAAATAGTCTTTGTGCTTTTTCAAATTCGCCTGCATCTTCATAATATTTTAAAGCTGTGCCTACACCAAAAAACCCTGGTACATTTTGTTTTAATTGACTCCAAGATCCAACAAATGGAATGGCTCTTAAATCTTCAAACACCAAGCCTTCTGCTTTACCACGTTTAGAAGGTCTACTTCCAATATTAGTTTTTGCATAATACTTTAACGTGCTCATATGCTCTAAATACGAAATAAACTTAGGATGACTTTTAAAATCTACATACGCTTGATAACTAAGTTTAGCTAAATTATCCATAACCACTCGGTTTTCTGGCACCATACGCAAATCTGCATCACTTAAACTATTATAAATACCTGAACTTATTAGTTGTTCTAGGTTATATTGAGACGAGTCTAAGGTCCCAAAATTAGAACTAATAGTTTGTCCTTGAATAGTTAATTGCACTTCTTTATCTTCAATTGTTGGTCCTAAAGAAGCATAAAAGTTATGTGTTTTTCCTCCACCTCTAGCTGGTGGTCCACCACGACCATCAAAGAAAATAACGGTAACATCATATTTTCTTGAGATAGCAGTTAAGCGTTCTTTAGCTTTGTAAATAGCCCAATTAGCCATTAAATAACCACCATCTTTAGTACCATCGCTAAAGCCTAACATAATAGTTTGCCTGTTACCTCTTGTTTTTAAGTGCTTTGCATATGCTGGATTAGTATACAACTCTTCCATTACTATATGTGCATTTTCTAAGTCGGTAATGGTTTCAAAAAGTGGTCCAATATCTACCGTTAATTTATCTTGAAATGCTACTAATTTTAGCATTGCAAATAACTGCATAACATTTAAAGTAGTTTGGTTGTTACTTATTATATAGCGGTTTGCAGCTGCTTCACCATTAGTGTTTTGGATAGTTTTAATAGCTTTAATGGTATTTAAAGCTTTTAAAGTCTCTTCATCTTTTATTAGTGATAAATCTACTGTTCCAGATACTTCAGATAAAATTTTAACTTGTTCTGTTTCTGATAAATCATGGTAATTTTTAGGAATATCCTTACTACCATGTTCTATCATAACATTTACCATATCTGTAAATACTTTATGGTGTGCACGACTATCTTGACGTATATCTAAACTAGAAAAATGAAAACCGAATAAGTGAATTTTATTAAGTAAGCTTGTAATTTCAGAAACGTATAAAGATTGATGATGATCTATTACAATTTGTCTTATTTGCTTTAATTCTGAATCAAAATCATGTAAGGTTAATTCTGAAGGTTCGTGCAATATTTTTTTATACAACTGACTTTCTAATCTAGACATTCGTTCTTCTACCCCTTGAAAAGTCAGCTTACGCTTTAATTTTCTGATATCTCTGTAATAATTTTTTATGATGGTTTCATGTAATCGCTGAGCTACTTTTACAGTAATTTCTGGAGTTACAAATGGGTTTCCATCTCTGTCTCCTCCTGGCCAAAAGCCTACGTTGATAATATCGTTATCAATATGTTGACCATCAAAAATATTTTGTTGGATGTAATCGTAAATCTTTCCAAAAGACTCATAAAATACATTTTCTAAATACCAAATTAAACTTACTGCCTCATCATAAGGTGTAGGTTTTTCATGTTTAAAAAAGGGTGTTTTTCCTAATTGAGCCAATAAATCATTAATACGCAGTAAATCGTTTTCTTTAACCGCTTCTGTTAAATCTGTAATAATACCTAAAACGGTTCCTGGATAAAACTGTGTGGGATGTGCTGTTAGTACAATTCTAACCTTAAATTCTTCTAAATACTGACGTAATTTATCCAGTTTTCCTTCTGCAGTAGCACTTTCTTTTAAACTACGTAGTGTCCCGATACCATCCATGTTATTAACAACAGGAAATGCAGCATCTTCAATAGCATCAAATAACACCACTTGTCGTTCTATGTATTGAATAAAACGAAACAGTAAATCTATTTTACTTTTATCCGATCGTCTGGCTTGATATTTTTTAAAAAAAGTATCTACAATTACTGTAGGATTATCTCCATTATCAAATCCTTTTTTACAAGTCTCATGAAACAGAGGAAGTAAGACACCTGTTTTTGTTATAGTATCAAAAGGAAGTGTCATAAAAATACCATTGTAAATCTGATATTTTGACAACACATTTTGATTAAAACGAGTTAATTTAGGCTGTAAAGGCATAACATTTTTAAATTTATATAAGCTATAAAGTTAATGAACAATCTTTTAGTAAAAGCATCAAGCTTAAGAATTTACGAATTGTCATACTAAATCGTTTTCTTAATAAGAATTACATAATTTAAAAGTCAAATTTTGATTTTAATGAATCAAAAAATCGCCTCATTCTGCCTTTTTATTTTTTTTAACTCAAAGTCGCTTTTTTAACTACTTTATTTTCTTATTTTTGTCGCTCGAAAATTAAGAGGACGGATTTGACTGATTGCAACCTCTGAAGCTAAAACATCTAGCTGAAACAAAAATGCTAAAGGCAGTGCAAACTTCCTTAGACGTTGTCGTCAAATCTCAACATAACATTATAATTTAAACAAATGGCGTATTTATTTACCTCAGAAAGTGTGTCTGAAGGACACCCAGACAAAGTTGCAGATCAAATTAGTGATGCACTAATCGACAATTTTTTAGCTTTTGACAAAGACAGTAAAGTGGCTTGTGAAACTTTAGTAACTACTGGACAAGTTGTATTAGCTGGAGAAGTTAAATCTAACACGTATTTAGACGTACAAAAAATTGCAAGAGATACCATAAATAAAATTGGCTACACTAAAAGCGAATATATGTTTGACGGAAATTCTTGTGGTGTATTTAGTGCAATTCATGAACAGTCAGACGATATCAATCGTGGAGTGGACAGAGCGAGTAAGGAAGAACAAGGAGCAGGTGATCAAGGTATGATGTTTGGTTATGCTACTAGAGAAACAGAAAACTATATGCCACTTGCATTAGATTTGTCTCATAAAATTTTAATAGAGTTAGCAGAATTACGTCGTGAAAATAAGGACATCACTTACCTAAGACCTGACTCTAAAAGCCAGGTAACTATTGAGTATAGTGATGACAATGTCCCACAACGTATTGACGCAATTGTGGTATCTACACAACATGATGATTTTGATGAAGAAGAGAACATGCTTGCTAAGATTAAAAAAGACATTGTTGAAATTTTAATACCAAGAGTGGTTGCTAAATTACCCGATAACATAAAATTGTTATTTAACGACGATATTACTTACCACATTAACCCAACAGGAAAATTTGTTATAGGTGGACCACATGGTGACACTGGATTAACTGGTCGTAAAATTATAGTGGATACATATGGTGGTAAAGGTGCCCATGGTGGTGGTGCTTTTTCTGGGAAAGACCCAAGTAAAGTAGATAGAAGTGCTGCATATGCCACAAGACACATTGCTAAAAACTTAGTTGCAGCAGGTGTTTGCGACGAGGTGTTAGTACAAGTTTCTTACGCGATTGGTGTTGTAGAACCTATGGGAATATTTGTGGACACTTATGGAACTTGTCCATTTAACATGACCGATGGTGAAATAGCAGAAAAAATATCTAAAGTCTTTGACATGCGTCCTGCTTCTATAGAAGAGCGTTTAAAATTACGTAACCCTATGTACAGTGAGACTGCAGCTTATGGACATATGGGACGTAAAAACGAAACAGTGACTAAAACATTTTCTCAGCCTAATGGTGACGATGTCACATTAGACGTTGAGTTGTTTACGTGGGAAAAATTAGACTACGTTGATAAAGTAAAAGCAGAATTTGGCTTATAATTTTATATAAATTCTAAAAAAAACCGAAACTTTAAGTTTCGGTTTTTTTTTATGCTTTCCATTTAATTGGTAAATGGACTACTTTTTTAGTTTCAAAGAAATCTTCTTCGTAAAAATCTGAAATATTATAGATTGTAGTGGTTTTGTAATCTTGTAACTCTTCGGTTAAATCACCTCCTTTTAAATATAAAATTCCATTTTTCAATTCGTTTTGTTGTTTTTTAGCCACTTTACCTTTAATCCAATGTACAAAAGTTGGCATTGCTGCAACTGCACGACTAATAATAAAGTCGTAGGTGTCTTTAATCTCCTCTACTCGACTATGTGTGACTTTTACATTTTCTAACTCTAAACCAGCAACAACCTCTCTAACCACATTTAACTTTTTGTTGATACTATCTACTAAATGAAAATTACATTCTGGAAATAAAATAGCTAGAGGTATCCCAGGAAAACCTCCACCAGTACCAACATCCATTAAAGAGCTTCCTTCTTTAAATTGGATAACTTTAGCTATTGCTAAAGAATGCAACACATGACGTAAATACAACTCGTCTATATCCTTTCTTGAGACAACATTAATTTTCAAGTTCCAATCTTTATACAAATTCTCTAGTTTTTTAAACTGTTCGATTTGTAAAGGGGTTAAATCAGGAAAATACTTTAAAATTAGCTCCATAGTTGGTATTAAATTTCGGCAAAAATATACATTTTAACATAAAAAAGGGAGCTTCTGTTTTAGTTAATTAATTATCTTTACGCCATATATGAAATTTCGCTATTTTGCGTTATCATAAAAAATTAAATAGTATCAATGACAAAGCAAACACTTTCTTTTTCAAGAACAGACTCTGCAAAATTTTTCAGAACATTAAATAAACGTGTAAACGATTATTTTAAAGACAACAATATTAAACGTACAGGTGATTGGCGAATTTGGCTAAAAACCATTATCATGTTTACCATTTTCTTAGCACCTTACTTCTTAATCATGAGTTTAGATTTACCTGGTTGGGCACAATTACTATTAACAATTGTTATGGGAATTGGTATGGCTGGAGTAGGAATGAATGTGATGCATGATGGTAATCACGGATCGTTTTCTAATAAAGAATGGGTTAACCGTTTAATGGGAAGTAGTATTTATATATTAGCAGGAAATGCTTATAACTGGAAAGTACAGCATAACGTATTACACCACACGTATACTAATATACATGGACATGATGAAGATTTAGAAGCTGGAAGAATCCTTCGTTTTTCTAAACATTCAGAATGGAAAAAACACCATAAATTCCAACACTACTACTCTGTGCTATTATATGGTTTATTAACTATTAACTGGGCTATCACAACAGATTTTCAGCAAATGAAGCGTTATATGAAACGTAAATTAGCCTACGGAAAATTACCAAATCCAGTAGTAAATTGGAGTAAGTTGGTAATTTCTAAAATTATTTATGTAGCTATTTGGATTATTATACCAATTTTATTTTTCGATTTAGCTTGGTGGAAAATTTTACTTGGCTTTTTTATCATGCATTACACTGCTGGTTTAATTTTAAGTGTTGTGTTTCAATTAGCGCATGTTATGGACGAAGCAGAAATGCCTTTACCAGAAAAAGATGGTACCATGAAAAACACTTGGGCTATCCATCAATTAAAAACAACTGTAAATTTTGGTGCTAAAAGCAAGATTATCAATTGGTTTACTGGTGGATTAAATCATCAAGTAGAACACCATATTTTTCCGCATATTAGTCACATTCACTATGGAAAAATAGCAGAGATTGTTAAATCTACCGCTAAAGAATTTAATTTACCTTACAACGAATATAAAACCACACGTAAAGCTATTGCTGCCCACTTTAAATATTTAAAAGAAATGGGAATGAAACCAGCAACGCTACAAGCCTAATTACATGAGCCAACCACTTTCTGACCGTATTTTAAATATGTCCACTTCTGCAACTTTAGCTATGGCTGCCAAAGCTAGAGAGTTAAGAGCAGAAGGTAAAGACATTATTGGATTAAGCTTAGGTGAGCCAGATTTTAATACACCTGATTTTATTAAAGACGCTGCAATCCAAGCTATAAATGACAATTATAACTCTTACACTCCTGTTGATGGTTATGTCGAGTTAAAAGAAGCTATTATCACCAAATTTAAACGTGATAATAATTTAACCTATACATTGCCACAAATAGTAGTCTCTACTGGTGCTAAACAAAGTTTAGCTAATGTAGCAGCTGTGATGTTAAACAATGGTGACGAAGTTATTTTACCTTGTCCATATTGGGTAAGCTACTCTGATATTGTTAAACTAAACGATGGTGTTCCTGTAGAAGTAAAAACAACTATTGATACAGATTTTAAAATGACTCCTTCGCAATTAGAAGCAGCCATTACACCTAAAACTAAAATGATTTGGTTTAGCTCTCCTTGTAACCCAAGTGGTTCTTTATATAGTAAAGCAGAATTAGAAGGCTTAGCTAAAGTATTAGAAAATTATCCAAATATTTATGTGGTCTCTGACGAGATTTACGAACACATCAACTATACTGGAAAGCCCCATGCAAGCATGGCGCAAATACCAAGTATGTATGATCGTACCATTACAGTTAATGGTGTATCCAAAGCGTTTGCTATGACAGGTTGGCGTATTGGTTATATTGGAGCACCAGACTGGATTGCTCGTGCTTGTAACAAAATGCAAGGTCAAATTACAAGTGGTGCTAATTGTATAGCACAACGCGCAGTAATTACTGCTTTAAAGGCAGATTCTAGTGTGGTAAACTATATGATAGACGAGTTTAAAGTACGTCGTGATTTAGTTTTAAAACTATTAAATGATATTGAAGGATTTAAAACCAACACTCCAGAAGGTGCGTTTTATGTATTCCCTAATGTGACTCACTTTTTTGGTAAGACCTTAAGAGGAAAAACTATTAATAACGCTACAGACTTTTCTTTATATTTATTAGAAGAAGCTTTAGTTGCAACAGTAACTGGAGATGCTTTTGGTAATCCTGATTGTATTAGAATAAGTTATGCAGCTTCACAAGACAATATTATCGAAGCTATCAAGCGAATAAAAGAAGCTGTTAGCTAATAAACATCTTTATTAAATACAAAAAAAGCCTCAATGTTAATTTGAGGCTTTTTTAGTTTAAGATATTATTTAACCAGATTAATAAACCAATAAATAGTATAATGAAGACTATTAACCTTTTATAAAATAGTAGCTTATTTTCTTTGTTTAATCGTTTTCTTAAGTTGTCTTGATATTCTGTATTTAAAACTACATGGTCAAATTTCTCCTTTTTAACAGGTTTGAATTTCCCTGGGATATGGACAAACTTCTTCCTTTTAGGATTTTTCAATAAATCTCTATTATTCTTTAATACACCACGAGGAGACCCGCTATACATAATATTGAAATAAAACCAATTAAACATTAAACTACTGTATAAATATGTAGTCTAATAACATAAAATGTTACAAAAAAAAGGACATAATATTGTACTAATATTAACTATTAAAATATACAACCTAAACACATTATCCTTAATTTAGTTGACTTAAAAATCAATAGTATAATTGAAATTATTTAATCCAAAATATTATATACTTGTTACTATAGTAACTTTGCTTTGTTTTGTTTGTAACGCACAAAACGAAACCAACAATTGGTATTTTGGAAACCATTCTGGTATCGATTTTAATAATGGGCAATTTTCTACATTAAATGATGGAAGCATGTCTACTCCTGCTGGATGCGCAAGCATGTCAGACAGCAATGGTGATTTATTATTTTACACCAATGGTCAAACGGTTTGGAATAAAAACCATGAAGTTATGACCAATGGAAATGACTTAAATGCAGAAATAGACAATAATCAATCCTGTATAATTATTCCAGATCCCAGTGACACGAATAATTACTATATATTAACCACCAGAATTAACGCAGATTATGGAGGTATTTTTTATTCTAAAGTTGTCTTTAATGCTCAAAACCCATTAGGGCATATTTACACCAAAAATAATAGGATTACTACCACCTCAACACAAAGGATTACTGCAATGTATTCGCCCGAAACTAATTCTTACAAAGCTGTTGGATTAGGTAAAATTGGTGGATCTGCAGAGCAAACATTTAATGCATTATTTGTTATAAATGTTGGTACTTTAGGTACTGCACCTTTAAATAATATTACTTTAGAAAATACTATTACACTACAAGAAACTTTTTTTAGCACTTTAGGTACCATTAAATTTTCACCAAATGGACAAACAATAGCAATTGGAGATAGCAGTAGCAACTCTAGTGTTTATATTTATAATTTTAATGCTTTAACCAATTCTGTTTCGTTTCAACAAAGTTTTAATGCAGGTTATATTTTTAACCCAATCCCTATAGAAGGACTAGAGTTCTCTGCAGATTCCGAATTTTTATACATTACAGGAAATTTATCTGGCACTGCTTTTCTTCATAAATATATTGTTAATTCTTCAGCATCATTTAATGAGAAAATTTTATTAGCTACTTCGTCTTCAATTAATTTTGGTGCTTTACAATTGGCAACAGACTCTAAAATTTATATGGCTAATTATGCAACAGATTCACCTTATCATTTAAATACATTAGGCGTTATACATAATCCAGAAGACCCTGAGGAAATAAATTTTGAGCCATCAAGTATCCCACTTATAAACTCTGCAAGTACTAAAGGATTACCTAATTTTGTGACCTCTTATTTTAGAAATAAAATTATTGCTAAAGACGATTGTTTTTATGAAGCTATAGATTTCTCGTTAGATGCTTATGGACCAATAACTACTGCTAACTGGGAGTTTGGTGATGGTAATACTGCTATTGGATTAAACCCATCACATCAATACGCACAATCTGGAACTTATACTGTTAGAGCATTGATAACTGTTGGTTCTAATCAAATAGAACTTTTCAAAAAAATTAAAGCTCATCCAGTGGCGACCATGACAGATGGTTACACGTTATCTCAATGCGATATTGATAACGATGGAATATCAAATTTTAACTTAACAGAAGCTTATAACGGTTTAGAAAATGGTGTTAGAGATAATTATCAATATCAATTTTATGAAACACAACTAGATGCAGATAATGACACTAATCCTATTACTAATCCAGAATTTTACACCAATACCTCAAATCCTCAAGAACTATTTTTAAATATCACTAATGAATTTGGTTGTGTAAATACAGATTCATTTTTTATAGAAGTACAAAGTCAAGACTTAGTGGTTTTAGATCCCTATATAGTTTGTGAAGGCTCAAATGACATATTTGGTGATTATATAGGTCGATTTAATATCGCCAATAAAATTGAAGAATTAAGCACCTATTTTAATCTTGCAGATGATGAATATATAAGATTTCATAGTACTTTAGAAGATGCTTTAGCTAACACTAATCCGTTGTATTTTGATTATGATAGTGCTAGTACAACGCTTTGGATAATTGTAAGAAAAAATAATGGTGATTGTGGTACAATAGCATCTATGGAATTGGTTGTAAATCAATCTTTAGAATTTGACATAGAAGACAGTTACCAACTATGTGTACTACAACCTAACCCTGTTTTAGATGGAGGAATATCCAATGATTCTTGGGAATGGCAAGACACTTCTACTGGTGCAATACTATCTACACAACGATTTTATGAACTATCAAATCCAGGCACCTATCAACTTACTGTTACCAAATTAGAAAATGGATTACTGTGTACAAAATCTCAAGTATTTGAAGTATTAGCACCTGTTATACCAACTTTTGAAGAAATTGAAATTGATGGTACTAATCTTTATATTTCTATAAATGGAAATAGTCAGTATGAGTTTTCATTAGATAATCAAGATTTTTTTGGTCAACAAACTGCTTATACTTTTTACGGAGTAGAACCAGGTATTATTGAGATTTTTGTGAGAGATGTTAATGATTGTGAGCAGTCTATACAAACGGAAGTGTCTTTTATACATTATCCTAAATTTTTCACTCCTAACGATGATAACAAAAATGACCAGTGGTCTGTTTTTGGTGTTAACGAGAACCTATACAAACAAGCAGAAATTACAATTTTTGACAGGTTCGGAAAAAGACTTTATGGCTTTACACTAAAAACTATCCATCGAGGTTGGGATGGTATGTATAACAATGTTCCGTTACCAAATTCTGATTATTGGTTTAAAATTACGTTAGTAGACCAAAACGATCAAGTCATTGAAAGTTCTGGGCATTTTACCCTAAAACGATAACCACATTTTTAATTTAAAGTTTACAACTTAGCAATTATCTTAATAATTTCTACATAATTATCTATTACGCCAAAAGAAAGGCGTAAGTAAAATCAATACCGTAAATAATTCTAAACGTCCAATAAGCATTAAAAAAGCAGACCACCATTTACCAATTGGTGGTAAAGACGCGTAATTATTGACTGGTCCAAAATCACCTAAAGCTGGACCAACGTTTCCTAAACTAGATGCTGCAATACCAATAGAGGATTCAAAATCAATTTGCATCATTGAAAAACCTAATGACCCTATAATAAAAGCAATCATATACAAAATAAAGAATCCTAGTATATTAAATACAATGTCTCCAGACACTGCTCTTTTATTATATCGAACAGGTAATATGGCATTAGGATGTAAGGTGCGTTTAAACTCTAAAAACCCATTTTTAATTAACAATAAATGACGAACGACTTTAACACCTCCTGCAGTACTTCCAGCCGAACCACCCAAAAACATGAGTCCAAAAAAGAATACCACTAAAAAGGGTGTCCACATGGTATAATCTGCAGTTACAAATCCTGTAGTTGTAATTATAGCTAATACTTGAAATAGCCCATGTCTAAATGCGCTTTCACCTTCTCCTAAAACTTGTGGATGAGCAATACTTGACGCAGATACATCTGCTCTAAAATAGATTAACAAAGCAGCAACTAAAGTGAAAATAGCTATAAATTTAAAGTAGAGTTTAAACTCTTCATCTTGAATTATTTTTTGCACTTTTCCTTTAAAAGCAAAATAACTAAGTACAAAGTTTGTACCTGCTAAAAACATAAAAACAATAATAATATATTGTATCATTGGTCTATCGTTCCAAAACGCAACACTTGCATTTTTGGTAGAAAATCCGCCAGTAGACAAGGTACTCATAGAATGGTTAATAGCATCAAAAAACGACATTCCTGCGACCTTTAGCAAAATTGTTTCTGCAGCTGTGTAACCAAAATAGATTAACCATAAACGTTTTGCTGTATCTGTTATACGTGGATGCAATTTATCTGCATTTGGTCCTGGTGCTTCTGCAGCAAATAACTGCATACCTCCAATTCCTAAAAGCGGAAGAATAGCTACAGCCAATACAATTATTCCCATTCCACCAATCCAATGGGTTAAGCTTCGCCAAAATAAAACACCGTTGGGCAAGACTTCAATATCATTTAAAATTGAAGCTCCTGTGGTAGTAAAACCTGACATTGTTTCGAAAAAAGCATCTGTAAAACTAGGAATACTTCCTGTTGCTAAATACGGTATAGCACCTGATAAAGACATAACAATCCATCCAAAAGATACAACAATGTAACCTTCACGTTTATTCATCTCTTTGTTGTGATTGCGATGATGTAACATCCCAAACAAACCAAAAATTAGCACACCTAAACCAGACAAAAACAACTGTAAGGTAACACCATCTTGATACAATAAACTTACTAGTGCAGATAGCAGGATAAATCCGCCATTAAAGACTAACAGTAGTCCAAAAAAGTATAATATAATTTTGTAATTAAGACGCAGTCTTTTTCCCATTATAAAAATAGTTTTTCAACCTCTTTAATAGATCGAGGTAAACAACATACTACTATATAATCACCTTCTTCTACTTTAAAATCTCCAAGCGCTATTAAACCTTCTTCATTTCTAATAACACCTCCTACAATTGCAGATCGTGGAAACTCGACTTCTTTAATTAATCGATTACAAATTTTAGATGTTGCTTTTACTTTAAACTCTAACAACTCTGCATTCATGTTGTTAAGCTTAGTCATTGCTACCACTTCTCCTTTTCGGATGTATCTAAATATATTGTTGGCAGCTAATAACTTTTTATTAATTAGTGTATCTATACCTATGGATTGAGACAATTCAAAGTAATCCATGTTTTCTACTAAAGCTATGGTCTTTTTTACTCCTTTGGATTTTGCCATTAAGCAGGACATGATATTAGTTTCAGAATTACCTGTAACAGATATAAACGCATCCATTTCGCTAATACTTTCTTCTTCTAAAAGCTCTACATTACGTCCATCTCCATTAATAACTAACACATTTGGTAAATCGTCTGCAAGGTCAAAAGCAATGTCTTTATTGCTTTCTACAAGTTTTACATTAAAATTGCTAGCAGATAAATCTCTTGCAGTTTTAAATCCAATTTTACTACCACCCAAGATCATAACATCTTTTATTGGTGTATTGGTTTTTCCTGTCATTTTACACAATTCATCATCACCACCAGCACTAGTTACAAAAACCACATGATCACCTTCTCTAAACTCGGTATCACCTCTTGGAATTATTGTGTATTGGGTTCCAAATCGTTGTATAGCAATAGGTACAAAATGAATTTCTGAAAACAACTGCGCAGCTTCTTTTACTGTTTTACCTACAAAACCGGCAGTTCTGGATAAACTTAAACTAACCATAGTTAAAGCACCTCCTTCAAACTCGTAACTATCCTTAAAAGCAGATTGATTTAACAATAATTGAATCTCTGAAGCAGCTAAACTTTCTGGCGAAATTAACTCGTCTATTCCAAATCTGGTAAAACCAACTTCATCTTTATGTGTAATAAATTCTGTGTTTGATATCCTAGCAATTGTACGTTTTGCACCTAATTGTTTAGCCAAAACGCAAACTGTAATGTTAGTAGTTTCTGATGCAGTAACACCAATTAGTAAGTCTGCTGAATCAATTCTAGCATCTTTTAAGACACTAATTGACGTAGCATCGCCTTTTATAACTTTAATATCTAAATGGTTTTCTGCGTAGGTTAGACTGTCTCTATCAGTATCAATAAGTGTAATTTCTTGAGACTCGTAAGACAATAATTTTGCTAAATGAAATCCAACTTCACCAGCTCCAGCAATAATTATTTTCATATATCTTTTTAAGTAAAGGGAATACAAAGATAATTAATTTAAAGATTTAAGTCTCAATTATTTATTCTTTTGAAGTTTTACAGACTATACTTAATGCATTATCTTTGCAAAAAAATCGATTTTGACAAAAGTAAATCCTTACAAAAATAGCGACTTAGGTAAAAAAGAGCAGGTCACCAAAATGTTTGATACCATTTCTAAAGAATATGATGGTTTAAACAGAGTTATCTCTTTTGGAATAGATATTAAATGGCGAAAAAAAGTTGTTGAACTAGTCAAAGCAACACAACCAAAAAATATTTTAGATATAGCTACCGGAACTGGTGATTTAGCAATTAATTTAGCTGAAACTAGCGCTGAAAAAATAGTAGGTTTGGATATTAGTAGCGGAATGCTAGAAGTTGGTAAGCAAAAAATTAAAACCAAAAATCTAGACAATAAAATTGAAATGATTATTGGTGATTCCGAAAATATGCCTTTTGATGACAACACCTTTGATGCTATTACTGTTGCTTTTGGTATCCGTAATTTTGAAACTTTAGAAAAAGGATTAAAAGACATATTACGTGTACTAAAACCTGGAGGTATTTTTGTGATACTAGAAACTTCTGTCCCTACAAAATTTCCTTTTAAACAAGGGTATCAATTTCATTCTAAAGTTATCTTACCAACGGTTGGTAGATTATTTTCTAAAGACAAAACTGCTTATAAATATCTAAGCGAAAGTGCTAACGTTTTTCCTTATGGAGAGGCACTAAACAATATTTTACGTAATATTGGGTTTATAAATGTTACAGATATGCCTCAAACATTTGGTGTAGCTACAATTTACAAAGCATCAAAATAATAATGAATACAAAACATATTTACCTTTTACTGTTTGCGCTATGTTTTACAACTGCTTCTCAGGCGCAGCTATTTTCTAAAGAAAAAGTAAAAAACTTAGAATCTGTGGATAAAGCCACCCTAAGTTGGGGTTATTACTTAGGTTTTAATAACCTAGATTTTAAATTTGATTACAATAATAATTTAGGAGACATCCAAACAGAACGTACCATTGGTTTTAATGTTGGTCTTTTAGGTAATTTACGTATCAACGATTATTTTGATTTACGTTTTGAACCAGGTTTGGTTATATCACAACGTAACTTAATGTATCAAGAAAATTATTTTGCAGATTTTGACGAAGACATCTCAGACTCGGATTTGTTACGTGAAGTCAAATCGACATATATCTATTTTCCTTTACTTTTAAAAATATCTACAAAGCGTGTTAATAATTTTAAACCGTTTATCTTAACTGGTATTTCTACTGCAATTAACTTATCTAGTAACGAGCAAAACCCTGACGATAATTATGCAGGAGAATTTAGGATGGTTAAAAATATGCAGTTTTTTGAGCTTGGTTTTGGTATGGATTTTTACTTAGATCGTTTTAAGTTTACACCATCCATTAGAGGTGTTTTTGCCATGAAAGACGAGATTGTAAGAGATAAAGACCCAAATAGTCCTTGGACCAGTAACATTAGCTTGATGCAAACGCGTGGGATTTTTATTAATTTTACGGTGCAGTAATTAAGTTGGAAGTTGTAAAGTTGCAAGTATTTAAATTTTTAAAAGAGACTGGTTACTGATAACTGATTACTACTTACTTTAAACACCTCTTCTAAACTCGCTTAACAAAATAGCACCTGCTGTAGCAACATTTAAACTTTCTGTTGCTTGAAGTTCTCCAAACCTTGGTATACTAATTTTATCGGTAACACAAGCTTCTATTGGTTTAGAAACTCCGTTTGCTTCATTGCCTAAAATTAAAATTCCTTCTTGTGGTAAGTTAGATTTGTATACATTGTTACCATCCATAAAAGCACCAAAAACAGGTAATTTAGTTTCCTTTAAATAGTGTTCTAAATCTACGTAATGCACGGACACTCTAGTTAAAGAGCCCATAGTAGCTTGCACAACTTTAGGGTTATAACAGTCTACAGTTTCTTGACTACAAATTAATTGTTTTACACCAAACCAGTCGCATAATCGTATAATTGTTCCTAAATTTCCTGGATCACGAATAGCATCTAAAGCCAAGATCAACCCTTGATCAATTAAAGGTTCAGTTTCTGGAATTTTAAATACAGCCAAAGCAGTATTAGGTGTTGTTAAACAACTAATTTTTTTTAATTCGGCTTCAGAAATTAGTGTTTCGTATTCAATATTAAAAGACTGTGTAGTCATTAAATCTACTAGCTTAAAACTAGAGTTCAAAAACTCTTTTATAACTTTAACGCCTTCAGCAATAAACAATTGATCTTGTTGTCTGTATTTTTTTTGCTTTAAACGGTTTATATTTTTTATTTGATTTTTTGAGAGCACAACTTTAAAATTTTTATAAAGAAAATGAAAAAAAAGCAGTTATCATTTGTGGGATTCTAATTATTTAAAATTTGTTTGTTCAATAAATAGTGTATTTTTGAATCTACAGTTTTTGTTAGGCATTATATTTGTAATTAACAGCGTTAATAGTTAGCAATCCATTTGAAACATTTTAATAATAAAATACTAGTTTTAGTAGCTTTAACCATACTTCTTTGTGGATGTAACTCGGTTAAACGTGTTGCAGATAACCAATATCTGTTAACTAAAAACCACATTACAATTAATGATAAAAAAGTAACTAACGATACGATTTCAAATCTACTATATCAACAACCCAATACTAGATTACCAATCCCATTTACAACTATTCCGTTAAGACTATATATTTATAATACTGCACGACCAAACATCGATTCTATTTTAAATGCTAAATATTATAGTCAGCCAGATAAAATGGCTAGACAGTCTAGATTTTTATCCAGAAAACAATTAGAGAAAAAAATACAAGCAAAAGCTAATTTTAATAAATGGTTAAAAAGTATTGGTGAAGCTCCGGTAATAATTGATACTGCTCTAACCAAAAAATCTATTACACGACTAGAAAACTATTACAAAGTTAATGGTTGGTTTAATGCAGAAGCAGACTATAAAATTAATGTTGTAGAGGATAAAAAAGCAACCATAGATTATTTTATAAATACTGGTAAGCCATATATTTTAGACACTATTTCATCTAAAATTAGCTCACCAATGGTTGAAGACATTTACAATCAACACAAAGAGGAAAGCTTATTAAAATCTGGTAAACAATATAGAATTAATAATGTTTATGGTGAAGAAGACCGAATTGTAGAGCTAATGAGAAACAATGGTGTGTATCATTTTAGTCAAGATTATGTACGCTTTGTTGGAGATAGTATTTTAGGCAACAATAAAATTAACATCGAAACTATTATTGATGACCGATTAATTAGAGAGGACGAAACCTCCAGACGTGAGCCTTTTAAAGTTTTTAAAGTTAAGGATGTAAATATCTACACCAATAGTTCGTTTAAAGACAGAAATCAAACTATTAATGACACTACTGTTTATGATGGCTACAATATTTATAGCATAGGTAAACTTAAATACAAACCTAGAGCGTTAACTAATGCGGTTTTTATAACTCCTAATACTATTTTTAAAGACAAAAACAGACCACTAACCTCCAGAAAAATTAGTGATTTACGCACTTTTAAATATCCTAATATTGATTATGTAGAAAATCCTGACACAACGTTAACTGCTAATATATTCCTAACCCCATTAAAAAAGTTTGAATTAGAATTTAGCGCAGAAGCCTTACAAAGTAATATCCAAACTATTGGTTTTTCTGTTAACCCAAGCTTGCTAATTAGAAATGTATTTAATGCTGCAGAAACATTAGAAATTTCTGGCTTTGTTTCTGTTGGAGCTTCAAAAGATGGTAATAATAGTCAAGATCAATTTTTTGATATTAATGAGACTGGAGCCAATTTAAAATTGACCATTCCAAGATTATTTTCTCCTTTTAATACCGAGAAAATTATCCCTAAATCCATGTTTCCAACTACCAGATTAACCGTAGCCACCTCCAGTCAAACCAATATAGGTCTAGACAAGCAAACATTTACTGGCTCTTTTAATTATAGATGGTATCCTAATAATACTGTGACTAATAGGTTTGATTTATTTAATATACAGTTTGTAAAAAACTTAAATACTGCTAATTATTTTAATGTTTATGAAAACTCTTACGACTCATTAAATGGTATTGCTCAATCTTCAGGATTTATAAATGCTTCAGAAGATTTAAGTATTCCAACAGGTGCAGATACTTTTTTAAGTTTAGTCCAAAATGGCACCTATAATAGTATCCTGTCTGAAGACGATTTAGACACAGCCAATGCAATAAACGAGAGAAAACAAAGACTAACAGAAGACAACCTTATCTTTTCTTCAAACTTTAATTATGTTAAGGATAAAAGAGATAACATTACAGATGAAGACTTTTCTATTTTTAGAGCCAGGTTAGAATTAGCAGGAAATGTCTTTGCAGCAACTTCCAAAATATTAGGCTTAGAAAAAAATGAAAACGGTAAATACGAGCTGTTTAACGTTGCGTTCTCGCAATACGTAAAAACAGAGTTAGATTATATTAAACATTGGAGCTTAGGCTATAAAAACGTACTAGCAATTAGAACATTTTTTGGTATTGCAATCCCATATGGCAACTCTACAAACATCCCATTCTCAAAAAGTTTCTTTGCTGGAGGTGCAAATGATAACAGAGCGTGGACAGCCTATAATTTAGGACCTGGACGTTTAGAAACTTCTAACGAGTTTAATGAAGCCAATTTAAAAATAGCATTAAGTGCAGAGCAACGCTTCAATCTTTTTGGACCATTAAATGGTGCCATTTTTGTTGATGCAGGAAATATCTGGAATGTTTTTGACGACATAGAACAAGATGAAGCCACCTTCTCTGGTTTTGAATCTTTAAAAGACATAGCTGTAGGTTCTGGTTTTGGGTTACGTTACGACTTTAACTTTTTTGTACTACGTGGTGATATAGGCTTTAAAACCTACGACCCTTCCTACCCTATGGGAAACCGATGGTTTAATGATTATAATTTTTCTAACGCAGTTTATAACATTGGTATTAACTATCCTTTCTAGTTATTTTTTAACAATTTAGCTAAAACGTTTGCGTGGTTTTATGAGTATTTCCTCATAAAATATTGCAATTTTCATTACTTTTGGAGCTATACAAATTCAACTAAAAAAAATAAAAATGGCTCATAATATCAAACCAGGAGTTGCAACCGGAAAAGAAGTTCAAGAAATTTTCAAACTAGCAAAAGAAAAAGGATTTGCCCTACCAGCAGTAAATGTAATTGGCTCTAATACAATTAATGGAGTACTAGAGACTGCTGCAGCATTAAATGCTCCAGTAATCATACAATTTTCAAATGGTGGCGCACAATTTAATGCTGGAAAAGGATTAAGTAACGAGGGTCAAAAAGCAGCAATTGCAGGATCTATAGCTGGTGCAAAACACGTGCATTTAATGGCAGAAGCCTATGGTGTACCTGTAATTTTACATACAGACCATTGTGCAAAAAAATTACTTCCTTGGATTGATGGATTATTAGACGCAAGCGAGCAACATTTTGCAGAAACTGGTAAGTCATTATACAGTTCGCATATGATTGATTTAAGTGAAGAACCACTTGAAGAAAACATAGAAATATGCAAACAATACCTAAAAAGAATGAGCAAAATGGGTATGACCCTAGAAATAGAATTAGGGATTACAGGAGGTGAAGAAGATGGTGTAGATAATAGTGATGTAGACGAGTCTAAATTATACACACAACCAGAAGAAGTAGCTTACGCCTATGAAGAGCTAATCAAAGTTAGCGACCAATTTACAATAGCAGCAGCATTTGGAAATGTGCATGGTGTTTATAAACCAGGAAACGTAAAACTAACTCCAAAAATTTTAAAAAATTCGCAAGAGTTTTTATCTAAAAAACACAACTTGCCACACAACCATATAGACTTTGTATTCCATGGTGGTTCAGGATCTACTCTAGAAGAAATTAGAGAAGCAATTGGTTACGGAGTCATAAAAATGAACATCGACACAGACATGCAATACGCATTTATGAGTGGTGTTAGAGACTATATGGCAGACAAATCAGACTATTTACAATCTCAAATTGGTAGTCCAGATGGTGCAGATTCTCCAAACAAAAAATACTACGACCCACGCGTGTGGTTACGTAAGGGAGAAGTAACGTTTGTAGAGCGTCTTAAAAAAGCGTTCGAAGATTTAAATAACGTCAATACTCTATAACATAATTTTGGCGTTACCCAAGGGTCGGGCTCTCGCAAGTCGCAATCAAAGATGTGCTCCAACAATTGCTCCATCCCTAACGCAAGCCAAGGTAAATTCATAAATTAAAATTCCGTTTAAACACTGTAACAATAGTGCGTAAACGGAATTTTACATTTCAAAAAAAACCATAACTACAGATAGCTATCACAATTTTTGAGATTGATTAATAAAAAATGTAATTTTGTACGCTTGCATAAAGCAAACAAAAAACTAACTAATAGCAATAACGGTATTAAATTAAACAATAATATACTACCGTAAATCTAAAATCATAAATCAAATGGCTTGGTTTAAAAGAAAAGAAAAAGGTATACAAACCGCAACCGAACAAAAAAAAGACATCCCTAAAGGATTGTGGTATAAATCTCCCACAGGTAAAATTGTAGATTCTAAAGAATTAGAAAAAAACTTTTACGTAAGCCCAGAAGACGGTTACCACGTACGTATTGGAAGTAAAGAATATTTTGAAATCTTATTTGACGACAATAAATTTAAAGAGCTAGACGCTAACTTATCCTCAAAAGACCCATTAAAATTTGAAGACACAAAAAAATATCCAGACCGTTTAAAAGCAGCAGAAGACAAAACAAAACTAAAAGACGCTGTACGTTGTGCAGTGGGTAAATCTAAAGGAAAAGATTTAGTTATAGCTTGTATGGATTTTGCTTTTATTGGAGGATCTATGGGTAGTGTTGTAGGCGAGAAAATTGCAAGAGCAGCAGACTACTCTTTAAAAAAGAAACTACCCTTTATGATTATCTCTAAATCTGGAGGTGCACGTATGATGGAAGCTGCATTATCATTAATGCAATTAGCAAAAACCTCGGCTAAATTAGGACAATTAGCAGATGCTGGCATCCCATACATCTCATTATGCACAGACCCAACAACTGGTGGTACTACTGCCTCTTTTGCAATGTTAGGAGATATTAATATTGCAGAGCCTGGTGCTTTAATTGGATTTGCTGGACCACGTGTAGTACGCGATACCACAGGACAAGAATTACCAGAAGGCTTTCAAACTTCAGAGTTTTTATTAGAACATGGCTTTTTAGATTTTATTACACATCGTAAAGAATTAAAAAATAAAGTCAATCAATATATAGACTTAATCACTAATCAGCCTTTAAGAGCATAAAAAAAGCGAGCCAAATGGCTCGCTTTTTTTATATCCTATTTTTAACTTAATTTAAAGTTATAGTTACAACTTGTCCATTTGCAAACGTAAATGTTGCTTGGTCATCGCATGTGCCTTCACCATAATTAAACACTCCAGAAAAATTGGTTCTTACAACATCTACACTTCCGCTTACAAAGTAACCACATCCTGCTTCTCTTCTTAATGGGATATCTACAACATAACTATGTGAATTACCATTTACAAATGTTGTTGTCCAATCACCTGTAATTTCAAATACATTATCACTAAAAGTTCCACTTCCAAAACCTTGAATCCATTCTCTAATTTTTGTTCCAGTTCTACTTGCTTGTAAACCATTTGGCCAATTTACTGTTATATCTAAGGTTTTTGTAAATTGTGGATTTCCGTTAACATTCGATAATTCTCGAAGAATAGTTTTACTTCCTACTATGTTTAGGTTATTAATATAAAACTCTTCTAAATCTTTAGTGATAAAAATTTCTTGGGCTTGTGGATTTCTAGTATAAGATAAAATCATTTTTCCTTTTAACACATAATTGTTTACCAAACATCCCTCAGTTCCAAAATCTATTGTTAATTCTCTAAAATTTTGCTCCATAACTAAAGTTACAGTTACACAATCAGGTAACATATAATTAGGTGTACTGGTTCTAGAAGACTCACTTGCTTCTTGTATTTCAAATACTTGGATAGCAATATCTTCCATAACTTCAATATTTCTATCAATTTCAGAAGACATTACAACTTCTGAATAATTTTCGTCTTGTGTATTAAAATCTGCAGATTCATCTTTGCTGCACGACGTAAACAATAAGCCTAAAGTGGCAATTGCTACAATTGTTTTTGATGTTACATTTAAATTTTTCATATTAGTTTGCATTTAATGTTAATATAATGTTAAGACCAGATAGAGTTAAAATGGTTTAATATAACCATCAAAAAAAAAGATAAAACCTATTAAATAACTAAAAATTACTATATTTGCGCCTCGAAAGATAGACTTTCGTGTACATAACAATCATTTACAATAATATTAGCATGTATTTAACAAAAGAAGATAAAGAGAAAATCTTTAAAAAACATGGTAAAAATGCAAAAGACACTGGAACTGCAGAAGGACAGATTGCATTATTTACAGAAAGAATTAACCACTTAACAGAACACTTAAAACAAAATCGTAAAGATTTTAACACAGAGCGTTCGTTAGTAAAATTAGTAGGAAAGCGTCGTTCGTTATTAGACTACTTAACTAAGAAAGATATCTTAAGATATCGTGCAATTGTTAAAGAATTAGGATTAAGAAAATAATCTAAATACAAAGACCACGCTTTTTAGCGTGGTTTTTTGATATATACAACTCGGATTGGACGAGTATAACATCCAATATTGAAGAAGCTAATTACAGTTTTTCATTGGTCAACAACAACTACTACTACCACAACACAACGACCATTGTTTAATTAGAATTAAAATATTTATGATTCCAAAAGTTTTTAAAGAGGTCATAGACCTAGGCGACGGTAGAACTATTTCTATCGAAACCGGAAAATTAGCAAAGCAGGCACATGGTTCTGTTGTTGTTCAATCAGGAAACTGTATGTTACTTTGTACTGTAGTTTCAAATTACAAGCAATCAGATGTAGACTTTCTACCTTTAACAGTAGACTACAGAGAAAAATTTGCTGCTGCTGGACGTTATCCAGGAGGTTTCTTCAAAAGAGAAGCAAGACCTAGTGATGGAGAAGTATTAACCATGCGTTTAGTAGACCGTGTTTTACGTCCATTATTCCCAAAAGATTATCATTCTGAAACTCAGGTAATGATACAATTAATGTCGCATGATGACGATGTGATGCCAGACGCTATGGCTGGACTAGCTGCATCTGCTGCAATTCAATTATCAGATTTCCCGTTTGAATGCCCAATCTCTGAAGCAAGAGTTGGTCGTATTAATGGCGAGTTTGTTATTAACCCAACACGTGCGCAATTAGCAGAGTCTGATATAGACATGATGATTGGTGCTTCTGCAGATTCTGTAATGATGGTAGAAGGTGAAATGGATGAAATTTCTGAAGAAGAAATGACAGAAGCTATCAAATTTGCACACGAAGCTATTAAAGTACAATGTGCTGCACAAGTAAGATTAGCTGAAGCTTTTGGTAAAAAAGAAGTACGCGAGTATGAGCCAGAAAGAAATGACGACGAGTTAGCTAAGAAAATCCATGATATGGCATACGATAAAGTATATGCTGTAGCTAAAGCTGGATCTGCTAAACATGAGCGTGGAGCTGCATTTGCAGAAATTAAAGAAGAAATAAAAGCCACTTTCTCTGAAGAAGAATTAGAAGATTTTGGCGGATTAATATCTAAATATTACAGTAAAGCTGAAAAAGCTGCTATTAGAGACTTAACCTTAAATGAAGGGTTGCGTTTGGATGGTCGTAAAACGGACGAAATCAGACCAATTTGGTGTGAGATTGATTACTTACCATCTACACACGGATCGTCAATCTTTACCCGTGGAGAAACTCAAGCATTAGCTACTGTAACTTTAGGAACCTCTAGAGAAGCTAATCAAATAGATATGCCATCTTTTGAAGGTGAAGAGCGTTTTTACTTACACTATAACTTCCCTCCTTTTTCTACTGGAGAAGCAAGACCAATTCGTGGAACCTCTCGTAGAGAAGTTGGACATGGTAACTTAGCACAACGTGCCTTAAAAGGTATGGTACCAGAAGATTGCCCATACACAGTACGTGTAGTGTCAGAAGTTTTAGAATCTAACGGTTCTTCTAGTATGGCAACGGTATGTGCAGGAACTATGGCGCTTATGGATGCTGGTGTACAATTAAAAAAGCCAGTTTCTGGTATAGCAATGGGATTAATTACTGATGTAGAATCAGGAAAATATGCTGTTTTATCGGATATTTTAGGTGACGAAGATCACTTAGGAGATATGGACTTTAAAGTAACTGGTACTGCAGATGGTATTACTGCTTGCCAAATGGATATTAAAGTAAAAGGATTATCGTATGAGATTTTAGTAAATGCACTAAAACAAGCACGTGATGGTCGTTTACATATCTTAGGTAAATTAACTGAAACTATAGCAGAACCTAAAGCAGAAGTTAAAGAACACGCACCAACAATGGTAACAAGACGTATTCCAAACGAGTTTATTGGAGCATTAATTGGACCAGGTGGTAAAGTCATTCAAGAATTACAGAAAGAAACAGATACTACAATAGTTATTAACGAAGATCCTGTTACAGAAGAAGGAATTGTTGAAGTTTTAGGTGTTGGTAAAAAAGGTATTGATGCTGTTATGGCTAAAATAGATTCTTTATTATTTAAACCTGAAGTTGGTAAAGTTTACGAAGTAAAAGTAATTAAAATGCTAGATTTTGGTGCAGTCGTAGAATATACACAAGCGCCAGGAAACGAAGTATTATTACACGTAAGCGAACTAGCTTGGGAGCGTACAGAAAACGTATCTGACGTAGTAAATATGGGAGATGTTTTTGAAGTGAAGTACTTTGGTTTAGACCCAAGAACTCGTAAAGAAAAAGTATCACGCAAAGCTATCTTACCAAAACCTGAAGGTTATGTAGCAAGACCACCAAGAGACAATAACCGTTCTGGTGGACGAGACAACAGAGGTAGAGATAACCGTCGTGACGACCGTAAACCAAGAGAAGACAAGAAGGAGGATTAATTCTTTTTAACTTTTAATATATCTAAAAGCCCATCAAATATTGATGGGCTTTTTTTATACATTTATTACAGTAAAGTAAGATTAGAGGACATAAAAAGCCCTTTAGATTATGCAATAAATAAATTATCTTTACGGGATAACGACAATAAAAAAATTTCCATATCCTGATATATTTACGGGATATAGACAATAAAACTTACTATATAACGAGTTACCTGCAAGCTGAAAAAACCACGAATGAAAAAATATATTAATCTGATTTTAATATTAGTTACAGCATTAAACTGTAAAGCACAAGATAATTTAAAGGACTTTTATTATCCGTTTTCAAACAAAACAGAAACTAAAGTATATAAATACGTTGACAAAAATGATTCTACAAAAGTTGAATATTGGAAAGTCATAGCAATCACAGAAACAAGTGAATTAAAAACAGTTTCTTACGATTCTGACTTCAATATTTACAACACATTTGACGAAGTGATATCCGAAAATGGTGCTGAACTAGTTGCTTACTCTGACTTTGAAGTAAATGAAAAAGGAGAAAGAAAAGAAATTGAAGCCGAAGTAATAGACAAGGATGTTTATAAATGGAATGGTGATAAAGTATATACTTATTCGGTTAAATACGTAAATAAATATGGTCGCTTTGATTTTAAAAAGAAAAGAACAGAATTTGGACTTGAAACAATTTCTGTAAACGGAAAAGAATTTCAAGCAATAAAATTTAGAGACGAGTATATAGTTTTAGCTCTTGATCACGATGTGGAACAAAGGTTTTATCAAGACACATATTACGTGAAAGACATTGGAATGATAAAATATAAAAGAAAAATCCCAATTCAACACGAACTAATCGAATTAGAATTAGCGGAAATCCTAACAGAAAAGGAATTTGAAAAATTAAAAGCCAGCAGGTAACACCGTGTATAATTAATTGCTAGGTCACTGCCGACTTACGAACATTCCTGCGGAATATTCTATTTGTGATTTATTTGCTAAATTAGGTGCTTAACCACGCAACTAACCATACACAAGACCGTTACTCATCGAACTCAAAGAATGAAATTAAATTCAAAAAAAATAGGCAGATTATTGATTTTTAAATATTTGGGAATTACAGTTCTGATATTAATTTTATTGTTAGCCTTATTTAATTCTTTATCGACTGAAATGAATGAATCTATAAATCGGAATTTAATTCATCCATTTTCAAGTGAGCCGAAATATTTCACAGTTCAAATAGTGTTGAATTTAATAATTATTTTTTTCATCTCTGGGAATATAGGAAAGTCTATCATTGAAAAAAATAAAGACCCATTTTGGACAACATTTTTTGGTTATTTAAAAATGTCGATTGGAATATTTTTCATAGCGATGTTATCTGAAATGACTCTAAGAGCATTTGAATTTGGAATTGACTTTAAATTATTCGGACTTGGATTTTTGATTTGGGTTTTTACTGGTGCACCAATATTTTTAATAATTGGAGGAGTTTATGGAGGAATAACAAGTTGGTTTATCGGAAAAGAAATTTTGAACAAAAAAACGCATTACAACAACGTGTATAATTAATTGCTTTGGTCGTTGCTTATTTGGAAAATTCCTTCGGAATTTTCTCGGGTTCGTTTTTGTTTACTAAATTAGTTGCTTAACCACGCAACTAACCATACACAACAACGTTGGCAATAATATAGCCGAACGCAAAAAAACGGACAAATAATTAAATGAAATACAGCATTCCTGATAAAAGAGAATTAACCAAATCCGAAATTGAATTTCTGACTTATTTGTTTGAAAAAGAAAAGGCAGAATGGACTAATTTAATCGGAAATCTGAAAGTTATTGCGAGATGTGGTTGCGGAAATTGTCCGACTATAATATTTGGAAAAACATTAGAATCGGAAATTCAAAAAGGAAATTTAATAATAGATTACGTTGGAAAAGGTAAAAGCGGAGAATTGATTGGAATATCTGTGTTCGGAACTAACCAAATGCCTACTGAATTGGAATTCTACTCAATAGACGGAGAATCTGAAATTATAGAAATGCCAAAAATTGAAACGCTAAAATCTATAAAGGAAAATCTAACTGAATAAAAAATACGTTTGCCAACATCCGTGTATAACAAATAGAAATCGACGAAATACATTAAATCAAAACTTTAAAAAACTTAGCAACACAAAAAAATAAATAAACTTTTTTGTAACAAAATGTGTCTTTTGTGCGTATAACCATTGATAGCAATTTATTCATACCCTATTTTTAGGATAAAATCACAACTTATTTAGATGAGACAACTTAAGATTACCAAACAGGTAACCAACCGTGAAACCGCGTCTTTAGACAAATACTTACAAGAAATTGGAAAAGTTGACTTAATTACCGCAGACGAAGAAGTAGAATTAGCACAACGCATTAAAGCAGGAGACCAATTAGCTCTTGAAAAATTGACTAAAGCTAATTTACGTTTCGTTGTTTCTGTAGCTAAGCAATATCAAAACCAAGGGTTAACGTTACCAGATTTAATTAATGAAGGTAATTTAGGACTAATTAAAGCTGCACAACGTTTTGATGAAACGCGTGGTTTTAAATTTATATCCTATGCTGTTTGGTGGATTAGACAATCTATATTACAAGCGTTAGCAGAACAATCTAGAATTGTGCGTTTACCGCTTAACAAGATTGGATCTATTAATAAAATAAACAAAACGTTTGCCTTTTTAGAGCAAGCACATGAGCGTCCTCCAAGTGCAGAAGAGATTGCTAAAGAATTAGACATGACCATTAACGATGTTAAAGAGTCTATGAAAAATTCTGGTCGTCACGTCAGTATGGATGCGCCTTTAGTAGAAGGTGAAGATTCTAATTTATATGATGTATTAAACTCTGGAGAGTCACCAAATCCAGACCGAGAATTATTACACGAATCATTACGTACAGAAATTGAGCGTGCTTTAGAAACACTGACACCTCGTGAAGCAGACGTTATTAGATTATACTTTGGCTTAGGAAACCAACACCCAATGACATTGGAAGAAATAGGTGAAACCTTTGACCTAACCAGAGAACGTGTAAGACAAATTAAAGAAAAAGCGATTCGTAGATTAAAACATACGTCTAGAAGTAAAATATTAAAAACTTACCTAGGGTAAGTTTTAAATTCCAAAACACAAATTTAAATTCCAACAGTAAACAGTTTGGATTTTAGATTTGAAAATATTGGAATTTTATCCCAACAAACAGTTAATCATAACTGTTCGTTTTTTGATTGATGAAAGAACCCGAAGCTGATTACTTCGGGTTCACTCATTTTAGAGTATATGAGTTGTTATTATTATATTTACACTCCAATACCAACTTAATGCTTAAAACTATCTGTTATAAAAGTCGAGTTAATCCAAATCTTAGATTATTAGATTTTGAAGCTCTTTTTAACAAAACTCAGCTAAATAACAATAGTCAAAACATCACTGGTGTTTTAATAAAAAAAGACAATGAATTTTTTCAGATATTAGAAGGTGACTCAGAAACATTGGACACACTTTATGAGTTAATCAAAAAAGATTATCGTCACTCTAAGATTAAATTACATTTAAATAAACCCATTAAACAATTAAACTTTAAGTCTTTTGATGTTGGCTACTCAGTAATAAATGATATTAAAACCCTGTATAGTTTACAATTCTATATAAAAACATTACAGGATAATAATATAGAAAATAGTGATTTCTTTTTTCAATTTATTGAATCGCTATTAGAACCTAATTCATAAAAGTAGTAGTTTTACAAAAAATAACACAAAACCAATAAAATGTCTTCAAAATTAATTGCTCCTTCCATGCTAGCTGCCGATTTTGGCAACTTACAACGCGATACAGAAATGGTTAATACTAGTGATGCCGATTGGTTTCATATAGATGTTATGGATGGACATTTTGTACCTAACATCTCATATGGAATGCCTGTAATAGCTGCTATTAAAAAGCATGCTACCAAACCATTAGATGTGCATTTAATGATAGAAAAGCCAGAACGTTACATAGAGGAATTTGCTAAAGTTGGAGCAGACATTATTACAGTACATCACGAATCTACAGTACACTTACATCGTACATTAAGACAAATTAAAGATGCTGGCTGTAAAGCTGGTATTGTTTTAAACATTACAACACCTGTCTCTGTTTTAGAAGATATTTTACCAGAATGTTATATGGTGCTACTTATGTCTATAAACCCTGGTTTTGGTGGTCAAAAATTTGAAGAGGTGACCTACCAACGTATAAAAAAATTACGTAAAATGATTGATGAACAAGGTTTAGACACTAAAATAGAAATTGATGGTGGTGTAACAGATCAAAACATCCAAAAATTAGTGGAAGCTGGTGCAGATGTTTTTGTTGCTGGTAGCCATGTTTTTAAAAGTGAAAATCCTACACAAACTATTGCCAATTTAAAATCTTTGGCTAACTCATAATAAAGGCTCCAAAATTTGGAGCCTTATTTAATTACTTATTTATTTCTATCCCTTAAAACTGTCTAATTAAGTAATTAATTAAATCTGTTGTAGTCACTATACCAACCAATTTTTCGTGATCTACAACAGGTAATGCATGAAACTCTTTTGTTGCTAACAATTCTGCAACCTCTTTAATTGTTGTACTACTAGAGACACTTACTAAGTTTTTAGCCATCACTTGCTCTATAGTAAACATATTATATACTATACTTTCTACGTCTAAAGCATACTCGTCTGCTGCATCTGCAAAACTAATTCTTAGCAAATCTGTGTAGCTTAATATCCCAATAATAGCCTCTCCACTAACCACAGGAATATGTCTAATATTATGTTGTTTAAATAACTGTTCTGCTTGTTCTAAATCGTCTGTTTTATGTAAAGTAATAACCTGTGTGGTCATTATTTCTGATACAGGAGTTCTTTTTTTCATTTATAGTAGCTTTTAATTTCAATATTAAAATTAGTATTAATAAACCTTAATAAACATGATAAAAGTCAGCTGAAACAAAATTAATAACCTGCAAAGTTAAAGTTAAGCATCTGCTTCACTTTAGTGTAAATCTCTGGGAATTGTCTTTTAAACTCTTGTGGTGTTTCAATAAATGTTTCGATGATTACCGAAACAAATTCAAATTGATTGGTATAGGCGTAATCCCTAAAATAGTCTGAAGCAACTAAGCGGTCTTTGTAGTTTTCATTGATTTCAAGATAATTTGCAATATCTGCAAAACTATTTAAAAATATTGCTGCTTTTGGACCACGCTCTTTTAAATTATCTATATGAATAGCATGTACAAACTCATGAATAGCCAGATTGTAATTGTCATTTTCAATAGAATAACCATGCAAGAAATCTTCCCATGAAAATACTATTGCTTTATAGGCTGGATTAAATTCGCCTTTATGTAATTGTTGATTGGTATTAGAGTAAAACGCTTTTGGATACAGTATAACCTTGTCTAATAGTTTGATGTTATACCTTCTAAAACCAAAAGTTAGCATAGTTGCAGTAGCTGCAACAAGCACTTTCATCTGGTCTGTTATTTGCAGATTGTCTTTGCCAATAAATTGGTGTTTACTAATAAATTGCGCGACACGATGCTCAAAATAGGTTTGATTTTTTGGTGATAATTTTTTAAAAAATGAAAACTCATTTTTTAAAATAAAATTCTGAGCTGGACTTAACTTTTTTAACCTTAAATAAAAATGATTATATAATGGTTTTTTAAATTTTGACACAAACTGAAACTCAACTATCAAATATATTCTGTACAGAACAAATAAGATAATTACAATGGTACCTATAGCTAGGACATACTTGTACACTAATGGATTTTCTTTAAGTTCTGTTTGGGATTGTAAGGCTAAAAAAAATGTAGTCATTAATAATTAGTAGTTAGTATTTTCTTTTTGTTACATCCATATTAATCTTTTGCAAAATAACACATTCTATAAAAGACGTTTTGGATTTTAATTATGTTTATTAATTTCTCTAAAACTTAATATTTATTAAATAACCGAATAGTCATTCATTATTAATGTTTTAAAACATATTTTAAAGGATTAAGTGCGATTTTGTAATATAATTCTTCCTTAATCATCTTCATACAGTAGAAATTAATGTCTTTTTAGACTATTTGAGTCAAAAAAAGACCAGAATCAATGAATGATTGCCCACTATAACTGGTTTACCAATTGTATTTTATTAAAAAACAATCAATTGCCTCCCTTGTTTCACTAAATATAAAATGTTAAAAAATGTTATTTATTAAGAATATCACAAAAGAGTTTACATTTCGTCGATTTTTTTTGCTTCTTGTCGATAGTTGCGAATATTTCGTCTATGTTTGTAATGTAATTAGTCTATTAAATTGTAAAAACATTAATCTATTAATTAAAAAAACAAAAAAATATAAAAAAAACTATACTAACAGTACATTAATTCTTACTACTTATGAATACCAAAACCCTCACCCTCATCTACCTATTACTTTTAGGTTTCAATTTAAGTGTATTTGCTCAAAACCCTGGAAATGTCCCTACAGGTTTACAACTTTGGTTAAAAGCTGATTCTGGCACCAATTTATCAGGTAGTGATGTCACTTCTTGGGAAGACCAATCCATAAATTCGATTACTGGATCTTCAGATGGTGTTAACCACGCAACTATAATTAACGATGGTTTAAATTTTAATCCAATTGTTCAGTTTTCCGGTGACGAATTTTATAACTACGGGACACCTGTAACATTAAATATAGATCCTAGTTTATTAGGAATGACTATAATTTCAGTTGTAAAAACAGATCAAGCACAAGGAGGTACAGTTATCTCTAAAGGTGATAATACCAATAGAAATTTTCAATTACATTTTGATGCAACACACAGAGTTGTTCATAACACTTTTGGAAGATCAATAAGCAACAATGCAGAGCGTGTTGGAACGTTTCACACGTTAAACGAAGCAAAATTAAGCTCTAACATAGTTAATTTAGCAATTGTAGATCCGTTATTAAGATTAACTCCTTTTGTTAATGGTATTGCAGACCCATCTACAACCAACGATGGTGTACAATCTGGAACCAGCAATCTTTCTGATGTATTAATAGGTGCACGTCGTCAAACTGTTAATTCGGGTAGCACAGATTTTTTTAATGGTGATATCGCAGAAGTAATAGTATATAATAGAGACTTAACTGTATTAGAGTTACAACAAGTAGAATCTTATTTAGCTATTAAATACGGTATAACCTTAGGGGCTAACGACCAAACTTGGGATAGCTCTACTAGCACAGCTACAGACTTAACTTATTCTGGTACCAGCACAAACTATTTTAACTCTTTAGGAAACATAGTATGGAATGGTGCTGCAAACTCAGGATACGGACATAATGTAATTGGAATTGCAAGAGATGACAATTCTAGCTTATTGCAAACTAAATCGACTAGCTCTAGTACTGTTACGGAGTCTATTTTAACTATTGAAGGAGAAATAGGTAGCTTTTTAAATGACGATAGTTATTTAATTATAGGTAGTAATGGTGGCGAAACCACATTAACCTCTACAGGAACACCTACCAGAACCACACAAGTATTAAATAGAATGTGGAAAGTAAGCGAAGCTAATAATGATACAGGATTAGTTAAATTAGAATTTGACCTAAATGGTACAACAATTACAAATGCTGAAGCTACAGAATTAGATTTATTAGTAGCTGACGATGCTAGTTTAGATGATTATAAAAACTATAGAGGAAGTTATAATACTTCTACTAAAATATTAACCTATAACCTTATTGAATTAAAAGATGGACAGCTGTTTACTTTAGCAATTCCAGATGTAATTGCTGGACCGTTTCAAATCTTGCTTGATGGTGTAGACGATTTAATTACAACTAATTTAGATTTAAGCGGTTTACCAGAAGTTACTATTATGTGCTGGGTAAAAAAAGCAAATGATAGCGAGTTACTTCAAACAGGAATTATAGGACAAAATGGTGTTTTTGGATTATCAACACTAAACGATGATTTAAGTGTAATTTGGGGAGGTAACATTGTTGGAGGTTTAGATCTTACTCAAACTGGACTTGGAAACACAGGAGGCACTTGGCACCATATTGCTGCTTCGTTTAAAAATGGTTTTATAAAAATGTATTTTGATGGAGAGTTAGTCGATTCGTTTTTAGACACCTCAGGAAACACTGTACTTGGACTAGCTAGTGTAGCAACATTTAATATTGGTGGAGACATCACTAGTCTACTTGGAACAGATAATTTTGAAGGAGAAATAGACGAAGTACGTGTATTTAACAAAGCATTAGAAGACGAACAACTACAACAAATAGTATATCAAGAAATTGAAAATAACGCTGGAAATGTTAGAGGAAGCGTAATCCCTAAAGACATTAAAGACCATGCACTTAACTCTACAGTTAGCTGGTTAGACCTATCATTATATTACACCATGAATGTGGTAAGAGGAAATTGTGTAGTAGATGGTTCTGGTAATGCATTAAACGGTTCTATACAAGGTATTTCTTCTAATACATTATGGAATCAAACCACGCCAATGCCTTACGTATCTGTTAATGATGGAGCTTGGACTTCAGAGTCTACATGGTTACATGGTGATGTTTGGGACATAGAAGATTTACCAAATAAAGATTGGTCTATTGTAGAAATTAATAGTAATGTAGATACCAATAGTGCTCATACGCATTTAGGCTTAATTGTAAACCCTGGTAATACATTAACAATAAACGGAACCAATGAATTAAAAAACACATGGTTTTTAGATTTAAACGGTACCATAGACTTAAAAGAAGATTCTCAATTAATTCAAACAGAATTAAGTGATTTAAACGTTACAAGTGCTGGAAAAATTTTAAGACGTCAAGAAGGTGTAACAAGTATGCATAGATATAACTATTGGTCTTCTCCTGTTGGTGCAATTAGCACAACTAGTAACAATACAGATTTTTCAGTAAACATGTTACAAGATAACAATGGATTTATTCAATTTGTAAACACATATGACGCACCATCAACCACACCTGCTTCTATTAGCAGAAGATGGTTATATACATTTCAAAATGGTGTAACATATTACGACTGGATACCAAGAGACGAAAACAGTTTAATACCTGCAGGTGTTGGATACACTCAAAAAGGTCCTGGTGTTGCTGGTACAGAGTTTCAATATATATTTGAAGGAAAACCTAACAATGGAGATGTTATTATTCCTGTTGTTGATACTGGAGGTCCTGGTTCTGTACATAGCTCTACACAAACGCTTTATTTATTAGGAAACCCTTACCCTTCTGCTATAGACGCACACCAGTTTTTAGATGACAATGCATCTGTTTGTGGTGGTACAATTTACTTATGGGAACAATGGTCTGGAAACAGTCATAATTTAGCAGAATATAATGGTGGTTATGCAACATTAAATAAATTTGCTAAAGTACCAGCATATCAATTTGTAGGAATAAATGGTGCAAACAACGGATTTCAAGACGGAACCAAAACACCAACTCAATTTTTACCTGTAGGACAGGGGTTTATGACAGAAATTGTATTAGATGGTGACATTGTTTTTAACAATAGTCAAAGAGTATTTAAAGAAGAAGCTCTTGGAGAATCTGTATTTTTTAGAACTGGTAACACTAATAATCAAGCAGATAATGACTTAACAGAAGTTGACGCTTGTAAAAAAATTAGATTAGAATTTAAAGTTGACAACAAGCCAACAAGAGAATTAGTAATTGGTTTTTGCGGAAACACAACAGATGGTTTTGATTATGGTTACGATTCTAAACCAAACGAATTTAACAACAATGATATAGCAACTTCGTTAAACGGAGACAAAATGTTAATTCAGGTATTGTCAGAATTTTCAGAAGACAAATTAATAGATTTAATATTAAGCACAAGAGGTAATCATAATTACTCAATAACTCTTACTGAAAAAATAAATTTTGATGAGTCTCAAGAAATATTTATCTATGATGCTTTTGCAAATAAATATTATGACTTATCTAACTTTCAAAATTATAATTTTAATTCTGCAGATGGTATTAATCCCAACAGATTAAAAGTAGTTTTTAAACAACAAGCTACTTCAAATTTTGATAATCAATCTGACAATGTATTTATGTATTTAGACCAAGACAGTAATACTTTTTACGCTAAAGGTTTACAACAAGACGCATCTATGTTACAAGTAATAAATATGCATGGACAAATAGTACATAACACCTCTAACAATACCAATAAATCAAAATTAGATCAAGGTGTGCTTTTAGATAAATTTAGCACAGGTGTTTACATTGTAAAGTTAACTTTAAACAATGGAGAAACCCTTTCTAAGAAAATTATTATGAAATAAATAATATCCCTTAACTATAAAAAACCTGTAACTCAAGTTGCAGGTTTTTTTATGTTAATTCAAGAACAGGATTCGCTAACACGCATCTCTCAAGGCTCCGCTTTGAAAATAGAAAAACCGAAAACATAATTTTGAGTAAGCTCAATTTTGTTTTCGGTTTTTCTGTTTATTCGTGACCTCGAGAGGATTCGAACCTCCAACCCTCAGAGCCGAAATCTGATATTCTATCCAGTTGAACTACGAGGCCTATTGAGCAATGTAGTTAATAATTTTTTTGAACTACCTAGCCAAAAAGACTTTAAGACAATCTAGCTTTTACAATTGTAGAAATAGTTTTACCATCTGCTTTTCCTGCCAATTGACCACTAACCATTCCCATAACCTTACCCATATCTTTCATGCCTTCTGCTCCAGTTTTAGCAATAACATTGTCTACTATTTTAGCAATCTCCTCCTCACTCATGGCTTCTGGTAAAAACTGAGCTATCACTTCTGCTTCTGCTAATTCTGGTGCTGCTAAATCTTCTCGTCCTTGTTCTAAAAATATTGCAGCACTATCCTTGCGTTGCTTGACTTGTTTTTGAAGTATTTTAAGCTCTTCTGCTTCTGTCAACTCTGCTTTTGCTCCAGTTTCTGTCTGCGCTAAAAGTATAGCAGATTTAACAGCTCTTAATGCAGTTAATGCAACTGTATCTTTACTTTTCATTGCCTCTTTTAGGGCTGTCATTATATCTTTAGATAAACTCATTTTATTTGTGTTTTTATTGAACCACGAAGATAGGTAAAAGTATTTATTTTTAAATGTGATTGCTTTTGCACTGTAGAAACTAGACTTAAAAAATTCTTATTTGTAAAAGCGGGATTAGTTTTACCAATAACTTTGAATGCAACCCTTTCTTTTCAAAATAGGATTTCACTAAAAAAACCCGAAAAGCTTGAGGGCACTTTTCGGGTTAAAAATGGATTAATTTAAGTGATTAGTTTTCCGAAATAAACCGGAATAAACCTAACTAACTATTTAAATAATAGTGTTTTATTAATCTACGTTGTCATGCAAAAAAGAATTGTTACTTCTTAATTGGATATCGTCATTATCATCAACACTAAGTGTTGTTTTTGAAATACTATTGTCTGATGAGTGTTGACTATTATCTAACTCTAAACCTTGACGTTTATAAGCTGGAATTTTCTCTATATCTTCAATTTTAGAACTATTGAATTTATGATTAAAATTCTTCATTTTTTTTCTACGCTCGTCTGCTCTGCTTTTTAATAACTCAGAGATTGGCGTATTCATAGGATCTACTTCTGTTTCAGTCACATCTTCATCTGTATCCTCTAATGTTTTCTGTTCAAAAGCAACTTCCTTATCGACTTCAACTTTTGGTTCAGCCACTTTATTAATTGCAGAATTTACCTCAACATAATCATCTAAAGCATATCTTACTTCTCCAGTTTCAGAATTTTCGGTTACAGGAATAATTTCAATAAAATCATTTACTTCCATATCATTAACCTCGTCCGTTAAATTCATTACCACTGGTTTCTCCTCTTCTACTGTAGACTCTACAACTGGCTCTGATAATGGCATATCAAAACTTAATGTAATTTGTTGCTTCTCTTCTTCTTCTTCAATTCTAACTGGTGCCTCCACCTCTGTATTGGAAACTGTAGTAATATTAAAATCTTCAGTGTCTTCAACATTTACATCCACTTCAGAGTATATGACATCCATGTTTTTAATAAGCTCGCTTGTTGGAATTAAATCTACATCCTCATAGCTCACTCCTTTTTGTTTATTTATTTGAGCCATTTCAAATGCAGACAGCTCATCTTCTGTATTGTCTTCAATATCTAAAGTATGCTTTACTACCGCTTGAGGTGTCTCTTGCGTATCTTCTAGCTCAATATTAGGTAAGATTATAGCTGGCTCTTTTTCGTTACCACTTAAATCTTGTTCCATATTTTGGTCGTCTTCTAAAGCATGAATGACTTTTTTAATTTCGGTGTTTGAAATTTCATTTTGCTGCTCGACATCAAAACCTGTAGCTATAATGGTTACAGAAATTGACTCTTCTAAGCTTTCATCTTCACCAACACCCATAATAATATTGGCTCCATGACCAGCTTCATTTTGGATATGATCGTTAATTTCTCCAATTTCATCAATAGTAATTTCATGAGCTCCAGAAACGATTAGCAACAATACGTTTTTGGCTCCTGTAATTTTATTATCGTTTAATAACGGAGAATCTAATGCTTTAGAAATAGCTTCGTGAGCACGATTTTGTCCTGAAGCTTCAGCAGATCCCATAATAGCAGTTCCGCTATTACTTAATACTGTTTTTGCATCGCGTAAATCGATGTTTTGCGTGTAGTGATGCGTTATGACTTCTGCAATACCACGTGCTGCAGTAGATAATACTTCATCTGCTTTAGAGAAACCAGCTTTAAACCCTAGGTTCCCATAGACTTCACGTAATTTATTGTTGTTTATAACCACTAAACTGTCCACTTCTTTACGCAATTTTTCAATCCCTTCTTGAGCTTGCTCATTACGCATTTTACCTTCAAACTGAAATGGCATCGTCACAATTCCAACGGTTAAAATATCTAAATCTTTAGCCATTTTAGCTATGATTGGCGCTGCACCTGTACCAGTTCCACCTCCCATTCCTGCTGTAATAAATACCATTTTAGTATTGGTATCTAACATACGTTGGATGTCATCAAAACTTTCTACCGCAGACTGCTCTCCTACATTTGGATTAGCACCTGCACCAAGCCCTTCTGTTAAGTTTACACCTAATTGAATTTTGTTTGGCACACCACTGTTTTGTAACGCTTGTGCATCTGTATTACAGATTACAAAATCTACACCTTTAATGCCTTGAAGAAACATGTGATTGATAGCATTACTACCTCCACCACCTACACCGATGACTTTTATGACATTAGATTGATTTTTTGGAAGATCGAATGCTATGTTTTCGAATTCGTTGTTGCTGCTCATAAATTCTAGTTTTCTGGATCAATTATTATTTTAAAGCGATATAACATCGCTTGAATATTATTATTTTAATTTTACTCTGCGTTATCTAAAAAGTCTTTAACCCTTTCTGTTAACGTATCTAAAAACGACTTGCGTTGTTTTTTTGGAGGTTCTACTTTTTCTACTTCAGGACTTTCTTGGTTTGCCTCTTCCTGAGCCTGAATTTCTTCTTCAATTTTAGCTTCTGCTTTTTTACGGTCTTGACGTTTTAAACCGTCCATCACTAATCCTACTGCTGTTGCAAATAGAGGACTAGTAATAGCGTCATCACTATCGCCTGCAAGATGCTCGTTTGGATATCCAATTCTGGTATCCATTCCTGTAATATATTCTACTAATTGTTTTAAATGTTTTAATTGACTTCCTCCTCCTGTTAAAACAATACCTGCAATTAGTTTCTTTTTTTGTTCTTCGTGTCCGTAGTTTTTTATTTCGACATATACCTGCTCTACTATTTCTACAACACGTGCATGAATAATTTTAGACAGGTTTTTAAGGGTAATCTCTTTAGGATCACGACCTCTTAAGCCTGGAATAGACACTATCTCGTTATCTTTATTTTCTCCTGGCCATGCGCTACCAAATTTTATTTTAAGTAATTCGGCTTGCTTTTCTATAATCGAACATCCTTCTTTGATATCCTCAGTAATTACATTACCTCCAAAAGGGATTACAGCTGTATGACGGATAATACCATCTCTAAAAATGGCTAAATCTGTAGTACCACCTCCTATATCAATTAAAGCAACACCTGCTTCTTTTTCTTCTTGACTTAATACTGCATTAGCACTTGCAAGAGGCTCTAACGTGATACCTTCTAATGCTAAACCTGCACTTTGTACACAACGTCCAATGTTTCTAATAGATGATACTTGCCCAACTACCACATGAAAATTAGCTTCTAAACGCCCACCATACATACCAATTGGCTCTTTAATTTCGGCTTGACCATCAATTTTATACTCCTGTGGTAAGACGTGTATAATTTCTTCTCCAGGAAGCATAACCAATTTGTGTACTTGATTGATTAGGCGTTCTATATCATCTTCATCAATAACCGTTTCGCTATTTGGTCTAGTAATGTAATCGCTGTGTTGTAAACTTCTAATATGTTGTCCAGCAATACCTACAGTTACTCCTTCAATTTTTAATGCTGCAGCAGCTTCTGCTTCTTGAATGGCTAATTGAATAGATTGAATAGTTTGTGTTATGTTATTAACCACACCACGATGTACACCCAAACTTTTAGACTTACCAATGCCTAAAATTTCGACTTTACCATATTCGTTTTTACGACCAATCATAGCCACAATTTTTGTGGTTCCTATGTCTAATCCTACTGCAATGTTTTGCTCCATAACTTATGCTTTTGTACACACAACTTGATTACCAAATTGCAAGTTTACTTTACTGTAATTGTTTAAGGTTTTATCTTTTGTAGCTTTTAGGTAAAAGGCTTTTAGATTATTTATTTTTTTATCTAATTGTTTTAAATCTCCTAGTTTGACTACAAAATCACATTGTCTTAGTTTAAGGTCCATCGTTCCATTCTTGTTTTGATGAATGCGAACAACATGCTTTTTTAAAAACTCGTCTTCTTGAATTTTTACTGCTATTTTTTGTGCCTTCTCTAAGTTTTTTTTATTGACAAATCCAGTAACAATTGGGACGCGTTCTGTATAGTTTTTTGATAATGGCATATAACCACCATTGCTATCTATATAATACGACACGTCTGTTACCACTCTGGCAATAGGTGTTTTTTGTTTAACCTTTGCTGTTAAATGTCCTGTTACACTAACGTAAACATCTGCAAACTCTACAATTGGGTTTGCATTTAGAGTCGTTTCTAATAAGTTCAAATCTAAAATTTCTTTAGGCTCATTTGTAACGTACTGTTGATTTTGTATTAACAACTTACTAACATCTTCTTGTGTCATAAAAAGATTATTGTTTCCTAGGAATTCTACATGAGGTTTAGAAATCGTTCTTTTATTATTTCTTGCAGATGAAAACGCATACAAAAACACTACTAAACCCAGTAGAAACAGTAGTTTTATGTTATTCCAATTAACTTTCATTTTGAAGTGCTTTTTTAATTTTTGAAACTTCTGCACCTATATCTCCAGCTCCAATAGTTAAAATAATATCTGCTGTACTTTTCTTTATATTTTCTATTAAAGTGTCTTTTGTTACTAATTTTTTATTTTTTGCAGTCATTAAACTTAACAACCACTCTGAAGTTACACCTTCAATTGGCATTTCTCTTGCTGGATAAATATCCAATAATAGCAGTTCATCAAATTGTGATAAGCTTTTTGCAAAATCTTGAGCAAAATCTTGGGTTCTTGAAAACAGATGTGGTTGAAAAATGGCTAATACTTTTTTATTAGGATACATTTCTCTAACTGCCTGATGGACTGCATTAATCTCTTCTGGATGATGTGCATAATCATCGATAAACACTAAATTATCTGTCTTAAGTTGATAGGTAAATCTGCGCTTTACACCTTTATAAGACGCTAAAGCTTTGGCGAGCTGTTGGATAGGGACTCCATATTCTACAGACATCGCCAGAGCGACTAAAGCATTTGACAAATTATGTCTACCAGGTAGGTTAAATTGCAAATTTTTAAGCACTGTTTTTGGTGTTTTTACATCAAAAACATAGGTGCCATTTTCTATTGTTATGTTTTGCGCAGCATAGTCTGCATCATCTTCTATTCCGTAAGTTATTCCTTTAAGCGGAAGTCCATTTTTAACAAACAGTTTTCCGTTAGGCTTTAATTGTTTTGTAAAATCTTTAAACGAAGCTATCAATGCAGAAGCATCTCCATAAATATCTAAATGGTCTGCATCCATGGACGTGATACAAGCCATATCCGGATGTAAGGTTAAGAAGGAACGATCAAACTCATCTGCTTCAACCACACTAACCTCTGTTCCGTTAAGAATCAAATTAGAATTGTAATTTTCGCTAATTCCGCCTAAAAATGCGGTTAGTGGCACATTACACTCGTGTAACAAATGTCCTAAAATACTAGTTGTAGTTGTTTTACCATGCGTACCTGCAACTGCTAAACAAAACGTGTTTTGAGTGATTAACCCTAATACCTGAGAGCGTTTTAAAACAGTAAACCCATTATTTTTAAAGTAAGTCAACTCCATGTGACTTTTAGGCACAGCAGGCGTGTAAACAACTAAGGTCGTTTCTGGGTTTAAAAAACGGTTATCCAGATTAGCTACAGAATCTTCAAAATGTATGGCGATATCTAAATCTACCAGACTATCTGTAATATCTGTTTTAGTTTTATCGTATCCAGCAACACACTTACCATTAGCTTTAAAATAGCGCGCTAATGCAGACATACCTATTCCTCCAATGCCTATAAAGTAAATGTTATATATGTTGTTTAAATTCATTATTTATTTAGAAGTTTTTCTACTTCGTCTGCGATATCTTTTGTAGCATTAACTAATGCTAATTTTTTAATATTTTTACTTAGTTCTTCTTGTTTTTCTTTTGAAGCTACTAATTGTCCAAATTTATTTTTAAAGTCTACTTTTAAATCTTCTTGCGCAATTAAAAGCGCTGCATTTTCATTTACAATAGCTGCAGCATTTTTGGTTTGATGGTCTTCTGTAACATATGGAGAAGGCACAAAAATGGTTGGCTTACCAACTATACACAGTTCACTTACAGAACTTGCTCCAGCACGAGAAATAATAAAATCTGCAGCCGCATAAGCATAATCCATTCTGTTTATAAATTGATGCACTTGCACATGCTTTGTGTTTCCGTAAAGTTTATAATTTTGGTAGTATAATTTTCCACATTGCCATATAATTTGGATGTTTAGCGTTTGCAAAAAATCCAATTCATTAACCATTAATTCGTTAATAGCTTTTGCACCTAAACTTCCCCCTAAAACCAATAAGGTTTGTTTGCCTTCTTCTAGTTTAAAATGCTTGATAGCCTCAACTCTTTTAGAGGAAATATCTAATAAATCTTGTCGTACAGGATTACCTGTTTTTATAATTTTGTTGGCTGGAAAAAAACGTTCTAATCCATTATAGGCAACACAAATTTTTTGAACTTTTTTTGATAATAATTTATTGGTGATTCCTGGATACGAGTTTTGTTCTTGGATTAAACTAGGAATTCCTTTTGATGAGGCTACTTGCAATAATGGACCACTAGCAAAACCACCAGTTCCAATTGCTACGTCAGGTTTAAACTGATTTACTATTTGTCTAGCATTCCATAAGCTATTTATTAACTTAAATGGAAACATCATATTTTTAAGTGTTAGTTTTCTTTGAATACCAGAAATCCATAACCCTTTTATAGCATAACCAGCTTGCGGAACTTTTTCCATTTCCATACGGTCTTTAGCTCCAACAAATAAAAATTCTGCGTTTGGAAAACGCCTTTTTAATTCGTTAGCTATAGCAATTGCGGGATAGATGTGACCACCTGTTCCGCCACCGCTTAAAATAATTTTGTATGCTTTGTTTGTGTTACTCACTTTTAATCCTCTAAAGTTTCTGATAAAATCTCCAATGGATGTTCTCCATCTTCTTCTTTTTCTTTTTGTATAATTTCTTCACGCTTAGCACTAACACTTAAAATGATTCCGATTGCTAAACAAGTCATCCAAATACTAGTTCCGCCACTACTTATTAATGGTAAGGTTTGTCCTGTTACCGGAAACAACTCGACTGCTACAGCCATATTTATCATTGCTTGAAAAATAATAGGAAGCCCAACACCTAAGACTAGTAATTTTCCGAAAATAGTATCTGCTTTTTGCGCGACAATTATGATTCTAAATAATAACCACATGTATAAAATCATTAATGCAAAACCACCTAATAATCCATATTCTTCAACAATTATGGCGTAAATAAAATCTGAAGACGATTGTGGTAAAAAGTTTTTTTGAATGCTTTTTCCAGAACCAACGCCTACAACTCCTCCTGAAGCTATTGCTATTTTAGCTTTTTCTATTTGGTAATCTTCTTCTGTGTCCTCACCATTAAAAAAACTTTCTATTCTACTGGTCCATGTATCTACTCTATTAGGCATCGCATCTGGAAAAGCTCTTGCGATTAAAACAAACAAAGCTAGCCCTACAACTCCTGCTAAACCCATTGCAATTAGATATCTTAAAGGATATCCACCTAAAAATAATAATGCACAAGCCATGACAAAAATGATAGCTGTAGTTGAAAAATTAGAAGGTAAAATAAGAGCTAAAATGATAAAAACCGGAATCCAAAGAGGCAAGATGGACTCTTTAAACGTTATGGTTTTGTCCTTAATTTTAGACAAGTATCTTGCTATATACACCATTAAGACAACCGCAGCAAAGGTTGATGTTTGAAACGACATATTAACAAACGGTATACGTATCCAACGACTCGCATTTGCACCTTGTATAGTAGTACCTTGCAAAATAGTAAGTATTAGTAGCACAAATACAATAGGCAGCATTACCATAGATAAACCTCTAAAATATCGATACGGTATTTTATGCACACCATACATAATAGAAAACCCTAAAAACAAATGCATAAAGTGCTTAACAAAATAACCAAAGGTATTACCATCTCCACCAATATATGCTAAGTTACTTGCAGCACTGTAAACAGGTAAAAAAGAAAATATAGCCAAAAGCGCAGCTATTGCCCATATTAATTTATCTCCTTTTATGTTTTTAAATACTGTTTGCATGACCTTGATTTTTAATGGTGTTTAGACTATGCTCAAACACCACAATCAATTTTATAAATTTCTTACTGCTTCTTTAAATTGACGACCTCTATCTTCATAATTTTCAAATAAATCAAAACTTGCACATGCTGGAGAAAGCAACACATTATCTCCTGCTTCCGCAATTTTGTATGCTATTTTTACTGCCTCGCTCATAAACTGAGTTTCTACGATAATGTCAACCATTTTGCCAAAGCTTGCTATAAGCTTTTCATTATCTGTACCTAAACAGATGATTGCTTTAACCTTTTCGTTTATAAACGGAAACAACTCCTCGTAGTTATTACCTTTATCCACACCTCCAACAATCCAAACTGTTGGTGCTTCCATACTTTCTAGCGCAAAATACGTAGCATTAACATTGGTTGCTTTAGAGTCGTTTATGTATTGTACTTTATTAATTTTTAATACATTTTCTAATCGATGCTCTACTCCTTGAAAGTTTTCTAAACTTTCACGAATAGTTTGTTTTCTAATTTTAAGCAAATGTCCTACTGTTGATGCAGCCATTGCGTTTTTAATGTTGTGTTTACCCTCTAATGCGATGTTTTTTGTTGGCATAATTATCTGGTTATTATCTATGGTTATCTTAATATTATCTTGATCTAAATACGCTCCGTTTTCAATTGTTTTAGTTAGCGAAAACGGTAATAATGTAGATTGAATGGAATTGTTTTTTAGGTACTCTAAAATCACTTCATCATCCGCATCATAAATCAAATAATCGTCTTTGGTTTGATTTTGAACTATTCTGAATTTTGAAGCGATATAGTTTTCAAACTCATAATTGTAGCGATCTAAATGATCTGGAACAATATTAGTTATGATGGCTATTTTAGGATTAAAATCGAAACAACCATCTAATTGAAAACTGCTAATTTCTAACACATAATTATCAAAATCATGGTCCAAAACTTGCTTTGCAAAACTATCACCAATATTACCTGCTAAACCAACATCTAACTCTTGTTTTAACACGTGATGCGTTAACATAGATGTTGTGGTTTTACCATTACTTCCTGTAATGGCTACAATAGTAGCATTAGTATATTTTGAAGCAAATTCTATTTCAGAAATTACCGGAATACCCTTTTTTAAAAGCGCTTTTACCATAGGCACTTTATCTGGTATTCCTGGGCTTTTCATCACGACATTTGCATTTAAAATTTTAGCTTCTGTGTGCTGTTGGTCTTCCCATTCAATATTATTATTTATAAGAACGTTTTTATATTTTTCTTTTATTATTCCTTTGTCTGAAACAAAAACCTCATAGCCTTTTGCCTGTCCCAAAAGCGCTGTACCTACTCCACTTTCTCCACCACCCAATATGACTAATTTAGATTTACGACTCATGAATTACGATTTACGATTTCGTGTTCGCATTGTTTTTATTGATGCTACAACAATTGACAATAATTCATTCCCTTCTCCATGTAATCGTTTTATTTCTGCATGTTCTTTATCAGAAATTTCCATCATTAACTCAAGGAAATACATACTTTCATCAGCTTCCTCTTCTACAATTTTTAATTTATTAATGAAATCTGCATCAGACTTTGCTCTACAAGCTGCCCTATAATTAGCTCCAACAGAACTTGAACATCTTATTAGCTGATTACAATACGCATTATACTCTCTTGAAACCGGAAACTTGGCACACAAATTCCAACAGTCTGCTGCATATTTTCTTGTTCTTTTTTTTAATGCTTCTTTCATTATTCAATCCTAATTCTAAAATCGTATATCAAAAATCTGACTATCTTAATTTCAAGGTCACAATGGATAGTATGGCTAGAAAAATTCCAACAATCCAAAACCGTGTGACTATTTTACTTTCGTGATATCCTTTTTTCTGATAGTGATGGTGTAAAGGCGACATTAAAAATATACGTCGTCCTTCACCATACTTTTTTCTTGTATATTTAAAATAGGTAACTTGTATAATGACTGATAATGATTCTGCAAAGAAGATTCCGCATAGTAAAGGAATTAGTAATTCCTTTCTAACCGCAACTGCTATAACTGCAATCACACCACCAATAGTTAAACTTCCAGTATCACCCATAAATACTTGTGCTGGATAGGTATTGTACCATAAAAATCCAATGAGAGCTCCCACAAAAGCAGCTATAAATACTACCATTTCACCTAAACGAGGGATGAACATAACATTGAGATAATCTGAGAATACGATGTTTCCAGAAATGAAAGCAAAAATGGCTAATGCAAATACAATTATGGCAGAACTACCTGCTGCTAAACCATCTATTCCATCAGTTAGATTAGCTCCGTTAGATACTGCTGTTACAATAAAAATGACGATTGGGATAAAAACTAACCAAGCATATTTTGCATAATCATCTCCCATCCATGTTATTAAGTTTGAATAATCAAACTCGTTATTCTTTACAAAAGGAATGGTTGTTTTAAGCGATTGCTCTTCTACATTAAACTCTCTAGGTGAATTTTGAGTGATTAATTCGGTTTCATAAATTGGATTAATTTTTTCTGTCTTGATGGTGATTCCTGGATGAAAATACATGATTGCACCAACAAACAAGCCCAACCCAACTTGACCCATGACTTTAAATTTTCCGCTAAGACCAGCTTTATCTTTTTTAAATACTTTTATATAATCGTCTGTAAATCCAACCGCTCCCATCCAAAGCATGGTAACAATAAGCATAACCACATAAATGTTATCTAGCTTTGCTAATAACAACACAGGTATTAAGGTTGCTAGAATAATTATAATTCCACCCATGGTTGGTGTACCTGCTTTTTCTAACTGACCTTCTAGACCTAAATCCCTAACCGATTCTCCAACCTGTTTTTTCTGTAAAGCAACAATGATACGTTTACCGAAAATTGTAGAAAATAACAAGGATAATATGATTGCCAAAGCAGCTCTAAACGTGATGAATTGAAACACACTTGCGCCTGGAAATTGGTAGTTTTTTTCTAAAAATTCAAATAAGTAGTATAACATTTGTTGGTTTTTTAAATAGCACATCGACTAGCTCTGTGCGACATTTTCATTAGTTTACTTGTGTTTATTTCTGTAATTGTTTTAAAAATTCTTTTACAATTTTAAAATCATCAAAATCATGACGTTTACCCTTAACTTCTTGATAGGTTTCATGTCCTTTTCCTGCTATTAAAATGATGTCGTTAGGATCAGCTAATTGACAAGCTGTTTTAATAGCTTGTTTTCTATCTAAAATGGATATTGTTTTTTTAAAGTTTTGAGGCTCGACTCCCTTTTCTATATCTTCAATAATCGATTCCGGTTTTTCGCCTCTTGGATTGTCACTTGTAAAAATGACTTTAGTACTTAAAGCAGAAGCTATATGACCCATTTTTGGGCGTTTAGTAGCATCTCTGTCACCACCACAACCTACTACGGTAATAACTTCTTCATTTTTAGTTCTAATATCATTTATGGTTTCAAGCACATTTTGCAAGGCATCTGGTGTGTGTGCATAATCTACAATAGCAGTAATTTTCTGTTCAGAAATTAAAAACTGAAATCGTCCACTAACACTTTCTAGCTCACTAATTAATCTTAAAGTTTCTTCTTTTTCTAGACCAAGCAATTCTGCAGTAGCGAAAATGGCTAGAATATTATAAGCATTGAATGTGCCTATTAAACGCGCCCAAACTTCATTGTCATTTAGTTTTAATAACAAACCATTAAACTGGTTTTCTAAAATTTGAGCTTTGTAATCTGCAAAACTTTTTAAAGCATAAGTATATTGCTTTGCTTTAGTGTTTTGAAGCATCACACTTCCGTTTTTATCGTCTGCATTTGTTAGTGCAAACGCTGTTTTTGGTAACTCGTCAAAAAAGCGTTTTTTAACATCTCTATATTCTGCAAATGTGTCGTGATAATCTAAATGATCATGAGAGAGATTTGTAAAAATACCTCCTTCAAATTTTAATCCAAGTGTGCGGTTTTGATGAATCCCGTGAGAACTTACTTCCATAAAGCAGAATTCTACTCCTTCATCATTCATCATTTTCAAATATTGATTTATTGTCAATGAATCTGGCGTGGTATGCGTTGCTGGATATTCTGAATTATCTACCATAATTTTTACCGTAGATAATAATCCCACTTTATAACCCGCTTTTTTAAATAACTGATACAACAATGAAGCAATAGTGGTTTTACCATTAGTACCTGTTACACCAATTAGCTTTAAATTTTCAGATGGATTACCATAAAAATTTGCAGCCATTATTGCTAATGCACGACTAGAGTCATCCACTTGTATATAGGTTATTCCAGATTTTGTTTTATTAGGAAGTTGCTCGCAAACTACTGCAATAGCACCTTGTTTAATTGCATTTTCTATAAATTGATGTCCATCTGTAACACTTCCTTTTATAGCTACAAACACATCGTTAATAGCTACTTTACGAGAATTAAAATGAACATTACGCACTAAAATATTGGTGCTTCCAACTACTGCATCTAACGTTACCTTATATAATATGTCTTTTAATGAATTCACGAAGCTTCTAAAACTATGGTTTGATTATTTTTTAATTTGGTGTTTTTACTTACCGATTGACTTTTTACTGTTCCGACTCCTTGGCATTTCACATTAACTTTTACATTCATGTTTTCTAACAAAGCCAATGCATCCATAACTGGAAGACCAGTTACATCTGGCATAATGGTTTTATAAGTTCTTGCTAGGTTATAATACCCTTCGTATTCTTTTTCTACTGAAGCATCTTTAACCTGTAAGGAAGCCACTTGGTCAATTAATGGTGTGTCTGTAAATATTTTTTGAGCTATTTTTTTAAACACTGGTCCAGATACATCTGCACCATAAAACCCTTTTTTAATACTTGGTTTATGAATAATCACAATGCACGAATACTTAGGATTTTCTGAAGGAAAATAGCCTGCAAACGAAGAAATATACCTAGGGTTTTCTGCCCAATCCGCCATCCAATACTCCACTCTGGCAGTTCCAGTTTTTCCACTCATAGAAAAATAATCAGAGTATAATGACTTACCAGTCCCTCTAACCACTACGTTTTTAAGCATCTCTTTTGCTGCATTAAGTGTAGCGTCAGAACATATTTTATTATTAATTACTGTTTTTTCAAAAACTTCTATAGTTTGATCTAAATCTTTAACCTCTCTAATAAATCTAGGCTTTACCATAACACCATTATTAGCAATAGCGTTATAAAACGTCAATGTTTGTAACGGAGTAATTTTAAGGTTATACCCATAAGCTATAGATGGTAATGCATTTCTACTCCATAATTTATCACCAGGTTTTGGTAATACTGGAGCACCTTCGCCTTTAATAGATACTCCTAATTTTTTATCAAGATTCCAACTTCTTAAAATATCAAGAAAACGATTAGGGTCTTTTGCATAAGCATTATCAACAACCGTAGCTAATCCAATATTTGAAGACACCTCAAATGCTTTTGCAACTGATATTTTACCATGTCCACGCGAGTCTTTAATACCTCTTCCATAAAATACTTTATACCCATTTCCGGTATCTACAATATCTGATGTATCTATTTTTTTATCCTCTAAAGCAGCCATTAAAGCCATAAGTTTAAACGTAGAACCAGGTTCATGCGCTTCGTAAACTGCATAGTTTCTTTTTTCGTAATAATAACCAGCTTGTGTTTTTCCTAAATTAGAAATTGCTTTAATTTCACCAGTTTTAACATCCATAACCACTACTGTTCCATGCTCTGCCTCATACAATTCTAATTGCTCCAACAAAGCATGATGTGCTATATCCTGAATATTGACATCAATAGTTGTGTATACATCAAAACCATCTTTAGGCTCTACCTGATCATAGTCCAAAATAGGTTTCCATTGTCCTTTACCTATTTTTTGTTTTAAGCGCTTTCCGTCTTTCCCTCTTAAATAATCAACCCCAAAAGCTCCATCAATTCCTGCTCTGGTAACATTACCTTGGTCGTCCGTACGCTCGTACCCAATGGTACGTTGTGCGACTTCACCCAATGGATGCTCGCGTTTTACTTTTTGCTCTACTATAAGTCCACCTTTAAAAGCGCCAAGTTTTAACAATGGAAACTCTCTAAACTTTAAGTAATCCGAATACCCAATATTTTTCACTAAAGAGAAATAACGGTTTTTATTAGCACGTGCTTTTGCTAATTCCTTTTGATAATAATTAGAAGATTTACCTGTGTATTTAGCTAATGCATCACTAAGCGGTTTTAAATTAGCTTTGAAGTTTTTTTCTGATGGTGTTACAGCATCAAATAAAATATCATATTTTGGAATTGAAGTTGCCAACAGACTACCATCTGCAGAATACACATTACCTCTATTAGCAGGAATAACAACATCTTTTAATGTACGTTGATCCGCTAAGGCTCTGTACTTGTCTCCATGAACCAATTGGATAGTTAATAATTTTCCAACCACCAAAAGTCCGAAGATGAACATACATCCTGCGACAAAATACAATCTGTTTAATATGTTCTTTTCGTTAACTGACACGATTTTTTGAATTTAGCTTTGTGGTTTAACAATTATTTTTTTTGGCGGAATTACTGAAGGCGCCAACCCTTTTTCTTTCATTTTTTTAACTACTGACGATTCCATTTTAAGTTGCATCAACTTGGTTCTTCCATCATATAGTTGAGACCGCAATTCTTTGACTTGATTATTAAGTTTTGCTATCTCATGCACCTTTTTATCTAAACTGTGTGAGCTTGCAATCATAACCAGAGCTAAAGCTGAAATAAACAGAATAAGCCTCCAGTTTTTAAAGGAGTCTTCACTAACTAGGAATGTTCCTCTTAATATGCTGTAAATGCTTTTTTTCATAATTCTAGCTTTTGGCTTTTGGCTTTTGGCTATTTGCTTTCTCTGCTATTCTTAGTTTTGCACTACGTGCTCTGTTGTTTAATTTTATTTCTTCTTTAGTTGGCACTATTAGTCCACCAACTTTTTTTAATGGCACTTCAAAATGTCCAAACACATCACGTTCAGGCTCACCTTCAAACAACCCATTTCTTATAAACCGTTTAACTAATCTATCTTCTAGACTGTGATAAGAGATTAAACTTAATCGGCCTTTTGGTTTTAAAATTTCTGGTGTTTGTTGCAAAAACTCTTTTAACGCTTCAATTTCTTGATTAACCTCAATCCTTATAGCTTGATAGATTTGAGCTAATATTTTGTTTTCATGTTTTGGAGCTAAAAACTTTTGAAGCACTTTTTTAAGTTGCTCGCTGGTTTTTATAACTTCATTTTTACGATGTTCGACAATTAACCTTGCCATAGCTGGTGCTGCACGAAGCTCTCCATATTGAGACAACACCTGTCTTAGTTGCTCTTCTTCATATTCATTTACCACATGATAAGCAGATAACTGACTATTTTGATTCATGCGCATATCTAAATTGGCTTCAAATCGAGTTGAAAACCCACGTTCTGCGACATCAAACTGATGCGAGGACACCCCAAAATCTGCTAAAATCCCATCTACTTCTTTGACTCCATGAAAACGCAAAAAACGTTTGATATATCTAAAATTTTCATGAATAAGCGTAAATCTAGGATCGTCAATAGCATTATCAAGCGCATCTTTATCTTGGTCAAAAGCATATAGCTTTCCGTTTTCACCCAAACGATTTAAAATCTCTTGACTGTGCCCACCACCTCCAAAGGTGACATCTACATAAACGCCATCTTTTTTGATTGCTAAACCATCAACCGTTTCGTGTAATAATACTGGATTATGATATGCTGTCATCTCCATCGTCTTGACCCATTACCTCCTCTGCTAAATCTGCAAAATCAACTGTTGCATCATCAATAGCTTTTTCATACTTCGTTTTGTCCCAAATTTCTACAATATTCACAGCAGAAGACATTACGATATCTTTGGTTATAGAAGCAAAACCAACTAAGTCTTTTGGAATCAACAAACGTCCATTAGCATCTACCTCTACCATTTTTACACCAGCAGTAAACCTGCGGATAAAATCGTTATTCTTCTTTTTAAAACGGTTTAGCTTATTTACTTTTTGCATTAACGCATTCCACTCTTGCATAGGATACAATTCCAAGCATTCTTGGAAAACCGCGCGTTTTAACACAAAGCCATTTTGCAACTCTGGAGCCAACTGTTTTTTTAATGCAGCAGGTAGCATTAGCCTTCCTTTTGCATCTACTTTACATTCGTATGTTCCTATTAATGAGTTCAAAACCGTTTTTGCCTATCAAATTTTTGTAAAAATCAAATATATTGAAAATTTTACCACATTTTACCACATTTTACCACATTGTTAATAAGTATTCAAATTTTAACAGTTTATAGACGTATAAAAATCACTGAATGATTAGTAAAATCAATCACTAAAAGAGTTATCATCAAGTGGGAGTTGCTAGGGTTTTATTTCACTAAATAACAACAGAACAAAACAATTAAAATAGCTGTTTTTTAAATGAAATAGTTATATTTGCTTTTGATGTAAACTACTAACCATTAATGACGCGTACACTTAAAAAAGAAGGAAAATTCAACTACATAGAAGTTGGTGAAGGACAGCCAATAATAGTGCTTCATGGACTGATGGGAGGATTAAGTAATTTTAATGCAGTAACTACTTTTTTTAGTGATAAAGGTTACAAAGTAATTATTCCAGAATTGCCTATTTACAGTATGTCTTTATTAAAGACTAACGTTAAAGCGTTTGCAAAATACTTACATGATTTTATCGCTTTTAAAGAGTTGGATAATGTGGTTTTATTAGGTAATTCTTTAGGTGGTCACATAGGATTGTACCACACTAAAATGTTTCCAGACAAGGTGAAAGCTTTAGTAATTACTGGTAGCTCTGGATTGTATGAAAGTGCTATGGGAGGAGGATACACCAAGCGTAGTGATTATGAGGTGATAAAGAAAAAAGCTCAAGAAGTATTTTATGATCCTGCAATAGCAACTAAAGAGATTGTAGATGAAGTTTATGAAACCGTAAACGATAGACATAAGCTTATTAAAACTTTAGCAATTGCAAAAAGTGCTATTAGACATAATATGGCTAAAGATTTACCAAAAATGAATACTCCAACTTGTATTATTTGGGGAAAAAATGACGCTGTAACACCTCCAGAAGTTGCAGATGAATTTAATAGTTTATTACCAGACTCGGATTTGTTTTGGATTGATAAATGTGGGCATGCTGCTATGATGGAACATCCAGAAACCTTCAATCAAATTTTGTTAGATTGGTTTAAAAAAAGAAATATTTAGATTTTAAACAAACATCTAAATACTTATATAAAGTCCGTTGTCACGGAAATTAAAAACTTTATCCATGCATATTAAATCTGCTGAATTTGTTGTAAGCAACTCTGATGTTACCAAATGTCCAAAAGACCGTTTGCCAGAATACGCCTTTATTGGACGTAGTAATGTTGGTAAATCTTCTTTGATTAATATGTTGACTAGCAGAAAAAGTTTAGCTAAAACTTCAGGAAGACCAGGAAAAACACAATTAATTAATCATTTTTTAATAAATGACAATTGGTTCTTAGTAGATCTACCAGGATATGGTTATGCTAGAGTTTCTAAAAGCACCAAAAAAGTATTTCAAAAATTTATAACACAATACTTTGAACATCGCGAACAATTAGTTACTGCATTTGTTTTAGTTGATATAAGACACAAACCGCAACCTATTGATCAAGAGTTTATGCAATATTTAGGTGAAAGTGGCATTCCATTTTCTATTATATTCACCAAAGCAGATAAGCTAAGACCAAAAGCTATTGAAAACCATGTGGAAGCCTATAAAAACATCTTATTAGAAACCTGGGAAGAGATGCCAAATTACTTTATTACCTCTTCTAGTAAAGATATTGGTAAAGACGATGTTTTAAACTACATTGATGGACTTAATAATAGCATAGTAATTGACTAATCATTGACGTGTATTTAATTGCATCACGATTATTCAAAGCACTACACTAAATTGTAATTAGTATTTATTACAACACTACAGATGAAGCTCTTAAGATTTTTTACCTCCTAAAAACGCGACTATCAAAGCCACAACACCTAAACCAATTGTAATATAAGAGTTAGTATTATCTTGCGCTTCCATATTTAGAGGTCCAACACTTATTGCTGCTTCTGGAGCTACCATTGTATAAATTCCATAAATTAATAGTGCAATACCTGCAACCATTAATACCATTTTGATAGTTTTATTCATAAAAATTTAGTTTAGTTATTTTAGAAAGATAGTTAAATTTATTTAAAAAATAACTAAACACTTAATTATAAAACTTGTAATCTAATGCTCAAATTTGGCCTCAAACAGATGCGCAAAATGTTTCAAAATTTTAGCTTTAACCTCAGCTTCATCTACGGTTTTAATACCCAACTCAACATTTAAAGAAGTTACAGCTTTACCTCTTATTCCGCAAGGAATAATATTATCAAAATAACCCAAATTTGCATTTACATTTAGTGCAAACCCATGCATAGTAACCCATCTACTTGCACGTACACCCATAGCACAAATTTTTCTAGCAAATGGTGTCCCTACATCTAACCAAACACCTGTTTCACCATCACTTCTAGTGGCTTTCAAACCGTATTCTGCCAGGGTAAGAATGATGATTTCTTCTAAAAAACGTAAGTATTTATGGATATCTGTAAAAAAATTATCTAAATCTAATATTGGGTAGCCTACAATTTGTCCAGGACCATGATACGTAATATCACCTCCTCTATTAATTTTATAAAACGTAGCTCCTTTTTCTTTAAGTTGATTTTCGTCTAATAATAAATTAGACAAATCACCACTTTTACCTAAAGTGTAAACGTGTGGATGCTCTACAAACAAAAAATAATTATCGGTTTGTAATCCTGCAGCTTCACGTCTGTTTTTAATTTTAGTATCTAAAATACCTTTAAATAATTGCTCTTGGTAATCCCAAGTTTCTTTAAAGTCTTTGGTTCCTAAATCTTGTAATTTGATGCTTTTATTCATTCTAAAAATTAATGTAACAAAGATACAATTTATCTAAGCGATTCTCCAATAAAAGAAAACACAAACATCTTGTTAAACTCCTTTAAATTCTTCAATTTAATTGAAAAAATCGTAAATCAAATCGCTATATTTGTGCCTTTAAAATTTACAATAGTATTATGTCACAATTATCTGAGCAAGAGCTCGTACGAAGAGAAAAACTTGCAAAATTACGCGAGTTAGGTATCAACCCTTATCCAGCAGATTTATTTCCGGTTTCTGATAATTCAAATCAGATTAAACAGGACTTTAAAGAAGGCAAACAGGTTGTTATAGCCGGTCGTTTAATGTCTCGTCGTATACAAGGTAATGCTAGTTTTGCAGAATTACAAGATAGCGAAGGACGTATACAAGTGTATTTTAATAGAGACGAAATTTGTACAGGAGACGACAAAACCAAATACAATACTGTCTATAAAAAATTACTAGATATAGGTGATTTTATTGGTATTGAGGGTGAGTTGTTTACCACTAAAGTAGGTGAAAAAACGGTATTAGTTAAAGATTTTAAAGTATTAAGTAAAGCCTTAAAGCCATTACCTCAACCTCGTGTTGATGCAGATGGAAAAGTACACGATGCTTTTACAGATCCAGAACAACGTTACAGACAACGTTATGCAGATTTAGTAGTTAATCCTCATGTAAAAAATGTGTTTGTTAAGCGTACCAAGCTATTTAATGCCATGCGTGAGTTTTTTAATAAATCTGGATATTTTGAAGTCGAAACTCCAATTTTACAACCTATTCCTGGTGGTGCAGCAGCACGACCATTTGTAACGCACCATAACAGTTTAGATATTCCGTTATACATGCGTATTGCCAATGAGCTATACTTAAAACGATTGATTGTTGGTGGTTTTGAAGGTGTCTATGAGTTTTCTAAAAACTTCCGTAACGAAGGGATGGATAGAACACATAACCCAGAATTTACAGCAATGGAAATTTATGTAGCCTACAAAGACTACAATTGGATGATGGACTTTTGTGAGCAATTGTTAGAACATTGTGCAATTGCAGTAAATGGAACCTCAAAAGCTACTTTTGGAGAGCATGAAATAGACTTTAAAGCTCCTTACGCTAGAGTCACTATGGCGGATTCTATCAAGCATTTTACAGGGTTTGACATCACAGGTAAAACAGAAGCTGAAATTAGACAAGCTGCTAAAGACTTAGGTGTTGAAGTAGATGAAACAATGGGTAAAGGAAAATTGATTGATGAGATTTTTGGTGAAAAATGTGAAGGCAATTATATACAGCCTACATTTATTACCGACTATCCAAAAGAGATGAGTCCATTGTGTAAAGAGCATAGAGATAACCCAGAGTTAACAGAACGTTTTGAGTTAATGGTTTGTGGTAAAGAAATAGCTAATGCATACTCAGAACTTAACGACCCGATAGACCAACGTCAACGTTTTGAACACCAGTTAAAACTAGCTGCTAAAGGTGATGATGAAGCTACCGAGTTTATTGATCACGACTTTTTACGTGCATTAGAATATGGAATGCCACCAACTTCTGGAATGGGAATAGGTATGGACCGATTAATCATGTTTTTAACAAACAATCAGTCTATACAAGAAGTATTATTTTTCCCGCAAATGCGACCAGAGAAAAAAGCTATCCCAATGTCTGATGAAGAAAAAGCAGTATTTGCTATTATAAAAAATAACAACCCAATAGACCTAAATGAACTTAAAGGACAATCTGGTTTAAGCAATAAAAAATGGGATAAAACCATTAAAGGATTAACCAAACTTGGAGTTGCAAAAGTCAACAAGACTGAGGATGGCTTGTTTGTAGAGTTGGCTTAACACCTTTACTAGATTAATAAAAACTAATTATATAAATAGGAACTACAGAAATGTGGTTCCTATTTTTTTTTGATTTAATTTTAAGCTTTAAACTGTTAATTAAAAGCTAAATACATTACTATTATTAAACTATTACAAACTAATCAGGTCTTAGCAGTATATAAATTTTAAACAAATAATAAACATGAAACAATTAGTAATAGTAGCTTTAGCTTTAATCACTTTTCAAGCTAATGCACAAGACACCAAAGACCATAAAAGAGGAGATAGATCAGATCGTTTAGAAAAACGCATGGAATTAGAGCCTCAAGAAATGGCTGAATTACAAACTAAAAAAATGACCTTGCATTTAGATTTAACGGAAGCGCAACAAAAAAAGGTGATGGCATTAAATTTAGAAAATGCTAAAAAGCAAAAAGAAGCAATGAAAAAACGTCTTGAAGCAAAAGACGAAAAAACGAAGCCTACTAAAGAGGAAAAGTTAAAACGAATGAATGACAGATTAGACCAGCAAATAGCTACTAAGAAGAAAATGAAAGAGATTTTAACTGCAGAACAATATGAAAAATGGGAAAAGTCTCAAGTAAAAAGAGGAAACAGAAATGAAAAAATGAAACAAGGTGCTAAAAAAAGAATGGCGCACAAAAAAGAATTTGATAATAAAGAACGTAATGAAGATTAACCTATTATACGTTTAAAGGTAAAAAAGCACTGATAATCTATTCAGTGCTTTTTTATTTGTAATTATTAAACAAAAAGTGTTACTTTGATAGTATAATTAATTAACTCCTATAACAATGAAAAAAATATTTACGCTTTGCCTTTTTGTTTTTGGTTTCTTATTAGTCACCAACACTGCTCAAGCACAACAAAAATTTAGTGCAGAAGTTAATGAGGCTGCACAAACTAAAGCTGTTGAATTTGGTCGTTTTTTAAAGGCTGATCAAGCAACACAAGAATCTATATATACTGCATATCAAGAATTTTACGCTAAATCTGAAACTTTAAATAGTATGTTAAAAAAAGGAACTAGTGATTATGCTGATTTAGAAACAAAACTAAATCAACGATTACTATCTCAAATGGATGAAGCACTAACTGACGAACAATATGCTAAATATTTAGAATTAACAGATCAATCTGGCAATCAAGAGTAAATAATTAACACCTATAAAAAAAGCCGATTATATTTCTATAATCGGCTTTTTTATGTTTAAATATATTGATTAACTAAACACTGCTTCACAAGCTGCAATAGTTTTATCTAAATCTTCATAGGTTAAGGCATCATTTAAAAACCAACTTTCAAAAGCACTAGGTGCTAAATAAATTCCTTGATTAAGCATCCCATGAAAAAAGGTTTTAAAGGTATCATTATTACCTTTAGCAGCAGTTTCAAAATCGACCACATCATTGTCACAAAAATGTACTGAAATCATAGAACCTACTCTATTAATGGTATGCGTTATATTTCTTTTTTCTAATACTTCAGCAATTCCTTTATGTAAGTATTCGGTTTTTTTAGCCAAGCTTTCAAATACATTTCCATTATTAAGCTCTGTTAACATGGCTAATCCTGCTGCCATAGCTAAAGGGTTTCCGCTTAAAGTACCTGCTTGATATACTGGACCTAAAGGCGCTAAATGATTCATAATTTCTGCTCTAGCAGCAAACGCTCCAACTGGTAATCCGCCACCAATTACTTTTCCAAAGCACACAATATCTGCTTTAATATCTAATAACTCTTGCGCACCACCTTTAGACAATCTAAAACCTGTCATGACTTCATCAAAAACTAACAATATATTGTTAGCATCACATAAACTTCGTAAGCCTTCTAAAAATCCTTGTTTTGGAGGAATACAACCCATATTTCCAGCTACTGGCTCTATGATAATACAAGCTATTTCATTTTTATTAGCATTAATTAAAGCTTCTACATTATCCAAATCGTTATACTTTGCTAATAGGGTGTCTTTTGCTGTACCTTGGGTAACTCCTGGACTATTTGGTGTACCAAAGGTCACTGCTCCACTTCCTGCCTGTATTAAAAACGAATCTGAATGTCCATGATAACAACCAGCAAATTTGATGATTTTATCTTTTTTAGTGTATCCTCTTGCTAATCTAACAGCACTCATACAAGCTTCTGTCCCAGAGTTGACAAACCTAATTTTATCAATATTCGGAACCATTGATACTGCTAATTCTGCAATTTGAGTTTCAATTTGAGTGGGCATCCCAAAAGAGGTTCCTTTTTTTGCTTTATCTATTACAGCATCAACAACTGGTTTGTGTGCATGACCTAATATCATTGGTCCCCAAGACGCAATGTAATCTATTAATTGGTTTCCATCTTCGTCATACAAATAGGCTCCTTTGGCTTCTTTAACAAAAATTGGTGTTCCGCCTACTGCTTTAAATGCGCGTACTGGAGAATTGACACCTCCAGGAATAACTTGCTCTGCTTCTGCAAACAAAGCACTACTTCGTTTATAAATCATAAACTTTTAAAAATCTTTAGGAATTGGTTTTACATATAAAACTTGACCGATAAACAAATCGTTATTTTCAAGACCGTTTAACGACTTTAATTGATCAATTGAGATGTTGTATTTTTTTGATAACGAATACAAAGTATCCCCTTTTACAACAGTATGCTTATCGTTTGAAGTCGTTTGTTTACCTAAAACATCTGCATCAAAACGATATAATTGATAACGCTCTATCAAGCTAATTAATTTATCTGGATATTTTCTATCTGTTGCGTAGCCAGCAGCTCTTAGCTCTTTAGCCCAACCTTTGTAGTCATCTTTTTCTAATAAGAAAAGTTTAGCATATCGTTTGCGTTCTGTTAAGAACAACGAATGGTCTCTGAATGAGTATTTCGAGTTTTTATATTTTCTGAAACACTCTTGCGAGGCATCATCATCATGATAAATTTTTGCTCCTGTCCACTCATGACATTTAATACCAAAATGGTTGTTAGCTTCAACAGACAATCGTCCTTGACCAGAAGCAGATTCTAAAATACCTTGAGCTAGAGTAATGCTTGCAGGTATACCATAATTACGCATTTCGTCTTGTGCAATATCACTGTAAATAGCAATGTATTCTTCTGTTTTATTGGCGTAAACTTCTGGAGTTTCTTTTATTGTTTCTTCAACAATAACAGCTTCTTCTTTAGGAGTATCTCCTTTAGTTTGATTAGTGTTTTTGACAACTCTAACTGTTTTTTGTTTACTTTTTCTAGTGGTTACTTTTTTTGAAGACCCACAACTAACAATTAGAATGATTAAACTTAATATGGTAATTATTTTTTTCATTAATTATAAAATTAATTGTTGTTGTTTTTGCTTTAATCGCTTATTCATTCCTTCAATACCTTGCAAACCTCCAGTATGTATTGCTAATATTTTAGAATTAGGTTTGAAAAATTCTTTTTTTATTAAATCGAATATTCCAAATAGCATTTTTCCTGTGTACACTGGATCTAAAGCAATAGCATATTGTTGTTTAAACTGATTGATAAACGCAACCAGCTCTGTATTTATTTTAGCGTAACCACCAAAATGATAGTCCGTTATTAAATCCCAATTAGTTTGTGTTGCAAATTTACTAATATCTTGTTTTAAAAAGTCACCTTTTAAAGCCGAAAATCCCAAAACTTGTTGACTAGGTTTTGAACAATTTATTAATCCTGCAATTGTACCTCCTGTACCAACAGAGCTACAGATATAGCCAAAATCTAAGTCTGTAGGATTTAAGATTTCTTCGCAACCTTGAATAGCAAGAGGGTTAGTACCTCCTTCTGGTATTATAAAAAAGTCACCAAATTCCTGTTTTAATTTTTCTAAAAACGAGTCTGTAGATTTATATTTAAACTGATCTCTAGTAACAAATTTAAAGATCATACCACACGATTGTGCGTACTTAAGTGTTGGATTTTGATTGATTTTTGCTTCCAACTCTTCTCCTCTAATAACACCAATGGTTTTAAAGCCATATACACGACCAGCTTCTGCAGTTGCTGCAATGTGATTGGAATAAGCACCACCAAAAGTCAATAATGTTTGATGATTATTTTTTTCCGCGAAAGCGATATTATATTTTAATTTACGGTACTTATTTCCAGAAATTATTGGATGTATCAAGTCTTCACGTTTAAGATACAAAGACACAGAACTATCAAAAGGAAGTTCGATTTTTTGATTAACACTAAGTTCTGGCTTAAATTTCATGTGCGCTAATATACTTTAAAAATTGCCAAAATGGTCTGGATTTTAGATAGTCTAAATTGGCATCATTACAAAAGGCTTCACGCTCAAAACTGATATTTTTATAGGCTAAAAACCAATTTTTATGTTGAATATATCTTACTACAAACTCTAAACCATACCAGATATAAAATGGTAAAACAAGCAGCTCTATTTGTTGTTTTAAATGAATTTTTTCGTGATTAATTAATACAGCACTTTGCTTCAACCTTTTATTTTTAAGAAAAATAAAAGGAAAAATGGTCATTCCGGTATACCCCTTAGGGACTAAATATTTTGATACTATTATCATAGTTTTTACCATTCAAAATGTATTCCAATTTACGTTATCTTTGTGATATGAAGAAGATATTACCTATCGAAGAAGGCGATTTTTACCTGACACCAGAAGGCTATCGTTGTTTTACAGAACAATACCATTTAAAGCGTGGTTATTGTTGCGAAAGCGGTTGCAGACATTGTCCTTATGGCTATAATAAAAAAACAAATTCAGTAAAAAAAAAGTAAAGTCAGCATCTACTATGACATTTAAAGAACAAATATTAGAAGGTATTCCAGAACATTTACCTCAGCCAAAACCTTATGATGCATCAATCAATCATGCACCAAAACGCAAAGCCATTTTAAGTAAAGAAGAAGAAAAATTAGCTTTAAAAAATGCACTGCGTTATTTTGAAAAGAAACATCATAGCATCTTATTACTAGAGTTTAAAAACGAGCTAGACACTTATGGTCGTATTTATATGTATCGTTTTAGACCAGATTACAAAATGTATGCTAGACCAATTTCTGACTATCCTGCACAATCAAAACAGGCTGCAGCAATCATGTTAATGATACAGAATAATTTAGATTATGCAGTTGCGCAACACCCACACGAGCTGATTACATATGGTGGCAATGGTGGCGTGTTTTCTAATTGGGCACAATATCGATTAACCATGAAGTATTTGGCAGAGATGAATGACGAGCAAACTTTAGTTATGTACTCTGGACATCCAATGGGATTGTTCCCTAGTCATAAAGAAGCACCAAGAGTTGTGGTAACTAATGGTATGATGATACCCAATTATTCTAAACCAGACGATTGGGAAAAATTTAATGCATTAGGTGTCACGCAATATGGACAAATGACCGCAGGAAGCTACATGTATATTGGTCCGCAAGGGATTGTTCATGGTACTACAATTACGGTTTTAAACGGATTTAGAAAAATTAAAAAAGAACCAAAAGGTAACCTGTTTGTAACTTCTGGTTTAGGCGGAATGTCTGGCGCGCAGCCTAAAGCAGGTAATATTGCTGGTTGTATTACTGTTTGTGCAGAGGTTAATCCAAAAATTACACAAGTCCGTTTGGACCAAGGATGGATTGATGAAAAGATTACTGATTTAAATGAATTAGTTGCAAGAGTTAAACAGGCTAAAGTCGAAAAAGAAACGGTATCGATTGCCTACTTAGGAAACATTGTAGACGTTTGGGAAACTTTTGATAAAGAAAATATCCACATAGATTTAGGAAGCGATCAAACGTCATTACACAATCCTTGGGCTGGTGGTTATTATCCAGTTGGATTATCTTTTGAAGAGTCTAATACCATGATGGCAAACAACCCTGAATTATTTAAAGAGAACGTTCAGGAAAGTTTACGCAGACATGCATCTGCTATAAATAAACATACCGCAAAAGGGACTTACTTTTTTGATTATGGTAACGCGTTTTTACTGGAAGCTTCACGTGCTGGTGCAGATATCATGGCAGACAATGGTATAGATTTTAAATACCCAAGTTATGTACAAGACATCATGGGACCTATGTGTTTTGATTATGGGTTTGGACCATTTAGATGGGTTTGTGCTTCTGGAAAACCAGAAGATTTAGCAAAAACAGATGAAATTGCTTGTACTGTTTTAGAAGAAATAAAACAACATTCGCCTAAAGAAATCCAGCAACAAATGGCTGATAATATCCAATGGATTAAAGGTGCACAAGAGAATAAATTAGTAGTTGGCTCTCAAGCTAGAATATTATACGCAGATGCTGAAGGACGCATGAAAATTGCTGAAGCTTTTAATGAAGCAATTGCCAATGGAGATATTGATACAGTTATTTTAGGTAGAGACCATCATGATGTTTCTGGAACAGATAGTCCGTATCGTGAAACTTCAAATATTTATGATGGCTCACGCTTTACCGCAGATATGGCTATACATAATGTTATTGGAGACAGCTTTAGAGGTGCTACTTGGGTGAGTATTCACAATGGTGGTGGTGTTGGTTGGGGAGAAGTTATTAACGGTGGATTTGGTATGGTTCTTGATGGTAGTAAAGAGGCATCAAAGAGATTAAAATCCATGTTGTTTTGGGATGTTAATAATGGAATTTCAAGACGAAGTTGGGCAAGAAACGAAGAAGCTATTTTTGCTATTAAACGTGCTATGCAAGCAGAACCTGATTTAAAGGTTACGCTACCCAATCTAGTTGATGACGATTTATTGAATTCAATCTAAAAAAATAAAACTATGAGAAAAATTATCAAACTTTTACCCATTGTGTTAGTGGCAATTGTCCTAACATCATGTAGTTCTGTTAAAGTAGCTGCAGATTATGATAAAGCTGTTCAGTTTGACAACTACAAGACCTTTGCTTTTTTTAAATCGGGAATTGACAAAGCAGAAATTAGCGATTTAGATAAACGTAGAATTCTACGTGCTATTGAAGCCGAATTGATGGCTAAAGGTTACACAAAATCTGAAAACCCTGATTTGTTAGTTAGTATTTTTACTAAATCTAATCAACGTGTCAACATATACAACAACGCCTGGGGAATGGGTGCTTGGGGTTGGGGAGGCGGATTTGGACCTGGTTGGGGTTGGGGTTGGAACAACCAACCTAATGTCACAACCTCTGTACAAGGCATGCTATTTATAGACCTAATTGATGCAGATAAAAAAGAACTAGTATGGCAAGGTCAAGGTACTGGTTACCTATCTAAAAATATAGACAAAAAAGAAGCTAGAATTAAAGAGTTTGTGTCTAAAATTATGGAAAAATACCCTCCTGGAATGGACAATTAAAATAGTATAGATGAAAATAAAAAGCGACTTAATTAAGTCGCTTTTTTTATTTGTAAATGGTTTAAAAAATTAATCGTCAGTGTCTACTTTAATCTTAGTTTCACCATCCTCTTCTTTAATTTTCACCTCTTTGTCTTCGGTTTCCATTTTTATTTTAGTTTCATCACCATCTTTTTTAACTTTGATGTCTGCGCCTTCCGCTTTCATCTCGTCAATTAACTCTTCTTTTTCTGTTTTCTTTTCTTCTCTACATGAAGTAAAAGATGCACCTAGAAATAATGCGCATAAAGCAATTGCAAGTGTTTTTCTCATTGTGTAAAATTTTAGTTAGTGTTTAATGATGTTAATATAAAAATTTCTGTTTTAAAGACGTGTTTATAGCAAATAAGGTTGTGCATGTCCATTATCTACCAACCATTGGTTAAGTTCTAACCCATCTTCTAAAATAATGTTTGCTAAATAGCGCCCATATTTTCCTTGTTTGTCTTTGTAAGAGCGTATGGTGACTTCTTTATCTAAAATCATACTTCTAACTATATCTCTAACTTTTTTACCCTCTTCTTTTTCTACTCCTCTTAGTTCTGGTGTATCTATTCCGTAAAGTCGTAGTTTCATTTCTTGAAAATGTAAAAATCCTAAATCAACCACTGCAGTGACCGTATCACCATCATAAACATCTATTATTTTAGCTTTGTACGTGTACATAAATTAGTCGTTTTAATAGTCTTAAAGCTACAAATTAATTTACAATACTCATGAAAAAGCAATAAAAAACCCTTAAAACAAATGTTTTAAGGGTTTAAATATTTTATAAAAACTTGATTAGTTTTTATTGTTCTTAAAGTTTTCAAACTCGTTAGCTTTTTCTTCTCTTGGCCAAGAGTTATTAGAAGTATCCACATCTGCAGTCTCTAATTTAGGGTCTACAGTAATACTAACTATTTCTTTTTCTGAAGCTATTGCTTTACTTACCTCTTTATCATTAAGTCTCCAAATTTGTGCAGGATACGTTTCTGTTTTAGACGTTCCGTCAGCATAGGTATACTCAACAATAATAGGCATCACTAAACCTCCTGGTTTATCAAAGGTTACGTTATAAAAGTACTTAGGCTCTTTTAGGTTTTTTTGTTCTTCTGGCGTGAAATTATCCATAATATACTCTTTTAAAGTTGTAGAGCTTTCCATTAAACTTTTAGTTTTCATGTCTTCTTTAAAGTCTTCACTTCCTTCTTCAACCATATACACTAAAGGTGGTAAATCACTAAGACTCATTCCTCTTTGTGCTACCATGTCTTTAATTTCTTTATTAGGCTCGCTAGACACGTAATATTTCTTTACGTCTTTAATACCTATATCAACATAGTCTGTTGTGTAAAACCATCCTCTCCAGAACCAATCTAAATCAAATGCAGATGCATCTTCCATAGTTCTAAAAAAGTCTTCTGGAGTTGGGTGTTTAAACATCCAACGTTGAGAATATTCTCTAAACGCATAGTCAAACAACTCGCGTCCCATTACTGTTTCTCGTAAAATATTAAGAGCAGTTCCAGGTTTTCCGTATGCATTGTTACCAAACTGATAGGTATTTAAACCTTTTGTCATAATTGGAGCAATATAGTCTTGATCGCCTCCCATGTAATTAACAATGTTAGCTGCTGGTCCACGACGTGAAGGATACTTATCCATCCCTTCTGAAAGACAATCTGGATACCATTCTGCAAAATCTTGTTCTGCTACGTATTGCACAAAAGTGTTTAAACCTTCATCCATCCAAGTCCATTGACGCTCGTCACTATTAACAATCATAGGGAAGAAATTATGTCCTACTTCATGAATAATTACAGACATCATACCGTATTTAACACGGTCACTATAATTACCATCTTCATCAGGACGTCCATAATTCCAGCAAATCATTGGGTATTCCATACCTTGATTTTTGGCATGCACAGAGATTGCTTTGTGGTAAGGATAATCAAAGGTCATACGTGAGTAAGACTTTAACGTACTTGCTACTGCTTTAGTTGACCACTCTTCCCATAATGGGTTACCTTCTTTAGGGTACATAGATACAGCCATAACATCTTTGTTTCCTATCTTAACAGCCATCATGTCCCAAATAAATTTACGAGAGGTTGCAAACCCAAAGTCACGTACATTCTCTGCATATAACTTCCATGTTTTTTTCTTAGTCGATCTTTGTTTTTCTGCTGCTTCTGCTTCTGCTTGTGTCACAATTAAAACAGGCTCATCATAAGATTTTTTTGCTTGTTCGTAACGCTTCATCATCTCTTTAGAAAAGACTTCTTTTCTATTAGTTAGTTTTCCTGTTGCATCTAAAATATGATCTGCAGGAACAGTAATATTTACTTCAAAATTACCAAATGGTAAAGCAAACTCGTCACGACCCCAAAATTGTGAGTTCTGCCATCCTTCTACATCATTATATACTGCCATTCTAGGATAGAATTGTGCAATAACGTATGCTCTGTTATCATCTTCAGGAAAATACTCGTATCCAGAACGTCCACGTCCATTGACGTGATCATTAATATTGTACCACCATTTAATTGAGAAAACAAATTGCTCTCCAGGTTTTAAAGCAGTGGGTAATTCTACACGCATCATTGTACGATTAATCATATGTGGTAATGCACGACCTTTACTATCTGTAACAGCTTCTATATTAAATCCTCCATCAAAACCATCTGTCATATAACTATCTGTAAAAGACGATATTTGTTGTGCTGGTGCAACTCCGCTACCTTGAATTAAAGGTGTTTTAGAATCTCTTGCACGCATGTTTTGATCTAATTGTACCCAAAGATATTTTAGATTGTCTGGCGAATTATTAGTGTACGTTATTGTCTCGAAACCGTACAATTTAGCATTTTCATCATCTAGCTCGATGTCCATTTTATAATCTGCTTGTTGCTGATAATAAGCTGGTCCTGGAGCACCTGATGCAGTTCTAAACATGTTTGGAGTAGAAAACTCGTCATACAACTGTTTAAACTTATTGTTGTTAGTGTGACCTGGTTGGCGTTCTTTTTTTTCTTCAGTTTGGTCTTGTGCAAATGCACTTACAGACACGAATAAAGCTGAAAGAAATAAATACTTTAGTTTTTTCATTGTGAGTGTTTGTTACTTTAAGGACGTGAATTTAACAAAAATTAACGTTGTAAAAAGCGTTTGTTAAAAGTTTAACAAACCTTTATCGTTCTCTGGAATTAAAACAAAAGTTTTGTGTTTACCATTAATTTTTGTTCTTACAATGTTTTTTTGATCGTCAAAAACATCGTAAAGCACTTTGTTTTGTATTTGAAAATTTTTGATGGACGAGATGTTTTCTATTTCTAGATAACAATGCATGATATCGTCATCATATTTTTTACCTATAAACGTTAAAACTTTTGGTTGATTATTTATAGATATTGTTATTTTATTAAGCAGGTATTTTTCAATGTAAGTGTCAATTGTTAATTCGTCTTCATTGTTATTTAATGTGATTGTTTCATCATAACGCTGACGTAATAACTTTTCAAAATCATCCACAAAAATTCTTGATATAATTTGTAACGATTGTTTGTCTTTTACATATTCTATTTGCGTTATACTAACATAATATTTGTGTACAGTAGTAAACGAGAATAATGTAAATAGAAATATAAACAGTGTGTATTTAAGTGCTTTCATTAAAAATTTTATAGGATTACAAATCTAATGGATTACTGTCAAAAAGCATTCCAATTAATTAGTTTAATCTTGTTCTTGAAGGTTTTTATTGTATTGGTCTAATTTCTTTTTAAAAAAAGCTAAAGCATCTAAGTTGCTTTTACTACAAACACCTCTAAAATCTTTATCTTCCTGTACAAAATAAAAAAATTCTGCGTGATACTTTACATCAAGCGGATTGGATGCAAAAAAATCTGCAGCTAAATCGTTTTTAAGTCTTGTTAATAAGGCATCGTCATTTTCAAGCTTCACAATTTCTTTAAGTTTTTTTGTACGTCCACTAATCGCATTCATGATAGGATTTAAAGGGATATTACCAGACAACATCCCAAGTAACACATCCTTGACATTTAATTCGCCTGCTTCAAACAAGCGTCTTTCTGCTTGCGTTTTTTGTTTTCCTTTATATCCAGGAATGCCAACATCATAAAAATTAATATCTGGTTTAGTATTAGAATTTAATATATCATCTTCTAAATTTCCTGATAAGGGTTCAACCAGAAATACCTCATCCAACTCATTTGTTAGTATCTCTAAAAAAACATTTACTGTTTTTGAAGATATCTCTTCAGAATTAACAACTTTTACTAAGGTTTTGTATTGTACTGCTGTAAAAATAATGGTATCATTTACTTTAGCTTTTATAGTAAATTTACCTTCTTTGTTGGAGGTTGCATTAGTAAGAGATGTTTTGTTTAAAATATGAATATTTTCTACATCATCATCACCAGAAATTGTACCAGATAACTCTACTGTTTGTGCCTGCAATACGTGAGACACCAATGCTAAACCAATAATTAATAGATACTTAATCTTTTTCAACTACTGGCTTTAAAAATTCTTGACTTTGTTTGTGTAGGTACTCTATAAGTTGCATTTCTTTACCGTTTTCAAGTAATTTAGTGTCAAAATCATTAGTTTCTACATATGCTATAAAGGCTTCAACCTTTTCTTCTGGAATTTTAAAATTAACGGTAAAATATTCATGTGTATAAGTATCACCTAAAGAGGTAACTTCTTCAACCTTAGAATTGGAAGTTGTTTTGTTGTCTTTCTTTTTAAACAATAAACCTACCAAACCACCTAAAATTGCCATACCATTTGCTTGGTAACGTATTCTATCGTTTTGGCTCATAGCTGCTAGGTTTTCTACTTTACTATATTGGTCATTAGAAAACTCATACAAACTAATATCATCCACCCCAAAATAAATAGCATCTAGATTTGGATTAAATGTCTCGACATTGGCTACATCTTCTTTTAAAACACCTGTTAAATCATAAGAAAGTATAACAACCTCGTCTAACTTATTGACTTGTTCTACTAAGTAGACATTCATTTGTTTTGAGTCAATAACATCTTGTGCTACAGCTACATTAAAATCTTTAAACTGTAAAGCAGACACATTAATTTTATCATTTAACATGGCTTTGATAGTAAATTCTCCGTTTTCATCTGTTACAGTACCTTTATTAGAAGATAAATTATAAACGGTTATACCTTCCAAATCTGGAGAGGCAACTATAATTTTACCTTTAATCTCTACTCTAGTCGAATCTTGAGCATTAACAAATGTAAAGGCTAGTAAAAAAATGGCAATAAGGTATGATTTCATGATGGTTGATTTTAAGTAAATTAATAACTTTTAGTCTTAATTTTTATCTAAAGCCTGTATAATCTTTTGTTAAAAGCTATGATTACTTAAATTTACAAAAACTAAACCTATGAAGCAATTATTAATTGCAAGTACTTCCACCCTACATTCTGGTGGTTATTTAGAGTATATTTTGGATGCGTTACCACTTCATTTTAAAAACGCAAATGAAATAATTTTTATTCCGTTCGCTAGACCAAGTGGAATTTCTCATGACGATTATACTAAAAAAGCAGCTGAAGCTTTTAAAAAAATAAATATTAAAGTAAAAGGGTTACATGAGTTTGACAACCCAAAAGAGGCTATTAAAAACGCAAAAGGAATTTTTACTGGTGGCGGAAACACTTTTGTTTTAGTCAAAGCACTTTACAAATTTGACATTATTGAAACACTTAAAACCGCTATTAATAGTGGTACACCTTATTTAGGCACAAGTGCAGGAAGCAATATTTGTGGTTTAACCATGTGCACCACTAACGATATGCCTATAGTGTATCCGCCAAGTTTTAAAACCCTAGGATTAGTACCATTTAATATTAATCCGCATTACTTAGATCCAGATCCAACTAGTAAACATATGGGTGAAACTAGAGAAACTAGGATTAAAGAGTTTCATCAATTTAACACCCAACCTGTTGTTGGATTACGTGAAGGAAGTTGGATAGAAGTAAAAGGAGCCTCTATACAGCTTAAAGGGGCTTTACAAGCTAGAATTTTTGAGTATAACAATGAGCCTTATGAAATTGAAACTGGTACGTATTTAAATGAATTAAAATAAAAAAGCTTCATCTTTGAAGATGAAGCTTTTAGTGCGAGAGACCAGGTTGTAATTCGTTGGAGTTTATCTTGAGCGAAGCCGAAAGGCTCAGTATAAACTTCTCACCTTAAATCTAAAAACTATTTAAATTTATTATATAAAAAAACCTCATCGTTTTAAATGAGGCTTTTAGAGCGAGAGACCAGGTTCGAACTGGCGACATTCAGCTTGGAAGGCTGACGCTCTACCAACTGAGCTACTCTCGCATTTCCGTTGGCAAATATAATAAGTATTATAGTTTTTACAACAAAAAATTAAAGTGTTTTATAAAAATGATACCCATAAATTTCATAACCTTCGTTATAATAAAATTTATGCGAAGGGTAATTTTGAACGTAAGTGTTTAATTCTGAAGTGATACACCCTTTGCTTTTAGCATAATCATACAACCATTTAAAAAACTGTTTCCCCAAACCTTTACTTTGGTAAGCTTCTTCTATATATACATGATCCACTTCCATACTTTTACCTGCATAGTGTCTAGTTTGAAACCACATCCCACAAATACCTATAAGTGTATCGCCATCAAACACACCAGCACATTCGTAGTTTTGTGTGATCATTTCTGCAAATCGCTCTTTTAAAATAGCATCAGAATTAGCATGATTAGTCAATTTTTGAACTAATGGTATGATAGAATTTATTTCTGTATTATCAATTATTTTAAAGCTAAATGACATTGCGTTAATTTTCAGTAAAATTAGTTAATTTTGAAATACTTCAAATAATTTAAATGAAAATCATTACTGAAACTGAAAGGTTGTATCTCAGAGAATTTATTCCCGAGGATGCCATTCATTTTTATCAAATAAATCTTGATGAAGATGTTATTAAATATACAGGTGATATAGCTTTTGAGTCTTTAACCGAAGCCAAAGAATTTTTATCATCTTACAACCAGTATCAACAACATAATATGGGACGATGGGCTGTTTGCGATAAACAAACAGATGATTTTTTAGGTTGGTGCGGATTAAAATACCATCCTAAAGATGACATAGTTGAAGTGGGTTACCGTTTTTATAAAAAATATTGGAATAAAGGCTACGCTACAGAAAGTGCTAAAGCAGCTATACATTATGGTTTTGAAACCTTAAAACTAAAAACCATATTTGCACATGCACACGTTAACAATGTAGCTTCACATAAAGTTATAGAAAAATGCGGATTACAATTTGTTGACCAAAATAATTACGATGGTATGCCAGCTAAACTCTACAAAATTGACAATCCAGATATAACAATTAAAGCCATTTCTGGTTCTGATACTATTCCTGTAAGACATGCAGTTTTAAGAAAAGGTAAACCAGTAGAAGCATGCCCAATTCCAGAAGATAATTTAGAAAGCACCTATCATTTTGGACTTTTTTATAAAGATAAACTAGTGGGTGTTTGTACGTTTGTAGCAGATCAATCTCCATATTTTGATGATGCAGTTCAGTACAGATTACGTGCAATGGGAGTTTTAGAAGAGTATCAAGGATATCATTTTGGAAAACACTTGTTAAACCATGGTGTTGCCTTTTTAAAAACCAAAAACATTGATAGATTATGGTTTAACGCCAGACTTATTGCTCTAAATTTTTATAAAAATAATGGGTTTACAACTATTGGCAATCAATTTGATATCCCTAAAGTAGGACCACATTATGTTATGCACAAAACTTTACAATGAAAAGAAAAAATCTAATACCATTTTTAACAGTTGCATTAATGATACTTGCAATCATTCCGCAATTAGCTTTTTATCAAGTCTCTATCTCTGCAGACGAGCTAATAGGTAAAGGGACACCTCAACTTTTTGGCGAACATTACAAGCTTAGAGAAGCTGCACATTTAGCCTTTAAAAAATTGCAAGCTTCAGCTGCAAAAGACGGAATAAGTATTGCTGCAGTTTCTAGTTACAGAGATTTTGACCATCAAAAACGTATTTGGGAACGCAAGTTTAAAAGCAACAAAGCAAAGGGATTATCAGATTCTACCAACATTAGAAAAATCATAGAATATTCAACCATTCCAGGTACTTCACGTCATCATTGGGGAACAGATATAGATATTTACCAAACCAATGTAAAGCAACCCAAACATGTGTTACAACCTCAAAATTATCATGGAAATGGCGCCTATTGTAAAATTAAAGAGTGGATGGATAAAAATGCAAATACTTATGGTTTTTATTTAGTTTATACAGATAATGCCAACAGAAAGGGGTTTAAATACGAACCTTGGCACTACAGTTACAAACCATTGTCCAAACCTTATTTAAAAGCTTACAGAGCACTTAATATTTCAAACATTTTAAATAACGAGGGTTTACTTGGTATAGATTCCTTTTCCCAAAGCTTTGTAAATCAATACATCAATCAAAATATTTTGGATATTAATCCAGAACTTTTGTAAATTGTTACTTTAAAATAAATGTTTAATGAGAAATTTAAGAGGACGCTTATTAATAGGATTATGTATCGCTGCTTTTTTTGGGTTTAAATATTGTAGCCAGCAACAAATCAATCCATATACAGGAAAAAAACAAGCTATTTCTATGACTCCAGATCAAGAAATACAAATGGGTTTACAAAGTCGAGATCAAATGGCTGCACAACATGGTGGTTTGTATCCTAATGAAAACTACCAAGCTTTAGTTGATAATGTTGGAAACAAACTAGTTAAAAACAGTATAGCTAGAGAAACCCCTTATAGATATGAGTTTCATTTACTTGCAGACCCAAATACTATTAATGCATTTGCGTTACCAGGTGGACAAATATTTATTACTTATGCTTTATTTTCTCAATTAGAAAACGAAGACCAATTGGCAGGAGTTTTGGGACATGAGATTGGTCATGTTTTAGGAAAACACAGTGCAGAACGTATAGCAAATTCCGAGCTTTGGCAAGGTCTGTCTACAGCAGGTTCTGTTGGAGGCGATTTTGGTGGAATAGTTAGTCAATACGGAATGTCAAAATTACTAAAAAACGGAAGAGGTGACGAGTTAGAAAGTGACGATTTAGGTGTCCGTTTTATGATTAGAGCTGGTTACAATCCTGAAGAAATGATTAAAGTCATGGAGATTTTAAAACAAGCTGCAGGACCAAATAGACAACCAGAATTTCAAAGCACACATCCAGATCCAGATAACCGTATTGAAAAAATTAGAGAGTCTATTAAAAAGTACACGCTTAACTAAAACGTTATCGTAAATAAGCTTTAAAGTCCTGCTAATGCAGGACTTTTCTATTTATATTTGTAGTATAATTTTATCAAAAATGAACAAAAAAGTAATCTTAATGATTTTGGATGGTTGGGGAAAATCTCCTGATCCTAAAGTCTCTGCAATAGATAATGCCAACACCCCTTTTATAGATAGTTTATACACTAAGTATCCTAATGCACAATTACGCACAGATGGTTTACATGTTGGCTTACCAGAAGGGCAAATGGGTAATAGCGAAGTTGGACACATGAATTTAGGTGCTGGACGTATTGTGTATCAAGATTTAGCCAAAATTAATTTAGCTGTAGAAAATAACACCTTAGCAAGTGAGCAAGTATTACAAGACGCTTTTAATTATGCTAAAGCAGAACATAAAGCGGTTCATTTTTTAGGATTAGTAAGTAATGGTGGTGTGCATTCGCATATTAACCATTTAAAAGGATTAATTACTGCAGCAGAAGTAGCTGGTGTTAAAAACAGTTATTTACATGCGTTTACAGATGGTCGTGACGTAGATCCAAAATCTGGAAAAGGATTTATAGCAGATATATTAGATTACACTAAAAACACAAACACACAAATAGCAAGTATAACAGGTCGATATTATGCTATGGATAGAGATAAACGCTGGGAACGTGTCAAGTTAGCTTATGATGCGTTAGTAAATGGCTTTGGTGAAAAGACAAAAGATATATTGGCTACTATTCAAAAAAACTATGATGCAGATATTACAGACGAATTTATAAAACCAATCATTAACACATCTGCTGAAGGATTGCCATTAGCGACTATCAAAGAGGATGATGTGGTTATCTTTTTTAACTTTAGAACAGATCGTGGTCGTGAGTTAACTGAAGCTTTATCGCAACAAGACTTCCATGAACAAAACATGCACAAGTTAAATTTACATTATGTGACTTTAACTAATTATGACGAAAATTATAAAGGCATTAACGTTGTTTTCAATAAAGATAATTTAACCGAAACCCTAGGAGAGGTATTAGAAAAAAATAATAAAACACAACTTAGAATTGCCGAAACAGAGAAATATCCACATGTAACATTTTTCTTTTCTGGTGGTCAAGAAGCACCCTTTAAAGGCGAAAGTCGTATTTTAAAAAACTCGCCTAAAGTGGCTACTTACGATTTAAAACCAGAAATGTCTGCATTTGAATTAACTGAAGCATTAGTCCCAGAATTAGAAAAAGAATCTAATGATTTTGTTTGTTTAAACTTTGCAAATGGTGATATGGTTGGTCATACAGGATCTATGGTCGCAGCAATCCAAGCATGTGAAGCTGTAGATAAATGTGTGGAACAAGTCGTAACTACTGCATTAAAACATGGTTACACAACCCTATTAATAGCAGATCACGGAAACTGTGAAACGATGATGAATCCTGATGGTTCACCACATACTGCACACACAACCAACCCTGTTCCTTTCATTTTAATTGACCAAGACTTAAAATCCATAAACAATGGTGTTTTAGGAGATATAGCACCTACCATATTAAAACTTATGGGAATTGAACAACCAAAAGCAATGACTTGTAAATCTTTAGTTTAAAATTGTACTTTTGTAATCGATTTTAATAGTACAAATGAATATTTCTAAAGGTTTAATTATTGCTGTAGATTTTGATGGTACCATCGTGGAAGATGCTTATCCAGGAATTGGAGAAGCACGTCTCTTTGCGTTTGAAACCCTTAAACGATTACAAGCAGACGGTCACAGACTAATACTTTGGACCTACAGACATGGTAAACGATTGGATGAAGCTGTTGCTTTTTGTAAGGATAATGGCATTAATTTTTATGCTGTCAATCAAAGTTTTCCTGAAGAAACCTTTAAAAATGATGTAAGTAGAAAAATCCATGCAGATTTATTTATTGACGATCGTAATATTGGTGGGATTTTAGGTTGGGGAGAAATCTACCAGATGTTAACCAACGAAACACCTCAACTACCAAAACCAAAGAAAAAGGGTTGGTTTAAATTTTAAGGAATGATTATAGTAAAAACAAAAGAAGAAATAGAATTAATGCGTGAAGCAGCATTAGTGGTTTCTAAAACATTAGGTGAAGTTGCAAAAGCAGTAAAACCTGGTGTAACTACATTACAATTAGATAAAATTGCAGAAGAACATATTAGAGATTTAGGAGCCATTCCAGGTTTTTTAGGACTTTATGATTTTCCTAATACACTATGCATGAGTCCAAACTCTCAAGTCGTTCATGGTATACCTAATAACACACCTTTAGAAGAAGGAGATATTATTTCTGTAGATTGTGGTGCGATATTAAATGGTTTTTATGGAGACCATGCTTATACTTTTGCTATAGGTGATATTGATCCAGAAACCGAAAAACTACTTCAAGTTACTAAAGAATCTTTATACGTAGGAATTAGAGAATTTAAGTTAGGAAATCGCGTTGGTGATGTTGGATATGCCATACAAAAATATTGCGAAGACCATGGTTATGGCGTAGTACGCGAATTAGTAGGTCATGGTATTGGAAAAAAAATGCATGAAGATCCAGAAATGCCAAACTACGGAAAACGTGGACGTGGTAAAAAATTTATTGAAGGAATGGTGGTAGCTATTGAACCTATGATAAATTTAGGAACACAACGCATTAAACAACATCGCGATGGTTGGACCATTACAACTTTAGATGGTAAACCTAGTGCACATTTTGAACATGATGTTGCTATTGTAGATGGAAAACCAGAATTATTGTCAACGTTTGCTTATATCTATGAAGCATTAGGTATTGAAAGTAACGAGGAGGATGAGTTTAGACAGAAAGCGTTAGTGTTGTAATATTTGACACTAATTTCACTAATTATCACTAATTTGCTTACTCATAACTTCTTACTTTACTGTTAAAACTTAAATTAATGTCAAGTCTTATTTATAAAGAAGATGCCTATAAAATAATTGGCATTTGTATGGAAGTACATCGAGAATTAGGTAAAGGATTTAGCGAAATGGTTTATGGTGATGCTTTAGAAATTGAATTTATTGATAATAACATTAAGTACTCCAGAGAGACTAAGTATGATATTACTTATAAAGGAAACTTACTGCCTCATAAATATAAAGCAGATTTTATTATTGATGATAAAATAGTACTTGAAATAAAAGCAATTAGTACTTTAACCGACTCTCATGTAAAACAAACGCTTAATTATTTAGCAGTATCTAAATTAAAACTTGGGTTGTTAATTAATTTTGGTGAAGACAGCTTAAAATATAAAAGAATCGTACTGTAATGATTCGTGAAAATTCGTGAAATTCGTGTTAAAGAAACTCTTCAAATTTATTCTAAACATCATCCCTAGACCTTTACTTATAAGGTTAAGTTATATTGTCAGACCAGTTTTAGCTTTCTTTTTAAAAGGAAATAAATTTACAGACCCGATAGATAATAAAAGTTTTAGAAGCTTTTTACCTTATGGTTATGGTAAACAACGTAATAATGTACTATCACCTTCCACTCTATCTTTAGAACGTCACAGACTGTTATGGTTGTATTTAAAAAATGAAACCGATTTCTTTTCAGCAGAAAAAAAAGTATTACATTTTGCTCCAGAACAGTGTTTTTTAAAACGTTTTAGAGCGTTAAACAATTTAGACTATACAACTACTGATTTATTATCTCCAATTGCTGACGTTAAAGCAGATATTTGTAACCTTCCGTTTGAAGACAATAGCTATGATATTATTTTATGTAATCATGTATTAGAGCATATTCCAGATGACACCAAAGCGATGCAAGAATTGTTTCGTGTGATGAAACCTGGAGGGTTTGGCGTCTTTCAAATTCCGCAAGACTTAAATCGAGAGACGACTTTTGAAGACAATTCTATTACTGACAAAAAAGAACGCGCAAAAATCTTTGGTCAATATGACCATGTACGTATTTATGGTCGTGATTATTTTGACAAGCTAAGAAGTATTGGTTTTAAAGTTGAAGAGGTTGATTATACAGCACAGCTTTCCGCAGAGGCGATAGAACAATATTGCTTAGCTAAAGGAGAGATTATTCCTGTAGTTTACAAATAAATTACTTAACAGGAAACTGATTTAAGTTTAATGTTTCTAGTTCTTGCTTATCATTTTCAAAAATTAAATACGCTTTCAATTCTGGATGAGTAGATAAAAAATAATCTACTTCTTCTATTCCCATAGCTTGAAAAGCGGTAGCATAACCATCTGCCATCATACAGGTTTCTGCAATTACAGAGACACTTAGTATATTGGTTTTTGTTGGAAATCCAGTTTTAGTATTGATGATGTGTGCGTATTTGTTTCCGTTTTCATCAATTTTAAACTTTCGATACGTACCTGAAGTCGCCATAGCTTCATCAGTTAGTACTATTAATTGATTAACGCTTTGAGAGCCATCAAAATTAGGGTTTTCAATACCAACAGTCCACCCTTTTTGTTTTTTTAGATTGATGCCTTTTGCACGTAACTCGCCACCAATATCAACAATGTAGTTTTTAATGTTTTTAGATTCTAAAAAATCGGCAATTACATCTACTCCATAGCCTTTTGCAATTGCATTAAAATCTATAAAGGTTTCTTTTGGTTTTTTAATAGTATCGTTTACTAAACCAACTCGGTTTAAACCAACACGCTTAATTAGGCTATCTACAGTAGCACTATCTAAAGCAGTTTTGTTTTCTTCAGAGCCAAAATTCCATGCATTTACCAGTCGTCCAATGGTTGGATCAAAAACACCTTCGGTTTCTCTATAGATTTGTTTAGCAGCTTTAAACACTGTTTTAAAATGATCATCTACTGTAACCTTTTCATTTCTATTTAATTTAGAAATATCAGAATTTACTTGATAATTGGACATGGATTTATTGATGACATAAAACAAACTATCAAATTGTTTAGCATAACTTTTTCCGTCATTATCATAATATTGAATACTAAATCCAGTACCAAAAACAGGTCCAGATACTTGCACTAACTGTGGTTCTTTTTTACAAGAAAAAAACAAACATAATAATACAACTACATAAATTCTTTTCATTTTAATTCAAGTTAGTTTCTATAAGTTGTATTCCGTTATATTCTATTAAATATTCTTCATTTAAATAAATGGGTAAGTCTTCGCCTTTTGGATTACCCAAACCAACACCAGCATATAATACTTTAGAGTTGTGTGCTCTGGCATGCTCTTTAAAAGACTCCATCCAAACAATATCATAATTATTGGCGTTTTCAGGAAGCATTACAGCTTTTACAATCACAAAAAAATACTGTTTGTTTTTGTCCATACAAACAAATTGTGGATGCTTTTTAAGTTTACTATTTACAGCAATAAACTCGAAGCCACGTTGCTCTAAATCTTTACCAACATGGTTCATAGCAAGGTTATGTAACTCTTGTTTTGTAAGGGGTTTACTCATAGTGCAAAAATAATACTTATTTCGCTTACGCGGAAAAAAAAGCCACTCTTCTACTTATTTAAACCTCACAAATTTAGAGTCAGAAAACAAAAGAGTGGCTTATATAAACAGTCAAGTTTTAAGAAAATTTTATTCACTAACCACAAGATTTTTAATATCTTAGGTAAAAAAGAAAGTCATGATACTTCCACCTCGTTTAGAAATTGCACTAAGCAAATTGTATAATGCATTCCACAATGACACGTTACATCCTGAATATTGCACAAAATGTGCAGTAGGAAATATATGTGATAATTTAGAGTTTTGGACACACCTTACAGATGCACATGGCTCTGTAAAACTAAACTATGTAGGGTTAGTCAATCAAAATTTTGGAAAACGTTTTTTTGGCTACACACCTTTAGAACTACTACATATTGAAGCAGCTTTTTTAAAAGGTTGTGGTTATGAGTTACCGTTAAACGGACAAAACAAAAAACCTGAAAACCCAAAAGATAAATCTATTTTGTTTGAAGGTTTGTGTGCTACTGTAAAGTTTTTATGTCAATTGGATTCTATCTCAAACGTCATGGATTACTCGAAACTATTTGAAATGGAAAACGATAAACCTCGATACCAATTACATGAAATATTAGTATAAAAAAACCCAATACAAAAGTATTGGGTTTTTTATATCTATTAAGAGATTCCTTTTTTTAAAGGAATTTTATCCTCCAAAGTCATCAAATCTGATGTGCTCATCCGGAATACCAAAATCCTCACCCATTTTCTGAACCGCTTGGTTCATTAATGGAGGTCCACAGAAATACAATTCTATATCTTCTGGAGACTCATGATGGTTTAAATAATTATCGATAACACAGTTGTGGATAAATCCAACAAAACCGTCTCCTTCTTCGTCATTAATATCTTTTTTAACTTTCCAGTTATCTTCTTCTAAAGGCTCAGAAAGTGCCATGTAGAATTTAAAGTTAGGGAAGTCTCTTTCTAACGATTTAAAGTGGTCAATATAAAATAACTCACGTTTAGAACGTCCACCATACCAATATGTTACTTTACGACCAGTTTTTAAGGTTTTAAATAAGTGGTATAAGTGAGAACGCATAGGTGCCATTCCTGCTCCACCACCAACGTATAACATTTCTGAATCACTCTCGTTAATAAAGAATTCTCCGTAAGGTCCAGAAATTACAACTTTATCTCCTGGTTTTTGAGCAAAAATATAAGAGGATGCTACTCCTGGATTTACATCCATCCATCCGTTTTTAGCACGATCCCATGGTGGAGTGGCAATACGTACGTTAAGCATAATTTCTCGACCTTCTGCTGGGTAAGAAGCCATAGAGTAGGCACGCTCAACAGTTTCATTATTTTTCATTACTAAAGGCCATAAACCAAACTTATCCCATTCGTTTTGAAACTTATCTGGAGTTTCATGCTCTTCTGGGTGAGCAGTAATGTCTATATCAGAATATTTAATCTCACATGGTGGAATTTCAATTTGAATATATCCACCAGCTTTGTAATTCATATCCTCAGGAATTTCAACCACAAACTCTTTAATAAAAGAAGCTACGTTGTAATTACGTACAACTACAGCATCCCATTTTTTAATTCCAAACACTTCCTCTGGAATGGTAATTTCCATGTCTTGCTTCACTTTAACTTGACAAGCTAGACGTGCTCCATGTTGAAGTTCTTTTCTTGAAAAGTGAGGTGTTTCAGTAGGTAAAGCTTCTCCTCCACCTTCTAATACGTGACACTCACATTGGATACACGTTCCACCTCCACCACAAGCTGATGGTAAAAATATTTTGTTACTCCCTAAAGTTGATAATAGCGTTCCACCTGATTCAACTTCTATTTCTTTTTCACCATTAATTTTAATTTTTACTGGACCAGATGGTGATAATTTTTGTTTTACAAAAAGTAGTAAGCTTACTAGTATTAATGTTATTAGTAAAAACGCTGCTACAGTTGCTAATACTGTTCCTAATGTTCCTGCTGCTAAAATCATATTACTCAATTACTTTAGTATTGTTAGCTAATTCTTTTTTATCCTCTACTTTAGTTTTAACCTCAGCTGTAGTTTCTTTTTTTGGTGCTTCTTCATCTCCACCAGTTAACATACCACCAAAACTTAAAAACCCAATACCCATTAAACCAGTAATAATAAATGTGATTCCTAAACCTCTTAAAGGTGCTGGAACATTACTATATCTAATTTTTTCACGAATAGCAGCAATTGCTAAAATGGCTAAAAACCAACCAATTCCTGAAGATATTCCGTAGTTTAATGCTAGTCCTAAAGTTTCGATCTCTCTAGATTGCATAAATAAACTACCTCCTAAAATGGCACAGTTTACAGCAATAAGTGGTAAGAAAATACCCAATGAGTTATATAAAGATGGTGAAAACTTCTCTACTACTATTTCTACCAATTGTACCATTGTTGCAATAGTTGCAATAAACATGATAAATGATAAGAAACTTAAGTCATAAGCAGCATATTCTGCACCTAACCAAGATAATGCGCCTGGTTGTAAAATATACTGGTCAAGCAACCAGTTTAAAGGTACTGTAATTGCTAATACAAATATTACTGCTGCTCCAAGTCCAACAGCTGTTGCAACTTTTTTAGATACTGCAAGGTAAGAGCACATTCCTAGGAATACAGCAAATACCATGTTGTCTATAAAAATCGATTTGAAAAATAATTCTAAATGTTCCATATTTTTTTAGTCTTCAGTCTTTAGTAATCAGTCTTCAGTTAGCATTTGACTGCATACTGTTAACTGCATACTGTTGACTTTTTTAGTCTTCGATTAATGCTTTGTTTCTACTACGTTGTACCCAAATAATTAGACCAACAATTATTAACGCCATAGGAGGCATTAACATAAATCCGTTATTCTCATAACCTATTGAATACACACCTGTTTTTTCTATTGGATCTCCAAGTACCGGAATACCAAATAAAGTTCCAGAACCTAACAGTTCTCTAAAAAAACCAACTATAATTAGGATTACTGCATAACCTAATGCGTTTCCAATTCCGTCAAGAAAAGAACGCCAAGGTCCATTACCTAAAGCAAAAGCTTCAAAACGTCCCATAATTATACAGTTGGTAATAATTAATCCAACAAAAACGGATAATGTTTTACTTAATTCGTAAGCAAATGCTTTTAACACCTGATCAACAATAATTACTAAAGCAGCAACTACAATTAATTGTACGATAATTCTAATTTTTGATGGGATAATGTTTCTCATTAAAGAGATTACCACATTTCCTATACCTAATACAAACAGTACTGCAATTCCCATTACCAACGACGCTTTTAATTCTGCGGTAATTGCTAAAGCAGAACAAATCCCTAATACTTGTATAGTAATTGGGTTGTTATCTGCTAATGGATCTGTTATTAACTTTGCGTCTTTTTTTGAAAGTAGTCCCATAATTAATTGCTAGCTTGTTTGTTTAAGTTTTCAAAATAAGGTTGATATAACTTCAAGTCATTTTTTATCATTGCAGAAACACCATCTCCTGTGATAGTTGCACCTGCTAATGCATCAACTTCATAATCGTCTTTAATTTCGTTTTTAGGATCGTTATTTCCTTTTGCTACAGTAATCCCTTTAAATACACCAGCTTCTGTTAATAAGCGCTCGCCATAAAAGTCATCCATAAAGTAACGTTGCTTGATGTTGGCTCCTAGACCAGGAGTTTCTCCTGCGTGGTCAAAAAACGTTCCTCTTACAATCATGTCTTCATCTAAAGCTACATATCCCCAAATCGCATCCCAAAGTCCTTTACCTCTAATAGGTGCTACATAATAAGTTTTACCTTCGCTTTCTCCAACAAATAGCGGTAATAAACGAGATTTACCAGCTTTTGCGTTTGCTTGTTGTTTTTTTACATCAATTAAGTAAGGCTCTTGCTTATATTGGTCCATGTACTCTTGTCTGTTCATGGTTTTAATGATAGCACCATCTTTATATTCTAACACTAATTGTTCTTTGATGTTAGTTTTAAAAGCTTCAGCTACTTTATCTGTAGATACAAAAGTGATATCTCCAGTTCCTTCGTTACCATTAATTCCTAAAGCATACAAAATATTTTGTTGCTTTTCCATTCTTCTGTTTTCAGCAATATTAGGCTTTAATGACGATGCTGTAAAAGCTAATAAAGATCCAACAACTAATACCATTGCTACTGCAAATATTACGGTATATGAATTTTTGTCTGTATTGATTGCCATAATTATGCTGTTTTAACTTTTAAACGTTTCATTCTGCGTTTTACGTTTCCTTGTATTACGTAATGGTCAATAGTTGGTGCAAAGACATTCATTAATAAAATGGCTAAAAATACACCCTCTGGGTAAGCAGGATTAAACACACGAATCATAATAGAAATGAATCCGATTAAAAATCCGTAAATCCATTTACCTTTATTTGTTTGTGATGCGGTTACTGGGTCTGTTGCCATATATACTGCACCAAATAAAATACTTCCTATAATTAAATGTTGCCAGAATGGTACATTCATTAAACCGTAAAACTTGCTTGATTCTCCTATCCAGCCTGCATCAACCACACCATTAAAAATTAATCCCATGGTTAAAGCTCCGATTAATGTTGATACTATAATTCTCCAGCTTCCTACTTTAGTAAAGATTAAGAATAAAGCTCCTATTATAATAAGTAGTTTTGAAGTTTCGCCAACAGAACCTGGTATATAACCAAAGAACATATCCATGTAATCAATTCCTGCTAAACTACTGTTTTGTGCATAGGCACCAAGAATAGTTTCACCAGAAATAGCATCTGCTGTACCAGCACGTTCTACTGCTTCATGTACCCACACTTTATCACCTGACATCCATGTAGGATATGCAAAGAATAAGAAAGCACGAATTGTAAGTGCAGGATTTAAGATATTCATTCCTGTACCACCAAACACTTCTTTTCCAATAACTACTCCAAAAATTACTGCTACAGCTAACATCCATAATGGTATATCTACTGGTACAATTAATGGTACTAGCATACCAGTTACTAAGTAACCTTCTTCTACTTCGTGACCTTTAATTACTGCAAAAATAAATTCTACAATCAGTCCAACTCCGTAGGAAACAATAACTAATGGTAACACAGTCCATGCACCAACAACAAAGTTGTCCCATGTTAAAAAGTTGCCAAATAAAGAAGCTTCTCTAATGACACCTGCTGCTGCATCTACAGCTGCATAATGTTGGTAACCAGCATTAAAAATACCAAAAATTAAACATGGTACTAAAGCCATGATTACGGTATTCATGGTACGTTTTAAATCGTCTGCTGCCTTAATGTGTGTTCCACCATGAGTGGTTTCATTTGGCAAGTATAAAAAAGTATGAATGGCGTTAAACGCTGGAGCCATTTTGGTTCCTTTATACTTTTCTTTTAAATTATGTAAATTACTTTTTAAGCCCATTATCCTATCTCTTTAAGCATTAAGTCTAATCCTTCTCTAATAATTTTTTGATGTGGTTGTTTAGATACACATACAAATTCTGTTAAAGCAAAATCTTCTGGTGCAACTTCATACATTCCTAAAGCTTCCATTTCGTCTAAATCTTTATACATGCAAGCTTTTAAAATTTGCATTGGATAAATGTCTAACGGGAATACTTCCTCATAAGTCCCAGTTGTTACAAATGCACGATGCTCTCCGTTTGTATTAGTATTTAAATCAAACTTTTTATTTGGTGTTAACCATGAAAAAGTTAAAGCTCTAGACGTTGACACCTTATTAAATACAGGTTTATTCCATCCAAAAAACTCGTAATCATCTCCTTCTGGAATAACAGTAATAGTATTGCTGTAATAATCTAAATAACCATCTGGTTTTACTTGTTTTCCTGTAAGGACATTTCCAGAAATAATACGGTCGTTACCATCTTTATCCACACCATTATCATACACCATAGTTGCTATTTCGCTTCCTAATTTGGTTTTAAAATAACGTGGTTTTTTAACTGAAGATCCAACTAAAGCTACGATACGCTCTGCATTAAATTTTCCGGTTAATAATAATTCTCCAATAATAACAAGGTCTTGTGCATTAACTGTCCAAACAACTTCTCCTTTATTTACTGGATCTATTTTATTGATTTGTGTACCAACATTTCCTGATGGATGTGGACCAGATACGTTATGTAACGTGATATCTGATAAACCTGCTAAAGGCGAGTTCCCATTTTTACCAACGCTTACATGTACAAGACCTGCTGTTAATTTACTAAGCGCTGTTACTGCAGCTTGAAGCTCTGCCTCTTTACCTTGTAACACATAGTCTAAATCTGCAGCAAGAGGTGCACTTGCATAAGCCGAAATAAAAATAGCCTTAGGTTGACCTTCAGGGTTTGCAATCACATCGTAAGGACGTTGCTTTATAAAAGCCCAACATCCAGATTCTAGTAATCGTGCTTTAATGTCTTCAGCTTTAGCTGAAGTAACATCTAACTTACCAAAATCGTGATACGACTGCTCTTTGTCTGCTTGAATTTTTACTGAAAGAATTCTTCTTTTTTCACCACGCGCTATTTCAATAATCTCTCCAGAAACAGGAGACACAAATTTTACAGCTTCATTAGACTTATCGTAAAACACAGGTTGACCTGCTTTTACTTTTTCGCCTTCTTTTGCTGCTAATTTTGGAATAACTTGATGAAAATCTTCAGGTCTTATTGAATAAAAATTGCTAATTATAGCATTTTCGGTCACCTTATCGGCTTCTCCTACTAATTTTATATCCAGACCTTTTTTTATCTTAATGTCGTTTGACATATTATAAATCTATTGGTTAATAGTTATACTGATTGTGATTTTTTAAGGAAATAAAAATCCGTGCAAATTTAAGAATAAATAGATAATAAATTCACAAATAACACAGAAAAACTTTTGGGCACAGATTTTGTTTATCTTTGTTTTATAAATCCGCTTGTAAATGCTTAAAAACGTTAAACACTTTTTTTTATTCTTTTTTATTTCTTCATTGTGTTTTTCTCAAGTTGAAGAAATTAATCCACCAGATTATATTAAAACTATTTATTTTAATGGTGGCACATCAGAGAGTCAATTACCCATAATCCCTTTAGGCCAACCATTAATTCTAGAATTTGACGCTTTAAATGGTGATGAAGAAGATTATTATTACGAAATCAAGCACTATAACTTTGACTGGACTCCTTCCATTTTAGTAGAATCTGAATACCTTGAAGGTTTTGATGAGCAACGCATTAGAAACTATCAAAACTCGTTTAACACACTACAGACGTTTTCGCATTACAGACTAACTATTCCTAATCAGTTTACAAAAAGCATTAAGATTACTGGAAATTATATGATTACCATCTATGACGATTATGATGACATTATTTTTAGTAGAAAATTTATGGTTTACGAGCAACAAGCAAATGTAGGTGTGCAAATAAGACGCTCTAGAGATGTTGAAAAAATTGACGAAAAACAATCTGTAGATATTACAATTAACTCTGGACAGATTCAGTTTGTAAATCCAAAAGAAACTGTTAAAACGGTTATAATTCAGAACAATAATTTAAAAACTGCCATCACCAACTTAAAGCCACAATATATTTTGGGTAACGAATTGAGTTACAGATACAATAAAGCCTCAAGTTTTTATGGAGGTAATGAATTTTTAAGTTTTGAAAACAAAGAAATTCGGGCAGCTAATAATGGAGTACAATTTATTAGACTAGAAGACCTATACCAAACTTATCTATACACTAATTTACCGCGTTTTAATCGCGAATACACCTATAATCCAGACATTAACGGAAACTTTTTTATCACTGCTCTAAACGTTGACAAACCAGAAACAGAAGCAGATTACGCTTGGGTACATTTTGCATTGGAATACCCAAAACTTGAAGAAGGCCAATCCATACACGTTTATGGTAACTTCAATAATTATGCAATTGAAGAACAAACCAAACTAGAGTATTATGAAGATGAAGGCATTTATAGCACTGCTATATTACTAAAACAAGGATTTTATAATTACAAATATGTAATTGTGGACAAAAACGGAACTGTAAACGAGCATAAAATAGGAGGTAGTTTTTGGCAAACAGAAAACAATTACAAAGTTTTAGTATATTATAGAGAATTAGGAGCTAGATATGATAAAATTATCGGTTTAGGAGAGATAAACTCGGTTGGAATCACTAACTAAACGTTAAAATATACGTTACAACCCTAAAATTGTGCGTTATAATAAGATATTTTATTATTTTTACAACGAGCAACGCGCTTTAACACATGGTACAACAGGTTACAAGAGGCATAAAAATTTCGGTGGAAACCAATTTTGAAGGTACATTTTATAAAAACTATAAAATTAACTTTGCATTTGGTTACAAGATTACTATCGAAAATCAAAGCAAAGACTCCGTTCAGCTTAATGCTAGACACTGGACTATTTTTGATGCTTTAAACCATAAAGAAATTGTTGCTGGCGAAGGTGTTATTGGCAAAAAACCAGTATTAAAACCAGGCGAGTCTCACACGTATTCTTCAGGTTGTTTATTAACTTCTCCTTTTGGAGCTATGAAAGGTTACTACAGTATGGTAAACTTTACAACTACTAAAAAGTTTAATGTTACCATTCCTACATTTAAATTAAGCGCACCTTTTGCACTTAACTAATTTCTAATCGTTCTTTTTATTTGTTTTTACATAAGCTAAATGTAGTTTGTGCTTTTATTCTATTTTACAAATTCACAGTAACTTATAACCCAACAAAAAATCGTAACTTTGTGCTTTAAATTTTTTAAACTACAAACACAATAACAATCATGGGAAAAGGATTTTTCAATGTACCAATTGCTGTTAACGAACCTGTAAAAAGTTACGCACCAGGTTCTCCAGAACGAGCAGCAGTTTTAGAAGCATATAAGACAATGTTTAACAGCAAAATTGATGTACCAATGTACATTAATGGACAAGATGTTACTACTGGAAACACCAGAACAATGTCTCCACCACATGATCATAAACATATCGTTGGTACGTACCATTTAGCTGAAAAAAAACATGTAGACGAAGCTATTGCTACTGCATTAGACGCTAGAACTGCATGGGCAGACACACCTTGGGAACATAGAGCTGGAATCTTTTTAAAAGCTGCCGAGCTTATTGCAGGACCATACAGAGCAAAAATTAATGCTGCAACAATGATTGCACAATCTAAAACTGTACATCAAGCAGAAATTGATGCAGCTTGCGAGCTGATAGACTTTTTACGTTTTAACGTACAATACATGACAGATATTTATCATGAGCAACCAGAAAGTACAAGCGATGCTTGGAACCGTTTAGAATACAGACCTCTAGAAGGATTTGTATATGCGGTTACACCATTTAACTTTACAGCTATTGCTGGAAACCTTCCTGCATGTATGGCATTAATGGGTAACGTTGTGGTATGGAAACCAAGCGATTCGCAAATCTATTCTGCAAAAGTCATAATGGATGTATTTAAAGAAGCTGGTGTGCCTGATGGAGTAATTAATGTGGTTTTTGGTGATCCAGTTATGATTACAGATACTGTTTTAGCTAGTCCAGATTTTTCAGGATTACATTTTACAGGTTCAACATTTATTTTTAAAGAATTATGGAAAAAAATTGGTAACAATATCCATAATTATAAAACCTATCCAAAAATTGTTGGAGAAACAGGTGGAAAAGACTTTATTGTTGCACATAAAACCGCTCATCCAAAACAAGTGGCTACCGCAATTGTAAGAGGTGCATTTGAGTTTCAAGGTCAAAAATGTAGTGCAGCATCTAGAGCTTACATTTCTAAAAGTATTTGGAACAAGGTTAAGCAATACGTTATTGAAGATGTAAAATCTTTTAAAATGGGTTCTCCAGAAGATTTAAGCAACTTTATTACTGCTGTTATCCATGAAGGCTCTTTTGATAAATTAGCCAAATATATTGATCAAGCTAAAGCTGATAATAATGTAGAGGTTATTGTTGGAGGTAACTATGATAAAAGCAAAGGTTACTTTATAGAACCAACAGTTTTAGTAACAGAAGACCCAAAATACACAACCATGTGTGAAGAGTTATTTGGTCCAGTTATTACAATTTATGTCTTTGAAGACGATAAGTATTCTGAAACATTAAAATTAGTAGATCAAACTAGTGACTACGCCTTAACAGGAGCCATTTTAGCACAAGATAGATATGCTGTTATAGAAGCCACTAAAGCTTTACAAAATTGCGCTGGAAACTTCTATATTAATGATAAACCAACTGGAGCAGTTGTTGGACAACAACCGTTTGGAGGTGCCAGAGCATCTGGAACCAATGATAAAGCTGGTAGTGCCTTAAACTTATTACGTTGGGTATCTCCTAGAATGATTAAAGAGACCTTTGTAACACCAACAGATTACAGATACCCTTTTTTAGGAGAATAGATACATATTCTTTTTAAACACAAAAAAACGCGAACCAAATGGTTCGCGTTTTTTTATTATATATAAACTAAAGCTTAGTCGAAATCTTTATACTCTCCTAAATTAGCTTTTTGTACGTTTTGTATCTTATTATCAGCACCTACCACAAAAGCAACAATTTCTAATTTATCAGAATCTTGTACACTTGAAGGTAAATCCATAGTTAAATTAGCAGTATAGGTATTACCAGATTTAGTTTGGCCTGAAGGTATCACATCACCCATAACATCTGTAAACACTTCTCTAGCAACATGGTCATGTACAAATCCTTGAATTGGATTTCCTGTTTGATACCATGGACTTGACCCATCATTATTATAATAATTAACTTGAGGATAAACTAATCCGTTTTCTAATAAATACACTACTAAACGTTGTGAGTTATTCTCATCAATATCATAATGCACTTTAACTTCAGCAGAAATAGTATTACCTGCAATAGATGAATTTATGGCTAATCCCATTTTCTGTCTAAAGTCTAAATAAGAAATTGGCTGACTAGTAGATTCGTTCCAAGAAATGGTTCTGTTTACTTTTCCTGTTGGAAAACCAGTAACTCCAAATGTGTTTTCCATTTGGTTAGCATAAGGAAAAAGCATTTCATTATCGTCATGTATTGCAACCGGAATAACATTAGCATTTAAATTAACAGTATTTTCTAAAGCAGTTGCTAATCGTGGACAATAACCACACCAAGTTCCAGTATAATCTTCAACCATTACCTTGGTAGTGTGAGTTGGTAATATTGCTTCTACTGTAATTGTATTAGATTGTAACTCACCTTTTGTTGCATAAATTGTAAAAGATCCTGTAGCTGGGAAAGTATATACGTTTGATCCAATTGCTGTACCATTAACAAAAATAGTAGATTGACTAGTTACATCTGCATCATTATTATTACTAACCCAAAACGCAACAGCGCTATCTTTAAATGTTTTATCATATGCTGTAGAAATGGTAATTGCTGTTTCTACTCCTCCTGGATCAACTTGTCCTCCACTTGATGGTTCGTCCTCAGATTTACTACAAGAGAACGCAAAAACCACAAAGGTTACTAATACTAATTCTTTTACAATGTTTTTAATTTTCATTTTGGTATGTGTTTTGATAATTACGTAATAAAATAGCCAATACATTGCTATTTTTTTTAATAAGTTGGCAATTTATAATTTATTTTTTAAAACATTCCTCAAAAAAATTACTAATTTTAACCAATATTAACATTTTAACATTTTACAATTCACTTATAATGAAACACTTCCTTTACCTATTAGTCTTCGCTTTTAGTTTTAACGTAATAGCTCAAGACACCTTACCTACTAGCGAAATTAAAACTCTTGATGGTGAAACTACTACACTAAAAACTATTGCAGAGGATAACGATTTAATTGTAGTCTCATTATGGGCTACTTGGTGTGTGCCATGTAAAAATGAGTTGGATGCTATTAGCGAAGTCTATAATGATTGGCAAGACGAAACTAGCGTTAAACTATATGCTATCTCTGTGGACGATTCTAGAACTGTTAGCAGAGTTAAACCATTAGTAAATGGTAAAGATTGGGATTTTACTATTTTATTAGACACTAATAACGACTTAAAAAGAGAATTAGGCGCTGCAACTGTACCACTTACCTTATTAATTAAGAATGGAAAAATTGTTTACAGACATTCTGGATATACTCCAGGTTCTGAAGATGATTTGTATGATGAAATCAAAAAACATTCTTAAACCACCAACCAACTAAACATGAAAAAAATTGCAATTTTTATTGTGCTAATACTTCCTATAATAAGTTTAGCGCAAGACACAGATAATGAGGATTCATCTGTAGTCAAAGACTTTTTTAATAATCTGTCAGGAAGTCTTGAAACCAATGCACAATGGTACGTCAACGATTCTGAGTTAGGAGAATTTGAAGATCCTCTAGCCGAATTTGATTTAAAAAATGAACACGTTAGAGTCAATAGTTATTTACGTTTAGATTATAGTTTTTTAGATAATTTTACTGTAGGTCTACAGGCGGAAAGTTATGAACCGCTTCCACTAATTAACTACTATCCAGAATATAATGATACTAGAATTGCAACTTACTATGCCAATTTTAGAAATAAAACATTAGACATTACAGCAGGTTACTTCTATGAGCAATTTGGTAATGGCTTATTATTACGTGCTTTTGAAGAAAGACAATTAGGATTAAATACAGCGTTAAGAGGTGGACGTATTAAATACACACCGACTAATTATTTAAACATCACTGGTCTATACGGACAACAACGTGTTGGTTTTGATGTATCCGAAAGCGATATTTTTGGATTTGACACTAACTTAGATTTAAAACAAGTTTTAAATATTAATAGTCTAAGTAGTCTTAATCTTGGATTAAGCTATGTTGGTAAAAAAGAAGATTTTACTCCACCAGTAGATGAGTTTGATCCTAATAACACCTTTGACACGACAGATTTTCCAGAGATGATTAACTCCTATTCGTTTAGGTTAGATGCAGATTTTGGGAATATATATTTTAAATCAGAATATGCTTTAAAAGGCGAAGATGTTGCTTTTATACCTCCTGCACTACCTGGAAATGGTGTTATTGAGGGTAAATATTTTACAGGAAACGCACTATTATTCTCTTTAGGATATACCAAAAAAGGATTAGGTGTTATTTCTACATTCAGACGTATGGAAAATATGTTATTTACCGCAGAACGTAATGCAATGGATATTGGATCATTAGAGTTTCAGTTTAACATGCAAAACATGAATTATCTACCAACATTGACTAAACAACAAGATTATGCATTAGCAAATATTTATATCTACAATGCACAACCTGGACTGTTTTTACAAAATTTTGGTGGTCAAGCGGGTGAAATTGGTAATACTTTAGATGTCTTTTATAAATTTAAAAAAGGAACTGCTTTAGGTGGTGAATACGGAACAAAAGTAACAGCAAATTTTGCATATTGGGCACTTTTAGATGCAGAATTTAACCAATCTGAATCTACTTATAAAGCTGAGTTTTTAAAATTTGGTAACCGATTGAATAGAGATTTCAATTTTGAAATAAGAAAAAAACACTCTAAAAATTGGTCGTCTATATTTACTTATATTAATAGTATAGTAGACAAAGGGGTTGCTTTAGGTGGCTCTTTGGGTGTAGATGGCGATATTAAATCTCAAGTTGTAATTGCAGATGTGACCCACAAATTAGGTAATGGAAAATCTGTAAGAGTCGAAGGTCAACACCTATGGACAAAACAAGATAGAAAAAATTGGGTTGGTGGAACTGTAGAGTTTATTGCTAACAGAAATTTAGCATTTTACGTTACAGATATCTACGATTATGGTAACGACAACGAGTTTAGTACCGAAACCAAAGCACATTATTACAACGTTGGAGGAAGTTTTACAAAAGGCGCAACACGTATAGCTTTAAATTACGGAAGACAGCGTGGCGGACTACTTTGTGTTGGTGGAGTTTGTAGAATTGTACCAGAAAACACAGGGTTAACTTTAAATCTAAGTACCGCTTTCTAAAAAGTTACTACACATATTTTAAAAAGACCTGAAAATATATTATCAGGTTTTTTTATTTCTGTTTTTGTATATTTAAAAATCATACAAAACCAACCACTTTATGAAAGCTAAACTTTTGCTATTAAGTTTTTTGTTCATTTCAATAACAGTAATTTCTCAGAATAAAAAGCTTCAACAATTAGATCGGTCTCAAATAGAAACTTCTATTTTAATTCCTACCTCTACAATTTTTAATATTGAAGACTTTCAAGATAATACCAACAGTGTTTATTCTTTTAAACAAGCCTATAAACTATTAGGTCAAAACGATTTTAAAAACAGATTAAACAACCCTATTACTATTGATGCCAAAGCAGCTATAAATCATCAAGTCATTCCTATTGCAATATTGCATGCAGACTATCAAACTATTGTTCCAGAAGCGTTTACAGATGGTCGATTAAGTTTAGATGACAATCAAAACCTAATTAATGTTACTGGCTCAAATTCTGTATACAGAAAAAATACCATCTCTATTAGCGCACCATTAATTGCAAATCATAAAGGGTTAACTAATCAATTTATTATTAAAGAGCGCGACATATATAATACTACAAATCAGGTCATTTCTAAAATTGAAATAGATTTTGATGACACTCTTGGATTTAGAGCAGTAAACATCAATACACCAATTACTGTGACTTATACCAAAGCTGGAAACAAAGTTTTAAAATCTAGAATAACATTGTCTAATCAAGAAGTTTTTAAAAGTAAGTCAACACTAAATATAAATTATTCTGCAGAAGATTTAAACGCTAATTTTAACAGAGCTGTATTGACGTTTAACTCTACTATCGCACCAAATTTAACACCTTACGGAGTTGCCAACGATATTGGAACAGGAGAATATGATGTCTTTTTAAGTAGCGATAACATATTAGATAAACCCATTTTTGTGATAGATGGTTTTGATCCTGGAGACACCAGAGATGTTTTAAGTATTTACAACTTATTAAATTTTGAGGATAACGGAACCCTCTTAAATCTTGGTGACCAAATGAGAACAGAAGGTTTTGATATTGTAGTTTTAAACTTTCCTGTGTACACTAGAGCTTCAGACAATGTTGTTGTAGATGGAGGTGCAGATTTTATTGAACGTAACGCCATGCTATTAGTAGAATTAATTAATTTAATTAACGCTCAAAAAATAGGTACAGAACAGAATGTAATTATTGGACCTAGTATGGGTGGATTAATCTCTAGGTATGCGTTAAATTATATGGAAAATCAAAACATAGATCATGACACACGCTTGTGGATTAGTTTTGACTCGCCACACCAAGGTGCTAACGTACCTATTGGGTTCCAGCATTTATTTAATTACATGGCATTTGGATTGGATTTAGGCGGATTAGGTGGAGACCAAAGTATTGTAGCTGTGCAACCCTTAATTAATGATTTTTTAAAATCTGCAGCAGCTAGACAAATGCTAACCGATCAGTTTGAGCCTCATTTAGCCAGTGGTAGTAACGTCGATTTTGATTCTGCACTAACCTTACCTATTGCACATCCTTATCACAATTTATTTTTTAGCGGTTTAAATGGTTTGACTACTTCTGGATTTCCAGAAAATGTAAGAAAGGTAAGCATGATTAATGGTAGTGGAATTAACGCCAGATACCCTGATAAACTTAACAATCCGGTTTTACCAAACAGACAAATACTTGATGTGACTATACCAGATGTGGCATTTCAGACAGATGCAACATTTAGATCTAGATTTACTCCTTATGCTGGAAACACCAATCAAATTAGCTATTTATTTATTGACGCTCCGTTTATTTGTTTTTGTGATTTAACTGCTAGTGCCAACGGAGAAGCATTTAGCTATACAGATGGTATTGATGCTGCTTCTGGTGGTTTATTTGATCTTGGAGCATTATCTGGTGGCTTTGGAACAGACCCACTTATTAATACCTTTTTTAACGCTCTACAAATAGACTATTTTAACTTTATACCAAGTGTAAGCAGTATGGCGTTAGAGATTACTAATAATGAAGTAGATTGGTTTCATACACCTACAAACGTAATGACTGCAAGAGCTGTAAATGATTTAACACCCTTTGACAATTGGTATATGCCAGATGCTAACCAATCACATGTGACATTAACACCTCAAAATGTTGCTTTTGCCATTAGCGAAATTATGCCTACTACATTAAGTACTAATACTATTGAAAGTAACTCCATAAGTATTATTAAAAATCCTGTTAAAAACTACATTGCAATTAGTAGTGACGTCACTATAAGTGATGCTTCATTAAAAATAACTGATATTACAGGAAAGTTAATTTATAACGTTACAACCACTTTAGATAACAACACACAAGTCCCAATACAGCTAGCAAGTGGATTATATGTTTTATCTATTGAAGATACTAACAATACACTATCACAATTTAAAATTGTAGTCGAATAGAATTATTTTTTTAACTCTAATTTTTCTGCAAAATAATCGCAAAAATCTTTCATTGTTGCAGTCATTTTTTCGTCTTGAGTAGCTCTGTTAAAGGTATTACTCATAGCTACTAAAGTTTGATGAAAAAAGACTTTCATCTCATCTACAGGCATGTCTTTGGTCCACAAATCTATACGTAAAGATTCTTGAGCTGCACTATCCCAAACAGACAACATCATAGCTTTTGCTTCTGCATTTTCAATGCCACCATCTTGAGCTGTCCAGTTTAGTTTTTCGGGCACTCGGTTTTCGTCTAGTTCTACTTTTAGGGTTATTTCTGAAGTAATATTTGCCATTATTGTCTTGGTTTATATTTAGATTTATTAAAAAGGGTTTGAGTTGGTGTGTTCAAAAGTTCTGTTATACTTACATCATTGTTTTTCATGTAGGCTCTAACAATTTGCCAGCCTATAAATTGTCCTATTCGACCTGGAGATTCGTTATCAATTTCTGCTAAATAAAATTTAGAAAAAGGTGCAGCATTAATAAAACGATTAGGTAGCTTAGAATCTGTACTATACAATAATTCTTTATCTATAAAGTATTTCCAAATTTGTTCTTGATTAGCATAAGCCCAATCTAGTTGTTCTGGTGTATAACCTATTTTTTGAGCATCTGTTTTAAACGGAATCACTTTATCTTTTATATACAATAGCTTACCAAAATAAATCATCTCATCTAGTAGGTTTTTACGTTTGGTATTTAGCACCATTTTTTTTGCATAAGCATCTGCTAAGTCAACCACAATTTGTTCTGGTTTCATATTAGCAACTATATAGGCTTGTAAACCCTCATAAAAAAAATGGTCATTACCTAAATAAGTGTCTAGTTCTATAATTGCAATAGTGTCTGTAACTATAACTTTATTTCTGTAATCTACATCTGATGTGGTTGTAATTACACGAGGTGTTTTAAACGTTGGAAAATAGTATTTTAAATGCTGAAATAGCTGTTTGATTTCTTGAGTTTCATCTTTTAAATCGGGAAACTTTTTAAGGGTTTCTTCATTAAGTTGAAGTTGTAAAGTATCGTTCATTTTACGTATCCAAAAAGCATCATCATATTGCTCTGGAAACATAAATGGAAAGGCACTTTTTAGTTGTGGTAAATCGTTTGGCTTAGCTTCCGCGAAAGCGATATCAAAACGTTCTACATCTACATTGATATTAATTTTAGCGATTTCTTTTTGGATGGTATTATCGTCTTGACAAGATAACATCAAAAAAAATAGGGATACAATAAAAATAACTAGTCTCATAAAAGTTAAAGTCTCTTAATTTTTATTAATAAAGGGTTTGCTTTATTTTTGTTAGGCAAAGGTACTATTCTTTGTTTTAAATTCTTCGATTATGCAAACAGAAAAAGTTGTTAAACACATTGTAAATTGGTTAAAAGATTACGCTACTAACGCCAAAGTTAATGGTTTTGTTGTTGGAATATCTGGTGGAATTGATAGTGCAGTTACCTCGACCCTTTGTGCAGAAACAGGCTTAAAAGTGCTATGTATCGAAATGCCAATTCACCAGCCAGAAAGCCACGTATCTAGAGGCCAAGAGCACATTGCACAACTTAAAAAAAGGTACCCAAATGTTGAGGGTATTATTACTGACTTAACACCAGTTTTTGAAGAATTTAAAACCGAAGTATCCTTAGACGGAAAACAAGCTGTTGTAGACATGGCTTTGGCTAATACACGTGCACGTTTACGTATGACAACCTTGTATTATCATGCAGGATTACTAGGATTATTAGTTGCTGGCACTGGTAATAAAGTAGAAGATTTTGGTGTAGGTTTTTACACCAAATATGGTGATGGTGGTGTAGATTTAAGTCCTATTGCAGATTTACTTAAAAGCGAAGTGTATACTATTGGAGACTATTTAAAAGTACCAGAATCTATTATGAAAGCTGCTCCTAGCGATGGACTTTTTGGAGATGCTAGAAGTGACGAAGACCAAATTGGTGCGTCTTACCCAGAATTGGAATGGGCAATGAAAATGAATGACCAAGGAAAAACTGAAGCTGATTTTACAGGGAGAGAAAAAGAGGTCTTTAACATTTTTAAACGTTACAATACCAATAATTTGCACAAGATGATTCCTATTCCTGTTTGCGAAATCCCTAAAGATTTAATCTAAATTATAGATATATCATAATTTTGCATACCTTTACGTTGCTATTATTATTTCTATAACCTGTGTTTTTTTATAAAAACACCTAAAAAACTTAATGACCATGGTTAAACTAATGGTTGCGGACCAACATCCTATAGTGACTAAAGGACTAGAGTTGGTTTTTGCAAGTTCCCGAGATTTAAAAGTCGTACAAGCGGTTGCAGATGGCGAGGCGATTTTTGATGCTTTAAAACAATTTACTACTAACATTTTACTGTGCGAAATTGATTTACCTAAACTTAATGGTATTAGTGTGTTAAGACGCATGAGAAAAGAATATCCAGATATAAAGGTTATTATTTATAGTGCACAACAGGAAGAAGTCTATGCTGTTAGTGCTATTAAAGCTGGTGCATCTGGATATGTACATAAATCTACAGATTTACTTACTTTAAAAGAAGCTATTATGAAAGTACACCTTGGAGGTGTATATATTAGTCCTAGTTTATCCAGAAAAATTGCATTAGACAAAACCTCTGGTAAAAATAATTACTATAAAAAATTATCGACTAGAGAAGTAGAAGTGTTAAAGCTTTTATCTAATGGTAAAAGAAATAAAGAAATTGCTGAAGAGCTTCAAATTAACGAAAAAACAGTAAGTACTTACAGAGCACGTTTAATGAAAAAGTTAAATGTAACCAACTTAATAGACTTGGTTAACCAAGCTAAAAGTTTAGAGCTATAACGCACGATTAAGTTTTCTTGACAACAACATTTTTAAACCAGAATAATCTTTAACCTCTTCTAAGATGTCTTTATTGACTTCTGTTTTATTTTGAAGCGTATTTTGCTGAAACTGTGTAACTTTTTGATCTATTAAAAAGCAACGTAACGTTAAAATGGTTTCGCTAACTAATTGGGCAACAGTATCTATTTTTGACTTCGGAAAAATATTATTGCGTTCCCAATCTGCCAAAGCATAACGCTCGTCTTCCATTAAAATAGAAGTAATCTCTGAAGCTAAAATTGGATCTATTGTATTTATTAAACTTTCAATTTTAAAATCAGGGTTTTGGTTTAGTGCATCAATTATTGAATAATAAATAGCTTTAAACTGCGGATTTAAAAATTCCATTTCGTCCTCCTGAAGGTCTAAAAATATTTTTTCAAAAACTTTAGCTTGTTGGATAACTGGTTCTAACTCAAGTTGCCCTTTATCGTTTTCTTTTAAAACTAAATCTTCAAAATCTTCAGTTCTATTTCCGTAAAGCAATAAGATTTCTATAATTTTTCGCTCTAATTCATATTGCACATCAACCTTTTTTACTGGTTGTTGATGCTTGATAACATCAAAAGCTTTTTGACTGGTTTGGGTTTGTTTAGAAGCTTCTACTTGTTCTTTTTTTGTTAATTGTGCTAGTGTAGAAAATAAAACTTCTTCACTAATATCCATAATTCTAGCACATTCTTGGATATAAATTTCGGTTTTTATTCTATCCGGAATTTTAGCAATACTATTAACAATATCTCTAATGGTTTCGGCTTTTTTTATAGGATCGTTTTTAGCACTTTCATATAACACTGAGGCTTTAAACTGAATAAAATCTTTTGCATTCTGTTCTAAATACAAAGACAATTCTTCTAACGTGTTTGATTTAGCAAAACTATCAGGATCTTCACCTTCTGGAAACGTACAAACTTTTACATTCATACCTTGTTCCAAGATTAAATCTATACCTCTTAAAGAGGCACGCATACCTGCTGCATCACCATCAAAAAGTACAGTAATATTTTTTGTCAAACGGTTAATTAACCTAATTTGATCGCTAGTTAACGCAGTACCAGAACTGGACACCACATTTTTAATTCCGGTTTGATAAAACTGAATAACATCTGTATACCCTTCTACCAAATAACAATTATCTTCTTTAGCTATACTTTGTTTAGCATGAAAAATACCATATAGTACTTTGCTTTTATGGTAGATATCACTTTCTGGGCTGTTTAAATATTTGGCAGCTTTTTTATCGTTAGTCAAGATGCGACCACCAAAACCTAAAACACGTCCACTCATACTTTGTATAGGAAACATCACACGACCCTTAAAACGGTCAAACTGTTTGTTTTCTTTAACAATAGTTAAACCTGTCTCTTCTAAAAATTCAAGGTTATAACCTTTTTTTAAAGCGTGGTCTGTAAAGGCGCTCCATTGGTCCAAACTATATCCTAAGCTAAATTTTTTGATAGTCTCTGTTGTAAAACCTCGCTCTTTAAAATAACTTAGCCCTATAGCTTTACCTGGATCGGTATTATGCAAAGTCTCTTGAAAATATTTACTAGCAAACTCGCTAACTAAATATAAACTTTCGCGTTTGTTTTGTTGTTCTTTTTGCTCGTTGGACTGCTCGGTTTCTTCAATTTCAATATTATATTTTTTAGCCAAGTACTTAATGGCTTCTGGATAGGTAAAATGTTCGTGCTCCATTAAAAAAGCAACTACATTCCCTCCTTTTCCACTGGAAAAATCTTTCCAAATTTGCTTCACAGGAGAAACCATAAAACTTGGCGAACGCTCATCCGAAAAAGGACTTAATCCCTTAAAATTACTTCCTGCCTTTTTAAGTTGTACAAAATCACCAATAACCTCCTCCAATCTGGCGGTTTCGTAAACTTGGTCTATGGTAGATTTTGAAATCAATGCTATTAATATTGAAGATTAAGATTGTAAAAGTAATATAAAATAATGCCTTTTTCAATTCTGATAATTTTAGTTTGAAAGTTCTTAAAAAATTAAATGACGTATAAGTATGACTTAAAATGACTTTTATCGCATTTTTACCTAATTTTGCGACATGGTAAAAGACATCCAACTTCGTGTGACTTTAAAAGAAGAAGAAATTCCAGATATTTTATTAAAAAAATCTGCAGAATGGCTGTCTATTTCTCGTGATGATATTTCCGGTATTAAAATCTTACGAAAGTCTATTGATGCTAGAAAACCTAAAATTATTTTGAACTATAAGGTTTCGGTTTTTATTAACGAACCTGTTCCAGAAACTACAGATTACACTTTTAATTATCAAGATGTTTCTAACGCCAAACCCATCCATATTATTGGTTTTGGACCTGCAGGTATGTGGGCAGCGCTGCGATGTATTGAGTTAGGATTTAAACCTATTGTATTAGAACGTGGTGCCAATGTTAAAGACAGACGTCGCGATTTAAAAGCTATTAACCAAGACCATTTTGTTAATGAAGACTCTAATTATTGTTTTGGTGAAGGTGGTGCTGGAACCTATAGTGACGGAAAATTATATACAAGAAGTCTTAAACGAGGTGATGTAAGACGTATTTTTGAAAATTTAGTATTTCATGGTGCAACAGATCAAATATTAGTGGATGCACACCCACATATTGGAACCAATAAATTGCCTAAAGTGGTTCAGAATATACGTGAGACAATTTTAAAATATGGTGGCGAAGTTTATTTTAATACAAGAGTCACAGATTTTACTATTAAAAATAAAAAAATTGAAGCCATTCTGCTTCAAAATGGTGATGAGTTACCCACAGACAAAGTCATTCTAGCTACAGGACATTCTGCCAGAGATATTTTCTATTTATTAAACCAGAAACACATTGCTATTCAAGCAAAATCTTTTGCAATGGGTGTAAGAGCAGAACATCCTCAACACATTATAGACAGCATTCAATATCATTGTGAGGGTACAAGACCACAGTTATTACCTGCTGCATCTTACAGTTTAGTTCAACAAGTTAATGGTAGAGGTGTCTATAGCTTTTGCATGTGTCCAGGTGGATTTATTGTTCCTGCAGCTACAGCAAATGGTGAAGTTGTAGTTAACGGTATGTCGCCTTCAAGACGAAATAACAAATTCGCAAATTCTGGAATTGTTGTAGAAATTAATGCTGATAAAGATCTGTATAAATATGAACAATTTGGTGCTTTAAAAGCTTTAGAATTTCAAAAGGATTTAGAAAAATTAGCCTTTACCTCTGGTGGTCGCAGTCAAACAGCTCCTGCACAACGATTAACCGATTTTGTAGAAGGTAAATTGTCTAACAGTTTAAATGACACATCGTATCAGCCAGGTTTAAAAAGTGCTCCATTACATAGTTTATTACCAAAATTAATTGGTGGTTCTTTAAGAAAAGGATTTAAAGCTTTTGGAGACAAAATGAAAGGGTATTACACCGAAGAAGCCAATATTGTTGGTGTAGAATCGCGTACCTCATCACCTGTAAGTATCCCTAGAAACGACAATTTGGCGCATCCAGAAATTACCAATTTATATCCTTGCGGAGAAGGTGGTGGTTATGCTGGAGGTATTGTTAGTGCTGCAATGGATGGCGAACGTTGTGCAGAAGCTGCTACTGGAAATTTGTAAATAGATAACCAATAAGAAAGACCGCTTCATAGTTAGAATCAAGACTGCAATTAACTAAAAAAATATCCCTATTTTTGTCCAACTAAATTAAGATTTTACATGAAAGCATATATATTTCCGGGTCAAGGTGCTCAATTTTCAGGAATGGGTTTAGACTTATATGAAAACTCTTCTGAAGCACAACATTTATTTGAAGATGCTAACGAGATTTTAGGGTTCAATATCACAGACATTATGTTTGAAGGTACTGCTGAACAATTAAAAGAAACTAAAGTTACGCAACCTGCTATTTTTTTACATTCTGTAATTTTAGCAAAGACTTTAGGCGAAAGTTTTAAACCAGAAATGGTGGCAGGACACAGTTTAGGAGAATTTTCGGCACTAGTTGCTGCAGGAGCTTTAAGCTTTGAAGATGGATTAAAATTAGTATCGCAACGTGCTCAAGCTATGCAAAAAGCTTGCGAGTTACAACCAAGTACTATGGCTGCAGTACTAGGCTTAGAAGATCAAGTTGTAGAAGATATTTGTGCAAAAACTGAAGGTGTTGTTGTAGCTGCAAATTATAATTGTCCTGGACAATTAGTGATTTCTGGAGAAGTAGATGCTATAGAACGTGCTTGTGAAGCCATGAAAGAGGCTGGAGCACGTCGTGCTTTAGTATTACCTGTTGGTGGAGCATTCCACTCTCCAATGATGGAGCCTGCTAGAGAGGAATTAGCTGCAGCTATAGAAAACACAACATTTAGCAAACCAAATTGTCCTATTTATCAAAACGTAACTGCTACTGCAATTACTGATGAAAACGAAATAAAAGCGAATTTAATATCGCAATTAACTGCTCCTGTACGTTGGACACAATCTGTACAGCAAATGATTAAAGATGGTGCCACTTTATTTACTGAAGTTGGTCCAGGAAAAGTGTTACAAGGACTAGTAAAAAAAATAGATAGAGAAGCACAAACTGCATCTGCAACCTTTGAAACTAAAGGTGATGAGTAGCAGAAACATTTTAATTCTTGGATTAATCGTATTAAATATAATTTTAGATCAAGTCTCTAAATTTATAGTAAGAGCAGATGTGATTAAGCATAGCACTACTGAAATTTTTGGTGATTACTTTACTTTACACAACGTAGAAAATGAAGGTGCCTTTTTGGGTATGGGTAGCGACTTTAGTCCAACACTTCGTATTTTACTTTTAATTGTATTACCTATAGTTGTTTTATTGTTAGTACTTAGACATATTATAAAAGACAAAACCATGAATACCATGACCCTTGTTGGGTTTTGCTGTATTATTGGTGGTGGTATAGCTAATTTATATGATAGAATAGTTTATGGTTCTGTAACCGATTTTTTACATATCGATTTAGGAGGTGTCTTTAGGACAGGCATTTTTAATCTAGCAGATGTTTCTGTTATGGTTGGGATGGGTTGCTTATTAGTGGGCAGTTTTAAAAAACAAAAAGCATAAAAAAAGCCTCGATTAAAATCGAGGCTTTTTTATTATTTACTAAGTACACAATCTTCACAATCTTTAACTTCTCCGTAATACGTTTCGCGGTATTTGTGTAATGTTTTAATAGGAATACCTAATATTTGTTTTTTAATGTAGGTTACTTTTGCATTAAGGCGTCCCATTTTGGGTCCAAACCTGTTTTCTTGTTTTGTTTCTCGTTTTACTGTAATCAATTTCATTGTTATATCATTTGCATTAGCTACAAAGTAAACAAGAATTTTAATGAATAAAGAATTTTCGCTATTAAAGTATTGTTAATCAGATTACTAATATCAATCTTCTAATTGAAGCATAAAATAATTATAAGATTAATAATTAATATAGTATCTGATTTAGGATATGATAATAGGTTTATAATGATTTTTGCCATTTCCATGCTGATTCTATTGCTTCTTCTAAAGAATATTGTGCCTTCCAACCTAATTCTTTGTTAGCTTTAGTTGTGTCTGCATATGCAGAAATAACATCGCCTGGACGTCTATTTACTATCTTATAATTCAGTTTTTTGTTGGTCACTTTTTCAAAAGCCTTAATGACTTCCAACACAGAACTACCAGTTCCTGTCCCTAAATTAAAAACTTCAAAATTAGAAGTGTTTTTATTATTTAGTAAGTGTTGTAAAGCAACCACATGTGCTTTTGCAATATCCACCACATGAATATAATCTCTAATACATGTTCCATCTGTTGTAGGATAATTATCTCCAAATACAGATAATTGCTCTCTAATTCCTGCTCCTGTTTGTGTAATGTAAGGCACTAAGTTTTGTGGCACACCAATGGGCAGCTCACCTATTTTAGCTGAGCTATGTGCACCTATTGGATTAAAGTATCTTAAAGCAATACTTTTTAAATTAGTATTTACTTTACAAGTGTCTTTTATGATTTCTTCACCTATTTGTTTGGTGTTTCCGTAGGGTGATTCTGCTGGTTTTATTGGAGCCGATTCTGAAATAGGCATAACATCTGCTTGACCATACACTGTACAAGACGAGCTAAATATAAAATTAGACTCGTCTAATTTTACAAGCTCTTGTAATACGTATACCAAAGTATTGATGTTGTTTTCATAGTACAATAATGGGTTGTCAACACTCTCTCCTACCGCTTTACTTGCTGCAAAATGTATAACACCTTTTATATCTTGATTGGCTCTAAAAAAAGCTTGAACTGCTAATTTGTCTTTTAGATCTAATTTTTCGAATATTGGTGTTTTACCCGTTATTGAAACGATACCTCCTAAAACCTCAACAGATGCATTAGATAGATTATCTATTATAACCACTTGATAGCCTTCATTTTGAAGCTCGACAACTGTGTGTGACCCTATAAACCCTAAACCTCCTGTAACTAGTATCTTCATTGGCTATGTGTGCGTTAAGGATTGAATGGTTTGTTTGAGCTCCTCGCAGAGAGCGAGCCATGAAAGCCTGACCCTTGTGGTAACGCCCTAATTATTTGCTATAAAATCTTTTACTGTTTTTGTTATAAATTTGATTTGATCGTCATCCAACTCGGTATGCATAGGTAAAGAGATAACTTGCTTTACCAATTGGTTAGTGACGGTAAAATCTGCTTCGTTATATCTTGAATCTTGATATGCTTTTTGTGCGTGTAATGGGATTGGATAATAGACTCCACAAGGGATTCCGTTATCATTTAGATGCTTAACTAAAGCGTCCCTGTCTACATGTTCTACCTTTAAAGTGTATTGGTGGAACACGTGGCAATCACAAGTATCGCATATACCGTCGCAACCATTTACAGTTTTTGGTGTGGTTACTTTTTCTATACCTTTAAAGGCTGCATTGTATTGTCTTGCAGCGTTACGACGTGCATTATTATAACTATCTAATTTTGGTAGTTTAGCATCTAAAACTGCTGCCTGAATAGAGTCTAAACGCGAATTTACACCAACAACATCATGGTGATAACGCACATACATTCCGTGATTTACAATCCCTCTTATGGTATGTGCTAAATCATCATCATTAGTAAAAATAGCGCCTCCATCTCCATAACAACCTAAGTTTTTAGATGGAAAAAATGAGGTTGATGCTACATGACCTATAGTCCCAGATTTTACTTTTGTACCATCTGAATAGGTGTAATTTGCGCCAATACCTTGCGCATTATCCTCTATGACATACAAGTTATGCTCTTTTGCTAATTGCATTAAAGCTTCCATATTAGCACATTGACCAAATAAATGGACAGGCACAATAGCTTTTGTTTTTGGTGTAATAGCTTTTTTTACAGCGTCAATATCTATATTAAACGTTTCTGGATCAACATCCACCAAAACAGGTGTTAACTTTAGTAATGCAATAACTTCTACAGTTGCTGCAAACGTAAAGTCTGCTGTAATAACCTCATCACCTTGCTCTAGACCTAATCCCATCATAGCTATTTGTAAAGCATCCGTACCATTGGCGCATGGAATAACATGTTTTACACCTAAGTAATTTTCGAGATTTTTTTGAAATTCATGGACTTTTGGACCATTTACAAAACTAGTATTGTCAATAATTTCTTGAATTGAAGCATCTACTTCATTTTTTATAGCTGCATATTGACCTTTAAGGTCAACCATTTGTATTTTTTTCATCTACAATTGTGTGGTAAACTAATATTAGAAACTTAGTTTTACTTTAAATTTATAATTATCGAATTTACAAAAATACCAAACGCTAAACAATGAATTGTTTATTTTAGCAAAAATTGCATTTGTGAAACTACTTTACAACATAGCTATACATCTAGCCAAATTAGTTTTAAAAGTATTAAGCTTATTTAATAACAAGCTTAATCAAGGTGTTTTGGGTAGAGCCAAAACTTTTGAAAAGCTTGAAAAAGCTATAAAGAAGAGTGATAATACTTTATGGTTTCATTGCGCGTCTTTAGGCGAGTATGAGCAAGGTCTACCTGTATTTAATGAATTAAGAAAAGTATACCCTAAACATAAAATAGTACTTTCGTTTTTTTCCCCTTCTGGATATGAGATAAGAAAACAAGCACCTTTTGCAGATGTTGTTGTGTATTTGCCTTTAGACACCAAACGTAATGCAAAACGATTTATTAATGTTGTGCACCCTGAATTGACTGTATTTGTTAAATACGAGATTTGGCCAAATTATTTAAATGAAATACAAATTAGAGGGTTGAAAGCAATATTAATTTCGGCTGTATTTAGAAAAGACCAATCGTTTTTTAAATGGTATGGAAGCCAAACTAAAAATGCATTATTTGCTTTTGATCATATATTTACGCAAAACGAAGCCTCTAAAAAATTACTGCAAAGCATAAACTATACAGCTGTTACTGTTTCTGGAGACACTAGGTTTGATCGTGTATTAAACCAATTACAAATTGATAACAACTTACCTTTTGTTACCGATTTTAAAGCTGATAAATTATGTATTGTTATTGGTAGCTCGTGGCCAGAAGATGAAACTATTTTAGTAGATTTTATAAATAATTATAATGGAAAACCTGTAACATTTATTATTGCTCCGCATAATATTAAATCTAAACAGATTGCTCACTTAAAAGCGAGTTTAAAACAGAAAACAATTCTTTTTACCGAAAAAGAAACTAAAGATTTAAAAGACTACGATGTACTTATATTAAACACTGTAGGACTACTAAGTAAAGTGTATAGCTATGCAGATATTGCTTATGTTGGTGGCGCAATGGGTACTACTGGTTTGCATAACATCTTAGAACCAGCAGTTTTTGGTGTGCCAATTATTATTGGTAATAACTATAATAAATTTCCTGAAGCTTTTGAAATGATTGCTAATAAAGGCGTGTTTTCTGTTAAAAATAATGAAGAACTTTCTGTTATTTTAAATAAACTTATACAAGATCAAACGTTTAGAGAAAAAAGTGGAACTAATAATTTTAAGTACATCCAACATAACGAAGGCGCTATTGATAAGATTTTACAATATTTAAAGTGTAATTAGCTTATTGTTTTCTTTTTACTACAATTACATTAAGTACTAAACTGGTAATAATTAAAATCATACCTAAAATAGTGACTATAGTATAGTCTTCGGTAAACCAAATAACTCCTGCTAACATAGTGAAAACGACTTCAATATACTTGAGTGGTGCTACTAATCTGGTTTCGGAAGTTTGTAAGGCTTTGGTCATGTAAATTTGACCAAAATACCCAAAAACACCTAAACTTAGTAAAGCTACCCACTCTATTCCTATGGGTTGAATCCAGTATTTTATACTTAAAATTCCTGCAATTATAAATGAGGTGACCATAAAATAATTAACTATAACCATAGGATGGTCTTGATTACCGATACGTCTAATAATAATAAATACTAAACCTGTAAATAAAGCTGAAATTAAAGCAAATACAAAGCCCAAACTATCTACATTGGTCTCTAATCCTTTTAGCATTAAAACTCCGCAAAACGCTGCTATAAAAAACAACCATTGTATAGGTTTTATTCGTTCTTTTAAAAGAAATAATGCAAATAGTGCAGCAAAAATTGGTGCTATATAACGAATGGAAACAGCAGTACCTGTAGGTAACAATTTAATGGATGCAAAAAACATTGTCATGGCTATTAAACCAACAATACTTCTAGCGACTAATAATTTTACTTTATTACCAATAAAAGAAATTTTATTTTTTAGTAGAAAAGGAAACGTAAAAAATAAAGAACCCAATGCTCTAAAAAATACAATTTGGTACACATTAAATTTTCCTAAATACTTGACACCAACATTTAATAAAGTAAATGCTAATGCACTAATAATCATGAATTGGATAGCTTTTTTCAATACGCTTTTAAATTAAAAAAAGACCTTTTTATTAGTTTTAAAAAGGTCTTTGTTTTTATAACTAAAGTGGTAAAGTTAACTTTTTAACTCAGAAATAATAGCTAAAGCATTTTTAGTATCAGATTCTATTTTAGCTAAATCGTATTTACCTTCAGCATTTTTTGCTATTAGTTTAGATCCCATACCTACACAAGTAACACCAGCTTTAAACCAAGCTTCAAGGTTTTCTCTAGTTGGAGAAACGCCTCCTGTAGGCATAATACTTGTCCAAGGTTGTGGTCCTTTAATAGCTTTTACAAAGTCTGCTCCATACGTTCCGCCAGGAAATAATTTTACTATTTCGCATCCCAGCTCTTCAGCTCTACATATTTCTGTTAAGGTACCACATCCTGGTGACCACATTACTTTACGTCTGTTACAAACTATTGCAATATCTTCTCTTAACACTGGAGTAACAATAAAGTTTGCACCTAAAGCCATAAATCTTGATGCAGAAGCTGCAAAAGATGGATTTGAAGCTACAGGTAAAGCAATAGATGATGCTGTAGAAGAAACTAAAGAAGCTGGAGAAGCAGTAAAAGATGCAGTTAATGAAGCAACTGATGATGATAATTAGATTATAATATTTACAAATGTCAACTTAAAACACCTTTTTTAAAGGTGTTTTTTTTATTTATATTATTCTCTGTATTTTAACAAAAATTTAGATAATTTTATATTTATTTGTTAATTTTACGTATTTTATTGTTAATTATTCAAAATAATTTATGATTAATTTAAAATAATATAATTGCATTGAGGTCTCTTTTATCATAATTTTGTAATGAACCAAAAATTATATAACTATGAAAAATTTAAAACTGTATACTGCATTATTCGCATTAGGATTTGCATCTTATACAACTCAAGCACAAGATTTAGGAGATACTGACAATGCAACAATTAACATTGAAGCAGAAGTTGTTGGTTTAAGTAACTGGTCTTCTTATAATACACTAGCTAAACAAATGGAAAAATTTGAAAAAGCTACTCCTGTAGAACAAATGACCATGTTAAGATCATGGAAACCTGTTGTTCAAACTTTAGATGACACCAGACCAAATTGGATTAACACTGAAGAAATTAACGAGGACATTGCAGATTTCCAAAAAGAATATTTTGAAGCAACTGCTAATGCAAGTGCTAGCTCCGACGATTTTAATGAAGATGTTGAAGAATTAGTAGAAGCATATAATGATATGACCGAAGAAGCTAATGAGATTTTTGACCAATACGTTAAAATAAACAGAGAAGCCTATAACAATTATAAGAAAGAAGTTAAAGAAGGAAATTACAAAGAAGCTCAAAAACAGTATAAAAAAGATGTAAAAGAGCTTACTGAAGTAAGAGAAAACGATAAATAATAATTTATTTAGATAATTGTAAAAGACTACCCTATGGTAGTCTTTTTTTTTTAATCTATAAATAATACGGTATAATTAAAAACTTAAATACTTATTAAAAACAGAAAAGCCGAAACTTTCGTTTCGGCTTTTCATCTGTACTCGGGACGGGACTTGAACCCGTACGTCCTAATGGACATTGGATTTTAAGTCCAACGTGTCTACCAATTCCACCACCCGAGCGTGGAATATTTTTTTAGGAAAAAATCTCAGAGCGAAAGACGGGATTTGAACCCGCGACCCTCACCTTGGCAAGGTGATGCTCTACCCCTGAGCTACTTTCGCAGTCTTTATATGAACGAGCAACACGATGATTGCGGATGCAAATTTAAGATATTTATAGAAATTGCAAAGCCTTTTTTAAAAAATAATTAAATTAATTTATACTGGCTTCTTTTTCACTAACATACGCTTGATTTCATTAAGTTTCATCAAGGCTTCTACTGGTGTTAGCGTATCAATATCTGTATGTAAAATCTCTTCTTTTATATTTTCTAATAAAGGATCGTCTAAATTAAAGAAGCTTAACTGCATCTCATCTTGTATAGATTTTACTTTATCGGTTAATTCTTCACTAGAATGGCTCTTTTCTAATTTTTTCAGTATTTGGTTAGCACGACGCAATACCTGTTGTGGCATTCCCGCCATTTTTGCTACATGGATTCCAAAACTATGTTCGCTTCCGCCTTCTACTAGCTTACGTAAAAACAAAACGTTGTCTTTTAATTCTTTAACAGACACATTAAAGTTTTTAATACGCTCAAAGGTTTCGGTCATTTCATTTAACTCGTGGTAATGCGTTGCAAATAAAGTTTTTGGTTTTGCTGGATGCTCATGTAAATACTCACTTATAGCCCAAGCTATAGAAATTCCATCGTAAGTACTTGTTCCTCTTCCAATTTCGTCTAACAAGACCAAACTTCTGTCTGATATATTATTTAAGATGGAAGCGGTTTCATTCATCTCTACCATAAATGTAGATTCTCCCATAGAGATATTATCACTTGCACCTACACGTGTAAAAATCTTATCTACCACACCAATTCGTGCTGCTTTTGCTGGCACAAAGCTTCCTATTTGTGCTAATAGTACAATTAACGCAGTTTGACGTAAAATAGCCGACTTACCAGACATATTTGGACCAGTAATCATGATAATTTGCTGTGTGTCTCTGTCTAAAAACAGGTTATTAGCAATGTAAGGTTCTCCTATAGGGAGTTGTTTTTCTATAACTGGATGACGACCATCTGTAATCTCTAAATCAAATGATTCATCAATTGTTGGATAAATATAATTATTGTCTGATGCCAATTGTGCAAAACCGCATAAGCAATCTATTTTACCAATTAAGTAGGCATTTTGCTGTACTGGTTTTATGTATTGATTCATCCACAACACCAAATCCATAAACAGTTTTTGTTCGATAGCCATGATGCGCTCTTCTGCACCTAAAATTTTGGCTTCGTATTCTTTTAATTCTTCTGTAATGTAACGCTCTGCATTGACTAATGTTTGCTTACGTATCCACTCTTCTGGTACTTTATCTTTATGCGTATTACGTACTTCAATATAATATCCAAACACATTGTTTGATGCTATTTTAAGAGACGTGATTCCTGTGCGCTCACTCTCGCGCTCTAACATTTTATCTAAATAGTCTTTCCCTGAAGTAGACAATGCTCTTAACTCATCCAACTCGGTTGAAAAACCTGGAGCTATCGTCCTCCCTTTTAAGATATTTACTGGTGCCTCCTCATTTAGAGTTTCTTTAATTTTTTCGCGTAACACATCGCAGCTTTGTAAATTATCTCCAATAACTTTTAACGACTCGTTGTTACATTGACTTGCTAAAGCTTTTATAGGAATAATGGCTTCTAGTGAATTTTTTAACTGAATCACCTCTCGAGGACTCACCTTTTGTGTTGCTATTTTAGAAATGAGTCGCTCTAAATCGCCTATTAATTTTATGTGATGCTGAATTTTTTGCAATACAACAGCATCTTGTTTTAAATAAGAAACAACCTCATGCCTTTCCTTTATTTTTTCAATATGTTTAAGTGGTAAAGCCAACCAACGTTTTAATAAGCGTCCTCCCATTGGAGAAATAGTTTTGTCTATAACATTTAGTAATGTAACCGCATTATTATTTGTGGAATTGTAAAGCTCTAAGTTTCGGATTGTAAAGCGGTCCATCCATACATAATCGTCTTCTGCAATTCTGGAAATGGAGGAAATATGCTCTAATTTATTATGTTGAGTTTCGCCTAAATAATGTAAAATAGAACCTGAAGCAATGATCCCTTCATTTAAATCTGCAATTCCATATCCTTTTAACGATTTAGTATTAAAATGTTTTAATAAGGTTTCGTTTCCATAATCGGGTTGGTACACCCAATCTTCTAAATTAAACGTATGAAAATCGCTACCAAAAGCTTCGGTAAATGTGTTTCTTTTTGGTTTGGCAACTAATACTTCACTTGGATTAAAATTCTGTAATAATTTATCGATGTATTCTTGATTACCTTGAGAAGTCAAAAACTCTCCGGTAGAGATGTCTAAAAACGATATCCCAATATGTAATTTTCCGAAGTAAACCGAACACAAAAAGTTGTTGGTTTTGGATTGTAAGACCTCATCGTTTAAAGCAACACCAGGTGTGACCAGCTCTGTTACACCACGTTTTACAATGGTTTTGGTTTGTTTTGGGTCTTCCAGTTGGTCACAAATCGCAACACGCTCTCCAGCTTTTACCAACTTTGGCAAATACGTATTTATGGAGTGATGTGGGAAGCCAGCTAGCTCTGTTTCGGTTTCGCTTCCTGCACCTCTTTTGGTTAAAATAATACCCAAAATACCAGCTGCTTTTACAGCATCTTGACCAAAGGTTTCGTAAAAATCGCCAACTCTAAATAACAATAAGGCATCAGGATACTTTGCTTTAATAGCATTGTATTGCTTCATTAACGGAGTGACTTTTTTACTTTTTGTTGCCAAAGGTTTTTTGTTTATTAGTAAGTTTGCTAATGTAACTAAATATTGATTTTTACAGAAGTCAATTGGCTTTAAGTTATTGATAATTATTCACAAATTATAAGTTTTATAAAAGCACTTCGACTGCGCTCAGTGTGACATTAAAATTAAACAAGTTCTCGTCTTGGCGAAAATGAAAAGAAAACCCTATCTATGCGTAAACTAAAAAACAGCGAACTAGACAGACTAAGTATTGACGATTTTAAAACCGCTAAAAAAACACCAATAGTTATTGTTTTAGATAACATTAGAAGTTTAAATAATATTGGAAGCGTGTTTAGAACTAGTGATGCTTTTTTAGTAGAAAAAATTTATCTCTGCGGAATTACTGCTACGCCTCCACATAAAGACATACACAAAACAGCTCTAGGAAGTACAGATACTGTTGCTTGGGAATATGTTGAAAATACACTTGATTTAGTTAAAAAGCTGAAAGCAGATGGTTGTAAAGTTATTAGTATTGAGCAAGCTGAAAATGCAACGATGCTTGACAATTTTAACGTAGAAACTGATACAAAATACGCTTTAGTTTTTGGTAACGAAGTTAAAGGGGTTGCCCAAAATGTAGTTACAGCTAGCGATATGGTAATTGAAATCCCACAATTTGGCACGAAGCACTCGCTTAATATTAGTGTGAGTTGTGGTGTTGTAGTGTGGGATGTGTTTAGTAAGTTGAAAAAACTTTAGAAAACACTTTGACAGCACTCAGTCTGACAGCATTCAAATGCTACTACTTTATAGGCACCCAAATCTCCTCTTCTACTTCTGCATTTGAAGGATGATAGTTTTCCGGTAATTTTTCAAAGTGCGGTCTGTTATCTAACACATATTCTGAATTTGGCAACCAATTAGCATGAATAAATTGCCAAGCTTCTAAAAACCCTTCTGGTTTTCCTTTGTAATTAAATACTGCGTAGTTCCCTTCTTTAATCGTTAGCGTTTCCAAACCTTCTGGAATAGTTTCAAAACTTGACACTTCTACTCCAACCCATTTTACGTATTCTGTATGTGGTGTCATGTTTTTTAAATTAAACTCGTCATACACTTGAATAGAGAATTTTTGTGTACCAACACGATTTAAAACTTCATGTCGTCTAGGCATAAATTGTCTTGCTAGATTAGCTGTGCCTTGAGCATTGGTCATAAAAGTCAAGTTGTCTTTTAAACCTACTATTAAAATAGCTTTTGATTGTATAATTTTAGGCGTCATTTGTACAAATTTGATTTAATAACCAGAGGTAATCTGCTCTGTTTTTGACAAAATCTTTATCTGAAATATCAATGATTTTGACATTAAATTCTGTTTGGCTTTTTAAAAAGTCTAAATAACCAGCGTTAATTTTTTCCAGGTAATCATCAGCTATTTCACTTTCGTATTTGCGTCCTCGTTTTTTAATATTGGCTTGTAGACGTTCTGTGTTTTGATATAAATAGACGTACAAGTCCGGTTTTGCAATGTCTTTATACATTAAATAGAATAACTTTCTGTATAACTTAAACTCGTCTGGTTGCAACGTGATTTTTGAAAAAATTAGCGATTTAAACACATCATAATCACTAACTATAAAATCCTTGAACAAATCCAATTGCCCTAAATCGTCTGTAATTTGCTGATATCGATCCGCCAAAAAAGACATCTCTAAAGTAAACGCATATCGTTGAGGCTCTTTATAAAATTTTGGTAAAAACGGATTATCTGCAAAACGTTCTAACACCAATTTAGCATTAAAATCTTCAGCTATTTGTGTAGCTAAACTAGTTTTTCCTGCTCCAATATTACCTTCAATAGCTATGTAATTATGGCTTGAAAAATTAAACTGTTTACTTGGATTTTTCAACCAAATTTTAACTGGCTCTAACACATTAGTATCTTCACATTCTTCTAAAAGTGTTTCTATTGTTTTATTAAATGTGGGATGTTCAAATTTGCTTGCAATTAAATGTAATGGTTCTAGAACAAATCTACGTTTGTGTGCTTCTGGATGTGGAATGGTTAGATTTTTTTCGTCGTGCTGTTCTTCATCATAAAAAATAATATCTAAGTCTATAATTCTAGATTCATAACCGTTTGTTTGTTTTGGAGAGCGACCTAAATCTTTTTCTATTTGCAATAATTTACTCAACACTTTTTTTGGCTTAAGTGTTGTTTTTACAGCAATGCAGGTATTTAAAAAGTCGTCACCATCAAATCCAATTGCTTTGCATTGATAGACCTTGGCAATGCTTATAACCGCACCAATTTGGTTAAAAATAGCATCTACAGCGAGTTGTAAGTTTTTAAACTTATCGCCTTTATTACTTCCAAGTGCTATGTAAACGGTTTTTTGGTCAATCATTTTTCTTTGACAAAATAACTAAAAGAAATCCACTTAGTTCTTATCTTTATCAAATCTGTTAATAAGTTTTTATGACACTAAAAGACAAACTAGCTGCACAAAAGATATACTTATTTTTAGGTGCGCTTTTTATAACTGCGTTAGTGGTTTCTAACCTTATTTTTCAGAAATTCTTTTATTGGCACCCTTTTGACATTAAGATTTTCGGGACTAAATTATTTGAAATTTCAGTCGGAATTCTTCCTTACCCAATCACTTTTTTAATAACCGATTTAGTTAGCGAGATTTATGGTAAAAAACGTGCAAATCAAATTGTTATTGCTGGTATTTTTGCGTCTGTTTTTTCGCTTTTAATTGTTTATACTGCAAATGCAGTTTCTGCAACATCATGGTCACCTGTTGATGACGCGCTGTTTACTACCGTATTTGGCAACACCATTATTGCAGTTTTTGCTAGTATGATGGCCTACTTGTTAGCACAATTGGTAGATATTCAAATCTATCATTTCTGGAAACGAGCGACTCAAGGAAAACACTTATGGCTACGTAATAATTTTTCGACTTTTTTGTCTCAATTTGTAGACACGTTTTCTGTGCTGTTTTTACTATGTTCTTTTGGTGAAATCGCGTGGGACAAGTTTACTGGCTTATTGATTAGTGGATTTATTTTTAAAGTTTTAATTGCCATTTTGGATACTCCGTTTTTGTATTTGGGTGTCTATCTGTTTAGACGTCGATTTAATTTGAAAATCAACGAAGAACTACAATTACTATAGTATAAAAAAGTAAATGCTAAACTTTTATTAAATACTTTTATATAAACATCTATTTAATTAGTTTAAGCGTAAGTAATTATAACACTAACAATAGATATTATAACCGTTTACGGAACACCTAACATGAAGAAAAAACTAAAAATAATTGGATTATCATTATTAATATTACTAGCCTTATTAATTGCTAGCCCATTTATATTTCAGAGTCAAATTAAAGATATGGTTAGACGTTATATTAATGACAACGTTAACGCTAAAGTCACGTTTGATGATGTTAATTTAAGTTTTATAAGAAGCTTTCCTCAAGCCAATGTGACATTAGATAATTTAATGATAACTAATGTTGCTCCTTTTGAAAACGACACCCTTGCAAAAGCAAAATTAGTATCCTTAGATATGTCTGTAAAAGAATTGTTTAAAAATGCAGATGATGACCCAATAATAATTAATAGTGTTAACATTAACGAAGCACTAGTTAACTTAATAACTGACACTGAAGGAAACGTAAATTGGGATATAGCAAAAATAAAAGACAACCTGTTAACAGAAAATAATACTACAAGTAAAGGTTTTACTTTTGACATAGAAGATTATACCATTAACAACAGTGCATTTAACTATTTAGATGAAAGTGTAAATACAAAATTTAAAATAACTAATCTAAATCATCAAGGAAATGGTAGATTTTCTGGCGAATTGTCTGAGTTAGACACCAAAACCGAAGCTAATGTTACATTTAGCATGGATGATATAGAATATTTAAGCAATAACTTTGTAAAACTTGATGCTTTAATAGATCTAGACATACCAAACAACACATATACGTTTAAAGAAAATAAAGGCTTTGTTAACGATTTACCTTTAGAATTTAAAGGATATGTTAAGTTGATTGAAGCAGGTCAAGAGATTGATATTTCTTTTGAAAATCCAGGATCTTCATTTAAAGACTTTTTAGCTGTTATCCCAAAAACTTATGCTAAAAACCTAGACAATGTAAGTACAACTGGTAATTTTAAAGTTAATGGTTTAATTAAAGGAGAAGTAACAGAAACCAAAATACCAACCCAAGACATAAACATTGTCTCAAATAATGCTTCTTTTAAGTTTGACCATTTACCAAAACGTGTTGAAAACATTATTATTAATGCAGAAGTAAAAAACGAAACTGGAATTGCAGATGACACCTACATCAAGCTTAACACACTAAATTTTAAGATTGATCAAGACGAATTTAAAAGCTCTGCCACCTTTAAAAACTTAACTAAAAACATATTAGTTAATGCTAATATAGATGGTGTTTTAAATTTAGAAAACTTAACTAAAGCCTATCCAGTAGAACTAAAAAACGAATTGAAGGGAATTTTAAAAGCAAAACTCAATACTAGTTTTGATATGAATGCATTAGAAACAAATGCTTATGAACGTATCAAAAACAATGGTACAATGAGTGTCTCTAATTTTGTATTCTCTTCTGCAGATATAGTTAACCCTATTAATATTTCCAACGCCTCCATTAACTTTAATCCAGGCACAATAACCCTAGATAATTTTGTAGCTACAACAGGAAAAACAGATCTAAACGCTACAGGGACTATTAATAATTTATTGGGGTTTTTATTAAGTGACCAAAAGTTAAAAGGTAATTTTAAAGTTAATTCCAACACCTTTGTTGTTAGTGATTTTATGATGGAAGGCGGAAGCAATGCACCAGTAAATCAAAGTGCAGAACCTGCAACATCACTTAAAATTCCTGCATTTTTAGATTGTACTATTTCAGCAGATGCAAAAACGGTACATTATGATAACTTAATTTTGAAAGATGTAAAAGGAAACCTGAGAATAGCAGATGAAAAAGCACAACTTAACAATGTTACCTCAAGTATTTTTGATGGTAATTTAAGTCTAGAAGGTATTGTTGATACAAAATCCGAAAAGCCTACATTTAGCATGAATTTAGGTGCTAAAGACTTTAATATAGCACAATCGTTTGAGGATTTAAATTTATTAAAAGCCTTAGCACCAATTACTAAAGCATTACAAGGAAAACTAAATAGTAGTATTAATTTATCTGGTACTTTGGGTGACGATTTTACTCCGCTTTTAAATACTATTTCTGGAGACGCTTTCGCGGAATTACTAACAACAACTTTTCAACCTAAAAACGAGCAACTGTTTTCTTTGTTAGAAAGTAAATTAAACTTTTTAGATTTTAGCAAATTAGATCTAAAAGACTTAAAAACCAAGCTTTCCTTTTCCAATGGACAAGTTACAGTTAAACCCTTTGACATTAAATATAAAGACATTGTAATGACTGTAAATGGTTCTCACACATTTAGTAATACTATGAATTATCAAGTTGTATTTGATGTTCCAGCTAAATATCTAGGAAGCGATGTCAATAAATTAATTAATAAAATTAATGATCCAGCTGTAAACAATATTACCATTCCGGTTACTGCAACTATTTCCGGTAATACAACGCAACCAAAAGTACAAACAGATTTAACAAGTGGTGTTAAAAACCTAACCAATCAACTTATAGAAATTGAAAAACAAAAACTTATCAATAAAGGAAAAGACAAACTTACAGATGTTGTTGGTGATATTTTAGGCGGTAATAAACCAAAAGATTCTACTAACACACAAAACAACAATACTGTAAAGGATGTAATTGGCGGAATATTAAGTGGAAACAATAAACCCAAAGACTCCACTAAAACAGATAGCGTTAAACCTAAAGATCAAGTTAAAGATGTTATTAATGGCTTGTTTGGAAAAAAGAAGAAAAAAGAATAATTTTTAAATTTTAACAATATTTAGTCGTTTTTAAGTCAATTTTTGCTCAATTTTAATGGTTTGTAGCTTTTTTTCAAAAGAAATTGTTAATAATTAGGAATTGTCATTTTAATTGTTAGATTATAGATATAACTTAAAACAATGTAGACTGAATGAGGCAATTAAAAATTACTAAGCAAGTTACCAACCGCGAATCTAAATCCCTAGATAAATACTTACAAGACATTAGCAAACTTCCAATGATTACTGCAGAAGAGGAAGTGGAATTAGCTCAAAAAATTAGAGAAGGCTGTCAAAAATCTTTAGATTTATTGACAACTGCTAACTTACGTTTTGTTGTATCTGTCGCAAAGCAATATCAAAATCAAGGTTTAACTTTACCAGATTTGATAAACGAAGGTAACGCAGGATTAGTAAAAGCTGCTAAACGATTTGATGAAACTAGAGGGTTTAAATTTATATCCTACGCAGTGTGGTGGATTAGACAAGCTATATTGTCTGCTTTAGCAGAACAATCTAGAATTGTAAGATTACCATTAAATAAGATTGGATCTATAAACAAAATTAGAAAAGTCACTTCGCATTTAGAGCAAATTAACCAAAGACCTCCAAGTGCATCAGAAATAGCAAAAGAATTAGATCTGACTATTAGCGATGTTAAACAGTCTATGAAAATTTCTAGTAGACATGTCTCTATGGATGCGCCTTTAAAAGAAGGAGAAGATTATAGTTTGTATGATTTAGTAAGCTCAAACGAGTCACCAAATCCAGATATGAATTTAATGCGTGAGTCTTTAAACACAGAGATTGATCGTGCTTTAGAAACCCTAACACCAAGAGAAAGTGATGTGATTAGACTTAATTTTGGATTAAGCAATCAACCAGCAATGACCTTGGATGAGATTGGTAGAACCTTTGATTTAACACGCGAACGTGTGAGACAAATTAGAGAAAAAGGGATTAGACGTTTACGTCAAACCTCAAAAAGTAAAATATTAAAAACGTACTTAGGGTAAACCCAAATACAAAAACCTGTAAATAGTATTAAAATATTGTGATATTAATTTGAAAATATCCATTATTTAATAGATATTTGCACCTGATTTAAAATTAAGATATGTTAAGAATTGAAATAAAAGAAGGCGAAAACATAGAACGTGCTCTTAAACGTTACAAGCGTAAGCACAGAAACGTAAAAGTAATGCAGAACTTAAGAGAGAAGCAATACTTTACTAAGCCATCAGTAAGTAGAAGAAGACAAATACAAAAAGCTGAATATATTCAAGGTCTAAGAGACGCAGAGAATATATAAATAGTTTTTTTATAGTATAAAAAAAACCACGCATTTTTAGAATGACGTGGTTTTTTTGTTGAATATATTTTAATTAAAAACTTAAATAATCCACTTCAAATTTATTATCAAGTAAGTCTTCCATTACTTTTGGATTTGCATTAGAGTAAAACTTAAGACTAGGTTTAATATTTAAAGAATTTAATAACTCATGTTGTTCTAAGATGGTTTTGGTTTGCCTAGCAACCGCTTCACCAGAATCAATAATTTTAACTTGTTTAGGTAATAAATCTAATAACTGAGGAATTAAATAAGGATAATGTGTACAACCTAAAACTAAATAATCAACATTAGCTTCAATCATTGGTTTTAAGTAAGTAGTTAACAGCTCTTTCATTTTAGAAGATTTAATTTGTCCACTTTCTATCAACTGTACAATGCCTTCCCCTTCTTGCTCTACTACTGTAACACCATTACTATATATTTGTGAAGTATTATGAAACAACTCACTACTTAACGTTCCCTTAGTTGCTAAAATTCCAATTGCTTTAGTTTTTGTTTGTAAAGCAGCAGGTTTTATTGCTGGTTCTATACCAATAAAAGGCACATCATAAGTTTGTCTTAGGTGCGCAATTGCATTAGTGGTAGCTGTATTACAAGCCACTACAATAAGTTTACAATTTTGATTAAGTAAATACTCAGTATTTTTTTCAGAAAGTGCTATTATGGCGTCTTTACCTTTTGGTCCATAAGGCGCATTAATACTATCTGCAAGGTAAATAGTGTTCTCAAAAGACAACAAAGCGTGTATGGCTTTCCAAATAGATGTACCACCTACTCCAGAATCAAAAATACCAATGGGTTGTATACTCATATTTTAAATATAAAAAAAGCTGTCTAAAGTTAGACAGCTTAATTGTAATCTGAAAGGGATTTTAATTAAAATCCTAATTCTTTTTGTACATCTGTTAACAGATCTTTACCTTCTGCCATGATAACACCAGAACCTTGAGACGAATCTAACACGTAGTTAAATCCTTGTGCTTTGCCAACTTTTAAAATAGCTGCTTTAGCTTTATCTGTAATAGGCTTTAGTAAGTCTAATTCTTTTTGTTGAAGCTTTTGTTGTGCATCTGCTTGAAACTGACGGATACTTTGTTGCATTTGCGCTAACTCTTCACCACGTTGTTGGTTTTGCTCGTTAGTTTTAGTTGCAGCTTCCGCTTCGTATTGCTTTGCTTTAGCTTGGTATTCTTTAACCATTTCTTGTATATCTGCTTCGTAAGTCTTTCCCATTTGCTCCATTTCTGCTTGTGCAGCTTTCATTTCTGGCATTGATGCCACAAGCTCTGTTGTATTAATGTGGGCTACTTTTGTTTGAGCATTAGTAAAACTTGTCGCTCCAATAAATAATGCTGCAGCAAATAAAAGTGTTTTGAATTGTTTCATTTTTAAAATAGTATTTGTGTGTTATAAATTATTTGTATTTGTCTTAGTTGTCTTCGTCTTCTGTGCTCTCTTTTTCTTCTTTAGCTTTTTGACGGTCTTCTAAGATTTTTTGTTTTTTAGCTTCCAGTTCTTTTTTTCTTGCTTCTCTGTCTGCTAATTTTTGTTGTCTTCTCTCTTCTAAAATTTGCTCTCTTGTTTTAGGAGCTTCTTGTTGTTTTGCGCTTTCGTTTTCATCAAAAGAAACGGGTTGTTCATCCTCATCTTCCTTACCCTTATTTCTTTCTTTTAATTTTTCTTCTCTAGCTTTTGCACGCTCTTCTAATATTTTTGCTCTTCGGTCTGCAGCTTCTTTTTTCTTAGCTTCTCTTGCGTCTAAAATTTCTTTTTTTCTTGCTTCAGTTGCTGCTTCTCTTTCTGCTCTTTTTTCGTCTAAAGCTTTCTGACGTGCTTCTTGTTCTTCATTTATCTCTACTACTACGTCTTCTTCTTTAGCTAATTTGCGTTCTGCTTTATTTTTTGCTTGTTCGCGTTTAGAAGCTCTAGATATAGTTCTAATTACTTGTTCGCTCATATCAAAACGCTCTGCTGAATATAGCATGACAACATCTGCTGATTTGTCAAAAACAAAATCGTATTTTTTTGCTTTAGCTATATCTTGAACTGCTTGAAAAATTTGATCTTGGACAGGCTGCATTAATTGTCTTTTCTGGATCATTAAATCACCATTAGGACCAAAGCGTTTTTGTTGATAGTCTAATATTTCTTTTTCTTCAAAGACGATATCTTCTTCACGCTCTTCAATTAACTCTTTTGTCAATAAAGCTTTTTCGTTATTTAATGCTTCACGTTTTAATTTGACTTCATTAAGTTTAGCTTCTATCTCTGCTTTCCATTTTTGAACTTTACTATCTAACTGGCCAGTTGCTTCTTTATATTCAGGAATGTTTTCTAAAATATATTCTGTATCTATGTAACCAATTCTAACTCCACGTTGGGCATTAGCAGTAAATCCTGCTGCAAGCATCACCAATACAATAAGAACTTTTAATTTCATTTTGGAATTTGTTTTATTATTTCTTGATTATAAACTCAAAATACTATTAAACATTGCATTATTGAGTTTGTGTTTTCAAAATAACGAATTTTAATCTTAAAAATTTTAATTCTTTAATCAAATCCTTGAATTGTTATTAGAAAATATCGTGCCAAAAATAAAAAAATATAGATACTATAGTGGTTAATTATTGATTTTATTGGGCTAAAGGGCTAATAATTAAAACTGTTGTCCTATTATGAAATGTGTTTCCCAACCATTTTTAACAGATGCTCCTGGTATTGGGTCAAAACCGTGTCCAAAGTCTATACCAAGTAAACCAAACGCTGGCATAAAGATTCTGATACCAAAACCTGCAGATCTTTTTAATGCAAATGGGTCGTAATCTCTGAAGTTATTATAAGAGGCTCCAGCTTCCATAAACCCTAAAGCGTAAATCTTTGCAGATTGCTTTAAAGTAATTGGGTAACGTAATTCTAAAGAAAATTTATTAAAAATAGTACCACCATCTTGAGTAGATAATCCTTGATTTGGATACCCTCTAAGTGCTACTGCTTCTCTACCATCCAGACTTAATGCTCCTAAACCATCACCTCCAACAAAGAAACGCTCAAAAGGAATAATACCTCTATCTTGATTATAGGCTCCTAAAAATCCAAATTCGACACTTGGTCTTAGTACTAATTTATCAACTAGTCTTGTATACCAGTCTGCTTTAAATTTAACCTTGTAAAATTCTAACCAATTAAATCGTTGTTGGTCAATTTCGCTTATTCTTTCTGATGCTGCTGTTCTAATTATTACATTGGCATTAGCATCATTAACTATTGCTTGGTTTTCCGCTCTTTCTTCACTTAAAGCTGTATAATCTACATCATTAAATAAAGAGTATGGTAATGAAAATTTTGCAGTCGCTGTAAAATTAGATCCTCCCATTGGGAATATTGGATCGTTATAGGTATTGTTTCTACTTAACCCAAGTGTGTAAGATAGGTTATTAGAATAACCGTCACCAAAGGTAAATAATCCTGTATTATAATTTTTTAAATCGTAGTGCTGAAAACTTACAGCTTGTGATAATGTAAAATAATCGTCTGGTACCGATAATCTTTTTGCTAAACCAACGGTAACACCAGTAATATTAAAACGTCTGTCTTTATCTGCATCTCTAGTTTGAGCATTGTATAAAAATTGCTTAGTATGCGATATAGATGTCGAAAATTGCACAGGTTTTTTACCTCCTAACCATGGTTCTGAGAATGAAAAACTATAAGTTTGAAAAAATCGACTGGCTTGCAAACGTAACGAAAGTCTTTGTCCATCTCCCATTGGGATTGGTTTATAGGCTTCTTTTTTAAATATATCTTTAATGGCAAAGTTATTAAAAGACAATCCTAAAGTACCTATAAATCCACCACCACCATAACCTCCTTGAAGTTCTATTTGACTAGATCCAGCTTCTACTAAAGCATACTCCATATCAATAGTTCCTTCTTCTGGGTTAGGGTTTTTAAAGTTAGGTGTAAGTTGTTCTGCATCAAAGAAACCTAATTGACTTAATTCTCTAATGGTTCTAACTACATTTTCTTTACTGTAAAGATCACCTGGTCTTGTTCTTATCTCTCTATAGATAACGTGGTCGTTAGTTTTTTCGTTTCCAGTAGCAGTTACTTTATTAAAGTATACTGGCTTACCTTCGGTTATTCTAATTTCCATATCAATAACGTTTCCATCTGCATTAACTTCTACTGGATTTATTGTTGAAAATAAATAACCATTATTTTGGTATAAATTAGTTAAATCGTTTGCATCTGGTTTAGAGTTATCAGCAATTCTCTTTTGAAGTTCTACTCCATTATAAGTATCCCCTTTGTTGATACGTAATAGTCTTTTTAAAGCTTCGTCTGTATATACTGTGTTTCCAATAAATGTAATGTCTCCAAAAGTGTACTTTTCTCCTTCTTCAACTTCTATTTGAAGAGAAACCGTTTTATTAGAGTTTAAAATTAAAGTGTCTGAAACTATTCTTGCATCTCTATATCCAACTTCTTTATATTTATCGACTATACTTGACAAATCATCTTTATAATCTGCTTCAATAAATTTTGAACGTTTTAACAATCTAATTGGATTAATCTGTTTGGTGTTTTTCATAGCTTTTCTAAGCTTTTTATCGCTTAAAACACTATTACCTTCAAAGTCAATTGATTTTACTTTTACTTTTTCACCTTTATCAATATTAACCGTCATATTAACTAAAGGCTTGCTAATAGAATCGGTAACTACCTCTGTAGTAATTACTTTCACTTTAGCATTTAAAAATCCATTTTTCTTGTATTTATTCTCTAGATAATTTTTTGTAGTTGTTACAAGGTTTTCTGTGACCTTAGTTCCTTTTAACAATTTATTTTCTTTGATGATGGTTTCCTGTTTTCCTTTTTTTACACCAGTTATTGTTACTTCTTTTAGCTCTGGTAAATCTGCTAATCTTATTTCTAGAGATGCGCTATCACCTTCTGTATTTAGCAGGTATACTTCTATATCGCTAAACAAATTAGATTTCCATAGTTTTTTAATAGCATTACTAATTTCTTCTCCAGGAATCATTATCTCATCACCTTTTCTTAATCCAGAATAAGTAATAATTGTTTGCTCACTAAAGTTAGTGTTTCCATTAACTGTTATTTCGGCAAGGATATATTTTTTACCGTCTTCGTAGCTTAAATCTTGTGCGTTTATTGTCAATGCACTAAAAAACGTGATTGCTATTAAGCTGTATTGTAATACTTTTTTCAATGGTAATTGTTTAGCTAATTTGTTCACTGGTTTTCCCAAATCGTCGTTCTCTTTTTTGATATTCTATTATAGCGTCACTTAAGTGTTGCTTTGTAAAGTCTGGCCAAAGGACAGGTGTAAAGTATAGTTCTGCATAAGCTATTTGCCATAACAAAAAGTTACTAATACGTTGCTCTCCACTTGTTCTAATAAGTAAATCCACATCGGGTAAACTCTGCGTGTAAAGATGTGCATTTAATACCGATTCGTCAATACTTTCTGTAGAAATTATATTATTTTTAACTTTAGTACTGATTTCTTTAACAGCATTTAATAGCTCTTCTCTAGACCCATAGCTTAATGCTAAAGTCAAATCCATGTGTGTATTTTCCTTAGTTAATTCTATAACTTCTTGTAATTCTTTATACACTTTTTTAGGTAATGAGGATAAGTTACCTATTGCATTTAACTTGATGTTATTATCTAATAATGTGTTAATTTCTTTTTTAAGAGAAGAGACTAAAAGTTTCATTAACGTATCCACTTCTAGTTTGGGGCGTTTCCAGTTTTCTGTTGAAAACGCATATAGAGTAAGGTGTTTAATACCAATTTCGGCACAAGCCTCTACGGTTTGTCTTACAGATTTAGTACCATTTTCATGACCAAAAGCACGCACCATTCCTTTTTGTTTAGCCCAACGTCCATTACCATCCATAATAATGGCAATATGTTTAGGCAAATGCTGCTTGTGTATGTGATCTTGTGTCTTCAAATTAAAATCCGCAATAACATGGGTTTTTCCCAAAGGTATATGTTAAAGTTACACCTGTAAAAGTGTACCAATCATCATTATTTAAATTACCAAAACTTCTGCTTGCTAGTTCTTCTGCATCTGGGACACTTCCATCTATTTCATCTGTAAAGGTATAACGTGCACCTACTTCAAAAGCTAAAATAATTTCTGGAGTTATTGATGTCTTAAAGCCTAGTACCATTGGGATACCCCAAGCAATACTTGACGTGTCTTCTTTTTCTAAAACACCAGCATTATTTAAATAAAAATTATCATGCTGAGTAGCGCTTACACCAGTATATAAATATGGTGTAGACACCATACCACCTTGATGTAAATTAAAATCGAAAAAAGTAAATTCTACACCTGCTGATAATTCTATAATTTGATTGCTAAACTCTAAGCCTCTAATTTGTCTACTTGGATCGTCAGAGTTTTTATCAATTCCTTCTAATTCAGTAAAAATTAAAGAAATCCTGTAAGAATGTCTTGGACTTCTATTCCATTTGTAAATGGCTCCTAATGCTAATTGTTGTGGTGCAATATAGTCTGTAGCACCAACATCTCCAATAAAATTAGAACCACCTAAATACAACCCAAATTCGTTAATTTGTGCTGTACTAAATTGTAGGCTTAAAAATGTTAATAGTACTAGTGTTAACTGCTTCATAAATCTTCAAAGTTTGCAAATATAATAAATAAGATTAGCCTATAACAATTTGATTGAAATAGTTACACTTTTAAACAGATTTACCTGCAAATTATTGTTTAATTACGTTTGTCTTCTCCCCAAAGTAGTTTTTTTCGGAGTGTATCTAGAAAAGTTTCGTTGTTTAGCACAATCATTTTTATGGTAAATGGTGCTTTTTTTATTGTTATAGTTGTTTTATTAGACAAGGTTGCAATTCTAGAATCTAAAGACACTAAATGTTTTTTTTCTCTACCACTAACTTTTAACGTAATGGTTGTAGAGTCTTCTATAACCAAAGGTCTTGCGCTTAAATTATGTGGGGCAATTGGTGTTAACACTAAACTTGACGCATTAGGTGTAATAACTGGTCCGCCACAACTTAAAGAATATCCTGTAGATCCAGTTGGTGTAGATATAATCAAACCATCACTCCAATAAGACGTTAAATACTCACCATTTAACTCGGTTTCAACCGTTATCATAGAGGTAGTGTTTTTTCTGCTTACTGCAATTTCATTTAGTGCAAAATTACAGCTTTCTATTTCTGCATTTTTTTCAGAGCTTTCGATGGTTAATAGACTACGTTCTGAAATAGAGTATTTTTTTTCTAAGATAGAATGAATGGCTGCTTCGATATCTTCATGTTGTATTGTTGCTAAAAACCCTAAACGTCCTGTATTGATACCAACTATTGGGATGTTTAAATCTCTAACCAATGTAATGGCTCTTAAAATAGTACCATCGCCACCAATACTAACTAAAAAATCATAACTATGATCTAATTCTGAAAAAGTGGCAAATTCTTTTTTAATTTTTGAAGTAACGCCTTTATAAAAATTGGCTTCAACAACTACTTCTATGTTTTGTTTTTTTAAAACATCTAAAAGTACCTCTAGAGAAGCTAAAGGTTTTTTCTTTTGAAATTGACTAAAAACAGCGACTTTTACCATTATATATCTAAATATTTTTTAAGATAATCAGAGCGCTCCTTTAACCCATCTATATAACTGTCTTCTTCATGACCAGACACAATATTGTAGCTGTAACGTCTAAAAGTTTGTGTAATATCACTTAATCCAGAATTACCAATTTTTAAGGTAATTTGTGCTACGTCGTTTTCAATTTTAGAAATAAAAGCTCCTAAAAGTTTACCATCGTTACTTTCTACTATTTGACTAACTTCACTAAAAGAATAGTCCTGCAATCCTTTTTCTACAATTAAAATGGCACCATTTTCTGAAAAGAAAGGCGTTTCATTAAACAGTCCAATTACATCATTAAGCTCATAATACCCAAGATATTTATTAGAGCTATTTAAAACAGGCATTATGTTAGCAGAATTCTGAGCAAAAGCCTCTAATACATCCAACCAATTAGTATTGTCCCTTACAAAAAAACCTTCACCAGCATGTCTGTAATCCTGTAGTGGTTTGTTGGCATCAAAACAATGTGCATCTGTTTCAGATATACAACCCAAATAAGTCCCATGTTCGTCTTTTACAGGAATATGAGAGTATGTTAATTGATTAAACATCAATTGTAAATCACTAACTAAATCTGTGTTTAACAAAGGTTTTATGTCGTTTATGATGTATTCTGAGAGATTCATAATATTAAAACTTAAGTTTATGCAAATTAACCAAAAATTAGTACAATAAAGGGGTTCTACTTTGTATTTTTGTGTTTTTAATAACCGATTGATATGACAAAATTAAGCGTAAATATTAACAAAATTGCCACTTTAAGAAACTCTCGTGGTGGTGACATCCCAAATGTGGTGCAATTTGCTAAAGACGTACAACGTTTTGGCGCAGAGGGTGTAACTATACACCCAAGACCTGACGAAAGACATATTAGATATCAAGATGCCTACGACTTAAAACCTGTGGTTTATACCGAATATAATATTGAAGGTAATCCTATTCCAAAATTTATGGATATGGTTTTAGAATTGCAACCTACGCAAGTTACTTTAGTACCTGACGCAGTTGATGCTATAACAAGTAATTCCGGTTGGGATACTATTAAAAACAAAGATTTTTTAGTGGATGTTATTAATCAATTTAAAGACAAAGGTATCCGAACTTCAATTTTTGTTGACCCAGATTTAAAGCAAATTGAAGGTGCCAAAGCAACTGGTACAGATAGAATAGAGTTATATACAGAAGCATTTGCTCATCAATATAGTTTAGGCAATCAAAAAGCAATAGAGCCTTACACTAAATGCGCAGAACTTGCCAACTCCCTTGGGCTAGGTGTTAATGCTGGACATGATTTATCACTAGATAATATACAGTTTTTCAAACAACATATTCCAGGCTTATTGGAAGTATCTATTGGACATGCATTAATCGCCGAAAGCTTATATTTAGGTATAGAAAATGTGGTAAATATGTATAAAAACAAATTAAAATAAGGACATGTTATTACACTCTCAAATATTGGGTCAAGGTCAACCTTTTGTCATTTTGCATGGTTTTTTAGGAATGAGTGATAATTGGAAGACTTTAGGCAATCAGTTTGCAGAACATTTTGAAGTCCATTTGGTAGACCAACGTAATCATGGTCGTAGTTTTCAAAGTGATGATTTTTATTATGACGTTTTAGCTGAAGACATAAAACATTATTTTAATAACCATAATATTAAAGAAGCTATATTGTTAGGGCATTCCATGGGTGGAAAAACAGCCATGCTGTTTGCTTCAAAATATCCAGAACTAGTAAGTAAGTTAATTGTAGCAGATATTTCGCCACGTTTTTATCCAGTACATCATGATACTATTTTAGCTGGATTAAACAGTTTAGATTTTAGTGTTTTAAAAAGTAGAGGTCAAGCCGATAAACAACTGGCTAATTTTGTGTCCGATTTTGGAACACGTCAGTTTTTACTTAAAAATTTATATTGGGTTGAAAAAGGAAAACTAGACTTACGTATTAATTTAGAAGTACTTACAGAACACGTCAGCGAAGTAGGAGAAGCTTTACCTTTGCACGCTAAATACGAAGGAGATACCTTGTTTTTAAGAGGTGATAAAAGTGAATATATTGGCAATCAAGATGAGGCCATTATAAAAAACCATTTCCCTAAAGCACAAATTACAACAATCGCCAATGCTGGACATTGGTTGCACGCAGAAAATCCAGAAGATTTCTATGAAGCTGTAACAAATTTTGTAAATTAAAGTCTAATATTTAAATATATAATTTATGAATTTAATTATCAGATTACTACTAAATGCCATAGCGGTTTTCTTTTTAGCAGAAGTTTTAAAAGGTGTGCATGTAGACAATTATGTGACCTCAATAATAGTAGCAATTGTACTGTCTATTTTAAACTTATTAGTTAAACCTATAATAATCATACTAACATTACCTATAACTATTTTAACCTTAGGACTGTTCTTATTTGTTATTAATGGATTAATCATTTTACTAGCAGACAAATTTATAGATGGCTTTGCAGTGTCTAGTATTTGGACTGCAATACTGTTTAGTATTTTACTATCTATATTACAATGGTTATTCCAATCTTTTTTAAAGTCAGATTCAAAACACAAGTAAATAGTAAAAATCTCTGTAACACAACACGTTAAAAACTTTGCAGTACTTAAAAAAAGTAGTACTTTTGCAGACCTTTTTAAAAGAAAAACTAGTGTTAAACGCCCAAATAGGGCTTTATATCATTTATAATGAATATTACAAGAGAAAACATTGATGCATTAAATGCTGTAGTAAAAGTAGACATCGCAAAGGACGATTATAGCGATAAAGTTGAAAAAATCTTAACAGATTACCGTAAGACAGCTAACATTCCAGGATTTAGAAAAGGTCACGTACCTATGGGAATGGTTAAAAAACAATACGGTAAAGCAGTATTAGTAGATGAAGTAAACAAATTACTTCAAGATGCATTAAACAAGTATTTAACCGAAGAAAAATTAGATGTTTTAGGTCAACCATTACCTAAACAACAAGACGATATAAATTGGGATGCAGATTCTTTTTCATTTGAATTTGAATTAGGATTAGCTCCAGAATTTAAAGTAGAATTAAAAAGCAAAAAGCCTATTACACATTATAACATCATTGCAGATGATAAAATGATTAATGAGCAAATAGAGCGTATCCAAAAACAATACGGTAAAATTGTTTCTGAAAAAGAAGTAAAAAAAGATAGCGAAATTACTGGAACCTTTAAAAACGAAGACAAAGAAATAGATAACACAACAACTATTACTTTAGACCAGTTTAAAGGTAAAACAACCGAGAAAAAATTTATTGGTGCTAAAGTAGGTGACGTTATTACTTTAAAAACTAAAGGATTATTTGCAGATGACCATGAGCTAATGAATGCTTTAAAAGTACCTCATGACGATGCACATGATTTAGACATTGAAGTTACTTTTACAATTACAGAAATTAATAGTCGTGAGTTAGCAGACCTTGACCAAGACTTATTTGATAAATTGTTTGGTAAAGATGTTGTAAAATCTGCAACAGAGCTAAAAGCAAAAATTAAAGAAGATGCTGAAAAACAATTTGTACAGCAATCTGACCAAAAATTATTAAACGACGTTACAGAATATTTAGTAGAAAACACCAAATTTGATTTACCAGCAGAATTCCTTACTAAATGGATGCAAGTTGCAGGTGAAACTGAAATGGATGAAGCTCAAGCTAAAGAAGAATACGAGAAGTCTGAAAAAAGTTTACGTTACCAATTAATTGAAGGTAAATTAATGGAAGAAAACGGACTTAAAGTAGACTTTGAAGACGTTAAAAACAATGCCAAAAACATGATTAAAATGCAAATGGCACAGTTTGGACAAATGAATCCTACAGATAAAGAATTAGACGATATTGCTGCACGTGTTTTAGGAAATCAAGATGAAGTAAGACGTATATCAGAGCAAGTTGTAAGTCAAAAATTACTAAACCTTTACAAAGAAAAAGCTAACATCAAGACTAAAGAATTGTCTTATGATGCTTTTGTAAAAGAAGTTTACGGAGACAAATAACTAATTTTCAATTAGTTTTAAGTTAAGCTCTCAAAAATCAATTAGGATAGGTTTAACAAAATAATCATTATCTTTAGGCGTTGTTTAGCAAGACTAAACAGCGCCTAATTTTTTCAATTAAAAGCATATTAAATCAAACTATGGATTACGGAAAAGAATTCGAAAAATTCGCTATAAAAGATCAAGGTATAAGTAGTACATATTACAATAAGATAATTAGTAGTATGTATCCAACCAACTTAACACCAAACATTATTGAAGAACGTCAAATGAACATTGCTATATTTGATGTATTCTCACGTTTAATGATGGATCGTATTATTTTTTTAGGAACAGGAATAAACGACCAAGTTGCAAATATTATTCAAGCACAGCTTTTATTTTTATCAAGTGTAGATGCTTCAAAAGACATTCAAATATATATTAACTCGCCAGGTGGTAGCGTATATGCAGGATTAGGTATTTATGATACGATGCAATTTATTAAACCTGATGTAGCAACTATCTGTACAGGTATGGCAGCGTCCATGGGTGCAGTTTTATTGTGTGCAGGAGAAAAAGGAAAACGTAGCGGTTTACAACACTCTAGAGTGATGATACACCAACCTTTAGGTGGTGCACAAGGTCAAGCTAGTGATATAGAAATTACAGCTCGTGAAATTTTAATTCTTAAAGAAGAATTATATAAAATAATCAGTAAGCATTCTGGTCAAGATTACGACAAAGTATATGCAGATAGTGATAGAGATTATTGGATGAAAGCTGATAAAGCTAAAGAATACGGAATGATTGACGAGATATTAACTCGTGATTAAAACTATAAAAAAATAAAGAGCTACTAAAACTGAAAACTCAATTCGGATTTTCATTTTAATGTCTCAAATTAAACAAAACAGATGGCAAAGGAAGAGTTAGAATGTTCATTTTGTGGAAGAAAAAAGCCTGAAACCAATTTATTAATTGCTGGTTTAGATGCACATATTTGTGACAGATGTATCCAGCAAGCACATGGTATTGTAGTTGAAGAATCTAAAGAAGAAGATTCTAAAGACTTGTCTGCCGAATTAATGCTGAAAAAGCCGCAAAAAATTAAGTCCTTTTTAGACGAATATATAATTGGCCAAGAGCACACCAAAAAAGTCATGTCGGTTGCAGTATACAACCACTATAAGCGTTTGCTTCAACCAGCTACTCATGATGATATAGAAATTCAAAAATCTAACATCATTATGGTTGGTCAAACAGGTACCGGAAAAACGTTAATGGCTAAAACCATTGCTAAAATGCTTAACGTACCTTTAGCTATAGTAGATGCAACAGTATTAACAGAAGCGGGTTATGTAGGTGAAGATGTAGAAAGTATTTTAACACGTTTACTACAAGCTGCAGACTACAATTTAGATAAAGCCGAAAAAGGAATTGTATTTATAGATGAGATTGATAAAATTGCACGTAAAAGTGACAACCCATCCATAACTAGAGATGTTTCTGGAGAAGGTGTACAACAAGCCTTACTAAAACTATTAGAAGGTACTGTGGTTAATGTTCCACCAAAAGGTGGACGTAAGCATCCAGATCAAAAATTTATTGAGGTAAATACAGAAAATATTTTATTTATTGCAGGTGGTGCTTTTGATGGTATAGAACGTGTGATTTCTAAACGTTTAAATATGCAAGCTATTGGTTACAGCGCTTCTATTAAAGAAGATGTTGTAGACCATGATAATTTATTACAATACATTATTCCAAAAGATTTAAAAGATTTTGGTTTAATACCAGAAATTATTGGTCGTTTACCTGTGTTGACCTACATGGATCCATTAGATGCTAACACACTAAGAGCTATTTTAACAGAGCCTAAAAATGCTATTATCAAACAATATAAAAAGTTGTTTGAAATGGACGAGATAGAGCTTAACATCACTGATGGTGCTTTAGACTATATTGTAGAAAAAGCTATTGAATATAAATTAGGTGCACGTGGATTAAGAAGTCTGTGTGAGGAAATTTTAACAGATGCCATGTTTGAATTACCAGGAAGTGATACAAAAAAATTAAGTGTTACTAAAGCTTATGCAGAGCAAAAGCTAAGTAAAACGACTCTTAAAAAATTAAAAGCTGTGTCTTAAACACAAGAATCAAGCACTTAAATTTTACCAATAAAAAAACCACTTTATACAAATTGTTTAAAGTGGTTTTTTTTGATTAATTTCAATATGACTTTCCCTTAAGTCAGATTAATAGCTTCACTAATATATGTAATAATTGCCTGACTTCCAAATAAATACTCAGGTTTTTTACTCCATAATTACAAACTCTACACGTCTGTTAGCTTGATGTTGTTCTTCAGTACATTTAGATTTACAATCAAATAATGGTTGTGTTTCTCCATATCCATTAGATAGTAAACGGTTTTTATCGACACCTTTAGAGATTAAGTAATTCATTGCAGATGCTGCACGCAGTTTAGATAGTCTTAAGTTGTAAGCATTATTACCTCTATTATCTGTGTGTGCATTAATTTGTATTTTCATCTCTGGATGTTCTCTTAATACTACAGCTATACTATTAAGTGATATCTGAGACTCGTCTTTAATAGTTGCTCTGTTGTAATCAAAATAGATGTTGTTAACCACAATCATTTTCTTTTCTTCAACATCTGCTATAACAGCTTTTTCAGCAACTAATTCTAAATTCTCATTATATTCTGTTTGATTAACATTATCTGCTATAAACGAGATTTTATTTTCTTCAAAACCATCTTTTGTTGCAGTTATAGTATAATTCTCAAAAGGTAAAATTTCAAAATTATATCTAGCTTCATCATCAGAATTTACAACAGCAACTGGCTGTCCTTCGTCGTTAAATAATGTAATTTTTGCATTAGGTAATGGTATTTTAGTTTCGCTGTCAACAATAACACCTTTTAACTGTTGTGCTACCACTTCCATATTAAACTTATAAATATCATATCTCCCTTTTCCTAAGGACTTATCTGAAGACAAGTAACCTCTTGATCTAGATGCTAAAAAGAATGCAACCTCATCATACTGTGTATTAATAGTGCTTCCTAAATTAACTGGTTGACTGTATCCTGATCTTCTTATTCTACTAGTAAAAATATCAAATCCTCCAATATTAGCATGTCCTTTTGACGAGAAGTAAATTTGTTTTCCGTCTTTAGAAATTGATGGATATTTATCATCTTCTGCAGTATTAATTTGGTCTCCTAAATTTACAGCATCATACAACGTCCCATCTGGTCTAATTCTAGCAACGTATAAATCATAACCTCCAAAACCACCTGGTTTATTAGAAGAAAAATATAATTTATCACCATTAGGATTTACAAAAGGATTCTCGATAGAATACCCTTCAACATTAATATCTAATAGTTGTTGTTCTAGCCAATTACCTTTAGAGTTTTTTTCTAAAGTTGTTTTATATAATTTGTATATAGCAGATCCTTCCTCTGTACTTCTTGTAAAATACATGGTTTGTCCATCTGGTAAAAACGTAACTTGATCCTCGTTATCTAAGGTATTGATTAATCTAGAAAATAATATTGGGTTATCTAAAGTTCCATCTTTATTAATATCTACGCAAAATAAATTACGATACCCTTCATCTGTTGTTTTATCTGTTTTTGCAAGTCCACCTAGTTTTTTTGCAGAAACCATAATAAATTTATTCATGAAAAATCCAGAACCAAATTCTGAAAATTTAGTATTGATACCTGTATCTAACGTCACAAAGCTATATCCATTGTTTCCAATAACTTCAACATTAGATTCTATAGGGTTAGAATCTTCTATATATTCGGCTGTATCTTGAGAAAAAGAAAGATGTGTTATAAAAAACACGATACATACATACAATGACTTCATAATTAAGGGCTTTAAAATGAATTAATACTCTGTAAATATATAGGAATGACGGGTTTACAGCATAAGAATTAGATGAATTGCCATAATAATCGATATGAGAAATGCATTTTGTCGAAAACTAGAAAAAATCAATGTTTTGCCTGTTATTTTTCAACAATCATAACAATATGCAGGATTGCATTAAATATTTTTTAAGAAAAACCCCTTTGTATTGAATATTTAATTTTACCTAAAAAGGCTGTTTTAATTTAAACTATTGAATTTACGTTTAAACGATAATAATCTTTCAAATTGAATAAAAAAACTCGACGAACGGTAATCCCGTTATTTATTTAAAGCTAATAAATCGTCTAAATATTGTCTAGTATTAGATAATCTAGGCACTTTATGTTGTCCTCCTAATTTGTTGTTTTGTTTCAACCAGTCATAAAACAATTGCTCTCTTGCCACATTAATTTTAGGCTTATTTAGTGTCATATTATTATAACGCTTAGCTTCATAATCTGAATTTAAACTCTTTAACGCATTATCAAATAACTCGTTAAAATAATTTAAATCTTTTGGTGGAGTTTTAAATTCTATTAACCATTCATGAGCACCTTTTTCTTTACCCTCCATAAATATTGGAGCTGCTGTGTAATCTACAATTTCTGATTTTGTTTTTTTACAAACCTTTTTTAATGCATCTTCAGCATTTTCAATAATTAATTCTTCACCAAAAACATTTATATGGTGTTTTGTACGACCAGACACTTTAATTCTGTATGGACTAATCGATACAAATCTTACAGTATCACCTATTTTGTAACGCCATAATCCAGCATTAGTCGTAATGACTACTGCATAATTTTTATTAAGTTCTACTTCGCTAAGTGGAATAATTTTTTGGTCTTTAGATCCGTAAGTATCCATTGGGATAAACTCATAAAAAATACCATAGTCTAACATTAACAATAAGTCACCAGAATAATTTTGATCCTGAATGGCAAAAAACCCTTCGGATGCATTATAAGTTTCGTAGTATTTAAAATCTTTTTTTGGTAATATATTTCGGTATTGCTCTATGTAAGGATTAAAACTTACGCCTCCATGAAAATAGACTTCTAAGTTAGGCCAAACCTCAAACAAATTAGTTTTTTCGGTTTTATCTAAAATATTATTTAGTAATACCAACATCCAACTTGGTACACCTGCAAGACTGGTAACGTTTTCATTTATGGTCTCGTTAACAATTGCAGCCATTTTAGTTTCCCACTCGCTCATTAAAGACACTTTGCTACTTGGTGTACTACTAAATTCTGCCCAAAATGGCATATTATCTATTAAAATGGCACTTAAATCTCCAAAAACGGTTCCGTTTTCTTTGTACAATTCTTTACTTCCTCCAAGACGTAAACTTTTACCTGTAAATAGCTGTGAGTCTTGATTATTATTTAAGTACATACACAATAAGTCTTTACTTGCTGCGTAGTGGCAATCTTCTAAACTATCAATGCTTACTGGAATAAATTTACTTTTTGCACTAGTTGTTCCGCTAGATTTTGCAAACCATTTAATAGGTTTGGGCCAAAAAATATTGTTTTCGCCTTTTCTGCTTCGTTCTATATTTGCTTGACAATCTTCATAGGTTGTAATTGGTACACGCTCTGCAAATGTTGCATAGCTTTTTATTGAAGAAAACTCATGTTTTTTGCCTATTTCGGTATCTTTTGCTATATCTATTAAGCTAAATAACAACTCCTGCTGTACCTCGTTTGGGTACTTTAAAAACAGCTCAATTTGATGAAATCGCTTCTTTAAAAACCAAGAGGCAATAGAATTAACAAGAGGAATTGGCATAGTTATTTGTATCTTTAAGTTTTAAAAATAATACTTTTTTTTATGACCTACCAAGGTGTTTTAACAAAAATGCAAACCGAATTTTTAGAGCCTATTTCTTATTATCTAGTCTTTAAAAATGATTTTATAAATCTTAATCAATTATTAGACAAAACATTAGAGTTTACTTTTGTAGGTCATGAATGTTTAAACTGTCATTTGGACAAACCTATTTATCGTCAAGGATTTTGCAGAAGCTGTTTTTTTGACATTCCGCAAGCTGCAGATTGGATTATGAAACCTGAATTAAGTCAAGCACATTTAGATGTGGAAGACAGAGATTTAGCCTACGAAAAACAAGTACAGCTACAACCACACATTGTATATCTTGCCAATTCTAGCAATATTAAAGTAGGTGTTACTAGAAAAAGTCAAGTTCCTACACGATGGATAGATCAAGGTGCACATGAAGCTATAGAAATTGTAGAAGTCCCTAACCGTTATTTAGCAGGAATAACAGAGGTTGCTTTAAAAGATTACGTTGGTGATAAAACCAATTGGCGCACCATGTTAAAAAATGATATTGTTGATGAAAATTTAGTTGAATGGCGTGATAAATTAAAACAATACATTCCAGATGAAGCTAAACCGTATTTTATTGAGGATAACCAAGAAACCAATATCCAGTTTCCAGTTTTACAATATCCCAAAAAACCTAAATCGTTGAACTTTGAAAAAGCACAACATTATATAGGTATTTTAAAAGGAATAAAAGGTCAGTATCTAATTTTTGAAGATGATACAGTTTGTAACATTAGAGGTAATGAAGGATTAGTAGTTAAAATTAATATTTTATAATTTTATTAACGCTGTAAACCACTGATAATAAGTAAATTGAATAAAAATTTACTATGAAAATTCCAGTTATGTTTTGGGTAGCTATTACAACACTACTTTTAGTTACCATTACCATTATGGTCGCTTTGGATATGCCATTTAATTGGGTATTTTATTTAACTGTTTTAGGACAAGTTTTAGTTGGTGTCATGGTTTACAAAGTGCTTAAAGACCATTATGAAACCGATAAAACTTTTGATAACTTTTACGAAGACAGACCTATAAATTACCGTAAATAATACTTTTTATTCTTTAAACCAGCTAGAGTACTTAACGTAGTTTTCAGCTATACGGTTAATTTCTCCATGGATTAATTCTTTACTAATGTCTTTCACTTTTTTAGCTGGGACACCTGCGTAAATGCTTCCGGATTCTACAATAGTATTTTGTGTTACTACTGCTCCTGCTGCTACTATGCTATTACTTTCTACTACACAATTATCCATAACGATGCTTCCCATACCTATCAAAACATTATCATGTATTGTACAACCATGGACTATGGCATTATGACCAATAGACACGTTGTTACCAATATTAGTTGGGTATTTTTGGTAAGTGCAATGGACTATTGCGCCATCTTGGACATTAACTTTATTTCCTAATTTAATATAGTGTACGTCACCACGTAAAACTGCATTAAACCAAATACTACATTGTTTACCTACTTGGACATCGCCAACAATAGTAGCGTTTTCTGCTATATAACAATCTTCTGAAATTTGTGGTGATTTACCGTTTACGGGTTTTATGATAGGCATGGTTTGAATTATGAATTATGAATTACGATTTTAATTACTTTGTATTATAACTACTCGCTTTGCTTATTAATAGTAAGATTCCTGATTTACGCAGGAATTTTAGTTAAAATAAGATAGTAAATCTGATTTTTTGGAAGCTGACACCATAATTTCTTTACCATTACTTAGTATTACACTTCCACCTTTTCCTTTAATGTATTTAACAACTTCACCCACGTTTACTAAATAACTTTTATGTACTCGTGCAAATCCAGAAGGTGTTAAGGCATCTTCAAAATATTTAAGGGTTTTACTGACTAGCTTTTTCTTACTATTGTTTAAATAAATCTCTGTATAGTTATCGTCTGCTTTGCAATACAGTATGTCTTTGGTATTTAAAACCTCAAAACCGTCTTGTTGCGGAATGGTTATTTTACCTTCTACATTATTGGTTTTTGGAATGAGTACTTGGTCCTGTAACGCGTCTTCTTTAGTTTTAATTTCCATGACGTAATCTACAGCTTTTATGAGCTCGTCAATGTCTATTGGCTTCATTAAATAATAAGAAGCGTGCGCATTAAGCGCATCCATCGCATAGTTATTATAAGCAGTTACAAATACGGTTTCAAAATCGCGATCACCTACTTTGTCTAACAAATCAAATGCATTGCCATAAGGCATCTCTACATCCAGAAATACAAGGTCTAAATCTAAGTTTCTAATCAGCTCTAATCCTTCGTTAATATTTGAAGCTTCTCCTAAAATATTGACATTAGGACAGTATTTAGCAAGATAATTTTTTAAAATTAATCTGCTGTTTTCTTCGTCTTCTACTAATATTGCGTTTAGTTTCATAATCTTTTCCTATGTAAATTAGGAATGTAATTGTTAATATACTTTTTATAGATATGCTTCGACTGCGCTCAGCATGACAAATTTATTTTTTAATCCTTTTTCAAAGTCACCACAACCTTGGTCCCAACATCACCTTGGTTTCCGTTATCATCAATAAAGACATCTACTTTATCTTTATACATTTCATTTAAAATAGACACCCGTTTTTTAATGTTTCCTAACCCTTTAGAGTTGTGTTTTTGTTGATTTTCGGTCTTTAAACTTTTTGATTTTTTTCGTCCTATTCCGTTATCTGCAATTGTAATTTCAATTTCGCCAATACGCTTTTTGGAGATTGAAATAGCTAACAATCCTTTTTCTTCTTTGTAACGCAACCCATGCCACACTGCATTTTCTATATAAGGCTGCAGTAACATTGGTGGTATTTTATAGGCGTCTACATCTATAGTATTATCAACCTCAATGGTATAATCAAACTTATCTTTAAATCTAAAATGCTCTAATTTGGTATATAATTCTATTAATTCTATCTCTTTCTCTAAGGGAATAAAATCTTCTTCAGAGTTTTCTAAAACTGCTCGCATAAGCTTTGAAAAATCTGATAGATATTTGTTAGCTGTTCGCTCGTCATTAGTAGCTATAAAACTGTTTACAGAGTTTAATGCATTGAAAATAAAATGCGGATTCATTTGACTACGTAAAGATTTTAAAGCCAATAAATTATTTGCTAACTTTTGCTGTTTGATGTATTTATACATTAAGTGGGCGGTTAATGCTAATAGCAATAAGCCTCCAATTAAAGAATAGATAATCAGTTGTTGGCGTTTGTTTTTCTCGTCAGACAATTCGACTTGACTCAAGGTTAACTTTCTGTCTGTTTCTAAAGAGTTTATTCTGTTTTGCTTTTCTGCAATACGCTTGTTAAACCTGGCTGCTTGTGCTATTTCTTGTTCCTTTTTATTATATAACTCATCTACTGTTTTGGTGTATTCTTCAAAAGCCAAACGTGCTTTATCAATATTTCCTGCTTCCAAATACACATCAGATATTTTTTTAGTAGCATCTTTTTTGACTATTAAATCTTCACGTTTATCTGCTTCAGCAATACTTTTTTCTAAATAAGGAATGGCTTCCTCATAATCTTTTTGAAGATAATATGCATTACCAATTTTATAGTTTTGTTTTTGTTTGGTTATAGCACTTTCGTTATCAATAATAGAATCTTTTTCTATAGCATCAATATCTTTAATAATCTCTTTTCTGGTTTGTATTTCTGCATCATACGAGCGGTTTACATTCTGAAAATCCGCAAATTTCACCTTCTGCTCGACCTCTCTAGTTTTATTTTCTTTAGCAGCTAAAACTACTGAGTTTTCCAGTAAGTCTTCAGCCATTTCTTTTTCTCCTTCTTCATTATAAACCTCACCTAATTTAGAGTTTAAATCTGTTATTTTTGACTGAATATTATTTACTGTTGCAACTTTTAATCCTTCTTTGTAAGCGGTTGTTGCTTTTTTATTTTGGTTGGTTTTAACGTACACATCACCCAACCCTTCTTGTCTCAATACATTTTGCCAGTTAGATAAACTTTCTGATTTTAAACTGTTGTAAATTGCTAAACTTTCTTGATAATTTTTATTATTATAATAGGCTTTTGCTAATTTTAAATTAACATCGTTAGACTTTACATTGTTTAGACTTATTCTGTAATTGGTAACTGCTAAATCATACTGTTTCCAATGCATATAGACATCTGCTAACACTTCAAAAGCTTCTGCATTTTGTTTAACAGAGGTGCTTTTAGGTATACTTTCTGTTATAAATTGAATACTTTTTTCAGCAGAAATTTTCTTGTAGAACAAAGCAGAATCTATAGCACTTTCAAAGCTGTTTTCTTTGGCTTTATTTTTATAAATGTAAGATCTATCTACAAGAGGCTCTACTTCTACTCTTATATCCTCATCAGATTTTACTTTATAATAAATAGTTTCAAAATCTTTGTGACTTATCATAATCTCGTCACCTATTCTAACATCAATTCTAAACTCTCCACCAATATTGGTACTAGTATAAGAGCCACCATTTACTTGTATATTAACATCTGAAATTGGGTCGTTATTATCACTTTCTCTCACCAATCCTTTAACGGTAAATGTTTCACTTTTTGAATCATTTAACTGTTCTTGTGCGTACAATGATTGTTGCACAAAAAGACATATAAAAAGTGTAAATAGTAACTGTAGGTGTTTCATTTATAAAATTCTAAAACATAAACTTACGCACTTTAAATCATTAAATAAAATGAGATTTTCTTATTTAAGCATTAAAATAAAAGCAAATAGTGGGCTTTACTCATTTACAATACAACCACACTCATTTATATAAATAGTTCCCTCATTTTGAGTTTTGTTTTAAATAAGATGCTTCTAGGTTTACCAAAACAAAATTTAAAAAACATGAAACACACAACATTCGCTTATCTATTTTTTTTACTCACTTTTAGTGTTCAAGCACAACATAAAGGTAATTATAATGAAGGCATTTCTAGGCAAAATATTGCTACTGGAAATGCAATAGTTTATGGACATTCTCCTAAACATGCGACTCCTAATTTAACTCCAAGTAGCACCATTATTATAGATGTTAGAGCATTGCAAAATGTAAGAGCTAGTTCTTACACTGCTATTTTTAATGTCTCGCAAATTGGTAAAACTGCAGATTCTACCAATCTATTAATGAATAATCGTATAAATGCAATTAAAAAAGAATTAGCACAGTACGGAATTTTAGAAAAAGATATTGTTATTGATGTGATTTCGTTTGTACCAGTTTATGAAGTAGAAGTCACTAAAAAGCTATTTAGTAAAACCTACACTGAAGTCCCAAAGGGTTTTGAATTACAACAGAATATCCACATCCAATTTACCAAAACACAACAGTTTGAAAACATATTAACTGCATGTGCTAAAAATGAAATTTATAACCTGGTAAAAGTGGATTATTTTATTGAAAACATTGCAGAGGTCTATAAAAATTTACAAACTAAATTATTAGCGCTTATAGCAGAAAAAAAAGAGTATTATAATATTTTAGGCTTTAACCTTAAAGATTATAATGCTATAATGGCTGATCAGAAATATTGTTATTTCCCAAAAGATTTTTATCAAAACTATCAAGCCTATAATAGTATCTCATTTCAGGCTTTAAAACAAGACAAAGGAGTTACCGAAGCTAAAAAACAAACCTCTTATTATTACCAACCTTTATCTTATGAAAATTATGATATAGTCGTTAATCCATCCATATTAGAACCTGTGGTACAAATAGGAATGGAAATAAAATTACACTTTACACCAAAGCCAAAAGAGCAAGAAGTAAAACCTGAAGTTAAAACAGAAATTAAGCACAAATACTATGTCATTTCTCCAGATGGAAGTATTGATGTCAAAGAGTTAAAGACTGATAATTAAGAAAAAAGTTATATCCATAAAAAAAGCCTCGCAAATTGCGAGGCTTTTTTTATGAATTTATTTTATGATTAGTTTACTGCTGGACAGTTACAGCTATATCTAGCTTTACCACAATTAAAGTTATATCCTAAGGTTAATTGATGGAATCCACCATTGTTAAATACCACAGAATTTGCTTGGTAACTGTACGTATACGCAAACACAAAATTATTAACTTCAACACCCAATATAGGTGTAATGTATTGTAATTTTTGACTACTTACACCAGATCCATCAACAAACTCCGCTCCATCTAAAGATCGTCTGTAAGATAACCCTCCCCAGATTTTACCAAAATCAACTGTTTTGTAAGCTTTTAAGTTAATGTCAAAAGAAGCTTCTTCTGTAGCATCTCTGTACATAAACATTGCAGATGGTTCAAAGCTCCAATCACTTCCATACTTACTAAAAGTATTACCTACAGATAATAAGTAAGTTCTTAAATTATCATAACTTAAACCTTGTTCGTTAAAGTTTATACCATCATTTTTAAGTAAATTTTTTACAGTTGCATGAGCATAAAAATTGTATAAAAAATATGAAAACCCTAAGTCTACATTAAAATTTGTAGCAGATTGTTCAATCCCAGCTATAATTGGGTCAAAACCATCAGCTAAAAAACTAGTCTCGTCTAATTTGTATTGTATAGCACCAGCACTTAAACCAAATGATAATTGATTTAAATCTGTTTCACTTCTAGAAAACATTAAGTGGTATCCGTAAGTAAAATAAGCTCCTGTTTGAGAGTGGTATCCATTTTTGTCGCTGTAGACAATTGCTCCTATACCAGATTGAGAGTCTCCAACTCTACCATTAATACTAGCAGTTATTAATTTTGGTGCATTATCATCTCCAAACCATTGTTGTCTACCTGTAATCCTAAGCTTTGCACAATTTGCTGCACCAGCCATAGAGGGATGTATCAAGTATAAATTATCTGATAGGTAATCTGAATAAATAGGTAATCCTTCTTGGGCTGTAGAAAATTGAGCACTAAATAAGGCTACAATTGTTATTAAAAATATGTTCTTTAATCTCATAATCTCTTATTTCGAGGTAGACTGGTCAAAAACAGCTAGGCTGTCAGGTTAATAACTCTTTTTTTAATTAAAAATTATAACCAAGTTTCAAATATATAAATTTACAACTTATAAATTCAATCCTAAAAGTTAAAGCTTTCAAGATAAAAATGTTTTATCAGAAAAACTAAAATAATTAAATATTGAAGTTTTTATAAAGCTCAAATATAATAGATATCTATACTTTTCTTTAGTATTTTTGCAAAAAAATAGTGAGATGAATAATTTTAAAGTTTCAATTCAAGAAACCTCAAACCCAACCATAATTAAATTTGAACTTAATCAATTTATTACTCAGCATCAGAGCTTTGAATTTAATAATATTGATGATGCTAAAGATTCACCATTAGCTCAACAATTGTTTTATTTACCTTTTGTGAAAAAGGTGTATATCTCAAGTAACTTTATTGCTATTGAACGTTTTAATATTGTTGAATGGAATGATGTTAAATCTGAAGTAGCTGAACAGATAGAATCTTACTTAAACGAAGGTGGTACAGTTGTAAATGACACAGCCGAACACAAAAAAATTGCAGTTACCGTTTACACGGAAAGCACGCCAAATCCTGCTGTTTTAAAATTTGTAGCCAACAAAAAACTAGTTACAGCTTCTTATGAGTTTACCTCAATTGAAACAGCAAAACCTTCACCTATGGCGACAGCTTTATTTCATTTTCCATTCGTAAAAAGTATCTTTTTTGACGAAAACTATGTCTCTATTACAAAATATGATATTGCAGAATGGGATGATATTTCATTAGAGTTAAGAGAATTTATTAGATCTTATATTGAAGATGGTAAAGAGATTGTTTCTCCAAATGCACCAGAGGTTGTTGAGAAGTCAATAGAAAAAGTAGAAGCACATTTTGAAACACTAGATGACACTTCAAAACAAATAGTAAATATCTTAGAAGAATACGTTAAACCTGCAGTTGCTAGTGATGGTGGAAATATCCAATTTGAATCTTACGATGAAACTACTAAAACCGTGAAAGTAATTTTACAAGGTGCATGTAGTGGTTGTCCGTCCTCTACTTTTACTTTAAAAAACGGTATTGAAAACATGTTAAAAGAAATGCTAGCAGGTAAAGTAAATTCTGTAGTAGCAATAAATGGATAGTTTAAACTTTTAAAAGTGACACTTTAACTATTTTTCTTACACATTTAAAGTTTCTAATCCTTAGCTTTTACTTTAATATTCGTAATTTTAAGAAGAAACAATAATTTAAAACCACTATTATGGCAGTATTAAAAGTAATTGAAGTCTTATCCAATTCGGATAAAAGTTGGGAAGACGCGACAAAAAAAGCAGTAAAACAAGCTTCTAAAAGTGTAAACAACATCCGCTCTGTGTATGTCAAAGAACAAAGTGCTATTGTTAAAAATGATGAAGTCACTGAGTTTAGAGTAAACTTAAAACTAACTTTTGAAGTAAAATAACTATACTTCTTTATTACATTAAAAAAAGCCTAAACGTGTCGTTCAGGCTTTTTTTTGTTTAATTATTTTAACTGCTCTAACTTATCGTTTTAAGGTAAAGTGGGCTTTAAATTGCTTTTGTTGTGTTAAGTCGCTTGGTTCTTTATACTCTACTGTAAACCAATAGTCACTAGTTGGCATTGGGTTACCATTAAAGGTTCCATCCCATCCTGGACTGGTTGGACTTAACTGCTTTAATAACTTACCATAACGGTCAAAGATATAAATAACTGCATCTGGCTGGTTCTGGATTCCGTAGATGTTCCATGTGTCATTAAACCCATCATCGTTTGGTGTAAAAAAGTGTGGGTAGTCCATTACGGTTACTGCTATGCTGGTTTCTCCACATCCATTGATGTCTCTTACCGTTATTATATGATCGCCTCCTGCTACGTCTGTAAAGGTATAAGTATAGCTTCCGTCTGTATTTAATACACCTAACTCCCATACGCCATCATCTAAACTAAACTCGTAAGCTGAGACTCCGCTTCCGGTTGCTGTAACTAAAATGTTGTGGACGTCTGCAAAGGCTTCGGTAGTAACGTCCGCGTCTACCACTGGTGGCTCGCTTTCTTCTACTACTGTGCTGTCTGAGTTTTGACACATGGTCTGACTACTTGTAGTTACATCTGTAACAATTACGGTATAGTTTCCGCCTTGTGTTGGTATTAAACTGCTTCCGGTTTCTCCTGAAAGGGTAACACCTTCTAACAACCACTCAAAGGTATAGTCTGTACTGTTTAACCCTGTGTCAATTACTGGTGGATTAACCACTTCTGTTCCGTTAGTATTAATACATAGTAAATAGCTGTCGTCTATATCAAACTCTGGTAATGGATTGACTTGTAAGGTTAGCTCTGCGGTTTCATAACAGATAGAACTGTCTACCATGATTCCTGTACCATCATCTACCATCGTGTCGTTATCCACACGGACATAAATGACTTGTGGGTTGGTGGTGTTTTCATACAAGAATGGTATTGGATTGGTACCTGCATCTGCATCTGCTTGTGTTGCATAATAGCTAACAATATAGTTGGCTGGATCCTGTCCGTCTAGTACGTCTGGGTTTTGAGTTAATAAATCAAACTGAGCACTATCGTTGGTCGTATCGCCATCAGTTTCCATATTGTCATCACAAATCTCATATACAATTGGTACCATATCTGGATTGGCTTGTGCAGCTTCCTGAACTTCTATGTTAAAGCTGGTAGTTGTATCACAACCCGTTACTGTATTGGTAATATTTACATAAATGGTTTGTGGGTTACTGGTATTGGTATACGGACTGCTTAATGCATTGGTTGCAGTGTCTGCTTCGCCTTGTGTTTCGTGGTAGGTTACCGTGAATATACTTGGGTCTTGTCCGTT
>NZ_QLLO01000006.1:0-172500 GCF_003259525.1 Olleya aquimaris
GCGGTATCACAATTGGTTGGATTTAAATTCTCACAAATAGTATAATCATAAGTGTATGTTCCTGCTGTGGTTCCTGCTGCTACCGTGATCGTTCCATCTGCATTCATCGTAATGCTTCCGGATGCAGGACTTGGCGCTGTTCCTGGTGTTAAAGTAATATCTGCTGGTACAACTGCTACTCCGTTTAAAGTATCATTACCTAATACGGTTGCGGTTGAGCCTCCAGCAAATCCATTGATTGGACTTGAACTAAAATCATCATCCACTGCATCGATTTGACATTCTGAACCAATTGTAGTATTATCAGTTGAGCTAACATCAGCTTGTCCACCACTAACCAAATTAGGTACACCATTAGCATCTACTCCACCGGTTATCTGGCCAGTAGATCCATCAACTTGTGATATTGTAATTCCAGCATCACCCTCTAGAGCATCAAAACAGCCATCATTATCTGAATCTGTATCTAAATAATCAGGAATATTATCATTATCTGAATCTAAACTTTCACATGAAGACAAAATTAATTCAATACCGTCTCCACCTGTACCAAATAAACCTCCTTGAACAAATTCGACTGTAAAAGTGGAAATTTCTCCATTAATTTGAAGAGAACCTGCAGCTGTACCATCTGCATCTTGCTGGGTACTTTCTGAAGTATGACCTGGATTTGCTGAAGTATTAATACCACTATCTGAAGCTGTATTTCCTGTAACATAAAAATCATCAGTGCTAGTTGTTGACACTTCTGTCCATGTTAATCCTCCTTGTAAAGTTACAATTGCTCCATTTTGAGTTGTGGCACCGTCAGTACCACCTAATCTATCTAAATGAACTATTGGGTTTGTAACAGCAACAGGATTACCTAAGGAATCTTCAAAATTAACTGTTAGTGTACTTCCCCAAGTATATGAGTTTTGTAACGAAGAATCATTAGCTAAATTTTCCGACCAAAAGCTTTGATTGTTAAAATTACCTGAAGTAAAACCAGCAGCATTAGTTGTTGAAACCTGGGCAATTACACCATTACCAAAATCATAAGAAGCTGTAGTCCCTGAAATAGACCAAACTCCTGATTGAGCAGGAGTACATAATCCTTCATTTGTATCTAAAATACCGTCATTATCATCATCTAAATCTGTATCATCATCAATTCCATCACCATCATTGTCAGGTAATACAGTTACATTTGCAAATGCGGTAGAACAATTACTAGGACTAGCTGTTTCACATATTTGATATTCAATAACATATGAACCCGAGGGTGTTCCTGGAGTAACATTTACTTCACCGGTTGAAGTATTTAGAGTAACACCTGCATTATTAGTACTAATTTGAGAAATAGTTACATCAGTGGTAGTTGGCGTGTTTCCTCCTAAGCTATCATTTGATAATACATTTGAAATAGCAACACCTCCAACCCCTTCTACAACTGAACCTGAATCATTACTAGCTTCAATTATTAATACTGAATTTGGGTTTGTAAATGAAATAGGTTCAAACGCAAGTGCAAATTGTCTTGGCGTTGTTGCTATTCCTAAATCTCTTAGAACACCCGCTCTGTATCTAAATGTAGATACAGCAGAATATTCAGTTTTAGCGAGAAATTCAGAATTTGCATTGATACCCGGATTCACTAAGTCTGTTGAAGATTCAAATCTACCAGATGGTATGTAATTTAATTGAGATGGATTGTTAATTGTATATCCACCAAAGTCACTTATGATAACATACTCTCTCATATCTCCATTGTTACCATCAACATCCATTGAATATGCGTCCAATTCTATAATGATTGGTTGAGTGTTGTCAGAATTTAGAACAAATTCAAATAAAAACTCTACATATCCACCATCTGAGGACCCATTTACTATAGTTGCCCCATCAATTTGAACTATAGGATCAAAACTTGACAGACCATTACCTAAATGATCGGCTAAATCATCAAATTGAGTTAAAGATGCTGCTTGGGAAGCAGTAATAGTTACTAGTGCATCTACATTAATACCTCCTCCTGTAGTAGTTACATTTTGGAATCTATATTGAGTTCCAACCGCTAAATTAGTTCCTCCATTTACAATTGTAGGATTTCTAAAATCTAGAGTTTCTTGAGCTGTAGCTGAATTAGAAACAAAAGTTGTTAAAAATAAAAGGAAAAATACTTTAAATAAAAAATTTAATGAATTCGAGAATCGAGTAGAGATTTTCATATTATTTATAGGTAAAATTATTTTATAATCAATTTTTTTAGTAAATATAATAGTTTCTTGTGGTTTAAACCACAACACGAATTTAAATATACTTTTGATGTTTGATAAAGCTCAACATTAAAATGATAAATTTTTCGTTGAAATACCAATTTAAACGTTGAATATTAATTTCTTTAATTAACATAATTTAATATTAAATCATTCAAATCTTAATATATAAATTAGTTTAAATACGAATATATTCGATTATCTGCAATTAACCAACTATTTGAAAGAAAATTCGTTAAAAAAAATTAAATACTTTGAATTAGAATTACTTACGATTTTAAATTACAGTTGGTTTTATTTAAAGATTAGTACCCATAAGTTTATATTTGCACAAATTGTTAAAATGAATTTTTTAGAAGAAATAAAAAGAAGAAGAACGTTTGGGATTATTTCACACCCAGATGCTGGTAAAACGACACTAACAGAAAAATTATTATTATTTGGTGGTGCCATTACTGAAGCAGGTGCTGTAAAAAGTAATAAAATAAAAAAAGGGGCTACAAGTGACTTTATGGAGATTGAGCGTCAACGTGGTATTTCTGTTGCTACCTCTGTATTAGCTTTTGAGTATAATGGTATTAAAATAAATATTTTAGACACACCAGGACACAAGGATTTTGCAGAAGACACTTTTAGAACTTTAACTGCTGTAGATAGTGTTATTGTTGTAATAGATGTTGCAAAAGGTGTAGAGGAACAAACAGAAAAATTAGTAGAAGTCTGTCGTATGCGTAATATACCTATGATTGTGTTTATAAATAAAATGGACAGAGAAGGTAAAGATGCATTTGAATTATTAGATGAAATAGAACAGAAACTTAAATTAACAGTTACCCCTTTAAGTTTCCCAATTGGTATGGGTTATGATTTTAAAGGAATATATAATATTTGGGAGAAAAACATTAATTTATTTAGTGGTGATAGCAGAAAAAACATTGAGGAAACTATTGAAATTAACGATTTAAATTCGGATGAATTAAATAAGTTAGTTGGTGATAATGCTGCAGAAACTCTTCGTGAAGAGTTAGAATTAGTTGATGGTATTTATCCAAGTTTTAATCATGAAGATTATTTGAAAGGTGAATTACAACCTGTATTTTTTGGTTCTGCTTTAAATAGTTTTGGTGTTAGAGAATTATTAGATTGTTTTGTAGAAATAGCTCCTAAACCCAGAGCTAAACAAAGTGAAGAACGTTTGGTAAAACCAGATGAAGATAACTTTTCTGGTTTTGTATTTAAAATTCATGCAAATATGGATCCTAACCATAGAAACAGATTAGCTTTTGTTAAAATTGTTTCTGGTCAGTTTAAACGTAACACACCCTATTTACATGTTAGACATAATAAAAAAGTGAAATTTTCAAGTCCAAATGCTTTTTTTGCTGAAAAAAAAGAAATTGTAGATGTTTCTTATCCTGGTGATATTGTTGGTTTACAAGATACTGGAACTTTTAAAATTGGTGATACACTAACAGAGGGAGAAGTACTTAACTATAAAGGTATCCCAAGTTTTTCTCCTGAGCATTTTAGATATATTAATAATGCAGATCCATTAAAATCTAAACAATTATTTAAAGGTATTGATCAACTAATGGATGAGGGAGTAGCCCAATTATTTACTTTAGAATTAAATGGAAGAAAGGTTATTGGTACAGTTGGTGCACTACAATATGAAGTTATACAGTATAGATTAGAGCATGAATATGGTGCAAAATGTACTTATGAAAATTTAAATGTATACAAAGCATGTTGGGTTGATCCTGAAGATAAAAAAAATGAGGAGTTCAAAGAATTTTTAAGAGTAAAACAACGCTTTTTAGCAAAAGACAAAAGAGGGCAATTAGTATTTTTAGCCGATTCTGCTTTTTCTTTACAAATGACAGAACAAAAATACCCAAGTATTAAATTTCACTACGTTTCTGAGTTTGATTAAACCAAAACTTATTTTAAAGCGATTTAAGAGTGTTTTATGTTTTAACACGAAGAAACATATTGCTTATAAATTATAATTCGTTTTTTAACCATTAAACAAAGTTGAAATTTACTATTACATAAATTTTAATTATAAACATATAAATGTGTTATAACTTTTGATTATAACTTATCTGTTTACAAAAAATGCCTTTTTACAAATTTGTAAAAAGGCATTTTTTTAACTCTAAACTTTGGACTAAAATTTAAGAAAATAGGATCTTGCTCAAAAAATATTTTGAGCACCTACTAAATAATAAATTTTATATTGTTTTTAAGTAATTTGGCTTGACCTGTTGGTCCAAAATTCAAAGGAATTGGAGGCTGTTCAAAAAAAATATTTTGAGCACCTACTAAATAATAAATTTTATATTGTTTTTAAATAATTAGGCTTGACCTGTAGGTCCAAAATTCAAAGGAATTGGAGGTTGCTCATAATCTTTGATTTCACCATGGGCTTTTTCAAATCGTTTTACATTTTCGCCTAAAGCTTTTAACAATCGTTTTGCATGTTGAGGCGTCAAAATAATTCTAGACTTAACTTTACTTTTTGGTGTACCAGGCATTATACTAACAAAATCTACTACAAACTCTGAAACAGAATGATTGATTATTGCTAAATTAGAATAGGTTCCTTCAGCAACTTTTTCGTCTAATTCAATATTTATTTGTCCTTGTTTTGGTTTATTATCTTTATTATCTGCCATGTTTAATTTGTTTTAAACAAAGAATCCTGCATAAACGCAGGATTCTTTAAATTATTTAATAAGAATTTAATGTATGATATTGACTATACAATTAGTTATAATTTACTTCTTGTTTAGCTTTCATCATTTGATCAAACTCTTCTTTAGATCCTACTATGATGCTTTCGTAAGCACGCATTCCTGTTCCTGCTGGAATACGGTGTCCTACTATAACATTTTCTTTAAGACCTTCTAATGTATCTACTTTACCAGCTACTGCTGCTTCGTTTAATACCTTTGTAGTTTCTTGGAAAGACGCTGCAGATATAAACGATTTAGTTTGTAAAGAAGCTCTTGTAATACCTTGTAAGATTGGCGTTGCTGTTGCTGGCTGCGCGTCTCTTGCTACTACAAGTTTTTTATCTTCACGACGTAAGATTGAATTTTCATCTCTTAATTGGAAAGCAGAAATAATCTGTCCCTCTTTTAAGTTAGTAGAATCTCCAGCATCTTCAACTACTTTCATTCCGAAAATTTCATCATTTTCTTCAATAAAATCAGATTTATGAACCAATTGATCTTCTAAGAAGATTGTATCTCCAGAATCAATAATTCTTACCTTACGCATCATTTGTCTTACAACAACCTCAAAGTGCTTATCATTAATTTTCACACCCTGTAAACGATATACTTCTTGTACTTCGTTTACTAAATATTGCTGTACTGCAGATGGTCCTTTAATATTTAAGATATCGTTTGGAGTTACTGATCCATCAGATAAAGGCATACCAGCTTTAATAAAGTCATTTTCTTGTACCAAAATCTGGTTAGATAACTTTACTAAATACTTTTTAACTTCACCTAATTTAGATTCTACAATAATCTCACGATTACCTCTTTTAATTTTACCAAATGACACCACACCATCAATTGCACTAACAACTGCTGGGTTAGAAGGGTTACGCGCTTCAAAAAGCTCTGTTACACGTGGTAAACCTCCTGTAATATCACCTGCTTTTGCAGATTTACGAGGAATCTTAACTAAGATTTTTCCAACCTTAATTTTCTCTCCGTCGTCAATCATGATGTGTGCACCTACTGGTAAGTTGTAAGAACGAATTGCTTCTCCTTTAGCATCTTCAACAATAAGTGTTGGTATTAATTTTTTGTTTCTTGATTCAGAAATTACTTTTTCTTGGAAACCTGTTTGCTCATCAATCTCTACTTGATAAGTAACACCTTGTTCAATATTTTCATATCTTACTTTTCCAGCAAATTCTGAAATAATTACACCGTTATATGGATCCCAAGAACAAACTACATCTCCTGCTTTTAATTCGTCTCCATTTTTAACAAAAATATGAGAACCATAAGGAATGTTATTTGTACTTAAAGTGATGCCTGTTTTCTTATCTACTAATTTAAGTTCTGATGTACGAGAAATCACAACATCTACTGTTTTACCATCGTTATCAGTACCTTTTACAGTTTTTAAGTCTTCAATTTCGGCAATCCCATCAAATTTAACAGCTAATTTATTTTCTTCAGAAATGTTACCTGCAATACCTCCTACGTGGAATGTACGAAGTGTTAACTGTGTACCAGGCTCTCCAATAGATTGCGCTGCTACTACACCAACTGCTTCACCACGTTGTACCATTTTATTAGTGGCTAAGTTACGTCCGTAACATTGTGCACAAATACCTTTTTTAGCTTCACATGATAATGGCGAACGTACTTCTACAGCTTCTACTGGTGAATTTTGAATTCTTGCAGCAACTTCTTCATTAATTAATTGCCCAGCTTCTACTAAAACTTCTTCTGTTAATGGATTGTAGACATCATTTAATGAAACTCTACCAACAATTCTTTCTGCTAAATCTTCAACAACTTCATCATTCTTTTTAAGTGCTGTAACTTCTACACCTCTTAAAGTACCACAATCTTCACTGTTTACAATAACATCTTGAGACACATCTACTAAACGACGTGTTAAGTATCCAGCATCTGCAGTTTTAAGTGCTGTATCGGCAAGTCCTTTACGTGCACCGTGAGTAGAGATAAAGTATTCTAAAATTGAAAGTCCTTCTTTAAAGTTAGAAAGAATTGGGTTTTCAATAATCTCTCCACCACCTGCATTAGATTTTTTAGGCTTTGCCATTAATCCACGCATACCTGTTAACTGACGAATCTGTTCTTTAGATCCACGAGCTCCAGAATCAAGCATCATATATACCGAGTTGAATCCTTGTTGGTCTTCTCTAATACGCTTCATTGACAATTCTGTCAATTCTGCATTGGTAGATGTCCAAATATCAATAACTTGGTTATAACGTTCGTTATTAGTAATAAGTCCCATGTTATAGTTACCAGTAATACCATCAACCTTAGCATTTGCTGCATCAATCATGGATTGCTTTTCTGGTGGAATAATAATATCTCCTAAACTAAATGATAACCCTCCTCTAAATGCGAAATTATATCCTAAAGTTTTTATTTCATCTAAGAAAGCAGCAGTTTCTGGTACACTAGTTACTTTAAGAATATTACCAATAATATCTCTTAAAGATTTTTTAGTTAATACTTGGTTGATATAACCTGCTGCAGCCGGAACTTTTTCGTTAAATAGTACACGTCCTACTGTTGTTTCAATAATCTGTGGTACTAATTCTCCAGCCTCATTAAAGTCCATTGTTCTAACTTTAATTCCTGCGTTTAATTCTACTTTCTTTTCGTTGTAAGCAATAGTTACTTCTTCTGCAGAATAGAAAGTTAAACCTTCACCTTTTACAGGCACCTCATTTGTAGATAATCTGTGCTTAGTCATATAATATAGACCAAGTACCATATCCTGAGAAGGTACTGTTACTGGAGATCCGTTTGCTGGATTTAATATATTATGAGAGGCTAACATTAAAAGCTGAGCTTCTAATATTGCTTCTGGTCCTAAAGGTAAGTGAACCGCCATCTGGTCACCATCAAAATCGGCATTAAATGCAGTACACACTAATGGGTGTAACTGGATTGCTTTACCTTCAATTAATTTAGGTTGGAAGGCTTGTATACCAAGTCTGTGTAATGTAGGAGCACGATTTAAAAGTACTGGATGTCCTTTTAAAACATTTTCTAAAATATCCCAAACTACTGGTTCTCTTTTATCTATAATTTTCTTAGCAGACTTAACTGTTTTTACAATACCTCTTTCAATTAATTTTCTAATTACAAAAGGCTTATAAAGTTCTGCAGCCATATTTTTTGGTAAACCACACTCAAACAACTTCAATTCTGGTCCTACAACAATTACAGAACGTGCAGAATAGTCAACACGCTTACCAAGTAAGTTTTGACGGAAACGTCCTTGCTTACCTTTTAATGAGTCTGATAATGATTTTAATGGTCTGTTAGAGTCTGTTTTTACAGCAGATGATTTACGTGTATTATCAAATAATGAATCCACAGATTCTTGTAACATACGTTTTTCATTACGTAAAATAACCTCTGGTGCTTTTATCTCCACTAATCGCTTTAAACGGTTGTTACGGATAATTACACGACGGTATAAATCATTTAAATCTGAAGTTGCAAAACGTCCACCATCTAAAGGCACTAATGGTCTTAATTCTGGTGGAATAATTGGCACTACCTTCATAATCATCCATTCTGGACGATTTTCTCTATTTTGATTAGACTCACGTAATGCTTCAACAACTTGTAGACGTTTTAAAGCTTCTGTTTTACGTTGTTTAGACGTTTCAGTATTAGCTTTATGACGTAATTCGTATGATAAAGCATCTAAGTCTATTCTTGACAATAGATCTATAAGACATTCTGCTCCCATTTTAGCGATAAACTTATTTGGATCAGAATCTTCTAAATATTGATTATCCTGTGGAAGTGTTTCTAATATATTTAAATACTCTTCCTCAGTTAAAAAGTCCATTTTTTGTAATGGTTCTCCTTCTTCATTTTTAGCATTACCTGGTTGAATTACTACGTAACGTTCGTAGTAAATAATCATATCTAATTTTTTAGATGGTAATCCTAATAAATATCCTATTTTGTTTGGTAACGAACGGAAGTACCAAATATGTGCTACAGGTACAACTAAATTAATGTGTCCAACTCTGTCACGACGTACTTTCTTTTCTGTTACTTCTACTCCACAACGGTCACAAACGATACCTTTGTATCGAATACGCTTATATTTACCACAAGCACACTCATAGTCCTTTACAGGACCAAAAATACGCTCACAGAATAAACCATCACGTTCTGGTTTATGTGTACGATAATTGATAGTTTCTGGCTTTAACACTTCACCTCTAGACTCTGCTAAAATAGACTCTGGTGATGCTAACCCAATAGAGATTTTATTAAATCTCTGTACTGTATTCTTATCTTGTTTTTTTGCCATAATTCTTATAGTGTTCAGTTTGTAAAGCAGTTTTAATATAATTTAAAACTGCTTGACTCACTTAAAATTATTCTTCTAATCTAATGTCTAATCCTAATCCTTTCAATTCGTGCATAAGTACGTTGAACGATTCTGGTAATCCTGGTTCTGGCATTGGCTCTCCCTTAACGATTGCTTCGTAAGTTTTAGCTCTACCTACTACGTCATCAGATTTTACAGTTAAGATTTCTCTTAAAGTACTTGACGCTCCATAAGCCTCAAGTGCCCAAACTTCCATCTCACCAAAACGCTGACCTCCAAATTGTGCTTTACCACCTAAAGGTTGTTGTGTAATTAATGAGTATGGTCCAATAGAACGTGCGTGCATCTTATCATCTACCATATGCCCTAATTTAAGCATGTAGATAACTCCAACGGTTGCAGGTTGATCAAATCTATCTCCAGTTCCACCATCATATAGATACGTATGACCATATCTTGGTATTCCAGCTTCATCAGTTAATTCATTAATCTGATCTATGGTAGCACCATCAAAGATTGGAGTAGCAAATGTGCGACCTAAATCTTGTCCAGCCCATCCTAAAACAGTTTCGTAAATCTGTCCAATGTTCATACGAGATGGTACACCTAATGGGTTTAATACAATATCAACCGGAGTTCCATCTTCTAAGAAAGGCATATCTTCTTGACGAACAATACGTGCAACAATACCTTTGTTACCATGTCGTCCTGCCATCTTATCACCTACTTTTAACTTACGTTTTTTAGCAATGTATACTTTAGCTAATTTGATGATTCCTGCAGGTAATTCATCTCCTACAGATATTGTAAACTTCTCACGTCTTAAAGATCCTTGTAAGTCGTTTTCCTTAATCTTATAATTATGAATTAAATCTGCAACTAATTTATTAGTATGCTCATCCGTAGTCCAAGTACCTCCTGTTAAGTGCGTATAATCATCAACTGCATTTAACATTTTTAAAGTGAATTTTTTACCTTTTGGTAATACTTCTTCACCTAAATCATTATAAATACCTTGTGATGTTTTTCCGTTAACTATAGCAAAAAGCTTTTCAACTAATACAGCTTGTAATTCGTCAAACTTAGTGTAATATAGATTTTCTAATTTAGCTATATCCTCTTTATCTTGTGCTCTTTTACGTTTATCTTTTACAGCTCTAGAGAATAATTTTTTGTTAATTACAACTCCATGTAAAGAAGGAGACGCTTTTAATGATGCATCTTTAACATCACCAGCTTTATCTCCGAAGATAGCACGTAAAAGTTTTTCTTCTGGTGTTGGATCAGATTCTCCTTTAGGTGTAATCTTACCAATTAATATATCACCAGGTTTAACTTCTGCACCAATTCGAATCATTCCATTTTCATCAAGGTCTTTTGTTGCCTCTTCAGAAACATTTGGAATATCGTTAGTCAATTCTTCGTTTCCTAATTTAGTATCTCTTACATCTAAAGAGTACTCATCTATATGAATAGAAGTAAATATGTCTTCACGTACAACTTTTTCAGAAATCACAATTGCATCCTCAAAGTTATAACCCTTCCAAGGCATAAAGGCAACTTTCATGTTTCTACCTAAAGCTAGCTCTCCTTTTTGGGTTGCATAACCTTCTGATAAAACTTGACCTTTAACTACTTTATCTCCTTTTTTAACAATAGGTTTTAAGTTGATAGAAGTTCCTTGGTTTGTTTTTCTAAACTTCACTAAAGGATAGGTCTTAACATCACTATCAAAACTAACTTTAGCTTCATCTTCTGTACGTTCGTATTTAATTACAATCTCATTTGCATCAACATATTGTACTACTCCATCTCCTTCTGCATTAATTAATACACGAGAATCTGAAGCTACTTGACGCTCTAATCCAGTTCCAACAATAGGAGCTTGAGGACGTAATAATGGTACCGCTTGACGCATCATGTTTGATCCCATCAATGCACGGTTGGCATCATCATGCTCTAAGAATGGAATTAAAGATGCTGAAATCGATGAAATTTGGTTTGGTGCTACATCTGTATAATGAATCTCTTTAGGGTCCATTACAGGGAAATCACCTTCCATACGAGCAATTACCTTGTCGTGTAAAATTTTTCCTTTATCATCAACTTCTACAGTTGCTTGCGCAATTAATTTATCTTCTTCTTCTTCAGCACTTAAATAAATTGGCTCTCCTTTAATATCTACAACACCTTTTTCTACTTTTCTATAAGGCGTTTCAATGAATCCCATTGAATTTACCTTAGCGTAAACTGATAATGAAGAAATTAATCCAATGTTTGGTCCTTCAGGTGTTTCAATTGGACACAGTCTTCCGTAGTGTGTATAGTGAACATCACGAACCTCGAAACCTGCTCTTTCTCTAGATAAACCTCCAGGTCCTAATGCAGATAAACGACGTTTGTGAGTAATCTCTGCTAATGGATTGGTTTGATCCATAAATTGAGATAACTGGTTTGTACCAAAAAACGAATTAATAACAGACGATAAGGTCTTCGCATTAATTAAATCAATTGGTGTAAACACTTCGTTATCACGAACGTTCATACGCTCACGAATAGTACGAGCCATACGGGCTAAACCAACACCAAATTGAGAAGATAACTGCTCACCTACTGTACGAACACGACGGTTAGATAAGTGGTCAATATCATCAATCTCTGCTTTAGAGTTAATTAACTCAATTAAATATTTAATTATGGTAATGATATCTTCTTTGGTAAGCACTTGCTTATCCATACCAATATCTAATCCTAATTTTTTATTCATTCTGTAACGACCTACTTCACCAAGAGAGTAACGTTGGTCACTAAAGAATAATTTGTCAATTATACCACGTGCTGTTTCCTCATCTGGCGGTTCAGCATTACGTAATTGACGGTAAATATGTTCTACTGCTTCTTTTTCTGAGTTTGTAGGATCTTTTTGAAGCGTATTATGTATAATAGCATAATCTCCTTGTTGTGCACTTTCTTTGTGTAAAAGAATAGTCTTCACGTCAATTTCAAGGATTTCTTCTATATTATCTTTATCTAATTCTGTATCACGGTCTAATACAATTTCGTTACGCTCTATAGATACTACTTCTCCAGTATCCTCATCTACGAAATCTTCATGCCAAGTATTTAATACACGAGCAGCAAGTTTACGACCGATTACTTTTTTAAGTCCAGATTTTGACACTTTAACTTCTTCAGCTAAGTCAAAAATCTCTAAAATATCTTTATCTCGCTCAAATCCAATAGCTCTAAAAAGAGTAGTTACAGGTAACTTTTTCTTTCTATCGATGTATGCATACATCACTTGGTTAATATCTGTAGCGAATTCTATCCATGATCCTTTAAAAGGAATAACTCTAGCTGAATATAATTTGGTTCCATTTGCATGGAATGATTGACCAAAAAATACACCTGGAGATCTATGTAATTGAGAGACTACTACACGTTCTGCACCATTGATACAAAACGTACCAGAAGGTGTCATGTAAGGTATAGTTCCTAAGTACACATCTTGGACAATGGTCTCGAAATCCTCATGTTCAGGGTCTGTACAATATAACTTTAACCTTGCTTTTAGCGGAACGCTATAGGTTAGTCCTCTTTCAATACACTCTTCTATGGTATATCTTGGTGGATCAATAAAGTAATCTAAAAATTCTAATACGAATTGATTACGTGTGTCTGTAATTGGAAAGTTTTCCATGAAGGTATTGTATAAACCTTCATCACCTCTTTCTTCAGATTTTGTTTCTAACTGGAAAAAATCCTGGAAGGATTTAATCTGAATATCCATGAAATCTGGGTATTCTGTTCTATTAATAATAGACGAGAAATTTAATCTTTCAGCTTGTGTTACTAACATCAATGGACGAAATTTTGATTAAAAAAAATGTGATTGTATATAGCTAATGACTATATACGACAAATGGTTTAGGTCGAAAAGCGCTTGCTTCAGACCTAAACCTTTGTAAAAATTATTGAGTAAGCTTACTTAAGCTCAACCTCTGCTCCAGCTTCTTCTAATGAAGTTTTTAAGCCTTCAGCTTCGTCTTTAGAAACTCCTTCTTTGATTGCACTTGGTGCATCATCAACTAAACCTTTAGCTTCTTTTAATCCTAAACCAGTTAATTCTTTAACTAATTTTACAACAGCTAACTTAGCGCTACCTGCTGATTTTAAAATTACATCAAATTCAGTTTGAGCTTCTGCAGCGTCACCACCAGCAGCAGCACCTCCAGCAGCAACTGCTACAGCAGCAGCAGCAGGCTCGATACCATACTCATCTTTTAAAATAGTAGCTAACTCGTTTACTTCTTTTACCGTAAGGTTAACTAATTGTTCTGCGAAATCTTTTAAATCTGCCATTTTTCTATCGTTTTAATAATTTTTTAATTTAATATATAATTGTAAAAGTGCGTACTTTTTAAATTATCCCTCTTTTTGAGATAATGTTTTTAAGATACCTGAAAGTTTTCCACCACTAGATTTAAGAGCTGAAACAACGTTTTTAGCTGGAGATTGTAATAATCCAACGATTTCTCCAATTAACTCTTCTCTAGACTTGATGTCTACTAACATATCTAACTGATCGTCTCCTAAGTAAATAGCTTCTTCAATAAAAGCACCTTTTAAAAGAGGCTTTTCTGATTTTTTTCTAAAAGCTTTAATTACTTTAGCTGGAGCGTTTCCAGTTTCAGAATACATCACAGATGTATTTCCTTTAAGTGTTGATGGTAATGCTCCAAAGTCTCTTTCTGAAGCTTCCATTGCTTTTTCAAGTAATGTATTTTTAACTACTGCTAATTTCACATCAGCTTTAAAACAAGCACGACGTAAATCTGAAGTAGCACCTGCATTTAAACCAGAAATATCTGCGATGTAGATATTTGAATTATCAGCTAATTGTGCAGTTAAGTCTTTAATTACTTGTGATTTTTCTTCTCTTGTCATAATAATATAAAGTGTTTAACTACTTAACCTATTTTAGTATCTACAGCAATACTAGGACTCATTGTACTTGACATATAAATGCTCTTTACATAAACTCCTTTTGATGCAGTTGGTTTAAGTTTCATTATAGTTGTTAATAATTCGTTTGCATTACCTTCAATTTTATCAGCACTGAAAGATGCTTTACCTATAGATGCATGTACTATACCTGTTTTATCAACTTTAAAGTCGATTTTACCAGCTTTTACTTCTGTTACAGCTTTTGCTACATCCATAGTTACCGTTCCTGTTTTAGGGTTAGGCATTAAACCACGAGGACCTAATACACGTCCTAAAGGACCTAATTTACCCATAACACTAGGCATAGTGATAATTACATCTACATCAGTCCAACCACTCTTGATTTTATCAAGGTATTCGTCTAATCCAACGTAATCTGCACCAGCTTCTTTAGCTTCTGCTTCTTTATCTGGAGTTACTAAAGCTAAAACTTTAGTGTCTTTACCAGTTCCGTGAGGAAGAGATACTACACCTCTTACCATTTGATTAGCTTTTCTTGGGTCAACCCCTAAACGAATTGCTAAATCCACAGATGCGTCAAATTTGGTATTAGTAATTTCTTTTACTAATTCTGAAGCTTCTTTTAAAGAATATACTTTATCCTTTTCTATTTTAGCTACAGCTTCTTTTTGTTTTCTTGTTAATCTTGCCATTTTAAAATCTTTTTAGGTTAATTTGGTGCGTCTCCACCTTTAACAGTTATACCCATAGATCTTGCAGTACCAGCAATCATTTTCATTGCAGAGTCTAATGTAAATGCATTTAAATCTACCATTTTATCTTCTGCAATAGTTTTGATTTGATCCCAAGAAACTTTTGCTACTTTTTTCACGTGTGGTTCACCTGAACCCTTTTTTACTTTGGCCGCTTCTAATAATTGAACCGCTGCAGGTGGTGTCTTAATTACAAAGTCAAATGATTTGTCTTTGTAAACAGATATCACAACTGGTAATACTTTACCAGCTTTATCTTGGGTTCTAGCATTAAATTGCTTACAGAACTCCATGATGTTTACTCCAGCAGCACCTAAAGCGGGTCCAACCGGTGGCGACGGATTCGCTGCACCTCCCCTTACTTGTAGTTTAACTACTTTTCCTAATTCTTTTGCCATTTTGAATAATTTAGTTTTGTGTTCTTATTAAGTGGAAGCCTAAAGGAACACTTATCTCTAGTGTAACAATTATTAAATTTTTTCTACTTGCATATAACTTAATTCTAATGGTGTTTTTCTTCCAAAAATTTTAACCATTACTTCAAGCTTACGTTTTTCTTCATTGATATTTTCAATAGTACCATCAAATCCATTAAACGGACCATCAATCACTTTAACAGTTTCTCCCTTTGTAAACGGAATTGCAACATTAACATCTGCATCTACTGATAACTCATCTACTTTACCAAGCATTCTATTAACTTCAGATTGTCTTAATGGTAAAGGATCTCCTCCTTTTGTTGCTCCTAAAAAACCGATTACATTAGTAATTGATTTGATAATATGAGGGATTTCTCCGGTTAAATTTGCCTTTATCATAATATAACCGCTGAAGTAAACTTTTTCTTTGTTTACTTTTTTACCGTTTCTTATCTGAACTACTTTTTCTGTAGGCACTAAAACTTGCTCTACATAATCTTGTAGACCCAGTCTAGCTATTTCATTTTCGATATAGGTCTTAATTTTATTTTCTTGACCACTTACCGCTCTAACTACATACCATTTTTTTTCTCCTACTTCAGCCATAATGTTTTATCCTATAAGATTAAAGTATAAACTAATTACCTTACTAAAAACGGTATCAATTCCCCAAATAGCTAAAGAAAAAATAATTGAAAAAACAGCCACAAGGATAGTTAAACTTTGCGCTTCAGACCAAGGAGTCCAAGTTACATTATTTTTTAACTCACCAAATGATTCTTTTATATAGTTTACTATTCCAGCCATATTATTTTATTTAATGTCTTCACAATGAGCGGACAACTTATTATTTACTAACAAGAGATAAACACTTGTTAAACATTGCACGGGTTGAGAGACTCGAACTCCCGACACCTGGTTTTGGAGACCAGTGCTCTACCAACTGAGCTAAACCCGTAAATATAAATCAAGGCGCTTCGAAAAACGAAGCACCTTAATTCTATATTTATTAAACTATAATTTAGTCTAAAATCTCAGTTACCTGACCAGCCCCAACTGTTCTACCACCTTCACGAATCGCGAAACGTAGTCCAACATTCATTGCAATTGGTTGGATTAACTCAACAGTAATAGTTAAGTTATCACCAGGCATTACCATCTCTACTCCAGAAGGAAGCGCAATGTTTCCTGTTACGTCAGTTGTACGTACGTAGAACTGTGGACGGTAGTTATTATGGAATGGAGTGTGACGTCCACCTTCTTCTTTTTTAAGAATATAAACCTCAGCTTTAAATTTAGCGTGTGGTGTTACAGATCCTGGCTTAGTAATTACCATACCTCTAGAGATTTGAGATTTCTCAATACCTCTTAATAAGATACCAGCGTTATCACCAGCTTCACCTCTATCTAATATTTGACGGAACATTTCAATTCCTGTAATAGTAGAAGTTAATTTCTCAGCACCCATACCGATAATTTCAACAGGGTCTCCTGTGTTAGCTACACCAGTTTCAATACGACCAGTTGCAACAGTTCCACGACCTGTAATTGAGAATACATCTTCAATTGGCATTAAGAAAGGCTTATCCATATCACGAACAGGCTCTTCAATCCAGTTATCAACTGCTTCCATTAATTCCATTACAGTATCAACCCACTTTTGCTCACCATTTAAGGCACCTAAAGCAGATCCAGAAACAACAGGTCCGTTATCACCATCGTACTCATAGAACGATAATAATTCTCTAACCTCCATATCTACTAACTCTAATAACTCTTCATCATCAACCATATCCACTTTATTTAAGAATACTACTATTCTTGGGATACCAACCTGACGCCCTAATAAGATATGCTCACGAGTTTGTGGCATTGGACCATCTGTTGCAGCTACCACTAAAATAGCACCATCCATTTGAGCAGCACCAGTTACCATGTTTTTTACGTAATCGGCGTGACCTGGACAATCTACGTGTGCATAGTGACGGTTAGCTGTTTGATATTCTACGTGTGAAGTATTAATAGTAATACCTCTTTCTTTTTCTTCAGGAGCGTTATCGATAGTATCGAAATCTCTTGCTTCTGATAAACCTGCATCAGCTAATACTTTAGTAATAGCAGCAGTTAAAGTTGTTTTACCGTGATCTACGTGTCCAATTGTACCTATATTTAAGTGTGGTTTTGAACGATCGAAAGTTGCCTTTGCCATGTTTTAATAATTTAATCTTAGTTATATAATAATATTAGTGTATTCAAAATTTATCTTTAAAAAGAGCCAATGACGGGATTTGAACCCGTGACCTCTTCCTTACCAAGGAAACGCTCTACCCCTGAGCTACACCGGCTTAAATAATTAGAGCGAGAGACCGGGTTCGAACCGGCGACATTCAGCTTGGAAGGCTGACGCTCTACCAACTGAGCTACTCTCGCAATTATTTAAAATCCTTTAATGTTTAAAATATCTTTTAAAAAAAAGTGGGGAGAGCAGGATTCGAACCTGCGAAGACGTAGTCAGCAGATTTACAGTCTGCCCTCGTTGGCCGCTTGAGTATCTCCCCAATTTTAAACTTTTCACTCTAATAAAGAACTTATAAAGTCAAATTAAAATAAATCAATTTTTCCTTATTTAAGAGCCGATGGAGGGACTCGAACCCACGACCTGCTGATTACAAATCAGCTGCTCTAGCCAGCTGAGCTACATCGGCTTTTTACTGCAATTTTTAGTTATAAAAAAAGCCCGCTATTTCTAACGGACTGCAAATGTAAATATTTATTTATTTATTCAAAACATTTTTTCAAAATATTTTAAAATTTTTCTCTTAATTTTTGTTTTCGCTTTTTTAATTGCCTTTCTAGAGACGCTACAGCTACATCAACTCCCTCTTCAAAAGACTTACAATGTTTTTTTACAATTAAACTATCACCTGGAACATTTAGCTTGGCTTCAAATATTTTATTTAGTTTATCACTTCTTTTTTCAACTTTTAAATAGACTTCAGATTGTATTACTTTATCATAAAACAATTCTAATTTATTCATTCTTTTTTGAATGAAGTCTAATAGTTTTGGATCTGCGTTAAAATTAACTGCTTGGGTGTTTACCTTCATACTTTAGATTTTTGTGGTTAAACATTTATTTTTTGTTCCTTGGATGTGCTTTAGCATATACTTTTTTTAACTCTGCTATACTATTATGTGTATAAACTTGAGTAGCTGCTAAACTTGAATGCCCTAATAATTCTTTAACAGCATTTAGCTCGGCACCTTGATTTAAGAGGTGTGTTGCAAAAGAATGCCTTAGTATATGTGGGCTTTTTTTTACCTTACTGGAAGCTATACTAAAATAATCATTTATTATTCTGTACACAAGAGTTTCATAAATTTTAACGCCTTTTTTGGTTAGAAACAAATACTCTTTATCTGAAATGTTTTCTAATTGATTTCTTTGAATTAAATAACTAGTAATACTTTCTGTCACTAATTTTAACAAAGGAATGACACGTTCTTTATTTCTTTTACCTAAGATTTTAATTGTTTTATTTTCTAAATCGACATCTTTTAATTTGATGTTTATAAGTTCTATACGTCTTATTCCTGTAGAATAAAATAGCTCTATGATTAGTTTATTTCTTAAGCCTTCAAAAGATTGATTATGATTTATTTGATCTAGTACGTTAGCAACTTCTTGTTCTGAAAATGGAATTTGTACTTTTTTACTTGTTTTAAGCGCTTTGTGTTTGACAAGAGGATTGGTTTTTATTTCTTCAATTTTCAATAAAAATTTGAAAAAACTATTTAAAGCAGATATCTTTCTGTTTATACTTCTATTTGTTATTTTTTTTTCTACCAAACTGACTATCCAAGTTCTAATTTGCGGATAGTTGACTTCATTTATAGTATTATGTTGGTTTTCTTCATTTAGAAAATCTAGAAACGATTGAATATCTTTTTTATAGGCGTTTACTGTTAGCTCTGAATATTTTTTTTCGAGTAGCAAATAATCTAAAAAAGCTTTAAGCAGCATGAATTTTTGTTTCTAATAAGTTATGTATAAATATACTATTTTGAAATGGATTAGTAGTAAAACAAAAATCCCACTAAAACTAGTGGGATTTTAAATGTATAGAATCTACAATTAGATTGCTTCTTGATCTTTTAAGTGTTGCACATACTGAGCTTTTTGAATCTTAGCTCTTTTCTCTACAGAGGGTTTTGTAAATTGTTTACGACCATGTAATGCTTTACGTGTTCCAGTTTTATCAAACTTGCGTTTGTAACGTTTTAACGCTCTTTCTATATTTTCTCCGTCCTTTAATGGAATTATTAACATAGTGTCTTAACCTCCTCTCTTTTAAAATTTTGAGGTGCAAATATAAAAAGTAATTTAAATTGAACAATTAAAAAAAATAAATTTTTATTGTTTGAATAGAGTCGAACGCTTAGTTAAGTCTTTAATTAGTTTTTCGTCTTCTTCACTTTCTAAAAGTGTGTTGTAGTTTTCCCAAAACTCTTTATCATAAGGTTTTTTTGAAAAAATATCTGCATCCCAATCTTGTTCTAAGGATTGAGCAACAATTTCTTCATCCTGAATGATTTCTGTAAATAATATTTCTTGAACTGTGTAATAGTAGCGTTCTTCTTTATTAAAAAGCGCTTCTTCTTCTTTATCTATTTTTCCTTTAGGTTTGTATCCTACGTTTACTAATTTGGGAGTTTCGTAGTAAATATAATTTGGATACATCTTGTCTTGATACTCCATGTAAGAGATAACTAGCTTGTGGTTTATTTGCGTATCAAACAATGTTTTACTTCTGCTTTTTTGAGCATTAGATCCTGCTTTTAGTTGGTATTCTATCTTTTTAATTGCAAAATTGTCCCAATAGATATAGATCCATCCATCTGCAATATATCCTTCATTATATATGCCTTCTGTATTTAGACCCACAAAATCTTCGCTTTTATTGATTTTTATTTTGTAGATTTTTCTTTCGTTATCAACTAGAATAGTGTCTAATTTAAATTGATGTGTTTTTAACACATTGTCACCAAATAATGCTTTTGGACTTTTTGAGTTTCTTACTAAATTAAGCTTTCCTTTAAATAAGTTTTCTAATCCATTAACACGAGTGTCATTCCACTTTATAGCTTTAACCAAAGAGGACTTTTTAATAGTATCTCTTTTTAAGTTTTTAGGTTTTAGGTCTACGTTAGCATTATATTTTAAGTAAGTAGAATATGAAAATAGGCTATCCACATCACGTAAGTCGTAACTTTTTCTAACCTGATCGACGTTAATTCTCATATTATCCTTTCCGCCAGTTACATAGCTTGAATCGTCATACAAGGTAATAGCACTTTCTATTAACCATTTAAATTGTTTTTTGTTACGCTCTTTATGTCTTAAAAATCCTTTTTGCAGGTAAGGTTGTTCTGGAAGATTATTTTGTAGTTTTTCTAATGCACGTAACACAATATCATTACCTGTTGTTGGCCTGTTTTCTGCAACAATTAAAACTTCATCTAAAGCTGCTACATCTTCTTCTAAAAGAATATCAAACTGATTATCAAATTGATCGATAGTAGTTTTATAACTTTTATAACCTATAGAAGAAATGACAATGGTATCCTTAACATATTCTTGTGGCACTAACAACACGAACTTACCATCAGCATTTGTTATGGTACCTATGGTTGTATTTTGAATATATACACTAGCATTTTCAATAGGTAGCATTGTCATAAAATCGGCTACCTTATTTTTAAGTTCGGTTTGCGCAAGTGTAGATGTTGCAATTAGCAAAAAAAAGGCTATTGCAAATTGTTTGATTTGGGTGAATTTCATTTAATTAAAATTTTACTTGGTAGCTGGTTTGTAATCTTTACCATCAATAACCATTTTAGCTATTATTTCTCTGAGTATTTCAGAGGTACCACCACCTATTGGTCCTAGTCTACTATCTCGCAATAGTCGTGCCAATGGATATTCTTCCATGTAACCATAACCTCCTAAAAACTGTAGGCAATCGTAAATTACCTCATCTGCCATTTTTGTAGATTTTAATTTAGACATGGTTGCTTCTTTTACTACATACTCTCCTTTATCTAATCTGTAAGTAATTGCATAATTAAAGGATTTACAAATTTCCATATCTGCATAATGGTCTGCTATTTTATGTCTTAACGCTTGAAAACGGTCTATGGTTTTTCCAAATGCTGTACGCTGCGACATATAGTCTAGTGTATATTCTAAAGCAAATTGTGCTCTAGCATGAGCATTGACACCCATAATTAATCGTTCTGATGCAAAGTGTTGCATGATGTAGCCAAACCCTTTATTTTCTTCTCCCATTAAATTGGAAGCTGGAATGGTTACATTATCAAAAGCAATCTCACCAGTATCTGATGCTCTCCAACCTAATTTATCTAATTTAGTTGCAGAAACTCCTGGAGTATCTCTATCTATTAAAAAGATACTTATTCCTTTATTTCCAAGTTCTGGTTTTGTCTTTGCTGCTACCACTAAGTAGTCACTATACACGCCATTTGTAATAAATGTTTTAGATCCATTTATTACATAATTATCTCCTTTTTTAACTGCAGTGGTACGCATACCTGCTACATCACTACCACCAAATGGTTCTGTAATACACAAGCAGCCTATCATATCTCCAGCTATACTAGCTGTAAGATATTTTTCTTTTATAGCCTCACTACCTTCAGCGTTTAAATGTGTCATAGCTAAATAAGCATGAGCCCACATAGCTGCTGCAAAACCACCTGAATTGATACGCTGTAATTCTTCTAATAAAATGACCATGTAGAATAGGTCAAGGTTTAATCCGCCATATTGTTCTGGATAGTTGATTCCAAAAAAGCCCATATCTCCAAACTTCTTCCAAATAAAACGCTCTATAGTCCCTGTTTTTTCCCATTTTTCAATGTGAGGAACAACTTCTTTTTGTAAAAAATCGCGTAAACTTTCTCTAAATAATTGATGCTCTTCTTTGAAGTACATACTTTCCATAACTATGTTTTTTGATGATTTTAATCGAGTTGTAAAGATAACTTAATTATCTCTAATTTTTTTACAGGAAAATCTTTAACTTTTGTTAATTCGTCTAAAGATTTAAACCCATCGCGAAGTGTTCTAGCTTCAATAATATTATGAGCCACCTCGTAGTCTATAAATTTGACGGTTACCAATTGCTCTTTTGTAGCAGAATTTAGTGGAATTTTAGTAATACTTCTCGGCGTTTTAATACTAAAATTATCTTTTATATTTTGAATAACTTCTGGAGTTAAACCATACACTTCTTGCAATTCTATAAAACTATGAAAGCCATTAATTTTATGTCTGTATTTAACAATACGTTCTGCATATGTTGGTCCTATACCATATACTTTTTGCAGTTGTGTAGCTGTAGCTGAATTTAAATCCAGTTTTTGCGCTTCGGTTTTTGGTGTATTTGAAAAGGACTTATTAAAAATTTGTTGTTTGGGTTTTGGGTTAGTTACCCAATCTGGAAACTTAAAATAAGGCGACAGTTTTGCTAAAAGCGAATCTGAAACTTTAGTGACTTGCTGAAACTGATTAACCGAGTTAATCCATTGATCTTGTTTTCTGAAGTTTAATAATCTGTCAATTTCTTCATTTGACATGCCCAAGGTGTAGCCTTTATAGTCTGTGATAAAGTTTGGGTTAAAAGGATAAATTTTTGGTTTTCGGTTTTCAATCTCTATTGCTTTAAGCGAATCTATTTGATTGATAAACGCTGAAACCTCATGACTATTTGAAGAAAAATTTTGATTGGTTTGCATCAATTTTGGTAATACCAAATGATAAAAACCTTGCGCTAAAAGTATGATTAATAGTAATAAAAAAATCCCACTTCGTTGTTGTTTAGAAAACGTGAAGTGGGATTTGAAATTTTTCATTTTAATAAAAAAGATTCTGTTACATTTTGTCTACTAAATCTGTAGCGCCATCTTCTATAGCGTCTTCTTTTTTATTAATCGCATTCATGTATTTAATTAGTTCTTTTTTAATCACTGGAGATAGCATAACTACACCAATAATGTTTGGTACAACCATTGCAAAAATCATAGCATCAGAGAAGTCTATTACAGCTCCTAAACTAATAGATGCTCCAACGACTACAAAAAATAAAAACAATACTTTATATACTAAATCTGTGACTTTACCCTTACCGAATAAAAACACCCATCCTTGCATCCCATAATACGACCAAGAAATCATAGTACTAAATGCAAATAAAATTACAGCAATAGTTAGTACAATAGAAAAGTGAGGGATTACCGTATCAAATGCTGTTGCAGTAATTTCTACACCTTCTTTAATTTCTACTCCGTACTCCATAAAACCACCATCAAAATTAGTAATAACTATAACTAAAGCGGTCATAGTACAAATAACTACAGTATCTACAAATGGTTCTAATAAAGCAACAATACCTTCACTTGCTGGATATTTAGTACGTACTGCAGAGTGTGCAATAGCAGCAGATCCTACACCTGCTTCGTTAGAAAAAGCACCACGACGCACCCCTTGGATCATAACTCCAATAACTCCTCCTAAACCTGCTAAAGGTGTAAATGCACCATTAAAAATAGCAGCAAAAGCATCGTCTATTAAAGTAAAGTTTGCGAATAATATTATTAATGCTGCAAGTACATAAATTCCTGCCATAAATGGCACTACTTTTTCTGTTACAGAAGCAATACGTTTTATACCACCAATAATTACTACAGCTACTAAAACTGCCATAACAATACCAAAATACATTCCTGCATTATCTCCTGTTAAATCAAATAATTTTGTGAATTGAGCTGCAGCTTGGTTAGCCTGAAACATGTTTCCTCCACCAAAAGATCCTCCAACTACAAATATTGCAAAAAGAACTGCTAAGATTTTTCCAATACCACCTACTCCTTTTTCTTTTAGTCCTTTAGTTAAGTAATACATTGGACCACCATAAACGGTTCCATCTTCTCCTACATCTCTGTATTTTACACCCAAGGTACATTCTGCAAATTTAGATGCCATCCCTAAAAGACCTGCAATAATCATCCAAAACGTTGCTCCTGGACCACCTATTGAAAGTGCTACAGCAACTCCTGCAATGTTTCCTAATCCAACCGTTGCAGATAGTGCAGCTGTTAAGGCTTGAAAGTGTGATACTTCTCCATCTGCACCTTCATCTTTAATAGTTTCAAAAATATTTCCACCTGGTGTTTGATCTCCATACAAAGTATCAACGCCATGCTTTTCGATATCTTCATATTTACCTTGAACAACTTTAATTGCAGTTCTAAATCCAGTAAAATTGATAAACTTAAAATAGATTGTAAAAAATAAAGCACCTCCAATTAAAACTAATAATACCCAAGGAATTTTTATAGTATCAGTAAATGGTATTTCAGAAAATATACCCTCGACAAACCAGCCTGTATACTTTTTAAATACAGCGTCAATACTATCTGCAGTACTATCTTGTGCAAAAGTCAATAATGGTAATATTAATGTTAAAATTGAAAGAAGATATTTCTTCATAATTAAGTTATTTGTTAGTTAAATATTTAGTTAGGATAGCAAGATGCAAAAAAATGCTGAATTTTTAAAAGAAAAGCTGTTAAATGCTAATTACACCTTTGTGTTAGTCGATACTAAACACTGTGTTTAATTTTTTAATTTGTTCTGGTCTACCAAGGACTATAACTTTAGAGTTTGGTACTAATTTTAGTTCGGCTTCTGGATTAACCACATACTCGCCATCTCTGGTTTTAAAACCAATAACGTTACAACCTGTTTTGTTACGTAAATCTAAGTCTCTTATGGTTTTTACAGAGGTACTTGGGTCGTATAATTTTTCTACTTGGACTTCTTCAATATTAATATTATTAACACCAACTATAGCTAAATTATCTATAAACTCGATTAAATCTGGAACAACCACTAAAGAGGCCATATGGTCTCCTCCAATACGGTCTGGCAATATGACATTGTTTGCTCCTGCCAGTTTTAATTTTTCATAAGATGTTTCTTGAGAGGCACGACTTATAATTCTTAAATCGCTTTTCATTTGTCTTGCAGACAAGACCACAAATAAATTATCGGCATCATTAGGTAATGCAGATATTAAGGTACTAGCACGATCTATTCCAGCTTGTAATAAGGTGTCATCTTCATTAGCATTACCATGTACAAAAGGCGTGTCTTCATCTTGAAACTTTTCGATAATAGCCTTATTTTTTTCTATAATAACAAAAGGTTGTTTGTGAGCTGACAGCTTAGTAGCAGCTTGTTTTCCGTTTCGACCGTAACCACAAATAATAATATGATTAGTCATTCCATCAATTTTTTTCTGCATTTTCTTTTGTTTTAAATCTTCAAAATTACTTTTACTCAAAATAAATTCGGTTATAATCGCTAACGCATAACCTACAATAATAACACTAGTTAAAATTAAAAATATGGTGAAGATTTTAGACGCATCATCTAAAGGTTGTACTTCTCCAAAACCAACCGTAGTAATGGTTATTACTGTCATATAAAACGCATCCACCCACGTATAATTAGACATAAATCTAAAGCCTAACACACCAATAATTAAAACAACTACTAGCAGTGTTATTGCGGTATAAATTTTAGATCTGTAAACGGTTATTAAAGGGTTGGTCATAAATTTACAAGTCAAATACAGACGATCGTTTAGTGTATACTATATCTTTAATTCTTATCCAAAATGCTAAAAATAAATAGAGTGCAAATCCAAATCCAAGGGTTGCAAAAGTTAGGTACATAAAACTGGTACGTACCACTTTAGCCCTAATACCCATACGATCTGCAATACGCTGACACACGTGGTAGCCTCGTTTTTGAAAATAGTGTAATGGTTTGTATAAAAATTGCATACTGCAAGGTAATAAAAGGATTTTGACTTTAAAACACTTAAAACTAATATTCTATTTACTTTTAAATATAACTCTTTTGTTTAAAAAGAAAGAAGCTTAGATTTTAATTAGATAATTAAGGTTTAACTTTATAATGTTCTCGATACAATTTTTAGTCCCTAAAAATCAATCGAACTGACGTTAGCCATAACATTAAATTCTGGATAATGCATTGACATTTTTTAATTGGTAGTTAATATGGTGTTACCTACTGCACACTTTAAACACTGATTGTTATCACAATAGTTGTTTTTAAGCTGAATAATTGCCTGACTTTGTAATGCTGACTTTGCATCCACTTTTAAGGTTTTAAACTTATCAACTATGCTGTTTTTTTCAGGTTTTAATTGCTCCATTAGACCAATAATTTCTTCGTCTATAGATTTTCCTTGTTTCTTTGCATAACAGAATTTTAGCGGAATAATAGTATTAATTAACAACAAATCTATAAAGGCTTTAGTTATGGTCTTTTTACTGGTTTTTGATGCTTTATCAAAGGTGTAATGCGAATCCCAGAAGGAAGACGTAGAAATAGAAAACAACTTGTACAGATCCTCTATATGTTCTAGCGCTATCACTTTTGAAAACAAGTTGTGATACACATGATACAAATTAGCTAATTGCGATAGTCTAATGGTCGGGAAATTAGGTGGACGTAATCTAAAAAACTGAAACGGAAGCACACCAGTATCCTCTAATCCAAACTTCTGCTTTAAAAACAAATACTCTTTTTGTAGCGCTATGTAGTAAGCGTCTTGCACCTCTGCTACTAACAAATTGGCTTGACCAAAAAATAGAGCTTCTAAACTCTGCAAGTTGGATTGTTGCTTTCTAACAATAGAAAAATCGAAACTATTGGCTAAACTTAAAAATGCCTCACTATTGACTTTTAAACCAAAGTTTTTAGCAAGTAGCTTAAATAATACTGCTTCCCAATTGTTATTGGACTGTTGTAAAATAGCTTCAATATCTTTTGCTTTACGCTCTAGTCGCTCAAAATAGAGACGTTCTAACCAGTTATTTATGACGAATGGACTAACCTCTGCAATCGTGTTTTCGCAATTTATCCACGATTGTTTGTTATTAAATAGTTTGTGGTAGTTATTTAAAGCTGTAGCAGACACATACGGTTTAAGCTCTAAAGTTGGGATTTGGGTATTGTCTTTTCTAAAGATATTGGTATCGTGTTCCCAAACCACATGCAAAATTACATTATCATAATTAGCATCTACCTCATGATTATGCACAAACCAGTCGCTGGATTTAATGTGGATTTCTACATTTCCTGCCCATAATTGATTGTCAATAGTAAGTTGTGCATTAAAAAAATCTGGACCAGCATGTTGGTTGTGTGTCCCAACGTGGTTAATAGTGACTAACTCTCCTGTTGTGGTTTGGAGGTTAGTGCTGTCCAATTTTTTAAGTTTCCAGAGGTAGTGTAGAAAATCTTCTTGCATGCATTAAAAATACACTTTTGATTTAAATTGAACACAAACTATAGTCTATTAAACACATGAAATGTTAAAAAAAACGTTAACAACTATTTGTAAGCCATTCCTGACTAATTGTGCTAATTACTACATTTAGCCACTATAACTAACTAATTATCAAAACAAATGGCAAAAATTACAAAAATAAACGATGATGGTACCACAACACCTTCTAACGACCAGCCGACTTTTACACCAAATCCAGAGAGTGCTTCTAAAGCAAAAATGTTTCGTGTAATATCCATTATATTGTGGGCAATTGCAATTGGTATTGAAATTTACGCAATACTATTATTACGCAAACCACCTATTAACATGACATGGATGATTGTGTTTATAGTGGCTATGTTAATTCTGGTGGTAGTTGCTAACATCCTATGGAAAAAAGCCAATAGACTAGATCCAGCGTCCGAGAAAAACAAAACCAAATTTTTTATACAAAATCAATTAGGACTAATTATTAGTGTTATTGCGTTTTTACCGTTAGTGGTCTTAATTTTAACCAATAAAGATTTAGACAAAAAACAAAAAGGAATCCTTGGTGCTATTGCAGGAGCTGCCTTGTTAATTGCTGGATTTACTGGTACCGAATTTAATCCAGTCTCGCAAGAGCAATATGCAGAGCAAACCCAACAAGTGCAAGATTTAACAGGCGGAAACAATGTGTATTGGACTAAGTCTGGTAAAAGCTACCATTTGTATAGCGACTGTGGTTATATTAACTCTAAACGTACCAACGAGATTTTTGAAGGAACCGTAGCCAACGCCAGAGAGCTAAAAAACATTACAGACATTTGCGACCGTTGCCAAAATAAAGCTAAAAAAGCAAAAGCTTTAGAATTGGATACTTCTACAGAAGATGAAGCTGCAGAATAGTTGATTAATAGCGTTTTTTAAATTAAAAGAACTCACCACATTGGTGAGTTTTTTGTTGTATAAATATACGTAGTTCTACGTATTGATTTTCTGACAGATTAGGCTTAGATTTGTTGAACATTTGTATGTGATGTAACTACACATTTTTAGGTTCTATATCTTAGATTTAATTAAGTAAAATTCATAGTATGAAACAAAATCCATTTTCTCTTTATGACTTTTTGGGATATTTAATTCCTGGTTCTACTTTCATATATGCATATTTAATTATAGAAATATGGAGTAATAATAAAAGTGATTTTAACTCAGAAAAAGTATTAAATTCACTCTCACAATCCGACTTTCAAGATATCTTTGTTTTTATAATTGCAGCTTATTCTTTAGGTCATCTAATCAGTTTTGTTTCATCAATTACAATAGAAAAATATGGAAATTGGAGATATGGCTATCCCTCCAAAACAGTAATAGGTTATGTGAAAAAATCCTATTGGGTTATGAAAGAAGAACCATCTACTAGTGAAACTGACAACTATCTTTATGAGATTGACTCAAATAAAAATACTAGGCAAAATAAAAATTTTGGAAGATTCATTTTAACTTTATTTATTTTACCTCTTTTTATTATGGAATATTTTGTTGGTATAAAGCTAAATTTTAAAAATTTCTATTCTAAGGGACTTGACCCTTACCTAATGGAAAGTATTAAGGAAAAAACAATCTTTCTACTTAAAACGATTAAAAACGATCCAAATATCTCTATATCAGAGTCAAAATTGAAAACTATTGATTTTAATAGAATTGTTCATCACTATGCTTTTGAAAACAGTAAAGAACACCAATTCCGAATGGTAAATTATGTTGCACTATATGGCTTTTTAAGAAACCTAGTACTTACATTTATTTTTGCGTTTTGGTTTTACTTTATACTAAGCCTTAAAACTATTGATTTTAATATGAGTATCAATTGGAAAATGATTGTTTGGAATATACTAATTATGTTGATGTCATTTATATCATTTATGGCTTATATGAAATTTTATAGACGTTACACATTGGAAGGTCTAATGTTGATTGTAGTTGATAAAAAAATTAAATAATTTTACACAATAATGAATAACAGAATGTAATATATATTCAACAAGTACACACCATACTTTAAAGTATTAAAAACTTATTTTACTTAATATTTACTCTTATAAATTTGAAAATTTATGAGTTCACATTACCCAGAAGACAATACCCACAAAAAAACTCACCATTTCCATGGTGAGTTTTTAGTTTTATGTTACTTAAATTTTAATAAAGCTTAAAGAGATTGCTTCGTGCCTCGCAATGACTGGTTGGTGACTTTTTAGATATGTTTATTCTAAAAGACTACTTTAGTTTTTTGCAATTTAGAGATTCCTGGCTACGCAGGAATTAATCAATGTATCCTTTTTCGCGCATCCAGTCGTCATTAAACATTTTACCAACGTATCTGCTTCCATGGTCATGGAATAATACTACAACTACATCGTCTTTTGTAAAGTGTTCTTTAAGTTGTAACACACCTTTTATGGCTGCTCCTGCACTATTACCTAAAAACATACCTTCTTCTTTAGACAACCGTTGTGTGTACACACAAGCGTCTTTATCGGTTACTTTAGTAAAACCATCTATTATACTAAAATCTACGTTTTTTGGTAGGATGTCTTCGCCAATCCCTTCGGTAACGTAAGGGTAGATTTCGTTTTCGTCAAAAATGCCTGTTTCGTGGTATTTTTTAAAGACACTTCCGTAAGTATCTACTCCCCAAACTTTAATGTTAGGGTTTTGCTCTTTTAAATATTTCCCTACTCCAGAAATGGTTCCTCCTGTACCTACACCTACTACAAAGTGAGTAACTTTACCCTCTGTTTGTTCCCAGATTTCTGGTCCTGTACTTTGGTAATGTGCTTTGGTATTACTTGGGTTGTCATATTGGTTTACGTACCAACTGTTTGGGATTTCTGTACTTAAACGTTTAGACACCGAGTAGTACGATCTTGGATCGTCAGGTTCTACAGCTGTTGGGCAAACCACTACTTCTGCTCCTACTGCTTTAAGGATATCGACTTTTTCTTTACTCTGTTTGTCTGCCATTACAAAAATACATTTGTAGCCTTTTATTATGGCTGCTAATGCTAATCCCATTCCGGTGTTACCCGACGTCCCTTCTATAATGGTTCCTCCTGGCTTTAAACGTCCATCTGCTTCTGCATCTTCTATCATTTGTAAAGCCATACGGTCTTTTACCGAGTTTCCTGGGTTAAAGGTTTCGTATTTTGAAAGAACTAGACAGGGTAATTCTACGGTTAATTTGTTTAGTTTTACTAAGGGTGTGTTACCGATAGTTTCTAATATGTTGTTTGCGTATTTCATAATAATTTTTGCTTTTGCAAAAATAAGTTAAAAGTTAAAGGTTGAAAATTAAAAGTTGTTTTATTTTGTTGAAAGTAGCATTCGCTTTCGGGATTACATGTCTAAAGCTGCGATTTGCAGTTTCTTTGCTTCTTTCATTATTTCTGATTTTTGACGTTTTCCAACTATGTCGGAATTTCAAGTGGGAAGAAAATTTTGAGGTTTGTTTTACTTTTTAATGGTTTGATGAGGCTGCGTTAAGGATTGAAAGGTTTGTTTGAGCTCCTCGCAGAGAGCGAGCCTTGAAAGCCTGACCCTTTATGGGTAACGCCCAAAAAAAATTAATCAAATCTTATAGCTTTGATTGGTGATATTTTTGAAATGATGTACGATGGTACTAATAGCATGAGTAGGCATAAAATAAATGTGCCAATATTAAGTGCGATAATGTACCCTATATTAATATACACTGGTACTGCAGACACGTGATACGTTTTTGGATCTAATGGGATTAATCCGAAGTATTTTTGGAGTAATAGGATACTGATACCTATGAGGTTTCCCCAGAATAGTCCTTTTAAAATTAAATAGGCTGCGTTGTACAAAAATATTTTTCGGATACTTAAATTGGCGCTTCCTAATGCTTTTAAAATACCTATCATTTGGGTACGCTCTAAAATGAGTACCAATAATGCGGTAATCATATTAATGCCTGCTACCAGAATCATAATCCCAATAATGGCGTAAATGTTATTATCAAATATTTTAATCCACTCGAAAATAAATGGGTATTCTTTATCTACTGTTTTGGCATTTAGGTTAGAGGGTACTTCTTGATATATGGCTTTTCCTATGGTTTCTAGATTGTTATAATTGTCTATAAACACCTCGAATCGTCCTACTTGATTATCCTCCCAATTATTTAAACGTTTGATGTGTTTTATATCTCCAATAACGTATAGTTGGTCAAACTCCTGCAAACCTGAGTCGTAAATACCAACGATATTAAATGTAACAACTCTTGGTGGCTTAGTGGTGTCTTCTCTTAAAAAATAGGTATTGATTCTATCGTTAAGCTTAAGCTGTAATCTGTTGGCTAAATATTGTGAGAGTAAAACGTCTTGATTTAGTTTTTGTGTGTAGTCTGGCAATCGTCCTTCGACTAGAAAATTATTAAAATATTGCCAGTCGTAGTCTGCTCCAACACCTTTTACCACCACGTATTCAAAGTCGTTTTCAAGTCTTATAATTCCGGATTTAGTTGCAGTCCCTTGTATGTGTGTGACTTCTGGAACGCTTGTAAACTCTGGGTAAAAACTTTGATCTGTAGATATAGGTCTAACACTTTCTTGCGAGTTGTTATTGTCGTAATTTTGGATAATGGTGTGACCATTAAATGCAATTACTTTTTCTCTAATTTTTTGCTGCAAGCCAATTCCGGTTGCAATAGCAATCATCATTACAATTATACCTAATGCAATTGCTACGATACCAATTTTTATTATTGGTGCCGATATGCTACTTTTATACGCTTTACTGTCAATTATGCGTTTAGCTATAAAAAACTCGAAATTCAATTTAGACTATGAGATTTAATGTTTTCAAAAATACAGTTTTATTATTTGTTTTGGTATTAATTTCTTGTGCTTCTAAAACGAAAAATAATATCAGTGATTCAAGCGAGTTACTGATACAAACTAAGCAAGACAGTATTAATAATAAGCTTGACCCTATTGTTGTTGGTGCTAACCAAACGGAAGCCTATTTACCTTTATTGAAAGGGAAACGTGTTGGGATTGTGGCTAACCAAACGAGTGTTATCTTCTTAGAAAAAAGTAAAGAGGCAAAAGGCAAAAGTTTTACTCACATAGTAGATTCGTTAGTGTCTTTAGAAGTTGATGTTAAAACCGTTTTTGCTCCAGAGCATGGGTTTAGAGGGACTGCAGATGCAGGCGAAATAGTTAAAGATGGTCTTGATGTTAAAACAGGAATACCCATTATTTCTTTATACGGAAACAATAAAAAGCCTACTGCAGATCAGCTTAAAGATGTTGATGTTGTAATTTTTGACATCCAAGATGTTGGCGCACGTTTTTATACGTATATCTCTTCTTTACACTATGTTATGGAAGCTTGTGCTGAACAAAATAAAACGCTAATTGTACTGGATAGACCAAACCCTAATGGACATTATGTGGATGGTCCAATACTAGAACCAGAACATTCTAGTTTTGTTGGGATGCATCCAATACCTGTAGTACACGGACTAACTATTGGTGAATACGCACAAATGATAAATGGCGAGAATTGGTTAAAAAATAAGGTGCAATGTAACTTAACGGTTATTACAATTAAAAACTACAACCGTAATATGAGGTATGATTTACCCATTAAACCGTCTCCAAACTTACCCAATGCACAATCCATAAATCTGTACCCAAGTTTATGTTTTTTTGAAGGAACAACTATTAGTGTTGGACGTGGTACAGACTTGCAATTTCAGGTATATGGATCGCCTTATTTACCAAAAACCGATTTTGCATTTACACCACAACCTAATGAAGGTGCCAAATTTCCTAAGCATGAAAATAAAATTTGCAATGGGTATAATTTAAGCGACGTTTCGCCTTTAAAAACCCTGGATTTAAGTTACCTATTGAATGCTTATAACACGACTGAAAATAAGGCAGATTTTTTCTTAAATAATGGCTTTTTTACAAAATTAGCAGGAACAAAAAAACTACAAGAACAGATTGAAGCAGGTTGGAGTGCAGACAAAATAAAAGCCACTTGGACAAGTGGCTTAACTAATTTTATGGTTAAAAGACAACCGTATTTATTGTATTAAATTATTGTCTATTTTTTCTCTCTTCTTCAAGAGCTTCGTCGTACTTTTTACCGTTAGGTCTTAAGTTTTCTTTTCTGTATTCTTCTCTGGATTGCTTTTCTAGAGCTCCATTGTCTACATCTGTAATATTATATTTTACTACTTTTTTATCAAGCTCTACTTGTTCTTTTTTTCTTTGATTTTCTGCAATCGCCTCTGCTTTTGCTCTTTTACGTTCGGCTTCTGCAAGTGCTCTTGCTTTTTCTTCTTTTTGTTTAGCTTCTGCTAATGCACGTTCTTTAATTGCTTTTCTATTAGCTTCAATTTGTGCACGCTCTCTTTCTGCTTTTTCTTGCTCTAGTTTTTCTCTATTTGCTTCCGCTAAGGCTTGTTCTTTTTTGGCTGTTTCTTCAGCTTGTCTTCTAATTCGTTCTCTTTTTTCGCGTTCTTCTGCTTCAATTTTAGAACGATCAGGTCTAGAATTAACGTTAGCTAAACGTGTATCTCTTTGATTTTTTTCTCTAGGTTTGATATTTCTTTTACGTTGCTCTTCTTCAGGTAGACTAGATCTTAAAATATCTTCCTCTAGATCTACAATGGCGTTTTGTGGTTTAGAAATAACTTCTATTCTGTCCATAGAAATTGGATATACAGCATCTTCTCTGTAAGCCACAACGGTATAACGACCAACCTCAAAGTGGTGTAATGGTATTTTAGCCTCTTTACTACCTAAATCCATTAAAACCGACTCTTTTTGAGTGTGGTATAAAAAACTAAATCTAAAAATTTCTTTACTACTTTTTAGGATTATGGTATCTCCTGTTCTATTTAACACATGAACAAGACCAGCTTTAGTAGCATTAACATTTTCTACTATAGTCGTTCTGCTTCTGTTTTGAGAAAAAGAAAGTGTACTTAACAAGAGCGTTAAGAAAAGTAGGTATGTTATTTTTTGCCTAGTCATAATTATAAATTATATCATTACGCTAAAAATCAGTTCAAGGGGAAACCAAAATTAAAATGAAATGGTGAGATTCCATATTAATCATTACTTAAAATAACTAATATTAGTCAAACGACACAAAAAAGTCGACGAATAGTTAATTTATCTGATTATCAATGAATTAAAGCATAATCTTTGATTCATGTAATAGATATTCAAAAAACATACCAATGCTATATTATATTCTTGTTTTTTTTCAAAAAATATTGAAAACTTAGCAATTACTACTCAGTTGTAGGTTTTCGGTATTTATGAAACGGTTGCTTTAAGAGGTGCTCTAGGCTACTGTTTTCGGTTTCATTAGGAAAGGTATCTACACCGTAAATAATTTTTTCTCGGTCTAAGGTCATAAACGTTCCAAATAGTCGGTCCCAAATAGAGAAAATATTTCCGTAATTACTATCTGTAAAAGGGAGTTGGTAATGGTGGTGAACTTTGTGCATATCTGGCGATACAATAACATAACTTAATGCTTTATCTATCGCTTTAGGCAACCTGATATTAGCATGAGAAAACTGTGTAGCTACTAAGGATAACGATTGGTATAAAAATACGATTGCAATTGGAGTCCCGACTATAAATACTCCTAATAACGTAAACGCAAACCGAATCATACTCTCTAAAGGATGATGTCTATTTGCAGTGGTTGTATCTACTTTATGATCACTGTGATGCACTAAATGTATCATCCAAAGCGGTTTTACTTTATGCTCTACATAATGTGCTAAATAGGCTCCAAAAAAGTCTAACAATAACACGCCTAAAATTACTTTAAGCCATAAGGACATGTCTGGAAGCCAGTTGATAATTCCAAAATTATTAGCTTCAACCCAATCTGAAGTAAATAATAACAAACCTGCTAAAGCAAAATTTATTATAACTGTTGTTGCTGTAAAAAACAAGTTAGGCCAAGCATGGGTCCATTTTTTGTATTTAAAATTTACTAGAGGCAAAATACCTTCTAGCAACCAGAATAAGGTAATACCACCTATAAGTATGATTGCTCTGTGTGGTGATGGAATGGTTTCAAAATAATTTATTAGGGTTTCCATTTATAATTTTTATAAGTTAATTGACAATAAACTTTACTTTTTTAAGGTCTATTTGCTGTACTTGATCTCTCCATAATAAAGCTTCATCAATCTTTTTTAAATACGTAAATGTTGTATAGTTTAAGAAAGCAAATAGAGAAGCGTTTATATCATGTATTTTTTGGTCTTTGTATTTTTTAAGAAGTCTTCTAGCTTTTTTAGGTTTTCCTAGTAGCAGCTCTTTTTTGATAACTAACAAATCCAATTTTTGCACTAAAGCGTTTTTATTATCTAAGTCTGTATTGGCTAGAAATACTCTAGCTTCCTCTAAATATATGTCTGACAAATTAATAATATCTTTTTTAATATTTTGTTTGGCATATATAGCTGCTTCTTGATATTTAACACCTAATCTAAATGCAGTAGAGAAATTTTTATCTTCAAAATATATACCCAACTCTGGATTTAAAGTAGAGGTATTTAACGCATAGTTTTTAATGATAAAGGATAAATTTTGATCCATAAAATAATCCTGAGGTGAGGCATTTAAAATAAAGCCATTAGGATCCATAACTTTTAGGTTATCGTCATTAAATCGTTCTTCATAATTTAAACTTCGCTTTCCAACAACCTCTTTAGCCAGTTTATCATAACTAGACTCTGGGATAATAACTGGCACAAAATAATCCCAAACTAATTCTTTAATACTATCATTTGTAAATAGTTCTACTACCTTAAACTTTCCATTACTATCTTTTATAGCCACAGGATAAGAATAGTATGCAGCATCTTCCCAAACCGCTAAAATCATTTTATTTTTAGATAAAGCTAATCGTTTAGCCAATTCAAAAGAGGTTAACCATTCTTGAGAAATTGAGGCATTAATTGTGACAACAATTAAGAGAAATACTAGCACTATTTTTTTCATACGGTTAAGATAAAAAGATAAATTTTTAATTCAAATACATTTTATTTTATTAACGCTTTCATCTTCTCCACAATATTAAAAGCTGCAGGACATATGGCTACATTTTTTAACGTTAGATTAGAAATTTGCTGAAACTTTTTTCTGTTAGTATGCGGGAATTCGGCACACGCTTTTGGACGCACATCATATATAGAACAGTAATTATCCGCACCTAAAAAGGTACATGGTACAGATTGTAAGACGTAATCATTGTCTTCGTCCAAACGCAAGTAACTGTCAATAAATTGCTGTGGCTTTTGTTTAAAATGTTTTGCAATGCGTTGTATATCTTTATCTGTAAACAAAGGACCAGTAGTTTTACAACAATTAGCACAGGTTAAACAGTCGGTTTTTTTAAACTCCTCTTCATGCAATTCTTGCATGATATAATCCAATTGTTTTGGTGGCTTCTTTTTTAGCTTAGTAAAAAAGGTTTTATTGTCCTTATGCTTATCTTTGGCAAGCTTTGGGAGATTATTTAAAAATGCTTCCATAGAGCAAAAGTACTATTTTTAAGACACTTTGACTCCGCTTAGATTGACAATTATATTAATATGAAAGACCTTTTTGGAACCGCTTTATTAGATTATCAAAACGGTAATTATACAGAAGATTTAACAACCTCAACCAATATTTCTGAAGATGATGTTTTACCACTTCCCTATCTATTTAGAAGTTTTAAAAACATGCCTAAATTAGAGCAAAAAGCACTGCAATTATCCAAAGGAAAGGTATTAGATGTTGGTTGTGGAGCAGGCAACCATAGCTTGTATTTACAAGACAAAGGATTAACAGTTAAAGCTATTGACATCTCTAAAGGTGCAATTGAAGTGTGCCAATTAAGAGGTGTAAAACATGCTGAAAAAAAAGATGTACTAAATGAATCCGAAACTTTTGATACCATTTTACTGTTGATGAATGGTACTGGAATTTTTCAGAAACTACATCGTGTAACTACCTATTTAAAGCATTTAAAATCTTTACTAAATGAAGGTGGGCAAATCCTTATAGATTCTAGTGACATACAATATATGTATGTTGATGAAGATGGTGGATTTTGGCAAGACATGAATGCTAATTATTATGGCGAATTAGATTACTTTTTAAGCTATAAAGGTGAAGAGGAAGAACCTATCACATGGCTTTATCTTGATTTTAACACCTTACTAACTGCTTGTTCTGCTGTTGGGTTAAAATGCGAAATGCTCGCGGAAGGCGAGCATTATGACTATTTAGCTAAACTTTATGTTTAGATAGTATATCCTTTTTCTGATAATTTAGCTATCATACTTTTATATAAATCGCCACTCCACATGATAGAAATATCACTCATTGAAGCATTCATAGAATCTTGTGAGCTAACAATTTTTTGTCCTGTTTCGCTTTGGTAAAATTCTTTTAAAATAATCTTATCACCTTCAGATAAAGCTTCGGGTTTAAACATATTTTGACCTGCTTTAGTAGCATATAAGGCGTTCATATTTTTTACATCTTGATGGGTAAAATGCGCTCTGTAAGCACTTACTATCATTTGTGCTAGCTCATCCATAGATTCTGGTTTAACTTTTTTAAGTTCTGTCCAGACGTCTGCAGGAACTTCTTGAGAAGCAAATTGCTGTTCTAACATGCTAAACATTTGGTCAATTACATCTTCGTAATAGGCTAATGTCCCGTTACTTTTAATACACTTTTTTACATCTTCGCTATACGCATCGACTTGTGCAAAGCTTAATGTTCCGATTGCTAAAAAGCATATTAATGTGAATATTTTTTTCATTTTAGTCAGTTTAATTCGTTTAAAAAAGTACAACTATTGTGCCACACCATTAATAAACGTTTGGTTTACTTTTATATTTGGAATCTCTTTAAGGTCAACCGTCATAATATCTTTATCTAAGATAATAAAATCGGCAAACTTACCCACTTCAATACTTCCTTTTTCTTGTTCTTCAAAATTAGCATAAGCAGCCCAAATGGTCATTCCTTTAAGGGTTTCTTCTCTTGTTAACCCTTCTTCTTTATTAAATCCACCCTCTGGATATTGCTTGGTATCTTGTCTAGACACTGCTGCGTAAAAGGTTAAAAACGGACTAACATGCTCTACCGGAAAATCTGTCCCTAACGCTACTTTTCCGCTTTTTTCTAATAAAGTTTTATAGGCATAAGCCCCTTTTATTCTGTCTTTTCCTAAACGGTCTTCTGCCCAATACATGTCGCTAGTTGCGTGTGTAGGTTGGATGGAAGGGATAATGTTTTCATTTTTAAAATAATCGAAATCATTATCTGTAATAACTTGTGCGTGTTCTACTCTCCATCTGCTGTTAGATTTACCTTTTAAGGTTTTCTCGTACGTTTGAAGCACAAATCTGTTTGCAGAATCACCAATTGCATGCGTATTCATTTGGTAACCTGCTTGTGATATTCGTTCTGCTAAATCTATATATTCTTTAGTACCAATTACCAATGCACCAAAATGATTATGCTGGTCTGAATACTCTTGTTTTAAGGCTGCACCTCTTGAGCCTAAAGCTCCATCTGCATATACTTTTACAGATTGCACATTTAGTCTGTCTGTTTTTATTTTTCCTTTTGATAAATAGTAGTCTAGGTTTTCTGTTCTATTGCTAATCATAGCATACACACGCATATCTAATTTACCAGCTTGTTGCAAGCTGTCAATTAACTGAATCACTTGTCTGTCCAATCCAGCATCAGACACCGTTGTCAAGCCTAAATCTGTACAAATAGTATGTGCTTCTAACAAGGCATCAATCTGTTGTTGTTTGGTTGGCTCTGGAAAAACAGCTTCGACCAACTCCATAGGATTATCAATTAATATTCCTGTAAGCTCACCATTTTCTTTAAGGATTTCGCCACCTTCTACAACTGTGTTTTTATCAATCTTAGCTAGATCTAAAGCTGCTTGGTTGCATAACATAGCGTGACCATCTATTCTGGTTAATGCTACAGGTGTATCTGGATACAACTTATCTAACAATGCTTTATTGGGATAGGTTTTGTCTTCCCAATCGTTTTGATCCCACCCTCTACCAATTATAAAATTTGTGGGCTTTTCATTTTGAAAATCGATTACAGATTTCATAACCTCATCAAAACTAGTGGTTCCAACTAAATTAACACGCAATTGGTTTAATCCTAAGCCATAAAAATGACAATGCGCATCTATAAAACCAGGTAAAATAGTCTGTCCTTTAGCATCTATAGTATTGGCTGCTTGATATTTTTTTTGAATATAAGAAGTTGTACCAACCTCAACAAACTTTCCGTCTTTTATTGCGAAAGCTTCAACTGTTTCAAACTGAGAATTTACAGTATAAATCGTTGCATTAGTTACAATGGTATCGACTTCTGTTTTATTAGAAGTACAAGCGCTAAGAATTAAAAATAAAATGAGGAATTGGTTGATTTTCATAAAATTAAAATTTTGCGTAAATATAAGAATAAAAAAAGCCTCAAATTGAGGCTTTTTTAAATTGTAATAGTCTTCACTTTTTTAATATGATCGAGAATATTTTAAAAATCAAACTTATAAGTTGCACCTGCTAAAAACTGAATGCCTTGTACTGGTGTGTTTTGCCATTTAGTATATTCTTCGCCTACAATATTATTAGCTTTTGCAAATACCGAAAAACGGTCGTTAATATTGTAACCAACGTGTGCATTAGCATCAAAATAACTATCTAAAGTAACCTCTCCAAAAGTTGGAGTGATTAAACTTGGTACGTTAAACTGATCTTTACGTTCTCCTATGTAGTATAGATTTGCTCCTGCAAACCAATGTTGGGTTATTTGGTAATCTAAAAATAATGAGGCTTTAATATCTGGAAGATTCCAAGCTTCTTCTTCGTTTTTAACATCGTAAGCAAAATATTCTCCTTTAATACCCAAAGTAAAATTTCTGTTCACATCTACATTTAATTCTCCAGCAATACTAAAGGTTGTGACGTCGTCATAAGTTACTCCAAAAGAGTTTCCGTAAGTATAAGGCTCTGAGGTTTGCGTCACGTCATTGTTAACAAATAAAGCCTTGTTTTTTTCTGCTATATAATGTCCACTAACCGAATAACTCATGGTATTAGACAACTTCCCTTTTAATCCAATAGAGGTATTGTATTGTTGATCTGTTGGAGCCACAAATAAATTTGGTGACACAAACGGGTTTTGTTGAGCAAAATCGTAATACGAATTTTGGATCAACCCACCCTTAATAGTTCCAAATGCAATTAATACCTCATCTACTAATCTATAACTTGCAGAAATGTTTGGGTAAATAAAGAACTTATTTTTACTAGCTTCAGTATCATTTAAGTAAACTGCCTTCACCCCTAAATCCACAGTTAGGTCGTCTTGTTTTAACTGAAACGTTGGTGCAACACCAACTTGGAAATTACCATAGTTTATTTCTGTGTCAGCATCATAAGCTTTATCAAAATTTCCGCTTAAATAATCTGTAAATACTTCAATGTCTACATCGTTATCTTGAATATTTATGGTTCCTGTTCCGTTAGCTTTAAACCTATTTTCTCCAGAACCATAATTATCTCCAAATCGTCTAAAAAACACACTACCAGAGGTTATAATGGCATCTTCAAAAGTAATATCACCTCCAACATATCCATTGGTAAAATTGTGACCTACATCTAAACCATCTGCTGTTGTCTGATTAAATAAAGGTTGTTGTAATCCATACCAATTATAAGTTTGATATTGAAAACCACCTAAAACAGACCAACTGTAATCACGATTATTTTTACTGTAGGTTAAGTTTAGTTTTGAGTCTGAAAACCCATTATCTGTCATTACATTTTCTATATCTCCTTGTGAGGAATGATGACCAACATAAGCACTAAAAATCTCATCTCTACCAATTGCATGGTTTAAATACACCTCACCCAAAATAGTTGTATATGTTCCTACACCTAATGTCGCATAGTTATCAAAAAGTTTTACTTTTTTTGCTTTATCAACTACTGCAGCTTTACCCTTTGCAGGTGTAAATGTTGATGCTACTGGAAATGAAAAAATATTATATTTTACCTCTTTTTTTGTAGTGGTCTCGGTATCATCTAAAGTTGGGGTTTCCTTTACTTTAAACGCATCAGATATAGTTGGCGTATAAGGTTTTACAACATCTATAACTCCTGTTTGTATGGTATCGTTTTCTCTGTCTTGGGCAAATGCTAAGACAGTAATTAACAACGAAACAATTAATAAAATGATTTGCTTTTTTTTATTAAACATAATTGATATTTATGAATGACAATTGTCGATTGATGATTTTAGTCTTCAGTGATTACTGACGAATTTGTTTTAGCTTCTTCAGCTTTAATTTTATTCAATTCGGTTTGTGCTTCTGCTTTTACATCCTCAAAATTTGAAAAGTTTTTTATAACACTTTCTAAGATATAAGTAGCTTGAAACGCATCGCCTAGAGCGTAAAAATTCTTAGCCATAACGACTAAGCCTTTTGCACCATAGTATTTGTAACCAGAATAATCTTTAGCTAATCGCTGAGTGATCTTGTTAGACTCGTTATACAAACCGTCTTTATTTTTAAAGTACGCATTGTAGTACAAGGCTTCTGCAGCAGTCTCACCAGTTGCAAAGGTTTCAACTTGTGCGTAAGCTGTTCTAGCTTTAGCTTCATTGTTAGTTTTAATTGCAGAACGTGCAATAATGACGTAGGCATCACTTCTAATTTTATTGTCCAAATTAACATTACCCAGCACTTTTTCCGCGTAAGCGACTGCTTGATTATACTTGTTTAATTGGTAATTAGCTTGCATTAAATTAGACTGAGCAAATAAACTATTTTGTGGAAAGTTAGCTTCTGCTTCTAAACGTTGTAAGGTTGGGATAGCTGCATTCCAATCTTTTTTATCTAATTGAATTTGCGCCAAACGCAACAAAGCTTCTTCAGAAAATTCGCTTTGTGATTGATTAACAACATAAGCATAATGTGGTTCTGCATTAGACTTTAAATCTTTTTTAAAGTATAGTTGCGCTAAATAAAAATGGGCTTGTGTAGCGTGTAAGCCTTTTGGAAACTGGTTTAAGTAACCATTAAATTGTTTGATGGCTTCATTGACATTTTCATCTAAATACTGTTTTTCTGCAGCTTCATAGGTTGCGTTGTCTAAATCGGCATCTGTAACCTCTACAAAATCTAACGTTCTTACCCAAGCAGCATACTCGTTTACCTTACCTAAATCAATATAAATCAATCTTGCTGTAGCTACTGCTTGATTAGCTTCTGGAGTTCCTGGATAGTCTTTTGCAACCGATTTAAACGTGTTTAGCGCTTGTTGGTTTTGACTAGCATTGTAATACACTAATCCTTGACGTAATTGTCCTTTGCTGGCAAATGGACTGTTACTATACTCTTTTTTAAGTTGGTTGTAAATAGCAATTGCTTTAGCATCTTGACCAGCCTTAACATAACTATTACCCAAAGCATACATCGCATCGTCACGTAATTTTGATGTTGGATATTTAGATATGAATTGTTCTAACTGAATGGTTTTACTACTTTCGTTTCCAATAAATCCATGACTCATCGCTTTCTGGAAAAACGCATAATCGTTTTCCATAGTTCCTACTTGCATTGCGTTGTCGTAAGCCGAAATAGCTTCACTGTAACGACTAGACACAAAATAACCATCTGCAAGACGTAAATACGCATCGTTTAATCTAACCTTGTCCGATTGATTTTTTTGAATGTACTGATTAAAATACGTTGTTGCTTGGTCATAATTTTTTTGTTTGAAATAGGTATAAGCAATATTATAATCTAAATTTTTAAACTCTGATGTAGTTGAAGCTACACTTTGTTGTGCAAACTGCTTAAAGCCTATTAACGCATCATCATAGTTAGTTAAATTATAATCGGTTTCGGCTTTCCAAAAGGTAGCTCTAGCTGTAAATTTTTGGTCTTGTTGCTCTTTTAAAGATTTATCAAAAAGGCTTTCTGCTTCTTGATATTTGCTGTCGTTAAATAACTCTAAACCTCTATAAAACGCAACTTTTTGATAAGCGACTTTGCTTTCAAAACTGTTTTTATTTTTTAATAACTCTAAAGCTTCTTTATAGTTTTTTGAGGTGATGTACGAATCTATTAACAATGTTTCTACCTCTTCTTTGTATTGTGTGTTTGGATACTTCTCTAAATAACCGGTTAACACTTGTGGTACCGATTGGTAAGCATTACCAATCTCATAACTAATTTTGGCATAATTTAACCACGCATCTTCTTGGATTTTTAAATCGTAATCCATCTGTGAGGCGTTTCTAAAGGCGTTTAAAGCTTCTTGTTTTTTGCCAACATTAACATAGCTTTCTCCTAAATGGTAGTACGCATTTTGTGCCACACTATTATCTGCACTTACAATTTTATTAAACTCTGATATGGCTTTGTCATAATCTTTTTGCTTGTAATAGGCATATCCAAGTTGGTAGTAATCGGTATTGCTCCATTTACCTTTTCTGCCTTTATATTCTGTTAGATACGGAATAGCTTCGCTATATTGTTCTAGGTTGAAATAGCTTTCACCTATAATCTTATTTAATTCAGACACTTCGTCTCTATCGCTAGTAGGCAGTTTTTCTTTGGCTAGCTCGATAGCTTTTTCAAATTTCCCTAATTTGAAATTTAAATCGGCTTGATAGTAACTTAGTTTTTCTTTATACTTTTCTTCATTACTAACTTGCTCAAAGTACTTATTTGCGCCATCATAATCATCCCCTTCATAAGACATAAAACCTAAATAATATTTGGCTTGAGACCCATATTTTTGAGAGGTTTCTACACGTGTTAAATATTTTTTAGCGTCTTTATAATTTTTTGTAATAAACGATGCATATCCATAATTAAAATTATAAGATTCTTTATCTGCTTTTGATAAAGCATTGTCCTCTACTTTAGCGTACCATTTTTGAGCGTAAGCATATTTACCATTGGTAAAATAGTAGTCAGCAACGTCTAGAAAAGCCGTATTACGTTTGGTACTTGTTGGATACTCTTCTACAAAACGCTCCATTAGCACATCCGCATTTTGCTGATTTAATCTAATAGCTGCATTGGCAATATAAAAGGCACAATTACTCTGAATGTTTTTGTCATTAGACGCCTTTTTTATCTGAGTAAATAAATTTTGAGAGGCTAAATACTGCTGGCTATTATATAGCTGTAATGCTTTTTGATAATCTCCCAAACTACTAGTGTACACAGCAGATTCTTGTGCAAGTATCTGAAAACAAAACGCTAAGGATATTAAAAATGTAAGTTGCTTTTTTACTAACATTGACATTGTTTTTTAATTCTAAATCAAAGATAAATTAATCTATAGGTCTAACGTTAGAATTAACTAATAATTATAAACGGAGTTATTAAAAATGAAAAATAGCAACCCATTTTGAGTATTGCTATTTAAACAATACATTTACAAACACATCAAAAATTCTTACTTTTTTTTAAATGCCATCTAGCTGTATTATAATCCCTTGTTACAACGAAGCCAAAAGGCTTAATGTTGATGCTTTTAAAGCCTTTCAAAAAAACAACTCTAATTTTGATATGTGTTTTGTTAATGATGGTAGTACAGACGACACGATGTCTATTTTAAATGAATTAAAAAATTTAGATTCTGGTATAAAAATTATTAATTTTAAGCTTAACAAAGGTAAAGCCGAAGCTATAAGACATGCTGTTTTAAAGCTTTCTGAATATGATTACATTGGGTATTTAGATGCGGATTTATCGACACCATTAGCAGAAATTTCAAGACTGTTAACCATAGCTAAAACAGAACAAATAGAATTTGTTTTAGGCTCTAGAATAAAAATTATTGGTAGTTCTATACAACGAAAGGCCTATCGTCATTTTTTTGGTCGTGTTGTTGCCACATTTATAGATTCTGGAATCTTAAAACTTGACATTTATGACACACAATGTGGTGCAAAAATCATTAAAAATGATTTAGCTCAACAATTGTTTAAGCAACCTTTTAAAACAAAATGGCTATTTGATGTCGAGTTGCTAGCAAGGTTAAAAAAAGAAAAAGGTTTAACGTATTGTAAAACACAAGTTAAAGAAATCCCTTTGCAAAAATGGCATGACGATGGTGACACCCGAATTACTTTTTTTGAGTTTTTAAAAACACCTTTTGATTTACTTAAAATCTATTGGCAATATAAATGAGTGTCTTAAACAAAATAAATACTATTGTAAACAGAGGCACTATTTCTGCACTTATTACTTATGCTATAATAATAAGAGTTTTGGTGTTTTTTGGGTATTATGCAATTACTATTTTTCCAGATTCTGAAGACTATATTTTTTTAGCACAAAAAATATCTGAATTAGATTTAACTAATTATTCTGGAAAACGCACACCAGGCTATCCAATACTATTAGCATTACTACAAAACAGTAAAGTTGCCTTAGTTTTTTTTCAAATAATACTAGGAATTATATCGACATTTTTAGTTTATGATATTTCAAAACGACTTAATAATAATAAAATTATTGGTTTTTGGACTGCAATATTTTACACTTCATTTTTACATGTTTTGTTTTATGATTTTGCGATTTTAACAGAAGCATTCACCAACTTTTTACTTTTACTGAGCATCTGGTTGATAACAAAATACCAGCTATTTGAGGTCAAAAAAAATCCAATACCTTACTTTTTACTTTCTGTTATTTCAGCTTGGTTGTACTTAACTAGACCTATATTTATTTACATTCCTATTGGCTTTGCTGTTTTTGATATAATAAAGTCGTTTAACACTAATATTATTGATGCCTTCAGAAGAAGTGTTATTGTTTTATGCATACCACTTTTAAGTTATTTTATTTGGAATTCTCACAACCAGCTTACCATTGGACACTTTACAAATACGCAATATTTTGGCATCAATCTAGCACAAACCGCAACTCCGTTTTTTGATAAAGCACCCAATGACCATGCACTAATTAGAGATATAGTGGTTAAACATCGTGACTCTGTTTTACAAAAAAACCCAAGGTTATTACCAATGAGTGTTTGGCTAGCTCATAAAGAATTACTTGAAAAAACTGGATTAAATGAAGTAGAACTATCCAACACCCTTGGACAAATTTCTAAAGATTTGTTTAAAGCACATCCTGATTTGTATGCAAAACAAGTTGCAACCTCCTGGTTACTATTTTGGGGCAACCAAGACAGCCTAAAATGGGAATACAATAAAATTTCTAATAACTATTTTAAATATTTAGCCACTAGCTTTTGGCTATACTTTCAGCAATACTTATTAGTTATTATAAATGTGTTGTTTTTAGTGTTTTCTGCAATTAAGATATTTCGTTTTTTTAAAGCGCCAAAACAACATTTTGACACCAACTTATTTATAGTCTGTATTGTGCTTTCCGGGTCGTTAGCACAAGCTTTGGTTGCATTTGGTTCAAATAGCAGATTTTGCTTTCCTTTTTTCGCATTAATTGTTTACTTTGTCATATATAATATTGTTAAATACAAACACGTTATTTCATCTAAAAATTAAAAACCATATATGTCTAAAACTGTTTTAAAATTAAAAGACGCTTCTATTTTTCAAGGTAATAGCTTAGTGTTATCTGAAGTTAATCTTGAAGTAAACAAAGGTGATTTTGTGTATTTAATAGGTAAAACAGGTTCTGGAAAAAGTAGTTTTATGAAAACCCTTTATGGCGATTTAAAGCTTACAAAGGGCGAAGGGCATATAGTAGATTTTGATTTACCAACTTTAAAAGAAAAAGATATCCCATTTTTACGCAGAAAACTTGGCATTGTATTTCAAGACTTTAAATTACTTACCGATAGAACCATAAATGACAATTTATTATTTGTTTTAAAAGCAACAGGTTGGAAAGACAAAGCAAAAATGAAAGACCGTGTAGCTTCTGTATTGAAAAAAGTAGATATGGAAACTAAGGGGTTTAAATTTCCGCATGAATTATCTGGTGGAGAACAACAACGTGTTGCCATAGCACGTGCTTTATTAAATGACCCAGAATTAATATTAGCAGATGAGCCTACAGGAAACCTAGATCCTCAAACTAGTATTGAAGTTATGGAAGTGTTACAAGATATTAACAAAAATGGCAATACCATTTTAATGGCTACACACGATTATGCTTTACTTTTAAAGTACCCAAGTAAAACATTAAAATGTGATGACAATAAGGTTTTTGAGGTTGTACAACGTAAAGCCAACTAAACTATGCTATCTGTTTTAATACCAACTTATAATTATAATGTTACCAAGTTGGTATATGCTTTACATGAGCAATTGATGGCTTCAAAAATTGCTTTTGAAATTATCGTTTTTGATGATGGTTCTACATCTAAAATTATTGAAGAGAACCAAATATTAAACACCCTAAATGATGTTACCTATAAGGTTAATCCTAAAAACGTTGGCTTAAGTAATAACAGAAATCTTTTAGCTAAAGCCTCCTCTTACGAATATATACTTTTTATAGATGGTGACTCCTTAGTCATTAATCAAACTTATATTAGCAATTACCTGCAAGCAATAACTACAGACACTGCTATTATTTATGGTGGACGCGTACATCCAAAAGAAGTGTTAAAGCAAAGAAAATTACGTTGGAAATATGGAACACAACGCGAAGATTTAACTGCCAAACAAAGAGAAAAAAACCCTTACAAGCGTATGTTTTGCAACAATACGTTAATGACCAAAACTATTTTTAACACCATAGGGTTTGAAAAAACTCTAACCCAATATGGGCATGAAGACACATTATTTGCTTATAAAGCTAGTCTATTAAAAGCTTCTGTACTGCATATAGATAACCCTATTTTACATGGTGATGTAGATTATAGCGATGTGTTTATTAAAAAAACTAAAAAAGGATTACAAAATTTAAATTACATCTATAAATCTAAGTTGATTGATTATCAATTTATTCCCTTTTTAGGATACTTTACAAAACTGAAACAATGGAAACTTAATTATGTTTTAGCAGCCAGCTATTACATACTAAGTCCATTAATTCAATTAAATTTAACTTCAAATCGTCCTTCTTTGTTTTTATTTGATTTGTTTAGAATTAGCTACTTTTGTCATATCAATCTAAAAACATGAGCTGTTTCTTCTCTGTAGCTATACCAGTTTATAACAAGGAAAAATATATTTTAAACACCTTAACCTCTGTTTTAAATCAGTCGTTTCAAGATTTTGAAATTATTTTAGTTGATGATGGCTCTACAGATGACAGTTTAAAAATTATTGAGTCTTTAGAAGACCAAAGAATAACCCTTATTAAGCAAAAAAACCAAGGTGCTTCTGTTGCCAGAAACAATGCAATTATGGCAGCTAAAGGTAAATACATAGCCACACTTGATGCTGATGATTTATGGGAAAGCAACCATTTACAAGCTCTTAAAGAGTGTATTGAAAGTATTGACAACGCAGTGTTGTATTGTACTAATTATAGAATAAAAAGAACTAATGGTTTTATTACAAATGCCAAATTTAATTTTGAATATGGCAATACCTGTCAACTGGTAGAAGATTTTTTTGAAGCAAATATTATAAACTACATTCCTCATTCCTCCTCTGTTGCTTTTAAAAAGGAAGATTTTTTAAGTATTGGAGGCTATAATCCTAAATATAGGACTGGTCAAGACATTGACCTTTGGATAAAATTTGCTCTGTATGGTAATATTGCTTTTAATCCAAAAATTACTATGCTTTATAACTTTTATGATGAAGATAGTCTTTCTAATAGCAATTTAAATACAGATCGAAAATTATTGATAACTAGCTTTAAAAAAGCAGAAACAAATCACCCTTCTTTAAAACGCTATTTAGACATTAAACGTTATGCTTTAGCTATAAGATACAGATTTTTAAATGAAGAAGACAAAGCTAATGAGTTGATAAAAGACATTAATCCAAATCATTTAAATAAAAAACAACGATTACTTTTAAAATGCCCAAGGTTTATTCTTATTACAATGAAAAAGCTTCAGCAATTCTTATTAAAGAACAATATCTATTTATCGGCTTTTAGATAATTTAAAATCTTGGTAATCTCTTATATAATCGCTTTCTAAAAATACGTCTGACGCTAAGACTAAGCACACAGATCCTGAAGAAAAATTTTCTAATTCTCTCCAAATTCCTGGTACAATATGTAAACCTTTATCAGGTTTATTTAAGGTAACTGTTTTTTTATTGGTTGCATCATCTATAATAACATCAAAACTACCACTTAACGGAATTAAAAACTCGTGTTGTGCGATATGCGAATGACCACCTCTAAAGGCATCACTAGGCACATCATACAAATAATAAACACGCTTTATAGGATAAGGTAAACTATCTTTTTCAATAATAGCTAGATTACCTCTACTGTCTTTTACTTTCGGGATTTCTATAAGCTTTACATCTTCAATTTTAGTCATGTGTATTTTGTTTATTTAGCCTTTTATAATGGCTAATACCTTTTAGTCCAATTTTAAATTTGCTTAACAATTGACTACTTTTAATATAACCCTGTTTATTTAATAAATATAAGTGTTTTATAAGTTTTAAGTAACCTAAGATACCAGAATACTTATAATATAAAGCTGCTCTTGCAAAAATCAGCTTATCATTACCATTATCTTGTCCTGAACTAAATTTTGGGTGCGATAAAATTGGTTGTGGTTCAAATATAAGGGTTAGGTTTTTCTGTAAAGCCTCTCTTAAAAATATATACTCGTCTGCAGTTTGAAAATCACTACCAAGCCCAAAAGCTTCATCAAAATACAAATTACTATTTATAATTTGTTTTCTATTAAACCCAATAACCACAGAGTTCACATTTTTTATAGTCTCTAAATCATGTTGTTTTTTATCGGAATATATTTTGAAGTCGTTACCATCAAAATCCTGCATTTTAAAGGTAATAATATCTGCTTCGGGATAGGTAGTAAAGGATTTAATGATACAATCAGAAAACTGTTTTTTATACTTTACATCGTCATCTGCTAATAAACAAATATCACCTGTTGCATTTTTTATGGCAAGGTTTCTACTTTTAGCTAAACCTTTTTCAAAAGCATTGATAACTCTAATATTTTCATAGTTAGAACGTAGTAGATTGTGTTCTTCGGTTTGATTGATGATTAAAATATTAAAGTCTAAATAATTATGTTCAGGGAATAAATGAGTTAAAAAATCTAGGGATGTTCTATTCATTGTAGACAATAGAATCTCTAATTTTAAACCATTGTTACTGGCATTCCTCATTAATAATTATATTTGAAAACAAATGTATAAAATATAAATGAAGATATTACTGGTTGGAGAGTATAGTCGGCTTCACAATTCGTTAAAAGAAGGGTTAGAAGCATTGGGTCACCAGGTCACTCTTGTGGCTTCTGGAGATGGCTTTAAAAACTTTTCTGCAGATATCAAACTAGTTTCAATAATAAAAAATAGCTTGTTTTTAAATTTTATAAATAAGGTTTTTATTAGAGTTTTTAATATAGATTTTATAAAAATTGAAAATGCTTATCGGTTTAAAAAAGTACTTCCTAAATTACATCAATTTGATGTTGTACAACTTATAAACGAAGACAGCCTAAACATTTATCCAAAACATCAAATTAAGCTTTTAAAGCAACTTAAATCTCAAAACAAAAGCTTGTTTTTATTGTGTTGTGGTGATGACTATTTGACCACTAAATATTTTTTAGAACAAAATCCTAGATATTCTATATTAACACCCTTTTTAAAAGACCAGTCACTTAAAAACAAATTTAACTACTCATTAAAATACATTACAAAGCCATACAAAACATTACACTACTACATATTTAGCACTATCAAAGGTGTTATTGCTACAGATTTAGATTATCATATCCCAATGCAAAATGAGTCGCGTTATTTAGGCCTCATTCCAAATCCTATAAACATTGACAGTATATCTCCTATTCCATTAAAATTTAATGATAAAATTATCATCTTTCATGGAGTAAACAAACTATCAAAAATTAAAAAAGGAAATAGTTACTTTGAAAAAGCTTTAGAAATAATAAACAGCAAATATGGAGATAAAGTAATTATAAAAACTACCGAAAACCTACCTTACAACACCTACATTAAAAGTTATAACAGCGCACATATAGTATTAGATCAAATTTATGCTTTTGATCAAGGTTATAATGCATTAGAGGCGATGTGCAAAGGAAAGGTTGTGTTTACAGGCGCAGAAAAAGAATGGTTAGAGTATTATAATCTTGAAGAAGATACCGTTGCAATTAATGCACTTCCAGATGTAGATTATCTTGTCAAAAAGTTAGAATGGTTAATTAATAACCCAAAGCAAATTGAAGTTATTTCTAACAATGCAATTGCATTTATTAAAGCACAGCATCATTATATAGATATTGCTAAAAAATATGTAGACACTTGGAATAAAGCGTGATTATTGGTCTTCAATTTTGTCTGGTATTACACCAAATAATGACGAATAAAATATAAGTAATATAATAGCATAATACATAATGTAAGTTACAAAATGTGCCATATTTGCACCTACTACTCCAAACTCGTCAATTAAATATTTACTAGTATAGTATAAGGTTACTACAGAGAAGGCTTCTGTAATTATGTAATGCCAAAACATACGTTTTGCTAAAAATTGATAGGCAATAACAATAGACAATACTTTTATAAAATCACCCATTAATTGCCATATAAATAATTCTTCTACAGGTTTAAACTCGTCTGTAAAAACCATTTGAATAATTAAATGTCTTAAAAAATAAATAGCAATTAAGCCTAAAGCAAATATTGGAATAATGGTTTTGTAGAAGCTAAAAACTTCTTTTCTAAATTCTTTTATATTATCAATTTCAGAGAATCTAGGTAAAATATACATGGTTAATAATGTACTAACAAACAGCAAATAGTATTTAGACACTCTATTCATAGCCTCCCAAAAACCCGCTTCTTTTAATCCTACATTATCAATAATATAGCTTCTAATTAAAATGGCAATTAAAGGTAAAATAATTGCAGAAAACAATGCCATCCCAGAATAAGAACTCAGCTTTTTTACAAAACCAAAACTAAAGTTACTAGCTTTAATTAAAGGAATAAAGTTTTTACGATTTATAATACCAACCAAAGTGATTAAAAATATTAAAGACTCTGCAATAACAACAGCTATTAAAGCACCATCTATCTGTTCTAACCAAATTAATAAAATGGTAATAACAGCACCTAAAATTTGACCAAATATGTTAAAAATAATAAGGTATTTATACTTTGCAAATCCATTCATGATAGAGAATGAAAACATATTTAAAGCATAAAACGGTAGTGCTATAGCAAAAATCTTAATGACATATGCATAGTTATTGTATTCTTTAAAAATTAAATCGTTGATATAATCTGCATTAAAGTATACTAAAAAACTCATTAGCATCGTAGCAGTAAAACCTAAGTAAAATACTGTTGACAATGTTTTACTTAATTGAAGCGTGTCATTTTTAAATTGTGCGATGTATCTAACAACACCTTTATACAATCCAAGAATTGAAATAGATTGTACTGACCCAACAAAATTTCTGAGGTTACCAACAAGCGCCATTCCCTCTGACCCAACAAAAAGTGCAATAAATTTTGAAGTTAAAAAACCAGCAATGATCTTAATGACTACCGACACAGAATTAAGTGACGCAACCTTAATTAAAACATTGTTGTTTATGTAATCTAGAACTCTTTTCAATTAGTAATTATTCAGTGTTTCAATTACTGTATCTACCTCTAAATTAGTCATTATCGGACTAATTGGTAAACTCACACAAGTTTCGTGAATTTTTTCTGTTATTGGAAATTTTAAGTGGTTAAATCGATGAAGCGCTTGCTGTTTATGTGGTGGTGTTGGGTAATGTATGGCAGTTTCAATGTTATTTTCTTTTAAATATTGAATAAAATCTTTTCTGTCCTCAACCAAAATGATAAATAAATGAAACACATGATTTTGTGACCCATCATAATAAGGAAGCTTTATTTTTTGGTTTTTTATCTCTGAAAGATACCGTTTTGCAATGGTTTGTCTAGCTGCATTATCTTGATCTAAAGACTTTAGTTTTATATTTAAAAACAATGCTTGTAACTCATCTAACCTAGTATTTACTCCTGCTAAATCGTTAACATTTTTACTAGATGTACCATAATTACGTAGTTTGGTAATTACATTTGCTAATGCCACATCGTTAGTAGTTACTGCTCCTGCATCTCCTAAAGCTCCCAAATTTTTACTTGGATAAAAACTAAAACCTGCTGCATCACTTAAGTTTCCTGCTTTTAATTGAGTGCTAGTATTTTTTGCACCATGTGCTTGAGCTGCATCCTCAAAAACCAATAAACTATGTTTTTTTGCTAAAGCTAAAATGGGTTCCATAATTGTTAGTTGCCCATACAAATGCACCACTAAAATAGCTTTAGTTTTATTAGTAATATTAGTTTCAATTTCTGAAGCTTCAATATTAAATGTTTCAGGATTTGGCTCTACTAAAACTGGTGTTAATCCTGCTTCAATAATTGCTAAAATAGTAGCTATATAAGTGTTTGCAGGCACAACAACCTCATCTCCTTTAGCTAATCTTTCTAGTTCTATATACCCTTTTAAAATTAATACTAAAGCATCAAAACCGTTGCTTACTCCAATACAATATTTAGTCCCACAATAAGCTGCAAAATTAGTTTCAAAAGTATTTACACCTTCACCTAAGATATAGTGTCCTTTATTTAAAAAAGAAGTAAGTGCTGCTTTAAATTCTGCTTCATGACGAGCATTAATCTGTGGAAGGTCTAAAAATTTAATCATATAAAAACCTGATTTAACTTATCATAATTTTTAGTTTCAACTGAATAAAAATCTTGAACGATTGTTCTGGCTCCAAAACCTTCTTTCCAGTATTGTAATCCTTGATTGACTTGCCTACCTTTGTTTTCGTTTGAAATACCAAAATCAAAATAGCGCTTATCTTTAAACACCTTTGTTATTAAATAATGATGTAAAAAGTCTAAACTTCCAAGTTCATTTTTGTTAATATTTCCCGATATGTATTGGGAATGTGCGACATGTTTAGTTTCAAAAATTGTTGTTCCAGCAACAACCACATTATCTTTATACACATTAAATTGTCTAATGTGTTTAGGAAAACTTTGCTTTAAAGCTGTTATTTCGTCTAAACTATGTACAGGATTTGCATGGTGCTTAGCTTTTAAATTAGGAACCAAAATAGTGTTCCAAAACACATCAAAACTATCTTCTTCTTTAACTATTAAATTATGTTTAACACCTCTTTTATAGCCTTCTTTTCTATCTTTAGAAAAATTGATTTTCTTACTATTATCTATAACTGCCAATGCATCTCTTCTTGTTAATTTAGCATCAACCAAAAACATTAAATAATCCAATTCTTCATTTGGCATACTGCTGTAAATTGCTGGTAATAACTTAATGTTTAGTGTTGCTACCTTATCGTTGTCTAGATGTTTTAAAACTGCTTTAAACAGTTCTACCACAGCATTAAACTTAAGTTTTTCAGTAAATACTAAACCACCATATGTTAATCCTTGATGCGAGTGTAAAGCACCATCTGTAATATTAGCAGGTAGAGCTGCAACTAGTTTTTTTTCTTTAAAAATTAACAACGAATGGTCTGTAAATCGGTCTTTATGGTATTCCATAAAGTCTCGATTAAACAAAAAAGTCGCATTTTTGGCTTTGACTATAAAGTCATTCCAAAGCGACTTATGTTGATCTGTATATGTTGTTATTAAAAAAATATTAGAGATTGTTGGTTACAAGCCTTGAAAGTACTAATTTTTCTTTAAAAACAAGTAATAAAAGTTAACACAACAAATGGCAACATTAGTTAAAATTATAGGAAATCCAACTCTTAAACTTGGCATTAAAAATCCATAAGCTACAAACAGCAAGCAACCTATCATGTTGACCACTCTAAGTTTTTTAATGTCTTTCATGGTAAAAGATAATAAAACAAATAACGATGCTAAATACCCAATGTATTCTGTAAGTGTAATCCCAAATAACTCCATATAGTTTCCGCAAAAGCGGTAAAAGTTTTAATTATTATTAATTTTATATCACAAAAAAGAGAAACACTGTTAGGCATTTCTCTTTTTAATAATATTTGTAATTTAAGATTATTAGATAATCTTATTTCTTTTACGCTCTACTTCTGTTAAGTATATTTTACGTAAACGTAAGTGGTTTGGTGTTACCTCTACATATTCATCTTTTTGAATATATTCTAAAGCCTCTTCTAACGAAAACTTAATTGCAGGTACAATTTTAGCTTTATCATCTGCTCCACTACTACGTACGTTACTTAACTTTTTAGTTTTAGTTACGTTAACTACCATATCGTCACCACGAGAATTTTCTCCAATCACTTGACCTTCGTAAATATCTTCTCCTGGATCAACAAAAAACTTACCTCTATCTTGTAATTTATCGATAGAATAAGGAATGGCTTGACCTTTTTCCATAGACACTAACGATCCGTTTTGACGTTCTGGAATACCACCTTTTAATGGTTGATACTCTTTAAAACGGTGAGCCATAATAGCTTCACCAGCTGTTGCAGTTAGTAATTGATTACGTAATCCAATTATACCTCTAGACGGAATTAAAAACTCGCATACCATACGCTCGCCTTTTGCTTCCATACTTAACATTTCTCCTTTACGCATAGTAACCATTTCTACAGCTTTACCTGATACGTGCTCTGGTAAATCTATAGTCATTTCTTCTACTGGTTCGCATTTAACACCATCAATTTCTTTTATGATAACTTGAGGTTGCCCAATTTGTAACTCGTAACCTTCACGACGCATAGTTTCTATTAACACCGATAAGTGTAATACACCACGTCCAAAAACCATAAATTTATCTGCGCTATCTGTTTCTTCAACACGAAGTGCTAAGTTTTTTTCTAGCTCTTTATTCAGTCTTTCTTTAATATGTCTTGACGTTACAAACTTACCGTCTTTACCAAAAAACGGTGAATCGTTAATGGTAAATAACATACTCATTGTTGGCTCGTCAATTGCGATAGTTTTTAAACCTTCTGGGTTTTCAAAATCGGCAACAGTATCTCCAATATCAAATCCTTCTAGACCTACTATAGCACAAATATCTCCAGTCTGTACTTCGTCTACTTTAATACGACCAAGACCTTCAAAAATATGTAATTCTTTAATTCTGTTTTTAACAATTTTACCATCTCTTTTTACTAAAGAGATTTGTTGTCCTACTTTTAATTCGCCACGAGTTAAACGTCCAATTGCAATACGACCTGTAAAAGACGAAAAGTCTAAAGATGTAATTAACATTTGTGTGTTTCCTTCTGGAATTTTTGGTGCAGGAATATGCTCGATAACCATATCTAATAGTGGTTCGATATTTTCGGTTGGCTTTTGCCAATCGTCGCTCATCCAATTATTTTTTGCAGAACCGTAAACTGTTGGGAAGTCTAACTGCCACTCTTCTGCTCCTAATTCAAACATTAGGTCAAATACTTTTTCATGTACTTCTTCTGGAGTACAGTTTTCTTTATCTACTTTATTTACAACCACACATGGTTTTAAACCTAAATCAATCGCTTTTTGTAATACAAAACGCGTTTGTGGCATTGGTCCTTCAAAAGCATCTACTAATAGTAATACGCCATCTGCCATGTTTAATACACGCTCTACTTCTCCTCCAAAATCGGCGTGACCAGGTGTATCAATGATATTAATTTTTGTGTCTTTATAGATAACAGATACGTTTTTAGAGGTAATTGTAATTCCTCTTTCACGCTCTAAATCGTTGTTATCTAAGATTAGATCTCCTGTATTTTCGTTTTCACGAAACAGTTGACAGTGGTACATAATTTTATCAACCAAAGTTGTTTTACCGTGGTCAACGTGTGCAATAATTGCAATGTTTTTAATATTAGCCATAATAGTGCCTTATTTTAAGCGTGCAAAGGTACTCAATTTTTATCGATTTAAAGGGTTTTATTATTTATTTGATGATTTCATTTTTTAATCTTGTAACGTTTTTAACTTATCATACACAGATAGTTACCCTTACAAAAGAAAAATTAACGATTAATTGACCAATTAATTTCAATAAAAACAATATATGTTTAGATTTGTAACTGCGACTTAATTAATAATTTAAAAACACCAATTATTCATGAAAAAATGTATCTACCTACTAACCATTACCTTTTTATTTGTCAGTTGTGGCACCAAAAGCGAAGAAGCAAAATATATCCCAAAACATGCTATTGGTGTGATGTATGTTAATGTTAAATCGCTTTCTGAAAAAAGCGAAGGTTTAAACTTTAAAGACTTAAAAGTAAACAGCTTAATGGAAGACAAAGCTCCTAAAGAACTAAAAGACTTTATGGATGAATTTATGACTTCTGAAAACATAAACAAAACCTTTAGAAAAGAGTATATTTTAGGATTTATGACCTACAAAAGGCTTACTGGAGTTGGTGGATTAATACTACCAATTAATGATGCTGAGTCCTTTGAAGCTTTAATACAACCTATGATAGATAAAATGCCAAGTTTAGAAAAAGAAACTAATGTTGGAAAAGATGATGCTTTTACTGTGTATTCTAACAGAGAGCTAGCAATTGGATGGAATAATAATACTGCATTACTAATAGGAGCTAACAATTATGCTGGAGCAGAATTAAAAGACTTAACAACATTAGACGCTTCTGAAACTGTGTTAACCACAAAATACTTTAACGACTTTTTTGATAAAGGTCAAGATATGGGTGTGCATATTACATCAACACCTTTAGGCGATGCTTTTGATGGTTTGCTAAGTATGTTTGCTGGTTTAGACATAAATTTAGAGGATAATAATATAGCCTATTATGGTAGTTTTGAAGATGACCACATCCATACAGAAACTAAATTAAAATTAAATAAAGACATTATGTCTTTAAGCGGTTATAAAGACTGGATGAGTACAGATTATAACAGAGATATGCTAGAGGCATTACCAAAAGACGCATTATTAGTTGGAAAACTATCTATTAATATAGAGAATTTACACGAACATTTTTATAGTCTAAGAGATAATAAAACCCTACCAATAGAAGCTAGAGAAGAGTTAAGAAATGGCTTAAAAAAAATGGATAGAGACTTTAACAAAGAGATTGGAATGGATACAAAAGCATTTGCCAAAATCTTTGATGGATCTGCACTTTTTGCTTTAACCGAAGGTCAAACAGTTAAAGATTCGGTTTACAATTACAATTATTATACAGACGAGGAAGAATACAAAATAGTTGAAACAAAAACGCCAAATATGTTTGGTGCAATTGGCATAAAAGACAAAGCAAAATTTGATAGACTATTTAGCAAAATTAAGGACCAAGGTGCGCCAATAAAAGAGATTAGCACCAACTATTATGAGGTAGATCGTAACACGTTTATGGTTATAACAGATAGTTTTGTGTTTTTTACAAATCATGCTAATAGTGCAGACGAAGTTAAAAATAACGGAAAACTAGCCACTAACCTTTCAGACTTTAAACACAAAGATAAATTATCACACTCCATCTATCTTTACACTAAAGAAAACATCTCTAACGTTGTTCAAGATTATTCTAATATGTTTAATCCGTATGGAAGAAATAATTTTTACAGAGTAGATGACATGGATGAGTTTACAGAAATAAGTGGCAAGTTATATGATAAATATTTTGGAGAAAACCATTATTATATTGATGCAGATGGAGCTGAATCTTTTACCTATACTAAAGGTGATAAAAACTCTTTAGTACAAACAATTTTATATGGTGATGAATTGGCAAAAGCTATGAGTGACTTAGATAATTAATTTGATACAATCGAGGAAGTAGTAAAAACCATTATAGAATCTACTGAAACAAAATAAGCTAAGTGCAAATACACATACAATCTATAAATCCAGATTTTTTTACTCCAGCTTCGTCAGAAGTCTGGAGTAAAAACTTTGAATTACATGCTAACTCTAGTTATTTAATTCAAGCGGTTTCAGGTAGTGGTAAAAGTTCCTTTTTTAATTTTTTATACGGTTTAAATAATCGGTATTCTGGAACCATTTTATTTGAGAACAAGTCCATATCTACTTTCTCAGAAAGCGATTGGACTAACATTAGAAAACAACAAATATCAATAGTCTTTCAAGGTTTACGCTTGTTTCCAGAGTTGACTGCTTTTGAAAACATTCAGCTTAAAAATGGATTAACCAATCATAAATCCAAACCAGACATTTTAGAGATGATGTCACGTTTAGATATTGCTCAATTAGCAGATAAAAAAGCAGAAACCTTGTCTTATGGACAACAACAGCGTGTTGCAATTATCAGAGCATTATGCCAACCTTTTGAGTTACTATTATTAGACGAACCTTTTAGTCACATTGACAACAATCAAATTAACAACGCCATAGCATTAATAAATCAAGAGGTCACACAGAATAATGCCACTTTAGTTATTGCCAGTTTAGGTGACACTTACAATATCAATTATACAAAAACATTCTTGCTATGATTGATACACTGTTAAAAAAACAAGTCCATAAATCTCAATTATTATTTTTTGCATTAAGCTCTAGCTTAGGCTTAGGAATTTTATTGGTTGTTATTCAATTATTTATTGATACACAATCTATTTTTAATTCTAAAAATGACTTGTTAGGTAATCAAAACTTAATCATTTATAAAGATTTAGGCAGAAACAATGCCTTTACAGATGCAGAAATTGCAGAACTAGAACAACAACCCTTTATCACAAAAACTGGTGGTTTTACCCATGGTACGTATCGCGTATTAGCAAGTGTTACTTTCCCTAATCATGCAGGCATTACTACCGAAATGTTTTTGGAAGCAGTCTCTGACCAGTTTATAGATATTACCAATAAAGACTGGAAATGGCAACCAGGTGACAGAGAAGTACCTATTATTATTCCAAAAAACTATATTAATTTATACAATTTTGGTTATGCCACAAGTTCTGGGTTACCACAGATTAACGAGAAAATAATTAGACAAGTCCCAATAGACTTAACCCTTAGCGGAACACACAAAACCGAAAACTTTAGAGCCTACATATTAGATGCTTCAGAAAAAATTAATTCGATTTTAGTTCCAGAATCTTTTTTAAAATTTACCAATAAGAGTTTAAGTCCAAATAAAACTGCAAAAATCTCGAGATTAATTTTAGATGTTATTAATCCTTCAGACCCCAAATTATTGGAGTTTTTAAACTCTAAAAACTATAAATATTTGTCAAACGATGTTAAAAACTCAAAACTGAGTTATGTATTAAAATTGATATTAAGTATTGTACTTTTTATAGGATTACTTATTACAATTCTTTCGATGTATTTAGTCATTACTAACATTAACTTACTCATTTTAAAAAATAAACAGACTATTACACAACTTCATTTTTTAGGGTTTTCAAAATCTGATATTGCAAAAGTTTATCATACTATAGCCTTAAAAGTGTTAGCTATTTCCATAATAGTAGCTTTAGTTATAAGTATAATATTAAAGTTTGTTTTTGCACCTTATCTAAGTATACTTCAAGTAGAACATTCTTTTCTATCCATTGTGTATTTGGTTATTATCAGTGTTATTATTTTTATTGCTTTAGCACTTTATTATCGTAAACACACCAATACAAAAATTGGTCTAATGATACAACCTAACACCAGTCTTTTAACTACTGAAATTTAAACTATCTTTGCACCATAAATCATTTTAATTATGACGCTTCAAGACATTCCTAAAATAAAACATACTAATAGTAATAACTTTTTTTTGCTTTGTGGTCCTTGTGCTATTGAAGGCGAAGACATGGCTTACAGAATTGCAGAAAAGGTTGTTTCAATCACTAATAAGCTTGAAATACCTTATATTTTTAAAGGGAGTTTTAAAAAAGCTAACAGAAGTAGAATTGATAGTTTTACAGGAATAGGAGATGAAAAAGCGTTAGAGATTTTAGCAAAAGTTTCAGAAAAATTTGATATTCCAACTGTTACAGATATCCATGAAGTAAGTGATGCAACAAAAGCTGCACAATATGTGGATGTATTACAAATCCCTGCTTTTTTAGTAAGACAAACAGACTTGGTTGTTGCTGCTGCAAAAACTGGTAAAGTGGTCAACCTTAAAAAAGGACAATTTATGAGTCCTGAAGCGATGAAGCATGCGGTACAAAAAGTAAAAGATGCAGGAAGCGACAAAGCGTGGATTACCGATCGTGGAACCATGTTTGGTTACCAGGATATGATTGTAGATTTTAGAGGCATTCCAACCATGCGTCAATATGCGCCAACAGTTTTAGACGTGACACACTCGTTACAACAACCTAACCAGAGTGCAGGTGTTACTGGTGGACGTCCAGATATGATTGAAACTATTGCTCGTGCTGGAATTGTAAATAACGTTGATGGTTTATTTATCGAAACCCATTTTGATCCAGCTAATGCTAAAAGTGATGGCGCTAACATGCTTCATTTAGACAATCTAGAAGGTTTATTAACAAATTTAACTGCCATTAGAAAGTTAGTCCAATCGTTTTAAGTTGAAACAACTAATTATCATCTTAGGTTTTTTGATAAGTGGGTTTGGCTACTCACAAAGTGGTGAAACTGCTTATTTAAAAGAACCTAGATCACTTGATGTTGTTTTTTCTCCAGGAATTTTTATCCAAAAAGAAATATTTACAGAAGCCAATATCTTACTTGGAACAGTTTATAATAATCAATCAGGTTACATTCCTATGGTTGGAGCAACTGGTTTTAGAGTTGGTATTGAAACTAATTTAAAGTCTAACGAAAATTTTATAATTGCCCCAAAATTGGGCTATGAGATTTCTGTAACTTACTTTTCAATACGCCTTTCAGCACTTAATTATTTTCAGAATAAACAATCAGAATTTAGACTCCTTCCTGAAGCTGGAATTAGTATTGGAGGTTTAATCAATTTAACTTATGGCTATGGAATTGGATTTGGTCAAACCATTCATGGAATATCCAATCACAGACTTTCATTAAGTTTCAATCTTAATAAAAGACTATGGAATGCTGTTATAAAAGGATTAGATCCTGACTAATCATTTTTTATAAAAACTTTCATCTTTATGGTCGTATACTTCTTTAAGTATATCCATTAACACAACATCATTTATTTCTTCTAAAGTTTTATATCGAAGAGATTTAACCACTTTACGGTTTTCGGTAATTAAATGTTCTAAATGCTTAGTGATATAAGCAGAATGCCAAAATCCAACATCCACATAATCTTTAGCTTGATTTAAATAGCAAATAGGACGTTTTCCAAAATAATAACAAGGTAAGCCCCATTTATATTTTAATTCTGCTTCAGGTAATGTATGCTCAATAACTGCTTGTAAGTGCATTAAAATAGAACGATAAGGTTCTGGCTGTTTTAAAATTGAAGCTTCTGCTGGATTCATTTTTTATATTAAAATGTTTAAATTAAAATTATAATTTTTTTTAATAATATTCAAACCAATTTTTAATCTACAACCCTGATTTAGAACAAAATAAGCCTTTTTTATTAAGTTTTTACTTATATTTACCTAGAGATTGATTTGTAGCAAATATTCTCCCTTTCTACGCATGATCGCATTTATGTTAGAATAAATTAATAATTCATTTGATTTAATCTAGTTTTTTTATGTCGATCAATACTCTAGTAAAAAAAAGACAACTTGCCTGTATCATGTTTACAGACATAGTTGGCTATACTTCTTTAATGGCTAAGGATGAAGGTCTGGCGCTTAAAACTCTAGACGAAAACAGATTGATTCATCGTACAATCATCAAAAAATATGATGGCGAATTTATAAAAGAACTTGGTGATGGTGTTTTAGCTATTTTTTCTACTGCTACAGATGCTGTATCTGCTGCTGCAGAAATACATCTTGCAACTAAACTTAATGCACATCTTAATATTAGAATCGGGCTTCATCTAAGCGAAATAATTTATGAGAATGGTGATATTTTTGGAGATGGTGTTAACATTGCCTCTAGAGTAGAACCTAAAGCGCCTTCTGGTGGCACTTATATTACGCAAGCTGTACAAAGCAATCTTTACAATAAAAAAGGAATTAATACAGAATATGTTGGTGAACTGAGTTTTAAAAACGTTGCTCAAGACATGAAAATATACCAAGTCTTAGTTACCGACGATTTTGAAAGCATAGTCAATATTCAAGCAGATGCTTTTAATTTTAATAATAACGACGCCCTTAAAAAAAGCATAGCTGTGATGCCTTTTTTAAATATGACTGCAGATCCTGATCAAGATTACTTCTGTGAAGGGATTGCTGAGGATATTTTAATCATACTTTCTAATGTAAAAGATTTAAAAATTGTAGGTAGAAGCTCTTCGTTTCAGTTTAAAAATAGTGAGCTTTCACAAAAAGAAATTGGTGCCATACTTAATGTAAACCATATTTTAGAAGGTAGCGTGAGAAGAAGTGGTAATAGACTTAGAATTAATGCCCATTTAATTAATATTACAGAAAACAGACAGATTTGGGCAGAACGTTATGACCGAGAATTAACAGATATTTTTGAAATACAAGATGATATTGCCTCTAAAATTTCAAAAAAACTTAAAGTTACTTTATTAGATAATACTAAAAAGGTAAACCCAGTAAATATGGAAGCTTATGAAATGCTTCTAAAAGGACGATATTACGAAGACAAATTTATTCAAGGTTTTGATAAGGCTTTGACCTGTTATACCAGAGCTATAGAACTTGAGCCAGATTACGCAGAAGCTTATTCTGCATTGGCTAATATTCATTTTTTATATACCATGTATTTAATTCATCCACCCAGAGATGGATTTAAAAGAGCGCAACATTACGCAAACAAAGCGTTGTCTATTAATAACGAAATAGCTGAAGCACATTTTTTAATTGGTCAGATTAATTTCTGGCATCATTGGGACTTTCATGCTGCAAAAGAGCAATATATAAAAGCAACACAAGCTAGTGTTCCGTTTTACTTTACTGGTGTAACTATGGACCCTTGGTACTATGCATTTGTTGAAGGCGATTATGAAAAAGCTGTAAATACAACCCTAACAATAATGGAAACCAATCCATTATCCTATTTTTACCAGTTTTTACTAAGCTGTTATTACACTTGGGGAAGACAACCACACAAAGCTAGAGAAGTTTTAAATAACCTATTATTAGCAATCCCAAATCACTCGGACGCACAACGTTTATTAGCCTATAATAGTTTACTGGAAAATGATAGCGAAAGAGCAATTACCGAAGCTAGAAAAGCTGTAGAGTTGGCACATGGTTTAGGATGGTCTCAAATAACATTAAGTATTGCTTTAGCACAACATGGCGATAAAGAGGAAGCCTTTACCATATTAAATAATTTACAGTCTAATCAAGACCAAGTAAATATTTCGCCTTTAGGCATAGGACTTATATATACTTATTTAAACGATTTTGACAATGCCTTTTTATACTTAAACAAAGCTATAGTTTATAAAGATATTTGGATGGTTTCCTTAAAATATGGACCAGAATTTGACCCATTAAGAAGCGACCCAAGATTTGACTTGCTACTAGAGCAAATAGGCTATCCAGAAGTATACCACAATCAATTGTAAAACCTACAATTGTTAAACTTTATAACTATGACAAAACGACCAACCAGCCCATTAACATTAGGACAAGAGTATGTGTCTGCAGATGAAGATGAAATCATTAAAGAAATGATTGATGAGATGGAAGCACAAATGGACCGTTTGTATGCTGACCAAAAGATGCCTCGTCAAATTCATACCAAAATGCATGGTTGTGTTAAGGCTAAATTTATAGTTGAACCACATTTAGAGAACACTCTAAAAGTTGGAGTATTTAAAGACCCTAAAACCTATAACTGTTGGGTACGTTTTTCAAACTCGCAAACCAAACCACAAAACGATAAAAAGAAAGATATTAGAGGGATTGCCATTAAGCTAATGGGTGTTACTGGTGAAAAGATTTTAAATCACAAAAAACAGGAAACATCTCATGATTTTTTATTGATGAGTAGCGAGACTTTTTTTTCTAAAAACATCAAAGAGTTTAGAGGTACACTTAAAGCCTCTACTGCTAAAAGTAAATTAAAACTAGCCTTATATTTTTTAAACCCAAAACATTGGAGCATCTTAAAAAGATTGATGGGAACTTTTGTTAAGTGTGACAACCCTTTAAACATTCCATATTGGAGTACGCAACCCTATCGGTTTGGAGCAAATGATAAAGCAGTAAAATATTTTTTAAAACCTTCACCTGAAAACAAAATAGTTAACGAAAACACAAAAGAACCAAACTATCTTAGAATTAATATGGCGCAAACATTAAATGATAACTGTATAAAGTTTGATTTTTTTGTTCAGTTTCAAACAAATGCTACTACCATGCCAATTGAAGACCCAACTGTCCCTTGGGATTCTCAGTATATTAAGCTAGCAACTTTAGAAATCCCACCACAACATTTTGATTCTAAAAAACAAATAGAATTTGGAGAAAACTTATCGTTTAACAGCTGGCATGCCTTACCAGAACACAGACCTTTAGGCAGTTTTAATCGAGCTAGAAAACGGGTTTACGATTACATGTCAAGCTATCGCCATAAACAAAATGGAATTCCAGAAATTGAACCAGAAGATGACCCTAATTTTTTATTGGACACCTTTCATGAAAACATGAACATTATAAATGTTGACATTCCAAAACAAAAGGTGGTTAGTCAATCTGCGCATGTATTAGTAAAATGCTCTAAAAAAATTGCATTTGATTTTATTTCAAGTGGTACAGAATTGCCTAATTGGTTAAAAAAACACGGTTCTATTCCTGCTGCAATTAATGCTGAAAAAATATCTGAAACTTATGATTATATAGGAGCAAAACGAAGAGTACGATTTGATAATAATGAAACGACTATTGAAGAGTTGTTAAGCTATAATCCTAATGCAAATTATTCTTATCGTGTTACCGAGTTTACCAATAAATTAAGACATTTTTCTAATGTAGCTTATGGACAGGTTTGGATAGATACCATTGATGACAAAACTAGAATTACTTGGGACTATACGTTTAAGTATAAAAATTTATTTTCTAAAATAATGCTCAGCTTCGTATTAACCTTTGTGTTTAAAAAATTTATGCAAGAAAGTCTAAATCATGCCAAAGCATATATAGAAAATGGCGATTAGCCTACTACTACTTATTTTCAATTTTTATGATCGTAATTTTTTACCTAACTTACTTTAAATTAAACCATTAAACCTATGACTTTATCAATTTCAGAATCCATAAATCTGAAAGCCATTTTTTCGTTTAAATCTTTATTGTGGAAACTCTTCGGAGTTACTTTTGCAGTTATTGCTATCAAAGGTTTTATGATACCTAATCATTTTCTTGATGGTGGTTTGTTAGGGATTTCTATATTAATCCATGAATTTTATCATATTAATGTGGGTTACCCTTTGATTATTTTAAATATTCCGTTTGTTATTCTTGGATATAAAAAAATAGGTAAAAATTTTGCTGTACATTCTTTATTATCGTTGTTGTTTCTTGGAATAATAATTAGTTTTTTACCTGTACCCACAGTTACAAACGATCATTTTTTGACTGCGGTCTTTGGTGGTGTTTTTGTAGGACTTGGTATTGGTTTTGTTATTAGAGGTGGAGGCGTTATTGATGGACTAGAAGTGCTTGCAGATTACACCTACAAAGAGTTTGGTTTTAGTACTTCAGAAATTATTATAGCTATCAACACTATTGTATTTTTAATCATCGCCTTTTTTCTTGGTTTAGAAAAAGCAATGTATTCTATCCTAACATTTTTTACTGCTGTAAAGGTGTCTGATTATGTAGTTGATGGTTTTGAAAAAATGATATCCCTTAGTATTATTTCTCCAAACCCAGAACAAATAAAAAGTTTAATTGTTAACGATTTTAATAAAGCCATAACAGTATATAAAGGAGAACGAGGAAATTTACCAGGATCTTATGGTATAAAACACGATTGTGATATTATAGTTACTGTTGTAACTAGATTAGAAGCTCATAAAATAAAAAAGACTATTAAAGCTTTAGACCCAAAAGCCTTTATGTATGTGCAAAATATTAAAGAAGTTGGTGGTGGTATAACTAGCAAAAAAAGCCATCATTAAACATGTTTAAAGAGTTTAAAAATTTACACACCCATGTTGTAACGCTGTTAGACACAAATCTACCTAGTTATTTATCATACCATGATACTAAACATACCTTGTATGTTTTAGACAAAGCAATCTATATTGCTAACAAAGAAGGTATCACTAAAAATGACCTCTGCTTATTAAAAATCGCTGCTTTGTTTCATGATATTGGATATATAAAAGCTTATGATAATCATGAAGAGGAAAGCATAAAAATTGCTAAAAAAGAATTACAAAACTTTAGTATTTCTAATGATGATATTGAAGTTATATGTAATATGATAAGAGCGACCAAAATTCCTCAACACCCAAAAACTAAATTAGATATGATACTAGCAGATGCCGATTTAGAATATCTTTCTACCAACAATTTTAAAGTTTTTGGAGATTTATTGTTTGAAGAATTAAAGCATCTTAATCCAAAACTAACTAGGCAAGAATGGAATGCAACTCAAATTTCGTTTTTAAAAAACCATCAGTATCATACTACCTATTGTAAACGTTATAAAGAACATAGAAAACAAAAAAACTTAGACTACTTAATAGCAAGTCACTTATAAACTACAGATATAACGAATAGTAGTAATTGAAGGAAAGAAAAAATAAGCACCTCCTCTAATGGTTACAAAACGCTTTAAGTTTTTTACCGTTTTATTAATAGGGTCACCTTGTAATGTAAACTGTTGTTCTTGACCTTTTTCTGGGTTTTCCACCACTCCAATAATAGGATCTGGATCGCTATACAATTGTTTAATTTTAGGATAATTGGACCAAGTGTATTGTAAGAATTCAAACTGTCTACTAATATCTGCACTAAAGCAATTAAAATACAACCCTACTTCTCCTTTGGGTTTGTTATTAGTTGGTGACCCAATTATAGGGTCGCCATATAATCTTGCACGACGTATTAATCTATGTCTATTACTTAGAAGCAAGGATTTTTTTGGTGTATCCATTTCAAAATTATCTCTAGGATTCATACGTCTTAAATGCGATCCAAATGGACATTTTAGTCCTTTAGGGTCGTCTTTTGCGTATAAAAAATCATTTTCATTACTAACGCCTCCTGGATCTTTATCAGGAAATTTAGAAAGTGGCGCACCACTAGGCCATCTTCCAACCATTTTTGAGGCTAGCTTGACACTTTCGGCTTGATTTAACGTTCCATTTTTATCTGCAGTACAATCATTCATAAAATTCCAAAAGCCTTCAACATCTTGTTGCATTTGTCGAATTATCAGATAACTTCCATTTTTTCCTAAATCTTTTTGTCCAGGTCTTGCTGGATTAGGAGCTAACAAGTTTAAATTACCTTGAGGTTCTAAAATGGTTGGAGAATCTGGATATACTTTATAATTATTTTTATAACCTAAAATAAATTCGCCTGGATTAACTGTATTATGCTCTGGTCCTATCCTTCCACTACCTTTTATATTGGGTTGTGCAATTCCATCTCTAAAACCAAAATGCTCTTTATTGTCCTTTAATGACAATCCATCCAAATTTTTTTGCACTTCTAATCCATGAGATTCAAACCCTGTTTTTAACGTATTATAATACTCTAAACAGGTGTTTTCGTCTTTACCAAAGGTTAACAAAACAAGGTGTACTGGCTCGTTATTTAATCCTCCCCAAATCCATTTTTCAGGCGAACTACTATCAATATCGCCTAACAAGCTTCTTCTGTGTTCTGTCGTCATGCCTTCCTTAAAAGGAGGAGAAAACGTATTGATATTGGTTTGTGATAGTCCTAATGTATTAAGTCCTGCTGGTGCAAAAGCTATATTTAAACAGGTATCTGGTAGTTGATCTTTAGGTACAATGGAGGCATTAGTCAATTGGTTACTAATTGAATTAATCCATGTTTTAGCTGCAACTGGGTCATTAACTTTTAATAGTGAAAACCTAGAGAATTGCATATTTCCATAGGCTCTAATAATATAACCTTGTACGTCTTCTAGTTCTATTGTATCCATTGTTATTATATTAGTTCAAAAAGTTTTTGTGCTTTTTTATTGTTAAGGTATTTAGAAAACATCACTCTAATTTGAGAATTGTTATTTACATTTTTTATGGACAAACTTGGGTAAGCAGAATACCAAATTTGAGTTGATAATTCTGTAGATCTACTCCAAGCCAAAAAATGTTCTTCGTCATAAGCTCCACCAGTTAACAAAAATCTAGTTTTAGGAAACACTTTTGTATTAGAAAAAATCCCTGTAAGTCCCCAACCACTTTGATCTATAAAGTCGCCTAAATACTGTTGCCAACTACCATCAAAATTGCTAAAAAACAGGACGCGTTTATTATCATCAAATAATACCCAACGTGCAAAATGTATGGTTGGGATTCCCATTAACTCGCCATCTACAAATTTTATAGGAATTAAAGTTTTTGCAAACAACATCATAGCCTTAAAAGTTATTAATCGGACTTTACCAGGTTTCATTTCTACTAATTGCGAAAACTGGTTTTGATAATTAATCTGCTTGTCCTTGACTATGTTTCCATTAGAATTAATTTGATTTAAATCTTCTCCACTAGTTAAATCTTCATACTCTTCAAGCACCTTTATTTTTCTAGGATCCAGTTGGCTTCTGGTTTTTGTGAAATATTCGTCTTTACGCTCATAGCCAAACTCGACAATCAATATCCAAATAATAATTACAGGTAATAATAGCAGTAATACTAGCACCAATAAAACAAACTTAAACCAATTCATTTTAGGCATTTTATAAGTGTCTTTTAACCATTCAAACCTTGGTCCAGTTTGTTTGACTTCTTTTTTTAATTGTTTATGTATTTGATTGGCAGTTAACCCATCCCAATTTTTTGTGTCTAATTGTTGTCTTAAAAACATCCTTAAATCTTGTTCTTGTCTAATTTGCATAAGACTTCTACCAGGACTTCCTCTGTAAAAGGCAGATGCTTTAATCATCCATTGTTTTAAATAGTCTGTTCTAGTTTTTAGGTTTCTATTGCCTTCTTTAGGATAATCTATACAACAAGAATAAATTTCATCTATTAAAAGATGTTCCATATCGCCACATAAATCTTTTAAATGGTGTTCTATACTACCATCAAAATTAGAGGAAAATACTAGCTTTGGTGGTAAAGTTGTACCTTCAAAAAACACACTGTTTTTGTCATCAATAATCAACCATCTTAGGTAATGGATGTTATTAGATTTTTCAAATAATTCATGTTGACCCTTTTCAAGCTTATATTTCATGTCAGAAAGAAGCTTGTATAGCTGCCCTATTTTTTCAGGAATAATTGGTGTGATGAGCGTTAATGGATTTTGCTGACTCATTTTTACGTTGGTTGTTGGTTGGCTTGTTGTGCTTTTTTAAATTCAAAATATCTAATAGCTCCTGCTCTTCCGGAATTAACAAGATTGGTTTTTTCTTGATCTGAAAGGTTGAAATTTGTAGCAGAAATTCCTAAATCGTCAATAAAAATGGTACGATCCACTAAATGACTTTCTTCAAATAAATCAACATCTTGAGAGTTTAAAAGCGTTTCAAACAAATGCTTGATATACAAGAATATCCACATGCCATATTTAAATTCTACTCTGTAAATTAATTTTTTAATTCCGTGTTTTTTTTCGGTAGCTAAATTGGCATCTTCTAGATTTTCATTACGTTCATAAATCTTCTTAGGCTCTAAAAACAATCCTAAAGATTCTTGATGGTATTCTATTTGATTATTATGAAATCGTGGTTTATCAAAAAAGGACAATGGGTAATTAAACATAACTCCTCCATCAACATAAATATGATTGTTAGGTATGCCATTAGAAAATTGCCACCCTTTAAAAAATAACGGAATGGACATAGAAGCACGAATAGCTTCTGCAACTATACATTTAGGAGTTTTGTAATAGGAAAACTCGCAAATATTATGTGTATTAAGGTCTGATGCAAAAACAATAATATCTTTACAACCTGCATTATGAAAATCTTCAAACGTCGCCTCTTTAGTGAGTCCTTTAGATGAAGCTTCGTAGCATTTATAAATAAATTTTAAAATTTCGTCACCACTATATAGTCCATATTTAGTAAAAATCCGCAGAGGATTCCAACCGCTTTTAAAAGCTTTAAAATTAAGCTTACGCATTAAATCTTCTATAGTTGTGGGAGATAATTGCAAGGCTATCATTAATGCTACAATAGCACCTGCTGAGGTACCAGAGACACGCTCTAAACCTTTGTAGATGCCAGCTTTATCTAATTCTTTTAAAGCTCCGACGTAAGCGATACCCTTAACACCTCCACCTTTAAGGGCTAAATTCTTGATATACATATAGTTAATTTAACTAAATCTACAAAAATTTAAGGGGAATCAACTCTTTTTTTAATAAAAAAAACATGGTAAAACCCCTTTAAATTATAAAAAGGAGCTTACCATGTTTGGTTGTTAGCTATTTTATTTTATTGCTTTAAAATATATTGAATAAACTTAAAACACCTATTGCAAGTAATGCTATACCTATAATGGCTTTAAATGGCATCAACTTGTCTGATATTTTTCTAAGTGTTTCTTCTAAAGCTGGTACTTTTCCAAAGACATGAGTTAGTAATAACAAACCACCAATAATACTAACTATATTAAATAATAGTCCATCCCAAAACTCTAAAATAGCTAGTACAATTAAGGCACATCCTATTACTGTTTGAAAAGGCGCCAAAACACCTGCTATTTTATTAAAAAAATTGCTTTCTCCATCCCATTTGTCCAATGTTGCTAATCCAAGTAAAACACCTCCAGAAATATTGGCAATGTCTAAAAGTAATTCTGTTACATCCATAAAATTATATTTTTAGTTAATTAGTTGATTTTAAAATTAGTAAAAAAAACATTACCAATTATACATTGATACTGAAATGAATATTAAGTAACTTTTAACTTGTGTAGTTAAAATAAATTAATTTACTTTGTTTTTCAAAGTACTTTATTATGAGCAATGAGGATTATTTAAAAGACATTAGCGAGATTAAAAACTTAATGAATAAGTCGTCTCGTTTTATTTCACTTAGTGGTTTATCTGGTATTTTAGCAGGTGTTTATGCCTTAATTGGTGCAGCTATCACCTATTATTTAGTCACAACCTATAGCTCTGGCACATTACTTTTGGATGGTTGGATATTTAGAACGGTTGTATTTATTTTATTTATGGTAGCATTTTTAAGTATAGTTACTGGAGTATTTTTAACCACTAAAAAAGCTAAAAAAAATGGTGAAAAAATTTGGGATAACTCCTCTAAACGTTTACTTATTAATTTCTTAATTCCTTTAGTTGCTGGTGGTTTATATACCATTATAATTTTAAGTCAAGGAAAATATGGACAAACCGGAGGATTAATGTTAATATTTTATGGATTAGCTTTAGTAAATGCTTCTAAATATAGTATTGGAGACATTAAGTACTTGGGTTACACCGAAATTATTTTAGGCTTGATAGCTGCTTTGTTTCCGGGATACGGATTCTGGCTTTGGGTATTGGGATTTGGTGTGATGCATATTATATACGGAACGATTATGCACTTTAAGTATGATAAAATCAAATAAAGATGTCTAAAAAAACAATACTATACCTTATCATTACAGTCATTGCTGTTTTAAGCATACCTTTAATAGCTATGCAATTTACCAATGACGTTAATTGGTCTGTCTTTGATTTTGTAATAGCTGGAATTTTATTATTTAGCTTAGGTTTAATCACCACTTACTTAGTTAAAACAATAAAAAATCCTAAAATTAAAATTGGAATAATTGTAGTATTAATAATTTTATTCCTATTAATTTGGGCAGAATTAGCAGTAGGAATTTTTAATTCGCCTTTTGCTGGAAGTTAACTTTAAATGAGCATTATAAATAACATAAATAAAGTATTTGATCACAGGATTAGATTAGGCATCATGTCTGTTTTAATGGTCAATGAATATGCCGATTTTAAAACTTTAAAAGAACTGCTAGGTGCTACAGATGGTAATTTAGCCAGTCACACCAAAGCATTAGAAAAAGCAGAATACATTAAAATTGAAAAGCAATTTATAGAGCGCAAACCCAATACACGTTATAGTACAACCAAATTAGGTCAAGCCGAATTTAAAAAACACATCAACGCACTTGAAAAATTAATTAACAAACAATAACACCTTTTTTTTAATCATTTACTTTGTATTTCAAAGTACTTTAATATTTAACTACAATGGAAAACACATCTTCTCAGCACCACATTAATCAACCTCAGCAAAACAACAACAAATTTGGACATTGGCTAAAAACATCAATAACCGCAAGGTTAATGATGGTTGGATTATTAACCTTAATCTTATTAATTCCGTTATTTTTTATTCAGACTTTAATTGATGAACGTTCTAGACGACAAGAAGATGTTGTACAAGAAATTAATGAAAAATGGGGAAATGAAGTCCTATTGTATGGTCCTGTTTTAAAAATTCCGTACAAAACTTTTTCAGAAAAAATAGTCACTAATCAAGAGACCAAAAAAAGCTACACAGAAACTAAGGAGACTATAAATTACGCTTACTTCTTTCCTTCTAACTTAGACATAGCCTCTACAGTCAATCCCGAAGAAAAAGTACGTGGCATCTTTAAAACTGCGGTTTATGATAGTCAGATAAAATTAAATGGTCAATTTAGCACTCCGGATTTTTCAATAGGAGAAATTAACCCAGAACACATCCTTTGGAATAAAGCTAAACTTATGGTTAGCACGTCAAACTTAAAAGGGGTTACTACTGCAAAACTTCAGTTAAATAAAACCGATTATGAGTTTACTTCAACCTATAACGGAAAATCAAACAACTACTATAATCAAATAGTTATGCATACCTTAGAAACTAAGGTTTTAAAGGATTTGACAGAACATTCTTTTAACAAAAACATCCCCTTTACTTTAGATTTTAAAATAAAAGGAAGTCAACAAATTAGATTTATTCCAATAGGCAAACAAACTACCGCTTCTATGACCTCTAATTGGAAAGACGCAAGCTTTTTTGGGGAGTTTCTACCTTATAACGAGGATAAATTTACTGAAACAGGTTTTGATGCTAAATGGAATATTCTAGATTTAAATCGTCCGTTTTCTCAGCAACATTTTGGTGCTTTACCAAAGTTAGACGAGTTTGCTTTTGGTGTTAATTTTATGATTCCTGTTGATGAATACACAAAAAGTGAACGTTCTGCAAAATATGGTTTTCTAGTTATTGGATTAACCTTTTTGTTGTTCTTTTTAATACAAACACTAAGTAAGATTAATATTCATCCTTTTCAATATTTAATGATAGGTTTAGCACTAACCATGTTTTACACTTTATTAGTGTCTATTAGTGAGCATAGCAATTTTTTAAAGGCTTATTTAATTGCTGGTGTTTCTGTAATTAGCTTAATTACACTTTACTCCAAATCTATATTAAGCACCTGGAAATTTCCATTATTTATTGGTTTGTCTTTAACAGCTTTATACACTTTTATCTATGTGATTATTCAGTTAGAAAACTATGCTTTAATCGTGGGAAGTATTGGTTTATTTATCATTCTAGCACTAGTTATGTATGTGTCTAGAAAAATAGATTGGAACAATAATTAAATTAAAAGTATAACACATAAAAAAAAGGAAAGCTATTTAGCTTTCCTTTTTGGTTTAAAGATAAATTTAAAAATCTAGTGGATCATTAGGATCTGTACCATTTAAGGATTCTGTACAATCGTCTACACCATCACCATCGCTATCTGGATTATTAGGATCTGTAATGTTTCCGTTAGGATTACAATTACTAATTCCGCTATAAACACCTGTTAACTCTTCACAATCTGTTAAACCATCGTTATCTGAGTCAATATAGGCTTCATATAAATATACATCTGCAACATCAGATTGATTAGATATTGTATTAGTTGCTTTTACAAAAATTGTTTGTGTAGTACCATCATCAATAAATGGATTACTAAGCGGGTTTACGTCTGCCCAAGCATCTGCTTCTGTAAGATAAAATGAATAAGTGTTATTGATTAATTGAGAATATGCATTAGCTATTATTACATCAAAATCATACTCAATGTTAGGTGAACATCCAGTCCCTGAGACCTCACTACCATAAATTAACACGTCCAACGGATCTAAATAATCTGGTATTTGGTCACCATCGCTATCCTCATTCATTGGGTTACCATCATTATCATAATCTTCGTCAATGGTGTTAACACCATCACCATCATCATCTGTATCTAAATAATCTGGTGTACCATCTTGGTCTGTATCGTCGTCGTCTAAATTGTTGTTTCCGTTTAAATCTTCGTTAAAATCTAAAACACCATCTGCATCGCTATCTACTAAATCTACACAAGACATTTGCGTACCTAAATCTGTGGTAGGCATGGTAAAGTTTCCAGAAACTGCATCTGTACTTTGACCATTAGCTAAATCAAAAAACTGTGCAGAAAAATTGGTATCTGTATCACAATAATCAATTACTATATCTAATTGCCCATCTGTTATGGGTACAATACTAGTTGCATTATTATAAAACAACTGTATATAGCCATTTGTAGCAGGATTACCAGAACAATCATTAAATACTCCTGTGAGGTTTGTAGTTTCTGCATTAGAGTTTGAAACTGTAATTGTAATATTAGCATCTGTAGAAAATGGTCCGATGGTTTCAATAAAATCGTTATTTACACATCCATAATCAGGAACTGTTAACGTTAACGTTTCATTTAAAGGGACTAAACCACAATCTTGACCATTTTGATTTGTGTAGCCTCCAGACGAAGAGCTCCATCCAATAGCATCTCGTTGTAATTGAATGTATGTATTGGGTAATGGGTTACCGTTTTCATCAACCAAAGTCACACAAAACTGAACGGTTGCAAAAGGCGCATCACAATTCCAAAAACTAAAGTGAGTAACTTCTCCAACATATTTATTACCATCTAAAGTAGCAAAACCTTCTTCTACCCAATAACCATATTGCTCATCAAAATACCATAAAGGAATGGTTGCTGGTGGATTAGTTGCGTTGGTTGGTACTGGAATAGAAATTTCTGCAACGGTACCTTCAGCTATATTTAAATTCTCACCATTTTGACCGATAAGCTCCACTGCAATCATACCATAGGTTTCCAATACACGTAAATCACCATCACTATTTTCTGCAATAAGTGCTCCTGGCATTTGTAAATCCATAGTCTCATTATCTGGATTAAGATGTTTTAAAACCACATCTACATTACCTTGATACGGAAAACCATTTTCGGTCTGATACTCTCCAGCAAAATTTACTGATGTTCCGTTTGGTAATCCCACAGAAATAGCTTGTCCAGAAGTAATAGTAGTCAGCACGTCTAAATCTAGTAACATGATTTTAACCTGATTAACACCATCTGTTGGTACTAAAGCTCTAGAGCCATCTATAAAACCCGTTTTGCTGGCTTTGATGTAAGCAAACTTTTCATAAACTTGAGCGTTTTCTATAGAAAACACACCATTAAAATCTGTTATAGCCACAGATGTACCTATGGTTATTGTTACACCAGAGATTGGGTTACCATCTTCATTAACAACAGTTCCTATAAAACGTGCTGTTGAAGTATTTCCAAAATTGTCTAAAAACGGATTACCAGATTCTCCATCAATTTGTTGTTGATTTAATGGGATGTTATTGTCTTTTTCGCAAGAAAAAATAAATAAAAAGGTAATGAATGGAATTAGGTATTTAATGTTTTTCATTTTTCGAATGGTATTATTTTATAAATATAACAGGTCAAATAGCAAAACACCTAGTTATTAATTATTCTTTTCCGTCTACATAATCTTGCAAATAGCTGTAACGATTTGTTAATTGACCATTTTCTGTCATTTTAGCACGTTTTAAAACTCCATCCACATCATTATTAAAAAAAGCAGGAATCACATGTTTTAAAAACATATCTCCAAAACCTTCGCTTGCATCTTTAGGTAACTCACATGGTAAGTTATCTACTGCCATAACGGTAATGGCATCTTTATGATTAAAAGCAACTTCTTGTTCTGTTTTAGGATTATAACCATAAAATGGGTCTGCTATAGTTGACGGTCTAATGGTGCTAGCTACTGGTCCATCAATATCGCATGAGATGTCAGCTACTAGGTTAATTCTAAATTCTGGATGTTTAGCATCCTCTCTGGTAAATAAATAAGGTGCACCATCACCATAAAAATGTCCTGCAATAAAAAAATCGGTTTGTTTAGCATAAGGCATAAAATTGCTTTTATAACCACTTGGGTCTTTATAAAACGCAAACTTATTACCAACTTTACCATCTTTGCGCTTGCTGTATTCCATAACATCAACCATGCAATATACAGGTTCTGAAAACTCTGTTGTTAAATACAAAGCATCACTAACTTCTTTTATTTTTAAATGATCTAGAATTTCTTTAGCACCTTTTGCCACTTTTCCTGTACCTGAAAGCAATATCTTTATATTAGGGATAGTGATTTTGTCTAACTCTTGTTTAACATGATCTAAATCTTTTAAAGTCTCTACTTTTGGTAAATTAAAAAGCTTGTCACGTAAACCCAAAGCCCTAAAACCATTATAAGCACCAACTAATCCAGCATAACGACCAAAACCAATAAGTCTTGCGCCATTTTGTTTTACAATGGTTTCGTGGTCGTATAATTCTATATTTTTGTTTAAAATAGCTTGTAACAACTTACGGTTGTAGGGTTGTTTTTTTATGGTGTGACTAAAGAAAAAATATTTTTTATTAGGAATCAGTGCCTCAATAGGCACTTCTTTTACTCCAAACATAACATCTGCATCAGAAACATCTTCTGATACCTCAAATCCTAATTTTTCGTAATCGGAATCCTTAAACACACGAATATCCGAAGCCTCTACAATGATTTTTGCTTGTGAAAAATCTGTTTGTAGTTTTTTTAAATCGTTAGGTGAAAATACAACACGTCTATCTGGTGGATTTTTGCGTTCTTTTATAATGGCGAATTTCATAAATTTAAATTTGTAGTTGCTAAAATACCTTTAAAATTAAGGTTTAGCAAATATAATTTAGTCAACTCGTTGGACTTCATTTTCACTTTTTAAAACATAATCACCATCATCTTGTTTAATATATAATGCTTTGTTACCAGACTCTCCTTCTCTTGTAATTTTGGTGCCTTTAATGGTTTTAGTTATTTTTTCAGTATAGGTTTCTTCAACTTTTCCTTTTGCTGTTCCTTTACCCCATTTCCATTGTACTTTTGTTCCTTTTTGAATCATTTTTTTAATTTTCTGTTTAAATTACTTTAAAAGCATGACAATTTATCTTAAGATTTTTATAAAACTGGATTGGTATAAACTTTGCTTTATAATTTTTAGTAATTTCGTCATCCTTAATTACAAATACCTTTAATTAAAATGGGGTCGACTGGTTTTGACAGCGAGATTAATTAAACGGTAAGCACGTCGAGTAATGATTTTGAACTCGTAAAACGCTAAGTCAACTTTTTAATCGGCGAGAATAACTACGCTTTAGCTGCCTAATCCGAATTATAGTAGGATTAAGCCTCGGCTCACAAGGTGAGCAAGCTTTATGTCTCCGGAAAGCCTTGATTGACGGCGTTCCATTTTGAGGCATCGAAAATGTCAATATAGATTAAGTAGCGCTTCGATGCTTTTTCGAAACTTAAGAAGATAAGTTAAAAGTAGGTTGTTTGTTACCAGCTTTTAATCGAAAACCTAAGAACAAAATAAACGTGTAGAAAGCCCTTTGGTTACTTGTTTGGACGAGAGTTCGATTCTCTCCGACTCCACTTATACTCTCCAAAGTCTAGTACTTTTGGAGAGTTTTTATTTATTCTAATTGATTATAATAGCATGGAAAAAACAGTTACCGAAGCCATTAATTACAGACGATCTACTAGAGTCTATAAAAAAACAGATATAGATACTCAAAAAGTAAAACAGTGTTTACTTAATGCATCGTTAGCACCTACAAGTAGTAATTTACAATTGTGGGAGTTTTATCATGTTACTAATAAAGAAACATTAAAGCAAATTGCAGAAGCCTGCTTTAATCAAAGTGCAGCAAAAACAGCTAATCAATTAGTTGTAATAGTTACTAGAAAAGATCTTTGGAAAAAACGAGCTAAAGCCAATATTGAGTTTTTAAATAAAGTCTACAATACGCCTAATTTATCTGACAAAGACTTGAAAAGAAAAAAAATGGCGACTAATTATTACAAAAAATTAATACCTACCATTTACATGGATTTTTTAGGAATTTTAGGTTTTATAAAATATATTATTTTTCAAATTGTTGGTATTTTTAAACCAATTTACAGACAAACAAGATTAAGTGATATGCGCATTGTTGCACATAAAAGTGCTGGATTAGCTGCTCAAAATTTTATGACAAGTATGGCTGCAATTGGTTATGACACCTGTCCTATGGAAGGAAGCGATACGTTACGCGTAAAAAAAGCACTTAATTTACCGTCTGGTTCTGAAATAAATATGGTTATTGGTTGCGGAATTAGAGAGGAGTCTGGTATTTATGGTCCTAGATTTAGAATACCTTTTGAGGAAGTATATAAAGAAGTTTAAAATTACTTTACGTATTTAAAGCCTTCATGCTTCCATTTAGAAAAACCTCCTTGTAAATCGTATATTTTTTTAAACCCTAAATCTTTCATTTTTTCTGCACACTTAGCACTTCTACCTCCTTTTTGACAGTATAATAAGACAGGTTTTTCTTTGTCTAACGTTTTAATATCTTCTTCAAAAGTTGGAGACATAAAATCTATATTTTGGGCTTCAGCTATATAACCAGCTTGAAACTCTTCTGGAGTTCTTACATCAACTAATTGTACATTATCTAATTGTAAAAGGGTCTGCATCTCTTCTGGAGAGACTACTTTTGTTTCGCTTTCAATTTGTGGCTTACAACTAAGTACTAATACCAGAAAAAGACTAAATAAGATTGATGATGTTTTCATATTAATAATGTTATTCGACTTCTCCGGTCCACTCACTAAATCCTCCTATAAGATTATAAGTGTTTTCAAAGCCTAATTGATTCATAATTGCACAAGCTTGAGCACTACGTCCTCCAGCTTTACAGTAGACATACACGTTTTTAGATTTATCTAATTCTTCTACCTCATAAATAAACCCTTGACCTTTATAAATGTCTATGTGTAATGCATTAGGTATTTTACCTTCTGCTACTTCATCTTCTGTTCTTACATCAAGGATGATTGCATTGTCATCATTTTTTAATTGATTTACCCAATCCTCTTGTGTTAAATCTGCCATTTTAAAATCCTTTTAATTTAGGTTCAAAATTAACATTTCTTTAGAATATAGACATAAAAAAATCCGAAATGTTACAATCTCGGATTTTATTATTTGATATCTATAAAAAATTAAACTTTTATTGAACAACCAATAGCTCTAGTTTCTTTAACTTCTATATCTTTTCCGCTTAGTAGAGCATCTACAGCATTTTCAACATACTTTGTTTTAACTTCAGTTTCATCTTGATAATTATCGTCTATTGCACCAATATATTTCACAATATTTTTTTCGTCATACTTTTCTAAAATGTAAACATGAGGTGTTTTAGTGGCACCATATTGTGGATATATTTTTTGTCCTTCGTCCATTAAATAGGGAAATGTAAACCCTTTTTCTTTGGCTCTTTTTTGCATTGCTTCCATACTATCACCAGGTTTAACTTCTGTGTTATTTGGCATTATTGCAATTACTGGATAACCTAAATCTGCGTATTTTTTATTTAATGCTTCAACCCTATCCTCATATGCTACTGCATACGGACACGTGTTACAAGTAAAAACAACTATAAAGCCTTTAGCTTCCTTAAAATCTGATAAAGACACCATGCTTCCATCGATGTTTTCTAATTCAAAATCGGTAGCATCATCACCAATTTTATACCCTTGAGATTCAATATTAGATTGAGTAGTAAATGCACTTACTGTAATTAACAATAAGAATACCGCTGTAATTTTTAGTGTTTTTTTCATGATTATTTAATTTAAAAATTGTTTTAATTCGGTTTCTAACTCTTTGTACTCAAAAGAGCGTTCGTAAAATATTGTTTTCTTTTGATTGTAAATAATTGTAGCAGGTATAGCTCCAGACCAGTCTTTATTTACTTTTGGGATCCATGTATTAGAATCTACATCGTTAAGTAAAATAACTTCACTTTTAAGTTTATGCTTATTTAAAAATGGTTTAAGCTTAGTTTCTAAATGCTTAGGAAAATCTAAACTTACCAATATAACTTCAACTTTTTTATTAGAATATTCTTTGTTTAGTTTTTCAAAATAGGGTAATTCTTTGACACAAGGTGCACACCAAGTTGCCCAAAAATTAACTACATATGTTTTTGTTTTATCTTTAGTTGCCAAATAGTTTTCTAACTCTTCAAAATTGAAAATTTTCAATGTTTCAGAATCTGACAAAAATGAATTTTCTGAAGTAAACCCTAGATTAATCAGAGGATTACTACAAGGTAAGAAAACGAATAATGATAATAATAAAACAGACTTCATACAGTAAAAATAACATTAAATACAATGTGTTTTATTCTTTTAACAAATAATTAAATAGCTAAAACATTTGAAAACTAAAATTTGATTTATATATTTGAACTTTACAAAACAAATGAACGCAATATTAAATCATACTTGGTGGTGGAACTCTCGAAAATCAACATTCGTGAACTAACGCTATAAGTATATTTAATAATAAAAATATCAAAAAGGCTTGTCATTCACGACAAGCCTTTTTTCATTTTAAACCAAGACATGAAAACATTTAGTTTATACACACATTACAAAAAAATATTAGCAGATACTATAACACCTGTTAGCATTTATCTTAAAATAAGAGATAAATATCCTAACAGTATTTTATTAGAAAGTAGTGATTATCATGCTAACGATAATAGCTTCTCATACATCTGTTTTAATCCTATTGCTTCTATAAAAGTTGATGATAAAGCCATTACACAGACTTTTCCCGACGGAAGTATAATGAAGAATAAAGTACGTAATGTCACTAAAATGATACATAAATTCACTAAACGATTTAAAGTAAATTCTAAAGACTTTAAGTTTATTAATAACGGAATTTTTGGTTATACTGCTTATGATGCAGTCAAACATTTTGAAGATATTGACATTTCAAAAAAACCAAATTCTTTAGATATACCAGATATTTACTATGCAGTGTATCAAAATATAATTGCTATTAACCATTTTAAAAATGAAGCTTATATTTTTGCGCATTGCTTTGAAACTGAAAATAATATTGAGGAAGTCTTACAACTCATTCAATCTAAAAACTTTGCGTCTTACGAGTTTACAACAAATTCTGACTTAGAGTCTAATCTAACAGATGATGAATATAAACAACAAGTTGCTTTAGCAAAACAACATTGTGCCAGAGGTGATGTGTTTCAGTTAGTATTGTCAAAAAAATTCTCGCAAGCGTTTAAAGGAGACGAGTTTAACGTCTATCGTGCATTACGAAGCATCAATCCGTCGCCTTACCTGTTTTATTTTGATTATGGAAATTTTAAAATATTTGGAAGCTCTCCCGAAGCACAATTAGTAGTTAATAAAGGTCGTGCAGAAATCCATCCAATTGCAGGAACTTTTAAACGTACAGGTAACGATGAAAAGGATACAGAATTAGCAAAACAATTAGCTGCAGACGAAAAAGAAAATGCAGAACATGTGATGTTAGTTGATTTAGCTAGAAACGACTTAAGTAGACACGGTAGCGAAGTTAAAGTAGAAACGTATAGAGAAGCACAGTTTTTTTCTCACGTTATCCATTTAGTAAGTAAAGTAACAGGTAAAGTGCATAAAGATGTACCAACCATGCAAGTAGTAGCAGACACCTTTCCAGCTGGAACATTAAGTGGTGCACCAAAGCACAAAGCCATGCAACTTATAGAAAAGTACGAAAAAACAAGTCGTGCTTTTTATGGTGGCGCAATTGGTTTTATGGATTTTAACGGTAATTATAACCATGCCATTATGATTAGGACTTTTATGAGTAAAAACCACAAACTACATTGGCAAGCAGGAGCTGGATTGGTATCAAAATCTGACCCAGAAAACGAATTACAAGAAGTATATAACAAACTAGGAGCACTAACAAAAGCTATTGAATTAGCAAAGGATATTTAAGTGAATAGTAAGCAGTAAGCAGTAAGCAGTAAACAAATATGAAAAACTTAGAATTAAAAATAATATAAAGAAAAAGAAAAGTCCCAAATCAATTCGTAGAATTGAACATTGAAATACAGAAATAATGAGTGAAGGAATGTAGATACGAAGCGTAGCTTCTAGCACGAGATTCCGAAAGCGAATGGTGCTTTAGCAATTTCCTCATTTCAATGTGATTTTTTGGTTCGTTTTGCATCAAGGCAAAATGAACAATAAGATAAATAGAAGTTTAATCAAAAAGATTCCCATTTTCATGGGAAATACATATGAAAGTATTAGTAATAGACAATTACGACAGTTTTACCTACAACCTAGTCCATTATTTAGAAGACTTAGATTGCGAAGTAACAGTAAAACGAAACGACAAACTCACTTTAGACGATGTTGAGGCTTTTGATAAAATAGTGTTATCACCAGGACCAGGAATACCTGATGAAGCAGGATTACTAAAAGCAATTATAAAAGAATACGCATCCACTAAAAGTATTTTGGGAGTGTGTTTAGGTCAGCAAGCCATTGGCGAAGTTTTTGGAGGCTCATTAATCAATTTAGACGAGGTCTATCATGGTGTTGCCACCAAAGTAACCACTTGTGTTGATGATGAAATTTTATTTAAAGGATTAGATAAAACTTTTGAAGTTGGTCGTTACCATTCGTGGGTTGTCCATTCAAACTTACCAGACGTTTTAGAAGCCACATCGTTTGATGAAAATGGTCAAGTCATGTCGTTAAGACACAAATTATATGACGTTAAAGGAGTACAATACCACCCAGAAAGTGTGTTAACTCCTCATGGTAAACAAATATTAGAGAATTGGGTGAACAGTTAGCTGTTAGCTGCTAACAGCTAGCAAAAATGAAAATTATTAGAAATTAATATGAAACACATACTAAACCGATTAATAAACCAAGAAAGCATCACGAGTGAAGAGGCTAAAAACGTGTTAGTTAATATTTCCGCAGGACATTATAACCAATCACAAATCGCCTCATTCTTAACTGTTTACATGATGCGAAGCATCACTTTGGAGGAACTTCAAGGATTTAGAGATGCACTTTTAGAATTGTGTATTCCTATAAATTTATCAGATTTTAATGCTATTGATTTATGCGGAACTGGTGGAGACGGAAAAGACACTTTTAATATTTCTACATTAGCTTCTTTTGTAACTGCTGGTGCAGGAGTAAAAGTAGCAAAACATGGTAATTACGGAGTCTCTTCTGCATCAGGATCTTCTAATGTAATGGAAGCGTTAGGGATTCATTTTTCTAACAAATCAGATTATTTAAAATATGCTATTGATCAAGCTGGCATTTGTGTGTTACACGCTCCTTTATTTCATCCAGCGATGAAAAATGTGGCTCCAATACGAAAAGAATTAGGCGTAAAAACCTTTTTTAATATGCTTGGACCAATGGTAAATCCTGCGTTCCCACAAAACCAAATGGTTGGTGTTTTTAATTTAGAATTACAACGTATCTATGGGTATCTTTATCAAAATACCGATAAAAATTATAGTATTGTTCACGCACTTGATGGTTATGACGAAATTTCATTGACAGGGAATACTAAAATTATATCTAATACTACTGAAACGATGCTAAGTCCAGCAGATTTGGGTGTAGAACAAATAGAACAGTCTGATATTTTTGGAGGAAACTCGGTAAAAGATGCTGCAAAAATTTTCAAAAATATAATTAATGGAAAAGGAACCGAAGCGCAAAACAATGTGGTTTGTGCCAATGCTGGATTAGCAATTGCAACAGTTAATCAAATCTCGCATCAAGACGGATTTGAATTAGCAAAAGAGAGTTTAGAAAGCGGAAAAGCAAAAGCCAGTTTAAAACGATTAATTGAGTTAAGTAAATAGTTGGCTGTTGGCTGTTGGCATAAATTGAAATAAACTAGGAATTAAAGAAAATATAGAGAAATTAAAAGTCCCAAATCAATTCGCAGAATTGAGTATCAAGGCGAAGAATAAATGAAGAAAAGCTCCGAGAACAGGAGAACGTAGTTCGACGCGGAGTTTTCAAATTGGTTTTCAGTTTTTAAAACTGAAAAATTCCTTGGCTTGGTTGTCTTTTTTTGATTCGTTTTTTGGACAAGCAAAAAATGAATAAGAGAAAGAAAATCTATAAAGTTGAATTAAAAAAATGAACATACTAGAAAAAATAACAAACGATAAACGCACAGAAGTAAACCTTCGCAAACAACTTATACCCATTAAACAACTAGAGCAATCTATATTGTTTGAACGCAATACCATTTCACTTTCAAAAAAATTAAAAGCAAGTAACACAGGGATTATTGCAGAGCACAAACGTCGTTCGCCCTCAAAACAAGTGATTAATCATAATCTAAATGTGTTTGATGTCGCTAAAGGTTATGAAAGCGCTGGAGTTTGCGGAATGTCTGTATTAACAGACGGAAAGTATTTTGGAGGTAGTTTAGACGATTTACTAACCGCTAGAGCAAGTTGTCATTTACCATTATTGCGCAAAGAATTTATAATTGACCCTTATCAAATAATTGAAGCCAAAGCCTACGGAGCAGATATAATTTTATTGATTGCAGCCATACTAACTAATGCAGAAATCAAACAATTTTCAGAATTAGCAAAACAACTAAATCTTGAGGTACTTTTAGAAGTGCATAACGTGGAAGAATTACATAAATCTATTATGCCAAGTTTAGACATGCTAGGTGTTAACAACAGAAATCTAAAAACCTTTGAAGTTAGTTTAGAAACTAGCAAAAAACTCAGTAACTTAATTCCTGAAGATTTTGTAAAAGTCTCTGAAAGTGGAATAAGTAGTGTTGAAGCAATTAAACAATTACAACCTTTTGGTTACAAAGGGTTTTTAATTGGTGAAAACTTCATGAAAACTAACAATGCTGGTGAAAGTGCCAAGCAATTTATAGAGAATTTATAATAAAAAAATAGGACGTGTGGTGAGACTCCCACTGTCGCGACAACACAATGAAACTAAAAGTTTGCGGAATGAAATTAGAACATAATATCCAAGATGTGGCTGTATTACAACCAAGCTATATGGGTTTTATTTTTTACGAAAAGTCATCACGATATTTTAATGGAAATATTCCTGAAATCTCAGAAAATATTAAAAAAATCGGCGTTTTTGTTAATGCAACATTTGACTTTATTCGTGGTAAAGTCGAAAAACATGACTTGCAAGGAGTTCAGCTTCATGGTAATGAATCTCCCGAATTATGTCAACGACTAAAAGATCTTGACATTATTGTTATTAAGGTGTTTTCTATAAAAAATCAATTCGATTTTAAAGTTTTAGAACCTTATGAAGAGGTTTGCGATTTGTATTTATTTGACACCAAAGGAAAAGAACCAGGAGGAAATGGCTATGTTTTTAATTGGAATGTCCTAAAAAAATATCCATCTGCAAAACCCTACTTTTTAAGTGGTGGTTTAGGTCCAAAAGAGATTGACGCGATTCTATTATTTTTAAAAAGACCAGAATCTCATTTGTGTTTTGGATTAGATTTAAATAGCAAATTCGAAACTGCTGCAGGACTAAAAGATGTATCCAAACTAAAAGCATTCAAACAACAATTGTTAGCAAATAATTATGAAGCATAATATAGATAGTAAAGGATATTACGGAAAATTTGGAGGGGCTTACATCCCAGAAATGCTCTATCCAAATGTAGAAGAGTTACGTCAAAACTATTTAAAAATAATGGCAGAACCTTCCTTTAAAAAAGAGTTTGATCAATTATTAAAAGATTATGTAGGTCGTCCTTCTCCACTCTATTTCGCAAAACGATTAAGCGAAAAATACAATACTAAAGTGTATTTAAAGAGAGAGGATTTAAATCACACTGGCGCACATAAAGTAAATAATACTATTGGCCAGATTTTAATGGCTCAGCGATTAGGTAAAACACGTATTATTGCCGAAACTGGCGCTGGACAACATGGTGTTGCTACAGCTACTGTTTGTGCTTTAATGGGTATGGAATGTATTGTTTACATGGGCGAAATTGACATTGCACGTCAAGCACCAAACGTTGCTAGAATGAAAATGTTAGGCGCAGAAGTAAGACCTGCTTTATCTGGAAGTCGTACGTTAAAAGATGCCACAAACGAAGCCATAAGAGATTGGATTAACAATCCTATTGACACACATTATATTATTGGTAGTGTTGTAGGACCACACCCTTATCCAGATATGGTGGCACGTTTTCAGGCTATAGTTAGCGAAGAAATTAAATGGCAACTACTAGAAAAAGAAGGCACAGAAAAACCAGATTATGTGGTTGCCTGTGTTGGTGGAGGTAGTAATGCAGCAGGTGCTTTTTATCATTATTTAGAAGACACAGATGTTAAGTTAATTGCAGTAGAAGCTGCAGGAAAAGGGATACATTCCGGAGAGAGTGCTGCAACCTCTGTTTTAGGTCGTGAAGGGATTATTCATGGTAGTAAAACTTTGTTAATGCAAACTAAAGATGGTCAAATTACAGAGCCATATTCGATCTCTGCAGGATTAGATTATCCAGGTGTTGGACCTATGCATGCGCATTTGTACACATCTGGTCGTGCAGAATTTATTTCTATTACAGATGACGATGCCATGATTGCAGGTTTAGAATTAAGCAAACTTGAAGGTATAATTCCTGCAATTGAAACATCACATTCGTTAGCGATTTTTGACAAAAAAACCTTTAAAAAAGAAGATGTTGTTGTGATTAATTTGTCGGGTCGTGGTGATAAAGATTTACAGAATTATATTGATTATTTTAAATTATAAAGTCATTCCGAACGTAGTGAAGGAATCTCTTAAAAAGATTGCCACGTCACTTTGTTCCTCGCAATGACATACCCATAAAAAAAATGAATCGCATACAATCAAAACTACAAGAAGACAAAAAACTTCTATCCATCTACTTTACAGCAGGATACCCTAATTTAAACGATACCGTTTCAATCATTCAAAACCTTGAAAAAAGCGGAGTTGACATGATAGAGATTGGTTTACCCTTTAGTGATCCACTAGCAGATGGACCAACCATTCAAGCCAGCTCAACACAAGCATTAAAGAATGGAATGACCACAGAAGTGCTATTTAATCAGCTAAAAGATATTAGACAAACGGTATCTATTCCGTTAATTATTATGGGTTATTTTAATCCTATGTTGCAATATGGTGTGGATGCGTTTTGTAAAAAATGTCAAGCTATTGGTATTGATGGACTTATTATTCCAGATTTACCTGTGGATGTCTACAATGACCAATACAAAGCTACCTTTGAAAAATATGGGTTAATCAACGTGTTTTTAATAACACCTCAAACTTCAGAAGAGCGTATACAATTTATCGACTCTATCTCTAACGGATTTATTTACATGGTAAGTAGTGCAAGTGTTACAGGTAGCAGTTCTGGTTTTGGAGATGAGCAAACCAACTATTTTAAGCGTATTGCAGACATGAATCTTGACAATCCGCAGATTGTAGGTTTTGGTATTTCAGATAATAAATCGTTTACACAAGCTACCCAATATGCAAAAGGCGCTATTATTGGTAGTGCATTTATAAAACATCTAACTTCAAACGGTAGTGATAGTATTACTGGGTTTGTTGATAATATCTTAAATTAGAAGTTTAAATACGTAAAATGTCTAATATTCAATACAGAACAGCAACATTAAAAGACCTACCTACTTTATTAAACTTTGAACAAGAATTAATAAGTTACGAGCGTCCTTTTGATTCTAATTTAAAAGATGATTGTACTTACTATGATTTGAATTATTTAATAACCTCTGACAATGCAGAATTAATTGTTGCTTTTAATGATAAAGAAATTTTAGGATGTGGTTATGGTAAAATAGTAAATGCTAAACCCTATCATAAAAACACTCAATATGTATATATGGGTTTTATGTATGTTAAACCAGAATATAGAGGTCAAGGTATAGTACAGGATATAATATCAAAACTTAAAGATTGGTCTGTTACAAAAAACCTGTTCGAAATCCGTTTGGAAGTCTACAACAAAAATGCTTCCGCGTTAAAAGCTTATGAAAATCATGGGTTTAAAAAACATATGATTGAGATGAAACTTAACTTGAAATAAGCTTAAAATTTAATTAATTTTGTTTGCTTTCATTAATTAAAAACTTAAAACATATGCTAAAATACATTTATCTACTGTGCATTGGTTTTATTTTAATGTCTTGTAAAACTAATGATGCATCAAAACAAAAAGATTGTATTAATACTATTTTAATACAAGATGATTCTTTAGGTCAAATTCGGAATAATGCCTCAAAAATCAACTCGTTAAGCAACTCAATTTTAAGTTATACCGATGCGTTAAACGCATTAGATTTTTCTAACTGTCCACAACCATTTTCATCTGCCTTTAAAAAACATATTAGAGCATGGAATAACATCATGCTTGTCACCACTAAACACCCAACTCTTAGAGGCGAAATGCATGACTTATTTGATGATCTTGAAACTTCAAAAGACTCTACAGAATTTAAAAAGTATTTAAATAAAATTTGGAGTACTTGGGATGAGATTGAAAAAGCAAAAACCATTAATTAACATCCTTTAATTAACTAAGTTTAACACTTATATCAAGGGTTTTAACGAAGTCTTGTGAGTCTTTTCTGTATTTTATTTTTATATTGATGATGAATCAATAAAACAATAAAAAATGGGAATTATAAAAGATAAAAAGAAATTTAAAACATCAGTAGAACAAACTAATCCGACAAATCCAACTGGAAATGTCAACATTAAAACTAACGATTTTGATATCGATAAAAAGACTATCAAAAAACAACAAAATAAAACGATTAGCTAACCCAATTTAGCATCGTTTTTAAATGCCTATTCAGTATATTTGAATAGGCATTTTTTATTATGAAACTACTTAACGACTTTAGACTGATATTATTAATGTGTTTAACCTTGGGCTTGGCTCCTTTTTATCCAGAACCTCATCTTTGGGGAAAATTAAAATGGATTGCAGGAGGTGCTCATGGTATGCAATTTATGGATTGGTTTGATGTGGTATTACATGGGTTTTCTTGGGTGCTATTAATTAGATTAATCATACTAAAACTTTTACCTAAACAAAATGCTTAACATTGTTTTAATAGAACCCGAAATACCTAATAACACAGGTAATATTGGCAGACTAGTATTAGCTACTGGCAGCAAACTACATTTGGTTAAACCGTTTGGATTTGAGCTAAGCGATAAACGCTTAAAACGAGCTGGACTAGATTATTGGCAGCATCTTGATGTTGTCATGTATGATTCGGTAATAGATTTTTTTAATAAAAATGAAAATGAAAATTTTGCGTTCTTTTCCAGTCATGGTTCCAAATACCATTGGGACATTCCGTTTACTGACAATCTATTTTTGATTTTCGGTAAAGAGTCTGTTGGACTAGATAACACTTTAATTGAAACGCATACCAATTCACTTTATAAAATTCCGCTATACAGCAAACATATTAGAAGCTTAAATTTAGCCAATGCTGTAAGTATAGTGGTTTATGAAGGATTAAGACAATTAAAATAACTACACTATGGAATCAAAAAAAACAAAAACAATAAAAACAATATCAGAATATGTACAAATTGCTATTGGTATAATATTAGCAAGTATTGGTTTAAAAGCGTTTTTGTTACCTAACGGATTTTTAGATGGAGGTGTTACAGGTATTGCTTTATTAGTTAATAGATTGGTAAATATTAATATCTCTTTACTTCTTGTGTTATTTAGTATTCCGTTTTTAATAATGGGCTATTTTACAGTGTCAAGACGCATAATTTTAAAATCTATAGTTAGCATTTTAGGTTTAGCGTTGTTTATTCATTTTGAAAATTTCGGAGTTATAACCGAAGATAAATTTTTAATCTCCATTTTTGGAGGATTATTTCTTGGCGCAGGAATTGGTATTGCTATAAAAAATGGATCTGTTTTAGATGGCTCAGAGATTTTAGGCGTGTTTATTAATGATAGATTTGGCATCAGTATTGGCAGAGTTATTTTAATATTTAACATCATTTTATTTACTATTACAGCATTTGTAGTTTCTAAAGAAGTAGCCATGTATTCTATCCTTACCTACATTGTTACTGCAAAAGTTACCGATTTAACCATTGAAGGGTTTGAAGATTTTATAGGTATAACCATTGTTTCTAGACACTACGATAAAATTAAAGTCGATATTATTAAAGAGCTTGGAGCTGGCATGACTATTTATAAAGGTCGAAAAGGGTTTGGTAGTAAAGGAGAAGTTGAAGATTTTGATATTATTCACACCATCATCAATCGTATAGATATTAAAAAAATGTATCGTATTGTTTCTAATATTGATGACGAAGCTTTTATAGTAGAATTTGATGTTAACAACGTTAAAGGCGGTGTATTACGTCGTTATTTAGATAGAAAAAAAGGTAAAAAGCTAGCTAATTTTTTAGCTGAAAACCAACAGGTTAAACTTTAAATTAACCAATGGTCTTTAAAAAATTTTCTATATTTAGAGACTTTATAAAATCTATTTAAAATGAAAAAATTACTGCTACTGGTTTTTATACTCCCTTTAATGTCTTTTAACCTATTAAACACTGACTTTAATATTGTTGGAACATGGAAAGGTTACGATAATGGAGACATTGGTTATGCCATTTTTGATAAAGAAGGTTATGCAACCTTTGAGTCTAATGGAGAAAGCATGGGTGGAAAAGAATTTATGATGAATGATGAAAAAGCACAAATGACTTTCATTTTAAATAAAGAGACGCAACCCATGGAAATTGATTTTGTAATTACTTTACTAGAATCTGGTGAAACACAAAGCTTGTTGGGTATTATACAATTTGAAAACAAAGACAAACTCCGCTTGGGTGTAGGTTTTGATGGTGGTGACAGACCTTTAGATTTTGATGAAGAAAACTCTATATATTTTGAAAGAGTAAAATAATTATAATTTATTTTTCTTCAAATACTCCAAATACATCTGCTCTACTTTGGTTCTAGCCCAAGGTGTACGTCGTAAAAATGTTAAACTAGATTTTATCGACGGGTTATCTGTAAAGCATCTAATATTAATAGTGTAACCCATATACTCCCATCCATAATGGGCTTGTAAATCGGTAATAATCTGTTCTAGTTTTATTCCGTGTAACGGATTATTTTTTTGAGTTTCCATGCGTGACTAAAAAAACTTCTTAAAAGTAACAATTAACTATTAGATCGTCTATCGTTACTTCGGTTTCTACTTTTATTTCGGTTTCTGTTTCGTCCTCCAGCATTAGAAGATGTATTCCCTTTAGATTTGTTTCCACCACCTTTAGGCTTACTATTTCTGGGTTGTTGTCTTCTATTCTGTCCTGGTTTAATAGGAACGGTTGACGCATTTGGATCAGGTTCAAACCCTTCCATTATAGTTACTGGTAGCTTCATACCAATTAACTTTTCGATATCTCTTAAAAAAGAGGTTTCGTCTGCACTTACTAAACTAATAGCTTCACCATTGGCTCCTGCACGACCTGTACGACCAATTCTATGAACGTAATCTTCAGAAATATTTGGGATTTCAAAATTAATAACATGCGGTAATAACGGAATATCCAAACCACGTGCAGCAATATCTGTAGCCACTAAAACACTTACACTACCACTTTTAAATCCAGCTAAAGCTTTGGTACGTGCACCTTGACTTTTATTACCATGGATGGCAGCAGCTTTAATATTGGCTTTCATCATTTTTTGAACCAACTTATTAGCACCATGTTTTGTACGTGTAAATACTAAAACCTGTTTCCAGTTACCCTCTGTAATTAATTTAATAACTAAATCGGTTTTTTTAGCTTTAGCAACACGATATATTTTTTGTGTAATAGCATCAACCGTAGTGTTTTCTGGTGTTGCTTCTACTTGTATTGGACGCTTTAAAATTCCGTTAGCTAATTTTCTAATGTCTTTAGAAAAAGTTGCCGAAAACATTAAGTTTTGACGTTTGTCTGGCATTAATTTCATGACACGTTCTATATCACGTAAAAAACCCATATCTAACATACGGTCGGCTTCATCTAGCACAAAAATCTCGACACGTTTTAAAGATAGTAAACCTTGACTTTCTAAATCTAGTAATCGTCCAGGAGTAGCTACCAATATATCAATACCTTGACGTATGGTTGCAGCTTGTGGTTTTTGATTAACTCCACCAAAAATAACAGCACTACGCAAGTTTAAAAACTCGCTATACTCTTTGACGTTTGCATAGACTTGTGCTGCCAACTCACGCGTTGGAGTTAAGATTAATGCACGAATTGGTCTATATTTTTCTTTTGGATTTTCGGATAGTAAATGTAATAATGGTAATGTAAAACCTGCAGTTTTACCAGTTCCTGTTTGTGCAGATGCTAACACATCGTGACCTTGTAATACTGGCGGAATGGCTTTTGCTTGAATTGGACTTGGGGTAGTGTATCCTTTTTTGCTAATAGCTTTTAGCAAGGCTTCGGATAAGCCTAAAGATTGAAATGACATAAATAATGTTTATTGAGATAAACACTATTTAGTTAGGCTACCTCTTTTAATTTAGTGCAAAGGTACAGCTAATTAATGGGTTTAAAATTTTAATTGGGTTTTGTTTAAGTTTTGAAGATTTGACTTTATCAGATTTTTAGCTAACTTAGTACTAATAAATGTATTAGAAATTATACTATTTATATGATTTGTAATTATTATTAATGAAAGAAAATTCTGTTAGCATATCGCCAATAATTAATGAAACAACATTAAAGCAAAACAATAAAAATTTTGCAGTTTGTTGGATAAAAAATGAAGTGGATGGTATTGAAATTAATGATGTTTTACATAAAAACATATCAAATTCCATTTTTTTTCTTGACCCAAAATACCAATGGAAAATTTTTAAAAATAACAGTACTAAATCATCAGGATACATATTATACATAGCAGATGAAGTATTAAACAACCCAATGTTAAGTAATCTTCATATTAATGAAGTAAGGTTATTTAGTTCTAATGAGATTCCTTTACTAAAATTAAGTCCTGGAATAGAAAAAAGAACACAAGCAATTTTAGAAATGATAGATGAGTTATTGGGATCTAATCTTAATCATAAGGATCAAGCCATACTTTCTCTTTTAAACACCTTTTTTGTTTATTGCGATGGACAATGTAATATTAAATCTGCAATAGCTAATAATAACGCTAAAACCAATATTGTCTATAAATTTAAAAAATTGGTAGATCAACATGTTTTAAATAACCATGAAGTGACTTACTATGCTAAGCAACTTAATGTGTCCTCAAAATATCTTAACGAATGTGTACAAGAGGTATTAAACGTTAGCTCAAAACACATTATTACTGAACAACTTCTTATGAGGTCTAGACATCAATTAAAATTTTCTACTAAATCAATTAAGGAAATTAGTTATGAATTAGGCTTTTCATCTCCTGATTATTTCAGTTATTTTTTTAAAAACCATACAGGGATTACTCCTTCTGCACTTAGAATAAATTAGAACATCCTAAATTCTAAGACTTTACTGTGATTTTCGCATTGTATCATTGCTATTTCCAAAGTAATTTGCAATAAAACATAATCATGGACAGAAAAAAATTTATAAAAACATCGGGAATTGGTTTAGGAATTGTTTTAACTCCAGGACTACTTTCAGGTCAAAATCTTAAACCTGAAACGTACAACACTAATAGTGTTAAACCAAAAATTATTAAGGATTCTGAAGGCGAAATTTTGAATGTAATAGGTGATATACAGACGCACAAATTAATTGGAAGTGACACCGGAAACCAAATTGTTGAGTGGGTCGATAATGTTGAGCCAGGTGTTGGTATTCCACCTCATATACATACTAAAGAAGATGAAATATTTAGAGTTATTAAAGGACAAATTGAAATTATGGTGGATGGAAAAGTAACTGTTTTAAATGAAGGAGATGTCGCTTTTGCTCCAAAAAATATTCCTCACTCTTGGAAAGTAATTGGTACCGAAAAAGCTAAAATGATTACATCTGCATTTCCAGCAGGAATTGAAATTATGTTTCAATAACTTGCAAAGCTTCCAGCGGGTCCTCCAGATTTTGAAAAAGTAACAGAAATATGCACAAAGCACGGAATTAGTTTTGTGTAAATAAAAAAGGATAATTGTAAATTAAGTAGTAGCTATACTTTGATATAGTGTGGTTTTTATTATTCCTTTATTCTGATTTAATTCTATAGTCAATAATTCGGTTGTAGTCTTAACCTTAAAATTAAAAGGTGGTTGTATAATATCTAATCCGCTTTGTTTTTTTAATCTTATACCTTGTCCAGAAATTATGTCTTTATTAGGCACAAAGTCGCCTTGAGGTACATGCTCAGTTAGGACAATGTATTTATAATTAGATAATTTGTTTAATACACTTTGTACCTCAGCATTGGATAGATGCTGTAATACTTGTCTTACTATCACACAATCTGCTTTTGGTAATTGGTCTTGAGCAATATCTAAACACTGGAATTGCAAGTTGTCTGCTTTAAACGTTTTTATATTATGAGCAATCAATTCTGGGACTATATCTACACCAATATATTGTTTAGTGTGTTGTACTAATTGTTTACCAATATTAAAGTCACCGCAACCTAAATCGGCAACAACTAAGGGTTGCTTAAACGAGGTTAAAAATGTTTTTAAAACCTCGATATAAGGAATTACTAATTCTGGATGATGTGATCCTTCTCCAGAAAAAAACTCAGCACCACTACTTCCCCAAAGTTGTTTTGCATACACTTGTTGCATGGCTTGTTTAGTTGGCCAAGGGGTTTTGTTTTTCTTCTGCATTTATATAATCGTTAAAAAAACTCGCTATACTGCATCACTCTAAAATCAAAAGTATTAAAATCTGGATTTTTTGCTTTTAGTTGTTTGTATAGCGGATTACTACCTATAGAAATATTTGCAGCACCAGAGGAAGAGGTTAAGGAAACGGTTTTGATTATTCTATGTACAGACTCCTTCGTGTTATGCGTAATGACAGGTAATTTAAATTGATGAATTTTTGGTGTTTCTTTTGACACTAACTCCATTTTTATATTGTACTCTTTGATGTGTTTTCTAAAAAAATATTCTGGTCCGTTTTTGCTATTTCCACCTGTAAATAATAACGTATCTATAGTTGGATATTGCTTTAAATAACCAATAACGTCTCGCAGTTTTATATTGGTCATCCCTAAATCTGAAGCATCAATTTTTGTTCTTTGGCAGCTTTCTACAATATCACACACACCAATATTATGTTGTATTAAAAAGGTTTTACGTTGCTGGATGGCTTCTTTAGAGTTATCATAGCGCAGCTTTAAATTATGAATTTTATCAATATACAACCACAAACTGTTGTAATAACTTCCGTAACAAAAGTCCACATCTTTATCTAATAAATCTCCTGTGCTAAAACGAGGAGGTGGTAAAGTCCCAACAATTAGTTTTTTGGTGTTTTTATTTATGAATGGTGGATATGGATGCTGGTGTTTAAACACGAATTAGCTTTGTTATGGTTTTATTTTTTTGTATTTTAAGACGACAAATTACAAATAAAATTATGGGAAAAGGCGATAAAAAATCTAGACGAGGAAAAATTAATAGCGGAACTTTTGGAGTAAGACGTCCACGTATTAAAAAACGCGTGCGTCCTGAAGCTAAAATTAGTGTAGATAAAAAAGCAAAAACTAAAGCTTAATTAAGCTACCTAGTTTTTTACCAACAACATAGGCTCCGTAGACAGCCAAAATTAAAATAACGATGGTAAAAAACACATAAAGCGTAAATAAGCAAACATCATCTGTTGAATTTAGACAAAAGGCATCTGTAATACATACAGTTACTGCTTTATCATAAAATTTTGGCAGTAAAAAACTTAACACAAGCAAGCCACTAATAACAGAAAGCAAGTACACTACGTTCTTGCTTTTTTTAGGTTTTCCGGTAGCTTTAAATAAATTACGCTCTGCTTCTGTGCGTTTGTTATCTTGTAAAGACCAAGTTTTTTTCTGTTGAGAGGTTGGCATCAAATTGGTAATTATCGTAGTTAAATTGCTTTACATCGTCTAATGTTTTGGCATTAGTATCTACAATATACCTAGCCATTAAGCCTCGTGCTTCTTTAGCAAAAAAGGAGATTATTTTAAGCTTTCCGTTTTTTAATTCTTTAAAAGTCACATCTATTACTGGTACTTTTAATGCTTTTTTATCTATTGCTTTAAAATACTCGTTACTGGCTAAATTTAAAAACAACTCGTCGTCTTCAAGCTCTTCATTCAACGCTTTAACGATGTCTTTTTTCCAGAATTCATACAAGTTTTTTTTAGTTCCAATTTTTAGTTGGGTTCCCATTTCTAATCTATAAGGTTGTATTAAATCTAAGGGTCTTAATACACCATATAATCCTGATAAAATTCTAACTGTATTTTGGGTTACTTCTAACTTATCTTTTGGAATAGTATACGCGTCTAGACCTCTGTAAACATCACCATTAAATGCATACATTGCTGGTCTTGCATTGTCTTTTGTAAACGGAAGCGACCACTCTTGATTACGATCGTAATTAAGTTGTGCTAAATTATCGCTAATACTCATTAATTTAGATAGTAACTTTGGTGACTTCTTTTTTAATAGCGTATTTAATCGTTTAGACTGATCTAAAAACTGAGCTTCTGTTGCTTTAGTAGTTGGTAATTTGGTTTCAAAATCTAAAGATTTTGCTGGAGATATAACTAACTTCATTGTTTAAATTTTTAGCTTTTAGCTATTTGCTTTTAGCGCTTACTGTTATGTTTTAATACTTTTAATACCGATTACGAATTTACAAATTGTAATACGCTAAAAAAAGCTGATACAATAGTAATTTTAAATATTAAAATTTGGATTGACTATAACAGTTTAATGCGCGTTAGGGATTGAAGCATTTGTTGGAGCTCCTCGCAGAGAGCGACTGCTGAAAGCCCGACCCTTGTGGTAACGCCCAAGTTATTTTAACAGAATTATTCCATGTGTTTTGAGTAACCTCTCCACTTCTCTATACAATCCTGCATGTCTTGTGGTATTGGTGCTTCAAAACTCATAAACTCCTTTTTTGTTGGATGCATAAATCCTAAGGTTTTAGCATGCAGTGCTTGACGTGGTAATACTTTAAAGCAATTATCTACAAATTGTTTGTATTTGGTAAAGGTGGTACCTTTTAGGATCAGGTTTCCGCCATATCGTTCGTCATTAAATAAGGTATGTCCAATATGTTTCATGTGGACACGGATTTGGTGTGTGCGTCCTGTTTCTAGCTTACAACTAACTAAGGTGACATAGCCTAAACGTTCTAATACTTTATAGTGCGTGATGGCTGGTTTACCTTTGTCTGCATCGTCATCTAGATAGACCGTGTTTTGCAACCTGTTTTTAGGATGTCTTCCTATGTTACCTTCTATTGTACCTTCTTCTTCGTCCATATTTCCCCAAACAATTGCTAGGTACTCTCGCTCGCTTGTTTTGGCTTTAAACTGTGCAGATAGATGTGCCATAGCCATTTCTGTTTTAGCAACAACAAGTAAACCTGAGGTGTCTTTATCTATCCTGTGGACTAAACCTGGGCGATCGCTTGAATTGTTAGGTAAATTATCAAAATGGAATATTAACGCATTTATTAACGTCCCAGAATAATTACCATGTCCTGGATGCACCACCATTCCTGCTGGTTTATTGACCACTAATAATTGGTCGTCTTCATACACGATGTCTAAAGGTAAATCTTCGCCTATTAGTAAGTTTTCGTGTGGTGGATGCTCAAAACGTACTGCAATCTGATCGTCTGGTTTAACCTTATAATTAGATTTTACAGGGACTTCGTTTACAAAAATACTTCCGTTTTTTGCTGCTTCTTGTATTTTGTTGCGCGTAGCGTTTTCAATTTTGTTCATTAACCATTTGTCAATGCGCAATGGTTTTTGACCTTTATCGGCTACAAAACTATGATGCTCGAATAACTGGTCTGCATCATCTTCGGGTAATTCTGGTGTATAATCGTCCATAATTAGTTGGCTGTTGGACGGTTTCCGTTACCTAAAACCACATCAATTACTGCAGTTTTTGGGAGTTTAGTGTCTGGTTCTAAGACCTTCCCTTTATAACGTAGTCCTAACACCATGTCTTTTCCTATATTATCTATATATGTGGTTTTACCTACTTTAAATCCTAATGCTTCTAGGGTTGGTTTTGCTTGTCTAAAACTACGTTGACGTAAATCCGGAACAGCTATTTTACGATAACCTGAAGGGTTTAGTGTAATATAAATTTTTCTATTTTCTTTAACCTGAGCATTGGCTTTTGGATCTTGATCTATTACAGAATATTTAGGATAATTAGGATTAAAGTTAGCAGAATCCTGAATCTTTAACTCTAAATTATTTTGTTCTAACTCCATTTTAGCCACCTCAATAGACTTTCCTTTTAGATCAGGAACGGTTTCAAAATCGCCATTATTGGTAGTGACATCTAACCATTTTAGCATTAAAAACACTAAAACAACAGAAGCTACTATAGCTATTGCTAATTGCTTAAAAAACACTTTACTTTTAAGAAAACTAATTATGCTCATTTAATAAATTTTAAGTAGACAAATATATAAAAACAAAAAGGTTTTATCTTCGGATTAAAATAAATGATATTTTTACAAAACGATTAATATTTACATTTATTGAATTATTAAGGTTTTTGCTTTAGCATAAACTTAAAAAATATAAAGATTACCGCTGTTGCGGAACTGTAAGCATGAAAAAAAACATTGCCATAATCATGGGAGGTTATTCTAGCGAATATGAAATCTCTTTAAAAAGCGGAAACGTTGTTTATCAACATCTAGATGCTAATAAATATAATGCTTACCGCATACATATATTTAAAAACAAATGGGTGTATGTTGATGATAATGATACAGAATTTGCTATTGATAAAAACGATTTTTCTGTAACCATTGCTAGTAATAAAATTACTTTTGACTGTATATTTAATGCCATACATGGTAGTCCAGGAGAGGATGGATTTATGCAAGGGTATTTTAAACTATTAAACTTGCCTCATACTAGTTGTGATATGTATCAAGCAAGTATTACCTTTAACAAACGTGACTGCTTAAGCATTTTAAAACCTTATGGCATTTTAACTGCAGAAAGCTATTACCTTAACCTAGGTGATACAGTTAAAGAAGATGATATAATAGAAAAAGTTGGGTTACCATGCTTTGTAAAAGCTAATAAAGCTGGAAGTAGTTTTGGGATAAGTAAAGTCCATAAAAAAGAAGATTTACAACAAGCTATTACCCATGCTTTTAAAGAAGATGACGAGATAATTATCGAGTCTTTTTTAGACGGTACAGAAGTATCTGTTGGTGTTATTACCTATAAAGGAATTACTAAAGTATTACCTATTACAGAAATAGTAAGTGAGAATGACTTTTTTGATTATGAAGCTAAATACTTAGGGAAATCTCAAGAGATAACACCTGCACGTTTAACAGTTGAGCAAGAACAAAAGGTGAATACCATAGCCAAAAAAGTATATGAAGTCTTGAAAATGAAAGGGTTTTCGCGAAGTGAATATATTTTTAAAAATGGCGAACCTCATTTATTAGAAGTCAATACTGTACCTGGTTTAACAGATGCAAGCATATTACCACAACAAGCGCAAATTGCTGGAATTAGTATGGCTGAATTATTTAGTAATGCTATTGAAGAAGCTTTAAAATAAAATAACTACTTTTAAACTATGAGACGTGCACTTTTTCCTGGATCTTTTGACCCTATTACTTTAGGACATTATGATATTATTCAACGAGGAGTTAAACTTTTTGACGAAGTTATTGTAGCTATTGGTATTAATTCTGAAAAAAAGTATATGTTTTCTCTTGAAGAAAGACAACGTTTTTTAGAGGACGCTTTTAAAGACGAACCTAAAGTAAAAGTTGTAACATATCAAGGATTAACTATTGACTTTTGCAAGGAAGTAAATGCTGAATTTATTTTACGTGGTTTACGTAATCCAGCAGATTTTGAATTTGAAAAAGCTATAGCACATACCAATAGAAAACTATCCAAAATTGAAACTGTGTTTTTATTAACAGCTGCAAAAACCAGTTTTATTTCTTCATCCATTGTTAGAGATGTTATTAGAAATAATGGAGACTATACTGTTTTAGTACCAGATAGTGTTAGAGTGAAGTAGTAGTTAGTAGTTAGTAGTTAGTAGTTAGTAGTTAGTAGTTAGTAGTTAGTAGTTAGTAGTTAGTAGTTAAAACTAAACTTTAAATACTTATAACTTTAAATACTCCTAACTTTAAATACTACTAACTTAAAACTTATACTCAGAGATAGGTTTTGGAAATTTTTCAGGGTCTTCAGCTAAGTGATACCTTGGGTCGTCAATAGCTTCAATAACCACTTCTCTAAATTTAGGACTGGCTTTATATAATAAGATTTTACAATCTTCACTTAGATGTTTTAGTCTAATTTGCTTGCCTTCAGCTTCATATTTTTCGACTAGATTAAAAATAGCTTCTAAAGCAGAATGATCACTCACTCTAGATTCTACAAAATCAATTTCTACTTTATCAGGATCGTTTTTAGCATCAAACTTATCGTTAAACGCTTGAATACTTCCAAAAAATAAAGGTCCCCAAATTTCGTACACTTTTGTACCATCCTCTTTAACTCGTTTTCTTGCTCTAATTCGCTTTGCGTTTTCCCAAGAAAACACCAATGCACTAACTATTACACCAGCTATAACTGCTATTGCTAAGTCAAAAACAACGGTTAAACCAGATACTAGAATTAAGACAAATAAATCAGCTCTTGGTATTTTGTTCATGATTCTAAAACTAGACCATGCAAAGGTACCAATAACAACCATAAACATTACTCCTACTAAAGCTGCAATAGGTACTTGCTCTATTAATCCAGATGCAAATAATATAAATGCTAATAAAGCCAATGCTGCAACTAAACCAGACAAACGTCCACGTCCACCACCTTTAATATTAATTAAAGATTGACCAATCATAGCACATCCACCCATTCCGCCAAACAGTCCAGTTACAATATTTGCACCACCTTGTGCTAAACATTCTCTATTAGAATTTCCTCTGGTTTCAGTGATTTCATCCACTAAATTTAGAGTCATTAATGACTCGATTAATCCAATAGCTGCTAATATTAATGCATATGGAAAAATGAATTTTAGAGTTTCAAAATTAAAAGGTACTTTATTAAAAATATCCCATTGAAACTCTGGTAGTCCACCTTTTAGACCTGTACCACCACCATCTCTTATAAAACTCCCAACAGTTGCAACATCCAAATTACCTAATATTACAATTGCAGATACCACTAAAATGGCTATTAAAGCTTCTGGTAATTTTTTAGTTAATTTAGGAAGTCCAAACATAATAGCCATAGTTAACACTACTAGTCCAATCATTATCCATAATTGCGGACCTTGCATCCATACTTTTTCAGTTCCTACGGTTTCTTTAAACATCCCTAATTGAGATAAGAAAATAACTATTGCCAAACCATTAACAAATCCCATCATTACTGGGTGTGGGATTAGCCTAACAAACTTTCCTAATTTAAAAACACCAGCCAGCATTTGGATGATTCCCATTAAAATTACTGTTGCAAAAAGGTAGTATAATCCTAGGTTTTCGCTAGCTTCTCCCATAGCATTACCTTCTGCTACCAAGCTTACCATTACTACTGCTAAAGCACCTGTAGCACCACTAATCATTCCTGGACGACCACCAAAAATTGAGGTAATTAAGCCAATCATAAACGCAGCATAAAGTCCAACCAATGGGTCAACTCCTGCTACAAAAGCAAATGCTACAGCTTCAGGTACTAAAGCTAAAGCTACTGTTAAACCTGATAAAATATCGTTTTTTGCGTTTGCGGTTTGTCTTCTAAAAAATGCTGTCATAGTCTAATTTTCAAGCTGCAAAAGTACATTTAATTACAATAAACACAAGTCAATATTGCTATATTTGTTTCGCATTCTAATGATTATATAGGCAATGAAAAAAATTTTAGTACTTTTTATTTTGATTACTTCTTGTGTTTCTTCAACAAAAAAAGAAGTGAATTTCACCACAATTTTTGAATCCTCAAAAGGCTTAGAAACTGCTACTTATACCGAAACCATTCAATTTTATAAAAATCTAGCTGAAGCCTATTTAGAAATTTCAATAGATAGTATTGGTGAAACCGATTCTGGTAAACCTTTACATCTTGTGACTTTAAATCCTGATAAGAACTTTAATTTTGATTCATTTAAAGAAGACAAACGCATTTTATTAATTAATAACGGAATACATCCCGGAGAGTCTGATGGTATAGATGCAACCATGATGTTATTTAGAGATATAGTAAATGGTACTATAATAATGCCTAAGCATACTGTATTAGTAACTATTCCTATTTATAATGTTGGAGGAAGTTTAAACAGAAATTCTGGAACAAGAACCAATCAGAATGGTCCTAAAGCCTATGGGTTTAGGGGTAATGCTAGAAATTATGATTTAAACCGAGACTTCATTAAATCAGACACCAAAAATGCCAGAACTTTTGCTAAACTATTTCATTTAGTGCAACCAGACGTGTTTATTGATAATCATGTTAGTAATGGTGCAGACTACCAATATACGTTAACCCATTTATTCACTCAACATAATAAATTAGGTGGACCATTAGGTAATTACTTACACACCAAAATGCAGCCCCATTTAGAGCAAAAACTTGCTAATAAAAGCTGGGACATTACACCTTATGTTAATGTATTTAATCAAGTACCTGAAGCTGGGTTTTCTCAATTTATGGATGGTCCAAGGTATTCTACAGGCTATACTACATTGTTTAATACATTGGGCATGATGGTAGAAACGCATATGCTAAAACCTTACAAACAACGCGTTGAGGGCACCTATGAGCTAATGATATCCATGATTGATATTATTGAGGAAGACCATGAAACCATAAAAACACTTCGTCAAACTGCCAATGCAGAGTTAAAAAACAAAAACACCTATCCTCTAGCTTGGCAAATAGACACTACACAGACAACGACTTTGCAATTTAAAGGGTTTGAAGGACAAATGATTGATAGTGATATTACAGGAGCAAAACGTTTACAATTTGATACTACAAAACCATTTACAAAACCTGTAGTGTATCAAAATTACTTTAAGCCAAAAACAGAAGTAACTATACCTAAAGCTTATATTATCCCTCAAGGTTGGTGGTCTGTTATCGAGTTATTACAGCTAAATCAAGTTGAGATGACTTCACTTGAAAAAGATTCGACAATTAGAGTTCAATCCTATAAAATTGATACATTTGAAACTAGACCTCGTGCTTACGAAGGGCATTACCAACATTACAATACCAAAGTGGCAGTTACTGAGGAGTTAATTACTTTTAAAAAAGGCGATTATATAATCGACACCAATCAACAAGCCTTTAGATATTTACTTGAGACTTTAGAACCAGAAGCACCAGATTCGTTTTTTAATTGGAATTTTTTTGATACTATTCTCCAGCAAAAAGAAGGGTTTTCTCCATATGTGTGGGAAGATAAAGCCAAAATAATCCTTAAGGAAAATCCAGAAATCAGAAACACATTCAATAAGAAAAAAGAAACTGACAACCATTTTAAAAACAACTGGTTTGCTCAATTAGATTGGATACACAAACAAAGTAATAATTACGAAAAAGCACATTTACAATATCCAATTTATAGAATTAAGTAACTCAAATTTGCAAAACCTAGAGTTGTTATTTTCATTAAAAAAACTAAAATATAGCCATTACATTATTTATTAAAAATTTAACTAAATAGATTTTATGTAATGTAAAACCTATCGAAAAATAATATAATTTTGTTAAAAATATATTTCGCGTTTATCGCCAAAAATGAATAAATACATTGTTGTAAATCAGCCTGAAAAATGGAATTTTTCGGTAGATAATATTACAGTAATTTCCTCGCAAGAGTATTTAACAAACCCACAATATTCACTTCTTAAAAAAGTAAGAATTTTTAATCTTTGTAAAGACTACAGTTACCAATCTAAAGGGTATTATGTATCGCTTTTAGCAGAAGCACGTGGACATTTGGTTACTCCAACAGTTAAAAATTTAGTAGATCTTAAAACATTAAAATTAGTTAGAATAGTTTCTGACGAGTTTGATGATGTTATCCAACAAAGTTTAAAAAACATTAAATCTCAAGAATTTACTTTAAGCATTTATTTTGGGCAAAATGTAGCTCAAAAATATAAAGAACTTAGTAGTTTGTTTTATAAGCATTTTCAGATTCCGTTTTTGAGAGTTAAATTTAATTTTAACACCAAATGGAATGTGCAAAGTATTAAAGCCATATCTGAGTCTGAAATACCAAAAGACCATATGGATTGTGTACACGATTTTGCCAATCAATACTTTGCAAAAAAACGTTATGACACTGCAAAACTAACACCTTCTGATTTTGACTTAGCCATTTTAGTAAATCCGAAAGATCCTGCGCCACCAAGTAATGTAAAAGCATTGAAAAAATTTGTTGAGCTAGCAGAAAAACAAAATATATATGTCGAAATAATTGAGCCTAAGGATTTAAGTAGGTTATCCTCTTTTGATGCCTTGTTTATTAGACAAAGTACAGAAGTTAACAACGAAGCTTACATGTTTGCTAGAACAGCCCAACAAGAAGGTATTGCAATTGTAGATTATCCAGATGCTATTTTAAAATGTTGCAATAAAGTGTATATGGCTGAAGCATTAGAAAATGCCAATATAGCTACACCAAAAACCATTATTGTACATAGTAATAATAGAGACGAAGTTTTAGAAAAAGTAGGCTTACCCTGTGTTTTAAAAGCTCCGGATAGTACATTTTCATTTGGAGTTAAAAAAGCAAAAAACGCAGAGCAATACAATACCTTAGTTACAGATATGCTTAAAGAGTCTGATTTAATTATTGCGCAAGAGTTTTGTCCTTCTGACTATGATTGGCGCATAGGAATTTTGGATGACGAACCCCTTTTTGCTTGTAAATATTATATGGCAAAAGGGCATTGGCAAATCTATAATTGGGAAGCTTCCAAAAAAACCGAGCAGGATGGAGATGCAGATTGTTTACCCATTGATGACGTACCTAAAGATGTACTACAAATGGCATTAAAATCTGCAAAATTAATGGGTAAAGGATTGTACGGAATTGACATAAAAGTTGTGAATAACAGACCTATGGTTATAGAAATTAATGACAACCCTAATATAGATTTTGGTGTTGAAGATGCTTATTATGGCGATTTGGTTTACACTAAAATTTTGAATGCTTTAAAACAACGCTTAGAATAATTATGGCAACAAAATATCACTTATTTGAAGTGTATGGCATAGAGTTAGAATACATGCTAATAAACAGTAATAGTTTTAAAGTAGCACCAATAGTTGACACCTTATTAACTAAAAAAAATGGTGTTTTGACCTCTGATGTTGATAATGGTGAGATTGCATGGAGTAACGAGCTAGTGGCACATGTTATAGAACTTAAAACCAATGGACCAACAACTAATTTAGAAGGATTAGCTGATGCGTTTCACAAAAATGTAGTCGAAATTAATAGCTTATTAAAACCATTAAACACTCAATTACTACCTACAGCTTGTCACCCAACAATGAACCCTTTAAAGGACACTCAACTTTGGAAACATAGTTATAGTGAGGTTTACGAGTTGTACAATCGTATCTTTAATTGTAAAGGTCATGGTTGGAGTAATGTGCAAAGTACACACATTAATCTGCCTTTTTACGACGATAAAGAATTTGAAAAACTACATGCAGCAATCCGTATAATTCTACCGCTTATTCCTGGTTTGTGTGCAAGTTCTCCAATATTAGAAGGTAAGGTAACTGGATTTAAAGACACTAGGTTAGAGTATTACAAAACCAATCAAAAGGAAATTCCGGAAATGACAGGCTCCGTAATTCCAGAACGCGTATTTAGTAAAACCGACTACTACTCTACTATTTTTGAACCCATAAAAAAAGCCATTAAAAAGTATGATGTCAATAACATTTTAGACCATCATTTTTTAAATAGTCGTGGTGCAATTGCTCGTTTTGACAGAAATGCTATTGAAATACGATTGGTAGATATACAAGAATGTCCTAAAGCAGATATTGCTATTTGCACTTTAATTATTGAGGTTTTAAAGCTTTTAGTTGAAGGAAAATTATCCAAGCTAAAAACTCAAACTTCTTGGCTAAAACAAGACCTATTTGCTATTTTAAATGCCACAATAAAAGATGGCGAAAATTACACCATACACAATACAGACTACTTGTATCTTTTTAATATAGAAGACACTATTACTGTAAAAAAACTGTGGTATAATTTGTATGAAAAAGTAAAACATAATATTCCGGAAGACTATCAAAATACTTTAGAAGTCATTTTTAAGCATGGCACCTTGTCAACCAGAATTACAGGCGCTATTGAAACAGACCCTTCTATAAATAACATTGAAAAAATCTATTTTCAACTGGCAAATTGCTTAGAAAACAATTCGCTTTTTATACCCAACACTTAAAATGAAACTAGTTTTAACGTGTGAACATGGTGGAAATGACATCCCAAGATTATATAAACACTTATTTACAAACCAAGAGGTTTTAAATTCTCATAGAGGGTTTGATATAGGCGCATTAGCAATTTTTAACCATCTAAAACCAATTGCGGACTTTTCTAAATATAGTACAACAAGCAGACTATTAATAGAGTTGAATCGTTCTTTACATCACAATCAATTATTTTCAGAGTTTACTACTAATTTACCGCAGTTAGACAAAGCAAAAATTATTACAGATTATTACTCTGTGTATAGAGATGAAGTTGAAGCTAAGATTAATACTTTCATTTTAAAAAAAGAAACCGTCCTTCATTTATCAATACATTCGTTTACACCAATATTAAATGGTATTAAACGTCAATGTGATATAGGCATACTTTATGATTCTAGAAAACTTGAAGAAAAAGAGTTTGCTATTCTATTAAAAAAAGAAATTAAAGCTATTAATCCTGAGTTAAATATTAGATTTAATTATCCTTATTTAGGAAAATCAGATGGTTTTACAACCTATTTAAGGCAACAATTCTCAAAAAATTACATAGGTATAGAAATAGAAGTTAACCAAAGATTTTCTGAAAACAACGCAGTAAATAACAGTTTAAAAAAAGTAATTAAACAAGCTTTATTTGAGATAACCCATAAAAAAAACCGCTACAATTTGTAGCGGTTTTTTTTGTATTTGATTGATAGTAAGATTATTTATTTACTAAAATCTTTTTGGTGAAAGTTCTTCTTTCAGACTCTAATTTTAAAATGTAAAGACCTGCAGCTAATGCTTTAGTTCTAATAACATTTGAATTATTAGATAGTGTTCCGGAAAGTACTTGCTTACCATTTAAATCTATCATAGAGTAATTAAATACTTCTCCTTCTAATAAAGTAATATTTACATTTAACTCATTAATAACTGGGTTTGGATACAGTTTAAGATCCGATACTAAAGAAGTTTCTTCAGATTTAAATTCTGTAGGTTCTTCCATATCATTTGTTGAGTTATTAGTTTTTGAAGATGCAACTCGATCTGTAGATCCAGCAAGAATTACTAATATCGGGCTTCCATTTACATCTAAATTTGCACAAATTAAGCTATCGTTAATTAAATTTAACACATCAGAAGCAGTAGTAACACCTATGATAATATCATTATCTAGATCTAAAGTTAATGGATCATAAGCTAACATATGTACTTTATAATTACCTCCTACAGCAGGCAATTGAATTGTTGTAGAATTACTAACTCTTTGAATTGTTAACGAATTTCCACTTGTTAAAACTGTACCCAATTGATACCCTTGAGGTAAAACTGCGTTTCCATTTGGAGTTATTGTAACAAAGGAATTTACAGCTGGATTGACTAAAACTACATTAGCACTTAAAGTTCCTGTACCTGCAAATACTGTATCGTCACATTGTAAACCATCTTCTAAAGTAAAACTAATTGTTTTAACTTCACATAGACTTAAACATGTAGAACCACCTGTTGAAGAAAAAGATACTGAAGATTCAACACCACCAATACTCTTAGTATTAGTAACGTTTGCTATTTTATCTGTAGAATTATCACAATCATCACCAGAAGAAATAGTATACAATCTTGCTGTTACTTGAAAATTACCTAACCCTAAATCCCATGCTGCTCCATTTGCAGGGTAAGTATAAGGAAAATCATTTTCAGTAATAATTGTTGTTGTATTTGTATCTGTATTAAGCACTGTATAGATAATTGTATTTGTATTTCCGCTAACCACACTTTCAAAGTATGGATTGGTTGGTAAATCCATTAGATTATACACACCACCATCAACTAAAGAAACACTTTCGGTTCCATCTGTTAACACAAAATCATCTATACTACCACAACAATTAGTTATTGTAAAGGTTAAACATTGTGTATCACATTCTTCACCACTTGCTTGATTTTGTTTGTAAACAGTAGAGCAGAAACTAAATGTACCACAACCTAAGTTCCAAACTTGGTTTGTTGCTCCAGGGAATGTATAAGGTAATACATTTTCTAACTTAGTATATACTTCACCAGTATCAAGGTTTGTTAATGTATTAAATGCACTTTCAATATTTCCAGTGGTTAAAACATTGATATTAAAATTAGTTGGTAAGTCATTAATATTGTAAGTTCCTCCATCAACTAATGCTACTGTTGGATCAGAGAAATTTGAGAATTCAAATCCTGTTATAGATCCACAATCTGAGATTTGACCACATCCATCATTAATACTAGCAGTATTACCGTTTGTATCTACATATCCAATAACTTGAACTAGTCCATCAAATGTAATACCTAATAAATCTTGAGAACATGATGTATGTATTTGTGCAGTTGCACCATTAATATACACTTCAAAATCTTTTTCTAATTTATCATCTGTTGCAGTAGCTGTGTAAGTTCCATCTCCATTATTAACTACAGTTCCTGAATTAGTAGTAACTGTTCCTGTACCAGAATAAGCAAAAGTTAATTCTACTAATCCTCCTTCGCATGGGCAATCTGGTATAGATCCATCATATAAAGTAAATTTAAGATAATCATAATCACACTTATCACCCATTGCATTATCCATATCATAAATTTCTGCTTTAACTTTAAATTCAGAAATCCCTAAACTCCATGGTGTACCATCACTTGGGTAAGTAAAAGCTTCATCATTGTCTATAGAAACAAATTCGTCACCTGTGTCTTCATTTTTTACTTCAAATCTTACACTTTCTGGAAATCCAGATAACAATACGCCAACATAAAAATTAGCTGGTAAAGCATTAATATCATAACTATCACCATCTACAATTGGGATACTTGTAACACCGTCTGTTAAAACAAATCCTAATACATCACCACAAACTGGTGCTTGAGTACAACCATCTGTTAAACTAGCACTATTACCTTCTGAATCTACATAACCAACAACTTGAACTCCTCCTGTAAAAGTAACTCCTAAAACATCTTGAGAACATGAAGTATGTATTGCTGCTGTGTAACAACCGCTAGTCACTATTTGTAAATTTTTCTCTAGTTTTAAACCATTATTAGAGACTGTATATGTACCATCTCCATTATCTGTTATAGTTCCAGAGTTAGTAGTTATAGAACCACCACCAGAATAAGCAAAAGTAAGCTCTACCATTCCACCTTGACAATCACAATCAGGCACAATAACATCTATAATTTTAAATTTAATTGTTTCGCTATCACAATAACTTCCTTGACAATTATTAAACTCAAAAATTTTGGCTTTTAATTCAAATTCTCCTGTACCATAACTCCAAGCAGCATTTCCACCAGGTGTTGTGTAAGGAAGATGATTTTCTCCGATTGTATATTCTTGACCAGAATCTAAATTTTTAAGTCTAAAACTAGCGCTTTCAGAAAATCCGTTAACTAATAAATCAACATAAAAACCTGTTGGTAACTGATCTAAACTATATTCTGCATTATCAACAATTGCAACAGTACTAGTACCATTAGAAAATTGAAATCCTGCTATACTACCACAAGGTGGAGTTGACAAAATCTCAAATTTAATGGTCTCACTATCACAGTAAGATCCTTGACAACTATTATATTTATAAATTTTGGCTTTGACTTCAAATTCTCCATATCCAAAATTCCAAGCTGCATTTCCACCAGGAAAAGTATAAGGCAAATGATTTTCTGTAATATTATAAGTCTGCCCTGTAGTTTTATTTTTTACTTCAAATTTAGCACTTTCAGAAAATCCAACTACTAATAAATCTACATAGAAGTTAGTTGGTAAATCTCCAAAATAGTAAGCCTGATCGTTGCTAATAGTGACTATTTCAGAACCATTAGAAAACTGGAATCCAGAAATATTTCCGCAATTGGTATCATCAAAAGCATTAGCTTGAAATGAAAAAATTAAAGTCACTACAGTTAGTAGTACTCTAACTTTTATAGTTAGGTTGAGTAATAATTTATACATAAATTTGGTTTTAATATTATTAACATTTACCTAACAAATTTACCTAACAGAAATACCTTACAGAAAAAAAATAGCCTAAATGCAATATTTGTCTTTAAATGGATAAAACATACACTTTTAGCGGATTAAAGGTAAAAAACAGTTGTTTTTTTATAGTTAAAAGACCTTTTTTAAGGATTTAATAAAACTAAAACAGAAGTTTAATATTAGAATAAGAATTTTCTAATGCTTGGTTTACTTCTTTAGCATTTAACCATTTTACTTCAGTGATTCCTTCGTTTAATTGAGGGTAAAACTTACCAGAAAACGACGAATACATCTCATACCAATAGGTGATTTTTAGTTTTGCCTTTCCGTTTCGCTTAAAAATATGATAGGTATTAGGTAATGGTTTAATAATCTTTAGCTTACCAATTCCGGTTTCTTCTTTAACTTCTCTAATTGCTGTTTCTTCAATAGACTCTTTACCTTCTGTTTTTCCTTTAGGTAAGTCCCATTTATCATTTCTATAGATAAATAAAATTTCATCTTTATCATTAAAGACTTTTCCACCACCAGCAATTACATTGGGTAATTTCTTTTTAAAGGATTTAAGTAATTTATCTTCTTTGGGACCTATTAATCTTATAGAATTGATTGATTTTTTTGATAATGTTTTAATAATTAACTCAATATCAGCATCCTTAAGTAAGAAGTTTTTAAAGTCGGTTTCCTTTTCTACTTTTGTAGTTAAGTATATAGGTTTGTCATTAACAAAAATGGGCTGCATCAAATTTTTCTGTGCTTTTTTATTTTAGGTAAAAATATTAAAATTAATCAGATAGTTGTAATCTCTTTTTTTATTTTGAAATTTAATTTAAGACAAATTAAATTTATCTGTATTTTTGCCACATGATTATTAACGACCAAACCGCAAGGCAAACCGCCAAAGTTTTATTACAGATTAATGCTATTAAACTTCAACCTAATGATCCGTTTACTTGGGCTTCTGGTTGGAAATCTCCAATTTATTGTGATAATCGCATTGTACTATCCTACCCTACTGTAAGAAATTACATTAGAGAGGAAATTAGCAAGTTTATTGAAGAACATTACGGAAAACCAGATGTTATTGCAGGTGTTGCTACAGGTGCAATAGGTATTGGTATGTTAGTAGCAGAGTATTTAGGACTACCATTTATATATGTTAGACCTGAAGCTAAAGGACATGGTAGAAAAAACCAAATTGAAGGACATATCGAAAGTGGACAAAACGTTGTTGTAGTTGAAGATTTAATTAGTACTGGAAAAAGCAGTCTTAATGCTGTAAAAGCTCTAAGAGAAGCTAATGTCAATGTAAAAGGTATGATTGCCATTTTTTCTTATGGTTTTGATGTAGCAAACTCTAATTTTGAAAACGAAAATGTGACATTACACACTTTAAGTAATTACAAAAACTTGTTGCTTGAAGCAGCCTCTAGCAAATACATTACAGATAATCAAATAGACACATTAAGTCAATGGAACGCCAACCCAAGTGTTTGGAACGCTAATTGATACTACATTTTATGTTGTTATTTTCTAACAACAAAAATTAAATAAAAAACACACCACACAATTATGAAATTAGAAAGCCCTAAAGTTACTTTAGATAAATCAACAGAAGATACGTTTAACTTTTTAAGCGACATCAAAAACTTTAAAAGCCTAATGCCAGAAAACATTAGCAAATTTGAAGTTTTAGGAGAAGATAAGTTTTTGTTTGCCTTAAAAGGAATGCCAGAAATTATTTTAAAAAAGAAAGAAAGCACGCCAAACAGTCAAATAGTATTAGGTGCAGCTGGAGGAAAAATAGATTTTTCTTTAACTGCTAATATTACTGAAGTAGACACTAACAAAAGTGAAGTACAACTTGTTTTTGAGGGCGAATTTAACGCCATGATGGCAATGATGATTAAAGGACCTATCAATAAATTTATTGAAACTTTAGCCACTAATATGCCTCAAGCTATTAATACAGTAGCGTAATAGTTTTTAAATCGAAAGTTTTTAACACTTGATCTTCTATTAAAACTTCAAGTAATCCTTCGTTAGAAACGCCTTTTATAATACCAGAAAATAAGCCTTCAGCAGATTTAAATGTTGAAGGTTTTTCTTTTCTAAATAAATAAGATTCGTAAGAAGCTTTTAATAAAGAGTTATCCTTATTAAAATTCTTAAATTCAATTTGTAACTGCTTTAAAACAAGGTGTAACACTTCGTCTAAATGGTAAGAAACACCAGTTATTTTTTTTAAAGAACTTGCTTTAGGAAAATGCTCAAACTGCAATTGATTAACATTTAGGCCAATACCAATAATAGAAGACTCTATGTGGTTTTGTTTTATGACATTTTCTATTAAAACTCCGCAAATTTTCTGGTTATCTGACAAAATGTCGTTTGGCCATTTCACGCTCAATTTAGGAATATTAAGGGTTTCTAAAGCTTTAATTATTGCTAAAGACACAGCCATACTAATATTAAATTGCTGCTCTAATAACAAACCGTCAAACCGTTTATAAACACTAAAGGTTAGGTTTTTAAAGGGTTGAGATTGCCAAGACGTACCCATTTGACCTCGTCCTTGGGTTTGGTCATCTGTTACAATAGTGGTAAAATCTTCAACAGGACTATCCAAACTTAGATTACGAAGAAACCGATTTGTAGAATCGGTGGCATTAAGTTTGATTATACGCATATTAAATAATTATCTTCGTATTATAAAATCTTATGATTTTTTTAGAGTATAAAGAACTTAAAAATAATAACTTTGCACAAATATAAATCTTATTAATGGCGAAAAAACAATCAAACGCAGATGCCCTTATAGCAACAATAATTGAGGGTATTGAAGATGTAAAAGGAAAAGACATAAATATTCTTGATTTAAGAGAGATTGAAAACACAGTTTGTGACTACTTTGTGATTTGTGAAGGAACTTCCAACACACAAGTTAACGCCATTGTCAATTCTATACAGAAAAAAGTTAGTAAATCACTAAAGGATAAACCTTGGCATATAGAAGGAGAAGACAATGCAGAATGGGTTTTAATGGACTATGTTAATGTAGTAGTACACGTATTTCAAAAACACATTAGAGAATATTACGATATTGAAAGTCTTTGGGGAGATGCTAAAGTCACACTTATCGAAACCAATTATTAAACACATTACATGGCAGATAAAAATAAAAATACAGTACCAAAAAAACCAAAATTTAATCCTTATTGGATTTATGGAGGAATAATTATATTCTTTATTGCGCTTCAGATTTTTGGAAGTGGTTCTGGAAGTGCAGATAAAACCTCTCCTTCTCAATTTTTTGAATACTTAAGAGATGGTGATGTAGAAAAAGTTGATATTGTAAATGAAATTACAGCAAAAGTATACCTAACTAAGGAAGCTCAAGAGAAAGAGATTCATAAAAACTCTAAGCCTACATCTATTTTTCCATCAACAACTAGGTTACCTAACTATTCTTTTCAGTTTGGAGATTTAGCATTATTTCAAGAATCAATTAACGAAATAAATAAAGAATTAGGAAAAGATAAAGCAGTACAAGTCACATTTAGTATAGAAAGTAACCCTTGGGGAGAATTATTATTTAGTTTACTACCCTTTGTATTGCTTATTGGTGTATGGATTTTTATTATGCGTCGTATGTCCTCTGGAGGAGGTGGTGGTGCTGGCGGACAGATTTTTAATATTGGAAAATCTAAAGCTAAACTGTTTGACGAAAACTCTCAAGTTAAAACCACGTTTAAAGATGTTGCAGGACTTGAAGGTGCTAAAGAAGAAGTTCAAGAAATTGTAGATTTCTTAAAAAACCCAGAAAAATACACCAATTTAGGTGGTAAAATACCTAAAGGAGCTTTACTTGTTGGACCTCCTGGAACAGGAAAAACATTATTAGCTAAAGCAGTTGCTGGAGAAGCAAAAGTGCCTTTCTTCTCTTTATCAGGATCTGATTTTGTCGAAATGTTTGTTGGTGTTGGAGCTTCTCGTGTTAGAGATTTATTTAAACAGGCTAAAGAAAAATCACCAGCTATAATTTTTATTGACGAGATTGATGCTATTGGACGTGCAAGAGGTAAAAATGCTATGTCTGGAAGTAACGACGAGCGTGAAAACACGTTAAACCAACTGTTAACAGAAATGGATGGTTTTGGTACAAATACCAACGTGATTGTACTTGCTGCAACTAACAGAGCAGATATTTTAGATAAAGCTTTAATGCGTGCAGGACGTTTTGACAGACAAATACATGTTGATTTACCAAACTTAACAGAGCGTAGAGAAATATTTGAAGTACACCTTAAACCATTAAAAAAGGCTAAGGGATTAGATGTGGACTTTTTATCTAAACAAACACCTGGTTTCTCTGGTGCAGATATTGCCAACCTTTGTAACGAGGCTGCTTTAATTGCTGCAAGAAAAAATAAAAAAGAAGTTGAAAAACAAGATTTTTTAGATGCAGTAGACAGAATTGTTGGTGGTTTAGAAAAAAGAAGTACCATTTTCTCTGAAGAAGAAAAAAATCTAATTGCTTATCACGAGGCTGGTCACGCAACTACAAGTTGGTTTTTAGAGCATGCAGATCCTTTTGTAAAAGTAACCATTGTTCCAAGAGGTCGTAGTCTTGGTGCTGCATGGTATTTACCTGAAGAAGCGCATACTACCAGAACAGAAAAATACCTAGACGAAATTTGTATGACTATGGGTGGACGTGCTGCAGAGAAATTAATGTTTGACAAAATTTCTACAGGTGCTATAAGCGATTTACAAAGTGTTACCAAAAAAGCAAAAGCAATGGTAATGATTTACGGACTAAATGAAAAAGTTGGAAATATTACTTACTATGACCCAACAGGTGATAATGGATTTGTAAAGCCTTACAGCGAAAAAACAGCAGAATTAATTGATGCTGAAATCAAAAATATTATAGAAACACAATACCAAAGAGCGATATCTATTCTATCAGAAAAGAAAGACCTTTTAATCGTATTGGCAGAGCGATTAAGAGAAAGAGAAGTCTTATTTAGAGAAGATTTAGAAGAAATATTAGGGAAACGCCCTTTTGACAACATAGAGAAGCCATCTGAAAAGCTTCAAGACGTTAAAGAAGAAGAGGAAGAATAAAACAAAACTCTTACTAATAAGCATAAAAATCTTAGATTATCTCGTTTGATAGTCTAAGATTTTTTATATTTGGTAATCCCATAATAGAAATGTGATTATAGCTACGTTTAAATGAGCCTTTTTAGAAAATTATTTAGTTCTAAATCTCAAAAAGAAAAACAGGAATTAAAGTCCGAAGAGAGAGGAAAATACATGCCTCAAAAAGAACTACCAATTGATGAGAGTTTTACAATAAACTTTAAAAAAAATGGTGGTAAGTTTTTGTATTGTGACTCGTTAGACGAAATTTATGACAACCTCAACAACATCATTCTTGAAAACAATTGGGAAGACCACTCGGTGTATTTTTACGATGACAATTTAAAAGATAAGTTTAAAAGCTCTCAATTAAAGGTTAGTAATAAGTTATCTGAATGTACATACTTTATTACCACTTGCGAAAACTTAATAGCTAACGACGGATCTTTGTTAGTCTGCTCTAATCAATTAGCAGAAAAAAAACTTAATGAATTCCCTAATAACGTTATAGTATTTGCTACTACAAGTCAAATAGTTTCTAACATAGGCGAAGGGCTTAGAGAAATTAAAAACAAAAACGCCAAAAATATCCCAACAAATATAACGACCATAAAACATTTTAAATTACAAGAGGAAAAAGACTTTTTATCTTACGGAAGCAGTTCAAAAAACTTATATTTGTTGCTTTTAGAAGACCTTTAGTTTTATGAGTGAAACGCTAACCAGAGCACTTTCAGGATTTTTATACATAAGCTTGCTTATAGCATCACTGCTTAATCAACATGCATTTATCGTGTTGTTTTTTGTGTTTGGTTTTATTTGTTTAATAGAATTTTGCAAGCTTATTCAGCTAAAAAGCATATTTCCCTACATAATATTTACCGTTCTGTATTTAATTTTTGGCTATTGGTTATTTGTTATGAAATCTGAAAAGGGACTTAATGAAGCTACACAAATCCTACAAGTCATAACAATATTTGTACAACTCATTTTAATTAAGGATTTGTTTTCAGAAAAAACAATACCATTATTTAGCTCTAAACGGTTTATAATAACCACCTTTTACTTATCTAGTGGATTTGTGTTTTTAGTGTTAATTGCTAATCATAATGGGTCATTTACTCCAGAATATATATTGGGTTCATTTGTATTGGTTTGGATAAACGACACCTTTGCTTACCTAGTGGGTAAAAATTTTGGAAAGCAAAAATTATTTCCAAGAATCTCACCTAAAAAAACAGTAGAAGGATTTTTAGGCGGTTTATTTTTTGCTACAATTGCCAGTTATTTTATTTATATCTTTACTAACACATTAACCTTTACCAATTGGCTTATACTAAGCATTATAGTAAGTGTTTTTGGAACTCTTGGCGACTTAATAGAATCTAAGTTTAAGCGACAAGCACAAGTTAAAGATAGTGGTGTAATTATGCCTGGTCATGGTGGTTTACTAGACCGATTTGACAGTATGATATTTGCAGCACCTTTTATTTATTTGTTTTTAAGATTTTTAAAATATGTTTCATAAAGAAGGCTTTAAGATTATTTCAGTAACCTTTTTAGCGGTTGCTATTTTAGCAGTAGTAATAGATAAGTTTGTAGCACTACAATGGTTACAATACCTATTATATTTTACTCTTTTTGTTTTTTTATTTCTTATTCTTCAATTTTTTAGAAATCCAAAACGACTAACCCTTTTAAATGACAATACTGTTGTATCTCCTGTAGATGGTAAAGTAGTTGTTATAGAAGAGGTATTCGAGCCTGAATATTTTAAAGACAAACGCCTACAAGTTAGTGTGTTTATGTCGCCTATAAATGTGCATGTAACACGATACCCAATTGGTGGTCAAGTAGCGTATAGTAAGTATCATCCAGGAAAATATTTAGTGGCTTGGCACCCTAAAGCAAGTACCGATAACGAGCGTACTACAGTGGTTGTAGACAACCCAATATATGGTAAAGTATTATACAGACAAATTGCAGGTGCTTTAGCTAAACGTATTGTTAATTATGCAAAAGAAGGTGATACCGCTACACAAGGTCAAGACTCAGGATTTATTAAATTTGGGTCAAGAGTAGATTTATTTTTACCTTTAGACACTAATATTAAGGTCAGTTTAAATCAAAAAGTAAAAGGAGGCGAGAGTATTATTGCCGAAATTTAAAGTATGACTCCAGAAGAATTAGATAAAACTTTTGAAGATGCTGTAGAACGCATAAATGCGCACACAGAGCCTTTTCCTGCAGATTTCCTACTTCGTTTGTACGCGTATTATAAAAAGGCTACCAATAATTACGAAAGACCTAGTAGCAGAAAACCTATTATAAATGCGTTTAAAACTAACGCGCTTTTTCAGATAAAAGACATCACTACAGAAGAGGCTAAAGAGACTTATATAGAGCTAGTTAACAACTATTTTTTGTACAGAAAATAGATTATTCCAATACCATTTCTAAAGGCTTACCTGTTGCTCCATTTGGGAAACTAATCCCTAATAACGAGGACATGGTTGGTGCTATATCAGGTATAGTTGTACGTTGTAAAGTACTTCCATTTTTAATTCCGTGACCATAAAATAACAAAGGGACGTGCGTGTCGTAATTTAAAGCAGAACCATGAGTAGATCCAGTTACACTATAACTGATTACAGCTGGATCTAAGACAAATAACACATCTCCAGAGCGTTTTTGATTATAGCCATTTTGTAATAAATTTTCTATGCCTTCTGCAAACTCTGTATTACTCATACTAGTTGCAGTGTACGCTTTATCTATATGTGGGTAATCTATAATAAGATTAACAATCGCTTGTTGAACAGCAGCTAAATCTAACCCATAACTTTTAATCAACTGACGATCTAAAAATATCTGATTATTACTAACGTTTTTAATAAAGTCTTTAGCTTTATAATTAAAAACATCCGAAGCCTCTAACTTAGCTTTAAAAGTATCTAATTCAAAATAACCTGCTGGAATCTTAACAGACTGCAAATAAGAGGGCACCTCTACTGCTCCATGGTCTGAAGTTAAAAACAAGGTATAGTTACCTTTACCAACTTTAGCATCAAGTGTATTAATTAAACGCTCTAAATCTTTATCTAATCGTATATAAGTGTCTTCAATTTCTTTACTATTGACTCCAAAATTATGACCAACATAATCTGTACTAGAAAAACTAACCGTTAAAACATCAGTAAAATTATCCTGTCCTAATTGCTCACCTTCTATTGCAGCTATTGCAAAATCAACAACAATACTATTTCCATAAGGTGTAGTTTTAATAATATCATAACCTCTATTATACTCACTTAAAGCTTTTAAATCATAAGGAAATGTAGCAGTGTCCTTTCCTTTAAATCCACCTTCAAAAGCATTTAAATCGCTTCCACTTTCGGTGTAAGTATTTATGTTATAAAGTGTGTTCCACTCTTTTAAATAACTTTCAGCTACAGCTGAATTATTAAAGCTTTGAACCCAATTAGGTAAAGATTCTAAATAATAGGTACTACTAATAAAACGTCCTTCATCTAAACCATGAAACCAATACGCTGCATTGGCAGTGTGTCCTGCTGGTAATATGGCTCCTCTATCCTTAAGTGAAATCCCGATGGTCTTTCCTCTTAATTGCGTGAATAATCTATTTTGGTCTGCAAAAGATGTTGTTTTCAATCTATGTGGCGACATCTGTCCAGCTTTGTGTAAAGTTCCTACAGATTGCACTGTGGTATCTCCTGCACAATACACATCACTATCCGATACTTTATCGTACCAATAATTAGAAATTATACCGTGCATTTTTGGTGTGGTACCAGTATATACCGATGCATGACCAGGTCCAGTATAGGTTGGCACATAATTAAAATGGTTGTTCTTACAATTAAACCCTTGTTGTATTATTTTTTTAAAACCTCCTTCACCATATTTACTGTAAAATCTGGTTAAATAATCATAGCGCATTTGGTCTACAACAACACCAACCACTAATTTTGGTTTAGATTCTATAGTCGTTTTATCTGAGTTTAAAGCGCCTTTTTGAGAGTGGCAGCTCATTAACAAACAGGTAATAAATACGGTTAAAAAAGATCTCATTTTAAAAAAATTAATTTTGAGCATCAAAAATACAGATTTTAAAACATCTAATTTGAAATTAAGGTTAAATACCTATTAGAATTTTATATTTTAGCAGTAACAAAAAAAACATGAATTACCTACATTATATTGGGACTTACTTTTTGATGGTTGTCGAGATGTTTCGAAAGCCAACCAAATGGTCTGTGATGAAAAAACTAATCCTAAAAGATATAGACGATTTAATTATCGGTTCTTTGGGTATTGTGGCTTTCATTTCGTTTTTTGTTGGTGGTGTTGTTACTATACAGACTGCTTTAAATATTGACAATCCGTTAATTCCTAAAAATCTTGTTGGATTTGCCACCAGACAATCTATAGTTTTAGAATTTGCACCTACGTTTATGTCTATAATTATGGCAGGAAAAGTAGGTTCTTTTATTACTTCTAGCATTGGTACAATGCGTGTTACAGAGCAAATTGATGCATTAGAAGTTATGGGAATTAACAGTTTAAACTACCTTGTGTTTCCAAAATTTATAGCACTAACCTTATACCCTTTTGTAATTTCAATCTCTATGTTTTTAGGGATTATGGGTGGATTAGCTGCTTGTGTGTATGGTGGTTATGCCAGCATGCCAGATTATATTGAAGGCATTCAGTTAGACTTTAAGCCTTTCCATATGGCTTATGCGTTTATAAAAACATTAATATTTGCTTTTATTTTGGCCACAATCCCATCGTATCATGGATATTATATGAAAGGTGGAGCGCTTGAGGTTGGTAAAGCTAGCACAACGTCTTTTGTTTGGACCAGTGTTATGATTATCCTGTTAAACTATATATTAACGCAACTCCTTTTAAGCTCATGATAGAAGTTAAAAATTTACATAAGTCGTTTGGAGATGCTCATATTTTAAAAGGGATTACAACCACTTTTGAAAAAGGTAAAACCAATCTTATCATTGGACAAAGTGGGTCTGGTAAAACCGTATTTTTAAAATGTTTGTTAGGTTTATTTAATTATGAAGAAGGTACCATTGCTTATGATGGTAAAGTGTTTGCACAATTAAGCGAAGATAAACGTCGAGAAATTAGAGCAGATATCGGAATGGTTTTTCAGGGAAGTGCCTTGTTTGATTCTATGACGATTGCCGAAAATGTGATGTTTCCGTTACGTATGTTTACCAAACAAAGTAAAAGCGAAATGCAAGATCGTGTTGACTTTGTATTAAACAGAGTAAACCTGGGAGATGCGCACAACAAAATGCCAAGTGAAGCGTCTGGAGGTATGCAAAAACGTGTGGCTATTGCCAGAGCAATTGTAAACAAACCAAAGTATTTGTTTTGTGACGAACCCAACTCTGGATTAGATCCAAAAACCGCAATAGTTATTGACGATTTAATTAAAGAAATAACCGAAGAATATCAAATAACAACCGTTATCAATTCGCATGACATGAACTCGGTGATGCAAATAGGTGAAAAAATTATCTTCCTAAAAAATGGGTATAAAGAATGGGAAGGTTCACGTTACGACATCTTTAAAACAGATAACGAAGCAGTTACCGACTTTGTGTACTCGTCAGAACTATTTAAAAAAGTGCGTCAAATGTACTTGGAAGAACGTGGTTAACCTTAGTTTCTTCTAATAATTATAGTATCTGTTACCAACTCCTTTTGTAACCACTGTTGTAATTCTTTTTCTTTAGCCATAACAATACTGTCAGGTAAAGACACTTTCCATCTTACATTTGCAATAGTCACTGTATCTATATTTATAAAATCTTTAGACTCTAATACTTTAGAATAACCAAAATACTCTAAGTCGTTAAATCGTACTTTAGCATCACGAGATAAATTGGTAAACGAGATGGTTTTTTCTGTGTTTTTAGATTCTATTTGTTTGTTTAAGTTGGTGATGTTTTCTTGCAATTCTTCAATTTGCTTTTGTAGTCCTGCAATCACATTATCTTTTTTATCCAATTCTTCAATAGCTCTATCGTAGGCATCCACAATTTTATCAAAGCTTCGGTTTTTATTTCCTTGTATATCTAAACTAAAATCTTTGATTTTATCATACTTTTTTAACTCATTATTCAAATCTGCAATGGTTGCATCTGGGACTTCGCCATTAAAGTAAAGCACTATGGTTTTTTCATCCCAATTTGGTGTTCCTTTTTGTAACCACAATTCGTTATTAGACTCGACTTCATCCTTTAAAAAGTTGTTATAATCGCTTTCTAATCCACTTTGTGTAATAAAATTAAGAAACGTCCAAATGGCTGGAGCCATTACCAATACTGCAATTACAGAAGCTAACTGTGCAATACGCTTACGCTTTTTAGAGTTAGCATATTTAAGCATTGGGAAACGTAAAATCTTAAGTACTAAAAAGGTAGCCAATGCTATAAAAATGGTGTTGATCGTAAATAAATACATGGCACCCATAAAAATATCCCAATCATGCGCCAAACCATAACCTGCTGTACATAATGGTGGCATTAATGCTGTAGCAATTGCAACACCAAAAATAACAGTTGCAATAGTTCCTTTTTTAGTACGTGCTATAATTAGGGCTAATCCACCAAAAAAGGCAATTAGCACATCTCGTAAATCGGGTTTGGTACGACCAAATAATTCGTTGGTCATGACATCTGCAGTTGGGAAAAACTTAAAGAACAAAAATGCGGTTAGTAAACTAAGCACAATCATGGTCAATAAGTTAATAAGCGAGCTTTTTAGCGTGTCAATATCGTTTAATGCAATAGATAAACCTATTCCTAAAATAGGACCCATTAATGGCGAAATTAACATGGCACCAATCACTACTGCTGTACTATCTGCATTTAATCCTACAGAAGCCACCATAATAGAGCATACTAAAATCCAAGCAGTTGCACCTCTAAAAGGGATATCTGCTTTTATAGCAGCAATAGTAGCATCACGATCTGTATCGTCTCTAAAATCTAGCAGATCCTCTAAATAGGTTTTTATGCTTTTAAATAAGCCTTCTGCATCTTTTTTTACAGCTTCTTTTTTCTGTCCAACCGCATCAACTTTATGCTCGTCGTCTGAAAAATTAAATTTATTTTCTTTTGGCTCGTTATTTTGTTCCATAGTTGAATATAAAAATTGATAGTTACATTCTATAAAAACTATCCGTAATGCTCTCCAAATTGGTCTTTTACGTTTTGGAGCACTGTTTTAATATCTTGTTCTTTTGTCTTCGGAAAGATAAGCAAAACTTCGTCTTTATCAACAATAATATAATCCTTCAATCCATCAACTACCACTAGCTTATCTGCTTTGGTACGAATCATATTTCCAGACGCATCTTCGGTTAAGGTTTTAGCATTAACTACTGCGTTTTGGTCTTTGTCTTTATCTAATTTATCGTACAAACTTCCCCAAGTTCCTAAATCGTTCCAATCAAACGTAGCAGGAATCACATATACATTTTTAGAGGATTCCATAATGGCGTAATCTACAGAGATGTTTTCCGCTTTAGCGTAATTATTACTAATAAATTCCTCTTCGGATTGGGTATTATAACTTGGTATTCCGGTTTTAAACAACTGGAATAACTCAGGTTGGTTATTTTCAAACGCTTTAATCACACTAGCCACACTCCACATAAAAATACCAGCATTCCATAAAAAATTACCTTGAGACAAAAATTGTTTAGCAGTCTCGTAATCTGGCTTTTCTCTAAACTGAATCACTGGATGAATCCCATTGGTAGCCTCTCCACTTTCTATGTAACCATAACCAGTATTTGGAAAGGTTGGTGTAATACCTAGCGTCATTAACGCATCGTTTTGCTCACAAAACTGAAACGCTTGCTGCACGTTTTGGCTAAACGCGTTTTCGTCTTCTATCCAATGGTCACTTGGTGCCACAATCATGACAGCATCTGGATTTTCTTTCTGTATTTTTAAACTCGCGTACAAAATACAAGGCGCTGTATTGCGCATAGCAGGTTCTAACACCACTTGACGTTGCGTGACTTCTGGGAGTTGCTGCAGGACCAAATCGTTATATTTTTCGTTGGTTAAAATGAAAATATTTTCTTTTGGAATCACCTGACTTAATCGGCTAAATGTTTTTTGGATTAGCGTATCACCAGTCCCAAGCATGTCATGAAACTGCTTTGGAAACTGTTCTGTACTAATTGGCCAAAATCGTGAGCCTACTCCACCTGCCATTAAAATGGCGTAATAATTTTTATTCATATGTTGTTGTCATTGCAAGACCTTTAGGTCGAAGCAATCTTTTTTAATAACTTAACTTTTCACTCTTATCTAATAAACTTCTTTTTTCAATTTATGAGATTCCCACATGCGTGGGAATAGAATTAATCTACAATTAATTCTACCTCAGCATTCGCATTAAACAGGTAGACTTTACCAGATTTAAGCTCGACACACTCGTGACGCGTACGTCGTTTAGCTCCTTTTTTAAACACGCGTCCATTATGTGTTTTAAAGGTTTGGTGCAAAGGTACTTCAAATATAAAGGTTTTATTATTTGGTGCGTCAAATTGCTTTAAGGCATACGCTAATTTTACATCTGTATCGCTAGACGCTTTTGGGTTTTTAAAATGTTTGGCTAACACTGGTAAAATGGTGTCCGGAAACACCTCTGGATTAATAAAGGGTAACATTAAATGTTGGAAGGTACGCTTCCACTCGGCGCCATGTGGTTTGATAAAACGACCATAGTTTTGAAACGCTTCCAGGTGAGCAATCTCATGGATTAGCGTGATTAAAAAACGGTATTTATTTAGGCTACCATTAACTGTAATTTGATGTTTACCATTGGGTAATTTGCGGTAATCACCATGTCTGGTTTTACGCTCTTTTTTTACTAACACACTTAGGTTATCACGCTCTAATAGCTGTAATACGCTAGTGACAGACGCTTCTGGAATGTAATAAGATATAGTGTGCTGCATGACTGCAAAAATAGAAGATTTTGCTGAGAAAAATACGTAGTTCTACGTATTTCATAGTGTAGGAAAAGGTTGTAAATTGTCCCTGATTTATTTAATTATATATAAAATATCCATGTAATTGATGATTAATCTTATGTCTAAACAGTTAACTTTTACTAACTTTAAAACGATTTTTTACTTATGAGGAAACAAAAATTAAAAAACTTACTAAAATGCGGAATTCTACTCTTTGGGATTTCTTTAATTACATTTGCATGTCAAAAAGAAGACATCAATTACCAAACAATACAGCAAGCAAAAAGCTAAATTACACCTTAGAAAGCTTAAGATATAATGATTTAATAGAAGATTTTGAATTTAAGAATTCTCTTAAAATTATTGAAAACAGACTCTCTAAAAATGAATCTAAGCACAATACAGATGCTAGAATAACTCAACAAATTAATAGCGATTTAATAATTATATCCGATTATGTAAATAGGTTAGAAACAAGTGATGGGATCATTACTTGGACATTTGAAACGGAAAATCCATTGATAGAAAATTCAGATTTTGAAAATTTTGTTGTCAAAAAGGTTGATACTACATTCTCTTATTATCTAGTTACTTACCAATATGATTCTAGTTTACTAGAAAATGCCTATACATCCATAGAGTCCTACAGAGTAATGGAGGAATATTTATCATTAGATAGTTTAAATTTCTCTCAAAGGATTGGAAACGATTTTGATTGGATATATCCAGATGATGGTGGAGGTACATATGAAGACTGTGTAGATATATACACAGAATTAGAACCTTGTAGTAGTGGTGGGTATCATACAAAAAAATATGCTTGTCAACATTATGGCGGACCTCATGGTGTTAGTGATACACCTCCTTGCGATAATGTCTGTTCTGGCACACAATTAGTTACTGTTATAGATTATTCTGGTTGTGAGCAAGGAACTTATAATCCTCCAAGTGGACCAACAAATGGCACTACGGACAATCAAACAGGTAATGATATTATTGCTCCAACAGGTGGTGGTTCTAACACTTCAAATGATACATCTAATAATTCAACATTGACTGCTCCAATATCCAACTCTGACGGAACTACAATTGATCCGTCAACAATAGATGATAATCAAATAGACCCAAATATTACTAGCTTAGATAATCAAGTTAATAATACAAAAATTAAAAGCAAAATTGAAGCTCTTCAGGCTATTGTTAATAGTTCTTTATCTGAAGATGGCATGCAATTTGATTTAATTGCTAATAGCGACCCTATAGATTTCAATGAAGTGACACCAATAGCAGAACAATCAGGTACTAATCATATAAAGTTTCCAGATGTAAGACCTAATACACTTGTTAATTTACATTTACATCCAAAATATGGATTAATAGAAGGTATTGGTACACCACAAGAGTTATCTCCAATATTTTCAGATGGAGATGTATATTTTATGTTAGAGTTTTTTGAAGACACTAATAATAACGAAGACATCTCTAGTTTAATTGTTTCTGCAGAAGGTGTTTTTGCACTTAGAGTTACAGATGCTGCTAGAGCAACTTTTATGAAAAATAAATTAGATATAAAAAGATTTTGGAAAAGATTTCTTGATAACTACATAGAAGATGTTTTGACTTCAGAAGATGGACAACCACCATATACCAACCAACAGATAATAGACAACTTCATCATTTTTTTAAACACTTATCAAATAAACAATAGTGATGCTGGTCAAGGTTTTGGCTTATCACTTTATCAAGCTACATTAGACACAAACGGAAATATAACAGGTTGGATAAAACCATAAAAAAAATAATCATGAAAAACACAATATATATAATAACTTTATTAATTAGCGCATTTACTCTTGGACAAGAAGTTATAGTTCCTCTCGAACAAATGCCAAGTTATTCAATAACTGAAAAAAACAGTGAAACATATTATTTTAAAGATGTTAATAATGTTTTAGATAAATTTGTTGGTACTTGGAAGTATGATACCGCAAATGAATCTTTAGAAATTACATTTTACAAAGTATTACACGAAACATCAAGCAATAATTTTATTGACATGCTTGATTGTAATTTCATTTATATTAAGAATGGTGTGACTATTTTTGATACTAACACAATAACTGATCCCGAAGAAAAATACTTTATTACAGGAGCATATTTAAGAGGTTTAAATAAAATAGATTTAGATTACTCAGAACCAACGTCTCCAAGAGATTGGAGAGCGCGTTTAATACTAGATTATATCCCTGCTTCAAATGGTGAACCTGAAAAGTTAGATTGGTTTGTCAAAACTTTTGCTAAAAAAACTGTAAACGGTGTTAAGGTATATCCATTTGAAATACCTTACAATTTACAATTAATTAAACAGTAAACGTTATGTAAATAATAGTCACAAGAGGTCCTCTTTACTATTATAGACAACCTCTTTAAACTTACATTATATTATATGAAAAACATAGTTTACATAATTACTTTACTATTTAGCACATTTACATTTGCGCAAGAAACTATTAAAATATTAGGTGTAGATGGATTTCTATTAGCCACAGATACAGGAGATATTTATTATAAGGACGTAAATAATTACTTCACAAATTTTTTAGGTGAATGGTTGTATGATGATGGTACAACTTATTATAAAGTAACCTTTATAAAAAAAGAACGTGTAAGAATGGGATCAACTAACATATATCATGATGAATTAGTATGTGAGTACTTATTAAAAATTAATGGTGAGACTATATACGACACCTATACTAACAGTAATATTGATAGTAGCATAGCAAATTACATCGCAGGAACAGGAGTTTACGAGTCAGTTCCAAATAAAATTGAAATGTTTTATAGTGAACCACCATTAAATGGAGAGTGTCAACGCTATGCAAGCGGAGATTTATTATTAGAATACGTTCAGAATTCAAACAATGAACAATTAATTTGGACAAGAACTAATAACGAATTGTATGGAGATACTATAGAATGCTCGGATGGTACACAAATGGATACTTCTGAGTTTTTAATTCCTGCTAACATGACATTAATTAAACAATAAAATTAAATAAAGACAGAAGTAAAACACCAAATTAGATATTTGGTGTTTTTTTTTATCAACTCTAGTATGGTAAATAGCTTAAAGATTAATATTAAATACTCTTATCAATTAACATTCCTTTAAACCAAAACGCTATTGTGTTTTGTATCTTTAGATATGAAACAGATCACACTTTTAGCACTACTTTTTATGGCAGCAACCACTGGATTAACTATAGATTTTGGACAAGATAAAGCTGGAGATACTTGGCGTATTGTTAATGATGGTGTCATGGGTGGATTGTCACAATCTTCCGCTACTTTAACAGAAGACACAGTACAATTTAAAGGCAACGTGAGTCTAGAAAACAATGGTGGTTTTGCAAGTATGCGTACTTTAATTACAGAAGGTGCACTAAAAGACTGTAAGACCATGACGATACGTTTTAAAAGCAGTAGTACAGATAGGACGTTTGGATTGTCGCTTAAAAACAGTCAGCAGTATTACATCCCTTATTACAAGCATACCTTTACTCCTAAAACTACAGATTGGGAAGTGCTAACGGTTAATTTATCTAACTTTAAACATTACCGTATTAGTGAGGTGATTGGCAACGAGATGCCTAAAAAAGCGTTAGACGATGTGTTTAATATTGCACTGATTATTAGCGATAAAAAAGCGGGTGCTTTTGATATTGAGATTGATTATATAAAGTTTGAGTAAGGGATTATTTATTTTACTTGAATAAGACACTTCGACAGAGTTTATACTGAGCGCAGTCGAAGTACTCAGTGTGACATAATAACTATAATTATGGCGTTAGGTTTTTTGATAACACTTCGGTGCTTCGACTACGCTCAGCACAAGCTACTCAGTGTGACATGTGTTTTAAAACAGCTTCGCGTTTTATGCAAACTCTCCGATTTTTACTAAAGTAAAAACCACCTCTCTTTAACTAAAGAGAGGAGTTATATAGATAGTGTATTTATACTGTTTTACAGTTGTTTTAATTTACAATTTCCTTAACTATAGCGCATAAAAAAAACCGCTTCCAACCAACAAGAAAGCGGTTTCACACTAAAATTCCGAAAAATTATTTCGGCATTACTACAGTATCAATCGCATGAATCACGCCATTTGAGGCTGCTACATCTGCAATAACTACTTTAGATTTGTTTCCTTTTTCATCGGTTAATATTACACTGTCACCATCTAATGATGCGACTAGTTTTCCTCCTTGTACAGTTGCTACTTCAAAAGCACCATTGTTAGATTTGATAGCCTCTACTACTGCTGCTGCTTCAAATTTTCCGGATACTACATGATAGGTTAGTACTGCTGTTAAGGTTGCTTTATTTTCTGGTTTTAATAAAGTTGCTACTGTACCTTCTGGTAACTTAGCAAATGCATCGTTAGTTGGTGCAAATACAGTAAATGGTCCATCACCACTTAATGTGTCTACTAATCCTGCTGCTTTTACTGCTGCTACTAATGTAGAAAAGTTATCGTTTCCTACTGCTACACCTACTATATTAGGAGTGTTTTGCATGTCATTTTTAGTAGTATCAGTGTTAACTGCTACTTCTTTTGTAGCTTCATCCATAGCGGAGTTAGCGTCTTTTTGTGCGTCTTTACAAGAGGTTAATCCTAATAGTCCTACCATTGCAAGAGCCATAAATACATTTTTAGTTTTCATAGTTTTATTTTTAAGTTTACCCAAAGATAGACAGAGGTTCTCCTAAAATTATCATAATTTTGTTTAAAGTTTAGTTAAATTTATTAAACAAAATAAAAATAACATCAAAAAAAACCGACACATACATGATGCATCGGTTTAATTGCAATATAATTAGTAACTAAAGTTTAAAAATCAAATCCTACAGAAAATTGCCATACTCTGTTGCTTGGCTTTCCTTCGTCATAGATATCTCCTAATCCTAGGTGGTAACGTGCGCCAAAGCTAACACCACCTTCTGTTTTAAAACCAGCTCCGAAATTAACTCCGTAATCAAAGTTATTTGGTGTAAACTCTTGAGAGGTGTCAAATAAGTTAAAGTTAGCATCGTAGGTTTCTTTATGAGATATAGCATATCCTATTTGTGGTCCAGCTTCTAAATAAAACGTGCTTACTGGATAGATTTTTAACGATAACGGTAAATTAATGTAGTTTAATTTTTGTGTAAAAGTCCCACTATCGTTTTTAATTTCATACCCTTGTTGCGAGTATAATAATTCTATTTGGATAGATGCAATGTCACTAAAGTAAGACTCGCCATACAGACCAATATGGAATCCGCTTCTTTGACCAGTTTCTCCTTCGCCATCATACTCTACAGCAGCAAGACTATAACCTCCTTTTAATCCTCCGTTAGATTTGTTTTTTGATACTTCATCCTGTGCTTGAGCTAAACATAAAGCGCCAAAAACCAGGGTAATTGATAACATTAAATTTTTCATAGTTAAATGTTTTTGTAAGTTAAAATTGATTTGTTGTTATTTATTTTCCTCCGTTAGCTTGGAGGTCTGCGATGCACTGTGCATCTAATTGTGGTATAGATCCACCAGAAATCATATTCATGACACCACTTCCACTTTCTGCTTGCCAATACATTAAACAAGTATCGACATTACAATGTTTTGGATGGTCTTGATCCTCGTGATTGGACTGTAATGGACTTCCAAGATTTGTTAAGCCTAGAATGTGTCCAAACTCATGATTGATTACTGTGGTTTCTAAAATTGGTGTGGTATTGGTAATGGTACCAGAGGTTAGGTCTTCTATTGTTTCTTGATAAATCACAAAAGACGTATTTCTGTACGCTGTACCAAGGGTAACACCATTGTTAGTATTATTTGCAGACTCACCATCTGCAAAAAATGCCCAAACTGCTATTTGATTGTTAGTATTAAATAGGGTTCTGTTTGCTTCTTCTATGTTTATAATATCTTGTGTTGAATACGTTGATTGTCCAGGTGATGGGATTGATCGTTTTTCTACAGTTATTCCGTTAGGTTTATGTACTCTGTCTTCTAAAAAGGACACAAAATTATTAACTGCAGTTTGTGAAGGTTCAAAGCCTTCTACATAAACAACTTCTACTACCAAACTTTTAAATGTAGCATCAGACAACAAATCGTTAGCAGATACACCAACACTAAGTGCATTGGATTGTGTATTATTTGGATTGTTATTGTCTACAGAAGCATCCTCGTTAGAACACGACCAGATAGTCAACATTATAAAAGCTAAAAAAAATACTCTTTTCATAATCACAAAATAAACATTAAAAATACTGCCATCCAAATTAATGGACAGCAGTATTGCTAAATAACCACTATTCAACTAAACTCCCTAAATTTGAGTTAACACTAAGGTTAACGCAGCATTGGTAGTGCTTTGCAAGGATATTGACGTTGTACTATAACTAGTCACTACCCATTCTTGATTTAATATGTTAAACGATGTGTTACCACTAAACATTAAGTCTAAATACACTTCTGTTTGAGAGGTTACCTCGTATGTTCCTTGTACATCTTGCACAGTAGCATTAACTACATTTTCTGCAACTACTGTCATATCGTTAGCAAAATCTAAAGTAAACTCTGCAAAATCTGTAGCAGTATCTACTCCTGAATTAACTAAAGATTCTACTTGAAATAATCCATCAACTAAAATAGTCTCTAAAGTATCCGCATCATCTTGTGCTTGATCTTCGATATCTTGATACGCTACACAATCTGAAATTGCTGCTTGTAAGTCTGCATCACTAGTAATACTTATTGTTTGACTAGAGTCTGCATCTACAGTTGCAGTAATTGGATAATTGATTCCGAATAACTGATCGTCTTCCAAGTTGTTTATATACGTATATAATTGCTGTTCGGTTTCAAGAACCACACTTCCTGTTTGTTCTAAGTTAATATTATACGTTAAAATTGTAATAGGAAAGTCAATGTTAACACAGTTAATAGCATCCTGACCAGTAGCTTCTAATTCTTCACATGCAGACACTATAGCGTCGTATTCTGCTTGACTAGTTACTACCACCTCTGTATAATTACTTAAGGTTACCGTTAATGGAAACTGTAATACTACAGTATCATTATCGTTATTAAATTCTGCTAAAATATCTAAAACTTGTTGGTAATCTGATTGATTAACAATGGTAATTTGGGTTCCGTTTACTGTAGCAGTAACCGGTAATAATATTGACGAACAAGACACTCCGTCTAGGAAATCGTCAAAAGATCCATCGTACATAGACGTACGTTCTAAATTGCTTGCTGTTTGGGAATTTGCTGTATTAGTATTTGGATTATCTCCATTTTCATTATCGATTTCATCTTGACAAGACGAAAAAATTAGTAATGAGGTTAAAAATAATGCTGATAAAAATTTTAAATTTTTCATGATTTTTAATTTGTTTAAAGTTAATTTTTCTTTTTTATAATTTGGTTTCATGTAGAGGGAAGTTTTACCCGTACTATTGTTAAGACAACTCAATTTAATTTTACCCTACCCTATAATGTCAAATAAATGATTTATAACATAGATCGAGGCTGCGAAGCTTGTTAATAATACAATTAGCAAAAAGGCTTCTATTATTTCGATAAGTTTATCAGTTTCCATACTTTTATATTTTAGGATTAATTCAACCTTAAGACAACACAAAATAATTTTACCCTACTTTTACACCACATTTTTTTTAGTCAAAAAAAAATACAGACGACATTAAATTATATGAGCAATAACAAAAACAACCTTTGTAACGATAATTATTTTAGTGATTTTTATTTAAAGCATGTCCAATATGCTAGCAATTTTGCTTTTTATAAATGCGGTGACCAAGCTCAAGCTTTAGATTTTGTACAAGATGCGTTTTCAAAAATTTGGGAGAATTGTTCTAAAATTGATGTGACTAAAGCAAAGACCTATTTATTTACTACTATTAATAATATGTTTTTAAATAATGTCAAACATCATAAAGTCGTTTTAGAATATGCTAAAGCTGCTCCATATATAGATCAAGACAATCAAAGCCCAGAATATTTATTAGAAGAAGAAGAGTTTAAAATTAAATTACAAAACGCTATTGCTATATTAACAGATGGTCAACGAGAGGTTTTTTTATTAAATAGAATTGAAGGCAAAAAATATAGAGAAATAGCAGAACTACTAAATATTTCTCAAAAAGCAGTAGAAAAAAGAATGTCTGGCGCTTTAAAATCGTTAAGAGAACATATAGAAAATATTTAATTGGTAGGGTAAACAACTATTTAATTGTCTTAAGACTGAAGCACTTATACAATGAAAAAAGAAAACGACATTTTAAAATGGTTTAACAGAGAACTAAGCCAGCAGGACATTAAAGACTTAAAACAGTCTGAAGACCTTGATACATTAGAAAAGATTAAGCATTACAGCTCGCAATTAACTGCTCCTAAAATAGATGCGCATCAGGCGTTAAATGCATTTAAGCAACAAAATAAAACTAAACCAGAGTCTAAAGTAATTAGCTTAAACTTTAAAACAGTATTTAAGGTGGCTGCTATGGTTATTATTATGTTAGGTGCTTCTTATTTTGCGTTTTTTAATACTACCAAAAACTTTACAACAGATATAGCAGAAACACAATCTTTACGCTTACCAGATAATTCTGAAGTTATATTAAATGCAAAATCCAGTTTAACCTTTAATAAAAAAACTTGGAAAGACACACGCGATTTAACTTTAGATGGTGAAGCCTTTTTTAAAGTAGAAAAGGGTCAAAAATTTACAGTAAACACAGATGCTGGAATCGTACAAGTGTTAGGAACCCAGTTTAATGTTAAAGAGCGCGACAATTATTTTGAAGTTATTTGTTTTGAAGGTCTAGTTAGTGTGACACATAAAAATAAAAGTGTTACATTAGCTAAAGGCAAAGGGTTTAAAGTTGTTAATAATACTATTGAATTAATAGACAATACTAATAACTCTCCCTCTTGGACCAAAGCTGAAAGCAGTTTTAATAATATTGAGTTAAATCAAGTTATTGCAGAATTAGAGCGACAATATGATATTACTATTGAAGTAGAATCGATTGACGTATCGCAATTATTTACAGGTACATTTACCCATAATAATTTAAACACTGCATTATTATCTGTTACTATACCATTAAAAATAAGTTATAAAATAAAAGGATCTACAGTCACTTTTTATAAATATGAGGAGAAATAATTGGTTATTATGTTTTAGTTTTTTAATTATTACTTTTTGTTTTAGTCAAAATAAAACAAACAAAATACCACTTACAGATTTCCTTAAAAGTATAGAAAACAACTTTGACGTAAAATTTTCTTATGCAGTAGAAGATGTTGCTAATGTATTTATTACCAAGCCAAATACAGAATTAAACTTAGCCAATACCATACAATATCTTAATGCTAATACTTTATTAAATTTTAAAACTTTAGATAACCGTTACATTACCGTATCTGTTATAGATAAAACCATTACTGTTTGCGGAATTATACAAACAGACCAACAAGACCCTTTATATGGTGCATCAGTTATTATAAAAGACACAACTAATGGAACTAGTACCAATTATCAAGGTAAGTTTGAGCTAGAAAACATCCCATTAGAAGCCATAATCTCTATTTCATACTTAGGGTTTGAAACTAAAATAATTTCAGCAAAATCATTATTTACAGACGTAAATGAATGCCAACCCATTGTTTTACTAGAAAACAAACAAGAACTTAACGAAGTTTTAATTACTAGATATCTTACTACTGGATTACAAAAACTTATCGATGGTAGTATTGTATTAAATACTGAAAATTTTGGAGTGTTACCAGGACTTACAGAACCTGATGTTTTACAATCTATTCAAGTTTTACCTGGTATTGAAAGTGTAAATGAAAGTATTGCTAATATAAATGTTAGAGGTGGTACAAACGATCAAAACTTAATGATTTGGGATGGTATAAAAATGTATCATTCAGGTCATTTTTTTGGTTTAATATCTGCTTACAATCCTAATTTAACCAATAAAGTAGTTGTCACTAAAAACGGAACCAGCAGTCAGTTTAGCGATGGTGTATCAAGCACTATTAATATGTTAACTAAAGATGAGCTATCTAACACGTTTTCTGCAGGTACTGGTGTTAATTTAATTAGCGCAGATGCCTTTCTTAATATTCCTATTAGCAAGAAAATAGAATTATTAGTATCTGGAAGACGATCTTTAACAGATGCGTTTAAAACACCAACTTATAATAATTATTTTGAAAGAAGTTTTCAGGACAGTGATATTAACACTTCTAGCAACCAGGAAAACAGTACCTCGTCCTCAGATTTTTTCTTTTATGATTATTCTGCTAAGTTAATTTACGACATAAGCAATAATCATAAGTTTAGAGCCAATGTTATTGGCATTAATAATAATTTAGACTATTCAGAAAGCAGTACAAATACTTCAGATTTAAGCACCACAAAAACCAGTAATTTATCTCAACAAAATTTAGGTGTTGGTGCCAATTGGCAAGCCCATTGGTCTGATAACTTTAGCACTAATTTGTCTGGGTTTATGTCACAATACAATGTAGATGCTTCAGATTTAAGAGTTGAAAACAATCAGCTATTAGTGCAAGCCAATGAAGTTTTGGAAACGGGAATAAAGCTAAATACTACTTTAAAATTGTCTGATAAGCTAACCGTATTAAGTGGCTATCAGTTTAATGAAATTGGAATATTAAATCAAACAACGGTTACTGCACCTTCTTATGAACGCACCAAAAAAGATGTATTATTAAATCATGCGTTATATACAGAAGCCGAATTTAATAACAACAACACCTATTTTAGATTAGGTGTAAGGGCTAATTATTTTGAAAAATTTGATAAACTAATTTTAGAGCCTCGTGTTAATATTAGACAAAAACTATCACACAAACTATCTTTAAAGGCTGAAGGCGAATTTAAAAATCAATCTGCAACACAAATTGTAGATTTTCAGGATGATTTTTTAGGTGTAGAAAACAGACGATGGATTTTAGCAGATAATCAATCTATACCTATTTCAACTAGTCAACAAGGATCATTTGGTATGGCTTTTAACCAAAATAATTTAAACATTGATGTGACTGGTTTTTATAAGCATGTCAATGGGATTACTGCTAGTAATCAAGGATTTTATAATAACTTTCAATATTTAAAGGCAACCGGAGATTACACCGCAAAAGGTGTTGAGTTTTTAATTAATAAAACAGCAAATAATTACAGTACATGGATTAGTTATACCTATAGTATAAACAATTATAAATTTGAAAGTTTTACCCCTTCTATATTTCCTAATAACGTGGATATAAGACACTCTGTATCTGTAGCTGGTAATTATAATATTTTTGATGATTTAGAAATCTCTGTAGGTGCTATTTGGCATTCTGGACAACCATACACTAAACCTGTAGAAGGCAACGAAACTGTAGAAACAGGCAATAACTATTATGTTAATTATGATGCACCCAATAGTTTTAATTTAGATCCGTTTTTTAGATTAGACGCTTCGTTAAGCTATACTTTTAAATTAAGTGGAGACGTTAAAACTGCTTTAAGAGTTGGCGTGCGAAATATAACCAATCAACAAAATGTTATTAATCGATATTATAAAGTTGATCCTAACGATAATCAAAACACTATAGAAGTTAACAATACATCTTTAAGTCTTACACCCAACGCAAGCTTAAGGATTAATTTTTAACAGCAGTTACATACGCTCCGGAACTTCTATCCCTAACAATCCAAATGCATTTTTAATTGTATTTGCTACCACTTTAGACAGTTGTACTCTAAATACAATTTCGTTTGGTGTGTCTGCACCAAGAATGGATACATTTTGATAAAAGCTATTAAACGCTTTTACTAAATCATAAGTATAATTAGCAATTAAAGCTGGACTGTGTTGGTTAGCAGCTTGCTGAATCACCTCTGGAAACAATTGTAATTGTTTAATAAGCTCACGTTCTTTATCATGTAAAGTCACATTGTCTGTAGTTAATGTAACTTCATGATCAATATTAGCTTTACGTAAAATTGACTGAATTCTAGCGTAAGTATATTGTATAAATGGTCCTGTATTACCTTGAAAATCTATGGATTCTTTAGGATCAAAAAGGATTCGTTTTTTAGGATCTACTTTTAAGATGTAATATTTTAAAGCACCTAAACCAATAGTTTTATACAAGTCTAGCTTTTCTTCTTCTGAATAACCATCTAATTTTCCTAAGTCCTCAGAAATGGTTTGAGCGGTATCTGCCATCTCAACTATTAAATCGTCTGCATCCACAACAGTCCCTTCTCTACTTTTCATTTTTCCAGAAGGTAAATCTACCATTCCGTAACTTAAATGAAACAGGTTTTTAGCCCAATCAAACCCTAATTTTTTGATAATTAAAAACAGGACTTGAAAATGGTATTCTTGCTCGTTTCCAACCGTATATACCATTCCGCCAACATCAGGAAAATCTTTAACACGTTGGATAGCTGTACCTATATCTTGGGTCATGTAAACTGCTGTTCCGTCTGAACGCAATACGATTTTTTCGTCTAAACCATCTTCTGTTAAATCGCACCACACAGACCCATCGTCTTTTTTATAAAACACGCCAGATTTTAATCCTTCAGCTACAAATTCTTTACCTAACAAATAGGTTTGACTTTCATAATATAACTTGTCAAAATCGACACCTAAATTTTTGTACGTTGTATTAAATCCATCGTACACCCAACCATTCATAGTTTCCCAAAGCGCTACCACATCTTTATCTCCTGCTTCCCATTGTTGCAACATGTGCTGGGCTTCAACTAAAATAGGCGCTTCTTTTTTTGCTTCTTCTTCGGTTTTACCTTGAGCCATTAAAGCAGCAATTTCTTTTTTGTATTCTTGGTCAAACTTAACATAGTAATTACCCACTAACTTATCTCCTTTTAAACCAGTAGATTCAGGTGTTTCACCATTACCAAAACGTTGCCAAGCTAACATACTTTTGCAAATATGTATCCCTCTATCGTTTATAATTTGAGTTTTATAGACTTTTTTTCCAGAAGCTTTTAAAATCTCGGACACGCTGTAACCTAATAAGTTGTTACGTATGTGACCAAGGTGTAATGGTTTGTTTGTGTTTGGCGAAGAATATTCTACCATTACAGCTTTATTATCTGCATTACTATTAACAAAACCAAACTGTTCTTCGCTTTTAATAGCATTAAAAAAGTTAACAAAATAGGACGCAGAAATCTCAAGATTTAAAAATCCTTTTACAACATTAAAACCTTCTACATCAGTAACATTATCTACAAGATACTGACCTATTGCTTCTCCTATTTGTACTGGATTACCTTTAATAATTCGCAACATTGGAAAAACAACAAGGGTAATGTCTCCAGCAAATTCTTTTCTGGTTGCTTGAAATTCTACCGATTCCAAATTAGCGTTGTAAATGGACGAAACAGCTTGTTTTACAGCTTGTGTTAAAGTGACTTGAAGGCTCATTATTTGTTACTTTTTTAGAGCGCAAAGATAGCATTTTTATTGAATGAAAATTATTCGATTATCTTAATAAAATCTCGATTAAAATTAGTTAAATTATAACTTGAAAAAATAAATTAACCTTTTAGCTAATTTTTTGGTATTACCTCTTAAAAATTATGATAACAATTTAATAATAGGCATTTTTAACCTCGAAGGAAAATCCCTCTAATTTTCTTCTTTTAACTAAACTAACAATAAAGTCATTAACTTAAGTTAAATCAAGCACATTTTTTGTGCAATTTATTTTACTTTTGTTTTTGATGTTGTATACTTAAATGAAGAGACTATTTGTCCTTATTTTTATATTCTGTTTTACATTTGGTTTTTCTCAGGACGAAGAACTAGATAGTCTGACTATTCAATTAGCTTACCAAAGTCCAGATTCTTCTAAAGTGGACACTTCTGTGAGTATTATTAAAATACTTTTTGATAAAAAAGATTATAGTAAAGCCCAAAAATTTATAACGTTAAGTGAAGATTTAGCCAAAGACTTAAATTACAAAAAAGGCTTAGCAGAAATCACCTTTTACAAAGCTAGAATTAGTAACCAACAAGGTAATATTGATAAAGCGATTTCAGACTTTAAAAATGCAAAATCTTTATACGCTTCAATTAAAGACACCATTTCAATAGCTAAAGTAAATAGTAATTTAGGAGTTTTAGAAATAAAAAACGGTAATTACAAAGATGGATTAGCCTATGCATTGTCTGCTATAAAAGAATTAGAAAAGAGAGAACTTTTTGATGAATTATCAAAAAACTACGACAATCTAGCTAATACTTATGAAACCACAGGCAATTTAGAAAAAGCCATTACCTATTATCTAAAAAAATTAGATGTAGACAACAGGTCAAACAATATTGATGGGTTAGTTAACACCAATAAAAATCTTGGTGATATCTACACTAAAAAAGAAAATTACATTCAAGCTGTTAGCTATTATGAAAGTGCTTTAGGGTATGCTAGTTCTAGTGACGAAAAACTAAGAGCACAAATATTACCCTATTTAGGTAATGCGTATTTAAAAGATAAAGATTTTAAAACTGCTGCAAGGTATTTAGTAGAATCTATAAACCTTAATAGACGATTTGAAAATAAAAAAGAAATCTTATATGCTTTAAACAGTTTAGGTGATTTAAACATACAACAAGGCAGATTAAAAACTGCTGAAGAGCAATTACAAGAAGCCTCTAACATAAGTAGGGTAACAAAAAATAACGAAGAGTTATTGCGTAATTATAAATTGATGCAAATTCTTGACTCTAAAAAAGGAAATTTTGAAAGTGCTTATACCTGGCAAGAAGAATATTATAAATTAAAAGAACAACTAGATCAAGAACAAGCAAAAAACTCGCCAATAATTATTATTGATGATATAGATGAAGCTAATTTACAGTCAGATCCATTACTTATTCCAAATACACTAAATGAAGATGACCTAGCTACCAAACAAAAGTTAGACAAGTTTAAGCTAATATTTTATGCTCTACTTGCAGCTTTTGCTATTGTCTTGACCTTTTTTGTGTTATTTTTTATAAAACGAAATAGTAGACTTAAATATACTAGAGAGCTAGAAGCTAAAAACAAGAAAATTGAGTTACAAAACGAAGCCATACTAGAGCAGAGTAAACATCTAGAAAATATTAATAAGGTTAAAGACAAGCTGTTTTCTATAGTTTCTCACGACCTAAAAGACTCGTTAACCTCTACTAAAGGGTTTATAGATTTATTAAAAGAGGGACAGTTAACCCAGGACGAGTTTCATAGTTTATTACCAGAGTTAAGCGAAAATGCAAACAATGCCTCTTTATTATTATTTAACCTTTTAAATTGGTCTAAATCGCAGATGCAGTCTTTAGAACCTAAACCTTCATTATTTGATATTCAAGAAGTTTTTTCTGAAAAAGTGAAACTTATGGATCAAAAATTTGAAGCCAAAGGAGTTAGACTTATAGACAATACACTACGTGATTTTGTTTATGCAGATAGAAGCATGATTGAAATTGTAATACAAAATTTATTAGCAAATGCAGTAAAGTTTTGTAATAATGGCGATAGTGTGTCTATCTCCAACCAAATAAGCAATGGTAAAGCTATACTTAGCGTTGCAGACACAGGTGTTGGAATTAGTAAAGAAGATCAAGGAAAGTTATTTGGAAACAATACTTTTACAACTAGAGGAACCAACAAAGAAAAAGGAACAGGTCTAGGTCTAACTATTTGCAGAGAGCTAGTAGAATTAAATAAAGGAACCATTTGGGTTGAAAGCGCTGTTAATGTTGGTAGCACTTTTTATGTAGAGCTACCAAAAAACAGAGTAGAAAATCCTGGTGAGACATGAACTACACCTTCGGTAGAAATACCTCAGCCATCATACACCGAGCGCTTCCGCCACCACAAGTCTCAATAGTCTCTAACGAGCTTGATAGGATTGGGCAATGTGCTTCTATCAACGCTTTCTGTGCTGGACTTAAGCTATCATGAGCTGCTTGACTCATTACTAAATATAATTGATTATCTTTACCTTTAACTTGTAACATATTACCAGCAAATTGATGCATTTGCTTTTCGTTAATAGTAATTACTTTTTTACCTGTTTTTTCTAGGTGAGAGATGACGTTTTTTCGTTCTCTTTTATCATCAATAGTTTCTAAACAAATAACAGCAAACGTTTCTGCCAAACACATCATTACATTAGTATGATATATGGGTAGTCGTTTACCATCTACAGTTTGTTTTGCTGTAAAAACAACAGGAGTGTATTCAAAATCTTCACAAAATTCAATAAACAATGTTTCATCCGCTCTTGGTGATAACGCACAATAAGCTATACTATTAACTCTATCTAATAATAAACTACCCGTTCCTTCAAGAAATACACCTTCCTCTTCCGCTGAAGTATAATCTATTATATTATTTATTTTAAAACCTTCTTTTTCAAGACGGATAAACACCTCATCGCGTCTTTCCTTTCTGCGGTTTTCAGCAAACATAGGATAAATAGCCACATCACCATTTTCATGAAAACTAACCCAATTGTTAGGAAATACTGAGTCTGGCGTATCCATAAGCTCATCATCATGCTCTACAATAACTTGCACTCCTACTGCTCTAAGTTTTTCAACAAATGCATCAAATTCCGCTTGTGCTTTTGCATTAATTTCGGCATTTTTTAAGTTTATATCTTCCTGAAAATAATTATTGACAGCGGTTTGCTCATTCATCCTAAAGTTTACAGGACGAATCATTAATATGGTGTTTGTAGTTTGTTGCATTATTTAAGAATAAATTGATGACAAATTTGAGTAATTTTTTAATTTAAAAAAATAAATAAGCAGCTTTTATTTCCATTTAATATTACACCCTATACTTGGTTTTTGGCTTTCTAAAGGTTGTTGATCATTTAAAACAGCATCCATAGCATGTATTAAGTCTTTTCCAGTTACAGGTATTTCATTTCCTGGTCTTGAATTGTCCATCTGCCCATGGTACGTCGATTTTAAATCAGCATCAAACACATAAAAATCTGGTGTACAAGCTGCATCATATGCTTTTGCTACTTCCTGAGTGTCATCATATAAATACGGAAAAGGGTAACTTAAATCTTTGGCTACCTGCTGCATCTGTTCTGGTCCATCTTGTGGATAATTTTCAACATCGTTACTACTAATTGCTATAAAAGCAATTCCTTTGTCTTGATATTGATTCGCAATGTTTACTAACATTGGGTTTATATGGATTACAAACGGACAATGATTGCATATAAAAACAACTACAGTTCCTTTGTCACCTTTTATCTGGTGTAAATTTAGAGTCTTTCTAGTTACAACATCATACAATGAAAATTCGGGTGCGATTTTTCCTAAAGGAAATGGGTTTGAAGGTGTTAATGCCATAATTAAAATGTTAAAATTTTGTATTAATATTAGTTTTGCTTTTGTTTTTATGAAAAAAATTGCTTTCTTGTTGTCGATTAATTATTATCCCTAACAAACTAACAGATTAATAGCAACTATGAGATTATCCCTTATTCTCTTGTTTGTACTTTCCCTAAGTACTATACAAGCTCAAGAAACCACTGACCAAAGTACAAATTCTGCCGACTATCTACAAGTAACAAGATACAGACTTCATCCTGAAGAATTGAGTATTGAAAACGAAATAGATTCAGAAAAAGTTTACATTAAAATATATTACAACAATCAAGCTAGTATTGCTGAAGACTTTGCTTATTTTAAACCTAAAAAAAATGAAATCTTGTTTTTTTATGGAAAAAACAAAGACAACAATAGCAGCGAGATGTATTTTAAACTAGATGATAGTTTAAAACCAATCTACCAGAAAAAAGATTTTGAACAATTAATGCAAGTCATTAAAGTATTAGAATATAATGTTTTTTCTGAAGATCAATTTTCTAGTGCAGAAGCATATGCTGCATTAGAACGCGTATAAAGTACAACTAACTAAACCTATTAAACAGCTAATTTATAAACATAAATTAGCTGTTTTTTTTATGGAGTAGAATTTGATACTTGTAATAGTTTTCCATTGTAAAACTGGTGTCCGCTTATTGCAAAATTTGCGATATACTCTGCCATTTGTTTAGCAGTAGTTGGAGCTTGATAGCCAGGAAACGCTTCTTCTAACATTTCGGTTTGCACTGCTCCTAAAGCTAACACATTAAAACTTGGTCCTGTGTCTTTATACTCTTCTGCAAGCAACTCTGTAAGCGTTATTACAGCACCTTTACTAGAACTGTAAGCAGATAGTCCTGGAAACTTCATACTACCTTGTACGCCACCCATAGAACTAACTGTAACCACATGACTATCTTTGTGCATATACGGTAACACTGTTCTTGTCATTTCGGCAACTCCTAAGACATTAGTTTTGTATACATTTTCAAAGTCCATCATTGAAGTTTCAGCAAATGGTTTATTTAATAGGACTCCAGCGTTATTAATAAGTATATCAACTTGCTTCCATTCTGCTTTTATAAATTCTTCTACTTTTTTATAGTCGTTTGGATTGCCTAAATCAAAAGCTATAGAGGTTATATTTTCAAAATGAAGATTATTTACTGGTTGAGCATTTCTAGATAAGGCTAATACATTATGACCTTGATTAGCAAACAAGTGTACTAACTCAAAACCAATACCTCTACTTGTCCCTGTTATAATTATGTTTTTAGTTTTCATTTAAAACAATTTCTTTTGATGGTGTATTAGTCATTTTTTCCAAACCAGGAATGATACTATTTATAAGGTTAACCATATGATCATAGTCTAATTTATCTGCTTCATCATCCACATGGTGGTAGTAATCATAATTAGACAAATCGCAAGATGAAATAGTATGGCATGGTAAATTAAATTCTTTATAAAATGCAAAATTATCAGACTGTCTAAACAGATTATATTTTTTAGAAACCTCTGAATAGCCAATAACTTTTTTACCAGAATAGTCATTCATCTTATCTGCAATATTAGAGACATCATAACCTGTTACAAATGCAATGTAATCTCTGTCTTTAAAAGGCACACCAATCATTTCTAAATTAATCATAGTGTACATATTAAAATTGTTGTCCTTTAATTTTTTTGCCAAGTGTGCAGATCCAAGTAATCCTTTTTCTTCAGCAGAAAAGGTTACAAACAACAAGCTTCTTTTATTGGTTTTTTTAGCTCCGAAGTATTTTGCTAAAGCTAAAACTCCGCTAGTTCCTGCAGCATTATCGTTAGCACCATTAGCAATACTATCATTTTCAACTATTTTACTTTTTCCAATATGATCGTAATGTGCTCCAATAACAATAAACTGATCTTTTAATGTGGCATCATTACCTTCTAAATACCCAACAACATTATAAGCATCCATATCCTGAACCGTAAAATGATCACGAAATGTGTCAAAATAAGGTTTTAACCCGTAAGATTTAAATTTAGATTCTACGTAGTCTGCAGCTTCATTAATACCTTCTGTACCTGTATTTCTACCTTTTAAATTATCGTCTGCTAAAAAAGATACTATGTCTTTAATTTCTTGACTTGTTACCGTGTAATCTTCTGGTTTTAAAGTATCATTAACTTTAGTTTTACAAGCGGTAAAAAGAAATACTAATACTAATACTGTTATTATATTTTTCATGTATAAAATTGTTTGTGTTTAAAGATAAAAAAATCCCAAATCAATTAAGTTGAAATGGGATTATATATGGATTATATTTCGCTTAAGCGAAAATATTATACTAGCATGGTCACTGGATTTTCTATATATCCTTTTAAGGTTTGTAGAAACTGAGCTCCTGTAGCTCCATCAACCGTTCTGTGATCGCAAGCTAATGTTAACTTCATTGTGTTTCCTGGTACAATTTGACCATTTTTAACTACTGGTTTCTGAACAATTGCTCCTACCGATAATATAGCAGAATTTGGCTGATTAATAATAGAAGTGAAACTTTCTATACCAAACATTCCTAAATTAGAAATAGTAAAAGTACTACCTTCCATCTCGTCCAGAGATAATTTTTTATTTCTTGCGCGACCAGCAAAATCTTTTACGGCTGCTCCAATTTGAGGTAATGATTGCTCATTAGCAAACTTTACCACAGGAACTAATAATCCATCCTCAACAGCTACTGCAACTCCAATATGCACGTGATTGTTAAGTTTCATTTTATCATCAAACCACTGCGAGTTAACTTGCGGGTGTTGACGTAAAGCTAAAGCACAAGCTTTAACAATCATGTCGTTAAATGAAATCTTAGTATCTGGAATAGAGTTATATTGTGCACGGAATGCAATTGCATTATCCATGTCAAACTCTACATTTAAGTAATAATGAGGCGCAGTAAATTTAGATTTAGCTAAATTTTTAGCAATTGCTTTACGCATTTGCGAGTTTGGTTTTTCATCAAAATCTTCCTGTCCTGAAGCTACAAATTTAGCAAATGGTGCAGAAGATTGCACTGCTGCAGATGGTGTAAAGTTTTCTATATCGCGTTTTACAATACGTCCGTTTTCACCTGATCCTTTAACTTGAGAGATATTAACCCCTTTTTCTTCAGCCATTTTTTTAGCTAAAGGAGAAATAAACACACGTCCAGTTGGCGTGTTCTCAGAAGTTTGAGACACAGATTCTTGTTTTGAGGTCTCTTTTTTAGGAGCTTCAGACTTTGTTTCCTGCTTTGTATCTGGTGTAGCAGCTTCTTTTTTGGCTGGTGTACTACCTGCTTTAAAGTTTTTAGCTATACCAGAAACGTCTGTTCCTTTTGGACCGATTATAGCTAATAATGAATCTACTTTTGCAGAATCTCCTTCTTCAAGTCCAACATATAATAATGTTCCTGACTGAAAAGATTCAAATTCCATTGTAGCTTTATCCGTTTCAATTTCGGCTAAAATATCTCCTTCTTCTACATCATCACCAACCTTTTTTAACCAAGTTGCTACAGTTCCTTCTTCCATAGTGTCACTTAACCTAGGCATAGTAACTACTGTTACGCCTTCTGGAATGTCCTGAGCTTCTGAAGTTTCATTAGCAGTTTCTGCTGCATCATCTTCTTCAGGCTTGTCTTTAGCGTCTTCTTTTTTATCTTCAGAAGGTTTTTCTGAACTTCCGTTTAATAAACCAGAAATGTCTTCACCTTCTTCTCCAATAATAGCTAACAACTGGTCTACTTTTGTTGTCTCTCCTTCTTGAACACCAATGTGTAATAAGGTGCCTTCGTGGAAAGATTCAAATTCCATTGTTGCTTTATCTGTTTCGATTTCTGCAAGAATGTCTCCTTCTTCTATTTTATCTCCAACTTTTTTTAACCACGTAGCAACTGTCCCTTCTTCCATGGTGTCGCTTAAACGAGGCATGTTAATTATTTCTGCCATAGCTTATTTAATTTTGTGGTCTATAAATGGATAATCTTCTTGTTCATAAACTGCATCATACATCACATTTTTATCTGGATAAGGTGATTCTTCAGCAAATTTTTCGCACTCGGCAACCAAATCTTTAACACGTTTGTCAATTTTTTTAAGGTCTGCTTCTGTAGCGTATTTATTTTCAAGTATAATATCTTTAACTTGAGTAATTGGGTCTATTTTTTTGTATTCTGCAACTTCGTCTTTAGTTCTATAATGTTGCGCATCAGACATTGAGTGACCTCTATATCTGTATGTTTTTAGTTCTAAAAACGTTGGTCCATCACCACGACGAGCACGTTGAATAGCTTCATCAAAAGCTTCTGCTACTTTTACAGGATTCATACCATCTACTGGTCCACATGGCATTTCGTAACCTAAACCTAACTTCCAAATATCTGTATGATTTGCAGTACGTTCTACAGAAGTACCCATAGCATAACCATTATTTTCACACACAAATACAACAGGTAATTTCCAAAGCATTGCTAGGTTAAAAGTCTCATGTAAAGAACCTTGTCTTGCTGCTCCATCTCCAAAACAACAAAGTGTAACACCATCTACACCATGATATTTGTCTCCAAATGCAATACCTGCACCTAATGGAATTTGACCTCCTACAATACCATGTCCTCCATAAAAACGGTGTTCTTTAGAAAAGATATGCATAGAACCACCTAAACCTTGTGAAGTACCGGTTGCTTTACCATATAATTCTGCCATGACACGTCTTGGATCTACACCCATACCAATAGGTTGTACGTGATTACGATAAGCAGTAATCATTTTATCCTTAGTTAAATCCATTGCATGTAAAGCTCCAGCTAAAACAGCTTCTTGCCCATTATACAAATGAAGGAAACCTCTAACTTTTTGTTGGATGTAAACAGCTGCAAGCTTGTCTTCAAACTTTCTCCAAAACAGCATGTCTTCATACCATTTAATATACGTTTCTTTTGTTACTTTTTGCATTGGTGACGTTTATTATTTATAACGAATAACAAAAGTAACACTTTAGTTAGTAATAAAAAAAACTGTAAATAGTAAAATTATCACGAAAACGATTGAGTTATAATACTGATTTGTCAAAAATTAATGGAAGCAGGTTAGCTAACGAATTTGAGCGGACTACTTTACCCGTTTCTCCCATAAAATACAACTCGATTGGCGCATCTTGTTTGACTTCGTATTCTGAAATAGCTTGTCTACACGCTCCACAAGGTGGAATAGGAGTTAATGTTGGGTGGCTTTGAGAACCAGCTATGATAGCCATTTTAAGCATTTTTGCATTGGGATATTGTGCTCCAGCATAATAAATTGCTGTACGTTCTGCACATAATCCAGATGGATATGATGCATTTTCTTGGTTACTTCCTGTAACTACTTCTTGATTATCTAACAATATTGCAGCACCAACACTAAATTTTGAATATGGTGAATAAGCATTACTTCTAGCTTCTGATGCTCTACGCATCAAGTCTTGTATATCCTTTGGCAACTCGTTAATATTATCAAATACTTGTAATATGGTTTCTATTTTGACTTCCTTCATAGTTTTAAATTTATGCAACTATTTTAGACAAAAAAACTATTGTTTTCACAATAGTTTTTAAGTTGTTTATTAATTAATGTTATTAATATTCATCATAAGTTCCAGCACCTAAATTAAAGGTTAAAGAAAAACGCAATGTACTTTCTAATGGACTTTGCACTTGAGATGCAGAAAACAGATAAGATAAATCTACATTTATAACGTTATATTTAAATCCTGCTCCTAAAGCAAAAAATTTACGCGCACCTTTAGTTTCATGTTCATTAAAATATCCTGCTCTAAAAGCAAACGAATCTTGATAAGTATACTCTGCACCTAACGCATAGGTAAACTCTTGTAATTCTTCTTTAAATCCACCTGGAGCATCTCCAAACGATTGAAAAACACCCGATAAGAATGGTACATCAGGATCTTTACCTGCTACGATATATGTTGGCTCGTCAGCATCTTGCTCGCCATCACCATCTGTATCATCAAATCCTAAAAGCGGAGGTGTTGGGACTAGTAATTTTGAAAACTCTGCAGTAACGCCTACTTTATTATATTGGTCTAAAATAAAATCAAACCCTCCACCTAATCTTAAATTAGTCGGTTGAAAATTTTCTTGACCAGCTTCATCATACTTAAACTTAGGACCTAGATTCTGAATAGCAAATCCTGCTCTCCAACGACCATTAAAATCGTTGTATGCTTGTTCTTCACTTTGATAATATCCAGAAATATCAACACCAAATGTACTAGCTGCTTTTGTATCGTTATCACCTATATTTAGTTTTAAATCCGATTGTAAATAACGCATTGCAACGGACATTCCAAATTGATCACTTAATCGTAAAGCATAGGATACATCAAATGTAAACTCATTTGGTCGTTGAACCAAAGCTTCAGAAAATTCGTCTTGAACAAATTCTATATCTCCCAACGAAAAATATTTAAAACTAGCTGCAAATGCACTATTGTCGTTAAGTCTGTTAAAATAGGTCACGTTACCTAAAAAGATATCGTTTACCAATTTGCTTAAATATGGTGTGTAACTTATTGCTACACCAGATTTGTTTTCTGAAAACACATATTTTGACGAGTTCCATTGTTGCGAGAAAGCATCGGGTGATGTAGCCACACCCATATCTCCCATTGCTGCTGCTCTAGCATCTGGAGCTATCAATAAAAATGGGACTCCTGTAGTTATAACTCTAGAGTCATTTGGATTTGTTATTGTCTCTTGCGATAGTCCTTTAAGGGCGAAAAGGAAAGCTATTGCTATTAAAATTTTATTTTTCATGTATCAATATTAGTTAACAAATATAATTTTTTATTACAGGATTACAAGTTTCTCTATTTTTTCTACTGATTTATTAGTGCTTGGTGAGTGTACTTTTAGTTTATAAATATAGGTTCCTTTTCCTATTTTATCTCCAAAATCGTCTCGACCATCCCACACAATATCTCTGGAGGTTGATTTTACAGTTTTACCACCTGCTAAAGTAGTATGACCATTCAACGTTCTAACCAATTTACCTGAAATTGTAAATATTTGAACTGAAATATCTAGAATTTCTGAGCTATTATGACTAAACCAAAACTCGGTATAATTTACAAAAGGGTTTGGATAATTAAGCACGTTATTTATGACCAAGTTTTCATTTTCATTAAACACTACAAACTGGATTTCTGCAGTAGCAGAATTATTATAAACATCCCAAGCTTTAAGCGTTAAGGTATGTAATCCTGGCTCTAAGTTTCTAAACGGATAACTTAAACTACCTTTTGTATAATCGTCTACTTCTGTTAAATAATAATCGTTTAACACATAAGGGTTCACCTCGTCACCATCTAACAAAGCAACAATATCATGTCCAATACCACTAGCAGTATTAATACCGTTATCGTCTTCAAATTTGGCAATTAATGTTGGAGACTCGTTGGTTATTCCACCAGAGACAAAGGACTCGTCATTCATATATAATTGTATAGTAGGTCCAATATTATCTTCTGCTGCATTTGGATTTATACCTCCAATTTTTAGTGTTTCAATACTTGCTCCGGTTTTATCGTCTAACGAGTTGTTTTTTGTGGCATAAAAACTAACCTTTCCAGTACCTACAGGAATACCAATATCTTTAGGGACTACAAAATCAAATTCGAATTGACCATTAGTTATTGTAGCTTGACCTCTAAACACAATAGCACCTAATGTTTTAAAATTTAATTTTATTAACTGACCATTTTCATAAACATTATCATTAGCTAAGGTTTCTCTTTCTATTTCTTTATCGTAAATAGTTGTGGTTAATATACCATTGAAATCGCTTAATAAATTACCATTTACATCTGTTACTTCTCCAGCTAACTTAGCATAGCTTAAAGCTTGAAGCACATCTGTTTCTTGTGTAATTGAAACATCGTTAATTTTAGTTAATCTAATATTTGGTTGCGGTATTGTTAATTTTAATGCTGGATCACCTATATAAAATGCTAGATTTTTTTGAGCATTAGAAAAATTAGGATCATTTTTGGCAAGTCTTAAAGCCTCTGCGATTGATGGATATTCAAAATAGCTGTAAGTATCGTTTGTACTGTAAGAAAATAAATATTCTTTTAAAATTTTATTAAAATCTTTACCTACAGTAACAAAAATCTGTCTTGTAGTAGTAATTAATGATATTGCTCCTGCATTTTTATTCCAATAAATAAGCTCTCCCGCGGTGACACGTAAGGGGTTGTCAAATCTAGTAAACTCGCAAGTTACCGTTACAAATAAATTTAGTTTACAATCATTATTTAATGCTTCTGCATCTGGTTTTTGAAATATACGCTCAAATGCTAATCCGTCTTCACCTCCATGCCCAAAATAATTAACCATTATTGCTCCTCTCTCTATCGCATTGGAAATAGCTTCATTAACTTCAGGATAACGATCACCTCCTGCAGAAGCTTCTTGTTGATAAGAATCTGTATGAATTTTGGTTACATTTATAAATGGTTTAAATGATGTAACTTCATCTGCAATTTCGTCTGTGGTTTCTTGCAATGTTGCTTCCCAAGCTTCGTCTACATCATCAGATACTACAACAAAATTATTACGCCAGCTTCCTAGCGCTTCTTTAGAATAGTAAATTTCTATTTTATCTACCATTTGTTGTGCTCTTAAAGGCGAGTCTGCTATTATTCTTCCAACAGCAACATCTAATTTGTTAGAATTATTAAACAAATCCATAACCCCTTCTCCTGGATCTAGATACGCATAGAAGTCGTCAGAAATAAACGAGTTTGATAAAGTAAAACTATTATACGCATTCCATGTTGGAAAATTATAGGTGTTATCTGAAATCCTTCCTTTATAATCAAACGAAGAATCTCCAAAAAGACATAAGTATTTCACCCTATTTTCTGGTGTACTAGCATTATCATAAACGTATTTTACAAAATTTCTAATACCCGTAATATCTGGACTACCAGAAGAAAACTCTGTATAAATCTGATCTAAAGTCACCACCTTTACTGTTAAGTTTTTTTTATCTCTATTTATCTGAGCTAACCTTTGAGCTTGTGTTAAATGAGACTGAGTAGTTAACATCAAATAATCTATATCCTCAAATTGACCTTGGCTGTTTAAAAATATAGTTCCTTTTAAATTTTGATTATTTACAATACTATTGGCTGCTAAAATGGGTTCAAAATAATTCTGAGACGTAACAGTAACAAATGTTTTTAAGTCACCCATTGGCGCTTTAAAACTTAAGGTAGCTTCTGCATTTGGATTTGCTATAGAGGTAATGTCATAAATATTAGTCACATCCCAAACCTCTTGTACTTGTGACGCATTAGTCAACACATAACTAGCCACATCGTTAGACTGTGTCGATGCCTTATTTTTGAAATGAAATTGCGAACCTGAAAACGTTAATGCTCTAGTAGCTTCAATAGAGATATAATCTAAATAAGCAGTAGCACTAGGATTACCTTGATTGTCATAATCCAAATTAACATTTATGTTATCTCCTGAAACCATTAAGCTGTTTTGATAGGTTCCTCCCGTTGCATATACACCATTACCTATATTTGAACCATTTATAGTTAAAGTACCATCTAAAGTATTATTTACTGAAATAGAAAAAACTGTTTCGTTAACAGCAACAGAAGCTGTAACAACTTTTAAATCTATAGGTTCTGAGGTCACTAGGTTAGGAAAGTTAAAATCAAAAGAACGAGAATTTTCAACACCAAAACGTTCGCCAAACCATCGTCTACCAACAAAAACAATATTGTTTTGATCTACTTCATGAAATTGATAATCATGAAAAGTATTAAAGGTAGTGGAAGGCAAACCTGCTGGTTGATTAAATTGTTGTATACGTTTACCTTGCCCAGCACTTATATTAATGTAATACGCAGTTTTATCTGTATAAGGATTAATATTAGTATTAATGTAAGGGGTATTAACATCTGCTGATGGACCTTGAGCGTAAAACAAAATATAATCAGTATCATTAAACACTCCATCTTCTTCTCCAATAACTCGTATTGCATTCTCTGTAGGATCAAACGGAAAGTTTGCATTATTGGCAAAAGGCATCATTTTACCGCCATTACCGAATAATTTTATATTTCTAGGATCTAAGCCATTTACATTTATTCCCATTTGGCTTAAAAACGATTTAGATAATTTATATACACCAGAAGTAGTTACTTCAAACCTATACCAACTTCCACTATTTAATACCGAATTTGTAAGTACTTGACTATTATTAATTCTATTAGATGAAGCAGCCATACTGTACTTCATTGTAAACGAACTTATTTTTTTATATCCATTACCATCCTTTATTATGGGGCTTAAAGTAAAGACTGCATAATTAACATCACGTCCAGTTGCATTCTTTAAAGAGTATTCTAAGGTATTAGGTATTGTAGTAATATCAAGATCGTACAATTCTGACTTGGTAATTGGCAAATAGTTAATATTAGTAATGGTTATGGAGTTTTCATTAACAAAGCCATTTATTTTCCATTGATTTATATACTTAATGCCTTCAGAACCATTAAACGAATAATTTTGTGATGGTAAAAAAGAAGGTATCGTTAAAGAATAATCGCTAGTAGACATAGTTTGGGACTTATCCCAATCTAGACTAATCTTTTTTTCTTGAGAAAATAATGGTGTTAAATAAAGTACTAGTAGTACTAAAAATATCTTTTTCATTGCAATAGTAACGTCTTATTTAAGATGATATTATTTAAATCTTAATAATTTCATAAAAACAAGTCAAAATTACAATAATAAAATTTAAAAACACACGTTATAGTGTTTCAAAACGACGATAAAAAGCATAAAAAACATCGTTGTAAAGTAAAAAAATAGGATGAAATGCAGTTTTTTTTACTCAAAAATGACAATTTATGTTGTTTTGTTGGGTTTAATTATTATATTGCGACTCCTAAAAAATATTATTAGCTTACTCAAACAAATGAATATGAAAAAAGTAATTGTATCAAGGTTGTTGTTAATCGTAGCGATTTCGCTAACCTTGGTTGGCTGTAAAAGATCTGGTAGTGGTTCTAATACCTCTAGAGCTACAGGATGGCAAATTAACTCTAAAGATGGTGGTTTTCAATACAACACCAAATTTAAAGAACAAGAGACTGCTCCTGGTTTAGTTTTTATTGAAGGTGGAACTTTTACTATGGGTAGAGTCCAAGATGATGTAATGCATGACTGGAACAATACACCTAACCAGCAACACGTTCAATCCTTTTACATGGATGAAACAGAAGTAACTAATAAAATGTATCTAGAATATTTAGATTGGATAAAAAGAACTTATCCACCTGAAGAAGAAAATTTTAGAGCTATATATAATGGTGTATTACCAGATACTTTAGTTTGGAGAAACCGTTTAGGTTATAATGAAGTAATGACAGAAAACTATTTACGTCATCCAGGTTATGGAGAATATCCTGTAGTTGGTGTAAGCTGGATTCAAGCAGTAGAGTTTGCTAATTGGAGAACCGATCGTGTTAATGAATTATATTTACAAAAAGATGGTTACCTAAAACAAGGAAGCCAATTAGAAGCTACAGCAGATGCTAACTTTAGCACTGATACTTACATTAATTCTCCAACACAAACTTTTGGTGGTAACGAAGAGATATTAAGAGGAGGAAAATTAAAAGCTCAAACTAATGCAGCTGGAGAAGAAATTAACGTTTACGCATCTCGTGAAACTGGTTTGATCTCACCTAAATACAGACTACCAACTGAAGCAGAATGGGAATATGCTGCTTTAGGATTATCAGAAATTAGAAGTTACAACGTATACAGAGGTCGTAAAAAATATCCATGGGATGGACAATATACACGTTCTGGAAATCGTAAAATAAAAGGAGATCAATTAGCAAACTTCAAGCAAGGAAAAGGAGATTATGGTGGAATTGCTGGATGGTCTGATGATGGTGCAGATATTACTGCAGAAGTAAAATCTTATGATCCTAATGATTATGGTTTATATGATATGGCAGGTAACGTTGCAGAATGGGTTGCTGATGTCTACAGACCAATAGTTGATGACGAGTTTAATGATTTTAACTACTACAGAGGTAACGTGTATACTAAAAACGTTATTACAGAAGATGGAACCGTTAAAGTAGTTGGAACAGACGAAATAGTTTTTGACACTTTACCAAACGGAAAAGTTGTTCCAAGAGATTTACCTGGTGAAATTGCAACTAAGCCTGTTGATGAAGAAGAAACTTATTTAAGAACAAATTTTGACAGAAGTGACAACCGTAACTTTAGAGATGGAGACATACAATCATCACGTTATTATGCAGATAGATTTGGTGATGAAGAAAGTGAAGCTTCAGAAGATGCTGCTACACGCAAAATGTATAATGCACCAAAGCATAATATAGAAGTTGATTCTTCTGGAAACTTGATAAGAGAATATGATAAGTCTAATAAGCGTACCTCTTTAATCAATGACGAAGTTAGAGTGTATAAAGGAGGTTCTTGGAAAGATAGAGAATATTGGTTAGATCCTGCACAAAGACGTTATTACCCACAAAATATGGCTACAGACTATATTGGGTTTAGATGTGCAATGTCTAGAGTAGGCTCAAAATCTAAAGGTCAAAGAAAATCTAAAAACTAAATAAATTATTAGTTAATATATCAAAGTCCTAACACATTTGTTAGGACTTTTTTTATACTTTTATTTTATGAATATTGAAACCCTACATAAAGTATTTCTGGATTGTAACGCCATAAGTACAGATACCAGAAAAGTAGCAGAAAACAACATGTTTTTTGCTTTAAGTGGTGATAACTTTAATGGTAATACCTTTGCAAAAGAAGCTTTAAAAAAAGGAGCAAAAATTGCTGTTATTGACGATAAAGACTATTATCTATCAGAAAAGACAATTCTAGTTAAAAACAGCTTAAAAACACTTCAAGCATTAGCTAATTATCATAGACATTATTTGGGAGTTAAAATTATTGCCTTAACAGGTAGTAATGGAAAAACTACGACTAAAGAGTTAATAAATACTGTATTATCTCAAAAATATAATACAACAGCTACAATAGGAAATTTAAACAATCACATTGGTGTACCACTTACTCTATTGTCAATGACCAAACAAACAGAGATTGGTATTGTAGAAATGGGTGCTAATCATCAAAAAGAAATAGAATTTCTATGTCAAATTGCACAACCAGATTATGGTTACATCACTAACTTTGGTAAAGCTCATTTAGAGGGATTTGGAGGTGTAGAAGGTGTTATAAAAGGTAAAAGTGAATTATATGATTATTTGATTAATCATGATAAACATATATTTATAAATGCTGATGATAATATTCAAAAAGATAAGCTAAATAATTACATCAAGAAATATGGATTTAGTCAAAACGATTCAAACTATCAAAAAATAGAATTTCTAGTTGCCAATCCTTTTGTAGCTTTTAAAATTAAGGACACTACAATTACCTCCAATTTAATTGGCGAATACAACTTTACTAATTTATGTGCAGCATCAACTATTGGACTATATTTTAATGTAGAAATGGAAGCTATTAAAAAAGCTATTGAAAGTTACATTCCAACTAATAATCGTTCTCAAATAATTAAAAAAGGAAGTAACACTATTATTTTAGATGCTTATAATGCTAACCCGTCTAGTATGGAAGTAGCTTTAAAAAACTTTACCAAACAAACACAAAGCAATAAAATTGCTATTTTAGGTGATATGTTTGAGTTAGGCAACTCTGCTTCAGAAGAACATCAATACATAACAGATTTTGCTAATTCGTTAAATATTGACTCAATATTTTTAATTGGTGAAAATTTCTATAAATCAAAGTCAAACAACCTAAAAACCAAACAATATCAATCGTTTGAAGAGTTTAAAGCCAATTTTAAACCAATAAAAAGCAGTACGCTTTTAATTAAAGGATCAAGAGGAATGGCTTTAGAGCGAGTTTTAGAACTTTTATAAATAAAAAAAATCCGAAACATAAGTTTCGGATTTTTTTGTGGGCGCGAAGGGATTCGAACCCCTGACCCCTTGGGTGTAAACCAAGTGCTCTGAACCAACTGAGCTACGCGCCCTAATTATTAGGACTGCAAATATAGAGTAGTTTTTGATTTTGCAAAAACTTTTTGGCAAAAAAAATAAAATATTTTTTTACTAAAAAACTAACCATCTTATTTACAGTCTTTAAATACATATTTATTATTAATAAATATAATATTATACCACTTCTGCAACTACAAATGTACTTCCTCCTATATAGATAAAGTCTTTAATAGTCGCATTTTTTAATGCTTGTTGATAGGCTTCTTCTACCGAAGAATAAGCAGTACCTACAAAACCATTGGAAACAAATAGTTTTTTAAGTATATTTTGGTCTAAACCTCTTGGCACATTAGGTTTGCAAAAATAGTATGTTGCTTTTTTAGGTAATATGGGTAGAATTGACACTAAATCTTTATCGTTTACCACTCCAAAAACAACATGTAAATTTTCAAAATCTTCTTTTAACAACTGCTGCATGGTTATGGTTAACCCTTCTTTGTTATGTGCAGTATCGCATATAACTTTTGGCGACTCATTTAATAGCTGCCAACGCCCTTTTAAACCTGTGTTTTTGATAGTATTAAGTAGTCCGTTTTTGATATTTTTAGATGAAATTGTATACTTTTTTTTCTGAAGAATTTTAATAACTTCTAAAACGCCTTTACTGTTTTTTGATTGATAATTGCCTTTTAAGTCCGAAGTATAAGAAAGGTTTTCAACTTGGTCTGCAAACACAATGGGACTGTTATTGTTTTTAGCGGTATCAATAAAAACAGATTGTATTTCTGGTTGGGTTTCACTAATAACTACTGGTACGTTTGGTTTGATGATTCCAGCTTTTTCTTTCGCGATAAGCGGAAGTGTATTACCTAAAAACTGAACATGATCAAAACCAATATTTGTAATTAATGATACTTCTGGAAGAATAATGTTTGTCGAGTCTAACCGACCACCTAAACCAACTTCAATAACTGCAATATCTACTTTTTGCTTCGCAAAATAGTTATAAGCCATACCAACAGTCATTTCAAAAAAAGACAATTGTTGCTTGTCTAAAAAAGCTTTATTACGCTTAATAAAACCAATAACAAATTGTTTGCTGACTTGTTTACCATTAACCTTAATGCGCTCTCTAAAATCTTTTAAATGCGGAGAAGTATATAATCCCACTTTATAACCAGCTTCTTGTAAAATAGAAGCTAACATATGGCTGCTAGACCCTTTTCCATTGGTGCCTGCAACGTGAATAGATTTAAATTGCTGTTGTGGGTTTTTAAGATGTTGCGCTAAAGCTAAGGTATTGGTTAAGTCTTTTTTAAATGCTTTTTGACCTTGCTTTTGATACATTGGGAGTTGAGAAAACATCCAATGTAAAGTGTCTTTATAAGTCATGACTGTTTACTGACCCAATTTAAAGTTGATGCTAATAAAACCTATTTGTCTTTCTGGAGCATTAGGGTCTGCTTTCCATTTGTGAGATTCGGCAATTTTTTTTGCAGGACTTAGTAAACATGGAGCTGTATTTTTAGTTCCTTTTACTCCAGGTTCTGCTTTAACTACTCTTCCCGAACGATCAACCTCAATTCTAACCACCACTAATCCTGCTTCGTTGCAGTCCTGTTTAAAGATTTGGTTAGTTGGACGCCCTCTTCCATTTAGCCCATAACCTACTCCATCTCCATTTCCTTGACCAGATCCATCACCAAAACGACTTGGCCCATAAGTATTACCTGTTCCCGAACCACCATTTGACCCATTGTTTGAACCATCATTATTAGAGTCTGATGGGTTTTCAGAATTATTTATACCATTAATTAAAGCATCATTAGCTTTTTTTATCTCTTCTTGTCTCTTTTTTTCTGCTGCTTCTGCAGCAGCTTTAGCTGCTTTCTCTTTAGCTATTTTATCCGCTTGTGCTTTTTCTTTTGCTTCTTTTTCTTTTTGTGCTTGTTCTTGCTGCTTTTTAATTAAAACAGCTTCCTCTTCTTCTTGTGTTAACACATTGTCTTTAGAGGTTGGCTTAGAAGCCTCTTGTTGTTCTTGCGGTTTTGTGTCTTCTGGTTTAGTTTTTGAAGGCTCAGTAACTTGTGCTGGTGCACCTCCACCACCACCTCCTCCAGAGCTTCCTCCAAAGTTAATTGCAACTCCAAATTCTTCTGGTGGATCCATATAATTTTGACCAACTACAAACAATAACAAAACCAATATCAACATAATTAATGTTGTTATTTTAGCTGAGTTACGTTTATGTTTGGTATCTAAATATTTCATCTTATTGCGCTTTTACAGCTAACGTAGATTTAATTTTATTTCTGTTTGCAATATCCATTATAAAAACCACGTGTTGCATTTCTACACTCTCGTCTGAACGAATAGTTATTGTTGGAGAGTCTACATCTCCTAATTTAGCCAATACCTCTGCTTCTAGTTGTTCTTTAGAAACCTGCTTCATATCTACATAATAATTGACATTTTTATCAACGCTTACAGATACGTTTTTAGTCTGCGTGGTTTTACTAGTTGACTTTGGCAATAACAAATCTATTGCTTCAGCTGATACTAATGTTGATGCAATCATAAAAAAGATAAGCAGCAGAAACACGATGTCTGTCATTGATGACATGTTAAATTCTGGTGTAACTTTATTTCTTCCTCTTAATCGCATATTAGCTAGGTTCGTTTAATAAATCTAAAAATTCTAAAGAATTTGCTTCCATTTGGTAGACCACTTTATCCGTTTTTACAACCAAATGGTTATAAGCGATGTAAGCGACTATACCAACTATTAATCCTCCAACTGTAGTGGTCATTGCTGTATATAAACCATCTGCTAATGTTTTAATATCTATTGACCCTCCAGAGTTTGCTATTTCAAATATGGATAATATCATTCCAATAACTGTTCCAAGAAAACCTATCATTGGTGCAGCACCAGAAATGGTGGCTAAAATACTTACGTTTTTTTCTAGGCTATATATTTCTAAACGTCCAGCATTTTCAATAGCTGTGTTAATATCATCTAAAGGTTTTCCAATTCTAGATATTCCTTTACTAATTAATCTTGATACTGGCGAATCTACTGTAGTACATAAGTTTTGAGCCGATTCTATTTTTCCATTACTTACATAGTCTCTAATTTGATTCATAAAATTAGAATCTACTTTTGAGGCTTCCTTTATTGCAAACAAGCGTTCAAAATAAATATAAACTGCCATAATTAATAACACAAAAAGTAGTGCAATAATAATTATTCCAGCAGTTCCACCTGTAGTGACCAACTCTATTATTGATAATGTTTTCTCAACCGATTCACCTTCTACTAATGGATCTACTGTTTGAGCAGTGTCTTGTATTAATGTACTTATCATAGTATAAATTTAGATACGTTTATAACGTTTAATTTTTGTTTTGCGTATGTAAAACTAAATTTCAAAGAAATTTATTTAGAGATTTCCGTTTTTACGGACATTTAAATATTTAAAGAACCCTCAAGATTGTAACTTGAGGGTTTATAAATTTTATTAAAATAAAGTTCTTGTCCAGAAGAATACTAAAGCTCCTGATAAAAACCCTATTAATGCTAACCAAGCTATCTTTTTTAAATACCAGAAAAAATCTATTTTTTCCATTCCCATAGCTACAACACCTGCAGCAGAACCTATAATTAACATACTTCCTCCAGTTCCTGCAGAATAAGCTATAAAGTGCCATAACTCATTATCAATTGGTTCTGAGAACATCCCTAAACTAGCTGCAACTAATGGTACATTATCGATAACTGCAGATCCAATACCTAGTAATAAGATGACTAAATCAGATACGCCTTCACCATGTAATTCTGTTCCCATCATTGGCATGCTTTCTTTTAAAGTAGATGCAAATCCAAATAATATACCTAAAGATTCTAAAGCTGCTACAGCCATTAAAATACCTAAGAAAAACAATATACTTGGCATTTCAATTTTAGATAGTGAGTGATGTACAGGACTATGATGTGCGTGTGCATCACTTTCTTCTGCATGAAATTCTGTTAAACTAAATTTAGCAGAACTATAAATTTCAGCAAAAATAGCTACCACACCTAATGCTAACATCATACCTACATAAGGTGGTAGATGCGTTACGGTTTTAAATATAGGTACAAACACAATAGCACCTAGTCCTAAATAAAGCATCGTTGCACTAAATTTACTTTTTGGCTTTTCAATATTTTGATCATCTACTTCTAAATTTCCTTTAAATGCTGGTAAAAACGAAGCAATAAAAGTTGGAACTAACATACATACTAAAGAAGGTAGTAACAGATACCCAATTAAGTGTCCTGTGGTTACTTTTTTACCAATCCAAAGCATAGTAGTTGTTACGTCTCCAATTGGCGACCAAGCACCTCCTGCGTTTGCTGCTACAATTATTAGACCAGCAAACCAAATACGTGAGCTTCTGTCTTTAACAATTTTTTGAAGAATAGAAATTAATACAATTGTTGCTGTAAGGTTATCTATTATAGCTGAAAGTATAAAAGCTAAAAAGGCAAAAATCCATAGTATTTTAGTTTTCTTTTTAGTTTTAATGAAGCTTTTTATGGTAGAAAAACCATCAAAATAATCAATGATTTCTACAATAGTCATTGCTCCTAATAGAAATACTAAAATCTCTGCTGTTTTACCTAAATGGTGCAACAACGTTTCTTCCATAATATGCATTTTGGTCTCATGTCCCAAACTAGCATAACCTTCTACTAAACCATGTTTTGCAGAATCAAACCATTCTGGAAAAGTATCAAGCCCTAAAGAGATTAAAGCCCAACTAATAGCCATCATGACCAATGCTGGAATTAATTTATCGATTTTTAAATTGTGTTCTAATGTTATAGCTAAATAGCCAAGAACGAAGACTAAAATTATTACTGTTTCCATATTATATTAATTGTTTTAATGCTATCTCGAAAGCTGTTTTACTAATCTCTAATTTTGAATTATTTTTATTATATACATTTTGAATGGCTTTTTTAATAATCTCTGATGTATCATTAAAAATTGCTTCGTCAGTCATTTGAACTTTACGTTCCATAAAGTAGGCAAAAACACGAGCCATACCACAATTTGAAATGAAATCTGGTATTAAACTGACACGCTCGTCGGTATGTTCCATAATTGGACCAAAGAAAATCTCTTTATCAGCAAATGGGACGTTTGCACCACAAGAAATGACTTCCAAACCAGTATCAATCATTTGATTGATTTGGTGTTGAGTGATTAACCTTGAAGCTGCACAAGGTGCAAAAATCTCGGTTTCAAGAGACCAAATGCGCTCATTCATTTCTGCAAAAGGAATCATATTATCTGTTTGAAGCGTGTTTCCGTTTTTAGTTAAAAAGAAATCTTTAATTTCTTGAAACGTAAACCCTTCCTCTTTAATAACTCCTCCGGAAATATCTATAATACCAACTATTTTTGCACCCATTTGAGCTAAATAGTAAGCTGCTGAAGAACCAACATTACCAAATCCCTGAACTACTGCACGTTTTCCTTTAACGCTACCACCATAAACATCATAATAATGCCTAACAGCTTCTGCAACACCATAACCAGTAATCATGTCTGCTACAGTATATTTTCTAGAAACGTCTGGTGAATAATTTATGTTTTCCAGTACTTTAATAACGCCTTGACGTAATTGTCCAATACGGTTTATTTTATCTGCTTCTGTGGGTTTAAAGTGTCCGTTAAAAACCCCTTCTTGTGGGTGCCACACTCCAGAACTTTCTGTAATAGGAATAACCTCATGGATCTCGTCCACATTTAAATCGCCTCCAGTACCATAATAGCTTTTTAATAATGGCGATACAGCTTTATACCAACGCTCTAAAACACCATGTTTTCTTGGATCTTTAGGGTCAAAATTAATTCCAGATTTTGCACCACCAATTGCTGGTCCAGAGACTGTAAATTTAACTTCCATGGTTTTAGCTAGAGATAACACTTCGTTCATATCCAAGCCTTTTCGCATTCTGGTTCCACCTCCTGCAGCTCCACCTCTAAGCGAGTTTATAACTGTCCATCCTTCTGCATCAGTTTCTGCATCCTTCCAGTTAAAAACTATTTCTGGTTCTTTATTTTCGTAAATTTTTAATAAGTCTTTCATGTATGATTTTTGATTTCAACTTTAGTTAGATTCTTGGTTAATAAGTTAAGGGTAGCTAAAGTTGATTCATCTTATGAAGTAAATAGTTTAATTAGTTTAACAAATATAAAAAAACAAAAAATGGCTTTTAAAATTAAAGCCATTTTTATTATAATAAATTATTGTTAATAATTATTCCATGGTCATTTTTCCGAATGCTTGATATTTATTACCTAAAGCATAAATATAATAGGTATTATTATCTAACTGAATAGTTTTGGTTGGCGCAAAGTCTACCACATTGTCTTTTCCGCCAACTATTCCACTTTTAAAAGCATTAATAGATAAGCTTCCGTCGCTTTCTAATTTTTTAGTTACTATAGCTTTAGCGTTAATGTTTTTCCATCCAAAAACTATTTTTTTCTCTTCTAAAATGGATACTTTTTCGTTAGCAAAAAAATGTATAGTATTATCTTTAATAAATGGTTTAAAAGACCCTAATGGTTTCATATGGTTTTTATATTCTTCGCCATATTGTATTAAACTATCATATGCCACATCTCCATTTGTATTTAACTTAACTACAACACCTGGACCAAAATTATAAGTATAATTATATTCAAAGTTTTGTCCTGGTATTGGTTTACTTTCTTCAGAAAATCTATCTCCTATTAAAAAAATATCATCATTTTGGACAATAACGTCTATTACTTTTAAATCTATAAAACCTTTTCCTAAAATTCGTTTTGTTATTTCAGGATTCCACTCTTGATTTTTAATTAATTTTTGATCTGTAATATTGTAAATAAAGAAACTTTTATCTTTAGCTCCACCCATGGATACTGCTGGCTTAGCATTATCTGTTGCAAAACCTAATAGATATTGTTTGTCTTTTATGGTGACAACTCTATTATCGGAAATATAAAATTGATTAGCGGATACTTGCTGCTGTGTAATTTCATCTCCTTTAATAGTAATAACAGATGTAACAGGTTCTTTTTTAAAGATATCTGTTTTTTTAACTATTGTTACAGTTGCATCATTATCTACATACAGTTTTTCTCTGTATGCACGTTCGCTATCAAAAGACAACGTATGTTTTGCATTAGAAATGGTATTTAAATCTGCATCTAGAATGACCACTTCTATGTTTTCTTTTGTTTTTTTAATGAATGGTTTGTTGACTAAAATTGCAAAGGTGTTTTTATCTTCAGAAAGTTGTACTTCAAAAAAACCAGAAGTATTGACTTTTTCAATTGGTAATGTGTAAACTTCTTTAGTTTCTGATACTATTCCAGTAGAATTGTCATAAACCTGAGCGTACAACACATTTTTTTTATCCTTCTTTACAGCAATAAATGAAAAAACATAAAGTTTATCTTTTCCTTCAATAATCTTTAATAATGTCGCATCTTTTAATGCTCTTTTTGGAAGCGAAAAATCTATTGTTTTTCCAGCATCACCATTTGCATTAAACTTAGTAATAAAAATAGATTCTGGAGCAAAAACTTGTGTGCCTTGTTTCTCTAGAGTGTAAGTAGTAAATCCAGAAACAGATGGAAATACTAAAGTTGGATTTTGCAATCCAACTTTAGTATTACTTGATAAATCTGACCACTCAAAAGTTGCGTTTTGTGCTTGTATAGTTACTATTGCGATTAACAGGAAAGCACTAAACAAATAGGTTTTGATGTTATTCATTTTCAAAATGAGCGTTATATTCGTTGATAATGTTTAAAATCCCTAAAACTTTATAGCCTTTTTCTTTATTCTTGATTTTTTTAGCTAATTCTGGATAATCACTAACATATTTGCTCATAACATTTTTAAAGCTAAACAATAATTTAGGTGAGGCAAATTTTAGATAATCATCACCATCTTTTACTGCTAATGTTTCGGTTTGAATTTTAGTACCGTCAAAATCTAGAATGATTTCTTTTGTACCATCATCTTTTATTGTAATTTCTTTGCCTTGATCGTCCTCTACTCTAATATAGTATTCAAATAAGTCTATTTTACCTTCAAGCACTCTTAATAAAAATACTTTAGTTTTTCCGCTTAATCCTTCATAGGGATGCGACTCATAATAGTCGTCTGCAATTTGGTAAGCTTTTAAGTCTTTTGCATCATAAACCACAGGTTTATCATCTAACGTTTTAAAAAATTTTACTTTACGTTGACTTTTTATTTTTAAAAAGCGTTTTAGATAACCTTCAATTTTTTCACCTTTGTTAGTAATAACATATCCTGGTAATTTTTCTGATAATTCTTCCCAATTATCATCAAAATCTTGTGCAAAAGTTGTGCTAGAAATTATTAAAGCTAATACTAGTAATACGTGTTTCATTTTTAATTTATTTAATTAATATAATGTTTACTGTAGCTAAAAATAAGCCAAAGTTTTCAAATGTAATTATTCTTTTTATGTAGTTGTGTTAAAAGTAAAAATTTTACCAGAGGAGTGATCTTTAGAAGCTCCAGTTACAGATTTTAAACAATTTATTTCTCCTCTTAACTTTAAAATGCCTAAAAACGCAAAAATTAAAGCCTCTTTATATTCTATAATTTTGTTTGAAGGAATCACAATTGTATTGGAAGTTATTTTTTGAATTTCTTCTATTAAAAACTCATTAAAAACACCACCACCTGTTGCTAATACTGAAACCTTTTCTGTTTGATTTATAACTTTAGTAATCTGATATGCTATATGCTTAACATATGTATGTAAGATGTCTTCTGTCTTTAAATTGAAACTATTTATTAATGGAAATATTTTTTGTTCTACCCATTCTAAACCAAGAGATTTTGGAGGTGTCTGGCTGTAAAAGCTTAAACTATTTAATTGGTTTAATAATTGGATATTAAGTTTTCCGCTTTTAGCGATATCACCTTTATCATCATAGTTTAATCCTAAATTTTCGACGTATTTATTTAGTACAATATTGATAGAGCAAATGTCAAATGCAGTTCTGTTATTATTTACCTCTGAAGAGATATTTGCAAAACCACCAAGGTTTAAACACCAATCATATTTAGTGAATAATAATTTATCTCCAATAGGCACTAATGGTGCTCCTTGACCTCCAAGCTCAACATCCTGAGTTCTAAAATCACAAACCACAGTTTGCTTGATTAAAGTGGCTAATTGAGGTAAATTACCAATTTGCTTGGTAATACCTTTATCAGGTTGATGTAATGCTGTATGTCCATGAGAGCACACAGCATCAACAGTAGTTAATTGATGCTTTTGTATAAATTGGTCAATGATTAATGCTAAATAATTAGTGTAATCATGGTCTATTATTGTTAACTCAGATTGAGAGACCTCAGTAAGATGTTTCAATGTTGTCAACCATTTTTTTGGGTAAGAAATGGTTTCTGCCTCTAATATTTTGAAGCTCCAATTATTATTTTTTTTAAAAGAAATATAAGCCAGGTCAATCCCGTCTAAAGACGTGCCAGACATAACACCAATAACTTTATATTCCGCTTTTATCATATTCTGTAAAAATAACTATAACGATTGAAAAAATCCTAATAAAGACTTATCTTTGCATGAAAATTTTATTATATCAATAGTCAAATATAAATTATGGATTTTAGCCTTACTGAAGAACATATCATGATTCGCGATGCTGCTCGCGATTTTGCCCAAACCGAATTACTTCCTGGAGTTATTGAACGTGATAACGCACAAACTTTCCCAGATGAATTAGTCAAGAAAATGGGACAATTAGGGTTTATGGGAATTATGGTTGACCCAAAATATGGAGGAAGTGGAATGGATTCTATTTCCTATGTATTAATTATGGAAGAATTATCAAAAATTGATGCATCTGCTTCAGTAATGGTATCTGTAAACAACTCTTTAGTATGTTATGGACTTGAAGCCTATGGGACTGAGGAGCAAAAACAAAAATATTTAACCAAGCTAGCTACTGGAGAACAGATTGGTGCTTTTTGTTTAAGTGAACCAGAAGCAGGTAGTGATGCGACATCACAAAAAACGACAGCAATAGATAAAGGTGACCATTATGTCATAAATGGTACAAAAAACTGGATTACAAATGGTGGACGTAGTGATGTCTATCTAGTTATTGCCCAAACAGATAGAGATAAAGGTCATAAAGGTATCAATGCTTTTATTGTTGAAAAAGGAACACCTGGATTTGACATTGGACCAAAAGAAGATAAATTAGGAATTAGAGGAAGTGACACACACACACTACAATTTAATGATGTAAAAGTACCTAAAGAAAATAGAATTGGTGAAGATGGATTTGGATTTAAGTTTGCAATGAAAACTTTATCTGGTGGACGTATTGGAATTGCGGCTCAAGCATTAGGTATTGCATCTGGCGCTTATGAATTAGCCTTAAAATACAGTAAAGAGCGTAAAGCTTTTGGTACAGAAATCTGCAACCATCAAGCTATTGCTTTTAAACTAGCAGATATGTACACCGAAATTGAAGCTGCACGTATGTTGGTTATGAAAGCTGCATGGGATAAAGACCAAGGTAATAACTACGATATGTCTAGTGCTATGGCTAAATTATATGCTAGTAAAGTTGCAATGGAACAAACGGTTGAAGCTGTACAAATACATGGTGGAAATGGTTTTGTTAAAGAATATCACGTAGAGCGTTTAATGCGTGATGCAAAAATTACACAGATTTACGAAGGTACTTCCGAAATTCAAAAAATTGTTATTTCTAGAGGAGTAATAAAAGGTTAATTACTTAATTAATAGATATTCTTAAAGGCTTTAAATGTATTTTAAAGCCTTTTTTATTGTCTAGATAATTCGTCTAGCACTAATCTTAACTCGCCATAAGTATATTTATCATCAATTTGATGTTTTAAATCTGAAAGATTTTCAAATGTATGTTTTGGGATTAATTCTTTTAATTCTTTATAGTGCTTTTCAGAAATTAAGTCTGTAATTTTAATCTCTCCTGAAGGTATAAAGCTTGCTAAATGCCCAATTATGGTATTGACGTTTAAATCACGTTCAAATGCAATTTGCTCTATAGACTTTCCGGATTTAAATAAGTCTAAAGATGTTTTTTTAGTATCTCCTCGTTTTGTTTTAGGTTTTGCTACTTCAAATATTTCAACATTGTTAGAGGATTCAATATCATTCTCCTCACAATATTGACGGATTACTTTTAATATATCATTACCATATTTTTCTACTCTAACTTTACCAAAACCGTTAATCTGTAGTAACTCTTTTTTGCTTGTTGGCAATGTTTCACACATTTCATACAATGCTTTTTGAGTAAATATTTGATAATGTATTAAATCTTTATCATTAGCGATATTATTTCTTAATTCACGAAGTAATTCAAATAGCTCTACGTTTGCAGTTCCGTCTATTATAGTTTTTCTAGTTTTTTTAGGCTTATCTTTAATCAAAAAAACAGCTTTTGTTCTAAGCTCTTGAAAGGTATTTACTTTAAAACCATTTATTAAATTTGAAAAATAAAGTTGTTTTGTGGCTAATAATTCTTCAAAATCATTAAGATGTTTGTTGATGTCTTTTTGGATGGCTTTATTATCTGTTGTAAAAGTAGATGATTTATAGACTACTGCAATTTTAGATTCTGTTTCATTACTAAAATATTCCAGAGCCTTTATAAAACGATCTTGAATAATTTCACTAGATTCTGGTGTAATTGTAACTTCTGATAATTCGTTAAGCTGAGCTTTAAAACCATTAGCCACTTTCAATAAATTAGTAATACATTCTTTTATTAAAATAAAAGTCTGTTCTAGATTGCCTTCTAAACTACCTCTGTTTTTGTAATAAATATCTATTATACGTTGTATAGGATAAAGAAATTGATAAAAATTAAAAATTTCTGAAATCAAATCTAATTGATATTGAGATTTGGATTGATTTAAAATATTTTCATCAGGTTGATTTTGCTCCGCTAGCTTATTAAAAGTTGAAACATTACTATCACTGATAATTTGCGTTGAATCAATCTTATTTTTTAAAACTAGGCCTTCTAAACTTTTACACCTACTTAAAGCTACATAAGTTTGTCCGTGCGCAAAAGCTCCTTGTGCATCAATTATTGCTTTTTCAAAAGTTAACCCTTGGCTTTTATGAATAGTTATAGACCATGCTAATCGTAAAGGTATTTGAGTATAAGAGCCTACTTTGTTTTCAGTAATTGCTTTAGTTTCTGGATTAACAGTATAATTAATGTTTTCCCAAATTTCAGGTGTTACTGTAATATTAAAATCATCATCAGCGCAATGTACAATAACTTCATTGTCATCAAGCAATATGACTTTACCTATTTTACCATTATAATAACGTTTTTCTGGAGAGCTATCATTTTTAACAAACATAACTTGAGCTCCTACTTTAAGGATTAAATTATTTTCATTGGGAAAAGAATATTCTGGAAATTTCCCCTCTATTATTGCTTGGTAAGTTATAGATTTACCTGTAAGTTTATTTAATTCTTCTACGTTTGTTAAATCAGCTTTTCTGTTATGTGTTGTTAATGAAATATAACCATCCTCTTTATTAGGTGTAAAGTTTGGTATAAACCGTTTATTGAGTTCATCTGCAGAGGATTGAGTCAAACTATTGTTTCTTATTTCATTTAATATTTTTATAAATTTAGGATTTTCTTGCCTGTAAATATGCTTTAATTCAATTGTAATAGCACTACATTCTTTGAAAGCAATACTGCTGAAAAAATAAGGATTTTTATAAAATGGTTTAAGTAAGTGCCATTCATTTTCTTTAATCACAGGAGATAATTGTTGTAAATCACCAATCATTAATAATTGTACTCCTCCAAAAACTTCATCTCGATTTTTAAAACGACGCAATGTCTTATCAATACCATCTAACAAATCAGCACGTACCATACTAATCTCATCAATTATTAATAAATCGAGGGACTTAATTATATTAATTTTTGTTTTTGAAATTTTTCTATTAAATCCTCCTGAAAAAATCTCTTCATTTGGTAAAATAGGCCCAAATGGCAACTGAAAAAAAGAATGAATAGTAACACCTTTAGCATTTATTGCTGCCACACCTGTTGGTGCAACTATAACCATACGCTTTATACATTCACGT
>NZ_QLLO01000007.1 GCF_003259525.1 Olleya aquimaris
ACCGTTAGCCATAATTAAGAATGACCAGAACTTACATCATATTTTTACTTCTATTAATCGGATGTAAATCTGAAAAAAAAGAAGACTACTATTCTGAAGAAAAAAATGAAATTGAACATATCGATTTTAATCTTCCGACTTTTGGAAAATGGACGGAATGTTACGCAGATAAATCAGTAAAATTATACTTTGACGAATTATCAATTTCTGATAAGTTTAAAACTCTAGGAGTTTATTTAAACAATTATACATTTTCAAAAAAAGACAGTCTAGATGTTCTCGATTTTGAAGATTATGCTGTTTTTATGATTAACAAAAATGAGCAAAAATGGAAATTGACTGGGAACGATTTAGAAAGAATATTTCGAGTTCAAAAAAAGAAAACTGGAACTATTAATGTTGACAGATTGGAAGCTTTAAAAAAAGTGTATTCTGACACAACTTTTTTACATTCCGAAAAGCCAATTGTTATTGAAGAATATAAACCGAATGAAAACATATTATCTGCTTTAAAATTAATAAAGCCTTATTATGACGACCACGATATCATAGTGGTTTATGTATACAATTTGATTCTTATAAATAATCATCTTGTTTATGGTGGATATTATTTAGACCTAAACGGAATTGAATCTCTTGAAAAGGCAAAAGAAATGAATGACATAATAATGACTAAATTTCTTGAATCGAATAAATAACTATGGCTAACAACGTATATAAAAAATTGCTATTTTAGGCTAAATTTAAAGGTCGTTGCACGTTTGCTACGTCTGAATTTCCTTCGGAAATTCCTCGCACGCAAACCCGCAACTTTCCATATACAATCACGTTGTGCAACATATAAACCAACCTAATCTTTATAAAAAACAATATATCGAATAAAATAATATTTAATATTTACTCGATGATTTTCAGTATTTAAAATAGTTACAACTCACCTCTTTTTACAACTTACTTCTTAAATAGATACAATTAATATCTGTTTTTTAATTATTAAATCTTTTCTTTTTCACCTAACGAGTTATAAACTTTAAGACTTTAATAAAATTTACTAACTTTAAGATTAAATTAAATTAATTAAAAAACTAATTTATGGAGTGGATTTATGATTTTAAAGACCCAATTTGGGAAACAATTGTTGGAAGTTTTTTAATTTTTATTATTGTAATTGTTTTAACAAGAATGATAGGTCTAAGGTCATTTGCTAAATTTACAGCTTATGATTTTGCTTTTACTGTAGCTATTGGTAGTATAATTTCTTCAACATTAACTTCCAGCACTTCTATTGCACATGGTTCTGTCGCAATTGCAAGTCTTTTAGTACTAACGTTTACATTTTCTTATCTACAAAGATTATTTCCTACACTTAAGTCGGTTATATCTAATAAACCATTGTTATTAATGGATGGTAACTCTATTTTAGATGACAACCTAAAATATGCCAGAATTGAAAAAACACAATTGATTGCTAAACTACGTGAAGCTAACGTATTGGATTTTTCACAGGTGGAAGCTGTTGTTTTAGAATCTACTGGTGACATATCTGTATTACACAAATCAGATTCAGAAATACAATTAAATAAAGATTTACTAGAAGGTGTTAGACAAACGCCTTAAAAAATAATATAAAACACCATGAAAGATACCAGCCATCATGACGAGCGTATTGCAAAAATGAGCTTTGCTTCTGTCTATCCACATTATGTATCTAGGCTTGAGCGCAATGGAAGAACTGTTGAAGAATTACACCAAGTTATAGAATGGTTAACTGGTTATACTACCAAGCAACTACAAGAGATTATTGACAATAAGGTTAATTTTGAAACCTTTTTTAAAAACGCTACACTTAACCCAAATGCCAACTTAATAAAAGGTGTTATTTGTGGATATCGCATAGAAGACATCACCAATAAAACAACACGAGAGTGCAGATATCTTGATAAATTGGTTGATGAGTTGGCTAAAGGACGTAAAATGGATAAAATACTACGTCAGCCTAAATAGTTTTAAAAACCAAGACCATATAAAAAACCAAATCCTACTTCTTGAAGGAAGTAGGATTGTGGCTCCTAACTAAACTAACCAATTATTTCTCTTCGCTTACAAGAAATAATTATTTTTAATGACATCCGGATTGATGTTTTTGCTATTAATCAATTTATATCTAAGAAAAGATTATGTCATTTGTAGTATATACGACACAATTAAACTTTTGGATGTCGTGGATTGAAAAAAAGTTTGTTTTTTTTTAATTAAAGTGACTATTATTCAAAATTAACACTCTTTCTGAAAAGGAAATTTCACTTTGTTTCTATTCATTAATTACAATTTAAACTTTTTGTAAACTTATTGAATCTATGAAATCACTTGATGAGATTCCTCCTCGTTCCTCGTTCGGAATGACAACTACTAAAGTATAATCAATTCAAGTGTTTTGCAAAGCATGAGGTAAATGTATCGAGAGGCTTATTGAATGATTATTGAATCTATGCTGCTACTTGATGAGATTCCTCCTCGTTCCTCGTTCGGAATGACAACTACTATAGTTTTTTAGCTTCCTCCCAAAAAACTTGAGTAATTGAAAATCACAGATTTTCCAATTACTGTTTTTTAGCTTCCTCCCAAAAAACTTGAGTAATTGAAAATCACAGATTTTCCAATTACTGTTTTTTAGCTTCCTCCCAAAAAACATCCATTTCAGATAAAGTCATGTCCTTTAGGCTTTTATTCAGGCTTTTTGCTTTTTCTTCTAAGTACTTAAAGCGTTTCGAGAATTTTTTATTGGTACGTTCTAGTGCATTTTCTGGGTTTATATTTAAAAATCGTGCGTAATTAACCATAGAGAACAGCACGTCGCCAAACTCGTTTTCCATTGCGTTTTTATCGCCTTTTTGGACTTCTACTTTAAACTCGTTAAGCTCCTCCTCTACTTTTTCCCAAACTTGCTCTGGTTGTTCCCAATCAAATCCTACTCCTGCTACTTTATCTTGTATACGGTTAGCTTTTACTAATGCTGGTAAACTTTTTGGCACACCTTGTAGTACACTAGTTTTACCTTCTTTTAATTTTAAGTTTTCCCAGTTACGTTTAACATCGTCTTCATTTTGTACAGTCACATCTCCATAAATATGTGGATGTCTGTGGATAAGCTTATCGCAAATTTCGTTACAAACATCTGCAATATCAAAATGATTAGTTTCGCTACCTATTTTGGCATAAAACACTAAGTGTAGCATAAGGTCTCCGATTTCTTTTTTAACTTCTTCTAAATCGTTATCCAAAATAGCATCACCCAACTCGTAGGTTTCTTCAATGGTTAAATGACGTAAGGTTTCCATGGTTTGCTTTTTATCCCAAGGACACTGCTCGCGCAACTCATCCATTATAGTTAATAAACGGTCAAATGCTTTTAGTTGATCTGCTCTAGAATTCATATTTAAAAAAAGATTTTTGTAAAAGTACGCTGATTTGTTTCATCTTAAAAAACGAAAACAAAAAAATCCAGCAATTGCTGGATTTTTAAATATCTATTATCTGTTGTATTGTTTATTCTTCTTCGTTAGAGGCCTCTTCTTTAGCATCGTCTTCAAATTGTAACATGTTATTTTTTTGAAGCATGTTGTACCATTGTACTACTTTTTTAATATCGCTTGCGTATACACGATCTTCATCATAATCTGGTAACACATCAAAAAAGTATTCTTCTAATTTGTCTTTAGAATCTTTATGGCTAATGCTAGTTGGTGCACCATTTTCTTTGGTTTTAATTTTATTAAACACCTCTTTTAATGGTACTTCTTCGGTAAGAGTATAAATAGCAATCTCACTTAAAATACTCACGTTTTGTTGGATTCCAACAGCTATACGACGATTATCTATTAAAGATTCGGCTATAAAACCACCTCTAGTTTGCGTTACTAATTTATATAATCCTGGTTTTCCAGCAATTGCTAATACTTTATCTAAAGCCATAATTTAATTTTAGTTCAATTTCACTTCGACTGCGCTCCGTGTGACATGTTATTAAAATAGAGTTAATAAACTATTTTAATGTGATACAACTGTATCAAAATTTAGTGGGCAAATATCTTATGTTAGTTTGGGTTTTCCAAACCTTTAACGTTTCTTTTTCATTAACGGAAATTTCATACGGTAATCCACATGTATTTTTCCTTTAGAGATATTGGTTAGTTTTCCTTTTATCAAACGCTTTTTTAAAGCTGATAAATGGTCTGTAAACAGGATGCCTTCAATATGGTCATACTCGTGTTGAAACACTCTAGCTGCCAATCCGTCCAATTCCAAAGTCTGCTTTTTAAAGTCTTCATCTAAATATTCAACCTTAATATTAGGTTGTCTAAACACATCTTCTCTAACATCTGGAATACTTAAACAACCTTCGTTAAAAGCCCACTCGTCACCAGATTCTTCAATAATTACTGGATTGATAAACGTATGCTTGAAGGATTTTAAAAAATTGGCTTCTTCTTTACCTAAAACTTCTTCGTCTTCTGCAAAAGGTGATGCATCTACAATAAACAAGCGTATTGGCAAACCTATTTGAGGTGCAGCTAAACCCACACCAGACGCTGCATACATGGTCTCGTACATGTTAGCAATTAACTCTTTTAAGTTTGGGTAATCTTTGGTAATTTCTTTCCCTTTTTTCTTTAACACGGGATCGCCATAAGCGACAACTGGTAATATCATACTATTTACTATTGATTGTAAAGGTAACTTTGTAAAATGATGGTTGCACTAACCTCATCTAAAAGTGCTTTATTTTGTCTTTGTTTTTTCTTTAATCCACTATCTATTAAAGTTCTTACTGCCATTTTTGAAGTAAAACGTTCGTCTACACGCTTTATTGGAATATTAGGAAATGCTTTTTCTAATGTAACCAAAAACGGGATAATTAATGCTTCGCTTTCGCTTGGCGTATTATCCATTTGTTTAGGCTCTCCTACTAAAAACAACTCGACATCTTCTTTGCTTAGATAGTCTTTTAAAAAAGTAATTAGCTCTTTGGTTTTAACTGTGGTTAAGCCAGAAGCAATAATTTGCAGCTCGTCTGTTACTGCTAATCCTGTTCTAACTTTTCCGTAATCTATTGCTAAAATGCGAGCCATATTAATTTTTCTGCAAATTTATGGTTTTATGAGCTTAACACCTTAAATATTGTGCCATATTTTAATTTTTACGAATTATATTTGCGGAAGACAATTGATATTTGTTTGATTTTTTTTAACATATCAATAAACTATTAAGTGAAAATTAATAAAATTCCCACTTTTGTGGGAATAAAAAAAATATTTTTTTGATGACAGAATTACAACAAACCATAGAAAACGCTTGGGATAACCGAGAGTTACTAACCGAAACAAAAACTATTGAAGCCATTAGAGAAGTGGTTAACCTTTTAGACCTAGGACAATTACGTGTTGCAGAACCTACAACTTCAGGTTGGCAGGTTAACGAATGGGTTAAAAAAGCGGTGGTGTTGTACTTCCCTATCCAGAAAATGGAAACTTTAGAAGCTGGTATTTTTGAATATCATGATAAAATTCCTTTAAAAAGAGGCTATGAGGCTAAAGGAATTAGAGTGGTACCCAATGCTGTTGCACGTCATGGTGCTTACATTTCTGCTGGAACCATTTTAATGCCTAGCTATGTTAATATTGGTGCTTATGTAGATGAAGGAACCATGGTAGATACTTGGGCAACCGTTGGTAGTTGCGCACAAATTGGTAAAAATGTTCACTTATCTGGTGGTGTTGGTATTGGTGGTGTTTTAGAACCATTACAAGCCTCTCCAGTAATTATTGAAGATGGTGCTTTTATAGGCTCACGTTGTATAGTGGTTGAAGGTGTACACGTAGAAAAAGAAGCGGTTTTAGGTGCTAATGTGGTGTTAACAATGAGTACTAAAATTATAGATGTAACTGGTCCAGAACCTATAGAAATGAAAGGTCGTGTACCTGCAAGATCTGTAGTTATACCTGGAAGTTATACTAAACAATTTGCTGCAGGAGAATACCAAGTCCCTTGTGCTTTAATTATTGGAAAACGTAAAGAAAGTACTAATAAGAAGACGTCTTTAAATGATGCGCTTCGTGAATATGATGTGGCAGTATAAATAAGTTGGTAGTAATCAGTCTTCAGTTAGCTGTAATTAATCTGACTGAAGACTGCATACTTTATACTAATTACTTTTTACTTTAAACTTTTTGCTACTTACTACTTACTACTTACTAAATCGCATCTTTCGTCCGCTACGTCTTAACTTTTTGCTGTTAATTTTTAGTTGAAAGGCTCTGCTGTGCTTCAACATTAAGTCATGGGTTTCTTGATAAGACTTGTTATACAGTTTTGCGTAAGCTTCAGCAATCACTTTAACCATCGTTTTAGATAACCATAAGCGTCTAAAATTGTGCATGCGTTTATTAAAAGTCATCGTTTCAAAACGCATACGGTTTAAATCAATTAAATAAAAATTGTATTCCGTTTTGTCCTTAGTAATTAATGTATTTCCTGGAGAATGGTCTAAAAAGTTAATATTATTTTCATGCAATTTAAACGTAAACGCAGCAAACTGTTGTAATATCTTGTCACGTTCTGGAAATTGTGGTTTGTGAATTAACTCTCTAAACTCAAAATCATAATCGATATGCTGACTAATATAATAGCTGTTTTTTAATCCAAAAGCAGAAGTATTTTCTATGTAAGCAATAGGAAAAGGCGTTGAAATCCCACAATCTATCAACCTACTAGCATACAGAAAAGAGCGTTTGGATTTGCTTGGTCGTATGTATTTATAAACCAAACTATTAAAAGCGTTAGGGACTTTAAACGATTTTACATTAAGTTTTAAACCGTCAATCTCAAAAGATTTAATCACGTTACGTTGTCCAACAGTTACTGCCTCTCCAGAGGTTTCAAACCCTGAGATTATTGTTAGAAGTTGCTCTTTTAAATGCTTATATTTTGGATGGCAGTGTATAATAATTTTAATTTTAGTGATTGTTCAAAGATATATTAAACTAAATTTTAATAAAAGCCGATAAAATTATATTTTGCGGTATAGTCCTTAAAAGCAATAAAATATTTTAATAAACTTCCTGTCATTGCAGGAATTACGATGAAAAAAATTCTTGTTATACAAAATAAACGAATTGGAGATGTGCTTATCGCTTCTGTAATAGCACAAAACATGAAAACCGTTTATCCTGACAGTCAAATAGATTTTTTAGTCTATGATTACACCGTGGGTGTTATAGAAAACAACCCAAGTATTGACAATATTATTGCTATTAACGAGAAAGAATTAAAACAAATCTTAAATTTAAAACAGTTAATTAGTCGTGTAAAAAAGACAAAATACGATATTATTTTTGATCCGTATTCCAAGCTTCAAAGTCGTATTATTTGTTATTTTTCTGGTGCAGACATGCGTATTGGGTTTCAAAAACGTGGAAAAAATCCTTGGTTTAAATTTTACACACATACAGTTCCGTTTTTAGAAGAAAAAACACATCCTTGTGGAAAAGCAATCGAGGACAGAGTCCATATGTTTAACTCCTTTTTTCCGTTACCACAAGACCAAATAGATTACCATCCACATATTGTTTTAACCGAAAAAGAACAACAATACAATAAGCTGGATAAGTACAATAAACCTGCAATTATGCTAGGTATATTAGGTAGTACTCCACAAAAATCAATGCCATACGACTATATAGTGAAGCTAATAGACCACATTACCTCAGCATTTGATGTTAATGTGTTATTTAATTATGCACCACATCAAAAGGAAGACGCGTTGGGTATTTATAAGCAGTGTCAAAACAAAGAAAATATTATTATCGATATCTATGAAGATAGTATTAGAGGGTTTATCACGTTAATGAATAAGTGCAAATTACTTGTGGGTAATGAAGGTGGTATTGTACATATTGCTAAAGCATTAGACAAACCAACTTTTACCATTTTTTCGCCTTATGTTTTAAAAGAACATTGGGCAAGTTTTGAAGATGGGAAGCAACACACCTCTATTCATTTACTTGAAGAAAAACCAGATTTATTTTCGACAGATAGAGAAGAGCGTCGTAAAATTGAAGAAGACCCAAGCTATATGTATAAGCAACTGACACCAGAGATGATTATCCCAAAATTAGATGCTTTTTTAAACTCCCATTTATAGTGAATATTATAAATAGATTTCATAATTGGCGTAGAAAACAACGTTGGAACAAGCAATACAAAAACGGACGATGGGAGAATTTAAAAAAACCTATTGAAGCCGAAAGATATCGCACTATTATCAAGTTTATTAAAGCTTTTGGAACAAAAACACCTACAATACTTGATTTGGGTTGTGGAGAAGGTGTTTTAAACAACTATTTAGAAAGCCAGCTTTTTAAATCTTTTTTAGGTGTCGATTTTTCTAAAGTATCTATTGACAAAGCACAATCAAAACATTACCCTAAAACCAACTTTATAGTTGCAGACCTTCATACATTTATACCACCAAACAAAGTTGATGTTATTATCTTAAACGAAGCATTTTATTATGTTCAAGAATCTGAGAAAAGAAAGGTTTTAGATAGAATATTAGCAAAACTTAACAATAATGGAATACTAATAGTATCCATTTTTAGAGAAGGTCATGGTTGTTGGGAATATTTTGAAAACCTTGAAAAGATTGACTTTACAATAGTTAAAACCGATGAAGAAATGAGGTATTGGAAAATTGGTGTTTTTAAAAAACCTTAATCATTTAACTTTTCTATACCATAAGGCGTTTTAATTACCTTATTATCTTTTACATTTTTTCTAATGGCTAAGTTACGATCTAAAGACTCTTTAGTTTTATAACCTCTTGGATGGTCTAGGTGCAAACAAATAGCTTTATGTCTAATTTGTTTAGACTTTATTCCGTAATTAAATAAACGCTCACCCAACTCACGATCTGGCCCACCATATTGCATACGCTCGTCATAACCATTTATAGCAATTAAATCGTCTTTCCACGCACTAGAGTTGCAGTTGTTAAATGTTGCTCCTGTTGGTGTTACAGTATCTAAAACATCTGCTAAAATTCCGCTTACATTTATTTTTAAAGCATTTTTAAAACTAACACTTCCGTTTTTTTTAAGCCAATCGGTATCAAAACAATTTTCGTTTTCGATATCTTTTAAGGTAATAACCTCGCTGGTTGGCATATCTAATTTTAAATACCCACCAGATAAAAAGTAACCTTTTTCTGCATATTTAGCATGTGTAGACACAAAATCTTTTCGTGCTATACAATCTCCATCTGTCATTAAAATATAGTCGTATTCTGTTTGTACAATACACTTATTTAATAACTCTTGACGTCTGTACCCTTTATCTTCATGCCAAATATGACGTAAGTTTACAGGATAATCTTCACGAAAACTATCAATTAAGTCCTTGGTTGTTTCACGCGACCCATCATCTGCAACAATCACTTCAAAATTTTCATAATCTTGATGCCTGTAGCTTTCTAAAACTTTGGCAAGCCAAGCTTCAGAATTGTATGTACTAATGATAACAGTAATAGGTAAACCACTCATTTAATTGATATTTTATTGGCTACAAAGATAAGACTATTTAAAATATTGATAAACTTAGATTTGTTTAAGGTTAAATTATTAATGTAAATTTGCGTTTTACCTTTTAAATGAAAACACTAACTGTTATTATTCCTACTTATAACGAGGAAAACTACCTTGAAAATGCGCTACGTTCAGTACGTTTTGCAGATCAAATTATTGTGGTGGACTCTATGAGTACTGATAAAACAGTTGAGATTGCAGAACGTTATAACTGTAAAGTGTTATCCCGTAAATTTGATAATTTTTCGAATCAGAAAAATCATGCGTTACAATATGCAACAGGCGAATGGATTTTGTTTATTGATGCTGACGAGCGTGTTCCAAATGCCTTAAAGCAAGAAATTATAGCAGCAATGAACAGCAACAAACATGCTGGTTACAAGCTTAATTTTCCGCATTTTTATATGAATCGGTTTTTGTATAACCATAGTGACAACGTTACTAGATTAGTGAAACGTGACAACTGTAAATTTGAAGGATTAGTTCACGAAAAATTAATTGTTGAAGGTACCATAGGGCAACTTAAAAACCCAGTACTGCACTTTACCTACAAAGGATTACTACATTATATAAGTAAAAAGGATAGCTACGCTTGGTTTCAGGCAGAGCAACTACTTAAAAAAGGAAAAAAAGCCACGTATTTTCATTTAGCTTTTAAACCCTTTTATCGCTTTTTTAGTAGCTATATTTTACGTCGTGGGTTTATGGATGGTATTCCTGGATTAGCAGTAGCTAGTATTAATGCGTATGGTGTGTTTTCTAGATATGTGAAGTTGATGTTGTTGCAGAGAGGGATTAGGTAGTAGTTAGGGATTAGAGAAAAGAGAAAAGAGAAAAGGGAAAAGAGAAAAGGGAAAAGAGAAAAGGGAAAAGGGAAAAGGGAAAAGGGAAAAGTAATCAAAACTCCTACTTTTAAACTTTTAACTAAAACCAACTCTTTCCTTTCTTTAATTTCTTCTTAAAAACTTTCAAACTATCCTCTCCTTTAATATCTAAGCGTTGTATTTCGTAATGATTTTTAAACGGAAAAGAATTCACTCTATTTCCAATACGTAAACCATAAGCAATATTATTTTCTTTTAAACACTTAAAAAAAGCATGTTGCTCCTCTCCTGCTTTTGGGTATTTTCCATAAGGATACGCTAATGTATTATTGATATCTAGCTTATTTTCGACTATAAAATCTTTACATAAATCAAAGTCTTTTTGGATGGCTTCAAGAGATAGTTGGTCATAACGTTGATGCGCAAAACTGTGTAAACCAAGTTCGATTACTTCACTGTCTAAAGACTGTAATTGTGCAACAGACATAATAGGTTCTGCGCCTTCATCCCAAGTATTTACACCTCCAACAAATTTAAAAGGTATGTAAAAACAAGCTTTTAAATGGTGCTTTACAAACAATGGATAAGCCAATTCTAATTGATTAACATACACATCATCAAACGTTATAATCACCGCTTTTTCTGGAAAGTCTTTTGCAGAACTAAACCGCTGCAAATCTTTAAAATGAAGTGAGGTATAGCCTTCAGATTTTAAATACAACAGTTGCTCTTCTAACTTTTGGACATCAATAGTTAACCCACTACTCTTACTAGATTGAGTGGTCACACTATGATACATTAAAATAGGCAGTTTTGGCATGTTGTTTTAAATTGAATCCTCTGCACACAAATATATAAAGCCTAATGGTTATATTTGCCAAAAATCTGACTTTCTATAGCATGATAAGCGCTTTAGCCATTACATACAACGAAGAAGATAATATAGAACGCTATATTAAAAGCTTGTCTTTTGCAGATGAAATTATTATTGTAGACTCCTACAGTACAGATAATACGGAAGCACTTGCTAAACAACACAATGTAACTTTTGTTAAACGAAAATTTGATAATTTTTCTTCTCAAAAAAACTACGCAATAAGTTTAGCAAAACATGATTGGGTCACCTTTTTTGATCTAGATGAAATGATTCCTGAAGCATTAGCTGAAGAGATTATCACCACTGTACAATCCAACTCTAAAGAAAAAGCTTTTAGAGTAAAGCGCGATTTTCATTTTATGGGAAAGCGTATAAAATATAGTGGTTTTCAAACAGATATTGCAGTACGATTATTTGACAAAAACTATTGTAAATACAATGGAAAACTAGTCCATGAAGCTATAGAAACCTCTGCTAAAATTGGACTTTTAAAACAACACGTTAACCATCAAACCTACAAGGATTTTGATAGTTATAACCAGAAACTAAGTTTATACAGTAAATTACAAGCCGAAGCGTTATACAAAAAAAATGTACGTCCAAATGTGTATCATTTTTTGTTTAGACCTTGGTACCGCTTTATGCATCAGTATTTTTTACGCTTAGGTTTTTTAGATGGTAAAGAGGGTTTTATAATTAGTTACGTCCATGCGTTTTCGGTATTTAAACGTTATATTCAGCTTTGGACTTTGTACAGAAATATAGATTAAATGCAACAGGTTTTTTTAGAGTCTCATAATATTAAAAACCAATTTAATGGTTTTGGCCAATTTAATTATCACTTAATTAAAGGGTTGCATCATGCCAATATTACAGATTTTAAAATGACTTTACACGCTAAAGACACCTCTGCATTACAGACAGAATTTGGCAATTATTTTAATTATAAAACATACAGGTCCTTATCTAGACACCCTTTGTTTAGGATAAGAAAAAAATACGATGTTTGGCATAGTTTAAACCAAAATATAAAGATTGAACCTTACCATAAAATTCCATATGTTTTAACTGTACATGATGTTAATTTTATAAGTGAAGTCTCAAGTGATTTAAAACATAAAACCAATAAGCGTTTTATAGATAAGCTTAACAGAAGTAGCGTAATAACGTACATTTCTGAATTTGCTAAAGCATCTACACATCAATATTTTGATGTCCCAAAGGTTCCAGAATATGTCATCCATAATGGTAATCCAATAACAGACATTTTAGATACAAGCCAAACAGAAATTAAATTGGTCACTAAAAGACCCTATTTATTTTTTATAGGAGGATTAACCAAACGTAAAAACGTACACACATTAGTACAGATGCTAGAGCACTTACCTGATTTTGATTTGGTTTTAGCTGGAGATAGTTCTGATGAATATGCAAAAACAACGTTGGCAAATGCCATAACAAAAACTAACACCAAACATCGTGTACATGTGTTAGGAAAACTTAATCCGTTAGAAAAACAACTGTATTTTCAACATTGTACTGCGTTTGTATTTCCGTCTTTGCTCGAAGGTTTTGGGATACCTCCAATTGAGGCGATGCGATTTGGAAAACCTGTGTTTTTATCAAACTTAACCTCTTTACCAGAAATTGGTGGAGACAAAGCGTTTTATTGGGACAATTTTGATGCTAAAGATATGGCTACTGTTTTTGAAAAAGGCATGCACCAATTTGAAACTAACAAACCAGAATACACTGAAGCTTATATTAAACGTGCTTCAAGCTTTAATTGGGATACAGCAGCACAGCAGTATGCTGATGTGTATAGAAGTTTATTGTAAATCAAACACCTTATTAATCCAGTAATTTAAACGGTATTGGTTTAAAATATCATCCTTTACAGGAATGTATGGTGAAGTAACAAAATCTTCAGGTATGTTGATATTATCTTCGTCTATGACTAGTATATTTTGTGGGTGATAAAAATCGTAGTTAACGACATCTGCATTTGTGGTAATAAGCTTTTTACGATGTCCTAATGCTTCAAAAATTCTAAAGGATAAACCGACTTGTTCCTTACGTTGAATTTCGATTATAATTTTTGATTTATTAATTTTTTTAGCCACTTCATCTACTGGGATTTGTTGATGAATAATGGTGAGATATTCTGAGGTTAAATCGTCTGGTCCTAACACCAATATTTCTTTACTCCATTGTTTTTCATGAATGTATTTTGCTAAACGCTCCATAGCTTCATAACGATAATCATGAGTAGAAATATTAAAAAACAGTTGCTCATGAGTGGTGTTTTCGCTTTCGTCAAAAATATAATTAGTTAAAAACTCTAGGTTATACTTTTCTACATCTAACCTATCGTAGCTATACACTTTATCAAATAACGGAATGATGTCCACTTTTTCAGGAAAACGTCTGGTGCTATCGTAATAAAACGCTTGTAAAGACTTGGTTTGGGTTTTTAGATACTTTAAGGTTTTAGGCTTTAATAAATCTGGTCTGATTATAAAAATTAAGTCTTGAGGACCTAGTTGATTTATCTTGTTTATTATAACAGTGTTTACGTGTTCTTTTTTAAGATTTTTTCCTAAAAAAGCTTTGGACAAAAAGTTTATTATTTTGTGTCTAAAGTTTCTGTATTTAAAAGTAAATTTATCTATTAATACAATATGAGATTGCACACCTTCACGTTGGTTTAACTGCTGATCTATTTTTGTTAAATAACCAAGACTTGGTGGACCTACAATAAGTATTTTTTTCATTTATTAGTTTAAATTAAAGACACGCTTCACCCAATGTTCAATGGTATATTTCTCTAAGATATCTTCTGGAACTTCAACATAAGGCGTGGTTACAAATTCGTCTGGAATAACAACATTGTCTGGATCTACAACCAGTATGTTTTGTGGATTATAAAAATCGTAATTAACAACATCTGTGTTAGAGGTTATCAGTTTCTTTTTTAGTCCTAAGGATTCAAAAATCCTAAATGACAACCCTATTTGATTGTTACGCTGCAGCTCGACTAAAATTTTAGATTTTTTTATTAAATCTATAGCTTCATCTACATAAATTATCTCGTCAATAACGTCAATAATTCCTCTACCTGCTTTTTCTTTTTTAGGATGAAAAGATAAAAATTTAAGCGACCAGCCTTTACTTTTTATATACTTCCCTAAGTTTTCTAATTGTGTAAACCTGTAATCATCATCATTACCAGAAATATTAAAAAATAAATACTCTGGATTTTGATTAACTTCTGACCTTGCAAAAATGTAATTTGTAATAAATTTAAAATTATATTTAGCTACATCTATTTTATCAAAACTATAAACTGTATCGAAATAGTGAATAATATCCTGTTTTCTAGAAACACGTTGCGCACTATCAAAATAAAAAGCATTAAATACCTTTGTATTTTTTTTAATAAGTTTTAAAAAATTATCAGATAAAAAATCAGGTCTAATAATTAAAACTTCGTCTTGTTTTCCTATTTTTTTGATATCAGACTTTAAAAAATAATAGGTCTTTTTTAAATTAACACCAGTAAAGGTTTTTGATAAAAAATTAACTACTTTTTCCTTTTTATTTCTGTAACCAGCATATTCTAAAAACAACACACTAACCTCAACTTCGTCATATTGTTTTAAAGCATTAACCATATAGTCTATATATCCAAACGCTCTTGGACTAACAATTAAAATCTTTCTTTCACCCATTTTTATTGATATAAACTAACTTTTTAAGTGTCACAAAAATAGAATATTTATTTAGTTTGATTTAAAATATACTAGCTTTCTTTACATTTGTGCATATGAAGGACGTCTCTATTATAATAATAAACTATAACACTTCAACATACACGTTAAAATGTATAGCTTCTGTATTTAAACATACCAATGCATCCTTGTCTTTTGAAGTGATTGTTGTTGATAACAATTCTAATATTGAAGACTATAATTTCTTAAAAGAAAACATTCCAAACAAACCTAATATATTATTAACTAGAAGCATCATAAACACTGGATTTGGAGGTGGAAACATGCATGGTGCACAGTTTGCAAATGGTAAGTATCTATTATTTTTAAATAACGATGCTTTTTTAAAAAATGACTGCTTATCCATTTTACTAAATTTTATGAATGCTCATCCAGAAGCAGGTGTAGCTACTGCACAAAATTATGATGGTGACGGAAACCATGTTGTGTCTTTTGACCATAATAAAGGCATCAGAAAATTAATTTTAGGACGTAGTTTTCTAGAAAAAAATTACCCTAAACAATATCCAAAACGCAAAAAAGAATACACTAAACCTATTAGTGTCAACTTTGTCAATGGTGCATTTATGTTTTTTAACACAGACGCTTTTTCAAAAGTTGGTGGTTTTGACACAAACATCTTTTTATATTTTGAAGAAATGGATATCTGTTACAGGCTAAAAAAACTAGGTTATTCTAGTTATTTAGTACCTGAAGCAAAAATAACTCATCACCAAGGTGCAAGTACAGGTACATCTAAAGTTATAAGTAAGGAAGGGTTAATTTCTCACTTATATGTTTTGAAAAAAAATTACTCGTTTTTAAAATATCTTTTTATAAAATATTATTTCTGTATTACTTTTTTATTCAAACCAAAAAAATGGTTTATGCTAAAAACTATATGTAAAGGCGCACCTTTAAGCGACTCTTTAAAACAAGCTCAAACAATCACTTTCAATAATTAAAATATGTTATCACAATTAAAATTAATTAAAACCCTAAAAGGTAACTTTTCATTTTTGGAAGCGGTTAAATTATTTAAAACCTTAAAAAACGAAAAAGAAGAGGTCTATTTACCCAAAAAAAAACGGACTCTTTATTTTAGAAAAGACACTAAAGATTTTGAAACGTTTGAAGAAGTATTTGTGTCAAAAATTTATGATGTTTTTTTAACCTTTGAGCCTAAAACTATTATTGATGCAGGTGCTAACACTGGTTTTGCTTCACTTTTTTTTAAGATTAAATATCCAAATGCCAATATAGTTGCATTAGAGATAAATAAAGATAATGCAACTATGATTGCTAAAAACCTTAAAGGTTTTGATAATGTAGATATTTTAGAAAGAGGTCTTTTTAGTGAGTATGCCTATTTTAAAGTAGAAAATCCATACAATGCAACTAATAGTTTCGTTATTAAAAAGGTGGATAAAAACGATGATTTTGATATAGAGTCCATCACCATAGACCAAATTTTAGAACTAAAACAATGGGATACTATTGATATTTTAAAAATAGATATTGAAGGTTCTGAAAAAGAATTATTTGAAACCAACTACCAGTCTTGGCTTCCTAAAGTAAAAGTTATTTACATAGAAACACATGACAGGATGATTCCTAAATGTGCTTTTACTGTTATTAATACCATCAATAAGTTTGATGATTTTATTTTATACACTACAACTGATGGAACACTCATTTTTTTCAATAAAGCACTAATAAGCCTCCCATAAACTATGCAATCTCAATTAGAAAAAGCTATAGAAACTTTAAAGCAAGGTGGACTTATTTTATATCCAACAGATACTGTTTGGGGAATTGGCTGCGATGCTACAAATGCTAATGCGGTTAGAAAAGTCTATCAACTTAAACAACGTGACGATTCTAAAGCACTAATTTGTTTAGTTAACAATTACAGTATGTTAGAGCGTTATGTGGATAACGTCCCAAAAATAGCTTACACCATTTTAGATATTGCTGATCAACCTACAACAGTAATATATGATGCTCCTGCAGGAATTGCAGAAAACTTAGTAGCGGAAGATAACACTTTAGCCATCCGCATTCCAGATCATGAATTTTGTCAAAAATTAATTAAATATTTTGGTAAACCTATTGTTTCTACTTCAGCTAATATTGCTGGTCAACCAACACCAAAATCCTTTAAAGAAATAGGCGATGCTATTTTAAAAGGTGTGGATTATGTCGTAAATTTGCAAAGCGAAAATAAAAATGCAAAACCATCAACTATTATTAAATTATCTAATAGTGGTGAGGTCAAAATTATTCGTGAGTAAATTTAAAAATGAATTATAAGCAAGCCTTACAACATCCAATATTTAAAATCATTTCTCAAGCGTCTAAAAACTTAAATTTAGACAGCTATGTTATTGGTGGTTTTGTACGTGATTTTATTTTAAACCGAGGTGACGCTAAAGACATTGATGTTGTTGCAATAGGAAGCGGTATAGCTCTAGCCAAAGAAGTTGCAAAACTTTTACCCAACCAACCTAAAGTACAGGTTTTTAAAACGTATGGTACTGCAATGTTGCGTTACAATGACATTGAAGTTGAATTTGTAGGAGCACGAAAAGAATCTTATAATGAAAATAGCAGAAACCCAATAGTAGAAAACGGAACCTTAGAAGATGATCAAAATCGTCGTGACTTTACCATAAACGCATTGGCTTTAAGTTTATCCGAAACTAATTTTGGTGACTTATTAGACCCTTTTAATGGTATCCAGGATTTAGACAATAAGATCATTAGAACTCCTTTAAATCCAGATATCACCTATAGTGACGACCCATTACGCATGATGCGTGCCATAAGATTTGCAACACAATTAGATTTTAAAATTGAAGACAAATCCTTAAACGCTATTACCAAAAACAACAAACGCATAAACATTATTACCAAAGAGCGAATTGTTGTCGAGCTAAACAAAATATTAGAGAGTCAAACTCCTTCTAAAGGGTTTTTATTACTGGAAAAAACAGGGTTATTACAACATTTTTTACCAGAATTAACCAATCTAAAAGGGATTGATGAAGTCGAGGGTCAAACACATAAAGATAATTTTTACCACACCTTAGAAGTAGTTGATAATATTGCTAAAAACACAGACAATCTTTGGCTACGTTGGGCAGCCTTATTACATGATATTGGCAAAGCACCAACCAAACGATTTAGCAAAAATGTAGGTTGGACGTTTCATGGTCATGAATTTGAAGGCTCTAAAATGGTGTATCATTTATTTAAGCGTTTAAAGATGCCTTTAAATGATAAAATGAAATTTGTCCAAAAACTAGTGTTTATGAGCTCAAGACCTATCGTTTTAGCACAAGACATAGTTACAGACTCTGCTGTGCGTAGATTGGTTTTTGATGCAGGAGATTACGTAGATGATTTAATGACACTTTGTGAAGCAGATATCACCACCAAAAACCCAAAACGTTTCGAAAAATATCATAACAATTTTAAAATTGTTAGAGATAAAATAATTGAAGTTGAAGAAAAAGATCATGTACGTAATTTTCAACCACCAGTTTCTGGAGAAGAAATTATGAAAACCTTTAATCTTAAACCTTCAAAAGAAATTGGAATTATAAAAGAAGCTATTAAAGAAGCCATTTTAGACGGTGTCATCCCAAACGAGCATGAAGCTGCTTATAATTTAATGCTAAAAAAAGGAGAAGCTTTAGGTTTAACTAAAAGTTAAAAATAATGTTAGAGCTAGTTAAAACAGATTCTAATAATCCAGACTTTATTAATCTGGTCAAGCAATTGGATAGTTATTTAAAGGTAACTGATGGTGACGAGCATGATTTTTATAACCAATTTAATAGCATAGACAATTTAAAACATACTGTTGTTGCCTATTTAGATACTACTCCTGTGGGTTGTGGTGCTTTTAAACCATTTGGAGAGGATACTATAGAAATCAAACGTATGTTTACCACAGAAGCTACTAGAGGTCAAGGCATTGCTTCTGCTATATTAAAAACATTGGAAGATTGGGCTAAAACTTTAAACTACAAGTATTGTGTTTTAGAAACAGGAATAAGACAAATTGAAGCTGTCCAGTTTTATAAGAAAAGTAATTATCAAATCATTGACAATTACGGACAATATAAAGGTGTAGAGAATAGTCTTTGTTTTAAAAAAGAATTGTAAAAGAAAAAAGAAAATGAAAAAGGATAACAAAAAAGTCATTTATTGGCTATTAACGGGTTGCGTACTAATTTTTATTATGGTTATTGTTGGCGGAATTACAAGATTAACCCATTCTGGTTTATCAATATCCAATTACAAACTCATTTCTGGTACCATTCCTCCTATGAATGAGGTTGAATGGCAAGAGGCTTTTGATTTGTATAAACAGTATCCAGAATATCAAAAATTAAACTCTCATTTTACTCTAGAAGAGTTTAAAGATATTTATTTCTGGGAGTGGATCCATCGTGTGATTGGTCGTGTAATTGGGTTGGTATTTTTTATTCCTTTTTTATACTTTTTATTCACTAAACAGCTCACTAAACCCACTATTAAAAAATCTATTGTACTGATGTGTTTAGGCGCCTTTCAAGGGTTTTTAGGTTGGTATATGGTTAAAAGCGGATTGGTAGACAGACCAGATGTTAGTCACTACAGACTAGCCATGCACTTAACAACTGCATTTATCACCTTTGCTGCAACATTTTGGGTGGCTTTAGATTTGATGTTTCCGTTTAATAAAATTGTAAACACAGGATTTAAGCGCCTAGTAAGGTTGGGCATGTTAGTCTTACTTATTCAGATTATATATGGTGCTTTTGTTGCAGGATTAGATGCTGGTTGGGTGCATAACCATTGGCCAATGATGAGTGAAGGCAAATTTATTCACGAAAGTGTGTATTTAGAAAGAGAAACACTTTTTGCCAACTTAACAGAAGGTAAAAGTGGTGTCCAATTTGTACACAGAATATTAGCATATGTTGTGGTTGCTTTTATCCTTTTAATTTATTTTAAAGGCAAAAAATATATCGAAACCAATTATCAAAGAACAGCCTTAAACCTAATGTTAGGTCTGGTGTTTTTACAATTTATATTAGGTGTTTTTACTTTATTATTACAAGTCCCAGTTTGGCTTGGTGTTGTCCACCAGGTTGGTGCCTTTTTATTACTAAGTGCCATGACATTTACCTTGCATCGATTTAGTAAATAACACTTAAAAAATGTATCTTTACACCCTTATTTTTAAGTTATGATATACAGATTCAGAGTTATTTTAGACAACGATACCGACGAAGATATTTTCAGAGATTTTGAAATTCGCGAAAGCGATACCATGGAAGATTTACACAACGTTATTACACAATGTTTTGGGTTTGATGGTACAGAAATGGCTTCGTTTTACTTAAGTGATGACGAATGGAATCAAGGCGAAGAGATTAGTTTGTTTGATATGAGTGATGGTTCCAATCAAGTAAAATTAATGAATGAAACTATTATCTCTGACACAGTTCATGAAGCGCAAACTAAACTAATTTACGTGTATGACTTTATGAGTATGTGGACCTTTTTTGTAGAGCTTGCAGAAATTGTTGAAACCGCAGAAGGTGTAGATTATCCTAACCTAATGTATGTGCAAGGTCAAGTCCCGACAGAAGCACCAGATAAAATTTTTGAAGCAGAAAGTGACGACGATTTTAATGAGTTTGATGACGATTTTGATGTAGACGATTACGATAATCTGGACTTTGAAGAAAACTGGAATTAAAAGCCTTTAGTATTGACATCCTCATAATTACGCTTCACAAATTCTAAAGCGTTTTTTAAAATCTGACCCATATTTTTACTTCTCTTAAATTCTAAATCTAAGGTATACTCGTAGATTTTGGATTTTAACTGTTTGATGTGTTCGGTATTTGATATGTTATCATTAACCATACAATGTAACAACTCTGTAATCCGATCGTGATAACTAATCATTCGTTTTGCAACTATAGAGCGTTCTTCAATTTTATATTGGTCAATAGATTCTTTTTTAAATTTTTTAGATACCAATTCTACTAGCTTCAAATTCTCTTTAAAAAACTGTGGTCTGTAGACGTTAAATTTGCCTTCATAACATTGCTGGTCAAAATCTATAGCTCTAATTTTAAAAACTACATGGTCAAAATCGTGGGTTGGAACAATCACATAATTGTAAGATCGCATATCACCCAGTAATCTAATCATACAACGCTCGTTAAACTTTACAAACTCTTTAGCGATTTGAGATTTTTCAGACTCTGTACAATCGTTAAGCATGTCTTCAATAAATACATCACCAGGTATTCCTGCAATATGTTCTTCTATTAGCGTATTACCATGCACCATAAAATTAAGGTTATATGGAGATAGCATGTGCTCTAATTCTAAACCATAAACACGTGAAGCGTCTGCTTTTTTTACGTAGAAATACGTGTAATTATCATTTAAAATATTTCTAACTTTTATCCTAAATGGTTTAGAGTTGCCAAAGGTGCAATAATCAATTGCATCAATATTTAAAAAAGGTATGGAGGTTTCGTTACCGTCAGAATGTAATTGAGTGTATACTTTTTTAAGACTTAAATCTATTTCTTTTCTATCAAATTCACTAAAATACACACGTATCCACAAAGTGTCTTTATCGTGTTTATCGTAAACCGTAACAGATCCTTGAAAACGCAATAAGTCGTCATATAAAATAGAAATTTTAGAGTTTCTATTATACTCAGATAAATACGCATGTAATTTATCGTTAATAGGATACGATGGTTTTTTTTTAGAAATCTTTAAATCTTCCATACAATTCAAACTTAACCAAATGTAAAACTAATTTTTAAATTGTAACATTTTTGGCATTGTATCGTCTTACTTTTAAACCAATCAAAAAACCAATCATCTTGGAAACTATTCTTAGCATTAGTAATCTTACTAAAAAATATGGCAGCTTGACTGCTGTTAACAATTTATCTTTCACCATTCAAAAAGGCAATGTTTATGGTATTTTAGGACCAAACGGAAGTGGTAAATCTACTACTTTAGGTATTACACTTAATGTGGTTAATGAAACTAGCGGAAGTTTTAACTGGTTTAATGGACAAACATCTACGCACCTTGCGTTAAAAAAAGTAGGTGCTATTATAGAGCGTCCAAACTTTTACCCTTACATGTCTGCTTACAAAAACTTAAAACTGGTTTGTAAAATTAAAGATATAAGCGAAGATAAAATTGATGAAAAACTAGAATTAGTTGGACTTTTAGATAGAAAAAATAGCAAGTTTAAAACCTTTTCTTTGGGTATGAAACAACGCTTAGCAATAGCATCTGCATTGTTAAACGATCCAGAAATTTTAATTCTAGACGAACCCACTAATGGTTTAGACCCTCAAGGGATACATCAAATTAGAGCATTAATTAAAGATATTGCTAGTCAAGGCACTACTATTTTATTAGCCTCGCATTTACTGGATGAAGTAGAAAAAGTATGTTCTCATGTGGTGGTTTTAAGAAAAGGGCATAAATTATATGAGGGTCCAGTAGACCAAATGATTTCTAGTAATGGTTTTTTTGAATTAAAAAGTGACGACAATCAAGCACTTTTAAATTACTTAGCATCACATCCAAACATTAAAGATACCAAAGTTTTAGACGGATTGGTCACTGCTTTTTTAGAAGCACCAATGTCTGCATCAGCATTTAATAAAGAGCTGATACATAACGGAATAGTATTATCCCATTTAGTACTAAGAAAAGAAAGTTTAGAAGAACAATTTCTTCAACTTACAGACAACCTAAACGACGCTAACTAATCCATCAAAAAAACCAACAATCATGTTACGACTTTTAAATATAGAATTTATAAAACTTTGGAATAACAGATCTAGCAAAGTATTAATACTTGCTTATTTTATTTTACTAACCTCAATTGCACTAATTGCTGCTATTAAATTTGATATTGGTCCTATTCAATTTCATTTAGCAGAACAGGGTATTTTTGATTTTCCATACATCTGGCATTTTAACACCTATGTAGCAGGAACTTTAAAATTTTTCTTAGCCATAGTTATTGTATCCATGATGGCTAACGAGTATAGCAATAAAACTATCAAACAAAATTTAATAGATGGATTAAGTAAAAAAGAGTTTATTGCTTCAAAATTTATAACAGTTTCAGCATTTGCTTTAATATCTACCCTATTTGTATTTATTATTACCTTGATATTAGGATTATCTTTTTCTGATAATACTGAAGCTTACCATGTGTTTTCGGACACCGAATATCTATTAGCCTTTTTCGTTAAATTAGTCGGCTTTTTCTCTATCTGTTTGTTCTTAGGAATATTAGTTAAACGATCTGCTTTTGCATTAGGATTTCTATTTGTGTGGTATGTTATTGAAAAAATTGCCTATGGATTAATTCGTTGGGAAATATCAGCAACTCAAGATAATTGGGAAAATATTACACGTTTTTTTCCATTAGAATCCATGTCTAATTTAATTAAAGAACCAGCAACTAGACTAGGTGCTGCTAAAGAATTAGCAAAACAAGTTGGTGAAGAATTTAACTTTGATTATGCTGTACATTGGTATGAAATAGTTATAGTATTAGCTTGGACTTCATTATTTATTTATTGGTCTTATAAATTATTGAAAAAAAGAGATTTATAACTCCCAATTACTTTTTAACATGCTGCATTAAAATTTAAGTTATTTTTATAATATCTTTACTTGCTATTGCTAGATTAACATGAAAAAGATATTACTAATTTTAACTCTACTTTGTAGTTACACCATTATTGCTCAAAACCAAGCTGCTAACTGGTATTTTGGGAACAATGCAGGAATAAATTTTGATACTAACACCAATGCAGTAACAGCTGTTTTAGATGGGCAATTAGCTACAGACGAAGGTTGTACAAGCATCTCTGATGGCAATGGGAATTTACTATTTTATACAGATGGTATAACGGTTTACAATCAAAATCATGTTATTATGCCAAATGGTAATGGTTTAAAAGGTAATCCATCCAGTACGCAATCTGCTATTATTATACCTAAACCAGCAGATCCAGATATTTATTACATTTTTACGGTAGATACCGAGTTTCAAAATACTCCAGATGAAGGGTTTCATTTTTCTGAAGTAGACATGACATTAGATGGTGGTTTGGGAGATGTCACTTCCAACAAAAACATTAACTTATTACCCAATACATCAGAAAAACTTAGTGCAGTATTAAAAGACTGTCAGTCTGAAAATATTTGGGTTATTACATTAGCAGACCAATCTGGTGGAGAAAATAATAATACTTTTTATGCTTATGAAGTCACTGCTACAGGTGTAAACACCACACCAGTAGTTTCTACATTTTCTAACTTATTTATCACAGAGCGAAGAGGTTATTTAAAATTATCACCAGACGGAACAAAAATTGCTAGCGCAAATATAGGAGAAGGATTATATCTATTTGATTTTGACACTGCAACTGGTATGGCTTCTAATCCTGAGCAATTAAATATTAATTTTTCGCCTCAAGGAAAACCACAATCGTCTTATGGTATAGAGTTTTCACCAAATAACAACTTGTTATATGTAACCACCTATTACCAAACACCTCAAAACGAATTTAACGATGCAAGCGCACAATATGGAGCATTATTACAATACGATTTAACTGCAGGAGATATTAATGCTATTAGTGCTTCAGAACAAGTTTTGGACGAGCGTGTTATGTACAGAAGTGCTTTACAATTGGGTCCTGACGGTAAAATTTACAGAACGCTAAGTGCAACCTATACACAAGGAACACCTTTTTTAAGTGTCATAAATAACCCAAATAATATTGGTCAAGCTGCTGGTTACCAACATGCAGTTATTGATTTATTAAACAGAAATGCAAGACAAGGCTTACCTCCTTTTATAGCTTCTTTTTTCTCAGAAAAAATAGATATCATACCAACAGATACAACAAATACGGTAAATTTACCATTGTGTATCGGAGATAATTATACCTTAATTGCAGAAGATATTCCTGGCGCAACATATACTTGGACACAAGACGACATGCCTATTCCAACACCTGTCATACCAAATGAGTTAACGATTAACTCAGAAGGTAATTACGAGGTTTTAATAGATCTTAATAATGGTGATTGTGACACCAAAGAAGGACAAGCAATTGTCACTTATTACGAAGTTCCTGTAGCTACACAACCTAACGACATTATTGTTTGCGATGATGATAATGATGCTATTTCAACTTTCGATTTTACAACTCTTGATGCAACAATACTAGATGGTCAAGATCCTACTGTATTTAGTGTACAATATTATAGTTCTCAAACAGATGCAGACGTAGATCAAAACCAATTACCAAATCCATATACTAACACCAACCCTCAAGAACCTATTTTTGCTAGAATATTTAATAGTCAAAACCCAAATTGTTATGACACAACTAGTTTTAATATAGAAGTCTATAACACACCAACCATAGGACCGTTAACAGATTTTGTAGCTTGTGATGACACATCAGATGGAGATGACACTAACGGACAAACGACTATTGACTTATCAAGTTATGATTCAGAAGTGTACAATGGTCAAAGCACTATGGAGTATGATATTTCTTATCATAATTCGCAAAATGATGCAAATACTGGAAATAACCCTTTACCAAATAACTACTACAACACAACTCCTTTTAACGAAACTATTTTTGTACGATTAGAAAACATAAATAGTACAACTTGTTTTGATACAGGCAGTTTTAATATCACAATCAATCCAGTTCCGGAAGCATTTGATGCGCTATTATTTCAATGTGATGAAGATGGAGTTTCTGATGGTTATACCACCTTCAATTTAACTGAAGCGATTCCTGATTTAACCAATAATGCACCTGACAGAACAGTAGCGTTTTATGATACTTTGGCTGAAGCGCAAACTGAAACTAATCCTGTTAATGGAGATCAATACAACAATGCTAGTAATCCGCAAGTATTGTATGCAGTTGTAACTAATTCTAATACTGGATGTTCGTCTATTTCAGAATTAACTTTAGAAGTTAGTGCCACACAAACCAACGATTATATTGCTCCTCCTGTTTGTGATGAATTAGGGTCTGAAGATGGAATTAACACTTTTAATCTTAACGATTTTACTACAGATATGCTAGTTGGTTTACCTGCAGACATCACCATTAGTTACTATGAAACGTATAATGATGCCCTACTTGAAACTAATGCATTACCAACTATATATGATAACACAACACCTTACAGCCAAGTTATTTATGCAAGAGCAGAAAATGATAATGCGTGTTACGGAATTAATGAAGTGTTATTAACCATTAACCCATTACCAGATTTATCTAATGATGAAACACTAATTTATTGTTTAAATGAGTTTCCTACAACTATAGAATTAACTGCATCTAACCCAATAAACAACAACTATTATTACAGTTGGTCTACTGGTGAAACTACTGCAACCATTGAAGTGAATTCTATAGGAACTTATACTGTTACAGCAACCACAGTAGAAGGCTGCTCTAAAACTAAAACGATAGTTGTAGAACCTTCAAATATTGCGACTATTGAAGATATTCAAGTGATAGATGGAAGTTTAACCAACAATCTGGTTACAGTAATTGTTTCTGGTGAAGGTGAATATCAATTTGAACTCATTGATGCAGAAGGTATAACTACAGGATTTCAAACTAGCAATATATTTACATTTGTTAAACCTGGTATTTACTCGGTAAACGTTAGAGACATAAAAAATAATTGTGGTGCTGTAGATCAATTATTTTCAGTTATCGGTTTTCCGCTATATTTTACTCCAAACAACGATGGTCAAAACGATTATTGGCAAGTGTATGGAGTGTCAACCCAATTTCAACCAAATTCCGTCATCCAAATATTTGACAGATATGGTAAATTATTAAAAGAATTTACGCCTTCAAGTCCTGGATGGGATGGTACGTTTAACGGATTGCCAATGCCAACCAATGATTACTGGTTTTCTGTAAAACTACAAGATGGTAGGATTTACAAAAGTCATTTCACCTTAAAACGATAGTAATTTGTATTTTTAAGCAAAACCTAGTCTAAATGAAACGTCAATGTTTTGCTTTATTAATTGTAATATTCTGCTTTTTTAAAGTCAATGCACAAGACATTACACTGTTTCAACAATTTAATGGTCGCTATGACTATTTAGCAATTGGTAATACGCTAAATCAAGCAGAGAACAATTTGTCGCAATCCTTTTGTGAAACATTACCATCGTCTCAAGCAACATTAACCTTACCAACTAACGCTACAGTGGTATCTGCTTATTTGTTCTGGTCAGGCTCTGGACCAGGAGATACAGAAGTAACTTTTAACGCTACTCCTATTACAGCAGAAGATACGTTTACAGTAGAATATAATGCTGGTTTTAATGGGCAACTTACATATTTTGCTAGCTATGCAGAAGTCACCAATCAAATTATTACAGAAGGTGATGGTGTGTATATTTTTGAAGATTTAGACATCTCAGATGTATTGGCTAATACACCTGGATATTGCAATAACAGAACCAATTATGCTGGTTGGAGTTTATATGTTATATATCAAGACGATACGTTACCTTTAAATCAAGTTAACTTATTTTTAGGCTTAGAAATCATAAATTCTGCTGTTCAAAATAAAACCATTATACTTGAAAACGTTAACGTTTTAGACAATGATAATGCTAAAATCGGATTCCTAGCTTGGGAAGGTGATAACGCTTTAAACTTCGGAGAATCTTTATCTATTAACGGAAATATCTTATCCAATCCACCTTTAAATTTACCAGATAATGCCTTTAATGGCACCAATAGTTTTACTAATGCAACCAATTTTTATAATGCCGATTTAGATGTCTATAATATTGAAAATAATATTCAAATTGGCGATACTCAGGTGACCATAAACTTAACAACAGGAGCTTTAGATAGTAACGGTGTATTTAGAGCAGATTTAATTATTATTAATAACATTATAACCGTTTTAAATAGTCAATTACCAGATGCCACTATTGTTTTAAACAATTACAATGTAGTATGTACAAACAGAGAAGTAGAGCTAGATTACACTGTTTTTAACAACAATAGCACAGCTACTTTACCAGCTAATACACCAATTGCTTTTTTTATAGATGATGTGCTAATCGCGCAAAGTGTTACTAATAGCGATATACCAATTGGTGGCTCAGAAAATAATCAGATTAGTATTACCATTCCAAGCTCAATTCCTGATAGTTTTATTATTGAAATTGAAGTCGATAATGATGGATCAAACACTGGAATTATAACAGAAACCAACGAGGTAAATAATGAAACGTTTGAGTTGATAGAACTCATTCCACTTCCAGAAACCATACAATTACAGCCTATTACAGCATGTGATGAAGGATTTAATAAAGCGACTTTTGACCTATCCAAAGTGTTAAACCAAATCGATCAAAATGAGTATCTAAGCTTCACTTTTTTTGAATCTTTAGATGCTATTGTAACTGATAATAGCATCCCTAATCCTACGGATTATTTTTCAAACGAAACACCTCAAACCCTTTATATAACTGCAGAAACTGATATTTGCTTTGATATTTTTGTGTTTGGCTTACTTACCGAAAACTGTCCTCCTATTATTCCAGAAGGTTTTTCTCCAAATGAAGATAGCATTAATGATTTTTTCAATATTCAAGGTTTATATTCTGTTTTTGAAAATCATGAATTACTAATTTATAACCGTTATGGCACTTTAATCTTTAAAGGTGACGATAACAACAAATGGTATGGTCAAATAAATCAAGGACTGACAAACCAAGGAAAGATAGTTCCTGTAGGTACATACTATTATCTTCTTAATTTAAAAGATCCCAATTTTAAAATCCAAACGGGTTGGATTTACGTAAACTATTAAAAGACAATATCTTAATTAAACATTTTATCGATTATTTTTGCATTTAATCGATATATTGCGTAATATTGTCCTTTCAACGATAATATATGTTTTTTATCGTGATTTTTAAAGTTAAATAACCTAATGAGAATTAACCTCAACCCCTCAATTTATATAGTATTTATACTACTATCTACAATAAGTTACGCACAACAAATCACTGTAAACGATTCATTTACGGCTCAAGAACTTGTCGAGAATAATTTAGTACAAGGTTGTGTTGAAGTTACTAATATTAACTCTGCTATAAACGGAACCGTTGATGGGTTTTCTAGTTTTGGTTATTTTGAAAGAGCTGGCTCTAATTTTCCGTTTGAAAATGGTATCATGTTATCAACTGGTAGTGCTAATTCTGCTGGAAACGTACAAAATACTAATCCTTTAAATGAAGGAACTCCTAATTGGACAACAGATCCAGATTTAGAAGCTGCTTTAGGGATAACAAATACACTAAATGCTACTTCAATAGAGTTTGATTTTATATCTACATCAAGTACAGTACAATTTAACTACATCTTAGCATCTGAAGAATACTTTGCAGAATACCCATGTTTATATTCAGATGGTTTTGCATTTTTAATTCGTGAAGCTGGTAGTGGTAATCCATATCAAAATATTGCTATGGTACCTGGTACTAACACACCAGTAAACACCAATACCATCCATGATGAAATTGTGGGTTTCTGTCCAGCAGAAAACAACCAATACTTTGAAGGATACAACCTTGGAGATACCAATTTTAATGGACGTACAACAGTATTATCTGCATCTGCTAACATTACTCCTAACGTACAATACAATATTAAATTAATTGTTGCAGACCAAACTGACAGAAATTTTGATACTGCTGTTTTTATAGAAGGAAACAGTTTCACTGATAGTGTCGATTTAGGAGAAGATATAACTACGTGTGATAATTCTGTAACATTAAATGCTAATACTTATAACCCACAAGCTACATATGCTTGGTTTCTAAATAATTCTCCTATCAATGGTGAAACTAGTAGCTCTTTATTGGTTAATTCTGACGGAACTTATACGGTTCAAGTTACTGTACCTTTAAATAATGACACTTGTACTTTTGAAGATTCTGTTAATGTAACATTAAACACCATACAAACTGGTCCAACCATTTCAGATATCGAAGTTTGTGATGACTCGTCAAACGATGGTCAAGAAACCTTTGATTTAAGTACAAAATCTAATGAAATTGTAGCAGCTTTGCCTCCTGCAACTTACTCTATTACTTATCATGGCTCTCAATCTGCTGCAGAAAATGATCAAAATTCTTTTGTCACTATAACCAGTAATTCACCTGTACAACCAATATATTATAATGCTCAAGACACAGCTTCAGGTTGTATCTATATCGGAACTTTCAACTTAATAATAAACCCGTTTCCAACAATTACAAATCCTACACCTCTTATAGTATGTTCTGATGGTGGCACAACGGTTAACCTTACAGATAAGGATGAAGAAATTTCTAATAGCAATCCAAATTACAATATAAACTACCACTACAATCAGACAGATGCAGAAGCTGGTGCAAACCCTATTGATTCGCCATATTCTCCAGCAAGTAATAATGAAACGCTATATGTTAGTGTAGTAGATATAACCTCAGGTTGTAGCACAACTACTACTTTAGATATTGAAGTAAATGATAATCCTCCAATAAATCCTGAATCGCAACAGTTAGATGCCTGCGATCAAGATGGTGATGGTTTTGACACTTTTGATTTAACCGAAAATAATGATGATGTCCTACAAGGACTGACCAATGTAACTGTTACTTATCATGAAACTCAAGAGGACGCAAACAATGGTTTAAATGCTATTGCTAATCCAACAAATTTTCCTAATACAGACGACTTTGTCCAAATAGTATTTATTAGAGTTGAAGATAATTCTACAGGATGTGCATCTATAGTTCCGTTAGAGCTACATACTATGTTACTAGAATCTGCAACAGAAATAACAGATTATTATCAGTGTGATGATGCTTCTAATGACGGTATTGTTGATTTTGACTTGTTACAAGTTGCCATAATGATTATCAATGATTTAGAAGATGTTACTGTAGACTTTTACGAGACTGAAACAGATCAATTGGCCAATATTAATCCAATAGATCAAAATGTGCCTTATACAGTTAATAATGCACCAAAAACCTTATTTATAACGTTAAATAGTCCTTCTTGTTCTTACAACTCCTCAATACAATTAATTATAAATGATGGTTTTGAAATTCAAACTCTAACCACTCAAAATTATTGCGATATAGATAATGATGGATTTACAAGTATCGATTTGTCATCGTTTGACGATTATGTTTCAACAGGAATTGCAAATGCGACTGTAACTTATTTTGAAACACAAACAGATGCAGATAACAACACAAACGCTCTGCCTCCTTTTTATGACAATACCAATAATCCATTGACGGTTTATGTACGAGTACAAAATAATAATGGATGTAGCGCTACATCAGCATTAACTATCGAGGTTTTACCTGCTCCAGAAACAACAACTCCTAATGACATTGTAATTTGTGACGATGACCAAGATGGATTTTCTATAATAGATTTAACTGCTGCTATTTCAGAGATGGTAACAGACACCACCAACAGAACATTTACATTTCACACCTCACAGGTAGATGCAGAAACTAGTACTAATCCTATAGCTAACGAAGCAAACTACAATGCAAATACACAGATGGTATTTTGCAGAATTGAAAATACCACCACTGGTTGTTTTTCAATAGAACCCATAACCATTTACGTAAATACATTGCCTGTTTTTGATACCATAAGCACACTAATAAGTTGTGAAACAGATGGAAACCAAGTTGGAGAATTTATTTTTTCTGAAAAAGATGACGAAATATTAAATGGTCAAACAGGTAAAGAAGTATTGTATTTTACGTCTCAAATAGATGCAGATTCAGGGAATAACCCAATAGATAAAAATGCTGTTTTTGAAAACACCAGCCACCCACAAACTATCTATGTTCGTGTACAAAACTTTACAGACGCAAATTGTTTTGGCACATCTTCTTTTCAAATAGAAGTTGGTTCTAACCCCATTTACAACGCACCAACAGATGTTTTTGTGTGTGACGATGTTAGTAATGATGGATTTGACACCTTCGATTTAACTCAGATTTCTGCTGAAATCAGTCAAGGATCACCAGACACATTAAGTATTACTTACCATTTAACTGTAGAAGATGCAGAAGCACAAACCAATGCATTACCAGATAGTTTTACCAATACGGTTAATCCACAACAAGTCTTTGTAACTATTGACAACGGAACCTTTTGTAAATCTATAGCTACTTTTGAATTTAATATTATTGCTGTTCCAGAAACCAATGCTGCAAGTGCATTACAAGCTTGTGATGACAATACAGATGGTTTTACAACTTTTGATTTAACGGTTTCAGAATTTGAAGTCTTATCTGTAAGACAAGACAATACAGAAGTGCAATATTATACCTCATCTTCAGATTTGGAGCAAGGTATAAACCAAATTTCAGATCCTTATAATTTTACAAATACGTCTAATCCACAGACTGTTTTTATTAAAGTTTTAAATACAGTGTCTAATTGTTATGCTGAAATTCCTTTAGAATTAATCGTAGAAGTCCCACCAATTATCAATGAGAATGTAACCATTAACATTTGTGAAGACCCAAGTTTTACATACAATTTAAACGATGCATTAATAGACTTAATAGATACCACTCAATCTATTGAAACGACTTTTTACGCTTCACAAGCAGATGCAGATGCACAACAAAATCCGTTAGATACTAATTATAATTATACTATAGGTAATCATACCATTTTTCTAAGAGCCAATTATACTGGTAGTGCTTGTTTTAATATCGAGTCTTTTGTTTTAGCTGCTCATCCTACTCCAACTATTGAAACTACCCAAGACTTACAAGCTTGTGATGACGATTTTGATGGTATTACAAGTTTTAATTTAGCGCAACAAACTGCTACAATTTTAAATGGTCAAAGCGGATCAAATTATACAGTAACGTATTTCACCTCACAAAATGATGCTGATAATAACACCAATGTATTAACTAATTTAAGTGTCAATTCTGAGGATAACACAACTTACTATGCTAGATTAGAAAACAATACTACAGGCTGTTATAACACAACTAGCTTTGCAACTATTGTAAACAGAAAACCAGAATTAGACATTCCTAATCAAGTGTTATGTTTAGATAATTTACCATTATTAGTCTCTGCAGAAACAAACGTACCAACAGATAGCTATTCATGGTCAACAAATAGTACTAATAGTTATATAGAAATTACAGAAGTAGGTACCTACTCTGTAACTGTTACAACACAATTTGGTTGTACAAACTCTACGACGTTTACGGTTTCAGAATCTGAAGCTGCAACTATTGAATTTACTGAAACAGTAGATTTTTCAGACCCTAATAATATCACTGTTGAAATCTCTGGAATTGGCGATTACTTGTATCAGTTTGATGATGAAGAACCACAAGAATCTAACGTTTTTTATAATGTACCTATTGGTCCACACATCATTACGGTTATAGATTTAAACGGTTGTAATTCTACGTCTAAAGAAGTGGTTATTATTGATGTTCCAAAGTTTGTAACACCAAATGGAGATGGTTATTTTGATACATGGCATATTACAGGTGTTAACCAATTAACAGGTACTATTGTAAACATCTATGATCGTTATGGTAAATTGCTAAAAACATTAACGCACACCTCTCAAGGATGGGATGGAAGATACAATGGTAACCTTATGCCAGCAAACGATTATTGGTATGTTGCAGATGTAAAAAAAGGGACTGTAGAATTCCAGATTAAAGGGCATTTTACACTTAAGCTTTAACACTAATTTATTGAATTAAAATAGATTTGTTCTTTACCTTTGCAACCCATAAAAATTGGTATGCATAAAGTATTTATTATTTTTCTTTTTCTTTTTCTTTATTCTGCTGTAGTTTCTGCACAAAATGTTGTTACCGACTCACAGACCTACACACCACAACAACTTATAGAAGATATTTTAATTGACAGTAACTGTATAACCAATGTACAAGTTACTAATGTTGTTGGTGGAAATTTTGGTGGTGCAGACCAAAGTTATGGCTATTTTGATGCATCAGGAACCACGTTTCCGTTTCAAAGTGGTGTGGTTTTAAGTACAGGAAGATTGACTAATGTCAATGGTCCCAACTCGTCTTTAAGTGACGACGATGCACCAAATTGGGATGGAGACCAAGATTTAGAATCTATTTTAAACGAAAGTAATACGCTTAATGCCACTATAATCGAGTTTCAGTTTACTTCTACTGCTACACAAATTAGTTTCAATTATATTTTTGCTTCAGAAGAATACCAAGAAGGTAATCCAAATACCTGTCAATATTCAGATTTATTCGGTTTTTTAATTCGCGAAAGCGGGCAACAACAATATGAAAATATTGCACTAGTACCCAACACACAAACTCCTGTAAAAGTCACCACTGTTCACCCAGAAATACCAGGAGGTTGTCAAGAAGAAAACGAGTTTTATTTTGAAAGTTGGAATGACAATACAGCTCCAATTAACTTTAACGGACAAACAAAAGTTTTGTCTGCTGTAGCAAACACTACACCTAACGCAACATACGAGGTAAAACTTGTTATTGCAGACGAGTTTAATTACCGTTACGATTCTGCAGTATTTTTAGAAGCAGGAAGTTTTAAGTTTACTACAGATTTAGGACCAAATTTATTAGAAAGCACTAATAACGCATTGTGTCCAAACGACACAATTCAACTAGATGCCACACAGGCAGGAAACAATAGCTATGCATGGTTTGAAAACGGAGTGTTATTACCTACAGAAATCAATCCAATTTTAGAGGTGGATTCTCCAGGAACCTATAATGTAGAAGTTACTTTAGCAGACGGTTGCATTAGTTATGGCGACATTATTATAGAAGAATTCACAGCTTTTACAACACCAAATACCACGTTAATAGCTTGCGATATAGACCAAGATGGGTTTACCCAATTTAATCTTTTTAATGCTGATTTAGACATCACTTCTGGAGATCCTAATCTGTCCATTGTTGGTTTTTTTCAATCACAATCAGATGCAGAGCAGCAACAAAACGCAATTTCAACTCCAGAAAATTTTCAAAACACCTCTATTAATCAAACGGTGTTTGCACTTATAGAGAGTAATCAAACTGGCTGTACGACTAGTTCAGAAATCACCTTACAAATTTCTAATAACACTTTACCTGTCTATAATTTAGAAGCTTGTGACAACAATCCAATTGATGGTTATACCCTCTTTGATTTAGATCAAATCACCACGCAAATAGAACTATTAGTCCCTAATAATGCAGATATCCATTATTATCTAAATGAAGAGGACGCTTTCGCGGAAAGCAATCCGTTGCCAACAATTTTTGAATCTACAGAAGCCAATCTACAAACCATTATTGCACAAGTCACCACCAATAGTTCTGATTGTTACGCCATTACCGAAGTTAATTTAAACGTGTTATATACACCAGACATTTTAGAAGATGAAACTATCGAGTATTGCTTAAACGACTACCCAGAAACCATAACTCTGTATGGTGGCGTATTAAACGATTCGCCAAGTAACTATTACTACCAATGGTTACATAACGGAACAGATACAGGTGTTAACACGTCTTTTATAGAAATAAATGAAATTGGAACCTACACGGTTATTATTACAGACCCAAATGGTTGCTCTAATACCAGAGACATTACTGTCGTCCCAATTGAAGCACCAATAATAGATAGTATAGATTTTACAGAACTAACAACAAACAATACGGTAACTGTTAACGTCTCCAATACTTTAGAAGTAGAATATGCATTGGACAATACTAGTTTTCAACCTTCACATATATTTACTAACGTAGCACCAGGACTACATACCGTTTTTGTCAGAGATTTGGAGGGTTGCGGACAAACAGAACAAACCATTGCTATTTTAGGATTTCCACAATATTTTACACCAAATGGTGATTTGTATAACCAACATTGGAAACCAAAAGGAATGACTGCCCAATTTAATGCGACTTTAGACATTAAAATATTTGATAGATTTGGTAAATTCTTACATCAAATTAACCCAGAGACCGAGGGTTGGAATGGGACACTTCATGGTAATCCGTTACCAACAAACGACTATTGGTACGTTGTTACCAGACCAAATGGACAAACCTATCGTGGACATTTTAGTTTGGTTAGATAAATTTATTTATAGAAAAAGTTTCGAGTTAAAACATCATAAAAGTTGTTATAACCGGAAAAATAAACCCAAAAAAACATATATTAGTTGTCATATAACTAGTTGTACGCAATGATGAAAAACCTACTTATAATATTCATTCTAACTTTTACAATTATAGCTTGTAAACAAAATTCGGCTGAAATAAAGCGGAATGAAACAATAGAATATTATCCGAACAACCCAAAAGTAGTTTTCAAAAAAACTGTTCATTTAGCGGACTTTGATAGTGTTTACTATTTCTACGATAATGGAATTTTATTTAAGAAAGGAAAACAATACAAGGAAAATCAAAAAATCGGAAATTGGGAATTGTATGACCGAGAATCTGACTTACGTGAAATTCGAGAGTGGTTCACAATAAACGGAAAATCATTAGCAAATCGAGCATGGAACCTGAATAAAGAAGGAGATACAATTGCTTGGAGAATCCAAGATTCAATCTATAAACAAGCTGAATTTATAAACGACACAATTCCTTTTCGAAATACAATTTACGATGTAATATTCTTTAATCGAGATACCATAAAATTAAACGAACCGATTAGAGGATATGTGGAAGTGTTCTCTTCTGTAATTAGAGATCAACCATCTAACGTAAGAGCTTTTATCGGAAAAGACACGTTGAATTTTAATTATGACTTTTCAAACGAAAAAGAAGTCCAACTTGCTGAATTTAATGACTTATCGATTGATTCAATTAACCAAAAATGGTTTGAAAATGCTGATTTTAATAAGTTAGCAGTTATTGGACTTTACTTTGATTCAGTTGGAGACAAAAACTTAAGAGGTTATTATCAGCAATACGCAATTGGACCATTTACAGACGAAAGTGGACAAAAAATTGACAGCATAATTGGACATAAAATTTATTTTGAAAAGAAAATTCACGTAAAAGAAAGTATTGAATAAATCACAGCGTACAACAACGTGTAAAAATAATTGCTTGGGACTTGCCTACTTGGAAATTCCTGCGGAATTTCCAAAGGTTCGGTTCATTTTTAGTAAGTTAGTTGCTGAAACACGCAACTATCCTTACACGAACACGTTGTGTGTAATTTGAGGAATGAGACAAACGATAACCAAAAGTGATAAAAATTTAAGGATTCTAAACAAGTTAATTGTGAACGGATTCTATAATGGATATATCGGAACTGAAAAGTTTGAATTAATGCGGAATCGTTTCCCGAACAATCACAGACTAATCGGAATTGTAAATGACACAGGGAATTACGATTTGAAATTTGACTTTAAGTCACCAATGAATATTTTAGCGAAAATCTTACTCGGACTCGGAATTCTGATTTCAATAATTTCGCTGATTAAAGGAAATTGGATTTTGCCGATTGTGTTTATTGTTTTCGGACTGATTTTGTTTGCGGATTTTAAACTAAAAGAGAAAAAAGAAATAAATATTTTCACGGATAAACTATTGGAATTCCACAAAACGGAATTTGATTAAAATAAAAAACTACACACAACAAAGTATATAAAAAATTGCTAGTTTTAGCTAAATCAAAGTTTGTTGCTTGTTTGTTAGCTTCTGATTTTCCTTCGGAAAATCCTCGCTCACAAACACGCAACATTTCATATACATAAACGTTGTAGCACATTATGAAAAAACTCATCTTCGGAATAATAATCACAGTTCTGATTTCAGCTTGTAGCTCGAAAAAGGAAAACTATTTGATTAAATATCACGAAGGAGAATTTGACGAAATCGGAGTTCCTTCTGGTTATCTGAATTTAAAAGGAGACACAATAATTCCAATTGGGAAATATTATTATTGCTACACGGACACTATTCGGAATTTTGGAATGGTAATCGAAAAAGGAACTGGAAAAATAATCGGAATCAACAATAAAGCGGAACACTTATTTGAAGTAGCAAAATATGACAACGGACCTGATTATGTCGAAAACGAGCTCTTTAGAATTATAAAAAACAAACTGTATGGATATGCTAACAAAGACGGAGAAATAATTATTGAACCGAAGTTTAAATGTGCACATCCATTTTTTATGGGTAAAGCACAAGTTTCTGATTCTTGTACGACTAAAACATCGAACGGACGGAAAATGTTCTTGTCAAATAGTTGGTATTATATAGATTCAAAAGGAAATCGAACTGAAAAATAACGTGCTACAACAAGGTGTATAATTAATTGCTTTGTCAAGTGCTTATTTGGAAAATTCCTTCGGAATTTTCTCGCGCTCGTTTTTGTTTACTAACTTAGTTGCTTAACCACGCAACTAACCATACACAACAACGTTGTAAAACATTTGAAAAAAGCACTTTACATATTTATTCCTTTGCTGATTTTATTGAGTTGTTCCGACTCGAAAAAACAGACTGAACCGATATCTGAAAATAGAACTCTTTATGTTTTTCACACAGAAATCGCAAAGCCAATAATGGAATATGAATTGGTTATTTCGGAAAATGACACAGTAACTAAATACTCATATAGAAATCTGAAAAATGAAGAAAGGAACATGGAGTTTTCTTATGATAAAGTGTCTAAACAATTGGTTTTTGTCTTTGACCAATTTATTCCCTCAAATAGAACGGAATATCTGAATAACGAAATACATAAATCTGCGTTCACAAATTATGGATTGAAAGAGCCATATGATGATGGAACTGGACCAATATTATTCAATCCTGAATATGGTGTTTTGGGAATTGGAAACAGCTATGGACCTGATTTTGTTTATTTACCAAATTCCAATCTTGTACTGACAAAAGACGTTATTGCTGAATTATATAAATAAAAACGTTTTACAACAACGTGTAAAAATAATTGCTTATGACTTGCCTACTTGGAAATTCCTACGGAATTTCCAATGGTTCGGTTCATTTTTAGTAAGTTAGTTGCTTGAACACGCAACTATCCTTACACAAACACGTTGTGCTTCATTATGACCAACAAACATAACCAATGATAAAATTTTTCCGTAAAATTCGCCAAAAACTATTTTCAGAGGGTAAAACAGGCAATTACTTAAAATACGCTATTGGGGAGGTCATTCTCGTCATGATAGGAATCTTGTTGGCATTACAAGTCAATAATTGGAATGAAAATCGAAAAGTGCAAAAAGAAATTCGAGAAATCTACAACCAAATTATTTTTGAACTAGATAATGATATAGATGAACTTTCGGAAAATTTGAATATGTATGAATCTATAAAGTCTGTTTTCGATAATGTTGTTTCAGATTCCAGAACGGTGGATTTATTGGATGATGGTTTATCTAGAATAATCGCTAGTAGTCCAAATACTGTCCTAAATAAATCAGGAGTTGAACGTCTGAGAACCATCTCTGTTAATGACAGTTTATCGTTGAAAGTGATAGAAATGTATGAGTCCTTAGAGTGGTTCATTAGAATAGAACAAACAATTTCTGAAAGCCAAAGATTAATAGTCATAAACTATAAAGATAATTATAGTTGGTATCCTGAATGGATAAACAAAAGAATAACAAAAGAAAACAGCAGTCAAGAATTACAAGATTACTTCGTGAACAGTCAAGAGTACAGGCATAACGTAATCTATAGTTACCAACAGGTTTATAATAGATATGTACCTCGTTTAAGAAGAAGTATCCCTCAAATAAAACAAATCAGAAACGAGTTGCAAAATGCAATAAACAAATAACGAAAGCACAACAATGTATATGCGATAATGCTCCCTAAACGGTCGCCCTCCGCATATACCAAACGTTAGCTACAATGACCCAAAAACTAACGTAGAATAATTAAAAACCACAAATGTTGAAAATATCATTCGTATTTTTTATCACACTACTCTTACCTATTGTAAGTATAGCACAGGAAAATAAAATAACTACAGGAAATGAAAATGGAACACTTATAGCGATTGGTGGTGGAGATATTGGACACACTAATATTATGAAAGAATTTCGGAAACTGGCTGGCGGAGATTCTGCGAAAATAGTAGTTATACCAACAGCGTTTGTGAGGAACAATGAAATAGATACATTGTTATTAAAAAGAAATTTCAAAGAATATGGAATACCTAATTTTACGGTTCTACATACAAATGATTCTATTGAGGTAAATACAGATGATTTTGTTAAACCGATTAAAGAAGCTACAGGTATTTATTTTACAGGTGGTAGACATTGGAGAATTGCAGATAGTTATTTAAATACCAAAGTACATAAGGAACTATTAAAATTATTGGACAGAGGTGGCGTAATTGCAGGTTCGTCAGCAGGCGCAACTATACAAGGTTCCTATTTAGCAAGAGGAGATACGAAAAACAATCAAATAATGATGGGAGACCACGAAATTGGATTCGGATTTATTTCAAATATTGTTATTGACCAACACGTGTTAAGCCGAAATAGACAGTTTGATATGTTTACAATCCTAGAGAAAAAACCTGAACTTTTGGGTATCGGAATTGATGAGAGTACTGCTATTGTGGTCAAAGGAGATATTCTGGAAGTTATTGGAGAAAGTTATGTTATTATCTATGACAAATCGTTCTGGTCAATTGAACATAATCCATTCGATGAGGAAACTCAAAAAGAACTTCCAAATAAAAACCAATTATTCTATTTTTTGAAAAGTGGAGATAAATATAATTTAAGAGACAGAAAAGTCATTCGGAATTAAACATTATGCATAATCACTGTAGCTAACAACGTATATAATTTATTGCTAGTTCTAGCCTACTTACGAAAATCCTCGCGGATTTTCTATTCGGTTTTTATTTGCTAAATTACGTACTAAACCACGCAACAAACCATATACAAACACGTTGTGCAACATATGACCAAAACCGAAAGTTAATGACAAACCGAATTTTAACAGCTCTAACAATTAGAATAGCTGGACTATTTTTATTCACGAAAATTTTTGACCATTTTGGTTCATATTTCTTTTCAGTCTTTAATGTTGCTAGTTTATCAAGATTTGATGAGCTATTGAATGAACCGATTGAAAAATTCTATATTACTGGAATCTTTTTGACTATTGCGAATATTGCTGTTTCCCTTTTTCTATTTCTAAAAGCCGATTGGATTTCTAACAAACTAATAAAAACAGACATTGAAATAAAAACGGAACTGAACGCTGAATCACTGACAAAAGTGATTCTATTGACAGTCGGAATTATTTGGTTGGCGAAATTAATTTATCTAATTCCTGACTTAATTGAATACTGCTCTATATTTATTTCGATACTGAGTGGAAATGAAGAAATTGAATTACCTGATTTTGCGATTGCGAATTATATTCTAAAAACGATTTTGACACTAATTATAATATTCCGAATTGAAAAAATATCGAATTGGATTATTAAGAAAATATAAATCCGTTGCACAACATCCTTATATAACAACTAGAAATCGATAAACAGCATTGCATCTTAATAACTATAAAAAATAAAATTCTATCTGTCTAAACTTCTATATTAATTGATTTTCTATTATTTATACGCTCAAGTCAGAAACATTATCTCATCAAATAGATATAGTATGCTGCAATTTACATTGTGTTTGTGCGTGTGTATTTAAAACCCATGAGTATCTAAACTAATATTTTTGTGGTTAATTTCCTTTGTCTAACTTAGACAAGAACTATTAAGCAAGATAAAGTTGAAGTTTCAAAACAATAACTTAAAATGCTTTAACCTTACTTTAAATAAAATACTGCCGAATATTCATTAATTTAGCATGCAATTATAATTCACAAGTCTTATTATAATTTTTCTGTTTAAACAGGAATATCAGTTATATGAAATTCAAAATAAAATCAGATTTTAGTCCCACAGGAGACCAACCAGAAGCGATCAAGCAATTGGTAAATGGTTTAAATGGTCAAGAAAAATACCAAACCCTATTAGGTGTGACTGGTTCTGGTAAAACGTTTACAGTTGCTAATGTGATTGAGGAGGTGCAAAAACCAACCTTGGTTTTAGCACATAACAAAACCTTAGCTGCTCAGTTGTATTCTGAATTTAAACAGTTTTTTCCGGATAATGCGGTAGAGTATTTTGTGTCCTACTACGATTATTACCAACCTGAAGCTTATATACCAACCTCTGGAGTCTATATAGAAAAAGACCTATCCATTAACGAAGAAATTGAGAAAATGCGTTTAAGTACAACCTCTTCTCTACTCTCTGGACGTCGTGATGTGCTAGTAGTTGCTTCTGTTTCTTGTTTGTATGGTATTGGTAATCCTGTAGAGTTTCAGAAAAATGTAATTACCCTTGAAGTAGACCAACATATCTCGCGTACCAAATTATTACACCAATTAGTACAAAGTCTGTATTCACGTACCGAAGCCGATTTTAGACATGGTAATTTTAGGATAAAAGGTGATACGGTAGATATTTTTCCGAGTTATGCAGATGATGCGTTTAGAATTCACTTTTTTGGTGATGACATTGAAGAGATAGAAGCCTTTAATATTCAAACTAACGAGGTAGTTGAAAAATACGACCGACTGACTATCTATCCTGCTAATATGTTTGTGACTTCACCAGATATACTGCAAGGTGCTATAAAAAATATTCAAGACGATTTAGTTAAGCAATACGACTATTTTAAGGACATAGGCAAGCACCTAGAAGCTAAACGCTTAAAAGAACGTACCGAATTTGACCTAGAAATGATTCGTGAGTTGGGCTATTGTTCTGGGATAGAGAATTACTCACGTTACCTTGATGGTCGTGAACCTGGAACGCGTCCTTTCTGTTTATTAGATTATTTTCCAGACGATTATTTAATGGTTGTTGATGAAAGTCATGTCACTATTTCTCAAGTACATGCCATGTATGGTGGTGACCGAAGTAGAAAAGAAAACCTTGTAGAATATGGTTTTAGATTACCTGCTGCAATGGACAACAGACCCTTAAAGTTTGAAGAGTTTGAAGCCTTACAAAATCAGGTCATTTACGTATCTGCGACTCCTGCAGATTACGAGCTGCAAAAAACAGATGGTATTTATGTCGAGCAAGTGATACGTCCTACAGGATTATTAGATCCCATTATAGAGGTTAGACCAAGTTTAAACCAGATAGATGATTTAATTGAAGAAATCCAGCAACGTGTTGAAAAAGACGAACGTACTTTAGTCACTACTTTAACCAAACGTATGGCTGAAGAATTAACTAAATACCTAAGCAGAATTGAAGTGCGCGTCAATTACATCCATAGTGATGTAGACACCTTGGAGCGTGTTCAAATCATGCAAGATTTACGTAAAGGGATTTATGATGTCTTGGTTGGTGTCAACCTACTTCGTGAAGGATTGGATTTACCAGAAGTGTCCTTAGTTGCTATTTTAGATGCTGATAAAGAAGGGTTTTTACGTTCGGCTCGTTCGCTTACCCAAACGGTAGGTAGAGCTGCTAGAAACCTTAATGGTAAAGCCATTATGTATGCAGATAAAATTACCAATAGTATGCAAAAAACTATTGATGAAACTGAATACAGACGTCAAAAACAAATTGCCTACAATACTAAAAACAACTTAGTCCCTAAAGCTTTAAATAAAAGTTTAGATAGTGCTTTATCTAAAAACTCGGTGAGTACGTATAGTTACGAGTTGGAAGCTGCACGAGCTGCAGAACCAGAAAGTGAGTATTTATCTAAAGGTGAGTTAGAACAAAAAATTCGTGAAAAACGTAAAATTATGGAAGAAGCTGCTAAAGCATTAGACTTTATAGTTGCTGCTAAATTACGTGATGAAATTAAAGTATATCAAGGGAAGTTGGAAGAATTGAAAAGTTAAGTTTATTATTACTAATACTTAACAAAAAACACCTTTCGTCACTTCGAGTGATTTTTGAAGCATGAAAAAATTCTAGAAGTTCTCGATACAATTCTCCCACGTCGAATCACTCGAACTGACGAAATAAATAGAATTAATAAGTTTTGTTTAATTATACTGCACCTTAAAAATATCAATCAATACTTCTGCTGGTACCATCATATCTGGGAAACCTTCCATTAAGTATAATACTTTAGTAATAGATTCGTGGTTTAATCCCATTCTAAGACCATAGTTGTATAGTTTAGCTAACTCTTCTTTAGAACGTTCTTGATCAACATGCATCAATAATACCATTCTATGAAATTGCACGATACGCTCGCTGTGTGATTTTAATACCACACGACTTACAGGATGATTGATTAAATAATCAAAATCCTCTCTTGACACATCTAGTTGTTTAGCTACAGCTAACAAAAAGTTATACTCAACAGTTTTGAGACTATCGTCACTTTTCGCAAAAGCTATCATCTCTGATAATAAACTTAATTTTTCTACTCTATTAGGCATAACTCGAGGGATTAATAATACATTATAAAGTTAAGAATAAAACATAATTTATAATCGTTGAAAGCACGTAGCTTATCGAAAAATCACTAGTTTTACATCGATTTTAAGTGCTGTTAATCAATAATCAAATGATTTTCACTAAAACACAACCTTGTAAATAATTAATTTTCAACTAGTTATAATGACAAATAACGACATATTTAAAAAACTAAGGGTAGCGCATAAATTGCGTGATACTGATATTATAGAGATTTTAAAACTAGTAGATTTTAGAATTACAAAATCTGAACTTAGTGCATTTTTTAGACGCGAGGATCATCCTAACTATGTAGAATGTGGTGATCAGATTTTACGTAATTTTTTAAATGGATTGGTTATTCATTTACGTGGACCAATGCCTAAAAAGGGTGAACGTCCATCTGGCAAATTTTCCGCGACAGCGAAACCTAAAAAAATAGATACCACCAAAACGTATAAACCTAAAAAAAAGAGCAACGATTAACGTTGCTCTTTTTATTTATAATAAGACTCTTTGACTTGCTAAGAGTGACTTTATAATTGTATTATGCTAAAACAGCTTGTACTTTATCTGCAGCTTCTTGGAACTCGGTAGCACTCATCACATCTAATCCAGAATTGTCAATTAATTCTTTAGCAATGTCTGCATTTGTTCCTTGTAAACGCACAATGATTGGTACATTTATAGCGTCTCCCATATTTTTATAAGCATCAACTACACCTTGTGCCACACGGTCGCAACGTACAATTCCACCAAAAATATTAATTAAGATTGCTTTTACAGCTGGATCTTTTAAAATAATTCTAAAAGCTGCTTCAACACGTGCTGCATCTGCTGTACCACCAACATCTAAGAAGTTAGCTGGCTCACCACCTGCTTGCTTAATTAAATCCATAGTAGCCATAGCTAATCCTGCTCCATTTACCATACAACCCACGTTACCGTCAAGGTCCACATAGTTTAATCCTAACTCACCAGCTTCTACCTCGATTGGGCTTTCTTCACGTAAATCACGTAATGCAGCTAAATCTTTATGTCTGTATAAAGCGTTATCGTCTATAGTTACTTTAGCATCTACAGCCATAATCTTATCATCACTAGTTTTTAACACTGGGTTAATTTCAAATAATGATGCGTCCGACTTATCGTAAGCTGTATATAATGCTGTAACAAATTTTGTCATTTCTTTAAAAGCCATTCCGCTTAATCCTAAATTAAAGGCTACACGACGTGCTTGAAAAGGTAAAATTCCTGTTGCTGGATCAATTTCTTCTGTAAAAATTAAATGAGGAGTTTCTTCTGCAACTGTTTCTATATCCATTCCACCTTCGGTAGAATACATAATCATATTACGTCCATTACCTCTGTTTAATAATACAGACATGTAAAATTCGTTTGGCTCAGAATCTCCAGGATAATACACATCCTCTGCAACTAATACTTGATGTACACGTTTACCTTCTGCAGACGTTTGCGGAGTTACTAAGTCCATACCAATAATTTGACCAGCAATCTCTTTAACTTGATCTAAATTTTTAGCCAACTTAACTCCACCACCTTTACCACGTCCACCAGCATGCACTTGTGCTTTAATCACGTGCCATCCTGTTCCTGTGTCTTCGGTTAGTTTTTTTGCTGCAGCAACTGCTTCATCAGCATTTTGTGCAACAATACCACGCTGAATACGTACGCCAAAGCTGCTTAATAATTCTTTTCCTTGATATTCGTGTAAATTCATCTTTATTAATGGATTTATATATTATTTCCGCGAAAGCGAAAAACTTTAAATTTTAGAGCTACAAAAGTAAATAATCACATTTACTTACCCTAATAATTAATTATGAAAAACGATGATAAATTGTTGAAACACTAAATTGTTAAATAATTAACAAATTGTTTTAAATGTGTAATATTATATTAGTTAAGTTTTTAAATTGACGAAAACGGATACCTTTGACAAAAATAAATTATAATGCAAGACAGTCAATTATTACAAATAGCACAAGATTTTGGGAGCCCAGTTTATGTTTACGATGCAGAACGTATTGCCACACAATACAACAGACTTACTGCTGCTTTTAAGGATGTTAACCAATTAAAAGTTAATTATGCAGTTAAAGCTTTGTCTAATATTTCGGTTTTAAAATTAATGAAACAACTTGGTGCTGGTTTGGATACCGTGTCTATTCAAGAAGTGCAATTGGGATTGGCTGCAGGATTTAATGCAGAAAGCATCATTTTTACACCTAATGGTGTGTCTTTAGAAGAAATTGAAACCGTTGCTAAATTAGGTTGCCAAATTAATATTGATAACCTGTCTATTTTAGAACAATTTGGAACCAAACATCCTAAAACACCAGTTTGTATAAGAATAAATCCACATGTTATGGCAGGTGGAAATACTAATATTTCTGTAGGACATATTGATAGTAAGTTTGGTATCTCTATACACCAAATACCACATATACTTAGAATTGTAGAAAATACTAAAATGAACATTAACGGTATCCACATGCACACAGGAAGTGATATTTTGGATATTGATGTATTTTTATATGCTAGCGAAATTTTATTTGAAACCGCTAAACACTTTAAAAATTTAGAATTTATAGATTTTGGTTCTGGATTTAAAGTTCCTTATAAAGCTGGAGATATTGAAACTAATATAGAAGAATTAGGTGAAAAATTAAGCACAAGATTTAACCAGTTTTGTAAAGAATATGGTAAACCATTAACCTTAGCTTTTGAACCTGGTAAGTTTTTAGTGAGCGAAGCTGGGCAATTTTTAGTGAATGTTAATGTGGTAAAACAAACCACCTCAACTGTTTTTGCACAAGTAGATAGTGGATTTAATCATTTAATTAGACCGATGTTGTATGGCTCGCAACATGACATTAGAAACCTCTCTAACCCAGAAGGTCGTGAGCGTTTTTATAGTGTTGTTGGTTACATTTGCGAAACAGACACCTTTGCTAATAATAGACGTATTTCTGAAATAAATGAAGGCGATATTCTTGCTTTTAGTAATGCTGGTGCCTATTGTTACAGTATGGCTAGCAACTACAATTCGCGTTACAGACCTGCAGAAGTTTTGGTTTATAATGGTGAAGCCCATTTAATTAGACAACGTGAAACTTTTGAGGATATTCTAAAAAATCAAGTAGAGATAGATTTTAAACCTAAAAAAGTAAAATCCACTACCAAACAAAACATAACCCTCTAATTATCAATATTTAAATTCTATAAACTAATCTGTACAAATTGTAAGGTTTTATTTCAATAAACAAAACAAAAAAGCTGTTTGTCGATGATATTGACAATTCATCTTTAAAAAAATTGTATCTTCATCAATTAAATTTAGTAACTACCTTTATAAAAGAATTTCTAATTACTTCTAAATAGGTTTTTATATTATATAGTTGATTGATGCTCTTAAATAAAAATGAAGTTAATGATTTTCTAGAAACATTAGAAAAATCACTAATTATTGGCTCTTGGTCTTTTGACATTGAAGCGAATACTTTAAGTTGGAGTAATGTCACTAAGAGAATTCATGAAGTAAGTCCCTCTTTTGTGCCTGATGTAACTAAGGGTCTAAATTTTTATAAAGAAGGACTCCACAGAAATCGTATTACAGAATTATTTAACAACGCAATAAATAAAGGCGAAAGTTTTGATGACGAATTTATTATTGTAACTGCAAAAGGAAATGAAAAATGGGTTAGATCTGTTGGTTTTCCTAAACATAAAGACGGAAAATGTATAAGTGTACAAGGTGTTTTTCAAGATACAACAGAAAAAACTTTAATAGCAATACAAACAGCCCTAAAAGAAAAACAGTTTAGATCTATTTTTCAAAACTCGCTAACTGGTATGGCTTTGGTAAGCCTAGAAGGAGATTGGTTAGAAGTAAACCATGCACTTTGTAACATGTTAGGTTATACAGATGAAGAATTTTTTAACATTAGTTTTAAAGATCTAACTCATCCAAAAGATAAATATATTGGTGATGAAGAAATACCTTTAATGCTTGCAGGTAAATTAGATCATTTTCAAGCAGAAAAAAGATTCATTCACAAAAAAGGAAAAACCGTTTACTGTATTTTATCCTGTACAATTGTTAAAAATTACAACAATAAACCACTTCATTTTATTTTTAATATTAGTGATATTACCAAAATTAAACTAGGTAAGAAAAAAATTAAAAGTTTGTTAGACATTTCGTCCAAACAAAATGAAAGGCTTTTAAATTTTGCACATATCGTATCTCATAATTTAAGATCTCACGTTAGTAATTTAGAGATGTTAGTGCAATTAAAAAAAGAAGAAGTACCAAAAGTCGTTAATGACGAATATTATCCATTATTTGAAACTGCGATCGGCAATTTAAATGAAACGATTATAAATTTAAATCAAGTTGTTATTAATAAAATTAATAAATCTGATTTAAAATCTCTTAATCTATTTAATTCTGTTGAAAAAGCAATAGGCAACCTAAACGCTTTAATCTTAGCCGATAATGTAAAAGTAAACATCTCTATAAATAAGAATATTAAAGTAAAAGCATTACCTGCATATTTAGATAGTATTTTAAATAACCTTCTAACTAATGCTATAAAATATAAAAAACAGAACATAATTCCGGAAATAAATATTAAAGCCATAAAAGATAAAAAATTTATTATTGTAAGTGTTAATGACAATGGTCTTGGAATTGATTTGAAAAAAAACAAACATAATCTATTTGGGATGTATAAAGTTTTTCATAAGCATAAAAACTCTAGAGGACTTGGTTTGTTTATTACTAAAATTCAATTAGAAGCTATTGGTGGAAAGGTAGAAGTTGAAAGTAAAATTGGAAAGGGATCAACATTTAAAATTTATTTGAAAAATGGATGAGATTAAGCTAACCTGTATTATAGATGATGACCCAATCTATTTATTTGCAATAAAAAAATTACTAGAAATTACTAATTTCTCAACTAACTATATCATATTTAAAAATGGATTAGAGGCTATAAATGAGTTTAAAAAACTTGCTGAAGAGGACCAACCATTACCTGACGTGGTTTTGCTAGACCTAAACATGCCTATTATGGATGGTTGGCAGTTTTTAAAGCAATACAAGATTAATAAATTTAATACAGGCATTTCTATTTACATCACCAGTTCATCAATTGACAAAAAAGATGTAAGCAAAGCCAAAAAAAATAAACTTGTCAGTGGTTATATTAGTAAACCTATTAAAAAAGAGGATTTGTCAACCTTAAAAACATCTATATTAAAAAAGAAAAGCTCTTAATATTTAATTAATTGTTTTGATAAAAAGTCAATCCGTTTTTATATAAATCGTAAAACGCAAATTCTCGGGTTTGCCATGCTGTATCTTTAACTACTGTTTCTGGGTGAAAGACGTCTTTATCTTTAAATTCATTATATAAAGCATCTACATATTGTGTCACAATACGAAGCATTGGTCTATCGACATTAAAATCCCATTCCTTCTCATCGTGCCACTGCAAATGAATTTCTATATGGTCACGACGTATTCCAGCATAGGTTGGATTTTTAGGATCGTCTGCAAAAGCAATAGTAAAGCCTAATTTTTGTGTATAAAAAAATAAGGCTGCCAACACATTTTGTACTGGTAACACAGGATGAATTTGATGTAAGGTGGGTTTATTCATTTTATTTAATAATTACACTTCGACAAGCTCAGTGTGACAATGGGTTTCAAATTGACAATGGTTTTCAAATTTTTAAAAATAACAATATTCAATTATTATTTTTAAAGGCAAATTAAATTAGGGTTGTCAGTCCTTACTTGTCTTAAACTATTCTTTTTTAACCGTTCCAGTAAAATGATTCACTTTTGGATTTATCGGATTGCCTGTTACGCGTCTAAAAGAGGCTATTTGTCCACAATGCCAAATGGCATCTGCTATTGGTCCATTTATGTTATTCCAAAACGGAATCTCTCGTTCTCCAAAAATGATTTTGAATTGCGAGATATCTTCGCTTGCTCTTAAAATATCTGCTGCTTGTTTTAGATTATTTAACGTGGCAGCACGTTTGTCCTTAAAAGTTAGATTAGCACTCTCTTTTGAATTGGCTTGTTTTAATGTTGAATTTAATATGATTTTTGATAGGTCGTAAATATGATCTACCGTTTCTGCAGTTGTTCTCACAGAATCTGTTGGTTTATATGCTAAATCTTTTTCTGTCAACCCATCGGTTGCATGGTAAAATCTAAATCCTAAAGCATCCACTTGTCGTGCTGCAACTGTACCTGCTGTAAAGGCGTCTGATGCTTCGGGAAGCTCGTAATACGGTAATTTATTATCTGATTGAGCTACAGTTATAGATGTGAACAGTATGGCTATAAAAAGTATTTTTTTCATAATTAAACTAATCTTTAAACTGTTTAACTTCTGGAAGCGTATTAGTTCCATATTTATCAAACAAATACACCAAACTAGTCATGGTTGCTGCGCCTAATTCTAGCTCGCGTTTATTAACAGCATCAAACGTGTCGTTAGCTGCATGGTGATGGTCAAAATAACGTTGCGAGTCTGGTCGTAATCCTACTAACACAATATTATCGTTTTTTAAGGGTCCAATATCTGCACCACTGTAGCCTTTTTCGAAATAATGAATGAGATATGGTTTAAATAACGACTCCCAACCCAACACTTTATTTAATACTGCGTCGCTACAATCAAAACTAAAACCACGAGGTGTAAATCCACCAGAATCGCTTTCTAAAGCAAAGACATGGTTTTCGTTGTTACGTTTAGCTTCTTCTGCATATTTTTTTCCGCCACGAAGACCATTTTCTTCGTTCATAAATAATACCACACGAATGGTACGTTTAGGTTTAATTCCGCTTTCTTTTAATAATCTAAGCACATCCATAGATTGTACTACTCCTGCTCCATCATCATGTGAGCCATCTCCTAAATCCCAAGAATCTAGATGTCCTCCAACAACCATAAACTCGTTAGGATACTCACTTCCTCTGATTTCGCCTATAACATTATACGATAATACATCTTCAAATTGTTGACAGTTTTGTTTAAAGTAAAAAGTTAAATTATTGTCTTTTTGTAAAGCTTCAGATAGTTTGTTAGCATCATTGGTACTAATTGCTGCAGATGGTATGCGTTGCTCGTTTGGTAAATCCATATAACTCATACTTCCTGTATGTGGTAAATCGTCTTGACGCAAGTTTAACGATCTAACAATAACACCTACTGCTCCTAGTTTTCCAGCTTCGTAAGCACCTGCGTAACGTTGTTTAGAGCATCCTCCATAAGCTTCAAAAGTGTGGATTAATTCTGGATTCATGGCACCATTAAAAAAGACTATTTTACCCTTTACTTGGTCACCAAGTGCTTCTAATTCTTCAAAGCTTTTAACTTCTATTACTGCAGCTTCCAAACCTGAATCTGCTGTTGCTATTGAGCCTCCTAATGCACAAATATTAACATCTATTTTGTTGTTTATGGTTGTAAAATAGCCCACTTCTTTATCTCCACGTTCCCACTTAGGCACCATCACTTCTTGGAGCCACACTTTGTCTACGCCCAACTTTTCTAATTCGGATTTGGTGTATTGCACTGCTTTTTCTGCATTTACAGATCCTGATAAGCGTCCACCAATTTGGTTTGACAAATGGTCTAACCATTGATAGGCTTTTCCATTGGTTAAGGATTGGCTGTAAATGGTTTTTAAAACGTCTTGGTCTGTTTGAGCAGTGACGTTAATTGATAGTAATAGTGTTAGAAGTAATGTTAGTTGTTTCATTGATGTGAAATTTATTTTAAAAATTTATGGTTATTAAAAACCTAAAAGTGTATTGGCTCTTGAAATTATTGCTTTATTTATATAATGTTCATTTTTTTCTTGTCAAAAAAACGAACCAAAAAACGACATCCAAGCCAAGGAATTTTCAGTTTTACAAACTGAAACCGAATTGAAAACTCCGCGTCGAACAAAGTTCTCCTGATTTTCGGAGCTTTTCTTCATCTATTCTTCGCCTTGGCGATCAATTCTGTGAATTGATTTAGGACTTATACATTTAACAAGTTAAATATAAATAGTAAATTATATAATTGTTTTCTACTTTAATTGCTATGTTACTCGTTACTTAATTGTTCTCTATATAAATGCAGATTGGCTTTGGTTTTTGCGTCCAATTCTGGTTCTTTAATGTCTGTATATGTTTTTAATGTGTCGTGTAAAATTGTGGCTACAAGTAATCTTGCAGTAGGTTTATCGTCTGCTGGAATGTTATACCAAGGTGCATAATCTTTACTAGATCTGTTTATGGCATCTTCGTAACAGTCCATGTATTTATCCCAAAGTTTACGCTCTTTTAGGTCGCCTGCAGAGAATTTCCAGTTTTTTTCTTGCTTGTCCAATCGACGTAATAGTCTTTTGCGTTGTTCTTCTTTAGACAGGTTCATAAAAAACTTAAAGACAATGGTACCGTTTTCTACTAAGTGTTTTTCAAAATTATTGATTTGGTCAAAGCGTTTGTCCCAAAAGGCATCGTTAACATCGTCTACGCTTTTTACAAAAGGTAGTTTTTCGTTTAAAATATATTCTGGGTGTACGCGTGTTACCAAAACGTTTTCGTAATGTGTACGGTTATGAACACCAAATTTACCACGTGCTGGTAGCTTTAAATAGTGTCGCCATAAATAGTCGTGTTTTAGCTCTAATTCTGTAGGAACTTTAAAACTCATAACCTCTACACCTCTGGCATTAAAATCTTTAAACACTTCACGAATTAAACTGTCTTTACCAGACGTATCCATACCTTGTAAACACACTAAAACCGAGTATTTTCCATGAGCATACATCGTGTCTTGCAACTTACCTAGTTGACGTCTTACTTTTTTTAAAGCATCTTCTGTGGTGTCTTTATCTGCTTCTAAATCTATTAGACTAGGCAGATTATTTAATTTGATTTTGGATGTGATTTTATGGTCGTTTATATTAATTTGTTTCATGAAAGAATAAATTATTAATATTTAAATATACTGAAGATTTTGTAGATTCGTGCTCATATTTTCAATCTATGGTAAAACGCTATTATCTATTATTGTTGTTTTGTTTTGTTTCTGTTTTCTCAATCGCTCAAGAAGATACTGATTTAGAAAAGTTTACAAAAAACAATATTACCAAACCAAATATTTTATCGACGCATAGTTTTGGTGTCTTTTTTAACAGACTTCAAGGTCATTTTGAAAATAAAGCACCTAGCAAAAATTATATTAATTTTAGTATAGAAAGTGGTAATATTTGGAGCCCTCCTGTTAACGTATATATACCAAAAAATGAAGCAGATAGAGCGGTTGTTAGAGGTTATAATTGGGATCAAGCACATAGAGCTTTTGATGAAAGTACAATAGACAAAGATTCGTTTAACCTTGCTAATGATGGTGTTGTTAAAGGTTTTAAAGCTGCTGTAAATATTAGACTTGCGGAAAAACACGAATTACAAATAGGTGTAAGAACTTACCTATTAACTAAAGGAAAAACACCTTTTTCAATTTTTACAAATGATACGTTTATTGAAGATTTTCATGATCATATTGCTGGTGGAAACGACCCTTTTGACAGACGCGTTTTTGGATTAAACAAAGCCAATATCACTTATAATGACAGAGCAGGAAATAGTTTAAATATTGATGCAGGAGATTTTTTTGCAACAGGTATAGAAACCAGTTATTACTACTATCCAGATTTTATTAAAAATAAAACCATTGGTATTAATTTTGGAGGACATTTGGGTGCAAATCTGTCTAAAAGCAACTCGTCTTTAGATTTTGGCCTCTCTGCTAATGCTATTAAAACTATAGGAATTAATGACCGTAATAACCTGAATTTAGGGTTAAGTGTAGGTAGTTTAAGAAAAGGCTTAGTAAATTTTAAATCGGATAATGTGATGTTTGGAACCAATAGCTTTATTGGGTTTTTAGAAACTGCTTTAGAGTATAGTTTTATCTCTAAAAAAGGGACGATTCATACGTTTGGGACAGATTTTTATTTTCAAACCAGTTTGAATAAAAAAGATGAACTAGAATATATTATACCTATCCGAGATGAAAAAGCTTTCAATTCTTGGGGACAAGGTGTTACTAACCTTTATAAAAACAATAATTATTGGACGTTTATTTATTCTTTTGGAAAGAAAACCACAACCTATTTTTATGTACAGCAGGACTTAACGGTTAATAACAATCCTGACATACAAACTGGGTTTGGATTTAAATTTAACCTATAAAAAAAACCTCTTAAGAAGAGGCTTTTTTTATTTTATTTACTAGCAAATAACTTGACGTCTTGTTCACTAACTTCACTTCCGCCAAGAATAATAAGACGCTCTACTACGTTTCTTAATTCTCTAATATTTCCGGTCCAATCATAATCTTGAAGTAATTTTATTGCTTTAGCTGAAAATGATTTGTGAGCTGTCCCTTGCTCTTCAGCTATTTTAGCTGCAAAATGATTAATTAATAACGGTATATCTTCACGTCTTTCGTTTAAAGCTGGCACTTTTATTAAGATTACAGCTAATCTATGATATAAATCCTCACGGAATTTTCCGTCTTCGATTTCCTTTTTTAAATTTTTATTGGTTGCAGCAATTACACGTACATTAACCTTTATATCTTTATCGCTTCCCACACGTTGGATACGACTTTCTTGTAACGCACGCAGCACTTTAGCTTGCGCAGACAAACTCATGTCTCCAATTTCATCTAAAAAAATAGTTCCTCCATTGGCAGCTTCAAATTTACCTGCTCTGTCTTTTGCAGCACTTGTAAAAGCCCCTTTAACGTGACCAAATAATTCACTCTCTATTAACTCTGAAGGGATAGCAGCACAATTAACCTCTATCATTGGTCCTTTAGCGCGTTCGCTTTTTTGGTGTAACCAATGTGCTACTAATTCTTTTCCTGTTCCGTTAGGTCCTGTAATTAGCACGCGTGCATCTGTTGGAGCTACTTTATCAATAATATCTTTGATTTGAGCAATAGCATCGCTTTCTCCTATCATTTCATATTTTTTGCTGACTTTCTTTTTAAGAATGGTATTTTCAACCACAAGCTCTTTTCTATCTAGCGCGTTTCTAACCGTATTTAATAAACGGTTTAAATCTGGTGGTTTTGAAATATAATCAAAAGCACCCATACGCATCGTGTTTACAGCTGTATCTAAATCTCCGTGACCAGAAATCATTACCATTGGTATTTCTGGTTTTATTTTTTTAACCGCTTCTAACACTTCAACGCCATCCATTTTTGGCATTTTAATATCACAAAGAATTAAATCGTAATCGTCCTTTTTTACCTTATCAACACCTGCTAAACCATCTTCGGCTTCGTCTACTTGATAGGTATCATTTTCTTCAGACAGTATTTTAATTAATACTCTTCTAATTGCTGCTTCGTCTTCAATTACTAATATTTTCGGCATTATATTTTAAATTTTATTCCTGTTCTTAAATAAAAGGCATTTACATTATCTAATGTATATATATCTTCTCTGTCTTTGTTTCTCAAAACATTATTCATACGTAACGTATAACCAATATAGTTATACCAAACTAAGTGTTTTGTAAAATCGTATTCATACCCTAAACCAGCTATTGCAATAGATAATGACACATTATCTACTTGTCTTCCAAGTACAGAGGTTGGTTTTTGTAAATGCGCAAAATAACCATCCAATCCAACAAAAGTTTGTACAGAACTTTTAGGGCCAAGCGTATATTTTAAATTTGATTTTGGTACCCCTAAACTAAAAGACCATTTCTCGTTAACCTCTCTAAAATAACTTACAAAAGGTAACGGAAACGGGATACCAGTTGTTGTATTATAGGTTAACCCTAATATGATTCTATATGGTCTTTTTATGTCTGTTGCATCTCTTCTATCTTTTATAAAAAAGACACCACCATTTAAATATACATCTTCTTTAGTTATTTTATCTGTTAAGGTAGAAGCAATTCTTGGCGTTAATCTTACTCCTGTGCGCCAATGTTGGTTTAATTTAAAAGTATATCCAATATTAAAATCTATAATATTGAGTGTTCTTAAAGGCTCTTTGTTAAAAGGATAATCGTCCTCTAAATTTAAAATAATTCTGTTATACTCACCTCCTATAACTAAATAACAATCTTCACTAGTTTCAAGAGGATAATTTAACAACAACCTTAATCTTGTGTATTGATCTTCTGAATCGCTTTTTGGTATAAATGAATATTCTAATCGTGCTAAATCTGTTAATTGTGCTTGTGTACTGTGTACAGCACATAACATAATAATTATAAATAACCCTGATTTAATTATTTTAATTTTGGCCATATAAGATTAGTCTCCAAGATTTGATAAGGTCTTAGAATTATTAGGATTATTAATAATATGTATGTCTCTTTGTGGAAATGGTATGGTTATATTGTTTTCTCTAAATAATTTATCTATTGCAAATCGCACTTCACTTTTAGGGATTCTGGCATTAAAACTATCTTCTATAGTAAAAGCTACTCTAAAATTTAATGAGCTATCACCAAAATCGGTAAAAATTACCGTTGGTTGTGGTTGTTTAAAAACTAGTTCGCAAGATTTAGCAGCTTCTAATAATAGTTCTTTAACTAAATTGACATCACTTCCATAGGCTACTCCAACGTCTACGGTTTCTCTGGTTGTAGTACCATTTTGTGTCCAATTGTACAAACTGTTGGTTAAATACAAATGGTTAGGTATAACCAGTACTTTATTATCTATAGTCACAGCTCTAGTGGTCCTTAGTTTAATTTCTTCAACCCGTCCAACTTTACCATCAATTTCTATAATATCTCCAACATGAACTGATTGATCGACCAAAATAAAAATACCAGAAATAATATCCTGAAATAAGGTCTGCAACGCTAAACCAACACCAATTAATAAAGCTGCGGAAGCAGCAAACACTGCAGTCACATCTATACCTATAGAGTCAATAGACACTAAAAACACAATTATGTAAATTAACCATCGTGCGAAAGAAAATACGGTAACAAACTTAGCTTTGTCATCGTCAGGTAATTTTTGGGTCATTAATTTTCTAACCCATCGTAATACGTAGGTAGTAAATAATAATATTGCTATAACTAACAACACATACTTTACCTTTATAACACTAATAATCTCGTCGTTAGTATCGGTAAAAGTGAATAGTTTATAGTTTAAAAAATCAACAAATTTTTCCCAAGCAGAGCTTTCTATAATAGCTTCGCCTACTTTTTCTACTTCTTTTTCTATTTTATCTGCAACTTTTTCTTCTTGCATCTTGTAACTAATTAGTATTTAATCCATTTAATTAACTCTTTATAACTTGGTTTTTTACCATACATCAAAATACCAACTCGGTATATTTTTGCAGCAAACCAAACCGTAAACATAAAGGTACTTATTAAAATTAATAATGATAATAATTGTTGCCAAATTGGTACACCAAAAGGAATACGCATAAGCATAACCACGGGAGATGTTAAAGGTATAAATGAAAACACGGTAGACACCGTTCCGTGTGGATCTTCAATTACTGTAAAACCACCAACGTACACCGCTAAAATTAACGGAACAATTATAGGCATCATAAATTGTTGTGTATCTGTCTCGTTATCTACAGCTGCACCAATTGCTGCATACAGTGAGCTATATAGTAAATACCCACTTATAAAAAACAAGATAAATGCAATAATTAAATTGGTTAATGGCAAATTAAAAAACGCATTCATAAATTGTTGCGCTTTTTCCATAGACCCTTCGGAGCCTTGCATAGCTTGTTCCATCATTTCTTGTTGAGGCATTCCCATTTGACCTAAATCTATTCCAAAAATTAAGGACACTAAGACTATTAATCCGCTTCCCAAAATTATCCAGATAATAACTTGGGTAATCCCAACTAAAGAGGTCCCAATAATTTTACCCAACATAAGTTGCATAGGCTTAACAGAAGATATGATGACTTCGATAATACGACTTGTTTTTTCTTCAATAACACTTCGCATAATCATATTACCATAAATAATAATGAACATAAATAAAAGATATCCAGCAATGACACCAAATATGATTTTTATACCGCTATCTAATTTAGACGATTTTATTCCTGCAAAACTTTCTTGTTCTATATCTATATATACTTTTGAAGACTCTATAATCTGTGGGTTTACACCCAAATTTTTCATATTTATAGTCGTAAGTTCCTTCTCTATTTTATCGTCTAGACTATTAATTAATGTTAATGATGGAGAGTCTTCTGAGTAAAACCGAATACTTGTTGAAGCGTCTTTTATACTATCAAATTTTTGAATATGAAGCAGTCCGTAATCGCCTTTTTCTTTAACTATAGTTTTAGCATTTTCTAGTGTAATGGAATCATCAAGTACAGAATATTTTGTGTTTTCTGTATCCTTAAATATATCTTTAACTAAACCTGATTGATCTAAAACTGAGATTTGACGAACCTTACTATTATTCATTTGTGTGAGGTATGCGACAACCGAAATTAATCCAATAATAATTAGTGGACTTAAAAACGTCATAATAATAAAAGCTTTGTTTCTAACTTTTGCTAGATATTCTCGTTTTATAATAAGTGGAAGGTGATTCATAATTAATTATTCTTTACCGTTTGAATAAAAATATCGCTAGCACTTGGGATGACTTCTACAAAATGAGAAATCTGACCTTGGCTTGATAAATAAGCTAATAAATCGTTTGCAGATTCTTGTTCTGATAATTTAATATTTAGCTTTAAATCGTTACCCAACGTTCTAAATTCTGCAGGAGTCACACTAAATTTATTGGTTATTTCTTGTTCTAAATTGCTGTTATTTGGTTTGATACCAATTTCAAATGTGTTGCTTTTATATTGACGTTTTATATCCATTAAATTACCATCTAACACTTTGTTTGATTTGTGGATTAATGCAATATGATCGCACAATTCTTCAACAGATTCCATACGGTGTGTCGAGAAAATAACCGTTGCACCTTCATCGCGTAGTCTTAAAATTTCGTCTTTAATTAGATTAGCATTAATTGGGTCAAAACCAGAAAAAGGCTCGTCAAAAATTAATAGTTTGGGCTCGTGTAATACAGTAACTACAAATTGTATTTTTTGAGCCATTCCTTTAGAAAGCTCTTGTATTTTTTTATTCCACCAATCGCCTATTTCTAAACGTTCAAACCACATTTTAAGTCGTTTTTTGGCTTCAGATTTTTGCATGCCCTTAAGTTGTGCTAGGTATAAGGCTTGCTCGCCTACTTTCATGGATTTATATAACCCTCGTTCTTCTGGTAAATAACCTATATCTCTAATATGGTGATTCTTTAACGGTTCGCCATCTAGTAATACATGACCTTTATCTGGCATTGTAATTTGGTTAATAATCCTAATTAAGGTTGTTTTTCCTGCACCATTAGGTCCTAACAATCCAAATATACTTCCTTTTGGAACTGTAATAGATACATTATTTAAAGCAGTAAAGTTTCCGAAGTTTTTAGAGACACCATGCACTTCTAAAAGGTTACTCATATATTTTTATTATTGGTTATAACGTTAATTTTAGCACGTTTTGTAAATATAGAAAATGTTGAATGAGAAACGTAACTGTTTTGGCTATTTTTAACGTATTTACAAAAGACAGACTAGCCTAGCTAAATTAAACATCGCGAAGTGTATGTAGTTTATAAATTATTGAAAATAAACACAGAAAAGTCCTATAAAAAACAAAACCCACCCTCTAAATAAATAAAGGATGGGAAAAAATTGCTATGAAAAAGAAAAATTATCACTAGACTAGCTAGCGATAAGTCAAATATAAGATTTTTTATTTAATAAGATGTAAAATGAATTAAATAGTTAAACAAAAAGCTAAAAAAGCCCGTTTAAAACGGGCTTTTCACTTTTTATTTTTAAGATTTATTTAAGAAAACATATCTTTTACTTTCTCGAAAAACGACTTGTCACTTCGCTCTGGCTTTGGAGTAAAGTGTTCATCTTCACGCATTTCTTCGAAAAAATCTTTCTGTTTTTTGTTTAACGTTTTTGGTGTCCAAACATTAACATGTACTAATAAATCTCCTTTACCGTACCCATTAATACTTGGTATTCCTTTTCCGCGTAAGCGTAATATTTTTCCGGATTGCATCCCAGCTTCAATTTTGATACGCACTTTTCCTGTTACTGTATCAATTTCTTTAGAAGTTCCTAAAATAGCATCTGGTAAACTTACGTATAAATCGTAGTGTAGATTATCGCCTTCACGTTGTAAGGTGTCGTGTGGTTGCTCTTCAATAGCGACTAATAAATCTCCCGAAATTCCATTTCCTGGTGCTTCGTTACCTTTACCAGACACTTTAAGTTGCATACCATCCACAACTCCTGCAGGAATGTTTACTGGAATGGTTTCTTCTTTTGCAACCATACCTTGCGCATCTGCATCACTAGGTTTTTTATCTATTATTTGTCCTGCTCCACCACAAGTGTTACATGGTGCAGAGGTCTGCATGCGTCCTAAAATAGTATTTGTAACTCTAGTAACTTGTCCAGAACCATTACAAGTACTACACGTTTTGTAGGTAGTACCAGGTGCTTGGACTTTACGTTTTACTTTAATTTTTTTCTCAACACCATTAGCAATTTCTTCTAAGGTAAGTTTTAAACGCACACGTAGGTTACTACCTTTTACACGACGTTGTCCGCCACCACCAAAGCCACCACCAAAACCAGAGAAGCCACCACCAAAGATGTCTCCAAACTGACTAAAGATGTCGTCCATATTCATTCCGCCTCCACCGAAGCCTCCACCACCTTCAAATGCTTGGTGTCCGAATTGGTCGTAACGTGCTTTTTTATTCTCGTCACTTAATACCTCATAAGCTTCTGCAGCTTCTTTAAATTTAGCTTCAGCATCTTTATCATCTGGATTTTTATCTGGATGAAATTGGATTGCTTTTTTACGGTATGCTTTTTTAATCTCAGCTTGTGACGCTGATTTATCGATACCTAATATGTCGTAAAAATCTTTTTTTGCCATGTTATTATATTAGTTTTTAGCTACTTGTTGGTCACACTTAACTAAATAAACTGTATTTTTTTACTGTCCGATAATGACTTTTGGAAAACGTATAACGGTCTCGCCCAATTTATAACCTTTTTCTATGACGTCTACTATTTTTCCTTTTAGGTCTTCTGAAGGTGCGGGGATTTGCGTTACTGCTTCATGATGATCGGCATCAAACACATCGCCTTTATTAACTTCAATTTTTGCTAACCCTTTTTGTTGTAGCGTTTGCAATAGCTTGTTGTAAATTAACAACACGCCCTTACGTAGCTCTTCTGCTTCTTTGTCATCTTCTATATGTAATAAGGCACGCTCAAAATCGTCTAAAACAGGTAACATTGACACCATGACGTCTTTGTTTGCTGTTTGAAACAACTCGATACGCTCTCTAGAGGTACGTTTTTTGTAATTTTCAAACTCGGCAAAAAGACGTAAAAACTTATCTTTTTCTTGTTGTAATTCGTTTTTTAATTGGTCTTCTACAGACAGCTCTTCTTTAGTTTCCTCTTGTACTGTAGTTGTTTCCTCTTGTTTTGAAGCGGTTTTAACGTCCTCTTCTATAATTGTTTCTTTTTTATTTTTCTTGCTCATTGATGTACTTAATTTAAAATACTGTAATAGGATGGCAAAAGTACTGCCATTACTATTAATAATGTCAAAATGTCACACATTTTTTTTAACAAACTTTTAATTAGTTTCCATGGAAGATTATTTATATATTTGCATATCAAATCACTAAAATTAAAAACTTATAACATGAAAAAAATTGTATTAAATCTATTTACTGTAGCACTAATTGGATTAAGCGTTGTTGCTTGTAAAAGTGATGCTAAAGAGGCTAAAACTGGAGAAGCACAAGAAGTAGCAGAAAATAATGAGGCTGCTAAATATAAAGCAGATGCTGAAAACTCGATGATTATTTGGAAAGCTAATAAAGTTGTTGGTGGACACGAAGGAACCATACATGTCTCTAACGGTGTAGCACAATTACAAGGTGACCAATTAGTAGGAGGAAGTTTTATATTTGACTTAAACACTATTGCTTGTACAGACATTCCTGCAGAAGAAAAATCTAACGCAAAATTAGTAGGACATTTAAAAAGCGACGACTTTTTTGATGTAGCCAATCACCCAACTGCAGCTTTTGAAATTACTAAAGTAGACGGTAACACAGTTAGCGGAAACTTGACTATTAAAGGAATTAAAAAGAACATTACCTTTCCTGCAAATGTGACTGTAACTGGTGATGAGATTGCTATAACTAGTGATACATTTACTATTGACAGAACAGAATGGGATATTATGTATAATGCTGGTACCACACCAGATATAGCAGCATCTTTAGGTGACAAAATGATTAAAGACGATATTGAAATTAAAATTATGGTTAAAGCGACTAAAGCGTAATAACTTGTTTAAATATTAAAAAAAGCCACAACGTAAGTTGTGGCTTTTTTGGTTTTTTCTACTTGACTTTGTCATTTTTTTCGGCTAACTTCGTTTAACGATTGATAAAAAATATTGAAACGATTTTTTATCAGAGACATTGCCTTTAATGCAAAAAAACACCGATAAAGATTGAACTATGAATTTCGCAGAACACATTCAAGCAGGAAAAGAACTATTAGAAAAAAAAGACAAAACATCTCTACAAAGAGCATTATTTGAATTTATAAAAGCTGATGAAATGGCTGATGAAATTGAAATGGCAAAACCACAAACACTATATTATTTAGCTTTAATTAATTATTGGATTGGAAATATAGTTTTGTCATATCAATTAGCAAAAAGAGCTGAAAAAAGTATTGATATTGCAATAGATAAAAGTTCAATTAATTTTAAGGATATGAGAACCAATTTAGGCGAAAACCAGATAATTGATTTAATATCCAATATAAAACAACAATTTCCAACACTTATAAACTCAATTTCAATTGAAAATGTTGAATTTAATCCACACGAAATAGATTTCACTATGTTAGACCAAATGAACAATTTTAATGACCAAAATGATTCAGAAGAATCATCTTCTCAAGATAAACTTTCAAACCAATTAGATAACGCTGAAAAACTTGATAGTTATGTAGTAAATACATTAACCGAAAATCAAAAAAGAGGAATTTTATTTGGCTTAATTCTTTTAGCACAAGCTGATGGAGAAGTTCACAATAATGAAACTCATTTCTTAAACCAAACAGCCAACTTATTGGATTATGATATTTATGATAGTGCTTTTGAACATTTTCAATCGCTTGGTGCAGATAAATTATTTGAAACATTAACAACGTTAGACTCAAAGCAAAAAGATTGGTTCATATTTACAGCTTTTGGAATGATAAATGCCGATTTTAAGACAACAACAGAAGAAAATCAAATAATTCGAGTGATTTTTGAAAATATGGGAATTACAAGCGAAATGTTAGATGATAGTATATCAAGACTTGGTTAGAACGTAAAAGCACTAAAAGGCAACACCGTATATAATTTATTGCTGGTTCTAGCCTACTTACGAAAATCCTCGCGGATTTTCTATTCGGTATTTATTTGCTAAATTAGGTGCTTAAAACACGCAACAAACCATATACAAACACGTTAAACGAATTTATAAAAAAGCACAACTCTTAGGTTGTGCTTTTTTTTAACAATAAAATTCCTGCCTACGCAGGAATTTATTACTTTTTAGGGATCTCCTTTAAAATCTCTAATACAAAAGTCCAATATTTTTGAGCAGAACTAATTTGTGCACGCTCGTCAGGACTGTGTGCACCTTTGATATTTGGTCCAAAACTAATCATGTCCATATCTGGATAGTTTTGTCCTAAAATACCACATTCTAATCCTGCGTGGCAAGCAGCAATGTGTGCTTTTTCTCCGTTTAGTTTTTGGTATAACTTATCTAACACTTTTAAAATAGCACTATCCATATTTGGTGTCCAACCTGGATAATCTCCAGAAAATTCGACCTCGCAACCGGTTAACTCAAACGTAGCACGTAGCATATTGGCTAAATCTAGTTTGCTGCTTTCTACAGAGCTACGCGTTAAACAACCAATTTTTATGTGTCCATCTTTTACAATTACACGTGCTATATTATTAGAGGTTTCTACCAATTCTGGGATGTCTGCACTCATCCTATACACACCATTTAACGCAGCATAAATAGCTCTGGTTAACCCTTCTTGCACACCTAAATCCATTATTTTTTCTGGAGTCTCAGTTTTAGACATCACAATATCTAAATCGGGTTCCATGGTTTTAAATTCTGTTTTAATGGTGTTGGCTAAAGTCTCCATGTCGTTTAAAAAAGCAGCTTCATGTATAGCATCAATAGCTACTACTGCTCGACTCTCTCTTGGTATGGCGTTACGTAAACTTCCACCATCAATTTCTGAAATGCGTAATCCAAAATTCTCAAAACCATCAAATAATAAACGGTTCATAATTTTGTTAGCATTACCTAATCCTTCATGGATTTGCATACCAGAATGTCCACCTTGTAAGCCTTTTACTTTAATTTCGAAACCTATCTTAAATTCTGGTGTTTCCTCTTCTTGGTAGGTTCTTGTTGCAGTCACGTCTATACCACCAGCACAACCTACACCAATTTCGTCATCCTCTTCAGTGTCTAGATTTAATAGTATTTTACCTTCTAGTAATCCACCTTTTAATCCCATTGCGCCTGTCATACCTGTTTCTTCATCTATGGTAAATAAAGCTTCAATTGCAGGATGTGGTATGTCTGTGCTTTCTAAAATAGCCATGATGGTTGCCACACCTAAGCCATTATCTGCACCTAATGTTGTTCCTTTTGCTTTTACCCAATCACCTTCCACAACCATTTGGATGCCTTGCGTATCAAAATCAAAATCGGTATCTGCATTTTTTTGATGGACCATATCTAAATGCGATTGCATGACAATGGTCACTCTGTCTTCCATTCCTGGAGTTGCAGGTTTTTTAATAATGACATTTCCTACTTCATCTACTATAGTTTCTAAACCTAATTTGGCACCAAAATCTGTCATGAATTTAATGACGCGTTCTTCTTTTTTTGAAGGTCTTGGTACTGCGTTTAAATCGGCAAATTTATTCCATAATGCTTTTGGCTCTAAAGCTCTAACCTCTTGACTCATTTGTATAATTTTAATTGAATTGCAAAAGTACACAATGCTAAGACATTTAGAAACCATTTAAAAAGAAAAAGACAGTAGTCGCTACTCCTGATGGTAGTGGCATCCTTTTTTTATTTGGTTACTGAGCGTAGTCGAAGTGCCAAATAAAAAAAGATATAACGGACAGCAGGTAGAAACCTTTTAAAAAAACCACAAGGATTGGTCCTTATTTTATTTATTTTTGAATCATGCTGAAAAACAAAAAATTACTGCTTGCTTTATCTGTAGTCCCAATGTATATTTTGGTGAAGATATTAGCGAATTACCCAACTGTTATCGAGCGTTTTTACAGCAATGGGTTGTACCCATACATTTCTAAACTATTTAGATATTTATTGGGTTGGTTGCCTTTTAGTTTTGGCGATTTGGTGTATGGTTTTAGTATTATTTTTATGTTACGTTGGTTGTTTTTAAACCGAAAACGCATGTATAAAGACACTAAAAACTGGCTAATTGATGTGTTTGCAACCTTAAGTGTCGTGTACTTTGCGTTTCATTTATTTTGGGGATTAAACTACTACCGAAACCCGTTACATGTCAACTTAAATTTGGAAGATGAGTACACCACAGAACAGCTGTTAACTGTCACCAAAAAACTAATTAAAAAGTCTAATGCCATACATTTAGAGATTACTAAAAACGATAGCATTAAGGTAGAATTACCATATACAAAAAAAGAGATTTTAAGGTTGACACCAAATAGCTATCAAGCGTTGGATAACACGTTTCCTAATTTAAAATACAGTCCAAAAAGCTTAAAAAAGTCACTATTTAGTGTACCATTAACTTATATGGGATTTAGTGGGTATTTAAACCCTTTAACTAATGAGGCTCAGGTGGATTATTTGATTCCTGTGTATAAATTCCCGACGACTGCTGCACATGAAGTGGCACACCAATTGGGTTATGCTAAAGAAAATGAAGCAAATTTTATTGGCTTTATGGCTACTATAAGTAATGACGACATCTACTTTAAATATTCTGGGTACACTTTTGGATTGCGTCATTGTTTGGGCGAAGTCTTTAGACGTAATCCACAACACTATGATAAGTTGTTACCAACCATTAACAAAGGAATTTTAAAAAATTACCAAGAGGTTAAAGATTTTTGGGTTAGTTATCAAAACCCATTAGAACCTATCTTCAGATCCACCTATTCGTCTTACTTAAAGGCTAACAATCAAGCAAATGGCATGCGTAGCTACAGCTATGTGGTTGCGCTTTTGGTAAATTATCTGGAAGATAAAACCTTATAAAAACGTTAAAAGAGTATTACACTTTTGTTTAAGATAATGGTTATTGTTTATATTTAGTCATTAAACAACCTTAAACTAAATACTAATGATTAAAAAATGGGCCATTCTAAGCCTACTGTTGTGCAGTTATTTTTCTTTTGCACAAGAGTATGTTCCTAAAAATGATGGTGTAAAAACAAACACGTCTAATTACACCGCTTTTACTAACGCAAAAATTTATGTCACGCCAAATCAAATTATAGATAATGGAACTTTACTAATTAAAGATGGTAAAGTTGTGTCTAGCGGAAGCGCAGTATCTATTCCGAAAAACGCTGTTATCATTGATGTCTCTGGTAAAACTATCTATCCGTCTTTTATAGATATTTATACCGATTTTGGTATTAAAAAACCAAGTACACCATCAGGTAATAGTCGTTCTCCACAATATGATGCTAGTCGCGAAGGCTACTATTGGAATGACCATATTAGACCAGACCAAAATGCAGTAGACCATTTTGAGTTTGATAGTAAAAAAGCAGAAGAATTACGTAAAGCAGGATTTGGTGTCGTGACCTCACACATCGACGATGGTATTATACAAGGTACAGGAATGCTAGTAACTTTAGCTCCAGAAGGAAGCGATGCAACACGATTGTTAGACGAAAAAGTTGGGCAATTTTCTGGGACCTCAAAAAGCAAAACCTCTAGACAAGCCTATCCAACCTCATTAATGGGTACTATGGCTTTATTAAGACAAGTTAACCATGATGCAGAATGGTATGCAAAAGGAAATATTAAAGAAAAAGATCGTGCTTTAGAAGCTTACCTTGCTAATAAAAACGTAGTTCAGTTTTTTGATGCTGGTAAAAAAGTAAATGCTTTACGATTTGACAAAATTGGTGACCAGTTTGGTATCCAGTACGTTTTTGTTGGTGGTGGTGATGAATATGAATTAATTAATGATATTAAGGCTACCAACGCAACATTTATCTTACCTCTAGATTTTCCTGATGCTTATGACATGGAAGACCCTTTACTTGCGCAATCTGTAAGTCTTGAAGATTTAAGAGCTTGGAACCAAAGTCCATCAAACCCTAAGGTTTTTGCTGATAATAATATTCCGTTTGCATTAACGACACATCAATTAAAAGGTGCTAAAGAGTTAATGCCAAACCTGCTAAAAGCAATTGAATATGGTTTGGATAAAACAAAAGCTTTAGAAGCTTTAACAATAGTTCCTGCTAGCATCATTGGGAAATCTTCCGAATTAGGTCATCTTAAATCTGGTGCTCACGCTAATTTTTTAATAACCTCAGGAGATATTTTTGATAAAGAAACCACCATTTATCAAAATTGGATTACAGGTGTTAAAGATGAAATAAAACCAATGCACACCAAAGACATACGTGGTCATTATACATTTAATCTGGATAACACCAATTACAACTTAGAGATTTCTGGTGATGAGGATAAATTAAAATCTAAAGTTAAAACAGAAGACAAAGAATATGGCTCTAAATTAAGCTATAAGGACGATTGGATGCAATTAACGTTTGCTACAGCAGACTCAACAAAACAAGAGTTTATAAGGGTAGTTTCAAATATAAAAGATTCCAACAATTTAAATGGTAAAGCCATTTATCCAAACGGAACAGAAGTTACTTTTTTTGCAACAAAGCAAATCAAAGAAGAAAAGGAGGATGTTAAAAAGAAAGACAAAAAAGAAGATGAAACTCCTAAAATATATCCTGTTACCTATCCCAATATGGCGTATGGTATGACTACTTTACCTCAACAAGAAACTTTGTTGTTTAAAAACGTTACCGTTTGGACCAATGAAAAAGAAGGTATATTAGAAAATACAGATGTCTTAATTAAAAATGGTAAAATAGCCAAAATAGGCACTAATCTGACTGATGGAAATGCTAAAGTAATTGATGGAAAAGGAAAACACTTAACCTCTGGAATTATTGATGAGCATTCACATATTGCTACAGAAAGCGTAAATGAAGCTGGTCACAACAGTACAGCAGAAGTAACCATTGAAGATGTTTTAGATGCCGAAGATGTAGACATCTATCGCAATCTTGCTGGTGGTGTAACTAGTATTCAAATATTACATGGATCTGCTAACCCAATTGGAGGACGATCGGCAATTATCAAACTAAAATGGGGAGAAAAAGCTGAAAATTTAGTGTATAATAACAGTCCAAAATTCATCAAATTTGCTTTAGGTGAAAACGTGAAACAAAGTAATTGGGGAGACAATGCTAGAACCCGTTTTCCTCAAACAAGAATGGGAGTTGAGCAAGTCTTTACAGACTATTTCCAACGTGCTAAAGAATATGATGCATTAAAGAAAAGCGGAAAGCCTTACCGTAAAGACTTAGAGCTAGAAGTGATTGCTGAAATATTAAATAAAGAACGTTTTGTATCCTGCCACTCTTACGTGCAAAGCGAAATTAATATGTTAATGAAGGTTGCAGAGAAATACAACTTTAATATTAACACATTTACCCATATTTTAGAAGGCTACAAAGTAGCAGATAAAATGGTACAACATGGTGTTGGAGGGTCGACTTTCTCAGACTGGTGGGCTTATAAATATGAAGTTAATGATGCTATTCCGTTTAACGCTCCAATTATGCATAATGCTGGTGTGTTAGTCGCAATTAATAGTGATGACGCAGAGATGTCAAGACGATTAAACCAAGAAGCAGCAAAAAGTGTTAAATATGGAGACATCAGTGAGGAAGATGCTTGGAAGTTTGTCACCCTAAATCCTGCAAAATTATTGCATATAGATGACAGAGTAGGTAGTATAAAAGTTGGAAAAGATGCAGATGTTGTTTTATGGTCAGACCATCCATTATCTATTTATGCTAAAGCAGAAAAAACAATCATTGAAGGAAAAGTGTATTTTGATTTAGAACGTGATGCACAGTTAAGAGAAGCGATTAAAAAAGAAAAAAACGAGTTAACTATGTTGATGCTTCAAGCTAAAAACAAAGGATTAAAAACGAAGCCAATCGAGAAAAAAGAAAAAGAACTTTTACACTGCGATTCTATTGATCACCAATTTTAGTAATTAGTAATTAGTACAAAGTACTTTTAAATAAAAAATAAAATGTTACACTGAGCCTGTCGAAGTGTTTTAATTATAAGAATCATGAAAAAACTATATATATTACTCCTTGCACTTTGCTTTGCTAACTTTAGTTATGCACAGCAAACTCCTGCAGATAAACAATCACAAGCCATATCTATAGAAGGTGCTACTGCACATTTAGGTAACGGAGAGGTTATTGAAAACGCCTTAATTATGTTTGAAAATGGTAAACTAACATTTGTTGGTAGTGCCAATGCAAAAATTGCTAGAAAAGGTACAGTCATCGATGCTAAAGGAAAGCATGTGTATCCTGGTTTTATTGCACCAAATTCTACATTAGGATTAGTAGAAGTAGATGCAGTAAGAGCTAGTGATGACGATGATGAAGTTGGTACAATGAATCCGCATGTAAGAAGTATTATTGCTTACAACACCGAGTCTAAAGTTGTAGAGTCTATGCGACCAAACGGAGTTTTAATGGCGCAAATCACACCACGTGGTGGACGTATTTCTGGAACTTCAAGTATTGTGCAATTAGATGCATGGAACTGGGAAGATGCAGTTATCAAACAAGATGATGGTATACATTTAAATTGGCCAAGAACATATTCTAGAGGTCGTTGGTGGTTAGGAGAACCTAATGTTTTAAAAGAAAACAAGGATTATGCAAAAGAAGTTGAAGAATTAAATCACTTTTTTGCACAGAGCAAAGCTTATCTTGCTAGTAACAAATCCCCTAAAAACTTACCTTTTGAAGCTTTACAAGGATTAACGGAAGGTTCAAAAAAATTATTTATCCACGTTGATAATGAAAAAGGAATTACCGATGCAATCAATTTTGCTAACACACAAAACATTAAAAATATAGTAATTGTAGGTGGTTACGAAGCTAATAATGTTTCTGATTTACTAAAACAACATAATATACCTGTGTTACTACAACGTGTACACTCTAGACCAAATGGAGATGATCATGATTATGATTTACCATATAAATTAGCGACACAATTAGTAAACTCTGGTGTTTTAGTAGGATTAGAAAACGCTGGTGACATGGAACGTATGAACACTAGAAACTTACCTTTTCTAGCAGGAACAACAGTTGCCTATGGGTTATCCAAAGAACAAGCTTTAAGTTTAATTACATTAAATACAGCAAAAATTTTAGGAATAGATAATACTGTAGGCTCTTTAGAAGTTGGTAAAGACGCAACTTTGTTTATTAGTGAAGGTGATGCTTTAGATATGCGAACTAATAAATTAAGTAAAGCCTATATTCAAGGTCGTGATATTAGTCTAGAGACACATCAAACAGAGTTATATAAACGCTATTCTGCAAAATATAAGCAGTAATATAAATGAATTGAGATGAAATTGTTATTCACTTTAAGTCTAACTTTAATAAGTTATATTGGGTTTTCTCAAGAAGTCATAATTGAAGATAATCAACCAAACACTATTGATTTATCTATAAATTATCAAGGCTTTGAAGACATTTACAATAAACTTAGAGCTATAAGTGAACATATTAATGAAACAACTACCATTATTAAACGTTTTGATGAAATTAGACAGGGTCAATTAATAATCAATACAGAAAACCTAGGACGCTCTTTTGAAGGACTAAAAATGGATGCAAGACCTAGTTTGGATGTCGAGTTACAACGCATCATGTTTACTGGTAATTTTTTTAATACTCAACAACGCACACCTTTGATTGTAAATCATGAATAAGGTCTAAATTTTAATCGTTAATAATTTATGTCAGTCTGAGCGCAGTCGAAGACCTATAAACACCCTAATTTTTAATGTACTTTTATTATGTCTATATTCTAAAATGTTCTGACAACTCCTATTATACAGGAATTACAAATAATTTAGATCAAAGAATAAAAGAACACCAATTTGGAAAACATACAAATTGTTACACTTTTAAACGAAGACCCTTAAAACTAGAATTTTATCAAGAATTTAATAATGTATTGCAAGCTATATATTTTGAAAAGAAAATAAAAGGTTGGACTAGAGCAAAAAAATTAGCTTTAATTACAAATGATGCTGATATGCTTCAAATTTTATCTGAATGCAGAAATGCTACTCATTTTAAATATGAAGGAATCTAGTACTGTATTACACTTCGACTGCGCTCAGTGTGACATCCAAGTTTACATGTATATTTATAAATTACATTAAAACGAATTATTTAACAAAATTACCCTTTTCAGGTTTTTCAAATAAAGAAGCATCTGGAGCTTTTGTTGAGATTTTTACATCAGTAAACACATTTGGTGCTTTTGGTGTGGTTGGTTTATCATCTTTGTACCCATAACCTGTAATAGATTTAGGGACTAATAATCCATTTATTGTTTGCCAATCATTATAGCGTCTAAAATGAAACTCGGTAGTATCAATTCCTGGCACAAAGTTAACCGTATAACCTAACCATTCCATGACATATGTGTTAGGATTATAAAATAATAAATATTGGTCTTCTGGTGTTTCTCCCACTCCGTTTTGGTAAGTTATTTTAATTCCAGGATAGGTAACTCCTTCAAAAACCAAAGGTTCTGTTTCTGAGTAATTAATTCCGTCATCAGACAATATAAAAGGCATAGCATAAAAATAAAACATCAAATTATATCCATATTTAGGGTCGTAACCTTTATAGGCTTGTTCTGTTTTATTAAGTAGCCAAACTTGCTTACCATCAAAACCAATACTATAATTTGGTGCGTCTATTAATGCTTTTCTGTTTAAAAGATTGGTTAGTGTGACCTCTTTACCTTCTGGTTTTTGTTGTGTGTATTCTAAAGATTTCATGGACTTCCATAAATCTATTCCACCATGTGCATCAAACACTTTTGTTAAATGTTCTGGATAAATTGATGTGGTAACATCTAAGGTTTCTTTTGAATAATCTGTAACAGTTGTTGTTTCTGATTTTGGTTCATTTTTACATGACATTACTAGTAGCACGAGTAATAATGGGAAAGCTAATGGTTTCATTTATATGTTGATTTTTTTAATTATAAATCTATGTCGAATTTAATTACTCTTCTTTACAAAAAAAGCTTCAGTAATTACACTGAAGCTTTTTATTTTTAAGAGACACTTCGGTTGCGCTCAGAATGATAAAAAAATAACATGGTCTATATGCTTATTTCACAATGAGTTTTTGAATATGCTCTGTATTGCTGTTTTTAAGTTTTACAAAATACAATCCGCTTTCTAAGTTGCTAACATTAAAAGTATTTGAGGTCTCAGAATTAACTTGAGCAGATAGTACTTGTTTACCCTGAATGTCTATCACTGTCAAGGCGAAGCTTCCGCGTAAAGCGTTATTAAAACGAATAGTAACCTCTGAACTTGCTGGATTTGGATATACATTAAATGCATTAAAACTAAACTCGTCAACAGATAACTGAGGAGTTACAAAAGTGGTATTAAATGTATTTGTAACTACTGCAGCATTGAAATCGAAATAGATTTCGGCAGTATTAGGGATTACAGTTCCAACAGTATAACCAGCTACAGGTTTAATTTTATAAACCACATATCCATGACTTCCACGCTCATCTTGTATTTCTGCTGGAAGGTAGATATTATCAAATGTCCAAGTTAATTGGTTGTCTAATCTGTGCATGACCACATCGTGACTGGCATCCAACATTTGGATAGTGGTGTTGTCTAATAAAGCATCTAAAGTGTTTTCTATTCTAATATTTACCGCTTCTGCTGTTCCTAAATTTTGAAATCTAATGGTGTAATACAAATACTCATCGGTTGTTATAAAATCGTCATAAACTACGTCAGGACCGTAAGATTCTGTAATATCATTAGGATCATAAGAACCCACGACTTCTTGGGTTACAGAAGCTGAATTATTTTCTGCAACAATATCATTGGTTGTGGTGATATAGGACACACTATTGGTTAACATAGTTCCTAAAGCTACAGAAGCTGGAACAGTCAAATCTGCATACATTGTTATAGATTGACCAGGTTGTAAGTTTACAAAATCGTAAATAAATCCTGTAGCAGTTAGTGTGATGGTTCCTGTTGCTGGAGGATTCCAAACATCATCAAAAATTACCGCAGGATCATGCATAAACTCGACACTTCCAGAAGTTACTGTTGTAGCACCTAGGTTTTCTATAACCACATTGTTCCAGTATAAAAACCCTGGTACTGGAGAGATAGAAGGCACTAAATAGACTGCAACGTCTTCGCATTGCGCTATTTCTACAATAGGTATATCGACCACAGTAGTATTACCAGTTGTAGCACTAATATTTTCGAATAATGCTGTTGGTATGCTATAACAGGTTTCGTATCCGGAATTGATAGTAAAGGTGATATCGTAGCTATTAGTTTCGTCATTATTAAAAATGGTGAAGCTTCCAGTTGTAGAGTTAACGGTATTGATAATGGTATCGTCATTGACTTCGTAAGTGAAAAAACCATTAGTAAAAGGGGTGTCATTTCCATTAAAAACACCATCGTTATTGGCATCTAAAAAGGCATTTACCTGAATAAAACTTACTATTGAGGCACAAAACACATCCACATCTAAAGATGTATAATTGTTACTACTACAACTAATAGAGACATCTGAATCTACAGTGAATGATATTGAATCTCCAGTTGATGTAAAGGTTAAACCTGAAATATCTCCAGCATTACCATAAGGTGTACTTGCATTTAGATTTGTTGTTCCATCAGAATCATACACAATAAGTTCGTCAAAATTATTTTCTACTTGTCCTGCATTAAAAACTATAGTTAAAGGTAAACCATCACTACTAGTATATGTAAACAAAGTAGTATCATTATTGTCATAACAATACGTCATGTTTGCAGGTTGATTTGTAGAACAATCTACTATAAAGTTAGTTTGTGGTAGTGTGGTAAAACTGTCTAAACATACCCAATCACTAAACCCATCTGCAGCACAATCCGAACGTACACAGACTTCATAATCTGTATTATAATTTAAGCCTGTTACAACAACTGGTATTGTATTGGTTACAATTCCGCCACCAACAGGCTCTCCTGTCCCAACTGGTTGCACAACATATTCCCAAGCGGTTTCAGTGCCATTTGCTGTCCAAGAAATATCTGCAGTAGATTCTGTAATATTAGTAACCGTAATATTACTTGGCACTACACAAAAAGACCCACAAGTTTGTACGCGTAATAAGTCTATTGCAAGATCACCTTCAAAACTGTTTCCTGTTGCACCATAGCTAATTTCTATGTAAATAATTTGACCTAAATAAGCATCTAAATTAACTCCAATAGGTAACCAGTCTTCTGTTTCAGATGCTTGATACTCTCCAGCCCAAGTAAATAGTGTTGTAAATGGACCTGTAGCATCATTAGAGATTCCAACGTTTAGAGTTCCTATTTCTGCACCATAAGCATGCATATAAAATGATAATTCTGCAGACGTTAATGCATTAGTTAAATCTATTGCTGGACTAATTGCCGATGCTATTGCAGAAGAGTTTCCGCTAGCTTCATATTCTAGATGAGAATTTCCACTAAACGAGGCAAATGGTCCAGTATTTTGCGAGTTTGCATTACCAACAGTCACATCCCATTCGCCATTAGAACCCGTAAATGCTGTTCCTGTCCAACCGCTTGGTGTATCTGTTTCAAAATCTTCAGTAAAAATATATGTAGCTGGTTCAGAACCACAATTAACTCCAACTGGTGGATTAGGAATTGTTCTAGTTGTAAAGCTTTCTTCAGTACATCCAACTGCGTCTCCATTTGCATTGTATGGCACTATTGTAACGTAGTATGTTGTACTAGTTATTAAAGTTGCAGGTGTGTAAGTTAATACGTTTCCAACATCTAATGCGTTAAGCACATCTGTACCACCAGAAGTAGTCCCAATAGATAGTTTGTAACCAACTACAACACCAGTTGCAGAATTCCAAGTTATTGAGGTGTTTTCATTAACATTAACTGCAGCGTTTAATGGTGAACTTAATGTTGTACAACTAGGTACTGAAGACGTATTGACACAAAACACATCAAAATCCCATGGGCTACTGGTACAGCCAATAATAGATCCATCGGATGAAACTCCAATAGTAATAGTACTTCCAGTTGACACATAAGTTAACCCAGTTAAATCACCATTATTTCCATAAGGAGTTTGGCTATTTAAATCTGTAACTCCATCAGAATCTAAAATAATAACTTCATCATAACTATTTTCTGTTAATCCTGAGTTAAATACAACCTGTAAAGGTGAGCCATCACTACTTTCAAAAGTAAATTGTGTGGTATCGTTATTTTCATAACAGAAGGTTGTGTTTACAGATGTTCCGCAAGTTACTTGAGTAGGCGTTACAGAGCAATCGTCTACAATTAAATCAAAACTAGTTATAGAATAACAATCTGTATGATTAGGTCTAACTCTTACGTAAATGGTCTCAGTTTGTAAAGCAGGATAAGTCGTGGAATTAGGTATAGAATTGACATTGTTATCTGCATCTGCTTGAGTTAAGAAAAATGATATTTCATAAGCAAAATTTGCTGGTGCATTTTGTACAATATTAGAGGTATGACCTATCAATGAAACTGCATCATTTAAACACGCAGTTAAAGGGTTTGGTGTACTTAAAACTGGAATATCATAGCTAATTACTTCTATAGTATTTGTGCTTTGGCAACCTGTGTTTGGATCATAAATATCAACTGTATAAGTACCACCAATATTGGTGGTTATAGTAGCAGTATTTTCGCCTGTACTCCATTGATACACATAATTAGGATTAAGATTAGGGTTAAGCACGATGGATTCTCCGTCGCAAATCGCATTATCCACACCAAAATTGGCTACGGTAGATTGGTTGACATATAAATTAAAACTAGTCGTTGCAGTATTACCTGTTGTTAAATCCATAACTGCAGCATAAATAGTTTGTGGATTTGTAGTATTGGTATAAGGACTTGATAATGGATTAACAACCGAAATAGCTTCCTGCTGCGAGGTATGATAAGTTACCTGAAACGAATTTGGGTCTTGACTACCAAGAATGGTATTATCTTGAACCGTTAAATCCCAATCGTAAAAACCATCTAAATTATCATCACAAACTTCTAAATCTGAAGGTTGATTGGCTGTAACTTGTCCAAATGCGGTTATTGAAATTAAAAAAGAGGCAAACAAAAACAGTAATTGTCTAGTCATAAAAGTGAGGGTTAGATTAATGTAATTAAAACAAGTCAATCTAGATTATTCCTACTTTTCAAATAAAAAATTAAGGAATAATTAAATTGAAAAAGTAGAGACTGCAAGAATTAACTTAAATTTGTTTCAGTTTAAATATATGAATTTTAGTTATACTAATGAGTATTAAACAGATAAGCAGCACTCAAAACCCGTTAATTAAGCATCTTGTTTTATTAAAAGATAAATCTAGAGAACGAAAAAAAACAGGAACTTTTATCATTGAAGGCGAACGTGAGCTTCAACTAGCTATTAAAGGACACTATAGCATTGAAACCATTTTATTTTATCCAGAAATTTATGATGAAAAAAAGCTAAATCAATTTTCTGATGACTTGGACATCATTGAAATCTCTAAAGATGTGTATCAAAAATTAGCACATCGTGATACTACTGAAGGGATTATAGCTGTCGCAAAAAGCAAATCAAATGCTATTGAAAACTTAAATTTCAACACTAAAACACCTTTAGTACTTATTGCCGAAGCACCAGAAAAACCAGGAAATATTGGCGCCATTTTACGCACTGCAGATGCAGCAAATGTGGATGCTGTTATTATAGCAAATCCTAAAACAGATTTATACAATCCAAACATTATACGCTCTAGTGTTGGCTGTGTATTTACTAACCAAATTGCTACAGGGACCACCACAGAGATTATCACCTTTTTAAACCAAAATAATATTGCAATATACAGTGCTATTTTGCAAGATGCTGTTAATTATCACGAGCAAGATTACACACAAGCATCTGCAATAGTAGTTGGTACCGAAGCAGATGGTTTAAGCCAAGAATGGCGAGACGCGTCCAATCAAAACATTAAAATCCCTATGCAAGGAGCAATAGATTCTATGAACGTATCTGTTGCAGCAGGTATCCTAATTTTTGAAGCTAAACGTCAGCGTAATTTTAAATAATTTTATGACTCCTACTACTCTATTTTACATTATCATAGCTATAATAGTTATTAATTTTATTATTGATACTATTTTAAATGCGCTTAACGCGAAACATTTTAATGATGTTTTACCTGCAGAATTAGAAGATGTTTATGATACAGAAGAATACAAAAAATCGCAACGTTACAAAGCCACAAACTATACATTTGGTTTGCTTACTTCTGGGTTTTCTTTGGTATTGACCTTAGCGTTTTTCTATTTAGATGGTTTTGCATTTGTGGATCAATTAGCACGACAATTTAGCGATAATTCTATAGTAATTTCCTTAGTGTTTTTTGGAATTATTATGTTAGGTAGTGATCTATTAACCACACCATTTGCATATTACAAAACCTTTGTTATAGAAGAGCAATTTGGGTTTAACAAAACCACAACAACCACTTTTATTTTAGACAAAATAAAAGGTTGGATTATGATGATTATAGTTGGAGGAGCCATATTAGCTGCATTAGCCTGGTTTTACCAACAAACAGGTGAGCAGTTTTGGTTGTATGCTTGGTTACTAATTACTGTGTTTACTGTTTTTGTTAACCTGTTTTACTCCAAATTAATTGTACCCATTTTTAATAAACAAAGTCCTTTAGAGGAAGGTGATTTGCGGACATCAATTTCTGATTATGCTAAATCCGTAGGTTTTAATTTGGACAAAATATTTGTTATAGATGGCTCCAAACGCAGTACAAAAGCTAACGCCTATTTTTCTGGATTTGGAAGCGAAAAACGCGTCACACTTTACGACACACTAATTAACGATTTAGACAACGACGAAATCGTAGCAGTACTTGCACACGAGGTTGGACATTACAAGAAAAAACACATTATATTTAACTTAATAGCATCTGTAATACTTACTGGATTTACCTTATTTATTTTGTCGTTATTGATTGGTAACCCTATACTAAGTCAAGCATTGGGTATTCCTCAACCTAGTTTTCATATTGGATTGATAGCTTTTGGTATTTTATATTCGCCAATATCAGAAATAACAGGATTAATTATGAATTGGTTTTCGCGTAAGTTTGAATATCAAGCAGATAATTATGCCAAAACCACCTTTAAAGCAGAGCCTTTAATAACCTCTTTAAAAAAGCTATCTAAAAATAGCTTAAGTAACTTAACACCACATCCTGCATATGTTTTTATGCATTATTCGCATCCTACTTTATTAGAAAGAATAACCAATTTAAAGGGGTAAACTTTGTCCCTAAAAATTATTATTTAGAATTATTATAAATAATTTGGAAAATCCAAAACACTGAGATATTTTTGCCCAAAATTAACTATTTATATTAAGTCTAAATAAAAATAAATGAAAAATCTATTACTATTATTAACTGTTTTTGTACTCTCATTACCAGCTATTGCTCAAAATGCAACAATTGAAGGAACTATTTTAGATTATAGCCAATCACCATTATTTGGTGTAAATGTGCTTATAAAAAACACAACAAAAGGAACAACATCTAATTATGATGGTAACTTTAAAATTAACAATGTAACTAATGGCGATTATATAATTTCAATGTCTTACTTAGGTTTTAAAACCAAAGAAATTAACGTTACTGTAATAAATAATGAAAATGTCTCTTTAGGATTCATTACCATGTATGAAGGAAATGAAATACTAAATGAAGTTGTTTTAGACATTAACAGAAAAAACAAATTTTCTAGAAAGCAAAGTGCTTATGTTTCTAAATTACCATTAAAAAACATAGACAACTCACAAGTTTATAACACAATTACAAACCAATTATTAATTTCACAGTCTGTAAATACTTTTGAAGACGCTTTAAAAAATGCAGCTGGTATTACAAAATTATGGTCATCTACTGGACGTAGTGGTGATGGTGCAGGGTATTATTCTAGTCGTGGGTTTGCAGTACAACCACAATTGGTAAATGGTGTTGCTGGTATTACTAATGGTTTTATTAACCCATCAAATGTTGAGCGTATAGAGGTTATTAAAGGACCTGCTGGAACATTATTTGGAAGTTCTGTTTCTTCATATGGAGGATTGATTAATATTATTACTAAAAAACCATACAATAAAACTGGTGGAGAAATAACTGTATCTGGAGGATCTTTTGATTTTGCTAAGTTAAATGCAGATGTTAATGTTAGCCCAAGTGATAAACTATCATTTCGTTTAAATACAGGATTTCAACAAGAACATAGTTTTCAAGATGCTGGATTTAAAAAATCTGTATTTATAGCACCTTCAATTTCTTATAAGTTAAATAACAACTTAACTTTTAACTTTTCATATGAAGCCTCAGATAACGAACAAACCAATGAGACCTTCCTATTTCTAAACAGATATGCGCCTTTAGCATTTAACTCTATTGACGAGTTAAATTACAATACAGACTTATCATTTACTAATGATGACGTTAGTATTAAAAATATCACACAAAATTATCGTGGTGAAATCGCTTGGAAAATATCAGACCAATGGTCTTCTCAAACATTAATTTCTGGTGGACTGGCAAAGTCTTTAGGGTATTACACATATTTATGGAATGGATCTGATGCATTATTTAACTTATATGCACAAGATACAGATGCTAGAACCATAACTAGAAATTTACAACAAAACTTTACTGGTACTTTTAAAGTTGGTAACATCCAAAATAAGTTATTAATTGGAGCAGATTATTTAGATTCTAACATCATTGATAACAGCTCAAATTGGGGTTATTTACACACCATTAATATTGCTGGAGATTTAGTGTATGGTGAGCCAGAAATTAACGAAGAAAATTTAAGCACAGCTTTATCGGGTCTTGGTTTTTTAGACAGTGATGTACGTCAAAACATATTAGGTTTTTATATATCTGATGTAGCTACTATTTTACCTAGTCTATCTGTAATGGCAAGTTTAAGGTATGATAGATTTGATTATCAAGGTGACAGACAAACAGATACTGATGATGACACTGAATATACAGAGTCTACATTTTCGCCAAAGTTTGGTATTGTTTATCAACCTATCATTGATCAGTTATCAATATTTGCTAACTACCAAAATGGATTTTCTTATGTAAACCCTCAATACATTACAAATTATGATACTGGTGAAGTTACACTACAATCATATGATGTAGAACAAGCAAACCAATTTGAAGTTGGTATAAAAACAAACTTGTTTAATAATAAGCTAGAAACTACTTTAAGTTATTACAACATAAACGTAGACAACAAATACTATTGGGCTACTCAAACTCAAGATGTAGCTATTAATAGTCAAGGTATAGAATTAGAAGTAAACGCAAATCCAATTGATGGCTTAAACATCCATACTGGTTTTAGCTATAATGATTCTGAAATTACAGATTCTCCTTCTGCTAGATTTTTAGAAGGAAATCGTTACGGAGAATCTGGAGCAGATATAACCTATAACTTCTGGGCAGACTACAAATTTTTTGAAAACTTTGGTGCTGGAGTAGGATTTAATGGTCAGTCAGAATATGATACTATGGTAGACTACAAATCAGTTACAGGTAGTTTTGATATTCCAGCTTACACAATATTTAATGCGTCTTTATACTATGAAACTAATACGTTTAGAGCTAGTATAAAAGCAAACAATATTACAGATAAAACTTATTTCTCAGGATGGAGTACTGTTACTCCGCAGAGACCAAGAACACTTCTTGGAAGCGTTACATTTAAATTTTAAGTTCAATTAGTCTAATTATAAAGGGCAACTGTAACAAGTTGTCCTTTTGATATTTAAAAAAATATGACCTTTAAAAAATTCATTTTTCAATTACATAAAATTTTAGGTTTAGCAACAGGTTTAGTTGTGTTTATTGTAGCTATAACAGGTTGTTGTTGGGCTTTCAAAGAAGAAATTGAGAGCCTTTACAACGACTATAAAAAGGTAGAACCACAAGACAAACCAATTTTAACACCTACACAAGCCAAAGATTTTGCTAAAGCTGTATTACCAAATCACCACATACATGGTACCTTATTTAAAAAAGCTGATGATGCTATTGAGGTTATTTTTTATGATGCAGAACCAGAATTTTATCAGAGTGTTTTTTTAAACCCTTACTCTGGTGAAGTTATACAAGTAGATGACCATATGTCTGGATTTTTTGCTTTTATACTTAAAGGACATATGCGTTTATGGTTACCAAAAGCCATAGGTGAACAAGTTGTAGCTGCTTCAATTTTAATTTTTATTTTAATTATTATTTCAGGTTTTATTTTATGGATTCCAAAAAAGCGTAAAAACTTAAAACAACGTTTAAAATTTGACTGGAAAAAAACAACTAGATGGAAACGTAAAAACTTTGATTTACATACTGTTATTGGGTTTTACATATGCTTTTTTGCTTTAATTTTAGCTTTTACTGGATCTGTAATATCATACAATTGGCTAAAATATGTTGTGTATGTCTCTGCTGGAGGTGATAAAGTACCTGCTTTTATTATTCCTAAAAATAATAGTGAAACCACTAAAAACGATAGTATTAAGCCAATGGATTACTTGATTGTAAAACTAATGAAAGAATCTCCTGATGCTGAAAGTTTTGAATTACACTATCCAACTAATGATGAAGAAAGTATTTATGTGGAAGTCTCTAATAGTAAAGGCTTGTATTATGATTCTGATTATAGATTTTTTGATCAAAATACTTTAGAAGAAATAGAGACTCCTGCCATATACGGAAAATACAAAGACGCAAAATTTGCTGACAAAATACTGCGTATGAATTATGATATTCATATTGGAGCAATAGGTGGTATAGCAGGAAAAATTCTTGCTTTCTTGATTAGTTTACTTACTGCAACTTTACCTGTAACTGGAGTTTTATTGTGGTATGGAAGAAATTACAAAAAAAATAAATCAAAGGTCTAAATTTTAATACTCCTCTTCCAAAGCTCTTTGTAAATTGTAATGCTTAAAGTTAAATCCTGTGTCTTCAATTTTTTTAGAGCTAACACGCTGACTTTCAAATAACAAAATATACATCTCGCCTAAGATTAACTTCATAGCAAATTTTGGAATGTTAGGTAAAAATAAAGGGCGGTTTAATTGTTTTGCGATTGCTTTTGTAAGTTGCTGATTAGTTTTTGGGTTTGGTGCTACTCCGTTATACACACCTTCTAATTTATTTTCTAAAACATGCAAAAATAGATTGGCCAAATCGGTAAGATGTATCCAAGATTGCCACTGCTTACCAGAACCAAATGCTGCACCTGCACCAAATTTAATTGGCTTTGCCATTTCTGGAAGTGCACCTCCTTTGGCTGATAGTACTAATCCTATCCTAACTTTAGCGACTTTTAACTCTAATGCTTTAAAAACATCAACCGCTTGTTCCCACTGCTCCACCACTTGTCCTAAAAAGGACGTGCTTACTTCTGTGTGATCTTCAGCATAATAATTAGTAAAAGAGCTTGGATATATACCAATTGCACTAGCAGACACTAGGTGTTTGACTTGATGCGAGGTGTTTTGAAGGGTATTAAATAATAGCTGAGACGTTTGGGTACGACTGAGTAGGATTTCTTTTTTATAGCTTTCTGTCCAACGTTTAGAAATACTTGCTCCAACTAAATGGATGATAGCTTCTACTCCGTTAAGGCAATCTGTATCTATTTCGTTTTTTGAAGGATTCCAATAAAAACCTGTGTAGTTTTGGTCTTTAGACAACTTAGATTTACTGGTGGTTAAGTAATTTACTGCAATTCCATTGGCGTGACATTGCTTAACAATCTCGCTTCCAATTAACCCTGTTGCACCTGTAATTAGTATTCGCATTAGTTTTTATATAAAAATACGCAATAGTAGAGATTGTAGGTGTGGATTTAAGTTAGGTTTAACACTAAATATTAAAGTTTTGCAACAATATTAATAAGCTTTAAATACAACTAATTACTATTAACTTTTTAATATCACTTTTCACTTTTTACTACTCACTCTTTAACAGCACGTAAAATGTGTCGTTTGCTTGGTGGACCAGGCAATCTGCTAACTTTAAAACCTACACTTTGCATAGCACGTCTAGCATTGCCTTGAGCACAATAGGTCACTAAAACGCCTTGTGTTTTTAATGCAGCATACATAATTTTAAAAATTTTGGCTGTCCATAATTCTGGTTGTGCATCTGGACCAAATGCATCAAAATAAATCACATCATATTGATTAGTAATTTTAAAATTAAAGATGTCCTCTTGACGTTTTTCTAAACTAAATTGTTTAGTTAGTTGATGTTTTTCTTGCCATGATACGTCATGAATTTTATTAAAAATGTCTGTTTTGTGATTTGCCAATAACTGTTCTGGGTAGTTTAATTTTTTGATAATATTTAAAGGTACAGGATTGGTTTCTACACCTAAGTAATCAATGTTTATTGGCAAAGATTCGGTTTTAAGAAGTGTATTAAAGGCATTAAGTCCAGTACCAAAGCCAACTTCTAAAACAGAACAGGATTGTTTTATCTCTTGCCTAATTTCTGAAGACAAAACATATAACAACCCTGTGTTTATGTAAACAAAATCTGACTCTTCTATTGCTCCAAAAACCGAATGATAATGTGTTTGGTACTTTGGATGCAATAAGGTTGTAGACCCGTCTTTTGTAATTTCTATTTTAAGCTTCACTATTTAGTTTCAACTAATAGCACACCATCTGCTTCAAAAGAAAAGGTACGTTTAGGTTCTGTGATTTTTTCTACCTCCTCTTTAGTAGCACCTTTATCTTCTGCATAATGACGTTGCTCGTCAACCGGAACTTCTTTAACATAAGCTAATCCGTTAACAATCACTTCTTGCCCAGCAATATCCTTTGGCATAAAAAAACCATAGTCTTTAAACTTAACCATAACCTCATTACCATCGCCTAAATCTGCTGTCATCCAACATCCTTTGGCTTGACAAACTTCTTTAACTTTCAGGGTTACTTTGGCAGGAATACTATCGCCAACATTCATGTCTTTGTAGTGATTAAACATAGATGCAGATGCAATTGCATCATTGGGTTGAATCTCTTTTCCAAACGATTTGTAATCCACCTCAACAGTTTCTTTAACCATATCGTCTTTTACAGAATCGTCTTGTTTAGTTTCATTTTTACAAGCCATTACTGACACCAATAATGCTATAAGAATTAAATAATTTTTCATCTTATTTTTTATTAAATTATGAATTTCAAAGATAGTATTTTAAGGCGAATACAATACTTTCTAATTTATAATTCTGTATTTTTGTTAGCGAAATTTAACCACATTATATGGCAACTCTAACCAAAAACGAAATTAAAATTACTACATGTGAAACCTCTAAAATCAACTCTATCGATTTTAGTAATCTAGCATTTGGACAGGTGTTTTCTGACCATATGTTAACCTGCGATTTTAAAGATGGTAAATGGCAATCTCCAGAAATTGTTCCTTACGGACCATTAACCCTGGAACCTTCTGCTAAGATTTTTCATTATGGACAATCTATTTTTGAAGGTATGAAAGCCTATAAAGATGCAAATGACAACGTCTTTTTATTTAGACCAATGGACAATATCAAACGTTTAAATATTTCTGCAAAACGTTTAGCAATTCCAGAATTACCAGAAGCATATTTTATGGAAGGACTAAAAGCGCTTTTAGATTTGGATAAGGATTGGATTCCTACTGCAGAAGGTAGCTCGTTATACATTAGACCATTTATATTTGCTTCAGGTGAAGGATTTCACGCTTCTCCTGCTAATGCATATAAATTTATTATAGCAACTGCTCCTTCTGGCGCTTATTTTTCTGGAAAAGTCAAAGTACTTATAGAAGAAAAATACTCGCGTAGTGCTAATGGTGGTGTTGGTTTTGCTAAAGCTGGTGGTAACTATGCTGGACAATTTTATCCAACACAATTAGCTAAAGACAAAGGGTACCAACAAGTAATATGGACCGATGATACATCACATGAATATATTGAAGAAGCTGGAGCAATGAATGTATTTGTTCGTATTAACGATACCTTATTAACATCTCCTGTAAGCGATCGTATTTTAGACGGAATTACAAGAAAAAGTATTTTAGAACTAGCGGAAGCTGAAGGCATTAAAACTGAAGTAAGAAAAGTAAAGGTTTCTGAATTGGTTGAAGCTGCAAAAAATGGTAGCTTAAAAGAAATGTTTGGAGCAGGAACTGCAGCAGTCATATCACCAATCTCTGGATTTGGATTTAGAGGTGAAGATTTTGAAATCCCAGAACAGGATAACTCTTTTGGTTTGCAATTAAAAGAACGTATTGTAGCAATACAGACTAATAAAACTGAAGATCCTTATGGATGGCGAATGAAAGTATAGTTAGCAGTAGTCAGTCTTCAGTAAACAGTAATATTCATAACTTAAAAAAAGCAACTTTTGTTGCTTTTTTTAAGTTATATAAACAAATTAACGAATCCACAAATTACCTTTTTAAAATCGCCTCAATATTAGGTTTAAAATAATTTGGTCCTTTTAGTACTTTTCCATCCTCTCTGTAAATAGGTTCTCCATCGTCTCCTAATTTACTCATGTTACTGCGTTGTATTTCTTCAAAGACTTCTTCAATTTTATCTTGCATACCGTGTTCTATAATAGTACCACACAAAATATAAAGCATGTCGCCTAAAGCATCTGCAACTTCTACTAAGTCATTGTTTTTTGCTGCTTCTAAATACTCTTCATTTTCTTCACGCATCAGCTCGTAACGCAACAGGTTTTTTTCTAATCCTAAATCGGCTTTTGGTGTTTCTCTGTGTCCTATTTTAAAAGCAGTATGAAACGCTTTAACTGCGTCTATTTTATCTTGCATATAATTATTATTTATTCCTTGATGTTAGTGACTAGTTTTATTAATTTTGCTTAAAAATAAATTATGTTTAGTAAAGGACAAATGGTTTTTGGAGTTTTATTCGCAATCGCATTTATTTTAGTGCTGATTAGAATGTATCGCAAAGATTTAAACTTACATAAAATCCATTACAAAGGTGTCCTTTGGATACTACTTGCCTTTATTGGTTTTATTGGGATGATAGTTGCTATTAAAGTACTATTTAAATAAAATAAAAAAAGCCTTAATCAAAATTAGATTAAGGCTTTTTTATTTCGTACTTCGACTACGCTCAGTATAAACTCGCTGTTATAATCTTAATTATCTTCAGGTAAAAAGCTATAGTTTTTACTGTAGTCTAGCATTTGTCCATCAAATGTCTCTGGTTGCGTCACTTTGATTGCTGTAATTTCGCCATCATCATTTGTTTCAGCAACTAAAACAGGATTAACAAATCCGCTATAAGGTGCAGACGTAAATTGCTTGTTACGCTCTAAAACTTCTGCATGTATATCTTGATCTACTTTAACACCATACCCTTCTACTAAAGCCTCTACTGCTTTAAAATCGCCTTCAGATTTAATACGTTGAGTTTCGCGTAACAACTCGCCAAACAACTCGTGTAACTTATCATAATCGTTAATATTAAAATAGGTTTTTCCGTCTCGTGTAACTTTTTCAATAACATTGTTTGCTTTTCCTTTTTCAAAAGCCCAAGCACTTACCCATTGTCTGTTACGCATGTGTGCTTCTTCTACATCGTCTCCTAAATTTAATCTAATTAATTGAGTCATTAATCCGTTACGTATGTAACCATCATAAGCTGCCATTCCTATTTTTTTCCAATCGTCAACCAATCCTAATTCTTGTAATTTAGGGTTATATAAATAGTAAAGACCTACTAAATCTGCACGACCTTCTTCTAAAGTAGATGCATAATTTTTAAGTGTTTCTTTGGTTTCGCCAACCCCTGGATTTAATTGTCCAGATGCGTGACCAATAACTTCGTGTAAAGCAGTGTGTAATTTATCTGCTTGTTGTCCGTATTTTTCTTCTAATTCATACTCTTCTTCATCATGGACAAATTCTTTTAAACGACCAGTACTTCCTGCATTGTTGTAGGCGTGTATGATGTTTCCTAAAGATACCGACTTACTTCCAACTGCAGCACGAATCCAGTTAGCGTTAGGTAAATTAACACCAATTGGAGTGCTTGGTGAAGCGTCTCCAGCTTCTCCAGCAACGTTTACTACTTTATAGGTAACTCCTACAACGTTTTTCTTTTTATGCTCGTCCATTAAAGGTGAATTATCTTCAAACCACTGAGCGTTTTCAGATAATACAGCCATTTTTTGCGACATATCAAAATCGTTGATTTGCACAATATTCTCATAAGACCCTCTGTAACCTAATGGGTCGTTATACACTTCTATAAAACTATTAATATAATCTACATTACCTTCGGTAGCAGCTGTCCAAGCCACATTGTAATCGTCCCATGTTTGTAAATCACCTGTTTTATAATACTCGATTAACAATCCTAAGGCGTCTCCTTGTGCTTTATTTTCGGCAACACCTTTTGCTAATTCTAACCATTTTACAATCTCGTCAATAGCAGAACCATATAATCCTCCAGATTTATATACGCGCTCTTTTAACACACCATTCTCTTTAACTAACTGCGAGTTTAAACCAAACGATAAAGGTTTGTCTGGATTTGGTGATTTCATTTTAGAATAAAACGCTTCTACATCTTCATTAGTCACATTTGGACCATAAAAGTTAACTGCAGACAAGGCAACATTATCCACACCTTTTGCTTGATTAACTTTTTTACTATCTACATCGTTAAAAATAACATCAAAAGCTTCTCCAGCTAATGTTGTGTTAGTTGCAGACATAATTTCTTTTAAATATTCTTGAGAAAACTCAGGTTTTAGCTTGTCGTTAGAATAGTGATGATGGATACCATTACTAAACCAAACACGCTTTAAGTAAGTAGTAAATGCCTTCCAATTATCCGTATTTTTATCACCTTCGTAATTAGAGTAAATATTTTCTAAAGCTTTTCTAATTTTTAGATTGTGTCTGTAATTTTGGTCCCACATAATGTCACGACCTGCTAAACCTGCTTCTGTTAAATAGTAGACAAGTTTTTGTTCTTTTAAAGTTAAATTATCCCATCCTGGAATTTGATATCGTAAAATTTTAATATCCGCAAACTGCTCGACATTAAAGTCAAAGTCTGCTTCGGTTTTTTTATTGTCTTCATTGGTTGACTTATCGGTTTTATCATTACCGCAAGACAAAAATAGAGTTGCAATTAAAGCAACACTTAATAAGTGTTTTATTCTCATAATTAGTTATTTTATTAAAGTCAATAAATATAAGAATTTAACATATTATAATTTGATTATCTTTGAAATAACTAACTTTTTAATTTTATAAAAATGAAATATTTAAAATATATCTTATTTCTATTACTTATAGTCATAATCGCTACTGCAATTTATATTGCTGTACAGCCTAATAGCTACACTGTAACAAGAAGCAAAACCATACAAGCACCTGCTAGTCTGGTATATAATGAAGTTATTGATTTTAAAAATTGGGAAGATTGGAATGCTTGGGTTGAAGAAAAGCCAGAAATGATTTTAACTTTTCCTGAAAAAACTAGTGGTGTTGAGGGATCATATTCTTGGACTGATGATGGTGAAACAGGTACAATGAAAACCATTGCTGCTAATCCAAACACCTCTATTACCCAAGAAATGCAATTTGGAGAATTTCCAAAATCTGATGTTATGTGGGAATTTACACCCAATGAAGATGGTAGTACAGAAGTAAAATGGACCATATCTGGTAAAGATTTACCATTTGGGTTTAAAGCTTACGCAGCTTTTTCTGGTGGAATGGAAAAACAAATTGGACCTTATTACGAGCGTAGTTTAGAACTTTTAGACAGAAAAGTTGTTGAAAGCATGAAACAATTTAATATAAAAGTAGATGGTATTACAGAATATGGAGGTGGTTTTTACATGTATAAAACCACAGCAGCAACAGGTACAAATATTAGCGAAATAATGGGTAGGCAATATGGCGAAATAATGAGTTATATGGCAAAAAATAATATAGTACAAACTGGAATGCCTTTTACTATTTATAACGAAATGAATCCTGAAACTGGTAATATAATTATGAGTCAAGCTATACCTGTGATGAATAAAATTTCTGTCGAAAATGATAGTGAAGTCCTTTGTGGATATATCCCAAAAACTAAAGCTTTAAAAACAACATTAAAAGGTAATTACACTAATTTACCTAAAGCTTGGGAAGCTGCAAATAAATATTTAGCTGAAAATAATCTAGAGCAATCAGAGTTACATCCATTTGAAATATATACTAATGATCCAGGAAATGTTCCAAATCCTTCTAATTGGATTACAGAAATATATATACCAATACAATAAATGAAGCAACTTCTTTTAGTTTTTGTAGGTGGTGGGTTTGGAAGTGTCCTTAGATATATCATAGGTAAATCTTTAAATAGCTCTCAAAATGGTATTCCTTACGGAACGTTTTTAGCCAACGTATTAGGAAGTTTATTAATAGGTATTATTCTTGGTTTAGCCTTAAAAAACAATACGCTTTCAACTAATCAAACATTGTTATTAGCAACTGGATTTTGTGGTGGATTCACCACGTTTTCTACGTTTGCTTATGAAAATCATGTGTTTTTAAAAACAGGAGATTTTACCAGCTTTGCCCTATATACCATTGCTAGTTTTATAGTAGGTTTTTCAGCAGTATTTTTAGGATTGTGGGTAGCTAAGCAATTTTAATGTTTATCGTACTTTTTAACACCTGCTTCAATGTTAACATATAATCTATTTTCATCTGGTACTATTGGACAAGAATACTTTTTATTATAAGCACAATAAGGGTTGTAAGCTTTATTAAAATCTATAACCATTTGATTGTTTTCTGGTAACTTAACCTCAACATAACGACCTCCTTTATAACTTTCTTCACCATTAGTATTATCCATAAAAGGTAAAAACAAAGCTTCTTCTTCACCTAATTGCTCAACCATTTCTAGGTTTTGATAGACATTTAGCTTTAATTCTTTTCCTTTTAATGTAAACGTCACTTCACCATATTTGACATAATCAACTAATCGGTCTGTGGTGGTTTTCATTTTAAAAGAAACCTCATCTGGTGTTCTTTTAAACGAAGCAGTAAGAACGTAAGTACTATCAAACTTAAAAAAATCTAAGCCTCTAAAGTCTTTGCGATCTTGATCTGTTAATGGAGATTTTGCTGCGTCTTTAAAATTTGCATTCATTTCGCGTTGATGCTCAGTCTCGCCTAACAATGGTAATTTATCTTGTGCACAACTTAGTGTAGTGATGGTTAAAAAGAAAATAATTAGAACTCTCATGTTAGATTGTTTGTATTAATAAAATCAAAAATTTCAACTCAAAAATACAACTTATTAAAAATTTGATTAGCTTTGAGTATATAAAATCGTAAAAAATGAATGTAGTCATTACCAATACTAAGCAATATACCACGTGTACAGATACAGGTTGGTCGTCTTATATTTTGTGATGATGTAATTATCAATTAATACAATATAAAAAGTCCAACTTCTACGTTGGACTTTTTTAATTTGGTACAACTTCAAATTAATTATCCAACTCAATTAGAAATTAGACTATGTAAAAAAACAAACCACTAAAACCAATCCAACCAATGAAAACGTTATTAAAAAGATACTTAAGTAATTATAAAGGCATTGCCAAAGAAATCTGGTTTTTATCTTTTGTTACTTTTATTAATCGTGCAGGAGCAATGGTTATTCCGTTCTTGTCATTATATCTTACTGATGTTAAAAGCTTTACTTTACCAGAGGTTGGTTGGATAATGACCAGTTATGGATTTGGATCTTTAGTAGGTAACTTTATTGGTGGAAAATTAACGGATATTATTGGTTATTATAAAACTATTGTTCTTAGCTTGTTTGCTGGTGGATTGGGTTTTATAGGTATCCAGTTTTTAGACAGTTTTAATGCATTGTGTTTAGGTGTTTTCTTTTTGATGCTTGCTGTAGATACTTACAGACCAGCAATATTTGTAGCAACAGACGTTTACAGCATCAATAATAACGTGACAAGAAATATTGGACTTATAAGATTAGCTATTAATTTAGGGTTTTCAATTGGACCTGTTATTGGCGGAATTTTAATTGCTAAAGCCAATTATGCTTCCATTTTTTGGGTGGATGGTATTACTTGTATTCTTGCTGCAACCTCATTAATTGTTTTACTTAAACCTAAAAAAGGAAAGAAAAAAGAAGAAAAAGTTACTGTTGTTAAAGAAGGTGTTTCACCATATAAAAATCCTGCCTTTTTATTGTTCTTTTTTATCATGGTAGTTAATGCTATAGCTTTTGTACAGTATTTTTCTAGTGTTCCTGTATTTTATAAACAACATCATTTTTTAAACGAAGACACCATTGGTTGGCTATTGTTTTTAAATGGAGTTATGATTGTTTTCTTGGAAATGCCTTTAATTGTTTTTCTAGAAAAATTACAAATCACTAAAGTCACAGCTACTATTTTGGGTATTGTTTTTCTAGCCTTTAGTTTTATTATTTTAAACTATTCTGATTGGTTTGGAATTTTAATTATTGGAATGATTTTAATGACTTTAGGCGAAATGATTGGGTCGCCATTTGCAAATGCTTTAGCGCTTGATATGGCACCAATAGGAAGAAAAGGAAGTTATATGGGTTTGTATAGTATGAGTTTTTCCATCTCGCACATCATTGGTCATAATGCTATTATGAATACTATTGACCAATTTGGATTTAAAACAACCTGGTTTTGGCTTTTTGTAGCTTTAATTGTTGTAGCTGCAATCACTTTGTATTTACCAAAAATGATGAAATCTTTAAAAACAGAAGTGAAATGAATTTAAATCAAGTTACCATATCCTCAAAAAATTTAGACAAATCTGTCGCTTTTTATAAGCTTCTAGGACTAAAACTTATAGTTGATGCCTTACCACGTTATGCACGATTAGAGTGTCCTGATGGTGAAGCAACATTTTCTATTCATTTAAATGAAGACATGCAACCCAACCAAAATACAACCGTCTATTTTGAAGATGAAGACTTAGATCATTTAGTTTTAAAACTTAAACAAAAAGGGGTTAATTTTCTTTCAGAACCTAAAGACCAACCATGGTTATGGCGTGAAGCCCATTTACAAGATCCTGACGGAAACGCCATAATACTTTTTAAAGCTGGACAACATAGAAAGTCGCCACCTTGGGTTATTTCTTAACCTCAACAATTCTTGCATTAAACATAAACCAGTCTTGAAAAGCTTTTATCTTAGAATTAAAGGTTTCAGAGAAAATAACAAACTGTGCTTTTGGCGCGCTTTCGCTTAATCTTAAAATATAATTATGGTAGTTGTTTCTGGTAATAAAATCGGCATCATGTATAATAAACAACTTTAGTTCTCCAGAATGCACACTATTTAAATGGTACAGTTTGCTTAATCGTTTTGGTGTAGCAATTAAAATATCAACTCCGTAATAAATTTCTTCACGTTGTTTTTCTAAATCGCTTTCCTCGTAAGCACAATAAATACGTAAATCGGTATTTTTAGTGAATACCTCAAAGCGTTCTTTTAACTCTAAAGTAGTTTGCTTGTCTTGTGCAATAATTAGTGCTCTAGGCGAATCTTCAAACGCAGCAGCATCTAATTTTTGAATGGTGCTAATTATCATTGCTGTAGTCTTACCACAACCTTTTGGGCCAATTGCATACACATCACTTCCTCCTTTTATTAAAGGCATCACTTGTTTTTGAAACGCATTTGTGGTAGCAAAACCTACATTTTCAATTGATTCTTTTAATAATGGATGGTATTTTTTGAAAGACATTTGCTTTTATTTATTACGAAATTACGCATTATTAACTTGATACAAAAAACACCAAAAGCATAATGCTTCTGGTGAGATTTTTTGTTGTTATTTTTTGATTTTACACTTCGACTGCGCTCAGTGTGACACTCAGGATATGCGATTCACACACATTTTCTATGGAAAATGTGGTTCTCTGAGATCCTTCGACTGTGCTCAGGATAAGCGATTCACACACATTTTCTATGAAAAATGTGGTTCTCTGAGATCCTTCGACTGTGCTCAGGATAAGCGATTCACACACATTTTCTATGAAAAATGTGGTTCTCTGCTTACATGTTGCGTCTGTACTGACCTCCTACTTCAAATAAAGCTGAAGTAATTTGTCCTAAACTACATACTTTACAGACTTCCATTAGTGCCTCAAAAATATTTTCGTTTTTAATAGCTCGTTCTTGTAAATCTTTTAACAATGCTTTAGTGTCATTTGCTTTATGAAGGTTTTCCAAAGTTTTAATTTGAAATTGCTTCTCTTCTTCTGTTGCTCTAATAACTTCTGCAGGAATAACTGTTGGCGAACCTTTACTGCTTAAAAAAGTATTGACACCTACTATTGGGAATTCACCATTATGCTTTAAAGTTTCGTAATACAGGCTTTCTTCTTGTATTTTACTACGTTGGTACATGGTTTCCATTGCACCTAAAACACCACCACGTTCTGTAATTCTGTCAAATTCCAACAACACAGCTTCTTCCACTAAATCGGTTAATTCTTCAATAATAAACGACCCTTGTATTGGGTTTTCGTTTTTATTTAACCCTAATTCTTTATTGATTATTAATTGAATAGCCATAGCACGTCTAACCGACTCTTCTGTTGGCGTTGTAATGGCTTCGTCGTAAGCATTTGTGTGTAATGAGTTACAATTATCGTAAATGGCATATAATGCTTGAAGCGTTGTACGTATGTCGTTAAAGTCAATTTCTTGAGCGTGTAAGCTTCGTCCAGATGTTTGAATATGGTACTTCAACATTTGCGCTCTTGCATTTGCACCATATTTGTGCTTCATGGCTTTTGCCCAAATTTTACGTGCTACTCTACCAATTACTGCGTATTCTGGATCGATTCCGTTTGAGAAAAAGAAGGATAAGTTTGGTCCAAACTTATTAATGTCCATTCCGCGACTTAAATAATATTCCACGTAAGTGAAACCATTAGACAAGGTTAACGCTAACTGTGTAATTGGATTAGCTCCTGCTTCTGCAATATGATACCCAGAAATAGATACCGAATAGAAGTTACGCACATTATTCTCGATAAAATACTCCTGCACATCTCCCATTAAACGCAATGCAAATTCTGTTGAAAATATACACGTATTTTGTGCTTGGTCTTCTTTTAAAATATCTGCTTGAACCGTTCCTCTTACTTGGGCAATGGTTTTCTTTTTAATTTCTGCATAAATATCTGCAGGTAATACTTGGTCTCCTGTAACACCAAGAAGCATTAAGCCTAACCCGTTATTTCCTTCTGGTAATTCGCCATTATACTTAGGACGTTCTTTGTCTTTGTAGATTTTTTCAATTTTAGCTTCTACTTCTTTTTCCAGTCCATGTTCTTTAATGTATAATTCACATTGTTGGTCGATAGCAGCATTCATAAAAAAGCCTAATAACATTGGTGCAGGACCATTAATAGTCATACTTACCGATGTCATAACATGTGCTAAATCGAAACCAGAATATAGTTTTTTAGCATCGTCTAAACAGCAGATAGAAACTCCTGCATTTCCAATTTTTCCGTAAATATCTGGACGTAAATCTGGATCGTTTCCATAAAGTGTCACACTATCAAAAGCAGTCGATAAACGCTTTGCTGGTAAACCTGCACTAACGTAGTGAAAACGTCTGTTTGTACGTTCTGGTCCACCTTCTCCTGCAAACATACGTGCTGGATCTTCTCCAGTACGTTTAAAAGGATATAAACCTGACGCATAAGGAAACTCTCCAGGAACATTCTCTTGTAAACACCATTTTAAAATATCTCCCCAAGCTTGGTATTTTGGTAAGGCTACTTTTGGTATTTGTAAATGAGATAATGATTCGGTATGTGTTTCAATTTTTATTTCTTTATCTCTTACTTTAAAAGAATAAATTGGGTTTTTATATTTGTTTACTTTTTCATCCCATCCTGTAATGATTTCCCAGTTGTAAGGATCTAAGTTTAGTTTTACACGGTCAAATTCCTTTATTAGAAGATTAAGTAAGCTTCTTTGAGATTCCTCGTCAGTCATTCCTCCTTCTGTCGGAATGACATTACTAGTGTCATTCTGAGCTTGTTGAAGAATCTCTTCTTGATTTAATCCTAATTTTCCAATAAAAGACATCTCGACTGCGCTCGATGCGACATTAGAAACAGAACAGATAGTTTTATAAATCCCATATAGTTTTTGAGCAACCTCAACTTGCTCTGATGCTTTTTTATCGTAAGCGCGATTGTTTTCTGCTATTTCAGACAAATAGCGAGTTCGAGATGGTGGTATGACAAATATTTTTTCGCTCATTTCCTGAGAAATCTCGAATGTCGATTTTAGATCAGCGTTAGCTTTTTCGACTAATTTATCCATTACCGCTTTGTATAAGGTATTCATTCCTGGATCATTAAACTGTGACGCTATTGTCCCATATACTGGTAATTGATCTTGTGGAATATCCCACAGATTATTATTACGCATGTATTGCTTTTTAACATCACGTAAAGCATCTAAAGATCCACGTTTATCAAATTTGTTAATAGCTACCAAATCTGCAAAATCCAACATGTCGATTTTTTCTAATTGCGTTGCAGCACCAAATTCTGGTGTCATAACGTACAAGGACACATCGCTATGTTCTATAATTTCTGTATCAGATTGTCCAATTCCAGAAGTCTCTAAAATAATTAAATCGTATTCTGCTGCTTTTAAAACCTCAACCGCTTCATTTACATATTTAGACAATGCTAAATTAGATTGACGAGTTGCCAAACTACGCATGTAAACTCTAGAATTATTAATCGCATTCATTCGGATTCTATCACCTAGAAGCGCTCCTCCTGTTTTACGTTTTGAAGGATCAACAGAGACTAATCCTATTGTTTTTTCTGGAAAATCTATTAAAAAGCGACGAACCAACTCGTCCACTAAAGACGATTTTCCTGCTCCACCAGTTCCTGTAATACCTAAAACTGGAGTTTTAGAGCGTTCATTTTTTTTATGAATTTTATCTAATGTATCTTTTGCTACTTCCGGAAAATTTTCGGCAGAAGAAATAACCCTAGCTATGGTTTTAGGATTTTTTGCAGAAAGACTTTCAATATCTACATCTAAAGTGTCTCCAATTGCAAAGTCGGATTGTTCTACCAAATCGTTAATCATGCCTTGTAATCCCATTGCACGACCATCGTCAGGTGAGTAGATACGAGAAATACCATAATCCATCAACTCTTTAATTTCTGATGGTAAGATAACTCCACCACCACCTCCAAAGATTTTAATATGTCCTGCTCCACGCTCTTGAAGTAAGTCATACATGTATTTAAAATACTCGTTATGACCACCTTGATACGATGTTAAACAAATTGCATTAACATCTTCTTGAATGGCAGTATTGACTACTTCGTCCACACTTCTATCATGACCTAAATGAATCACCTCTACACCAGTAGCTTGGATGATTCGTCGCATAATATTAATAGATGCATCATGTCCATCAAATAGAGATGCTGCAGTAACAATTCTTACTTTATGTTTTGGTTTATAAGGAGTTGCTTGTATCATTCTTAAAATATAATCTATTTTGAGGTCGCAATTTACGAAATATTCAAAAAAAATGCTTGATAATACGTAATTATCTAAAAGTTAAAATACAGACCATAATCGGTACTTTTTAAAGTAAATTAGTAGTGCTATTAACTCAAATTATTTGTTGTCACAGAAAGTAAACATGAAAAAAATAACCTTACTCATTAACTGTAAAGATCGATCTGGAATAATTGCAAATGTCACAAATTTTATTGCTAAAAACTATGGTAATATTGTTTACATCGACCAACATGTAGATAGAGAGCAAAATATCTTTTTTATGCGTTTAGAAAGCGAGTTTAAAAAGGACACTTTTACTATGGAGGTTTTTAAAACTAAATTTAAAACAGATTTAGCTGATACCTTTGACATGAAATGGCGTGTTTATGCAGCAGAGGACATCCCAAAAATGGCGTTGTTTGTTTCTAAATACGACCATTGTTTGTATGATATATTAGGTAGATATAATTCTGGTGAGTTAGACGTAGATATTCCTTTTATAGTAAGTAATCATAATGATTTAAAACCTATTGCTGATAGTTTTAATATACCGTTTTACCATATTCCTGTGACTAAAGATACTAAAGCGGAAGCAGAACAAAAGCAATTAGAATTGTGTAAAACATTTGGAATTCATTTTATCGTGCTTGCACGTTACATGCAAATAGTATCTAGCAAAATTATTAACCAGTATCCTAATAAGGTGATTAATATTCATCATTCCTTTTTACCAGCATTTGTTGGTGCAAAACCTTACCATTCTGCTTATAAACGTGGTGTTAAAATTATTGGTGCTACAAGCCATTATGTTACTGAAGAATTGGATGCAGGACCAATCATAGAACAAGATGTTACTAGAGTTTCTCACACACATGCTATTGGAGACTTGATAGCCAAAGGGCGAGATTTAGAAAAAATAGTTTTAGCCAATGCCATCAAACTTCATATTAAACGAAAAGTAATGGTATATAATAATAAAACTGTTATTTTCTCGTAGTTAGAAGTATATTTACTACTTTAAAACATTCAACATGAAAAAAATTTTAACCCTTTTAGTTATTTTAAATGTTACTGCTTGTGCAGAATTAAGAGACGTTGTAAATCAATTACCACAAGGAGGTGGAGTAAGCGAATTAGATATTGCTAATGGTTTGCGTGAAGCTTTAGATTTAGGTATAGATAAACAAGTGTCTAAGCTTACTCAAACTGATGGGTTTTTTAAAAACGAATTGGTTAAAATATTACTACCTGAAGAGTTACAAAAAGTAGATAAAGCACTTAGAGATATAGGATTAGGCAATTTAGCTGATGAAGGTTTAAAAGTATTAAACAGAGCTGCTGAAGATGCTGTTGGAGAAGCCACACCTATTTTTGTCAATGCAGTTAAAGATATTACTTTTACAGACGCTAAAAATATATTATTAGGTAATAATGATGCTGCTACTAACTATCTAAAATCCAAAACAGAAACTGCTTTATATGACAAGTTTAACCCAGTCATTAAAGCATCGTTTAGTAAAGTTGGTGCTGACCAAATTTGGGAGAATTTAATTAATAAATACAATACCATACCTTTTACAAATAATGTAAATCCAGATTTGACAGATTACGTTACTGGCGAAGCATTAAAAGGGGTCTACACAATGATTGCTATTGAGGAACAAGAAATAAGAACTAAAGTAAGCTCTAGAGCAACAGATTTACTTAAAAAGGTGTTTGCATTACAGGATTAGTTATTTTCTTTTATACAATCCATCAAAAGCCACAACAACCTCTGTATTGTTTGTTGTAGTTTCCCAAAGTTGACGTACAGAACCATCATTGTTTAACGTCCAAGTAATCCTATGAAAATAGGGATTCCCTTCTTTATTTTTTAACGTATCAGATTGTAAAATCATTTGATTACCAGTTCTGTTTCCTTTTAGATGTAAAGTACCACCTTGATTATCTATCCAAATTTGTTCCCACTGACCCGTTTTTGAGTTATAAAAATTCTGGCTTGTACCTGTATAATTACCTTTAGCACTCACCCAATTTTCTTGAAGAATACAATTGTCCTGAACTTTTAAAATGGTATTATGTCCAGCTATAGATCCATCTGGATTAGTAACTTGCCACTCTCCTATCCAAAAATCAAAAGCTTGATGTTGTTCTGTACAACAAGCACAATCGTTGTTTTGTGAAATTGCATTGAAAGATATTAGCGCTAAAAAAAGTATGATGACGTGTTTCATTTTTTTAAAAGATTTGTTATAAAGCTATTGAATTTAAATAACTTAATGATAGCTTAATAATTAAATAATATTATCCGCCTTGTATTTTATGATCTTTACAACATAAAAGTTATAAAATACATTTCTTTTATTAAGAGTTAGTTTAGTTAGTTTTTTAGAGCCTATTTTAATCTTAAAATAGGCTCTTTTGTTTTTTTAAGATTTTTTTTTGATTAATTATTTTTTTTATTTAAATAAAAAAAGTAATTTAATTTACTCAAAATCAACCCTTAAGCCCATGAGTCGCCCAGATAAATTGAAAAAACACCAACGTAAGCTTAACAAACGCTACAAGCAACTTGTAGAGCAAGCTTATAACCTACGACAAACAGATCACGAAGCTAGTGATGTATCAGAATACAGAGCTATTAAACTTTTAGATAAACTAAATAAATTGAATTATTTGGTAAGAGAACAATCACAAACGCTCTCTTAGAAGCTTAAAGTAACTAAATGCTTTTATCAACCTAGATCCATACCAAGAAAAAAACTCGCCATCTACAAAAATAGTTTTAGCATGATGACTGTGTCTTCCTAGTTCAAACGCATGTTCTTCTTTAAATGGGTAAGGCTCGTTTGATAATAAGATAATTTCTGGGTCACCTTCCTTTCTAATTTTAGTAATATCAACTTCAGGATAACGCTGTAAATTTGAGTAGATGTTTTCAAATTTATTTAATTTTAAAAGATAATTAATAAACGTATTATTACCAGCTACCATCCAAGGGTTTCGCCAAATAAAATAAGCGGTTTTTAATGTAGGTTTATCTTTTATATAATTTTGAAAGTCTTTTAAATTAAAATTAATTTTATCTATTATTTTTTGTGCATTAGTACGCTTATTAAAGAGCTGTCCATACTGAGAAATCAATTCTAAGCAGTCATTAATAGTAATAATATCTGAAACATGAACATCACAAATCTCTTGGCAGGCTTCTACAATTTCTTTTGTGTTTTCTTCTTTATTACACAAAATAATATCTGGTTGTAAAGCTTTAATTTTTTCAATGTTAATTTGCTTAGTACCACCAACAATTGTTTTTGTACTTTTAAAATGAAAGGGATGCACACAGAATTTTGTAATCCCAACCACAGCATCTTCCAAACCTAAATCAAAGAGTAATTCGGTTTGAGAAGGAACAAGTGAAACTATTCGTTTTGGAGTCGAATTTAGTATTAATTGGTTTCCAAGTTGATCTGTTAGTTTCATTAATGAGATTGCTTCGTTCCTCGCAATGACGATTACATGTTTAAGATTTCTTCCATTTGTTGCTGCAATGCTTTAGCGTTATTAGCAGCAGCTTGAGCAAAATCTTCTTTGTTTGAAGCATAAATAATCCCTCTAGATGAGTTGATTAGCAATCCAACGTTGTCACTCATACCATATTTACAAACGTCTTGTAGGTTTCCGCCTTGAGCGCCAACTCCTGGCACTAGTAAAAAGCTATTTGGGATTATTTTTCTAATGTCAGAAAAATATTCTGCTTTAGTCGCACCAACAACATACATCAGGTTTTCTGAATTCTGGTAAGTTTTTGACGTTTCTAGTACTTGTTTGTATAACTCTTTTCCATCAATAGATTTTGTCTGAAAATCAAATGCTCCAGTATTTGATGTTAAAGCCAACAATATAGTATGCTTGTTTTTAAACGCTAAAAAAGGCTCGACAGAATCTTTACCCATATATGGCGCAATGGTGACGCTGTCAAACGCTAAATCCTCAAAAAACGCTTTGGCATACATGGTACTGGTGTTACCAATATCTCCACGTTTAGCATCTGCAATGGTAAAAATGTCTGGATGGTTTTGGTTTAAATATTGAATTGTTTTTTCTAACGCTTTCCAACCTTTGATTCCATAAGCTTCATAAAACGCAGTATTAGGTTTATAAGCCACACACAAATGATGTGTCGCATCGATGATGGCTTTATTAAATTCAAAAATAGGATCCTCGGTATCTAAAAGATGTTTGGGTATTTTGTTTAAATCGACATCTAATCCTATACAAAGGAAAGATTTCTTTTTTTTGATTTGGTCTGTTAGTTGTTGTGTAGTCATGATATAAAAAAAGCCTCAAAAAATGAGGCTTAGAATTAAATATGTTCGTCGCTAGCTTTTAGTTTTTCAGTATTTTCAGCTAGTTGTAACTCGTCTATAATTTTTTGAATATCTCCATTAACAATATTAGATAAATCGTATAATGTTAATCCAATTCTATGGTCCGTCACACGTCCTTGTGGATAGTTATAGGTTCTAATTTTAGCACTTCTATCACCAGAGGTTACCATAGTACCACGTAACGCTGCATCTTCTTCCATTTTTTTAGCCAACTCCATATCATATAATCTAGAGCGTAATACTTTAAAGGCTTTTTCTTTGTTTTTATGCTGCGACTTTTGATCCTGACACTGTGCCACTAATCCTGTTGGAATGTGCGTTAAACGCACTGCAGAATAGGTTGTATTAACCGATTGTCCTCCAGGTCCAGATGAACAGAAAAAGTCAATACGTACGTCTTTAGGGTTGATTTCTACATCAAACTCTTCTGCTTCTGGAAACACCATAACGGTAGCTGCACTGGTGTGCACACGACCTTGTGTTTCGGTTTGAGGGACACGTTGTACACGATGTACACCTGCTTCAAATTTTAATGTTCCGTAAACATCTTCACCAGAAACTTCAAATTGAATTTCTTTAAATCCTCCATTAGTACCTTCACTATAATCTACAGTATCTACTTTCCATCCTCTACCTTCGCAATACTTGGTGTACATTCTAAATAAATCTCCTGCAAAAATACTAGCTTCATCTCCTCCTGTTCCTGCACGTAACTCGACAACAGCATTTTTAGAATCTTGAGGATCTTTTGGGATTAATAGTAATCTTATTTCTTCTTCAAGTTTAGGAATACCTTCTTTAGCTTCGTCATATTGCATTTTAGCCATTTCTACCATTTCTGGGTCGCTACCATCTGCAATAATCTCTTCAGCTTCCTTTAAATTTTCTGTAAACTCTATATATTGTTCACGCTTGTCCATTAACAAACGTAAGTCTTTATACTCTTTATTTAGCTCCACATAACGTTTCTGATCAGTAATAATATCAGGTTGAATTATTAAATCACTAACCTCATCAAAACGTTGTTTTACTATTTGTAATTTTTCTAACATTTAATTTTTCAAAATTGTGAAACAAAAATACGATAATTTATGGATTTGCAATACTTAAACCTTGTTTGCTTAAAATTAAAATAATAGCGTGATTTTGGCGTTAAAATATCATGCTAAGTCAGTTATTCGCTATACTATTTTACTACCGCACTTTTGCATTATGGTCTTTAGGAATTAATATTTTGTTATTAATTACCGGAAGTTCAACCCTGATTTTGGCATTGATTACCAAACTGTTTTTGGTAGCTTTATTGTTTTATTTGGTTAGCGAAGCTGAAGCAAAACAAAAACTAAGTTTTTATAAAAAATTAGGAATCTCTGATTTAAAATTATTTAGTGTTTTATACCTAATTGATGCTATTATAACTATTGGATTTTTAAGTGTAATAAACGAATTTATATAGCTTCAAATTGATGTTTTTAAATTCAATTCTATGCGACACTCAGCCTAATATTCAAACGTTCCAAACTCACTTTTAATAGTCAGTTTTTTTTCTTCTGAAGCTTCAACACGACCAATAATTTGAGCATTGACATTAAAAGATTTTGATATTGAAATAATATCTTCTGCAATTTCTGGAGACACATATAATTCCATTCTGTGTCCACAATTAAAAACTTGATACATTTCTTTCCAATCTGTTTTAGATTGTTCTTGTATTAATTTAAACAGAGGTGGAATTGAAAACATATTGTCTTTAACAATATGTAAATTATCTATAAAATGAAGAATTTTTGTTTGTGCACCTCCACTACAATGCACCATTCCATGGATGTCCTGTTTATTATATTTAGCTAATATAGCTTTTATAATAGGTGCATAGGTACGTGTTGGTGACAACACTAGTTTACCAGCATCTATAGGCGAATCTGTAACAGCATCTGTTAGTTTAACTTGACCAGAATACACTAAATCCTCAGGGACAGACGCATCAAAACTTTCTGGATATTTTTTAGCTAAATACTTGCTAAATACATCATGTCGTGCAGAGGTTAATCCGTTACTTCCCATTCCGCCATTATATTCTTTCTCATAAGTAGCTTGACCAAAGCTTTCTAATCCTACTATGACATCTCCTGCTTTAATATTTGCGTTGTCTATAACTTCACTTCTTTTTATCCTTGCAGTTACTGTAGAATCAACAATGATAGTTCTAACTAAATCTCCAACATCTGCAGTCTCGCCACCAGTTGAATGTATGGTAACACCAAAAGATTTTAAATCTTCAATCAGCTCTTCTGTACCATTAATGATTGCAGAAATGACTTCGCCAGGAATTAAGTTTTTATTTCTTCCAATTGTAGAAGATAACATGATGTTATCTGTTGCACCAACACATAACAAATCATCAATATTCATGATTAGGGCGTCTTGAGCAATTCCTTTCCAAACGGAAATATCACCAGTTTCTTTCCAATACATATACGCTAAAGACGATTTTGTTCCTGCACCATCTGCGTGCATAATCAAACAATAATCTTCATGGTTAGTAAGGTAGTCTGGTACTATTTTACAAAACGCTTTAGGAAACAGACCTTTGTCTATATTTTTAATAGCGTTGTGTACGTCTTCTTTAGAGGCAGAAACACCTCTTTGGCTATAGCGTTTTGAAATTTCGGAACTCATTGTGTGTTGTTAAGCTACAAAGATATTTATAAATAAAAAGCACACAAATAATATGTGTGCTTTTATAATTAAATTGATATGAATGTGTGAATTACTTCCAATCTGGCATTTTTCCGTTTTCTAAAAATAATGTTCTATTACTTACAGAAGCAATTTCTACTTTAACCAAATTTTGCTGCGAGACACCATCATTAGAGGTGTTTACAAAAATAATTTCTGCTTCATTAGGAGAAAATTTTGGATCTAAATCGTTAGTACCTGCTGGCTTAGATGTAGATATATCTGTTACTACCATTGTATTTATATCATAAATAAACATATGCGAATCTAGTTGTCTGTATTCTGCATTTTGATTACCAGACACATCATACGTGTATAATAATTTAGAGCCATCAAAAGTATAATCTAAACCACCTGCTGCACCAGGAACACCTTGAAGTATATAATCTACAATGCCACCAGAATTAGTCATGGTATAGATTTCTACATTATACCCAACAGAATTATTAGTTTTAACTGCTAAACGTTGTGTTAATTGACACCAATCAACCTCTGTAATAAAATTACCATTTAAGGTTTGATGCACTAAATTTAAACCAGAACCATTACTATTGATTTCGTATAATTTATCAAAGTTTGGATACACTAGCTTAGTATTATTACTTTTCCATTCAAAATCTAACTCTTCTAAATTAAATCCATTAACAGATACTGTATTAGTAATTTGCATAATGTTAGATCCATTTAAATCCATAGTATAAATATGAACTTGTCCACCATTAGATCTTAAAAAAGCTAATTTATTAATATTACTGGCTTTTCTAGGTCTCCAGCTATTATTGCTTGCAGACGTTAACTGATACTCGATACCAGCATCATCTACAGAAAAAATAACATTATTTCCATTTATTTTCCTGGTGAAAAAATGCCTGTTATCTGGAAATTCTAAGGTTTTAAAATTAAATGTTTCGCTTAAAATAGGATCGTTTATATTATCTGAAGCAGAAACTTGCCAGAAATATTTAGTATTATAATCTAACCCTGAAACCGTTAAGGTGGTATCTGTTACATCTGTATACGTTAATACATCTGTATTTTGATCGTTAAAAATTTGGATTTCGTAAATCAAATCATCGTCTTCTGGATCGGAACCTGTCCAAACTAAATCTACAGTTATAGGCTGATTTACAGCATTGTTTTCAGGACTAACTAAGATTGGTGCATCTGGTGCATTATTATTTGCAGTTTCTATATCTAATTCAAAAATTACATTTACGGTATTATCGTCTGTAACTGTTGCAGGTTCAAATTCTGTTAAAAACCCTTCCTTTTGTGCTTGTACAGAATAGCTTCTAACAGGTACATCATTAATTACAAAATTTCCTGAAGCATCAGTAAAAACGATACTAGAACTTGGGTTAGTTGAAACTCTTGTATTTTCTAGAGGTATATTATCTCCTTTAGATACTACTTTTCCTGTAATTGTTCCTGTTCCGCTTAGTGTTATCTTGTCTTCACTACAACTAATTAGCAAAGTAATAATAACAATTAGGCTTATATATTTTGATAGTATTTTCATCTGTTTCAATTATTTAAATGTTAAATTAAAATTTAACAGATTAATTATTTTTTTTGTTTTGACGTTCTGCTCTTTTTTTCTCCTGCATTAACCTTCTATTTTCAAGTTTTTGAGCTTTTAACTCGGCTTTTTTAAGTTTTTCAAGTTCTTTTCTTTGGTTAAATTTGGTTGGAGGTTTGGACAGGTAATAATTAACTCCTAAACCAAATCTATAAAACATATCGTCTACACTACCAGCAACCACACCATCTAATTCATCTGTAAAGGCTAGGTTATGCTCTCCGTAAAGATATACGCCTAAGTTGTCATGTATTAAATATTCTAAACCAAATCCTGCTTGTATTTTAGGGTCTACAGCTTTAAAATAGTTAGATGCATTAGTCCCAACACCTGCAAATAGATAGGGTGTAAAATTATCGTAAGGCAATACTTTGTATTCTATATTTAAATCAAAAGACATAAAGCCTTCATTTAAAATTTCTTTATTTTCTAGATTATATTTGTTGTAAGTAAAATCTAAACTCAAATAGGGGTTTAGAGAGCGTTTAAGTCCTATTTTAGTGTTGAGTTCTGGTTGAGGGTCTGGTAAATCTCCGTTAATTAATGTACCTCCTAATGCACCAGTGATTGCATAATCACCACGACGTTCTGTTAAAAAACGCTCGTATAACTCCGTTGATATTGCTTCATCTTTTTCTGCATCAAAATCTTCAATAAGCTGTGCAGTAGACTCTTCACTTAGTCTTGGCAACCACAATTTGTCTTTTATACCTTCTATAATTAAAGCTTCCACAGCTTTTTCTATAGCTTCTTTCATGGCTAACTGTACTGGTTCGTTTTTTGTAAAACCTATTTCAGTTTCAAGTAAGCGTTGGTATTTTACATATTTAAATAAGTTAGCGGATACTGCTTGAGATAAAATTGTTTTTGAGATGTAAACGGTTTTTAAAATTTTTCCGCTTGACGTAGATACTGCTCTAAGATATACTGTAATTCTGTCTTGTCTGTATTGTGTAGAACTACCAATACCTAAATATCTTGCACCTGCTCCGCCTGTTATAATGTTTGTATCATAAGATATTATTCCACCTTCTAGTAAAACTCCCGCGTATAATAGTGGTGGTAAATTAGGCTCGTTTGGATTTTGGTTTTTTCTGTATTCGTCTCTTGTAGAACGAATGATATTTCTTTCGTTTAAAAGGTTACCAAGGTTTTCTCTCTCTATTACAGTAAACCATTTAGAATCTTCTAATGCTTTAATTAGCATGGTTGTTCCACCTTGTGATACTGCTGTACTAAAGGTGCTACCGTTTTCTACAGCTTTGTATTGCCCAGTTTGATCCTTAAAATTGTATACACCAGCTACAACTGGTTCTTGAGGTAACGGGAATTCTGTTAGTTTACTAGTAACAGGAGTAGTTTCTCCAATCCTTGCCCTTTCTTGTTTGTAAGGTTGATTAAAAAATGCACCACAACCGGTTAAAATTAAAAATAATATGACTGCAATAGCAGGTCTAAAATTTAGCATGATGTGAAGTTAAGTGATTAGTTAGGGACTATAATTTGTGTTTGTTCTCCTGTATCTGTATCCAGAATATTAATGACTAGTCCTTCTGCAGAGTCATAAATCTCTAAAGCTAAGCTACCAAAACTAAAGTTTCCTTCTTGTAACCCATCGCCTAATTGTGTTTGAAATAAAGATCTTGACAATTGACTTAAAATTTGTCTGTTTAAATTTTCTGCAAAAGCTTCTAAAGAGCTTTCGTCATTACCTAAATCGGCACTAGGATCTGTAAACGAGTTTTGTGCATTTGCAGAACTTAGTAACCATTGATAGTTAAAAGTATCTCCTCCAAAAGCAGGATTGATAGGCTTGTAAGTTAATTGCTGTCCAATACAAAAATATCCAGCTAAGAATATTATAAATGTTAATAGTTTTTTCATGACTAAATAATTAATAGCGTTTAATTGTTTTAGATTCTTTCTCTAGTTTTTTAAAATGTTTATACACATTAATTATGGCATAATCATTCATTTTGGTTAAATACTCTGTACTAGGTCTTACAAAAAACGAAAAAATCTTATCATCTCCAACTATAACTTCTATTTTCGTGTTTCTACCAATTGCTAAAATTTCTTTTATGGTAACTACTTGATTACCGTTAATGTTATTTTGAGTGTATAATGAGTAAAACAATTTGTAAAAATCTCTTCCAGGTTTTGTTTTAGTGTCTTCTACAACAATTCCTTTAAGTTCTAAACCATCTCTTTTTTGAGTGTTTATGTCTTTAGAAAGTTCTTGCTCTTGCTTTAATTTTTCTAATATTCGTTGCTTTTTGGCTTCTTCTTCTTTTAAATCCTCATTAAAAACTACTCTATCCTGTCCAACAATATTATTATCTAAATCATAGATTAATAATACCGCTATTTTCTTTTCATTGTCATTTAACTTAAATGTTATTGAAGATAAATCCGTTTTTTGATTAGCATTTAAAATAAACCGTTCGTTTGTTAATTCTTCAATGTTATTTAAACTTTCATCTTTATTAAACAACACTAATTTATAAATAAGGCTTTTAGTAATTTCTGTTTTGTTAAAGGCAGTTCCTTTTATGGTTGTAAAATCGTTTTGATTGTCTGTTTGTATTTCTGCTTCAACCTCATTGTTTATTGCTTGCGCATTTATTTTTATGGAAACATCTTCAACTTTAGCAGCAATATCTTTTAGTACTTCTACTTTATTGATGTTATTCTGACCATCGTCATTAAGTACTACTCGGTCTTTTCCTATTATATTTTCATTTGCATCATAAAGTAAAAGTAGAATAATCACTTTTGTTTTCTGATCAAAATTGATTGAGGTGGTTGATAAGTCTTTTTGTTGGTTGGAATCTAAAGTAAACTGACCGCTTTGTTCGTTTTTAGATTTGTTTTTATGTTCATCTGTTTTAAAGACAGACAATTTATAACTCAAGTTTTTAGTGTTTTGAGTTTTATTAATGGCTATGCCTTTAATATTAATATTATCGTTGTCCTGATTGATGTTAAGTTTGGCCTCAACTTCTGTATTGTATAGTTGTGCCTGAACAGTTATTGTAAAGAGAAGAATAACAACAGATATTATTGTTTTTTGGTTTACACACAAAACCATAATAGTATTGTTAAAAATTTCTAATAATTATAGATTGATCTTGTCCTTGCATAGAAATTTTTATTTTTTCTGATAAAGAATTAGATCCAAACATGGTTAAATTTTGATTGTTACCTGTTTGATTAATAGTTGCATTTCTAAGATTTGATTTAAATGGGCTATAATCTAAAAACGTATTATTATCTCCATTTTGTATAACTGTTTCTTTTAAGGTAGTACTGTTAATGTCTAATACAGTTAAATTATCATCTCCATTTTGCAGTACTGTAACAGTACTCTCTCTAGAAGTTGTTGTGCTTATTAAATTGTTATTATCACCTATTTGCGCTATATAAATAGCATTATCTGTAGTACTAACAGTGGTTGATGTTGCACTTTGATTTAATAAGAAATTTTCTTGGGAAGACTGCGTATCAAAACCAGAAATATCTGAAGTATCATTTCCAGCTTCAAAAGTTTGAGCTGTAATTGTACTACTTGAAACTAGTATTGAAATCACTATTAAACATTTAAATAAAGTTTTCATAGTCTTAAGTGTTATAGATATAATTATGTGTAAGTTATAAAATATATCTGTTATAAAAAGTATAAGAGCAAATTAATGCTCTTATACCTTATAATTATTTTAATAAAATAATTCTATTTTATAAAAGCTTCTGCTTAGTCATTTTGAGTTACAGAAGACGAGTTACTATTACCAATTTGGTCTACAGTACTTGTATGCGTAGTTCCATTTTGGTCTACAGTGCTCATGTTAAAGTCCCCTTGTTGGTTAACAGAACTATCATGCATAAACCCATCTTGGTCAACAATACTGTTGTTTAACATACCATTTTGAGTTACAGTAGATAAATGTAAGTCTCCCATTTGAGATACAGAACTATTGTTAGCCATACCGTCTTGGTCAACATAAGATTGATTATTATCACCTGTAGAAGTTACTTGACTTTGGTGGCCTGTACCATCTTGCGTTACTACAGATAAGTTAGCATCTCCAGTTTGTGTAACATTACTACCATTACCATTACCATTTTGGTCAACATCAGAACTGTTACCAGTACCCTGCTGCCATACAAATGAACCATTATTGTTTCCAATTTGGTCTACGTAAGAAATATTACTGTCTCCAATTTGATAAGTTGATGCAGTATTTGCATTACCAACTTGATTTTGAGTAGAGTAGTTAGAATCACCTTGTTGAATTGTTAATCCATAATTAAAGTCTCCTACTTGGTCAACGTCACTCTGGTTCATGTCACCATATTGTCCTACTCCAGCAGTGTTGCTATTTCCAGTTTGATCAATATCAGACATGTTAGAGTTTCCATATTGTTGATTAATACCATAGTTATTATCTCCTGACTGAGATATAGAACTTAGGTTACTATCACCCTGTTGGTCTATTTCAGCTGCATTAACATTACCATCTTGGTCAACAGTAGCGTCATTCATATCACCTAATTGATCAACATCAGAATCATTCATATCACCGTCTTGGTCAACATCTGACATATTCATGTCTCCTGTTTGATCTACATCACTAATGTTAGACTCACCGTCTTGACGTACGTTTGAATCATTATCATCACCAGTTTGAGTCACAGAAGAGTTATTACCTACTCCAGTTGCTCCATTAGTATCTTGACGAACATAAGAATAGTTATTGTCACCATCTTGATCCACAACACTTATGTTTTCATGACCATTATATCCCTGATATACAATTGCATCGTTATTGTCACCATCTTGGTCAATATCTGAATTATTGAAATTACCCCACTGGTCTGAATAAACATAGTTAGAATCTCCAGTTTGGTCTACATCAGAGATATTATCATCTCCATCTTGCCAATTATAGTTATAGTTGTTGTCTCCTATTTGAGAAACGTCACCATCATTTCTGTTTCTTAGACCAAATCCTTGTTGTCTTACATAAGACCAGTTACCATCCCCTGACTGTAAAACATCAGCATCGTTATCATCACCTACAGAGTTAACTCTACTAGTATTATTATCTCCAACCTGATTTGTCCAGCTAAAGTTACTATCACCTATTTGATCTACATCAGAAGAGTTACTATCACCAGATTGAAAAACCCATGAAGTATTAGACATACCAACTTGGTCTTGTGTTGATCCATTAAAATCACCATTTTGACTGTTGTAAGCATAGTTGTTGTCACCTGTTTGATCGATAGAGGAAGTATTATCATCAGAACCATCAGTATCTCCATACTGGTCGATGTGTCCTGTGTTGTTATTTCCGTCTTGAGAAACAGACGCAGTGTTGTTGTCATTAACTGATGCACCACCACCAAAACCTTGATGGATATCTGCTTCGTTATTGTCACCTAATTGGATAACATCACCTTCGTTATCGTTACCTAATTGGTCTACATCAGAGTCGTTAGACACACCATTCTGCATTACGTCAGAATCATTGGTATCGCCTACTTGGTCGACATCTGAGTTGTTGGTCATTCCAGTTTGTGATACTACAGAAGCATTTCCGCTTCCTACTTGATCGACATCACTGTTGTTGGATTGTGCAAACATTAGTGTTCCACACATAAGCGCAGCTGCGCTGAAGAATAATTTTTTCATGTTTAAATATATATTGATTAATAGCTTCTCAAAGATACAGAAATTATTAGCTCGAAAAATTTGTTATTTAAAAAAACATCTGTTTTTAACACTATTTTCGTTGACTATTCTTATTTATACGATAAAACGCACAAAACAATAAGTGTTTTCCTACATAATAATTTTTACTAAAAATAGGCAAAACCCTTAAAAACACTAGTAACTACGTAGAAATACGTACATATTAGATGTAATAAATTAACATTGAACCTACGCTCTAGTATTTAGTATTAATTCAATTGATTTGTAGGCATATTTTAAACTATATACATTAAAAAAGGGTTCAGTTAAAATCTGAACCCTTTTGAATATTTAGTAAGATTAAACTTTATAACATGATTAATCATTTTGAGTCACAGAAGAACCGTTACCATTACCAATTTGATCTACAGTACTTGTATGCATGTTACCTGATTGCATCACAGAACTTGTATTTAAGTCACCATCTTGTAAAACAGTACTCATATGAGACATCCCTCCTTGATCAACAAAAGAAGTGTTACCATCACCCAATTGATCGACATCAGAATCATTTAAAGCCCCATCATGTTGCCAAACGATACTAGAATTAGAATCTCCTAATTGATTGACATCAGAATTATTATCGTCTGAATTATAATATTGATTGACTTGAGAACTGTTACCATCACCAGTTTGCAACACCGTACTTGTGTTATCATCACCTGTATATCCTTGTGCTACATAAGAAGAGTTTCCATCTCCTATTTGATCGACGTTTGAATCGTTATCGTTTCCATATTGAAAAACAAAATTCGCATTATTATCTCCTATTTGGTCCACATCAGATACATTACTATCTATCCATTGACCAACATTAGAAAAATTACCATTACCACTTTGAGTAACAGTAGAAACGTTATTGTCGCCAATAGTTGTATAATAAAACCCTCCCTGAGCTACTTGTGAAATATTTGAGTCACCATTTTGATCTACATCAGAAAAATTTGAGTCTCCTTGCTGAAACATTGTAGAACTGTTAAAGTCACCAAATTGGTCTGTAATTGAAAAGTTACTATCCCCTATTTGATCTTCGTCAGAATAATTACCGTCACCAGTTTGAAAAACCCATGAAGTATTTAACATTCCATTCTGATCTTGAGTTGATCCATTAAAATCACCAATTTGACTGTTGTAAGCATTATTCCAATCTCCTGTTTGATTGATAGCAGAACTGTTGTTGTCAGATCCATCAGTATCTCCATATTGGTCAATATGACCACCATTTGAGTTACCATTTTGAGTAATAGACCCTGAGTTACCATCGTTAGCACCTGCTCCAGTACCAAAACCTTGATGAATAGCTGAGTAGTTATTATCTCCTGTTTGAGACGCATTAGCGTCATTACCATCCCCTAATGAGTCAACATCAGAGCCATTAGAAACTCCATCCTGCATGACATCTGCAGAGTTTAAGTCTCCCCATTGATCGACGTCTGAGTTATTGGTCATTCCAGTTTGTGATACTATAGAAGCGTTTCCGCTTCCTACTTGATCCACATCACTGTTGTTTGATTGTGCAAACATAAGTGTTCCACACATTAGCGCAGCTGCGCTGAAGAATAATTTTTTCATAATTAAATATATATTGATTAATAGCATTATAAATTTAAGAACTTAAAAGTTACCTATCCACTTTAGGGTCTTAAAATTTATTATACACAAGGTAATTTTCGATAAACAGAAATTTTTTCAGGGTAAAATACATTTTACTGTAGGAATAAACGCTCTTAAAATAATGTGCAACTAATTGATTTTAAGTGTTTTATGTACGTAGTTATACGTACTAATTATGAAAAACACGTCAGCAAAAAGAAAAAAAAGGCTTGATTTTTCAATCAAGCCTTTTTAGTTTAATAGATTTTAGTTACTACTAATAATTAGTCATTCTGGATTACAGTAGACGAATTAGAGTCTCCTATTTGATCTACAGAACTTGAATGTGTTGTACCAGTTTGGTCAACATCCGAGTTATTCATATCTCCTAACTGATTAACAGTACTAGTATGCATTAAACCAGATTGGTTAACATCACTAATGTTAAAGTCACCTGTAGATAATACTATAGAAGAGTTAGCGTCACCATGTTGACGCACTTCACTATGGTTATCATCACCTAATTGATCTACAGTAGAGGTATGATTATCATCAAATTGTGCAGTAAAGCTATAGTTATTGTCTCCTGTTTGTGTTACTGCACTATAGTTAAAGTCAGAGCCATCTCCAACAGGAGTATATTGATCTGTACCATTCCAGTTGTTATTTCCAGTTTGTGTAACGCTACTTATATTATTATCACTTGAAGCAGTTATAGCATCAAAAGGAGCTCCTTGATAATTATAAGAAAAGTTACCATCTCCTGTTTGTATTACGTCACTATCATTAGTATTACCATATTGCCAAACATTAGACCCATTAAAATCTCCTTGTTGCACGGTAAAAGCATTATTATTGTCACCTACTTGTGTAATAGTAGATTGACTATCGTTACTTCCTCCTCCAATATAAAGGCCATACTGATCTGTGTGAGCATAATTATTGTTTCCTGTTTGGATAGTAGCAGAATTGTTTCTGTCTCCATAAACTCCCTGATGGGTGTATTGAATATTAAAATCTCCTGTTTGAACAGAAGTACTCACGTTTTCATTACCCCATTGATCGACATCAGAATAATTTGAGTTTCCATATTGTTCAACATCACTATCATTTAAATTACCATTTTGAAATACATCAGAGTAATTAGAATCTCCGCTTTGTAATACTCTACTATCATTATCGTCCCCACTCTGTGTCATTTGAGAATAGTTCATATCACCCCATTGGTCAGTATCACTAAAATTACCATCTCCAGTTTGATCCTCATCAGAGATATTACTATCACCTAATTGGGAGACTAAACTATAATTTGAGTTTCCATTTTGATCTTGAGTAGAACTGTTTTGATCTCCATTTTGATAGTTGAAAGCAACATTACCATTACCAGTTTGGTTAATCGCAGAAAAGTTATTATCAGAACCATCAGTATCACCATATTGGTCAATGTGCCCTGTGTTACTATTACCTGTTTGCGTTACAGATGCGGTATTGTTGTCATTAACAGATGCACCACCACCAAAACCTTGATGGATATCTGATTGGTTATTATCTCCTAATTGGATAACATCACCTTCGTTATCGTTACCTAGTTGATCTACGTCAGAGTCGTTAGACACACCATCTTGCATGACATCTGAGTCATTGGTATCGCCTACTTGGTCTACATCTGAGTTGTTGGTCATTCCAGTTTGCGATACTACAGAAGCATTTCCGCTTCCTACTTGATCGACATCACTGTTGTTGGATTGTGCAAACATTAGTGTTCCACACATTAGCGCAGCTGCGCTGAAAAATAGTTTTTTCATAATTAAATATATATTGATTAATAGCTTCTCAAAGGTACTTTATTAATTTGGACTACAACATATTGTCATCCTTATACCTACATAATTATTGTGTTTTTTCGTTAAAATGAAAAATAAATTAGATGAGTAACAATTTTTAGTAGGAAAAAGACTTCGATTAATCTTCTGAAAATCAAATAATTATATACGTACTTATACGTACAAATAGCACCTATTACTCTAAAAAATTAAAATTTTCAGAAAAATAAAACATAAAAAAAAGACTCAAAATATTGAGTCTTTTTAAAAAATAAATTTTAATAATTAATCGTTTTGTGTAACAATAGATGAATTAGAATTACCTATTTGATCTACATCACTAACATGGGTATTACCTGTTTGATTAACCGTGCTCATATTTAAGTCACCATCTTGAAACACATTACTTAAATGAGAAAATCCATTTTGATCAACCATACTACTATTAGAATTTCCTAATTGTAAAGTTGTAGAATCGTTTAAGTTTCCGTCTTGAATAGTTGAAGCATAGTTACTATCTCCAGTTTGATCTGTATCATCTACATTATCATCTCCTGTTTGCGACACGTAAGACTCGTTTAAATTACCTAACTGATCTACATTAGATGAGTTGTTAATTCCTACTTGAAACACTCTAGATTCGTTATCATTTCCAGTTTGGTTTACATCTGTAAAGTTGTCGTTACCAACTTGGTCTTGATTAGAATAGTTTCTGTTACCTAACTGTGTCAAGTAAGCATCGTTACCTGCAGATTGATTAGGACCAGAACTTTGGTATTGTCTCCCTCTGTTTCTGTTTCCGTCTTGATCTGTATCTGCAAAGTTATTATCAAATCTTTGGATTTGATTAGATCTGTTACGATTTCCTAATTGGTTTGCATAAGCAATGTTATCTTCTGCAAAATTAACCCCTTGATCAATACTCGCTCTGTTACGGTTACCTTCTTGATAGATATCACCAAGGTTTCGGTCTCCAGCTTGCTTGACTGTAGCTTCGTTTAAATCTCCTAATTGATACACATCTGCATCATTAAGCTCACCACTGTTGGGATTTGTTGGAACAGCACCATACTGATCGACATCAGAATCGTTACCAGCTCCTTGTTGGAAAACATCAGCATCGTTGGAAGTACCAGATTGGTCTACATCACTGACATTGGATTGTGCAAACAATAGTGTTCCACACATTAGCGCAGCTGCGCTGAAAAAAAGTTTTTTCATGTTTAAATATATATTGATTAATAGCACTATAAATCTAAGTCAAATATTCATAGCAAAAAAGTGCTTTTGAAGAACGAGACTATTTTTTCGACAAGCTTACAATTTAATCGTTGTAATGTAAAACTTACAAACAAAATAACATAAAAAAAGCCTTTCGTATTTAGAAAGGCTTTCATAAAATAGTAATTCATTATTATTTAGTAAATAATAACTCTCTATATTTTGTGAGTGGCCACAACTCGTCATCCACCAACAATTCTAACTTATCGCAATGGTATCTAATATCATCAAATATTGGTTTAACTTTATGACAGTAGTCTATTGCTTTTTTAGTTTCGTCTTTAATAGAGTTAGCTTTTTTACGCGCTTCGGTCATTTTTGTAACATTAGAATTAATGTTAGCTATATGACCTGAGATTTCCTCTATTAAATTTAGTTGCTCTTGGGCTAATTTTTTAAAGTCGTCACCATAAATGTCTTTTAACCCTTTAACGTTATCAATTAATAGGTTTTGATATCTTACCGCTGTAGGTACAATGTGGTTTCGAGCGATATCACCTAAAACACGTCCTTCTATTTGAATACGCATAGTGTATTCTTCTATTTCAATTTCATATCGTGCTTCAGCTTCTACGGTATTCATTACACCTAGTTCCTCAAACAATTGTAATGTTTTTTTAGAGACTCTAGCTTGCAATGCTTCCGGAGTGGTTTTATTATTACTTAACCCACGCTTTTTAGCTTCTTTCTCCCAAGCTTCTCCATAACCATTACCTTCAAATAATATAGCTTTAGATTGTTTAATATATTCTCTTAACACATTAAAGACAGCATCGTCTTTTTTCATGCTCTTTTTATCTATTAACGTATCTACTTCTGCTTTAAAATCTATAAGCTGTTTAGCAACAATAGCATTTAAAACCGTCATTGGATTGGCACAATTTGCTGTAGAACCTACTGCTCTAAATTCAAATTTATTCCCTGTAAAAGCAAAAGGAGACGTACGATTTCTGTCTGTATTATCCAATAACACGTCAGGTATTTTACCAACGACGTTAAGTTTAAGGTCTGTCTTCTCTTCTGGAGATAACTTACCATTGGTTACATTTTCTAATTCGTTTAATGTCGCTGTTAATTGCGCTCCGATAAATACAGATATAATCGCTGGAGGCGCTTCATTTGCACCTAATCTGTGATCATTACTTGCAGATGCTATGGATGCACGTAGTAATTCTTCATTTTCATGAACCGCTTTTATAGTATTAATAAAAAACGTTAAAAACTGAAGGTTGCTCATAGGTGTTTTTCCTGGACTTAATAAATTAACTCCAGTATCTGTACTTAAACTCCAATTGTTATGTTTTCCAGACCCATTAACTCCAGCAAAAGGTTTTTCGTGAAATAAGACTTTAAAATTGTGTCGGTCTGCAATTTTATCCATCACATCCATTAATAGAGAGTTGTGGTCTACTGCTAAATTAGCTTCTTCGTAAATTGGCGCTAATTCAAATTGATTTGGAGCTACTTCGTTATGCCTAGTCTTTACAGGAATACCTAGTAACATGCATTCGGTTTCTAAATCACGCATAAAAGACATGGCACGATTAGGAATGGTACCAAAGTAATGATCATCTAATTGCTGACCCTTAGCAGGAGAATGACCTAACAATGTACGACCCGTTTGTACTATATCAGGTCTTGACATGGCTAAATCACGATCTATTAAAAAATATTCTTGCTCCCAACCTAAGGATGCATTTACTTTTTTGACATTTTTATCAAAATATTTACAGACTGCAACTGCTGCACTATCTACAGCTTGTAATGCTCTTAACAAAGGAGTTTTGTAATCTAAAGCTTCGCCTGTATAAGCTACAAATACAGTTGGTATACATAAGGTAGTACCATAAATAAAGGCTGGAGACGTTGGATCCCAAGCGGTATATCCTCTTGCTTCAAAGGTGTTTCTAATTCCACCATTTGGAAAACTTGATGCATCAGGTTCTTGCTGAACCAATTGTCCACCACCAAATTTTTCAATTGCCAGACCATTACCTATAGTTTCAAAAAATGCATCGTGTTTTTCTGCGGTAGCACCTGTTAATGGTTGAAACCAATGCGTATAGTGAGTAGCTCCTTTAGAAATTGCCCACTCTTTCATTCCTGTAGAAATATGATCTGCTATAACACGATCTATTTTTTTTCCATATTGAATGGCGTCCATAACACCTGCAAGCGCCTCTTTTGTTAGATATTGACGCATAATTGCCTCTCCAAATACATTGGACCCAAAAATCTCAGAGCGACGCTGCTTCTCTTTAATTACTAAGGGTTTGTGTTTTAATGATTCTTTGATTGCATGAAATCTTAATGTTGACATATCTTCTTTTTAATTTATTATTTTACGAAATTACAAATTTTTATATACCTAAAATGTTATACCCTAAAAAAAACAGGGTTATTAACAATGTTTTAATAAAAATACATTTTAGACCCTTGTTTTTTTATGGGTGATTTTAAAATTATTCTATATTTGCTGAAATTAATACCAAAACGAATTTTTATCATGAGTAAATCTAAATTAGAGTACATCTGGCTGGATGGTTACTATCCAACACAAAACATGAGAAGTAAAACTAAAGTTGAGAATGATTTTAGTGGAAAATTAGAAGATTGTCCAATTTGGTCTTTTGACGGAAGCTCAACTAAGCAAGCGTCAGGTGGATCTTCAGATTGTCTTTTAAAACCAGTAGCTATTTATCCAGATCCAGCAAGAAGAGATGGTTATTTAGTAATGACTGAAGTTTTAAATGCAGATGGAACACCTCACGTATCTAACGGAAGAGCAACTATTGAAGATGAAGATAATGACTTCTGGTTTGGATTTGAACAAGAGTATTTTATCATGGATACCAAAACACAACTACCTTTAGGGTTTCCTATTGGTGGATATCCTGCGCCACAAGGAATGTATTACTGTTCTGTAGGTGGAAAAAATACACATGGTAGAGATTTAGTTGAAGAACATGCAGATTTATGTATTGATGCTGGTTTAAATTTTGAAGGTATTAATCAAGAGGTTGCTTCTGGACAATGGGAGTTTCAATTATTTGCTAAAGGTGCAAAAAAAGCAGGAGACGAAATCTGGATTGCAAGATACCTATTGGATAGATTAACAGAACAATATGGTTACTATATAGAATATCACCCAAAACCATTAGGTAAAGATATGGACTGGAATGGATCTGGTATGCATGCCAACTTCTCTAACTCTGTTTTAAGAACATGTGGAAGTAAAGAAACTTATGAAAAAATTTGTGAAGCGTTTAGACCTGTGGTAAAAGAGCACATTGCTGTTTACGGTGAGTTTAACGACCAACGTTTAACAGGAGATCATGAAACTGCATCTATAGATGACTTTAGCTACGGAGTTTCAGACAGAGGAGCTTCAATCCGTATTCCAATTATTACAGTAGAAAAAGGATGGAAAGGTTGGTTAGAAGACCGTCGTCCAGCTTCTAATGGTGATCCATATAAAATTGCAGGACGAATTATAAAAACTGTTAAATCTGCTAATATTAGCTAGATTAATTATAGTTAAATCCAAAAAAAAACGCTTTCTAAAATTAGAAAGCGTTTTTTTTTATTATTTAATAAATAGGTCTCAAATAACAGATATAATTATTCTATTTTAATCATTTCTTGCTCTACAGTAAGACCTTCAGATACTGTTCTGCATAATATCTTGTTATTATTGATTTCCATAATTTCTATTACAAACTTTGTCCCAATTAAAAGATCCAATTTTGAATCATTTACTGCTATATAAATCATTTCATATTTACAGTCATTTAACCAATTTATTTTACTAGTTAATTCCCAACCAAAATTAGGATAATAATCTATTTGTAATGTGTCTTTACGTATTGTAATTAAATCTGAGTAATCTGGGTTTGTATATTTAAATTTACCAACTTTAAAATTTAAGCATTCTTTGTCTTGAGCCTTACCTGTTAAAGCCAATAGAAAGATTATTATAGGTAAAAGGTTTCTCATTATTTACAAACAGTTATCAATTTTATTTTTTAGATACAAAATTTTACCCTTTAAAAGCTATAAAAATAAAAATCCCATAGATTAACACTAATCCAAAGCCTTTCATTTTACCTATTTCGTGTTGTTTAGGTAATAATCCTAAAACTAATACTGATGCTGCAAAAATGAGCATCCAAAAAATATCTCGAGATAAGATTAATGGTTCTGTAACTGGAATTACTTTTATCATAGACGTCAGTCCTAAAACCGAACCAATATTAAAAATATTAGACCCAATTAAATTACCTAAAGAAATTGCTTTTTCTTTTTTAGCTGCAGCAATTACAGATGCTGCAAGTTCTGGCACACTGGTACCAATTGCAATCATGGTGACACCAATAACCGCCTCGCTAACACCTAAACTTGTAGCAATTTCTGTTGCACCTTTAACTAACCACTCACTACCAAAATACAATGCAGTTGCACCGATTAATAACCAAATTATAATTTTAAAATTGGACACCACTGACAAAGCATCATCAACCTCTTCTAAATCGTCAGTAGATTTTTGAGTTTTAATTAGATATATAATAAAGATAATTAACCCTATAAACAGCACTGCACCTTCAATAGCTATTAGTTGATTGTCATTCCACAGAAAATAGTACAATGCTATTGAAAACAACATCATAACTGGCCAAGTTAACTTATAAAAAGACTTATCTATAGCTATTGCACCAACAATTGCAGTTATACCTAACACCAAACCTATATTGGCAATATTAGATCCTACCACATTGTTGATAGCAATTGCTGGAGAACCTTTTAACGCTGCTTGTAAACTAACTAAAAGCTCTGGTGCAGAGGTTGCAAAAGACACAACCGTCATACCAATTACAATTTTAGATATGTTAAGCTTAAACGATAAGGCTACAGAAGACCGCACTAAAAACTCTCCTCCTACTACCAATAGCACAAATCCTAGTATTAAAAAAACAACACTCATAGATTAATTTTTTGCGAAGATACATTTAGAATTTTTATTAGATAAACTCCATTTCCATTTTTTCGCTGATGCGGAAACAATCTTGAAGAAAACTAAAAAAATAGTTAAAAAACTATATTTTTAGTTATATAACTATTTTTTTAGTTATGTTTGTGTTTAAGACATTCATATAAATCTGAAAAATGCAAAAACTAACAAACAAAGAGGAAGAAATCATGCATATTTTATGGAAGCTAGAACATGCTTTTGTTAAAGATGTTATGGCAGAAATAAAAGAAGACAAACCGCATTACAACACATTGTCTACCATGATTAGAAATCTTGAAGACAAAGGTTATGTTAGCTATGAAGCTTTTGGAAAAACGCATCGTTACTACCCTATTGTTAAAAAAGAAGACTATCGCAAAAAATTTATGAATACTGCTATTGACAACTATTTTAATAGCTCTTATAAAAACGTCGTGTCCTTTTTTGCAAAAGAAGAAAAAATTAGTGTTGACGAGCTAAAAGAGATAATTCGTTTAATTGAAAAACAAGATTAATTATGGATTATATTTTAAAATCTTCTGCAGTTATTATCCTATTTTATGCTTGCTATAAATTGTTTTTACAACGTGAAACTTTTTTTCAGGCTAATCGTTGGTTTTTGTTAATTGGATTAATAGTTTCGGCTTGTATTCCTTTAATTGTTATTCCAAATTATATAGAAATATTGGAAATCCCTGAACAAACTATTATTGCAAATAGTGCTACACATACTATACAACAATCAAGTTCTTCTTTTGATATATATAATGTGTTGTATTGGATTTATGTTATTGGTATTTTAGCATGTAGTACAAAACTTGTTATAGAGATTAGTTCTCTTGCTTTTCAACTTTACAACAAACCCTATAAATCATTTCAAAATTTTAAACTTATTGAAACCACCAATAAGGTCTCACCGTTTTCATTTTTTAACTGGATAGTTTATAACCCAAGTCAATTTAATAAAGAGGAATTGACTCATATTATTAACCACGAAAAAATCCATGTTAAACAACATCATTCTATAGATACCATTCTAGCACAATTGGCCTGTATCGTTTTTTGGTTTAATCCTTTTACTTGGTTATACAAAAAAGAAATACAACAAAACTTAGAGTTTATTGCAGATCAAAAAGCACAAAATAATGCCGATTGCGATGTAAGTTACCAACAAGTATTGCTAAAAGCAACTGTACCAAATTATCAATTAGCTATAGCTAATAATTTTTATAATTCACTACTCAAAAAACGAATCATTATGTTACACAAATCAAAATCAAGTACCTTAAAAGCCTGGAAATTTTTATTAATACTTCCAGCACTAGCTTTATTTTTAATGAGCTTTAACACCAAAGACGTATATGTTACTAACCCTAAAACAGACACAAAAACATTACCAAATACGTTAGGCGAGATTGAAGTTTTAATGATAAACAAAAACACAACTGATGCTGGCTTAACCAAAGCTGAAACAGAATTTAAAGACAAAGGGGTTACACTAAAATTTAAAGGTGTTAAAAGAAACTCAAGTGGAGAAATCATTGCAATTAAAATTACTGCTAAGTCTTCAACATCTAATGCTAACTTTAGTTTAGATTCTGACAACCCTATTCAACCTATAAAAATAGTGTTTGACAAATCAAAAGATAGTATTTCGATTAGCAATGGAAAGGCTTCACATGATAAAGACTACTATTTTACTAGTAAAGATGACCACACTAAAATTTTAACCCAGAAAAAAGGAAACAATGTTTTTGTTTTTTCTTCCAATAATGATAGCATCCAACATGAGGATGTCAAAATTATAATTAAAAATGATGCCGACACAACTAAACGTCATGCGCTTGTTTGGAAAAGCAAAGATTCAATTCATTTAGATTATGAAGATTTAGAAGACGAACAAATTATTATTATGGACGGGACCGATGGTAAAAAAATGAAGGCCAGAATTGTTACAAAGTATATAGACTCTGATTCTTTATGGGTTGAAAAAACACACGATAGCATTCATGTTTTAAAGCTTAAAAATGCTGATGTATCTGATAAAAACACATTTATTATTAAAAAAGAAATAACTAAAGATGGTCTAAATAAAAATGAAGATTCTAATGTGTTTATAATAAAAGACAATGACGATAAAACCGTTAAAAAAAGGATAAAAATTAAAAACTCTGATGACACTAAATTTACTTTAAGAAGTAGTAATGGTGGAACTCCGCTCATCATTATAGATGGTAAAGAAGTTGCAGAAGACCAACTAAAATCTTTAGACCCAGACCGTATTGAAAGTATGAATGTTATAAAAGGAGAGGCTGCGTTAAAGCTTTATGGAGACAAAGGAAAAGATGGAGTTATTGAAATTAAAACTAAAAAATAATACCAATTATATACAAACAAAAAAGACCTTCAATTGAAGGTCTTTTTTTTATTTTAAATTATACTTTATTCAACAATAATCTTTTTAATTAAGCTGTCGCCTTCTGCTTCAATTTTAACAAGATATAAACCACTTGCTAATTTTAAATCTACATAGCTATTGTTAATTATGGTTTGGTTTAACACTGCTCGACCTTCCGAAGAAAAAATAGCAATATCATAATTTTGTTTGTTACCAGAAATAAATAATTTATCGGTTACTGGGTTTGGATATACCTTAATGGTTTCAGTATTAAAATCTGTTACACTTAAGGGCTGACTCCAAGGGTTTCCCATTTGATTACCCCAAATATACTCTACTAAATCTGGTTGATCAATAAAAGGGTTACGGTTAAATTGCCAAGTGTAAACCACGTTGTTTCTGTTCATTTCATAATCGTCAGGTGGATCATTTCTATGCCAATCTAAAATGGTAGCTAAATCTCCCATTTGACCTGTGGTTGTTGGAAAACCATTAACCACACTTAACCCATTATATCTAATTTGCATGTACAATACACTTCTAGCAACATCGCCTTTAAAACTTCCTGCGTTACCTGTAGGACCATTATATTGACCATAATGCTGATTACCTCTTGAACTGTTTTCTGGTCCATCTGCTGCACGTAAAGCATGCGCATCACTATTACCATGTCTTAGTGAATCTGCTGTTGTATTCCAAAACACGTCTTTACCATCTCTAACCTCATCTAAGTCAATACTATTATAACCTGCTAACGATCTAGGGAAGGTGTGTTCTCTATTCCATGTTCCAACATTATTAGATGTGGTTTGATAATCTAATTTTGCTCGACCTTGTTCTGTATAGACTAACCATACCTGATTGCTATTGGCTGGATTTTGATCGGCTTCTTCTAATATATCAATCACATCATTATAAGTTTGTGCTCTAACCACACCTTCTTCAGCAATAATATCTTGTAAAGCTTGTTCTAAATTAGTACCAGAGAGACCATCTAAACTATCATAATAACCTGCTGGTTGCGTACTTTGCACTGTTAAAGGTGCTGGATTAAGATTTGGATAGGGTTGACTTGTTGGAACACCAAAAGACGCCATAGTAAAGTCGTTATCAACTACTCTAACCTCGATATTATTATTTAAAGCTAAATACGCTGTTGGTAATGCAGACACAACTATCTTTAAAACCTCGTCTCCTTCATCTGCAGTGTCATCTATTAAATTAATAGTTGTAGAGACTGAGTTTTGACCAGTTGGAATGGTTAACGATGTATTACCAGAATAATCTGAAGTATTAAAACCACCATTATTTAAAGTAAAACTAAAATTTAAATCAGAGTCTACATTTTGCTCTGTGGAAAAGTCAATATTAAAAGTATCGCCTTCGTTGTATTGCGTTTGAGCTACTGCAATTAACATTCCGTTTAACACAATACCACTACCATCGTTTAACGCTCTAGGTGTTGGAGTTGTAGAAGTATAAGTAATGCTATTTGGGTTACCTAAACCATCATCAAAACGCTGTATAGAATTGGTGTTATTTCCTGACCCTTCATTGATTTGCTCTGAAACACCTAATAATGCCATTAAAACAGTATCGTCTGCATCACTAGTATCATAACATAAGGCATCTACTAAATTAGTTTGTGTCGCGAGTGTTCCGTCAGGAAAATCTGTATCGTTACCTAAATAAATAGCAACTGCATCTGCACCATTTTGAATAGTATTTGCTGGTATAATTAATTGTGGAAAAGGGGTTACTGTATTACTACCAATTAGTAATAATCCATTGACATCTGTGGTATAACCATCTAAATCTATTGTAAAATAACTAGAATCTCCACCAGAAGTTGACCCATTAAAAAATACTAATACATAACCATCAAGTGGGAAATTGGGAGTATCTGATAATAATTCGACAAACTCTTTATCATCAATACCAGGTGTGTCACAATCTAATTCGTTAATTACAACTTGAGAAAAACTTACTGTTGTAAATAAAAATAAGACTAACACTAATACACTTTTCATAACATCTATTTTTTGCAAATATAGTATTTAATGTTGGTCTAAATTTTAATGGGTAATTAATTAACTTTTATAAATTGAAAAAACAAAAACCATAAATTTTAAACTTTTTTTAATGAAAATCCCCTTGCATTATAATTCAGTGTAAAAAAAGCCCCTACATTTATTTCAATTTAATACTTTTTTCTAATTATAGAATTACATATTATAACATAATTGAAGACAATAATTAAATTATTAAAACATATAACGTTTTATTACTTATAAAAGTAAAGTCAAATATATAGATTTAAGACATTTTATTTGGTAGTTAATATTCAAAAAATATATCTTCAAAAAACAATCCTGAAACATGGATGTATTATTAACCCTTAAAACTTTACAATTATGCTAACCCTTGCTAAACTAATAGTCGATATTTTAACATCGACTATGCTTTAAACCAAAAATGTAAAACTTAGTCTAGAATAAGTTTTACTATTTTTAAAATCTAAAGCTATATTTGGCAAACACATAATTAAAGAATAATTTTGAGGAAATAACTAATAATGAAAAAGCAAGTATTTAAAGTATTAGCAAAGCTTAATAAGTTGCTACTTCCAAGCTTTACAAAGCAAAAATTAGACCTAAGCAAAGCCACTAAATTACAGATGGCTATTTTTGGTTGGAAAGTATATGTGACAAAAAATGCATTAGACTAATTTTAATTGTCATAAAATTTTGATGTTTATATAAAAAAGAAATATATTTGCACCCACAAAAAAAGGCCTCGTGGCGCAACTGAATAGCGCACTTGATTACGGCTCAAGAGGTTACAGGTTTGAATCCTGTCGAGGTCACTTTATTAAAATCCAATTAACTGATATTAAGTTAATTGGATTTTTTGTTTTCAAAGCGATGCTTTGATAGAAATGAAATCCTTTTTAACAAGACTATAAAAAAAGCAAGCTAAATATTAGCTTGCTTTTTTTAGTTGTATTAGCTACATTTAGTACTATTATTAAATTATAGTATCATGAAAAAAAACATGGGAGCTTTAGATAAAAGTCTAAGAGTGTTAGCTGCTGCAGTTATTGCCTTATTGTACTTTCTAGATGTCATAACCGGAACAACAGCTTATATATTAATGGCTGTAGCTATTATATTTTTAGTGACAAGTTTTATTAACTTTTGCCCATTATATACCATTTTAGGTGTTAACACATGTAGAACAAAATAAAAAAAGAGCCTTTTATAAAGGCTCTTTTTTTTAAATAATTTCTGCACTAAGTCCTGCATCAAGCAACATGGTGCACCTTGGTTCTAATTCTTCATAAACACCTGTTTTGACAGTACATTTACCTTTGTAATGCACCAAAATAGAACACTGCTCTGCTTGTTCTGGTGTATGGTCGCAAGCATAAATTAGCGTGTCTATAACATGATCAAAAGTGTTTACATCATCGTTATATAACACAATTTCGTTGTTTTTTTGTTCTAATGTGTCAACGTCGTGTTGTTCTTGTATTTTTTCTCTGGTACTCATTAGTACTTTTTTTTTATAAATGTAAAAAAATATTAGAGATAAAAAAAGGCTTTTGTCGTCACAAAAGCCTTTTTAAATTGCATTATTATATTAACTAGTACATGATTTGTAATCCATTAATATCATCAATTCCAAACTCTCCATCTTCGTTACTACTAAAGCAAGCTAGCATTACAGAGTTATTAGGATCATTACCACCTAAATCAATAGCTCCAATAGACCCTTCTCCTTCATTTACATTTTGACCACAACTAGCTCTATTAAACCAATCTGTATGTCTAAATCCTACAGAGTGACCAATTTCATGTGTAATAACATGCTCTACAACATTAGTATCATAATTATCTAAACCATAAATCTGAACAAATTTGTAAGGGTTACCATTACTTGGAAAACCTGCAGATCCACCTGCTCCAGATTGATTAGGGTTATGATACACTACCATATCTTTATTAGAGTAATTAGTACCATAAGATAATTGGAATGAAATAGACACACCACTTAAGGCATTGTAATTATTTACAGCCCATTGCAAAGCAGTTCTTTCTTTGTTAGAAAGCCCATATCCGCCACCACCTGTGTAGCCAATAATAGTAATGGTTTTACCTTGAGACACTAAATTGTTGGTACGGTAATTTCGACCATTTTCAGAGACTTCATCAAGTGCTAAAATTTCTTCTTCACTCATATAAATATCTCCTTCCATTTCTATCATCTCTTTGGTAGTTCCATCTGGTAGGTAATAATCAACTAATTTTACATTATTAGTGTTTATCTGTGCATTTGCTAATTTTTCTATAAGTTCTGCAGAGACTTCTTTTGTTTGGGACATTTCTTCGTCTGTAATACTACTTTCGTCTTTTTGACAAGATTGTAACCCTAAAATAAAACATAGGCTAGCTAAAGCCATAAATTTAATTTTCTTCATTTTGATTTGAATTTTAAATTAATAAATGGTTTGCTTTACGTAAAATGTTTCACACAAATTTAAAAGTTAGTTTAAGGAATTTGCTATTAATCTTATGTGAGATAATTATCAGGTTAAAGATAATTAATTGTAAAATTAGTTTGTTGTGGTTTTAACCGCAAACAGTAGGATTACGAGTTTTTTTCTGTTAAAATTTTATGTTATTCGTCGAAAATTTTAAAGAAGAAATTGTTTAGTCTTTATTAAACTTAAGGGCTACCCAATTATTTCTTTTTAAAGTGTCTTTTAAAAATAGCTGATGAGCATTACATTCTTTTTCTATTAAAGGAATATCTGTATCATAAAAACCACTTAAGTACAAGCTACCCTTTGGATTTAAACAAGCTGCATAGGTTTTAATATCGTTTAAAAGGATATTACGATTAATATTAGCAATTACTACATCGTACTTTTTACCGGTTAATAAAGAAGCATCTCCTTCTGAGACCGAAATGTGTTTGCAATTATTACGTTCTACATTTTCTAAACTATTTAGGTAACACCAATTATCTATATCTATAGCATCTATTGCGTTAGCGCCTTTCATCTCTGCTAAAATTGCAAGTACTGCAGTACCGCAACCCATATCTAAAACAGATTTGTCTTTAAAATCATTTTTTAGGATATGCTGTATCATCATGTGTGTGGTTTCATGATGTCCTGTACCAAAACTCATTTTTGGCTCTATAATTATTTCGTATTGTGTATCAAACTGGTCATGAAATGGTGCTCTAACTGCACAGATATCATCTACAACTATTGGATTAAAGTTTTTTTCCCATTCTGCATTCCAATTAGTTTGTTCAATGTCTTCATATGTGAAGGTTATTTCAAATTCGTTTGAATTTAAAATTTGGATATCTTCTAAAATATCTTCTCGCCACTCTTCTTTTTGGATGTAGGCTGTCACACCATCTTCAGTTTCTACAAAACTTTCAAAGCCAGCATAACCTAGTTCTGCTATTAAAATTTCGGTTGCTGGTTCTATGGGTGTTACTTTAAAATAATATGCTATATATATATTATCTGACATGATTGATTATTGAATTACGAATTATGAATTACGATTGACTATTTACTAGCCTTATATGTTTACCTAAAGCATTGGTTAGTGCGTTAGCGATAGTAGCGACATCCTTTTTTGTGCGCGCTTATGCGCAAAAAAGATATAGTGGATAGCGCGACCTTTATCCTGATCTTAAATCAGGATAAGGGTAACGCCCAAAATTTTATTTTTAAAATGAGTTGACTATGGCGTAAAAATCTTCTGCGTTAAGTGATGCGCCTCCAATTAATCCACCGTCTACGTCAGGTTTAGAGAAAATCTCTTTAGCATTTGCTGGTTTTACGCTTCCACCATAAAGGATAGTCATGTTATCTGCAACGTTGTTTCCGTATTGGTTTTCTAATGTTTTTCTGATGAATTTATGCATGTCTTGTGCTTGTTCTGGACTAGCAGTTTCACCAGTTCCGATTGCCCAAACAGGCTCGTAGGCTAAAACAATATTTTTGAATGCTGATGCGTCTAAATGAAACAGTGCATTTTTAATTTGAGCTTCTACAATTGCTTCTTCGTTTCCTGCTTTACGGTCTGCTAACTCCTCTCCAAAACAGAAAATGACACGGATTTCGTTTGCTAATGCAGCATCTACTTTTTTGGCTAAAATTGCATCGTCTTCGTTAAAGTATGCACGACGTTCTGAATGTCCTAAAATAACCGTTTGGATCCCAACACTTTGCAACATCTCTGCGCTAACTTCTCCTGTATAAGCACCATTTTTAGCAAAGTGCATATTTTGTGCTATCACTTCTATATCGTCTTGTCTTAACGCTTCAAACGCGTGCCATAAATTAGTGAAAGATGGCGCTATCATTACTTCTGCTTCAGACGTTTTTATTTGTTTTTTTAAATCAGAAATCAACATTTGTGTTTCTGATAATCCGTTGTTCATTTTCCAGTTTCCTGCTACTATGTTTTTTCTCATATTAATTCCTGCGAAAGCAGGAATCTCTGCTTTCTTATTGATTAAACTTCTTTTTTATTTATGACCTAACCTTACTAGTTAAGGTATTTGGTTTATTTTTTGACTTTTAATTATCTACTAAGAGATTCCTGCCTACGCAGGAATGTTATTCCAATTTAACCTTAGGATCCAACCACGTATAGATAATATCCACAAAAATATTAATTATAATGAAGAGTAACGCTATAATTAACACAGATCCCATAATTACTGGTAAATCTAAAGTGTTTAATGCATTAACAATTTCTTTTCCTAATCCGTTCCAACCAAAAATATACTCGACAAACACAGCACCTGCTAACATGCTAGCAAACCAACCAGAAATTGCTGTTACTACTGGGTTTAGCGCATTTTTAATAGCGTGTTTTTTTATTATTTGAAACTCGGATAAGCCTTTTGCTCTTGCTGTTCTGATATAATCTTGATTAAATACTTCTAATAAAGAATTACGCATTAATTGAATTACGACTGCTAATGGTCTAATCCCTAATACGATTGCTGGCAGAATAAGGTTTTTCCATTTAATGTGCATTTTTTCTCCAAAATCATCTAATTCGTAAAGGCTACCTGTCATTTCTAAATTTGTGTATTTATGTAAGATAAACCCAAATATCCAAGCAAATAAAATGGCACTAAAAAAGGAAGGCACACTCATACCTAAAGTGCTAAATATTTGTATGCTTTTATCAATTATCGTATCTTTTTTTAATGCTGAAACCACGCCTAATACCATGCCTAATACCATTGCAATTATAATTGCTGTTACTGCTAATACAAAGGTGTTTGGTAAGGTTTCTGCTAAAACCTGACTGACTTTTTTACCTTGTTTGGTAAAAGATTCGCGTAAATAAGGAAACTTTAATACTGTAATTGTATTTCCTATTGAAAACAGTGATTTTGCAGAATATTTATTCTGACTTAAATACGTGTAATCTCCTTCTGTTTTAGAGTGAAAAGATAGTGGTGATAAATCGTTTAAATAATATAAATACTGGGTTGCTATTGGTTGATCAAAGCCATACTTTTTTTTGACGATGGCTAACTGCTTACTATCTTCATTTTGACCTAACATCATTTGTGCTGGGTCACCTGGTAAAACACTAAATAATAAAAATATAACAGTGACTACTCCAAATAAAGTGAGTAATGCATAACCGATTTTATTTAGTAAATAGTTTAACAGTGGAAATGAAATTAAGATTTAGTAATGATACTCATTAATTTAGAATAAGACTTATTATCTGATTTATTAATAGAATCTAACGCATTACCTTCTAAAACTTTACTTACAACATTAGCAACTTTAATATTATCTTCTTTAACAGCCATAAATTGATCCCTTGTTACAATAACATTGTCGATTACATAAACTACTCCATCATCTGTAACTATTGGTTCTGGTCGTTCTACTTTAGGCAACTCTAGCTCGTCAATATCATTCCAATGTACTTTTTGGATAATGGTTCCCTTTTCTAGTTTTAATATTCCTGGATTAGAGCGCACAATGGTTTTTAATGCAGTTTCATCACAGAAATAATACTCATAACCTAATTGGTATTGTTGCTTTACTGCTTCAGATTCTTCTGGTCCTGAAGCTGTTAAACCAATTACATCATAACCATTAGCTAATGCTTTGTCAGCTGCTACTTTTACAGCTTTTAAGCCTTCCGTTTCGGCTTTAGCCAAATTATAATTGACAATTAGTAAAACATGGTTTCTATTTAAAATATCTTCGGTAAAATCTTCGCCATCTTTTTCAATAGAAAAATCATGAATTGGAGGCTCATAACCTTCAGAAATGGTTTTGGTAGTTACACCAACATATTTACCAGGAGACTCCGGATAAGACCCATCTGTTATGTATTGTTTTTCTGTTCCGTTTTCGTTAAAGGTCCATGTGTATTCAATAACTGGTTTTGGAGCATCATCTGGAATTATCATTTTATCTGTAATGTTATTACCAACCTTAAATGGTCTAAAATCTATGGTTGGTAAGTGCATTAACACATGATATGCAAATCCTAAGCAAGCAATAAAACTTAATAATGAAATGATAGTAGTGGTTAACTTACCAAAGAATGGTTTGATATATTTTATTCCGAAGAAAATAATTAAAATCATAATTAGTAAAACCACGTCTTTACCGAAGCTTTCCCATGGATCCATCTTCATTGCATCTCCAAAGCATCCACAATCTTTTACTTTATCATAATATGCCGAATAAAAAGTTAAGAACGTAAAAAATACAATCATTAACAAAAGGCTCCAAATTGTAAATTTGGGCTTATATCCAATAATTAAAAAGACACCTAAAAGTACTTCTAAAACGACTACAATTATTGAAATACCAAGAGCATACGGAATTAAAAATGGTAAGTCTAAAACGGTTGGACCAAAATATTCTTCTAATTTAAAAGCAAACCCAATTGGGTCGTTAAGCTTTATAAATCCTGAAATGATAAAAAATATACCAACAAATATTCTTAAAAAACCTACTATATATTTCATAATTGTAATTAAATTTCAAATTCCAAAAGCAAAATTCCAAAACCACTCATCTTAAAAATCATTTTAATTTGTTTAATATAGCTGAGAGTATTTTTCTAATTTAGTTTGCTTCTGTTATTAATGTTTCTATTCTTTTTGATTCTGCTTTATTTAAATCTTTCAAAAGCTTCAGCCAATATTCACTTTCTTTGGCTTCTTTTCTTGAAATTTTAAGTCCTTATCTCCTAGTTTTTCATTTCCTTCAATATAATTAGCTCCAACTGAACCTGATGACCTTACTAATTGTTTACCATCCTCAATATTAGAAATTGATTTACTTAAATCCCTAACTAAAAACCTACAATCCCTTGCAAACTCATAAGTCCTATCTTCCAGATTAAACGTTTTGTTTGAATTCAACTTTTGGAATTTAGTTTTTGTTATTTGGAATTTATTGTTCAGTTAAATGAATCATCGCAAATACCGCATAGTTTATCATATCTTGGTAATTAGCATCAATCCCTTCGCTAACAATAGTTTTTCCTGAGTTATCTTCAATTTGCTTTACACGCAATAATTTTTGTAAAATTAAGTCGGTTAAACTGCTTACTCGCATATCTCTCCAAGCTTCACCATAATCATGGTTTTTGTCTTGCATGAGTTGTTTAGTCGTTTTAACTTCTGCATCATATAATTTAATAGCTTCATCTACCTCTAAATCAGGCTGCTCTACAACGCCTTTTTTGAGCTGAATTAAAGCCATAATACAATAGTTAATGATGCCAATAAATTCGCTTTGCTCACCTTCATCTACTTTACGCACATCGTTTTGTTGTAAGCTTCTAATACGTTGGGCTTTTATAAAAATCTGATCGGTTAAAGATGGTAAACGTAAAATGCGCCAAGCACTTCCATAATCAGTCATTTTATTAATAAAAAGGTCGCGACACGTTTTTATTACAGCATCGTATTGTTTTGAAGTATCTTGCATAAATGATTTACTATGAATTGAAATTTGTGTAAATTTCGTTTAAATAGTTTAAAGTTCAAAAGTTGAAAGTTGAAACTTTTAAAAACAAGTCTAAAGTTAATCCTTTATCTTTATTTTTGAGCTTAAATTAACTAATTTCCATTTTTGTTTTTTGGAATTTAGGCTTTGATTATTGGAATTTTAAAAATTATGACAATTAATTGTAAAGGCAAACTTATTGATTTAAGCACTCCAAAAGTGATGGGTATTTTAAACGTCACACCAGATTCTTTTTATGATGGAGGACGTTATAAAGACGAAACCTCAATTTTAAATCAAGTCGAATCTATGCTTCAAGAAGGTGCGACATTCATAGATGTTGGTGCTTACAGCTCCAGACCTAATGCGCCTTTTGTGTCTGAAGACGAAGAATTGCAACGACTTTTACCTATTATTAAGTTGTTAGTTAACAAATTTCCTGAAAGCACCATTTCTGTAGATACCTTTAGAAGCAATGTAGCTAAACAAAGCATCCAAGTTGGAGCAGCTTTAATTAACGATATTTCTGCTGGTTTACAAGACCAAAACATGTTGCAAACAATTGCTAAATTACAAGTCCCTTACATCATGATGCACATGTGTGGTACACCACAAACCATGCAAATACTTACGGATTATGATGATTTAATAAAAGATATTAATCTTTATTTTTCAGAGCGCATTGCAAAAGCACGCGGTTTAGGAATTATCGATTTAATTCTAGATCCTGGATTTGGCTTTGCAAAAACAACCAAACAAAATTTTGAATTACTCAACAATTTTGAATTACTAAATATTGCAGATTTACCTTTACTTGCTGGTGTGTCCAGAAAATCTATGATTTACAAAACACTAAACACTTCAGCTACTGAAGCCTTAAACGGAACTACTGCTTTACACATGGTTGCCCTACAAAAAGGTGCAAAAATTTTACGTGTTCACGATGTTAAACAAGCTCAAGAATGCATCACACTTTATAATCAACTTCATGCTGAATAGAGTACTACTTATAGGATGTCTATTTTTATTGATTTCCTGTGGAAATGAAAAAATACTGCAATTACCAGAAATACAAAATGCAGAAATCACTAAGGTTTTAGACGTCTCTCCTGCTTATATTTTTTATGATGAAACTAAAGAAGATAGTGTCGAGTTAAACCGAAAAAACTTAATTATTTCTACCAATTGGTTGGTTAATGTTGATAAACGTTTGACTTTAGAGCAAGCCTTACCATCTATTATCAAGCTACAAGATAAAAAACGAAATGCGACAATGCATAAAAACAAAAACGCACGTAATTACTATACTTGTAATGATACTAGTATTAAAAATTTAGGGTTTATTGATTTTACTGAAACAGATTATATTCAAGAATCACCTTTCGATTATTATGCTAAAATCTCAAAAACCTCATTACCACCTAAGGTGTATGTTACAATTATTGATGATTTTTCAATTGAATTAACTACAAATACAATAGATTTCAAAATTATTAAAACAACTAAAAATGATTTGATTAATGAAATTAATTTAATAACAAATTCGACTAAATTAAAATTAGAAATCATTTTAAATTTTAATAAAAATTTAAGTTTTCAAGACTATATCACAATAAAGTCTGAATTATTGAAACTAAAAAAAGATTCAATTTCATTTAGTGACACTGAATTCATTTATTAACCCAATTTTACTAAATTTACCAAAACCGCATTTACTTGGAGATATTTAATGACATTTTAAAATTTAGCTTGATTGACATTATTGATGTGGTCTTAGTAGCACTACTTCTCTATTATGCCTACAAACTAGTTAAAGGGACTGTTGCCATAAATATTTTTATAGGTATTGTAGTGATTTACTTTATCTATTTAACGGTTGAAGCTTTACAAATGGTGTTACTCACCAAAATATTAGGTGGTTTTATTAGTGTTGGTTTTATTGCTTTAATTATAGTATTTCAACAGGAAGTTAGAAAGTTTTTATTAATGATTGGCTCGACTAACTTTTCAACTAAACGTGGCTTTTTAAAACATTTAAAATTTTTACAAACCGAAGGGATTTCAACGTCAATTACAGATATAGATGCTATTATCTCTGCTTGTAACAAAATGAGTAGTTCAAAAACTGGTGCTTTAATAGTATTAGAACGCAATAATAATCTTGACTTTTTAGTCAGTACTGGTGACGAGATGAATATTAAAGTCACACAACCCATTATAGAAAGTATCTTTTTTAAAAATAGTCCCTTACACGATGGTGCTATTATTATCCAAGACAATATCGTTAAAGCGACGCGTGTAATTTTACCCGTAAATAACGAAAAGACTATTCCGCAACGCTTTGGATTGCGTCATCGTGCTGCAGTTGGTGTAACAGAACGTACAGATGCAATTGCGATTGCTGTGAGTGAAGAAACTGGACAGATTTCGTGTTTTAGAAATGGTGAATTCCTACCGTTTAAAGATACGACAGAGTTGGCTGAGATTTTAAAGAAAGATTTGGATTAAATTTAAGCCACCTTTTCTGCTTGCAAAAACTGCACTTCGTACAAGTTTTTATAATACCCATTATCTTTTTTAAGTAACTCTTGATGCGTCCCTTGCTCTACAATTTGACCAGCATCCATCACAATAATATTATCTGCTTTTTGGATAGTTGCTAATCTGTGGGCAATAACAATAGATGTACGACCTTTTGTTATTTTCTCGGTAGCATTTTGTATTAACTGTTCAGAATAAGAATCTACAGAGGATGTAGCTTCATCTAAGACTAAAATACTTGGATTAGTCACATAGGCACGCAAAAACGAAATAAGTTGACGTTGTCCAGAAGACAGCATCACACCACGCTCTTTAACATTATAATGGTAACCGTTTGGTAAACTCATAATAAAATCGTGGATTCCAATATCCTTTGCTGCTTTAACTACTTGATCTTCGGTTATATTAGGATTATTTAAAGTAATGTTATTTAAAATAGTATCTGCAAACAAAAATACATCTTGTAACACCACAGCAATTTGCTGTCTTAATGAGACTAAAGTATAATCTTTAATGTTTGTATTGTCTATGTTGATGTCTCCAGAATTTATTTCGTAAAAACGATTTAATAAATTAATAACTGTACTTTTCCCAGCTCCTGTCGCACCTACAATAGCAACTGTCTCTCCTGCTTTGACGTTAAAAGAAATTCCTTTTAACACTTCTTCATCTTTAACGTAACTAAAATGCACGTTGTTAAAGTTGATATGACCTTCAAAATTGTCTGCAATCAAATTACCTGAATTATCAATATGTGACGTGGTATCTAAAATTTTAAAGACTCTGTTTGAGGCTATCATTCCCATTTGAAGGGTATTAAACTTATCTGCTATTTGACGTAATGGTCTAAATAACATAGGAATCATAGTAATAAACATAAACAATGCACCAGGTGTGACATTACTACCTTCAACCAAAATATTTAATCCACCATACCACACCACTAGACCTGTGGTTAACGAGCCTAAAAATTCTGCTATCGGAAAGAAAATAGAGTTATACCAAACCGTTTTTAACCAAGCTTTTTTATGACGGTTATTTATTTCTTTAAAGTTTTTATATTCTGTGTCTTCACGTGTAAACAATTGTAAAATTTTCATACCAGTCACACGTTCTTGCACAAACGAGTTTAGATTGGACACTTCATTACGCACATCTTCAAACGCACGCTTCATGTAACGTTGGAAAATTTTTGTAGCAAATAACACTATTGGTAAAGTCACAAAAACAATTAAGCTTAATTGCCAATTGTAATACAACATAGCACCAGAAATAACCACCATAACTAGTAAATCTCTGATAATTGTAAATAAGCCATCACCAAAAACAGACGATATACGCTCCATGTCTGTTACTGCTCTTGTAATTAACACACCAACTGAAGAGGTGTTAAAATATTTCATCTTAAAGCTTAGAATATGGTCAAATAGTTTTACACGAATGTCTTTTACCATTTTTAACCCTAACCAAGATGAATAAAAAATAAAAAACCACTGAAACACGACTTGAGCCACCAACAAGCCTATCATTAAAATAATTAAATACAGAAAGCCTTTAAAGTCGTTTTTAACTAAATGCTCGTCAATAATTTCTCTAAGTAACACAGGAGTAGCAATACTTAAAGCTCCTAAAATTAATACTGAAATGATTAAGCTATAAAATACTGTTCTGTATGGTTTGGTGTATTTAAACAAGCGTTTAAATAAGCCTAGATCAAATATGTTTTCTTTAGTTTTTGTCATATTTACTTTTCGTAATTACGAAAATATATAAATTATTCTTCTTTTAGTCTTATGTCTTCAGGATACGCTACTTCTGTTAAATATAAACCATGTGCTGGAACAGAAAATCCTGCTTCACTCCTATTTTTTGAAGCTATTATAGTATGCATATCTTCAACTTGTAATTTACCAATTCCAACCTGAATTAACGTCCCTACAATTGCACGAACCATGTTACGTAAAAATCGGTCTGCTTTTATGGTAAAATGCAATTCGGCTTCAATGACTTGCCAATGGGCTTTCATTATTACACAATTATACGTCTTTACATCAGTATTTGTTTTTGAAAAGCATTGAAAATCTTTATACTTAAATAGAATTTCTGAGGCTTCCTGCATCTTTTTAACGTCAAGAGTCTGCTTAACGTAATAAGCAGCATCGACATTAAAAGGGTTTTTCTGCAATGCAATTCGATATAAATAGGCTCTACTTAAAGCATCAAATCTGGCATGTGCGTCTTCTTTAACTTTAAATATTGAACAAATAGCAACATCATTTGGTAAAAAAGAATTGAGTTTAAATTTAAGTGCTGTAAAATCTAAAACCAAATCTGTATCAAAATGTGCAAACAATTGTTTGGCATGTACACCAGCATCTGTACGTCCTGCTCCCATAACTGCAATAGTTTCACCTAAAATTGTTGACAATGCTTTTTCAACAACTTCTTGAACAGAAATAGCATTGGGCTGATTTTGCCAACCATGATAATTTGATCCATTGTATGAGAGTTCTATAAAATAGCGCAAGAAAGCTGTATTTTTACATTTAAAAAAGCAAAGATAATTTTATTCCTGCGAAGGCAGGAAACTTTTTAATAAAATTAAGATACTGTAAAACGTTAGTTTTAAAGATGAAAAAAATCCTGTTACTCTCAGATACACATAGTTATATTGATGACACTATTTTAAAGCACGTCAAACAAGCGGACGAAGTCTGGCATGCTGGAGATATTGGGGACTTAAACGTCACAGACCAAATTAAACAATTAAAACCTTTACGTGCGGTTTGGGGAAATATAGATAATGATAAAGCGCGTGCAGAGTTCCCAGAACACAACAGATTTACTATAGAAGGTGTTGATGTTTGGATCACACACATTGGTGGTTATCCAAACAGGTATAATATTAGAGTGAGAGATGAAATAGAAGCTAATCCACCAAAACTATTTATTTGTGGACATTCCCATATCCTAAAAGTGATGCCAGACAAAAAATTAGGTTTATTACATATGAATCCAGGAGCAATCGGAATTCATGGGTTTCATAACGTAAGAACAATGCTTCGATTTACTATAGACAATGGTAAAATTGACCATTTGGAAGTGATTGAATACCCTAGAAAATAAAAAACCCAAAGCTTTCACTTTGGGTTTTTTTCGCACTAATACTACTAAGATGTTAGGTTTAACGTAAACGATCTACAGATTTTACAAGATCTTCATCCCTCTTAATGGCTCTATTTGATAAAATCAAAAAGACGATAGAAATAACAGGAAGGAAAATCGCAACACCTTTCTCAGAAACATCATTTGCTTCTCCAGATGCGGTTAGTATTCGATACACGAAAAATCCTAGTAAAATTAAGTTTAATATCTGATTGAGTCGTCCCAACATAAATTGAGACTTTCTGTTTTTGTAACTAAATATTGAAATTAATGCTAATAACGCAGACCCTAAGAACAAACCAAAAATAACCAGTTCGTCTTTAGCAAAGATAACAACCTCATTTGCAGTGGTCCATAAATCAAAGACAAAAATCAATCCGCCAGAGATTGAAGCAACTACTAATAGGTATACTGTTTGAATGCGTTGTAACATTTTTAAAGTTTCAAAATAAAAATTGAACGACAAAAATATAGTTTCTTTTATAAATATTGAATAAAAAATTAAAATAAAAGTTGTATTATTGCAGTAACGTTATGCAACACTCACACTAGCAGAACGTTAATTCTTCAGAAGTTTATCTTATTTTCTTCAAGAAATAATCAATTCAAAAAAAACTATTTTACATAAGTTAATTCAACATCAATGTTTGAAATCTCACAATTAAAAGAAATGAAGCTACCTGAATTACAGGATATAGCTAAAAAATTGAGCGTCCCAAAATTTCGTTCACTTAAAAAACTAGATTTAGTATATAAAATACTAGATAAACAAGCAGCAGATCCAAAAGCTGTTTTAGAGGTTAAAAAGGATGATGCTCCTGCTAAACAAGCACCAGCAAAACCTGCACAACAAAAACCTAAAAGAGCACGAGTTACTAAACCTGCACCTCAAAAAGACAATGCTAACCAACCAAAGTTAGATTTAAAGTCTGAGCCAGAAACCAAAGATAAATCTCAAGATACTGCTCCAGAAAAACCACAACAAAAAAAGCCTGTGCATAATCACCAAAAAAACAAGCAGGCTAACGACAATAAAGACGATAAACAAAAAGATAATAAGCAACAAAATCGTCCAAAACACAACAATCAAAAAAATCAAAAAAATAGTAATCAAAAAAATGGTAATCAACATAATGGTAACAAAGACAACCGTAACCGTTACAGAGAACCAGATTTTGAATTTGACGCTATCATAGAAAGTGAAGGAGTTTTAGACATCATGCAAGATGGTTATGGGTTTTTACGCTCATCAGATTACAACTATTTATCATCTCCAGATGATATTTATGTATCACAATCTCAAATCCGTTTATTTGGATTAAAAACTGGAGATACGGTTTTAGGACATGTACGCCCTCCTAAAGAAGGTGAAAAATACTTCCCTTTAATAAAAGTTAGTAAAATCAATGGTCAAAACCCTAACGTGGTTAGAGATCGTGTTGCTTTCGAGCATTTAACACCATTATTCCCGCAAGAAAAATTTAATATTGCCGAAAAACAAAGTACCATTTCTACTAGAATCATGGACTTGTTTTCTCCAATAGGAAAAGGACAACGTGGTATGATTGTGTCACAACCAAAAACTGGTAAAACTATGTTATTAAAGGATGTGGCTAATGCAATTGCTGCAAACCATCCTGAAGTCTATCAAATGATTTTACTAATAGACGAGCGTCCTGAAGAGGTAACAGACATGCAACGTAATGTGCGTGGAGAAGTTATTGCCTCTACGTTTGATAAAGAAGCACATGAGCATGTAAAAATTGCTAATATCGTGTTAGAAAAAGCAAAACGATTAGTTGAGTGCGGACACGATGTAGTAATCCTTTTAGACTCTATTACACGTTTAGCTAGAGCATACAATACAGTACAACCAGCATCAGGAAAAATATTATCTGGTGGTGTCGATGCTAATGCACTACACAAACCAAAACGTTTCTTTGGAGCTGCACGTAATATAGAAAATGGTGGATCACTTACAATTATTGCAACAGCATTAACAGAAACTGGTTCTAAAATGGACGAAGTAATCTTTGAAGAATTTAAAGGTACAGGTAATATGGAGCTACAATTGGATCGTAAGATTTCTAATCGTCGTATTTTCCCTGCAATAGATTTAACATCGTCTAGTACACGTCGTGATGATATATTATTAGATGAAACCACAATACAACGTATGTGGGTAATGCGTAAATACTTAGCAGATATGAATCCTGTAGAAGCTATGGAGTTTATAAACGATCGTTTTAAACAAACCAGAAACAACGAAGAGTTTTTAATCTCTATGAATGGTTAATACTCAATTTATATAAAACACAAAGCCTTAATTTAATCGTTAAGGCTTTTTTTTTTGGGCGTTACCCTACTTCGCAAAAAAAGCTACGTAGCGTCGCGCTATCCATTACTAGTTTTGGCTCGAAGCGTACGCTCGCCAAAAGCTAACCATTACTATCACTATCGCAACTACCAAAAGACAGTATTAATTTTTTTTAACTATGACTACCAAAGTTTAAAGCAAAAAAAAACGCTTCAAATATTGAAGCGCTTATATTATTATATAACTAAAGCTAATTATAAAGCAGCTACGTGCTTTGCTAAACTAGATTTTAAGTTAGAAGCTTTATTTGCGTGAATCACGTTTTTCTTAGCTAACTTATCTAACATAGATACAACAGATGGGAATAAAGCCTCAGCTTCTTTCTTGTTATCCATCTCACGTAACTTTTTAATTGCGTTACGAGTCGTTTTGTGCTGATACTTGTTTCTTAAACGCTTAGCTTCGTTACTTCTAATTCTTTTTAACGCTGACTTATGATTTGCCATTTTGTTGTTTTTCTTTTTATTAAAAAATTGTAGCCCGTAGGGGAATCGAACCCCTCTTACCAGGATGAAAACCTGGCGTCCTAGCCGATAGACGAACGGGCCATTTTGCTATTGAGAGCGCAAATATAAATTTAATATTTAAATCTTGCAATCTTTTTCAAATAACCTTCAATGTTTCCATTGCGGATGCAAAAATACAACTATTTTTAAATGTTGCAACAACTAATTAAAAAAAATTAAAAAAAAATACATTAATATGCTTTTGCAAACAACACACGTTGCTTAGATGTCGCACCAGTAAAGACACAAGCCCCATTTTCAGGTTTTCCATCAAGAGGTATACATCTAATAGTTGCTTTGGTTAATTCTTTAATTTTATCTTCTGTTTCTGCTGTACCATCCCAATGTGCAGAAATAAATCCGCCTTTAGTTTCTAATACTTCCTTAAATTCTTCAAAGGTATCAACTTCTGTTATGTGCGCATTTCTGAAGTCTAATGCTTTTTTAAATAACGTATCTTGTATTTCGGTCATTAATCCTTCAACTTTCTCAATTAAAGAATCTAAAGACACTACTTCTTTAGTTAAAGTATCGCGTCTTGCAAGCTCTACGGTACCATTTTCTAAATCTCTAGCTCCTATAGCAATTCTTAAAGGTACGCCTTGTAATTCGTGCTGAGCAAATTTAGCTCCAGGTCTAAACGTATCTCTGTTATCATATTTAACAGAAATATTTTTTGACCTTAAATCTTTCATTATACCATTGACTACATCTGTAATAGCTTCTAATTGTTCTTCATTTTTATAAATTGGAACAATAACGACTTGATTAGGCGCTAAATTTGGCGGTAACACTAATCCTTTGTCATCACTGTGTGTCATAATTAAAGCTCCCATTAATCTTGTTGACACTCCCCAAGACGTTGCCCATACATAATCCTGCTTTCCTTCTTTTGAAGTAAACTTAACATCAAATGCTTTAGCAAAATTCTGTCCTAGAAAGTGAGATGTTCCAGCTTGCAACGCTTTTCCGTCCTGCATTAATGCTTCTATACAATAGGTTTCATCTGCTCCTGCAAAACGTTCGCTTTCTGTTTTTAATCCTTGTATTACAGGAATAGCCATAAAGTTTTCAGCAAAAGTAGCATAGACGTTATTCATTAATTCAGCCTCAGCTACAGCTTCTTTTTTTGTAGCATGAGCTGTATGTCCTTCTTGCCATAAAAACTCTGCAGTACGTAAAAATAATCTTGTACGCATTTCCCAGCGCACCACATTAGCCCATTGGTTTATTAATAATGGTAAGTCTCTGTAAGATTGTATCCATCCTTTGTAGGTATTCCATATAATTGCTTCACTTGTAGGACGCACCACTAACTCTTCTTCTAACTTAGCTTTAGGGTCTACTCTTAATTTACCTGGTCTATCAGGATCATTTTGTAATCTGTAATGAGTAACTACTGCACATTCTTTAGCAAAACCTTCAGCGTTTTTCTCCTCTGCTTCAAACAAACTTTTAGGCACAAAAAGAGGAAAATATGCATTTTGATGTCCTGTTTCCTTAAACATTCTATCTAATTCTGCTTGCATTTTTTCCCAAATAGCAAAGCCATAAGGTTTAATTACCATACAGCCTCTTACAGCAGAGTTTTCTGCTAAATCTGCTTCAACTACCAATTCGTTATACCATTTGGAATAATTTTCGGCTCTACTTGTTAGTTTTTTACTCATATACAGTATTTTGGCACAAATATTGTGATTATGTTAAATAATAAAATAGTTCGACAAAACTAACTATTTTTGTAATGTTCAACAATTAAAAACAACATGTTATGAAATTAATTAACTACTTATCTAACAAAATACCTGCTTTTATGGTGCTTTTTGCTGTATTGGCGTTAAGCTCATGTGGCTCTTACCAATATGTTGGACAAACTAGCGATGGTATTTATGAAACTTCTACAGAAATAGAAATTCAAGAAACAGAAGCAAGACCAGTAGAAAATAACAATGATTACTACACTAATTATTTTAAAGAAAAAGCTTTAGAAGCTGAAATATATAGCGACTCTGATGATGTTTTTACTGATATAGATTCGTATCAAGGTACTTACGATGAAACTTTAGATGGTGAAAACCAAAATGGTGGTTGGGGAGCCTCTAACCAAAACGTCGTGATTAACGTTTATGATAATGGCTGGAACAACTATGGTTGGGGCTGGGACTATCCTTGGGGATGGAATAGCACTTGGGCTTGGAACAGACCTTGGGGCTTCAATCGTTGGGGTTGGAATAATTGGGGCTGGAATAATCCTTATGCTTGGAATTATGGATGGGGCTGGAATGCAGGATTTGGCTTTGGCTGGAACGCATGGTGCCCACCTTATTATGGCTATGCATACAATGGATTTTATAACAATAACTATTATAGAAGAGGAATTGCTTACAACTCTGGTAGACGAGGAACATTAGCTAACAGAGGATCTGTTTTAAGCACAAGAAACTCTGTTACTAGACCAAGAACTAATACTACAACCAGACCAAGAACAAATACAACTACACGACCTAGAACAAGTACAAACACTAGACCTAGAACTAATAGTACAAGACCAAGAACTAATACAACTAGACCTAGAAGTACAAACTCTAGACCTAGAACCAATACAACTACACCTAGAAGTACTAATTCTAGACCTAGAACATCTACATCTACTCCTAGAAGAAACAACTCAACTCCTAGAACAAGTTCTCCTTCAAGAAGTAATTCTACAAGAAGTAGTTCTTCATCTAGAGGAAATAGTAGTGGTGGATCAAGAAGAGGAAGAGGTTAAAATTTAAAAAAAATAGTTTATGAAGAAATTAATTATGCTAGTCATAGGTACCCTATCTATGTCTATTAGTCAAGCACAAGATATAAATGATGCCCTAAGATATACTGATGGAACTATCAAAGGTTCTGCTAGATTTCAAGCTATGGGTGGAGCATTTGGAGCATTAGGTGGAGATTTAAGTGCAATTAGTTTAAATCCTGCAGGTTCTGCTGTTTTTACGACCAGTTTTGCATCAATCTCTTTAGGTAGCGATAATAAAGACAATAACACTAATTATTTTAATGGCAACAGAAACTCATCAAACTCTACAATAGACTTAACACAAGGTGGAGCAGTTTTTGTGTTCAAAAATCAAAATAATAATTCTCCTTGGAGAAAATTTTCGTTAGGATTAGCTTTTGATAATACTAAAAATTATGAAGACGACTGGAGAGCAATTGGTACTGGTAATACAAGTATTGGAAATTATTTTTTAGCAAATGCTCAAGGATTACGTTTAGACGAAATCTCAGCATTTGATGGAGAAACTACATCGGAAGCCTATTCAGAAATAGGTAGTGCCTATGGATACCAACATCAACAAGCATTTTTAGGATATGATTCTTATATATTAGAGCCTGACTCTTTTGATGATGATAATACCAATTACTCTAGTAATATTGCAGGTAACTCATTTCAGCAAAATTATTTATATACATCTACGGGTTATAACGGGAAAATAAGTTTTAATATGGCTGCTCAATATGAAGATGATATTTATTTAGGGTTAAATCTTAATTCTCATTTTTTAAACTATAATCGTTTTACAAGCTTATTCGAATCTAATTCCAATGTAAATTCATCTGTAAGTGAAGTGTTGTTTGATAACACGCTTACAACAAATGGATCAGGATTTTCGTTTCAATTGGGAAGTATTTTTAAATTAACTAACGAGTTAAGAGCTGGTTTCACCTATGATTCTCCAACTTGGATGACCATAAGAGAAGAAACTACACAATATTTAGAAACTTTGGTTTTAGACGATACCAATGGAGATTTTTATCAAATAGTAGATCCTAACATTTTAAATGTGTTTCCAAGCTACAGAATACAATCACCTAGTAAAATTACAGGAAGCTTAGCCTATGTATTTGGAACACAAGGCTTAATTAGTTTTGATTATTCTAGAAGAGATTTTAGCAAAACAAAATTTAAACCAACTTCAGATGCTTATTTCGATCTACAAAATACGATAATTGAAAACACACTAACTGCAGCTTCTACTTATAGAATTGGTGCAGAATATAAAGTGAAACAATTTAGCTTTAGAGGTGGTTACAGATTTGAAGAAAGTCCTTACGCAGATGGAAGTACCATTGGAGATTTAACAGGATATTCGTTAGGTTTAGGCTATAATTTTAATTCTGTTAATTTAGATTTAGCTTACAGTAATTCTAACCAAGAGCGTAACGAACAACTTTATAATGTTGGTTTAACAAATGCTGCAAATATTAATAATGACAATACGAACATTACATTGACCTTAGGTTTTAAATTATAAAATCTATACTTGAATATTTAAAAAGTCTGAACTTCTAGTTCGGACTTTTTTTGTCCATGTAATCAGTTAAATTGTGTAAACAACATCCGCTCTGTGTATGTCAAAGAACAAAGTGCTATTGTTAAAAATGATGAAGTCACTGAGTTTAGAGTAAACTTAAAACTAACT
>NZ_QLLO01000008.1:0-2500 GCF_003259525.1 Olleya aquimaris
AAAACAAAAAAACCCTTCATATTTCTATGAAGGGTTTTCAAAAAAGGCGACGACCTACTCTCCCACAATGCAGTACCATCGGCGCAAATGGGCTTAACTTCTCTGTTCGGAATGGTAAGAGGTGAGCCCCATCGCTATAATCACCTTAAATCTTTCGGTGTATGTAGTTTTACCTACTTTACCGTATATAATAACATATTGAAAAAATGATTCATGAAAATAATATTTATACTCTATAAAAAACAGGCGTACAATAAGTCTATGGGTTATTAGTACTACTTGGCTATGACATTACTGCCTTTACACCTATAGCCTATCAACGTGGTCATCTCCCACGACCCTTTAAAGAAATCTCATCTTGTGGTGGGTTTCGCGCTTATATGCTTTCAGCGCTTATCCCTTCCCAACGTAGCTACTCTGCAATGCTCCTGGCGGAACAACAGATACACCAGAGGTTAGTCCAACTCGGTCCTCTCGTACTAGAGTCAGATCCACTCAAATTTCTAACGCCCACTGTAGATAGAGACCGAACTGTCTCACGACGTTCTGAACCCAGCTCGCGTGCCACTTTAATGGGCGAACAGCCCAACCCTTGGGACCTTCTCCAGCCCCAGGATGTGACGAGCCGACATCGAGGTGCCAAACCCCCCCGTCGATATGAGCTCTTGGGGGAGATCAGCCTGTTATCCCCGGAGTACCTTTTATCCTTTGAGCGATGGCCCTTCCATGCGGAACCACCGGATCACTATGCTCTTGTTTCCAACCTGATCGACTTGTAGGTCTCTCAGTCAAGCACCCTTATGCCATTGCACTCTACGCACGGTTACCAAGCGTGCTGAGGGTACCTTTAGAAGCCTCCGTTACTCTTTTGGAGGCGACCACCCCAGTCAAACTACCCACCAAGCACTGTCCCCACATTGTGGGTTAGACTCTAGACAAGCAAAGGGTGGTATTTCAACAATGACTCCACAACGCCTAGCGACGCCGCTTCAAAGTCTCCCACCTATCCTACACATTACTTATCCAAAGCCAATACTAAGCTATAGTAAAGGTTCACGGGGTCTTTTCGTCCCACAGCGGGTAATCGGCATCTTCACCGATACTACAATTTCACCGAGCTCATGGCTGAGACAGTGTCCAGATCGTTGCACCATTCGTGCAGGTCGGAACTTACCCGACAAGGAATTTCGCTACCTTAGGACCGTTATAGTTACGGCCGCCGTTTACTGGGGCTTCATTTTATTGCTTCGCCGAAGCTAACAACTCCACTTAACCTTCCAGCACCGGGCAGGTGTCAGGCCATATACATCATCTTTCAATTTAGCATAGCCCTGTGTTTTTGATAAACAGTCGCCTGGACCTTTTCACTGCGGCCATCCCGAAGGATGGCGACCTTTCTCCCGAAGTTACAGGTCTATTTTGCCTAGTTCCTTAGCCATGAATCTCTCGAGCTCCTTAGAATTCTCATCCCAACTACCTGTGTCGGTTTAGGGTACGGGCTGCTTCACTTGCTTTTCTTGGAAGTCGATTCGCTAGATTATCACCGCGACCGTAGTCTTAGTGTACTATCGAGGTGTTACCACTCTCTTCAACGCACAATTCCGTCTGTGCGCACTAACTATTCGCCTCCGTCACTTTTAGTGTGAGCAGGTACAGGAATATTAACCTGTTGTCCATCCACTACCCCTTTCGGGTTCGCGTTAGGTCCCGACTAACCCTCAGCTGATTAGCATAGCTGAGGAAACCTTAGTCTTTCGGAGTGCGGGTTTCTCGCCCGCATTATCGTTACTTATGCCTACATTTTCTTTTGTAGCTACTCCAGCATGTCTCACAACACACCTTCAACGCCACTACAATGCTCCCCTACCACTTTTACAAGTCCATAGCTTCGGTAATATGTTTATGCCCGATTATTATCCATGCCGAACCGCTCGACTAGTGAGCTGTTACGCACTCTTTAAATGAATGGCTGCTTCCAAGCCAACATCCTAGCTGTCAAAGCAGTTCAACCTCGTTTTTTCAACTTAACATATATTTTGGGACCTTAGCTGATGGTCTGGGTTCTTTCCCTTTCGGACATGGACCTTAGCACCCATGCCCTCACTGCTGATTATCATTTTATAGCATTCGGAGTTTGTCAGGAATTGGTAGGCGGTGAAGCCCCCGCATCCAATCAGTAGCTCTACCTCTATAAAACTATAAATCAACGCTGCACCTAAATGCATTTCGGGGAGTACGAGCTATTTCCGAGTTTGATTGGCCTTTCACCCCTACCCACAGGTCATCCGAAGACTTTTCAACGTCAACCGGTTCGGTCCTCCACTATATGTTACTACAGCTTCAACCTGCCCATGGGTAGATCACACGGTTTCGCGTCTACCACTACTAACTAAAGCGCCCTATTCAGACTCGCTTTCGCTACGGATTCGTGACTTAATCACTTAACCTTGCTAGCAACGGTAACTCGTAGGCTCATTATGCAAAAGGCACGCCGTCACCC
>NZ_QLLO01000008.1:5000-141773 GCF_003259525.1 Olleya aquimaris
AGCCTGCCGCTAGCGTTCATCCTGAGCCAGGATCAAACTCTTCATCGTTAATTTTTTAGTCTTTCGACTGTATCTTAACAATTAAAATGTCTAGTACTCAAAATGGTTTATTCTCTTGTTTGAAATTAATCGTTTCCAATTAGTTTCTTACGCTGTCAATTCAATATGTTTATGAACTTTTTTTTCGTTTTCTTAAGTCGTTTATCTCTTAAGCGGGTGCAAATATAATTTGCTTTTTTTTATCTCACAACTCTTTTTGAAAAAAATATTTATTTTTTTATTTCTGAGCTATATAATATAATTTCCCTGAACGTTTTTTCCTATACTCGATAACTTCTGTTACGTCGTTTTCGGGGTGCAAATATAAAACCCTTTTTTAATCCCACAACCCTTTTTTGAATCTTTTTTTACTTTATTTTTTAATCACGCTTTAATATCATTATTTTCAATAGCTTACAGCTTATATTTTTTTTTGCTTGTTACCTTAATAAGTCTTTTGACTAATCATTAAATAGTACTATTAACTTTGTTACACTAAACTTCCTTTGGGCTTTAACCGCGTTAGGGATTGCAATGACATCCTTTTTTTTGATGACATATATGGCAAAAAAAAGATATAATGGAAAGCCCGACCCTTTTTTGGGGAACGCTATTGTTATAAAATTTTACATTATTACTTACAGAGTTGTATTGCTTGTCAAGTATTATACTATTATATTTGTGCCTTAATTTGATTTTAATGATAAAAATTACTTTACCAGATGGTAGTGTAAAATCTTTTGAAAAGGGTTGTACACCTATTGATGTTGCAAAAAGTATTAGTGAAGGTTTGGCTAGAAATGTAATTTCGGCTAGTTTTAACGGAGATACTGTTGAATCTACTACTAGTTTAAATACTGACGGTTCTCTAGTTCTATATACATGGAATGATGACGAGGGTAAAAAAGCGTTTTGGCATAGTTCTGCTCACGTTTTAGCTCAAGCCTTAGAGGAGTTATATCCTGGTTGTAAATTAACTATTGGTCCTGCAATTGATAATGGATTTTATTATGATGTTGATTTTGGTGAACACTCTATAAGCGATAAAGATTTTAAGTCTATTGAGAATAAAATGTTAGAGATTGCTCGTGGAAAACATGAGTTTTCTATGCGATCTGTTTCTAAAGCAGATGCATTATCATTATATAAGGACAATATATATAAGACTGAGTTAATAGAAAATCTTGAAGATGGCACAATTACTTTTTGTGATCATTCAACATTTACAGACTTATGTCGTGGTGGACATATACCAAACACTGGTATTATTAAAGCTGTAAAAGTGTTATCTGTTGCAGGTGCCTATTGGAGAGGAGATGAGAATAAACCACAATTGACACGTGTTTATGGGATTTCTTTTCCGAAACAAAAAGAGTTAACTGCTTATTTAGAACTTTTAGAAGAGGCAAAAAAACGAGACCACAGAAAATTAGGTAAAGAATTAGAACTTTTTACATTTTCTCAAAAAGTTGGTCAAGGACTACCTTTATGGCTACCTAAAGGTGCAGCTTTACGAGAGCGACTAGAAAACTTTTTAAAAGAAGCACAGAAAAAAGCAGGATATGAAATGGTTGTTACACCACATATAGGTCAAAAAGAATTATATGTAACTTCTGGACATTATGCTAAGTATGGAGAAGATAGTTTTCAACCCATATCTACTCCTAAAGAAGGTGAAGAGTTTTTACTTAAACCAATGAATTGTCCTCATCATTGTGAAATATATAATAGTACACAATGGTCTTATAAAGATTTACCTAAACGATTTGCTGAGTTTGGCACAGTATATAGATATGAGCAAAGTGGTGAATTACATGGTTTAACCAGAGTACGTGGATTTACTCAAGATGATGCCCATATATTTTGTACTCCAGACCAGTTAGATAAGGAATTTAAAGATGTTATAGATTTAGTGTTATATGTATTTGGATCTTTAGGCTTTGAAAATTTTACTGCTCAAGTCTCGTTACGTGATCCAGAAAAACCAGAAAAATACATAGGTAGTCTTGAGAATTGGGAAAAAGCAGAACAAGCAATTATTAACGCCGCAAAAGACAAAGGATTAAACTATGTGGTAGAGACTGGTGAGGCTGCTTTTTATGGTCCTAAGTTAGATTTTATGGTAAAGGACGCATTAGGTAGACAGTGGCAATTAGGAACTATACAAGTAGATTACAACTTACCAGAGCGTTTTGAGTTGACCTATAAAGGAAGTGATAATGAAACCCACAGACCTGTAATGATTCATCGTGCACCTTTTGGAAGTATGGAGCGTTTTATTGCAATTTTATTAGAACATACTGGAGGAAATTTCCCACTTTGGTTAATGCCAACTCAAGTTTCTGTATTAACTCTTAGTGAGAAATATGAAAAATACGGTCAAAAAGTTTTAACTTTGCTAGAAAATCACGAAATTCGCGCACTTGTAGATAACCGAAGCGAGACTATTGGTAAAAAAATTAGAGAGGCTGAAATGAATAAAACGCCTTATATGATTATCATTGGGGAGCAAGAAGAGAGTGAAGGTATGATTTCTGTAAGACAACACGGTGGAGAAGATTTAGGCACGATTAGTGTAGATGAGTTTGCAGAAGTTGTTAAAACAGAAATAAATAAAACAAAAAAACAATTTTAAAATTAAGTTTAACTAAAATATATAAGTCATAGCAATACGTAGAAAAAGATCAAGAGGTCCGGCAAGAATCATAAAGGAAGATCAGCACAACATTAACGGAAAAATTAGAGCAGAAAAAGTGCGTCTAGTTGGAGACAATGTTGAAGTAGGAATTTATACCACTAAAGAAGCTCGAGCAATAGCTGAAGAGCAAGAATTAGATTTGGTTGAAATTTCGCCAAAAGCAGATCCACCAGTATGTAAAATAATGGATTACAAGAAGTTTCTTTATGAACAGAAGAAACGGGAAAAAGCATTAAAATCTAAGGCTACAAAAGTTGTTATCAAAGAAATTAGATTTGGTCCTCAAACAGATGACCATGATTACGAATTTAAAAAGAAACACGCCGAGAAATTCTTGAAAGAAGGAGCTAAATTAAAAGCTTTTGTATTCTTTAAAGGACGATCTATTGTGTTTAAAGAGCAAGGACAAATTTTGTTATTACGTTTAGCTCAAGATTTGGAAGAGTTTGGAAAAGTAGAACAAATGCCAAGACTTGAAGGAAAACGTATGACTATGTTTATAGCTCCAAAAAAATAGATAGAACTGAAATAATTTCAGTAGTAAAAACATTATAAGCGAAATAATTAAAACTAGGAAACAAAATGCCTAAAATGAAAACAAAATCTAGTGCTAAAAAGCGTTTTAAGCTTACTGGTACTGGTAAAATTAAAAGAAAGCACGCGTTTAAAAGTCACATCTTAACAAAGAAGTCTAAAAAACGTAAATTAGCTTTAACTCATGACGGTTTGGTACACAAAGCGGATGAGAACAATGTTAAAGTGATGTTACGTTTAAAGTAACATTGTTTTAACCGGTTAAAATTATTTATAAACCCTGGAGTTAGGCTCAAAATAAAGTGTTAATTAATTAACCGCCTACTACAAAAAAACAATTAAAATTATGCCTAGATCAGTAAATTCTGTAGCTAAAAGAGCCAGAAGAAAAAAGGTGCTTAAACAAGCAAAAGGTTACTTTGGACGTCGTAAAAACGTTTGGACAGTAGCAAAAAATGCGGTTGACAAAGCTATGCAGTATGCATACAGAGACCGTAGAAACAAAAAGAGAACGTTTCGTGCATTATGGATAACGCGTATTAACGCAGGAGCTAGATTACACGGAATGTCTTATTCACAATTTATGGGAAAAGTAAAAGCTAATAATATCGAGTTAAACCGTAAGGTTTTAGCTGATTTAGCGATGAACCACCCAGAAGCTTTTGAAGCTATTGTGAACAAAGTAAAATAAGGGGCATTTTGCCAATTGTCTAACAATACTTCGCTTATAATATTTAAAATCCGATTCTTAATTGAATCGGATTTTTTTATTCTTTATTAATTGAAAATAGCCTGACTTCTTCTTCTTTTCCTTTTAATGGAATATTACCTATAGAGCGTATCTTAAACTTTTGAAGATTTAATTTATCTAATAACTCTTCTGAAATTAAAAGTGATTCGTTATACTTATTACATTCTCCTTGTATCCTAGCAGATGTATTTATAACATCACCATGAAACGCTATTTCTTTTTTAAGAGTACCCACTTCTGTAACAATTAGCTTCCCACCATGCAAACCTGCTTTAAACTTAGGTTGCAAACCAAAATGCTTTAGATAGGCTTTCTGTTTTTTTAATAGTCTATCTTGAAATTTAAAAAACAATTCTACACAGTTATTATTTTTAATTCCTTTTTTAAAGGTCCAGCTTATGACAGCTTCATCACCAACATATTGATATATTTCTGCACTATAATTTGTAATAACTCGGTTTAAATCGTAAAAACATTCTTGAATCAGTTCGCTATATTTATAGTGTCCTAACTGTTCTGCTATTGTAGTAGATCCTTTTAAGTCTAAAAACATAAATATACGCTCTTCTTCACGTGGTTTTTTATACTTACCAATTAACTGGTTAAACAAAACGCCTTTCCCAAATTTTTCTTTAGCAATTTTTAAAAATGAAAATATTAAAGAGCAAACAATAAAATAGCCTACAACTAACCAAAATACTTTGTTTTCTTTCCACCAACCTTGCTCGTTTGGTAAGTTTCTGTCTATTTGCTGTTCTATTAACCCAACTATATAATTGGTAGATAAAATTAGCATGAGTAGATAAATCAAAGACTTTTCCAGTAATACTAATCCTGTAGCTAGCTTATTTAGTTGAAATTTTTCAAAGATAAATTCGACAATTGCATATACAAACCCAACTAGTATTCCAGCAAAAACTCCAAATTCTAACCATTGTAATATTGGTACTACTGCACTTTCTGACGTCTCAAAAGCTTCACCACCTTCTGCTCCTACTTGATAGTAGCGTATCATGATAAACAAACAAAATGCTAGAGACCAAAAAATGATAGTCGCAAATAGTAACCTTAAAAATTGAAATAGTGTGTTTTTCAAATGGTGTTTTTTATGATGAAATCTCGTCTATTGCTGCTTTAAATTCTGACCAACTAATTAATTGATCTCCATCTTTATCGTATCCTTCAATAAGTTTTGAAGTTACAATACCGCGAATAAATCCGCTAATTTCTGCTTTTTGAAGTAGGTTTTTAATTTCTGATTTTGATAACTTTTTATCTCCATTTTCATCAAAAAAGTCGAACGCGTTTTTTGGCGAATCAAAATGATTGGTGATTAGTATTTCTATTTTTTTTAGGATATCATCTTTTGTTGACATTGTAGTAAAGATTGAAGTATTAATAAGCTATTTATTAGGTCTAGTAGATTGTGGTACTGCGTTAAGGATTATTCATTTTTTTATAATATTATTATAGTATTCATGATTACTTCGTAGTTGAGCAATTGTTGGAGCACATTTTTGATTGCGACTTGCGAAAGCCTGACCCTTGTGGTAACGCCAAAAAAAATTAAGTTTTCTGCTTTTTCTTTTTTGCTGCAGGGAACAATACATTGTTTAAAATTAATCGGTAACCAGGTGATGTTGGGTGTAATTCCAACTCGGTTTTTGGGTCGCCAACTTTATGTGTATAATCTTCTGGGTCGTGTCCACCATAAAAAGTAAAAAAGCCTTTTCCTTTAATACCATGTATGTATTTGGCTTCTCCATTGGTCTTGTTTTCACCCATAACTAGCACATTAGATTTGATTTCATCTCTGGTAAAAGAAGTAGTTTGACCCATAAACCCCTTTACCAATGCTGTATGATTCTGGCATAACATAGTTGGAATGGGATCCCATTTAGCAGAAAAATCCATTAGGGAAAAATAGTCTGTTTCTTTTGGAATCATTCGTTTTGTGGTCATATCAATACTTGAAAACTCATAAACCATTGGGCTGCGCACTAGTGTAAAATCTTTAAAAGCAAAAGTTTTAGAATAGTCAATTTTAGATTGGTAGTTACCATCGCTTGCGTCACCATCAAACATAGGCTCGCAGATATCTACATGCACTGCAGACAATGCAATATCAAAACTATCTGTAGCGCTACACATGGCAAACATAAATCCGCCACCTACGACGTAATCTCTAATTTTTAGTGCAACATCGCGTTTGGCTTCGGACACTTTAGCGTATCCTAATTTTGTAGCTAATGCTTCAGCATCTTTTTTTTCTTGAATGTACCAAGCAGCTTGACGGTAACGTGCGTAAAATTTTCCGTATTGTCCAGTAAAATCTTCGTGATGTAGGTGTAACCAATCGTATAATAGTAATTCGTCTTTTAAGACTTCTTCATCGTAAACGGTTTCATAAGGGATTTCTGCGTAGCTTAAAACCATTGTTACTGCATCATCCCAAGGTAATTTTCCTTTTGGTGTGTAGACTGCAATTTTAGGTGCTTTTTCAAGTACAACAGCTTCCATATTTTTACTAGGACTGCTAATTTCTTCTAAAATTTGCTCTGTTTTAGCATCAGATAATACTTCAAAACTTACACCTCTTATTTGACATTCTCTTTGTATCTCTTCGCTATCTGGTAATAAAAACGAACCGCCTCTGTAATTAAGAAGCCATTTAACTTTTACATCTTTCTCTAAGGTCCAATAAGTAATTCCGTAGGCTTTTAAATGATTTTTTTGCGTGTCAGCATCCATCGGAATTAGGATGTAAGACGCAAATATTTGATTAACAAATAGAAACAGGATTAAAAATGCTGCTAATTTTTTCATTTAAAATAAGTGATTTATAACTTGAAAGATAGTTAAAAAAGCAACTTTTTAAAACGAATTAGCAATAAATTAACTTGAAGAACCGGAGAGTAGGTCTGATATAATCTTTGTTCTAGGAAACTGCTCGAAAATAATTTTAAGAAATACTGTAATAGGGATTGCCATTATCAGTCCAGGAATACCCCAAATAAATCCCCAAAACATTAGCATAACTAAAACAGCGATAACATTTATGGAAAAAGATTTACCCATAAATATTGGCTCTAAAATACTACCATACAAGACTTGTGTACCTGCAATGGATATAACAAAAAACAATAGTTTACTAGAGGTTTCAAGCTCTACAAATGCAAAAATGGATAGTAAAATTACGGTTATAAATGATCCAACCATCTGAACAAAGTTGATTAAAAACGCAAATAATCCCCAGAAAATAGGGAAACTAACATCAAAGAAATAACAAGCCAACCCGGTAAACACTCCAGTTAAAAAGCTAACTAAAAACTTAACTTTTATAAATTTTATTAAGTCCTTTTCAATTTTCATAAAGGTTTTAATAGAAGTGTGTTTTTTCTTTAAAATAGTTCTATTAATAAGTTTTTCTACATTAATAGACTCTGCTAACCAAAGCACAACAAAAAAGGTTGTCATTAACAAAGCGGTCAAAAATTTACTAATAAAACTAAGTGTTGGAGACAAGTTATCAAGTAAAGCCTCTTTATTTACTAAACGTGTTAAAGATCTGCTACCTTCTACTTTTTCTACTCCAAAAAAAGCTTCAATATTATCTACTAAAGCGTTTATTTTATCTTCAGCTTTATGAAAAAACTGAGAATCTGATGCTAAAATTTCTCTACTAGACAATTTTACTAACTCCACTCCTATTTTTATACCTATAGCAATCACTAACAAAACAATAATTACGCTAACCATTTTTGGGAAATTACGTTTAAGTAAAAAACGCATTAAAGGTAAAAACAGTAATGCTATAAACATTGAAAACACTAAGGGTACAAATATAAAGGACAGTACTTTTAGCAAGTAAAATATTATTGGTATTACAATGACTAAAAGTAAATAGTTAGTGGTTTTTATTTTGTCCATTAAGTAGTCGGTTAAAATTTATTAAAAAGGTACATCATTATCATCCTGCTCTGGTGCGCCAAAAGCATCATTAGCAGTTGGGAAATTGTCCGGAGCAAATGTATTATCGTTAGCAGCAGCATTCATTTTACTATGAAACTCTTGACCAAACGGTGTATCAAAGTCGTCTAGATTATCAAATTTACCTAAGTGTCCAATAAACTTTAACCTAATATTATCTAAACCTCCATTACGATGTTTTGCTACAATAAACTCTCCTTGACCTTCTGTTGGCGAGCGTTCTTCATCATCCCACTCGTCTATTTTATAATATTCTGGTCTATAAATAAAGCTTACAATATCTGCATCTTGCTCAATTGCTCCAGATTCACGTAAATCTGAAAGTAATGGACGTTTACTACCACCACGAGTTTCTACAGCACGTGACAGCTGTGATAATGCTATAACAGGTACACTTAACTCTTTAGCTAATGCTTTTAGGTTTCTAGAAATAGTAGAGATTTCCTGCTCACGATTACCACCAGAACCTGAAGCTGTCATTAGTTGTAAGTAATCAATCATAATCATTTTTATACCATGTTGCGAAGCCAAACGACGTGCTTTTGCACGTAAGTCAAAAATTGAAAGTGAAGGTGTATCGTCAATAAACAAAGGTGCTTTTTCTAAATCTTTAACTTTAGTATTTAGCTGTTCCCATTCGTGTTTTTCAAGTTTTCCAGTTCTTAATTTTTCTGAAGACAATCCAGTTTCACTAGAAATTAAACGAGTAATTAATTGTACTGAAGCCATCTCTAAAGAGAAAAATGCAACAGGAATATTTGAGTTAACTGCTACATTACGAGCCATAGTTAAGGTAAAAGCTGTTTTACCCATACCAGGACGTGCTGCAATAATAATTAAATCACTTTCTTGCCATCCAGAAGTTAACTTATCTAGTTTATCAAAACCTGAAGGAATTCCGCTCATTCCTTCTTTTTTCGAAATTTCTTCAATTTTCTTTTTGGCTTGTATTACTAAATCTTGAGCAGTTTCACTTGACTTTTTAATGTTACCTTGGGTAACTTCATATAATTTAGATTCTGCTTTATCTAATAAATCAAATACATCTTGGGTTTCGTCATAAGAATCTTCAATAATTTCTGAAGAAATTTTTATTAAGCTACGTTGAATGTATTTTTGTAAAATAATACGTGCATGAAACTCGATATGCGCAGAAGATGATACTTTTTGCGTTAAAGAAATCAGGTAAAAATCTCCACCAGCTAAATCTAATTTTGAATTTTTCTTTAATTGCGTAGAAACTGTTAATAAGTCAATAGGTTGACTCTCTTGAAACAGCATGAATATAGCTTCAAATATATGCTGATGCGCTTCCTTGTAAAATGCTTCAGGACTTAAAATATCAATTACTTCATCAACCCCTTTTTTGTCAATCATCATGGCACCAAGCACAACTTCCTCCAAATCTAAAGCTTGAGGTGGAATCTTACCTTTTTCAAGGCTAATAATGGTGCTCTTATCAACTTGATACCCTTTTATCTGATTAGGTTGCTTCATTTTACGGATATAATTTTAAGTAAAAACGTGATGGTTTTTGTGGTTAATTATTGATTAAAACTAGTTATAAATTTGACTAATTCAAGATTTAGCGAATGTAAATAAATAGTTAAGAAATATTCAATTACAAAGTTACTCAATCTTAACAGGTAGTCAACAATTATAGTGTTAATAACTTCAAATTTTTGTTAACAAGCATAAAAAAAATCTGAAGCAGAAACTTCAGATTTTGTTAGCAAATGGTTTTTATAAGGTTTACCCTTTAAAAACTCCCATTTCTGAATATTTTTCGATGCGATTATTTACTAATTCTTTTGGTGATAAGTTTTTAAACTCGTCAAACGCTTTGACAATTGCATCAGATACTGTTTTAAAAGTTGTTTCTCTATCAGTATGAGCGCCACCAAGTGGTTCTTTAATGATATCATCAACAATTTTCATTTTTTTCATGTCTTTTGCTGTCAATTTTAATGCTTCTGCAGCTTGCTCTTTATACTCCCAACTTCTCCATAAAATAGACGAACAAGATTCTGGTGATATTACAGAGTACCACGTGTTTTCTAGCATCATGATTTTATCTCCAACACCAATACCTAATGCACCACCAGAAGCACCTTCACCAATAACTATGGTTATAATTGGTACTTTTAAGCGTGTCATTTCTAAAATATTTCTTGCAATTGCTTCCCCTTGACCACGCTCTTCAGCTTCTAAACCAGGGTATGCACCAGGAGTATCTAATAAGGTTACAACAGGAATTCCGAATTTTTCAGCAGACTTCATTAAACGTAAAGCTTTACGGTACCCTTCTGGATTAGCCATACCAAAATTGCGGTATTGTCTTGTTTTTGTATTGTAACCTTTTTGTTGACCAATAAACATAAAGCTTTGGTCACCAATTTTTCCTAAACCACCAATCATTGCTTTGTCATCCTTAAAACTTCTGTCTCCATGAAGCTCTAAAAACGATTCACCACAAATGGCTTTTATATAATCTAATGTATATGGTCTATCTGGATGGCGCGACAATTGTACACGTTGCCAAGCGGTAAGATTTTTATAAATTTCTTTTTTAGTTGCAACAAGCTTTTTTTCAATTTGCTTGCAAGTTTGTGTCACATCAACATCACTTTCTTCTCCAATAACTTGACACTTTTCTAGTTGTTCTTCTAGTTCTTTTATAGGTAATTCAAATTCTAAATATTCCATAGGGAATGATAGTTTTGTTTATTTGTTAGATTGCAAAATTACATTTTTTTTGGTTCATTTTTTATGAATACAATCAAAATGAGCATATTTATACGTTAAAAATTGATAGTCAGTTAGTTTACTTTTGTTTTTTTGTCATTAATTGTTTCCAATTTTTTAAAATTCCATTTAGTAAAACAACTCCTAATATGATAAATGCACCAATATAGAATGATGCAGACATGGTTTCTGTTTCTGGAAATAAAATTAATGCCAATATGATACCATATATTGGTTCTAAATTATAGGTTAACACTACTGTATATGGGCTTATAAATCGCATGACATAAACCGATGCAATAAAAGCATAGGCTGTACACACTGAAGCTAAAATTACTAACCATAACCAATCTGATGCAGAAACATTAAAGTGGTTAGCATTAAAGCCTTCTCCAAAGATTAATATATATATTGAAATGAAAAAAACACCACTTATAAACTCATAAAACGAGATTTTAGTAGCAGAATGTTGTTCTAAAAACTTACCGTTAAGCACTGCAAATAATGATGATAGAAACGCTGAAACAACACCTAACACCATTCCATAAATATATTTTAATTCGCTTTGAACAATTAAATAAATACCAATTATTACTATTAGCCCAAAGACTATCTCATAGGTAATTATTTTACGTTTGTAAATTATGGGCTCTATAAAAGAGGCAAAAAAAGCACCAGTAGAAAACATCGCTAATGCTATAGATGCATTAGAAACTTGAATGGATCCAAAAAAAGTAATCCAATGTAATGCTATAATAATACCTGCTATAGCTAATTTAAAAAATGCTTTTGTAGAAATTGAAATATTAACTTTTGCTATTTTAATGTATAAAAACATTAAAACTGTAGCAATTAACATTCTGTACCAAACTAAACTAACTGCATTTATAGTGATAAGTTTTCCTAGAATAGCAGTAAAACCAGCTATAAAAACCAGGAGATGAAGGTGAAGATAATTTTTAAGTTTATCGTTTTGCATTGCGCAGTAAGATAATAGCTAATATTCCAAAAATAATATTGGGAAACCATACTGCTAATAATGGCGAAAAGTCTGATTGTGCTGCTAGCGTTCCAAATATTTTATCAAAAAACACAAATATCATGGCTATACATATACCAAAAGCCAAGTTAACACCCATACCTCCACGACGTTTTCTTGACGAGACAGCTACAGCAATTATGGTTAAGATAAATACAGAAACTGGTAAACTCCATTTTTGATATTTAGCCAATTTATATCGACCAATAAATTTAGAGCCTCTTTTTTCTTCTCTATCTATAAATTTAACCAATTCATTATATCGTAAAGTTTCGGCTATATAATCTTCTGGAGTTAAATCTTCTAAATCAAAACTAAAAATGGTGTCTTTTTTTCTTTGTACATCAAGTATATCGTTGTTTTCTCCAATAGTCCTTTTAATATAATTTCTTAAAACAAAAGCAGAATCTTCTTCATAATACCTGATATTTGAAGCACTTATCTTATAACTCATTTTACCTTCTTCAAAATGCTCTAAAGTAAAATTGATTCCCGTTTTATTTTTAGTATCAAAACTGGTTACGTAAATGATTTCATTATCATTAATTTGCTTTAATACATTGGTATTATTGAGTGCTTTTTTACCAGAGAGGTATTTATATTTAAAATTATTAAAGCCTTTACTGGCATTAGGTGCTAAATACAAACCTAAGACAATAGATATAATAGCTACAATTACTCCACCAATTAAATAGGGTCTTAAAAAACGTGTAAATGACACACCAGAACTTAAAAACGCAACAACCTCTGTATTATTGGCTAATTTTGAGGTAAACCAGATAACAGATAAAAATAAAAATAAAGGAAACAGTAGATGTGCAAAATAAATGGTGAAGTCTAACAAGTACTGCATGACTTCGCCGAAAGGCGCATTATTTTCAAGAATTTTACCAATTTTTTCAGCTAAATGGACGGTTATACCAATAGGTATAAATAACAAAAGCATGACTGCAAATGTCATTAAATAACGTTTAAGTATGTACCAATCTAATATTTTCACTTATAAGCGTTTATCCATTTGCTTTACCATTTGGTCTTTCCAAGTTCTAAAATCTCCTGCTAAAATATGTTTTCTTGCTTCTCTAGTCAACCATAAATAAAATCCTAAATTATGTATGGTTGCAATTTGCTTACCTAACAACTCATTAACAGTAAACAAATGTCTTAAATAAGCTTTACTGTATTCTGTGTCTACAAAGGTAATTCCCATCTCATCAATAGGCGAAAAATCGTCACGCCATTTTAAATTTTTGATATTAATGGTACCATGAGCAGTAAATAACATACCGTTTCTGGCATTACGAGTAGGCATTACACAATCAAACATATCAACACCAAGTGCAATATTTTCTAGAATATTAATTGGTGTACCCACTCCCATTAAATAACGTGGTTTATCTTCTGGTAATATATCTGTAACTACTTCTGTCATAGCATACATTTCTTCTGCTGGCTCACCAACTGACAAGCCACCTATTGCATTACCAACTGCACCTGCATTTGCTATATATTCGGCAGATTGTTTACGTAAATCTTTATAGGTACTACCTTGAACTATTGGAAAAAATGCTTGAGAGTAGTCATATTTAAAAGGTACTTTTTCTAAATGATTGATACATCTATCTAACCAACGATGTGTCATATGCATAGATCGTCTTGCATAATTATAATCGCAAGGGTAAGGTGTGCATTCATCAAAAGCCATGATAATATCTGCACCAATACTACGTTGGATTTCCATGACATTTTCTGGTGTAAATGTATGGTAACTTCCATCTATATGAGATTTAAATTTAACACCTTCTTCTTTAATTTTTCTATTTGCAGATAACGAGTATACTTGATAACCACCAGAATCTGTTAAGATATTTCTATCCCAATTCATAAATTTGTGCAAACCACCAGCTTTTTCAAGTATTTCGGTTTGTGGCTTTAAGTATAAGTGGTAAGTGTTACCTAAAATAATATCTGGATTAATATCTTCTTTTAATTCTCTTTGGTGCACACCTTTAACAGATGCTACAGTACCAACAGGCATAAAAATAGGAGTTTCAATAACTCCATGATCTGTTGTTATTACTCCTGCTCTTGCGTTACTTTGTGTGTCTTTTGCTTTTAAATCGAAAGTCATTGTGTGTCTTAAATCTTCAGCTAGCAAATATAATTAAGAAATACACAAAGGGTCTTAAATACTTACTAAAATTGAAATATTTGTACAACACAATAAAAAATAAGAGTAATTGTTAAGAAATCGAGGCAAATCGTTAATAAGTGTAACGATTCAATTTTTGTGACCGCCTTTTAAAAAACTAATTTTGGAACAAAATAATTAACCCATAAAACATGGCAAGCATTCAACAATTAGAAGATTTAACAACACAAGTACGCAGAGACATTTTGCGTATGGTTCATAAAGTAAATTCTGGTCATCCAGGTGGTTCTTTAGGTTGCGCAGAATTTTTTGTAGCACTTTATAAAAACATTATGGACAGAAAAGAAGGATTTGATATGGATGGTATTGGAGAAGATATTTTCTTCCTATCCAACGGACATATCTCTCCTGTTTATTATAGTGTTTTAGCACGATCAGGGTATTTTCCTGTTGAAGAGCTAAACACATTTAGATTGATAAACTCTAGACTACAAGGTCACCCAACAACTCACGAGAATTTACCAGGAGTTAGAATTGCATCAGGATCTTTAGGACAAGGACTTAGTGTAGCGTTAGGTGCTGCTCAAGCTAAAAAATTAAACGGTTGTAACCATTTAATTTACAGTTTACATGGTGATGGAGAAATGCAAGAAGGTCAAAATTGGGAAGCAATTATGTATGCTGCAGGTAATAAAGTAGATAATATTATTGCTACTATAGATTTAAACGGTCAGCAAATTGATGGGTCTACAGATGATGTTTTACCAATGGGAAGTTTTAGAGCAAAATTTGAAGCTTTTGGTTGGACTGTTGTAGATATAGAAAACGGTAATTCTATAGAAGACATCCTAAAAGGAATGGAAAAAGCTAAAAGCTTAACAGGTCAAGGAAAACCAGTTTGTGTGCTACTAAAAACAGTTATGGGTCATGGTGTAGACTTTATGATGCATACACACGCTTGGCATGGTAAAGCTCCAAATGACGAGCAGCTAGCAATTGGATTAGAACAAAATCCTGAAACTTTAGGCGATTACTAATTAACCAGAACTTAGACAAAATGAAAACATATACAAATACAGGAAGTAAAGATACACGTTCAGGTTTTGGAGCTGGACTTACAGAATTAGGACAAACCAATGAAAATGTTGTTGCACTTTGCGCCGATTTAATAGGATCCTTAAAAATGGATGACTTTAAAAAGAATCATCCAGAGCGATTTTTTCAGGTTGGAATTGCAGAAGCTAACATGATAGGTATGGCTGCAGGATTAACAATTGGTGGTAAAATACCATTTACCGGAACTTTTGCAAACTTCTCTACAGGTCGAGTGTATGACCAAATAAGACAAAGTGTTGCTTACTCTGATAAAAATGTAAAAATCTGTGCATCGCACGCTGGTTTAACTTTAGGTGAAGATGGTGCCACACACCAAATCCTTGAAGATATTGGTTTAATGAAAATGTTACCAGGAATGGTAGTAATTAATCCATGTGACTACAATCAAACAAAAGCTGCAACTATTGCAATTGCAGATCACCATGGTCCTGTATATTTACGTTTTGGACGTCCAAAAGTTGCCAACTTTACGCCAGAAGATCAAACTTTTGAAATTGGAAAAGCAGTTCATTTACAATCTGGTAATGATGTTACAATTGTAGCAACAGGACATTTAGTATGGGAAGCTTTAGAAGCTGCAAAAGCATTACATGATAAAGGTATTTCTGCAGAGGTAATCAACATACATACCATTAAACCCTTAGACGCTAATGCTATTATAGAATCTGTAAAGAAAACTAAATGCATTGTAACAGCCGAAGAGCATAACCATTTAGGTGGTTTAGGAGAAAGTGTTGCAAGAGTCCTGTCTCAACATCAGCCAACACCTCAAGAGTTTGTTGCTACCAATGATACTTTTGGTGAGTCTGGAACACCAGAGCAACTAATGGAAAAATATGGATTAAACGCAGAAGCGATTGTTAAAGCTTGTGAAAAAGTAATAAGTCGTAAATAAGTATTTAATATTATACTCAAAAGAGGCTTTAATCTAATTGATTAAAGCCTCTTTTTATTTATATTTAATTTGCCAATCAATTAATTAAAAAAATATTTTGGCATAATTTTCGTTATACTAATAGTTCATCAAAAAACAACAATTATGAAAATTTTACAAAGAATTGAAAAAGACACCAATCTTAAAACAACCCTAAGTAAAAAATTAATCTTAACATCTTTAGGTTCGTTATTATTTTCGACCTTTATTTTTGCTCAAACTACAAGTGGATTTGGTATTAAAGGTGGATTAAACTACAATGGAAATGGTGATTATTTTGAATCTATTTCTAACAGTTATCAAAACCCTGAAGAGAATATTGGTTACCATGTTGGTATTTTTGGGAAGCTAGGAAACAAAGTTTATTTTAGACCAGAGTTAATTTACACTTCAACAACTAGTGATTATGATGCTGGAACATTCGATTTTAAAAAATTAGACGCTCCGTTACTTGTTGGAGTTAAAATATTGGGTCCAATTAGTGTTTTTGGAGGACCATCTTTACAATATGTTTTAGATAGTGACTTTGAAAACGCAACAGTTAATAATATCGAAAATGATTTTACTGTTGGCTTAAACTTTGGTATAGGATTTAGTATTAATAAAGTTGGATTAGATTTACGTTATGAGAGAGGTTTTAATAATAATGAAGCTACTATTATAAACAATAACATGACCATTAATAATCCAAACCGTCTAGATACACGACCAGAACAACTTATCTTAAGTTTGTCCATAATGTTATAAAGCATAAAAAAAGCCACTTTAAAAGTGGCTTTTTTTTGTTATTAATTAGACTCGTTAGAATCTGCATCTAAGTAATTGGGTATTCCGTCTCCATCGCTATCATCGTTAGTTGGATCTCCGTCTCCGTTTTTATCGTTGGTTGGATCACCATCTCCATCACTATCAAAATTTAAATCTGTATCTTCTAAATCTTCATTAGCAGTTAAGACACCATCATTATCATCATCGTTATCAAAAAAGTTTGGAAAACCATCACCATCTGTATCATCGTTAAAACCATCACCATCTTGATCTAAATCCTCTAAACGAGAAAAAATAGAATCTCCATCATAGTCTGTATTAATTCTAGTTAATAATCCTAGTTTAAAAATTATAGGACTGTAGCTTGGTATATTAGTAGTAGCAGAAGAGAAATATCCAATTCCAGAAGGGATAAATACTGCTCCAATACCATGATTATGACTTGTTGTAGTCCCGTCTCCATTTTCACTATACCCTTCTCTAGCTTGAAACTCGATTAATGCTTCTCTAAAACCTGTAATAACTCCTAATGATAACCCTACGTTAGTTAAATTTAATGGTTGATTAACCACATCTGCACTATCAAATACATCACCATTTAAAAGGCTTCCTTCATATAAAACTCCAACAGCATCAAGCGGATGTATATTATGTCCTAAACCTTGTCTTACTTTAAGAATGTATAATTTATAATCTATACCGTCTTGAGTTACTATTTTTTCTTCAACTTGATCTATAAGCGGAATTTTATTACTGTTAGCATCAGCAATAGTATCAAAAACTATTTGAAACGTATCATTAGGTGTAATGCTAGCAGGTGATGAAGATAAATCGCTGTACTCAGGATTAGACTCAAACTCTTCGTAATTATAAAAATGAGTTTGTAAATAGGTTTCAATCTCTGCTATATCTTCAGCATAGACTTCTGCTCTATCTCTTTCAACAAAAGTTGTTGTATCATCTTCTTCTTTTTTACATGATAAAACGGTAACAAAAACTGTTAAAAGTATTAAAGTAATTTTTCTTAATTTCATTATTGCTATTTTTGAGTTGGCAAGATACATTTTAATATAATTTTGTACAATAACGTTAACGCTAATTTTAGATAAATTGTATGCGAATAGATAAATTTTTATGGTGTGTTAGATATTTTAAAACTAGAAATATTGCAACTACTGCATGCAAAAAAGGGCATATTAAGGTAAATGATGTTGTTGTTAAACCTAGCAGAGAGGTTTATCCTACAGATAATATAGAAGTTAGAAAAGATCAAGTAAATTATAAACTAACAGTTTTGGACATTCCTCCAAACCGTGTTGGAGCTAAATTAGTTGATATTTATAGAGTTGATAAAACACCAAAATCTGCTTTTGAAGCTCAAGAATTACTTAAATTAGCAAAAGATTACTACAGAAAAAAAGGCGTTGGGCGACCGACTAAAAAAGATAGAAGAGATTTAGATAATTTAACCTTTGAAAATGAACAATAATTTATGGATACCATCAAAGATACTATATTAGATAAAAATGCAATTAATAATAAGTTACGACGAATAGCTTATCAAATATATGAAGCTAACATTAACGAGAATGAAGTTATTTTAGCAGGTATAGATGTTAATGGTTATATTCTAGCTAAAAAATTAAAAGGAATCCTATCTAAAATATCTCCAATCTCTCCAATACTTTGTAAAGTATCTATTGATAAAAAAAATCCTAGATTAGCTATTAAAACCTCTGTAAAAGTTGAAGATTATCAGAATAAATCTGTTGTTTTAATAGACGATGTTTTAAATTCTGGAACTACATTAATTTATTGTGTTAAACATTTTTTGGAGGTCCCATTAAAACAATTTAAAACTGCAGTTTTAGTTAACAGAAATCATAAAAAATTTCCTGTAAAGGCAGATTATAAAGGCATCTCATTATCTACATCATTAAATGAGCATGTTCAAGTTGATCTAGATGGAACAGACTGGAAGGCTTACTTAAATTAATTTAAAAATAATATTGTTAATTGTTTCTTCTTCAGAATCTGCAGAATCTATTACAATATTTGCCTGATTGTAAAAAAAAGAGCGCTCAAACAAATGCTTTGCAATAAAATCTTTTAATTCTATTTTAGACTTAATATGACTAATTAATGGTCTAGAGGTGTCCTTATACAACCTATTGACCAGTACATCAATATTTGTTTTTAAATAAATAGTTGTGACATTTTCTATAGCGTTTAACCAAGTTATAGTGTCATAAAAACAAGGTGTGCCTCCTCCTAAAGATATTATTGACTTATTAATAGTAGTTGTTAATTCTTTAAGATAAACTTGTTCTAATTTTCTAAAATGGATTTCTCCTTTAGTTTTAAAAATTTCAGGAATACTTAAATGTTCTCTAGTTTCGATATAATTATCCAAATCTATAAACTCATAACCCATTATTTTGGCCAATTTTTTGCCAATAGTCGATTTTCCAGACGCCATATATCCAACTAAAACTAAATTCATTTTTAAGCTTAAATATTGATTATTAAAATTATAGATAAAGTGAAAACAAAAAAACAAAAAAATAATTTAAAATAGGGTTGTATTATTAATAAAACGTTTTATATTTGCACCCTCAAAAGGAAAAGACCGGGTAGCTCAGTTGGTAGAGCATCTCCCTTTTAAGGAGAGGGTCCTGGGTTCGAGCCCCAGCCCGGTCACAAAAAGTTAAGCATCTGCTTAACTTTTTTTTTATCTTTATTTTTCTAAAGCGCACGTGGCGGAATTGGTAGACGCGTTAGCTTGAGGGGCTAGTGACCACTATTGGTCGTGGAAGTTCGAGTCTTCTCGTGCGCACATTACCTAAAAGTTAATTACTTAACTATTAATTAGTTTTCTATTCATTTAGGCGCTTTATTCTTCATTACTTCTAAATTTTAAGTGTTAATTATTTCAAAATGTTTTCTCATTTTTTGTAATTATCCATTCTGTTTAATTATTTTAGCTAAACAATGAACAATATAAAAAATAAATTCAGCATCAAAGACCTTGAAAATTTATCAGGGATAAAAGCGCATACCATCAGAATTTGGGAAAAGCGTTATAATTTGTTTCAACCTAACAGAACAGAAACTAATATTAGATATTATAGTTTAGCTAGTTTACAAAAAATACTAAACATTAGTTATCTTAATAATAATGGTTATAAAATATCTAAAATTGCAAGTTTAGACGCTGAAGAAATTCCTGCACTAGTAAAGCAAATTGCAGAGGAAAACGACAAAAACAACCATACCCTAAACCTTTTAAAATTAGCTATGATCAATTTTGATCAGGCTTTATTTTACAAGACTTATAACGATTTGATTAACGAATTCTCGTTTAAAGACATCTTCTATAATGTCTTTGTCCCGTTACTTGACGAGATTGGTTTACTTTGGCAAACAGATACAATTACTCCTGCTCATGAACATTTTATTGTAGAATTAATTAAGCAGAAAATTATATTAAATACAGAAAAAGCTTTAAACAGTTCTAAGACCTCTAAAGATACTAAAGCATACGTATTGTTTTTACCTGAAAACGAAATCCATGAACTTGGTTTACTGTTTACTAACTATGCGATTATTAACAAAGGGTCTCATTCTATTTATCTTGGTCAAAGTGTCCCGTTAGATAGTCTTCAATTTTTATTATCCCAATATGAAGACATTACTTTTATATCTACCTTTACAGTAAAACCAGATAAAGATAATTTAGAAAGCTACCTTACAGAGTTTGAAAATAAAATTTTAAAAAACACTAATAACAAATTAATGGTCTCTGGTAGAATGGCTTCATTAATTAAGGATATATCTAATCCAAATATTTTAACATTCACATCGACTAAAGAAGTGCTTGAAAATTTACAATAGCCACAGCTACTTATGAATAAAAATATTGCCATAATCGGTTCTGGTTTTTCTGCACTTTCTGCTTCTTGTTATTTAGCAAAAAAAGGCAACCAAGTGACCATTTTTGAAAAAAATAGCACTGTTGGTGGTAGATGCAGACAGTTAAAAAAAGAAGGTTTCACCTTTGATATTGGTCCAAGTTGGTATTGGATGCCAGATATTTTCGATAAATTTTTTGCTGATTTTGATAAAAAAACTTCAGATTATTATCAACTTGACAAGTTATCACCAGCTTATAAAATATTTTTTAAAGATGAAGTAATTACCATTGGAGATACTTTAGAAAAGATTTGCGCTGAATTTGAACGTATAGAGTCTGGAAGCTCTAAACCGTTAAAGGCATTTATTAAAAAAGCTCAAGACCATTACGATATAGCAATCAACAAAGTTGTTTTAAAACCTGGAATTTCACCTTTAGAATTAGTAACAAAAGAGACCATTACAAGAGTAGACCAATTTTTTAAAACTATAAGTGGAGATGTAAGAAAGCATTTTAAAAACCCTAAATTAATTTCTACTTTAGAGTTCCCAGTGTTGTTTTTAGGTGCCAAACCAAGTAATACACCATCGTTTTATAGTTTTATGAATTATGCCGATTTTGGTTTAGGCACTTGGCACCCAAAAGGTGGTATGTATCAGATCATCAAAGCCATGAAAGATTTAGCAGAAAGCTTAGGTGTTACAATACATACCAATAGCCCTGTTTCTAAAATTAATGTTCAAGGTAAAACTGCTTCCTCTATTACGGTAAACAATAAGACTTTAAATTTTGATGTTGTTTTAAGTGGTGCAGATTATCATCATTCAGAAACGTTGTTAGATGAAAAACACCGCCAATACTCAGAAAAATATTGGAGTAAAAAGACTTTTGCGCCTTCTTCCCTACTTTTTTATGTAGGTTTCGATAAAAAGTTAGCTAATATTCAGCATCATAATTTATTTTTTGATACCAATTTTGAAACCCATGCTGAGGATATTTATGATAATCCAAAGTGGCCTAAAGACCCATTGTTTTATGCTAATTTTCCTTCAGAAACTGATGCAAGTATGGCTCCTGAAGGTTGTGAAACTGGTTTCTTTTTAATTCCGATTGCTCCAGGAATTGAAGATACTGCAAAAATTAGAGCACTCTATTTTGACAAAATCATCAAACGTTTTGAACAATTAACACAACAAAATGTTACAAATAATATTATCTTTAAAGAGTCTTTTTGTGTAAAAGACTTTATTAAAGAGTACAATTCTTACAAGGGTAATGCATACGGAATGGCTAATACGTTGATGCAAACTGCTTTTTTAAGACCAAAACTTAAAAGTAAAAAAGTAAACAATCTATACTTCACTGGACAATTAACAGTACCTGGTCCTGGTGTACCTCCAGCATTAATTTCTGGAAAACTAGTAGCAGATTTAATCGTTAAACACCATTTAAATTAATATGAAAGCTCTATTTGATTCTGTATCCTACAATTGTAGTAAAGTGGTGACTAAATCCTACAGTACCTCATTTTCTTTAGCAACTAAAATGCTAGCAAACAGTATTAGACAAGATATTTATAATATTTATGGCTTTGTGAGGTTTGCAGATGAAATTGTTGATACCTTCCATGATTACAATAAAAAAGAATTATTTAAACGTTTTGAGGTCGATTTAGAATTTGCTTTACGAGATAAAATTAGTTTAAATCCTATACTTAACGCGTTTCAGCATACCTACCATAAATGCAATATTGATAAACATATGGTTGATGCATTTATGAAAAGTATGCGTTTAGATTTATCTAAATCTAAATACGAAACCGAACAAGAATATAAAGATTATATATATGGTTCTGCAGATGTTGTAGGTCTAATGTGCTTGAAAGTCTTTGTAAAAGGTGATGAAACTTTGTTTGAAGATTTAAAAGAATCTGCAATGTCTTTAGGCTCTGCCTTTCAGAAAGTAAATTTTTTACGCGATTTAAAAGCAGATCACGATTTATTAGATAGAACATACTTCCCTAATACAGATTTAAGCAACCTAACAGAAGAGGATAAATTATTTATAGTTAATGACATTGAAAATGATTTTAATAAAGGCTTAGTTGGAATAAAAAAATTACCAATTGAAGCTAAGTTTGGAGTCTTTATGGCTTACAGATATTATAACCAGTTATTAAAAAAATTAAAAAAGACTCCAGCTTTAGATATAAAAAACACACGTATTAGAGTCCCTAATTACAAAAAAGCAGAGCTATTAACACGAAGCTACGTTAAGTATCAACTTAATTTATTATAAAACAATGCAAGTATTATATTGGATATTAGTTTTTTTGGGCACTTTTTGTGCTATGGAATTTATGGCTTGGTTTACTCATAAATATATCATGCATGGATTTTTATGGTCATTACATAAAGATCACCACCATAAAGACCACAACAGTTGGTTTGAACGTAACGATGCTTTTTTTATTTTTTACGCCATTGTTAGTATGACCTGTTTCTACCTTTGGAATTATGAAGGTGTCTGGTATTGCTTACCAATAGGTCTTGGAATTATGGCTTATGGCGCTGCTTATTTTGTTGTTCATGATATATTCATACACCAACGCTTTAAGATGTTTAGAAATGCCAATAATTGGTATGCTAAAGGGGTTAGACGTGCACATAAAATCCATCATAAGCATTTAGGAAAACAAGATGGAGAATGTTTTGGGATGCTTTTTGTACCTTTTAAATACTTCAAAAAATAATCTAAGATGCCCAAAACCCATTATGATTTCATTATAGTTGGTAATGGATTAGCAGGCTTACAACTAGCTTTAGCAATAAGTAAAGATTCTTTTTTTAAAAACAAGCAAATTGCATTAATAGACGCTTCCCCAAAAAATATAAATGATAAAACTTGGAGTTTTTGGGAAACTAATCAGGGTAAATGGGATGCTATAACACATCAAAAATGGAATAAAGCAAAGGTTATAACCAATAATAAAAAGGTTGATTTAAGCCTTACGCCTTATTCTTATAAAACCATTCGTGCAATAGATTTTTATACTGAAGCTAAAGCACAGCTCAATCTACAGGAAAATATCCATTTTATAGTAGAACATGTTACGTCAGTTTCAGAAAATGAAATGGTTTTAGTAACCACCGAAACCAATAGCTACACTGCAAATCATGTTTTTGATAGCCGAATTACTGAAGATATAAAGTCGAAATTATCAGATTACATTACTATTAATCAGCATTTTAAAGGTTGGGTAATTAAAACAGAAACCGATTGTTTTGATGAAGACACCATTACCATGATGGATTACCGTTTAAAAGATGGACATCAAACCACGTTTACTTATGTATTACCGTTTTCTAAACGTGAAGCATTAGTCGAGTTTACATATTTTACAGAACATGTTGTTGAGCAACAGGTTTACGATAACTACTTAAAACTATACATAAAAGACTATTTAAAAATTGACAATTACCAAATTACTGAAACTGAAATAGGTCAAATACCTATGACTAATTTTCCGTTTCAAAATTTCAATACTAAAAAAGTTACTAAAATAGGAACTGCAGGTGGTTGGGTAAAGGGAAGTACTGGTTATAGTTTTAAACACACCGAAAAGAAAGTAGAAAAAATTATCACCAATTTAAAAGCTAATCAAATACCTTCAAAACACTTATTTATAAGTAAATATAAATTTTACGATAAAGTATTTTTAAAAGTTTTAAAAGACGATAACCAAAAAGGGGAATGGATTTTTGAGCAGTTTTATAGTAAAAACTCCGTACAAACCATGTTTCGGTTTTTAGATGAAGAATCGACGTTTAAAGAAGAATTAAAAGTGATGTGGTCTTTATTTTCTTGGAGTTTTATCAAGGCTTTTTTTAAGACACTTTAATTATTTAAAAGCCCATCAATAGCTTTTCTAACTGTTTCACTATTCCAATTAGCAGCACCAGATTTATCAATTACAACATTTCCTTTTTTATCTATTAAGAAATTTCTTGGGATACTTTTTACATCAAACAAAGTGTTTGGCGGAGCTTCAGATGGTTGATAGACATTAAATGTATAGTTGTTTTTCTTTAAAAATGCTGAAACTACAGACTTGTCTACGTTAGAAATAAAGACAAATTCAATACTATCTTTATAATCATTATATAACTTTTGCAAACTAGGTAATTCTGCAATACAAGGTGGACACCAAGTTGCCCAAAAGCTAACTAAAACGACTTTGTTTTCCGCTTGACGGAAATTATAACTACTATTATTTAAATCTGTTAACTGCCAATTGTAATTAGTAATAACATCCCTTCCTGAATGACTTTCTATACTTGGCGAAAATAAAGCCAATCCTTTATGCAATTGTATTTGAATAAATTGTCTTGTAGTTGGAATAATTAACAACAGTATTATAAGCGCAAAAAGACTGTTTTTTAGATTAACTTTAGGTAATTTCATATAGTAAACATAAAAAAAAACTCTCGAAGATATCGAGAGTTTTTTAATTTTTAACGGTTTTGAAGAATTATGCGTTATTCTCTTTTTTAATTAAATTTAACGCACTTCCTTCGTTATACCAAGCTATTTGAGCTTCGTTATAAGTATGATTTACTTTAATCGTGTCCCTACTTCCATCTGCATGAACCAACTCTATTGTTAATGGTTTACCTGGAGCAAACGCGTTTAAATCTAAAAAGTTAAAGGTATCATCTTCTTGGATTAAATCGTAATCTGCTTCGTTAGCAAAAGTTAATCCTAACATCCCTTGCTTTTTAAGGTTAGTTTCGTGGATACGTGCAAAAGATTTTACAATTACAGCAGCAACACCTAAGTGACGTGGTTGCATAGCAGCATGCTCTCTAGACGACCCTTCTCCGTAGTTATGATCTCCAACAACTACAGTTTTGATTCCAGCTTTTTTGTATTCGCGTTGTACATCTGGCACACCACCATACTCACCAGTTAATTGGTTTTTAACAAAGTTTGTTTTTTTGTTAAATGCATTAACTGCACCAATTAAAGTGTTATTGGCAATGTTATCTAAATGACCTCTAAAACGTAACCAAGGACCAGCCATACTAATATGGTCTGTAGTACATTTACCAAAAGCTTTAATTAAAAGCTTAGCACCTGTAATATCGTTTCCTATTGGCGTAAAAGGGGTTAATAATTGTAATCTTTCAGAATCTGAAGCTACTTTAACTTCCACTCCACTTCCATCTTCATCTGGTGCTAAATAACCTGCATCTTCTACAGCAAATCCTTTAGGTGGTAATTCCCAACCTGTTGGTTCGTCAAATTTTACTTCTTGTCCATCTTCATTGATTAACGTATCTGTTAATGGATTAAAATCTAAACGACCTGCAACTGCAATAGCAGCTGTAATTTCTGGCGAAGCCACAAATGCATGTGTGTTAGGGTTACCATCTGCACGCTTAGCAAAGTTTCGGTTAAACGAGTGTACTATACTGTTTTTTGGTGCATTTTTAGGATCGCTATATCGTGCCCATTGTCCAATACATGGTCCACAAGCATTAGTAAATATTTTAGCGTCTAATTTTTCAAAAATCCCTAAAATACCATCTCTATCTGCTGTGTAACGTACTTGCTCAGAACCTGGATTGATCCCTAATTCTGCTTTCATTTTTAATCCTTTATCTAAAGCTTGTTGTGCAATAGATGAGGCACGAGATAAATCTTCGTAAGACGAGTTAGTACAAGATCCAATAAGTCCCCATTCTACTTGTAATGGCCAATCGTTTTCTGTTGCTTTTTCTGTCATTTCTTTACCAACTAGTGTTGATAAATCTGGAGTAAAAGGTCCGTTTAATAATGGTCCTAATTCTGATAAATTAATATCGATAACCTGATCAAAATAGTTTTCTGGATTAGCATATACCTCTGCATCTGCAGTAAGATAGTCTTTAATATTATTTGCAGCATCAGCCACATCTGCTCTATCTGTAGCACGTAGGTAACGCTCCATAGATTCGTCATACCCAAAGGTTGATGTGGTTGCACCAATTTCTGCACCCATGTTACAAATAGTTCCTTTACCTGTACAAGACATTGCTGTAGCCCCAGGACCAAAATATTCTACAATAGCACCTGTTCCACCTTTTACAGTAAGAATTTCAGCTACTTTTAAAATTACATCTTTTGGTGCAGTCCAACCAGATAACTTACCGGTTAATCTAACACCAATTAATTTTGGAAATTTCAACTCCCAAGCCATTCCAGCCATTACATCTACTGCATCTGCTCCACCTACACCAATAGCAACCATACCAAGACCACCTGCATTTACTGTATGAGAATCTGTACCAATCATCATTCCTCCTGGGAATGCGTAGTTTTCTAAAACTACTTGGTGAATAATTCCAGCTCCAGGTTTCCAGAAACCAATTCCGTATTTGTTAGATACTGACTCTAAAAAATCAAACACCTCACTACTTACACTATTAGCGTGTTTTAAATCTGTAGCAGCACCATCTTTAGCTTGGATTAAGTGATCACAGTGAACAGTAGTAGGTACAGCCACTTTATCTTTTCCTGCTTGCATAAACTGCAATAAAGCCATTTGTGCTGTAGCATCTTGACATGCAATTCTATCTGGCGCAAAATCTACATAATCTTTACCTCTAGTAAAGGCTTTAGTAGGTGTTCCGTCCCAAAGATGAGAGTATAAAATCTTTTCAGAAAGCGTTAAAGGTTTTCCAACAACTTTACGTGCTGCATCAACACGCTCTGTCATTTGGTTATATACCTTTTTTATCATGTCAATATCAAATGCCATATAGTCTATATTTAAAAGGGTTGTTTATTTGTTTTTATCCTGAAGTTCAGGAATTGCAAAATTACAAAAAATTGAAGAATTTTTAAAATATATAACAAATTTGAATATTTGTTAAATTATATTCAACAAGTTAAATCAAAAACAGATAAAGATTATTAAATTAACAATTTTAAGCGTCATAAAATCGTAAATTAACAAGAAAACTAAAATCTAAACCAACGTTTAAATCTTGTAGAATCACGGAATTTTATAATTGGGTATTCAAAATAGGTGAACAATACAAATGAAAGACAAAAAGTGACACTCCAAAACAAAAGTAAAACTAGCACTTTTTCTAGTGAATTTAATATTGAAATATTGATGAATTTTTGAATAGTTAATAACACTATAGAATAGTTAACCAAGTAAATTGAATAAGACCACAAACTAATTTTTGTGATAGGATTAGTTAATACATGATTTGATCTCCAATTTGACAATACAGGAAATGTTAAGAGAATTGATATAGAAACCAATGCCAAATACCAAATATTAAAAAAAGCACTATATATGTTAGGTTCTAGATGATTTATGTAAATATATAGATGAGTAATAACAAAAATAATTGCGCCTAACATAAAGCTTAACCATTTATAACGTCTCCAAAATTTAGTATAGTAAACACTTGAAAAAGCGCCTAAAAACCCATAGTAAATACTATCAATTCTATAAACAACAACTTTTCTAAGATTTTTACTCCAAGAGAATTCTAGAGTTTGTTCTGTAACACTTAAATCAAAAATAAAACGGTTTAAAGTAAAGCCTATTATTACTAAAAGCGTCATTAATAAAAAACTCCATTTTGTTAGTCTTTTAAATAGTAATGCTAAGATCATTAAGAGGATTGGTCCCAATAAATATGCAAACTCTTCAATAGATAAGCTCCAAGATTCTGTAAAAAAGTCTGGTTGTTGCTGGCTAAAATTCTGTAAAAAGAAAAAGTATTTAAAAAGTTGTTTAGGGGTTTCTGTATTAAAAGCTATTAACAGTCCTATGTTTATTAGTAACACTAAATAATAATTAGGCAAGGTTCTAAACCAACGACGCATCCAAAATTGAGTAAACTGCTTTACACTAGTTTGTTGTTTTAATATGTGTTTTATTAAAATAGTCCCAATTAAAAACCCACTTAAAACAAAGAAAATATCTACTCCAATAGTCCCAAAAAACTGAACCATTTTTATAACAGTAGATTGTGATTCTGGAAATAATAAAATTGTGGAATGTGAGCAAAGTATAAGTAAAATAGCGATTGCTCTAACAACATCTAAACCAAATATTCTTTGCTTATATGTTGTAATTGGTATCAATTAAAAAGGCGTTAGGATTTTTGTCTAGAAATTTTAATTAGTTTAATAATACCTAAAAAGATAGCACAAAATTCTAAGAAAGTTCCGATAGTTAATAATAAACTACCATGTTCTATTGCTTGTACTTTAAAATATGCGCCTATAATTGTTAGAATTACACCAACAATTAATAATAACAAAGGAACTTTAAATTGCTTTAAATTCATTTTAAAACAAGCTTTTAATTATTTGTTCTATAGTAACACCTTCTGCTTCAGCCTTATAGTTTTTTATCATTCTATGACGTAAAATACTTGTAGCTACTGCTTGAACATTTTCGATATCTGGAGAAAACTTTCCGTTAATAGCTGCATGTGTTTTTGCTGCTAATATTAAATTTTGAGAAGCTCTTGGTCCTGCTCCCCAATCTATATACTGTTTAACTAAATCTGATGCTGCCTCACTATTTGGTCTAGTTTTACCAACCATAGTTACTGCATATTCTATTACATTATCCGCTACAGGAATACGTCTAATTAACTGCTGAAAATCTATAATTTCTTGAGCTGTAAACAAGCTATTAACTTGTGGTTTATGGTCTGAAGTAGTGGCTTTTACTACCTGCACTTCTTCTGCAAAAGATGGATATTCTAAATTAATTGCAAACATAAAACGGTCTAATTGGGCTTCTGGTAAAGGATAAGTCCCTTCTTGCTCAATTGGGTTTTGTGTTGCTAGTACAAAATAGGGCAATTCTAATTTATAATGATGTCCAGAAACGGTTACAGCACGCTCTTGCATAGCTTCTAATAATGCTGCTTGAGTTTTTGGTGGTGTACGGTTAATCTCGTCTGCTAAGATAATGTTAGCAAAAATAGGTCCTTTTATAAATTTAAAATTTCGGTTTTCGTCTAAAATTTCACTACCTAAAATATCGCTTGGCATTAAATCTGGAGTAAACTGAATACGCTTAAAATCCAACCCTAAAGCTTGAGAAATAGTATTAACCATTAACGTTTTAGCCAATCCAGGCACACCAATTAATAAGGCGTGTCCACCAGAAAAAATAGAAATTAAAATTTGATTTACGACATCGTCTTGACCAACAATAACTTTGGCAACCTCCTGTCTTAAATCGTTATACTTATTTACTAAATTGTTAATTGCTGCAACGTCAGACATAAATTTTTACTTGTTTTTTAACCAGTTACTACTAAAATCGCAACCTCTGTGTGCTTCGCTAATTTTTATATAAGTGTCAGCAATTTTTTCGTCTTGCCATTTACCAATAGTTTCAAATTGCTTTTCGTTTAAAGCAAGTTCTTTAATTTTTAAGTAATCACGTGCATAATCTGCATCATGCTCGTCTATTCTATCGGTTACAGTTACTAATTTAAACTTAATATTACCTTGTCTATCTGTATCTGTTAATACTTCGCTTACGGTGTTATTTTCTAATCCTTGTAATTGACTGTATAATTCTGGATCCATTTTAGTTAGTTCAAAATTATAATCTTGTGTTTGAGGATTAATTAATTGTCCACCTTGATATTTAGTTTCTTTTTCATCACTAAATTCTTCTGCTGCTTCAGCAAAAGTGTACACACCATCAATAATATCTGTTCTAATTTTCTCAATTTTTTCTTTAGCTTCTAAAACTTCTTCATCAGAGATTTCAGGGACTAAAAGTATGTGGCTTACATCATATTCTTGACCTCTAATCTTTTCTAAGTAAATAATATGAAAACCAAAATCTGTTTCAAATGGTTCAGAAATTTGTCCCTCTTGTAAAGAAAACGCAACATCTCTAAACTCTTTTACCATTCTAGGTTGAGCCCTGTTCATTGGTGGTAATTTACCTCCAGATTTTTTTGACCCAGGATCGTCAGAATAAAACGCTGCTCTAGATCTGAAGCTTTTTCCTTCTTCTTCAACCTCTCTTTTAAACTCTTTTAATTGGTTTATAACGCGTTGTTTTTCTTCCTCGCTAACTTTTGGCTCAATAATTATTTGTGCCACTTTAAGCTCTGTACCAAATCTTGGACGTTCTTCTTTAGGAATTCTATTAAAAAACTGACGCACCTCTTCTGGAGTTACTTCAATGTCTTCAATAATTTTTCTTTGCATTTCTGAAGCTAGTTTGTTGCTTTTATTAATTTCAAAAATTTCTTCTCTAAAACTAACCTCATCCTCTTTTTTATAGAATTTTAATAAAGCATCCATGTTACCATTAAACTGCTGTAAAAATTGCTGAATTTGTTGATCTACATAAGATCTAATTTCGGCATCACTAACCACAATACTATCTTGAATAGCATGGTGTGCATATAATTTGTCTTCTAATAATTTACCAAATAATTGACAACGTGTTACACCTTGTAACGAAGCACCTTGTGCTTTTAATTGAATAATCATTTTATCAATATCACTATCTAAAACAATATAATCTCCTACGACTGCTGCTACACCATCTACCTTGATAGCTCCATTAGTTAATGTAGTATCTACAGCTTGCTCTGTAGTGGTTTCGTCAATAATTTCTTGTGCAGAAACTGTAAACGTTGCTAATAGTAAAAACGCAAAAGCGGAAAGCGTTTTAGTTTTAATTGTAAATTTCAAATTGTTTGTTTTTAATGGCATCTTTAGTAATGTCCTTTTCTAATTGTTTAATTAATTCTAGTTTACGCTTGTTAACTACGATTTGGTTTATGGTTGGTCTAACGTATTCTAGTGGAGCTGTATCGTTTCGTAACAACACATCTTTTATTTGCATCAAATATAATCCTAATGAATCTTTGAGTTGTATAAAATTAGATTTTTTTAACAATTCATTTCTGTATTCTGGTGTTACTGCTGGAATTTTATTAATAGCTTGGTCTACTCTTATCCAAACAGAGTCTTTTAAAGAATAAGATCTAAATTGTATTGAAATAGAATCTAACTCTTTTTTATCTGCTTTATTAAAGCGTTTAAACTTGGTTTTAATTTTATCTAAATCCAATCTATTAGCTTCAACATTTATATATCTAAACTGAATTAATTCTTCGTTTAATTTGAAAGCTTCCCTATTAGCCTGATAATAAGCTTCTGCTTCTGCATTGGATACTATGGTATCCAAGTTTTTAGTAACTAAAGCTTCTAAATACGCTTTGCTATACAAGTCATATCTGTATTGTTGGACTAATTTATCAAACTTTTCTAGCTTAGCATCAGACAAGTTTACCTCTGCTCCTTTTACCAACAATTGTTGAGTAGCCCATTTATTTATAAAATTGTTAGCATAGACTGCACTGTCTGATTTTGAGACAAACTCAGGCATTGCCTTTTTTAAATCTTTATGATATAAATACACATCGTCTATTCTAGCAATTGCATCTTCTTGTGGTGCTTGATTAAAATAGTCGCAAGACCATAAAACACAAATTAGTACTATGTAAATTGAAGTTTTCAAATTATTTTAATTCTTCTTTAACCTGTTTTAATGCTTCTTGATTAATAACAACTTTGTACTTTTTAGACAGATTAGCCAACCAATCTTGTTCTTTTTGATCTTGATAATCTGAAATCACATTACCCTTAGCCTCATTAAAAGTTTTTGACATTTTTGGCAGTACTTCTTTAATCTTAATGACTGTATAAGCATCATTATGCTTATATATTTTAGAAACCCCTTCTGTTAAATTTAACCCCTTTGGTAATGCTTGGTGGTTAACCTCTAAAGTATCAACAATAAAACTAACATTAATTTGGGTATCTGAGTTTAATCCGTTTTGAATTACTTCTATTGTTTTATTATTTTCTAAAAGAGTTTCAACTCTTTTTATAATATTTTTTTTAGCTGAAGATGCTACAATTGCATCCACCCTTGGGTTGTAGTAGTATTTGTCTTTATTAAGCAAATAATACTCTTGAAGCCCTATAGAATCTTGTTTGGCAGCATTCCAAATTTCTGTTTCCATTAAGTCAAATAGTAATAATCCATCTCGATACTCGCTTAAAATCTGAGCATACTCCTCATTTTCAAACTCTAGATTGTCTTCTTGGTAAGTTTTTAAGTTACTTTCTACAAACACTTTATAATTATCGTCAACCAATTTCTTTAAAGGCACTTTTGCTTGACGTCTACGCTGGCTTTTTTCTAAAAAGTCTGCAAAATCATACTGTGTATAGGTTTTATTCCCAATGGTCAATAAAGTTTCTTCGCCTTTAAAATCTGATGGAATTTTCCAAGTGCTAGTAAAAAAATCATCATTTAAGATTGCTACAATTGGTGTTAAATCTGTTTGGGTTGACACATTATATTGTGCCATTAATTTATCTATACGTTTTGCTTCAATAACTTTAGACCTAGAGTCTCTTTTAATTCTGTTTTTTAATTCTGGCTCAAGCTGACTAAAAGGTTTAATTCCGTTTTTTTCATGCAATTTGATAATATGATATCCAAATTCTGATTTAAAAGGTTTGGTAACATCATTTACATTTTGCAAACTAAACGCTTGCTCTTCAAATATCTTAGAGCTTAACTGTCCAGCAGAAAATGTATTTAGTTTACCACCATTAGCACTAGAGCTTTTATCGTCTGAAAACTGTTTAGCTAATGCTGCAAAGTCTTCGCCTTGTTTTACACGTTTATATAATTCCTCTATACGGTCTTTAGCACTTTGTTCTGCTTTTTCGTTTTCTGTAAGCATGATATGAGCCACAGTAACCTCTCCTCTATTATCACGCTTGTCTTTGGTCCAAACTATATGATATCCAAACTGGGTTCTAAAAGGTTGTGACCATTCTCCAACAGGTGTATTATATACTGCATTTTCAAAAGGATACACCATTTTAAAAGCAGTAAAATAACCAAGTTCTTCTGCAAATAAAGTACGTCCATTATGGATGTCTTTTTTTACTGCTTCAAAACCTTCTTGCAAAACACGACCTCTTAATTTTTGAATTTCTTGATACGCTAACAAAGTGTCTTGTGGACTAGCGTTTTCGTCAATTCTAACTAAAATGTGGCTAGCATCTACTTCTGTTTGTAATCTGTTATAAGCTTCTTTTATTAATTGCTCTGTAACTTTATTATCGTTTAAATAATTTTTAGATAATTGATTTTTGTAGTTTTTAAACTCTCTTATATAAGACGGTTTTTGATCTAACCCTAAAGCTTTTGCTTCTGCAATTTTAAGCTTATAATTAACAAATAACTTTAAGTAATTATCTATATCTTTTTGAGAATCGTCTTTTACTAAATCTAAATTCTTACTATAAACACGCTTAAACTCGTTGGTATAAACTGGCTCTCCATCTACTGTAAATAAAACGGTTTTATTTTGGGCTAAAACACTATAACCTAGAAGTAAAAATAGTGTTAGTGTGACATGTAAAACTTTCATTTTCATAATAAGGGCACTTTTGTTAGCAATGATTGCAAAAATAGCAATATTACACTATAATACAAGTACTTTTACAAACCATCCAACAATCTTAAATATAGTAGGTTTAAACTACTAAATTGAAAAAATAATCAACACAAAAACGTTATAGAAGTATTAAAATTATGTGTGATATTAATTAATATGCTATTTTTACTATAAAATAGATATTAATATGATTAAAAATTACTTTTTACTTTTATTACTTATGGTTTCTAATGCTATAATAGCTCAAGAAACCTTAACATTTAATGGTTATGATGGAGCACCAGCAACAATTACTGCTACTTCATCTACAGTTAATGACCAAATTACTATAGTGTTTGAAGATGTTGATCTTATCAATAACTTTTACACAGATGGTCGTACTTACATACACATGTATGGTGGGTTAGACACGCCATCTGGTGGTTTTCAAGGGTCTCCAGGATTTAATGATTTAGGTTCACAACCTCAATTAACTCTAGTAAGCACTGATACAGATGCTAACGCTGGACCAAATACGTATAGTCTTACTATAAACTTAGCTCAGTTTTACACTGGTGTGCCAGACGGAACTACTGTGTTTGGCTTTAATTTACTGTTTCAAAATGAGTTTGGAGGTGGTGGAAACAACCAAACAGCAGACTTATACATAGATTTAATTGATGCAGTTAAAAACTCGACATTAAGTATTACAGAAACTAAAAAAACTGTGTTTTCTGCTAAAATGATAGACAACCAGTTGTTAATTTCTAACTTTAATGGTGTAGTAACTATTAAAGCTTACAATATTTTAGGTAAAGAAATTTTAAGAATACCTAATTTAGAGGTCAACAATACTTTACGTAAAACTTTAAATTTACCTAAAAATCAAATTAGTATTGTTGTTATAGAAACAGCAAAATCCAGACACACTTTAAAAGTCGTTTTATAGCTACAAAAGTATTTTAACGACTATCTTATTAATTATAGCGATTGTAATATTACAATCGCTATTTTTTTTATAGATTTAGTATCATATCCCTTAACAATGAAATACACAATACAAGTAACCATTAATACACCAGTTGAAGAATGCTTTAAGTTGTTAGATGATCATGAAAACATGAAGCATTGGCAAGAAGGCTTAGTCAGTTACGAGCATATATCTGGAGATCCAGGAAAAGTAAATGCCAAAATGAAATTGAATTATAAGTTTGGTAAACGAAAAATGAGTCTAATTGAAACAATAACTTTTAAAGAAAAAAATAAAGCCTTTCATTTTAATTTTGATGCTAAAGGCATGCACAACATTCAGCAAAATTTTTTTGAAGCTATTGACAACAACACTACACAATGGACAAGCGTTAACGAATTTGTCCCTACAAATTTTGCAATGCGCATGATGGCATTATTAATGCCAAAAGCCTTTAGAAAACAATCTGAAAAATATTTAACAGATTTTAAAAATTTTGCCGAAAACGGAACCTCTTTAGCCAAGTAAATGAGACAATTAAAATTAATTTGGGACTTTAGAGGTCCTGATGCAAACAAAATAGCACAACACCACGAAATACACTTAAAGGATTTTATTGCTTTAGAAAAAACAGAATTGAATATTACAGGTGTTGAGCAATTAAATAATATGCATAGCATAGCCTTTATGGTAGTTAATGAATCTGAAATGAAACCTATACGAGATGCTTTAAAACCACATCGTGGACAAATTTATAATCAAAACTAGACTGTATTATATCTTTTTTGATCTTAGCTAATTTGTAAATAATGATTTAAAATCATGAAAACCTTAAACTATTCCATAACTATTAACGCCTCTAAAGACAACGTTTGGAACACCTTATTTACTGACGAAAATTACCCAAAATGGGTCTATGTTTTTGCTGAAGGAGCTTACGCTAAAACCAATTGGCAAGAAGGTAGTCCTGTAGATTTTTTAACTCCAAATGGTGATGGTATGTTTAGTAAGATTCATCAAAAAATTCCAAATAACCTTATGGTGTTTAACCATCTGGGATTTATAAAAGCAGGAAAAAAAGTTTACGATGAAAAATCTAAAGCTTGGGAAAATGCAAAAGAATCCTATCAACTTATTGAAAAGCATGGAAAAACAGAGTTGCAGGTTAGCATGGATACCACTGAAGAATACATAGATTTTTTTAATGAAACTTTTCCAAAAGCTTTAAAAATTATTAAAGAACTTTCTGAATAGAATTATCAAACCCAAATGACTGCCAAAGCATTTATTGAAACTTTAAACATGATTGCTCAAGATTTTAAAGGAGCAATACCTAAAAGAGAATTATTCTCTTTAGCAAAAGAATTTCAATATACACCTGTTTCTGAAGTGGTAATTTTACTTAAGGATAACAATCACGATCATCGTTTAGGTGCTGTATCCATTTTAGATTGGAAAGCTAGAAATAAAAAAACCTCAACCGAAGAAAAAGAAGCCATATATAACGCCTACATAAACAATCATAATTGGATTGATAATTGGGGTTTGGTTGACAGAGCTGCGCCTTATGTGGTTGGTGGATATTTGTACGATAGAGACCGTAAACCTTTATATGATTTGGCAGTGTCTAAAAATCCAATGGAGCGACGTACCGCTATTGTTAGTACTTATTTTTTTATTAGAAAAAAAGACATAATAGACACCTTTAATATTGCTGAAATTTTGATACATGATTCAAACGAATATGTTCAAAAAGCTGTGGGTAGCTGGATTAGAGAAGCTGGAAAAAAAGATGAAAATAAACTAAAAGAATTTCTAGATAAATACGCCAGCACTATGCCTAGAGTAACCTTAAGGTATGCAACTGAAAAGTTGGATAGACAGACTAAAGATTACTATTTAGCTATGAAAAACAATTAACTTTTTAATTGATATTTTTTATAGTGAATTTTTAAAATAAAACGATTAGTTTTTTATCAATAAAAACCTAAAAATTGCTTTATAAAAATGTTAAATTGTTGAAGCTTAAAAGTTAAATGCTTTTATTAACTAACCGAATTATGTTATTTTAAAACAATGAGATTAATTTTAATTATCAATTTGTTAATGACACAATTTACACAAGCACAATATACTATTCCAGAATCTATAAAAGAAGAAGTTAATATAGCTCTATCCTATTATCCAGAATTAAAAGACACTTCAATTAATTTTGAGTTTAAAAAATCTATTAAAAAGTCCACAATGCAAGCTCAACCAGTATTTAGTACTTTACTTAATAGTAAAAACAACCGACGATACAATATTTTTATAAGTAAAACCGTAAATATATCTGGAGAATTATTTTACACCAAAGACATGCCTAAAGATGTAATTATTGGATGGATTGGTCATGAATTAGGACATATTATGGATTATAAAAACAGAGGCGGTTTAAACTTGATTTGGTTTGGTTTAAAATATCTGCTATCCTCACATTCTATTATTAAAGCAGAACGTGCTGCAGATACTTATGCTATTAGAGCAGGAATGGAAGATTATATTTTAAAAACAAAAGATTTCATTTTAAACCAATCTAATATTGATAAAAAATATTTATCAAGAATTAATAAATATTACTTGTCTCCAGAAGAAATTATGGAAGTTATTAAAGAACGAGATTTAGAAGTCTCTAAACTTTAGTTTCAACAAAATCTTCCCATTCTTTAAATTTTTCTTCACCCATAACGCGCTCCATCTTAACCTGACCTCCTTTTTTCTTGTTGGCACCATTCCAATCGTAAAAAACATCTGGTTTTACTACTGTAACTTTTACACCTTCTAACGCTTTACTTCTAGCTACTTTATAATTCTTGTTAGCAGATTGTAAAAAATTATCTAAAGCAGAAACTATGGTTTTATTGTCTTTATTTAAGTCTTCAGCACCCAAATACCAAGTATGATAAAATCCATCATCATATCGCTTAGCACACAATGTATATTCTGGTATAGCTGTATTAAAAGTCTCTTCTAAATGTCTAATAGCTTTGTCTAATTTGTTTACTGACAATTGAGAACCAACCGTGTTTAAGAAAAATTTAGTACGTCCTGTTATTTTAATTTCAGCACGTTCAATATCTGTAAACTCTATTGTATCGCCTATCAAATAACGCCATGCACCACTAACTGTACTAATAATTAATACATAATCTTGTTCTAACTCAACATCTTTTAAAGTTATACTTGGTGCATCTTCTGTTATAGAACCATCTTGATTAATATATTCTGGTTTAAATGGTACAAATTCAAAATATATTCCGCCATCAGTAACAAGTTGCATAGCATCTGTTTCTGGTCTGCTTTGAAATGCAATAAAACCTTCTGAAGCTAAATAAGTATCAATAACCGTTATAGGTTTACCCAACAAGGCATTAAAACTTTTTTTGTAAGGCCCAAATGCTACACCTCCAGAGGTATACACTTGCAGGTTAGGCCAAACTTGGTGAATATGATCTACTTTGTGATAGTTTATAACTTCTTTAAGCATTAACTCTATCCAAGACGGTATACCACTTAAAGCACCAATATCCCATTGTTTTGCACGTTTAGCAATAGTTTCAACACGTGTATCCCAATCGTCAATCTTTGATATATCTTCTCCAGGCTTATAAAACCCTTTAAACCAAAACGGAATATTACTTGCTGTTATACCACTAATTTCACCTTCTAGATGATCTTCTTTTTCGATTAAATCTGTAGAGCTACCTAGCATCATCGCCTCTTTACTAAAAAAATCTGCTGGTAAATCAAAATTACTTAGCGCTGTAACTTGATTAATTCCTGCTTGTTTTATAGCTGCTAACATATCATCTGTAACAGGTATTCGTTTGCTTTTTGTTCCTGTGGTGCCAGAACTAAGTGCAAAATAAGACGGACTGTTTGGCCAAGTCACATCTGTCTCGCCTTGGTGTAATTTACTCCACCAAACGTCATTAATTTTATTGTAATCAAAATACGGAATTCGATGAGCAAAAGTTTGAGCAGGATTTTCAGAATTTAAAATGTCACTAAAATTATAGTGCTTACCAAATTGAGTCTCTTTTGCAGTCTCCAAAAGTTTTAATAATACTTTTTCTTGTGCCTGTACAGGATTAACCTCTGATGTTAATGCTTCTTTTAAATGAATAGCGCCTTTTATTATGTTTCCTAATATCTCCATGTTTGTAAAATTCTGCTTAAACTAATTTTCATTAACTTGAACCCTATTACCCTTTAACTTTTTAGAATAATAAAGACTATCTAACTATTATATAATGAAAATAAAAAAATTGCTTCAAACCTTAGGTTTAATTACAGTAATATTAACATTATTACCAACGTTAGATCTAGATTATTGGTTTATTAGAATGTTAGATTTTCCTCACATTCAGCTAACCATTTTAACCTTAGTTTCAGCCTTATTACTTCTAATAAAATTTGATGTTAAAGACTTTAGGGATTATGCATTTGTAGTAATTTTAATAGGCTGTTTTTGTTTTCAAGCTTATAAAATAATTCCTTACACACCTTTGGTTAAAACAGAATTAAAAGATTACACTAAAACAAGCCAAGATTCTATAACCTTATTTACTGCTAACTTATTACAGAAAAACAAAAATCCAACAAAAGTGATACAAGCTATACAGTCTATACAAGCTGATGTAGTGGTTTTAACAGAAGCTAATAAGCGTTGGAAAAACGATTTAAGTTCTGTTATAAATTCTTTATACCCATTTAAAGTAGAAATAGCTCTACCTAATACTTATGGAATGCTTTTTTATTCTAAACATAAATTAATAAACCCTGAGATTAAATATTTAATTAACGATAGCATCCCTTCTATACACACAAAATTGCAACTTCCTAATCAAAGTATTGTACAATTTTACGCCATACATCCAACACCACCAATGCCTCAAGAAAACCCAATGTCTACAGAACGTGATGCCGAATTAATGTTGGTAGCAAAAATGGCTAGAAACTCTGAAATTCCTGTAATAGTTCTAGGCGATTTAAATGATGTTGCATGGTCTGAAACTTCTAATTTATTTAAAAAAATAAGTGGATTACTTGACGCTAGAGTTGGTAGAGGATTCTACAATACCTACAATGCAAAAAACTATATTTTACGCTGGCCTTTAGATCATATATTTGTTTCTGAAGAATTTAGATATCGAAATAAAAGAGTCTGTGACGCTATAGAATCTGACCATTTTCCGCTATTTATGTCGTTAAGTTTTGAACCAAATTTAGCAAGTGAACAAAAAAAGAAGCCTCCAACAACCACCGAAATTGAAGAAGCCAACAAACATTTAGAAAAGCATTTAAATAAATAAATCCAGTATTTAACTACATTTAATAAGGTTGTTTTTCGCTTAAATACTTCCAATAACGTTTGGGTACGTGTTGGTTATGTAGTTTTAAGTTTTTTCTAGATTTTATGTTTGTGCTTTTAAAATAATCCTTCCATAGTTGCTGAAACTCTAACTCTGTATCGGTAAAAAATTCTGACGTTGTATTTGTAGTTACGTCTTTAGATAATTCTAAAACTATAATTTCAACGGTATTTAAATTATAAAATAACCCGTAGTTTCTTTTTAAATCATAGATAATCCATTGTTGGTCTGCATAGCGCTTTCTAAAATGCTTTTCAATAAGCGGTAAGACATTAAAATCGGGTTCGATATTTGCAAAATACACCTGGTCTTTGGTTAATCTAAATCTAACAAACGCTTCCATTCTATGCTTTTCTCTACTTACTTTTTTTGCAGTTTTAGAGACCTCTAAAACATAAGTATTAGCAAAATCTTGCAGGACAGGTTTAGCGGACTTGAAAGCATATTTTACAACTTCAAGTATCGTATCTTCTATAGATTCAATTTCACTTAAAAAAGCATAATACAATTGTGAGGCACCACGATTACCACATTTAGTTTGTACACTTTTCCAGACGCGATCTGCTTTTTGTTTTTCTGTTACAATAGTTACTGTTTTTGAAAACAACTGCTCTTGGTGACGTGAGATTTTAATAATTTTTGGAGCAACTATTTTATATTCATACACATAAAATATAGCGCATAAAAACCCATCAAACGACCCATCATAAACTAATAACGTGTTTTGCATTAATTAAATAAAGACATTTGATTACTTAACATAGATGTGTATTTACTCTTGGAATTTTGCAGTATTAACCCTTTGATGTGTTCTGGAGTTAAATCTCTACGCTCAAACCTATTTGAGGCACAAACAATAAAATATTGAGCTCTATTAAGTGCTACACCTATTTTTTTAAGGTGTTCCCAATTAAGTTTATTAAATCGTCTTGCGTTTAGTATTTTATGTACAGAGCGCATACCTAATCCAGGTACTCTAGCCAACATGCGTTTGTCTGCAGTATTTACATCCACAGGAAACTCGTGCAAATTGCGTAAAGCCCAACTTAATTTAGGATCTATATCCAAATCTAAATTTTGATGCGTGGCGTTTAAAATTTCTTCAATATTAAACCCATAAAAGCGTAACAACCAATCTGTTTGGTATAACCTATTTTCTCTTAACATAGGTACAGCACTTCCAATTTGTGGCAACCTAGAGTCGTAACTAATAGGCACATAGCCAGAATAATAGACACGCTTTAAATTAAAGTGTTTATAAAAATGATTAGAGGTATACATAATTTGCATATCATTTTCTCCACTAGCACCAATTATCATTTGCGTACTTTGTCCTGCAGGAGCATATTTTGGTGTGCTTTTAATTATTTTCTTTTCTGATTTATACTGAATGATTTCGTTTTTAACCTTAAGCATTGGCTTTATAAAATCAGCTCTGTTTTTATCTGGCGCTAATAATTTTAATCCTTTTTCTGTAGGAATTTCAATATTAACACTTAATCGGTCTGCATACAAACCTGCTTCTCGCATTAACTCGTCTGAAGCTCCTGGAATAGATTTTAAATGAATGTAACCATTAAAATTTTCTTCTAAACGCAATTTTTTAGCTACAGCAACTAGACGCTCCATAGTGTAATCTGCATTTTTAAATATTCCAGAACTTAAAAAAAGACCTTCTATATAATTTCGTCTGTAAAAATTAATAGTTAAATCAACAACTTCCTGAACTTTAAACGCAGCACGCTTAATGTCATTACTTTTACGTGTCACACAGTAGGCACAATCAAAAATACAGTGGTTGGTTAGCAATATTTTTAACAAAGACACGCATCGACCATCTTCTGTATAGGTATGACATATTCCAGAAGCTGAAGCATCTCCTAACCCTTTGTTTTTATTAGTTCTGTTACTTCCACTAGAAGAGCAGGACACATCATATTTAGCAGCATCAGCAAGGATATTAAGCTTTTCTTTTATCCGATCAAAAGACATATAAATAAGTAAATTAATGAACTGCTAAATTACAACATTTATCATTGTAATTATGTATTATGTTTTAATTTATTCAAACATATTTATAAATGTTTATATTTCTTGTTATATTAAAGCAAAAAAAAAGCACACCCTACTGGTGTGCTTTTTGATTATTTAGATTTCTGCTTAAGTAGGAATGTGTTATCTAGAATAATTAGGTGCTTCTTTTGTAATGGTCACATCATGTGGATGACTTTCATTTATACCAGACGCTGTAATTTTTACAAAACGACCAGTTTCTTTTAAAGTTGCTACATCTTTAGCGCCACAATAACCCATACCTGCTCTTAATCCTCCAATAAATTGGTGGATGCTTTCAAATAGCTCTCCTTTGTATGGTACACGACCAACAATACCTTCTGGTACTAATTTTTTAATGTCGTCTTCTACATCTTGGAAGTAACGGTCTTTACTACCTTGCTTCATAGCTTCAACAGAACCCATTCCTCTATAGGATTTAAACTTACGTCCTTCGTAAATAATGGTTTCTCCTGGACTTTCTTTTGTTCCTGCTAATAACGACCCTAACATCACAGTATCTGCTCCTGCTGCTAATGCTTTAGGGATGTCACCTGTGTATCTAATTCCACCATCAGCAATTACAGGTACTCCACTTCCTTTTATAGCTGCTGCTACTTCTAGCACAGCACTAAATTGAGGGAATCCAACACCAGCAACCACACGTGTTGTACAAATAGAACCAGGTCCAATTCCTACTTTAACAGCATCTGCACCAGCTTCTACTAAATATTTTGCAGCTTCACCTGTAGCAATATTACCTACAATAACTTCAAGTTCCGGGAATTGCTTTTTAATCTCTTTTAAGATCGTTACCACACCTTTGGTATGTCCATGAGCAGTATCTATAACTATAGCATCAACACCTGCCTTAACTAATGCTGCTGCTCTGTCTATAGCATCACCTGTAACTCCAATTGCTGCTGCAACGCGTAATCGTCCAAATGTATCTTTATTAGCAAATGGCTTTTGGGTGACTTTAGTTATGTCTCTAAATGTTATTAACCCTTCTAGCTTATCACCTTTTACAATTAATAACTTTTCAATTTTATTTTCTTGAAGAATTTTTTCAGCATCTTTTAAAGAGGTGCCTACAGGAGCTGTTACTAGATTTTCACTAGTCATTACCTCAACAATTGGCCTATCGTTTTTATGCTCGAAACGTAAATCGCGATTAGTTACAATCCCTTTTAAATTACCATCATTATCAACTATTGGTATACCTCCAATACTAAACTCGCGCATTGCATTTTTAGCATCTGCAACAATTGCACTTAAGGGTAACGTAACAGGATCTAATATCATACCACTTTCGGCACGTTTAACTTTACGTACTTTAGTGGCTTGCTGCTCTATAGTCATGTTTTTATGCAACACACCAATTCCACCTTCTTGCGCCATAGCAATAGCCATTCTGCTTTCTGTAACCGTATCCATAGCTGCTGAGACTATAGGTACATTTATGGTAATGTTTCGTGTGAATTTTGACTGAATATTGACTTCGCGTGGAAGAACTTCTGAAAATGCTGGAACTAAAAGTACGTCGTCGTAAGTAAGACCTTCTCCAACTATTTTATTGTCGTGTGCTGTCATGATGCAATTAGAATTAATTGCAAGCAAATTTAGGGCTTTTTTTCTATAAAAAACGTTGTTTATTTGGTTTTCTTAGGAAGAAGTAGCTGTTTTAAGATAATTAAGGCTGAAGCTAAATAACTAAGGGTCATTAATGTGCCAGAAATCATAACAATGTATTTCATCCAAGTCATGCCTTTCCAAAGCAAATATAAGCCTCCAAAAGTGACAATTACAGATAAAAAAGGCTCAACCATTAACAGCACTTTTAACTTATAGTTTAATTGTGTGGTTGCTAAAATTAATCCCATTAAAAAAAAGATTAACGCCATAGATAATATGTGACTGTGCACAATATTTAGCATTTGTTTTTCGGTTTTTTTAAATTTCATAACCGAAGCGTCTACGTCTTTTTCGTTACCTAAATATTGTTCTTCAATACCAGTTGGGTTTACAGAAGACGTATTATTTACAAATAATAACCCTGTAAAAAAACCAACACTTAAAACTACTACAAAAGCAACTAGTAAGGCTTTTATTTCTTTAGGAAACGTATATATCAATCCGTTTAATTGCATACTACAACGCTCCTTTTTGGTTAAGAATTTTTAATGACGCTAATAAATCATTCATAGCATTAGTCATAGATCGTACAGAAATAGTTGCACCAGAAATGGCTACAATATTATCGCCATATTTTAATTGGTCGTTTTTAGTTTTTCCAACAAATTGTTTTAACCAACGCTTACTACCTATTTCTCCACCATACTCTTCTCGATAAATTAAGACTTTTGCGCTTTTTACAATTAAATCTGCGTCTAACAATACTAGATAATCAAATTTTGCAGTTTTACTAGGTGCTTTCGCAACATACGCATACCCTAACAGCTTGTTATTTGTTTTAATTTCGAAAAAATTATCTGCTCCAAATGTGGATGGAAGTGTTTTTGCTAGGTCTTCAGAAATTAATTTAGCTGAAAACGTAAAAGTTTCCACATCAAAAGTTTCTTTAATTTGTTTATCCACTTTTTTCTGAATCTTTTCTGAAAGTCCAAAAGCTAATAAAGTAAAACTTAGTAATACAATTAATATCTGTTTCATGTTGCAAAAGTATTTAAATTGAATCAAGAATCAAGCCTAATTATTAATATAAATTAGACTTGATTCTTAATTATAGTTATTGTATGCTGTTATTAGAACCAAACACCAATCCCGAAGTTTAATCGGTTTTTAACCTCACTATCTTCAAGTTTATTACTTCTAAATTGGTAATCGCCTTTTAATACAACACCTGGAGCAATGTGATAACTTAATCCAGTTGTAATATCTGTTCTGTTGTAAGCATCGTTTCTTTCTAAGCTACCAGCTGTTTCTGCATGCGTATCGTAGTTTTCAAAACGTGTAAACGCAAATAAACGTTGCTCATTATCTTGTGGTAATAAGTTGTAAGCCAACTCGGCATAATAACCCATCATAGCACTTCCTAAATCTCTTCCGGTTAAAGTGTTATAAGCTTCAGTATCGCTTAAAGACGAGTAAATAAACTGTCCTCTTGCTGCAAAACGCTTAAACGCATAACGTGCATCAAAACCTACCATAGAGATTCCGATGTTTGCTCCATCGATATCTTCTACATCATCTGCTGCTTGTGTTTTTCCAAAATATCCTGATAAACCAAGACGTAAACCTGGTAATCCGTAATATTCAATTTTTGTAGATAAAGTAGGACTATCTACCGTAGATTTGATTGCCTTTTGACGACCACCTCTTAATCCATCACTTCCTTTTAAAAATCCTGTAACATCACCATCGCTATTGATTGTAGACTTAAATCCGTTAAAAACATAAGCTTGATAGGTTAATGATTGTTCTGGTAAACGACCTGTTACACCAACTCCAATTTCTCTCCAAGTGGTAGGTACTATGGCATTATCTACTGCAGGACGCTCTACACCATTAAAGGTTGTTGGTTCGTGATACTCGTTAACAATTCCCATTGGTACTAACATTAATCCACCACGTAAACTTACATTATCTCCTACTGCATAGTTAACAAAAGCTTGTTCTACAAAAACTTCTTCAACGTGTTCTAATTCAATTTCTGTTACAAATTGTGTTTTATCATTAAATCTATAACCAAATAGTAAAACTAGACGTTGTACATCTAATTCTCCATTATCTCCTTCTGGTTGATTATAGGTTGTTTCGCCATAAGCACCAACTGTTACTGCTTTACCATAGTTACCAGATAACAAACGTTGAGCTGCGTTTAATTGTTGTTGTGGGTTAAAAGTAATACTGTCTTGAGGTGTGGTTTGCGCAACAGACTGAAGACTTAATAAAAGGATTAAAATTGAGGTTATTCTTCTCATGGTTAATTTGTTTATTCTTATTTAGACTAATTATAAATAGATTGTTATTTTCGAGTGCAAAAATAGATTAGAGAACTCCTTTGTGCAAGTTTATTTAGAATTATTTTAAATTAAAATAAGAAGAACGTTTTAAGTTATTGAAAATCTGAACTTTACTAAATGTTAAAATTCTTTCAATTACAAAAAATCATAAAGAGATTGACTGCTTTAGTCTAGACTACATGAAGTTTAATGGTAAGCATTGAAGATTTTTGAAGCTTCATTATAAGCACTTTCAAAAGACATAGCATTTAAATCATGTGCTTTTTTAGCGGTTAAATAAGACAGTACTTTTTCGGTTGGCATATTACCTGTTAATTCGTCTTTAGCCATAGGACATCCACCAAAGCCTTGTATAGCTCCATCAAAGCGTCTGCATCCTGCATTATAGGCTGCATCAACTTTTTCAAACCAAGTTGAGGGTGTGGTGTGTAAATGCGCTCCAAACTCGATATTTTGGTACTGCGGAATTAAATTAGAAAATAAATAGTCAATATTTTCTGGGTTTGATGTTCCAACAGTATCACTAAGAGATAATATTTTTACTCCCATGTTACTCAGACGTTCGGTCCACTCACCAACAATATCAACATTCCAAGGATCACCATACGGATTACCAAAGCCCATAGAGATATACACTACTACTTCTTTATTGACCGCATCGGCTTTATTTAAAATGTCTTGTAAAGTCACGACAGATTGTGCAATGGTTTTATGTGTGTTACGCATCTGAAAATTCTCCGAAATAGAAAAAGGATATCCTAAATAATCAATTTCTGGATGTTGACACGCATCTTCTGCACCTCTAGAATTTGCTACAATTGCCAATAGTTTACTGGTTGTTTTAGACAAATCTAATTGTGCCAAAACTTCTGCTGTATCTACCATTTGCGGAATAGCTTTTGGCGACACAAAGCTACCAAAGTCAATAGTATCAAAACCTACTCTTAACAACGACTGTATGTATTGTACTTTTTTTTCGGTAGGAATAAACTGCTTAATGCCTTGCATGGCATCTCGAGGACATTCTATAACTTTTACGTAGTTTGACATTTTAGGTTTTAAATCTTGTATAAAAGTAGTTAATTTTCGGAAAAGAAAATGAAAACAGCAATTCCAACAAACACAACTATTTGCAACCATTTTAAAATCAATCCTATGTTCTTACTTTGCTTTAAATAGTCAGAAATAAAACCAGCTAATATGGCGATTGCAGAAAATATAATAAATGACGTTGTCATAAATAGCAAACCTAAAACATAAAATTGCGTGACTGTACTTAATGTTTGGCTAAACAAATACGCAGGAAAAAACGCCAAGAAAAAGATAGACACTTTAGGATTTAGTACATTCATAATAAACCCTTGCTTAAACAATTGCCACAAACTTTTTTTAGGAATAGTCTCGTTACTAAGTGTCACTTTTGCATCACTTTTGTACACGTTATAAGCCAAATATAGCAGGTATAAAGCCCCAAATAGTTTGATAACAAAAAATAAGGTGTCGTTTTCTTTAATAATAGCAGAGACTCCAAAAGCCACTAAAGTGGTATGTACTAAACATCCTGTAATTAATCCACAAACGGTTGCAATACCATATTTTCGACCATTGGTAATGCTTTGCATTAACACATAAATATTATCTGGTCCTGGCGAAATTGCTAAAGCAGACGTCGCAACTACAAACAATAATAGCGTGTCGTATTGCATTTAAGAATGGTTTAAAATGGCTTTGTTTATTTGTTTAATAAGACTTGGTCCTTCGTAAATAAATCCTGTGTAAATCTGTACCAAATCAGCTCCTGCTTCCAATTTTTCTAAAGCATCTGCTGCAGAGTGGATACCACCTACTCCAATAATTGGGAAGGCTTTATTACTCTTATCTGCTAAGTATTTAATCACTTGTGTGGATTTATCTTTAATAGGTTGACCGCTTAATCCTCCATTGCCTATCTCGGCTAATCGTTTGTCCGAAGTTTTTAATCCTGTTCTATCTACAGACGTATTGCTGGCTATAACACCATCTAAATTAGTTTCAGAAATTAATTCTATAATTTCATCTAGTTGAATATTGTTTAAATCTGGAGCAATTTTTAGTAAAATAGGTCTCGACTGCGCTCGACCAGACAACTCTTTATTAGCTTTTTGGACAGTTGCAATTAATTCCAACAAATAGTCTTTATCGTTTAATTTGGCATGACTCCCAACATTTGGACAACTAACATTAAGTACAAAATAATCTACATATGGATGTAAAGCATTAAAACACTCAAGGTAATCTTTGGTGTAATCTTCAGGTTTGGTTTGGGTGTTTTTACCTATGTTTCCACCTATTATTACTTTCCCTTTATTTTTTTTAAGTTGTTGGATGGCAGCTTCAAGACCCTCGTTATTAAAACCCATTCGGTTTATAATTCCTTGGTCGTCTTTTAATCTAAATAAGCGTTGTTTAGGGTTTCCAGCTTGTCCTTTTGGTGTTACGGTTCCAATTTCAATAAAACCAAATCCAAAGTTTGCTAGTTCGTTATACAACACTGCATTTTTATCGAAACCTGCTGCAAGTCCTACTGGGTTTTTAAACGTTAATCCAAAGAGCTGACGTTCTAACTTTTTGTCTTCAATAGTATATAAACGTCTAAATACAGAAGTCATTCCTGGAATTTTAGACGTAAATTTTATTAATGAAAATGTAAAATGATGAATTTTTTCAGGATCGAAAAGAAAAAATATAGGTCTTAGTAGTAATTTGTACATCTATCAATGTTTGCACAAAAGTACTTCGAAAAAATGTGAATTACAATTTAAATAAGCGATAGATATTGTACTTTTATACTTTAGAAATTCGATTAAAAAAATATTAACCATTAAAAAGATTCCTGCTTTCGTAGGAAATATTATGATTTCAAAAGAAGATATAATTAAACGATTTGTTAGTTACGTTACAGTAGATACCGAGTCTGATCCAACAAGCGACACCACACCTAGTACAGCCAAACAATGGGATTTAGCCAATGCGTTGGTAGACGAGCTAAAAGCTATAGGTATGGAAGATGTGACTATAGACAAGCATGCCTATATTATGGCGACGTTACCTAGTAATGTTGACCATGACGTGCCAGTTATTGGATTTATTTCGCATTTTGATACCACTCCAGATTTTACAGGAGCCAACGTCAAGCCTCAAATTATTGAAGACTATGATGGTAAAGATATCGTGTTAAATGCTGAACAAAACATTGTATTATCACCAGATTATTTTGAAGATTTACTGTTATACAAAGGTCAAACCTTAATTACAACAGACGGAACCACACTGTTAGGTGCAGATGACAAAGCAGGAATTACCGAAATTGTATCTGCAATGGAATACCTTATTGCCAATCCGCAAATTAAACACGGAAAAATCCGTGTAGGATTTACACCAGACGAAGAAATTGGTCGTGGTGCACACAAGTTTGACGTTGCTAAATTTGGAGCAGATTGGGCTTACACCATGGATGGTAGCCAAATTGGCGAGCTGGAATACGAAAATTTTAATGCTGCAGGAGCAGTTGTAAAAGTAAAAGGAAAAATTGTGCATCCTGGTTATGCCAAAGGAAAAATGGTTAATAGCATGTACATTGCAACCGAGTTTATTAACTCGTTACCAAGATTAGAAACACCAGAACATACTGAAGGCTATCAAGGGTTTTTTCATTTGTATTCTATAAAAGGTGAAGTGGACGAAACGGTTTTAGAATATATTATCAGAGACCACGATAAAGGACATTTTGAAGCCCGAAAAGAAGTGATGCAAAAGTTGACTGACGAGTTAAACTCGCAGTACGAAAGAGAGGTTATTACCATTGAGATTAAAGACCAATATTATAACATGAAAGAAAAGGTAGAACCTGTAATGCATATTGTAGATATCGCTGAAGAAGCGATGAAACAATTAGACATCAAACCATTAATTAAAGCCATACGTGGTGGTACAGATGGCTCGCAATTAAGCTATATGGGGTTACCTTGTCCAAATATTTTTGCTGGTGGACATAATTTTCATGGACGTTACGAGTATGTTCCAGTGGAAAGCATGATAAAAGCTACGGAAGTGATTTGTAAAATTGCTGAGTTGACAGCGTTAAAAAATAGTAAATAATTACAATAAACGAAAATGAAGCTAACCGAAATATTAAGAGACAGTAACTACAAACTAACCCAATATACATCTGATCAAATTGAAAATTTAGAAAAGAATATATTTCTAAAAGAAGTTCGTGGAAAAGAAGTGCCTTATGTAAATTGTCTGGTTAGAAGAAAAGATATTCAATTAAAACCTGAAGAAGCAGTAAGACAACTCTACTTAATGGTTTTGAATGAACAATATGGTTATTCGTTTGACAGAATGGAAATTGAATATGCTGTAAGTTTTGGTCGTGAAAAAAAACGTGCTGACATTGTAATTTTCGACAAACAAGATACTCGCTCAATTTACATTATGGTTGAGCTTAAAAAACCAAAATTAAAAGACGGAAAAGAACAACTAAAATCTTATTGCAACGCAACAGGAGCACCAATTGGAGTTTGGAGTAATGGAGATTCCATTTCATTTTACCATAGAAAAGACCCAAACTATTTTGAAGATTTATCAGCAATACCAAGTGCTACCGAAAAACTATCTGACATATTAACGGAACGTTGGACAATTGACGATTTAGTAAAAAAAGACAAATTAGTTACCGAAAAAAAATCGCTTAAAGATTTGATTTTGGAAATGGAAGATGAAGTTTTAGCAAATGCTGGTGTAGATGTTTTTGAAGAACTTTTCAAGTTAATTTTTACTAAACTATATGACGAAATGGAAAGTGGCAGAAATAAAACTCGCCATTTACGTTTCAGAAATTATGGAGATACAGAAACCGAACTTAAAGAAAAAATACAAGAGGTTTTTGACAATGCACGAAACAAATGGGAAGGTGTTTTTACAGAAGACAGTAAAATAATGCTAACACCTTCTCACCTATCGGTTTGTGTTTCTTCTTTGCAAGATGTAAAATTATTCAATTCAAACCTTGATGTAGTAGATGAAGCTTTTGAATATTTAATTGGTAAAAGTAGTAAAGGAGAAAAAGGACAATATTTTACACCAAGATATGTAATTGATATGTGTGTAAAAATGATGAATCCACAAGCTCACGAGTCTGTTATAGATACAGCTGCTGGAAGTTGTGGATTTCCTGTCCACTCTATTTTTCACGTTTGGGAACAAATTCTTAAAGAAAAAGGAATACCTAAAAGTCATTTATTTACAGCAGAAGAAAAACCAACAGAATGTACAGATTATGTGCAAAACAAAGTTTTTGCGATTGATTTTGACGAAAAAGCAGTTCGTGTAGCAAGAACATTAAATTTAATTGCAGGAGATGGTCAAACTAACGTTTTACATTTAAACACCTTAGATTATGAACGTTGGGATGAAAAAACAGAAGATGAAGATTGGCAAGACACCTATTATGAAGGTTGGAAAAAATTAAGAAAATTAAGAACAACAAAAAACTCTAATAGAGATTTTGAATTTGATGTTTTAATGGCAAATCCACCATTTGCTGGTGATATTAAAGAAAGTAGAATTTTAGCAAAATACGAATTAGGTAAAAAACCAAATGGAAAATACCAAACCAAAGTGGGTAGAGATATTTTGTTTATTGAGCGTAATTTAGATTTTTTAAAACCAGGAGGTAGAATGGCTGTTGTGTTACCACAAGGAAGATTTAACAATAGTAGTGATAAAAACATACGTGATTATATTGCTGAAAAATGTAGAATTTTAGGTGTTGTTGGATTACACGGAAACGTTTTTAAACCACACACAGGAACAAAAACATCTGTGCTTTTTGTGCAAAAATGGGATGATAAATTATGTCCTAAAAAAGAAGATTACCCAATCTTTTTTGCAACACAACAAGAACCAAGCAAAGACAACAGTGGCGAAAAGATTTTTGTTAAGAAAAAAGATTTCCCAAATGCAAAAACAGTACACAATGATGCTGATGATGATAAAGTAGCAGAACCAATAGATCATTACGATGCTACACCAGAAAATTTAGACGAATATTTATTAGATACTCACGGACATTTAATTGTAAAACACGATTTATTTAACCACGACAATATTACAGAAGATGGAATTGCAGAAGCTTTTTTAGAATTTGCTAAAAAAGAAAAACTGTCTTTTGTGGGAAAGTAAACTGCCCTTTTAACGAAACTCGATATAAAGAGTTGTTAGAAGGGCTTGAAATTAGTGTTTTAAATTTGTCTGAAGTTTTATTTGATAATACTAATAAAAGAATTGATAGTGAATATTATAAAAAGGAATTTATTAATTTTTTCAAAAATGTTCCTAACTTAAATCCTTTAGGTTCTTTTGTTAAAGAAGGATATAGAGTAGTTTATGAGAATACAAAAACCATAGACAAAATTGAAGCAATTGAAGGTAATCATCCATATTTCTTACAAGCAACTGATTTAGACACACCTTTTATAAAAACAGATAATTTATATTATGTGCATAATGATGAGTGGGAAAGATATCCAAAAGGTAGAATTAAGAAAGGTGAAATTCTAATTGAAGTAAAAGGTAAAATTGATAAAGTTTCAATCGTTCCTGGCGATTTTCCTGAAAAAACTCTTGTTACAGGTAGTTTATTTAAACTGTCAGTTAATGAAAAAATTAATAAACACGTTTTACTTACTTATTTAATTTCTAAATATGGTAAAGCTTTTAAAGATAGATTCAAAACAAACCTTCTAATATCATATGTTAGTAAACCAGATTTATATAGAATTCCAATCCCTTCATTTTCAAATGAATTTCAATTAAAAATAGATGAAATATTTGAAACAATATTTTCTTCAAAAAATGCATTTAAAGAAGCTTATAAAGAAGCAGAAAATATATTATTAGAAGAAATAGATTTACAAAACTTAACACCAAGTAAAGAACCTGTAAACGTAAAAAGTTTTAAAGATAGTTTTGCTACAAGTGGCAGATTAGATGCAGAGTATTACCAATTAAAATATGAAAAAGTTGTAGATAAAGTCAAAAGCAAAAACTTTGACACTTTAAATAATCTTGTAGATATAAAAAAATCCATTGAACCAGGTTCTAAAAACTATGTAGAAAATGGTTTACCTTTTATGAGAGTTGCAGATTTATCCAAAAATGGTTTATCTGAACCTCAAAAGTACATTTCTGAATACTTTGTAAAAGAAAATCAAGATAAAATTAAAAAATTAAAACCTAAAAAAGGAACGATTTTATTTTCAAAAGATGGTAGTGTTGGAATTGCTTATCATTTAAGACAAAATTATAACGGAATTACTTCTGGAGCAATTTTGCATTTAAACGTAAAAGACGAAACAAGAATATTACCTGAATATTTGACACTTGCTTTAAACTCAAAAGTAGTACAAATGCAAGCGGAAAGAGATGCTGGAGGTTCAATCATTTTACATTGGAGAGTTGGAGAAATTGAAAATGTAGTCGTTCCAATTATCGATTTTGACAAACAAAGAGAAATAGCAGACTTAATAGAACAAAGCTTTTCTTTAAAGAAACAAAGTGAGCACTTATTGGAAGTCGCAAAAAAAGCAGTTGAAATTGCAATTGAGGAAAATGAAGAAAACGCATTGGCATATATAAAAACCAAACAGAATGTGAAAAGCAGTACTTAAAACAACGTGTATAAAACCGTTAAACGACTCACTCCTACTCCAACCCCAAAACCACTTCGGGATTAATAGTGTTCTGTTTAAAAAATTCTAGATTATTTAAACTACAAACACCTGGATAATCTCCAACATAATCTTGTATATCTTTTATAATTTGAAAGTGTAAATGTGGCGCATAGTCACCATTAACAGAAGCGTCTCCTAAATAAGCTATGGTATCGCCTTGATGTACTTTCTGGCCTACTTTTAAATTTAGTAGGGACGCTACACTTAAATGACCATACAAAGAATAAAATGTAACCTCATTAATTTTGTGTTGCAAAATTAGGGTTGGTCCATAATCTCCAAAATTGGTGTTGTTTTTAAAACTATGGATGGTACCATCAAAACAAGCTAAAACTGGTGTGTCTACTGGACACCATAAATCTAAACCTAAATGGATATTGCGCTGTTCTGCTTGACTTTTTGACGCAAAATAGGCGCTTCTATTATATAAATTACGACGCTCTAAATAACCACCAAAAGCTACTTGTTTGTTGTGTGTGTTTAAGTAATTGGTAATATAGGTATCCCAAGCTTTGGATGAAGAATTATCAAACGTATCTAACGCTGGATTGGATTGCGATAAATCTATAGAAATATAATCTGATTTTGGAATGGAAGCATCAATGACGTGTAAGTCTTTAGTAGTAGACTGACTTAAAATTAGGGACAGTGTCTTTGAATTCATTTTACATTAAAATTGAACCCAAATTTACAGAATTTATTTAGCAACTACAGTACTAAATTTGGCATTAATTACAATAGTTTTGCTAGTATTACTATTATTGTTTGGGTAGTGTTTTATGGTTTTATTTGAGGTACTTACATTGTTAAATTTAGATTTGTTACCACTATAAAATAAGTTATAATCAGTGTTTGGTAGTTTTAATTTGGCATCACTGTTTTCTAAAATAATATTTAAATTACTAAAATCTGAAGCTATACTATTGATTAACAAATCACCAAAGCTCCCGTTAATTACCGAGTTTCCAGAAAGGGTATTAATTTCTATATCAGAAGACACTGCATTAAGTATTAAGTTATTGGCATTAGCGATAATGGCATCGTCCACGTATTTTAACTTCAACTCACCAGACATCCAATCTTTTACAGCCACTTTAGCATAAGACACATTAATGGAGGTGTTACCTCCAGTAATGTGATTAGCTATAAATGATCCATGAGAAATATCTCCTTTGGTGTTTTCTAACACGTTGGCAAGCTTTAATTCGCCATGTCTAACATTAAGTTTTAGCTTCGCCTTTTTAGGCATTTTTATAATGATGGTTTTTGTGGTGTTATAATCTATATCTTCAAACAACTTACCGCTTTTTTTGGTTGTTTTTTTTCCATCTTCATTAAACTCTGCTTCCAATTTGCGTTCAAATTCGGCTTCAAATTGTTTTCCCCAAGCTTCTAGTTTAGGTGCTATTTCATTCTCAAAACGTTCGCCCCAAGCTTCCATTTTTTGTTCAAAATCTTTACCAAGAGACTCCTCTAGTTGTTTACCAAAATTTTCTCCCCATTCTTCCATTCTTTTTTCAAAATCTGGACCAAAAGCATCTTCCATTTTTTTACCTAACTGTTTTCCCCAAGCTTCCATCTCTTTTTCAAACTGGTCAAGGTCTTCTTGGTTAATGCTTTTTGCCCATTCGCGCATTTCTTTTTCATAGGCTTCACCATATTCTGTTCTGTATTTTTTACTCCAAGAGTTTAAATAAGGCTCGCCTTCTTTTTTATATCTATCGTAATCAAAATCGATATTATAATTACCATCAGGCGATTTTGGTAGGTTTAACAACTTTAGTTTTTCTGGTAACTGTCCCAACACTTCTAAATTTTCTAAACTTTTTAGCATTGGTTCTAGATTAAGCTCTAATGTTTCTGGTAGATTAGCTAAAGCCTCGATAGAAGCTTCATCTAAAATAGTCATACTTAGCTCATCAGACCAGATACCTCTTGCACCTTTGGAAGTTATTGTTACATAATCCGAATCTCCTGTAAGGGAAACCTCCCAATTGTCTATTGCTTTTTGTAGCTGTTCTTTTGTTAGTTTTTTGCTTTCGATGTAAGCTTCGACTTCTATGTAATCTTTATTCCAAGTTTCTACAATAATGTTAGTGTGACTAGTATTTAAATCTACAGTAACATCTTTGTTAGCTCTTACAGATTGGTCTATTTTGCTTAACTTTTGTTGTGCAGTAACACTTATGGTTACTAGTAATAAAATTAAATTTAGATATATAGTTTTCATCTTTTTTAGTTTTTTAGACACTTCGACAAGCTCAGTGTGGCATTTTCTTGTTAATTAGTAGCCTACCCTTGGGAAGCTTCCATGTTGTTTAATTGATTGAGTTGTTCTTTAAGACGATACATCAAGTTTAAACGAAATTTTAGGTTTTGGATTAAAGCATTAACTGTATGCTCATCTGGACCATTATCGGTCAGCTCTTTAGACAAGCTTTTGTATTCTGCATTTAATTCTTCTAAACGTAATACATAACCATCAAACAGTTCTTTATTGTCTGGAGTTAATTTTAATTTAGATAACTCTAAATTAATATTAGCCACATAATAATCTTCAACCTTTTTTAAATCTGGCGATATATCGCCAAGCGTCATGGTTTTTTCGGTATTAGGTTGGTTGTTGTTTACAACTTTAATAGGATCTACATCCTTTTTAAATAGTGTGTAACTTCCAAAACCTAAACCAATGACTAGCAATACGCTTGCAGCAATATTTAAAAACGTCCATCTGGATTGCTTTTTTTGTGGCAATGCTTGGTCTAGCTTCTCTAAAAATCTTGCTTCATGTCCTTGGGACATCTGCTGATGAGATACTTTGTTATCGTTTTTGAATAGGTCTCTAATATCTTTCGCCATAATGATTATGTTTTAATAGGTCTTGCAATTTTACTTTTCCTCTGGATAGTTGTGTACGTGAAGCGACTTCGGTAATATTTAAAATTTCTGCTATCTCTTGATGATCATAACCTTCTATTAAAAAAAGCATGACCACGTACCTGTATTTATCCGGAAGACTGTTAATGGCTTGTTTTATTTGGTCTAAAGTTGTGGTGTCTTCTACTAACCATTTGTCACTAGTATCTGTATCGATTACCTTTAGGTGCACCTCATCTAACTCAACTAAGCGTTGTTTTTTAGATTTTAAATAATCAATACTTTTATTAATAACAATACGTTTTAACCAAGCGCCAAAAGTAACGTCGCCTTTAAATTGATGGAGTTTTGAAAACGCTTTAATAAATGCGTCCTGTACCACATCTTCTGCTTCTGCAGTGTGATGGACAAACCGTAAAGCCACATGGTACATGGCATCACAATATTGGTTATACACCTGCAATTGTGCTTTTCGGTTGTTTTGTTTGCACAACTCTATGTTATCTAACGTAACGACTTTCACTTGTTGGTTTTTTGGTTAGTGTTCTTTTGAATTCGTATTAGTCTTATATTATTGGCTACAAAGTCATCATTTTGATTTTATATGTTGCCTTTTTAATACTTCGTAGTTCTACTATGAATTGCAAAAAAGCCTTCATCTAAAATCAATGTCTAACTTTTCGCTTTAATAAATAAAACTAACACGAATTCAATCTAAAGACGACACAAAAAAAGTAGTGTTGCAAAAAAGTTGAATTTTTTTTCAAGTTAGTACAATATTTATAAATAATTTAAGCGTTATGTTTCTGTAAGTACTAAATTTTCAGTTAATTTTGTTAAACTAATAATAGATATTTTTTTTAAATGAATACATTCTTAAAATGGGTCATGGTTGTACTACTGTTAGTAGTTACTGGCTTATTCATATATAATTTTACAACAGAAGGCGGATTGTTTAATCAACCCTTAAGTCCCAAAAAAACAGTTAAGTTTGAAGTGGGTCATTTAGAGTTAGAGGTGTTTTACAACAGACCCTCAAAAAGAGATCGTGATATTTTTGGCGCTTTAGTACCATTTAATAAAGTTTGGCGTACAGGAGCAAATGAAGCAACCACGTTTGAAACCAATGAGGACTTATCTATAAAAGGGATGTTATTACCAAAAGGAAAATATACCCTGTGGACGGTTCCGATGGAAGATAACTGGAAAGTCATGTTTAATTCCAAACAGTATGATTGGGGAGTTAACGAAAAAATGGAACCCAATTGGGATCCTAATTTTGATGTGGTTGAAGTAGAAGTACCAGCAATTACATTGGATAAATCTGTCGAACAATTTACTATAGCGTTTGACAACTCGACAGACGATTTAAAAATGACTATGGCTTGGGATGATATTAAGATAGAAGTCCCATTGAAAAACTAATAGTTAGTAAACAGTGTTTAGTAGGCAGTAATCAGTCCTTTTACACGGACTAAATGTATGTATTTGTGGCAAAAAACAAGAAATCAGCATTATCAGAAAATGAAGGTGTTTCTGTATCAGAAACGACTAGTGATGAGGCTATTTCAAAAATTAAAGCCAAACGCAAATTGCAACGTACTACCAAAGACCTTGTAGATGCTATTTTACAAGGCAATATTACTGCTTTAAGTCAAGCCATTACCTTAGTAGAAAGCAAACACCCAAAACATACAGAGCAAGCCCATGCCATTATTAAAGCCTGTTTACCACATGCTAATCAATCGGTTAGAATTGGTATTACTGGTGTACCTGGTGTAGGTAAAAGCACCTTTATTGAAGCGTTTGGAACCTATCTAACTAGCATTGGTAAAAAAGTAGCAGTCTTAGCTGTAGACCCAAGTAGTAGTTTGACCAAAGGAAGCATTTTAGGCGATAAAACCAGAATGGAAGATTTGGTTAAAAACAACAATGCTTATATACGTCCATCTGCTTCTGGAGACTCTTTAGGTGGTGTGGCTAGAAAAACACGCGAATCCATTATCCTTTGTGAAGCTGCTGGTTTTGATACAATTATTATAGAAACGGTAGGTGTTGGACAAAGTGAAACTGCTGTACATAGTATGGTCGATTTCTTTTTACTATTAAAATTAGCTGGAGCTGGAGACGAGTTACAAGGTATTAAACGTGGTATCATAGAAATGGCAGATGCTATAGCTATTAATAAAGCAGATGGTGACAACCTAAAAGCAGTCAAACTCGCTAAAGTAGAATTTAACAGAGCGTTGCATTTATACCCAGAAAAAGCAACTGGTTGGCAACCCAAAGTCACTATGTGCAGTGCTATTAACAACAAAGGTATTGATGACATTTACCATATTATAAAGGACTATTTAGAAATTACCGTTGCTAATAATTATTTTTATAGTAAACGTCAAGAGCAAAACAAGTTTTGGCTAATTCAAACTATAGAAAACCGTCTAAAAGCAGATTTTTTTAATAATGAAAACATTAAATCTGAGCTTAAAAAACAACTGGAGCTTATCGAAACTAACCAAACCACACCATTTGCTGCTGCTGAGTATTTGCTGGGATTAGGTTAATTGGATTTATTATATTTTTAAGCTAACTTCGTTTAACGACTGATATAAAACACTTGTACTTAGCTTGTCGAAGTATTAAAACGTTTTCATATCATATAAGTTGGCAACCATTTGAAACAAACATCGCAACTAAATGAAAAACATACTTCTGACTCTATTAATCTCTATCTTAATTTTAGCTTGCGAAAAAAAACGAAATGAAAAAACATTGGCAATTAATAGAACAGAAAGCTTAAATGAAAATTCGGAATTTAAAATAAGTAAAGACACTTTTGATTTTTCAATAATTGGAGACTTAAGAAAAGTAACTTATTTTAATGATAAGTATTTCTGTATGTTTGAAACAAATCGAGAAAACACATCAAAGTCTTTAAAGAAAATGGTTGTACTTAACAAAAATGGAAATTTTGTTGAGGATGTATTCGTTACAGAAGGAATACAGAATATGATTTACTATAATATCAGAATAGAAAATGATAGCCTATTTCTACAAAGAGCGCAATTTGATGAAGAAAATTTTGTTTTAGGTAAATATGTTACAGATTTTCAACCAACAGAAACAAGAGCCTTTAAAACTTATGAAGATGAGCAATTTAATGTTTATTCAACTTGTCGAGGAGAATGGGGAGGAACTGTTTTTTTTCAAGACAAAAAGACAAACGAATTATACGAAGGTTCATCTACTTGCCCAATCGTTGTAAACAAAATCGGAACTGAATATTTTGTTACTAATTATATGGGACATATGATTGGGTTTGCAAGTGTCAACAAAATTTCTGACCCAAGAAAACTTGAAAAATCGGAATGGGATTTTAAAAGACGTTTTGGAAGTGAAAATCAAAAAGGAATTGAAAAAGTATTAGATACAATGGATTTTTACATTCCAACTTCTTTTGTTGCTAAAAGCAAATTACTGCATATATACAATGATGATAATGGAACTTACATTGCTGAAATTGAGAATGGAAAAATGAAACCAATTTATACTTTTGATTTTAAGTTTTATCCTCAATTCAATCAACAGTTAGAGAACGGAAAGCAAGTACTTACTTTTGAAGTTGCAGAAACTGAAAAGGATGGAATTTTAATAATTGACGGAAATAAATTGAGTTTTAAATTCTTGCGCTGAAATAAAAACTGCACACAACGCCATTTATAATCCATTACTAGTTCTCACCTACATACCAATACTCGCGGACTTTCTAATCGGATTTTATTTGCTAAATTAGTTGCTAAAAAACGCAACTAACCATTAACAATACCGTTGTGGTTTATTAAAAAAACGAAAATATGAATCTTAAAAAATTTATTTTATTATTACCAATGTTTCTTCTTCTACTTGGTTGTCCAAATGATGATGATATGTTTACACCAGAAGAAACTGAATTAGAAAATGTAACTTATGAGGTTATATTGTTTGAATTTACGCCTGATACGGGAAATAATACATCAAGATTACGTTATGAAATAAAATTCTCAAATCCGAATGATTTTGCAATAAATGGATTTCATAAAATAACAATTAATGCTGATGGGATTATAAGTTCAAATATTGCGACAGATTCTTCACCTTGTTATTTAATTGGAGCGAATTCGGATTGTACTATTAATTTTGACGAAGAAGATTCTTTTGACATTGGAATGGTTAATTCAATTGAATTGGTATCTGTGGAATATAATTTTGAAAATTAAATAAAATCTTAAGCACAACACCGTATAATATTAATCGCGCACTCACCTACTTACAACAATCCTCTCGGATTTCTAATCGGTTTTTATTTGCTAAATTAGTTGCTTAACCACACAATTAATCATAAACAAAAACATTACAAAACTATAAGACCAACCATTGAACATAGTAGTAGACGATAAAGAAATAGTTCCTTTAAACGAGTTTGAATTAGGCTGGAGATTTGAAAAAACTCGTTGCCCTAATATTTCTGAATCTGAAAAGAAAAAAATCCAACCAGTTTCTAAAATAGAATCGAAAAGACTGAATAAGGTCATCGACTATTACGAACAGGAATATAATTTAAGAGAAAAATTTACTCAAACGGATTGGATAAGTGCGAATGCAGAGAGTGATGAGAAAATTGAACGATTTAGAAACCAACTCGAATTGACTCTGGAAAAATGGGACGAAGAAATAATAATAACTTGGCATCGGAATATTACGCTTAAAACAACGAAAAAAATATTTATAAAATATTGGACTGATTTTTTATATCCGAGTTCAGATGATGTAACTCTGATTTCGGAAAAAACGAATTGGGTAATGTTTTATCGACATTTTGAAGTAGCAAATATTTGGACTAAAATATCTGATGGAAATGACAGAAACAATCAAAAAAAGAATTCCTATTCACGTTGATTTGGCACCAAATCGAGACGAAGTTTATTCTGGAATTTGTTTAAAATCTAACGATGACATATTCATTTTTACTTGCTTCAATGAAGAAACTAAAGTATTTGATGGATTCGCTATTATTCGAAACTATGAAATAGATAAGTATCGAGAATGGGACGAAAAAGAATTAAACGAAATTAAGAACGATAATTCTTCAGATTTCTTAAACAAATTGCCACTCGAAAAAATGAACAATATGTTCGAATGCTTAACGGAATTAAAAAACGAAAAATTGATTGCGATATTTAATGAATCTGATGATGATTCGTACTTCGTAGGTAAAATTGAAAATCTATCAAAAAATGAAGTGGAATTAAAACTTCTGAATGAAGATTCTGAATGGATTGGAAATGAAAAAGTAAAAATTAAAGAAATAACTTACATTGGTTTCCAAACGTCTTATGAGAAAGAGTTACTTAATAAAATCGTTGCACATCCCAGTATTTAACAAACAATCACTAAATCTAACCCTCTACAAAAAATTAGCCTTATACCAGTCTACTTGCGCTTTAACACCTTCTAATAAGGTAGTTTGTGGATTATAGTTTAATAGCTTTCTGGCTTTATCAATATTAGCTTTAGTACGTAATTGGTCACCTACTCTAGCTTTAACATGGTTTATTGTAATGGATTGCCCAATCACTTGCTCAACCGCTTCAATACCTTCTTGTGTGGTGTGCTCTACTTCTGTACCAAGGTTAATAATTTCGCCATCTACTTTGGTGTCGTTACCTATCACGCTAACTATTCCATCGACGATGTCTCCAACATAGGTAAAACTACGTAAGTGTGAGGCACTACCTTCATACAATGGGAAAGCCTCTCCATTAAAGGCACACGCTATTAACTTGGTGTACATTTTTTCTGGACGTTCTCTTGGTCCAATTACAGAATACAAACGTAACGAGCAACTTTTAAAGACTTGCTCTCTACTTTTTTGCAATACTAACTGCTCTGCTGTTAATTTAGTCACACCATAATGCGATGCTGGTTTTGGTGCTACACTTTCTGGAAACGTTGCTTCTAGACCGTAAATAGATGATGTTCCAATATTTACAAATAACTTTAAGTCTTTGCATTGCAAAGCATAGTCAATTAGGTTTTTGGTAGCTATAATATTATTGGTAAAATAGTCTTCAAAGGTAGAAGTTGCAGAAATACCTGGTTGTGCAGCAAAATGAAAAATGTAGTTGATGTCTTTTGGCAAAGCTTCAGCAAAATCTGGATCTCTTAAATCAGATTTTATCACTGTTATTCCTTTTTCTAATAATGCTTTTTCGTTTAAGGTTTTCAGCGTCAAGCTATAATAGTCGTTAAAATTGTCTAAACCAACAACCTCGTGACCTAATTTGTGTAATCGCTCGCAAGTGTGAGAGCCTATAAAACCTACTGCTCCAGTAACTAATATTTTCATAAGTGCTATTCTGTAATACAAAGAAACAGATTTTTTTTCGATAGTAATTTCAATTCTATAAAAAACAATACATTTGTAGCATTAAAAGAGGTTTATGAACTACCAATTTACCATTGTTGTTCCTGTTTATAATGAAGAGGATAATTTACTTAGAGTTGAAAAAGAGCTTTTGGCTTATACCAAAATAGCGACTAAAACGACTAAAGTGTTATTTGTAAACGATGGGTCCAAAGACAATAGTCAAGCATTAATTGAAACCATTTGCGACAGAAATGATGCGTTTGATTACATTTTATTTAAGGACAATAGAGGGTTGAGTGCTGCTATTAAAGCAGGTTTTGATTATACGCAAACCGAGTTGGTAGGCTATATAGACTCTGACTTACAAACTGCACCAGAAGATTTTAATTTACTGTTAGAACATATTGGCGAATATGATTTAGTAACTGGTGTACGCGCTAACCGTAAGGATAGTTTTGTTAAAAATATGTCGTCTAAAATTGCAAACGGAATTAGACGTGCATTTACCAAAGACGGAATGGACGATACAGGTTGTCCATTAAAAGTAATTAAAACAGACTATGCTAAACGCATCCCAATGTTTAAAGGACTTCACCGATTTTTACCTTCTATGATTTTATTACAAAACGGTAAAATAAAGCAGATACCTGTACAACATTTTCCGCGTGTTGCTGGCGAAGCTAAATTTGGATTGTGGAACAGATTATTAGGTCCTTTGTTAGATTGTTTTGCCTATCTGTGGATGAAAAAAAAGTATATTAACTACGACGTAGCCAAAACAAAATAATGAGTAATTGGATTGTACTTAGTATTGGATTTCTGGCGCAAATTTTATTTTCTTCTCGCTTAATTATCCAGTGGTTAACTAGCGAAAAACAGAAGCGCGTTATTACACCAACCTTATTTTGGACACTTAGTTTAGTGGCTTCTTTTTTGTTATTTATTTATGGGTATTTGCGTGATGATTTTGCAATTATGTTAGGTCAAGGCTTAACCTATTACATTTATATTAGAAATTTACAGCTACAAAACCAATGGAAAACATGTCCTGCAGTTATGCGATGGATTTTGTTATTTATGCCTGTTTTTATTACGATTTTTTACTTTAACAATAATGAAATTGATACGGTTAGGTTGTTTAAAAACGAAGCTATTCCGTTATGGTTATTAGTACTAGGAATTATCTCTCAAATTGTATTTACCTTACGCTTTGTGTACCAATGGATGTATTCTGAAAAACATAAAAAATCCTCATTACCCTTTGGGTTTTGGGCATTAAGCTTAGTTGGGTCGTTGCTAATATTGACCTACGCTATTTTTAGAGTGGATTATGTGTTGCTTGTTGGACACTCGTTAGGAGCCATTATTTATATCCGCAATTTGTTAATCTTAAAACAGCAGAATGCCTAAATCGTTTAAAAAATATCCGCTACTTATTATTTGTTTGATTATAGCCATTATGCTATTACCAAACCTGGAGACTATCCAAGTTACTATAATGGAAGCGCGTAATTTTATTACTGCAAGAGAAATGATTCAGGATAACAACTGGTTATTAACTACCATGAATGGTGAAGCACGTTACGAAAAACCACCTTTACCAACTTGGTTGACAGCAATTTCTGGTTTAGTATTTGGCGTAAATAGTGTATTTGGAATGCGTTTACCAGCTATACTTATGATTATGGTTTTGGCAGCATATTGCTTTAAATTATCAAAATCGGTATTAAAAAGCAGAGCACATAGTATTATTAATACTTTAATTTTAATAACCTCGTTTTACGTAATTGGGATTACTATTGAAGCACCTTGGGATATTTTTACTCATGGTTTTATGATGGTTGCGATATACCATTTATACAAGTTGTTTAAGTCCAAAAATATCCATTGGAAACACGTTATTATTGCTGGTGTTGCTATTGGCTGCTCTATTTTAAGCAAAGGACCTGTAAGTTTTTACGCATTGCTTCTACCGTTTTTATTAGCCTATGGTTTTAGCTTTAAATACCAAAATATTAAAGCAAAAGTAGCACCAATTGTTGTTATTTTAATTTTGGGAATTGTTGTTGGTGGTTGGTGGTATTTGTATGTACGTTTACAAGATCCAGAAACGTTTACAGCCATTACAAGTAGAGAAACAGGGAACTGGACTAGCTATAACGTAAGACCATTTTATTACTATTGGAGCTTTTTTACACAAAGTGGTTTGTGGACTATTCCTGCATTTATTAGTTTATTGTATCCTTATTTAAAGCGTAGAGCCATACATTATAAAGCTTATAAATTCACGTTTTTGTGGACTATTTTTGCTGTAATTTTATTATCAATTATTCCAGAGAAAAAGTCACGTTATTTGATGCCTGTTTTAATTCCGTTAGCCTTAAATATTGGTTTTTATATCGAGTATTTAATCAGAAAATTTAAAACACTAAAAGATAAACGCGAGACGATTCCTGTGTATTTCAATTTTGGATTGATTGCTTTAATTGGTTTGGTTGCACCTTTGATGTTGTACTTTCAATTTAAAGCAGAATTACATGAGGTGTTATTACCGTTCATTTTATTTTCTGTAGTCGTTTTTGCTTTAGGACTGGCAATTCTTCTTCAATTAATTAAAAAAGAAATAAAACACGTGTTTTTGTTAACCATTACTTTTTTTGGAGCTCTTTTTTTGTTTGGATTACCTGTTTTTAAAGGATTTACAAGTGAAAACTTTAACCCAGTTTCAACATTATTAAAAGATAACAAACAACGTGACCTAAAAGTGTATGCGTTTAATTATGTGCCACCAGAAACCATTTGGCAGTATGGTGAAAAGATTCCGCAAATAAAGATTGGAGAGACTACTTACAAATTTCCGTTAGAGACTGAATTTGGTGTTTTAGCAAACGGAATTAGTCCAGAAGATCAAGCGGTATTGATTGAAAATTACAACATTGAAAAACTAGATACTTACGACTTAAACGAAAGTGAACCAGGTAGTAAACAGTATAAAGAGAGGCTGATTAGCAACTATTATTTGTTTAAAAAGAAATAACTTATTTTAACTGAAATCTAGATTGCAGGTACTTGTCTAACTTGTAAAACATCCATCCAGATAACCCACCAAAGATCATTCCTGTTAAAATATCTAAAGGATAATGTACACCAATGTACACTCTACTATAACCCATTGCCATAGCCCAAACTATTAGGATAAAAATTAAATACTTGTATTTATATCTTAGCATTAATCCAGAGAATATGGCAACAGCCATACTATTACTAGAGTGTCCAGAAAAATATCCATATTGACCACCACACCAAGATTTAAGCAATCGCATGGCTTGTACTAACTCGTCTTCATGACACGGTCTATGACGTTTTACAATAACATTTTTAAATAAGTTAGTGATTTGGTCTGTAAACAAAATCATTAAAGCAATAACCACTAAGGTTAAAACAAACATTTTAGTATTTAAACGTTTGTACATTAACACTGCTAGGACAGCATATAGAGGAACCCAGTGAATTTTATCGGTATAAAATAACCAAAAACCATCCCAAGTGGTAGATCCTAAATTGTTTAAAAATAAAAAGAGTTCTTTATCGTATTGTACTAATTGGTCTAACATGTAATTATTCTTCGTATCTAGCTACTTCCCTATCATAAAATGCAGTAGCTTCTTTAATTAAATTTTCCATTTCCATTTCTAGCTCTTTTTCGTCATGCTGGTCAAAATCTTCAAACCATTCTACGTCATCATCTTCTAAATTGATTATAAATCTAGGAAACTCTGTATGAATAACAAAAATTGCGTTTGGAAAATCTGTATTATCGCCTAGTATGTATTTTGGTAGTTCCATTTAAGTTATAAGTGTCTAAAGTTAAAAAGTATTTAAAGTTTACTTACTATGGATGTAAAAATAGCTAAAAGTTCTTTGGCTTCTATTCTCATTTTAGAAATATTTGGATTGTTAACCAAGTTCATTTCTTCAATAATCTCCAGCCAATAATCTGTTTCACTAGCTTCTGCTAAACTTATACTGATTTTATTTTTAAAATCCTTTGGACTTCTACTTCTATTGGCTTCTCTATAATTAGCGCCTATACTAGTACCAGATTTTGAAAGCTGATGTCTTAGAACTAAAGATTCTGTTGTACTAGGTAAGCTACTTGAAAATTTTAGAATTTGAATGGCAAATGCAATGGTTCTTTTTTCTAAAACTTCAGCAAACTCCTTATTCGTCATAATTTTATCTGTTTATAAACTTTTGACACTTTCAATTTTAAATACTTTAGGCACTCCAAACTTTAGGCACTTTCATTTATGAGCTTTTTTGTGAGATAATTAAACCTTATAAATAATAAAATTGCTGCAGATGACAATCCTGCTAATAATCCTAGCCAAATACCAAAGCTGCCATAAGCATCTTCTTTACCTAAATACCAACTGACTGGAAACCCAATTAACCAATAAGAAATAAAGGTTATAACCGTAGGTATTTTAACATCTTGCAATCCACGTAAAGCACCCAAAACTATAACTTGTAAGCTATCACTTATTTGAAAAATAGCAGCTGCAATTAATAATTGAGACGCAATGGTGACCACTTCCATATTGTCTGTAAAGTTGATAACATCGTCAAAATCGACATAAATTCGTGGTAAAAACTGATTAAATATTAAGAATAACGACGCAAAAATAACAGCAAACACAAAGCCCATTAAAAACAACGATACTGCTATTCTGCGTAACTCAAAATACTGCTGTAGTCCTTTTTGATTTCCTACTCTAATCATGGAAGCAACACTTAATCCCATTGCGACCATAAAGGTCATTGAGCTTAAATTTAATGCAATTTGATTAGCTGCTTGAGGATTTTTACCTAATAAACCACTTAACCAAATAGCAGCTGTAAAAATAGCAACCTCAAAAAACATTTGCATAGCACTTGGCATTCCAAGACCTATTATTTTGTTTAACATTAATTTATTTAATACAAAAAATTTGATGTTGGTAACATAGGCTTTAGATTTTTCGCGACCTTTAAGCAACCACCACAAATAAGCGACCATTATAAAACGAGAAGCTAAAGTCCCGTAAGCTGCGCCAACAATACCTAATTCTGGGAAACCAAACTTACCAAAGATTAACAAGTAGTTTAATCCAACATTAACTAGGTTAGCTACAATTGTAGCATACATAGGATATTTGGTTAATGACAATCCATCACTAAATTGTTTAAACCCTTGAAAAACAATTAAAGGTATTAACGAAAACGCTACTAAATCTAAATACGGAATTGCTAATTGGACCACCTCAACCGGTTGCTTCATTAAGTACATTAATGGTTTAGCAAAAAAGACGAGTAAAAATAATAACACACCTAAAACAGTACATAAAAACAGTCCGTGTTTAAAAGCCGATTTGCCTTTAGCAAAATCGTCTGCGCCATCTGCTTCTGCCACTAAAGGTGTGATTGCAGTACTAAAACCAATACCAATGGACATAGCAATAAACATAAAACTATTCCCTAAAGACACAGCAGCTAGCTCTGCTGTACCTAATTGCCCAACCATAATATTGTCCACAAAACTTACAAAAGTATGTCCCAACATACCAAGCATAACAGGAGCTGCAAGTTGCCAATTGTATTTAAACTCTTTTGTGTATTGGGATAAAACCATTTGGCAAAAGTAGTAGTTTTGAGTAGATTTTTTAATGGAAAATTACCATTAAATGTATTAAAGATTAATCACTCCATTCTTAGCCTCCTCAAACTCCTCCACCATATCCTTTACAATCTCTGCAACAGGTTTAATGTCATGAATTAATCCTGCAATTTGACCAATTTCTAATTCACCTTCCTCCAAATCACCTTCAAACATCCCTTTTTTGGCGCGTGCACGACCTAATAATTCTTTAAGTTGTTCTGGTGTTGGTCCTGTTTTATACAAGTCTTCAACTTGTTGATAAAACTTATTTTTTATGAGTCTAACTGGCGCTAATTCTTTTAAGGTTAATTGTGTATCGCCCTCTTTTGCATCCACAACTACTTGTTTAAAGGCTTGATGTGCGCTACTTTCTGTACTGGCTACAAATCTACTTCCCACTTGTACGCCATCTGCACCTAAAACCATACACGCTAACATAGCTTTTCCTGTTGCAATACCTCCAGCAGCAATTAATGGGGTTTGTAACTGCTCGCGTACCATAGGTATTAAGGTTAGTGTTGTAGTTTCGTCACGACCATTGTGTCCTCCAGCTTCAAAACCTTCAGCTACTACAGCATCCACGCCTGCATCTTGTGCTTTTAAAGCAAACTTAACACTACTAACCACATGCACTACTGTAATTCCTTTCTCTTGTAACCATTTGGTCCATGTTTTAGGGTTTCCTGCAGAAGTAAACACAATTTTTACACCTTCTTCTACAATAATGTTCATAATCTCTTCAATGTTTGGATACAACATTGGGACATTAACACCAAAGGGTTTGTTGGTTGCCTGTTTACATTTTTGGATGTGCTCGCGTAACACATCTGGATACATACTACCTGCACCTATTAATCCTAAAATTCCAGAATTACTTGCAGCAGATGCAAGTCTCCATCCGCTATTCCAAATCATTCCTGCTTGAATAATTGGGTATTTAATATTGAAGAGTTGGGTAATTTTATTTGGCATATTTTATTATTAAGACACTTCGACAAGCTCCGTGTGACATTGGTTTTGTTTTATTGTTTGAAAGCACATTGACTACGCTTGAGGCGACAATCACACTTAATTTTTAATAATTTTTTTGGTTAATGATAAGTCGTTTGCTTCAATTTTTACTAAATACACACCTTTAGCTAAAGTAGCAGTATTAATGTTTTGTTGCATTGAAGTGACTGTGGTTTCAATGACTTTTTTTCCTAAGATATCGTAAATTTTAACCGAAGCTTGTTCATATTGGCTAGGGATTTCAAAAGTTAATTGATTTTTAACTGGATTAGGATATATTTTTAAAGTTGTATTTTGATTTTGAAACTCGACTATGGATAAACCTTGTGCCAAAGCAATGGACAAATCTGGTATTCCGTAACCTAATAAATTATCTGGTGCGTTGTATTGCGACGCTGATTCTCTGACCAATTGCATAATTTCAGCATTAGACAAAGTTGGTAACGCTTGCCATAAACACACGATGCCACCAGCCAATATTGGTGCGCTAAACGAGGTACCATTTAAGGTAGTAATTGTATCATTATTCAGGATTACGTAACTAGCTTGACCTTGAGCCACCACGTCTGGTTTTTGAGTGGGTTGCGTACTATTTCCTTGAGAACTGAAAGATGCATACGTCCCATCTGGTTTTACTGCACCAACACTAAACACACCTGCTGCATCAGCTGGAGCGCCAACAATTTGCCAGCTTCCTCCACCAGAATTTCCTGCAGAATTTACTACTAAAATACCTTTTTCGAAAGCGATGTTTGCTCCTTTGGTAATGTAAGCAGTATTACCATCCATATCTGCTGGTGTATAGCTATAATTTGGGTTATCATACGTTGTGTAGCCTAAAGACGAGTTAATAACATCAACACCTAAACTATCTGCACGTTCTGCAGCTTCTACCCATAAGCTTTCCTCTAAAGGTGTTTCTGATGCTGCGTTTTCTGTTCTGAATAAATAATAGTTTGCATCAGGAGCAGTTCCGACAAATTGATCTTGAATAAAACCTGCCATATCACTAAGTACCCAAGTCCCATGAGAATTTCCTTGGTAGATATACACATCACTTGTTCTATCAACAAAATCATAACCACCTAAAATTCCACCAGCATCTCTTAAACGCTGAAACCCATTCATGGTATCCACATCTGGGAATCCTGCATCTAGGACAGCAATTGTCATACCTGTTCCTGTATAGCTGTCTGGATGTTGGTGCAAATCGTCACCATTAATCATTTCAATTTGGTTGGCAGCACTACCATAATTAAACGTAGTTAAACTGGCTTCTACCTCATGTTTATCTTGATTTTGACTGGTTCTGGTATTTAGATTATCGTCTGCAAAATCGATAGAACTGACAATTATATTACCATTTACAGTAACTGTACTTAATGCATTGATATCTGCTGGATCGCCTACAACATGCAACGCATTAAACCATTTAGATTTAGCCATAACGGACACACCAGGTTGCGATTTTATAGCAGTAATGTAACTTTCGTCCACCGGAACATCTCTAAAATCTACAGCAACATTGTGTGCTGCTTTACGGTCTAGAGCCTTTTGTGTTAAAATTGAATTAGGATTAGCTAAAGCCGAACTACTGTTAGGCTTATCTGTTAGATATACCCAAGCATGTTCTTGTGATAAACCTATTGAAGAATAGATGAATATAAATACTAGGAGCAGCTTTTTCATGACAGTAACCTTTTGCTACTGCAAGTTAAGAAATTACACCAGAACCTACTAATTCTTCATCTAAATACCAAGCTACAAATTGCCCTTCGGTAATAGCAGATTGAGGTTGTTCAAACTGTACATATAAACCATCTTCAACTTTATATAATGTTGCATTTTGGAGTACTTGACGATATCTAATTCGTGCTAAAACAGATAAATTTTCTCCTGTTTGTAAAGCTAAATCTTCTCTAACCCAATGTAACTCGTCATTAGACACAAACAACGTGTTTTTGTACAATCCTGGATGCGCTGCACCTTGACCCGTATAAATCACGTTTTCTTTAACGTCTGTATCAATAACAAATAAAGGTTCTACTGTTCCGCCAACTGCTAAACCTTTACGTTGTCCTTTAGTAAAGTAATGAGCTCCTTGATGTTTACCCATAACTTTACCTTGCTTAACAGAATAAATTGGTTTTCTGGAATTGTATTGTAATTCTTCTAATTTAGAAACAAAACCAGGAGGTGTTTCATTGTAAAACGGTAGGTCTTTAGGTATTTCTACAATAACTCCTTCTTTAGGTTTTAGTTGTTGTTGTAAAAATTCTGGTAATCTTACTTTTCCAATAAAGCATAACCCTTGAGAGTCTTTTTTTTCTGCAGTGGTTAAGTCTTGTTGTTTAGCAATTGCTCTAACTTCTGGTTTTAGCAATTCACCCACTGGAAACAATGCTTTAGCTAATTGTTGTTGTGATAATTGACATAAAAAATAAGACTGGTCTTTATTTGTATCTTTTCCAGCTAGTAATTGATGAATCTCTTGTCCATCTTTTATTATGGTGTTTTTTCTGCAGTAATGTCCTGTTGCAACATAATCTGCACCAAGGTCTAATGCAATTTTCATAAATACATCAAACTTGATTTCTCTATTACAAAGTACATCAGGATTAGGTGTACGTCCTTTTTCATATTCGTCAAACATATAATCTACGATACGCTCTTTATACTGCTCGCTTAAATCTACTGTTTGAAACGGAATTCCTAGTTTATTTGCGACTAACATAGCATCATTACTATCATCAAGCCAAGGACATTCGTCTGATATGGTTACAGAATCGTCGTGCCAATTTTTCATAAATAATCCAATAACTTCATAACCTTGCTCTTTTAATAAATAAGCAGCAACGCTAGAATCTACTCCTCCTGACAATCCTACAATGACTCTTTTTTTCATGTTTTTAAAATAGAGCACAAAGATAAGTCTTTCTTAAAAATTAAAACATAATTATAGGCAATTGAAAACAGAACTTAATGTGTTAACAAACAGTTAATTAAAAAAAATTAACAATTCCTTATAATACTTTGTTTAATCTTTCAATAAATTTGTTAAACAAACTTATAAAAAGTATTATTATGAAAACAATCCAAAAATTATCACTTTTATTTTTAGCGACCTTTGTATTATGGTCTTGTAGCGACGATGACGACGCGACACAACAACCAATGCCACAACAATTAAATATTGTAGCTACTGCTCAAGCTACACCTAGTTTAAGTATTCTAGTAGAAGCTGTTGTACAAGCAGGACTTGTAGACGCATTATCTGCTGACGGAAGCAGAACTGTTTTAGCACCAACTAATGATGCCTTCACTGCATTTTTAGCAGCTAAAGGATTTGCATCTTTATCTGATGTACCAAACGATGTATTGACACAAATTTTACTAAATCATGTTATAGATGGAGCAAACATTTTATCAACAGATTTAGCTGGATCTGCAGGATATACTACCACTTTAGCTTCTGGACCAAACAACACAAACTTAAGTCTATACTGGGATGGTACGTCTGGCGTAACTTTTAATGGGTACGCTGATGTTGATATTGCTGATATTTCAACTTCTAATGGTATTGTACACGTTGTTGATGCTGTAATTGATTTGCCAACCTTAGCAACATTTGCAACCACAAATCCTGCTCTAGAAGATTTAGTTACTGCTTTAGGATCTGCTGACTCTCAAACGCCATCACCAATGTTTGTGTCAACTTTAGCTGATGCTCAATCAGGACCACTAACAGTATTTACTCCAACAAACGATGCATTTGATGCATTATTATTGGAATTAGATCCAAGCGGTATGACAGAACTAGGAGATATTGATCCTGCAACAGTAGAAGCAGTATTAAATATACATATTGTATCTGGAAATGTACAATCTAGTGGATTAATGACAGGACCAGTTACTACTTTAGGTGGTACAATAGATGTAGATACAAGTAACTTTACTATAACAGATCCTTTAAATAGAGTTATTAATATCGTAACGTCTTTAGTCGATATTCAAGCTGTTAATGGAGTAGTACATGTGGTAGATAGAGTTATCAGACCATAAGAAGAATTTATATTAGTTAGTTTTTTAATCATGATTTAGATTAATGTTAAACAATTGCTTTCCCTTTGATTAATAGACACATTAATCTAGATTAACAAAAAGCGCCTTGATTTCTCAAGGCGTTTTTTAATATGTGCTATTTTAGTTATTTACTGTCTTTTTTTATCTAAATCTTTCTCTTCTACCAACACACCATCCTTATACCTTTTCCACACACAGCATTTTACATCATCTCTATACTGTCCTTCTGTAGCTATAAGTCCTTCTTTATTGTATGTTTTATAGGCACCATGAAATTTATCTGCTTTGTAAGTAATTATTTTAATAAGGTTTCCATTTTCTGTGTACCAAGTAGATTCTCCATCTAACAAACCATTTTTATAGTAAGCTTTTTCTGCTACCTGACCGCTTAAATAATAAACTTTTCGTTCGCCTTCTAATTTGCCTTTATCGTTATAATACTCCTCCGTCATGACTTGATCAGCATTTTTATGATAAATCACCCATTTACCAATATAATCCCTTCCTAGCATCTTACCTTCGCTAATTTTTTTTCCGGTACTAGCTAAAAAAGTGACATAGGCTTCATTAGTATCTTTATTAAAAACTTTAGTTGCAGTTAGCACAGCTTTACCATCAATATTTTTATAAAATTTGAAAGTACCTATTTCTTTTCCATGATCAAATTCGCCTTCATACCTTACCACTTTGGTGTTTTCAAAATTCTTTTTCCATTTACCATGACGTTGTCCATTAGCGTCAAACTGGTTAATATCCTGTGCCAATAACCCACTAGTGACAAATATAAATAGTAGCGCTAGGTGTATTTTTTTCATTATAAAATAGTATTATATCGCTTTCGCGGAAATCCTGCCTGATGGCTTAACGTTATTTAATTGTATTTGTTATAACAAAAAAGCTGCCAAACTAAAATTAAAGTAGACAGCTTCATTTAACTATAAATTAAAAGAGTTTATTTTCTTTTATTTTTTTGTTGCATTTGTTTTTGCTTTTCTGCTTGTTCCATCATCTCTTTCATTCGTTTTTGGAACTTATTTTCTTTTTTAGGCTTCGCTTTTTGTACTTGAATATTAGCATGAATCTTCTCTTCATCTAAAATAAAGTTTTTGATTACTAATAAAATTCCGATACTAATTAAGTTAGAAATAAAGTAATATAAACTTAAACCTGAAGCATATTGGTTAAAGAAAATAAGCATCATGATTGGTGCAAAATAAATCATGTACTTCATCATTTTAGCCATATCTGGCATTCCTTCTTGTTTAGGAGCCGACATCTGGTTTTGACCAGTGGTTAACTTCATATAAAAGAAAATAGCTATTGCTGCAAGTATTGGAAACAAACTTACGTGATCACCATATAACGGAATGTTAAACGGTAATTCTGCAACCACATCGTATGACGATAAATCATCTGCCCATAAAAACTTTTTCTGTCTTAAAGCAAAAGCAGTAGGGAAAAACATAAATAAGGCGTAAAACACTGGCATCTGGATTAAAGCTGGTAAACATCCTGCTAAAGGACTTGCTCCTGCTTTATTTTGCAACGCCATAGTTTCTTGTTGTGCTTTTAATTTATTGTCTTTATACTTTTCTCTAATTGCATCCAATTCTGGCTTTAAAACTTTTAGCTTCATTTGCGACAAATACTGCTTGTATTGCACAAAACTCATTGCTAATTTTATTAAAACAGTCATTACAATAATGGCAATACCGTAAGGTAAAAACGAGCTTAATCCATTAAACAAAGGAATAAATAAAAACTTGTTTATCCAGCCGAAAATTCCCCATCCAAATGGGATACTTTCTACTAAATTATTGTCGTATTGTTTTAAAATTTCGCTATCTGTTGGTCCATAATACAACTTTAAGTTATTGTTGATTTTGGCACCATTTAACGCCAACGCTGTTTTGGTTGAAAACTGCTTAGTAAAAATGGAGTCTTTAGCTTCATCTTCTACCAAGTTTTTAGACGTGATGGCAACTTCTTTAAAAGGCTTATCTGTAACTAAAATTGAACTAAAAAAGTGTTGTCTGTAGGACAGCCAATCTACATTCTCTTCTATCTCGTCATCGTCACCCATTTGAGAGAGTTTATCTACATCTCCACCATCCATTTGGTAAGTTAAACGCGTATATCTATTCTCGTAACTGATGCTTTGATCGTGTCTGTAAGCTTTTTGTGTCCAATCTAAATGAATAGGATTAGACGTATTAATTGCACTTTCTAAACCTTGAGATTGGATAGTAAAATCTATCATATACTCATTAGGTTTAATTATGTATTTGTATTCTAAATATTTATCTTCTGCAGTCTTAAGTTTCATTGATACTATGGTATAGTCTCCACTTTTAGTAACTGTTGGCTGAAAGTATAAATCTTTAGTATTTAACGTACGATTATCTGTAGTTTGAAAGTTGATGTTAAAAACCGCATTTCCATTTTTTACCAGATGAATTGGAATAGAATCAAAATCGACAAATTGCTTTAATTTAACCTCTGATAAATGACCACCTTTGGTATGAAATTTTAGTTTTAACACTTCATTTTCAACAGTTACCTCATCTTCAGAAAACGTTGATGAAGCAGCAGAATAAGCAAAATCACCAATTTTAGATTGTAGCTCAGCCACTGCATTTGAATCTTTTGGCTTAGAATAATCTAAAGCTGTAGTGACTTTAGTTTCAGGTAATTTTTCGGCTTCCGCTTTTTTTTGAGCTTCAATTTGTGCTTGCTTTTCTGCTTCTTGAGCTTTTAATTCTTCAGGAGTTGGCTTATTTTGCCACATCATAAATAATAAAATACCAAAGATTAAAACAAATCCTATTATCGAGTTTGTGTCTAGCTTTTTTTCTTCCATATTATTTGGTTCCTCTTACTTTTTTAAAGGAATAATTAATTAGTCAAATATACGACCACTTTTAAATTGGTGTCAAATTGACACTTATTTTTTATTACTGTGTTTTAAACTTGCCTTTACAAAAGCCACAAATAAAGGGTGTGGATTGGCAACTGTACTTTTATATTCTGGATGATATTGTACACCAACAAACCAAGGATGTGCTGGATTTTCAATAATTTCTACAAGTTTGGTTTCTGGATTATAACCTGTTGCTTTTAAGCCTGCAGCTTCAATCTGGTCTTTATAGTTACTGTTAAACTCGTATCTGTGTCTATGACGCTCTTTTATATCTTGTGATTGATACACTTTATAGGCAATAGAGTCTTTTTCTATGTGACAATCCCAAGCTCCTAAACGCATGGTTCCACCCATTTCTGTAATAGATTTTTGATCCTCCATAATATCTATTACTGGATGTTTGGTTTTTGGGTTCATCTCTGTAGAATTTGCATCTTCAAGACCTAATACGTTACGACAAAACTCAATAACAGCCATTTGCATTCCTAAACAAATCCCTAAAAAAGGAATGTTATTTTCACGTACAAATCTAATAGCATCTATTTTTCCCTCAATACCACGTTCTCCAAAGCCTGGTGCTACTAACACTCCGTCTAAATGGGATAATTTCATTTTGATATTATCTTCATTTAAATATTCTGAATGGACAGACTCTACATTAACTTTAACTTCATTTTCTGCTCCAGCATGAATAAATGATTCTAATATAGATTTATAAGAATCTTGCAACTCGACATACTTACCAATTAATCCTATAGTGATTTCTGATTTTGGATTTTTATGACGTTTTAAAAACTGATTCCAACGTGTTAAATCTGGCACATCACTGTGTAATGCTAGCTTTTTTAACACCACTTTATCCAATTGTTCTTCTAACATTAAATTTGGCACATCATAAATGGTTGAGGCATCAATAGACTGGATGATCGCTTCCTCGCGCACATTACAAAATAGTGCTAGCTTACGCTTTAAATCGCTTGGTAGTTCGTGCTCTGTACGACACACTAAAATATCTGCTTGTACACCACTTTCCATTAAAGTTTTAACGCTATGTTGGGTTGGTTTTGTTTTTAATTCTCCTGCAGCAGTGAGGTAAGGAATTAAAGTTAAATGTATGACTAATGCATTATTATCTCCTAAATCCCATTTTAATTGTCTTACTGCTTCAATGTATGGTAACGACTCGATATCACCTACAGTTCCACCAATTTCTGTGATAACTATATCATAGTCTCCAGAATTACCAAGAATTTGAATTCTGTTTTTTATTTCGTCTGTAATGTGTGGAATTACCTGAACGGTTTTACCTAAAAACTCGCCTTTACGCTCACGATTAATCACGCTTTGGTAGATACGTCCAGTGGTTACATTGTTAGCTTGACTGGTTGGTACATTTAAAAAACGCTCGTAATGCCCTAAGTCTAAGTCGGTTTCTGCACCATCGTCAGTGACATAACATTCGCCATGCTCATACGGATTTAAGGTTCCTGGATCTACGTTAATGTAAGGGTCTAATTTTTGGATAGTGGTCCTGTAACCTTGTGCTTGAAGTAGCTTAGCCAAAGAGGCTGCAATGATTCCTTTTCCTAGTGACGAGGTTACGCCTCCTGTTACAAATATGTACTTAGTTTCTGGTGTCATGTTGCGTTGTTAAACGCTTGCAAATTTATGATTTTTAGTTGAAATCAAGGCTTGTTTAAAGGTTTATTTTTGGTTATCTGTTGTGTCTATATAAACGACTAATAACCTTGATAATATCGTTTTTTTCATATAAATTAGCTTGAATTCAAATATAGTTTGAGTGTTCTTAACTTGTTTTAATATTAATTCTTATGTTTTTTAACAAACTTTGCAATCCGAGAAAAATTATAGTCATTAGATTTTTTATACTTACTCTAACTATGGTTTTTTTATCCGGTTGTACTGAAGAAAATTGTTTGAACATTGAGCATATTAAAGAGTTAGATGCTTCATGGGAAAAAGCTCAGTTAGAATTAGATTTAGATTTTATTGACTCTTTATTGGCAGATCAATTTATTTGGATCCATAATCATGCTAATACCATTGATAATAAAGAAGTTGTGTTAGAAAGGATTAAAAGATATATTGATACTAACAATACAGAAACAAAATCCCGAAATTCTAAAGATGTTAAAGTTGTTATTTATGAAAAAACAGCTATTGTAAGTGGTTATACCATTATAGATCGAGGTCCTAGTCCAACGACCTATCATTTTTTAAGAACTTATGCTGAAATCAATGGATCATGTTATCTTATAGCTAGTCAAACTATGGCTATTCCTAATTAATAATAGTTATAAAGCTTTATTATGATAATTATTTGAGACACTTGATAAGTATCCCTTATTTAGGGTATTGCTTTTTAATGGTCCTAATTAATTCTTCCAAACCATTAACTTTAAGCGTGTATACGGTCTCTAGCATATCACCTAATTTTCCTTTTGGGAAGCCTTTATTGTGATACCACACCACATAATACTCTGGTAAGTCTATTAAAAATCGGTCTTTGTATTTTCCGTAAGGCATTTTGGTGTGCGCCAATTGGACTAAAAAGTCCCTATCAGGTTGTAGTTGCACTATCCTCTGGATTTAAATTTTTCTGTCGCTTTTAGTCTAAAAGCGATACTATCTTTCCATTTTTGTTGACCTACTTCATCTATTGAAAAATTACTTTCTGCATCATAAGTCTGTTGCATATTAGCTAGATCGTCTTCTATAGTTTTATGTAATTCTTGAAGAGTTTGCGCTAAGTTGTCATGCGGTTTTAATTTAGCTATACGTTGTCTAAATAGTCTAGCATGCAACTCGGTTATATCAAAATGCAATTGCTCGTGTCCTAATACATGAGCATCCACTTGATCCGCTTTACACCACGAGTGTTCTGGATAAAAGAAAGCTTTAACTAATGTTTTAAAGCCTACTACTTTTTTATTGCTTTGTTTAATGGAATAGCTAAAAGTAATACCAGAAGCAGTTACTGCTACTGCATCTGTATCTAGATTGGGTTGCCCTTTAAAATCGTTCCAGGTTAGTCTGTAATGTTCGCTCCATGACAATTCTTCCATTGCATCACTTTGCAACAAAAAACATCCAGCGAATATGACTATATACTTTAGCATAATTAAAAGCTCCTAAAACAACGTTAAGATACTGATTTTTATTGTTTTACTTCAACAATTTTTAAATCTTGATACTTGACTAAGTACACAGTATCGTTATAATAACCTCCAAATAATTTCTTTTTGTAGGCAAATTTATTTTCTACATAACTGGTTAGAGGCGACTCGATAACTGATAGGTATAAGTCTTCTGAGGTCACTAAACGCAACACTACATCCATAGTTAAATCAAATCCTCTTACAGCATAAGGATTTGGAGACTCTTTATATAAATCCATGTAGCGCTTATTAAAGCTATTGCTTTCGTCCTCGCTAAACGATTTATTTATTGACGCATAGGTAAAACTTAAATTAGATAAATGGGTGTTTCTAACCTCATCATCTTCAAAAGCTCTGGTTTTGTCTGTTGTTGCTAAAACAACTGAAGTTATTGCATTAATTTTTGAATTTAATATGCTAGACACATTAGACACAAATCCAGCGTTAGCAGTCTCTAAAAACACAACGTTTTTACCTGGTTTTAACACATTAACTATGTCTTGGTCTAAAATATAGTAAGCGTCCTCTCCTGTTTTGCTTACTTTTCTTGACATGACCAAAGAGGCTCTAGGAAAAGTTTTTTTAAGTAGATCTGCAGTTGCTTTATTTTTCATGTCTGAGACAATTATAAAGTGTGACGTGCTATCTGCTTTAAAATAATTGATAATTTTTTCTTGTAATAGTTTTTCTGCTGGTCTAGATTGAAACACGTTGTCGCCTAAATTTACTGTTTTAGTAATTGGAGATACTAACGGAATATTTTTACTTTTTAAAGCAGCTGCAGCTGTATTAAATAGTTTTGGCATCACAGGTCCAATAACCACATCTACATCATCAAAAGAATTAGAACGTAATAAAGACGCTACTCTACTTTCTCTGTTTTCTGTATCGTACACATCCACTTTTAAATTGATACCCAAAGAAGCTAAGCTGTCTAATGCAATTTTAACCCCTGAATAAAAATCTAACGAAGTACTGATATAAGGGTCACTTTTAATCAATTTTTTTGTGTCGTATATTGAGTCTGAGTCAATTTTATTCAACTTAAAAGGCAACATAATAGCAATATGCTTAGTGCTTCTATCTGTTATTCTGTTAGATAAATCTGAAGATACTAGTGTATCTCCAGTAACCAAACCGCCTTCTACGTTTTGATTTTGACCAGTTAATGTAGCATTAAACGGGATTTTTAACACCATACCTTCTTTTAAACCAGTAGTTTCTAACCCAGGATTTAATTGCTCTAATTGCTCTTGGGTTAATCCTGTTTTAAGTTTTAATCTGTAAAACCCTTCTGCTGGTAAAACGGTGTAATAACTGTATTGCTCGTCTATTTGTTTAACGTCTTCCTTCTCTAAATTTGGTACATTAATTACGTCACCTGGTTGTAGGACTTCTGCCATATTTGGATTTAAATCTTCAAGATCCTGAACTGTTATTCCATATTGATATGCGATACGCCATTTACCTTCTTTTGGTTTTACTGTATAGGTTTTAGTTGTTGGTTTTGCAGCAACTACCTCTTTGGTTATGGTGTATTGCGGAATTTTTATTTTATCGCCTTTACGTAAGTTATTGGCATACAATTCTGGATTGTGTTTTTTAATATCTTCTTGAGACACATTGTACTTTTTGGATAAGCTATACAAGGTCTCTTTACGTTTTACTTTATGAGTTTTAAAACCGTCTAAAGTTTTTACTTCGTTAACTGTTGGTGTAGCAGCAACTGTTGTTGCTTTTGGGATAATAAGTACAGAGTTAGGTGTAATCTCTTTTCTGGCATCTGGATTTAATGCATATATCTGAGATTTTGAAACGTTGTATTTAGCAGCAATTTGCTCTATAGTCTCGCCAACTTTAACTTTGTGAGTTTTATAGTCTTGCGCTTTTGCGGAAGCACAACCCAATAAAACTATTACACTAAGGATGTATATTATTTTTTTCATATGTTATTTATACGTTCTAAAGTTGCGTTAGGGATTGAACGGTTTGTTTGAGCTCCTCGCAGAGAGCGAGTAGTGAAAGCCCGACCCTTGTGGTAACGCCCTTATTATTTTACTCCCACTCTATGGTTGCTGGTGGTTTACTACTAATGTCGTACACTACTCTATTAACGCCTTTTACTTTGTTTATTATATCGTTACTTGTTTTTTGTAAAAACTCATAGGGTAAATTTACCCAATCTGCTGTCATACCATCGGTGCTTTCTACTGCTCTTAATGCTACACATTTTTCGTACGTACGCTCATCTCCCATAACGCCTACGCTATTTACTGGTAGTAAAATGGCGCCTGCTTGCCATACCTTGTCGTACAATCCTGCGTCACGTAAACCGTTTATAAACACAGCATCTACTTCTTGAAGGATGCGTACTTTTTCTGCTGTGATGTCTCCTAATATCCTGATGGCTAAACCAGGACCTGGAAATGGATGACGACCTAAAAGGGTTTTATCCATGTCCATAGAAGCACCTACACGTCTAACTTCGTCTTTAAACAACGCCTTTAAAGGCTCTACTATTTTAAGTTTCATAAAGTCTGGTAATCCACCTACATTATGATGACTTTTTATTGTTGCACTTGGTCCTCCTGTTGCGCTTACGCTTTCTATTACATCTGGGTAAATGGTACCTTGTGCTAACCATTTTACATCCTCAATTCTATGCGCCTCGTCATCAAACACCTCTATAAACACACGACCTATTGCTTTACGTTTGTCTTCTGGATCGCTCTTTCCTGCTAGTGCATCCAAAAAGCGTGCCGAAGCATCTACACCCTTAACGTTTAAGCCCATACCTTTGTATTGCTCAAGGACGTCTGTAAATTCGTTTTTACGTAATAATCCGTTGTTTACGAATATGCAATATAAGTTTTTTCCGATGGCTTTATGCAATAACATGGCAGCTACAGAACTGTCTACACCACCTGATAATCCAAGGACTACTTTATCGTTGCCTAATTTTTCTTTTAAATCGTCAACCGTTTCTTGTACAAATGCATTTGGTGTCCAATCTGGATTAACATTTGCAATTTTGACTAAGAAATTTTCTAGCAATTGTTTACCATCTGTACTGTGATACACTTCAGGATGAAACTGGATAGCATACGTGGTTTCGCCTTCTATTTTATAGGCTGCATTTTGCACATCGTGCGTGCTTGCTAATAAGACTCCGTTTTTTGGTAAAATTTTAATGGTATCGCTATGACTCATCCAAACTTGACTTCCTTCATGGATGCCTTCTAAAAAGGTGTCGCTGTCTTCTACAAAACTTAGTTTTGCACGACCGTATTCTCTTGTATTTGATTCTGCGACTTCACCTCCAGAAAAATGGGCTAAATATTGAGCACCATAACATACTGCTAGCATAGGCTTTTTACCTCTAATTTCTGATAAATCAGGATGAAAAGCATCTTTTGACCTAACCGACATTGGGCTACCAGACAATATAACTGCCTTGTATTGGTCTAAATCTTTTGGTGGTTTATTAAATGGATGAATCTCTGAATAGATGTTAAGCTCTCTAACTCTACGCGCAATAAGTTGAGTGTATTGCGATCCGAAATCTAAAATAAGTACTTTGTCGTGTTGCATGCGCAAAAATAGTATATAGAATTTAGATTTACGAATTACTATTTGCGATTTTTTTTAATTCTTTTTAACAACTAAATTGACAGAATTAAATTAAATAGTAATTATTGTAAACTCGCCTCTAAGTGGCTCTAAATGTTTAATTAATTCTGGTATTAATTGTTGACCAAACTCTAAATATAATTCAGAAAAATTAGTATTTCTTTCTTGCAAACTTCCATACGGAAATAACTGATTTTGCAAGTCTGTCATACGTTCTACCTGATCTTTAAGCTTACGCTTTTGAGCAGTTAATAAGCGTTTTTCTAAATGTTGTAATCCGTTAATTTGTTTTTTTTCTTGAGCTGCTACTGCACCAATAAACGATTTATCAGTCTGCTCTGCTAAGGCATACAAATCTTTAAATTGCTTTTTTAAATGATTGATTTGCTCTGAAAAATCAATATCTATATTAGATATTTGACGCACTTTTTTATTAATAAACGCATCACGTTTTAAAAAGATGTCTTTGTTAGTAATGTTTAGTTTTTTAAGTTTTTTAGCTTGTTGTTCTGTTTGAATCAACACAGAATTACGTAAAAGTAAAATTGGAAAAGGAACTTGATTAGCTTCAAAATTAGATTTTAATTGAAACCAATACGCTAGCTCGCCTCCTCCACCAATATAACATAGATTTGGTAAAATAACCTCTTGGTAAAGTGGACGTAAGATTACATTAGGACTAAATCGTTCTGGGAACTGATTAATTTCTTTTAGTATTTCAGCTTTGCTCCAGCTAACTTTAGTATTAAGTACTTTATACCTTTCATCCTCAAAAACAATACGTTCACGAAGGTTTTTTGAGATATAAAATAAGTTTATTTCTCTTGGATTAACCTGTATTTTATAATCGCTGGACAAATGACTAATGTGTTGATTAGTATCTTGAACAGCCTTAAAAGACACTTGCTCTAAGACTTCTTTTTCTAAATACGGAACAAATAATTCTTTTAACGCTTTATGGTTAGGATCTAAGACTACTAAACCATAGTCTTTAAACAACTCATTGGCTAAATATTGTGTCGCTTCTGCTAGAGTTTGGTGTTTTAAGTAGGCGTTTTCAAACAACTCCTTTAATTGGTTTGCATGTTTACCAACACCAAGTTCTTTTGAAACTATTTCAAAAACGTCTTTTAAGCTTTCTGTTTCAATATCACCAACAATCCCACTAACTTGTTTGTTCCACTGTATTTTTTTTCCTCTGAAATTAAAATAATTGATTTCTTCAAAATCATGATCCTCTGAAGCCATCCAATATACAGGTACAAAATTATAGTTTGGATAAGTGTCTTGTAATTGTTTGGTCAGATTAATTGTAGATACTATTTTATGTAAAAAGTATAATGGACCAGTAAACAAGTTAAGCTGGTGTCCTGTAGTTACTGTAAAGGTTGTGTCTTTACCTATCAAATTAATGTTAGACAACGTTGCTTGAGAAGCCTCTAAGGACTTGTATTGCTCTTGTAAAACTTTGACTAAAACAGATCTATTTTTAGAAGAATAGTTGTTTTGCTTATCTTGTATTTGAGCCTTAAAATTTTCTAATACAGGAAACCTACCATAAAACGACTGTAGTTCAGTCTTTTGGTTAAGGTAGTCTATTATTATTTTAGAAAAGTATCCAGTATCTTTAAAAGGTATACAGTCTGTTGGCATAGTTACAATTAAATCTGATGTAAATATAAGGCAGTTTAGCCTATAGTTTGTCTTAAAATTAACATAAATCCTTACAACAATCTGACAATTTATGATTAAATTTATGTGTTAATCCCTTTATAAAATAAAGCTATGAAACGTTTATTTTTTACACAGAAAAACACATTTTTAACACTTTTATTTCTAATTTGTGGCGTATTTAGTTACGCACAAAATACACAAGAATTTAAAGGTAAAATATTAGACAAAGACACGTCTAAAGCTTTAGCGTTGGCAGATCTTACAGTAAATAACTCTAATATAAGTACCATAACCAATAACGAAGGTGAATTTATACTTAAAGTTCCCGAAGATTTATTAGATAATTCTGTTTCTATCTCCTACTTAGGTTATAAAAAATTAGATGTTCCATTATCAGAATTTAAAACTATAGATACAAAAATTTATCTAGAGCAAGCTGCAACAGTTCTTGCTGAAATTGATTTAGTGGTACCAAAAGACGCCAGAACTTTAGTTAGCAAAACCTTGTCTTTAAAAGGTGAAAACTATTTTTCTGAAAATGTATTTATGACAGGTTTTTACAGAGAAACCATTAAAAAAAGAAACAAAAACGCCTCTTTATCTGAAGCAGTTGTGACTATTAACAAGCAGTCTTACACGTCTAACCGAAACGATGGAATTACACTAATAAAAGCTAGAAAAAATACCGATTATTCTAGACTGGACACCATTGCATTAAAATTACAAGGTGGTCCATTTAGTAGCTTGTATACAGATGTGATTAAGTATCCAAAGTTTATTTTTACCGATGACAACATGGATGATTACAATTTTAGTTTTGATCGCTCCACACAGATAGACAATAGACTTGTTTATGTGGTTAATTTTAAACAAAACAATAACGTATTTAGTCCTATGTATTCTGGTAAATTATACATTGATGCCAACACTTATGCATTAACAAGTGCTGTGTATAGTTTAAATGTTGAAAACCGTGAAGAAGCCTCTAAACTGTTTGTTAGAAAAAAACCTAGACAGGCTAAAGTCTATCCAACAGAAGCCTCTTATCGTGTTAATTACAAAACTAAAAACGGTAAATGGTATTTTGGTTACAGTAATATTTTACTAACGTTTAAAGTCAATTGGAAAAACCGTTTGTTTAATAGTAAATATACCTTACAAAGTGAAATGGCTATTACCGATTGGAATATAGACGAAAACCTTTTGACCAATAAAGACACCAAACGTTTAAGACCTACTAGTATTTTACAAGATCAAGCCTCGGGATTTTCCGATCCAAATTTTTGGGGAGAATACAATATTATAGAACCAGAAAAATCTATAGAAAGCGCTATTAAAAAGATTAGTAAAAATTTGAAGAAGGTATAACACTAGTCTAAACTGGACTTACCTTTTTTTTGATGATTTATAATGACATCAAAATAATTAGTGTCATAAAAGGTTTTAAGCGAGTTGTACTTATACTCGTCACTTAGCGTATCCGAAACCTTTAAGATATTGAGATTATGCTCATATATACGCCAAATAAGCTCAGAGCAGTAATGCTCTGTACTATCTTTATAATTAAAACTGTGGTCAAACGGTAGATTTTTTTGTTTGTAATACGCTATTTGACGCACTATTTTTTGTTGATTAATACTATCTATGTTTTTTAGTCTAGTGACTAAAATAGTCTGGTCGTGCGAGTTATGTACAAACGAATCTAACGCTTGTAAGCGTAACCCATCTTGATTAGACACACTACTAGATAAGGCATGTGCTACTTTTAACGTGTCGTTTTGATTTATGATAATACCTAGATGTGTCACGTCATAATCTTCGTCCATCATTTTTAAAATCATGGTACTGACTAAACCATAACCACGTCGAAGGATAATGTCTCCATTTTGAAGCTTAGCCTTTTCTTTAGAGGATAGTTTATACAAAAAAGACGATTCATAAGATCTGTTTGAATCGTCTTTTAAAAATTTATATCCTAAAAAAATGACACCTATAAATAGTAGTATTTTAATAGTTGTTTTTATCATTTACTCTACGTCATCCTCTTCATAATCATCCTCGTCTTCATAATCTTCATCATCATAATCAGTATCTGGATTACCTGTTTCTTTATCAAGATCATTCATACCTTCTTTATTCATAGACTCTTTGTTCATGTCTACCAACCATTCGCCATCTTTTTTAACTAGGCTAATTGGCATATCTTGATCCTTTTCATCTTCACTACTTGACATTTTTACTTTACAAACAGCTGTATCACCATCAATTTTAGTCTCTATGACTTCAAATTCCATTTCTGACTCTTTCATTTTGTCTGCAAATTGGTCTTTAGCACCAAAAGATTCTAGCATAGTTAACATAGATTTAGTGTCAGTTGTCGCATATTGTTTAGCAGTTTCAAAGTCGCCAGAATACATGCTCTCTAAAAAGTTAATGGTTGCAATTTCTGGTCCACCACCACCACAAGCAGTTAACACAAGGAAACAAGAGACTAGAAATGTTTTTAAAATTGATTTTTTCATTTTATGATTTGTTAAGTTTTTGTAAATATACTTTTTTAGGCTTAATACTCAAATTGTTTTTGTGGTTGGAAGTTTGTATTAATGAAAAATTGATCTAGACTTAGCAATTTGAATTTATTATTAATTTAAGCTAACTTCGAACAGTAATAGAGATAGTAAAAAGTGAATAATTAGAAACATAAATTAATTAATGACATATCTTAAACCAACATATTATTTTGACTTCGAAAATGATTCTATCCAAAACATAATTTCCGAATTTAAAACTGATCGTTTATCTGATAAAATGAAAGTTATAGGATTGTATACCAAAGTAAGAGATAATTGGAAATATGACCCTTACAACATAAGTTTTTTAGAAAGCAACTACAGATCAAGTTATATTGCTAAGAAGCAAACAGGCAATTGTGTCGAGAAATCTATAATTTTAATCGCTTGCCTAAGGGCTTTAAATTTTCCAGCAAGATTACATTTAGGAAAAGTTAAAAACCATTTAGCTGTTGAGAAATTAACAGAAAAATTTAGTTCAAATGAATTAACACCTCACGGAATGGTAAATGTCTATCTTAATAATAAATGGTTAAAAATGTCTCCAGTATTTAATAAGTCCTTATGCGAAAAATTTAATGTTGAACCACTAGATTTTGATGGCGAAAACAATTCCTTTTTACAACAATACAATACTAAAGGTACTCGGTTTATGGAATACATTGATGACTATGGGCATTTTGAAGATGTACCAATAGATTTTATGAAAACTAATTTAAAAGCACATTACCCTCATATTTTTGATACAAATGAAAGTATAACAGAATTTAAATTGTAAAAAATTACGCAATTCTGCTACTTAACCACCTCACCATACAAATCAAAATCTTCAGCTTCTGTGATTTTAATATTGTAATATTCTCCTGTTTTTAAATACGTTTCTGTTGCATCAATCAATACTTCGTTATCGACGTCAGGACTATCAAACTCGGTTCTACCTACAAAATAGTTACCCTCTTTACGGTCAATCACAACATTAAAGATTTGACCTATTTTTTCCTGATTTAGCTCCCAAGAAATCTGAGATTGGATTTCCATAATCTGGTTGGCACGCTCTTGTTTAACCTCTTGTGGCACATCGTCTTCTAAGTTGTAAGCGTGAGTGTTTTCTTCGTGAGAATATGTAAAACACCCTAAACGCTCAAAACGCATGTCTTTAACCCATTGTTTTAACTCTTCAAAATGTGCTTCGGTTTCGCCTGGATAACCTACAATTAAAGTGGTTCTGATAGTCATTTCTGGGACTATCGCTCTAAACTGATGAATTAGTTTTGTGGTTTTTTCCTTAGTAGTACCACGACGCATGCTTTTTAATAAGTCGTCACTAATATGTTGTAACGGTATATCTAAATAATTACAAATTTTAGGCTCTCGCTTCATAATATCCAACACATCCATAGGGAATCCTGTTGGGAAAGCGTAGTGTAATCTAATCCACTCGATACCTTCCACTTTTACTAAGTTTTCAAGTAATTCGGCAAGGTTTCGTTTTTTATATAAATCTAAACCGTAATAGGTTAAATCTTGTGCAATTAAAATAAGTTCTTTTACTCCATTTGCTGCTAACTTTTCAGCTTCTGTTACTAAATTTTCTATTGGTGTAGACTTGTGTTTTCCACGCATAATAGGAATTGCACAAAAACTACACGGTCTGTCACAACCTTCAGCAATTTTTAAATAGGCGTAATTTTTTGGAGTAGTTGTCAAACGCTCACCAATAAGCTCATGTTTGTAATCTGCACCTAAAGCTTTTAATAAACCTGGTAATTCTGTAGTCCCAAAATATTGATCGACATTTGGGATTTCCTTTTGTAAATCTGGCTTATATCTTTCGGATAAACAACCTGTTACAAATACTTTATCCACTTCTCCATCTTCCTTTTTTTGCATGTACTCTAAAATCGTGTTCACACTTTCTTCTTTGGCATTATTAATAAAACCACAAGTGTTAATAACCACGACATTACCTTCTTCTTCATGCACCACTTCTTTTCCGTTAGCTTTTAATTGTCCCATCAGGACTTCGCTATCGTAAACATTTTTACTACAACCTAATGTTATTACGTTGATTTTGTTTTGCTTAAGTGACTTTGTTCTCATACCTTAATTTTGGACTGCAAAGATACATAATGATTTATGATTTACGATTGAAGAATTAAGATTTAAGATTAAGAAGACTATAGTTTAAACCTTTTATATATTTAATAGTCCAAAAGAAAAACCAATACTATGAAAACGATTCACTTTGTGCTTTGTCTTTTAATTGTGACACTGTTTAATTGTACGACTAACAATACCGACTCAGATACCATTAACCCAACGCCTGAAGCGACTTATTTTCCACCTCTAAATTCTGATACTTGGGAAACCACCTCACCAGAAGATTTAAATTGGAATACAACTGCTTTAAATGAATTAACATCATTTTTAGAAGCCTCCAACACCAAGTCATTTATTGTGTTACACAAAGGAAAAATAGCTTTTGAACAGTATTTTAATGGACACTCAGACACAGCTCCCTGGTATTGGGCAAGTGCAGGAAAAACATTAACTACAGCAGTCACAGGAATTGCGCAAGACCAAGGATTACTTAATATTGATACTAAAGTGTCTGATTATTTAGGAACTGGTTGGACTAGCGTGACTTTAGAACAAGAACAATTAATTACCTGTAAAAACTTGTTGTCTATGGATTCTGGGTTGGATGACACCTTGGGCGACTCGGTTGAACCAGAAAACCTTCAATATATAGCAGATGCTGGCACACGATGGGCTTACCATAATGTGTATGTTAAATTGCAAGATATAGTCGCAACAGTAAGTAATCAGACTTGGAGCAGTTATTTTAATGAACAGTTAAGAGATAAAATTGGCATGTCTGGTAGTTGGATTCCTGTTGGAGATTTAAGCGTGTATTGGAGTAATTCAAGAAGTATGGCACGATTTGGTTTACTAATTTCTGAAGGTGGATTATGGGAAGACACACAAATTGTATCTCAAAATTTTATTAATGAAGCTACTAATACCTCACAAAATATTAATGAAGCTTATGGATATATGTGGTGGTTAAATGGCAAATCTAGTTTTCATTTACCACAAACACAATTTGAGTTTTCAGGAGAACTAATACCAAACGCACCCGACGATATGTATTGCGCATTAGGCAAAAACGACCAGAAAATTTATATAGTCCCAAGCAAAGATTTAGTGATTATTAGGATGGGAGACGCAGCAGATGAAGATAGTTTTGGACTCTCGACCTATGATAATACGTTATGGGAAAAACTAAATGCTGTTTTAGACTAATTATAATCTTTTGGTGCTTGTCGTTTTTTTGAGGCTTGCTCATACAAATAAGCAAAGTCTAAAATCATTTTTTCGTCTTTACTTATAAAGGTTAACCCTTTTGGCACTCCATCTTTTGTGTAACCCATTGGTACTGTAATTGCTGGGTTTTCTGCTACAGCAGCAAAACCTGCATGATAATTATTTATAGATAGAAAAGCATCAAGATTATGTCGTTTCATAACGATGTCAAAATACATAGTCCCATTGTTTTTTAATGTATTTTTTATGGTATTGAATTCTTCTTCAGTCGCACTATCTGCTACAACTCCTCTAAATAGCTTTTGCCCATAAGGCATCACGTTTGCAGAGTCTTTTATATTAAAAGCTATGACATCGTCCACCGATTTTAAGTTTAAACTTGGATCTGCATATTTAGAAAAATAGTCAGACAAATCCTTTTTCATATCTAAATTTAAAAGTCTTAAAAAATCAAGAAGTTTATAGTCTTCAGGTTCAAACTCTACTATTTCTGCACCTTGCACTTTTAAAACCGAAATAGCTTCCAAATACAACGAGTCTTTTAGCAAGGGTTTAAATGCTCCGAATGTTTTATTTTTTAATGATTGTCCTTCAAATCTAGAAAAGTCTCTTGGTGTCCAATTTTTATTGACAGTTTCAAAAGATTTTGAATCCTCAGGATCGTAACCATACATGGCTCCCAATAAAATAGCTGTATCAGTCACGTTTTTAGCAATTGGACCTGCAGTATCTAAAGTAGACGAAATTGGGATAATACCACTACGACTTACTAAACCTACTTCTGGTTTTAATCCTACAACCGAGTTTTGACTCGCAGGAGATAATATAGATCCAGAGGTTTCACTACCTACTGCTGCGACACAAAAATTGGCTGCAACAGCCACTCCACTTCCAGAGCTAGAACCACCAGTATCGATGGTTTTACGACCATAAGGATTTAAGGTCTGACCACCAATTGCACTATAACCACTTGGACAATCTCCACAGAAAAAATAAGCCCATTCGCTTAAGTTAGCTTTTCCTAAAATTAATGCACCTTGTTCTTTAAGTTTTGTGACTATAAAAGCGTCTTTAGCATTGTTGTTTTGAAGAGCAACTGCTCCTGCAGTTGTTGGCATACCGGAAGCGTTAATATTATCTTTTAGTAAGATTGGCATTCCAAAAACAGAATACTTTAAATCTTCTAATGCAATATCCATAGTACGTAAAGCATCATCTTTTGCTTTCGCTTCAGTAATTATATTTGGATTGATAGCTATTACTGAATTTAGAGACAACTCATTTTCTCTGTCAAATGCTCTAATTCTGTATAAATAAAATTTGGATAAACTCTCATAAGACAATTTTCCATCTGATATATGTTGTTGTAACGTAGGTATATCTTGTTCTAAAACCAAAGGTTTTAAAGCGTTATATTCTTTTTCCGAGAAATCTTCTAGTTGAGTGTTTAAGTCCCTCCAAATCTGAGCATTGGATAAGTATTTAGAGTCCAACACTTTAAATTCTCTAAAATCTTTGGTAGAGATATCACTAATATCTGTGTTGTCTTTTTTTTCTTTAGTGGTTGTTGCCTCTTTACACCCAAAGGTAATTAGTAGTAGGCATAGAAATGTTAAAACTCTCATGTTGTATTTTTTAATAAAAATACAAAAAGGAATTTAACCTCTAGCTTCAAAAGGAAGGATGATATCGTTTTCTAAATAATTTTTTAAGCCTTTTAGCAGTAAAGCCCAACAAAACGAAGTATGTCTAAAGTGATGACTGTTGGACTGCCAGTCGTTATGCGAAAACTCGACTAACGTAACATTGTCATGATTTTTAAGGTTAAAACCAAAAGTAGTTGGCATCCAATCTGGATCGGATTGTGTCATTTTTAAATAGAAAGATTTGTTTGGTGTTACTTCTGAAACCTTACAATACCAGTTGTATTTATCTGTAAAGTTTAGATTGTATTCTGCACCTAATTCAGGTTGTCCAGACGATTTTAATGTCCACCAATTATTTAAGTGTTCAGGTTGTGTCACTGCATCAAACACTTGTTTTGGAGCTACTTTGATAACTAAATCATGTAATATATTATGTGCCATAAGGATTAAATTTATGAAAAAATTTAATAGGACATTTTCAGATTTCTTCGTCGTCCCTCCTCGCAATGACAGATTCTACTTAAAGAAAGAATCCACAAACTCAAATTTATTAAAGACTTGAAGATCTTCAATACCTTCTCCTACTCCAATATATTTTACAGGAATTTGAAACTGGTCACTTATACCAATCACCACACCACCTTTTGCAGTACCATCTAATTTAGTGACTGCTAAACTAGTCACTTCTGTAGCAGCTGTAAACTGTTTAGCTTGCTCAAAAGCATTTTGACCTGTACTACCATCTAATACTAATAACACATCGTGTGGTGCATCACCAACAACTTTTTGCATGACACGTTTTACTTTAGTTAACTCGTTCATTAAATTAACCTTATTATGCAAACGACCAGCTGTATCAATGATAATAACATCTGCATCTTGTGAGACACCAGATTGTAAGGCGTCATAAGCAACAGACGCTGGATCACTTCCCATGTCCTGACGTACCATAGGCACATCTACACGATCGGCCCACACTTGTAATTGGTCTATTGCTGCAGCCCTAAACGTATCTGCTGCACCTAATACCACTTTTAAGCCTTTCTTTTTAAATTGGTAGGCTAACTTACCAATAGTAGTTGTTTTACCAACACCATTTACACCTACTACCATTAGGACGTAAGGTGTTTTGTTTCCATTGTCTTGTTTTGGTAATTCAGGAATGGTATACTCGGTGTCTTCTCCAGAATTAGTTTCTGACAGTAAACCTGCAATTTCTTCACGAAGAATTTTATTAAGCTCGTCTGTCCCTAAATATTTATCTTTAGCTACGCGTGCTTCGATACGTTCAATCACTTTTAAAGTCGTATTAACACCAACATCACTAGAGACTAAAACCTCTTCTAGGTTATCTAAAACATCGTCATCAACCTTAGATTTTCCTGCAACTGCTTTACTAAGCTTGCCTAAAAAACTGGTGCTTGATTTTTCTAAACCTTTATCCAAGGTTTCCTTTTTATCTGAGGAGAATATTTTTTTAAAAAAACTCATGTGTTTTTTAATTGATTTGTTTGATTAGACTATTACAATTTTAGCGCCTAATTTAATAGACTGCTACATTGTCATAGTTTTACTTGGTAAAGAAACGCAATATTTTAAAAACAAAAAAGCCACTTTCAAATAGAAAGTAGCTTTTGTATGTTGAGTTTAGATGTAAGACTAGTTGTCTTTCATAAAATCTTTTACTAATTCTGGTGACATGATTGATTCAACAAACATGTAAGCTCCTGTTTTTGGAGACTTTACCATTTTAATTGCTTTTGTTAATCTTTTAGATCCTGTTTGTAATGATGCTACTGATTTCTTTGCCATGTCTAATACTTTTTTATTCTTTACTTAAAGAATATTATTTAATTTCTTTATGAACGGTCATTCTCTTTAAGATTGGATTAAATTTTTTAATTTCCATTCTGTCCGGAGTGTTCTTTTTGTTTTTAGTTGTAATATAACGAGATGTTCCTGGTTTACCAGACTCTTTATGCTCTGTGCATTCTAATATTACTTGTACTCTATTACCTTTCTTTGCCATAATTATAATTCTTTACCTGTTGGGCAATTATTTTACAAATCCGTTAGCTCTTGCTTTTTTTAATGCAGCAGAGATACCGATTTTATTGATAGTTTTTAATGCTGATGTAGATATTTTTAAAGTTACCCACTTATCTTCTTCAGGAATATAAAAACGTTTTTTAATTAAATTAGCATCAAATCTACGCTTTGTCTTATTCATTGCGTGAGACACGTTGTTACCAACCATTGCCTTTTTTCCTGTAAGTTCACAAACTCTTGACATTACTTTATAACTTTAAATTATGTTACTAAAAATCGAGGTGCAAATATACTAATAATTTACTATCTGACAATAACTAAATAATTAATTTTCAAAAATTTCTTTTTGAAGCAACTCTAACGCTTTATTTACGGTTTTATTTATAACGCGTTCGCGATGATTCCCCATGTTAAATTCGTGCGCTACTACTCCGTTTTTTGTGGCTATTGCTATAAAAACTGTTCCTACTTCTGCATCACTATCACCTTTGGTTGGTCCAGCGTTACCAGTTGTAGCGACTGCGATATCTGATTTTAATTTTTCTCTTACATTAGTTGCCATAGCTTTAGCTACTGGAACACTAACTACAGAATGCTGTTTAATTAAATCTTCTGACACACCCAAAACATCTATTTTAGTTTGGGTGGCATAACTAACAATAGCTCCTTTAAAAAAAGTAGACGCACCAGAATGAGCTGTAAATTGTTCGGCTAACTTTCCGCCAGTACAGCTTTCGGCTAATCCTAAAGTTTGACCAATCTTGGTTAGTTGATTGGCTATAATTTGTTCTAGACCTTCATTAGACTCTTGAAATCCAACAAAAATATCTTTAATTAGCGGTAAAATATTATCGACTTGTTGTTGAATGTCTTGTGCTAAAGTGTCTTCGTTATCTGATTTACCTGACAAACGTAATCTGACACGTCCTAAACTAGGCAAATACGCTAATTTGATGTGTTTTGGTAGATTATCTTCTATAGCTTCTAGACGCTCTGCAATAGCACTTTCACCCAATCCATACGTTAAAATGGTTTTATGAAGAATAAAAGGACGCTTATACTTTTGGGATAATTTAGGAAGCACTTCGTTTTCCATAAGTGCTTTCATCTCGTAAGGTACACCTGGAAGTGATATAAATGTTTTATTACCTTTTTCTAACCACATGCCTGGAGCGGTTCCAAAACAATTCATAAGCACTTTTGCTTTTGAAGGCACTAACGCTTGTTTTCGATTAATATCTGAAATAGGTTGATTGATATATTTTTTAAACAACTGCTCGACGTGATCTAAAACCTGATTGTCTTGCACAAGCGTGTCATTAAAATAATAAGCTAAGGTATGCTTGGTAATATCGTCTTTGGTTGGTCCTAAACCACCTGTAACAATTATGATGTCTGCGTTGTGTTCTGCTTCAGCAAAGGCTTTAAGTAAATGGTCTTTGTCGTCTTGAATGGAAGTAATTTGGTAAACAGACACACCAATGGTATTTAGCATTTTCCCAATAAAAGCGGAATTAGTATCTACTATCTGTCCGATTAAAATTTCGTCACCAATAGTAATTATTTCGGCTTGCATTACAAATTAAAATCTTGAATAATTTCTTTAGTTGCTTTATCTACAGCATCTAAAACTATATTTAATTTTTCTGTGATGTCTTTATCTGTTTGCTCGAATTTTCCCCAATCTTGCACCTCTATTAAATCGTCTAAGATGCCTAGTTCAAACATATCAACTGTAGGTTTCATTTTATGGGCAGTTTGATAAGTTAGCAAGTAGTTTTTGTTTTCTACAGCTATTTTAAGCACTTTAGCATCGCTTGGCACTTCTTCAATAAATGTGGAAGCCAAAGCTAGGATAAATTCTTGATCGTTATCTGCTAATTCTTGTAATCTGTGTAATTTATAATGTTGTTCCATGTACTATTTTACTGTTATTGAAAATAATTGTTTATTTTCAATAAATCCGTTTAATTTATCGTTAGCAACAACCTTGCCAACTCCAGCAGGTGTTCCCGTAAATATAACATCTCCAATCTTTAAAGTAAAATATTTTGACACATATTCGATTAATTCGTCTATTTTCCACAACATTAAGCTTGTATTTGCGGTTTGAACCACACTTCCATTTTTTTCTAACCTAAAATTGATGTTATTAACGTCAGAAAATTCTTCTTTATTTAACCATGTACCTATCACTGCAGCTCCATCAAAAGATTTTGCTTTTTCCCATGGTAACCCTTTGTCTTTTAATTGCTTTTGTAAATCGCGAGCAGTAAAATCTATGCCTAACCCAATCTGATTGTAATATTTGTGTGCAAATTTTTTATCGATGTGCTTACCCAGTTTACTAATTTTTACCAAAACCTCTACCTCATGATGTACGTCGTTAGAAAAGTCTGGTATAAAAAAAGGTTGCTTTTTTAATAAAATAGCATTATCTGACTTAATAAACACCACAGGATCTGTAGGTTTTTCGTTTTCTAGTTCTTTAATATGGTCTGTGTAGTTGCGACCTATGCAGATTAGTTTCATATTTTTTTAAGACTAAAGAATAAAGATCGCTTTGCTTTTTGAAACAAGACGCTTACTCGTATTGATTATTTCTTTTTAAAATAGTATTTATTTACTTTAAAACTTTTCACTTATAAATTAATACAGCTTATTATTAAACGCTCTTAACTTAATTGCTGTTAACACCTTTTTTGTATATAACGGGAAGTCTGCGCCAAGCAACCACCCAAAATATCCTGGTTCTTGATCTAATACTTCTGTAACTAATTTACCTTTATGCTTTCCAAAAGAAAACACCTCTTGACCTGTTTTATTGTAACTGATAAACCCAGCAAAATCGGCAAACTTTTTACGTGAGCTAAATTCGGCTAAAAATTTGGTGTCATTTTCCAACTCGTCATAACGCTGGACTTGTGCTTTTAAAACTTCGTAGGTAGCTAAGGTATCTGCTTCAGCTGTATGCGCATTTTCTAAACTTTTATCGCAATAAAATTTATAGGCAGCACTTAGTGTACGTTGTTCCATTTTATGAAAAATAGTTTGCACATCTACAGCTACACGACCTTTCATGTCAAAATCTATTCCTGCACGCAGCATTTCTTCCGCTAAAAGCGGAATATCAAACCGGTTAGAATTAAATCCTGCCAAATCAGCATCTTTAATCATTGTATTAATCTCTTGTGCTAATTCCTTAAAGGTAGGCTCATTAGCTACTTTGTCGTCTGTAATTCCATGTATTGCAGAGACTACAGGCGGAATAGGCATTTCTGGATTAACCAACCACGTTTTGCTCTCCTTATTTCCGTTAGGAAACACCTTTAATATAGAAATTTCTACTACTCTATCGTTAGTAATATTAACTCCTGTAGTTTCTAAATCGAAGAAGCAAATGGGTTTTGTTAGGTTTAACGTCATAAATGAATTTATTGGAATGATTTATGCAAATATAAATGTAATCTGTTACTTTTACTTTGTAATACTTTTAAAATGATTAGAAACTTTACCCTATTATTTTTTGCTTTACTATCCATTACTACTGTTTCTCAAAACGATCATAAATATGTTAAGTTACAAGAAGTTGTTAAAGGTAAGCGCTACGAGTTATTTATAGAAAATACCGACTCTATCTCCTACGATGTGTTTTTAAAAGTAGATACTAACGACTTTAGACGTAGTAGCGAGCGACCTATTTTACAAACCATTCCTGGAAATAGCAAAAAGAAAGTCTTGACCATGGTTAAACTAAATGACAAACCTGGTAATTACACTTATATTTTGGTAGTTAACGAAGTGTCTTACAGTCTTAAAGTTGATAAAGATTTTGAAATTATTGATTTTAAACTAGACCGAGAATTAAAAAATAAAACAGTCACGCTTTACACCAAAGACGATTGTAGTATTTGCCCAGATGCCAAACATATATTAACTAAAAACAAGATAAGTTACACCGAGTATAATTTGGACCAAGACACCACCAATTATAACAAGATTATTAAAGAGCTTAAAACCATTAAGCCTAAAAGCGACTTTAACCACATCCCAATTTTAAAAATTGAAGACCAATTGTATAACGATATTAAAAGTTTGGAAGATTTTATTCAAGCGTTGAGGGATGGGTTTAATTAACTTTAAGTGGCATAGGATTTTTATAAAACATAATTAACGATTGATTAAATAACATGAAAGTTACAGCTGAAAAAAACGAACAAGTAGCCAATATGATATTCGCTACAATTTACCCACTATACCTAAATAGATTAGAAAAAAATGGCAGAACCAAAGAAGAACTTGACCAAGTACTTAGATGGTTTACTGGTTTTGACCAAAACTCTTTACAAACACTGATTGAAGAAAAAGCAACATACAGAACATTTTTTAAAAAAGCAAAGATACACCCTAATGCACACTTGATTAAAGGAGTTATCTGTGGATATAGAATTGAAGAAATAGATGATGAATTTGAAGTATACAAACAATGTAGACGCATGGAAAAACTAATAGATGAATTAGCAAGAGGTCGTAAAATGGAGAAAATTTTACGTTCAGAAAAAAAATAAAACTAAAAAGCACAATTTTAAAATTGTGCTTTTTTAATTTTTATATAAGATTCCTGCCTACGCAGGAAGTTATCTAAATCTCACGATTCACATCCCAAGCTTCTAAATAATCTTTAACAGCTTTTACAAATTGTCCACCTAAAGCACCATTAACTACTCTATGGTCGTAACTGTGTGACAAGAACATTTTATAACGGATGCCTATAAAATCTCCATCTGGTGTTTCGATAACTGCTGGCACTTTACGTATGGCACCTAAAGCTAAAATACCAACTTGTGGTTGGTTAATTATTGGCGTACCCATAATACTTCCAAAAGTACCTACGTTTGTTACTGTGTATGTACCACCTTGTATGTCGTCTGGTGCTAATTTACCATCTCTTGCACGACCAGCTAAGTCATTAACTTGCTTTGTCATACCAACCAAATTTAGTTGGTCTGCATTTTTTATAACTGGAACTATTAAGTTACCATCTGGTAAAGCTGCTGCCATACCAAGGTTGATGTTTTTCTTTTTAATAATTTTATCGCCTTGTACAGAAATATTCATCATTGGATAGTCACGTAATGACTTTGCAATAGCTTCCATAAAGATTGGTGTAAAGGTTAAGTTTTCGCCTTCACGTTTCATAAATCCATCTTTTACTTTCTTTCTCCAATTCCAAATGTTAGTCACATCGGCTTCAATAAAACTTTGAACGTGTGCACTGGTTTGTACAGATTCTACCATATGATGTGCAATTAATTTGCCCATTCTGGTCATTTCTATAATCTCATCTCCTGCTGCTGCTTGTACAGGCACTTCTGTTTTAGCCTCTTGCTTTGTTGCAACTGGTGCAGAGGTTGGTTTAGTTTCAGCTTTTGCAGGTTGTTTACCTCTATTTTCTAGATAAGCAATCATGTCGTTTTTAGTCACACGATTATCTTTCCCAGTTCCAGGAATAGCATCTAATTCTGATTGCGAAATCCCTTCGGCTTTCGCCATGTTTTTTACTAAAGGCGAATAAAAGCGATCTCCGTTAGATGTAATTGGCGCAGCAGTGTCCTGTGCAGCTTCTACTGTTTTTGCAACCTCCAGTACTGCAACTGGAGTTGCTTCTGGAGTAGCCTCTACTTTTGGAGCTTCTGTTGTAACATCATTCTCACCTTCTGTTTCAATAACAGCTATGGTTTGACCAACTTGTACCACATCATCCACGTTAAATAGTTTTTCTACTAAAACGCCATCTACTTCACTTGGGACCTCACTATCTACTTTGTCTGTTGCAATTTCTAACACTGCTTCATCCATTTCAATTGTATCTCCAACTTCTTTTAACCAAGAGGTAATGGTTGCTTCCGCAACGCTTTCTCCCATTTTTGGTAATTTAAGTTCAAATCTTGCCATATTAATAATCTAATAGTCTTTTTGTTGTATTGAATTGCAAAATTAATAAAAAATAGAACATTTTACTGATTATTATTTATCAATTTGCAAGCTTTTAAAAGTGAAGGACTTCGCCTCTACTTTTTGACGAATCACTTCCAAGCATAAAATTAGAGTTTTTTGGAATAATTCTGTAGCTTATATTTTTATTTTTTTCTGAATTTGATAGGGTTTCAATAATAGTTTTAAAGCTTAAATAATTAGCATCTAAAACAACCCGTGTATTGGATTCAAAATCAGATATTTCTGAAACCATCTTTATAGACCTTGAAATTATATTTTCTAATTCTGTATAGTTTCTATCTGACACTAATACATAGTTTTTTACTGGCTTACTTTCCGCGAAAGCGTTATTTTTAGAGTGCTTCACTAACTTAATACCTAGCCATACTAAAGCATCAAATATAAGATTGCGTTTAAAATGTTTTTTGTAAAAAATCTGCATGGCTCCATAAAACCGTTTGGCGTAGTTAGCATCTTTTAATGTGCTTTCGCCTTTAAAATGAATGACCTGAACTGGTCCATAGTACATATTATCAAAACCTGCTTGCTGCACTTTGTAGGACAAATCTATGTCTTCTCCATACATAAAATAATCTTCATCAAATCCTCCAACTTGATTGTAAACATCACGTTTTACCATCATAAACGCACCCACTAAAACAGGTACAATTCCAGTAGAATTTTCTTTTATTTTCGAAGCATAATACGAAGTATCAAAACCTAATATTTTTTTAATGGCAACAGTTGGTGTTGGTATATGACGTTTACTTTCTGGTAGAAAAACACCTGTACCATCAATTAATTTGCAAGCAAATAAACCTAAATCGTTTTTAATTTTTGAAAATTCAAATAACTCCTCAAAGCAGTCTTCAGGGACAACTGTATCTGGATTTAGGATACATAAATACTCGCCTTTTGCATGTTGTACGCCTATGTTATTGCCTTTAGAAAAGCCTAAATTATCTTTGTTTTCTATAAGTATTACATTAGGGAATTTTTGCTTAACCATTTGACAACTATCATCGTGCGAGTTGTTGTCCACCACAATAATTTCTGCCTCTAGATTTGTAATGGCAGCTTCCACGCTTTGCAAACACAACTCTAAAAAGTAGCGTACGTTGTAGTTTAATATAATAATGGACAGCTTCATTTTAAACCACTTATAGTTTTAGTGAAGACTCAAACGGAATTCTGTTTAAAATACTTCGCCCTAAGGTAATTTCGTCTGCATATTCTAGCTCGTCACCTACAGAAATCCCTTTAGCTATGGTAGAAGTTTGCACTTCAAAATCTTTGATTTGCTTGTAAATATAGAAGTTAGTTGTATCCCCTTCCATGGTTGGGCTTAGTGCAAAAATCAGCTCTTTAACTTGTCCAGTTTGCACTTTTTGAACTAAGCTAGTAATATTTAAATCGTGTGGACCAATGCCATCCATTGGCGAAATTTTTCCGCCCAACACATGGTACAAGCCTTTATGTGATGCAGTATTTTCAATAGCCATAACATCTCTAACATCTTCTACAACACATATCACATCGTCTTTACGTAACGGGTTGGTGCAAATATCACATAAATCGTTATCGCTAATATTATGGCAAGACGTACAGAATTTTAAATCGTTAACCATATTAAGCAATGCGTGACTTAAATTGTGCGTATGCTCTTTGGGTTGACGTAACAAATGTAACGCCAAACGTAATGCAGTACGCTTACCTATACCTGGTAATTGCGAGATTTCGTTAACTGCATTTTCAAGAAGTTTTGATGAAAATTCCATATCTGCGAAATTACTACTTTAGACACTAATTTGCGAATAAAAAAAATGTTTTCTAATTACCCAAATGCTAGACCGTTAACACTGCTAACTGATTACTGCTCACTGAATACTATTTTTCGTATTTTGGCTGCATAAACTAACTCTATGACTTCAATACAAATACTTTTATTGATTGCTGCCTACTTTGGTGTGCTTATACTAATCTCTTATTTTACTGGTAAAGACGACTCTAACGACGTATTTTTTAAGGCTAAAAAACAGTCGCCTTGGTATGTAGTTGCATTTGGAATGATTGGCGCTTCTTTGTCTGGTGTGACCTTTATCTCTGTTCCTGGTTTGATAGAAGGTCAGCAGTTTGCCTATATGCAAGGAGTTTTTGGTTTTTTTGTTGGGTATTTGGTGGTTTTGCTAGTCCTATTACCCTTATACTACAGGTTAAACGTAACTTCTATTTACCAATATTTAGAACAACGTTTTGGAACCGTTAGTTATAAAACAGGTGCTTTTTTCTTTTTATTATCGCGTGTTACAGGTGCTGCATTTAGGTTGTTCTTAGTGGCTTTAGCCATGCAATATATTGTGTTTGAAACACTTGGTGTTCCGTTTTGGATTACGGTTGTAATTTCTATAGCATTAATCTGGTTATATACTAATCGTGGTGGAATTAAAACCATAGTTTGGACGGATACCTTACAGACTTTAGCCATGCTAACATCTGTAATAGTTGCAATTGTTTTAATTGTCAATAAATTGGATTGGTCTGTGACAGACATTTTTAATCAGGACGCGTTTAAAGCTAAAAGTAAACTCTTCTTTTTTGAGGATGTTAACAGCAATGTTTACTTCTGGAAATATTTTATAGGTGGAATCTTTATAACCATAGCCATGACAGGTTTAGATCAAGATATGATGCAAAAAAACCTAACCTGTAAAAATCCTCAAGATGCTAAGAAAAACATGTTTAGCATGTCCGTTTTATTAGTGTTTGTTAATGTTATCTTTTTATCTCTTGGTGCACTTTTATTTATCTATGCTGAACAATTTGGTGTCAACATTCCTGTTGTAGATGAAAAAGTTAGAACCGATTTATTATTCCCAGAAATAGCTATGAATCAAGGCTTGGGACTAGGGTTACAAATTACTTTTTTAATAGGATTAATAGCAGCTGCTTACAGTAGTGCAGATAGTGCATTAACGTCCTTAACCACTTCTTTTTCAATAGATTTTTTAAACATTGAAAAACTGCCTGAAGCCCAACAAAAACCACTACGTAAAAAAGTACATATTGGTGTGTCCTTATTGTTAATTGTTGTGGTTATTGTTTTTAATGAATTAGAAGGTAGTGTGGTTAACAACTTGTTTAAATTTGCCACCTTCACCTATGGACCATTATTAGGCTTGTTTGCTTTTGGAATACTAACCAAACGTCAAATTAAAGATAACTGGGCTTGGGTTATAGGATTAGCCTCCATAATTATTACTTATTTTATTACAGAGTTGCCAGCCAACTTCCCAGATAGTTTTATTGGAAAATACGCGTTCCATTGGGAAATATTACCATTAAATGGGTTAATTACCTGTATTGGTCTATGGGTAATTAGCAGAAAAACTAAAACTGATTAATAGATAATAATACCAACGTACAAGCAATCTCATAAGCAATGTTATGTGCTTTTAAGATTGTATAAAACTCAGGGTTTTCTGTTCCTGGATTAAAAATTACGCGCTTAGGGTTTAAGCTTACTATGTAATTGTAATACTCTTGTTGCCTAGTTGGGTTAAGATATAAGGTAACCGTATCGATGTCTTTATAATCCACTAGTTCAGTATCTATTTGTACACCTGCTACTTCTCCAGATTTCATCCCAAACGCAACAGTGTCGTGGTTGTATTTAACCAGTTTTCTAATAGCCATATTACTATATCTATCTGGTTTTGTAGAGGCACCTATCACCAATGTTTTCTTACTCATAAATGTTAAAATTTTTATAATTTGTAAATATACAGTAACAGCTTGACAAAAAAAGCGTCTTTAGATTATAACCACATTTCATCAATCAAATTAAAAAATCAATCAACAAACATGAAAAAACTACTCACCATCGTACTGCTATTGGTAGCCTTTAGCATACAAGCACAAGACAGCACTGAAGCATTGCCCAAAATTGGAACTATTACTGGTAATGTATTAGACGCAACACTTAACCAACCCTTACCTTATGTAAATATTATTGTTAAAGACACCAACAATAAGCTGATTACTGGAGGAATTACAAACGATAATGGACAATTTGAAGTGAATCAAATTCCTGCAGGCTCTAGTATTGTTAGCATAGAATACTTAGGATTTTTACCGCAAACAAAAACTATTGTTATTTCTAAAAGCAATAGAACAATAGATTTAGGAACCATAAATCTTGAGGAAGCTTCTACTAGTTTAGATGAAGTCACTATTGTAGCAGAAACCTCAACCATTCAACAAAAAGTAGACAGAAAAGTGATTACCGTTGGAAAAGATTTACAAACCGCAGGACCTACAGCTAGTGATATTATGAATAATATCCCTTCTGTAAATGTCGATCAGCAAACGGGTAATATTAGCTTGCGCGGAAATGAAAATGTACGTGTTATGGTAGATGGTAAACTATCTAACGTACCCATTGCCCAATTATTAAAGCAAATCCCTTCGACCTCTATTAAAAGTATTGAGTTAATTACTAACCCTTCGGCTAAATATAATCCAGAAGGTATGAGTGGGATTATAAATATCAAACTTCATAAAAACACGCAATTAGGATTTAACGGAAACTTAAACTTAGGCCTAACAAAAGAAGTTTACGCTAAGTTTAACAGCTCTATAGACCTAAATTACAGGAATGGAAAATTCAACTTTTATGGGAACTATGGTAATAATATAGGTAAGTATGATAACTTTGGTTTCATCAACCAATTCAACGATAATTCGTCACAAGATTTCCAATTTTTCAACAACAACAAATCACATTTATATAAAATTGGTGTCGATTATTATTTAGATGAAAAAAACACGCTGTCCTTTTTTACTAATCAAAATATTTATGATGGAAAAGGTCAAGGAAAAACATTTCTATTTTATCCAAACCAAAATGTACAATCACAAATTTTTGATAATATTTCAGACAACACATCAGGCCAATATAATCTGGTATATAAACATGAATTTGATAATGAAGACGAAACTTTAGATATTGAATTTGATTACAACGACTTTTCGCAAAATGAAATTGCAAATTTCAACTATATCAATTTTACTTTTCCTGAAGATTATCAAGACAATGTTGACACTAAAAGAGAACAAACAACCATTAATATTGATTACGTCAAACCCATCAACGAAAAAACTAAATTAGAATTTGGTGCAGAAGCAAGATTATTTAACACCGATTTAGGGTATAATTCTACTGGACAAACGTTTTCTAGTAATGGAAATATCATACCTACACCAAGCACTGCTTTTGATTATAAAAGAGATATTTATTCGGCATACATCACCTTTGGAAAAACCATTAACGATAAGTGGAGTTACCAAGTAGGTGCTAGAGCAGAACAAGTAGATGTTGAGGCTACTGCTTTTAATAGTTTTGCAGATGGCACTTCAGAAGTTATCCCTTTTACAAACAATTACTTTCAAGTTTATCCTTCGGCGTTTATAACCTATACAGCTTCAGAAAAAAACTCTTATCAAGTTAGTTTAAGCAGACGTGTAGACAGACCAGGATTACAACAAGTTAACCCAATTAGAGAATGGAGCACACCAAGAGTTTCATCTTTTGGTAACACACAGCTACAGCCACAATTTACTAATTCTGCTGAAGCAAATTACACAAGACAACTAAATAAAGGAAGCATAACTGCAGGTGTTTTTTATAGAGTTATTGAAGATAATATTAGTCGCTTTGTATATATTGACAGAACAGATATATCTGCAGGAAATTCAATACTATCCTACGATAATTTTGACAATACTTCTGCTTTTGGCTTAGAATTATCAAGTAATTACAGACCTACAAAATGGTGGAATTTTAATACTAGTTTTGACTTGTATTCTCAATCTCAAACAGGTATCACAGAGTTTATTGATAATCCAGATTTAAATTCTGCAACAGTAAATGACATAAAAACGCAAACTACAGAAGTAGAAAACCTAGTTTGGAACTTTAGAATGTTTAACAACTTTAAAGCTACCAAACAATTAAGTTTTTCAGTATTTGCTATGTATAGAGGCGAAGAACAAGGTGTTCAGTTTTTAAGAAAACCAATGTATTTTGTTAATACAGGGATACGATATAGTTTCTTAGAAGAAAACAAAGCTACTATAAGCTTTAATTATAACGATATTTTTAACACCATGCGTTTTGAATTTGAGTCAGACACACCTTACCCTTCTGTGGGTCAATTTAATTGGGAAAGCAATACCTGGAACATTGCACTATCCTACCGTTTTGGTGGTGGAAAATACAGAGCTTTACAACGTAAACAACGTGATGATAATGAATCTTCAGGTAGTGGAGGATTTATATAAAAAATACTTCTAGAAGGTATTTAGTGACCATCCATACAGTTGATGGTTAGTGTAAATGTTTGGTTGCTAAATAAGAAAACCCAAAGCCTGATCGACTTTGGGTTTTTGTTTAACACAATTTTTTGTTTAACACCTTTACTGTGTTAAATTCTCGTTAAATATTGAAAATCAGCGTAATAAAATCTGTTTTTAGGCGTCTTACTATTAAACAAACAATAAATCGTTTTTTATTTTATTTGAATTAGTCTTCACAAAAAACCAACGAATTTATAAAGTTTAGTTTAAATGGTTAGTTTATTAAAAGCCCAAAACGGTTGTTTTGGGCTTTTGTGTGTTTTGTCATTGCGAGGACGTAGGACGTGGCAATCTATTGATGTTAATAAAATTCAATTTAAAATCTTACTTTTATTATAAGATTCCAGCCTACGCAGGAATAGGTTACCACTTCATTATCACACTTCCCCAAGTAAAACCACTTCCAAAAGCAGCTAATACTACATTATCTCCTGCTTTAATTTTTCCTTCTTCCCAAGCTTCGGTTAAAGCAATAGGTATAGAAGCTGCAGTAGTGTTTCCGTATTTCATGATATTATTAAATACTTGGTCGTCACTCAGCCCAAATTTTTTCTGTATAAATTGTGCGATTCGTAAGTTAGCTTGATGCGGAATTAACATATCAATTTGATCTTTACCTAGGTTATTTTTAGCCAAACCTTCCATAATGACTTCACTAAAACGCACAACTGCATTTTTAAATACAAATTGTCCATTCATGTATGGGAAGTAACTCTCGTCATTTGGATCGTTTTCAGAAATAATATCTGTAACCCAACGGGTTCCCATACCAGGCGCTTTAACAACTAGTTCTTCTGCATGTTCACCTTGGCTATGTAAGTGTGTGGATAAAATTCCTTTAGTAGTATCTTCTTCTCTGGTTAACACTGCTGCTCCTGCTCCGTCACCAAAAATAACAGACACACCACGTCCTCTGGTGGTTTTATCTAATCCATGAGAATGCAGCTCGCTACCAATAACCAATACATTTTTATACATACCAGTTTTAATAAAATTATCTGCAACAGAAATAGCATATACAAACCCAGAACATTGGTTACGTACATCTAATGCACCTACCGTTTTAATATCTAAAGCATGTTGTACTTGTACACCTGGACCAGGAAAATACATATCTGGACTTAAGGTTGCAAAAATGATAAAATCTATATCATCTTTATCTATTCCAGCGCGTTCTATAGCTTGTTTGGCAGCTTTTACTCCCATAGTCGCTGTGGTATCACCACTTCCTTCTTTAACCCAACGTCTTTCTTTAATTCCAGTTCGTTCTGTTATCCAGGCATCATTAGTATCCATTAGTTTGGATAAATCATCATTTGTCACCACATTATCTGGAACGTATTTACCTAAACCTATAATTTTTGAATTGTACATTTACTTATTGTTTTAATATTAGCGCTTTAATAAAGGTAAATAATTAATACCGCATTTAAAAGCTTTCAAAAATAAGGATTTCATAAATAATGATATTCTATTTTATGTAATAGTTAGTTGTAAAAAAAAACACACTTTAAAAAAAGTGTGTTTTCTAGCTTAAATTATCAATAAGCATTATTTAAACGTTTATAATAATAAACTTAATCCAAATATAACAAAATTAACGCACTTGTAAAAAACAATAGATATCAACCTATTTGTACTAAGGTGTCAGTTTGTCACTTAACCATAATTGGCATTTTTGTTGACTATTAGTAAAACAGAATTTAACAGTATTAAATTATTGTCAGGTAAAGCGTTTTAGGGTTAGAAAATGAAAAAAATTCAACTTGGCTTTATGTGACACAAACAATAAAAAACAATTACATTATGGCAAAAGGAAATATTAACGTTTCAGTAGAAAACATTTTCCCACTCATTAAAAAATTCTTGTATAGCGATCACGAAATCTTTTTACGTGAGCTAATTAGTAATGCAACCGATGCAACGCTAAAACTTAAGCATTTAGCTAGCATTGGCGAAACTAAATCGGATTATGGAAACCCTATCATTGAAGTTAAAATTGATAAAGAAGGAAAAAAACTTCACATTATTGATCAAGGTTTAGGGATGACTGCAGAAGAGGTTGAAAAATACATCAACCAAGTCGCTTTTTCTGGTGCTGAAGAGTTTTTAGACCAATACAAAGATAGCGCTAAAGATTCTGGTATTATAGGACATTTTGGTCTTGGGTTCTACTCGGCTTTTATGGTTGCAGATAAAGTAGAAATCATTACCAAATCACATAAAGACCAGCCTGCTGCACATTGGACTTGTGATGGTTCTCCAGAATTTACTTTAGAGCCTCATGACAAAACAGACAGAGGTACAGAAATAATATTACATATTGCAGAAGACTCGACAGAGTTTTTAGAAGAGGCGCGTATTAGCAGCTTGCTACGTAAGTATAACAAGTTTATGCCAATACCAATAAAGTTTGGAACAAAAGAAATTAACGATCCAGACCACACACCTAAAACAACAAAAGATAAAGACGGTAAAGACACTACAGAACCACAGAAAAAAATAACCGTAGATAACATTATAAACAACCCTAATCCTGCTTGGACCAAACAACCAACAGACTTAGAGGATGAAGACTATAAGTCTTTTTATCGCGAGTTATACCCAACACAATTTGAAGATCCGCTATTTCACATTCATTTAAATGTGGACTATCCGTTTAACTTAACAGGAATCTTGTATTTCCCTAAGATGACTCAGGATTTAGCGATGCAAAAAGACAAAATTCAACTCTATCAAAACCAAGTATTTGTTACAGATAACGTCGAAGGAATTGTACCTGAATTTTTAACGATGTTACGTGGTGTGATTGACAGTCCTGATATTCCATTAAACGTCTCACGTAGTTATTTACAAGCAGATGGAGCTGTTAAAAAAATAAGCTCGTACATCTCGCGTAAAGTAGCCGATAAATTAAAATCGTTGTTTAATAATAATCGTGAAGATTTTGAAGCTAAATGGAATGACATAAAAATTGTTATTGAATACGGAATGCTATCCGACGATAAATTCTTCGAAAAAGCTGAAGCATTTGCTTTATTCCCAACAGTGGATGATAAATATTACACGTACGAAGAATTATATAACAAAATAAAAGCAAATCAAACCGATAAAGATGACAAACTAGTTATCTTATATGCAAGCAATAAAGACGAGCAGCACAGCTATATTGAAGCTGCTAAAGACAAAGGTTACGAGGTGTTATTATTAGATAGCCCAATCGTATCTCACTTTATGCAAAAGCTAGAAACTACCAAAGACAAAATTAGCTTTGCACGTGTAGATGCAGACCATATTGATAAGTTAATCCAAAAGGAAGACACAGCAATTTCTAAATTAGACGAAGACCAAACCAAAGCATTGGACGAGTTGTTAAAAGACGTTGTACCTTCAGAAAAATTTATGGTACAATTAGAAGCTATGGATAGCAATGCAACCCCATTTATGATTACTCAACCTGAGTTTATGCGTCGTATGAAAGAGATGCAAGCTACAGGTGGTGGTGGCATGAACATGTTTGGCAGTATGCCAGAAATGTACAACTTAGTGGTTAATACAAACTCTGAGCTAGTACATGAGATTTTAAACACCAAAACCAGAAAAAAACAAGAGCGTTTAATTAATCAAAGTTTAGACTTAGCACGTTTATCTCAAGGCTTATTAAAAGGAAAAGAGTTAAGCGAATTTATTAAGCGTAGCTACGATATGATTAAATAAGAAATCTCAGAATCAAAATAATTTTTCGCTGTCGCGGAAATTAAAAAACCACCTCTTGTAGGTGGTTTTTTTATTACTTAAAATACGTAGAACTACGTATTTTATTTGAAAGAAAATTCTTCTACCTTGCATTAGATGACTAATTATATCCAATTGATTATCTTACATATCTAAACATAGTAACATATTAAAAACAAAAAAACCGATGAAAACATTTGTAACACTAATTTTATTTTCTTTTTCACTGATAACTTTTGGCCAAAATAAACCAGAAGAAATAGTTACTAATTTTTTTAATGAATATAAAAATGATGGTGCTTCTAAAGCAATTGATAATCTTTACTCAACTAATAAATGGATGGCACGAGCTACAGATGCCATAACAAAACTAAAACAACAACTAAGTGCTTTAAATGAGGATTTTGTCGGACAATATTATGGTTATGAATTAATTGTAGAAAAAAAGCTTTCGGATAGCTTTATATTAATGAGTTATTTAGTGAAATATGATAGGCAACCCATCCGATTTACATTTCAGTTTTATAAACCAGAAAACCAATGGAGAATTCATAGCTTTAAATATGACAGTAACATAGATGAGGAAATTGAAGAGTCAGCTAAAGCATACTATTTAGATTTAGAAAACTAAACTAGCTATACATCATTTATTAGTTATCACTTTATATAAAACAAAACACACAAATCATGGGGCTTTTTAGAGGGATTTTAGCGATTGGTATTTTAGGATCAGGTGTGTATTTTGCTTTTAAAACCTTTATGTCTGTTTATACAAAGACAAACTCAGCATTATTATCAGTATTGGCAGGAGCTAGTGTTGGAATACTTGGTATTGGTCTAGCTGCATTTGCTTTTTCTAGTTCAAATCAATCAGATCCTTGGGAAGATGCTGATGTTGTAGAAGAAGAGGACAAACAACCTGAATAAACACCTCAGCATCTATTTTTTTTAGTACCTTAACCTAAACAAACAACAGCTACAACTATGAAAACGTTAAAATTCACCTTACTAACATTACTCTCTCTACTCTATTTTAACTGCGATAACGATGATGATAACACCAACAATGTCTGTGACAGCAACTATGTTAATGCAGCCATTACAACCGCATTTAGTACTGCAAATGGGTATGATGATTTAGCAGAGTGGATGGATCTAGAAACCCATGAATACGAATTACAAATTAACGCTTCTGGTGAAATTTGTACCATTGGCTACCAAAACCCAAGCACCTATACTGGAGGCTATGACATGGAAGTAATTAATAATACTAGTGGTGGCAGCTATTTAGGGACGCACACTTTTTCTCAAAGTGGATTAGATTACCAATTAATAACTCCTGTTGTAGTTAATGCTGGAGACTATATTACCGTAAAACGTACTATTTTACCTGGTTATACTGCACTTAATCAAACTGTAGGACGTATTTTAAGAAAATCGGACTTTACAGATGTACCATATCCAGTTACTCAAGGTAACGTTGTGTTTTCAGGCTCTGTGTTTTATGGTGCTGGTGGACCTGTAGCCAATATTGGACAACCCTATATTGCATTAGGTTTTAAAGTTTATTAACTCAATAATATAATTAACTTCACAAAGCCACTTTTGTTTAAAAGTGGTTTTTTTATATTCTCAGTTTAAGCAGTTATTGGCATTTATATAACGTACCTTAAACAAAAAAGGTCATGTCCATAGAACGTCGCGTAAAATTGGTGGAATCATTATTTGATAAATTAGATGCAGAGATTGCTCAGTTTCAGGAAAAGACTACTTTACATTGCTTAACAGGTTGCGGGAATTGTTGTACTAACCCAAGCATTGAAGCTTCACCTTTAGAATTTTTACCTTACGCTTTCTATTTGTTTTTAAACGGAAAAGCAGAAGACACATTAATGCTATTAAACACTAAAACCACAACTTCCATTTGCCATATTTACAGTCCGTTAAATATTATAGATAGTACTTTAGGACGCTGTAATAATTACAAATACCGTGGTTTAATATGCAGACTGTTTGGCTATGCTGCATCAAACGATAAATATGGACAAAAACGGTTAGTGACTTGCAAAATTATTAAAGACCACCAAAAACAATCATATCAAGACACTCAAGTAGCAATAAACCAAGGTCTAAATGTGCCAATGTTTACAGATTATTACATGCAATTGTCACAAATAGATTTTACAATGGGCAATGTTATAGTCCCAATAAATAAAGCTTTAAAATTAGCAATAGAAGAAGTCCTGCACTATTATGCATATAGACCTTTCCCAAGTGGATTGGTTAATATTGCATAAGTGTAATAAATAAAGTTTCAATATTTAATTTATCTTTACTTCAACCAACCACATTATTTTTATGAGAAATAATTACAGAACCAAAGCTTTTAAACTTTGGTTGGATAAACTACAACAAGAAAGCTGGCAATTAGAATTAATTATTTCTGGGTTTTCCATTTACGGATTATCTCAAGTTTTTGAACCTTTAATAGTCTTTTTAAACATTGCTGAAAACGAAAAAAACATTGCAGTAATTATTCTATTATTTATTGCACTAACCTCCTGTACCATTTTAATGTTTACCTTGTTATTACACGTGGTTTTAAGAGGTTTGTGGATTGGCGCTTTAGGTTTACGGTATGTGTCTGGAGATATAGACTACAAAGCCTTAAATTACAGACCAAAATTTGACCGTTATTTACGTCGTAAAATAGGATCGTTTGACAAATACATTTCACGCTTAGAAGATTATTGTAGCGTGCTTTTTGCTATTTCATTTTTACTTATTTTTTACATCTTATCCATATTTGTAACTTTTGGTGCTATAGTCGCAATCTCCTATTTTTTACTAAACGATTATAAAGACAGACCTATCGTCTTTTTTGTAATAGGACTTATCTTGTTATTTTTTGTGCTTTTTGGAATGTTATTTACGTTTATAGACTTTGTAACTCAAGGCTATTTAAAAAAGAATAAATGGTTAGCCAAAATTTACTTTCCGTTTTATTGGGCGTTTAGTTATTTAACCTTATCGTTTTTGTATCGTCCTTTAGTTCATAATTTTATTGATAATAGATTCGGAAAACGTCTAAGTATATTACTAGTCCCAGTTTATTTCATACTTATTGGAATTACTTCTTTTAGTTTTAATAGATCAAACTATTTTTCGTCATCAGACACCTCTAACACCTTTACTGCTAATAAATTTAATTATGATGAAAACATAACAGAAAAAGGTATGTTTATTAGAAATGCATCCATTCCTTCAAAAATCATTGAAACCCGCTATTTACCCGTATTTATAGCTTTTTCCGAAACTATAGAAGATGCGATTTTTAATTTCAATCACGCATTAAAACCAGACAAAGACATTAGAGGATATAAGTCTGGCATTGTGTTTTCTGATGATTTTTTAAGTTTTAGAAAAAAAGATAGTCTAAAAACCGTATACATGCGCACGCTATCTGAAATGTATAAGTTTAAAATTGATAGTATTGAATATAAAAATTTAGAGTTTATTTTCACAGAACACAACAATAGTCAAAATGGTTTTGAAACCGTTATTAGCTTAGATTCTATAACTGATGGAAAACATAATTTAAGAATTTATAGAGCATATAAACACAAGGATAGTATTAAGTATAATTGGCATCAAACCATTCCGTTTTGGTATTTTAAAAAACAATAACTCATTAAAAAGCCAACTTCGCTCACCAAACAGTATGGTTTACTCATTCTTCCTTTTTATATAGGTTAAAGTAGTTTAGGTTTGAGTTATTAAACTTAAACATCTAAGCATCATGAAAGACCATTTTAAATTAAACATCAAAACTCCTTGCCAGGAAGATTTTAATGCTTTTTCACCAACACAAGCTGGTGGATTTTGCAATTCTTGTAATCAAGAAGTAGTAGATTTTACTGCTATGAGCACACAAGCCATAAGCTTGTATTTTAGCAAAAACAACACAGAAAACACCTGTGGTAGATTTAATAACTCACAATTAAACACCATTACTATGACACCAGAAAAAAGATCGTATTTAAGCGTATTAAGCGGAATTGGACTTGCTTGTTTCTCGTTACTATCATTAACAACTGCACAAGCGCAAGACACACCTAGCAACTCCACAAACACAGAAGTGAAGCAAACCACAAAAAAAGTAACCGTTAAAGGGACTATTACAGACCAAGACGGAAACCCTTTACCAGGAGTTAATGTTGTTTTAGAAGGAACAAAAATTGGAATTAGTTCAGATTTTGATGGTAATTTTCAGTTTCCTCAAAAACTTAAACAGGGTGACGTTTTAGTCTTTAGTTATGTTGGCTTCGAGTCTAAAAAATCGGTTATTGACACCACAAATACAGTTTCAAACATGCAACTTAATATTAACATGGATAACGAAGCGTATATCATGATGGGTAAAGTAGATGTTAAACAAGTGTATAAATCTAAAAAGGACTAATTGATTAATACCACATGAAAACCATACTGTCCTTTATTTTTTGTTTGTTAATTAATAGCGCAATTGCGCAAGTATCGGATTTTAAGTCTATAGATTTTACTAGAGCAGATAATATTGCAAAGCTCCATCATGGTAGTAGTTTAGACAATCTCCCAATACTTGCGCATAATTTAACACATAAGCTAACTACAGATGCCGAAAAATTTAGAGCCATCTATTTTTGGGTGTGCGATAATATTAAAGGAGATGCTACTCAAGATCATAAAATTTCTAAAAAAAGAAAGCAATTTAAAAACGATAGTTTAGGGTACCTCCAATGGAATAACCAGTATAAAAAAGCATCTTTCAAACGGTTATTGAAACACAAAAAAACCATGTGTACTGGATATGCCTATCTACTAAAAGAGCTCTGCTTTTTTGCAAATATAGACTGTCAAATTGTTAATGGTTATGGACGAAGTGTTACCTCTAACATTGATAGTTTAGATATAATCAACCATTCTTGGAATGCGGTTAAACTAAATAAAAAATGGTACTTGTGTGACCCAACATGGTCCAGTGGTTACTTACTAAATGGTAATACGTTTGTAAAAGACTTTAATGATGGCTATTTTTTAACAGACCCTGTTTTATTTGCAAAAAATCATTTTCCTTTAGAGAAAAAATGGTATTTAAACGACTCGTTAAAAACTAAAACATTTGAGGTAGCTCCAATTGTTTATGGCGAAACCTTTGAACACAAAATAATTCCGACAAGTCCATCTATGATGCATTTAACCTCTAAAAAAGATGAAGTGGTTCTGTTTAGTTTTAAAACTATAAATCCTGTTAAAAAGGAACATGTCTCCTTGGTACAATTTTTTGGTACAGATGCCATACCTTTTGATATTTATGATTTAGAACACCAAGACGGTTACATCAGTTTTAAAACCAAATTTAAGCACAAAGGGTTCTTCGATATTCACTTAAAAATTGAAAACGATATTGTAGCAACCTATACCATAAAAGTAGAAAAAAGTTAAAGTCTATTTTGTTCGACTAAAAAGCTACCTTTGTAGCAAATATTACAACATGTCATTTAAAGACTTAAAACTTAATAGACCTATACTTCGTGCTATAGCAGAAAAAGGTTATGATAACCCAACTCTGGTACAGGAAAAAACCATACCCTTAGCCCTTAACAGAAAGGATATTATTGTTTCCGCACAAACCGGAACTGGTAAAACTGCAGCATTTGCCTTACCTATCATACAGCAATTGTATGATAAGCAAACAGCCTCAAAAAAAGGAAAAAAAATTAAGGCTTTAGTGGTTAGTCCAACTCGCGAATTAGCTTTACAAATAGCAGAAAACTTTGAAGCCTATGCAACTTATACAGAACTTACAAGCACAGTAATATTTGGAGGTGCTTCTATAGAACCTCAAAAAGAAGCACTTAAACAAGGTGTAGATATTTTAATTGCAACTCCTGGTCGTTTGTTAGATTTACACAAACAAGATGATATTAATCTAGATTATGTCGAAACTTTGGTGTTAGATGAAGCAGATTTAATGTTGGACATGGGATTTATAGACGATGTCAAAAAAATTGAACGTTTGTGTCCAAAAACTAAGCAAACTCTATTATTTTCGGCAACAATCCCTTATAAAGTAGAACAATTAGCTAATACCATTTTAACATCACCACAACGAATAGAAGTTGCTCAAAATAGTTCGACTTCAAAAAACGTTAACCAATTACTATATTATGTCCCAAAAAAGGATAAAATAGAATTGTGTTTACACTTACTTCGTACTACCATAAAAGGTAATATCATCATTTTTAGACGCACTAAATATGGTGTAGATAAATTAGAAAAAACTTTACTTAAAAACAATTATCAAGTAGATAGTATTCATGGTGACAAAAGCCAGACTGCAAGACAAGAGGCATTAAAGCGTTTCAAGAAAAAAGAGGTTAATATTTTAATTGCAACAGATGTTGCAGCACGTGGTATCGATATCGATAATCTAGATGCAGTAGTCAATTTTGATTTGCCAAATATTCCAGAAACTTACGTACATAGAATTGGTCGTACTGCTCGTGCAGGACAATCTGGTATGGCTTACTCATTGTGTAGTGCAGATGAAAAATCTTATGTTATAGACATTCAAAAACTCATCAATTTACAATTAGATGTTATTGAAGATCATCCTTACCCTCTAGATCCTAAAGCAAAACCTATAGTACACAAGTCTAAAAAAACTGGAAGCAAACATAAAAAAGGACGTAAAAGCGAAGCCTCAAAAAAGAAGAAAAAACGTTGGTATTAAATTTGATAAGTTTGTAATATGATAGTAAAACAATTTGCTTACCTCCTAACCTTTGTTATTACAACTACTAGTTTTAGCCAAACCACACTTTTAGACAGTATTTCTAAAAAAGGGGTGTCTTTTGCTACCATATCCTTTGGCAATGGAAATGGTGTTTTTGCAGACGATGAAGGGCAATTTGTATTTACAAAAAAATTATACTCGGACATTGACTCTTTATTTATTTCTGCTTTAGGTTACAAAGACTTAAAATTAGCAACATCAACTTTAAAGGATACTTTATTTTTAGCACCACAACCTGACTTGCTAGATGAAGTTATTGTCACCGCAAAACCTACAGGTAAATTTAAGGAAGTGACCATAAAACCAGTTGGTCATGACGATTATTACAAATGTTGGCTACCTACAATTGAAAGTGAAATTGCAGTCTTTTTTCCCAATACAGACACAAAACCAAAGCGATTAACTAAAATATTATTACCTATTAAAACAGAAGCCAAAACATGGCGAAAACGCAATAGGGACAATCATCAAAAACGTCCGTTTTCTACATTATTTAGAGTGCAGTTTTACCAAAATAACAATGGGTCGCCTGGAGAAGTGTTAACGTATGAAAAGATTGTTTTTATAGCCACAGAGGACACCAAATCAATATTTGAATTTGACGTGTCTGGCTTTGATATTTTTGTACCAAAAAATGGTTTTTTTGTTTCTATTCAAGTCCTAGGTTTTACAGATAAAAACGGTAAATTATTACCAAACAAAAAATATCAAGAAGTTAAAACTAGACGTGGTATTGTAAAAGTATCAACTACGTTTAGACCATTATTACCATTTACGGATGAAATTTCAGAGAAAAAAACGTTTGTAAAACGTATATTTTTAAACGGTGGACAATGGGTGTTATTTGACAAACAAAACATTAAAAACTCCAATCTATTAAACGCAGGTTTAAATAACTATGGTATGGGTTTAAAAATGGAAGTATATAAAAATCAGTAGTAATTTTTTTCATTTTAACGATTAAAAAAACACTTTATTCGGTTTCCTTTAAATTTATCCAACTAGTTGTTGTCCATTCAGTATTTTATCTTATTTTTAATACAGATTCTATATTTAATGAAGGCGAGTAATCCATGACAGAAATTGATATTGAAAAAGAAAATGCAGAAATTGCAAAAGCCTACAAACAGCTACTAAAAGTTAGTTATCGTACCTTATCTACAGAGGACAAAAAACTAATAAGAAAAGCGTTTGAAGTAGCAGTTGAGGCTCATAGCCAACAACGCAGAAAAAGTGGTGAAGCTTATATTTTTCACCCAATAGCTGTTGCAAAAATTGTGGCACAACAAATAGGTTTAGATGCCACTTCAATTGCTGCAGCTTTGCTTCATGATGTTGTAGAAGACAACGACAACTACTCTATTAAAGATATTGAAGAATTGTTTGGCGAAACGGTTGCTAAAATTGTAGATGGATTAACTAAAATTTCGTCTTTAAGTAAAGAAAAGGACATGGATGTCTCTTTACAAGCAGAAAATTTTAGAAAAATGCTACTCACCCTTAATGATGATGTTAGAGTAATCATTATTAAAATAGCAGACCGCTTGCATAACATGCAAACTATGGACAGCATGCGTCCAGATAAGCAAGAAAAAATAGCATCCGAAACCCTATACATTTACGCACCTTTAGCTCACAGAATTGGCTTATACAACATCAAAACAGAGCTAGAAGATTTAGGGTTAAAATATACAGAACCTGAAACTTACAACGACATCTTGCTTAAAATGAAAGAAAGCAAAGAAGAGCAAGATGCTTATATTAAAGAGTTTAACGACGTAATTAAAAAGTCTTTAGACAGAGAAGGTTTGACTTATACTATAAAAGGGCGTCCAAAATCTATTTTTTCTATCAAACGAAAAATGGATAAACAAGGCGTTTCTTTTGATGAAGTCTATGATAAATTTGCAGTTAGAATTATTTACAAAAGTGATCGAGAAAACGAAAAATTCTTGGCTTGGAAGATATATTCTATTGTTACAGACCACTTTAGACCTAATCCAACTCGATTACGCGATTGGATTTCTTCACCAAAATCCACAGGTTATGAAGCACTGCACATTACTGTTATGGGTCCAAAAGGGCGTTGGGTAGAAGTTCAGGTTAGAAGTGAACGCATGAACGAAATTGCAGAAAAAGGATATGCTGCACACTACAAATACAAAAATGCTGACGACAAAGAAGATAGTTTAGACATTTGGATAAACAGACTACAAGAAGCATTAGAGAATTCGTCTTTAAATGCTGTAGATTTTGTAGAACAATTCAAACTCAATTTATATTCAAAAGAAATTTTTGTTTTTACACCTAAAGGCGAATTAAAATCGCTTCCAAAGGGTGCAACACCGTTAGATTTTGCGTTTAGTATTCATACCGAAGTTGGACGTAAAACAAGAGGTGCTAAGGTAAACGGAAAATTAGTGCCTTTAAGTCATGAATTAAATAGTGGTGATCAGGTTGACATAATTACTTCAGAAAACGCTAAACCCAACCCAAACTGGCTAGATTATGCTACTACAGCTAGAGCCAGAGGTAAAATTAAATCGTTATTAAAAGAAGAAACAAAAACCATTGCAGAAGATGGAAAAGAAATTTTAAGACGTAAACTTAAACAACTTAAAATAGTTTTAAACGAAAAATCTGTTAACGAAATGGTTAACCATTTTAACCTTAAAACTAGCTTAGACTTATTTTATCGTGTAGGGACTGGTAATATAGACAACACCATGCTTAAAGAGTATGCTGCTTCAAGAAGCAACGCATTAGTTAGCTTCTTGAAAAGTAAAATTACCAGAAAGCAAAACATTAACCCAGAAGAGCTTAATAAAGAAGAAATTACCAACAAATACGATCTATTAGTATTTGGTAAAGAAGAAGAAAAATTAGATTATAAGTTGGCTAATTGTTGTAATCCTATTCCTGGAGATTCTGTTTTTGGGTTTATTACTATTAATGACGGAATAAAAGTTCATAAAAAAAATTGCCCAAATGCTATTAGTCTACAATCCAATTATGCATATCGTATCATACAAGCACGATGGATAGACTCCTCTCAGCAAGAGTTTGCTGCACAAATTATTTTGTCAGGAATAGATAACTTAGGACTGGTTAATGACATTACCAAAGTCATCTCATCTAACATGCATGTTAACATGAATAGTATTAGCTTTCAGAGTGACGACGGGATTTTTACAGGTAAAATCAATGTCATTGTTCGCAATAAAACCATGCTAAAAAAGCTAATGGATAATCTTAAAAAAATAAACGGAATAGATAAAGTTACCAGAATTTAACATTTAGTTGTTAATAAGTGTCTAATAACCCTTTACTCAAACCTCACTTTTTATAACTACAACCTCAAAAAAATATGTAAATTTGTTGGGTATTTATGAGTGCAAAAACAGATATTAAAAATCAAGAGATTGTAAAAAACGTCTTCACTTCTTTTTTAGAAGACAATGGTCATAGAAAAACACCAGAACGATACGCTATACTCCAAGAAATCTATTCTAATGACGAACATTTTGATATAGAATCTTTGTATGATAATATGAAGAACAAAAAGTATCGTGTCAGTCGTGCAACGCTATACAACACCATAGAGTTACTTTTAGATTGTGGTTTAGTTAGAAAGCATCAGTTTGGAAAAAACCAAGCACACTATGAAAAATCCTATTTTGATAAACAGCATGACCATGTGATTCTTCAAGATACAGGAGAGGTTATAGAGTTTTGCGATCCACGTATCCAAGCTATCAAAAAAACAATTGAAGAAGTGTTTGATATCGAAATCTCTAAACACTCATTATACTTTTACGGAAACCGAAAAAAAACTAATAACAACTAACAAAAATGGCAGTAGATTTACTACTTGGTTTACAATGGGGAGATGAAGGCAAAGGAAAAATTGTCGACGTTTTAACTTCAAAATATAATATTATCGCACGTTTTCAAGGTGGTCCAAACGCAGGACATACTTTGGTATTTAATGGTAAAAAGCACGTGCTACACACCATTCCTTCAGGAATATTTCATGATGAAGCCACTAACTTAGTTGGAAACGGAGTGGTTATTGATCCTGTAATTTTTAAAAAAGAATTAGATAAGCTTGAAGAACAAGATGTAGATTACAGAAAATCGCTTCTTATTTCGCGTAAAGCTCATATTATTTTACCAACGCATCGTTTACTAGATGCAGCTAGTGAAGCCTCTAAAGGGAAAGCAAAAATTGGATCTACTTTAAAAGGAATTGGACCAACGTACATGGACAAAACTGGTCGTAATGGTTTACGTGTTGGTGACTTAGAATTAGACACATGGAAAGACAAATATCGTGCGTTAGCAGATAAGCACGAGTCTATGATTGATTTTTATAACGTCGATATCCAATACGATTTAAAAGAATTGGAAACCGAGTTTTTTGCAGCAGTAAAAGTTTTAAAATCTTTAAAATTTATAGATTCTGAAGAATATATTTATCAAGCTCAAAAATCTGGACAATCTATATTGGCAGAAGGTGCACAAGGGTCGTTATTAGATATCGATTTTGGAACGTATCCATTTGTAACATCTAGTAACACTACTGCAGCAGGTGCTTGTACTGGTTTAGGTGTTGCACCTAACCAAATTGGTGAGGTATTCGGAATTTTTAAAGCCTATACCACACGTGTAGGTTCTGGACCTTTTCCAACAGAGCTGTTTGATGAAGTTGGAGAAACTATGGGACGTGTTGGTCACGAGTTTGGTGCTACCACAGGACGTGCAAGACGTTGTGGTTGGTTAGATTTAGTTGCTTTAAAATATGCATGCCAAGTTAATGGTGTCACCCAATTAATGATGATGAAAGCAGATGTACTTTCTGGTTTTAAAAATTTAAAAGTGGCAACTGCATACAAATATAAAGGCGAAACTATTACGCATTTACCTTACAACATCGAGCCAGAAAATGTAGAACCAATTTACACAGATTTTAAAGGTTGGAAAGAAGACCTGACACAAATGTCTGATCAATCTACATTACCAAAAGAACTTAACGATTATATAGCGTTTCTAGAAAAAGAACTAGAAATCCCTATTACTATCGTGTCTGTTGGACCAGACAGAAAGCAGACTATTTTTAGATAATCTTACATATTATAACACTAAAAACCTGCTATTATTTATAGCAGGTTTTTTGGTATTAAATAAATCTTAATACATAATAGTTAGTCTATTAAATCGTTATTTTTGTGGCAAACAATTACATATTGAAAATTATTACCTACATATCCTTCCTTTGTATTGCATGTTTTATGCAGTTAGGACTAGCGCAACAAAAAACCATCGAGATTAAAGACTCTGGTGCGTTTGGAGATATTGATGAAGAAAACTTTCCAGGAGCAAGTATCTTAACCAGAAGCGATCAAGGTCAAGTCCATATCTATCATGATGGGATTGACATGTTTTGCGATAAAGCCATCTTTTATGGTAAAGAAGATTTTGTTGAAGCCTACGGAAATGTTAACATGAAACAAGGTGACACCATTAATTTAACATCAACCTACGTAGAATATTCTGGTAAAACACAACTCGCATTTGCTAGTGGTGATGTGGTATTAACAGACCCACAATCTACAATAACCACAGATACCTTATATTTTAACAGAGCCAAACAAGAATCTTACTATAAATCTGGAGGAAAAGTGGTCAGAGATACCTCTGGAACAATCACAAGTCGAATTGGTCGTTATTATATGACTAATAAAAAATACCGTTTTGTGGACAGTGTTAAACTGGTTAATCCAGATTACGTACTAAAAACCAAAACTTTAGATTATTATTCAGATACTGGTCATGCGTATATGTACGGACCTTCAACCATTGTTGGAGATAGTAGTAAAATTTATAGCGAACGCGGTTTTTATGACACCAAAAATGACACAGGTTATTTTGTTAGAAAATCAAGAATAGATTACGATAATCGTGTGGTTGAAGGTGATAGTATGTATTTTGATCGTAACCGAAACTTTGCGTCTGCAACTAACAATATAACAGTTACAGATACCATAAATAAAAGTATTGTAAAAGGGCATTATGCCGAAGTGTATCGTGCAAAAGATTCCGTTTTTATTACCAAACGTGCTTTAGCTATTACCACTCAAGAAAAGGATAGCATCTATATACATGCTGACACTTTAATGGTTACCGGAAAACCAGAACATCGTATTACCAGAGCGTATTACAATGCTAAAATTTATAAATCTGACCTAAGTGGTAAAGCAGATTCAATCCATGCAGACCATAAATCTGGACTCACACAACTAATTAATTTAAGACGTTTTAATAAAGGGGATGCTTTTTCTGCTGCTAGAAAACCTATACTTTGGAATGAAGAAAATCAAATGACAGGAGATACCATTCATTTAAAATCTAACCCAAAGACCGAAAAATTAGATTCGCTTGTCGTGTTTTACAATGCCTTTCTAATAAGTAAAGACACCTTATCTACAGATGGATACAATCAAATTTCTGGAAAGCGACTTATTGGTTTGTTTGATGACGACAATAACATTAAACAAGTCGATATTCTTAAAAATGCTGAGTCCATTAACTACACAAGAAACGAAAACCAAGAGTTAATTGGGATAGAAAAATCTAAATCTGCAGACATCATTATCTATTTTGAAAATAAAGAAGTTATAGAGTTGAGAAAACTATATCAGTTTGAAGGTAAACTTTACACAGAAGAAGATTTGCCAGCAAATGCTAGAAAACTTAGAGGGTTTGATTGGCGTGATGATGAGCGTCCACGATCTGTAGACGATTTATTTAAAGACGATCCTCCCTTGGAACTTCCCGTTATAAAAGGATTAGAACCTTATAATCCAGGCGAAGAATTTTTTGGTGTAGAATTAATTGGACGTGTTAATAAAGCCGATAAAGAAGCTAAAGATAAACAGCTTAACAAAAACAATGAAGCACCTAAAGCGTCTAGGACGATTCCTAAAAAATTTATGAAACCTGTTTTGGCTCCAACTAAAAAAGAAATTGCAATAGATAAAAAGCCAAAAACCGAAGAAGCAAACGATTGATTATAATGAAGGAAGACTTTCTTAAATATCAAGCACAAACCACACCACATCCATTAGCTTTAGAAGTCTCTCATGCCAAAGGAAGCTATATTTACGACACTAACAACAAAGTTTATTTAGATTTTGTTGCTGGTGTATCTGCTTGTACTTTGGGACATAGTCACCCAAAAATTATTGAAGCCATAAAAACGCAAGCAGACAAATACTTGCACGTTATGGTTTATGGCGAATATGCACAACAACCAGCAGTAGACTTATGCCAACTGTTAGCAAAACAGCTTCCAGAACCACTAGAAAACACATACTTAGTTAATTCTGGCACAGAAGCTATAGAAGGCGCTTTAAAATTAGCACGTCGTGTCACTGGACGTAGTCAAATTATTGCTGCACATAATGCGTATCATGGTAATACAATGGGATCGCTAAGTTTAATGGATTTTGAAGAGCGCAAAGCACCATTTAGACCCTTATTACCAGATGTTAGTCATATCACGTTTAATTACGAGCCACATTTTAAGCATATTACTACTAAAACCGCAGCTGTAATTGTAGAAACCATTCAAGGAGGTGCTGGTTTTATCGAGCCAAAAAATAAGTATTTAACCAAACTAAAAGCTAAATGTCAAGAGGTTGGAGCACTTTTAATTTTAGACGAAATCCAACCAGGAATGGGACGTACAGGTAAATTATTTGGTTTTCAGCATTACCAAGTTATTCCAGACATTTTAGTAACAGGAAAAGGGCTTGGTGGTGGACTACCAATTGGAGCGTTTACAGCGTCCAAAGCACATATGGACTTACTGCAAGACCATCCAAAATTAGGACATATTACAACTTTTGGCGGAAATCCCTTAATTGCAGCTTCCGCTTTAGCAACTTTAAAAGAAGTGACAGAATCAGACTTAATGTCACAAGCTTTAGAAAAAGAACAGCTTTTTAGACAACATTTAAAACATCCTTTAATCTCAGAAATAAGAGGACGCGGATTAATGTTAGCAGCCATAACTACTTCTGCAGAGGTCACTAATCAAGTGGTTTTAGAAGCACAAAACCAAGGGTTAATCCTATTTTGGTTACTGTTTGAACCTAAAGCCATAAGGATAACACCACCTTTAACCATCACAAATGATGAAATAATTAAAGGTTGTGGCATTATTATTGAAATATTAAATAAAATAAGCGACCACAATTAAATGCTAAGTCGCTAACAATCAGCCTAAAAACACATAAAAACCAGTAATTGTTGATTACTTTGTTAAAAACAAAAGTGAGTGATACCACTATAAAAAGTAAGAGAGCATTACATTTATTACAATAGAAACACTTAAATAGTGCCTATGGAGTTTAGTCAAGAAGAACCAAATAATGTATCGTTAACAAAATTCGAATCGATGTTAAAAACAAACAATGTGTTGTTTTTCGATTCGGAAGAATTTGAAAATATTATTCACCATTACCTAAATCAAGGTAAAGTGTCTCTAGCAAAAAAAGCGATTAAATTAGGTTTAGAACAACATCCCACTTCCACAAATCTAAAATTATTTAAAGTCGAAATTTTTGTTTTTGAAAACAAGCTTAAAGAAGCCAACCAAATGTTGGATGCTTTACATGTTTTAGAGCCTTCAAATGAAGAAATTTACATCCAAAAAGCTAATATTTTATCTAAAGAAGATAAGCATGAAGATGCCATTAACGTACTTAATATTGCTTTAGATTTATCTGAAGAAACTTCAGAACTACACTCATTAATAGGTATGGAATACCTGTTTTTGGATAATTTTGAAGAAGCTAAGCAAAGTTTTATTCGTTGTTTAGATGAAGATTCAGAGGATTATTCGTCTTTATATAATGTTATTTATTGTTTTGATTTTTTAAATGAAAACGAAGAAGCGATTCATTTTTTAAATTCATATTTAAACAAACATCCTTATTCTGAAGTAGCTTGGCACCAATTAGGGAAGCAATATTTCACTTTAAAAGAATACACTAAAGCATTAAGCGCTTTTGATTTTGCCATCATATCTGATGACAGATTTGTAGGTGCTTATCTAGAAAAAGGTAAAGTTTTAGAAAAATTAAAACGCTATGACGAAGCTATAGAAAACTACATTCTTACCATGGAGTTGGATGATCCAACCTCGTTTGCTTTGTTACGTTTAGGATGTTGCTATGAAAAACTTGGGCAAATAGATTTAGCTAAACAATACTATTATAAAACAGTAAAAGAAGACCCTTTATTAGATAAAGGCTGGATTGCTATAACTAAGTTTTACAACAAACAGCAAAATTATCAGAAAGCATTATATTATATTAATAAAGCTATTAATATTGATGCAGATAATGTTATTTACTGGAAGTTATACGCACAAATTAATCACAGATTAAACTTTCTTGAGGAAGCAGAACGTGGTTACAAACGTGCTTTAGAATTAGGTAATTACGAACTAAACTCGTGGTTACAAAGAGCTGATATTTTAGTACAATTAGGCGAGCCCGAAGCTGCTAGTTACAATTTAATTCAAGCAGCAGAGTTTTACCCTGAAAATGCCGAAATAGAATACAGATTAGCTGGCATCTATTACAGTCTTTTAGAAACCGAAAAAGGGAGTTATCATTTAAAAAATGCCTTGTCGTTTAATCCAGAATTTTTATTTGTAGTAGAAGAATTATTTCCTAAAGTATACCAATCTACCACGTTTACAAACGCATTAAAAAAGTTACAATAATCTTTACTTAAAACGAATTTTGCATACCTTTGGTTACTCACAAAACTTAAACCATGCAAAGACGTTTTAAAGATTATCTTGTTGTAAGTTTAAAAGGTATAGCAATGGGAGCAGCAGATGCAGTTCCTGGTGTTTCGGGTGGTACCATCGCATTTATTTCTGGTATTTATGAAGAATTAATTGCTACAATAAGTGGCATCAACCTATCCTTATTAAAAACCCTTAAATCCAAAGGATTTTTAGCTTTTTGGAAACAATTAAATGGTAATTTTCTGCTCGCATTACTCACTGGGATTATAGTTAGTTTTGTCTCGTTTATGCGACTGGCAAAATATTTAATAGAAGAACATCCAGTATTAATTTGGTCGTTCTTTTTTGGGCTAATAATAGCCAGTATATTTTTTGTTGGTAAGCAAATTAATAAATGGACAATTAGCACCATTTTAGCTTTAATTATTGGTGCTGCTGCAGCTTTTTACATTTCTAGTCTTCCGTCTTTAGCCAGTAATACAAACAGTTATTTTTTACTTTTTGCTGGTGCAATCTCTATTTGCGCTATGATTTTACCAGGTATTTCTGGTAGTTTTATTCTGGTTATTTTAGGTGCTTACAAAACATTAAGCGATGCGTTTCATGATTTTGACTTCAAAAAAATAGCCCTATTTGCTTCTGGAGCAATCGTGGGACTGTTAAGCTTTAGCCATCTTTTAAAATGGTTATTTAAAAACTACCATAATACGACTTTAGCCATTTTAACAGGCTTTATTTTAGGCTCTTTAAACAAGGTTTGGCCTTATAAAAAAACAATTTCTGTTATGGAGGAAACTTCTGGAACAGTTTTGGAGTTTTCAGGACTATCTAAATTTGAAACCTTAAGTGTGTACCAAAAAAGTATTGGCGATTTTGATAGCTATAAAACTGTTTTAGAACAAAGTGTATTGCCTACAACCTACTCTAACATTAATGCCAATGCAGATACACAATTATTGTTTGCAATTGGTTTAATGATTGCTGGATTTTTAACTATTTTTATTCTTGAAAAAATAGGTAATAAAGCCCAATAAATGGAAAACACACGCACACTAAAAGACAAGCTTTTCTTGATTTTAAAAGGATTAGGAATGGGAGCTGCCAATAAAGTTCCTGGTGTTTCTGGTGGTGTGGTTGCGTTTGTTGCTGGGTTTTATGAAGAGTTTATACAGTCTTTACAAAAAGTAAATGGCAAAGCGTTTAAGTTATTGCTTAAAGGAAAATTCAGATTATTTTATCATTACATTAATGGTCGTTTTTTAAGCTTGTTATTTTTTGGAATGGTAGTAAGCTATTTTAGTGTTTCTAAACTATTAGATTACCTAATTACGCATTACCAGTTGTATGTTTGGAGCGTCTTTTTTGGGATGATTATTGGCTCTATTTACTACATTAGTAAAGATTTTAAAGACTGGAAAACTACCACATACATTGCTCTTGCAATTGGTGCCTTTTTAGGATTAAGCATTAGTTTTTTAGATCCAGCAACAGAAAATGACAACTTAATTTTTGTGTTTTTCTGCGGAATTATTAGCGTGTCTGGTATGACACTTCCTGGGTTTTCTGGATCGTTTATATTAATTTTATTAGGTAATTATGTGTTGCTTTTAGTAGATTCTGTGAACGCTTTATTTGATACGTTTTCAGAAATATTTACTGGTGATTTCAGTTTTGTATCAAACTTAGAACGTATCAGAATGCTTAAAGTATTAGCAGTTTTTACATTGGGCTCTGTGGTTGGATTGGTAACCTTTTCTCATGCCTTAAATTATATTTTAAAGCATTATAAAAGTGTTACTATAGCCTCAATAATTGGATTTATTGTAGGATCTTTAGGTGTGGTTTGGCCTTTTAAACACACTGTTTATAAAATGCAAGCAGAAGGACATTTTTTGTTAGACTCTAGAGGACAAAAAATAATTGAAAACTATGAGCGTTATTGGCCAGAATTAAATACCCAAACCTACTTAGCAATGTTTTATATTGTGGTTGGTATAGCAATAGTATTAGCATTAGAACTCTATGGACAAAAAACCAGACAATCGCATGCGTAAATTTGGATTAATTGGTAAGGATATCTCCTACTCGTTTTCTCAAAACTATTTTACTTTAAAGTTTAAAGACGAAAACATTACCAATGCAACCTATCAAAATTTTGATATTCAAACTATTGAAGATTTTAAACAGCAAATCTTAACCACCAATAACCTTGCAGGTCTTAATGTTACTATTCCATATAAAGAAAGCATCATCCCTTTTTTAGATCGTTTAGATAAAAAAGCAGAGAAAATTGGTGCAGTAAACACTATAAAATTCACAAAAAAAGGACGTTTAAAAGGCTATAATACAGATGTTTATGGATTTAAAAAATCTATTAAGCCACATCTTAAAAAACACCACAAACAAGCCTTAATTTTGGGTACAGGAGGTGCAAGTAAAGCAATTGCATTTGTATTAAAAGAGCTAAATATGACTTATCATTTTGTGTCTAGACAAGCCTCAAAAAATACTAAATATACCTACGACACACTTACCCAAGAGGATATTAGTCAACATCAAATCATTATTAATTGTTCGCCAGTAGGCACGTTTCCAAAGGTAGAGGAAGCACCAAATATTCCGTATCAAGGTATTACGGATAAACATATTTTATTCGATTTAATATACAATCCTTCAGAAACACGTTTTTTAAAACACGGACAATCAAAAGGAGCAGTCACGATTAATGGATACAACATGTTAGTGTTTCAGGCAGAAAAATCTTGGAAAATCTGGAACAAATAACAGTAAACTAAGACTAAACCCACAAAATATTTGTAGTTTTTCAAGTAGTTACTATCTTTAAAAGCTAAATACACATAAAAACAACCTAAACATTTATACAAATGTCAGAGCAAGATAACCTGCAACAAGCAGATGGAACGGAAGAAAAAAACGAAAACGTACAACCAGAATCACCACAAGAAAACGTTGCTACACCAAAGGGTAACGACGATCAAGATGCGGTTTTAAATGAAATTGACGACTCAAATGCAGAAGATGCAGAAGATGAAGGTAATGCAGAACGTCATAACATAGAAGAGGTTGATTACGAGTCGTTAAACTTAGAGCAACTAGTAATTCAGCTAGAGCGTTTGGTTAAAAACGAAAAAGTACAAGCCATAAAAAAACCGGTTGAGGCTATAAAAGCGGAATTTGACAAACAATTTCAGGAGCTTTTAGACGAGAAAAAAGAAGAGTTTTTAAGCAATGGTGGTAACGAGATTGACTTTAGATACCACACACCATTACAACGCAGTTTTAAAGACATCTATAAAGATTATAGACAACGTCTAACTGCGCACTATAAAACTATCGAGCAAAACCATAAACAAAATTTAAGCAAACGTTTAGAGATTATCGAGCAGATAAAAGCATTAACAGAAGATGCAGAAGACTCGATGAATACCAAATACAAAAAATTTAAAGAGCTTCAAGACCAATGGAAAACAGCTGGTCCAATACCAAGAGACAAGTATAATAATGCTTGGAATAGCTACCATTTTAATGTCGAACGTTTTTATGATTTATTACATTTAGACAGGGACCTTCGCGACAAAGATTTTGCACATAATTTAGAGTTAAAAACTAAAATTATTGAGCAAGCAGAAGCATTAGCCAACGAAGAAAACACCAACAGAGCGTTTAGAGAACTTCAAAATTTACATAAAATTTGGAAGGAAGAGCTAGGACCTGTAGCAAGAGAACACAGAGAGCCAATCTGGGAACGCTTTAAAGAAGCAACTAAAAAGATTAATGCTAAGCGTCAGGAATATTTTAAAAACCTAGATACGTTATACGAGCAAAATTTAATTAATAAGCAAGCCATTATTACGCTTATTGAAGAAAAAACTAACGAAAACATTACCAGTCACAGTGGTTGGCAAAATAAAATAAAAGAGATTGAAGCGCTTCGCGAAGAGTTTTTTAAAGCAGGAAAAGTACCCATTAAAGTTAATGAAGCTACATGGGCTAAATTTAAAGAAGCTGTAAGACGATTTAACCGCAAGAAAAACGAGTTTTATAAAAATCTAAAAAAAGACCAATACGTAAACTTAGAAAAAAAGTTAGAGCTTGTAAAAATTGCAGAAGCCAATAAAGACAATGAAGATTTTGAGGCTACCACTGCGTTAATGAAAAAAATACAAAGCGACTGGAAGCGCATTGGACACGTCCCAAGAAAAGACAGCGATAAAATCTGGAAGCAGTTTAAAAGCGCTTGTAACCACTATTTTGATCGTATAAAAGCCCAACGTCATGCTGCAAGCGCAGAAGAAGAAGCTGCTTACACTCAAAAAGAAGCAGTATTAAAAGGCATTAAAGCATTACAACTTACAGGAGAAAAAGCTACCGATTTAAAAACTATAAAAGAGCACATAAACAATTGGAAAACCATTGGTCGTGTACCACGTAATAAACGTCAAATAGAAAGCGACTTTAATACAGCACTGGACCAAGTGTTTAAAGCTTTAGATTTAAACAAAACGGAAGCCGAGTTAATTAAGTTTGAAAACAAACTAGACCAATTAAGTTCTGGTGATGACACCAAAGCATTGGATAACGAGCGTTTTTACATCCAGAAAAAAGTAGATGAGATTAAAGGCGAAATCAACCAATTAGAAAACAACTTACAGTTTTTCTCTAATGTCAAGTCTGATAACCCATTGGTAAAAGACGTCCATAAAAACATTAAAAAACATAAAGACGATTTAAAGTTATGGACCACAAAACTGAAAAAAATTAAAGGGCTTTACGCCTAGAATAAAACAACAAAAAGTTGTCATAACTGGAAAAATAATCCCAAAAAAACATATATTAGTTGTCATATAACTAGTTGCCTACAATTGCAAAACTCAATTCAAAACGTGTAAAACCGAAAATAAAAACCACTGATTTTAAGCTAACTTTATTATTCTTTAGCTAACGTAAAGTGCACAGTTAACCTATTCAGAATTTTAGCCAGATTGTGGATCTAAAATACCGATTAAAAGCCTGATAGTTTTTCGCGATTTTTTTTAGAATTTTAAGTTAGTAAAAACCAAAAAGCACGTAATACAGAATTTCACTCTGACGTAACAACTACGCAAACCGAATTAGCTTGTTGCTCAAAAAAGTAAAATTTAAAAACTGTAGGCAACACAGCATATAAAAAATTGTTTACTTTAGTACTTAAGTTATGGAAGTTGCTTATTTACTTACTGCTGAAATTCCTTCGGAATTTCATTGCGCGCAAATCACAACTTTCCATATCCAACACGTTGCCTACAATTGCAACGCTCTATTCAAAACGTGTAATACCGAATATAAAAACCACTGATTTTAAGCTTACTTAAATAGTCTTTAGCTAACATACAGTATACAGGTTACCAATTCAGAATTTTAGCCTGATAATGTAAAGAATACGATCTTCCGATATTCACTCAGACGCAACAACGACGCAAACCGAATTAGCTTGTTTCTCAATAAAAGTAAAAATTAAAAACTGTAGGCAACAAAGCATATAAAAAATTGTTTACTTTAGTGTCTAAATTATGGAAGTTGTTTATTTACTCACTGCTGAAATTCCTTCGGAATTTCATTGCTCGTAAACACAACTTTCCATATCCAACAACGTTGGCAAACATTTGATGAAACGCATATTTAAAATAATCGGAATACTTTTAATCGTAGTTTTTGCTTTGGTATATTTTTTTTCAAATTATATAGCAGGACCTTTAGCTGCTTGGAATTCTCAACAAGTATGGAAAGAATATGAAAAAGAGCATTTGGAAACTCAATCAATCGATAATGAAATAATTGGAGTTTACGAATATCAATCCGAAAATAAGGAAGAAAATCATTCTATTTTCATTGACATAGTTGACAATAAATTAGTTGGATTCTATTTCGGAACTGAAGACGGAAGTGGACACGGAATTTTTCATTACGGAAATCCACTCTTGAATTTTAAGCTGACTGAAAACGAAATTGCGTTTGAAATTGGACAAAGAGAATTATTTGAAACAACACGAAATAAAGTTTACGAAGCGGACGAAAATTCGAAAAAAGAAATCGCTGTTGGAATCTCTAAAAGTCCTTTAAAATATTCTGGAGAATTGACCGAATTCGGATTTGAATTAAATTGCGAATCTGAATTTAAAGATTGTTGGGAGAATAAAATGGAATTTAAAAAAGTTTACGATTTATAAAAAACGATTTGCCAACAACGTATAAAATTAATTGCTAGTTATAGCCTACTTACGAAAGTCCTCGCGGACTTTCTATCTGTGATTTATTTGCTAACTTTAGTGCTTAAAACACGCAACTAATCTTATACAAAACCGTTGTAACACATTTGACCAAATCAAGAAAATGCAGGAATTTAAAAATTGGAAAGAGTTTATTAACCGAGTTTTACTTGACAGCGGACATTTTGAAAAACGGGAACAGAAATCTAAAAATCAGACAGATACTGAATTTTTTACACTCAAGAAAAATCCACAAACGGAATTGGAAGTTGGTTACTTGCAAGACAGATTGATTTATTGCAACATAACGAATCCAACAGTTCCTGGATATAATAAATATGTTGAAGGCATATATTTTTATGCTAATTACTTTAAAGAAAATGATTTTTACGGAGACCCAGCATTGGAATTTAACGAAATGAATCGGAATGGAATTCTATCGATTCTGAAAAATGGGCTATCGGGAAAAGAAGTTCAATTTGTGAAAAATAACAAAGTTTTAAAATCTAAACTTTATGTTCTTGAATCTGACCCAAAATTCAATTACAGTTATGATTTTACTGGACGGAATTTTTGGAATAGATTATTCAATCAAAGAATTGAAAAGATGAAAGGAATTGAAAAAAGAGAAATAGAGCTGAATAAAATATTTGGCGGAATATAAAAAAAACGTGTTACAACAACGTGTATAATTAATTGCTTTGGTCGTTGTTTATTTAGAAAATTCCTTCGGAATTTTCTCTGGCACGTTTTTGTTTACTAAATTAGTTGCTTAACCACGCAACTAACCATACACAAACACGTTGTGCATAATGTAAAGCAACGTTACGGAGAACTGAAAATCGACTGAATTGAAAAACAGAATTTCTATAACTGAATATCTGAAAAATGAGAAAAAACAACGCCTGATTTACGGTGGAATTTTACTCTTGTGGATATTTGTCGGACTGAATTTCGTGAAATATAAATATGACTTTAGCCCATTCAGAATTGATATGCTGATTTTAATGATTGTCTCTACTCTACTGTTGATTGGACCGATTATTATAAATAGAAAAATAATGTGGATTGGCGCTTTTGGATTTGCTTTGTTGCACGGACTTTGGACAACCTACAAAGTGACATTTGGAACTTTAGTGGATTTTCACAGAGATTATGTTCCAAGTCCAAATTGGAATTTGAATGATATCGGAGTTTCTATTTTGCTAATTACTGTCTCGTTTTTAGTGACGTGGCTTATTTGGAAAATGAAACCTAAAAAATAAAAACACTATGCACAACACTGGCTATAGTTCATTGCGGCGGAATTTCCTATCGGAAATTCCTGTGTATTTGCAATGTTTGGTTTACGGCGGAATAATTCTGCCGAATCATTCCGCTACGAAACCATAGCCTAAACCGTTAGCCATAATTAAGAATGACCAGAACTTACATCATATTTTTACTTCTATTAATCGGATGTAAATCTGAAAAAAAAGAAGACTACTATTCTGAAGAAAAAAATGAAATTGAACATATCGATTTTAATCTTCCGACTTTTGGAAAATGGACGGAATGTTACGCAGATAAATCAGTAAAATTATACTTTGACGAATTATCAATTTCTGATAAGTTTAAAACTCTAGGAGTTTATTTAAACAATTATACATTTTCAAAAAAAGACAGTCTAGATGTTCTCGATTTTGAAGATTATGCTGTTTTTATGATTAACAAAAATGAGCAAAAATGGAAATTGACTGGGAACGATTTAGAAAGAATATTTCGAGTTCAAAAAAAGAAAACTGGAACTATTAATGTTGACAGATTGGAAGCTTTAAAAAAAGTGTATTCTGACACAACTTTTTTACATTCCGAAAAGCCAATTGTTATTGAAGAATATAAACCGAATGAAAACATATTATCTGCTTTAAAATTAATAAAGCCTTATTATGACGACCACGATATCATAGTGGTTTATGTATACAATTTGATTCTTATAAATAATCATCTTGTTTATGGTGGATATTATTTAGACCTAAACGGAATTGAATCTCTTGAAAAGGCAAAAGAAATGAATGACATAATAATGACTAAATTTCTTGAATCGAATAAATAACTATGGCTAACAACGTATATAAAAAATTGCTATTTTAGGCTAAATTTAAAGGTCGTTGCACGTTTGCTACGTCTGAATTTCCTTCGGAAATTCCTCGCACGCAAACCCGCAACTTTCCATATACAATCACGTT
>NZ_QLLO01000009.1 GCF_003259525.1 Olleya aquimaris
CCTACCCAAGCATATTCTGTAGTAAATGGTCCTGTTTGAGAGGTACTAACACCTACATTTAAAGTTCCAATATCATCACCAAACGCATGCATGTAAAACGATAGCTCTGCACCATCTACAGCTGTAGATAAGTCGATTGCTGGTGTGATTGCTGATGCAATAGTTGTTGCGTTTCCTGACGCTTCATATTCTAGATGCATGCCTCCTGCAACACCATCCCAAGTAATGTTTGGTCCTGTACCTGTTGAGTTACCACTTACTGCAGTGATGTCCCAATTTCCATTAGACCCATCAAAACCTGTCCCAGTCCATCCTGACGGGTTGGTGTTAGTGTCAGTTCCAAAGTCTTCTGTAAAAACAAAGGTTGACGCACCACTTGCACAAGTTACTCCTACTGGTGGTGGTGGTGGTGTGTTAAAGGTTGTAAAGTTTACTGGTCCTATCCAATTACTAAAACCATCTGTACCACAATTACCTCTTACATATACTTCATACGCTGTACTTGGTGTTAATCCTGTTGCTGGGTATGGTGCATTTAATGTCGTAACTGTTCCATCTGTAGTTGGCACACCTGTTCCTGCTGGTTGTACCCAAATTTGCCACTCGGTTTCTGTACCTCCTGCATTCCATGAGATGTCTGCAGTACTATCTCCAGTTGTTGTAGCTGTTAAACCTGTAATATCTGGACAGGTTGGAGGCGCTTGAGAGGTTACTGTTGGAGAATTTATACAAAATCCCCATCCCCAAATGCCACCATCATCATAAAATAAACGGTATTTAAATCCTGATAATTGTGTCGCAGTAAAGCCTGCAATGTTTAATTGTTCTGAGGTAAAAGCTTCTGTAGTACCAGAACAAAAATTATCTGTTGGTGCTCCAGCAGTATCGGCTTGTATTGGTGCTCCCCATGGATTCCATGTGCCTGCATCTGCATCCCAATACTCTGCACCAATAGCATCTGCACTTATCCAATTAAAAACATAATCAAAATCTACAAACAACCACGTCTCTCCAGCAGTAAATGCTGCAGTCAAATCTATGATTGGTGATTCTGCTTGGATATTATCCGAACTGGTACTACCAGCATCATCATCGTCAAATGCAAAGTTTGCGGTAGTAGTTGGATCTGCTTCAAAAGCTGCAGGAGCTGTGTTGTAAGTTCCTGTAACTGTCCAGTTGGTATTTGGCCAATTGGCTGGCTGATTAAGTACTTGTGAATTAGCTTGCCAGCCTATTAATGACAGTAGCAAAACTAAAATAAAGGTAGTTTTTTTCATTGTTATGAAATTGATGTGTTAGTTTAAATTTTATATGAAAAATATTGTGTGAAACATTAGTTTAGTCATTTAAAGGTATACTATTAAATAGACTATTATATCACAGATAGATGTAATGCTTTTTTTTTCGATGAAGTGATGATATTTTGTTAAAAAATTATCAGTTCTGTAGTGAGTGAAGATGATTTATTTAGAAATAGTAAGTTTTCTTTGTATTTCGTTGCCATATTCATCAATGATGGTCACTGTATGTTGACCAATTTCAGGAATTATTGCCATATTATGAATATCAGTAGTTTGACCTATGTAAGTTTTATCAATGTACCAAAAAAGGGTGCTGTTTTTTTTAGAATGTGCAACTTTAATAATAAGCTCGTTGACTATTTCATCAAAATCTTTAGGAAGAAAAATGGTGCTTGACTCTTTTGGGTAAATAAACTGCATTCCGACTTCATTTTCACTTAAACAATCAACCCTATAAGGAGGAAGTGATTTATAAAAAGGATTTTTTTTCTTGTAGTAGTATTCTATTAAAGGTGGTAAAACAAACCATGATTGATGATTAATTAGACTAATATCTTCACATGAAGAATTAACTTGATAAGTCAAATTGGCATCTAAATGTATAAGTTTGTGATAGGGACAAGGTTTTGTTTTTAAACCGCTTTGCTGTACAAATTGAAGTTTTTTCTCTAGACAATTAGCAGAAGCTCTGTAACCACTTTTAGAACAAATTTCAATTTCTAGCATTTCATCAAAAGGTTTGTTAAACCAATCACTGTTTGGTAATAAATCAAAAACATCAAATAAAATTGGCGCTGCAGCTTGTACACCAACTAAACCAGGACGACCTTCTCCATCAGCATTTCCAACCCAAACGCCAACCACATAGTCTTTGGTAGTTCCAATTGCCCAAGCATCTCTAAACCCATAGCTGGTTCCTGTTTTCCATGCAATTTGTTTGGAGTCATCAAAAAACTCCCAATTATCATCACCTTCTGGACGGTTAACCTCTTTTAAACTCTCATATGTTAAATAGATAGATGCTGCATCAAACACAGTTTTTTCTGATGATTTTTTTCCAAAGTCTATGATAGTTGAATCAAAAAATGAAGGTTCACAAAATTCATTAGAAAAATACTCAGAAGACGTTTCGTTAAAATGATTAATTGTTGATGAAAATGCTGCATAACTTTTGCATAAATCCCACAAGTTACTTTCTGCACCTCCAAGAATTAATGACAAACCATAATGATTTGCATTGTACCTAATATCTTTTAATTCTAAAGCCTTTAAATAATGATGAAATCTATCCAAGCCAAACTCCTGCAACATTCTTACAGCTGGTACATTTAAAGATCGAGACAATGCACGTTTTGCAGGGACAGCTCCATCAAACTCTTTATTAAAATTTTCTGGTGAATAATTACCAAATTGCGAAGGGACATCTGCCACTAAAGTATTTGGTAGAATATCTCCAGCATCTAACATTGCTGCGTATAAAAATGGCTTTAATATACTTCCTGTACTTCTTGGTTTATTAATAATATCAACACTGTTTTGATGTGCTTTGTCAGTTGGTGCATTGCCAATATAAGTTAAAACTTTTCTGGTTTTTACATTCAGTACTAAAACGGAAATGTTATAAATTTCGTTCTGCTTTAAAGTATTGTAATGATTGTGAACAATAGTATTTGCTTGTTCTTGTAAACGTTTGTCAATAGTTGTTTTTATGCGTTCACCTTTATTAGTTTTAGAAATATTTTGTAATAAATGAGGCGCAATTTGTGGTAAGGCATATGGTTTTTGCGGTAAGCCTTCAGCAATTGAAAGATTATAAGTTAGAGAATCTATAGATTTATTTTCTAATAATTTTTGGAGTAATCTATTTCGTTTTTTAAGTAATAGTTCTTGATTTTTTCCCGGATATATCAAACTAGGTGCATTGGGTAAAACTGCTAATGTCGCACTTTCTGCCCAAGATAAATTGTGCGCCTCTCTATTAAAATAGCGCCATGAGGCTGCATCAATACCAACAACATTTCCACCAAAAGGAGCATGACTTGCATAAAGCGACAGGATTTTTTCCTTGCTATATCTTAATTCCAAGCGAGTTGCAAGTATGATTTCTTTAATTTTTTCAAGATAGGTTCTGGATTGTCCTTTTCTAGATAATCTAATAACTTGTTGTGTAATGGTACTTCCACCACGTTTAATTTCTCCGGAAGTTATATTTTCTTGAAACGCTTTAAAAATAGAAACTGGATTAAAACCAGGATGCCTGTAAAAGTATTCGTCTTCAAAAGCAATAATACACGTTTTAAATTTTTCTGGAATACTGTCATTTTCGGGAAACCTCCATTGACCATCTTTTGCAATTTGTGCTCCTAATAATAGATTATTGCTACTTGTTATTACTGTTGCGGTAGGATCTTTAAAAAGTTGTTTTGGCAAACAGAAAAAATACATAACTAATACTACTAATAGTAATACAGATTTTTTCTTATTCCTTTTAATAAGGTTTATTAGCCTATACATAAACTATACAATAGTGTTTTAGTAGCTTTAATAATTGTGAATTTAAATAAATACATTTATACTTGATAAGTAACTTAATAATAAAACGTGAAAAAACACAAGTACATTCTTAATTTAATCATAATATTTTGTGTTTTTTTTAGCTCAAAGTTAGCATTCGCACAATTAGGGTTTTGTAACGGAAATTCTGGAGACCCTATTTTTACTGAAACCTTTGGGACAGGTACTGTAAATAGTACTTTACCAGCAGGAACAACTACCTACAGCTATGCAAACGGATTTCCAAATGATGGCTTTTACACAGTAGATAATGGTACTTTTGGAAATGTATACGATTGGCATCAAACTGAAGACCATACTCCAGGAGACACAAACGGAAAATGTTTGATAGTTAATGCAGGATTTTCTGCAGGCGAATTTTACAGAACAAACGTTTCTGGACTTTGCGAATCCACTACTTACGAGTTCTCTGCATGGCTACTTAATCTAGTTATTGCAGGAACTTTTTGCTCTACACAACCTTCAGGTTCTATTCCAGTAAACGTGAGGTTTGAAATTTGGGACAATACAGATACCAACCTGTTAGCTTCAGGAGATACAGGTAACATAACAGAAACAGCTTCGCCAAATTGGCAAGAATTTGGTTTAGTTTTTCAGACTTTACCAGGACAAACCGCTGTTATTTTAAAAATGATAAATAATGGAAATGGTGGATGTGGAAATGACTTAGCAATTGATGATATCGAGTTTAAAACTTGTGGCGACTTTATTTCTATAAATGATACGTCAAGTTTTGATACAGTTACTCTTTGTAGTAGTCAAACACCTTACAGTACAACGCTAACAGTAACACCGGACAACTCTGTGTTTAGCTCCTATTTTTATCAATGGGAAACCAGTATAGACGGAACAACGTGGATAGATATTACTGGTGAAACCTCACAAAGTATTACATTAACAGGAATTATTACATCAGGTTATTATAGAGCCAAAGTTGCAGAATCTGCAGTAAATTTAAGTAATACGTCTTGTTATGTCACTTCAGAAATTTTTGAAGTTATTGTCAACCAATTACCTGCAGCTCCAACTGTAGAATGTTGGGAAACCGCAACGGTTAATACTGCAACTTGTTCGTGGGAAGTCACAGGTACCCAACCAATCCAACCTACTTTAGAATGTTGGGAAATCGCAACCTTTAATACTACAACCTGCGTTTGGGATGTAACAGGTACGCAACCAGTTCAACCAACCATAGAATGTTGGGAAACAGTAACATTTAATAATACGACTTGCGTTTGGGATATTACTGGTACACAACCTACCCAACCAACAATAGAGTGTTGGGAAACCGCAACTTTCAACAATTCTGCCTGTTTATGGGAAGTCACAGGTACTCAACCAGCGCAACCAATAGGGTTAGAATGTTGGGAAGTAGCAACTTTTAATACTACATCCTGCGTTTGGGATATCACAGGTACTCAACCAATACAACCCACTTTAGAGTGTTGGGAAACCGCAACCTTTAATAATACGACTTGTGTTTGGGATGTAACAGGCACGCAACCAGCACAACCTACAGGATTAGAATGTTGGGAAATAGCAACTTTTAATAATACAACATGCGTTTGGGATATTACAGGTACACAACCAACCCAACCCACTTTAGAGTGTTGGGAAACCGCAACCTTTAATACTACAACCTGTGTTTGGGATGTAACAGGCACCCAACCAGCACAACCTACAGGATTAGCGTGTTGGGAAACCGCAATGTTTAATAACACCTCTTGTGCTTGGGAAGTTTCAGGAACCCAACCTGTAGCACCAACAGGGTTAGAATGTTGGGAAGTAGCAACGTTTAATGATACAACGTGCCAGTGGGAAGTCTCAGGAGATCAACCAATAGATGTAACAGAAGAAGATGTTGCTTTTTGCGAAAATGAAGATATAGATTTACAAGCAGTTTCCACCATCACTAATCCAATGTATACTTGGAGTACTGGTGAAATGACCGAATTTATAACAGTAGATCAACCAGGAGTTTATACGGTAGAAATCACAGATGGATGTTCTACAACTAATAGTACTTTTAATGTCGAAGAGATTGAAACTCCAATTATTAGCACTATTGAATCAGTTGGAAATTCAATAGTTGTAACAACTAGTAATTTTGGAAATTTTGAATACTCTTTAGATGGTATTTCGTTTCAGTCTTCTAATGTTTTTGAACCTGTTGAAGGTGGACAATATACTATTTATGTAAGAAGTTTTGGCTGCGATACATTTGTGACTAATACTTTCATTCATTTTTATATACCTCAATTTTTCACACCAAATGGAGATACTAAAAATGAAACTTTTAATATAAAAGGTCTGGAATATTATCAGTCTTCTGAAGTCTATATTTTTGACCGTTATGGAAAGCTTTTAAAAAGCATTAAAAACGCACCAGTCTCTTGGGATGGTACGTTTAATGGTAGTCCTTTACCAACGTCTGATTATTGGTATGTTATAATAATTGATGGTCAACGTCGTGTTGGACACTTTACTTTAAAGCGTTAAAATTCCCACTTTCGTGGGAATGTATTACTTGTCCACTTCAACCCATTGTCCTTTATTTCTAACTAAAAAGTCATTATCGTACATGGCTTCCGCTTGTATTCCTGGTAAATAATAAGTTCCTAAATATGATGCATTAAGCATAACATTGAAGGTTTTGGTTTGATTTTTTCCTAAATCGAAATAAAAGTTAACGCGATCATCTCTAATATCTGTAAATCGTGCTTGACTAGACGTAGATGCTCCAAAAGCGGTAAAACGTGTGTTTACAATTTCCCAACCAGAAGGGAATATTTGTGTTAATGCTACATCGTTTACACTGTAGTTTTTAGTATTAGTAACTTGTACTGTAGCTACAAAATCTTGACCTTGTTGAAGGTTGGAAATGTCAATTTTATTGCCTTTTAAATCTTTGTAAACCACATTAGCGGTTAAGCCTCTTTGTTCTTCTAATTCTTGACTTAAAGGTAATTTTCCAGAATTTAAAACAGTAACGTAAACCCTGTTCTCTCTATCGTTTTTAATGGTAATACTATTGTTACCATCATTAACCACTAATGGTCTTACTGCAATTGCACTTTTGGTATCTATACTTTCTGTTTTGCCATTTATGGTAAAATTTAACTTCATTGCTTTTCCGCCATTAGCATTAACCATTTTAGCCATAGCTAATAAGCTGTAAGCTGTACTTTGTGTGCTCATCCAATGGTCGCTAGATAGTGATCTTGCAATGGTTTCTGATAAGTCTTTAACGCGTTTATCCTTGGTTAATATCATAGTTTCTAAAGCCATAGCTCGGTTTCTATCCACAGAACCATAGGTGTAATAATTATATCTTGGTGCTTTAAATTCGATATTAGCTGTACTTGACACTTTGTTACTCGCTTCGGTCTGTCCAGCTAATGCGTAAGCTGCTGCTAAACGCCATTTAGCTTCGTTAGAAATCTCTGAAAATTCTCGTAAGCGGTTCATTGCAGCTAAATCAGGACTTCCAGCCAATGCTAAGGTGTATAATCTATACGCTTGAGCTAAGTCAGAATTATAAGTTCTGTAGCTTGGTCGCCAATTTTGCGCAGCTTCTTTTTGATAGCGCAACCAATTACTTTTAAACGTCAGTGGTAATACAAAGCCTTTCTTTTCTGCTTCAAGCATAAAATGTCCAGCATAACTTGTTCCCCAATCATTAGCATTATTTTCTCCCATCCAATAACTCATGCCACCATTTGGTCTTTGAAAATGCCCCAAACGCTTAATTCCGTTTTCTATATTAGATTGGATATTTTGCTTTTGTTTATAAGGAATATCAAAAATATCCTGTAAAAATAATTGCGGAAATACACTAGACGTGGTTTGCTCCACACAACCATGAGGATAACGAATGAGATACTCTAAACGACGTGTAAAATCCATTGGAGGTAATGTTGAAAACTCTACAGTTGCACTATTGGTTCCTGCAACACCAAAGGTTGAAAAATCTATCGTTTTAGTGCTATTAGCTTCTAAAGTTTCGTTTGATCCTTTAGAGGTCATTGGATTGACATTTTCTACATCTAATTCTACTTTATAGGTCGAAGACTCGCCATTACCATTGGCAATAACTTCAACTGTATTAATCCCATTAGCTTTGCTAACGTCTAATTCAAAATACGCCATTTGTTCATCTGGACGTGCAAATGTTAAGGATTTGGTTTTGTCACCAACCACTGTAATACCGTTACTTAACTTAAGCTTGATTGATACGTTTTTCACTTTAGGCTCCATTGCAAAAACAGTCACTGGAAGTGTTACTTTTTCGCCTGGACTTAATTTTCTAGGTAAGGTTGCTAAAACCATTAATGGTTTTTTGACTTGTACGGATTTGTCTGTACTACCATAAGCTTCGGTGTTGTTATTACCAGCTACAACCATAGTTCTAACAGCACCAACGTAGTTAGGTAGTTTAATTTTGTGGATTTGCCTTCCACCAGCTTTTAGCTTAAATGGACCTAAAAACTTGACTACAGGTTTAAATCTGTTGGCTTTTTTGTTTTTACCAGCAGCAGCATTTCCGTCTCCTCCAATTGCAAACACTTGCTCAATGCTACCGCTATATGCACCAACGACATCATCAAAAACATCCCAAGTTTTAACACCTAAAGCTTCTCTAGCATAAAACGATTGCCACGCATTTGGTGTTTTAAATCGTGTTAAATCTAGTAAGCCTTCCTCAACCATAGCAATTGTATACGTCATGGCTTTATTGTTTTTTTCAGACACAAAAACTTCAAATTCTTGTTCTGGTTTTAAAACACTAGGCATCTTAATTTCTGGCTCTAATTTGGTGTTTGGATCTTCTACTAATATTGGAATCACCCCAAATAAACGCAATGGTAAATCGTTAGCAGTAGACGCATGAGGTTGTAATAAGGAAATATTGACAAACACATTTGGAGCCATGTCTTTGGTAATAGGAATATCTACTGTAGTTTCTCCTTTTTTAGTTTTCACCCATTTGTGTTGTAAAACGTCAGAACCGTTTTCTATACTAACTAATGCACGACCTTCTGTTCCAGAAGGAAACGTGATTTTTGCAGTTTCGCCTACATTATAATTTTCTTTATCTGCTGCAAATACTAACATTTTAGCAGTTTCTTTATCTCCAGAAGGTTGACGTTGCCACCAGTTTTTGTAGAAATAGGCTGTACGACCTGTCATATGTCCAGACACAGGATCTTTAATGGTTATGTAATAACGACCTCCTTCGTTATCTGGCACTTTAATAGTAAAGGACGCTTTTCCGTTTGAACTTGTATTGATTTTACTATTTAAAAAGGGTTTATGGTAACTGCTGGATGTGTATTGTGATAGATTGTCGTAAGACGAATTCCACCACCAACGCCATTCTATTTTATAAACTTTTAATTCTAAATTATTACTTTTTATAGGTTTGCCTTGATCGTCAACTGTCACTAAGTCAAACGTGTGACTTTCATCTGTAAAAAAGGAACCATAGGCTTTTCCTTGAGGCGATTTTAAGCCAACAAAGGACTTGTAAGGTGCGTAAGGCATAGTAAAGGCGTCCATAGAAAAATCACCACCATTTTCAAAAGCACGTACTAAAAATTGTGCGTTTAACATACCAGGAGCATCTTGACCAATGCTGAGGTTTTTAGTAATGTTAGCTAAACCTTCTGCATCTACATTGCCTTCAAAAACGGTAACCTCTTCCGTATTAAATGTTTTAGAAGGGTCTCTAAAAATATAATCTTTGTAATTCTCAAAACCAGAGTAAGATGTGCTAAACTTAGCTTTTACTTCTGCTTTAATATTTTTTGCTGGTGCACCATGCAACCAGTTTACTGCTAATTTTCCGTTTAAAGGCGAGTTGGATTTAAGGACGTCGTCTTCAAAATCTATTTTAATTTTTAATCGGTTTGGTTTAACCGTTTCAACTTTAAGTCCTTTGTAGAATTTTGCACCACCAACACTAACTTTAGCATTCCAATTTCCTGTTTTATCTTCTGTTGCAGTTGGGATAGTAAACTGATAGAAATTATTAACGCTATTATTAGTAATGTTTTTAAAAGCTAACTTTCCGTTAGCATCAGTGACTTCTAATTTAACAGGATGGTTTTTAGGTAATTTATTTGCATTATCATTTAGCATAAACGTTAAATGAATAGAATCTCCTGGTCGCCACACACCACGTTCGGTATAAATGTAGCCTTTTAATCCGCGTTGTAGGGTTGTACCAGACACATCAAATTTACTTAATGAAAGTGAGTTCCCGTCACGTAATTTCACGTAAGTGTAATTATTATTTTTAGAAATGATTGCAAAAGCTGCAAGGTTATTGGTTTTGATTTTTGCTAAACCATCGCTATCAGAATTAGTTGACGCTAATTCTTGTTGCTGAAAGTTATATAGGGTGATTTTTGCTCCAGATTCTGGATTAGTATTTAAAATATTAGTGACTGCAAAGTGATATGTGTTACTGGCACCTTTTTTTACAATTGCACCTAAGTTAGAGCCAATTAAATTTTGAGAAATCACTTTATTAGAGCTATAATACGCCTCATGACATGGGTTATTGCGCTCTTGCCAATTATAGTTATTATTACGATAGCTGTAAGTGATATTATCCCAATATTCTTCTTCTTTTAAGTCTTCATCTTCGGTGTCTGTATAGCTGTAATCACCACCATAATAGTAGTCGTCTTCGTAATAATATTCGTCTTCATAGTATTCGTCTTCATCTTCATTGTTAGATATATTAGTATTTGCTTCGCAATCGTATAAAGAATAGTCTTTTTTATAATCTAATTCTACTCTGTAAATTGCTCCAGGATCTGCCTTAATGTATTTAGACAGGTCAATGCTGTATGTTTTCCATTTACCATCATTTTCTAATGGATTTTCAATCAGTGTTATGGTATGTTTTGCTATACGTCTTCCCACACGTCTAATTTGATTAGAATTATTACTTTCTAAATTATTGTCTTGTAAAAATTGCAAAACATTGTCCTCAAAAATCTTAATAATTCTAACATCTACTGCACTTAAATTAACTGCTTCGAAGTTGAATTTTAATTCTTGAGAGTTTGGTAATATCACACCACTATTAACCAGTTTTACTTGTGGTTTAACATCTTCAAAAGCAATAGTTTCGCTAAATAGTGTTTTTAATTTATAGCCTTCTGTATTTTGGATTCCTTGAAATACATCAACCTGTACATTACCAGTAATTTTAGATTCTGGATAGACTTTTAAAATGTTACCATTGACAATAAACTTTGGATTTTTACTATTTTGAATAGTTACTAAACCGTCAAAATTTTGTTGCTTTTTTATTGGGTCTGAAAAGTTAATAGATAAGTATTGTTCCGGAGTTTGTATAACAGTAACATTAGTTATTTTGAAGTTGTTTTTTCCAGGAATTGCAACTGTATTTTCGCCAGAATTATCTGCTTTTATAGGTTTTCCGTTCCATTTTACTAAAATTTCAGAGTCATTTACCAAACGGTTGATACTGTCTATTTTAAATTGGAAATATTTTGAAGGTTGACTTTTTTCATTCCATTCAATCTTTAAATTTTTACCTTTTTGCGAGGCTTCAATTAATTGTTTTGCTTGGTCTAAAGTAATGACATCAGATGCTTTTACAACTCCTAATAAGTATTGCCATTCTTTAGAATACGATTGCAAATCGTTAGTTTCGATATTAAAATTTGGAGTGATAGTTTTAAACTGAAAGGTGTATTTATCAAACTCTTTTGGAAGGTCATTATACAGTTCGGCTAAATTAATGGTAACAGTATATTCTGTATCTGGTTTTAGGTTTTCATCAGGAACAAATTTTATTGAATGGTCATTAACCACAATTGCTTTTCCTTCTACATAAGGTGAGATTTTAAAAATACCATTTTCTAATATTTGATCCGCTTCCCAGCCTTCAACCACTTTAGATAAGTTAATATTTATGTTGTCTGTAACAGAAATTCTACCAGAAGTAGTATAACTAATATAATCTCTAAATTTAAATAGGTTATCTGTTTCGGTTTCTTTTTGTTTACATGAAATAAATAAAGTAAAGATTAAAAGGGTGGAGAAAAACGATTTTAATTGCATAAGTGGAGAAGATTAAAATGATGAATATATTTAACAGGAAGATACTTGTTAAATAAATTACGTTGGTTTTTCAGGTTTTAGCCTGAAACTGTTTGTTAAAGTTATTATAAAGTTGAAATTACTCCTTGTAAATTCCAATGTACAGCTGGCCTTTATCGTCCATGGATGCCCTGTACATTCCTGCAGTATTAAAGTCCATGACCATGTTACCGTTTTTATCTACAGCAATAATTCCTCCATTACCTCCTAAGTTTGGTACTTTGTTTTGGATAACTTCATTTGCAGCGTCCTGAAGCGTCAACCCTTTATATTCCATCAAAGCAGAAATATCATGCGCTACCGTTGCACGTATAAAAAACTCGCCCCAACCAGTTCCAGAAACAGCACAAGTGGCATTATTGGCATAAGTACCTGCACCAATTATTGGGACATCACCAACACGTCCAAAACGTTTATTGGTCATGCCTCCTGTAGAAGTTCCTGCAGCTAAATTTCCTGATTTATCTAAAGCTACACAACCTACAGTTCCAAATTTTGAATCTTTGATTTCTGCATCATAAAACGCTATTGTTTTTTCATTTTTTGCTTCTCTTTCTTTAACTTTTTTTAGAGAATTTAACCTGTTTTCAGTTTTAAAATAGTCTTGTTCAACCAATTCTAATCCCTGTTCTTTAGCATAGTCTTCTGCACCATCTCCTGCCATCATAACATGAGGAGAGACTTCCATAATTGTTCTAGCCAAATTAATTGGATTTTTAACATGTTTAGTACCTGCAGAAGCACCAGCGTTTAATGTTTTGCCATCCATGATTGAAGCATCCAACTCAATAGTTTCAGAATTGGTAAAAACAGCACCTTTTCCTGCGTTAAATAAAGGCGAATCTTCTAAAACGTTTATTGTTTTTTCTACAGCGTCTAAACTAGAACCGCCTTGTTTTAAAATGTCATATCCAACTCTAATAGCTTCTTCTAATTTAGCTTTGTATTCTGCTTCTTTTTCATCGGACATATTTTGTTTTAAAATGGTTCCTGCTCCTCCGTGAATAACTATTGCAAATTCATTAGTTTTTGTAGCTATTTGCTTAGAAGTTTCTGCTTTGTTTTCATCATTATTTTTACAATTAAATGCAAGAAGAAATAAACAGACTATTAAATGGTAATGTTTCATTTTTTGAAGGTTTTAAAGGTGCATTAAAGTTAGCAATTTTTGAAGTGTATTACGTCTTAAAAATCAAGGAAATATTAGTATCTTCGCTAAAAATTAAATAATTCGTAAAAAATAGAGAAATATGCAAGCAGTTTCAGCTGATTTCGGAATTAAAGACGCCTTAAAACAATTAGGTCTTAAAGATATAAATGAAGGAACCTCTACAGGTTCTAACAACTTTGGAAGTGGAGAATTAATCGCTTCATATTCTCCAACAGATGGTCAATTAATTGGTAAAGTTTCAACAACAACCAAGGATGATTATGAAAAAGTGATACAAGCAGCGCAAGATGCTTTTTTAATGTTTAGAGCTATGCCAGCACCACAACGTGGTGAGATAGTTAGACAATTTGGAAACAAATTAAGAGAGCTAAAAGAACCATTAGGTAAATTAGTGTCTTACGAGATGGGTAAATCATTACAAGAAGGTTACGGAGAAGTACAAGAGATGATTGACATCTGCGATTTTGCTGTAGGTTTATCAAGGCAGTTAAACGGACAAACTATTCCGTCTGAACGTCCAGGTCATGTCATGCGCGAGCAGTGGCACTCGCTAGGAGTTGTTGGAATCATTTCTGCATTTAATTTTCCAGTAGCAGTTTGGGCTTGGAATACCGCTTTAGCTTGGGTTTGTGGCGATACTTGTATTTGGAAAGCGTCAGAGAAAGCTCCACTTTGTGCTGTAGCTTGCCAAAATATTATAGCAGAGGTCTTAAAAGACAACAATTTGCCAGAAGGTATTTCTTGCATCATAAACGGAGATTATAAAGTAGGCGAGTTTATGACTACAGATCACAGAATTCCGTTAATATCTGCAACAGGATCTACTAGAATGGGTCGTATTGTTGGTGCTAAAGTAGCAGAACGTTTTGGAAAATCGTTATTAGAATTAGGAGGAAACAATGCTATAATTATAACACCAACTGCAGACTTAAAAGTCGTAGTGCCAGGAGCTGTTTTTGGAGCAGTTGGAACTTGCGGACAACGTTGTACATCAACACGTCGTCTAATCATTCATGAATCTGTTTACAATAAAGTAAGAGATGCTATTGTTGGTGCTTACAAACAATTAACAATAGGTAATCCATTGGATGAAAAAAACCATATTGGACCTTTAATAGATAAAGATGCGGTAAACACGTATTTAGCTGCAATTGAAAAAGCAAAAGCTGAAGGCGGAAATGTACTAGTTGAAGGAGGCGTTTTAGAAGGTGAAGGTTATGAGTCTGGATGTTATGTAAAACCAGCAATAATTGAAGCTAAAAACGATTTTGAAATCGTACAATCAGAAACTTTTGCACCAATTTTATACTTAATGAAGTATTCAGGAGATGTAGAGCAAGCAATTGCTATGCAAAATGGTGTTGCACAAGGATTATCTTCTGCAATTATGACCAACGAAATGAAAGAAGCAGAAAAATTCTTATCCTTTGCAGGGTCAGATTGCGGAATAGCAAATGTCAATATCGGAACTTCTGGTGCAGAAATTGGAGGTGCTTTTGGAGGTGAAAAAGAAACAGGTGGAGGACGTGAGTCTGGATCTGATGCTTGGAAAATCTATATGAGACGTCAAACAAATACCATAAATTATTCAGATGAGCTGCCTTTAGCACAAGGAATAAAGTTTGATTTATAATATTTTTTCGCTGTAGCGGAAATAAAGCCACATCGTTTTGATGTGGCTTTTTTATTTCCCTCTAGTTTAAGCTCATAATTTATGTAGTTTATCGAATTTTAACCTAAAGATTATTACTTTAATAATATAAGCCTTAAAATTTTATTATTTTTTTAATAACTTGATACTCATTAACTAAAAACCAACTATAATGAGTAAAAAAACCGGTTACCTTCTTGGGATTTTAATAACCATTATTTTAGGTACAATTCTGTATTGGTTTTTCTGTTGTAAACCTTGTCTTGAAACACAAAGTAATACTTTAGTAACTACACCAGAAGCAGAAGACACGCAAGTAGACACAATACCCACACCAGTAACCATTAAGACTTTTAAAATAATGGATGCAGATGGGGATTTAGATTTTAATATTTATGAAAATCTAAACTTTAAAACATCAAGTGCTTCAATACTAACTCCAGTTTCTGCAGCGGTAGATAGTAGCGCAACTATACTTGCTAATTATTATCTAGACAACCCAAGTAAATTATTAGATATTTATGGACATTACCGAAGTGACGAAAGTAATAACTCTGTGTTTCCAACATTAGGATTAGCTAGAGCAAATTCTGCTAAAAATTATCTAGTATCTAAAGGTATGCTATCTAAAACCATTAACACCTATGGTAGATTAGATGATAATTTTAATCCAGATTTAGAAGGCGTGCTTCATGGACCACTTAGCTATGTAGTTAATACTTTAGTGGAAGGTGATACAAGTGGTGAAGCTGAAATGAAACAACTAGGTAGTACCATTAAAGCCAATCCTTTAGTGTTGTATTTTGATACAGCTCAAGCTTCTATAAACCTCACAGATTCACAACGTGAAAAAGTAGCAAACATGATAAGGTATATAGATCATGTAGAAGGCGCATCAATTACTGTAATAGGTCACACAGATAATACTGGAAGCAGAATAACTAATACCAGATTAGGTCTAAACAGAGCTAATTTTGCAAAAAACTATTTAGTACAAAATGGAATTTCTGCAGATCAAATTATTACAACATCCAAAGGACCTGATCAACCAATCGCAGATAATTCAACAGAAGCAGGTAAAGCAAAAAACAGAAGAGTAGTCGTAACTATTAACTAACAAAAAATAAAAAATCATGAATGTATTTTTAGCTATAAGTATTCCTTGCTGGTTAATTCCATTATTAGTAGGAGTCATAAGTGCAATTTTAGGCTATCTTTTAGGAAGGTTTCTTGGAGGTGGTAATAATGATGTAGAAATAGATGTTTATAAAAACAGAATAAGTAAACTAGAAACAGATTTAGCAGCTTGTAGATCCAGTAAAGAGGTAAAGTCTCGCACTTCTGGAGCGGGAAACACTGTAACATCATTAGCTGTAGCAACTTCTAAGTCAAAAAAAGAGACTGCTTTTGATGCAGCAGCTGCTAAAGCAGTTTTTGGTAAAAAAATAAAAGAAAACGACCTTACTGTTGTAGAAGGAATTGGGCCTAAAATTCAAGAATTATTTCATAATCATGATGTAAAAACATGGGCAGCATTGGCTAATTGCAGTGTAGAGAAATGCCAAGATGTTTTAAAAAGTGGTGGTAAACGATTTGAAATGCACAAACCAGGAACTTGGCCAGAACAAGCAGATTTAGCAGCAAAAGGCTTATGGCAAAAGCTAAAAGATTGGCAGGACCGGTTAGATGGTGGAAAGTAAAAGTCTTAAAACAAAAAAAGCCATTAACTAAAATCTTGGTTAATGGCTTTTTTAGTATGTAAAACCCCAATTCAATGCCGAACTTGTATCGGGAGAACTAAGGTTTTTTTGAAGTTGATTAATAGCATACCTAATATAGGAATAAAAACAACAGATTAATCAACTAATTTATAATTGGTAAGAAAAATTGTATAATTGGTCAATTTGCTTACCTCTTTACTTTAACTGTATTTTACTTTTCTCAAAATGCGTAAAACTTCTTTGTATTTAGTATAAATTTCAGGAAACGATTTTAAATAGGGTTTGGCCTCATTTAACTTGTCTATAGCTTCATGAAATAAATTTAAATAACATATTAAATACGTATCAGGTATGTTATTTAGATCATTTAATTCGTTATTATTTAAAACTTGCCCTTTTTTTAGCTTTTCTAAAATAGCATTGTTCGCGTTGTAAATATGATGTAATATTTTTTTATCAAACTGTGGTGGATTAAATATTAACGTGGAGTCTATTTGGTAATTAGCATTGTCACCAAAACTAATAATTGTGCGTTCTAAAGGATAATATTTATAAGATTTTTGAAGTCCAAGCTGAACGTACTCAACAATGGTAAAAGAATCTGCATCATAACTAATAGCAACTTCATCTAAGGTTGAAAAAAATAAACGGACTTGCTCGTTAATAAGTTCAATATCGACTCTGGAGTAAAACGTTTCGTCCTTAACCTGCTTTTTTTCGCCTGACCAACACAACACAAAATATTCTTTAAACACAATGTATTTTGGATTGTAGTCTTGTCGTTTTTGCATAAAATCAAAAACACCATCTAAGGTATATTCAATATTATTTTGTGCATGACTCTCAATAGCTTCTACTATTTTAGAATTTACATCTTTAATGTCGCTTTTAAATACTTTAGGCATGCTCATACTTCCATCTCTAAAAAAGACTGAACCACCATAGTATTTCCAGATATTTTTTCTAAGTGAGGTCAATCCTTCATTAGCACGTATGGTTACTAATCCTACCACTTTATCGTCTGGCAAATGCGGAAATGGAATATTCTCGTACTGTACAATTGGAGGATTGGTTAAATAGGCATTGATGAGGTTTTGGATTTTAGAATCGTCAAAAAAATCCACGCCTATAATCTTATTGTCTTCATCTTCTACACCAATAACGATGTACGAGTTGTTTTTAGGGTTGCTATTGGATAACGCGCAAACATGCTTTAAAAACTTAGCTTTTCCTTCTTTTTGGCTAATATCAATTTTTCGCTTTTTATCATAAAAACTATTCTCATCATTATGAGCTAATAGGTTTTTAATTAAAAGGCGTTTGTTAATCATTGTTTAATTTTTATTTACAATAGTGCTACTAGCCTGTGCAGTACAAAACATCAAAACATCTGCAATATTGACGTGTGCAGGTCGTGATACTGCAAAATAAATAACCTCTGCAATATCTTCTGGTTGTAACGCTTTATAACCTTTATAGACTGTATCTGCTTTAGCATCTCCTTTAAAGCGCACTTTAGAAAATTCGGTTTCTACCAAACCAGGATTTATGGCTGTGACTTTAATACCATATGGATTTAGGTCTATACGCATCCCTTCGGTAACTGCAACTACTGCGTGTTTACTAGCACAGTACACATTTCCGTTTGGATACACTTCTTTTCCTGCAGAGGAGCCTATGTTTATGATTTGTCCTGTTTGACGCTTTGTCATTTGTGGTATTACCGCTTTACTAACATACAGCAAACCTTTAACGTTAATATCCATCATAGCATCCCAATCGTCTAAATCGCCTTCTTGTATTGGGTCTAAGCCATGTGCATTTCCTGCGTTATTTATTAGGATGTCTATTTGTTTAAAGTCTTTAGGTAAAGATTGGATTGCATCAAATACTGCTGTTTTATCGCGAACATCAAAATTTAAAGTGTGGACTTTAGTTTGTTTTTCTAGAGCTTTTTCAATGGTATCTAGGCGTTCTTGTCGTCGTCCACACAGGATGAGGTTAATCCCATGTTTTGCAAACTCGTGTGCAGTTGCGCGTCCTATACCACTAGTTGCTCCTGTTATTAATGCTGTTTTATTACTCATAATTTATTTTTCACTATTCACTATTCACTATTCACTATTAGGGTACTTTATGTCCTTGACAAGCCACTAAAATTAAAAACCAATCTTCTAATTCTAAATCTATGCTAGTAGCTGCATAAGCATCGGTTAATCGTTTTGGATTTGTTGTGCCAACAACAGGTAAAATGTTTGCTGGATGTTTCATAATCCAAGCTAACAATAATTGATCTTCTGTAGCATTGTATTTTTGCAATAATGCACCTAATTGTTTATGTATACGTCTTGTTTGCTCTGTATCTTCTTTAAATACATTACCTAAGGGCGACCAAGACATGGGTTGTATGTTGTGCAGTTGCATATGGTCTAAACTACCATTGTGAATAGCAGTGTGTTGGGTTAACGAAAACTGAATTTGATTCACTTTTACATTAACAGACTTTGACAGTAAATCAATTTGTGATGGTGTAAAATTAGAGACACCAAAATCTTTAATTTTTCCTTGTTGTTTTAATGTAGAAACTGCTTCAGCAACTTCTTCTACTTGCATTAATGGGCTTGGTCTGTGAAGCAATAATACATCTAAATAGTCTGTTTTTAAGTTTTTTAGAGATTGTTCTGCAGACCAAATAATATAGTCTTTACTATAATTATAGTGTTTAACTTTGTTTTCTGGACGCGCTTCACCAAGATATTGAATCCCACATTTAGATATTAATTGGATTTGGTTTCGGTCAATATGGCTTTCCGCGAAAGCGTTACCAAAATCTTTTTCAGTACTATAATCGCCATAGATATCTGCATGGTCAAAGGTTGTTATGTTAGTCTCAACGCAGTGATGCATGAGATTAATCATGTCTTTTTTGCTTAGTTGCTTTCCCCATTTTCCCCAAGTCATTGTGCCTGCAATGATTTTGGAATAATTGTTTTTTGTCATGTGTTAATTTTCTTCTATAAAAGTAAAAAACAAAAAACGCTTATAAGGCTTTTAAATGCTGAATTTTTAACCAATTATTAACACCATAACATCAATTTTTTTTTCAATTTGCACAACTGATTGAAAAAAGATTCATTCCCTTAAAAACAATAGAAGATGGAAGAAACTAGTACAATTGATATCAAATCAATTAATGAAAAAATTGAAAAGGAAAGCGCTTTTGTCGACCTATTAATGCTTGAAATGAACAAGGTTATTGTTGGACAAAAACATATGGTCGAGCGATTACTAATTGGTTTATTAGGACAAGGACATATTTTACTAGAAGGTGTGCCAGGTTTAGCCAAAACATTAGCTATTAATACACTGTCACAAGCTATTGATGCTAGTTTTAGTCGTATACAGTTTACTCCAGATTTATTACCTGCGGATGTTGTTGGGACTTTAATTTTTAATATGAAAGAGAATGATTTCTCGATCAAAAAAGGACCAATATTTGCTAATTTTGTTTTAGCAGACGAGATCAATCGTGCACCTGCAAAAGTGCAATCTGCTTTATTAGAAGCGATGCAAGAAAAACAAGTAACCATTGGAGATGAAACGTTTATTTTAGACAAGCCATTTTTAGTAATGGCTACTCAAAACCCAGTGGAGCAAGAAGGTACCTACCCTTTACCAGAAGCGCAAGTGGATCGTTTTATGCTTAAAACGGTTATTGATTACCCAAAACAAGCTGAAGAGCAATTAATTATGCGTGCTAACTTAAAAGGAAATTGGGACAAGGTTAATCCTGTAGTTTCTGTTGCACAAATTTTAAAAGCACAAGAAGCAGTTAGAGAGGTATATATGGATGAGAAAATTGAAAAATATATCTTAGACATCATCTTTGCGACACGTTATCCAGAAAATTATAAACTAGCCGATTTAAAGCCATTAATTTCTTTTGGAGCTTCACCTCGTGGAAGTATCAATTTAGCTACTGCTGCAAAATGTTATGCATTTATTAAGCGTCGTGGTTATGTTATTCCAGAAGACGTGCGTGCTGTAGTACACGATGTATTACGTCACAGAATAGGCATTACCTATGAAGCTGAAGCAGAAAATGTAACTTCTGAAGACATAATTAACAAGATAGTTAATGAGATTGAAGTACCATAGAATTTTAGATTTTAGAATGTCGAATAACGATTAATAAAAATCGTAAATCAAAAAATCTACTATCGTAAATCAATAAATGGATACTAAAGAATTACTTAAAAAAGTACGTAAAATAGAGATTAAGACACGTCGCTTGTCTGATCATATTTTTGGAGGCGAATACCATTCGACCTTTAAAGGTCGTGGTATGACTTTTTCTGAAGTAAGACAGTACCAGTTTGGTGATGATGTTAGAAATATAGACTGGAATGTTACTGCACGTACCAACCAACCACATATTAAAGTTTTTGAAGAAGAACGTGAATTAACCATGATGCTAATGGTAGATGTGTCTGGTTCAGAATTTTTTGGTACAGAACAACAATTTAAAAACGAAATAGTTACAGAGATTGCTGCAACATTAGCGTTTTCGGCGACTCAAAACAACGATAAAATTGGTTTGATTCTGTTCTCAGATGACATAGAATTGTTTATTCCACCAAAAAAAGGTCGTTCTCATGTATTAAGAATTATTAGAGAATTAATTGAGTTTGAACCTAAAAGTAAACAGACTAATATCGCTGAAGCACTAAAGTTTTTACGAAACGTAATGAAGAAAAAAGCAATTGTTTTTATCATGAGCGACTTTATTGCTGACGATTATAAACAAACGCTTAAAATTGCTGCTGGAAAACATGATATTACAGGAATTAGAGTGTACGATAAGCATGAAGAAAGCATCCCTAACTTAGGAATGGTTCAAATGGAAGACGAGGAAACAGGAGAATTAATGTTAGTTAATACCAGTTCTAAATCAGTCAGAACTAACTATGCTAAGTTTTACAATAGTAAAGTTGACTATTTTAAAGATAGTTTTGCAAAATCTGGTGCTGGAAGTATTGCTTGCAGAACAGACCAAAGCTATGTCAAAAAATTATTAGGATACTTTAAAACCAGAGGGTAATATTTAAGTAAAAAGTAAAAAGTGAGAAGCAAAACGTTTTCAAAAAAAATAAATCAACCTCAAGTTTTAAGGTTAAGCCTTATCGCTTTTGCCTTACTACTTTTACCTTTTATTTCAGTAAGTCAAGTCACTTCATCAATAGATTCTACATCAATAAAAATTGGAGAACAAATTACTTATAAAATTGAAGTAGAAACCGATACCGTCAATCGTGTTGTGTTTCCTGAAGGACAAAGCTTTATGCCTTTAGAGATGATCGAATCTTATAAAACAGATACAACTAAGCAAGATGCTAAATACAAACTCATTAAAAAATACGGGTTAACACAGTTTGACTCTGGACGTTATGTTATCCCAAAACAAAAAGTAATAATTGCTGGTAAACAATTTTTAACAGACTCGTTGTTGGTTGAGGTTAATACTATAGAAGTCGATACCACCAAACAAAAGCTTTTTGATATCAAACCCATGTTAGAGGTCGAAAAACCTGCTAGTAACTGGTGGATATATCTGCTTATAGGATTAGCTATTGTATCTGTGGTAGGATTTTTAATTTATTGGTTTGTTTGGCGTAAAAAACCATTAACAGAAGAAGAGGAAATTGCTTTATTACCTCCTTATGACAGAGCTAAATTGGCATTAAAAAAACTTGATGAAAGCAACTACTTAGAGTATGATAAGTATAAAGAATATTATTCTGAATTGACTCTAGCCATAAGAAAATATTTAGACGAAAAAGTCTATGACAGAGCATTAGAAAGTACTACAGACCAATTAATTACTAGGTTAGAAGTATTAAGCGATGGAAACCAAATAGATTTATCAAGAGACGATATTAAAAAACTAGAAGATGTTTTAAAGCGTGCCGATTTAGTGAAGTTTGCAAAATCTGCTCCAGATAAAGAATTAGCTAAAATTGACAGAACAGTTATAGACCAAGAAATTGATGTGGTAAAAGAAGCTCTTCCAGAACCTACAGAAGAAGAAAAATTACTGGATTTAGAGTATAAAAAACAACAAGAACAAAAAGAGTTTAGACAAAAAATATGGGTAACCATTGCTGCTTTAGTGTTTATGTTAGGCTTAACCTTTGCAGCCTTTAGTTATAGATATGGTTTTAATTATGTAGTAGATACTATTTTACAAAAAGACACTAAACAATTATTAGAAGGACATTGGGTAAATAGTGACTATGGTTATCCTCCAATAACCATTTCTACTCCAGAGGTTTTAAAAAGAGAAGAAGCACCAATTCCTGATGAGTTAAGGGATAAAGTTAAAGTATCAGCATTTGGATATGAGTTAAAAAATAAATTCACAATAGCAACAGCTTCAACCGTATTTTCTGGTATGCCAACCGGAGAAAATGCACCAACTACAGAAGACAATTTGTTAAAAGCAATAGAAGGTAATTTTAAAGCAATGGAAGCAGAAGGTGGGCGAAACATTATCTCTAACAGAGATAAGTTTATAACCCCAAATAATGCAGAGGGTGTTAAAACTTCAGGGACTTTTGAGTTTCCTATAGATGAAGACAAAGAGGACTATGTTAATGGTGAGTTTGTTATACTAAGTTTTGCTAATAAAAATGTTATGCAACAAATTTTAATCACTTATCTAAAAGACGATATCTATTTAGATCAAGTGGTAGAACGTATCTTAGCGTCTGTTGAACTTAATCAAAAAGAAGACTAATGTTAGACGGAATTACATTTTTAAATAAAGAATTTTTCTGGTTATTACTAGCACTACCATTAGCAATTATTTGGTATGTGTTTAAACACAAGCAACAAACAGCAGAACTTAAAATATCTAGTCTTAAAGGTTTTAAAATTACCAACTCTTGGTTGCCTAAACTAAAGCACCTTTTATTTGCATTACGTTTATTAGCTTTAGCGATATTAATTACAGCATTAGCAAGACCACGTACATCAGAAACAAATACCAAAACCAAAACCACTAGAGGTATTGACATTGTTATGGCAATAGATGTGTCTGCAAGTATGTTAGCTAAAGATTTAAGACCAAACCGTCTAGAAGCTTTAAAAAATGTAGCAGCTAAGTTTATTAAGGGTAGACCAAACGACAGAATTGGATTGGTAGAATATGCAGGAGAAAGCTACACTAAAACACCTATAACTAGCGATAAAGCAATTGTATTAAGCTCCTTAGAAGATATTAAGTACAACACCATTATAGATGGTGGAACAGCTATCGGTATGGGTTTAGCAACTTCTGTAAACAGACTAAAAGACAGTAAAGCCAAAAGCAAGGTTATAATTTTGCTAACGGATGGTGTCAATAATTCTGGTGTATTAAATCCAAATATTGCAAGCGAATTAGCTGTAGAGTATGATATAAAAGTGTACACCATTGGATTAGGTACCAATGGGATGGCTTTAACACCTTATTCTATAGACAGAAACGGACAATTTCAATATCAAAGAGCTCAAGTTAAAATTGACGAAGACCTGCTAAAAAACATTGCTAAAGTAACCGGAGGAAAATACTTTAGAGCCACTAATACCCAAAAACTAGAACAGATTTACGCCGAAATTAACAAACTAGAAAAAACAGAAATAGACGAAATTAAATACACCACATATCAAGAACATTTTAGACCTTTTATTTGGGTTGCAGGTATCTTGTTATTGTTAGAATTTTTAATAAGAATCACGCTGTTTAGAAGTTTCATTTAACAGAATTAAGAAGAAGAATGTTTCAATTAGAAGAAAAAATATGGTTTTGGACACTGCTAATTATTCCGGTAATTGTGGTCTTCTTTTTGTTGCTTCAATATTGGAAAAAACGCACCCAAAAAAAGTTTGCTAACAAAACCTTATTAAAGCGTTTAAGTCCTAATCAATCATTATTCAAGTCGGTATTAAAACTTATTGTATTATGTTTAGCATTTGCTAGTTTATCTCTTGCTTTGGTCAACCCTAAAGTTGGTACTAAGCTAGAAACAGTAAAGCGCGAAGGTGTAGATATTGTTTTTGCAGTAGATGTTTCTAAAAGTATGCTTGCAGAAGATATTAAACCTAATAGGTTAGAAAAAGCACAACAATTAGTATCCAAAATTATAGATAATTTGGGCAGCGATCGTGTTGGTATTATTGCTTACGCAGGAAAAGCGTTTCCGCAGTTACCAATTACTACAGACTATTCTGCAGCAAAAATGTTTTTGCAAAACTTAAATACAGACATGTTATCGTCCCAAGGTACTGCTATTAACGAAGCTATTAATTTAGCGAAGACCTATTATGATGATGACGAGCAAACCAATCGTGTATTGGTTATCATTTCCGATGGAGAAGACCACAGCGAAGCTGCAGTACAAGTAGCAGAAGAAGCTAGTAAGGAAGGAATTAAGATTTATACCATCGGAGTGGGAGAAACCGCAGGAGGACCAATACCTATTAAAAGAAACGGAGTATTGCTTAACTACAAAAAAGATAAGGACGGAGAAACGGTTATAACAAGATTAGATGAAGACACCTTAAAAGCAATAGCTAACGAGGCTGATGGTATCTATATTAATGGTGCAATAACAGATAAAGTGGTTAACCAAATGACAGATATTTTAAATAAATTAGATAAAAAAGAATTTGAAGCTAAGCAAGTAGCCGACTTTAAATCTCAATTTCAATGGTTTTTAGGGCTTGCCATTTTATTATTGTTTTTAGATATATTTTTATTAGAAAGAAAAACAGCATGGCTTAAAAAATTAAATCTATTTAACGAGAATTTATAATACTCTTAACACCTACCATTCCAAGCCTTTAGTATATTTACGAGTTATTCAAATACAAATGAAACACCTTTTAGCTTACATATTATTTTTAGTTACTGTAACTACTTTTGCTCAAGATAAAAAAGAAGAAAAGCAAACGTTACAAGCGCAAAGTTATGTCGCAGAAGCTAATGACTTGGCTGTTAACGACGCGTTTATTGAAGCAGAAATGGAATACCGTAAAGCCTTATCTTTAAAGCCAACACAAGTGGCTGGAGCCTACAATTTAGGGCATCAATATTTTAAAAAAGGTAATTTTGAAGAAGCGTTATTTAGACATCAACAAGCTGTTAAAAATGCGACCTCTAAAGAAGAAAAACATCGTGCTTATCACAACATTGGAAACATATTAATGGAAGAAAAAAAGTGTAAAGAAGCTGTAGAAGCTTATAAAAGTGCACTTAGAAACAATCCTTCCGATGACGAAACTAGATATAATTATGCAGTAGCCAAGGAGTGTGCCGTTAATCAAAAAAATGACGAGCCACAAGAGGAGGATAATGAAGGAGATAACAACAAAGATAAAGAAGAAAACAAAGACGAAAACCAGAAAGAGAATAACGAAAAAGAGCAAGAAGATCAAGGCGAGGATGACAAAAAAGAAGGTGATCAGGATAAAGATAAAGATGGAGAACCTAAAGATGAAAAAGAAAATGAACAGAAAGAAGGAGACCAAAAAAACGAACAAAAACAACCACAACCAGGACAGTTGTCGCCTCAACAAATTAAAAATTTGTTAGAAGCCATGAATAATCAAGAACAGAAAGTTCAAGAAAAAATAAATGCCCAAAAAGTTAAAGGAGCTAAATTGCAAACAGAAAAAGATTGGTAGAAAATGCATTAGTGCTAGTTTTTTATTACAAAAAATGAAATTTTTAAAACACATACTCATCCTAATTATATTAAGCGCAACAACTATGGTTATTGCTCAGGACGAAGATGCTGTACAGTTTCAAGCTAAAGTCAGTAAAAAAACGTTAGGACTTAATGAGCGTTTACGTGTAGATTTTCAAATGAATAAAGATGGAGACAATTTTGTGCCTCCAAGCTTTGCAGACTTTATAGTTGTTGGAGGTCCAAATCAGTCTGTTAGCCATTCTTGGGATGGTAAAAGACGAAATTTCACTAAAATATACAGTTATTTTTTAGCGCCTAAACAAATGGGTACATTCACCATTAACCAAGCTAAAATTGAGATAGATGGTCAGGACTATAAAACGTCTCCAATTACAATAAAAGTTACTAAAGCAAAAGAAAAACCTGCAGATCCAAATGATCCGGATTATATCGTTCAGGAATATATCCATCTAGTTACAGAAGTCTCTAACACCAATCCATATTTAAACGAGCCTATTAGTGTAGTTTACAAGCTTTATGTTTCGCCATTAGCCGGAATTAGTAACTACAGAGAGTTAGAAAGCCCAGTATTTAATGGTTTTTGGAGTCAGAGTATGGACGACAAAAGGATTAAAGCACAAAATGGTACGTATAAAGGTGAGGATTATAGATATGTTACCCTTAGAAAAACTATATTATATCCTCAAAAAACAGGTAAACTGGTCATAGAGCCACTTAGTTTAGATTTAACATTAGAAGTTCCAACCAATAGGCGAGATATCTTTGGAAATCAAATAAAAACTCAAGCACACAGAACTGTAACTGCTAGCGTTAGAACTGTTAATGTAAAACCATTACCAGAAGAGGGTAAACCCGAAAATTTTACTGGAGCAGTAGGAGATTTTCAGTTTACTATGGAGACCTCCAAAAATAGTTTAAATGCTACAGAATCGTTACAAGCTAAAATAGAAGTGTCTGGTAAAGGAAATTTAAAATTATTTGAATTGCCAAAATTAAAAACACCAAGTACACTAGAGGTGTACGAGCCAGAACACCAAGAAAACGTCAGAACCACAATGTCTGGGATGCAAGGTAAAATTTCGGACACATATACCATTATTCCGCAGTATAAAGGTAAGTTTCCCATTCCACCAGTCAATTTTTCATACTTTGACTTAAAAACTGAAACCTACAAAGAAATTACATCCGAAGATATTGTAATTAATGTTCTGGAAGGACCTGTTTATGCAGAAGCAGATAACAATTTGCCTTTAACTACTAACGGGAAACAACCTGTAGTATTAAACCAAAATCAATTTGCTTTTATAAAAACCAAAACCAATTTTGAATCGATTACTAAAGATACTTTTTTAAATTCTCCAATATTCTGGACAGGTTTAGTTGGACCATTATTAGCAATACCATTAGCTTTAGTTTTTAGAAGAAAACGTGAAGAACGATTAGCAGATGTTAGTGGTAACAGAGTTAGAAGAGCAGATAAATTAGCTAAAAAATATTTAAGCGAAGCAAAAAAAGCATTAGGCCAAAAAGAAGCCTTTTATATTGCTTTAGAAAAAGCATTGCATAATTACTTAAAAGGAAGATTAAACATTGAAACGTCAGACTTAAGTAAAGATAAAATAAGAACCCTTTTACTTGAAAGACAAGTTGAAAACACAGTTATTAATGATTTTGAAGCTATTCTAGAAAATTCTGACTTAGCACGTTACACACCTATTACTACAGTAACAATGCAGCAGGATTATGACAAAGCAGCAAAAACCATTAACCTAATAGATAAACAAATTAGGTATTAAAATGAAACAGTTCCTTTTCATATTTTTTATTTTTATAGGAAACTTAACAGCGCAAAATAAAACTGTTTTTGATGAAGCTAATATGCTTTATAATAATGGAAATTATACAGAAGCTATTAGTAAATACGAAGCAATTTTAAAAACCAATCAGCACTCTGCAGAGTTGTACTATAATTTAGGAAACGCTCATTATAAGCTTAATAACATTGCACCTAGTATTTATTATTACGAAAAAGCATTACAGCTAAAACCTAACGATAAAGACATATTAAACAATATAGTCTATGCAAAAAAAATGACTGTGGACGATATTCAAACTGTTCCACAATTAGGACTGTCTAAGTTTTTTAATCAACTAACACATGCACTTACTTATGACAATTGGGCAAAATTAGCTATTGGATTAATGGTTGTTTTTGTGGTCTTATTTCTATTCTATTTTTTTACATACAGTACAGTTTATAAGCGTTTAACGTTTGTACTAAGTTTTGTGTTTTTGTTTTTAGCCTTATCTAGTGTTGGATTAGCATTTCAGAAACAAGCATTAGATAAAAAAAATAATCCTGCAATAGTTTTTGCTCAAGAATCTGAGGTAAAAACAGAGCCCAATTTAGGAAGTCCAGAAGCTTTTTTGTTACATGAAGGCACTAAAGTTCAGGTGCTTGATACCATAAACAATTGGAAAAAAATCAAGTTAGAAGATGGCAAAACAGGTTGGATACTAAGTGATGATATTAAACTGTTGAATGTTTTTTAATTATTCCTTAACATTTAATTTCTTACTATGTTCTATATTTGCTTTTCTAACTAAGAAAAATGTTTAAAAAAACAATATCTATATTCTTTACAATATTATTTATGGGCTTAATAACAGCTCCATCTATAATTGTTGCTATTGATGATACTATAGATATTTCTATTTTTTATAGCATTTCTGAAGAAGAGGAAGAAATTAAAAATTTAAAACTATTTCCTTCTTTATTAGATGTAGAATACAATATTTCTGATCGTTTAAATTACAACCAAAATTTAGGATATCATTACAAAACGTATCCTAAACCGCATTTAAATATTATATCTCCACCACCAGAATTCATTTAATAGTTTCAGCAATCGGGACGTCTTTCTGTCCAAACAAATTATTAAAAACTAGCTATTGAGACAACTCAATAGTATTAAATGAATTTATTATATGTTTAAAACATTAAAAAATGACATACCAGCGAGTATTGTCGTATTTTTCGTAGCATTACCATTATGTTTAGGTATTGCTCTAGCAAGTGGTGCGCCACTTTTTTCAGGATTAATTGCAGGAATTGTAGGTGGTATTGTAGTTGGAGCCTTAAGTGGTTCTAAAATTGGAGTTAGTGGTCCTGCAGCAGGATTAGCAGCAATTGTATTAACTGCAATTGGAACATTAGGCGGTTATCAAAACTTTTTGGTAGCTGTAGTTTTAGGAGGTATTATACAAATACTTTTTGGTGTGCTTAAAGCTGGAATTATAGGGTATTATTTCCCATCTTCTGTTATTAAAGGTATGCTAACCGGAATTGGAATTATCATTATTTTAAAACAAATTCCTTACTTTTTTGGACTTGATAAAAACCCAGAAGGAGATTTTGCCTTTTTACAAATTGATGGAGAAAATACTTTTACCGAGTTACTTAAAGCAATCAATGCTTTAATCAGTGGTAATTTTGATCATGGCGCCACACTTATTGCCTTTATTTCATTAGGGATTTTATTATTATGGAGTAACGTCTTAAGTAAAAAAGGAAAGTTTTTTGAAATTGTACAAGGACCTTTAGTCGCTGTAATAGTAGGTATTCTATTTTATGTGATCACGAAATCCAATGACACTTTATCTTTAGAAGCATCACATTTAGTTAGTGTACCAGTACCTGATAGTTTCGATTCATTTATCGGGCAATTCAGTTTCCCAAATTTTAGTGTAATTACAAGCACAGACGTATGGATTGTTGCATTTACCATAGCTTTAGTTGCTAGTTTAGAAACGCTATTATGTGTAGAAGCAACAGATAAACTTGATCCTAATAAAAATGTGACTCCAACTAACAGAGAGCTATTTGCACAAGGAACTGGAAACGTTATTTCTGGTATGATTGGTGGATTACCTATAACACAAGTTATTGTTAGAAGTTCTGCTAACATTCAATCTGGTGGACGTAGTAAATTATCTGCTATAATTCATGGTTTTTTACTTTTAATATCAGTAGTGTCTATACCAAAATTACTTAACATGATACCGCTTTCTGTATTAGCAGCAGTACTATTTATTGTTGGATATAAATTAGCAAAACCAGCATTGTTCAAAAAAATGTATGAATTGGGTTGGAAACAATTTATCCCATTTACAGTAACCGTTTTAGGTATTGTATTTATTGACTTACTTTGGGGAATTGGTTTAGGATTAGCAGTAGGAATTGTTGTTATTTTAATAAAAAGCTACCAAAACTCTCATTTCTTACATATTGAAGATAAAAGTAATGGTAAGCATAAAATAAAAATGACCTTGGCGGAAGAAGTAACTTTCTTTAATAAAGGTGCTATTTTAAAAGAACTAGATAGCATACCTAGAGACACCTATTTAGAGTTAGATGTTAGAAAAACAAGATATTTAGACAATGATATTATTGAAATTTTAGACGATTTTGCTTTTAAAGCTAAAGAGCGAAATATCGATATACAACTTATTTCTGAACGAGGTGTTGAAGAAAACCCAGACAGTTTTATCGAGTTTTTTAAACTTAGACCAAAATCCGCTTAAACTCTCACACCATGAAAAATAATAAATATAAAATATTGGTGTTGTCGGATTTGAAAAAGTCAGCAGAATCAGCATTAAAAAACGCAATTAGTTTAGCCAAATTAGTTGATGGAGAAGTAACACTTTTTCATGTTAAAAAACCAACAGAAGTTGTAGGTAGAGAAAGTCAGTTATCTGCTATGCGATCTATAAATCAAGAGCATATTGACACTAATAAAACTATAGAAAGCTTAATTAATTCAATAACTAAAGACTATGATTTAAATGTGGACTATAAGTTTACAATGGGTAATCTTAAAAATGAAGTTGAAAATTTCATCAATCAATTTCAACCAGATATAATAGTTTTAGGTAAGAGAAACTCTAAAACGCTTAGCTTTATTGGAGATAACTTAATTGATGTTGTTTTAAAAAACCACGATGGTGTAATAATGGTGGCTTCAGATAAGCATCCTTTACAACCAAATCAAGAGATTTCAATTGGATTATTAAATCAAGAACAAAGTACTCCAAATATTTACTTTTTAGATAAATTGATTCATAAAACAAAGCAACCGTTAAAGTCATTTAAAATAGTAGATAACCCAATAACAATTAAAAATACAGATACAACTTCAGAAAAAAACACAATAGTATATGTGTTTGAAAAAGGAGGTGATGCAATTAAAAATGTGTCAAAATATGCATCAAAAAATAAAATAAATTTGTTGTGTGTAAACAATAGTAAGTACCATACAACAAATACTAGTATTAAGGATATTATTAATAACTTTAACGTTTCTCTGTTATTAGCAGGAGACCAAAAACCAGTACTAAACAAATAGAACTGGATTTATAAACTATAAAATATAAAATTATGAAAGCACATACAAAAGAAACTCAAGCTACAATGACCCCTCAAAAGGCATTACAATTTTTAGAAGAGGGAAACCAAAGGTTTCAAGATAATCTAAAAGCAAATAGAAACCTATTAGAGCAGGTTAATGACACCAGAGATGGTCAATTTCCATTTGCAACTATATTAAGTTGTATAGATTCTCGTGTATCTGCCGAGTTGGTTTTTGATCAAGGATTGGGAGACATTTTTAGTGTTCGTATTGCAGGAAACTTTGTAAACGAAGATATTTTAGGAAGTATGGAGTTTGCTTGTAAATTAGCGGGTACAAAACTAATTGTAGTATTAGGACACACGTCTTGTGGTGCAGTAAAGGGTGCTTGTGACCATGCTGAAATGGGCAACTTAACTGCGTTATTGTCTAAAATTACACCTGCAGTAAATGCTGTAAAAGAGCCAACAGATGAAAGCTTAAGAAATTCTAAAAATTTAGATTTTGTTGATGAAGTTTCTAAGAAAAATGTAAAATTAACTATCGACAGGATCCATGCAGAAAGCCCAATTTTATCCGAAATGGAAAAGAATGGTGAAATTAAAATAGTTGGAGCTATGTACGATATATCAACAGGTGCAGTAGAATTTTACAACTAGAAATATCTTTTATGAATATGCTAAAACTGAAAAAGAAAAATTTAATAGCAACACTAGCGTTAGCGTTAGTGTTGCCTTTTTATGGGCTTAGTCAAGATAGTAATTTAGGTAACTGGTTAATTTACATTGGAAGTAAAAAACTAGATAACGGATGGAACTTACATCACGAAGTACAATACCGTAATTACGATGCAATTGGAGATTTAGAACAATTACTGTTACGTACTGGAGTAGGTTACAATTTAACAGAAAACAACAATAATATACTGTTAGGATATGGCTATATATTATCAGAAAACTATGTAGGCGAAACAGATGAAAAAGTGTCAGTTAACGAACACCGAATATTCCAACAATTTACCACTAAACAAAAAGTAGGTAATGTAGGGTTAAGTCATCGTTACCGTTTTGAACAACGCTTTGTAGAAAGTGATTTTAAAATGCGATTCAGATATTTTTTAGGTTTTAAATTACCACTTCAAAACAAGGAGGAAGGTAAAAACCCGCTATATCTTTCGGCATATAACGAGATTTTTTTAAATACAAAATCATCCATATTTGATCGTAATAGATTGTACGGTGGTTTAGGTTATCAATTTTCAGATCATTTAAGACTAGAACTTGGTTATATGAATCAGTTTTTTGAAACATCAAGTCGTGACCAAATTAATATTATTGCATTTGTCAATTTCTAAGAGCTAAAACCTCAAATATTAAAATTTATAAAAAGCTGATACCTTGTTATCAGCTTTTTTAATAAAAATAACTTATTTTAGTAAATCACCATTAAACCAACAACAATGAAGAAATTTTTTGCCCATTTAAAAGGAGACGCTTTTGGAGGAATTACAGCAGGTATAGTCGCTTTACCCTTAGCTTTAGCTTTTGGAGTATCCTCAGGACTTGGTCCTAGTGCAGGATTGTATGGTGCAATTTTTATTAGTTTTTTTGCTGCATTATTTGGTGGTACACCAACGCAAATTTCTGGGCCAACTGCACCAATGACAGCAGTTAGTATGGTGGTTATTGCAGGTATTATTGCAGCAAACGATGGTAGTTTAGAAAAAGCGTTACCTTATATACTAACCGTTTTTTTAATGGCTGGACTCTTTCAAATAGGTTTAGGAGTTTTAGGTTTTGGAAGGTATATAAAGTATATTCCCTATCCAGTAGTTTCTGGGTTTATGACCGCTATTGGAGTTATAATTTTAGTCACACAAATCTTACCTTCTATTGGTTATTATCCAAAAGAAGACGCAGAATATGTCAACCAGTTTAAACCGCAAGCAGAAGAGTTAATTCTAGAAAACATTCTAAAAGAAGAAGCTGGTGAAGATATTTTAGTATTAGAGGATTTTAAAGAAACCATTAGTCGTGCCAGCAAAGTGACAGAAGCAGATATTGCTAAAGAGTCTCAAACACTAGCTAAAAAAGAGGCTTCAGGTGTTTTAGGTACTTTAAAAGTATTGCCTAGAGCTATAAAAAGTATTAATTGGTTAGAGTTAGCATTAGCTTTAGCAACTATATTTATTGTTTATGGCTTTAAACGAATTACCACAAAAATCCCAAGTGCATTAGTCGCCCTTTTAGTTGTTTCTGGGGTTGCGTATGGATTTAATTTAGGGTATAGACCAATTGAAGAAATTCCTTTTGGACTACCTCTACCTAATCTAGAAATTATTACTGGCTTTAGTCTAAAAAGCATTACGCCTTATATATTTACAGCAATTACTTTGGCACTTTTAGGTGCAATAGACTCGTTACTAACAAGTGTCGTTGCAGATAATATGACTAAAACAAAACACAACCCAAATAAAGAATTAGTGGGTCAAGGTATAGGTAATAGTATTGCTTCAGTGTTTGGAGGTATTCCTGGTGCAGGAGCAACTATTAGAACGGTTGTAAACATTAACGCAGGAGGTAAAACAAAATTATCTGGTATGATAGCTGGTGTTATGCTTTTAATAATTACTCTTGGTTTAGGTCCTGTAGCGTCAAAAATTCCTGCAGCAGTATTAGCAGGTATTTTAATTACTGTTGGTATAGGAGTTATGGATTATAAAGGTTTAAAAGCTATTCCAGCTTTACCAAAAGACATAAAAATTGGTCCATTAAAATTAAGTTCTGAGGTGTTAATTATGTTAATAGTATTAGTACTTTCAAGCTTATGGGATTTAATTTATGCTGTAGGAATTGGGTTAGTAATTGCTTCACTTTTATTTATGAAAAAAATTGGCGATTTAACAGCGCAACGGTCTGATGTTAAACCATTAAAAGAAGAAGCTTGGGCAGATGAGGGTGGTTTCCCTGTTAATTTAAAAGAAGAAGTGTTTATTAAGCATATTAAAGGTCCTTTGTTTTTTGGCTCGACTTCAGATTTTCAACAACTTGCACTTCAAATTCCAAGAACAGCAAAAACAGTAATTATAAGATTAGGACGTATGCAATATATGGATCAATCTGGTTTATATGCTATGGAGGATGTCTTGATTGATTTAAAAAAACAAAACATGAATGTCTTGTTTGTTAACCTCTTAAAACAACCAAGATACATGATGGAACGTATAGATATTATTCCAGATTTAATTCCAAAAGAGCACATTTTTAAAGACTTTGACGCTTGTTTAAAATGGGTTAAAGCTAATGTAAAAGACGAGTATTAAGCTTCAGATTCGTTTGTTGGTTCAGCAGGATCTATAATTGGATTATCCTCTTCTTCTCCAGATTTTATGATACTTGGAAATATCATAGGAGCAAGAGATTTTACGGGTTTGTAAAGTATAGAATCCTTAATATCCTCCTCTTCAACAAACGGAATGGTGTTATTCATTTTGTCAAAAACAATTAATAATACGCTTAAAATTAAACCTACTTTTAGCGCTCCAAAAACAGCGCCTAACAGTTTGTTTAAAATTCCTAAAGCTGCAAAATCAGCCAATTTGGTTAAAGCTTTCCCAGCTAAGCTAATTGCAAGTATTATAACCACAAACGTAATAGCAAAAGCGACAATATTAATAGTTTTTTCGTCCCAAGACGTTTTATCTATTAAAAAATTAGCAGCAAAGTAACTAAAATGTATGGCACCATAAACACCAGCAATTAGCGCAACGATAGATGCTAGTTCTACAAAAAGTCCTTTAAATAATCCACGTACTAATCCAAATAAAAGTAAAGCACCTAAAACAATATCTATAACAGCCATAATACTATAATTTAAACAAATATAAACTAACTTTGCAACTTTCAAACTTATACTTTTAACCTAATACATGTCAAGAGACGAACAATTAAAACAACGTTGGGAATTAGTAGTCCAAAAACTATCTAATCAATTTGCAGATGGAGATACTCTAGATTTAGATGCTATAATTTACTTAATTGGTGTGCAGGAACTGGGTCAGTTAGAGCGTAAGTTTAAAAAAGATCACAAATTAGATTTAATGCATATTGCCATTTGTAAACTGTTATCGCCTTATGGGTATTACGAGTTTGATTTTGTGGATGAAGACGGTTGGCCACATTATAAAGTAAAAGAGGCGTTACCACATTTAAAAGCAGGAGAGCAAAGCATTTTAATGAAAGAAGCCATTGTGAACTATTTTATAGAAACCGAATATATAGAGTAGAAATTATTAAATTTGCCAATCATTTTAAGATTATGATAGACAAGATTAAAGAACTAATTGCCGAAGCTGAAGCTTTTAAAGCCCAAACTAAAGAAGAGGTAGAAGCGTTTAGAATTAAATATTTAGGTAAAAAAGGGTTGCTTAACGAGTATTTTGCTGAGTTTAAAAATGTAGCAAACGACCAGAAAAAAGAATTTGGACAAGCCATTAACACCCTTAAAAACACTGCTCAAGATAAAGTAAATGCACTTAAAGCAGAGTTAGAAAATGCATCAGACAATTCGACATCTAATTTAGATTTATCGCGTCCAGGAGAGCCTATTACTATTGGTTCTCGTCATCCTATATCTATCGTAAAAAATCAAATTATAGACATTTTTTCAAACATTGGATTTAATGTTAGTGAAGGACCAGAAATAGAAGACGATTGGCATAACTTTACTGCATTAAATTTGCCAGAATACCATCCAGCTAGAGATATGCAGGACACGTTTTTTATACAAACTAATCCTGATATTTTATTACGTACACATACTAGTTCTGTGCAAGTGCGTTATATGGAAAATAATCCACCTCCAATTCGTACCATATCACCAGGTCGTGTGTATAGAAACGAAGCTATATCTGCTCGATCACATTGTTTTTTCCATCAAGTAGAAGGTTTGTACATAGATAAAGACGTTAGTTTTGCAGATTTAAAACAAACCCTTCAATACTTTACTACCGAGTTATTTGGAAAAGCAAAAATAAGATTACGTCCATCATATTTCCCGTTTACGGAGCCAAGTGCTGAGGTAGATGTATATTGGGGCTTAGAAACCGAAACAGATTACAAAATTACCAAAGGAACTGGTTGGTTAGAAATTGGTGGTTGTGGTATGGTAGATCCAAACGTATTAACTAATTGCGGAATTGATGCAGAAGAATATTCTGGATTTGCATTTGGTGTTGGGATAGACCGTATCGCTATGCTGCTTCATCAAATTAGCGATATTAGATTACTAAGCGAAAATGATGTTAGATTTTTAGAGCAATTTAAATCGGCTTTATAAATTGAAAAAAGACATTCACATCCCAAAAGTTGAAAACGTCTATATAGCAGTTGTTAACGAGTATAATGACATCTATAAGACCCAAGATTGGAATGCCTATATTATAAACGATAAAGACGTTGATTTAGACACGATACTAATTGTAACTAGTGGTTATTCTGAAGATAAAATGACTTCCATATTCAGAAAAAAACTAGATAAATTACCTAAAAAAAGCTACGCTAAGATAGAGTTGATGCAAGAAGACTTATTTGCTTTAAACAACCAGTTTAAAGTGACTTTTTTTGAAGGTAATACGATGTTTGATAAAACCTACACGTTTAGAAAAAACACCATAAATTTAAAAGCGTTACAACCCATACCTTTAATGGAGGCTCGTGGTGTGTTGGTAAAATAAATTCCTGCGTAGGCAGGAATCTCTTGGTAAATAAACCTATATTTTGGTATAAGCAAAAACCTTGGCAGATAATTGCGTTAGGGATTGAACGGTTTGTTTGAGCTCCTCGCAGAGAGCGAGTAGTGAAAGCCCGACCCTTGTGGTAACGCCTAAATAATTTACATTCTATTAGTCAAATTGCTTCACCTTGTTCGCAATGACAAGTCAAAACTAATCCAACCTATCCGTCAGTTTTTTAAATACTTTTTTAGCATCTTTACCTTCGTATAACACTGCGTAAACTGCATCTATAATTGGTGTACGGGTTTTCTTTTTGTTTTTTTCGTTGAGTAGATGTGCAGATTTTGTTGCATAATACCCTTCTGCAACCATACTCATTTCCATTTGGGCAGATTTTACCGTGTATCCTTTACCTATCATATTTCCAAACATACGGTTTCTAGAAAACGTAGAGTAGCCAGTTACTAGTAAATCACCTAAGTAAGCCGAGTTGTTAATGTTACGTTTCATTTTATGCATTTTTTTAATAAAACGCTTCATTTCTCGTATGGCATTACTCATAAGTACGCTTTGGAAGTTATCTCCATAACCCAAACCATGTGCAATTCCTGCAGCAATTGCGTAAATATTTTTAAGCATCACAGCATACTCGGTTCCAATAATATCGTCACTAATTTTAGTTTTGATATAGTCACTAGATAAAACATCTGCAATTGCTTGTGCTTTATCTTGATCTGCACAAGAAATTGTAAGGTAAGATAAACGCTCTAACGCCACCTCTTCTGCGTGACAAGGTCCAGCGATTACACCAATATTTTCAAAAGGGATGTTGTAGTTATCATGAAAATGCTCGCCTAGCAGTAAACCAGATTCTGGTAGTATACCTTTTACCGCAGAAACCACAGTTTTATTAGTAATATCTATGGTTAGTTTTTCTAATTCTGAATGAATAAATGCAGACGGAATAGCAAAAATTAGCACGTCTGCATAAGCAGCCATCTTATTTATATCATTGCTTAGCTTTAATTGTTCTAAATGAAACTCGACAGAGCTTAAATAACTAGGGTTATGTTGTTCTTTAAGTAAATGTTCTTTAGTATATACACTTCGCATATACCATCCAACTTCATTTAGATTTTCACACAGCATTTTTACAATTGCAGTCGCCCAACTTCCAGATCCAAAAACAGCGTATTTTAATTGTTGACTCATATAAAGGATTAATTTCTAGTTCAAAAATACATAAAAATTAACTCTTTAAATTTTACTGATTATCAATAGTTTAACATTTTTGGCACGCCTTTTGAAAATGGTGAAGTATCAATCCTTAAAACGACAGATTATGAAGACGATAAAATTACTTTCGACATTTGCTTTAATAGCAACATTATTTACTTCTTGTTACACAGAAGTGGTAGTAGACAATAATGGGTTTGATTCTGCACCAGTAAGTATTAATCAATTGTTAAATAGCCATGAATTATGGTATGTAGCAATAGATGAAACTATTGGTTTTGGCGAATCTCCTTTTTTACAAATAGCTTTTACCGTATCGTTTAGAAACGGAACACTATATGCTAATAACAACTTAGTTGGTATTGGTAGTCAGGGTAACGGATTTGGTATCCCAATAGGATATTATAATGCTTACGATATGATTTTGGACATTGATCATGACATTGATGGCTATGATAGTTTTGATGTCTATCAAATAGATAATAATACTATAGAATTATATAACCCATTTAATGATACGTCTTATTTTTTACATGGTTACCAGCGTAATAATTTTGATTACGACTATGTATTCTATGACAATATCCAATACTTTTTACAAGAGTATGAAGCTTGGGAAAAAACATACACCAGTAACTATGGTGCTTTAAACGAGTTTGATAACGAAAACTACCTGCAATTTTTATCTGGTGGAAATGACAACACGTTTAGAAGCAGTCAAGATCCAAACGGAATTAATCCAGACAATATATATTGGGATTTTACAGGATTGTATAACGTAGGAAACGTAAGCAATAATATGTATTTAAAAACACTAGTCTTAGATTACGATTATTTTGATAACGAGCAGTTTGAGCTAAGTGTGATAAACGACCAACGTGTTGAATTATATCACCAAAGTTCTGGAACCGTTTATCAGTTTACAGGTAGAGGATACATAGAGTATTTAAAAGTGGGAACAGAAATTAATAAAACTAAATCTTCTGGACTTAAAAAGCGTGTGCAACACACGACAAAAAAAGAAAATACTAGAGAGAACACTAGACAAAACACCAAATCATAAATACATATAGAATTAGTTAGTTAGTTTGTAAAACCGTTTAAAGCAATAGCTTTAGGCGGTTTTCTTTTTCCATCATACTTCTGTTTTTGTATAAAAGTGGTTTAATTATTTAGTAATGTATTAACATAAGAATTGTTAATATAAGTTGCAGTTGGTTTACTAATTTTCTAACTTTAGAACAATATATTCAACATTTAAAACACTAATATAATTATGGGATTATTTTCATTTATTAAAAACGCAGGTGCTAAAGTATTTGGGATCGGGAAAACAGATAAAGAAGAAGAAGCAGAAGCTGCTGCAGCAGAAGTAAAAATGGAAACATTAGCAGCCAGAAAACTGGAACAAACCGCAAGAGATTTAGATTTACACGTAACAGGGTTAAATATTTTTATTGACGATGATGCTGCAACCATTTCTGGTGAAGCAGCAGACCAAGCTACTAGAGAAAAAATAGTTTTATTAGTTGGTAATAGCGAAGGTATTGCTACAGTAGATGATCAAATGACGGTTGCTGAAGTAGCGGAGGTTATATCAGAAGCGCAATTTCATACTGTAGTAAGTGGAGATACATTAGGTAAAATAGCAAAGCAATATTATGGAAATGCTATGAAATACCCAGAGATATTTGAAGCTAATAAACCTATGTTAACAGACCCAGATAAAATTTATCCAGGACAAATGTTACGTATTCCGTCTTTAGACTAAACTAAAAATTTTTAATATTTAAAAACTCAATTAAATTCATTTAATTGAGTTTTTTTGTAGTCTTTTTCTTTGATTTTAATAAATTATTAAGTAATACATCGATTAAATTGTGATACACATCGGATAATCAATACATTTAATAATATTAACCTACTAATTTATTTATTATGAAAAATGTATCCCTTATCTCCTTTGTATTATTAACTTTATTATTTGCAACCAGTTGCGAAACAGAAAAAGTCAACTCTAATGCAGTTAGTAATTTTGAAACTGCAAATCCTAATTTTAGGGTAACTTCTGGAAATGCTTCAATATCTAATTATAGAGCAACCTACGATGACCCTTGTATGACAACAAATTTAATAGCTGGACAGCATCATATTGCTGGGACAGTAACAGTAGATTTTGATGGACAAGATTTAATTATAACCTATGCTACCAATCAAGATTGGTCCATTGAAGGTACTCATTTAAGTATTGGAAATTGTGATGACAGAAGCATACCAACAACTGGGTCTGGTAATCCTAAAATTGGTCATTTTGAGCATTCTACAACACATAGTCAAGATGTGTCAACCGTAAGTTATTATATCGATGCTTCAGTTTTGTCTGAAAATTATTGTTTTGCAGCACATGCTGAAGTAAATGGTCCGACAGGTGGAGAAACTGCTTGGGCAGAAGGATTAGATTTTGATGGTAATAATTGGGCAATGTATGTTGAAGGGTTATTATCGGATTGTAATATAGATGATGATGGTAGTGATAGATAGAATAGCTAACATTAATTAATAAAAAACACCAACTGTGAGGTTGGTGTTTTTTGCTATTAAATTTTCGTTTAACTTATATGATATAAAAACGTTTTAATACTTCGACAAGCTCAGTACAAATGTTTTCAAATCAGTCGTTAATCTAATTTAGTTGAAATTTTTAAAAAAGACAAAATATTGAAAAAAAGTACTTATCTATAAAAATTCATCTCATCCAAATACGACCAAACGTGTTCTGGTAATAATGGTTTTATGTTTTTACCAGCTTTAATACTATTGCGTATTAAGGTTGACGAAATCTCTATAATTGGCGCATCAACATGGTGTATATTTGGGTGATTATCAAATTGGGTTTCTACAGTACCTTCGCTAATTCTTGGGTACACATAAATGTGATGGTTACTTAATATAACTTGATAATTTTTCCATTTATGGAAGCTTTTTAAATTGTCTTCTCCCATAATAAGCGAAAACTCTTTGCTTGGATGCTTTTCGGTTAAATGGGCTAAGGTATTTACAGTGTAATTAGGTTGTGGTAAGTTAAACTCGATATCACTTTCTTTAAGCGTATCGTAGTCTTTGGTGGCTAAATACACCATTTCTAACCGTTGGTGATTATCTAATAGTGAGCTTTTCTTTTTAAACGGATTATGAGGTGTTACTACAAACCAAATTTGATCTAAATCGCTATTTTCAACCAGTTGGTTGGCGATTATTAAATGCCCAACGTGTATTGGGTTAAACGATCCAAAGTATAAGCCTATTTTCATTTGTATTTAATTCTTCTAAAAAGGAAGACTTTTTTAGTTTTAGTTGCACTTTGACTGCGCTCAGTGTGATAATGCAGCTATTTTTTTATAAAATTGCCAACAATAGTTTCTGCTTCTATTAATGCTTTTTCTAGATTATCATTTTCTATAATCACATCAAATAAAGGTGCGGTTGCTAACTCTGCACTAGCTTTAGCAATACGCATGTTTATTTTGTCGTTGCTTTCGGTTTGACGTTTTTTTAGTCTTATTTTAAGCTCGTCAATACTTGGAGGCTTTACAAAAACTGCTAAGGTTTGGTCTGGGAATTTTCGTTTAATACGTAATCCACCAGAAACATCAATATCAAAAATAACATTTTTGCCAAGTGCCCAAAGACGTTCGACTTCTGTTTTTAAAGTGCCATAAAAGTTGTCTCTATACACTTCTTCCCACTCTAAAAAAGCATCGTCTTTTATGTTTTGCTTAAATTGCTTGGCGCTTAAAAAATAATAGTCTTTAGCGTCTACTTCTGTTCCGCGTTTTTCTCTGGACGTTGCAGATATAGAAAATGCTAAATTTAGTTGCTCTTGTTTTAATAAATGCCTTACAATGGTTGTTTTTCCAGACCCTGATGGTGCAGAGAATACAATGAGTTTGCCTTGTTTGGTGTTTTCGTTCATTCTTTAATTAACTTAAGCAGATACTACTAGCTGCTACTGAATACTGCTTACTTTTTACAGCACATTCAATAATTGTTCCTTAATTTTTTCTAACTCGTCTTTCATTTGTACCACCAACTGTTGCATAGGCGCATAATTACTTTTTGAGCCAATGGTATTGATTTCTCGTCCAATTTCTTGAGCGATAAACCCTAATTTTTTTCCGTTAGAATCTTTACTATTTATACTTTCTGTAAAATAGTTTAAATGGTTATCTAAGCGGACTTTTTCTTCGGTAATATCAAATTTTTCGATGTAATAGACTAGTTCCTGCTCAAAACGGTTTTCGTCATATTTTTCTCTAAGCTCTTCAACCCCTTTACGTAAACGCTCTCTAACTCCTTCAATACGCTCTGGATCCATTGCAATAACTTGCTCTAACAAATCTGCAATGTTTTTAATACGGTCGTTAAAATCCTGCTCAAGCACTTTACCCTCGTTTAATCTATAGTCTGTTAAGCTATCTAAAGCAGATTTTATTTCTGTTTCAATTTGTTGCCATTCTTGGTCATCAATTTCCTCTCTAACAGTATTTAAAGCATCAGGAAAACGTACTGCCATTTTTAGTAATTCTTGATCTTCACTAGTATTAAGAAGCTCTCTTAATTGATGCATATATTGCTTTACAACAGGAGCGTTTAATTGAGTAGAGGTATCATCTGCAGTGGTTTCTACGTAGATAGAAAAATCTACTTTTCCTCTTACTAACTGGTTAGCAATAAGTTTACGTAGGTCTAATTCTTTTTCTCTGTAAATTGAAGGCATTCGCGCATTCAAATCTAGGTTTTTGCTGTTAAGCGATTTTAACTCGATTGTTATTTTTTTTGTAGGCAATTGTAATACGGATTTGCCATAACCTGTCATTGAATAAATCATATAAACACTAATTAATTGCTACAAAGGTAAGTAAAATGTTAACGCTTAAGAAATGGAATATTTATTATGCATGCAGAGTAAATAATTGTAATTTTGAAGAAATTAAAACTTATAAAATGTACAGAAAAGATTTTGAAATTAGATGGAGTGATATTGATGCTAACCGACATTTAGCCAACTCGGCTTACATCAATTTTATGTCGCATACGCGTACTGCTTTTTTACAAGATCATGGGTTTTCTTTAATGACTTTAGGAAAAGCTGGTATTGGACCAGTCGTGTTTCATGAACACGTACATTACTTTAAAGAAGCTTTTTTAGGTCAACCTATAACAGTTAGTTTAGAAGTGTCTGGACTAAGTGAAGACGGAATGTTTTTTAAGTTTGACCATAATTTTTATGATAGTAAAGGTCAGAATTTAGCCTTTTGCGAAATTTCTGGAGCTTGGATAGATCTTAATACTAGAAAACTAACTGGTTTGACAGATTCTTTACTAGAACTAGCTAATAAATTTCCAAGAACTAAAGACTTTAAAACCTTAACTAAAGAAGATATGCGTATTCATGGTCGTATGCCTAAGCATTTATCACTTTAGGCTTTTTAGTTACTAAATACACTCCTAAAAAAATAAGTGAAGACGCTAATAGTTTAATACTTGTTAAACTATCAGTTTTCATTATTATAGCAAAAATACCTGCTATTAAAGGTTGCATGTAAATAAATACAGTAACTGTTGAAGCTTTTAAATATTTTAAACCTAATGGATTTAACAAGTAGGTTCCAAAAGTAGCACAGATAACCACAAAAGCAACACAAAACCAAATGTAGTTGGTAAACGAGCTAAAATCTATGGTGGTAAATTCATGATATCCAAATGGTATAACCATAAAAAACCCAAATAAAAACAACCATTTTATAAACGTTAATGGGTGGTATTTTAAGGTTAATTTTTTGACAATAATTATATAAATACTATAGGATGTTGCGTTTAAAAACACCATAATATTACCTAAAAGGACGTTGTCTGCTGGATTGGCAGATTTACCGTAAATAGATAATACTGCAGCTCCTGCAAAACCAAAAATAATTCCTAAAACTTTGATGTTTGTTATTTTTTCCTGTAGATAAAAAGAAGAGAGTATTAGTACAATAATAGGTGCAGTTATCATGATAACTGACGCATGAATAGGTGTAGTATATTCTAATCCTTTAAAAAATAACAACATATTAGCAGCTACACCAAATAACGCAGCAAATACAAAAGTTTTAAAATCTTTTTTCTCAATTTTTTCTTTTGGGCCTAAAAAACTAATTAACCAAAATAGTAGAGCTGTACCACCAACTCTAATTAATATAAAACCAAAGGGTTTAATAAATCCTCCAGCCATGACATCTTTTGCAAACGTGTAATTTAGTCCGTAAAAAACCTGAACAAAAAAGACAGCTAATAAAGCCCAATATCTAGTTTTCATGTAGCGCTTGTTTTGCAGATTCTATGGTTTTTTTAGCACTTCCAATAAATATAGCATTATCAATAACTATAACTGGTCTGCTTAAAAAAGTATAATGGTCTAATAGATAATGTTTGTAATCTTTTTCGGTTAAGGTTTGGTCTTTTAGACCCATTTCTTTGTAAAGCTTTGCACGTCTACTAAATAGGGCTTCATAACTACCAGTTAATGCTTTTAATTCCTCAACTTGTTTGACAGTTAAAGGATTGGCTTTAATGTCCTGTAGCTGAAAATCTGAAGGTAGATTAAGATCGTTTAAGATTCTGGTACAGGTATTACAAGTTTTTAGGTAGTATACTTTTTTCATGGTATCTAAAATTTAGGCAAAGGTCGTTTTTTTTAATAAAAAAAGCATTCTCTTTTTAATGAAAACTATACCTCATAAGGCGAAGCTTCCGCGAAAGCGTTATGCAGTATTGGAAAATTACACGAACGCGCGATAAAACACATCTTGTTGGCTTCATGATGTAATTGATTGGCTTTTTGTATCATGCTTGCATGTGTTACAACCACTTTTGGGTGTAAGGTGACACTTGTAAATTGCCCACTACCATCTTGGTTTTCTTGCATTATACCCTTGGCTTGATCGGTATATTTAGTGACTATTATGTTATTAACAGCGCAAAGATGAAGAAACCAAAGCATGTGGCAAGAGGCAATGGAAGACAGTAAAAGCTCCTCTGGATTATAACGGGTTTTGTCTCCTAAAAAGGCAGGATCTGAACTTGCTAAAATAGGGTTGTCTTTATCAAGAATTGTTATTGTATGATTACGATTATAGCTTTTATAATTAGCAGTTCCGTTACCTAGGTTACCTGTCCAAGTGATGGTTGATTGGTAGTTGTGTGTTTTCATTGCGTTGTTTTAAATCTAAAGTTAAAAATTGAATGCTAATTAGTTTAAGATTTTTTAAATTAGTTTTTTGAATTAAAATTGAAAACTATGGATTTTGCATTTGACACCACAATAAAAAACAGAACATTATTAAAGCATTTTTTAGAAACTTTTACTCTAGAACAATTAAATAAAGTTCCTGAGGGTTATAGCAACAATATTTTTTGGAATGTGGCACATACTGTTGTGACACAACAATTGTTAGTCTATAAATTATCCGGTTTACCCATGATAATTAGTGACGATTTAGTGGATGCTTACAGAAAAGGCACCAAAGTTGTGCGAGATGTTAGTCAAGCAGAAGTGGATTTGGTAAAAGGCTTATTGTTTTCTACTATCGAAAAAACTAAAGAAGATTATAACAATAGGATATTTCAGACATATCATGAATATACTGTAACGACTAAAAGCACACTAACTAATGTTGATGAAGCTATAGCGTTTAACAACTTTCATGAAGGAATCCACTTAGGTTATATTTTAGCCTTAAAGAAAAATATTTAGTAGTTTAAATAAGGATCTACTACAGCAAATGGAACCGTAAATTCTATAATATTTTGGTTTAATTGTCCTAACGCATCATTGCCATAAATAATGATGACACCATCTTCATTAAACCCAATAGTTTCAGGTAGTTTAAATGTATTGGTCTCTTCATTTAGACTAGTATAGGTTGTTAGTAGCTCTTTGTCATAATACTTCTTAATCAAGGCTTTAAATGCTGTCATATCGTTAACTATATCTTCTGTAGATAACGACTTACCATCTGCTAAATCAAAATTAAAAAATTTAGTTTTTAATGTGCTACTTGGTGATCCTGTATTAATACTACCATTCATGGCTATACTAACTATAGTTTCGTTTTGATAAGAGACTTCACCATCTATAAAAGCTTCCCAAGTTGGTAAAATACTGTCAAATTCATTTTCCAATGTCTTGTTAAAATTAACATAAGCCTCATTAAAAGCTTCAGCACTAGCTTCTATAGTTTCTTTTTTACTTTTTGCACTATCAATATTTAGTACATCACAAGCAAAAGTTGTTAGTGTATTATTAATGTTTTTGGCTATTTTAGACGTTCCGTTTGCTTTGGGAATAACCACTTCAACTAAAGTTTCTTTATCTTTTGTGATAAGAGTTTCAGAAAAAGTTAATGGTGCTTTTTTCTGACAAGAGGCCATCATCAAAAAACAAGCAATTACATAAAATAGTAAAGATTTTGGATAAGATAACGTGTTAAACATAGACTAAAGGTATTGTTCTAGTTTTTATACAACGAATTAAAAACTATTTTTGTTGCTAACAAAAGTTTTCAGCATGAAATTTAATACAAAAACCATACATGGTGGCCAATCTCACGACCCAGCATATGGCGCAGTGATGCCTCCAATATATCAAACATCCACTTATGCACAATCTACACCTGGTGGTCACAAAGGATTTGAGTATTCAAGAACACATAACCCTACGCGTCAAGCTCTAGAAAACGCATTAGCGAGCATAGAAAATGGAACTTATGGTTTAGCATTTGCATCTGGACTTGCTGCAATAGATGCAGTGATGAAGCTTTTAAAACCTGGTGATGAGGTAATTTCTACTAACGATTTGTATGGCGGAACCTATCGATTATTCACTAAAATTTTTGAGGATTTTGGAATAAAATTTCATTTTATTGGTATGCAAAATGCTGCTAATATTGAAAATTACATCAATACAAATACAAAACTGATTTGGGTAGAAACACCAACAAATCCAATGATGAATATTATTGACATTATTGCTACTGCAAAAATTGCCAAACAACATCAAGTGCTTTTAGCGGTGGATAATACTTTTGCTACTCCATATTTACAACAACCTTTAGATTTAGGAGCAGATATTGTAATGCATTCTGCTACAAAATACCTTGGTGGACATAGCGATTTAGTTATGGGAGCATTAATTGTTAAAGACAAAGCGTTAGCCAATAAATTATATTTTATACAAAATGCAAGTGGAGCTATTTGTGGTCCACAAGATGCGTTTTTAGCGCTTCGCGGAATTAAAACATTACACGTTAGAATGCAACGTCACTGTGAAAACGGTAAGGCTGTTGCCCATTACTTAGCTGCTCATCCTAAAATTGAAAAGGTCTATTGGCCAGGTTTTGAAACACATCCAAATCATGATATCGCTAAAGCACAAATGAAGGATTTTGGTGGTATGATATCTTTTGTAGCTAATGGCAATAACTTTGAACAAGCTATTAAAATAGTTGAAAATCTTAACGTATTTACTTTAGCAGAATCTTTAGGAGGTGTCGAGTCCCTTTGTGGACATCCAGCAAGTATGACCCATGCTAGCATCCCAAAACAAGAACGCGAAAACATTGGTGTAGTAGATAGCTTGATACGGTTAAGTGTTGGTATAGAAGATGAAGAAGATTTAATAAACGATTTAAAACAAGCCATAGGGTAGGCTAATCTAAAAAGTTGGAAACAAAAAAGCTCAAGTGTACACTTGAGCTTTTGTTATATTTTATTTAAAGATTAATCTAAGTAATAAATGTAACCTACATTTAACCAAACTAACCAATCGTTATATCTATTGTAGTCTTCTAACTTATGGTTTAAACCATCAACCCAATCGCTAAAATAATATTGACCTCTTAAGTCTATCATTAAATCTGAGAGTACAGTTAATTTATACCTAACACCAATACTAGACACGATAGACCATGTGCTTCCGCCACTAACATCAATAGGTACAGGTAAATTGGTTGGGTCATTTACATACCAAGGATTGTAAAAATTATTTAAGTTATTAATATTTCCAGGATCACCTTCTCCAAGATAAGATGTGCTTACCTTTGGGTTAAAAGACACATAGTGAGCTCCTAAACTAATAAATGGTGCAAATTTGTAACCAAATGCTTGAAAAGATCTTATACTTAAAGGAAAATACTCTAATTGCATTCCTATATCTAAATTGTTAGCTTCTCCAGAATGAGCTCTAAGCCTGTCTGCATCTGCACTTGTTTGAGAAGGATCTACAAACTGACCTAAATGGTCTAATCTTGTCTTATTCCAAGAGATTTCTGAACGTAATTTAAAGTGATCATTAAAGTAATTATCTGTTGTGTAACAGTTACAATCTGCTTGATAAGCAAAATTTATATAGTGTACTAAACCAACACCAATTCCAGAGTTACCAGCGTTTGTTTCGTAATCAAAGCGCTCTCCATAGTCAGATTTAAATGCTACAGGTCCAGTAATTATTCCTATTTCATGAGAAAAACCCAATTGAGAATATGCAGTACTAGCACTTAGAAATATAAGTAATGCTAGAGTTAATTGTTTAGGGTTAAGCATAATAAAGCTTTGTTTTTAGAGGCTAATTTATTCAACAAATATATAAAACTACGACGAACATACAAATTTTACAGATAAAATGCAGTGATTAAATGATTTTTTTCTAGTTAGATAAAATTACTATAACGATTGCGAAATTTAAAAAAAAGTAGGTGTAGAATTAAAGATAATGTATCTTTGCCTTACATTTTTATGGATTGTATAACAGTATCGTAATTATTTACATAAATGAAAGATAAAATTGAAGCTTTTTTAGATTTAGTAAAGCAAAAAAATGGTAACGAACCAGAGTTTTTGCAAGCAGTACACGAAGTTGCAGAAACCGTAATTCCGTTTATAGAAGAAAACCCTAAATATCAGGGGAAAATGTTGTTAGAGCGTATGGTAGAACCAGAACGCACTATCATTTTTAGAGTACCATGGATTGATGACAATGGAAACACTCAGGTAAATAGAGCGTTTAGAGTAGAATTTAATTCTGCTATAGGACCTTACAAAGGTGGTTTACGTTTTCATCCATCTGTAAACTTAAGTATTTTAAAGTTTTTAGGATTTGAGCAAGTATTTAAAAACTCATTGACTACTCTACCAATGGGTGGAGGAAAAGGAGGAAGTGACTTTGATCCTAAAGGAAAGAGTGATAACGAGGTTATGCGTTTTTGCCAATCTTTTATGACTGAATTATTTAGACATATAGGTGCTAATACAGATGTGCCAGCAGGTGATATAGGAGTTGGAGGACGTGAAATTGGATACATGTTTGGACAATACAAACGTTTAAAAAATGAATTTACAGGAGTATTAACAGGTAAAGGTTTATCGTACGGAGGATCTTTAATTAGACCTGAAGCTACTGGATATGGCTGCGTCTATTTTGCAAAGAATATGTTAGCAACAAAAGACGATTCTTTTGAAGGAAAAACAGTAGTAATTTCTGGTTCTGGAAATGTAGCACAATATGCTTGCGAAAAAGCAACACAATTAGGAGGTAAAGTGGTTACTATGTCTGATTCTTCTGGATTTATCTACGATAAAGACGGAATAGATGCAGAAAAGCTGGCCTTTATTATGGAGCTTAAAAATGTTAAACGAGGAAGAATTAGCGAATACACAGATAAGTATACTTCTGCTACCTTCCATAAAGGAGAAAGACCTTGGAGTGTTAATTGCGATATTGCAATGCCTTGTGCAACACAAAACGAATTAAATAAAGAAGAAGCTGAAGCTTTAGTTAAAAATAACGTTATAGCAGTTGCAGAAGGGGCTAATATGCCAACTACGCCTGAAGCTATTGAAGTATTTCAAAAATCTAAAGTGTTATTTTCTCCAGGAAAAGCATCTAATGCTGGAGGTGTTGCAACGTCTGGATTAGAAATGAGTCAAAATTCATTACGTTATAACTGGACAAGAGAAGAGGTTGATGCTAAACTTAACCAAATTATGAATGATATTCATGCTTCTTGTGTACAATACGGTAAACAAAAAGATGGTACTGTAGATTACGTTAAAGGTGCAAATGTAGCAGGATTTGTAAAAGTGGCAGATGCTATGTTAGCTCAAGGAGTGGTATAAAACTTTTTAATAAACAATAATAATCCCTCAACTAATTTATTTAGTTGAGGGATTTGTGTTTTATAGTGTTATTTCAATACAATAAATTGTGGTATTTTTGAGTTTTATTAGTTTACTAAAAAAGATGCGCATCAAAAAAGATATACTTAAAATACTAATTTTAATTCTTAGTTTTTCATCTTCAATTAAAGTCTTGGCTCAAGACTTTTCTGATGCTTGGACTGGGCACTTTTCTTATTTAGATGTCAGAGATATTTATCAAGGAACCACAAAGATTTTTTGTGCAGCAGAAAACGCCATCTTTATTTACGATAAAAACACAAACCAAATAGAAACCCTTTCTACAATTAATGGTTTGTCAGGAGAAACCCTTACTACTGTTAGTTATCAAGAAGAGCTTGGTTTAATTTTTATGGGTTTTGAAAATGGTTTAATTCAAATTTATGACGAAGCAGAACAATCTATATTATCTGTTGTAGATATAATTGAAAAACCAACTATAGCACCAAATAACAAAAGAATTAATCATTTAAATATCGTAGAGTATACCTTGTATATTTCTACAGATTATGGAATTTCTATTTATAATATAGACAGATTAGAATTTGGAGATACTTATTTTATTGGACCAAATGGGTCTCAAATTAATATTACGCAATCAACTATTTTAGACGATTATATTTATGCGTCCACTCCAAATGGTGTCAAAAGAGGATTATTAAGTAACCCTAACCTTATAGATTATCAAGAATGGGATCAATTTTTAGCAGGAAATTGGGTAGGTATAGTAGCAATTAATCAAAGTTTATTTATTGCTAGATCAAATAAGACAGTTTATGAATATGTCAATAATACGCTTCAATTAAAAGCGACGTATCAAGATTTTGTAAATGACATTAGAGTAGATAATGGTAAGGTAATAGTTACAACAGAAAGAGAAGCTTATGTTTATAATCCTGTTGGTTTTACAACAATTGCTCAAGTAGTTAACACAGAATTATATGATGTAAAATACACATGTGCAACAGTAGATGAGTTTGATGATATTTTTGTCGGAACTTTTGGTGTAACAATTGATGGGAAAAGAGGATTTGGAATATTAAAAACCAATGCTTTAGATACTTCTATATTTGAAGAAATACATCCAGACAGTCCATTGTTAAATAAGTTTTTTAAAGTTAATACATTGGGTGGGCATATATATGGAGTACATGGAGGTTATAGTATAGACTACAACCCATATTCTGGTGAGGTTTTTAGAAGGACTGGAGTGAGTCATTATTTTGATGAAGCATGGCAAAATATACCATATGATTCTATACAACCACTAGCAGCTTATCCTTGGTCTCTATCTCATATATCAATAAATCCTAATAACCCTAACCTAGCTTACATAAGTTCTTCTGTAGGTGGTCTTTTAGAGGTAGATAACAATGAGGCAACTATAGTTTATGATGGTACAAATAGTACTTTAATTCCGTTTTTTGGTCTTAATCATTTTGTACATGCTTCAACTTATGATAGTGATGGGAGTCTTTGGGTTATGAATAGTAGATACGAAGCGCCTTTAAATAGATTTAAGGATGGACAATGGACCTCTTTTGATTTTTTAGAATTAATTAATCCTGCAACTAGTAATAATGGTTTTTCTAATATAATAGTAGATGAAAATGATAACATATTTTTGGGCTCTTACAATTATGGGATAGTTGGTTTTAACGAAAACGGAGGTAATTATATTTTTCAGAATATAGCTGGAGAAGAAAATGACATGCCAGCAAATAATGTTAGGGGTATGGCATTAGACAAAAACGGACAACTCTGGTTAGGAACTGATAAAGGCTTAAGAGTCATTTATAATACTCAAGAGTTTATGAATGGAACAGGAGAAGTAGATAACATTGTTGTTCTAGACGATGGTATAGCTAGAGAGTTACTGTTTCAGCAGTATATAACAGATATAGAGGTTGATGGAGCTAATAATAAATGGATAGCTACTCTAGATACAGGATTGTATTATTTTTCTTCAGATGGACAAGAAACTATATTTCATTTTACAACAGATAATTCACCTTTACCAACTAACGATATTTTAGATGTAGACATTGATAATGTAAACGGAATTATCTACATCGCTACAGAAAAAGGATTAGTGTCATTTAAATCAGATTCATCAAAACCTAAAGATAATTTACAGAATGCTTTTGTGTTTCCTAACCCAGTAAGACCAGGATTTGATATTGTATCAGAAAAAGTTAAAATTAGAGACATTTCAGATAATGTAAATATTAAAATAGTTGATATTGAAGGAAACTTAGTAGCAGAAGCAGAGTCTAGAACCAATTCTAGATTTAAAGGTTATAATCTGGAAATAGATGGAGGGACTGCTTTATGGAATGGCAAAAATTTAGGTGGAAACATAGTCGCTTCTGGCGTGTACTTAATTATGCTAAACGATTTAGATACCTTTGAAACTAAGGTGCTAAAAGTAATGGTAGTTAGATAATGATAACCACTACAAATGCAATTGTACTTACAAAATTAAGATATAAAGATAACGACCTTATTGTTAAATGTTATACCCAAAAACAAGGTGTAGTTAGTTATTTGTTAAAAGGAATTTTAGCATCTAAAAAAAGTAATAAAAAAGGGGTTTACTTCCAACCGTTATCTCAACTTCAGTTAAATACAGATTATAAACCAACCCGTTCTTTACAGTATATAAAAGATATAAAAACAGAGTTTTTATATACTACATTACACACTCATATTTTAAAAAGTGCAGTTGTTATGTTTCTAGCAGAAATATTGGCTCAAGCTTTACAAGAAGAAGAGCAAAATGACGCATTATATAGTTATTTACAAACCACACTACAATGGTTAGATACAAACGATAAATTTTCTAATTTTCATTTATTGTTTTTATTAGAGTTGACCAAATATTTAGGGTTTTACCCTGATCAGTCTCAGATACAATCCGCTGCTTATTTTAATTTAGTTGATGGCGAGTTCCAGCAAGAAAGCACCTCTAAATATTGCGTAACTGGAGAAAATTTAACACTACTAAAACAGCTCTTAGGCATAACATTTGATGATTTACATAGTATTAAAATTTCAGCAAAACAAAGACAATCATTTTTGGCTCTAATTTTAGTGTATTTTGAATTACATTTGGGCAACTTTAAAAAACCAAAATCTTTACAAATCCTTAATGACGTTTTTAATTAAAAAAATAAAGTTCTTTTTAAGCTTTTGCTTATTGTTTTCTGTTGTTTTTACAGCAACTTCACAAAATATTAAAGTGCTAAACAAAACTACTAACGAGCCAATAGTAGGTGTTGCTATTTACAATAAAGAGCAAAATAAAAGCGCAATTACAGATATTAATGGAGAAGCTAATGTAGATCAGTTTGCTGGAACAGAAATAATCTATTTTCAGCATATTTCGCATCAAACAAAACAGATTAAAAAAAGTAATATAGATAACAATGTCATTTTTTTAATTTCTAGTCAACAAGGTTTGGACGAAATTGTAATTTCGGTTTCTAATTTTGGCCAAAGAAAAAAAGATATTCCAAAAACAATAGCCACCATAAGTGCAAAAGATGTCACTTTTAATAACCCACAAACTAGTGCAGATTTATTAGAAGGTACAGGTCAGGTGTATATTCAAAAAAGTCAATTGGGTGGCGGAAGCCCAATGATAAGAGGGTTTTCAACCAATAGATTGCTTATCACAGTAGATGGTGTACGTATGAATAATGCTATTTTTAGAGGTGGTAATCTTCAAAATGTAATTTCAATAGATCCTTTATCTATACAAAACACAGAAGTTACATTAGGTGCAGGTTCTATAATTTATGGTAGCGATGCTATTGGTGGAGTGATGAGTTTTTATACTAAAAAACCAGAGTTTTCTTTTTCGGATACGTTACATCTTAAAAGTAATGTTTTAGTAAGATATGCAACTGCAAGTCAAGAAAAAACAGCACATATAGATTTAAATTTTGGTCTAAAAAAATGGGCGTTTTTAACTAATGCGAGTTATACAAATTTTAATGATTTAAGAATGGGACGTTATGGTCCTACAGATTATTTAAGACCAGAATTTGTAACAACAGTTAATAATGAAGATGTAATAATTGAAAATAATAACCCTAAAATCCAAAAATATACTGGTTATAGTCAAATTAATTTGATGCAAAAAGTTAGTTATAAAGCTGAGGAAGATTTAGATATTGATTTAGGTGTATTTTACACAGCAACTTCAGATTATCCTAGATACGATAGATTAATACGTTATAGAGGCGAAAATCTACGATCTGCAGAGTGGAATTATGGCCCACAAAAATGGTTTATGTCCAATGTAAGTGTAACTAAACGAAGTAGTAATGCTACATTTTATGACAACATTAAAACCACTTTAGCATATCAAAATTTTCAGGAAAGCAGAATGGATAGAGATTTTCAAGAGGTTGAAAGAAATGTAAGAGCAGAATCTGTTGATGCTTTATCATTTAATATCGATTTTGAAAAAAGCCTAAGTAATAAGTCTTATTTGTTTTATGGTTTTGAATATGTATATAATAAAGTAGGATCTGTAGGGTTTACTGAAAATATTGAAACTAATACTACACAACAAACAGTATCTAGATACCCTGATGGTGCAACTTGGCAAAGTAGTGCAGTATATGCAAGTTATAAGTATAAGCCTAACAGTAAACTTGTATTACAATCTGGTTTAAGATATAATATCATTAATCAAAAAGCAGATTTTACAGAAAACAATCAGTTTTTAAATCTCCCTTTTTCAGAATCAAACAATACTGCTAAAGCGTTAACTGGTACAGCTGGAATGACTTGGTCACCAAATCAAACTTTACAGTGGAAGTTTAATTTGTCTTCAGCTTTTAGAGCACCAAATATTGATGATTTAGGTAAGGTTTTTGATTCAGAACCTGGTTCTGTAGTAGTGCCTAATGATAATTTAGATCCTGAATATGCCTATAGTGGAGAGTTAGGGTTAAAGCTAGATTTTGACAAAGTAGTAGTTTTTGATATGGCAACCTATTATACCTATTTAGACAATGCTTTAGTAAGACGTAATGGCACGTTAAACGGAGAGACACAAATTATGTATGATGGCGAATTAAGTAACGTGCAATCCATACAAAACGCTTCAAAATCTTGGATTTATGGATTTGAAATTGGAGCTTTAGTAAATGTGTCTGAACATTTAAAATTAACCTCTCAGTATAATATTATAGGTGGTACTGAAGAAACAGATGGTATTGAAGTGCCAGTAAGACACGTTGTACCTAATTTTGGTAACACACATGTAGTATGGCAAAAAAACAGTTTTAAAATAGATGGATTTGTTAACTATAATAACGCATTATCTTTTAATCAGTTAGCACCTTCTGAAGCTGAAAAAGATTATATCTATGCATTAGATGATAATGGTAATCCATATTCTCCTTCATGGTATACGTTAAATCTTAGAACACAATACCAAGTAGGAGAAGATGTAGTGATAACTGCTGCTTTAGAAAATATAACAGATCAACGTTATAAAACGTATTCGTCTGGTATTGCTGCACCAGGTAGAAACCTTATTATTTCTTTAAAATATACTTTATAAAAAAAAAGCCTCAATTTAATATTGAGGCTTTTTAATTTTATAAAAGTTGAAACTCTATTTTTTAATAGCTTTCTTACTAATTACTTGTCCATTACTTAATTCTACTTTAGCTACATAAGCTGCTTGAGATAAGTTTGATAGATTGTAAGTTTCGCTACTATTATATCCTTTTAAGTTGTATAATAATCGCCCTAAAGCATCAAATATTTGAACAGACTTAATAGTTAAATCACTACCAGTTGTAAATAATACCTCATTATTCTCTAATTCAATTATTGATAAATTATTCTTGTATAACACATAATCATTTGTTCCTAAACTTGAATTATTAAAGACTACCTCAAAACGATAATTAAACTCTCCCACTTCAGAAGTAAAAGAATAATCAGAGCTTGATAAATCATGAATTGTCGATAATAAATTATCTTTTAAATAAACAGTATTATTGGTTAAGAAATCTCCTTGTACAGACTCTATTGAAATGTTATAAATTGTTGGATTATTTACAGACGTTGAGAAAGCTAAAGGAACAACTTCATTAGTATCTAAAAGATTTAAATCTCTTCCTTGAATAGCAAAGATGTTTGAATTGCTATTAATTGAAGATCCAAATTTAACAGGTGCATTTAATGTAGATGTTTTTGCAGCGTCAAAATATCCTCCATCATAACCATGGGTTGCTTGGTCGCTATAAGCTACAAGTGTTTGACTAAATAAACCTGTGTCAGAAGTTAAGTTTAATCTAAGTTTTTCAATTGTTGTGTTATTACTATTTCTAAAAAATTGGGTATTGTTATCTCTAACACGCATATCGTTATTAAAGACAACCGTTCCGGTTGAAGAAGCTCTAAGATCAGTGTCTACAAATTTTACAAAAAATCCTTGTCCTGAAGGGATATATCTATTTGGTGTAATTCCGTCACCACCTGCAATTTCTCCAGCACCATTAATAATAGCATAATCATCAGAAAAATTAAGTCCTTCATTACCATTAGTTGTTGCACTTGGCGCAGTATTTTGCGACCATAAATAAATAGTCCCATCTAAGGTAGCAGTTGTATTTGTTGAAGTCCAAACATTTTCAGTAAAAAATAAATCTACATCAATAGCTGAAGGGTAAGGGTTACCTATAAAATTCCAGTTATTATCAGGTACTGGACTAGAAGCATTGCTAGCATCGTTTCTAAATACTGGAACGTTAATTAATCCATTATTTAAAGTCCCTTCAAAAATGTGTCCAAAATTATTTCCTGATCCACCACCTATACTAAAAGATGTTGTAGATAACGTAGCAGCATAACCAACACCTGGTATCATTAGCCCAGAAGCATAACTCCAATCATCAGCATTATCATCTATATCATCTAAGATGTCACCAGCTAAGTAAGGTGTTGCAGTATTGTCATTATTAGTTTCGTAAGTTGAATCTTCAAAATTAGCTGCATTAAACACAAATCGTCTATCTGGATTAGATGTAAAAAGAGCATCTTCTACAGTTTCATTTGACACAGGACTACTCCAATATGTATATTCATACCAATTATTTATAATACCTGTTGTTTTGGTAACTTGTGCAGTATTATTTGTAGTGAAAAAGCTACTTCCAGAATCGTCATAAGTTGCTGCATTATCTACTTGTACAAAAGACCCTTTGTCTTGAATAAAGATTCGTCCATTATTTATAACATTATAATAAACTTCTACATAAGTGTTTTCTGCAATAGTTAAATTAAAACTTGGATTAATAACTAAGCTACATGCAGTAAAACTTGGTTGACCTGCTGTGTTTGTATCGTAGTTGGCACTTATAATTGCCTGTGTAGACACAGTAGGTAATCCGTTACTCCAAGAAACACCATCCCAAGTTGTAGTAGATATTGTTCCTCTAACTGCATTACTTGCAGTTATACATAATCCATCTTCTATTACTTGGCAGTAAAACTGATAATTACTAGTGTCAAAACCACTAATAGTTAAAGTGTCTGTTGTTTCGCCAGATGCAGCTCCAGGAGAGAATGTGCCACTTGTAACATTAGACCATCCATCTGTAACACCATCATTATATAACCATTGATAAGTTAATGTTCCACCATTTCCAGGTGATGCCGAAACAGAAAAGGATACGATATTACATCCAGTTACAGAAACCGGTTGAGATGTTATAGTTGGCGCATTAGTTAATATCGTGTAGTTTCCTAAATCACTAATGTCTCCTTGTGTTGCTGTTGTCCATTCTGTTGAATCAAAATTAGGGTTAGGGTCTGATACATTAGTATTTCTTCTATAAACAAATCCAGTGCCACCTACTGTTTCATCATGAAAATCATCAATTACTGTTGAGGTAGATATTTGTACTAATTCTAAACGATCGTCTGCATTGAAACCAGAAGTAGAACCTCCAAAAGCAAAATCCTCAATACCTGTTCCACCAGAATTAACCATCCCAACTAAAACCTCACCATCTGCAATACTACTTCCAATACCAGTTGCTGGAAAATTATAACTATGTGAAGATATTGTAGTTGTTAAATCTCCATAACGGTCAATACGGTAGTCTGTTAAGTCTATGGTTGCTCCAGTTGCATTGTATAATTCTATATAACCTCTAGAACCAGTATTTTCATCATAAACTTCTGTCATCATTAAACCACTAGGGTTTCCGCAACTACCAGAATTTCTAATAACAGTAAATGGTGCTGAAGCTGGACATCCTAAATCGTCTGTTACTTCAATATTTCCAGAAGTGGCTCCTGTAGGAATAGTTACTTCCATTGTTGTAGCAGATACATTATTTACAGTTGCAGGTATTCCACTAACTGTTGCAGTAGCAGTTGTTAAATTAGTACCTGTAACGGTTACAATTGTATTGTCTGGTCCTGATGTTGGTAAAATTGAAATACTTCCAGCATTACATAATCCATCTCCTTGTACCATAAAAGTATATGGGTTTTCGTCTGCATCATTACTTGCAACAGAGATAATGGCTGTTCTTGTTCCTGAAGCTAAGGGTGAAAATGTAATTTCAAAAATAGCAGGTGGATTTTGCATTGGAGTAATAGTTGCTGGCGAAGGATTTACAGAAAGTGTAAAATCACCAGGATTAGTTCCTCCAATAGTAATTCCAGAAACGTTTAAATCTGCTGTTCCAACATTTTGAATTCTAAATGATTTGGCTTGAGAGTTTCCAATATTTTGAGCAGCAAATAGGGTGTTGTCTAAACTACTTGGTGTCGTGTCTCCATTTGCAATATCAGGAAAAGCACCTACGTCTCCCTCAATATTAATTTCTTGCTCTGGAGTTGTACCAATACCTTCAAGTAAAACTGTACAAGCTCCTTCATCTGCATCATTATTATTAATGGTTAAAGTTGCATTTTTTGTTCCTATAGTTGTTGGTGCAAACTGAAGGGTTACAGTTTGAGTATTTCCTGGAGTTACTGTAAATGGAGCAGCAGGAGATACTATTGAAAATTCTCCAGAATTTGCACCACTTAACACTAATGATGAAATATCTAAATTTAAGGTACCATCATTATCAATATCAAAAGTAATATTAGTTGTAAAACCAGTAGCTTGTGATCCAAAATTTATGGTGTAACCACAATTTTGGTCTGTGTTAGAATCGTCTACTAATTGCAGTTCTGGTACAGTACATGGAGATACTAAAGAGTTAGATCCGGGCGAACCGCCTGTTAGTACTTCTTGCCAATTAGTTAAAGTGTTGGAATTGTCAGAGGTTGCGTCCACTACGTGTAAAGTAGAACCATTACCATCTGCACCATCACCACTATCATAAAAAACACTATCAGCATCATTTAAAGCTATAGGCTCTATAAGTGATATAGTAGCACTTGAGTTAGGAAGATTATTTGTTCCTGAAGGACTTCCATAATCTGGTGTAAATGGACACTCAGGTGATGAGGTTCCTAGACCAAGAAGAACTGTTACACAGGAGTTGGCAGGGATGACTGTACTTGGAGGAAAAGTAAATTCTGTGGAGCCATTAACATCAATAATATAATTACTAACATCTTCTGCAGTACTATTTAGATTACAAATTTCTATCCATTCATAATCAGTGCCAGGTGTAGGAGAATTATACATAATCTCAGTTATTACAACATCTGCTACAGGAGGGTCTGTTATTGTTAATACACCACTAATATCATTTGTTCCATCCCAGAAACCGTCACCACCACCAGAATCGTATCCACCATAATAAAACACATCATTATCTATTCTAAATCGGCTAGCATAGTAATAGGTCCCAGCTGTTAGCCCAGAAGCAAATTCAACAAAATATTCATCGTTATTCTCAGGTGTACCACAATTAGAACCACAAGACGGGTTGTAATTTGCAGGTACCCAAGTCCAAGATGTTGTCGTAAAATCTGCAGTAGATGTTGCATCTGTTGTACTATAACCTATCCAAGCTTCAATATTTGCTCCTTGAGAAGCTGGAGTATCTGTAACTCCTGGTTCGTAAACTTGTGCGTAAGCTTCAAAATTACCACCTGTTGTAATACTTCCTGTTGCAGGAGATTGCAAATTAACAAAATCTAAAATGTGAGCATTAATTGTTAAAACCCCCGAATTAAATACAGAACCATCCCAAGCATTACCAGCTCCAGCTCCAGAAATACCTCCATAAGTAAAAGGACCACCTTGATATCTGAAACGACTTACATAATAATAAGTACCTGTAGCAGGGATTTGAGCACCTAAGTCTAATCTATATTCATCATTGTTAGCATTTGCACCACTACCTTCTCCAAAATAAGGAGCTGTTACCCATGTCCAAGAAGCATTGTTGAAATCTGCTGTAGTTGTTGCGTCTGTAGTGCTGTAACCTATCCATGATTCAATACCTGTTCCTGGACCAGCTCCGGGTGTTACACCACCTTCAAAAGCTTGTGCATAAACATCGTAATTTTCTGCTAATTGTATAGTTCCAGATACTGGGAACTGTAAATTATAATAAGTTAAAGTTGCTGTGGAGCCTGCTGTCCATGAAATGTCATCAACAATTACTTGCCTCTCCGTTATGTTTCTAATTTCAATAGTTACATTTCCCGTAATATTGATACCATTTACTGTAAATGTTTGAACATTTGTATTATCCCAAGCAATAGAAGTTCCTTGCGACACACCATTTACAAATAATTCAACTTGTCTATTACCAGCACCAGTAAATGCTTTCCTTAAACTGCAAGTAAAATTACCTATTCCACCTGTAACAGAAGATGAAGTAACTCTACTGTTATCTGATGCTCTTCTTAGCATTAAACCATTTCCGTTAATTCCGTAGGTAGATTCATTTCTTGATGCTATATAAGTCCAAGTTACTCCGTTATCACCTACAAAACTATTATCTCCATATGTGCCAGTAGCATTAGAGTTATTGAAAGTTTCAGATCCTTGACCATAACTTAATCCAATTGTGGTAATAAATACAATTAAAAGTAATTTTATATGTTTCATAATAGGGCGTTTTTAAATGTTGTTAAATAGCTTATTTTTGAGTTATGTATCAAAAACAAGAGTCCTATACAATAGAAGAAGCAACTAAAAAGTTGGAACACTATTGTGCTTATCAAGAACGCTGTCACCAAGAGGTGAGACAAAAGCTAAAAAGCATGAATATGATACCTGAGGCTTCAGATATTATTATAGTTCATCTTTTGGAACACAACTTTCTTAACGAAGAACGTTTTGCCAAAACATATACTAGAGGTAAGTTCAGAATTAAAAAATGGGGTAAACGTCGAATCGCTCTTGAACTAAAACGAAAGGACATCTCCAAATTTAATGTAAACCAAGCACTTACAGAAATAGATGATGATGAGTATATCGACGTTTTTAATGATTTAGCCGAAAAAAAGGCTATTTCGTTAAAAGAGACCGACAAATACAAGAAAAAAAAGAAACTAATTGACTATTTATTATACAGAGGTTGGGAGAGCCAATTGGTCTACGAAAAAGCAAATCAACTAATTAAATAAGCATAAAAAAACCTTTCAATTGTAAAACTGAAAGGTTTGTATCTAGTTAATAATTATTGCTTTATAAATTAAACACAGCTCCAAAATTAACTGTAAATTGATTATGAATTTTTTCTGCAGCTGTTAACGCATCAGAATTATATTTGGCAAAAGTGGTTCCAAATTCTGAGAAAATTCCAAATCCGCTAGAGAAAAAATAACGCATTCCTAAATGTCCACCAAAGTTTTTAGTACTTAGGCTAATCCCAGGGTAAAGGTCAAAATTGTTATCTATATTTAATACACTACCTAAGTTGGCATTAAAACGTCCTTCAAGCTCAAAACGGTCAGAGAAATCTGCAGTCAATCCATTGTTTAAGTTTAGCGCATAACCTGTAACCACACCTATAGAGATGTTTTCTCCTAAACCATAGTCGTAACTTAAGGTAATACCATTAACGTTATCTTGGATATTAGCACCAATTTGAAATTTTTGGTCGCCTTTACCTTCAAAAGATTGAGCTGTCGCAATTGTACTTACTAAAAGTGTGATAGCTAATAATATGTTTTTCATCTTATTTGTTTTATTAGTTTTTTAAATAATTGTTTGTATTTGTAATGGCTTTTTGGTTTTTCCAATCTATCCATTGTTGTCCTTTAATGCGTCGCATTAAGTTGTCAAAATTACGCATTATAAATACATTGTAAATAGCTTTACCTAAATTTTTTGGGTTTCGCGCAATAGCTCGTAAACTCATTGAAAAACCAGGAGTCACATATTTCATGTAATGCCAATAGCCTTCTGGCATGTACAACACTTCACCATGGTTTAATTGACATTGCCACCCTTTGGCGTTTTGCAAGGCTGGCCACTTGCTAAAATCTGGATTAGAAAAGTCTATATCTTCGCGAGTGATTAAAGCGTGTGGAACTTTGTATAAGTGTTTGTTTTGTTTTTGATCGAATAGTATAATTTGTTTTTCGCCTTCAAAATGAAAATGAAAAATATTAGCTAAATCTATATCATAATGCATAAAGGTATAGCTGTCGCGACCTCCAAAAAACAACATGGGCAAGCCTTTCATTAAACGTAAACCAAAATCTGGAAAAGTAAAGTCTTTTTGTAATTGCGGGACTTCTTTTAAAATATTCCATAAAAATATTCTATACTTAGTAGGCTCGCGTTTAAGCAAATCTACATACTCGCTCATTTTCATAGTTGCATGAGGCTCGTTAAATCCGTCTTTGTAATCTACTGGTCTATCGTCATACAAAGGGACTGTCTTATCTCCAGCTATATCTTTTATGTAGTCCAAATTCCATTTAGAATAGGCTGGCCAATCTGATATAAACTGCTCAATAACTACAGGTTTTTGAGGCTTAAAATACTGTTTAAGAAAGTCCTGTTTAGTTATAGTTTTAACTCTGGGTATGTCCTGAAGATTTAATTTCAAAGGTCAAAATTTAAACGCCAAAGTTAATAAAACATGACCAAATGTTGTATTAAATATTATGTTACACTTTAGTTAAAGTTATAACGCATCCCAAATAGCACATTACTAGGAGGCATTGGTGTAAAGCCAGTCTCAATATAATCTGCGTCAAAAATATTACTTGCAGTTACCGTAAATTCTGCTTGTTTTAATTTTACAATCAAAGAAGCATCCCAAACATTATAGCTTTGTCCTGTAGTACGCTCTGCGTGTTTGTAAACAATATTTTGTCTAACATTATTAAACAATTGTGTACTAAAACGAGTTGTAAAGTGGTGTTTTAATGTATTTAAAGAATAACGAGATAGCTCTTTGTTTTGATCGACTATATCATCTTCTAAAAAAGCATAACCAACTGCTAAGGTTTGATTAAAATTATTAATCTTAAAACTATATGAGGTGTCAAATTCAAAACCTTTAGTGTTTACTTCAGTTATATTAGTTGCAGTATAAATAGTTTCTGTTGTGTTTGGTCTTAAATAATCAATTAAGTTTTTAGCATCTCTGTTAAATAAAGCAATGGAAGCAGAAAAGCTATTAGCATTATATTTAATACCAAGTTCTTGTGCAAATGCTTCTTCTGGTTCTAAATTGGCATTACCAGCAGTTCTAAAATCATTGTAAAATAAATCTGTATAAGTTGGTATTCTGTAAGTATAGCCAATGTTTCCGTAGACTTTTAAATTTTTAGTTATTTGATATCCTAAGTCTAATCCAGGAAAAGCATGAAATTTAAAATCTGAAAAATAAGTAACAGCAATACCTGGAGTAATGTCTAATTTATCATCTAACAATTTAAATTGATGCTCTAAAAACAGGTTAGTCATAAAACGATTACGATTACCAAGATTGTTACTTCTTAAATATATTTTAGATATGTCAACTCCAAAACCAGTTACTCCAGCATTAGAAGTGTAAGAGGCGTTAACTTCAGCACCCATTTTATCTGTAATATGAAAGTTTCTAAAAAACGAAGGGTCGTCACGTCTTAATAAAAATAGATCTTGATTACGCTTCCAATACACGCGTGGTTTTATTTTAAATTTTGCGGTATTAAAAGTGGTTGTAAACCCTATTAAACTGTTTTGGGTTTCTTCGTATTCATTAAAAGTAGGGTTGGTGGTATAAAAATTTTCTGCACCAAATTTACGGTCAAAGAACGTTGCAATTAGCTCAATAGGTTGCGCGTTTTTATTAAAGGTACTTTTTAAAAAGTAGTTAGAATTATCGTAATCTGAATTATTGCGATAACCCTCAGAAGTCAATTTACCAACATGAACTATATGTGAAGAATTGTCTAATTCTGTTCCAACCGTAACAGACCCGTTTAATTGATTAAAAGAGCCTGTTTCTACATTTGCAGAGACTGTATTTGTTAACGATTTTTTAGTCACTATATTAATAGCTCCAGTAAACGCATTTTGTCCAAACACACGTGCAGCAGGACCTTTTATAATCTCGATACGTTCTATAACTTCAATTGGTAATGCAGCATTCATTGTGTGGTGACCTGTTTGTGCATCGTCCATTTTAATTCCATCAATTAACAATAAAGTTTGGTCAAAACCACCACCTCTAATATGTAAATCGGCTTGACTACCAGCAGTTCCACGACGTCTAATATCCACTCCTGCTACCTGTTGCAATAAATCCGCAACGTTGGTGGCTGCACTATTTTTAATGTCTGAGGACGAAATAACTGTAATGGTTCTAGAGTTTTCTTTAAAAGGAAGGTCTATTCTGGAAGACGTAATTATTACAGAGTCTAATTGTTGTTGCTGTAAGTCTTGAGCTTGTGACAATACACTAAATAGAGCTAGAATAATAAATAAAGATGTTAATTTCATAATTAAAAGTATTGGTGTTTTTTAACGCTGCAAAATTCGTAACTTTCCGGATCACTAAAATAGTCCAGTTTTAAAACAATGAGTAGTCCGGTTGATGAAATTTTAAAAAAATTAATTCATTTTGAAAAATCACTTAATACTTATATTTATATTCAAATAGCACAACAAATCTGTAACGCTATACAACGCGGATATATTCCTGAAGGAACTGCCTTACCAGGAACAAGAAAATTAAGTGAATTATTATCTATTAACAGAAATACAGCAGTAGCAGTTTATGACGAGCTTGCCTCTCAAGGTTGGGTAGATATTGTAGCCAATAAGGGGACTTTTGTGTTAAAGCCAGAACAAAAAACAGCTGCAATTAAAGCAACTAGTCAGGGTTTTGATAAATTGAAAACGTATCCTAAAACTTCAGGATTTTCGTTTCAATCGTCGTTTAATTTGGCGTCTACTGAAGAGTTTTCGGTTAGTAAGTATGTAATTAATGATGGACAACCCGATTTAAGACTTCATCCAACGCATCAGTTTTCAAAATGGTATAGTGCTTCAATGAAGCGTGGATCATTAATTTCAAAATGGAATCAAACCCAAGAGCAATCATATAAAACTTTTAGTACGCAGTTATGTAACTATTTAAATGCCACTAGAGGCTTTCATATAAAACCAGAAAATATTTTAAGTACACGTAGTACAGAGATGAGTCTGTACATAATTTCTCAGCTATTAATACAAAAAAATGATATTGTATTGGTTGGTCATTTAAGTCATTATAAGTCAAATATGATTTTTCAACAAGCAGGAGCTACAATACAAACTATCCCTGTAGATGACCATGGAATTGATGTAGATTTTATTGAAAAAAACTATACAAAAAACAGTATTAGAGCTGTGTATGTTTGTGCACACAGACAATATCCAACAACAGTCACGCTTATTGCAGAACGACGTTTAAAATTATTACAGTTAGCAAAAGCATATAATTTTGCCATTATTGAAGACGACTTTGACTACGATTTCCAGTTTAATGGCTCTGCTATGTTACCTATGGCTAGTGCAGATGGACATGGTGTTGTTATTTACTTAGGGCGATTAGGGCAATCTTTTTTTCCTAGCTTCCAAATAGGGTTTGTTGTGGCTCCAGAAAACATTATTAACGAGGCTAAAAACTACTTGCAAATACTAGATAAACAAGGTGATTTAATTCAAAAACAAATTTTATCCGAGCTTATAGATGAAGGTGAAATACATCGATTAATTAAAAAAAACATAACTATTTATAAGCAAAGACGCGATGTTTTATGTGATTGTTTATCGACGCATTTTAAAAATGAAGCCACTTGGCAAGTCCCAGATGGTGGATTAGCAATTTGGTTAAATTTTAACTCTAATTTGTCACTTATTAAACTAGCAGAAAAGGCTAAAGTATACGACTTGTTTTTACCTAAAACCATATTGTATCAAAGCAAAACAATTTGTGCCATTAGGTTAGGATTTGGGCATTTAAACAAGGATGAAATAGAAAATGTAGTTACAATTTTAAAACAAGCTTTTGATGAGGTTAAAGAATAAATACAAGTTTGTTATTTTATATCAAACTCTGTATTACAATTGTCACATCTATATTTATCTTTAGAGTAAAAAGGAAGTGTACCTGCAATAAAACCAAAAACAAAAGCAAAAAAAGATTTAAAATCTTTAATGGTAGAAAACATAGCAACTTCCTGACTATTGCAATTTGGGCAATGTATGGCATTGCCATTATCGTCTACCGAGTATCTATTAATAGTTTCTAAAATATGCTGCGCCTGCATGGCATCTTTAGATAATACTTTAAGCTTAACGCCTCCAATTGCGTTACTAACTAAAGGATCTGTATCAATAGTTAAGTTATCACTTAAAAACACCTGAATGCCTTCAGACTCTAGACGTCCTTTTATAATTTGTGCTTCAGATGAATACTGAAATTTAGCAATGGTTTTAAAAGTTTGAGACATAATATTACAAGCTTGTTTTTGTAAATATATTAATATGAAATTCAAAAATTATGTATATTTTTAAGTAAACTTTGTAAGATGTCTGCTTTAATAACCTATCATAGGGCAACTACGAAAACAGAACTTGAAGAAATCTTAAGCCTTCAAGCACAAAACTTACGTCATATTATATCAGAAGAAGAAAAACAAAAAGAAGGCTTTGTAACCTTACAACATGATTTTGAGATTTTAAAAAAAATGAATGATGCTTGCGCGCATTGTATTGCCAAACAAGATGGTAAAGTTGTAGGATACGCTTTATCTATGTTACAAGATTTTAAACACCAAATCCCTTTGTTAGTCCCTATGTTTAAAGAAATAGATAAGACCATTAAAGCACAACACTTATCTACTAATTACATAGCAATGGGTCAGATTTGTGTTGATAAAAATGTTAGAGGTCAAGGTGTTTTTAGAGGGTTGTATCGTTATATGGCAGACCAACTAAAAGATAGTTTTGATGCCATTATCACAGAGGTTGATACCAAAAACAAACGTTCGTCCCAAGCACATCAAGCGGTTGGTTTTAAAGTAATAAAAAACTACACCTCCAATAACCAATTTTGGGAAATTATTAGCTTAGAGATTTAAAAAGCACATCTAAATTTTAACACAATTGTTTAAAAATTTTACAAAAAGTAATTTTCTTTTGTTGTAATTTTACACATATGTTTGCATTAGTAGATTGTAATAATTTTTATGCCTCTTGCGAGCGTGTTTTTAACCCTAATTTAGAAGGAAAACCAGTCGCTATTTTAAGTAATAACGATGGTTGTGTTATCGCACGTAGTGATCAGGCAAAAGCATTGGGTTTGCCAATGGGAGCGCCTATTTTTAAATGGGAATCCTTTTGTAAAGCTAACAATATCCACGTGTTGTCATCCAATTACCCATTGTATGGCGATATGAGTAGTCGTGTCATGTCCATACTTAAACAATTTACTCCAGATGTTGAAGTGTATAGTATAGACGAGTCCTTTTTAGAATTTAAAGGTTTTGAGCATTATAATTTAAACACCTATGGTCAAAGCATTCGAAAACGCGTTAAAAAATGGACAGGTATTCCAACATCTGTTGGAATTGCACCGACAAAAGCACTTAGTAAAATTGCAAATAAAATTGCACGAAAATTTCCAACACAAACTAAAGGTGTTTACGTTATCGATACCGAAGATAAACGTATCAAAGCTCTAAAATGGACTAAAATTGAAGACATTTGGGGCATTGGAAGACAACTTGCAAAACGATTAATAGCAAAAGGGTGTACAAACGCATTAGATTTTACACAACTACCAGACCAATGGGTAAAAAGCAATTTTTCGGTAGTAGAATCTAGGTTAAAACGCGATTTAGAAGGTATTCCAACACTACAGTTGGATGAGAATGGTCAAGACAAAAAAATGATAGCTACTACGCGTAGTTTTGATTACAGTTACTCTGATATTAACTACATCAAAGAGCGTGTCTCTACCTTTGCCACACGGTGTGCAGAAAAACTAAGACAACAAGGTTCTGGCTGTCACGTTATAATCGTATTACTTAGTAGTGATAGGCATAAAAAAACGCTAGAACAACATCGCGCAAGTGTTACTATTAATTTATCTTTTCCTACTAATTCATCTTTAACAATAAGTAATTGTGCAGTTAAAGCAGTAATGTCTATCTTTAAAAAAGGAATAAAGTATAAAAGAGCAGGAGTTATTGTTTCAGGCTTAGTACCAGTAAACAATTACCAACTTAACATTTTTGAATCAGAAAACCCAAAACACGTTCCTTTAATGCAATCTATAGATAGATTAAATAGTAAATTTAGAGGCGATAAAATAAAAATAGGAAACCAAGATTTACAACGTACTTGGAAAATGCGTCAAGAACGCCTATCACCAAAATATACCACCAATATTAACGATATTATAGTAGTAAAATAAATAAAATATAAATAATTTGGGCGTTACCTAAAGGTCGGGCTTTCCGTTATATCTTTTTTGCCAAAAAGCAAAAAAGGATGTCACTGCAATCCCTAACGCGCTCATCAGCCAATAAAAAGCTTTAGCCATGATAGCACACAAATCAGGAAGTTTAACTTTCTTCACACCAGAAACTGTAGACAATGCTGCAGGACAGTTTTTTGATACAGGTATTTCGGCAGGATTCCCATCTCCAGCAGAAGATTTTAAAGAGCAACGCTTGTCTCTAGACGAAGAATTAGTCAAAAATAAAGAAGCCACCTTTTACGCAAAAGTTAGTGGACAATCTATGATAGGAGCAGGATTAGACGATAATGATTTACTAGTTATAGATCGTAGTTTAGAACCAGCTAATAATAAAATAGCAGTTTGTTTTTTAGACGGAGAATTTACTGTAAAACGTTTACGTGTTTCTAAAGATGAGGTATGGTTACAGCCAGAAAATCCTAATTATCCAATTATAAAAATAACAGAAGAAAACGACTTTCTAATCTGGGGAATTGTTACTAATGTGATTAAAAAGGTATAGTTATTATTAAAAAATAAAGCACAAAAAAAACGCGAAGCAACTGCTTCGCGTTTTTTTGTTATAATGTAAGTAAGGTATTAGTCGGCTAATACAATAACTTTATTTCCATTCATTTCTAAAGTTCCAGAGTTTATTTTTAATAAGGTTGTGTTTTTGTCGCCTTTAGTAAAACGGTTTTCAACCTCTTCCTCTAGTACTATATTACCAGTAATTTTTACTGTTCCCTCTTTTAAAAGAGAAACAACAGGTGCGTGATTATTTAACATTTCAAAATCACCATTTACTCCAGGAACCGTAACGCTAGTTACTTCTCCGCTAAATAATGTTGCTTCTGGTGATACAATTTCTAAATACATAATTTTTAGTATTTAGTAATCAGTAACTAGTAATTAGTAGTTTTTTGTCTACAACTTACTGTTAACTGCTTACTGTTTTACGCTTCAGCTAACATTTTTTCTCCAGCTTCAATAGCTTCTTCTATGGTACCTTTAAGGTTAAAAGCAGCTTCTGGTAAGTGATCTAACTCACCGTCCATAATCATGTTAAACCCTTTAATAGTCTCTTTAATATCAACTAATACACCTGGAATACCTGTAAATTGTTCAGCTACATGGAAAGGTTGAGATAAGAAACGTTGTACACGTCTTGCTCTAGATACTGCTAATTTATCTTCTTCAGATAATTCTTCCATACCTAAGATGGCAATAATATCTTGTAATTCTTTATAACGTTGTAATAACTCCTTAACACGTTGTGCACAGTCATAGTGCTCATCACCTAAAATGTCAGCTGTTAAAATACGAGAAGTAGAGTCTAATGGATCTACCGCAGGATAAATACCTAGCTCAGCAATTTTTCTTGATAATACAGTTGTTGCATCTAAGTGAGCAAACGTTGTTGCTGGTGCTGGATCCGTTAAATCATCTGCAGGTACGTAAACCGCTTGTACAGATGTAATAGATCCTCTTTTAGTTGATGTAATACGCTCTTGCATTGCACCCATTTCGGTTGCTAATGTAGGTTGGTAACCTACTGCAGAAGGCATACGTCCTAATAATGCAGATACCTCAGATCCAGCTTGTGTAAAACGGAAGATGTTATCTACGAAAAATAATACATCTTTTCCTTGTCCTTCACCAGCTCCATCACGGAAATACTCTGCTATAGTTAATCCTGAAAGTGCTACTCTAGCACGAGCTCCAGGAGGCTCATTCATTTGTCCAAATACAAAAGTTGCTTTAGAATCTTTCATTACAGTTTTATCAACCTTTTGAAGATCCCAACCACCTTCTTCCATAGAGTGCATAAAGTCGTCACCATACTTAATAATTCCTGACTCTAACATCTCACGAAGTAAATCGTTTCCTTCACGTGTTCTTTCTCCAACACCAGCAAACACAGATAAACCACCATGTCCTTTTGCAATGTTATTAATTAACTCTTGGATTAATACTGTTTTACCAACTCCTGCACCACCAAATAATCCAATTTTACCTCCTTTTGCATAAGGTTCAATTAAGTCAATAACTTTAATACCTGTAAATAACACTTCTGTAGACGTTGATAAGTCTTCAAATTTAGGTGCTTGTCTGTGTATTGGTAAACCAGCATCTCCAGCTTTAGGTAAATCACCTAAACCGTCAATAGCGTCTCCAATTACGTTAAATAAACGTCCGTAAACATCATTACCAATTGGCATTTGTATAGGAGCACCAGTTGCAACAACCTCTGTTCCTCTACTTAAACCATCTGACGAGTCCATAGCAATTGTACGTACGGTGTCCTCACCAATGTGAGATTGTACTTCTAGTACTAATTTTGAACCATCAGCTTTATTAATTTCTAATGAATCGTAAATTTTTGGAAGTTCAGTACCTGCTCCGAATTCTACATCGATAACTGGACCTACTATTTGTGCAACTTTACCTGTAACTTTTGACATTACTTATTTATTTAATATTATGGTATTTAATTGAAAGAAAACACCTTCTGTTTTCGCGTGCAAAGATAGGAGTTTTAATTTAAAATAAAAGTGGTTTATAAACCTTTTTTTATACAAAAAAACGTCTTCCATTGGAAGACGTTTTTAAAACTATTTTTCTGTTTATTTTTATTGCAAACCTGCAGAGTAGTTTGTGTTGTATTCTCCTATATCTACAAGGTTTCCAGATGCTTCAAAGTTTGAACCGTATTTTAAATCTATTGCTTTTAAAAATTGATTAGCTATTAAAGCATAACCTCTAGATGTTGGGTGAACACCATCTAAAGAAAAGGCTCCTCCTGTTACTAAATCTGAAGTTAAATTATAATTTCCAGACGGTAAGTTACCATCTTTCACTAGGTTTAGCAATGCATTAGCATCTACAAATGCTAAATTAGCAGCACTAGCTTGAGATTGGATAGTTGCATTAAAACTAGCAGTAGCAGTAGCGATTTCAGCTTGCTCTTCTGGTGTTAAAGCCCATTTGTCTGCTAATGGAATTTGTGTTCCATAACCTTGTGGGATCAACGACGATAATGGCAATACAAATAAGTCGTCTGCTGTAGATTGTCTGTAACTTGGAATACCAAAACTAGTTAAGTCTGTCAAATCTTCGTCAATTAAAACCATTGCATTATTAGATCCTTCAGCAAAAGCGATTGTTCTTTTATCAACTTCTGCTTGAGTTATTAGTCCATTTGACATTGCAAATTGAAGCCCACCATTATAGGTAGCATATCCTTGATTTAAAGCACTTGCAGTAGCAGCGTCTAAAGGTATAGGATTGTAAGGTACAGTTGTAAAATGCGGTATAGCTGTTACGTCTGGAATATTTGCAACGACACCTTTAGCACCACCTGAAGTTAATGTAGTGATTAGCGTAGAGTAAGCAAAATCAAAAGTAGCAGTTGGTGTAATTGGATTAGTACCATCACCACCTGATAAAGCATAACCTAAAACGTCATTGTTACCTATCCATAAAGAAAAGAATGTAGGTGCTTGCGCCATAGCATCTGCAATAACAGATGTTGTTGAAGAGCTTGCCATTCTTACAAAATAAGGATTAGCAGTTGCTGGAACTGTAAATAAACCATTTAAATCTCCATAACCTGGTGCTAACAAGTGAAAACTTTTTGCACCTGGTACACCCATATTATTAAAAGGTCCAGTAGGATTATTTAATACTATATCTGTAGTAGTCATAGCACCTGGATTTAAATTTGTAATAGGCACTGGTCCAGCACCATCAAATACTAATCTAGGTCCAAATCCTGGTAAAGGCGATCCACCAGCTAATAACCCACCAACGTTATCATTCATTAATGGTTGTGTAAAGTTACCACCACCAACTAATGAGAATTTACTTGCCATTATATTTGGTGTCGAATTCTCTTGAGCAATACTATATAAAGCACCATCTGCAAAACCTGCAGTTAAAGAGTTTCCTAATGATACAAAGGTTGAAAAGTCTGCTGAACCAGAGGTTGGCGCAGGTAATGCGACAGCGTCTGCAGGAGGCATATCTAAAAACTGCTCAAAATCTTCTTCATCATTACATGCTGTAAAACTAATTGCTATTGCAAGAAGTCCTATATATTTTATGTTTTTAAATGTCTTCATTATTATAAGTTATTAATTGTTAATGATGCATAATACATAGATCCAATAAATCCAGTACCAAAAGCAGTAAAGTACTCATCACCTGTAAGGTTAGTAGCTCCTACTTTGATTATAGATTTTAAACTTGGAATTTTATAATTGATTTGTGCATCTAATACATGAAATTCTGGTACTATACCATTTCCAAATGTAGCTTCCCAGAAATAGTCATCACTAAATCTGTATGCGATATTAAACCCAAAGTTTTCAAATACTTCTGTATGACCAAAAGTAGCTTTAAACTTATGTTCTGGAGTATTAAAGTTAGTTTGAAAATCTGGATTAGCAGCTTGATCAAAATCTTGTTTGGTGAACGTGTAACTACCACCAAGATCAAAACCACCAAATACTTTAGTAGATAATCCAATAGATGCACCATAAGACTTAACATCTGCATCAGAGTTAGTATACGCGCTGTATGCTTGTACATCTCCATTTGCTAATGCAGCAACAGATAATCCTCCATCTCCTGCAGTACCATAAAGTGGTGACACAACTACCTCTTGAGAGATAAAGTCTTCATATTTGTTATAATAAGTGCTAAAATCTACAATAAGACTTTCAAATTTACCTCTATATCCAACTTCAAAAGATGTTACTTTTTCTGGTTTGATAATTTCTGGATTTGCTACAGTCAGTAACGCTGGGTTACCAGATGCTGCAAATGCATTAACAGAACTTGCAGAATATGAATTCTCATAAGCTGCTCTACCAGATTGAGTAACAGTAGCTGGTTGGCCAAACATAGTTTGTCCTTCTAGACTAATATCATAACTTCTTGAATATCGGTCTAAATTACTTTCTGCCGACCCTACAAGAACTGCTCTACCTGCATCTAAACCAATAAATAAATCTTGAGTTGTTGGATTTCTAAAACCTGTTTGAGCAGAAGCTCTAATATTGTGGTTACGGTTTAAAGTTAAACCAGCAGATAATCTAGGTGAGAAAAATCCATCAAATAATTCTGATTTATCATAACGTCCAGAAGCGGTTATTTTTAATTCCATATCCTCAGATAATTCTACATCTTTTTGAACTTGAGAATAAACACCAAATTCTGAATATTCTATTGGACTATCAGCATCAGTATAAATTGTACCTCCAGAATTTAAAGTGTATTTTCTGTAAGATCCTCCAACTTGAATTTCAGCCCAATCAATTTGATCACCAAAATTATAGTTAGCATCACTATGAAAATATTTAGAAGCATCTTGGAATTTTGATCCTACAGATAAATCTGGATTTGCTATACTAGTATTAAATGCAGCTTGATATTCTGGTGTTCCTGGTAGGTAACGACCTGTATCTGCTGCAGCTCTAGCTGCATCATGTTTTTGTTGCTCTGAAAGCCCTAATGGGTTTCCAGCTAAGTCTATACCTACAAAAGTGTTTATATAGTCTCCAAACCAATCTGCATCACTTTTCCAAGCTCTATTTATGTTAATTCCTGTAAAGACCATGTCATATGAGTCTCCAGCTTTATCTGACACTTCATATGCTCTTACAAAAAAGTTATCGTTTCTAACTTCTAATTTATGTTGTTGTTGGAAGAAACCATTAATGTTATATCTGTTGGTTCCTTGATAAATGGTAGATCCTGTACCTACTTTACCAACATAAGAAAATTCTAAATTATTTCCTTCAATTGGACGATAGTATAATCCCCAATCTGCTTTAATACTTTCTGCATTATAATTAGTTAAATCACGCTCATTATAACCCGTTCTACTTACCACTACATCTGGAACTAATCCAGTACCACCAGCTAATGCATTGATGTTAGCAGCAACCTCATCTCCGTATACATTAATACCATCATAATCTGTGTTAGCTCTTGTTCTGGTTGGATCAATTTTATCAACTTCACTTGTAGCTTGCCAGTCAGTTCCTTTTAAATAACCAAAGTTTACTTTAGCAGCAAATTTATCGCTAAACTTATGTGCCATTCTAATACTTAAGTCTGTGTAAGGATTGTCGCCAGCAGATTCTTGAGACGTTATACCTCTTTTAATAGAACCACTAATTCCTGTATGATCAAATGGGTTTTTACTTCTCATAAATAAAATACCATTAAAGGCATTTGCACCATATAATGCAGATGATGCTCCTGGAAGCAGCTCGACACTTAATACATCTGTTTCAGTCATACCTACTAAGTTACCAATAGGGAAGTTTAAAGCAGGTGTTGAATTGTCCATTCCATCTACTAGCTGCATAAAACGTGTGTTTGCAAAAGTTGCAAAACCACGTGTATTTACAGATTTAAATGTTAAACTGTTAGTATTAACATCGACACCTTTTAGGTTTTCTAAACCATCATAAAAATCAGCAGATGCAGTGTTTTTAATTTCTCTTAGACCAAAACGCTCAACCGTTACAGGTGACTCAAAAATACGTTCTGGAGTTCTAGATGCAGATATAACTACTTCGTCTAAAGAAGTTCCTTCCGCAAGGACCACATTAATATTTTGATTGTTAGATGTGATTTCAACATTTTCTGTAGCAAATCCTACACTACTTACTTGAATAGTAAAAGGAGGGTTTTGATTAGTTGTAAGGGTGAAATTACCATCGAAATCTGTAGCTGTTCCTACAGATGTGCCATCTATTATAACATTAGCACTGGGAATTGGTTGTTGACTATCGTCCACAACTGTTCCTGTTATTGTTGTTTGCGAAAAAGCAATTCCGCTAAAACACAACAATACAATTGAAAGGATTGTTCTCATTTTTTAGATTTAGTTAATTAATATTGCCAATATACGTTTTTTACCGAAACCTTAAAAAAAACAAGTTAAAAATTATGCGTGCATAATAAGTATTTACAAAAAAAAGAGGCTTTAAAACTAATTATTAATAAAAATCAAGGTTGAATTTTATTAATAAGAAACTTTAAAGCCAATTATGATTTATAATATGTTGTCTTACTCTACTGTTACAGACTTAGCTAAATTTCTTGGTTGATCCACATTTTTTTCTAACATTACCGCAATGTGATAAGAAAGTAATTGTAAAGGTATGGTTGTTAATAAAGGTGTTAGAGATTCTAATGTTTCTGGAACCTCAATAACATGGTCTGCTAATTTTTTGACACTAGTGTCACCTTCTGTTACAATTCCAATAATTTTACCAGATCTAGATTTAATCTCTTCAATATTACTAACTACTTTTTCGTAGTGTCCTTTATTTACTGCTATAACTATAACTGGCATTTGATCGTCAATTAAAGCAATAGGACCGTGCTTCATTTCTGCAGCAGGATAACCTTCTGCATGGATGTATGAAATTTCTTTTAATTTTAAAGCACCTTCTAAAGCAACTGGAAAATTATATCCTCTACCTAAGTATAAACAGTTTTTTGCATCTTTATATATGTCTGCTACCATTTTTATATGTGCATCAGACTTTAATGCTTTTTCTACTTTTTCAGGAATAAGTTCTAATTCTTGTAAATGGTAGTGGTAGTCTGAATTAGATAATGCACCTTTAATTTTACCTAATTTTAGTGCTATTAAAGTTAATACCGTTATTTGAGTAGTAAATGCTTTTGTTGATGCTACACCAATTTCTGGTCCAGCATGAGTATAAGCACCTGCGTGTGTTTCTCTTGCTATGGATGATCCTACAACATTACATACTCCAAAAACAAATGCGCCTTTTTCTTTAGCTAATTTTATGGCAGCTAAAGTATCTGCAGTTTCACCGGATTGTGAGATTGCGATAACAACATCGTTATTTGTGATTACTGGATTACGATATCTAAATTCTGATGCATATTCGACTTCTACAGGTATTCTGGCTAAATTTTCAAAAATATATTCTGCCACTAAACCTGCGTGCCATGATGTACCACATGCTACAATTATTATACGACTTGCGTTAGTGAATTTTTCTAAGTTATCATCAATACCAGCCATTTTGATGATGCCTTCTTTTGCTCTAAGTCTACCTCTGTAAGTGTCTTTAATAGCATGAGGTTGTTCATGTATTTCTTTTAACATGAAATGCTCATAACCTCCTTTTTCTATTTGCTCGAGGTTAAATTTAAGCTCTTGCATGGAAGGTGTAACTTCAGAATCATCTTTTATTTTTCTGATTTTTATTTTTTTGTTTAACCTAACAATTGCCATTTCTTCATCTTCCAGATAAATAGCATTTTTGGTGTATTCTATAAATGGAGAAGCGTCACTTGCTATAAAAAACTCGTCTTCACCAATACCAATAGCTAGTGGGCTACCTAATTTAGCCACTACAATTTCGTTAGGTTTGTTTTTGTCAAATACTGCAATTGCAAATGCACCAACCACTTCTGTTAATGCTAATTGTACTGCTTTACCTAATTTTACATTTTGTTTTTTCTTAACTTCTTCAATAAGATTTATTAATACTTCCGTATCTGTATCAGATTGAAATGTATAGCCTCTTTTGATTAGCTCTATTTTAATGGATTCGTAGTTTTCAATAATTCCATTATGAATAATGACTAAATCTCCAGAGTTAGAGTAGTGTGGATGCGAGTTAACATCATTAGGTACACCATGGGTTGCCCATCTTGTGTGCCCAATTGCAATATTCCCTTTAGTAGAAATTTCGCTATTTATCTTTTGCTCTAAATCGGCTACTTTACCTTTAGTTTTAGATAGTTTTAAATCCGTTCCGTCATATATTGCTATTCCAGCACTATCATAACCTCTATATTCTAGACGTTTTAATCCATCTATGACAATTGGATAGGCTTCTCTTTTACCTATATAACCTACTATACCACACATAATGTATTAGTTATTTGGTTCTGTATAAAAAATTTCAAAAGTTGCTCTAACATTTTCTGGAACATTAGGCGTGCTTCCATGTAAAATGGTTCCTTCTGGGCTTATTGTTGAGCTTTGAGGGACAAATCTAACAACATCATCTTCTAAAGCGCTTTGGATTTTTGAGGTGCCAAACAAATTAATATTAGAAGTAACGTATAACCCAAGTTTAACATTTGTAGAATCGTTTAATAAAATTCGTTTAATGTGTTCTGTTAATCTAATTTTGTATTTCACTCCGTTTTCATCTTCATCTCTTTCTAATTTAGGAGCATAAATAATTTTAGAATTTAATGGGTCTGACGAGTTGGTAGTTGGATCTGTAAAATAGTCTACAATTGGTGTGTTATTTTTCAAATCATAAAGCATAATTCTATCCGGTTCTGCACCTCCTCTGGTTTGTAATCCTTGGCTGGTATAGTCCACATAAAAGTTAAGATTTGCTTCATTAATTAACCATTTGCCTTCTCTGTCTTTAAAATATTGTAAGGCGTCTTGTGTGTTGTTGTTTTCATCAATGATATTTCCATTAAAAAGATCTAAAACAGTCATAGATCCTTCAAACCCTTTTAAATGTAATTGGTCGTCTCCGTTTTGATTATCTCCATCTGTTATCGCTTGGAAATTTGATAAATTTTCTAAAGTATTAAATTTGATACTATTAAAGTTAAAGGTGTAAGTTTCTCTTAATCTTTGATCTTCAACAGTGCCATCTTTTTCAAATCTTACGTCAATTTTGGCGTTATTCATATTTAAAAATATCATACTACCATCATTAGACATATTGTCTTGCTCTACCTTAAAGATTAAACCTCTAAAAGCATTTTTAAAATCTGCTAAATCTGTTAATACAGGATTTGCGCTGCCATCATCTTCTAACAAAAAGTCTTGCCAATAATCTATTCCAATTTCACTTATTGACTCTGCTAAATCTATATATAATCCAGGTGTGCGTTTTTCTAGCTCTTCTTCTTCTGTTCCATCAATTGGAACTTCTTGAACAATAATTTGTGATTCACTTGGTGTAAATTCATTATTTTCATAAAATAAATCTCCTTCAAAATTAGCCAAATTTAAACTTGTGTAAGCATTAGAATAATAGGCTTGTGAATTTTCAAAATCTGATTCAGGATCTAAATCTCTTAAGTAATAATTACTTCTAAATATTGATAATTTATATGGGCTAGATGCATCTCCGTATACAGAATCAAGCTCGTATGTCGAATTGCCATCTGCATCAGTCTCTAATAAAGTGTAGAAATAAGGGATGTATAATTTTACTGAAAGAATCTCTGTATTATCACCAAAATTAGGAGCAGTTGTAGTTGGTGTAATTTGAGTAATTAAGTTAGCTGAAGTAGACCCATAATTTGGATCGTTGTAAATACCTAAAACTTTATTAGATAAGTTGTTGGTTTGTATAGGTCCCACTTTTTTGTTGTAGGACACGAAAGGAAATAATTTACTACCTGTATTAAAATTTTGAGCACCTCTAATGTCGCTTTCAATATTTACAAAGTCTTCATCACATGCCACTAAAATTAAAGCAATAGCAGATATAAACATTAAAGGTTTAACTATATTATAAAAAGATGTTTTCATAGAATTTTTTAAAAATTGTAATATGACTAACCTAAAACGCTAGTTGTGTAAAAATTAGTGTATGCTTCGCTAAATTCGTCTTTAGCATGATAATCTAAAACAGGTTTTTTAGACTGGCTTAGGTAGGTTGTAAGCTCCTCAGGTAAGTCTTCTGACCCAACAATTAATGCGTCTGAGCTATCTATAGCAACTTTCATTAAGTTATTGTAAGTTGGTTTTGCAAGCAGTTTAATTTTGTCTTCTTCGATATTATCAAACTGAATTTTTTTAATTAAATCTGGATTTAAAGTGTTTTCAAACCCACTTTTGTAAATTGAAGTTACAATTTTACTTTCGTTAAATAATGGCTCGTCTTTATAAAATTGTTTAAGATAAAGAGGTAATAATGAAGCTAACCATCCGTGTACGTGTATAATATCTGGTGACCAGTTTAGTTTTTTTACAGTTTCTATTACACCTTTTGCAAAGAAAATGGCACGCTCATCGTTATCTTCAAAAAGCTTTCCGTCTTCATCTGTTAGAGTTGCTTTTCTCTTAAAATATTCATCATTATCAATAAAATATACCTGAATTCGTTCTTTTGGAATTGAAGCTACTTTAATAATTAAAGGCATATCCAAATCGTTAACCACTAAATTAATTCCTGAAAGACGGATAACTTCATGTAATTGATGTCTTCTTTCGTTAATATTTCCATATCTAGGCATGAAAATTCTAATTTGTCCTCCTTGTTGATTTACCATTCTAGGCGTTTCAAATGACATTGAAGAAATTTCTGTTTCTGGTAAATATGGCACCACTTCAGATGATACATATAATATCCTCTTATCTTTCATAAATTGTTTGGCTTTTCAGAATTAAAAATAAAAAACACGCAAAAGTACAAAAATTTATGCAGATTGCCACTAAAATATTAAGTTTGCATGCGTTAATTAAATATTAAAAAATGCTTGTATTTACTGATAAAAACAAATTAGCCTCTCATATTTCTAGTATAAAAGAAAAGGGTTTAAGTCTTGGTTTTGTGCCTACAATGGGTGCATTGCACGAAGGACATTTATCTTTAGTGAAACAAGCATTAAAAAATAACGATTTTTTGGTGGTTAGTATTTTTGTAAATCCAACACAATTTGATAATCCTGAAGATTTAAAAAAATATCCTAGAACTTTAGATAACGATGTTGATTTGTTAAAGTCTGTATCTAAAGATGTTATTATTTACGCACCCACTGTAGATGATATTTATGACGGAACTACAAAAGCACAACCATTTAGTTTTGATGGATTAGAATTTGAAATGGAAGGGCGTTTTAGAAAAGGACATTTTGACGGTGTTGGAACAATTGTTAAGCGTCTATTTGAAATTGTAAAACCTGATAATGCTTATTTTGGCGAAAAAGATTTCCAACAATTAACCATTATAAAAAAGCTGGTAGAAAAACATAATATACCAGTTAATATTTTAGGTTGTAAAATACACAGAGAAAGTAATGGTTTAGCTATGAGTTCTAGAAACGTACGCTTAAAACCGGAATATAAAAAAGCAGCTCCATTTATCTATAAAACGCTAAAAGCTGCCAAGCAAAAGTTTGGCACAAAAAGTGCTAATAAAGTAACAGAATGGGTTACTAAGCAGTTTGCAGATCATGATTTGTTACAATTAGAATATTTTATCATTGCAGACGTTAAAACCTTAAAAACAGTAAAACGAAAAACTAAAACTAAAACCTACAGAGCGTTTATTGCAGTTTATGCAGACGATATAAGATTAATAGATAATATCGCTCTAAATTAATTATCTTTGCCCTATGCAAATACAAGTAGTAAAATCTAAAATTCACCGAGTTAAAGTAACAGGAGCAGACCTAAATTATATAGGTAGCATCACCATTGACGAAGATTTAATGGATGCAGCTAATATTATTCAAGGTGAAAAAGTGCAAATTGTAAATAATAACAATGGTGCACGACTAGAAACCTATGCCATTCCTGGTCCAAGAAACAGTGGAGAAATCACACTTAACGGAGCAGCTTCTAGATTAGTTGCAAAAGACGACATCCTAATTTTAATTACTTATGCTTTTATGGATATTGAAGAAGCTAAAGTTTTTAAGCCAGCATTGGTGTTTCCAAATGAAGAGAATAACTTGCTTAAATAAATGTCTAAAAGACCTATTATAAGGCTATTAAAAATTTTGCTCCCAATTCTTTTGGGAGTTTTTTTAATATGGTATTCTCTCTCAAAATTATCTTTTCAAGACATAATAGGATTTGCTAAAAACGCAGACTATAAATACATCATATTAGGAGTTTTCTTAGGACTTTTAAGTCATTTGTCAAGAGCATATCGTTGGGTATTTATGTTAGAGCCCTTAGGCTATAAAATTAAATTAGGAAACAGCATTATGGCTGTATTTGCAACTTATTTGATTAATTACACCATACCACGTGCAGGAGAAGTTGCAAGAGCAACCATTTTAACCAATTATGAAGGCGTCCCTTTTGAAAAAGGTTTTGGTACCATTGTCGCAGAACGTATAGCGGATATGATAGTAATGCTTGGTATTGTTGCTATTACCTTGTTTTTACAATTTGATTTTATCTACGATTTTTTAATCCAAAAATTTGATGTTACAAAAATAATTTTGGGTTCTTTAAGCTTGTTATTGCTGGTCTTTTTACTAGTTGTTTTTATTAAAAAAAGTCAGTCTAAAATAGCTTTAAAAGTCAAAAATTTTGTCAATGGATTAATAGAAGGCGCGCTTAGCATATTTAAAATGAAAAAAAAGTGGGCATTTATTTTTCATACCCTATTTATTTGGACAATGTATGTGTTAATGTTTTATGTCACAACTCTTGCTTTCTCAGATTTAAACGGTATTCCGTTTGGAGCTGTTTTAATAGGATTTATTTTGGCTAGTTTTAGTATTGCAGCAACTAATGGTGGTATAGGATCTTACCCAGAAGCTATAGTAATTGCTTTTACATTGTTTAATTTACCTGTAGACCCAAGTCGTGCATTTGGCTGGATTATGTGGAGCTCTCAAACGGTATTGGTTTTTATTTTTGGAGGGATTTCTTTATTGTACTTGCCATTTTTTAACCGACACAAATAATTTGTAACTTACACCCAAACTAAATTAGAACTTATCATGAAACCCATTCTATTTCTTTTTGTTAGCCTATTTTTTATGCAAAATATAAGTGCGCAAACCATTTATAAAGAGCTTAATTCTGAAAAGCTAGGCGAAACCAGACAAATAAAAATCCAATTGCCAAGAAATTATGATACTTCAGATAAAAAATACCCAGTTATTTATGTGTTTGATGCAGATTATTTATTTGAACCAGTTGCAGGAAATGTAGATTATTATGCCTATTGGGAAGATATACCTGAAGCTATTGTTATTGGTATTAACCAATATGGGTTAAGAGAAAACGACTGTTATTACAGCGAGCAAAACTCGTTACCAATCGAGACTGGAGCTGCTTTTTTTGAGTTTGTAAGCATGGAGTTGGTTCCTTTTGTAAATAAAACTTTCCGTACAGAAAATTTTAAAGTTGCTGTAGGACATGGTAAAACTGCTAATTTTATTAATTATTACTTGTTAAAAGGGATTCCATTATTTCAATCTTATATAGTGTTAAGCCCAGATTTAGCACCAGATATGGCAGATTATTTAACAGAAGTGTTTCCAAAATTAGAGCAAAAAACATTTTATTATTTGGCTACAACAACAAATGATGTAGCAAATATTCAGGAAAAAACAGAAGCCCTATCAAGTAGTTTAAAAGCAATAGATAATGATAATGTGTTAAAAACATTTGATACATTTGAAGGACCATCTCATTATTCTTTACCAGCACACGCAATACCTAAAGCGCTTGAAAGTATCTTTTTTGTTTTTCAGCCAATAAGTAAAAAAGAGTATAAAGAAACTATCTTAAAATTAGAAGGTAATCCAGTAGAATATCTAACGGATAAGTACCAAATGATAGAGGATTTATTTGGTATTGAAAAACCTATTTTAATAAACGATTTTAAAGCAATTGAAGCAGCTATAAAAAAGAATAAAAAGTGGGAATATTTTGAGGATCTAGGTAAACTAGCCAGAAAAGAATACCCAGACACGTTGCTTGGTAACTATTACTTAGGGCGATTTTATGAAGAAACAGGTGAGCCTAAAAAAGCAATGAAAACATATCAATCTGCATATGTTTTGTCAGAAATTGCGGGCATTACTAAAGATCATGTTTTAGAACTAGCGGAACAAATTAAAGCTGACTTTGGATATTAACTTATGGCAAAAGTAAAAACCACTTTTTTTTGTCAAAACTGCGGAACGCAATATGCCAAATGGCAAGGACAATGTAATGCTTGTAAAGAGTGGAATACAATTGTTGAAGAATTGGTGCAAAAACCTGAAAAAAGTGATTGGAAAACTCCAACAAACACTCAAAAAAGAGTTTCTAAACCATTAAGGATTAACGAGATTGACTCTTCTAAGGAAGCTAGATTAGATACATTGGATGCCGAATTTAATCGTGTATTGGGTGGCGGAATTGTACCTGGATCGTTAACCCTTTTGGGCGGAGAACCAGGTATTGGTAAAAGTACATTGTTGCTACAAATATCCTTAAAACTTCCTTATAAAACGCTTTATGTTTCTGGAGAAGAAAGCCAAAAACAAATAAAAATGCGAGCAGAACGCATTAACCCAATTAATGATAATTGTTACATTCTTACCGAAACTAAGACACAAAATATCTTTAAACAGATAGAAGCTTTAGAGCCTGATATTGTGATTATAGATTCTATACAGACCTTACATAGTGATTATATAGAATCGTCAAGCGGAAGTATATCTCAAATTAAAGAATGTACAACAGAGCTAATCAAATTTGCTAAAGAAACAAATACACCTGTTGTTTTAATTGGACACATTACTAAAGATGGTAATATTGCTGGTCCAAAAATTTTAGAGCATATGGTTGATACCGTGTTGCAATTTGAAGGTGACCGCAATCATGTGTTTAGAATTTTAAGAGCACAAAAAAATCGATTTGGTTCCACACATGAACTCGGAATTTATGAAATGCAAGGGTCTGGTTTAAGAGAAGTGTCTAATCCAAGTGAGATATTAATTTCTAAAAAAGACGAAGAGTTATCAGGTCATGCTATTGCAGCAACTTTAGAGGGTATGAGACCGTTAATGATAGAAGTGCAAGCTTTAGTAAGCACAGCGGTTTATGGTACGCCACAACGTAGTGCAACAGGATTTAATGCCAAGCGATTAAATATGCTTTTGGCAGTACTAGAAAAACGAGCAGGTTTTAGGCTAGGTGCTAAAGACGTGTTTTTAAATATTACTGGTGGTATTACTGTTGATGATCCAGCAATAGATTTAGCAGTAGTAGCAGCTATTTTATCTTCTAATGAAGATCAAGCGATTCCAGCAAATTTTTGTTTTGCAGCAGAAGTAGGATTGTCGGGAGAAATTCGACCTATTCAACGTGTAGAGCAGCGTATTCTTGAAGCAGAAAAATTAGGATTTTCTACAATATTTGTATCAAAATATAATAAAATATCTCTTAAAAAAACGACAATTAATATTCGATTAATTTCTAAGATTGAAGATTTAGTAGAGTTTATTATTTGAAAATCAATACAGTTATCTAAACCTATTTAAATGCATTTTATCGATGATTTTAGAATGTATTTGTAATTAATCGATAAAACACATCGTTATAACTAATATCTTTAACAATAAGATTGTTTTAATTAGTTAAGACTTAGATTTGTAATGTATTAGATCCCAAATCTATATATTTTATGAACCTACTTTTGAGCAAAAACATAAGCTTGTGTTTTGGTTATAGTCTATCGGCTATTATTTCCAAACTAACATTTTTAATAATATTGTCATTAACAGTTTCTGTTAATGCACAGATTAATGCACCTAGTATTCAATCCGGAGTAAGTTTTCAATGGAGTGATAATCAAACAGGTCCTAAGCAACCTGCAACCATAGAAAGTATTACCGTAAATGGAAATGTGTATTTTCAATTTGGTGTCCCATCAGCATATGAATTAACTCAATTAGGTCCTAATGGTCATGGATACAATAGTATTAGATTAAACGGTCCTAAAATAGAAACTACAAGTGCAAGTCCAACTTGGAATAGCTCTGCATTAACTTCTTATCAATCATTAAACCTTAATAATTACTTTGAAACAAATGGTAATGGAGCAAATATTTGTGATAACTATCTTTTAGAGGGATCCACTAATGCTCAAAGACAAACTTTGTCTTACGGTTCAGGGATTATTGCAAGTTCTAGTGGTGTAGTTGCCATAACAGAACGTAATGCTAATAATTGTTATCATATTGAGTTTTTTGGTATCCCAGTAGGTGGTGGTGCCGAGCAAAGTTTAGGAGAAACTTTTGTAAACCAAGGGTCTACAAAATACGGTTTTGGTGGTACGGGATCAACTAGTAATCTTGGTACACCAGGAGCTGTTAACCCACCACAATTTGGATCAGACTATTGGCTTAGTGATCGTGTGATAGATAATTATGGTACTATTGGTATTGCGTTGTTTTATTTAGACGATATTGCTCCAACAGGATCTTTAATTACTAAAGCTCAAATAACTGCAGCAAGTTACGATGATGGAGATGGAAAATTATTTATTCTAACTCTTCCAGATAGTGATAACGATAAATATAGTGATGTAGATGACTTAGATGATGATAATGATGGTATTTCAGATTTAATAGAATCAAACGGTATTGATCCTTCAGCAGATCATGATGTTGATGGTACACCAAATTATCAAGACGCAGATTTTTGTGTATTAAATAGTGCTGGTATTTGTGCAAATTTAGATATTGATTCAGATGGTATTCCAAATCATTTAGATCTTGATAGTGATAATGATGGAATAACAGATGTCATGGAGTCTGGTGGTACAGATGCAAATTTTGACGGAAAAGCTGATGGAACAATTGGAACAGGTTGGAACACTTCTGGTATACCAAGTTCTGCAGGATCTGGAAATAATCCAATGAATACAGATAATACTAATAATTATAATTTTCTGGATATAGATTCTGATGATGATGGAATCCCTGATAACATTGAAGCACAACCAACTAATGGTTACATTGCTCCATCTGGAAATGGGCTTTTAATGACAGATTTAAATCAGGATGGTATAGATGATGCTTACGGTTTTGGATTAACAAGTTTAATAGATACTGATAGAGATAATACGCCAGATTATTTAGACGACGATTCTGACAATGATGGATTGCTTGATATTGAAGAAAATGGAATGGTTAATACAATTGGTTCATATTCAGATGCTGATAATGATGGGTTAGACAATGTATTTGAAGGTACTAATACTAATGATCCTAGTGATGTAAACGACCAAATAAATAACCCAGCAGATTTACTGATTTTACCAGATTCTGATGGAGATTTATCTTCAGGAGGAGATTTAGATTATAGAGATTTATTTAATATAAATCCACCTGCTTCTGCAAGTATAGATTTTGACGGAATAGATGATTATTTGTCTGGTAATAGTTTATTAAATGGTCTAGGTGAAATTACATTTATGGCATGGGTAAAGTCAGATCCTGTAAATGGTACTAAAACATATACTACAGTTGCAGGAGAAGATATCTCTTGTCGTATCATAATGTATAATGGTGTAACGCCTATTTTTTCAATAAGAACATCTGCAGGAATTACTTCTAATGTAATAGGAAACAGTATTAATTATAATGAATGGCATCATATTACAGGTACATTTTCTGCAACTACAGGAACGCAAACAATTTATGTTGATGGTAAAAAAGATACCAGTACTACAAGTCCTATTCAAGTAGGGCAAGTTATTACTACAACAAGTTCTTGGAACGGAAATTTTGAAGTTGGAAGACTTTCAAGAAACACTAGTAATAAACAATATTTTACAGGAGAGATTGATGAGGTAAGAGTATTTAATGAAGCGTTAACTACAGATCAAATCCAACGAATTGTTTACCAAGAAATAGAGAACAACTCTGGAGATATAAAAGGAACAATAATTAATAAAGATATATTAGATATTGCAACTAGTTTAAAAGTATCATGGAATAATCTAATTGGTTATTATCCTATGAGTAATATTATTTCAAACACAACTAAAGATTATTCTTCATATGATAATTTTCTAACTTTAAATAATATAACAACAGTACAAGGTCAAACAGCACCAATGCCTTATGTAACTTCAATGGATGGAGATTGGACAAGTCAATCCACTTGGTTGCATGGCGAGGTTTGGGATATTGAGGATGTTTCTACAAACAAAGATTGGAGTATTGTACAGGTAAAAAATAATATTACATCGTCTAATTCTCATACACAATTAGGGCTTTATATTGATGCAGGAAAAACTTTTACAGTAAACGGTGATAATGCAATTATCAATAATTGGTATTTAGGCTTAGATGGTACATTGGTCCTACAAAGCGACTCTCAGTTAATTCAAAGTATTAATAGTGATTTAGTAACACTTTCATCAGGTAAAATTAAGAGAAGACAAGAGGGTGTTAGTAGTGTATATAGATATAATTATTGGAGTAGTCCAGTTGGTGTAACTGCTAATACTAGCTTAACAAATAACAATACATTACTTAATAATTCTAATAATACTTCTTTTTCTTTAAACATGTTAAAAGATTCATCTGGTAATGATGTGCAGTTTACTAATGCGTACCATGAAGATGGTAAAATTAGTAGTTATTGGTTATATAGCTATCAAAATGGAGTAACTTATTACGATTGGGATGTGTTATCAACAAGCACTCCGTTAGTACCAGGTATGGGTTATACTCAAAAAGGAGGTGGATCACTTTCAGAATATACTTTTGAAGGAAAACCAAATAATGGTACTATACTATTAAGTGCAACAGACACTGGTGGATCAGGTTCTGTTCCAGGAGTTAGTAAAACAGAATACTTAGTTGGTAACCCATACGCTTCTGCAATAGATGCTCATCAATTTATTGATGATAATAGTCAAGCTACAACAGGAGCAATTTATTTATGGGAACAATGGGCTGGAGACTCGCACATTTTAAATCAATATCAAGGTGGCTATGCAACGTTAAATAAATTAGGTAAGGTAAGAGCTTATCAATTTATTGGAATAAATGGTGGTGCTACTGCAGATCAATCTGGTACCAAAACTCCTAAAAGGTATTTGCCAGTTGGACAAGGATTTATGGTAGAAATAAATAATACAGGAGATATAGTTTTTAATAACAATCAAAGAATATTTAAAACAGAATCTTCTGGAGACTCTCAGTTTTTTAGAACAAGTAACAACGAAACCGAGTCGTCAATTCAGGAACCAGCAATACAAAAAATGAAACTTCAGTTTACTACTGATAATGGATTAGGTAGAGAACTAGTATTAGGGTTTAGTGATACCACTTCAGATGCTTTTGATTATGGCTATGATGCTTTTGCTAATGAAACATTTGCAAACGATTTAACATTGCCTTTAAGCGCTAAGCAAGCTGTTATACAAGCATATAGTCCTATTACAACAGACAAAGAAATTGAGCTTAGTTTTACGTCAGGAGGAACCATGTCTTACTCGATAATAGTTTCAGAATTTGAAAACTTTACAACTAATCAAGAAGTTTATTTATTAGATAATCAAACAGGAATTTATCACGATTTAACTTCAGAATTAGCATATGATTTTACATCAGAAGCAGGAACTTTTGAAAACAGATTTAAAATAGTCTTCCAGAAACCTGCAGCGTTAAGTAATGAAGAGTTTCAGTTAAATTCTGATAAGGCTTTAATTTATTTTAATAATGATTCAGAGCTATTATTTGTAAAAGGATTAGAGTTAGAAGCTAGGTCTATTAGCTTACATGACGCATCTGGTAAAAAAGTATTTAGTGATAATTTTATTACAAAAAATCAATTAGAAAAAGGATTGCTTATCACTAGTTTAAGTACAGGACTATATGTAGTCAGTATTCAATTAGATAATGCTCAAATTATTAATAAAAAGCTTATTATAAATTAATAGCTAGAATTTCTAGTATTTATTTTAAGTATTTTTAAATCAATTAGTTATCTGTGTGCTTTATTGGCAAGATATCACCTTGACTTCTTGTTAATATAATTAGTTAATCCATTTCTTATCGTCCTTATTTTTACCCGTTTATCGATTTAAACTTTCGATTTATGCAGTTTAACTACTTTTTCTCTTGTTATATCGAAATTTAAGTACTTCATGTAAGTAACCACCTATATTTGTTTCATAATTGACCCCAAATCAATAACTTATGAATACTAAACTACTTGTGGTTCTTACCACCTTGTTGGCTTTTAATGTTGCGTTATCTCAAAATTCTGATGTGCAATTAACCGTAAAATGGCCTACTAATTCTTACCAAAACAAGATAGAAGTTTACAATACCACTAACGATTTATTAGTGACTATTTGTGATGACAACCAATGTTATACAGGTACTAACGACGGTGTTACAGATGCTTATGGAGCTAAATATGATTTGGGATGTGTTGCTAATGGTAATAATTATTACTTAAAACTTTACCAAGTAGAAGATAATAGCTGGGACTCTGGCTATGTATCTGTAACAGTAGCTGGCACAGAGGTAATTAATGATGACGGAAATAATGCATCAAATACTGGATACAATATATATTTTAACGTATCTGGTGGAGATGCAACTTGTAATTCTTTAATAGATACAGATAATGATGGTATCATCGACAACTTAGATTACGATGATGATAATGACGGAATTGTAGATTATATCGAAGCTTTAGATGAGGATGTTTTTAGTTGTACAATACCTGAATTAGATTTTGAAAATGGGGTTTATGATGCTGCTGCTAGTACTGGTTCAGACAAGCAAGTAGGTGCAGTATACAGGTTTAGTAATGCAATACAAGGTTATGATATATTATTAGAAATTCTTGCGTTAGACAATACTACAATATCAAATATAGATAACGACACAATTGATAATCCAACCTATTTACAAACCGAGTTAACTTTTAGTGGTACAGGTACACCTGGAGCAGAATTTAAATTTACTATTGTAAATTCTGGAACCACAACAGCTTCTTCAGAATTTTTTAGAATTAATGGAACGACTTGGGATTGTGATGGTGGTGGAAGTTTAAGAGAGTCTTTAATTTTTCATAACCCTGCAGCTTACGGTACAGAGAACCCTACATCTTTAATAACCGAAGATCTAGGAGGTGGAGATATTCAAATAAGTGCTTCAGGTTTACAAGAAGGACCTGGTTTTTCTAATTTGAAAGTTTTGAAATCTTATTACCAATTTATAGGTAATTCATTTTCACTAAGAATGCAAGCAATAAAAACTAGTACTAGCACTTCAACTAGACAGTTTGGATTATCTTTTTCACAATGTGAGTTTTTAGATTTTAATGCTAATTCATTAATCATAGTAACAGGAAAAGATAGAGATAATGATGGTAAATACAATCACTTAGATTTAGATAGTGATAACGATGGTATCCCAGATAATGTTGAAGCACAAAGTACTTTAGGATATGTTATACCAACAGGTAACATCAATGGAGACACTGGTGTAGATATTGCTTATCATGTAAGTAATGGAATAGATGTAGTAGATACAGATGGAGATAGAATTCCTGATTATTTAGATTTTGATAGTGATAAAGATGGTAAATTAGATATTGAAGAAAACGGAATGGTAAATACTATTGGTGTATTTACAGATACCGATAATGATGGTTTAGATAATGTATTTGAAGGATCTAATACTTCAGACCCTTTAGATGTAAATGACCAAATAGACAATCCAAGTGCTTCTGTTTTACCAGATACAGATGGTGATTTATTTTCTGAAGGAGATTTAGATTACAGAGATACAATTGACACTTTTATCGCGTCTGCTACATTAGATTTTGATGGTATAGACGATTATGTTGTTGGAACAGAGACGTTTGCAGGCATTAATCAATCCAATACAGATGGAGCAACCTTTATGGCCTGGATAAAAAGTAATTCTGACGCTTCAGATACCAATCAAAAATTTGTAATTGGAGAGAAAAACGCTATTGAAATTACATTAACAGGAGAAAACATTAATGCAAGAATCCATTATGTAAAATCAAACAATACTACAGCTACTAAATCTGTTTACAGAAGTACTACAGGTATTATTAGAAATGTTTGGAGACACGTTACAGTTTCTGTGTCATTTACAGAAAACAAAGCTTATTTGTTATTGGATGGCGATTTTGTATTCTCTACAAATTTAATAGATGCAGTTGCCTTTAGAAGTTCAATAACTTCAGAGGTTGATAATTTAAGAATGGGTAATGACCAATCCTTAATGGCATCAAAGTTTTTTAAAGGTTCAATAGATGAGGTTAGAATTTTCAATAAATTTTTACCAGAAAAAGAGGTTAAAGAAATAGTTTTTCAAGAAATCCAAAACAATGCAGGACAAGTTGAAGGAACTATTTTAAAAAATCAATTAACAAATGTTAACTGGTCTAATTTAGAAGTGTATTACCCTTTAACTAATGTAACAACAGGAGTTATTAAAGATCAGTCTTCTAATAGCCATGATGCAGAGATGTTTAATATTACAACAATTCAAGAACAATCTGCGCCAATGCCTTTTGTTACAAAACAAGCAGGAAATTGGCATGATAAAAATACGTGGTTACACGGAGATGTGTGGTACATTCCAGGAGACGAAGTTACACAAGCTGCTACTTTTGGTAATGATGAAGTAGTTACTTGGGGAATTTATCAAATTAAACATAGTGTTAATTTAACAACGTCTTTGTCAGAACCTAATGCACCAGGCTACCATAAAGGTCTTTTAGCTTTAGGAGTAGTTGTAGATGAAAAAGATAGTTCTAATAACGATGTGGTATTTACAATAGGTAATTCTAGTAAAGACCTGCAATTAAATGTTTCTAAATATTTAGAAATCAACGGAACGATAAACTTAAAAAGAGATTCTCAATTAATTCAAGGAATAGAAAGCGATTTAGTAACTTCTGAAAAAGGAAAAATACAAAGAGGTCAGGAAGGACTTAGTAGTGTGTACAGATATAATTATTGGAGCTCTCCTGTTGGAGCGCAAGCTACTACCAATTTAAACAACGATAACTTGTCTGTTAATAACCCTAATAACACACCATTTACTATTAATATGCTTAAAGATAATGCTTGTAACGATGTATTATTTACTAATGCTTATCATGAAGATGGTAAAATAAGTAAAGTGTGGTTATATGGATTCGAGAATGGTGTAACTTACTATGATTGGGACGTGTTAGGTACAAGTACTTCTATAGAGGCAGGTAAAGGGTACACTCAAAAAGGAGGTGGATCTTTATCAGAATATACATTTGAAGGTAAACCAAATAACGGTACGGTACATTTAAGTGCACAAGATGTTGGAGGATTAGGCTCAATAAGTGGGATTAGTAGAACAGAATATTTAGTGGGTAACCCATATGCATCTGCAATAGACGCACATCAATTTATTGATGATAATGCAGGAGTAATAGGTGGTGCAATTTATCTATGGGAACAATGGGCTGGAGACTCTCACAACTTAAATGCTTATGAAGGTGGTTATGCGACCTTAAACAAATTAGGTAAAGTAAGAGCATATCAATTTATAGGAATTGATGGATTAAACGTTGGATTGCAATCCGGACAAAAAACTCCTAAACAATACCTTCCAGTTGGACAAGGTTTTATTGTTGAGGTAATAGGAACAGGTAATATAGAATTTAACAACGCGCAACGAGTTTTTAAAACGGAAACAGCTGGTCAATCTATTTTCTTTAGAAATAGTAATCAACAAGAATCTGCAAATAGTGTTCAAACAGATAGTACAGGTATACAGAAAATAAAATTAGAATTTAAAACCAATTCAGATTTAGGAAGAGAGTTAGTTTTAGGATTTAGTGATACCACTTCAGACGCTTTTGATTATGGATATGATGCATTAGCAAACGAAACATTTGTTAACGACTTAACTATGACTTTAGATACTAAACCTATGGTTATACAAGCGTTTGATCAAATTACTATAGATAAAGTAGTAGACTTAAATTTTAAAGCAGATGGTATTGCTACATACAGTATTAAAGCTTCGGAGATTTTGAATATCACAGATGATCAAGCTGTATATTTATTAGATAATTTAACTGGAAATTATCATGATTTAAAATCAGGTTTAGAATATAATTTCACCTCTTTAGTAGGAGAGTTTAATAACCGTTTTGATGTAGTATTTCAAAATCCTGAAACATTAAGTAATGAAGAGTTTGATTTAGATTCAGAAAATACAGTAATCTATTTCAATAATGCCCAAGAGTTATTATATGTTAAAGGATTAGATCAAGAGACAAAAGCTATTAAGTTATATAATGCAATAGGTCAAGAGGTATTTAAAAGCGCATCAATTACTAAAAACCATTTAGAAAACGGATTGCAAATTTCTAATTTAAGTACAGGAATGTATATTGTTAGCATTAAAACTCTAAATAATCAGACTTTAGAAAAGAAAATTATAATTGAATAAACGCTATAATTTCCTAAAAATAGATTCCTTTCTTCATGTAAAAATTTATTGATTACACGTAAGTATTTATTGATTAAAAAATGTGGTTATAGCCATAACACTTAGTAGGAAAATATTTGCATTTTATCGAAAAAACATCTTAACACATTGATTATTAGCAAAATAATATATATGTTTGTAGGCATTTGTGCCCACAAATCTATAATTATTACTAATGAAAAAACCAACCTACTTAGCGTTAATGCTACTGTTTATAAGTGTTTGCATGTTGTCTAAATGCGTGATATTTAATGATTTAAATATTGTAAAAAACCCAAAACCAATTCTGAATTCTAAGTCCTTAAAGTCCTCTAAGATTTTAGTGGATAAGAACAATTGTTGCATTTTGTCGATAAAAAAACACACTTCATCGAAAACATTTTCAGAAGCACCATCCAAAAACACTGTTTAGTACCGTGTATTTATCTTTGAAATCCCAAATCCACTTAAAATTAACCTAATGAATTTAAAACTACTTATACTTACAGCTTCGCTGTTTGTTTTACATCAAACTACTTTTTCTCAGTGTTCTTTAACTGGAAACGATATCGCATGTGACGATTTTAGCAGCAACAATAATTCTGGTGGATCAGGTTGGTCAGGTAACTGGCTAACATCAGGATCTCCTTCTTTCACTGGTGGACAAGTGTTTATGAATGGAGGAAGTAACCGAATTATTGGAAGACAAGTTAACTTAACTGGTTACGATAATGCAACATTAACCTTTACATGGAGATGTGTCGACAGTAGTTCTGGGTTCGAATCTGGCGATTTTATAGATGTTGCTATTTCTACAGATGGTGGCGCAAGTTTTTCAACTACTTTATTTACAAGAAACGGTGACCAAATTTGTCCTTCTTCAAATAATTCAGAATCAGGGACAATTACAGTTCCAATTACAACAAGTGGTGGAGCAAATACAATTTTAAGATTTAGATCTGCAACCAACTCAGGTTCAGAAGATATATATTGGGATGATATTATAGTAAAAGCAACGGTTAATGCAGATCCTTGTGATGCTGTAGCTTCTGGTAATTTAGATACTGATGGCGATGGGATTTCAGATATTTGTGATGTGGATGATGATAATGATGGTATTTTAGATGTAGACGAATGCTCTGATTTAGGTAAACAACCATTATTAGATCCAGATTTTGAAGATGTAGATATCCTAACCCTAGACGGTGTTGCTGGAGTAGATGTTACAGGTACTTCTGGACTTTGGAAAGGTGATGCAAGTTATATACCAGATTGGGAAAGTGCTGATATGACAAATAACCACTTAGAAATTTGGCATAATACGCAACAAGCTAGTAATGATTCTGGAGGACAAGCATTTTCTGGAGAACAATGGGCAGAGGTTAATGCAACTACAAATGACGGATTATATCAAGATATAGCAACTACACCAGGAGATGTTTTAAATTGGTCTTTCGCGCACAGAAAAAGAACAGGTTTTGCAGGTAGTGCTCAAGAGGATATAGTAAGATTATTAATTGGAGATGCTAACGGAACGTTGACTAGTCAAGGTGTTTTTAGTTCTGCATCCGATGCGTCTTGGACAGAGCACTCTGGAATTTATGTGGTGCCAGCTGGTCAAACAACAACACGTTTAACATTTGAAGCTATTTCTGTAGCATCTGGAAGCTCTTCTACAACATCTGGTAATTTTGTTGATAAAGTACAATTATATGTCAGTCCTAATTGCGAAGATGAAGATGCAGATGGTTTACCAGATTATTTAGATTTAGATAGTGATAATGATGGTATTCCAGATAATGTTGAAGCACAATCAACATTAGGTTACATAGCGCCTAGCGGTACAGTTAATACTTCAGGTCCTTATATAGGGCTTTGGGATAATTATGGTACAGGTTTAACTGTAGAAGATACAGATGGTGATGGAACTCCGGATTTTAGAGATTCGGATTCAGATAACGACGGACTTTTAGATATTGAAGAAAATGGAATGATAGCTAATTCTATAACTCTATTTTCAGATTCAGATAATGACGGACTAGACAACCTATTTGAAGGATCTAACTTAGTAGATTTTAACGATGTAAATGATGAGATTAATAACCCTTCTTCATCTGTTCTTCCAGATACAGATAGTGACTTATACTCAGGAGGAGACTTAGATTATAGAGATTATTTTAATGTAAACCCACCTTATTCAGCGACATTAGATTTTGACGGAATAGATGATTATGCAGAGGTAAATTCTACAATAAACGGTTTAAGTGAATATACTGTTTCATTATGGTTTAAATATAATGGTCCGACCTTAAATAATAGCGAGGAAGTTTTTGTAATGGGACAAAAAGACGTTTTTGAAATTACTATCAAAAACTGGGCTTCTCCATATAATCCAACGTACAACGGTATCAATAGTAAAGCATTTTATAATAATTCCGAATTTTCGGGTGTTTCAACTGGTTGGAGATTTAAAAGAAGTGATTGGACAAATGTAACAGTTGCAGTAAGACAAAATGGAGGAAAAGTAGAAACTAAAATATATAGAAATGGTTTTGCGTCTTCTAATTGGGCTTCTTTAACAGGAACGTTATCAACAAATTCAGAGCCACTTAGATTAGGAATAGTTAGTGGTGTTAACGATTTTGATTATAATTTTGAAGGTTGGATGGACGAGGTAAGAGTATTTGACAAAGCATTAACCTCGGATCAAATACAACGAATGGTGTTTCAAGAAATTGAAAGCAATGCTGGAAACGTATACGGAAGTGTCATCTCTAAAGATATTATCGATATTTCTAATGGTACTAAAATTCCATGGAATAATTTAGTGTCCTATTACCCTATGACTAATATAGTTTCAAGTAGAGCTTTAGATTATTCTAACAATAATAATCCCTTAATGCTTTATAACATAACAAGTGTCTTAGAGCAAACAGCACCAATGCCTTTTGAAACAGTTTCAGATGGAGATTGGACCCAAGAAAGTACTTGGTTACATGGCGATGTTTGGGATATAGAAAACCTACCAGTATTTACTCCTTCATCACAATCACCAGAAGCTTGGAGTATTGTAAAAATTCATAACAATGTTACCACTTCTAGGTCTCATAAAGGGATTGGTTTATTTATTGATCAGGACAAAAGTTTAACTGTAAATGGAACAAATAGTATTGACAATAGTTGGTATTTAGAACTAAATGGTACCTTAAATTTAAAAAACGATTCTCAATTAATTCAAGGGATTAATAGTGATTTAGTAACCTCTTCAGAGGGTAGAATACTTAGAGGTCAAGAAGGACAAAGTAGTGTGTATCGTTATAATTATTGGGGATCACCAGTTGGTCAAAAAACAGCAACAACCTTATTAAATAATAATGGTTCTACTAATAACCCAAATAACACTGCCTTTATTTTAGATCAGTTAAAAGACGCGTCAAATAATAATGTATTGTTTACTAGTGCCTTACATGAAGATGGTAAAATAAGTAACTATTGGTTGTACAATTACCAAAACGGAGTAACGTATTATGATTGGGGTGTTTTAAACACAAGCACACCATTATTGTCAGGAACAGGATATACTCAAAAAGGAGGAGGATCATTATCAGAATACATATTTGATGGTAAACCAAACAATGGAACAATCCTGTTAAGCGCAACAGATACAGGAGGTTCAGGGTCTGTTGGTGGATCAAGTAAGACAGAGTATTTATTAGGTAACCCTTACCCATCAGCATTAGACGCAAATCAGTTTATATTAGACAACAGTAGTGTTATTAGTGGAGAGATTTATTTATGGGAGCAATGGGCTGGAGATTCACACATCCTTAATGCTTATGAGGGTGGATACGCAACCCTAAATTTATTAGGAGGAGTTAAAGCATACCAATTTGTAGGGTTAAACGGAGCAAATAATGGGTCTCAAGACGGTCTAAAAACACCAACACGTTATTTGCCAGTAGCACAAGGATTTATGGTTGAGGTGGCTAATGATGGAGAGATTGTATTTAATAATAATCAACGTGTATTTAAAACCGAAGCGTCAGGCGACTCTATATTTTTCAAAACACAAAATACCCAAGAACAATCAGAGCCAGAACTAGCAGAAGCTATTCAAAAAATAAGATTAGAATTTAAAACCAGTAATAATTTAGGAAGAGAGTTATTATTAGGATTTAGCTCAATCACTACAGATGGTTTTGATTATGGTTATGATGCAAAGGTGTATGAGACAAGCGTAAACGATTTAACCATGCCTTTAAATAATGATAAAACAGTTATACAAGCATTCTCATCTATAACAAGCGATAAAGTAATAGATTTAAATTTTATAGCAGATGGTCTTACTACATATAGTATTAAAGCAATTGCTTTAGAAAATATAGAGAGTACTCAAGAAGTTTATTTATTAGATAATCTTACAGGTGTTTATCATAATTTAAATGGTAATCAAGAATATAATTTTACTTCGGAAGCAGGAGAATATAATGACCGTTTTGATTTAGTGTTCCAAAATAAATCTGCAGTATTAGGAGTAGATAATTTTGAAACAGACAATAGCTTGATATATTATAGTACAAGTCAAGAAACTTTATTTGTAAAAGGATTAAAAACAGAAGCTAAAGTTGTTAAGTTATACAATGCTTTAGGACAAGAAGTATATAACAATGTATCAATTACCAACCAACAGTTAGAAAACGGATTAAAGTTTTCTAATCTAAGTACAGGATTATACATTGTTAGTATTAAAACAGAAAATAATCAAACCATAGATAAGAAGATTATAATAGAGTAAATTGTAAATGCTATTAAGTATTTTAAAGCTTCAGCAAATTACTTGTTGAAGCTTTTTTTATTCATAAAACCAATCGTTTCAACAGAATTTCTTAATTTCGCGACTCGTATAAGAAACTAGAAAAAATGAGCGCAGGATTCCCTGAATATAAAGGACTTAACTTACCAAATGTAGCTGAAGAAATTCTTAACTATTGGCAAGACAATAACATCTTCGAAAAGAGTGTAACCACTAGAGAAGGTGCAGAACCTTACGTGTTTTTTGAAGGACCACCAAGTGCAAACGGATTACCTGGTGTACACCATGTTTTAGCACGCGCTATTAAAGATATTTTCCCACGCTATAAAACCATGAAAGGGTACCAAGTGAAGCGTAAAGCAGGTTGGGATACACATGGTTTGCCTATAGAGCTTGGTGTAGAAAAAGAATTAGGCATTACTAAAGAGGATATTGGTAAAACTATTTCGGTGGAAGATTATAACGCAGCTTGTAGAAAAGCTGTTATGCGCTACACAGACGTTTGGAATACCCTGACACAAAAAATGGGGTATTGGGTTGATATGGACGATCCATACATCACCTACGAGCCCAAATACATGGAAAGTGTGTGGTGGTTATTAAAAGAAATTTACAATAAAAACTTATTATATAAAGGGTACACCATTCAGCCCTATTCGCCTAAAGCAGGAACAGGTTTAAGTTCGCATGAGCTTAATCAACCTGGAACTTATCAAGATGTAACAGATACAACTGTAGTTGCACAGTTTAAAGCTTTAAATGAAACCTTACCTGATTTTTTACAAAACGAAGGAACTATTTATTTTCTTGCTTGGACTACAACTCCTTGGACTTTACCAAGTAATACGGCTTTAACCGTTGGACCTAAAATAGATTATGTTCTAGTGGAAACCTATAACCAATACACATTCAAACCAATGAATGTGATTTTGGCAAAATCACTAGTCAACAAACAATTTGATGGCAAGTTTAAACTTGTTGAAGAAAAATCAGAACTGTTAGACTATAAAGATGGCGATAAGAAAATCCCATATTTTGTAGTCAAAGAATTCAAAGGAAAAGACCTAGTTGGTATTAAATACGAACAACTTTTACAATACGCCTTACCAAATGACAATCCAGAAAATGCTTTTAGAGTTATCTCTGGAGATTTTGTTACCACAGAAGATGGTACAGGAATTGTACACACAGCACCCACCTTTGGAGCAGATGATGCTCTAGTTGCAAAACAAGCAACTCCAGAAGTCCCTCCATTATTGGTAAAAGACGAAAACGGAAACTTAGTCCCATTAGTAGATTTACAAGGTCGTTTTAGACCAGAGCTTAAGGAGTTTGGTGGTAAATATGTGAAGAATGAATACTATAATGAAGGAGAAGCTCCAGAACGTTCAATTGATGTGGAGTTAGCCATTAAATTAAAAGAAGAAAACAAAGCTTTTAAGGTTGAAAAATACAAGCATAGTTATCCTAATTGTTGGAGAACAGACAAGCCAATTTTATACTACCCATTAGATTCATGGTTTATTAAAGTCACAGATGTTAAAGACAAAATGTTTGAACTTAATGAAACCATCAATTGGAAACCAAAATCGACTGGAACTGGACGTTTTGGTAACTGGTTAGCAAATGCAAACGATTGGAATTTATCGCGTTCTCGTTATTGGGGAATCCCATTGCCAATCTGGAGAACAGAAGATGGAAAAGAAGAAATTTGTATAGGTTCTGTAGAAGAATTAAAAGCAGAAATGCAAAAAGCGGTTCAGGCTGGATTGCTTGCTAAAGATATCTTTGAAGAATTTGAAGTTGGTAACAATTCTGAAGACAACTATGCGAAGCTAGACTTGCACAAAAATATAGTGGATCAGATTGTTTTGGTGTCTCCAAGCGGGCAACCAATGCATCGTGAAGCCGATTTAATTGACGTGTGGTTTGATTCTGGATCTATGCCATATGCACAATGGCATTATCCGTTTGAAAATAAAGACTTAATTGACGATAATAAAGCATTTCCAGCAGATTTTATTGCGGAAGGTGTAGACCAAACCAGAGGTTGGTTTTATACACTGCATGCTATTGGAACTATGGTTTTTGATTCTGTTGCTTACAAAAATGTGGTGTCTAATGGTTTAGTGCTAGACAAAAACGGACAGAAAATGTCCAAACGTTTAGGTAATGCAACAGACCCTTTTGAGACTTTAGATACTTACGGAGCTGATGCTACGCGTTGGTACATGATTAGCAACGCCAATCCATGGGACAACTTAAAATTTGATTTAGACGGAATAGAAGAAGTAAAGCGTAAATTTTTCGGAACACTTTACAACACCTATTCATTCTTCAGTTTATATACCAATTTAGATAAATTTAGTTATGCTGAAGCAGAAATCCCGTTAACAGAACGACCAGAATTAGACCGTTGGATTCTTTCAGAATTGCATACGTTAATTCAAAAAGTAGACGACTATTATGCAGATTACGAACCGACTAAAGCAGCACGTGCTATTTCAGATTTTACTCAAGATTACTTAAGTAACTGGTTTGTACGTTTAAGTAGAAGACGTTTCTGGAAAGGTGATTACCAAACCGATAAAATTTCGGCATACCAAACCTTGTACACCTGCTTGGTGACTATTGCTAAATTAGGTGCGCCTATTGCGCCTTTCTTTATGGATAAATTGTATTTAGATTTAAATTCAGCAACTAAAAAAGAAGACTTTGAGAGTGTGCATTTAGCAGAGTTTCCAAAATTTGATGCCAGTTTTGTTGATAAATCATTAGAACGTAAGATGGAAAATGCTCAGACTATTTCATCTTTGGTATTGTCTTTAAGAGCAAAAGAAAAAATTAAAGTAAGACAGCCTTTACAGAAAATTATGATTCCTGTAGATTCTGCTCAATTTAAAGAAGAAATAAAAGCAGTAGAAAACCTGATTAAAAGCGAGGTTAATATTAAGGAAATTGAATTGATGGAAGATGCTTCAGATATATTAGTGAAGCAAATTAAACCTAATTTTAAGACCCTAGGACCACGATTTGGAAAAGACATGAAAGTCATTGCAGCAGCAATTAATAAAATGACTGCTGAGGATATTAAAATTGTTGAACAAAAAGGAGAAATTGATGTGGATTGTAATGGAAAAATTATTACATTACACCTAGAAGATGTAGAAATTACTTCACAAGACATTGAAGGCTGGTTAGTTGCTAATGAAGGTAATATAACCGTCGCTTTAGACGTTACTATTTCAGAAGCTTTAAAAGAAGAAGGAATAGCTAGAGAATTAGTAAATCGTATACAAAATTTACGTAAAGATTCAGGTTTTGAAGTAACAGACAGAATTGTAGTACAACTTCAAGAAGATAAACATATAACACAAGCAGTAAAATCAAATATAGATTATATTAAAGCGGAAACGCTTACAGATAATCTAGAAATTATTAACCAAGTAAATAATGGTATAGAAATTGCGTTTGATGATGTAAATACCAAATTATTTATTCAAAAAAATTAACATTATGGCATCAGATATAAACGTAAGATATTCAGATAAAGAATTAGCTGAATTCAAAGTGATTATTCAAGATAAAATCAAACAAGCACAACATGATTTAGAGTTAATAAAAAGTGCTTACATGAACGATCATAACAATGGTACAGACGATACTTCTCCTACATTTAAAGCGTTTGATGAAGGTAGCGAAACTATGAGTAAAGAGTCTAACTCTGCTTTAGCCATTAGACAAGAAAAGTTTATTCGTGATCTTAAAAATGCTTTAATTAGAATTGAAAATAAAACCTATGGTGTTTGTCGTGTAACAGGAAAATTAATTAACCCTAAGCGTTTAGAGTTAGTGCCTCATGCAACATTAAGCATAGAAGCTAAAAACATGCAACAATAGTATATTAAATACTAAACAATATAAAAACGCTTCAATGAAAATTGAAGCGTTTTAAATTTAAAACAACTACACTTGAAAGACCTGTTAATTGTCTTACTTTTTTTTATAAGCGTGTCTTTGTGTGCACAAAAAACTACAGAGAAATCTTGGAGTGCTAAAACTATTAATACCCTGACTATAGACGGTAATAATATTTTTAAAATCAAGGTGTCAAATAATGATTCTAATACTATCTCATTAAAAGTAAAAATTGAAGGTGAATACGCAGAACAACTAGTTATTTTAGATTCTTTATCAGAAGATAAAATTACCATTTCATCCTCCTTTCAGCCTCTATTTATAAGAGATAACGATAAATTAAGCGCCCACAAAGTATTATCTGTAGAATATGAATTAACGGTTCCTAAACATGTTAATTTAAATATTAAAAGTGATATAGCTTCCGTGCAAATTGCTGGACATTATCCTTCTGTTTTTATAGAATTAAACCAAGGTAACTGTGATTTAAAACAATTTATTGGCAACGCAACTATCAATACCATAGAAGGGCATATTACTATTGAAACTAATAATGCTAAGATTGAAGCGTTTACTAAAACAGGAACTAAGCATATTAAGCAATTTAAATATGCTAACCATCAAATAAGTTGTCATACAATTAATGGCAATATTAAGGTGAGCAAAATAGAAAAATAAACCTATTTTTGTTTTCGTAAATCATGAATTTAAAAAAAGCATCACTATTAATAATAATTATTTTACTTATTGATCAAATAAGTAAAATCTACGTAAAAACGCATTTTGTTTTAGGCGAAGATGTTACTGTTTTTAATTGGTTTAAAATTTATTTTATCGAAAATAATGGAATGGCTTGGGGTACAAAACTCAGCGATTTTTTACCATTTATAACCGATAGAACCGCTAAATTAAGCTTAACTATTTTCAGGATTTTTGCTATTATTGGGATTGGGTATTGGCTGGTAAATGCAATTAAAAAGCAACAATCTAAAACCTTAATTATAGCATTAGTGTTTATTTTTGCAGGAGCTTTAGGTAATATTTTAGACTCGGTGTTTTATGGTGTCCTATTTGATGATAGTGTCGGTCAAGTCGCTACGTTTTTGCCACCAGAAGGTTATGACAGTTTATTGCATGGTAAAGTTGTAGATATGTTGTACATGCCTATTTGGAAAGGGTATTTGCCAGAATGGATACCAGGAATTGGTGGCGATTATTTTACGTTTTTTGAACCTGTTTTTAACGTTGCAGATGTTGCAATAAGTATAGGTTTTGGAATCTTAATTTTCTTTAACAGAAAAGCGTTTGGTAAAAAAGAACAACTTTAAAAAGCATATATTTTTTCTGGTGTCACACAGTAGTCAAGTTTTATATCTGTGACAAGCGTATCTTCAATATTGGTTTCAGCTTCAAAAAAAGACAAGCCTATTTTAATGGTTTCAGGTTTGCAAGTAGCTAAAAACTTATCGTAAAATCCTTTACCATATCCAACACGATGACCTTGTAAATCAAATGCTAAAAGTGGTACAAAAACAACATCTATGTTATTGTTTGTAATTGCAATACCATCAACAGGTTCCGGAATGTTGTAAGCATTTAGTTTAAGGGTAGTTGCATCAGTTAACAAAAAATTAGTTAACGTATTAGTAGTAAAATCACTTTTAGAGACAACAATATTCTTGTCTTTACCTGATAGTATATTTAAAATAAAATCTGTGTTTATTTCCTTTTGTGATTCAATAGATAAAAACACATGATAAAAACTATACTCCCAAATAGATAGTGTTAATAATTGGTTAGCAATTGCAAGACTTAAATCGTCAATGGTTTCATCAGACAACTGACTACGTAATGTTTTGTATGTCTTACGTAATGTAGCTTTGGTCATGATAATTAATCTATAATTTCTGTTGAAATATGAAACAAAGCATCACCTTGATAGACTATTGGTGATTGGTTAATGTTTATAATATAACCAGAATGTGTTGCTCTTACAAAATGATTAAATTTCCCATAAGGATCTGTAATATTACCAATAGTATCTCCTGTATTAACCTGAACTCCTAATTTAATGGTAGATTTAAACATCCCAGAATAATTAGCTCTAATCCATTTGCTTTTTGTGATTTTGACACAAGATTTTTTAGGTTCTGAAACATTAAAAGGTTTACGTAGCATCCCAAAATGATTCAAAATACGTTTAGCACCATTAACTCCGGTATTTGTTATGTTACTATCAATATGAAACGATTTGCCACCTTCATAAAGCAAAATAGGTTTCCCCATTTTATTACAAGTGTTTCTAAACGATTTATTTAGGTTTTTTGAATACAAAATAAACGGAGCTCCAAAGATTTCAGCCATAACATCATCATCTTCGTTACCATATTCTATGCGAATTTGTGGTGCGTTAAAACGGTAAGCACCTCCTGTATGAAAATCTACTATAAAATCTACATGTGTAACCACCTCATTAATAATTTCATAAGCCACACGACTGGCTAGAGAACCATTTTTAATTCCTGGAAATACACGATTTAAATCACGTCCATCTGGAAACTCTCTTTCCATATTTATAAACCCAAAAATATTAAGTACAGGAATACAGATAGTTGTTCCAATTTTAGGTTTGTTTATACCTTTAGAAATAAGCTGACGGACAATTTCTATACCATTTACCTCATCACCATGGATACCAGCAGTAAACAAAACGGTTGGACCTGGTTTTTTAGATCTAGAAATAATTATTGGAACATCTACAGGAGTTCTGGTGTGTAGTTTTGCAACATTAAAACTGACTTCAGCCTGTTGACCTGGTTTTATAGTTTCGCCTAATATTTTTAAATCTTGATTAACAAACATACGCGATTACTTTCTGTTTTTTTCGATATAAGTAATAATACTACGTGCTATATTTCTACCAGTTGCTTTTTCTATTCCTTCTAATCCTGGACTTGAGTTAACTTCTAAAAGTAAAGGTCCTCTTGCAGATTGTAACATATCAACTCCGCAAACAGGTAATTTTAAAGCTCTAGACGCTTTCATTGCTACTTTTAATTCGTCTTCACTTAATTTAATAATATCTGCGCTACCACCTCTGTGTAAATTAGATCTAAACTCGCCATCTTTACCTTGGCGCTTCATAGCTCCAACAACATGACCATCTACAACTAAAGCGCGTAAATCTGCACCTTTAGCTTCTTTTATAAATTCTTGTACAATCACTCGGGCTTCAAGTCCGTTAAAGGCTTCTAAAACAGATTCTGCTGCATTTTTGGTTTCGGCTAAAACCACACCTAATCCTTGAGTTCCCTCTAGTAATTTAATAATCACAGGGACACCACCTACATGTTCTATAACCTCTTCAACATCTCTGGAATAATTAGTAAATACCGTTTTGGGCATTCCAATACCAGCTTTACTTAAGCGTTGTAAACTTTTTAGCTTGTCTCTAGACCTTAAAATCGCATCAGAGGAAGCTGTTGTAAATACGTTCATCATCTCAAATTGTCTAACTACTGCGCAACCATAAAATGTTACAGAAGCGCCTATACGTGGTATGACAGCATCAACATAATCTAAATAACGATCTTTATAATAAATGGTAGGTTTTTCTTTTTCAATAATAATATCGCACTTTAAGGGATCAATAATCTCTATTTTATGGCCTCTATTTTCACCCTCTTCAACCAAACGGTCTGTAGAATATAAATTAGCGTTGCGAGATAAAATAACAATGTTCATTAGTTGTTTGAGTTAAAGGATTGGTTTTGAAGATCGACATCTACTAAAAATTTTCGTTTTAAAAATTGGCGACCAATTAAAACCGGAAATCTCATATCGTCTCTTGTGCTTAAAGTTAAGTTAATCTTATATGTTTTACCAAAAAAAACAACATCTGTTTTAATTTTATAACGGTTTTCTACATAACCATTACTGCTTTTAACATCAGTAAATGTAAACTCTTTAAACACTTTAGTTTTTCCATTAAAATTTGGGTGACCTTTACTATAAAAGGTACAATGCAGTCCATCTTCTTCTACCTGTACTTCAGAACAGTGTATGGCAGAGGTATAGGCACCTGTATCTATTTTACAGTCCACTTCAAATAAATCCAACTTTGGGAAGTCAATTTTATCAGTCCTACCAAGGGTTTTTTTAGTCATTTTTTATCTTTAAAATGTGGTGCAAGGTAATAAATAAGTCTTCATATTAATTTTATTTTTAGGTTAAAATTTATTCTATAAAGGCTTAGTTGTTTTTAAATAATTACCTTTGATTAGCAACCAAATGTCTTCGATTTTTTAAAGTAAAATGAGTCAAACTAATTTAGATATTCAACTTAAAACCTTACCTGAATCTCCTGGTGTGTACCAGTATTTTGATGCTGAAGGCACAATTATTTATGTTGGTAAAGCTAAAAACTTAAAAAAAAGGGTCAGCTCATATTTTACTAAAACCCACGAAAACGGAAAAACCAGAGTACTTGTTAAACGCATAGCTAATATCAAGCATATTGTTGTAGAGACTGAAACCGATGCGTTACTATTAGAAAATAACCTGATAAAAAAACACAGACCACGTTACAATGTCTTGTTAAAAGACGATAAAAGTTATCCGTGGATTTGCATAAAAAACGAACGTTTTCCTAGAGTGTTTCATACCAGACGTTACATCAAAGATGGTAGCGAATATTTTGGGCCTTACACTAGTATAAAAACCGTGTACACCTTGTTGGATTTAATTAGAGGCTTATACCAAATTAGAACCTGTAATTACGATTTGGCAGAAAGTAAAATTGAAGCTGGTAAATACAAAGTGTGTCTAGAATACCATTTAGGAAACTGTAAAGGACCATGTGAAGGTCTTGAAGCAGAAGAGCATTACAACCAAAATATTAAAGCCATTAGAGAAATTATAAAAGGAAACTTTAAAGACTCTTTAGGTAATTTTAAACAGCAAATGAGGCAGTTTGCTGAGAATATGCAATTTGAAGAAGCACAGCTTATAAAGGAAAAAATAGAGGTTTTAGAAAACTATCAAGCCAAATCAACTATAGTTAATCCTAAAATTAGCAATGTGGATGTATTCTCAATAGTTAGCGATGCTGGACATGGTTATGTTAACTTTTTACAATTGTCTTATGGGTCTATTATACGCTCTCATACGTTAGAAATTAAAAAGAAATTAGACGAAACCGATAAAGAACTATTAGAGCTTGCCATTATAGAAATTAGAGCACGATTTAACTCTACTTCAAAGGAAATTTATGTTCCTTTTAAAGTGGATATTGGTGAAGAACTTAAAGTAACTATACCTCAATTAGGTGACAAAAAACACATCCTTGACTTATCATTAAGAAATGCCAAATATTATAGATTAGAACGTTTTAAGCAAGTTAAAATTACAGATCCAGATCGTCATGCTAATCGTATAATGGCACAGATGAAAGCAGATTTACGATTAAAAGAAGAACCAAGACATATCGAGTGTTTTGACAATTCTAACATTCAAGGAACTAATCCTGTGGCAGCATGTGTGGTTTTTAAAAACGGAAAACCTAGCAAAAAAGATTACAGACATTTTAATATTAAAACGGTTGAAGGTCCAGACGATTTTGCTTCTATGGAAGAAGTGGTCTTTAGACGATACAGACGACTGTTAGAAGAAAATCAACCGTTACCGCAACTAATTATTATAGATGGAGGGAAAGGACAACTCTCTTCTGCGTTAAAAAGTTTAGATGCTTTAGAGCTAAGAGGAAAAATAGCTATTATCGGAATTGCTAAACGTTTGGAAGAATTATTTTATCCAAATGATCCAATTCCCTTATATTTAGATAAAAAATCAGAAACGTTAAAAGTAATACAACAATTGCGTAATGAAGCACACCGTTTTGGGATAGAGCATCATCGTAACAAACGCAGTAAGCAGGCGCTTAACACAGAAATGGAAACTATTCCAGGTATTGGAGAAAAAACGATAATAGAATTATTAAAAAAATTTAAATCTGCTAAACGTATTGCTAATGCTAAAATTGACGAGCTGGAAGAGGTTGTAGGTAATTCTAGAGCTACAAAAATTTATAATTATTACCATAAAGAATGAGACTAATCGTTATAGCTTTAATCTTAATTTTTGCTTTTAACACAAGTGTTAAAGCACAAGATACTATACCAAAAGATCCAAAAATTGGTTTAGTGTTAAGTGGTGGTGGTGCCAAAGGGTTTGCTCATATTGGAGCTTTAAAGGTTATTGATAGTCTTGGGTTAAGGATAGATTATGTGGCAGGAACAAGTATGGGAGCCATTATAGGATCTTTATATGCATCAGGTTATACAGGTAAGCAATTAGATTCGATTTTTGAAGGTGTTAATTTTGATGATATTATCAGTGATAACATTCCGAGGTATGCAAAATCTACTTACGAGCGTGAAATTTCAGAAAAATATGCTATCACCTTGCCTTTTGATCATCTCAAAGTTAAACTGCCTTCAGCGCTTTCTAAAGGGCAAAACACGTTTAACTTGTTAACCAAGTTGTTGCTTCATGTTAGCAACGAGGACGATTTTTCAAAACTACCTATTCCGTTTTTCTGTATTGGTACAGATGTAGAAACTGGTCAGCAAGTCGTTTTAGAAAAAGGTAATTTACCTCAAGCAGTAAAGGCTAGTGGTGCTTTTCCATCATTATTCCAACCTGTAGAGATTGATGGAAAATTATTAATAGATGGTGGTGTGGTTAATAATTATCCAATAACAGAGTTAAAAGCAAAAGGAGTCGATATTATTATAGGTGTAGATGTGCAGGATGGGCTAGCCAATCGAACAGACTTATCTTCTGCTCCACAAATACTGTTTCAAATAAATAATTTTAGGACTATTAATGATATGAAAATTAAGTCTAAAGAGACTGATGTTTATATCAAACCAGATATAACTAAATTTAATGTCGTGTCTTTTAGCGACGGAAGACAAATAATTAATAATGGTCAAATAGCTGCGTTAGAAAAAATAGATATACTTAAGCAATTAAAAGAAAAACAACAACAAAAACCAATAGTTAGACAAGTCATGTCCTCTCCAGATAGTTTGCAAATAAATTATATAGAGACTAATGGAATTGATAAATATACTAGGTCTTATATTTTAGGTAAACTTAATATAAGACCTTATTCTAAAATTGCCTATCAAGACCTGTCTAAAGGCGCTAACAATGTTGTAGCTACTAATAATTTTGATAACTTTTTTTACGAGTTAAAATTAGAAGACAATAATGGTTATAGAATTATTACAGATGTTTCTGAAACTAAAAAAACGACATTCTTAAAACTAGGTTTGCACTATGATGGGTTGTACAAAAGCGCCTTGTTGACTAATATCACTAAAAAGCAGTTTTTATTAAAAAACGATGTAGCTTCTTTAGACCTAATAGTTGGAGACCATGTAAGGTATAATTTTGACTATTTTATAGATAAAGGAATTTATTGGAGTATAGGATTAAGCTCTAGATATAGCGAATTTGATCAAGGTATTGTAGCTAATGCCTTTTTAACACCTGCTCAAATTGCTAGTTCTGGTGTTAATAAAATTAATACAGAGCTTTCAGATTTAACTAACCAGTTTTATTTACAAACATTATTTAGAAATGATTTGGTGTTTACAATAGGTGCAGAACATAAAAAGCTTAAAATTAAAACTGAAACCATTTTGTCCTCTCAAAATCAAAATGAAACCGTTTTTGAAAACAGTAACTATGTAAGCCTTTTTGGTGCTTTAAAATTTGATACTTATGATAGTAAGTACTTTCCAACAGAAGGAGTATTCTTCTCAGCAGAGGGAAATTATTATGTGTATTCTTCAGATTTTTCTAGCACGTTTTCACCGTTTACTATTCTTAAAGCAGATGTTGGATATGCGTTTAAAATAAACGATAAATTATCTCTTAACATAACCTCTGATGGAGGATTTAAAATTAACCCTAAAGCCAATCGCTTTTTAGACTTTGTACTTGGTGGATACGGTAATAATTTTATCAATAATTTTAAAGCGTTTTATGGTTATGACTTTTTGTCGATAGCAGCAGATTCTTACATCAAAGGAGGTATTAATTTAGATTATCAATTTGTACCTAAAAGCCATTTGATGGTAAGTGCAAATTTTGCTAATGTAGAAGATAGATTGTATGATACGGGTAATTGGTTCTCGTTGCCAGATTACACGGGTTACGCTATAGGCTATTCATTCCAATCTTTTTTAGGACCAATAGAAGCTAAATACACCTTTTCTCCAGAAACCAAACAAAGCTTTTGGTTTTTTAATTTAGGCTATTGGTTTTAGTCACTGCTTTTGTATTAAAACACTTCTCAAACTCATAAAAATTCACGATATTTGTTAGATTATGATAACAATTTGGAATAACTTATTATCACATCTAAAATTCTTGATTAAACGTAATCCAGAATGAGTGTCCTACCTTGTTAAGCATTTAGTCTGACGTCAGTTTAATTATTCATGACGCTCATTTTTCAATTTAAAAACTAAAAAAATGCCATTTTATCATAAACTAGGAAAAATACCACCAAAAAGACATACCCAATTCCGTAAACCAGATGGTTCTTTATACGCTGAACAATTATTTGGTACCATAGGTTTTGATGGGATGTCTACAAACTCGTATCATGAGCATAGACCAACACAAGTAAAAGCTATAAAAAAACAGTATAGTGTTGCGCCTAAAATTGCAAAAGCTAATCATATACAATCCTATCGTTTAAAAGGTTTTCAAGTGAAGCCAGAAAACGATTATTTAGACTCGCGTAAAACAGTACTAACTAATAGCGATTGTAGTATTATTTTAGCTGCGCCAAAACAATCCACCAAAGACTATTTTTATAAAAATACTGATGCAGACGAGCTTATTTTTATCCATAAAGGCACAGGTAAATTAAGAACCCATCTTGGAAATCTAGATTTTAAGTATGGTGATTATTTGTTAGTACCTCGTGGTATTATTTACAAAATAGATTTTGATACAAAAGACAACCGTTTATTTATTGTAGAATCTAAACGACCAATTTACACACCAAAAAGATACCGTAATTGGTTTGGTCAATTATTAGAACATTCACCATTTTGCGAACGTGATTTAAGACAACCTCAAGAGTTGGAAACGCACAATGAAAAAGGTGATTTTTTAATGAAAGTAAAAAAGCAAGACGATATATTTGAAATGGTATACGCCACGCATCCATTTGATGTTGTTGGATACGATGGATATAATTATCCATATGCCTTTTCAATTCATGATTTTGAGCCAATTACAGGTCGTATTCACCAACCACCTCCAGTGCATCAAACCTTTGAAACAGATGCATTTGTAGTGTGTAGCTTTGTGCCAAGGTTATACGACTATCATCCAGATAGCATTCCTGCACCATACAACCATAGTAATATTGATAGTGATGAAGTATTGTATTATGTAGACGGAGATTTTATGTCACGTAATGATGTTGCAGCAGGACATATTTCTTTACACCCAGCAGGTATTCCACATGGTCCACATCCAGGAGCTACAGAGCGTAGCATTGGAAAAGTTAAAACAGACGAGCTAGCTGTAATGGTAGATACATTTAAACCGCTAATGGTAACAGAAGAAGCACTAAAAATAGCAGATGAAGAGTATTATAAATCTTGGGTTGAATAAATTTTGATAAGAGATACAATAAGAACGAATAAACAAATAAACTCATCAATAAACAAACTAACAAAATGAGTAAAAAAGAAATAGAATCAGTAAACTACGGTTTAGAAAAAATATTTGAAGGCGCGCAAGACTTTTTGCCACTTTTAGGGACAGATTATGTCGAGTTTTATGTAGGTAACGCCAAACAAGCAGCACATTTTTATAAAACAGCATTTGGCTTTCAGTCTCATGCATATAAAGGTTTAGAAACAGGGTCAAAAGATTCTGTAAGTTATGTCTTAACGCAAGATAAAATTAAGCTAATGCTAACTACACCTTTAAACAGTAAGTCAAAAATTAACGACCATATTGTTAAGCATGGCGATGGTGTAAAAGTCGTAGCATTATGGGTTGAAGATGCCAGACAGGCTTATAAAGAAACAACCTCAAGAGGTGCAAAATCTTATATGGAACCAACAGTTGAAAAAGACGAGCATGGCGAAGTGGTGAGAGCAGGAATTTACACTTACGGAGAAACTATTCATATGTTTGTAGAACGTAAAAATTATAATGGTGCCTTTTTACCAGGTTTTCAAAAATGGGAGTCTGATTACAATCCACCAACTGCAGGTTTAAAGTACATAGACCATATGGTTGGAAATGTAGGTTGGAACCAAATGAATGTTTGGGTAAAGTGGTATGAAGACGTCATGGGATTTGAAAACTTCTTATCTTTTGACGATAAACAAATCCATACAGAATACTCAGCTTTAATGAGTAAAGTAATGTCCAACGGAAATGGACGAATTAAATTTCCAATTAACGAGCCAGCAGAAGGAAAAAAGCGTTCACAAATTGAAGAGTATTTAGACTTTTATGAAGGCGCAGGTGTACAACATATTGCTGTAGCAACAGACGATATTATTAAAACAGTATCTCAACTACGTGCTAACGGTGTAGAATTTTTATCCACACCTCCAGAAGAATATTATAGAGCAGTTCCTGGTCGTTTAGAAGAATTTAGTCATGAACTAAGAGAGGATATTGAAAAATTAAAAAGCTTAGGTATTATGATTGATGCAGACGAAGAAGGGTATTTACTTCAAATTTTTACAAAACCAGTACAAGACAGACCTACCTTATTTTTTGAAATCATCCAACGTATGGGAGCACGAGGGTTTGGTGCAGGAAACTTTAAAGCATTATTCGAGTCTATCGAACGTGAGCAAGCCAAACGTGGGACTTTATAATTATATTCGGTTTAGTGTTTTGACGTAGTCAGATCGAGTGATTTTGAGGTACGAAAAATCGTATCGAGAACAAATTTTATTATAACACATAAGGTTTTTCTTATAATTTAACTAACTTAGTAATATAACTAAACACATTTAAAGTATGAAAAACCAAAGTTACCAATCTAAATTTTCTCTCTCTCTCTCTCTCTCTCTCTCTCTCTCTGCAAACGCTATAAGGTTATAGTTTTAATGGCGCTTTGTATTGCATTAACATCCTGTCAAGACGAGCCTTTTGATATCGAACCAACATCCAATAATACTATAAATCGTTACGAAGGAGGTGTCGTACTAGAAAACCCTTATGCTACTACCAATATGAAAATGGCTTTAGACACCATTAAAGCTAAAGTAGCTAGAGGAGAATATATTTTAAATACAGGCGAAAATTCATTAAGAGCTAATTCTAGTTTATTAGACCAATTTAGTATTAGTAACTCACATACCTACATAAAATTTACACCTCAAAGTGAAGATGAAGTTGCGTTATTAAAACAAGATTCTACGTTAGTATTGTCAGATTATCCGTTAGATTACGAGTTTGATGATTCGTTTCATGATAACAGACCAGATTTGCCAGAAGGTCAATTTCCAGAGTATTTTGCAGCAGTACCTGTAGGTAAAGCATTACCTAATGTTAATAATCTACCACTTGGTGACTTGTACATACCAGAGGATGATATTTTTTTTAATGGTGACACTGCAACACCTATTACAAGTAAAACAGTTATTAATAATGAAGAAGATTTACTACACCATTTATTATATGAAGCGTATAGTTTAGTAGGCAAAGAGCAAGAACTATTAGAAGACGGTGAAATTATAGACCCAAGTACACAACAAGCACGATGGATTTTTGGACGTAAATGGTATCCTTCAGGTACGTTAACGGTTTGGGATGGTATTGGCGGAACAACGCCTGGAGGTCAAATTTGTCAAGAAGTTATAATAGGTTTTGACGAATCACAGTGTACAGGCACTGGTTTTATATCATTATATGATTGTATAGTGCCAATTTATGGAACAGTTTGTGAAACCCAACAAATTCCTGGTGGTGGTTTTGTACCTTTACAAGGCGCACAGGTACTCATGAGACAATGGTTTACGGTTAGGTCAGGTATCACAAATGCAAATGGTGTTTTTAATACGGGTTATGTTAGAGGTAAAGCACGTTATATTATCCAATGGGAACGTTACCAATATAGTATTAGAAATGGGTCTATTTTTCAAGCAGAAACCAGAGGTCCAAAACTTAAAAACGCACGTTGGAATCACAATATAATAGGAGGAGATGACGAGTATCATGCAATGATACACACAGCAGCTCATGATTATTATTATGGAAGTAGATTTGGTTTAAAAAGTCCTCCAGAAAATGGTTTTTTAAATTCATAATTAAAAATTGCAGCAAGAGAATCTACACCTTGGGGATTTCCATCTTCTTTTTCTCATATAAGAAGTGAAATAACATTTGGTTTGTCGGCAAAAGTACACATAAAAGCTTATGGTAAGAATTCGGACGAAGTCTATAGTACAACGATACACGAAATAGCACATGCTTCACATTGGGTCAATAATGTTTTTGTTTATGACGATATTGTACAAGATGCTTTTTTGGGGCATAGTGCAGCGATTAGAAATAATAACCGAAGACTTTTAGAATCATGGGCAACTACTGTAGAGATTGCTTTTGCTCTAGAGCGTTATACTAATGTATTTAACGTTGCAGGTTATGAGTATTTATATGGTAATTTTCAAAATTTAATGATTCAAGATCAAAACCATTACACCTCTGGTGGTTGGGATATGATAGATGATATTAACCAAAGAACAGATCCAGATTTTGGAAATGGTGATTTAGATTTTCCTGCTGACAATGTCAGTGGTTATTCAATAACACAGTTAGAAAATGCTTTGTTTACAGCTAATAGCTGGTGGAAATGGAGAGATAACATTATTAATATGTATGATAATCCAACAGAAGGAAATTTATTTGAGCTTTTTGCAAACTGGCCTGATAATTAATACTTAAAATTATGAAAACAATATTTAAATTAATTTTAGTCACAGTTGGTTTAATTTTCATACAAAGTTGTTGGCCAGAAGCACGAGAAATTAACCGACAATATCAAATCAAAAATAATAGTACAGTAGAATTACAAATTAGATTTTTTAATACGTTTGATGACACATTTTTTGATATAAATATTTTAGAAAATGAAATTTACAATGGCGATGTATTGACATATACAACAGGAAACGACCAATGGTTTGAGGATAACGGGTCATTTCCTCGTAGAGCTTATTTTGATTGTGATTCTTTAAAAATAATATTTAGTAATTCTAAATTCATAACATATGACTACACATCAGGATTATGGGATTCTAGTGCTTTTTCATTACCATTAAATAGGCATCCTCTGCGTCATGGTAATTACTCAGAGGTTCAAAAAGAAGTTTTTCAATTTATAATAACTGAGTATGATTTTAACAATGCAACACCTTGTGATGGAGATTGTTTAGAATAAAAAATAAATCTATAAGAAAGAAAATGAAAAAATACATCCAATTTTGCTTAATAGTTATAACACTTATTTTAAGTAGTTGCGACCCAGACGATGGTAATCAAGTCACACCACCACAAGCATCAATACTTGGTGAATGGAAACTACAAAGTATAACTTATGGCACTATAAGTGAGCCTTTAGATGATTGCGAACTTATGCAAACCTTTACCTTTACAGCAAACGGAAACCTTGATGTATATTATGATACCTCAGGAAATTGCGACTTTGCCACACGGACCATTTTTTACGTTTTAGAAAATAATATTTTAACCGTTACTGTTCCAGAAGAAGGAGGTAATGGAAGTGATTATATTATTAAAAACAATATTGAAACACTAAACCAAACCACCTTAGTATTTATTGAGTATTGGGATAGTATAGATGGTGAGTATCCTCAAGAGGATAGAGTAGCATATACCTACACAAAAATAAATTAAAGTAATTGTCATTAATAAAAGCGTTAACATTTTATTCAAATCTATCGAACGTGAGCAAGCTAAACGTGGTACGCTTTAACAAAACTTTATAGGTTTAATATCAAAAAAATGCCATCAAATATTAAGATGGCATTTTTTTGTTTTATATTTTTGGAATAGTAATTGTATTCTAAGTTGTAACAACCTATAACTTAGTTAATCCAAGTTATATAATTACTTTAGTTATGAAAAAACAAATACTTTTAATATTAGCAATTTTTACAGTAACATTTACTGTTGCTTCTAATCCAGAACCTGCATTTAAAGGGGGCGAGTGGTTTAAATTTAAAATGAGCTATAGTGGCTTTTTAAAAGCGGGTAATGCAACTCTTCAAGTTAATGAAACTACATTAAATGGGAAGCCAGTATTCCACGTAGTTGGAAAAGGGTGGACAACCGGAATGATTAAATGGTTTTTTAAAGTAGAAGACCGTTACGAGAGTTATTTTGATAAAACCACCATATTACCTTACAAGTTTATTAGAAATATAGATGAAGGTGGTCACAAAAAAAATATCGAAATTAAGTTTGACCAAGAAAACAGAAAAGCTTTAGTTTATAACAAAAAGCATGAAACAAAAAAGACGGTAGATACAAAAGCTAACGTACAGGACATGGTGTCCACGTTTTACTACCTTAGAAACAAGTTAGATACTAAGACACTTAAAGTTGGTGACGAAATAAAACTAGATATGTTTTTTGACGAAGAAAACTATGGATTCAAACTTAAATTTTTAGGAAAAGAAAATTTAGATACCAGTTTTGGAACTGTAGAAACATTAATGTTTAGACCATATGTTATGGCTGGTCGTGTGTTTAAAGAAGAAGAAAGTTTAACCCTTTGGGTGTCTAACGATAAAAATAAAATACCTTTACGTATCAAAGCAGACCTTGCTGTAGGTTCTTTAAGAGCAGATTTAGAAGCATTTAAAGGTTTAAAACATAGCTTTAAAATTATAGCAGACAACTAATTTGTAATGAATATAGACCAAAAAATAACCAACCAATTAGAAGATAAATACAGTGCATTAGACCAAAATGTAAATACGCATCTAGAAGGTCTTTTGTACAGCAAACCCATAGATTATTGGGATTATATTCAGACAGATGCCTTGTTAAACCTTCAAGTCCAACGTACAACTTTACCAGACGAGATGGTGTTTTTAATGTATCATCAGGTTAACGAGTTGTTGTTTAAAATGATTCTCTGGGAAATCGATCAAGTGGCTCATAAAAAAGATATTACCGCAGCTTATTTTGAAACCAAAATCATGCGTATAAGTCGCTATTTTGATGTCTTAACATCGTCTTTTACTGTTATGAAAGACGGTATGGATGTAGAACAATACAACAAGTTTCGTAATACCTTAACACCTGCTAGTGGGTTTCAATCAGCTCAATACCGTAAGATAGAATTTGCTTCAACCGAGTTGATTAATCTTATTGACAACCGTTTTAGAGAAACTATAGACCGCAACACGTCTTTTGAGCATGCGTTTGAGCATTTATATTGGCAAGCAGCAGGAAAAGACTATAAAACAGGGAAAAAAAGCTACACATTAACAGTTTTTGAAGCCAAATACAAAGACGAATTTATTAGATTTGCAGAATTCTATAACACGCATAATTTGTGGACTATTTTTAAAGGATTACCACAGGACGTAAAAGAAGACAAAGATTTAATTAAAGCCATGCGTCATTATGATTATACAGTAAACATTACTTGGGTCATGGCACATTATAACACAGCAAATCACTATTTAAATATAGGTGGAAAAACTGCTGAAGCAACAGGAGGAAGCGAATGGGTAAAGTATATGCATCCAAAATATCAAAGACGAATATTTTTTCCAGACTTATGGACCGAACAAGAATTGCAAGATTGGGGCAAAAATGTCTAATTTTAGCCTGTCTTTTTCTAACGGTTTTTAGTTGTAAAAAAGAAGAAAGAGAGCCTGTAGAAACCGTTTCGGTTATAGAGCCTGTAGAGCTTTACGAGTTTGGTTTTAAACTAAACGATTATATTGTTAAACGTGACACTATTAGAAAAGGCGATAGCTTTGGCGAAATCCTTCAACGTCATGAGTTAGATTATTCTAAGATTTTTCAAATCGCACAATTAACTAAAGATACCTTTGATATAAGACGTTTACAAGTAGGTAAACCTTATACTTTACTGTGCTCTAACGATTCCCTTCAACAACCTAAATGCTTTATATATCAACCCACTAAAGCAGATTATGTAGTCATTAATTTTCAAGATTCAATACATGCGTATTCTAGCACAAAACCTATAAAATACGTCGAAAAAGAAGTATCAGGTATCATTGAGTCTAACATTTCTGAAGCACTAGCTAAACAAGGAAAAAGCGTGCTTTTAGCGTACAAAATGAGTGATATTTATGCGTGGACTATCGACTTTTTTAGACTTCAAAAAAACGATAAATTCAAACTTATTTATACCGAAAAATATATTGACGATTCTATTTACGCAGGAATAGATAACATCAAAGCAGCCTATTTTGAACATAATGGCGAGCCTTTTTACGCGTTTGAATTTGAAACAGATACTATAAGAGGATTAAAGGATTATTTTTCTGAAGATGCTAAAAATTTACGTCGTGCTTTTTTAAAAGCACCAGTAGAGTATAAACGTATTTCCTCTAGATACAATTTAAACAGAAGAATTGCCTTATATGGAAACAGAGTAAGACCTCACAAAGGAACAGATTTTGCTGCCAATGTAGGTACACCAATTAGGGCAACTGCAAACGGAACAGTGGTCGAGTCTGCAAAACGTGGTGGAAATGGAAACTATGTTAAAATAAAACATAACTCTACATATAGTACGCAGTATTTACATATGAGTAAGCGTAAAGCTAAAGTAGGAGATTTTGTAAAACAAGGAGACGTTATTGGATATGTTGGTATGACAGGTAATACCTCAGGACCACACGTGTGTTATCGTTTTTGGAAAAACGGAAAACAAGTCGACCCTTTTAAACAAAAATTACCTGAAGCAGAACCAATATCAGACAGCTTAAAATCAAAATATCTACAATTTATTAAACCAATTAAAAAGCAATTAGACGCAATTGAGTTTATACTTCCAATAGAAGAAAATCAGATTTTAGACATACAGATAGATCAAGACAACAAAATTACTTTCCATAACTAATGGCATTACCTTCAATTAATCCAACAACCACAAAAGCTTGGCAAAAGCTACAACAACATTTTGAAGCTGTAAAAGATTTAAAAATGAAAGATTTATTTGCTCAAAACCTAACTAGAGCAAATCAAATGACCATTAAATGGGAAGATTTTTATGTAGATTATTCTAAAAACAGAATCACACCCCAAACTCTAGAATTGCTTTTAGAATTAGCAGAAGAAACCAAGCTAAAAGAAGCAATTGATGCACAATATTCAGGAGAAGTAATTAATAAAACAGAAGGTAGAGAAGTATTACACACTGCTTTACGCGCTAAAGCAACAGATTCTATTTTAGTAGATGGTAAAAACGTGATGCCAGAAGTAATAGCTGTTAAACAAAAAATAGAAACCTTTTCCAACCAAATAATTTCTGGAGCATTAAAAGGGTATACTAATAAACCCTTTACTGATATAGTAAATATAGGTATTGGAGGAAGCGATTTAGGACCAGCAATGGTTGTAGAAAGTTTACAGTATTATAAAAACCATTTAACCACTCATTTTGTTAGTAATGTAGATGGTGATCATGTTAACGAGGTTATTAAAAACCTAAACCCAGAGACCACATTATTTGTAATAGTTTCTAAAACATTTACCACTCAAGAAACCTTATCAAACGCCAATACACTTAGAACCTGGTTTTTAAATCATGCTAAACAAGAGGATGTTGCTAAGCATTTTGTGGCTGTGTCAACCAACATTGAAAAAGTCAAAGATTTTGGTATTGATGAAGCTAATATTTTCCCTATGTGGAACTGGGTTGGTGGACGTTTTTCACTGTGGAGTGCAGTTGGGTTAACAATAAGTTTATCTATTGGTTATAAAAACTTCAATTCACTTTTAGAAGGAGCCAATAAAATGGATATCCATTTTAATACGGAAGCATTTGATAATAATATTCCAGTAATTCTTGCATTATTAAGTGTGTGGTACAATAACTTTTTTAATGCCGAAAGCGAAGCAATAATACCTTATACACAATACCTAACCCAGTTTGCAACCTATTTGCAACAAGGTATCATGGAAAGTAACGGAAAAAGTGTGGACCGTAATGGTAACCCTGTAGACTATCAAACAGGTACTATTATTTGGGGAGAACCAGGAACAAACTCGCAACACGCATTTTTTCAACTAATCCATCAAGGTACAAAACTAATTCCAGCAGATTTTATAGGGTTTGCAAAAGCGTTACATGGTAATCAAGACCATCAAGACAAATTAATGTCTAACTTTTTTGCCCAAACTGAAGCCTTATTGAATGGCAAATCAAAAGAAGAGGTAATAGCAGAATTTAAAACTCAAAATTTATCTGAAGATAAAATACAATCCTTACTCCCATTTAAAGAATTTGAAGGCAATAAACCAACCAATACAATCTTTATAGAAAAACTAACTCCAGAAAGCTTAGGTAAACTAATAGCAATGTATGAGCATAAAATATTTGTTCAAGGAATTATCTGGAATATTTACAGTTACGATCAATTTGGTGTCGAACTAGGTAAGCAGCTGGCTAACAAAATTTTAAAAGAATTTAAAGAGGACGCTTTTGCCAATCATGACGCTTCTACTTTAAATTTATTAGAACACTACAAAAAATTAAGTTAATTATTGTTAAAAACTATGTTTATAGTTTTGATAATTAAATATTTAATAGGCTAAAAACTATCTGTACCTTTGCCCTATGTAAAAATGTTAACCTTAAGTTAATGTTACAATTATAATTAGTCTTATTTTTGCACAAAATTAGAAACTAACAAATCTTAATTTAATACAATGAAACACACAATTAAAATGATGTTTTTTGCAGTAGCATTAATGTGCTCTGCATTTACTATGGCACAAAGTACCATTACAGGTACCATTATGGATGCCGAATTAAACACGCCACTACCTAGTGCTAGTGTTGTAGAAAAAGGTACTACCAATGGTACAACCTCAGATTTTGACGGAAAATTTACCTTAACAACTCAGTCAAATTCTGGAGTAATCGAAATTTCTTATGTAGGTTACAACAAAATTTCAATACCATTTAATGGTAACAAAAATTTAGGAAACGTTTCTCTTAATCCAGATAACGCTTTAGATGAAGTAGTTATTATTGGTTCTGGAGTTATTGATTTAGCTGCTGGTAGAGAAACACCTGTTGCTGTTTCAACAATTAGAGGGAAAGATATCCAATTAAAGTCTGCTGGTAACGTAGAGTTTGGAGAAGCTTTAAAAAACACTCCATCTATCTATGTTTCTAACCAAGCAGGTGGATTTGGAGATAGCCAAATATTTTTAAGAGGTTTTGATCAAATTAATACAGCTTACTTATTAAACGGACAGCCAATTAATGGTATGGAAGATGGTAGAATGTATTGGTCAAACTGGTCTGGTATGAGTGATGTTGCTAATGCAGTTCAAATCCAACGTGGATTAGGAGCTTCTAAATTAGCTATCTCTTCTGTTGGAGGTACGGTAAACATTGTATCTAAAACTACAGATAATCAAGAAGGTGGATTTGTAAGATTATTAGGTGGTAACGATAGTTACGGTAAAGCTACAGTATCTTACAGCTCAGGATTAAAAGAAAGCGGATGGGCTTACACAGTATTAGTAGACCATTGGCAAGCTCACAGAAAGTATTCTATTGGTACAGCAGGTCAAGGACAAAACTATTTGTTTTCTGTTGGTTATAAGCCAAACGATCAGCATGCTTTCAACTTTTTACTAACTGGTGCTCCACAATGGCACGACCAAAATTTTTCTAGTGATTTAGAAGAATATGAAGAGTACGGAGAAAAGTTTAATCCAAATACTGGATTCTTAGACGGTTCTCGTTACACAGAAAGACGTAACTATTACCATAAGCCAGTTGCTAACTTAAACTGGGATTATAAAATTAAAGATGGTTTAGAATTATCTTCTGTATTATATGCATCATGGGGACGTGGTGGAGGAACAGGTGGACTTGGACGTGGTAGAGTAAGAAATGACTCTAACGGACAAATTGACTTTGATCAAATTGTAGAAAACAACATTGCTACTGCAGACAATGGTGTAGGTAATTTTGGAGATTCTTATTTAAGAAGATCATCAGTAAACAACCATAACTGGTACGGTTTATTATCTAACTTAAATATTGAAATGAATGACAATTGGTCATTTAACGTTGGTGTAGATGGAAGAACTTATACTGGAGACCACTTTAGACAAATAAATGATTACTTAGGTTTAACAGGATATAACGATAACTTTAGAACAGATCGTCCAAGTGATTACGTGTTAACAGAAAGCTTCGAAGCTAATCCTTGGTCTGCATTATTTAACTTTGCAGATGAAGATCAAAGATATGATAGAGATTATTCTGAAACAATTAACTATGTTGGAAGTTTCGGACAAGTAGAATATAAGCAAGATAGCTTTTCTGCATTCTTCCAAGGTGCATTATCTACTCAATCATACCAAAGAGAGGGGCGTTTTACAGGACGAGGAGATGGTTTAGGAAAATCTGAAAAAATAAGCAAAACAGGATATAACGTAAAAGGAGGTTTAGCTTATAAATTTAATGACCAACATTCAATTTTTGGTAATGCAGGTTTATTTTCACGTCAACCTTTCTTAGATAATATTTTTGCAGACATCAGATATTCTAACAGATTAGTAGAGCCTGAAGTTGAAAATGAAGAAATTGTTGGACTTGAAGCTGGTTACAGATTTAAAGGTAGCGAGTGGAGAATAAACTTAGATGTATACTCTTCAACTTGGGGTAACAGATTCTTAGGTTTTGGTACAGATTTACCAGGAGCTGATGGTATCTTAGGAAATAGTGATGATGAGTTTGGTAACTATAGAATCACAGATGTAACTCAAGTACACAATGGTGTAGAATTTGATTTTGAATACAGACCAATAGCTTCTTCGTTTAGCTTTAGAGGATATGGTTCTATTGGAAATTGGAAATACGATGGAGAAACACCTTATACATTACAAAATGACGATACTGGGCAGTTTTTAATAACAGACGGTAAAGTAGATTTAACAGATGTAAAAATTGGTAATGCACCTCAAACATCTTTTGGTGTTGGTTTTAGAGCTAAATTAACAAAAGGCTTATCAGTAGATATGGATTATAACATTTATACTGATTTATATGAGTTTGTTGATGTAGAAGATGTTGCTGCAGCTGCTTTAGCTGGAAGTAAGTATGAATCTGTTAGATTACCAGCTTACACATTAGCTGATGCAGGTTTAACGTACAACTTTGATTTAGGTTCTAACAGAATGACTTTTAGAGCTAACGTATACAACTTATTTAATGAAGCTTATATCAACCAAAGAGATGCTTTTGGATATTTCTTAGGTGTTGGTAGAACTTACAACGCAAGCTTACGTTACAATTTCTAATTCATTTTAGAAAAACATATATATTAAAAAGCCTCTTCGTTTAGAAGAGGCTTTTTTTATTTATGTTATATGTGGTATCGATTTATAATTTAAATCCAATAGAAATACCGCCTCTACCAACAACTTCAAGGTTACTGTTGTTAAATAGGTTTCTACCTATACCAAAATAGAATTCTGCAATAAAACCTCGTTTAGTTACAAATTTTGCTCCTATAGAAACCCCTAATGCAAAATCGACATAATTTTTATCATCTTGCACACTTTGATTTGTAAAAGAATCAAAAACATACTCGTTTTTAGTAGAATTCAACATCCCAAAACCTTCCACAAAAAAACCTTGAGCATATTTTTTAGAGAAAAAATGTCTATAATAAGGTGTTATCGAAAAGTTTCGATATTCTTCTAAGTCTATATCTTCATTGTCATTAAAAGAAATCAATACATTAACACCTACGGATGCCTCTTCATTTAAAACATGCTCATAACCTACATCTAGCCATGAAAAAACTATTAGGTTAGTAGCGTTTAACTTTAATTCGTTGTTCTTTAAATTATTGGCAATACTATCATTTTAAGCAGTTACAAATAATGTAGAAAATAATAAGGTAAGTACTAAAAGTGTTTTTTTCATAAGAGTTTTTGTGTTTAGTTATAAGTTATGACTAATCGATAATCATACCCTTGGTAGATCATAAATGTAGTAAAAGGTTGCGTTAAAGCTGTAATTAATTAAAAATAAGCTTTTAACTGCACATTTCCAGTATGAATAGTTTTACTGGTTTCGGTCTTTCTTCCAAAATAGGTTAGATTTAAATCTAAAAACTTGGTCAGTTTTTTTTGTGCTAATAGTGTCCAAGTCATGTTTTTACCAGGTTGTAAACCTTCTAGCATTTGGTAGGCAACAGGACTGTTTGCATTACCTTCAAACGTATTATTAAAGATATTAAACTCGCCAGAAATAGCTCCTGCTTGAGCATTGTTTTTAGGTGAATACGCAAAAGACAAACCGTATTTTTGTTGTTGCAAAGACTCTAAATTATTAATAGTGTTTTGCTTACTAGTATATTGATAAAACACATCAAACTGTACATTATCGTTTAATAAATAGGAGAGTTTAGGGTTGAGTTTTTCGGTATCAATATCAAAATTTTTACTACTAAAATTTTCGCTATTACTAAACTGCTGTTCTGAAGCAGAGGTTAAAGTAACCAGCCAACTGTTTTTAATTTTATGAATAAAATTTAATTGATGACTTGTTAAATTATTTTCTAAAAACCCAAAACTTAAGGTATTCTCACTGCTATTCCATAAATAGGTGTAAGAAGTTGTATAGCGTTGTTTACCGCGATTAAAAAACAAGACGTTTCTAAAGTTTAAAGTCAATCCAAGTTGGTTCTCTTCATCTTTTTTAAACGGATTTAAATCAAAATTATCTCCACTTCGCCTAATTTTTCGATCTATTAAATAACTAGTTTGATTATAAAATTTAGAAAAGAATAATTTAGTTTTATTGGTTGCATTAACCCAATCTATAGGGTTTAATGTCAAAGTTTGGCTTAGTCTATTTTGGTGTGTTTTTATAAACACTTGATTTGGTAAAAGCACTCGAATATAATCACCTTGATCTTGGAATTGTGCAATTTCAAACTCTTCTAACTCTTGTATACCATTACTGTTGTAGTCTATCCATGTGTAAGCACCTTGTCCAGGTTCGACTTGCACATAAGTAAAATCTTGCTGAGGTAAGGTTCCAGAATTGGTTTCAAAAGCTGTATTCCAAAGGATTCCGTTTTTTAAAAAACGTTGACTAAATAATAAACGCGAGTTTAATGAGTTTTCATCCTCTTGTGTGTCATCTTCATTTTTTAAAGTTCTATAATTAACGTATAAAGACAGATTAGTCTTGTCATTTTTTAATAATCTAGAATCTAAATAATAGGTGTTAGAACTATTGACACGTTGTAATTTATTAACTCTAACACTATCGTTGACCCTATATTTATAACCTACTTCAGCAAAAACGTTGGTACTATCTCCAACTCCAGTAAACGCTTGGTAAGCAGTAAAACGCTGTGTTAAATCTGTAAATTGCTGTGTCTCTTTAACACGTTCTTTATTTTCTTCAGCAGAAAAACCTGTACCAACCCATTGCTTTTTTAAAGCATAAATTGCTTTATTGTAGGTTCTAAAAAATTTAGACGTATTGTCACTACCATTAGCTTTTAAAACACTTGTTGTAGTTGATAATCTTAGCTTATCAAAATTTAAATTGGCAGATAAATTATGTCTATTTCCATTAAAATTATCCGAATAATTTAAATGCTGAAAACTATAATTTGCTATTCCTTTTTTAGAATGAAACGCTTTAAATCCACCAGAAACCAAACTTTGATTTCCTAAATTAGAATTTAATAAGTTTGAGTTGGTTTGGCTTAAATTCCAGTCTCTATTAAATTCAGGAGCGTATAATCGTTGGATGGTTTTAAAGTCTTGTTGGATATAATCGGCATCTACAAAAGCATTCACATTCCATAAGCTATCGTGTTTAATTAGGTTTTGTTCTACCAATATTTTACCTGCAAAACCCGTATTATTGCCATCATCAATACTAGAAAACAAGTTAAGGTCGTTTTTACTTGCAGCAATTTCAAAGCTTACATTTGTTTTTGCTGAAGGATTATATTCACCATTAACAACAGCAATTTGCAATAAAGTTGGAGCTACCAATTGTACAATTGGTGCATAATTACCTTGTTTAACTCCACCAACTGGTGCCACAAATTCATAAATATTATTAATAGCATTGGTAGAGGTTAAAATATAATCGCCTTGGTTGTCACCAACCAAAGTAAAATTCACGCTAAATAATTCGTCATCAGGATTGTTAGAAAACACATAAATGGTTTCACCATTAAACAAGTCTTTTCGGTATAAAATCCGGTTTTCATTATAGGTTTCTGGCACTTCAGAAGGTGCAACCATAAGTTGCATATCATCTCCAGCTTCACTTAAAATTAAGGCTTGAGCTTCAGATAAATTTTGCTGTAAAGGGTTGTTTTTTGAGTCATTTTCAGAATATACAGAAGCGCCTATTTTTAGTTTTTCACTTTTATAATGTCCACCTCCAAAAGCGATGATTCTAGAATAATCGCGTTCAGAGTACTGAAAATCTACACTAATTCGCATTTCAGAGGTAATTGGATAAGTAGAGTTAAATAATAATTCGCCAGCATTATAATCGATAATATAATCTTCATTTTCACCTCGTTTTAAAGCCACTCCATTAACATAAACGGTTTCGCTTCCAGAGACAATTAATACAAATAATTCACCACTAGGACCCTGTAATTTATAAGGACCTTGATTACCTTCTTGAGCAGTAAATTGGTAGTTGGTAAACTGTCCACGTACTAATGCACCAGATGCAAAAACGTTAGTTTGTTGATTGTCGTCACCAAACTTAGCTTTAACCTGTAACCCTTGTACACGCTTAGTAAATGATGCAAAATAAGATTGGTCATTTATCAAATCAATATCTCCAGCTCTAATCGCCCAATCGTCAGAAAACAATTCTAAAAACACTTGGTCAAACTCATCCAAACGTTGGGAATATCCACTTTCTTGCAAAGGGATATTGGCGTCTTGGATGCTAGCGCGAAGCGAAACTTTATCATTGAGTTTTCCAGTTATTTGCAAGTCTAATTCGCTATTTAAAACCGAGTTTTGATTATTACCAATTGTGACTCCACGACTAATACTACCAGAAGTGGTTAACCCGTCAAAAGGTGTATAAGTTTGGGTAGTATTAGACTGTGTTAGTTTAACTAATTTATTAATATTGTCTGTGCTTTCAACAATAACACGCTCGTCAAATTGCTTGTAAGTTTTAGTTAAAAATTTGGGGTAATTACGGTAATTAATAATAATTGAATCTGCTTCAATAGGTTTTAGAATAGTTATAATGGAAGTTCCAAAATCTACACTATAGTGAGTAGAATCCAATACAACGCCTTGTTTGGTTTCTATTTTAAAACCGTTAGAATTGATGCTTACACTATCTATTTGGATACTATTGTTTACAGCAACAGTTTTTTGTTTTAACCCACTAGTTTGTTCTTGCGCAAACGCAAAAATTCCAAATAAAAAAAAGAAACAAGTAAGGGTTGATTTCATCTACAAGTATAACACCAAAAATAGAGGTTTATTTTGTTAATATTTTTTGATTAAAAAGGAGGTAATTCATCTTGTAAAAGTAAAGCATTATTTAATTTAGCAGAAACAAATAACATAAGCATGAAAATAATCTCATATAACGTAAACGGAATACGTGCAGCAATCAACAAAGGATTTATAGATTGGTTAAAAAGTGCTAATCCAGATGTGGTTTGTTTACAAGAGATAAAAGCAATGGAAGACCAGCTGGATTTAGATCTGTTTTTAGACGCTGGATATAAATTTAATTATTGGTTTAGTGCTCAAAAAAAAGGCTATAGTGGTGTGGCTATTTTGTGTAAAACTAAACCCAATCATGTCGAGTTTGGTACTGGAATAGAGTCTATGGATTTTGAAGGTAGAAACCTTCGGGTAGATTACGACAACGTGTCTATTATGAGTATGTATTTACCCTCTGGGACTAATGACGCAAGGTTAGCACATAAGTTTGAATATATGAATATGATTCATAATTATTTAAACGATTTAAGAGAGCAATTACCTAACTTAATAGTTTGTGGAGATTATAATATTTGTCACGAAGAAATCGATATCCATAATCCAAAAATGAAAGGTGTTTCTGGATTTTTACCAGAAGAGCGTGAATGGTTAGGTAATTTTATAGATAGCGGGTTTATAGACTCGTTTAGATACCTAAATCCAGAACGTCAAGAATATTCTTGGTGGAGTTATCGTGCAAATGCCAGAGCAAATAATAAAGGTTGGCGATTAGATTATGCAATGGTTAGCCAACCATTACAACAAAAAATAAAAAGAGCAGTTATATTACCAGAAGCTAAACATAGCGACCATTGTCCAATTTTATTAGAATTAGATTTATAACTAAAGCCCAAATATTATTAATATGAAAAGTAACATCGCAATTATCTTACTAGCTATATGTTTAACTAGCTGTGTATCCCCTAAGGTTTATAAAGAATTAGAAGGAAAATATGCAGACCTTAAAAAGGAAAATAAAACCCTTACTCAAGAAAATCAGGATTTACTAGACCAGAAAAATAGTCTAGAAAATGATTTAACAGTATTAGCCTCAAAATATGATGATGCACTAGCAAGAAAAAATCAACTTGAAACAGACTATGCAGCAATACAAAGCAAGTACGATAATTTAAAAGCCTCTTACGATGCGCTAGATGCTAATAGTAGTTCTGCTATTGCTGCAAATACTCAAAAAAACAGAGAGTTGTTAGCGCAGTTAGAAGCTAAAGAGCAAGCGTTAGCAGCAGAAAACACACGTTTAGAACAGCTAAAAAAAGAGTTAGAATCACGCTCGCAGCGCGTTGCAGATTTAGAACGTATTATTGCCTCTAAAGAAGCAGAGATGACAGCACTTAAAAATGCCATTTCTAGTGCATTAACAGATTTTGAAGGTAAAGGATTAACCGTAGAGCAACGCAATGGTAAAGTGTACGTTTCTATGGAAAACAAACTATTGTTCCAATCTGGTAGCTGGGCAGTAGGCACACAAGGTCGTCAGGCAGTCAAACAATTAGGAAGCGTTTTAGGGGATAACCCAGAGATTTCTGTGCTTATAGAAGGTCACACAGACAATGCACCATATCCACCAAACGGAAATATAAAAGACAACTGGGATCTATCCACAAAACGTGCAACAGCAATTGTCGCTATACTACAGGAAAACCCTAATATAAAAGCCGAAAATCTTACTGCTGCTGGACGCGGAGAGTTTGCACCAATTACACCAAATACAACTCCAGAGGGTAAAGCCAAAAACAGACGTATAGAGGTTATATTAACTCCAAAGTTAGATAAGATTACAAATCTTTTAAATAACTAATTGGGCGTTACCACAAGGGTCGGGCTATTCGCTACTAGTTTTGGCTCGAAGCATACGCTCGCCAAAAGCTAACCGCTACTATCCCTAACGCAAACCTTAACAAACTTTTAGACCTTTAGTTAAAAAACAAACTAAAGGTCTTTTTATATTTGTTAAAAATTCTATCCAATACCTTATGAAATATACAACACTTCCAAACACAGATATTAAAGTCAGTAAAATTTGTTTAGGTACCATGACCTTTGGTAATCAAAACACCCAAGAAGAAGGGCATGCACAATTAGATTATGCTGTAGATCAAGGTGTAAATTTTATTGACACAGCAGAGCTGTATCCAGTGCCAGCAACAGCAGAAACCTCTGGAAGAACTAGTCAAATTATTGGAAATTGGTTAAAAAACAAAAAAAGAGAAGACTTAGTATTAGCTTCTAAAATAGCAGGAACAGGAGATTATACAGCTCACATACGTACAACAGGATTTTCAAAATCGGCAATTAACGAAGCAGTAAATTTAGAGCTTAAAAGATTGCAAACAGATTATATAGATTTATATCAATTACATTGGCCAGAACGCCAAACCAATACCTTTGGAGAAAGAGATTATAAACACAATCCAAACGACCCTTGGAAAGATAATTTCAAAGAAATTTTAGAAACTTTACAACAAGTAAAAAAAGAAGGTAAAATTAGAGAAATTGGTATCTCAAACGAAAAAGCATGGGGAACCATGCGTTATTTAGAAGAATCTAAAAACAATAATCTACCAAGACCAGTAACCATTCAAAATGCATACTCACTTTTAAACAGAGTGTATGAAGGTGACATGGCAGAAATATCTATGAGAGAACAAATCGGATTGTTGGTGTATTCTCCTATGGCTTTTGGTGTATTGTCTGGAAAATATATTAAAAACACAGCAGGTGAAAACGCACGTCTAAAGCTGTTTCCAAGGTTTGCAAGATACAGCAGTGAACAATCTACTTTAGCTACAACAAAATATTTAGAATTAGCAGAAAAAAATAATTTGTCACTTGCGCAAATGTCTTTAGCATTTGTTAATCAAAGACCCTTTGTAACCAGTAATATTATTGGTGCAACATCTCTTCAGCAACTTAAAGAAAATATTGATAGTATTCACCTAGATTTATCAGAAAACATACTGGAAGAGATCAATAAAATACATGCAATAATTCCAAATCCAGCACCTTAAAATCATGTAAGTTTTTACTGGTGTTGTTAACACTTTTTGTCGGTAATTAAGGTCGTTAATCTATTATAACATTCTTTAATCTTTTTCAATGTGATTTTTTTTTAGTTTAGGAGACTAATTAATTTATTCCTCATAATGAAAAAAACTACCTTATTTTTAGCCTTGCTACTGTCATTAATAGGCTGGCAAGCTAATTCACAAGTACTTAATCAGCCAGCCAATTGGCCAAATACCAACTGGACAGTTACAGGAACTTACAACACAGCTCCTGCAGCTTTTGAAGCAGATCCAACTACTACCGCAAACTTTGCATTTGACGATGATGATGCTGGTAGTACCAGTTCGGATAATATCCAAGCAGAATCACCAATCATAGATTTGACTGCAGCATTTACTGCTGGAGAGACGTGGTTGTTTGTAGATTTTGATTATGTTTTTAATTGGATAAGTGCAGATGCTATTGGTGCAGAGTATTGGGATGCAGATGCAGGCACATGGAATCCATGGGGAGCACCAATACAAGCAGACACTGCTGGAGCACCAACAGATAATTTTTGTTCTGGTACAACAGAAGCTTTTACCTCAGAACAATTAAACATTGCAGGCTTTACTGCGACACAATTATCAGGATTTAAATACCGTTTATTTTATGATGATGGTGGCATTTGGGGATGGGGATTTTGTATAAATTCTCCAACAGTAACCTCACAAGCGCCTCCAACCTGTCCAGATATTACAGGTTTAACAGCAACAACAACTGGAGATAGTACTGCAGACATCTCATGGAATGCAGGAGGTACAGAAACCGAGTGGCAAATTTGGGTACAACCAGCAGGAACAGGTGTGCCAACCACAGATGGAACAGTTACGACATTAAATGCACCATACCCAGCAACAGGATTAACACCAAGTACAGCGTATGAAGTATATGTAAGAGGTAATTGTGG
>NZ_QLLO01000010.1 GCF_003259525.1 Olleya aquimaris
GACGGAATAGATAATAACTGTGATGGAAACATCGACGAAGGTTTCGACCAAGATGGTGATGGATTCACAGCGTGTCAAGGCGATTGCGACGATTCAGATGCAAACTCATATCCTGGTGCTCCAGAAGTGTGTGACGGAATTGACAATAACTGTGACGGATTAGTAGATGGAGATGATCCTAGTGTAATTGGACTACCTGATATTGTTATTACTGAATCACCTCTTGGAGATTTCTGTCAAGGTGTAGCAGAATTAACAGTAGACGTGTTAAATGCTTCAGACTTTAGTTCAATTAGCTATAGTTGGTCTAATGGAAGTACCGATAGCTCGATTATAGTTTCTGATAACAATACTTATACTGTTTCTGTAACAGGTAATAGCGGATGTACAACAACTTCAAGTTATATGTCTACTGCTGTTCCTTCAGACAACTTATCGGGTTACATTATGTTAGCCAATAAAGAAATCTATCTAAAAGAGACCACAGTAAATGGTGGAGGAGTAGGAGTTATCAATAATGGCAAAAAAGCTAAGGTTAGAGATGACAGTTCAGTCTTTAGTTTTGTTAAAGCCGATCAAATAGATACTGATAATTCAAGCTACATACAGCAAAGTATATTTGATAATGCTTCGGTAACATTACCAACATTCTATTATAATACTGCAGATGATGATTGTGAAATTGATTTAACCGTTCCAGAAAATCAAACAATAACCATTAATTCTGATACGTATGATGATGTAAAAATCAAAAAGAATGGAACATTAATTATAGATATGCCAGAGGTATACATTCATAAATTAGATTTAGAGGATGGTGCAACTATTATATTTAACCAATCATGTTCTGTTATGATAGATTACGATATGGATGTTAATGACAATTGTTTAATCGATAGTAATGGATATGGTGTTGTATTCTATGTAGAGAAAAAAGTTAAAATAGATAGAGGTACAACCATAGATGCTAATATTTATTCTCAAAAGGAATTACATGTTAAAGGATATAGCAATAACCACACGACAATGATGGGACTGTTTATTTCTGAATATAAAATAAAATCAGAAAAATACGTCGATTGGTATCCTAGTACTATTTGCGAAACTATTCCAGCTCCTAGCAATCCATTACCTTGTAATGATGATGATGATGATGATGACGATGATGACGATGATGACGATGATGATCGAGTTGGACAAGTTAATACTATTGATTTATATCCAGTACCTGCAAAAACTGAATTAAACATTAATTTAGTTAGTCAAACTCATGGAAAAGCTAAGTATTTCATAAGTAATATTAGAGGTACAACTGTGATTTCTAAAGAATTTATAGTAACTAAAAGTAATAACAGTCTAAGCGTAGACGTGACTAAATTACCTGAAGGTGAATATATATTCACAATAGTATTAGACGGAAATAGACTTCAGAAAAAGTTTATCAAACAATCCAATTAATAATTAATTTAATTTTTTAAAATCAAAAACAGCTTTGAGTGTTTCAAAGCTGTTTTTTTATTGATTATCTTTAAACCGCAATCAAAAAAACTATAATACTATGCGTACACTAAAATTCTTATTTGTCATCACTATCTTAATTCTATTCTCGTGTGGTACAAATAATTCGTCTACATCTAACAGCACAGACGATTTCAAAATCGATTACGAAAAATTCACATTGGATAATGGCTTAGAAGTAATTTTACATGAAGATCACTCAGATCCTATAGTAGCTGTCGCAACTTTAATGCATGTAGGGTCTAACCGAGAAAAACCAGGAAAAACAGGATTCGCTCACTTCTTCGAGCATATGTCTTTTAACGATTCAGAAAACGTACCTGTTGGTGCTAACCGAAAAATGATTCCAGAATGGGGTGGAAGTCGTAATGGTGGTACATCAAACGACTACACCGTATATTATGAAGTCGTGCCAAAAGATGCATTTGAAAAAATTATGTGGATAGACTCAGATCGATTTGGTTATATGATTAATACTGTAACCGAAGCTGCTTTAGAACGCGAAAAACAAGTAGTTAAAAACGAAAAACGCCAACGTGTTGATAATGCGCCATATGGCTATACAGATGAAATTATTAGAAAAAACTTATACCCTGAAGGACATCCTTACAGTTGGACTGTTATTGGTGCTTTACCAGATTTACAAGCAGCAACTATTGATGATGTAAAAGAGTTTTATAAGCAATTTTATGGCGCTAAAAATGCGTCTTTAGTTATTGCTGGAGATATTGATGTTGAAGAAACCAAAAAGCTAGTAGAGCAGTGGTTTGGAGAAATTCCAAGTGGACCAGATGTTGAAGAGCTAAATATAGATCCAGTTGTTTTAGACAATACCAAGTCATTATACTTTGAAGATAATTTTGCAAAGCTACCAGAACTTAGAATGGTGTATCCAACCGTTAAAAATTATCACAAAGATTCTTATGCACTGAATATCTTAGGCGAAATGCTAAGCGGAAGCAAAAAATCGCCATTATACAATGTGATTGTTGAAGAACAAAAATTAGCACCTCGAGTTGGAACTTATCAAAATAGTAGTGAGTTAGCTGGTGAGTTTGTGTTTAGAGTACGTGCCAATGCAGGAACAGACTTAGACGAAGTAAAAGCTGCAATTGAAGAAGGTATAGAACGTTTTGAAACAGATGGTGTAAATACAGACGATTTAAAACGTATTAAAGCAGAACTAGAGACTAACTTATACCAAGGAGTTAGCACTGTGTTAAATAAAGCGTTTCAATTAGTGCAGGATAACGAGTTTAAAGGTGATCCTGGTTTTATTACAGAACGTGCTAAATTAACTAATGCTGTCACCGCAGAAGACATCATGCGTGTTTATAAACAATATATTAAAGACAAAAACTATGTTATGACTAGTGTAGTCCCAAAAGGACAATTGGATTTAGCGGTTGCAGATAGCAAACAAGCAACCGTTTGGATTGAAGAGGTGAAGCAAGATGTAGCTAATGAAGAAGTTAGTCAAGGTGAAGAAGCAGTTTACGAGAAAACACCAAGTAAGTATGATAGAAGCGAGCCTCCTTTTGGCGAATTACCTGTCTTTAAATCTCCAGAGATTTGGAAAGGAGAGCTAGATAACGGGATGGCGTTATATGGAATTGAAAATAATGAAGTACCATTAGTACAATTTGATATTACTATTCCTGGTGGACAATTATTAGACCCTAAAGGAAAAGAGGGTGTTGCTAATTTATTTAGCGATTTAATGATGCAAGGAACAAAAACTAAGACTGCAGCAGACTTAGAAGAAGCTATTGGTTTGTTAGGTGCACGTATCAATATGTATAGTTCTAGTGAAGACTTACATATTACTGGATCGTGTTTAACTAAAAATTTAAACGAAACCATTAAACTAGTCAAAGAAATTATATTAGAACCACGTTGGGATCAAAAAGAATTTGACCGATTAAAACAAGCGTTAGAAACCAGTTTAAAAGGTAGCGAGGCTAATCCAAATGCAATTGCATCTAATGTGTATGACCAATTAATTTATGGTCACGATAGTCGTTTTGGTATCAATGGAGCTGGTACTTTAGAAAGTACTAAGGATATTTTTATAGACGACTTAAAAGCGTATTACAAAAACCTTTCACCAAAAGAAGCCACTTTTCATATTGCTGGAGCGATTAATCAATCGCAAACAGTTGAGGCTTTAAAACCTTTAAAAGAGTGGAAAGGGGAGCGCATTACCATTCCTAATGTAGATGTACAACCAAAAAACACAGGAGGTACCCTATATTTTGTTGATGTACCAGATGCTAAACAATCGGTTTTATATATTGGTAAATTAGCTCTTTCTGCAAAAGATGAAGAAGCTAATAACCTTGATTTTGCAAACGAGATTTTAGGAGGAGGTTCTAGTGGTCGATTATTTCAGACCTTAAGAATTGGAAAAGGGTATACTTACGGAGCTTATTCAGGGATTACAGAACGAGAGGCTGTTAGTCCGTTTACCATCAGAACAAGCGTTCGTGCTAACGCCACTTTAAAATCTCTAGAGATTATAAAAGATATGGTTAACGACTATAAAAATAGTTTTACAGATACCGAAGTCGAGCTAACAAAAAACAAGATTCTAAAAGGTAATACCAGAGCTTATGAGAGTCTTGGTGCACAATTAGGTATATTAAGACGTATAAGTAAATACAATAAATCCAATAACTTTTTAGATCAAGATCAAGACGAATTGATTAATATGACCTTAGCAGACTACAAAGCCATTATTGATAAATATATTACAGAAGAAGATATGGTTTATCTAGTGGTTGGTGATAAAGCCACACAGTTTGAGCAGGTCAAACAACTTGGTAAACCTGTGGTCCAATTAGATATATATGGTAATAAACTTTAATACTTAAATACCTTTAAATTAAAAAACACAATGTAACCATTGTGTTTTTTTTTACATTAAAATGAAAATCATATAATCAGAACTAAAAATTATGTAAGACACTTAGCTTTAATATTTTAGACATTTGCAACAAGCAAAACAAACCCTAAAAAATATTGTTATGAAAAAGATTATTTACATGGTTTTATTTAGTTTAACTACCCTTGGCTATTCTCAAGACATTTACACCCAAAACAATACTGACGTTTTTGATAAAGAAGCACAACGTATAACAAATGCATACAATAAACAATTAGCCTTAGATGCAGATCAATTTTTACTATTCGAACAAAAAGTAGAAGAATTTTTGATCACAAGAAGTAAAATTGAATCTAATTATAAAGGAAAAGAAAAGCTAATTAAATTATTTAATATGCAACAAAAAGAAACTGCAGAAATGGGCGATATTTTAACCAGACCACAGTTAGAATTGTATAAACAAATAAAAAGCGAGATCCAGCCTCTTGATGTAGTAGAAAGTGATTAAAATGATTTTAAATCTGTAAATCCTATAACAATCCCTAAAAATTGTATAATACAATTTGTCAAGTATATAATCATCTTTGTACTAGTAAGTTACTAACCTTAAAAAATATTTAATTATGAAAATTACACATATAATATTCAGCTTGATATTTGTTTTAGTGACGACACTAGTAATACCAAAAGACAACTTTACATCAAGCAAAGTAGATATCAAATTAACTAAGGACGTTATTTTTGATGGTTTTGAAGGCGATATATTTTATTTCACAGATACTAATGACAATGTTGTTATTGTAGAAGGATTAAAAGCAAGTAAAGTACTAGATCCATTACAACAAAATAATCATGTTGGAGAGACTTTTAATTTAGAATTAAAAGACTTAAAAGAAGACAACATGTATAGCGAGATGCAAATTGCAGCAATCCAACCAACAGATAAATAATATATGAGAAATTTTAAATACATCTTTATTGTATTAGTACTATTTAATTGCCAACAAAAGGCAAACAGTCAAGTACCAGAAGAGGTTCAAAGTAATTTTGAAGCTAAATATCCAGGAGAAAACGACCCAGATTGGGAAACAGATTCTAATGGAAATTATGAAGCACATTTTAAAAAGAAAGGTGTTAAATACAGGGCAGATTTTAGTCCAAATGGACAATGGATAGAAACCGAAACTAGTATAAATAAAGACGATTTGCCAGAAGCAATAAAAAAAGTAATAAAAAATATGTATGGTGATGAAGACATTACCGAAGTAGAGCTAGTTATTAGTGCCACAAAAGGCACTTTTTATGACGTCGAGTTTAAGAAAAAAGGCAAAAACAAAGACGTTATGTTTAGAGGGAATGGAACAATTATATATTAAGTTATATAATCCCTACCCAAATCCCTCACTCCCTCAATTAGGCTACTTTTAATTAAGTAGCCTTTTTTGTTTTAATGTTAATATGTTAAAAAAAATTATAAAGATTATTATAGAAACACAAGTAGAATATTAATTTCAATTTGATAGCTTAAATACTCAATATTAAACACTTAACTTTAGTTTTTTTTAAAAGAAAGTGTATAATTATTTCTTAAACAATTTTATTTGTTTAATTTTAGTATCCCAGAGCTATTTAAAATTTACTTAACCAGTTGATGTGAAGAAAAAGATTATTTTCCTGTTTTTCGTGTTTTGTTACACAGTAGTGTTTTCTCAGACAAACACCTATCAGCAACGCGTTTTTACAGATAGTATAAATAAGTTATTAGATCTTGCTAAAACAAATATTAATGCTAATAACTTTGAGTCTGCGCTTAATTTTTCTACACAAGCAGTTGATTTAACATACAATATAGAAGATAAAAGCCTAAAAAGCGAAGCGTATGCTTGTTTGGGTAATAGTTATTTAATTGCAGAAGATTATGCTAATTCAGAAAAATATTTTAAACTGGCATTAGGTTTTGCAAAATCCTCAAAAAACAACTTTACAAGGGTTGCTGCATTAAATGGTTTAGGTAATGTACAATCAACACACTATAATAATATAGATAAAGCTATATATTATTTTGAGGAAGCATCTAAATACACAAAAAAATTAAACAGTCATTCTAGCATTTTTATAAACGCTATGAATATGGCGTCCATGTACACAGAGTACAATAAAAGCACTAAAGCTCTAGAATACCTAAAAATAGGAGAGGAGCATTATCAAAAACTGGAAGAGATTCCATCTGTTTATAGCTTAACTTTATTTGTTAATTATGCCGATCATTATAAACAAATCAAACAATATGATACTGCTTTAGAATATTATGACAAAGCATTAGACATTGCACAAAAAAATCAATTTTACAATGATATTATTAATATAAGTCATGCTAAATGTGACATTTTTGAAGCACAAGGACAATTAGACAAAGCGTTAGAACAACTGCGATTTATTCAGAAAAATAAAAGCATTTTTGTAGAAGCAGAAGCCCAAAAGCAGATTAATCAAATTAATGCCAATTTTAAACTAAAAGAATTTGAGCAAGAATTATTAGTTTCTAAATACCAAGCAGAGCTAGCAGAAGCTAATTATAAAAACACTTTAATTATAGTATTATCTGTATTAACTGCTATTATCATTGTTTTTTTCTTCTTTTACAGATATAAAAGCAATAAAAAGAAAAGAGAACTTAAAGCTAAAAATGCTGCATTAAAAATAGAAAAAAATAAAGCTGAAAAAGCTACACAATTAAAATCGGAATTAATTTCCAATATTAGTCATGAGCTTAGAACACCTTTGCATGGTGTAATTGGAATAACATCCATGTTAATGGAAGATGAGGAGGTTAATAGTAAGCATTCTAGTTTACTACAATCGTTACAATTTTCTGGAGACCACCTTAAAAATTTAGTCAATAATATTTTAAGAATAAGCGATATCCAATCAGAAAATATTGTGCTACAAAAAACTAATGTTAACCTATATACACTAATTAATAATATAATAGATTCGCTTAAATTTCAAGCAGAAGAAAAAGGCAATACACTAGAATTAACCATACCAAAAAGCCTAAATAAACTCTATTATACAGATGGTTTTAGGCTATCAGAAATATTAATTAATATTATAGGTAATTCTATTAAATTTACAAGTAATGGTCGCATAAAAGTTCATATTATTAAAGAACAAATCGATCAGAATAGCGAAACTTTGCTTTTTAAAATATCCGATACAGGCATTGGGATACCATTAGAGAAACAAGAGTTAATTTTCGAAAACTTTAAGCAAGCAGTAAAAGACGAAAACACTTCTTATGGTGCAGGTTTAGGGTTGCCAATAGCAAAATACTTGCTAGAAAAAATGGATAGTAAAATTAGACTAAGTAGCATAGAACATCACGGTACAGTAATTAGTTTTAGAATTGCTTTTGAGGTTTCTAATCAACAGGCCAAAGAATTACAATTTGAACAAAACTTAAAACCATTAAAAGTACTGGTAGTAGAAGACAACAAAATTAACCAAATGGTCACTCAAAAACTTATATTATCTATTGGTCATGATTGTAAAATAGCAAAAAATGGTTTAGAAGCAGTTAAAGCTTGCGAGGAAGACAACTTTGACCTAATCCTAATGGATTTAAATATGCCTATAATGAATGGTTTTGAAGCCACAGAAAAGATTAAAACCATCAAACCGAATACTAAAATAGTTGCGTTAACAGCGTTAGAAATAAGCGAAGTCAAACAACGCTGTTTTGATTTAGGTATGGATAGTATTATTAACAAACCAATTAGTAAAAGTCAGTTAGCAGAAATTATTGAAATAAAAACCGTCCAACAAGTTTGTTAATTAAAGGATTACAATTATATATAGTTATACAAATCTAAACAGAGAAGTTACTAAAAGTGAGAGGTTACTCAATTAATTCTATTTTACATACTATTAAAAATACAGATTAAGTATCATTTTTTTTAATACAACTTGGAAGTGAGAGTTTCTTTATCAAAACTCTATTTTACATAATATAAATTATAGTACATTTTACAACAATTAGTATAATAGCGCTTTTGGGCGGTATTTTACATACTATTGTATATAATGATCCTGTGGATAATTATGTGCAATACAATGACATTTACTAAAACTAATTATAGAATAATCAGTAATAGCTAATTATGGCTATTAAATTTTGCGTAATTGAGTAAAGCTCATGTTAAATAACAAGGTAAATTTAAAGTTTGAATTAAATTAATTGTTATTTTTCTTTCCAACCAAAAAGACCATTTATTTCACGTTTACCAGTATTAGGGTTTATTCGTTCACCAGTTTTTTCATATCCAAAAAGACCATCTTTTTCAATTTCTCCTGTTTCTTGATTAATTCTTGTCCCAGTTTCAACTTCACCTAATAAAGTGTCTTTATATATTTTTCCACTCTCGAAATCTAATCTTTTACCTGTATCAACATTGACTCCAAACAATTCATCCTCTTTTTGGAATTTACCAGTTTGTGAATCAAATCCATTTTCTGTATTTAAATTTCCAAGCAATGAATCCTTTTCAAATTTTTCAGTTTTATGGTTATAAAATTCTCCATATTTACCTGGAATAATACTTTTATTTCTTTGTTTATTTATCAATTCATCATTTACAAATCTATTTCCATTACTAATATAGCTTACATTATTTTCGATTTTTTTTTCACCTAGAGCATTAGTGGTTTTAAATCTTTTATCAGAATTATTTACTTTTAAAATAAAAAATATTATTAAAATAATGATAAATATCACAAATGTTATGACTCCCCAACCTAAAATATCATATACAAGTTTATCGAATTCTTTAATATCCATATTACTTACTTTTAAATATTATTAAAACTAATATAAGATATTAATTTATTAGGATTAAATAAAAGATATTGCTAAATAAACTTTTTGAAATTACACTCTAAAGCTTCCTATCCTTTCGCAAAATCTTCACCACACGACTATGTGTAATCTCTAACAAATTCCATTGGTAGCCTTCAAAATCGGTGGTATTCATAAATTGTACAACAACCGCATCTATATCTTTATGGTATTCTGCTAGACATTGGTAACCTGCTGCCAATCCACCATGATTAAACTGGTACAGTGAGCTGTACAAATTCATTTCGGCTTTATTAAGTAGTGTGCCATCATTTAACGCTCTTAAAAAACTACCAACATCTGCTGCAGTTGCTAACATCATGCCTTCATTCTGGGTTTTAAAGTCCTTATTTATACCAACATAATAGCCACTCATCACCTCGTCTAAGTTAACGTCATCCAGTGATGCGTAAGTGTTTTTTAGTTCCAAAGGGTTTAAAATTTCGGTTTTAAAATAGTCAAAACGTGGACGTCCTGTTACTTGCTCAATGAGTCTTGATAGTAATAAATAATTGGTATTAGAATAGCCATAATCTGTATTGGGCTTAAAGTTGGCTGGTTTATCTAGCACATATTGAAGCACGTCTATATTAGTATTGGGTTGGTTGCTCCAAAACTCTGGACTGTCCGTAAAATTAGGGATGCCACTTCGGTGTTGTACTAGCATGCGTATGGTGATGTCTTCTGCATATTCTATTCTTCCTACAAGTTCTGGGAAATAATCTGCAAGCGTTTTGTCTAAGTCTATACGTTTTTGATGGGCTAATTTAGTAATAGCAACCGCAACATACAGCTTACTGATACTGGCTATTTTAAATAAAGCATTGGGTTTGGCTGGTATTTTTTGTGTAGTATTATGGTAACCTGCTGTATACGTTGCTGGTGGTTTTCCGGCTTGGTCCACATAAACAATAACACCATCAAAACCATAGCTTAACGTTTGGTTGACCTGCTCTTGTACTGTATCTGGTAAAGGTAAAATCCACGCTTTTACTAAAATCCATGGGACAAACCATAAGGACACAAACGTCCCAACAAATAATAGTATTCTGAAAATCTGTTTGCCTTTAGAGGGTTTTGTTTTGGTGTGTGTCATGATACCTTAAAATACTAATTTCTGCTATCTTTTATTTACAGAACAAATATATTTAAGATTGTGAGACTTATAAATTTTAGGTTACCAAACTGTCATGTGTTTGGGATGAATTGTTATAGTAAAAAAGTATTAGTATCATCAATAAGTTGCTGTATTTTAACTTCATCATACGCATCAGGATGAGCGTTGCTATAACTTCCTTTATCGTTGTCAAAATAGTGTCCTGACTTATTTACATGACTGGAATCCGTTGCTAAATCGTACAGTATAGTTACACCTTTATCTGCTGGAGACCAATGTTGACCGTAAGCTTCCTTAACCATTTTTGTGTTTAATAATGACCCTGGATTTACAGCAATTATAGTAATATTTGGCTCTTGCTTTGCTAAATAAAAACTCCACATGGTTAAAGCTAATTTACTTTGCGCATAAGCTTCGCTGGAATTAACTGCAGTCGCACCAATTAAAACCCCTTTTGTTACTGTAGATTGTGCAGCAGAACTTAAATTAATAATTCTTGGTGCTTCAGATTGCTTTAAATTATCTAAAATAGCATGAGTTAAAGTGTAAGTTGCTAAATAATTTACTACCATTCTGTAATCTAATCCATTATCTGCGAAAGTGTCTTTGGTTTTTAATATACCAGCATTATTGATTAAAACATCAAGTTTAGGAATCTCCTTTTTTACTTGTTCTGCCATGAGTTTTACAGCATCTAAATCTGAAAAATCGGCAACAAAACCTTTAACATTATCATTGCTTGAAGCCTCTTTAATCTCTGAAATAACTTGATTTAATTTAGCTTCACTCCTACCATGGATATATATGAAATGTCCTTCTTCAGCTAGTTTTAAGGCTGTTAATTTTCCAATTCCGTCTGTACTTCCTGTGATTAATATATGTTTATGCATGGTGTTCTGTTTTTTGCTTATTATGAAATTTTGGTAAAACATATTGAGCAATTTGCTCTAACGCTTTATCTAAAGGCATAGTGTTAAAACGTAAATTTAACGCTATATGGTTAACTCCAATACCTCGTAAAGTATCTAAATAGCTGGTTAAATGGTTTATTCCTAATCGAAATCCAAGTGGAATGGGTTGTGGTTTTTCATTTGGGTTTTCCATTATATCTAGGTACATAGGTTGCATAAAGGGTTTGTCAAAACTTCCTGTCTCAGCAACTAATTCTCTATACTGTCTTATGGTATTATTTTGAGTATAAAGGTCTCTAGGATAATTCATCCATCCATCTGCATATTGGGCATTCCATTTTAAGGATTGCCTGCTACTTCCTGTCATTAGCATCGGTATTTTATGCGACGTTGGTTTTGGAAGCATATCTATGGTACCAGTTAAGTTTCCGTAGTTATTGGAGCTAAAAGTTGGAAAATCTCTCTGAACGTTTCTAATATAATTGAAAGATTCTTTAAACAATTCGCCTCTTTTTTCATAATCAATTCCCATTGCAGGATATTCATCAAACCGATCTCCAGAAGCCACACCTAAAAGTAATCTACCATGAGATAATTGATCAATGCTTGTAGCTGATTTCGCGACATGTAATGGATGATGTAATGGTAAGGCTATGCTTGATATTCCTAATGCAATTTCAGATGTTTGACCAGCTAAAAAACCTAAGTAGGTAAACGGATCGAAAGTTTGACCAGCATCTCCAAAATTAGGCACGTTATACGGAATATCACGAATCCATATGGATTTAAAACCAAGAAGTTCGACCTGTTGCGCACGTTTTACATGGTCAAGCATTGTTGGCACAGGACCAGCAGCATATCTTTCGATAGGCACAACAATACCAACACTTAATTGGTTTTGTTTAAACACTGAATTATATGCCTTATTTATGGTTTCAAATGGTTTCATACTATGTTGTTTTTATTAGAAGAAGTCACTTAAAAAAGTGACTTCTTCTTGCTATCAATCAATACTTAAGGATGTTGATTAACTTTGCTTTTTTATTTCCAAGTGACTATGTCATCAAAATCACGTCTTGATTTTGGAAATTCTGGATCTGCTTTTCTGTAACCAAAAGCTACCATAAACGATAAGCCGTATTTATCTGTATCTACTCCAAATTTTTCTCTTAATAACGCTTCAGCTTGTTCTTGATGAAACCCTTCAATCGGACAACTATCAATACCTACCAATGCAGCAGCAGTCATCATATTACCTAAAGCAATGTAGGTTTGCTTAGATGACCAATCGAATAATTTTTTATCTGTATCTAAATCGAAATCACGCTCCTGAAATTCTCTATAAAATTTAGAATACATGTCTATCACATCTTCTGGCATTTGCTTGACATCTTTCATCATATGATTAATATATTCTGCGTCGTGTTTTACCATAGGTGCTTTCATACTTAATCCTAAAATAAAATGACTTGCGGTATCTAATTTTAAAGGTGCTCCCCAAGCTACTGGTTTTAATGACTCGCGTAATTCTTTATCTTGAACAACAATAAAATGCCAAGGTTCGAATCCAAAAGAACTTGGGGATAAATGTCCTGTTTTTAAAATGAAATTAATATCCTCCTCTGAAACTTTTTTAGTGACATCAAATTCTTTGGTAGCATGTCTATAATTAAATGCGTTTAAAATGTCTTCTTTTGCAATGTTTGGTGTAATCATTATTATATTTTTAAAAGTTTAAATTCAATATACTATCAAAAGTATAGTAACAAAAGTATGTTTAGTTTTAATGACTTGCAATAACGGTCAAAAAGGATAGTATAAATTTACACTGTATTAAACAAGCAAATCCTTAATAAACACAGGTGTTTTAAGTAGATGTTAAAATTACTATAAAAAGTATAGTTGTATAATTAAGTATAGTAATATATCTTTGTGTTTTAAAACAACATTATATGTATACATTTAAAGGTAAAGAATACCCTTGTTGCGCTAGTTTAACCATGGGAGTCATCGGTGGAAAATGGAAAACTGTTATATTATATCACCTTATTGATGGACCTTTACGTTATAACGAATTACGAAAAGAGATGCCTACAGTTACTGAGCGTACTTTAAGTTTGCAGTTAAAAACTTTAGAGGAAGATGGTATTGTAAAACGAAAAGTGTATACCACCAAACCACCTTTAAAAGTAGAATACTCGTTAACCGATTTTGGAAAAACGCTAATTCCGTTAATTAAATCTATTGCAGATTGGGGCGTTTTTGTGATTGAGAAAAAAGGAGAAATTGAGGTATAAGAATTAATATTAGTTTTTAACTATACCATTCTACACACATCTTCACCACTACTTCACCCTCACAGAAAAAAAGTGTTCCATTAACATTGTAGAAGAAACTTTTAGGTATAAATTTTTTAAAGAAACTAAAGTTTGCCAAAGCGCCAACTGGCTCATTCGCTAAAATAGTCCACAGGACTATTTCTTAACGCTCTACCCTGCTTTTAACCAAATCGACAAAGGAGATTCACGATTTCGTTAATATAAAATAAAAATCAATGAGTAAAGATCAAGTTACAAAACGCAGAACATTATTGTACAAATGGATTTATTAGCTATAATGTAGTAAAATCAAATTGCTAGGATAACACCAAAACCCAGACTAAATTATAAATCTTCGTATTCAAGATCTAACGGAAGTAAGATGGTATAGCTAACACCTTCGCCAGGTACAGATTTTGCTTCCATAGCACCTAAATGTTTTTCAACAATTTGCTTACAATACGCCAGACCAATATTTACCATATTTAAATGCTGTGTCTTTTGTAAGATTTTATCTAGTTTATAGTTAAATCCTAGACCATTGTCTGTATAAATAATTTTTACAAATTTTTTATACTGGTATTTTTCGTTATTATTAAAATAATAATTCTTTACCGTTTTAACAGCTGTAATGGTAATGTTTAGTATGTTATTTTCTGGATTTTGTTCCTTTATAGAGTTACGTAGCAATTCTATAAAAAGGCGTCTTAGCATTTTTTCGTTTCCTAGTAATATAATATTGTTTTTGGGGTAAACTATTTCTACTTGTTTATTGTCTTTTAGCTGTAAAGCATTTGATGCACTAATTATAATGTCGTTTAGAGCTATAGAACTATAGTTGAGTTTTGCACGTTCTAACTCCTTATACCTTAATAAGGTTAACAATATTTCGCTCATGTATGTATTATAACCTATAATTTTGTTTAAACGATCTTTAATTTCGCTTGGCAATTCTTTAAATTTAGTGAGTACATAATCACTCATAAATATAGATTTACGTAATGGTTCTTGAAGATCATGTGCAATAAGTTTATATACTTCCTGTTGCTGTTCTTTTAGTAACTTTACTTCTCGGTATTTTAATTCTAAAATAGTTTGCTGTTCTTGTAACTTATTTTTAGCTTTTGTAAGCTCTACGTTTTCTGCTAACGCAACTTCTGCTGCTTTTTTGGCATCTAAAAGTTCTTTTTCAAATTTATTTCGATTTGAAATTTCGATACCACCACAAAGTATTTCTACTTCACCATTATTTTGCTTTACTTCCACATTTAATAACGCAGGTATTTGCTTGTCGACACCTTTAAATACAAGGTAAATTTCGCGAGCAGAGTTTTGCATTTTAATTAAGGGATAAAAATGTGTTTGGTAAAATATTTTACTACCTACGGTAAGTAAATCTTCCAATTGGCAACCTATAACCTGCTCTGCTTCTACTCCTAATTTTGTTCGTAATTCAAGATTCATTTTCATAATTTTTCCGGTGTCGGAAATAGAAAATAAAAAGCATGGAGTCTCCTCAAAGATACTTTGCCAGGACGATTGATTTGTAGAGTTATGATTAATGATCGTGCGTTTTTAGATAATTTTTTATAATGGCTATAGTTTCTTTTGGATGACTTAAATGGGGACAATGACCTGTCGCCTTCATTTTCACAAATGTACTGTCTTGAATTTGATTGTGGATATATTGCCCTACTGTATCTGGTGCAATTGCATCTTCAGAACACTGCATGACCAAACACGGTTTTGAAAGCTGACTGAGATCTTCTCTATTGTCTGAGAAAAAAGTGACTTCGGCAAACTTACGTGTAATGATTGGATCTGTAGAACAGAAACTATCTTGAAGCTCTTTAGTTAACTCAGGCTTGTCTTCATTTTTCATAACCACAGGTGCTAAATATGTTGCCCAACCTAAATAATTATTATCCATGACATCTAATAAGCCTTCTAGGTCTTGACGTGAAAAACCGCCTAAATAGTTAGTATCATTTACATAACATGCTGATGGTCCAATAAAAATTAAATTAGAGAAAAAATTTGGCTGTTCTATAGCTGCCAATACACCTATCATACAACTCACACTGTGTCCAACAAATGTAACATCTTCTAGTTGAAGTGTATTGCATATTTCTAGGACGTCTTGTGCATAGCCTTGTAACTCAGAATAGCGTTCTGCATGGTAAGCAGATAGGTCCGATTTTCCGCAACCAACATAATCAAATACAACAATTTTAAAGTCATCTTCAAATGCCGGTATTATAAAACGCCACATGTTTTGATCACATCCAAATCCATGTGCTAACAGCATTGTTTTTTTACCTTGACCAAGAATCTTAACATTGTTACGTTTAATAATATTCATAGTCCTATTTTATCTAAGTTAAAATTAATGTTTTTTTTTATTTAACCTAAAGAAGTAAAGAAATTATAGCCTAAGTTTTTATATGTGTGTTTTAAATCAGTATTGATTATATATTTGCTAATTGTGATTAGCTAAATAATACTATTATAAAAAAAAATCACACTAATTTTAATTAGCATATTTCCCAAAACTTAGTTTTTTAATTATACTTCTTGAACACGCACCTTTTTCTTCTTAAGTCTTGTATTGTTAGTATCACTAATAACTTGGTTGACTTTAGCTTTTGGTATAGCAACAAATGCACAATCTTGTTTTAACTCGATAACTCCTAATTCGTTTTTGTTAAGATTAGCTTGTTTAAAAAACAAGCCTGCAATATCTCCTTTAGAGATTTTATCTTTTCGTCCTCCTGAAATAAATAAAGTAGTCCATGGTGTTTCTAAGGTTTTTACAATGCCTTTAGGAGTTACTACGTCATCTGTTTTAATAAAATCGGGTATGGTCTCTCCTTCCCATTGCAACACATAGGCTGTCCCTTGTGCATTCATTCGTGCAGTTCGACCGTTTCTGTGTGTAAATTCTTCAGCCTTTAAAGGTAATTGGTAATGAATGATAAAGTTAAGCTCTGGTATATCTAATCCACGAGCAGCTAAGTCTGTAGCGATAATAATTTGGTGTGTTCCGTTTCTAAATTTTATTAAAGCGCGCTCACGATCTATTTGCTCCATACCACCTTGAAAACAACCATGCGGAATGTTGTTTTTATTTAAAAAATCGCTAACAAATTGAATCGTATCTTTAAAATTACAAAAGATGATACCTGGTTTATTACCAATATCATGTAGTAAATCTACTAACGTTTGTAACTTATTTTTATCTGGAGACAATACTGTTTTAATCTCTAAATTAGAGTCTTTAGTATCTAAGTAATCAATCACTAATTCGTTTTGTAATCCTACAAAACGTGGGATTTCTATATCTTGAGTTGCAGAGGTTAAAATACGTTTTGAAATTTTTGGAAGACTTGCTATAATTTCGCTCATTTCTTTTTCAAAACCAACTTCTAGAGATTTATCAAATTCGTCTAAAACCAAAGTTGTAATATCCTCCACTAAAAATGTTTCACGTCTTAAATGGTCTGCTACTCGACCAGGAGTACCTACTAATATTGCTGGAGTGTGCGCTAAGTCTATTTTGTCTTTGCTAAATGGTCTGCCACCATACACCGCATTGGCTTTAAAACCAGAACCCATTGTACGAATAACTTGTTCTATCTGAATAGCTAGCTCACGTGAAGGCACTAAAATTAACAACTGAACATTAGGGTTGTCTTTATCTAAAGCTGCTATAGTAGGTAATAAAAAAGCTACCGTTTTACCTGTTCCGGTTGGAGATAGTAAAACTGTATTTGCAGTACTAGTAATAGACAATAACGCTTCTTCCTGCATTGGATTAAGCGCTTTAATGTTAAGTTTATCTAATATGTCTTGCTGTGCTTTGATGTAATGACCCATTTTTTATTTTTTCTTTTTTGGTTTTACAACCTCAGGTTTTTCAGCTATAGTTTTAGTTTCAGCAATGTAATTTGCTAAAATTTTATCTACTAATTCTTCTTTTGTTAGGTGATGAAATATAGTTTTAATTTTTGCTTTAAATTCTTCTGAAACGTCTCTGTTAGGCTTCGTTTTAAAAATACGTCTAGCCCAAAGTAAACCATTATTTTCTTCGATACTTTGTGCATCTGCTTTTTTGTATTCTTTAAAAGTAATGCCTAATTCATCTTCAAACTCTGGAATATCTTGTACTTCGTCTTCCTGGATCACACTTAAAGCTAACCCCTTTGCTCCTGCTCTAGCTGTACGACCACTTCTATGCACATAAGCCTCGTAAGTATCTGGTAAATGGTAATTTACCACAAACGCAAGATCTTTAACATCTATACCTCGTGCAGCTAAATCTGTAGCTACTAGAATATTGATGTGCTCTGCTCTAAACTGTTCCATGATGCGATCACGAATCCCTTGAGACAAGCTACCATGTAAAGCACCAGACGAAAATTTATTAATTGCTAAGTTTTTAGCCAGTTTATTAACTGCTGCTTTAGTTTTACAAAAGATAATACCACGCTGACCATGGTTAGCATTTAAAAAATGCATCAACACATTTAGTTTTTCAATAGGCTCCACAACCACATATTGATGGTCTACACCTTGATGACCAACCGTGTCCATATCTGCCTCAATAGTAATAACCTTTTTGGATAAACTATTTTGTATGAGTTGCTTAATAGTTCCTGGTAATGTTGCAGTAAATAACATCGTACGTCTAGACTTGGGTAATGTTTTTATAATAACATCTACACCTTCTTTGTGTGCGGTAACCATTTCATCTGCTTCATCTAAAACAAAATAGCTAACCTCTTTTAAGTCAATAGCATTTTTATCTATCAAATCTGCCAAACGACCTGGAGTTGCTACGACAATTTGTGTGGTGTGTTTTAAGCGTTCTATTTGTGGTTTTATTGGAATTCCTCCAAATACTCCAGCAATTGACACATTTAAAGTGTCTGAATTAAAATCTTCTAAGTGTTTAAATATTTGCTGCCCTAACTCTCTTGTTGGTGCTAAAATCACTGCTTGAATGCTGGTGTTTTCAGGGTTAACTAATTGCAATAATGGTAACCCGAAAGCTGCAGTTTTTCCGGTTCCTGTTTTTGCTATCGCGACAACATCTTCTGTTTTGTTAAGAATTACAGGTATTACTTGTTTTTGAATAGTAGTTGGAACTGTTATTTGCAAGTCTACTAAACGACCTTGTAACGCTTTATTAATACCTAAACTAGAAAATTGTTGTGACATACATTTAAATTTTGCACAAAGATAGAAGAGTTTTAGTGGATATAACTAATTTATAGCTCAGGTTATCGTTTTAACGTAAAATGTCCTTTTTGCGTTCGACCATCAAACAGTTCTATAAAATACCAATAGTCGTCTGTGGGAAGTTTGCTACCTTTAAAAGTACCATCCCAACCTTCATTTGTATTGGTTATAGTTTTTAGCAGTTTACCATAACGATCAAAGATGAAAATTTGTTTGACTTCATGTTCAGTATCAGTAACTTTCCAGGTATTATTATATGCATCTCCATTAGCTGTAAAAAAAGATGGTGCATGTATTGGGTAGTCTATAATGGTAAAGGATTCTTGTTGACAACCAAATGCTTCGCCAACATCATTATAAGGTGTAATTGATACATAAATAGTTTCGCCTTCAGGCCAATCTAAAATAGGCGTATAACTTGTATCAAACACATCTAGATTGTTTACTAAGTCTGTACCATTAATAGTTGTACCTAAGCTAAGTGAATATCCATTAGCATTATTTACAGAATACCATGTTATACTTGTATTTTCAAGTACATCAAATTCGCCATTATATGGGGAAATTAAATAAGTACATTCAGGAATGACATCTTCTGTAGTAAAAAAGACTTCTAAACAACCAGTTGCGTTTCCAAAATCATTATAAGGAATAATTGTCACATAATATGCTGTATTAGCCTCTAAAACACCTGTCAAGTTATAAGTTGTAACATCACCAACATCTAAATTATTTAAAGTATCAGAACTATTTGAAGACGTTCCAATGGTTAACATATAACCTTCTACGTTGGTTATTGCTTGCCAAGATAAACTAGAAGTTAATGGTACATCTATTGCATTATTTGTAGGGAATATTATATCGCTACAGTCTGGCTCTATTGGTAAAGACAGTTTGGTAGTAAAGCTTTGCTCTTGGCAACCCGAAGGAGACCCATAACTATTGTAAGGTATTATGGTTACAAACACCTCTGTTAATGGTAATAAATCATTTGGGAAATTGTAAGTGGTAACATTTCCAACATTTATATTATTTACTAATTCTGTACCACCGGAAGTCAGTCCTATTGTTAAATAATATCCTTCTGCTAAATCGACTGCATTCCAAGAAATATCTGTAGATAGTGAAACATCTACAGCTCCATTAATTGGATTGGAAAGCGCAGCACAAATTGGTATTTGCGATCCTGTGACAAAAGTTTCTTCTGTACAACCTATTGCGCTTTCTGAGGTATTATAAGGGGTTACTGTAACATAATATTGGGTATTTGGCAATAACGGTGTAGTAAACGTATAAAATGGAATTGGACCTACATCAAAATTATCTAAAACATCATTTCCTCCACAAGTGGAGCCTACGGTAAGTAAATATCCACTGGAGGCTGCAACTATGGTCCAACTTAAATCGGTTACGATAGATACATTAGTTTCTGTATTAAATGGACTAATTAAATTAGTACAATCTAAACTATTGGTTTGTGTTGCATTATTATCTTCAAAACTATTGAAGGTTGTTTTAGAAAAAGTATTAGTTGATGTAGTTTTGAAAACCTGTGATGTTTCAGGTAAAACAGATGAATAAGCGCATATAGTTGAGCTACCAATACTAGGACTCATTAAATAAGCTAGACTTGATAGACAACAAAATAATAATAAAACGCCATTATTTTTCATCCTCCTAAAATGAGTTTTAAAATACAAAAACAATCACATTTATCATTCCAATATCTATCAATAATAAAAAAACCTCTTTAAAATGCTTTAAAGAGGTTGAATATTTAATAATATGTTATTTAACTTATATCTTCTTAACTTTTACAGCATTCATACCCTTCATTCCTCTTTCAAGTTCAAAAGATACTTTATCATTTTCTGCAATTTGATCTACTAAACCACTAACGTGACAGAAATATTTCTCGTTATTTTCTGTATCTATAATAAATCCAAACCCTTTAGAGGTATCAAAAAAGGATACTTTACCGTTTCTTACTGGATCTTCTTCTTCGCCTTCCACTTTTTTAGGTACACCTAAAACAATTTCTTCTGCATCAATCTTCTCCTTTAATTCTGGATCTGGTGGAGTATCTACCAAATTACCATTAAAGTCTACATATGCAAATTGGATACCATCAGAGCCTCCATTTGCTTCTTTTTCGGCTTTTCTAGCCTCCATTTTTTTACGCTTATCTTCTCTTTTCTTTAAGCGTTTTTTTTCTTTTTCACTTTTATTAAATGTTTGTTGTGATTTTGCCATTAGCGTTATTAAATAGGTTTTAAAATGAATTCATTTAACAGAAAGTAATAAAAAGCTATGTTCTGCTTAACGATTCTATACTACTTGCCAGGTGAGAAAAAGGAAAGGTTTACTTGCTTAAATGAGTTACAAAGATAGTAACTTTTTAATTAATTGTATATGAAGTAATTATACTTAGTAATAAATATTATTTTCTTAATCTAGAAAGTGGGACAAATTTCTTCTTAGAATTTATAAAATACACACCTAAAAGCAAGATGAAAGCTGCAACAATAGATTGTGTGCTTAGTTGTTCTTCTAGGACGTACCATCCTAAAAATAATGCTATAACTGGATTAACATATGCAGACGTGGCTACTTTTTCTGTAGAAACTTCTTTTAGTAAATAATTAAAGGCTGTAAATGCTACAACACCTCCAAAAATTATAAGTAATACCATTGACCATTGCGCATTGGTACTCCAAGTACTTGGTGCAGACCAAGTCTCGTTAAAACAAAAACTTAATACAATTAGCATGGCACTAGCTATAATCATTTGGTATCCAGTAGTGACAAGGTAACTTTTTGGCAAATCTGCTTTAGACACAAAAATACTTCCGTAGCTCCAACTTAAAACACAAGTAAACATAAGAACAATTCCAATAATGCTATCTTGATTTATTAATAAGCCCTCTTGGGAAACTAAAAGGTACATCCCAATTAATCCTAATACTACACCTATCAAAGCTTTAGTCTTAATTTGAAAACCATTTAAAACACGCATTAATAAAATTACAAATAAGGGTTGTGTGGCTGCTATTAAGGCTGCAAAACCACTATCTACATATTTTAAAGCCCAAACAAAAACTCCATTACCATAAACAAGAAATAAAAATCCAATAATAACAGAATTTTTAAGTTGTTTTAATGTAATTTTTAGAGACAGCTTCATAAATAAAGCGATACATAATATTAAAATTGCAGAACAAAAAAACCTTACAGATGCTAAGTATAGTGGTTGTACTTCCTGGACAACTATTTTATTAAACATATAAGTGGATCCCCAAATAACATAAATAGAGAAAAAAGAAAGAATAATTAATATTGATTTTCTAGTCGTGTCCATAGTAAAATTAAACTAACGAAATTAATGATAAATCCAATGTAAAATCATAATTAGCAAAACAATATTTATCTTTGTAATAAAGTTACTTATTATGCTAAACACATTCCGTATTGTTGCCTTATTAGAAGGTGTCTCTTACTTATTATTAATGGCTGCAGCCATATACAAAAGACTACCATCTGGAGATGATTTTTATGTAAAATTACTAGGTATGCCACATGGATTATTATTTGTAGCTTACATAGCATTAGCGTTTTTATTAAAACCAGAACAACAATGGTCAAATAAAGATTTTAGTATTATTTTGTTAGCCTCTATCCTACCTTTTGGAACTTTCTATGTTGATAAAAAATATTTGAAGTCTTAAATTGTTGAATAAAAAATAGTAATATTGAATGGTTAACTCATTCATTATGAACATTTTTACTAGACTCTCTCTGCTTTTAGCCTGTCTTTTACTTTTTAATTGTGACTCTTTTACTTCAAAAAAACAGCCTTCAACAACACCTGATGTTGTTAACACTACTAAACAAGAAACAGTACTATTTGACAATCAATTTTTAATTAATGGACACAGTTTTAGCGATGCACTTACTACAGTTTATTTACACAAAATAAAAAATAGAATTCCAATTATTATAGACTCGGTTACTGTTGTTGATAAACAATTTCAGTTTAAAGGGCATATTGACACTCCAGATTATTACAGCTTATCCAGCAATTTAAGTAATAAGCGTTTTAGATTACTTGTTGATGCTTCTAAAATAGATGTCTTTTTAAATGAAACTATAGAAAACTCATCAAGCTACTCTTCTACTTCGGTTCAAAAAGATTATGCAGCATACACTAAAAAAATGTATGATTTTAGAAATAAAGGTGTGGGTTTATACTATAATTTAAAAGGCGATTTTTCTAATAAAAGTATTTCTAAACTTAGAAAAGACCGATCTGCTTTGTTTAAGCAAACTAGCGATTATACCATGCAGTTTATAAAAGATCATCCAAACTCTTATTATTCTACTTTAATTATTAAAGAAAATATTGATGCGTATGGACATCAAAAATTAAGAGAGTTTTACAATAGTTTATCGCCAGAAATTAAAAGTTTAGCCTCAGTAAAAGCAATAGATAGTTTAATTAAAGAAAAAGAAAACTATGTTGCTAAACCTATACCTGTAAAAGCAGAAACTGTTGCAACAACTTATGAGGAATACAGACCAAAAGCATATAGTTTAAGTGGTCAAAACCCATATGGCGAAACCATGTCCTTAAACTCTATTCCTCGTGGTAAAGTTATTTTGCTTGACTTTTGGGCAAGTTGGTGTGGTCCTTGTCGTGCATCTAACCCAAATTTGGTAGCCTTATACAACAAATACAATGCGGATGGGTTTGAAATTATGAGTATTAGCGAAGATAAAGGTCAAGCCGAATGGATTACAGCCATAAATGTAGATAACCTAAATTGGGAGTATCATATATTAGATAAAAACAAATCCATTGCCTTTAGATATGGCGTAGAGAGTATTCCATTTAAGCTACTAATTGACAAAAAAGGACGCATTGCTAGCGAGAAAATATCTGGACGAAAGCTAGAGCAACGTATTAAAGAGTTGTTGGCTGAATAGTTAATTATTCAATCTATCCTTTACAAACTCAATTTTAGTTTTTCCGTGTGGTTTTGGGTTACCATGTTCGTCTAGATTAACCATTATGATATTATCTACCGTAATAATAGTTTCGCGTGTACGCATGTTTCTTACCTCGCAATTTAAGGTTATTGAAGAACGTCCAAATTTTTGAACCTCCATCCCTATTTCAATTATATCACCTTTAACAGCTTTGCTCATAAAGTTAATTTCACTCATATATTTAGTGACTACTTTATTATTTTCTAATTGTACAACTGTATATAAAGCAGCTTCTTCATCTATCCAAGCTAAAAGTTGACCTCCAAATAAGGTTCCGTTTGGGTTTAAATCTTCTGGTTTTACCCATTTTCTGGTATGAAATCTCATGGTTTTAATTCTTTACACAAAAATACAATAACCTAATTGTTAACAAAGCGGTTAAAAAGTAATTTTATCGATGCTTGCATTGGTGTTTTTTATCGATATTTTTAATAAAACAAATTACCATGACTACACGAGACGAGCAACTTTTGGCTATTAGACCTGTAATTTTATCTATTAAATTATCTGACAATATGAGTGATGATGAGCGTTTTCAGAACATTACTTTACGTCCTATAATTAAACTGCAAAACGATTTATTTGTATCGGTTTTTAAAAATTACATTGTCAAACATAAAAATGTATTTTATCAATTAACTATTGAAAAACGCCTGAATTATATTGATAACGCTATCCATAAAGACATCAAATTTAGAAATAGCTTAAAAGGAATTGTAATTGGGCAATTTACTACTGAAGAATATGAGCTTTACATCAAAAACTCGTCTTCACTTAATAAACGTATGATGAACATTGTAAAACAGCGTTTACAAAGTAGTATTCAGTTATTTGAAAATGCAGATATATTAAAAGCGGTTTAGCCCTATATGACCATAAAACAACAACTTTTGCAAGTGTGTAATGCCTATGTAGAAAAACGCATATTGGATTACAAAAACGAAATAGAATTAATAAAAGAATCTATTGAAAGTAATGATAAAGGCAATTCTGAAGATGACGATGCTGGAAATGGTAAGCTTTTAAACGATCTTGAAAAAAATAATGGTTATTTAAACGATGCCAGAAAAACACAAGAGTATTTAAAACTGGTTAAAACTAATTTACTTTCTCCTAATGCAGCATTAGGAAGTTTAGTAAAAACAGATAGCCTTCATTTTTTTATATCTATTAGCATTGGAAAAATTGAACTTGATAATGAAACTTATTACGCCATATCGTTACAATCACCAATTGGCCAATTGCTAAAACAAAAACAAAAAGGGGATACGTTTGAGTTTAACGGAACAAAATATACAGTTACAGATGTTATTTAATTAGAGAAACTCCATTTAAATCTGTGGTTAGCACCTCACTCATATAATCAAAAAATGGTCGTATAGCTTTAAACGCTTGATTTACCTCTTTTAAAAAGTTAGAAGATAGCACCTCTTTATCTGTATATTTTTTTGTGAAAATAAATTGTTTTCGTCTAATTAAATCTATAGCAGGATGATCTTTATCAAAACCTTTAGGTGCTGTTTTAAGCTCGTCACCCACAAAACCACCCCAAACAGAATTAAATGATTTATTATTTAAAATATCACGCATGTCTTGATCGTCCATTTCAAACTCTTTTCTAATTCTTAATAAATCCTCTTTTGAAGGTTCCCAAAAACCAGTAGCTATAAAACTCTCGTTATTAGGTTGAATATGTAAGTAGTAACCACCTCTCAATCTTGGCTTTACTCGGTTAAAAGAACCACCAAAATGGGTTTTGTATGGTAATTTGTTTTTAGAAAACCTAACATCTCTATAAATTCTAAATAGCTTGACTTTATCAATCTCGTCATGCTTATTTAACATTTGAAACAACTGATTGTAGACTTGTTTAATCTCAGATTCTATTTCTTTAAAAGCACTTTTGTGCTCGTTAAACCAGTCTCGATTATTGTTTTTTTCTAGATCTTTTAAAAAAGTGAAAGTTTCTCTTGGAATAGTTTCTGTCATGATTAATATTTATCATTCTAAAGTACAAAAAAAGTCTCGATTGTAAATCGAGACTTTGCTATTAATCAAATAGTATTTAATAATATTGTATTTGATTGGGTAATATACTTGAAATGTAACTACTGTATGCTTGCTTCTTATTTTTGCTTCTAAACTAATTTTCAGTTAACAAACATACTATAGTTAATGTCTTAAATTTAGCTCTTCACGCCACCTTTGATAAGTGATAGTAAAAATAATACTATAAAAATGAAGAATAAAATTTTAGCAATTCCTGCAGATGCTCCTGCTATACCTCCAAATCCTAAGATTCCAGCTATAATTGCAATAATAATAAATGTGATTGTCCAACGTAACATAATTTTTGTGTTTTAAGGGTTAGTAAATAATTCTAAATTTTTCTTTTTCTTTTCTAGCAATTTTTTTAGTCTACAGTATCTTCAACATCGTCTGCAACACTTTCTACAGCATCTTCAACTTTTTCTCCTGTTGATTTTTCTTCTCTGCAACCAGTCAATACTATTGATACTGAAAATAGAATTAAAAAGGTATAAGCTAATTTTTTCATGATTTTTGGTTTTAAATGGTTAATTAATTTCTTACTTCAAAGATGCAACTAATTAAAGGGGTTTGTGTTACATCATTTAGTCGTTATGTTATATAATTTGAATGTTACTAATTATTAGAAAATTGCTTGTTATCCATTTCTGGCATTTCAAAGTCTAATTTATTATCAAATTGTAATGTTCTAATAGGAAACGGTATATTGATATCCTCTTTATCATAGGCTTTCTTAACTTCTATAATAGCTTTGCTTTTAGCTCTTAGTTTTTCTAAAGCATTTTCGGCATCAATCCAAAATCTACATAAATAGTTTATAGAGCTTCCTCCAAATTCTGTGTAATAAAACTCAACATCATCCGGAGATTCAATTTGATCAAATGTGTTGCAAATGGTTTCTTTAGTTAATTTTTCTACAAGATCTAAATCAGACTCGTAGCCTACTCCACATTCTAAAAAGATTCGCATTCTTGTAGTTAACGTATAGTTTTTAAGTGGATTTTCTAAAATCAATTTATTTGGAATAACAACCATGTTGTTATCTGCCTCTTTTAAGGTAAAATCTTTCAGGTTGATGTCCATGACTTCACCAGAAAATCCATTAGTTTCAACCCAATGTCCTATTTGTATTTTTTTTCTAAATGACAATACTATACCAGCAAAGGTGTTAGATAATGTCCCTTGTAAAGCAAGTCCTATAGCCAAACCAGCTACACCTGCACCTGCTAATAATGAAGTTAATGTTTTTCCTAAATTTAAGATTCCTAAAGCTAAAAATAATCCAGCAAGTACTACTACTACTGCAGATAGACGACCTATCATGTTAGTAATAGAATTTTCTTGTACACGTTTTGCAACTAGCTTAGATACATATTTGTTGACATATTTAGCAACAAAATATGAAGTAGCCAATACTAAGATGGCTAATACTAAATTTGGGATGTTTGTTATAATTAGATTAAACCAACCTTCTAATTTTTCGATTAGTAAATTATAGGCTTCGGTTAGTTGAGATTTCATATGCGTGAGTTTAAGTTTTTAAATTGGTAATTAATGTTGTGTATTTAAGCTAGTTTAACTGGCTTTATTCATTTTATTAAGTTGCTTTGAGGTGTCTTTTGACCATGCATTTAGCATCCAGCTGGTTTTTTCTAATTCTCTTATGTAGGCACCCATTAAATCTATGGTACCCTCGTCATTAGCCGCTTCTGCATTTTTAATTACTAGAGACATTTGCTCTAAAATAATTTTATGGTCGTTTAACAATTCTGTCACCATCTCTTGGTCTGTTACCATAGCAGATGCTTCAGAGATTTTAGATAGTCTTAAATAATCGTTTAATTTGCTTAAAGGATGGTGTCTTAAAGTTAGAATGCGTTCGGCTATTTCATCAATTTTTACTTTTGCATCGTTGTACATGTCTTCAAATTGATTGTGCAAATCAAAAAAGTTTTTTCCAAGAACATTCCAATGAAAGCTTCTAAGCTTTTGATAATATATGTGGTAATTAGCTAGTAATAAATTTAATTCTTTTACTACAGGTACTAATTTTTCGTCGTTGATATTTAAATAGCTCATTTTTTTTGTTTTTAACGTTTGTAATCCTTTTAATGCAAAGATGCATCACAAATCAAGCAAATCTGTTATAAGATTTTTTTTGATTGTTATAGAATTTCAATAATGGCTAATAAATAAGCGGTATTATAAGATAATTTGAAAAATTAAAAAGAAGATATTTAAAGGGTAAGAATCAATTATGGTTATTCAAATTCAATAGAATTTAATATTAACCCTGAAGCTGGAGCAATATATTGCATGTTGTATTTATAGTCTGGTTTTAAGCTAGCTTCAATATCTTGTAAGGTACGTTTACCTTGACCTAATTCTATCAAGGTACCCATCATTAATCGGATTTGATTACGCATAAATCCTTTACCCTTTACTCGCAACATATAACTTTTTTCTGGAAAAAAATTGGCAGTATAGATATTATTTTCTACCAATTCGCATTTTAATATTGTTCTGTTATAAATCCCATTATCAGTAGGTTTATAGCAATAGGCTTTAAGATAGTGTTTGCCTTCAAAAAGCTTGGCTCCTTGTTGCATTAAATCTATATCTAGATTGTCTAAAATAGTCGTTAATATTGGTGCACAAAACGGATGAAATTTGTTTCCAAAAGCAAACAAATACAAGTATTCTTTAACTTTAGAGTGTTGTATAATATTAAAATCTTGATCTACTTCTCTAATAGTTTTAGCTCGAATATCCTGAGGTAAATTATAATTAAACAATGCTAAAAAGGCATCAAAATCTTCAATAGGTTCTTCTAAAAACAACTCGAATGCAGCTTGTTCTGCACTTACCATTGCATCTGTACGACCAGAAGTAAGCGTTTTAAATTTCTTTTTTTCTAAAATGAAGTTAAGCGTACGATCAATCATTAAATGCAAAGTTTTTAGGTTTGGCTGTTTTTGCCAACCATGAAACCGATAACCCAAATATTGAATAGTAATAACGTAGAAATACTTTTTTTGCATAATAATTATTGAACGTCGAAAATACAGTTTTAGCAAGCATCTCGCAAAATTTTTATAAATTGAAACTTATTAACTAACTAAAAAATAAAAATTATGTCAACAACCACCACACAAAAACCACCAATTTGGTTCTGGATAGTCGCAGTAATTGGACTAATTTGGAACGGAATGGGAGTCAATGCTTATTTACAACAAGCTTACAATACCGAAAGTTTTAGAAGCATGTACACAGAAGAACAAATAAATATTGTAGCCAATACACCATCTTGGGTTACCGCAGCATTTGCTATTGCAGTATTTGCTGGGTTTTTTGCTTTTGTATTTATTTTATTACGAAAAAAATTAGGCTATACTTTAATGTTATTATCACTGTTAGCAGTGATTGTACAAATGAGTTATTTACTAATCAACAATTATGTTAGTAGTATGGTAATGACCATAATGATTATAGTTTTTGCTATAGTTTTTGTTGTTTTGGCTAGACTATTTGTACAAAAAGGCTGGATTAGCTAACAAAATATACACATAAAAAAAGGCATCAATTTGATGCCTTTTTTTATTGTTCTCTTTCTTTTAAAACTGTCACCACATCTTTTAGTTTAAACCCTTTAGCTTGCAACAACATTAAATAATGAAATAATAAATCGGCACTTTCATTTAAAAATAAACCATCGTTTTGGTCTTTAGCCTCAATAACTACTTCTACAGCTTCCTCTCCTACTTTTTGAGCGATTTTATTTATACCTGAAGCAAATAGTGAAGCTACATAAGAGGTTGAAGCATCTCCAGTTTTTACACGGTTTTCTATGGTGTTTTCTAATTTTGAAATAAATCCAAAAGTCTCTGTATTGGCTTCATCCCAACAGGTGTCACTTCCTTTATGGCAGGTTGGACCATTTGGATTGACTTGAATGAGTAGTGTGTCATTATCACAATCTAGTTTTATATCTACTAAATGTAACACGTTGCCACTTTCTTCACCTTTAGTCCATAAACGATTTTTAGTTCTGCTATAAAACGTTACCAAATTGGTTTCCATAGTTTTGTTAAAAGCCTCTTGATTCATGTAGCCTAACATCAATACATTTTTTGTTTGTGCATCCTGAATAATTGCTGGTACTAATCCGTCGTTATTTTTATTGAAATTTATGTTCATTCTGTTATATGTATTTAGGACTCGTCAGTTCGAGTGAAATTGCTTTTTAGCAATTTTGTATCGAGAACTTATAATGACTTCTCGATACTATTTGTTCATGCTTCACAAATCACTCGAAGTGACGATATAATTATAATCGTACTTCTATATTATTATCTCTTAATTCTTCTTTTAAATCTTTTATAGCTATTTCACCAAAATGAAACACACTAGCAGCCAAAGCAGCATCTGCTTTACCCTCTTTAAAGGTATCCACAAAATGTTGTACAGTTCCTGCTCCTCCAGAAGCTATTATTGGAATATTTAAAGTTTCAGATAACTTAGCCAAAGCTTCGTTAGCAAAACCATTTTTGGTACCATCATTATTCATGGAAGTAAATAATATTTCTCCTGCTCCTCTTTGTTCTACCTCTTTAGCCCATTCAAATAAATCTAAATTAGTTGGTATACTTCCACCTGCTAAGTGTACTTTCCATTCGCTATCTATTTGTTTGGCGTCTATTGCTACCACCACACATTGACTTCCAAATTTGTTTGCCAACTCGTTAATTAATTCAGGTCTTTTTACTGCTGAAGAATTTATAGAAACCTTATCTGCACCAGATTTTAACAACACATCTACATCTTCTACAGAAGATATCCCACCTCCTACCGTAAACGGAATATTAACTTGCTCTGCCACCTGTAACACCATGTCAATCATGGTTTTTCTGCCTTCTAAAGTGGCTGAAATATCTAAAAACACCAGCTCGTCCGCACCTTTTACAGCATATTGTTTAGCCAGTTCTACTGGATCTCCAGCATCACGTAAATTAACAAAATTGACACCTTTTACGGTTCGTCCGTTTTTAATGTCTAGACAGGGTATGATTCGTTTTGTAAGCATCTTTTGGCTTTTGGCTTTTAGCTTTTGGCGATTAGCTAACTGCTAAAACCCAAAAGCTAAAGGCTATTTATATAAATCGTTGTAATTCTCTTAATGTAATTCTGTTTTCATAAAGTGCTTTTCCAATAATCACACCTTCGCAACCAATTTCTGCAAGCGTTTCCAAATCTTGAATAGTTGTAACACCTCCTGAAGCTATTAATTTAACCGATTGGTCTGTACTACCATTACTACATTGACTAATAATGTTTTTATATAACTCAATAGAAGGTCCTTCTAACATACCATCTTTTGAAATATCTGTGCAAATCACATATTTAATGCCTTGTTTTTGATAGTCTTTTATAAACGGAATGACATCCAGATTACTTTCTTCTAACCAACCACTAATGGCTATTTTTTGGTTATTACAATCTGCACCCAAAATTATTTTTTGTGAGCCATATTTACTAATCCAACTTTCAAAAATGTCTCTGTTTTTTACTGCAATACTTCCTCCAGTTATTTGTCTAGCTCCAGAATTGAATGCGGTAATAATATCGTTATCAGACTTTAAGCCACCTCCAAAATCGATTTTTAAATTGGTTTTAGAAGCCACCTGCTCTAACACACGATAATTAACAACATGTGCTGCTTTGGCACCATCTAAATCGACCATGTGTAAATACTCGATGCCTGCATCTTCAAACTGTTTAGCTATTTCTAATGGGTTTTCGTTATAAATTTTAGTGGTATTGTAATCGCCTTTTGTTAAACGAACACACTTCCCGTCTATGATATCTATTGCTGGTATTATTCTCATATTTTGACTTTTGGCTTTTGGCTTATGACTATTAGCGTTAGGCTAACAGCAAACAGCTAAAAGTTATTTTAACTCTATAAAATTCTTTAATAATTGTTCTCCTGCTGTACTGCTTTTTTCTGGGTGAAATTGCACGCCATAAAAATTATCCCTTTGTAAAGCAGATGCGTAATCTAATCCATAATTAGTTACTGCAATGCTTTGGTTACAATTTTCTGCATAAAAACTATGTACGCAATACATAAACTCACGGTTTTTAACGCCATTAAACAAATCTGTTTTTAAATTGGTAATGGTATTCCATCCCATTTGTGGCACTTTAACGGTATTGTTAAATCGTTTTACTTCTGTATTAAAAATGCCTAATCCTATTGTATTACCCTCTTCTGAAGAGTTACACATCAATTGCATCCCTAAACAAATACCTAAAACGGGTTGTTTTAAAGTCGGAATTAAAGTATCCAAACCACTTGTTCTTAACATACTCATCGCACTACTTGCTTCTCCAACACCAGGAAAAATAACTTTATCTGCTGCTTCAATCTCTTCAGGGTTATTAGATAATATAGCATCATAACCTAAGCGTTTAAAAGCAAACTGAATGCTTTTAATGTTTCCTGCTCCGTAATTTATTATTACTATTTTCATTTTTTAGTTTTTGTTACGTCAGTTCTAGTGAAATTGCTATTCAGCAATTTTGTATCGAGAACTTATTTCTCTATACGTCTCGATACAATTTGCTCATACTTCACAAATCACTATAAGTGACGTTAAATTAATAAACTAATACAGCTTACAACATTCCTTTAGTTGATGGTAAATACATCTTGTTAGCATCACGTTTGACTGCCATTTTCATTGCTTTTGCAAATGCTTTAAAAATGCCTTCAATTTTATGGTGTTCGTTAGTACCTTCTGCTTTTATGTTTAAGTTGCATTTGGCACCATCTGTAAACGATTTAAACAAATGGAAAAACATTTCGGTTGGCATATCACCAATTTTTTCGCGTTTAAAATCAGCATCCCATTCTAACCAATTTCTACCTCCAAAGTCCACTGCTACTTGTGCTAAACAGTCGTCCATAGGTAAGCAAAACCCGTATCGCTCGATACCTAATTTATTACCTAAGGTTTTATTAAATAATTCGCCTAAAGCAATCATAGTATCTTCAATAGTGTGGTGCTCATCCACTTCTAAATCGCCATCTACTTTAACGGTTAAATCCATTGCGCCATGACGACCAATTTGGTCTAACATATGATCAAAAAACTTTAATCCTGTATCGATGTCATTTTTACCAGAACCATCAAGGTTTAATTTAATGTAAATTTTGGTTTCGTTAGTGTTTCTGGTAATCTCAGCAACGCGATCTTCTAATTTTAAAAACTCGTAAATCGCTTTCCAATCTGTACTTGTCAAAACTATACAATCTAAAATAGCTTGTTTAGAGCTTTCAATTTCATCTGCTCCTAACTCTGGATTTTCAGATAAAAAAATACCTTTAGCACCCAAGTTTTTAGCCAATTCCATGTCTGTGATTCGGTCACCTAAAACAAAACTGTTTTTTAAATCGTATTTAGTAGCATCTAAATATTTAGATAATAACCCAGTTCTAGGCTTACGTGTGTCTGCATTTTCATGCGGAAATGTTTTGTCTATGCAAACTTCAGAAAACACTACACCTTCCTTTTCAAAAGCTGAGATAATTTTGTTTTGAGCAGGCCAAAAGGTGTCTTCTGGAAACGAATCGGTTCCTAAACCATCCTGATTGGTCACCATAACTAGTTCGTAATCTAACTCTGAAGCTATTTTAGCCATGTATTGAAACACTTTTGGGTAAAACTCTAACTTCTCTAAACTATCTAACTGATAATCTACAGGTGGCTCTAAAACTAATGTCCCATCTCTGTCTATAAAAAGTACTTTTTTCATTTTATTTTTTATTTTGTCAAGCTGAATTTATTTCAGCATCTCATTATTCTGTTGTGTGATTCTGAAACAAGTTCAGAACAATCACAATTATATTTTTTTTAGTGCTTCAATTAATCTTTTATTTTCAGTTTTAGTTCCAACTGTTAGTCTTAAACAGTTTTCACACAACGGTTGATTGGTTCTGTTTCTAACCACAATGCCTTGCATTATTAATTGATTGTAACGCTTATTTGCATCATCCACTTTAACTAACACAAAATTAGCATCTGAGGGATAAATAGTTGATACAAAATTTATAGTTTTTAAAGCCAACATTAACTGCTCTCTTTCAGTAATAATTGAAGTTATTTCTTCTGAAACTTCAGCTTGATTTTTTAATCGTTCAATTGCTTTTTGTTGTGTTAACTCATTGACGTTATAAGGTGGTTTTATTTTATTTAAAACTGCAATAATTTCTGCAGAAGCATAACAAACCCCTAATCTAATTCCAGCCATACCATAGGCTTTAGATAGTGTTTGTGTAACAATTACATTAGGAAATTCTTGCAATCTACTAATCCAACTTTGCTGATTTGAAAAATCGATATACGCTTCGTCAATCACCACAATGCCTTGAAAATTAGTTATTAATTTTTCAATTATTGAAGCCTCAAAACTATTGGCTGTTGGGTTGTTTGGCGAGCAAAGAAACAATAGTTTGGTTTCTGTGTTAGATGCTTTCAAAATTTCATCAAAATCAGGCTGGAAGTCTTTAGTTAGTTCAATTTTAATAACTTCTATTGCATTGGTATTTGCTAAAACTTCATACATACCATAGGTTGGCGGAAGCGTAATTATTTTATCTTGATTTGGATCGCAAAACGCTCTGAAAATTAAGTCTAATACTTCATCGCTACCGTTACCCAATAAAATTTGATTTGTTGAAACCTTTTTAATTTTTGACAATAGAGCTTTAACATCTTGTTGTTGTGGATCTGGATAACGATTGACGCCATTTTCAAACGGATTCTCGTTAGCATCCAAAAAGACCATATTTTGTGACGTTGCATCCTTATACTCGTCTCTTGCAGACGAATATGGTTTTAGCGCTTTGATGTTAGCTCTAACTAGGTTGTTTATGTTGAATGTTGTTTTCATTTTATTCTATTTGTCATTCCGAACACAGTGAGGAATCTCATCAAATGAATCTTCGCTTCGCTCTGAATGACATTTATTTTAAATCTTTTAATCGAATTGAAACCGCATTTTTGTGTGCTTGTAATCCTTCGGCTTCAGCCATTAATTCTATAGTGTTACCTATATTTAACAAGCCTTCCTTTGTGATGTTTTGAAACGTAATGGCTTTTGTAAAACTGTCTAGGTTTACACCAGAATACGCTTTACTAAACCCATTTGTTGGCAAAGTGTGATTGGTCCCAGACGCATAATCTCCAGCACTTTCTGGTGAGTAATTACCAATAAAAACAGAACCTGCATTTTGAATATTAGCTACAAAAAAATCATTGTCGTTAGTGCATAAAATTAAGTGTTCTGGTGCATAGTCGTTTATCAAACTTAGTGCGTCATTAGCATCTTCCATAATGATGGCTTTGGAATTTTTTAAAGCATTTTTTGCGATGTCTTTTCTTGGCAGATCTTTCACTTGTTTATCTATTTCTTTTTGAACCTCTTCTACAAAATCTTGAGAGTCTGACACCAATATAACTTGACTGTCTGCTCCATGTTCTGCTTGACTTAATAAATCTGAAGCCACATAACTTGCATTAGCACTTTTGTCTGCAGCCACTAACAATTCGCTTGGACCTGCAGGCATATCGATAGCTACTCCATATTTGGTTGCTAATTGTTTGGCAACCGTTACAAACTGGTTTCCTGGACCAAAAATCTTATACACTTGCGGAATGCTTTCTGTACCAAACGTTAAACCAGCAATAGCCTGAATACCACCAACTTTAATTATTTTAGTAACTCCACAAAGCTGCGCTGCATATAAAATTTCGTTAGCAATATTACCTTCTTTATTAGGAGGCGAACACAATACTATCTCTTTGCAACCAGCAATTTGTGCAGGAACAGCCAACATTAAAACGGTTGAAAATAATGGCGCACTACCAGCAGGAATATATATACCTACTTTATTAATCGCTCTTTTTTCTTGCCAACACGTAACACCAATTGTTGTTTCAATACTGATTGTTTCTGTTTGCTGTGCTTTGTGAAACGTTTCAATATTTTGTTTTGCTTGTTGAATAGCTTGTTTTAATTCTGAAGAAATGTTAGAACTGGCTAGCTCGACTTCTTTTGTGGTTACACTATTTGAATCTAATTCGACTCCATCAAACAGTTGCGTGTATTTAGCAACAGCCTGATCACCATTGCGTTGTACGTCATCAAAGATTTGAGTAACTGTAGTTTCTATATCGTCTATAGTTTGTGTTGGTCTTTTTAAAAGGGTTGACCAAGTGGATTGGTTTGGATTTATAAATGTTTTCATAATTGTTATTTCATTTGCACATCGACTTCGCTAAGTATGACATTAGATTATTAAATCACCATTTTTTCTATTGGACAAACTAAAATACCCTGTGCACCATTCGCTTTTAATTCGTCAATAACTTCCCAAAATTGATTTTTGTCAATTACAGAGTGTACACTACTCCAACCTGCTTCTGCTAATGGTAAAACCGTTGGGCTTTTCATTCCTGGTAAAATATTAATAATGTCATTTAACTTATGGTTAGGTGCATTTAGCAACACATATTTTGAGTTTTGTCCTTTTAAAACCGATTGAATTCTAAATTGGATTTTTTCAAGCAGCTTTTGATTTTCAGCAGAAATTTTAGGTGATACTGCTAATACCGCTTCCGACTTTAAAATAACTTCAACTTCTTTTAAACCGTTTTTAAACAAGGTGCTTCCGCTGGATACAATATCTACTATAGCATCTGCTAATCCAATATTTGGAGCAATTTCAACCGAACCATTAATGATGTGTAATTTAGCAGATACCTTATTTTTATCTAAAAACTGATTGACTGTATTTGGGTATGACGTAGCAATACGCTTACCTTCTAAATCTTTAACCGAGTTGTATGTTGCACCTTTTGGCACAGCAACAGATACTTTACAGCTGGAAAAGCCTAGCTTTTCAGCAACCTTGATATCGTTACCTTTTTCGATTAATACGTTTTCACCAATAATAGCAACATCTACTACACCATCTTTTAAATACTGCGGAATGTCTCCATTACGTAAATAGAAAATTTCTAAAGGAAAATTTCTGGCTGATGCTTTAAGTTGGTCTTTTCCATTGTCTATAGAAATACCAATGTCTTTAAGGATTTTCATGGAATCCTCATTTAATCGTCCTGATTTTTGAACTGCAATTTTTAATTTACTCATTTTAATTTTTTTTAATTGTGTTTGAGTAAATCTTTAATTAGGAAAGTTGTTATAAACAAAAAACCGTTTGATTTACTCAAACGGTTTTTAAATATGTTGATTTTATACAATACATCTTCAGTTCGCTTGAGTGCAAATATGAAAATGATGATGATGTGATTGAATAAAATTCATTTGTTTTTTTTTCGTTTACAAATATTGTGAATTTAAATTTTAAAAAGCAAACCAATTCTCATTAAAATTTAAATTTTATGAAAATCTTAGCTTTTGGACTTTAAATTATTGATTTCCTAGAATAATTGGCATTCCGCTATCTCCTGAGCCAATAACAATTACTTTACTATTAGGAGATTCTGATAACTTTACAGTCGCTTCAATCCCTTTATCTTGTAAAATTTTATCAGTAAGTGATGCACTTAAAATTTTGTTTGCATCAGCTTTACCTTGTGCTTCAATAATTACTTTTTCTGCTTCTTTAGCAGCAGTAACTAACCTAAACTCATACTCTAAAGACTCTTGTTCTTGACGTAATTTACGCTCGATAGCTTCTTTAATTGTATTTGGTAAAGTAACATCACGTACTAATACCTCGTTTAATTGCACGTATTGTTTTTCTAAAATCTTTTTTGTTTCTGCAAAAATTTCATCTTGAATTGCATCACGTTTGCTAGAGTATAATTGTTCTGGTGTGTAACGACCAACAACACTACGGGCAGCACTACGTATAGCAGGCTGTATAACACGTTGTAGGTAGTTTTGACCTAGTGATTGGTGAAGATTTCCTAACTCGTCGTAAACAGGCTCGTACCAAGCAGAAGCATCAATTTGTATTTCTAGTCCGTTAGACGATAATACTTTCATTTTTTCAAACAATTCTTGTTGACGTACTTCATAAATAAAGACTTTATTCCATGGTGCAACAATATGAAACCCTTCACCCATTGGAGGCTCGTCGGTTACAACACCGTCTCCAAAGGTTTCAAACAACACTCCAGCTTCTCCAGAGTCTATTGTTACTGCTGATTTAGCAATTAAAATAATTCCGATAATAACCGCTATGATTATTGGGAATGCAATTTTTGGTAATTTTTCCATAACTAATTTTTAATTTTATATTAATCCTTTATATTTTCTTATAAACCATTCTAAAGCCAAGGATAAAGCTATTATAAACAGTAGATATTGCCAATCTATCAAAGGTACAACACTTTTATTACTTTTTTGGATAGGTTGGTAACGATTATCCTTTAATAAGTTTTCTGAAATTACAGCGTAATTATCTATAAAGAAAGCTTCACCATTACTGTTAGTAGCTAACTGTTGTAACTTTGTTACATTGGCATTTAAAAATTGCTGCTCGATATTATATTCCACAATTTTAAAATTTCCAGAAACTGCTATGTTTTCTGAGTTTGCGCTGACTGTAAAGTTATAATCTCCTGCTGGAATATTGCTTAAGTTGACCTGATAGTTGTTACCTTTTAAAATCAGTGGTCTTTTAGACGTTTTATTGGTGTCTTTGTTTTTAAGTGATATGGTTAAAGCTTCACTATTATCAAACTCGTAATTCTTATTAAAAAATTGTGCGCTTATTATAATGTTTTCACTTCCGTTGTAAAATGAATTATAATCAACATTTAATCTGTTTTTTCGCTTGTTTGACGCTAAATACTGAACTAGCTTACCAATAAAATTATCGAATTCTAAAAAACTTCCATTGTTTAAATAGCTTTGTGCACGCCATCTCCAAAGGTTTTCGCCAAATAAGACTGCTTCTCTTCTACCATTGGTTTCAATAGTAGTTAGTAAAGGTTCTTGTGTTTTGATACCAGAAACGGTTTTGTATAAAATAGCCTCAAAAGGTGTTTTAAACTCTGAGTCTCCAAATGTAGATTTTAGAGGTGGAAAGCTCTCAAAATCTAAATCTTCAATGATGAATGAGGTGTAATTAGGATTTAGATTAGGTTGGTAATCATCGGTTTGAGAAGAAAAATCAAAGGTATAAACTTGTGAAACATTGTTTAAAAATCGCCAATCTGTTTTTGGACCTGTTATGATCCATTTATTAATGTTTTCAGTATTTAATTTATCAAATAAACCTTTAAATGCATTGTTTGGCTGATACAATATAACTAATTGAAAATCATTTAATTGTGATTCTAATTGATTGGGTTTCAAAAACACAACTTCACGTTGCTCGTTACTAGAAATACTCTTTTTTAAAGTACCTAAATCTGGATGTAAAATCGTACTGACAATTGCTATTTTGGTTTTTTGATCTATGACTTCAACCGCAAAATTTTTATAGTTATTTACTATATTTTTTTCTGCAACTAATGGTACCACTTGTGCTTTGTACTCTTGTACACCTACACCAGTTGCTGGTAAAGTAAAATTTAAAACCTCACTACTTTTGGTTTTGCTTAATGACAGCGGTTTAGAATACACCGTTGTATTCCCTTTTGTAACTACAAATTTACTGGTTACAGCTTCACTACCATTATAAACTATAATCGCTTCAATAGGAAATTTGTTTTTTAAATAAGCGTATTTATTAACGTTTAACTGACTTATTTTTAAATCTGAATACGTTATGGTATCCCCTAATATAATGGGATAAATAGGTTGTTTATAGTTTTTAGCAGAAAACTGATAATCGTTTCCTACCGTTTGGTTACCATCTGTTAAAAGTATGGTTGGTGAAATTGTGTTTTTATATATCTGAGTTAGCTCTTTAAAGGTTTTATCTAAATTGGTTTGTTGATTGGTAAAAGATACGCTATCACTAGCCTCTAATGTGTTTCCGAAGGAATATACTTCAACATTAAATTTATCTTTTAATTCTTGATTATTTACTAATTGTTGAAGCGCATTTTTAGCATTCTGGTCTTGATTTAAGTATTGTAATGATGCTGAATTGTCTACTGCTACTATTAAATTAGGTTTTTGGGTGAAATATTTAAACTGCTCAAACTTAGGGTTAATTAGCAATAATAAAATTGAAAATAAGGTAATAAAACGCAAAAATGTAAAAAGCGCAACAGATTGTGATGCGCTTTTAGATTTGTATTTGTACTGGAATAAGGCTAGTAGAAGTGCTACTATACCTGCTAAAATGATGTATAAAAGAGTTTCTGTTGACACTAATCTTCTTTAACTTTTAGCATATCAAACGAGTCCATAAATCGTTTAATATCTTCGTTTTCATCTTTATCTGTTAAGCAAATAACTTGAACTACAAACATAGTATTATTGACTAAATAGGCATTCATATAAATAAAAGCACCACTAATTTTTATTTTTATACTACGTCCAGGAAAACCGTTATGTGTTATTTTTTCATCAGAAGTTAACTCGCCATTAACATTAGTTGTAGCACCATTAACTGCACCATCTAACACAGAATTGTTATACTCGTCATCAGCATCTTTAAATTCCTCCTCAGGATAATCTGATCTAATTATTGAATACACCATATTATCATCACTAGAATCAGCACTATGCATTATCATGTGCATATCAATAATTCCTATAGCTGTTTCAACTTCTTGAACAGTACGTTCTGGTTCTCCAGGAAACTCAGCTATAAAAGCTAAATCCTCAGATTTATAATCTATCCAATCTTGTGCATTTACAAGTGAAGTAGTTACTAAAAATAATGCAATGAAGTGAAACAGGTTTTTCATGGTAGTATAGTTTTTAAAATTATTAATTAGGTTAACATTCCACCATCTACATTAATGGTTTGACCTGTTACATAAGCAGACATGTCTGATGCTAAAAACACACAAGCGTTAGCGATATCTTCTGGAGTACCACCACGTTTTAAAGGAATTGCACTGCGCCATCCTTTTACAGTTTCTTCATCAAGTTTTGCAGTCATTTCTGTTTCGATAAAACCTGGTGCTATCACATTACTTCTAATGTTTCTAGAACCCAATTCTAATGCTACAGACTTAGAAAATCCAATAATACCTGCTTTAGACGCAGCATAATTGGTTTGACCTGCATTACCTTTAACACCAACTACAGAACTCATATTAATTATAGATCCTTTTCGTTGTTTAAGCATTGTACGCTGTACAGCTTTTGTCATGTTAAAAACGGATTTTAAGTTAACTTCAATTACTTGATCAAAGTCCTCTTCTCCCATTCTCATTAACAGATTATCTTTTGTTATTCCAGCGTTATTAACTAATATATCAATACTACCAAATTCTGTTAAAACATCTTCTGCTAATTGTTGCGCTTCATCAAAACTTGCTGCATTACTTTTGTATCCTTTAGCTTTAATTCCAAAAGCATTTAACTCTTTTTCTAATGTGTTTGCTGCTTCTACAGAAGAGCTATAAGTAAATGCTACATTAGCTCCTTGTTGAGCAAATACTTGCGCAATACCTTTACCAATTCCTCTGGAAGCACCTGTTATAATTGCTGTTTTTCCTTCTAAAAGTTTCATTAAGAATAATTTATTTTGTTTCGAATATATCGAAAACAAGTTGTTAGTTTACTAATTCAAATATAACAATAACTACGTGTTCTAAATAAAAAAAGCCCTATAATTTGTTATAAAATTATAAGGCTATTTTGTAAATATTTACCTTTAAAAAATATAAATATTATTTGTTTACATTTTTACTTCTTCAGGTTTTTCATAATTAAATAAATAGTCAACGTCCATTTCTTGAACTTTCCCTAATTTGCTTAACGCTTTCATATCTACATCATTTTTGTTTCCAATCACCATGACGTTATAATCTTCTCCTTTGATGTTTTTATTAAAAAACTCGCGTAAATCTTCAATAGTCATGTCTTTAATAGCATTGTACATTGCTTCTCTGTTATCTTCAGACATTCCTAATTTTTGAAGTCGTTCATAACTCCAAAAGATATTAGATTTATTAATACGTTGTGCTGCTAATTTTTTTAATGTCGACTCTTTTGCAGCTAGAAATTGAGCTTCAGATTCTGGCATATCATTCATTAAGTCCATCATAGCATCAACAGCTTCAGGCATTTTATTGGCTTGCGTCCCAATGTATGCCATCACATAATTTGAATCGTCTTTATCATTTGCTGTACTATATCTAGACCAAGCAGAATACGCTAATGATTTAGACTCTCTAATCTCTTGAAAAACTATTGAAGATAATCCACCACCAAAATAAGTATTAAACAATGTTGATGCAGCCATATTTTCTGGCTTAAATGGTTCTCCTTTAGCTAAAAACATCATTTCTGATTGCACCATGTCAAAGTCTACAAAATACACGTTTCCACCAGTTTCTAACTCGTTAAACGCCAACGCTTCAGGATAATCTTTTAATTCTGAAGACACTTTATGTGAGGTGTTTAAAGCAGCAACCGCATTATCTATATCTTTACCATAGTAAAAAACACGTTGTTTGTAGTTTTTTAAGTGTTTAGTTAAGCTAACTAACTCTTGTGGATTAATCTGATTAAGCTGACTTACAGGAATAATATTACGTAGACTTGAGTTTTCACCATACTTGGCATACTCTACCAAACCACGTCTTAAGATGCTTCCTTTGTTAGTTTTATTGTTTTGCCTACCTTTTGCTATAGACTGTACATATTTATCATACGCTTCTTGATTAGGCACTGCGTGATCAAGTAAGTGCTCTAATAGCTCTAAACCTTTTGGTAAGTTTTCTTTTAATCCGTTTAAACCTATATATGTTTTTTCGCTACCAGTATTTACGTAATAGTCAATTCCTAATTTATAGAATTCTTTTTTTAACTCTTCGTTAGTGTACTTATCAGTCCCTAAATACTCTAAATATCCTACTGCTAAATCTAATTTTTTGTCATTATCGCTACCCATATCAAAAATGATATTCATATCAAATAAATCATTAGTTTCATTTTCAATGTAGGATACTTTGATTCCGCTTTCTGTTTCAGTCTTTTTAATAGCTGAAGCATAATCTACATAAACAGGTTTTAATGGTTCAGATTGCATTTTATTAAACTCTTCAATATATTTAGAGTTAGCACCTCTGTTAAGGTTTACAGGAGTAATTCCTGGGTTTTGAACTTTAACAATTTTATCGTCTGCCCCTTTACGTTTATAGGTTACTACATAATTATCCTTATAAAATGAATTTGCAAAATCTACTAATTCTTGCTTAGTCACTTTTTTAAGGTCATCTAAAAACTTGACTTTATCTTCCCATTTTTCATTATGAATAAATGCATTAACATAAGCGTTAGCTACAGCTGTATTACTTTCGTACTCTTGTAATTTAGACTTTTTAAGATCGTTAATAACTGCATCTAACATCCAGTCTTCAAATTCTCCTTTTTTTAATTTTTCAATTTGTTCTAAGATTAGTTTTTTAACCTCGTCTAGAGATTGACCTTCTTTTGGAGAACCAGAAAACACATGATATCCATAGTCGTTTAAAAATGTAGGTGAACTACCAGCATATTGCACTACTTGTTGCTGATTAAGGTTTAAATCTATTAAACCAGCATTACCATTAGCTAAAATCATATCTGCTAAGGTCACTAACTTTTCATCTTTAGTATTAACTCCACCAGAGCGATACGCTATAGAAATACTTTCTGCAGTTGGTCCGAAAACTTCTTTTTCTACAACAGAATTTAAAGGTTCTTCTTTTGGTAATTCTGGGTGTTGTACTTCTTTACGTTCAAATTTTCCAAACGTATCATTTACCTTTTTGATAGTTGTATCAAAATCGATATCACCAACTAATATTACTGCCATGTTATTAGGTACATAATACTTATCAAAATAATTATGAATATCTACCATGGATGGATTTTTTAGATGTTCTGCAGTACCAATAGTTGTTTGTTGTCCATAAGGGTGATTAGGGAATAAACCTTCTAGCATTGCTGCATAACGCTTTCTACCATCGCTATCCTGTCCTCTATTAAACTCTTCGAAAACTGCTTCAAGTTCTGTATGAAATAAACGCAACACTACTTGACTAAAACGTTCGCTTTCTAAAGCTAAAAATTTGTCTAATTCGTTTGTCGGAATTTTATTAGTGTACACGGTTTGCTCAAACCATGTGTAAGCATTTGTACCAGTTGCACCTAAAGAACTTGACATTTTATCATACTCGTTAGCAACAGAATAGTTTGAAGCAGCTAATGATACTCTATCAATTTCTTTATAAATCGCTTTTTTTAAATCTGGATCTTTTTCTGCTCTATGTTTTTCGTATAAATTAGAAATGGTATCTAAATACTTTTTTTCTGTTTCCCAATCTATGGTACCAACTTCATCTGTACCTTTAAACACCATATGTTCTAGGTAATGTGCCAATCCTGTAGATTCTTTTGGGTCGTAATTAGACCCAGCTCTAACAGCAATATATGTTTGTATTTTAGGTTCGTCAGTATTTTTACTTAAATACACTTTTAAACCATTATCTAGAGTATACAAACGTAAACCTGTTGGATCATTACTGACGCTTTCGTAACTAAATCCATTAGCATCTTTTTGTGTTTCGGTTTTAACAGCTACGTCGCCAGAATTACTTTTTTTACAACTTGCTACAAAAGTAATTATAGCAATAGCTAGTATTAATTTTAAGTGTTTCATTTTTTGGTTGGTTTATAAATTAAAAAAGTTCGTTAGCTAAAATAAGCTAACGAACTTTAATCGTTTATATATTTGGATTATTTTAACACATTAGTGTTAGATATGTTAGCCTACAACTTCGGCTACTTTTTTACCAATTTCTGCTGGAGAATCTACAACATGAATACCACAATCTCTCATAATTGCTTTTTTAGCTTGTGCTGTATCATCAGATCCACCTACAATAGCTCCTGCATGTCCCATTGTACGTCCTGCTGGAGCAGTTTCTCCTGCTATAAACCCAACAATAGGTTTTTTACTTCCTGACGCTTTATACCAATTAGCAGCATCTGCTTCTAACTGACCTCCAATTTCTCCTATCATTACCACACATTCTGTTTCTGGATCGTTAATTAATAACTCAACCGCTTCCTTAGTTGTGGTTCCGATAATAGGGTCACCACCAATACCAATAGCAGTAGTAATACCTAAACCTTGCTTAACCACCTGGTCTGCAGCTTCATAAGTTAATGTGCCTGATTTAGAAACAATACCTACTTTTCCTTTTTTGAATACAAAACCTGGCATAATTCCAACTTTAGCTTCACCTGGAGTGATTACTCCTGGACAGTTAGGACCAATTAATCTACAATCTTTATCTTTAATATAATCTGAAGCTTTAATCATATCTGCAACAGGTATCCCTTCAGTAATACAAATAATTACTTTAATTCCTGCGTTTGCAGCTTCCATAATAGCGTCTGCAGCAAATGCTGGCGGAACAAAAATAATAGTTGTATCTGCACCTACTTTTTCTACAGCTTCTTGAACAGTATTAAAAACCGGTTTATCTAGATGAGTTTGACCACCTTTACCTGGCGTAACACCACCAACTACATTAGTACCATACTCTATCATTTGTCCAGCGTGAAATGTTCCTTCACTACCTGTAAATCCTTGAACTATTATTTTTGAATCTTTGTTTACTAAAACGCTCATGTTTTGTATTGATTAAGAAATTTTATAATAAATTATTTTTTGCTCTGCAAAAGTAAGTTTTTGATAGCTATTTTTTAAAACTATTTTAGATTTTTATTTCAGAAAATGAATTTGATTCTAAAGTTTTGTCATCTGCTAGCTGACTTATTTCGTGACAACGAAACAATTTGCCATCTTTAACTTCCCAAATAGAAGTAAAATGAGCTAAAGCAATTTCATTATCTGGATCTTCAATAGTATTGCCAAACAACGTATGTCTAGTGGTTACAAATGGGTTGTCTTCTAAAATATGGCTGAACTTAAAACGAAGGGCTTTGTACGATTGACGTGTCCCTTCAAAAAAGCCTTCTAATCCATCATAATCCAGTATTGTAAATCCTTGACTACTATTCCAATGCAATTGACAATCTTTATGAAAAAACGTTGACACTACTGATGCATCATTAGCTAAATCTGAGTCGTAAAACGCCTTAACTATCTCTTTTGCTGACATCTATTTATTTTTTAATTGGTCTAATATTTCAGGAATTTTCTTTATGTATGCTAACTCTTTTAGTTTTACACGAGATTCTTCAATTGGAGTTCCGAAGTACGATTTTCCACCTTCAATAGATTTAGTAACACCAGTTTGACCTAACACATTGGCTTTTTTACCAATGGTTATTCCACTAGTAGTTCCAACTTGTCCCCAAAGGGTAACTTCATCTTCAATAATACAACAACCAGCAATACCTGTTTGTGAGGCTATCAAGCATTTTTTACCAATAACCGTATCATGTCCAACTTGGATTTGATTATCTAATTTAGAGCCTTCACCAATAATAGTATCTCCTGTAACTCCTTTATCTATGGTGCATAAAGCACCAATATCTACATTGTCTTTAATAACTACTCTACCTCCAGATTTTAATTGATCAAACCCTTCTGGTCTGTTTTTGTAATAAAAAGCACTTGCACCTAAAACACATCCAGCGTGAATAGTTACATTGTTACCTATAACAGCATCATCATAAATACTTACATTAGAATGTATGACACAATTATCTCCTATGGTTACATTATTACCAATAAAGCAATTGGGTTGAATAATGGTGTTTTTTCCAATTTTTGCTGAAGCAGAAATAGAAACATTAGAGCTTTTAAAAGGTTTAAAGTGATTGGTTAATTTATTGAAATCTCTAAACGGATCATCACTTATTAAAAGTGCTTTACCTTCTGGACAATCCACTTCTTTATTAATTAATACTATAGTTGCAGCACTTTGTAGTGCTTTATCATAGTATTTTGGATGATCTACAAAAACAATATCTCCAGGTTCAACCACATGGATTTCATTCATACCTAATACCATAAACTCTGAGTCGCCAATAAATTGACAATCAATTAGGTTTGCGATATGCTCTAAGGTATGTGGATTAGGGAATTTCATAATATAAACCTACTCCTTAACGCGTTCTTTGTAAGTTCCCTTGTCGGTTTCTACTTTAATTTTATCACCTTCGTTGATAAATAAAGGCACGTTTACTGTTGCTCCAGTTTCAACTGTAGCAGGTTTTGTAGCGTTTGTTGCTGTATTACCTTTAACTCCAGGTTCTGTTGCAGTGACTTCTAATATAACACTTGCTGGCATTTCTACAGAAAGTGGCATATTGTCTTCTGTATTAATAATAACCGTCACAACTTCTCCTTCTTTCATTAATTCTGGAGTATCTAAAGCTGCTTCTAATAATCTAATTTGCGTGTAATCAGCTTCATTCATAAAATGATAGAATTCGCCATCATTATATAAATATTGAAATTTATGAGTTTCTACTCTAACATCATCTAATTTATGACCTGCAGAAAACGTATTATCAATTACTTTACCGTTAGTAACACTTTTTAATTTTGTTCTAACAAATGCAGGACCTTTACCTGGTTTTACATGTAAAAATTCTATGATTTTATAAATATCATTATTATATCTTATACATAATCCATTTCTAATATCTGAAGTTGTAACCATTGTTGTTTATTATTTTATATTTTAATTTGATTTGAAATATCCTTTCATAATTCCACGATGCGAATTTTTGATAAATTGAAGAATTTCATCGCGTTCTGTTGTTGCTTCCATTTCTGCTTCAATAATAGCAGCAGCTTGAGAATTATTGTAATTTTTTTGGTACAGAATTCTAAAAATATCTTGAATTTCTCTAATTTTTTCTGTGGTGAATCCTCTACGTCTTAGTCCTACAGAATTAATACCAACATATGATAATGGTTCACGACCAGCTTTTACAAATGGTGGAACATCCTTACGCACTAACGATCCTCCTGTAACAAACGCATGATTCCCAACAGAGCAAAATTGATGTACTGCAGTCATACCTGCTAAAATCACATAATCACCTATGGTGATATGTCCTGCTAAAGTGCTGTTATTTGAAAAAATACAATTGTTTCCAACAATACAATCGTGAGCAATATGGCAATATGCCATAATCAAACAGTTATTACCAACTACCGTTTTCATTCTGTCTGTTGTCCCTCTGTTGATGGTTACACATTCTCTGATGGTTACATTATCACCAATAATAGTTAATGTATCCTCATCATCATATTTTAAATCTTGTGGTACCGCAGAAATTACTGATCCTGGAAAAATATTACAATTTTTACCAATTCTTGCGCCTTCCATTATTGTGACATTACTTCCAATCCATGTTCCTTCGCCAATTGTAACATTGTTATAAATAGTTGTAAATGGTTCAATAACAACATTCTTGGCAATTTTAGCTCCTGGATGTACGTATGCTAGAGGTTGGTTCATTTTTATAATTTTATTTTATTAAATGTCTAAAATATGTATGTATTTTAAACTTAAAAATTACTTAGAGTAACGAAGGATTACTCGTTTCATTTTATAATTATTTTACTTTAGTAATTTGTGCCATAAGCTCAGCTTCTGCACAAAGCTTTCCGTTAGTATAGGCATATCCTTGCATATGACAAATACCTCTTCTAATAGGTGATATTAATGAACATTTAAATATTAACGTATCACCAGGCACTACTTTTTGTTTAAACTTAACATTATCCATTTTCATGAAAAAAGTTAAGTAATTTTCAGGATCAGGTACTGTACTTAAAACCAAGATTCCTCCAGTTTGCGCCATTGCTTCTACAATTAAAACACCTGGCATTACTGGTGCTCCTGGGAAGTGTCCTTTAAAAAACTCCTCATTCATGGTTACGTTTTTAAGACCTATAACATGATTGTCTGATAGTTCAAAAACCTTATCCAATAATAAAAATGGTTGTCTGTGAGGCAACATGTCCATGATTTGATTAACATCCATTACTGGAGGTTGATTTAAATCAATTTTTGGAACATTATTACGTCTTTCGTTTTTAATTAACTTAGACATTTTTTTCGCAAACTGTGTGTTTACAAAATGTCCAGGTTTGTTAGCAATTACTTTTCCTCTAATTCTTGTTCCAATTAAAGCTAAATCGCCAATAACATCTAAAAGCTTATGTCTAGCTGCTTCGTTGGGATAATGCAGTGTTAAATTATCTAATATTCCATTGGGCTTAACTGCTATAGAGTCTTTTTTAAAAGCGACTTTTAGCTTTTCCATGGTTGATGGAGACAACTCTTTATCTACATAAACAATTGCATTATTTAAATCGCCACCTTTAATTAATCCGTTTTCTAACAACGATTCTAATTCATGCAAAAAACTAAACGTCCTCGAGTCCGAGATATTAGTTTTAAAATCTGACATGTGATTTAACGTCGCATTTTGAGTGCCTAATACTTTAGTGCCAAAATCCACCATGGTTGTGACTTGGTATTCTTTAGCTGGCATAACTAATATTTCGCTTCCAGATTCTTCATCTGTATAAGATATCACATCTGTTACTTCATATTCTTCACGACAAGCCTCTTGTGTCTCTATTCCAGCTTTTTCTAAAGCTTCAACAAAAAACTTAGCTGAACCGTCCATAATTGGTGGTTCGGTATCGTTTAATTCAATTATAGCATTATCTATATCTAGTCCAACCAATGCAGCTAATACATGCTCGCAAGTTTGAATGGTGACTCCGTTTTTTTCTAAACAAGTACCACGTTGTGTATTAGTTACATAATTGGCATCTGCTTCAATTACAGGGCTTCCTTCTAAATCTATTCTTTTAAACGCAAATCCAGCATTTTCTGGAGCAGGTTTAAAAGTTAAGGTAACGTCTTTTCCTGTATGTAAGCCAACACCTTTAAGGGATACTTCCTTTTGGATTGTTTTTTGCTTTATATCGGTACTAATTATTCCCATTGCCTTTTTTTTCTAATTCATTTATAGTTTTAACTAATTTAGGAAGGTTTTTAAAGTAAACATAAGATTTATTCCAGTCTCCATAACTAAAAGCAGGTGAACCTTGTAATATTTCGTTATCTTTTATATTTCTTCCTATACCAGATTGTGCTTGTATCTTTACATTATTTCCAATAGTCAAATGACCTGCAAAACCTACTTGGCCTCCTATTTGGCAGTTTTCGCCAATTTTAGTAGATCCAGCTATACCTGTTTGAGCAGCAATTACTGTGTTTTTTCCAATTTCTACGTTGTGTGCAATTTGAATTTGGTTATCTAACTTTACGCCTTGTCTAATAATCGTCGAACCTAACGTTGCACGATCTATAGTTGTAGCTGCACCAACATCCACATAATCTTCTAAAATAACATTTCCAATTTGTGGTACTTTAGTATATTCTCCATTCTCGTTTGGCGCAAACCCAAAGCCATCTGCTCCAATTATTGCTCCAGAATTGATAACACAATGTTTACCAATAATACAGTCCGAATAAACTTTAGCTCCAGAAAATAACACAGAATTATCTCCTATAACAACATTATCTCCTATATAACTGTTAGCAAAAATCTTGACGTTATCACCTATTGTAACATTATCTCCAATAACAGTAAACGCACCAATATAAATATCTTTACCAATTTTAGCCGATTTAGAAATTGAGCTTGGTTGCTCAATACCAAATTTATTTAGCTTTACTTGATTATAATATTCTAATAGTTTTGAAAACGATTTATAAGCGTCTTCAACTTTAATTAACGTACAATTTATATCCTGTTCTGGTACAAAATCTTTATCAACAATTGCAATAGTCGCTTTTGTTGTATATATATAAGGTGTGTATTTTGGATTTGCCAAAAAGGTTAATGCCCCTTTAACACCTTCTTCAATTTTGGATAGTTTAGAGACCTCTGCTTGAGGGTTGCCTACTACGACACCATCTAAAATACCAGCTATTTGTTCTGCTGTAAATTTCATTGTCCACAAAAATAGAAAAAATGTGCTAAAGTTGGTCTTTTGGATAGCATATATAATATTTAGTCACAGGTTTTGATAAGGCTTTAAGATTTAACTGGTCTGATGCTTTAACAATATCTTCAACTTTACCATTTTTATGCAAAATTTTTATGTTTTGCTTTTTTTGAGAATAAGCTTGATTGCTAATCTGTCCTGTAAACACAAAATAGTTTGCTTCTGCTTCAGTGATATTATATTTTACTTGCAAAGCATTAATATGGCTTTGTAAGCTTTCGGTTTTAATAGGTTTCTTTTTAATTTTAATTTTTAAAAGGTTTCTGTTAATAATCATTTCGCATAAATTACTAAGCACGAAATCTTCATGATACTGCCAATTTTTCATAGCAGAAACTATATCATAATCGTCTAACTTTGCAAAAGTTTCTAAACAGTTATTATTAAATTCTTTTAATGTAATTTCATTATTCAAAAAGAAGGACAAGGGTTGACTAGCATTTAATGACACTCCGTTTTTGGTTAGCTCTTTAGCACGTTTTAATACACGAATTAGTAATTGTTCTGCTACCAAACTAGTTTTGTGCAAATACACTTGCCAATACATTAAACGTCTAGCCACTAAAAACTTTTCGACACTATAAATGCCTTTATCCTCTATTACTAGCTCGTCGTTTTTCACATTAAGCATAGTAATTAATCGCTCGCTATTAATGTTACCCTCTGCAACACCTGTATAAAAACTATCACGTTTTAAATAGTCTGCACGATCCATATCTATTTGACTAGATATTAACTGTAACATAAATTTTCTGTGATACTCTCCTTTAAAAATTTGGATAGCAAGTGTTAAATCGTCGTTAAATTCTGCATTTAATTCTTGCATAAAAAGTAGCGAAATTTCTTCATGAGAGACACCATTTACAATGCTATGTTCCATTGCGTGACTAAATGGACCATGTCCAATATCGTGCAATAAAATAGCTATGTATAAGGCTTTTTCTTCATCTACAGAAATTTCAACACCCTTAAAACGAAGGACTTGTATGGCTTTTTGCATTAAATGCATACAGCCAATTGCATGATGAAAACGTGTGTGATGAGCGCCTGGATATACTAAATAAGACAACCCCATTTGAGAAATGCGTCTTAAGCGCTGAAAATATTTATGCTCTATTAATTCAAAAATAGATGAATTTGGTATTGTAATAAATCCGTAAATTGGATCGTTTAAGATTTTAAGTTTGTTACTTGGTTTCAAGCTTAAGCTATTAATAATTAATACACACAAATATACATGAACAATATAAATATTCTTTGGGTTGACGACGAAATAGATTTACTAAAACCTCACATCCTGTTTTTGGAGAAAAAAAATTACCATGTTACTACTTGTAATAGTGGTACTGAAGCTTTAGAAATATTAGATGAAAAGAAATTTGATATTGTTTTTTTAGACGAAAACATGCCTGGTCTTACTGGTTTAGAAACTTTAAATGAAATTAAAGAAAAACAAGACACCCTTCCTGTAGTGATGATTACTAAAAGCGAAGAGGAATATATCATGGAAGAAGCAATTGGTAATAAAATTGCAGACTACTTAATTAAACCTGTTAATCCTAACCAAATTCTTCTGAGTTTAAAAAAGAATTTAGACCATTCTAGATTAGTATCAGAGAAAACCACATCTAATTACCAACAGGAATTTAGGAAAATTGCAATGGATTTGTCCATGGTAAATAGTTATGAAGAATGGGTTGACTTATATAAAAAACTAATCTATTGGGAAATGCAACTTGAGGATATTGAAGACCCAAGTATGTTCGAGATTTTAGAATCTCAGAAAAACGAAGCCAATATCCAATTTGGAAAGTTTATAGATAAAGTTTATCCAACATGGTTTGAGCCTAATACAGATGCGCCAACTTTATCACATACATTATTTAGAGAAAAGATTGCTCCAGAATTAAGTAAAGAACAACCAACATTGTTAATTGTGGTAGATAATTTACGCTACGACCAATGGAAAGCGTTTGAGCCATCAGTAAACAATCACTACAAAAAACAAAAAGAAGAAGCTTTTTTTAGCATTTTACCTACAGCAACACAATATGCCAGAAATGCAATTTTCTCTGGTTTAATGCCTAGTGATATGGAGAAGCTACATCCAGAGTATTGGAAAAACGATACTGATGATGGTGGTAAAAACTTGCATGAAGCCGATTTTTTAAACGCACAAATGAAACGATTAGGATTAACTAATCTTAAACATGAATATTATAAAATTACTAACCTATCTCAGGGTAAAAAATTAGCAGAAAACTTTAGAGGGCTTAAAGACAACGATTTAACAGTAGTGGTTTATAATTTTGTAGACATGTTGTCGCACTCTAAAACAGAAATGGATGTCGTTAAGGAGTTAGCCTCAAATGACAAAGCTTATAGAAGCTTAACACAGAGTTGGTTTAAAAACTCGCCATTACTTGAAATGATTCAGCAAGCCCAACAAATGGGTTTTAAACTAATCATTACTACAGATCACGGAACTATTAATGTTAAAAACCCTTCAAAAGTAATTGGCGATAGAGATACCAGTTTAAATTTACGCTATAAAACTGGTCGCAGTTTAAGCTATGAAGCTAAAGATGTGTTAGCAGCTAAAGACCCAAAGACTATTCACTTACCATCTATTAATATGAATAGCTCGTTTATTTTTGCTAAAAGTGATTTGTTTTTTGCTTATCCTAATAACTACAACCATTATGTAAGCTACTACAGAAACACTTACCAACATGGTGGAGTATCTTTAGAAGAAATGATTATTCCGTTTGCTGTTTTAAGTCCTAAATAATTTATTTTTGCAAAAAACTTTAAACAGTGACCATTAATTATAATCTAGACGACGTCGAGTCTGTAGCAAAAAAAATCTTAGAGCAGGCAACTTCTAAAACTATTTTATTTGAAGGCGATATGGGTGTTGGTAAAACTACATTAATAAAAACCCTTGTAAAACTATTGGGTAGTAATGATATTGTAAGTAGCCCAACGTTTTCTTTGGTTAACGAGTATGTAACTGATGAAGAGTCTATCTATCATTTTGACCTTTATCGTGTTGAGGATGAAGATGAATTATATGATTTTGGAATAGAAACTTATATTTATAGTGATCAATATGTGTTTGTGGAGTGGCCAAGTCTATTAAAACCTTTACTTCAAGATGATTACACTATTGTTAACATCACTTTGTCCGAAAATACTGCAAGAGCCCTAACATTAAAGAATTTTGGATAAAATTTCTCTTTTTTCTTTCAATAAAATGTGTATTTTTGACTAAATGCGGTTTAAACCACATCGCAAAATTTAAAAAATGCGTTTTTTAACATAATTTTAACATTTAGACACTTTTTGATTACGGATTTTCTATACTTTAGACGTATTAATTAATTAAATCCCTAACATTATGAGTACTAAAAAGTATGTAATTGCATTAGCAATTTTTGGTGGTGTATTATTCACTGCACAAGCAACAAATCTGATTGATTTAAATGGACAACAAACAACAGAAATCGACGGTAGAAAAATTAAAATCCCAGCAAACGGGTAATAAGAAAATTATTATAACAGGTTCGATTTTAGCCACAATTATCGCTTTAACACCTTATCTGTTTTACATTTATGAAAGTGTTCCAGATCAACCGATTTGGGACACTTTTTTTTACACTTTTGAAAGTAAAAATATAGAAAGTGCTCAGATAGTGGTATGGACAGCGACTGGCAAATTGGTACCATTATTGTTGTTGTGTATTTGGTTTTTAACATGCAGACATTGGTGGCATCACGCACTTTTAGTACCAATAATTATGTATGCTTACCAATTACTTGGATTTGCTTTATCTGACACTTATTTATTTGATGAATTTGAATTAATACATATGGTTCCATTTATGGCAATTATAATCCCTTCAATATATCTAATAAGAGCACGTATATTTAATAGGCTTAATACAGTTGATCAATCCATACAAGATTTAGAAGACGAGTTAACCTTCAAACCAAAAACTTTATGGGGTAAAATTAAGCAGTATTTTTAATAGTACAATTTTGCATTTTATTTTGTAATTTGTTTCTGTTTAAAAAACCAACTTAATTATGTCCAAACCCCTCTCCCCTTTTTCTAAAGCACAATTATTACCACAAGAAGAAACTTTAGAAATTTATAAACACAAAAGCGAGCTTTTTATTGGTATCCCAAAAGAGACAGCGTTTCAAGAAAAACGTGTGTGCTTGACACCAGATGCAGTATCGGCAATTGTTAATAATGGTCATAAAGTATTAATAGAGTCTGAAGCTGGTAAAGGTGCCAACTTTAGCGATAGAGATTATAGCGAAGCTGGTGCAGAAGTCACCAAAGACACCGCAAAAGTCTACGCGTGTCCTATGATTTTAAAGGTCGAACCTCCTACTCTAGACGAATTACAATTAATAAATCCGCAGACCACACTTATTTCTGCGCTTCAAATAAAAACACAAACCAAAAAATACTTTGAAACATTAGCGTCTAAACGTATTACTGCGTTAGCGTTTGAGTTTATTCGTGATGAAGATGGTGCGTATCCAGCTGTACGTGCATTAAGTGAAATTGCAGGAACTGCTTCTGTGTTAATTGCTGCAGAACTACTCAGTAATTCTAGTAACGGTAATGGGTTAATGTTTGGTAATATTAGCGGTGTACCACCAGTTGAAGTTGTAATATTAGGCGCAGGAACTGTCGGCGAATTTGCTGCTAGAAGCGCAGTGGGATTAGGCGCTAATGTTAAAGTGTTTGATAATTCTATTACAAAATTACGCTGTTTACAAGCCAATTTAGGACGAACATTGTACACGTCCACCATTCAGCCAAAATATTTAAGCAAAGCTTTAAAACGTTGCGATGTGGTTATTGGTGCAGTAAGGGGAAAAGACAGAGCACCTATTATCGTGTCCGAGACTATGGTTGAAAGCATGAAAAAAGGTTCAGTAATAATTGATGTTAGTATAGATATGGGAGGGTGTTTTGAAACTAGTGACGTCACCACACACAATAATCCTACGTACAACAAACATGGTGTTATCCATTATTGCGTGCCTAATATTCCTGCGCGATACTCTAGGACTGCTTCCGCTTCTATTAGTAATATTTTCACGCCTTATTTACTTAAAATTGCAGATGATGGTGGTTTAGAACAATCCATTAGGTTTGATAAAGGCTTAAAAAATGGATTATATTTTTATCATGGTATTTTAACTAGTCGAGCAGTTGGTGAATGGTTTGATCTAAAACATAGTGATATTAATCTATTAATATTCTAAATTTGCAGCTCAATAATTAGTACATGAAATTATTACACAGATTTGGATATTACTTAGGTGGATTTGCTATTGGACTTGTCATTTTAGCCTTATTTTTAAACGGAAGAGGCGTCTCTTGCGAATATAACTATGGTCCTGAAGGACGCGTATTAAAAAGTATTAGAACTAAAACACTTAAATTTTCTACAGAAAGCGAAGCATTAATTGCATCAAAAACGATTGATACTGCTGCAATTAGCTATATATTAAAAGAAGGCGACGTTAATTTTTCTAAAAGCGAACCTAGAAAAGAACCTTGTGGCGTTTACTACATTTCTGGCACAACAAAAGATCAACAAAACGTATCTTTTTACATCGAAAACTGTGATAGTATTGCTACCTTACAATCTATTCAGTTTTTAAATTAAGTCTTTCTACGCTTCATTTCTTTATTTAACAAGGTTAATTCTCTACCTGTTTGTCCTGCTACACTTGTATTTTCTTCAGCACGACGAATTAAATATGGAATTACTTCTTTAACAGGTCCAAACGGAATTAATTTTGCTGTATTATAACCATGTTGGGAGAGGTTAAAACTAATATGGTCGCTCATACCATATAATTGACCAAACCAAACTGTATTATCATTACTCTCTATCTTTTTATTATCCATAATGTCCATAGCTAAATAAGAGCTAGCTTCGTTATGTGTCCCAACAAACACAGAAAAATCTTGTTTGTTATTTAAAATATATTTTAAAGCCTCATTAAAAGTGATATCTGTTTCTTCTTTTGTTGCACAAATTGGTGATGGATACCCTTTCTCTTCTGCACGTTCTCTTTCTTTTTCCATGTAAGCACCTCTTACTATTTTCATTCCGCACATAAATCCTTTGTCTTTAGCGCGTTGATGGATGGCTTTTAAATAATCTATTCTATCCCATCTGTAACACTGTAACGTGTTATATACTGTCATACGGTTTGTATTGTAGCGCTCCATCATAAGCTCTACCAAATCATCTGCAGCATCTTGCATCCAACTTTCTTCCGCATCAATAAGTACACGTAATTCTGCATCATACGTTGCTTTACATATACTATCAAAACGATCAACAATACGTTGCCACTCTTGTTCTTCTGCTTGAGTTAAAGGTTTCTTTTCAGACACCTTTTGCCACAAAGCAAAACGCCCTAAAGCAGTAGGTTTCATAGCTACTATAGGGATTTCTTTATTGGCTTTTGCAAAAGCTACTAATTCTACTTTCTTTTTGGCTGCAGCATCAAAATCAGCTTCACTTTCTTTGCCTTCAACAGAATAATCCATAATAGAAGACACACCTACTTCATTTAGTTTATGAATAACAGGAAGACATTCTTGCTCTGTTTCTCCACCGCAAAATTGATTGAATATGGTTTTTTTAATTAAGCCTTTTACTGGTAATCCTAAATTTAAAGATGTTCTAGTTAACCAAGATCCAATTTTTACTAACCATGGATTGGACATCATTTTAAAGAGGAAACGTGTTTTTTGAAGTTCTTTTTTAGATTTTAAAGCGAAAGCTATTTCGGTATTATCAAAAATTTTTTCTGGACTCATTAGATCTCAAAATTATAATGACAAATATAAACCTTCAAACCCATATTTATTTAAAAACTCCTTATTTTTACATTTCATTATTATAAAAAATATGACTTCAATTTCTACTCAAGATTATATCATTCATTTTAACCAAAATAGCTATACAGCTTTAAACAATTACATTAAAGAAAATTCGTTTTCTAATATATTTGTTTTAGTGGATTCTAACACTTCAACTCACTGTTTACCTGTATTATTAAGCAATTTGGTTACAGAATTAACCATAGAAGTCATCGAGATAGAAGCTGGCGAACAACACAAAACCATAGACACTTGTTTAGGTGTTTGGGAAACTTTATCTGAGTTACGAGCAGACCGCAAAACATTACTGATTAATTTGGGTGGTGGAGTTGTAACGGATTTAGGAGGATTTGTAGCTTGTACTTACCAAAGAGGAATTCAGTTTATAAACATTCCGACCACATTATTATCCATGGTAGACGCTTCTATTGGTGGAAAGAATGGTGTAGACTTAGGTCCTATAAAAAATCAAATTGGGATTATTAAAACTCCTAATATGGTGCTGGTTGATACCAATTATTTATCAACACTATCCGCAAGAGAAATGCGCTCTGGGCTAGCAGAAATGCTAAAACATGGACTAATTTACAATGAGTCTTACTATAATAAATTAACCGAATTGTCCGATTTAACCCTTGATGATTTGGACCAATTAATTTATGATTCTATAGAAATTAAAAAAGCTATAGTAGAGCAAGACCCAACAGAACAAAACCTAAGAAAATCGCTAAACTTTGGTCATACACTTGGACACGCCATAGAATCGTTTTATTTAAACCATAAAACCAAAGCGTTATTACATGGTGAAGCAATAGCTATTGGAATGATTCTAGAAAGTTTTTTATCTGCAGAGTTGCTAAACTTATCCATGGACAAAGCACAACAGATTAAAAATAATACTATAAAGGTATTTGGTAAAATAGATATTCCTGAAACAGACTACGCAGCTATTATCGACTTAATGAAATTTGATAAGAAAAATGAAAAAGGAACCATTAATTTTGCACTTATTGAAACTATTGGTAAATCCAAAATTAATTGCGTAGCTTCCAATGAATTGATAATCAATTCTTTTAAATTTTATAACGAATAATACTTTTGCTTAAAAAAAAATTGTAATTTTAGGTAATTGCTATGTTACAAGACTATTCTAATTAAATATTAATTTAAATAAATTGATATGAGAAGAGTAATTGTAGATTATAAAAAATTAACTCCTGAGGTACTAAATTTGCTTACCCAAAAGTATCCTGATGGTTATGGAGACAATGATATAATTGTTTTTGATAACCATAAAAATGAAACTATTGAAGCGGTAGAAGTTAAAACTGATGACACTATTTATTTAGTAAAAGTTAGCAGTAAATTACACTACACCATGACAAATTTTGATTCTAACGTAGAAGTAGAAACCAATAGTGAAGGTCATGTTGTGGTTGATTTTAACGAAAAGCAATTGGATGAGCAGTTAATTTTATCTGACGAAGAAGAGTAGTTATAAATAGCGCTGATTAATAATGTCTATATGATGCTTTTCATGACCAATTATTAAAAACCCTAAAGCCCTAACAGACACCTCTCCTGCTCCAGCCACACCTTTACGCATTAAACTTTGATTAGCAAAACTATTAAACAAAGTAATAGTTGCCTGTCTAACCGTTGTATATTCTTCCAGCAAGCTTTTAATTGTTCTAGTTTTTGCATAACTGTAGTCCACATAATTGTTTTCGTCAAAACCTGGTAAGATAGTGTTGTCATGCCTTGCAAAGCATAATGCTCTGTAGCAAAATATACGCTCTGTATCTATTAAATGACTTATAATTTCTTTAATATTCCACTTATTTTCAGCATATCTAAAATCTAATTTTTCTTCAGGAATTGAGGTGTAAAATTGATAAGCCTTTTTAAATTCAGATTCCAAACCTGATAACAACTCTACACCTTTTGCTTTATCTATATAATTTTTAAAATAAGGTAAGTATTCGTCTTGTTGCAAATCTGTAGTTGTCATTTAAACTATTTTTAATTAAAGAAACAAAAAAACGCTTCAATATTGAAGCGTTTCTGTAAAACTTATGCTTTGTTGTATTTATAAATCGTTAAAAATACTATGCATTAAACGCTTTTTATCATTAATACTTTCTTCTAAAGATATCATAGTTTCTGTTCTGTAAACACCTTCAATATCATCTAACATAAAAATAATATCTTTTGCATGCTCTGTATTACGTGCTCTAATTTTACAGAACACATTAAATTTTCCAGTAGTCACGTGTGCTACAGTAACAAAAGGAATCTCGTTAATGCGCTCTAAAACAAAAGAAGTTCTAGACGTGTTTTGTAAAAAAACACCAACATAAGCGATAAAAGAATATCCTAATTTTTTGTAATCTAAAGTTAAAGAAGATCCTTTAATTATACCTGCATCTTCCATTTTTTTAACTCTAACATGAACAGTACCTGCTGATATCAATAATTTTTTTGCTATATCTGTAAACGGAACACGTGTGTTCTCAATTAACATATCCAAAATCTGGTGATCAATTTCGTCTAATTTAAACTTTGCCATTTTCTTGTGTTTATTATATAATAGACAAAATTAAAACATTTTTAATGAATAATATGCATTAATTAACGAATTTTATAAAGATTTAGTGATGATTTCACATTATTAATAGTTACGAAATCGTTTGAGTCACCCAAATTAATTAGCTCTCCTTTTGGATTTAAAATCTTACTACCATTGGCATTTAGCTCATTATGACCATAAAAATTAGATAAATCATCAATTGTAACCACTTCTGGAATAAATTTTAAGGAATTATCTACCAATTTTTCTTGATAATTGATACCTACATCAAAAGTCCCGTTTTCAAATTGCCCATTTCTTATAATAATATCGTAAAACTGTTTCCCGTTTTCTGGTATATTAAAGTAATCTTTATAAACCTGTCCAGTAATATCATTATTAGATATATAATTAATGGCATGTAGCAAAGCATTATATGTAAATACTCTTACCTCCTCTCTAACATAGTCGTTTTTATAGTGTCCAGCCTCAAAAAGTACAGTTGGAGCTTGTAAAGATTGAAAAGTGTCACCAACACAATTAATATTAAATCCATCATCATAACGACCAATTTGATTAGGCAATCTATCTTTAAGCATGTTGTTAATGTGCACTATAATTTCCATAGCTTTTTTTCTTGTCTCTGTAATGCTTCTTTGCTCATCTTCCGCAGGAGATAAAAACGATAAAGTTGCAGTACGACTACTTTGACCAACACTATACATAGTACGTTGACCATGTAAATTAAAGCAATAGTTAGGTTTAAAAGCGTCAAAACACGATCGAAGCACCTTGCTTTCTGGTTGGGATAAATCCTGCGCATCTCTATTTAAATCAACCCTATTGGCATTTAGCCTAGTATAAGCTTTAGCACCATCTGGATTTAGCATTGGAATTATTTTAATAGTACAATCTTTTAAGATACTATCTAATTGATGGTCTTTAAAAACATTTAAAAGATCAAAAACAGCTTTAGTGGTGGTAGACTCGTTACCATGCATTTGAGACCACATTAATATTTTTTTAGAGCCAGATCCAAAAGTTATAGAATGTATGTCTTGATTTAAAACAGAGCGTCCTATGACATCAATGTTAAATTGAGAGGGTAAGTTTTTTATAAGAGGATTAATATCTTCTAGTCTAATATAACGCCCAAATAAAGCATCTTCTTTATAAGAGTTATATAAGTCATTAATTAGTTTATGATTCATAGCTGTCTAATTGGTTTACAAATGTAACCAATTGATTATTTACATTTGTAAACAATAAATTTTACATTTGTAATTTACTTCTGTAAACAATTTGATGTTTTATACCTACTTAAATTCAAGTCAAGCACGATAATTATAATCAGAATTAATTATTATTATTTAATTTACTCTATTTCAATGATTTAATATATTTTATTTAAAGTATAAGTATAATGTTTTAGATGTCTTTTGAAGAGGTTTTCTCTATATGTATCATATAATTTTACAAATGTAACACTACAATTATTAATTATTTGTTTACATTTGTACCACCATGATAAACAACGCAGAATTTTCTAAAAGACTTCAAAAAATTATTGATTATTACGGTGAAAGTGCCTCCTCTTTTGCTGAAAAAATTGGTGTGCAACGATCTAGTATTTCTCATATACTATCTGGAAGAAATAAACCAAGTTTAGAATTTGTTTTAAAAGTCCTTGCCTCTTTTCCGGAAGTTGAATTGTATTGGTTGATGAATGGTAAAGGTCAATTTCCAAAATCTGATGCCACTATAAAAACAGAACAACAAAATTCTAAAAACATAAATCAAGATTTATTTACCGAATCTGAAAACAAAAACAACTCTAATCCTATAGTTTCAGAATCTGAAAAAAATAGTATCAAAAAGACTTCTGAAGGAAAAACAATTGAACGTATCGTTATTTTTTATACAGACGGTAGTTTTTCAAATTTTGAGAATTCGTGATAAGCTACAGATAATTTTCAAATACGCGATTTATAGAAAGGTTGTCTTTTTCAAAATTTTAAACTAACAATTCATTAATTTTGTATTAAATACAATTTTAATGAAGCATCGTTTTATTTTTCTTTTTTTCTTAATAGTATTGACTAGCTGCTACCAAGTAGAGCGTAATTGTAGCGACTTTAAAACTGGATTATTTTACAGTGAAGTCATTATTAATGATAAAATATTTACTTCTACCTTTTCTAGAACAGATAGCATACAGGTTGAGTTTTATAATGGAAAAGTTGATAGTACACAAATAAGATGGATCAATGACTGTGAGGTTGTTTATAAAACTATCAATCCTAAAAATATGGCAGAACGTAAAGATGTACATCTTAAAATATTAAAAACAACAGATTCCTCTTACACTTTTGAATATTCTTATGTTGGAGAAAATTTTAAGCAAAAAGGAATTGCTTACCGAAAAAAATAATACACTATGTTAGAATTTTTCACCTCAAGTGATGCCATTTTTGCATTGCTTACCTTAACGTTTCTAGAAATAATTTTAGGAATAGATAATATAGTTTTTATATCCATAGCTGCTAATAAGCTTCCAGAAAACCAACGCGGTAAAGTCACAAATATTGGATTAATTCTAGCAATGGTCCAACGTATTATACTACTGTTTTTTGTATCGTTTTTAGTTGGACTTTCTAAACCATTTTATACTTTGGATTTAGATTGGATGCACTTAGAGCTTAGTTGGCAAGCCTTGATATTATTTTTTGGAGGTTTATTTTTAATTTACAAATCTACTTCAGAAATTAGAGAAAAAGTTGAAACCCCTAAACATGATGAAGATGAAGTAAAGGGAAAGGTTATACAGTCTTTACAACAAGCAATTGTACAAATTTTAATAATAGATTTTATATTTTCTATAGATTCTATTTTAACTGCGGTAGGAATGACAAATGGATTGTCTGATAACCATAATTATAATTTAGTGTTAATGATTATTGCGGTTATGATTTCTATAATTATCATGATTGTTTTTGCTAATAAAATAAGACGATTTATAGATAGTAATCCAAGTATTCAGATCTTAGGATTATCATTTTTAATTTTAATTGGCTTTATGCTAATTACAGAAGCTGGACATTTATCCCACACTACATTTTTTGGTAAAACTGTAGGCGCTATCCCTAAAGGATACTTATATTTTGCAATAGCGTTTTCTTTGTTTGTAGAGTTTTTGAACCAGAAAATTAGTAAGAAGAAATAAAAAAAGCCCATCAAAATTGATGGGCTTTTTAAGTTTTTAAAACTTATTTAGATAAATAAACAGATGAAGCTGCAGCTAAAGTAGTATTAATAATTGGCGATATATTTCCACCAGACGCAAAATTATTAAATGCTAATATTCTTCCTCCACCATTACCTGCTTCTGCAATATAAACGGTTTGTGAAGTAGCATCATAAGCGACATCCACAGGATTTCCTAATAAAGTTGAACTACCTGCAACTCTAATTTGTTGACTAGCAGCTAAAGTACCACCATTAGAAACTCCGTTAAATTTAGCTGTAAAATTTTCGATAAAATGAAAACCTCCATCATCTTGACTATTTGATGCAGCACCAATATCTGTTAAAACCATAACATCTGAAGCTGAGTCATAAGTTATTCCGTGTGTTCTAACTAATCCTTCAATTGCAATTCTTTTTGTTGCACTTAATGTAGTATTAGTTGTATTAGACAAAAAGTTTGTGAAAACAGCAATCTCGTTAGTAGCATCTACAACTGCATATAAATCATTCCCTTTAAAGGTAATTCCCCAAACTTTAAAATCTGTAATAATAGTATTTCTTAAAGTAATAGAGTTTCCGTTTTTGCTGTAAATATACAGTCTACCATCTGGTGTTGCTGAAATCCCATCTACATCTGCATTATCTGCAACCACAATTAAGTTTCCGTTTACAGCAACCTCTCTTGGGCTTTGCATGTCGTTTGGACCATCAATATCTATAGATAAAACACTTCCTGAGACAAGATCTTTTGTATTATTAAAACCTTCTAAACCTAAGTCTGTTCTAGAGGCTTGTAATAAAAAATCGTTAGTACTGTCATAATACACACCATCTGCAGCTAAACTAGTAGTAATTAAAGTTTTAGAGGTTACAGAGGATGAGTTGGTTACATCATAAATTGTGATGTTTCCGTCTGAATTGTTAGATGCATAAACTTTTACTGATGAGTTGTTTTGATTATTCATATCGACACTATCATCATCATTACTACAAGATGTAAATGATACTGCTGTTAGTAAAGATAAAACTGCAATTTTTGTGAATTTTAATGATTTCATAGTTTTTAATTATTTTAAATATTTATTAATATTCGATTCTCTGAATACAAAAGTGCAACACAACTAAGCAGTTGATGTTACATCATTTTTTAAAATATTTATAGAATTATAAAACTTGCATCATTATTATTAAGATTAAAACAAAGTCACCTGACCTTTATCATCCAATCCAAAATCAGAATTATCGTCATTATCTTTTGTTGAAGACGACTCTTTACTTTTACTTTCTGATTGATTATCAGAGTCTTTAGTTACAGTTTCTTCATCCACAACCTCTAATTCTTCTGCAGGAGTCTCTTCTGGAGCCTCATAAGGGATTGGATCTAAAAGATTAATCTGGTTAACTTTATGTTTAGTTAATTGGTTTCCTAAAGCTGTAATTCCTTTAATGGCAATAAATTCTTCTAAATTAATAGTTTCATTATCGCGTCTATCCTTACCACGTTCTTTAGTAAATTCGATATCTGCAACAGGCTTCCAGTCTGTAGAGACAATTTCTAACTGCGAATTTGGATGATCTGTAATAAAGGATTCTTCTTTATTTTCGTTTTCTATAACAAAGCGTTTAACAAAATATTTTTCTTTTTCGCCATCAAAATATATTGCAGAAATAGGTTTTTTAGGTATCCATTTTTCTAAAATAATCATATCATCATCAAAATGTAAAGTCACTTCTGGTGTAACTGTTTTGACAACTCCTTTTTGGTTGATTATTAACAACTTATCTTCACCTCTAAACTCGCCAATCAGCTCACCTCTACCATCAACGTTTAGTCTTTGAACGGTATCATCAAACCAGATTTTTCGAGGTTTTAAAGTTGAAATTCCTTTCTCTTTTAATTCTACAGATTTAATCGCGTATTTGGTAACCACATTACCTTTTGAGGCACGTCCTTTAATTAAAATATCTGCAAAATCTAAGTCCCATTTTAGTTTTTTAATACTTCCTACCTGACGTAGACTAATTGTAACTACTTCTGCTTCACCATTAGGGTTAGCAGAGAAGTACCAAAGTTTAGACCCTTTATTTCCATTGGTTAAGTCGTATTCTTTATCTCTTGTAATTGAGGTAACAGCAAAACGTTTAACATAAGAGGCACCTTTAGTTCCGTCGCGATAAATCATATTGTAGATGGTACGTTTATCTTTCTTTTTAAAGACAGCAACATGAACAATATTTTTACCAATAAAGGTTTTGCTATCTACTTTGGTCACCATCATTTTACCATCTGCAGTAAATGCAATTATATCATCTATATCACTACAATCGCAAACATACTCGTCTCGACGCAAAGATGTGCCAATAAACCCTTCTTCACGATTAACGTATAGTTTGGTATTTCTAATCACAACTTTTGTGGCATCTACATCTTCAAAAGCACGTAATTCTGTTTTGCGCTCTCTACCTTCACCATACTCTTTTTTCAATCGCTTAAAATAGGCGATAGCATAATCAATTAGATTAGCTAAATGATGTTTAACTTCTGCTATTTGCTCTTCTAACGCATCAATTTTTTGTTGCGCTTTATCAATATCAAATTTAGAAATACGTTTGATTCGTATTTCTGTTAAACGTGTAATATCGTCTTCTGTAATAGGACGTTTTAGATGTTTAATATGTGGCTGTAATCCTTTATCGATAGCCTTGATAACGCCTTCCCAAGTGTCTTCTTCCTCGATATCACGATAGATACGATTTTCGATAAATATACGCTCCAAACTTGCGAAGTGCCACTGCTCTTCTAATTCGCCTAATTTTATTTCTAATTCTTGTTTTAAAAGCTGAACTGTTTTGTCTGTACTACGACGTAACATTTCTGTGACACCAATAAACAACGGTTTATTGTCTTCAATAACACAGCCTAAAGGCGAAATTGAAGTCTCGCATGCTGTAAAGGCGTATAATGCATCAATGGTTTTATCTGGAGATAAACCTGAAGGCAAATGAATTAAAATCTCGACCTCAGCAGATGTATTGTCTTCAATTTTTTTAATTTTTATTTTTCCTTTATCGTTAGCTTTTAAAATGGAATCTATTAAAGATGAAGTGGTCGTCCCGAAAGGTAATTCGTTAACTACTAAAGTGGTCTTATCTAATTGACTAATTTTTGCACGACAACGTACCTTTCCGCCTCTTAAACCATCATTATAGTCGCTACAATCTGCTATACCTCCTGTTGGAAAATCTGGTAAAATAGTAAATCGTTTTCCTTGAAGATGCTTTATAGACGCGTCAATCAACTCGATAAAATTATGTGGTAAAATCTTGGTTGATAAACCTACTGCAATTCCTTCTCCTCCTTGAGCTAATAACAGCGGGAACATTACTGGAAGATTAACAGGCTCTTTACGTCTACCATCATAAGACGCTTGCCACTCGGTAATTTTTGGGTTAAAAACAACGTCTAATCCAAATTTAGAAATACGTGCTTCAATATAACGTGAAGCAGCAGCTCGATCGCCTGTTAGAATATTTCCCCAGTTTCCTTGGGTATCTATTAATAAATCTTTTTGACCAATTTGCACCATTGCATCTGCAATACTAGCATCACCATGCGGATGGTATTGCATCGTGTGACCAACAATATTGGCAACTTTATTGTAACGTCCATCATCCAAGTCTTTCATGGAATGCATGATACGTCGTTGTACAGGCTTAAAACCATCTTCAATTGCTGGTACAGCACGTTCTAAAATAACGTAAGAGGCGTAATCTAAAAACCATTCTTTATACATACCAGTAATTCTGGTAATGGTTTCTTGTGGTTCTTGATGTTCTATGTTGTCGTTAGTTAGGTCGTCGTTGTCTTCTGTCATTTATTTTTCCTCCTCAATTAAATCTAATTCTACTTTTAGATTATCAATAATAAACTCTTGTCTGGTTGGTGTGTTTTTTCCCATGTAAAACGATAGTAATTCTTCAATAGACATATTATCGTCTAACATAACAGGATCCAATCTAATATCTTCACCTATAAAATGTACAAACTCGTCTGGACTAATTTCACCTAACCCCTTAAATCGTGTAATTTCTGGTTTAGGTTTTAATTTTTCTATAGCATTGATGCGCTCTTCATCAGAATAGCAATAAATGGTTTCTTTTTTATTACGAACTCTAAATAATGGTGTTTGCAAAATGTATAAATGTCCTTCCTTTATAATTTCAGGAAAAAACTGTAAAAAGAATGTGATTAATAATAAACGTATGTGCATCCCATCGACATCAGCATCTGTTGCTATAACTACGTTATTGTAACGTAAATCTTCTAGAGATTCTTCAATGTTTAATGCAGCTTGCAATAAGTTGAATTCTTCATTCTCATACACTATCTTTTTAGTTAATCCATAACAATTTAACGGTTTTCCTTTTAAACTGAAAACTGCCTGTGTATTAACATCTCTAGATTTTGTGATACTTCCGGAAGCCGAATCTCCCTCGGTAATAAACAGTGTACTTTCTAGGTTACGCTCGTTTTTTGTGTCCCCAAAATGAATACGACAATCGCGTAGTTTTTTGTTATGTAAACTTGCTTTTTTTGCTCTGTCCTTTGCTAATTTTCGGATTCCAGATAATTCTTTACGCTCACGTTCTGCTTGTAAAATTTTACGCTGAATTTTCTCTGCAGTATCTGGATTTTTATGAAGGTAATTATCTAAATGTGTTTTTAAAAAGTCGGTGACATAAGTACGTACCGTTGGTAAGTCGCCACCCATGTCTGTGGACCCTAATTTGGTCTTGGTTTGACTTTCAAAAACAGGCTCCATAACTTTAATAGCAATTGCACTAACAACTGATTTACGTATATCTGATGCATCATATTGCTTTCCAAAAAAATCACGAATAGTTTTAACTAATCCTTCTCTAAATGCATTTAAATGAGTACCTCCTTGTGTGGTATTTTGACCATTTACAAAACTATTATACTCCTCGCTATACTGTGTTTTACTGTGGGTTAATGCGACTTCAATATCATCACCTCTAAGATGGATGATTGGGTATAGCAAGTCGGATTCTGCAATTTTTTCGGCTAATAGATCTTTTAATCCGTTTTCACTATAATATTTTTCACCATTAAAAACTATGGTTAATCCTGGATTAAGGTACACATAGTTTTTAAGCATTTTAACCACATACTCGCTTCTATACTTGTAATTTTTAAAGATGACATCATCTGGTATAAAAGAGACTTTAGTCCCTTTACGTCTACTTGTTTCTTCTAAAAATTCTTGATCGACCAAGTTACCTTGCTCAAAATCTGCTGAAGCACTTTTACCATCTCTTGACGATTCTACTCTAAAATATGAGGATAATGCATTTACTGCTTTGGTACCAACACCATTTAAACCTACAGATTTTTTAAAGGCTTTAGAGTCGTACTTACCACCTGTATTCATTTTAGATACTACATCTACGACTTTACCTAACGGAATCCCACGACCATAATCGCGTACAATCACCTTGCTACCTTGGATAGAAATCTCAATGGTTTTACCAGCTCCCATAACATACTCGTCAATAGAGTTGTCTAGTACTTCTTTAAGTAGAATATATATACCATCATCCGGAGACGACCCATCACCAAGCTTACCAATATACATTCCTGGACGCATTCGGATATGTTCTTTCCAGTCTAGAGAGCGTATATTGTCTTCGGTATATTTTGTTTGTTCTGACATAAAATTTAGGTGCAATTTTGAGATAGGTTGCTAATATAATATAACGCTTTAAAAAATGAAACTGTGCGCCAATAAAGTAATTAACAATAAAAAGCCAATGTTGTTGAGAACATTGGCTTTTTATTTAGATTCTGCTTCTACTTTTAAAAACTGATTTCTTGTTTTTAACAAATTAGTCATGTAGCGTTTTAAAAATAAAACATTAGCTAATTTTCCTAATAAACCCAATGGTGATTCAAAATAAAATTTATCAATCATTATAGTTTTGTCATCTTCAGTTATAAAAATATGCTCATGCTTAAAGCTTTTGAAAGCTCCTGAAACCATTTCGTCAACAAAATAATGAGGGAAATCAAATTTTGTAATTTTTGAAGTTAATTGCTGTTTGATTCCAAAATGAGAGGCTTCCCATGTTACCCATTCATTTAAACCAATTAAACCAGAAGTCTTACCTGCTATTGCTTTTTCATTTGAATGTTTAAGTGACTTTTTATGAAAATCAATATTTCTGGATAAATCAAAACACGTTTTGATATCTGCATTTATTAGGGTTTTGATTTCTATAAAAGGCATAAATAAGGTACTTCTACTGCGCTAAGTGTGACAGTATTTTTTTTATTTTATGTATAAATATAAAACTAAAAAACGAGATGAAAATTCACCTCGTTTTTGTCTTTATTCTATTTTACTTGATTCTTGGTTCTACTATACATTAAACAAGAAATGCATAATATCTCCATCTTTAACTACATATCCTTTACCTTCCACACGCATTTTTCCTGCTTCTTTTACTTTGGCTTCACTTCCATATTGTACATAGTCGTCATAGCTTATAACCTCTGCTCTAATAAACCCTTTTTCAAAATCGGTATGTATTACTCCTGCAGCTTGTGGACCTGTTGCTCCTATATTAACTGTCCAAGCACGCACTTCTTTTACACCAGCAGTAAAATACGTTTGCTGATTAAGTAATTTGTAAGCAGAACGAATTAATTTAGCAGAACCAGGTTCTTCTAATCCAATATCTTGTAAAAACATTTGACGCTCTTCGTAATCGTCTAATTCATTAATATCTGCTTCTGTACCTACTGCTAACACTAGCACTTCAGCGTTTTCATCTTTAACTTTGTCTTTAACTAAATCCACATAAGCGTTACCAGTTACTGCACTACCTTCATCAACATTACACACATACATGACAGGCTTGTCTGTAATAAACTGTAAAGGTTTTACATAAGCTTTATAATCTTCTTCAGAAAACTCTAATGCTCTAATAGAGGTTCCAGCTTCTAAAGCATCTTTTATTTTTAATAATACAGCCTCTTCTTTTTGTGCCTCTTTATCTCCAGTTTTTGCTGCTCGTTTTACTTTATCCAACTTTTTTTCTGCAGTTTCAAGGTCTTTAAGCTGTAATTCCATATCGATAGTTTCTTTATCTCTTATAGGATCTACATTACCATCAACGTGTACAATATTATCATTATCAAAACAACGTAAAACGTGAAGTATAGCATCTGTTTCTCTAATGTTTGCTAAAAACTGATTACCTAAACCTTCTCCTTTACTGGCACCTTTAACTAATCCAGCAATATCAACTATCTCAACTGTTGCAGGTACAACACGTTCAGGATTTACTAAACTTTCTAATTTTTCCAATCTTGGGTCTGGCACATTAACGACACCAATATTAGGTTCGATGGTACAAAATGGAAAATTAGCACTTTGCGCTTTAGCGTTTGACAAACAATTAAATAACGTAGATTTTCCAACATTTGGCAATCCGACAATTCCTGCTTTCATTTCTGGTATTTATAATATTTATGGCTGCAAATATAGTACTATCTTATTAACATAATTAACGTTATATGCTATTTAATTTTTTAACAATTACACTATTAATTACTTAAAAAAAATAACGATTTAGTTATGAATTTTTAAAACACACCCCATTTTATTAGATATACTTTATAGTTTTGTGAAATTTTTAACATATTTTAGCATTTAATTAACCTTAACTTATTAAATTTTATGAAAAAACTAAACTTTTTATTAATGCTATTTTTTACTGTAGCATTAGCAAATGCACAAACCAATGTTACTGGTGTCGTTACTGGTGATGATGGCATGGGTATTCCCACAGTTAATATTGTTGAAAAAGGTACTACTAATGGTACAACAACAGATTTTGATGGAAATTATTCCATAACAGTATCAGATAATGCGACGTTAATCTTTAGTTACATAGGTTACGAGACAAAAGAAATAGCTGTTAACGGTAGAACTTCTATTAATGTCACTTTAAATAGTGGTGAATCTTTAGATGAAGTAGTATTAGTTGGATCAAGAACTGCTCCAAGAAGTAGTGTAGACACAGCTTTACCTATTGATGTTGTAGGCGTAAAAGAATTAAACTCTACTGGTCAAGTAACGTTTGACAAAGCGTTACAATACAGAATACCATCTTTTAACACTGTACAAACACCTGTTAATGATGCGACGTCTTTATTAGATCCATATGAAATTAGAAATATGGGACCAAGTAGAACATTAATCTTAATTAACGGAAAACGTAAAAATTTAAGTGCATTATTATATACTCAAACGTCTCCAGGACGTGGAGAAACTGGTGCAGATATCTCTGCTATCCCAACAGATGCAATTAAGAGAGTAGAGATTTTACGTGATGGTGCATCTGCACAGTATGGTTCTGATGCAATTGCTGGTGTAATGAATATTATTTTAAAAGATGATGTAAATCTTGGATCTGCAACATTAAGAGCTGGAATGACCTCTGAAGGTGATGGTGAAATGATTGGTATAGCAGTAAATAATGGATCTATGATCGGTGATGATAAAGGATTTATTAATTATACAATAGATTTTTCTAAAGTAAACTTAGCTAATAGACCTGGAACTGTAGATGCTGGTGGAGAAATTGCCGATTTTACAGGAGGTACTCCTGCAGATATTGCTTTTGTAAACGAATTTTTAGGGCGTCGTCCTGATGCTGGAAACATCAATGGTTCTCCAGAAACTGCTGCTTCTAAGTTTTTAGTTAATGGTGGATTTGATTTAGCTGACAACACAGAGTTATATTTTAACGCTGCCTATGTATATAAAAAGGTAAATAGTTTTGCTAACTACAGAACACCATATTGGAGAACTGTAGATGACTTCCCTTATTTAGCTGATTTTTTCCCAGGAAATAATCCAAATACAGCTGGAGGTTATGATGGATATGTACCAACTTTTGAAGGATTATTAAATGATTATAATGGTACAGTTGGAATTAAAACTAATATAAACGACTGGAATGTTGACTTAAGTTATACTACTGGTGGTAACACACAGACTTATAAAGTAAATCAGTCACATAACAGAAATGTTGTGTATTCTCCATCTACTTGGGTGGATGCCAACAATAATGGTCAAGTGGATTCTGGTGAAATCTCAGAAGGTGCACCTTTATACCAAGCAAATAGTCCACAATCATTTGATCCAGGTGGAACTAAATTTACTCATAACGTTGGAAACATTGACATTAACAGAGTATTATCCGATAAAGTAAGTATTGGTTTTGGTGCCGAGTTTAGAAACGAGGTATTTGAAGTTATTGAAGGTGGTTTAGCATCTTATGATGGTGGTGGAGCCGATTCTTTTGCAGGTAACAGTCCAGAAAACTCTGGAAAATTTAACCGTTATAATATTGGTGGTTACTTCTCTTTAGATTATGATGTTAGTGATGCCTTTTTATTAAGTGGTACTATTAGAACTGAGAATTATTCTGATTTTGGAAACACTTTTGTTTACAAATTTAGTACACGTTACAAAATTACAGATGATATTTCAGCAAGAGCTTCTGTATCTACTGGATTTAGAGCACCAACGTTACACCAAATCTATACTCAAAAAGCGCAGTATAGCTTTGTACCTGGACAAGGTATTCAAGTTGGAGGTTTAGTAAATAATGTGTCTACTCAAGCTCAATTATTAGGTATTCCAAGCTTAGATGCAGAAACTTCAAATAACTTTACTATTGGTTTAGGTGGTAAGTTTGATAACGGAGTTAGCTTTACTTTAGATTACTACAACATTGCTGTAAAGGACAGAATTGTATTAGGTTCTGAAATTGGAGCAAGCGGAAACCCAGCTAATCCATTAGATATTCTTTTAACTAATAATAATTTAAGTGATGTCAGCTTCTTCTCTAATGCAATAGATACTCGTACTTCTGGTATTGATGTTGTTTTAAGTAAACAAAACATTGGATTAGGTAATGGAGAATTAGATCTTAACTTATCAGGTAATTATACCATCCAAAACGAACGTGATGGTGCAGTAAAAGATATTCCTTTAGTTGCAAACTCAGGTCAATCTGTTGTTAACGAAACTCAAGAGGCTTTATTTTTCACCTCTAGACCAAAAACTAAGTGGATTTTAGGTGCTAATTATGATATTAATAAATGGGGCTTATCCTTAAACAATACGTATTTTGGAAAAACTACATTTAAGCAACAAGGATTAAGTAACGATTTAAGAACAGAATTTACTCCTAAAATTGTTACAGACTTAGGTATTAACTATAGTGCTTCAGAAAAATTAACTATCGCACTAAACATTAATAACTTATTAAATGTATTACCAGAGTGGAGCTTTAAAGCAGAAAATGCTAATGGAGAAGCTATTTTAGCAGATCCTGCTCAAGTTCAAAATCAATCTAATTTAATTACATTTAATCAACGTTATTCTCAAATGACTTATGATGGATATCATTTTAGTCAATTAGGAACTATGTTTAACTTGTCTTTAAATTACAAGTTTTAATTAACAACTGCTAAGTAATAAAAATGCTGTTCTGTATAGGGCAGCATTTTTTTATTACTTTTAACTTAAATATCAATGTATTTATGAAACTATTAATCATTGGTGGAAATGGCACTATAGGAAAAAGAGTCGCAAACCACTACAAACAACAAGAACACGAAGTTATAATTGCAGCTAGAACTAACGGAGATGTAAATGTAGATATTGCAGATAGCAAGTCCATTAAATCTATGTTTGAACAATTAGGTAAGGTAGATGCTATAGTTTGCATTGCAGGTGAAGCAAAATGGGCACCATTTAATGACCTGACTGAAGAGGACTACTACATTGGTTTAAAAAGTAAGCTAATGGGACAAGTTAATATCGTTAGAATAGGTCAACATTATTTAAACCAAAATGGTTCTATAACATTATCAACAGGTATTTTAGCTGATGACCCAGTACTTAAAACAACAAGTGCAGCTATGGTAAATGGAGGAATTCATAGTTTTGTACAAGCAGCAGCATTAGAAATTCCAACAGGAACTAGATTAAATGTTGTATCTCTAGGAATGGTTGAAGATGCCTATGAGAAATATAAAGATTATTTTCCGGGTCATAATCCAGTACCTATGTCTAAAGTAGTTAATGCGTATGTTAGAAGTATTGAAGGAAAAACTAACGGAAACGTAATAAGATATTACGAATAAATAATGCAAAGTTTATATTCAAATGGGTTTGAGTTAATATATGATAACATGTATCAAACTTTTATTGATTATAAAGAAGAATATCAGTTCTACAACAATATTCTAAATGACTATAACAAACAAAATGTTTTAGAAATAGGCTCAGGAACTGGTAATTTGGCACATTATTTTTTAAAACACAATTTCAATTATCAAGGCTTAGATTATAGTCAAGACATGATTAATTTGGCTATTAAAAAAAATTCTATAGGTCAGTTTATTCATGCTGACATGAAAAATTTTAGTCTTAAAAAACCTGTAGATAGTATTATTATTACAGGCAGAACAACTAGTTATTTACTAAGTAACCATGATGTTCATGCTGCTTTAAATTCTTTTAATCTTAATTTAAAAAAAGAAGGAATTTTATGTTTTGACTTTATAGATGCTTCTCGTTTTTTTAAAGTCATAAAAGGAGGTAAAACATTTAAGCATTCAGCTAATTTCAATCAAATTGAATATTATAGGGAGAGTGTTTTAAACACAAATAATTCAAATAACTTTATGTTTGATTGGTGGTCTAGATATTATGAAGTCAAAAACAATAATAAAAAATTAATAGCAGAAGACACATCGGAAGTTAGAGCTTTTACAAAAAACGAATGGGAACTACTCCTCTATTTAAACGATTTTAAAGTTTTAGAGATTATTGACAAGCCCTCTTATATGTTTGATTGTTATGCTATTGTCGCACAAAAAAAGCCTTAAGAAATTACTTAAGGCTTTTTTTATGATTGTATTTTAATTAACCATCTGGATGCATAAATTTTTGCTTTCCTAATAAGGTTTCTTCACTTTCTACATGATCTTCATCAGGTACACAGCAATCTACAGGACAAACCGCAGCACATTGTGGTTCTTCATGAAAACCAACACATTCAGTACATTTGTCAGGTACTATGTAATAAATTTCATCACTTAATGGCTCTTGCGCTTCATCTGCATCAACCTCTTTTCCGTTAGTTAATACTAACTTTCCTTCAAGACTAGTTCCATCCTTGTATCTCCAATCGTCAGCACCTTCATAAATTGCTGTATTAGGACATTCAGGCTCACATGCTCCACAGTTAATACATTCATCTGTTATAATAATTGCCATAGCGTATTTTAAATCTTTTTGTTTACTTAACTTTGTGGTGCAAAAATAAAGCCAAAAAAGGTGTTATACAAATAATAATGAGTAACAAAAATCACATAACAGAAGCTTTTATACAATTAGGTCGCTTTTTAAGCCAATTTTCATCAAATGGAATAAAAAAAGCAGAAAATATTCTGCATAACGACTTATTTTTTGATGGATTTAAACATCAAATTAAAGTAGCAAATGAAAATAACGGATGGTTTACACAAGATAACATCGTATTTGCTTTAGAAGGTTGGAGTAAACAATTAACAGAAGAAAAGCTAAACAATTGGCTAAAAGATTATACTCTTAAAACATCTCAACCAAAAACTGTAGCTATTATAATGGCTGGAAACATCCCTTTAGTTGGGTTTCATGACTTTTTATGCGTCTTAATATCGGGACATAATATATTGATCAAACAATCTTCTAATGACAAGCACTTATTACCTTTTATTGCTAAATATTTAGAATATGTTACTCCAGAACTAAAAGGTAAAATAAAATTTACTGAAGATAAATTAGACAATTTTGATGCTGTTATAGCAACTGGAAGTAATAATACTGCAAGATATTTTGAATATTATTTTAAAGATAAACCTTCAATTATTCGAAAAAACAGAAATTCGGTAGCCATTTTAACAGGAAACGAATCTAAAGAACAATTAGATTTATTATCTGAAGATATTTTTAGGTATTACGGGTTAGGTTGTAGAAACGTTAGCAAATTATTTGTTCCAAAGGATTATAATTTTGATGCTTTTTTTGAAGCGATGTACAAGTGGAATGATATAATTCACCAGAACAAATACGCAAATAATTATGACTATAATAAAGCTGTGTATTTAATGAGTGAATTTGATATGCTTGAAAATGGCTTTTTAATGATAAAAGAAGATCAAAGCTACTCCTCTCCTATTGCTACTGTGTTTTATGAGTATTACAGCAGTGAAGAAGCACTAAAACAGAAAATTGATGCAGACCAAGATTTAATACAATGTATTGTGGCAGATGGATTTAGCAATTCTGAGATTCCGTTTGGAAAAACCCAAAAACCAGAGCTTTATGATTATGCAGATGATATAGATACTATTGCATTTTTGTTAAAAATCTAGTTGATAAATTATTAAATTCTTAACTTATTTTAAATCAATAATTAGCACCTTTGTTAACTGAAAAAAATATAATTTCTGTAACCTTCAGAAACCTAAATTTGTAACCATGCAAAAACATAATTTTAGCGCAGGACCATGCGTATTACCTCAAGAAGTATTACAAAAAGCATCACAAGCCATTCTAGATTTTGATAACGGATTATCTTTAATAGAAATCTCTCACAGAAGTAAACCTTTTGTTGATGTTATGGAACAAGCCAGAGCGTTAGCATTAGAGTTACTAGGTTTAGAAGGCAAAGGTTACAAAGCATTATTTTTGCAAGGTGGAGCTAGCACACAGTTTTTAATGGTGGCACAAAACCTATTAGAAAAGAGAGCTGCTTATTTAAATACAGGGACTTGGGCAGATAAAGCAATTAAAGAAGCTAAAATTTTTGATGATATTTTAGAAGTAGCTTCATCTAAAGATGCTAACTACAATTATATCCCAAAAGGTTTTGAGATTCCAGAAGATCATGATTATTTTCATTGTACATCAAACAATACCATTTTTGGAACTCAAATTAAAAAATTTCCAAACTCTCCAATACCTATGGTATGTGATATGAGTAGCGATATTTTTTCACGTACTTTAGATTTTTCTAAATTCGATTTAATTTATGCAGGAGCACAAAAAAACATGGGTCCTGCTGGTACTACTTTAGTGGTAGTTAAAGAAGATATTTTAGGTAAAGTTTCTCGTAAAATACCATCTATGTTAGACTATAAGGTGCATATTGATAAAAGCAGTATGTTTAACACACCTCCTGTTTTTGCTGTGTATACTTCTATGTTAACTTTACAATGGTTAAAAGATTTAGGCGGAATTGCAGCAATTGAAAAAGAAAATGAAAAGAAATCACGTTTAATGTATTCTGAAATAGATTTAAATCCATTGTTTAAAGGGTTTGCTGCCAAAGAAGACCGTTCTGACATGAATGCCACTTTTACCCTAGTTAATGAAGATTTAAAAGAAACCTTTGACACCATGTGGAAAGACGCTGGTATCAATGGATTAAACGGTCATAGAAGTGTCGGTGGATACAGAGCTAGTATGTATAACGCATTATCGTTAGATAGTGTTAAAGTATTAGTTGAAGTAATGAGCGAATTAGAAAGTAAAGCATAAATAGTGATAAGTAATTAGTCCCTTATTATTAAAAAATATTAATTAACTATAAGTTGAATGTAATTGTATTCAAAACTTTTAACTTTTAACTTTTAACTTTTAACTGTAATAATGAAAGTATTAGCAAACGACGGAATCTCACAAAGCGGAATTGACGCTTTAGAAGCTGCAGGATTTGAAGTCAATACCACAACTGTGGCACAAGAACAATTAGTAAATTATATCAACGATAAGAACATAAGTGTTTTGTTGGTAAGAAGTGCTACTACAGTACGTAAAGACTTGATTGATGCTTGTCCTAGTTTAAAAATCATAGGACGTGGTGGTGTTGGAATGGATAATATAGATGTAGATTACGCCAGAGAAAAAGGTTTACATGTTATTAATACTCCAGCTGCTTCCTCACAATCTGTAGCAGAATTAGTTTTTGCCCACTTGTATGGTGGTGTTCGTTTTTTACATGATGCCAATAGAAATATGCCTCTAGATGGCGATACACAATTTAAAAAGCTAAAGAAAAACTATGCTAAAGGTGTAGAATTAAGAGGTAAAACCTTAGGTGTTATTGGTTTTGGACGTATTGGTCAAGAAGTTGCTAAAATTGGACTAGGTGTTGGAATGAAAGTAATTGCTGCAGATAAGTTTATTGATGAAGCAGATATTACATTAGATTTTTTTGATGGTCAAACCGTTAAATTTAACATCAAAACCCAACCTATGGAAGATGTTTTAAAACAATCAGATTTTATTACCTTACATGTACCTGCTCAAAAAGATTACGTGATTGGTAAAAAAGAATTTGATATGATGAAAAATGGTGCAGCAATAATTAATGCTGCAAGAGGTGGTGTTGTCAATGAAGTAGAATTAGTTAACGCACTTGAAAGCGGAAAACTAGCATTTGCAGGTTTAGACACCTTCCAAAATGAGCCTACTCCAGCTGTACAATTACTAATGAATGGTAGAATATCGTTAACACCTCATATTGGTGCAGCTACTAACGAAGCACAAGATAGAATTGGTACAGAATTAGCTACACAAATTAAAAACTTGTTGTTAGTCGATAAAAACTAACCTTTTATAGGGTAAATTGAAAAATTATCTTTTTTAAAAAGCTCCAATCTTTACAGGGAGCTTTTTTTTGTACCTTTCAATTCCATATAATTATAAATTTAAATTAACAAAAATGGCAGGAATATTAGATTTACTAAACTCTGATTTAGGAAAAACAATTATTAGTGGTGTTTCAGGATCTACTGGAACAGACCAAGACAGAACTGGAAGCGTACTAACTATGGCTTTACCTGTTTTAATGAAAGCAATGGAGCGTAACGCTTCTACTCCAGAAGGTGCGGAAGGACTTTTAGGAGCAATTAAAGGGAAACATGATGGAAGTATCTTAGATAATTTAGGTGATCTTTTTGGAGGTGGAGTTAACGAAGAAGTAGTTAATGATGGAGATAAAATTTTAGGTCATGTTCTTGGTTCTAAAAGAGATGGTGTACAACAAATTATTGGACAAAAATCTGGTTTAGACGCTGGATCTGTTGGAAACATATTAAAAGTTGCTGCTCCTATTTTAATGGGTGTTTTAGGTAAACAAGCTAGTCAAAACAAGGTAAGTTCTACTAATGATTTAGGAGGTTTACTAGGAGGATTATTAGGCGATAATAAAACAACAAACGAACAAAGTTTCTTAGAAAAAATATTAGATGCAGATGGTGATGGAAGCGTTATAGACGATGTTGCAGGAATGGTACTTGGAGGAGCTAAGAAAAAAGGAGGTCTAGCTGGATTATTAGGAGGTCTTTTTGGAAGAAAATAAACTTACTTTAACAATATTTTAAAAAAGTCAAACTAACGTTTGGCTTTTTTTTATGATTAAAAATTCAAATTATTTGTATTTTTAAGAAAAAGCATTGAACATGAAAAATTTTATAGTAGTAGCAGTTATATTAGTAATAGCAATGAGTTGCGGGACTTCTAAAAGCACCTCAAACAAAGATACATCTGTAGCTCAGGTTGGAGACACAATTAGTATTTCAAGCGATAAAACAGAATATGAAATTCTTATCATAGAACCTGGTTTTAATGCTTGGTTAAATAGTATTGCTCAACCCAAAGGATATTACTCTCAAGACTACCTAGAAAATAAAAATATTTTTTACGTTAACGAGTGGAATAGTCGAGTTAATCAACGAAGACGTTTTAACGCAGACTTATATGAGCTACCAATTAATTATAGTCCTACAATAGATTATGGCTACGATGTTAATTATCAATTATATAACTACTTTATTTACTTTCAAAACAAATACAAACAAAATCTTTTAGGTGGTCGCGTACCACCAAATTAAAGCCATTTCAATATATTTGCATGATTAAAAATTGTAATGGAAAAATTTAAAAAACGTTGGGATATCCAACACAATTGGCAACTTATATTTCCCTTCTTAGGCCTAATTGGTCTTTTATATTCTGGATTTAAATTAGCTAAACTATTTACAACCAACACACTACTTATTGTTTTATTGACAATAATCATTTCAATTACTTTACTAAAAGTCACCTTATTTTTATTTAAAAAATTAGAAACTAAATGGAAAGTAACTTACAAATGGGAAATGATTCGCATTTTTATAGTCTTTGCAGTAACCGGAAGTTCTTCATTATTTGTTGGAAGACCATTAATTAATTGGTTAGGAATTACTAAAGAAAACTTAAATGTGACTCTCTATTGGATTTTATATAGTATTATTGGCTTAATATTTTATCAAATATTATTAGTGTTTTTTGGTTGGCTAGCTGGACAGCATAAATTTTTCTGGGAATTTGAAAAAAAGATGCTTCGAAGGTTTGGTTTAGGTAAATTAGTAGATTAATTGAATACACAACAAAATATATTAATTAAAATCCTTTCAGTAGTTGTCTTATTAGCTGTGCTATTTCCTTCTGCTGTAAAATTTGTTCATGTTTTAGAACAACACGAACATGAAGTGTGTATAGATAATAGTACTACACACATGCATGAAATGGACGTGGACTGCGAATTTTATAAATTTAAAATCAATCCAGTTTTTACATTTAAAATAAAGTATGCCGATTTAGAAACTTCTATTCAGAATTACTTAAAAATAACCTCACAATATCATTTTATTAGCACATACCAAAAGCTTGGTATTGCCCTCCGTGGACCACCACAATTAGTATAATTTTTCGATGTTTTCTTCGGAAAACTATTTCTTATTAAACAACATTTATACTAAATATTCATAAAATGAAAATATTATATTTTATGCTATTGGCTTTAGTTTCAACAACTACAATAGCACAACAAACCATATCTGGTCAAGTAACCATTGTAAATTCTTCAGAACCAATACCGTTTGCTAACGTGTATTTTCCGCAATTAGAAAAAGGAACAGCAACAGATGTAAATGGTAACTATACTATAGACAATTTACCTTCTGGGAATCAAAAAATAATCATTTCTGTTATTGGTTTTGAGACTTTATCTCAAACAATAACTCTTCCAACAACTAATAGCTTAAATTTTCAATTAACACCTTCAGCAATTGAAATTGATGAAGTTATATTATCCACTCCTTTTCACCAGTTACAAAGGGATAATGTTATGAAAGTGGAGCAAGAAAAAGTTAGCGAGCTGCAAGCTAAAGGTGCTGTAACACTATCTGACGGAATAACCAACATTGCTGGTGTAGAAAGTGTAACTACTGGACTTAGCATTGGTAAACCTGTAATTAGAGGTTTAAGTAGTAATCGTGTGTTGGTCTATGCTCAAGGTGTACGTTTAGAAAATCAACAGTACGGAGACGAACACGGTTTGGGTGTTAATGATGCAGGTATAGAAAGTATAGAAGTTATAAAAGGTCCTGCTTCCCTCCTATATGGTAGTGATGCTTTAGGTGGAGTTTTATATTTAAATCCAGAACGATATGCTTCGGAAAACGAAAGTTTAACAGATATAAATACACGTTACTTTACCAATACGCAAGGTTATAGTACCAACTTTGGATTTAAAAAATCTGCAAATCAGTTTAAATTTTTAATTAGAGCTAGCCAAGCAGAACATAGTGACTACGAGACCAAAAATTACAGTGTCACTAATACTAGATTTAGAGAACAAGATTTAAAAACTGGTTTGGGTTTTCAAAACACCAATTTTAAAACCGATTTTAGATACAATGTCAATCTAGCCAAAATTGGAATTCCAGAAGAGATAGAAGCACAATCTAATGCTAGAACACCTTTAGAGCCCTTTCAATCCTTAGCTAATCATATTTTAAGCTCAAAAAGCACTTGGTTTTTTAATAACTCTAGTTTAGATGTTAACCTAGGTTTTATTTATAACGATAGAAAAGAATTTGAAGATCATCATCATGAAGATGATCATGATGACGACCATGATGACGACCATGATGATGACCATGATGAAGACATTGACTTAGAAGATGAAGAGCCTGCTTTACATATGAAGCTAAAAACATTTAATTATGATGTAAAGTATAACTTGCCAAGACTTGGTAAATTTGAAACTATTGTTGGACTACAAGGCATGCATCAAGTAAACACTAATTATGGAGAAGAATTACTTATCCCTAATGCATCCACAAATGATATTGGTATTTTAGCAACCTCTCACATCCATTTTGAAACCTTTGATGTGCAATTAGGTGCACGATTTGATAACCGAAACATTGAAATTAACAATAGTATAAACAGACAATTTAATAGTTTTAATGGTGCAGCAGGTGTAAAAGCCAACATTTTAAATAACGTAGTATTACGTTTAAATCTAGCATCAGGTTTTAGAGCTCCAAATTTATCAGAATTAGCCTCAGACGGTACTCATGAAGGGACCAACAGATATGAAATTGGAAATATAGATTTAAACAACGAGCAAAACTTTCAGAGTGATTTGGCAGTAGAATATGCTAACCAGCATTTTGAAGTATTTGCTAATGGCTTTTACAATCATATTAATAATTATATTTTCTTATCGCCTAGTGGTGAAACTATAGACGAAACTCCAGTATTTAACTATTTACAAAGTAACGCAAGATTGTATGGTGGCGAGTTTGGATTGCATTTGCATCCACATCCTTTAGATTGGTTGCATATGGAGTCTAGTTTTGAAACCGTTACAGGACAATTAGAAAATAATGAATACTTACCATTAATTCCTGCAAACAGTTGGACTAATACCTTACGCATAGAGTTTGAAAATAACACCTTTAAAAAAAGCTATGCTTTTGTAAGGTTACGTAGCACTTTTGCACAAAATAATGTAAGTGCTTTTGAAACTAACACACCTAATTATAATTTATTAAGTGCAGGATTAGGTACTACAGTTACACTATTTAATAACCCATTAAGCCTAAGTATTTCTGGTACTAACTTAACTGATACTGTTTATATCAATCACCTTTCAAGATTAAAACCAGAGGGTATTGCTAATATGGGTCGTAACATTAGTTTTGGGTTAAGTTACATATTGTAATATTTTATTTAATTAAATTTTTTTTAAATAATTTTAAATGACAAAAGAGAACAACCGTTCTCTTTTGTCTATTTTTACACTTTCAATCTCAATGTATATAAAATACTAACTGGTATATTCCGCAACACTTTTTTACGTATGACAATACATGTCAAAATTACCACAAGAACATAAATTTATTGATCTTTCAGATTACGGAAGACCCTTAGCAAAACTAATTGCTAATAATTTAAAAAACACCAACTTCACTCCTGTTCACGTCACATTGGCTTTTATAGTGTCTGGCTTAATTGCAGTTTGGTGCATAATTACAGAACAATTTTGGGCTGCAGCTTTCTTTTTAATTTTAAAATCTATTTTAGATGCTGCAGATGGCGAATTGGCAAGAGTAAAAAACACACCGTCTTATACAGGACGCTATTTAGACTCGGTTGCAGATATATTACTTAATATAATCATTTTAATGGCTATTTGGTATATTAGTGAGGCTAGCATCTGGATGACCATCTTAGCATTTTTAGGGATTCAGCTTCAAGGGACATTATATAATTATTACTACGTCATCTTAAGAAATAAATTTGATGGCGATACTACAAGTCGGATTTTTGAAAATAAAATACCTACTGCACTTGAAGGTGAAAAGCAACAACATGTCAATATTCTGTTTAAATTATACAAGGTATTATATGGTCGTTTTGATAAAGCCATCTATTACCTAGACCCAAGAGCAGCATACGGAAAAGTGTTTCCTAATTGGTTTATGACCGCTTTATCTACTTTTGGCTTAGGGTTTCAGTTATTACTAATTGCATTATTATTGGTCCTAGGATTTAAAGATATTATCATACCGTTTTTTGCAATATACACTGTAATGATTTTAATATTTATTGCCATTAGAAAAAGGTTATAAACAAGAAAGCATTTCTGTTTAGAAATGCTTGTGTTTTATTAGTTAGACAATTATTTATTTAACCTCAATTGTCGATTCTTTAGATTTGTTACTAAAAACATATGTATAAAACCACATTAATGTAAAGGATGGTATGACATCTAAACCTGGCAATGCTTCTTCTATAAAAGAAAAAACTGCTGCTATTTTTCCGGTTCTCCCTTTGTATAATTTGGTCATTAACCAAGCAGATGCTGGAGCCCAAACTATATCAGCAAATTCTCCAATTCCTGGGATAATAAAAGAGACATATCCCAATGCATCAAAAAATAATCCTAAAAGTAGTTTGGCGTATTTATTAGTGTTGCTAAAATTCATTTATTTCATTTATAATTCTAAGAATAATAAAGCAAATAGCATTCCAAAAAAATCTAACTTAATTTAGAGTTAATTAGGTTTAAAAATTCTGTTCGCGTTTCAATATTCTCAAAAGCACCTCTAAATCCAGACGTTGTTGTTACAGAGCTTTGTTTTTGCACACCACGCATTTGCATACACATATGACTAGCTTCCAAAACCACAGCAACGCCTTCTGGTTTTAAAGTATCATTTATACAATCTAATATTTGGTGTGTTAAACGCTCCTGTACTTGTAAACGTCTAGAAAACACATCTACAATTCTGGGTAATTTACTTAAACCTACAATATGTCCATTTGGGATGTAAGCAATATGTGCTTTTCCAAAAAAGGGTAAAATGTGATGTTCGCAAAGCGAATAAAACTCAATATCTTTTACAATAACCATATCATTGTAATCTTCTGCAAACATAGCACCTTTAAGTATTTTGGCTGCATCTTGAGCATATCCTTGCGTTAAAAACTGCATAGCTTTTGCTGCACGTTCTGGTGTTTTTAATAACCCTTCACGATTACTGTCTTCGCCTAAATCTTCGATAATCTTTTTATAACGGTCTTTAACATCGTCGGTAACCTTAATGTTATACTCTTCAAACTTTTTATATGGCATCTTTTGGTGTGTTTTCTTTTAATTTATTTTTGTAATACTTTTTAATTTTATTGATTTTTGGATCAATAACAAACTGACAGTAAGAAGCTTCTCTGTTTCTGTCATAATACGTTTGATGATTGTCCTCTGCAATGTAAAAAGCACCTAATTCTGTCACTTCTGTAACAATTGGATTATCAAAAACTTTTTCTTGTTCTAGTAGTTTGATAAAAGCTTCTGCTTGCTCTTTTTGTGTTTCAGAATTATAAAAAATAGCCGATCGATATTGTGTACCAACATCATGTCCTTGTTTGTTTAAGGTAGTAGGATCATGAGTTGCAAAAAAGATTTCTAACAACTCTGTATAACTGACTATGTCTTCATCATAAAATATTTGAATGCCTTCTGCATGACCAGTTCTTCCAGTACAAATCTCTCTGTAGGCAGGGTTTTTAATTTGTCCTCCTGTATAACCAGAAATTACTTTTTCTACCCCTTTAATTCTTAAAAACACCGCTTCGGTACACCAAAAACAGCCACCAGCAAATGTTGCAATTTGTAAATTTTTGTTTTTCATATTGTAAAAATAACTAAATCTGTTTAGGATAAGTATGTAATTTGGTAAACAAAATGGAGTTTTAACGTTTAATTATGACTTTAATTTAGCATCAAAATTAGTTTTGCAGTGTCATACTGTAACAATGTAAATAAAACGAAGTCTTTAAACAGTAATCATCAATCAAAAAAACCAAATGAGAATTTATCTAACTTTATTTTTCGCTTTAGTAATTTCTTTTCAAATCAAAGCTCAAGACAAAAAAACATACCATATTGAACGTACTGATACACCTCCAAAAATTGATGGTGTTTTAGATGACAAAGCATGGATTAATGCTCAAGTTGCTACAGATTTTGTTGAATTTAGACCTGATGTTGGCGATACTGCTGCAGAAAACAAAAAAACCAAAGTTAAAATGACTTATGACGACTCTGGTATTTATGTAGCAGCTTATTGCTATGATAATCCGCAAGATATTATGCGTCAATTTACCCAACGTGATAACTTTGGGCAGTCTGATTTTTTTGCTGTTATTTTTAATCCAAATAACGATGCACAAAACAACACCGAGTTTTTTGTATTTAGTTCTGGTACGCAAGCAGATGCTGTAGAAAGCCCAAACATTGGTGAAGATTTTGGATGGAATGCAGTTTGGGAAAGTAGCGTTAATATTGTAGATGATGGATGGATTGTTGAAATTAAAATCCCATATCGTTCGCTTCGTTTTACACAACAAGAAGACCCAACTTGGGGTATTCAATTTCATAGACATTATAGAAAAACTCGCGAGCAAATGACTTGGAATGCTGTAGATGTTACCAAAGGTAATATAGGCTTATATAATGCAGAGTTAAAAGGAATAAAAAACATAACACCACCAACTAGGCTAAGCTTTTTTCCGTATGCTTCTGGGCTAGTCAGTACTTTTGATGGCGAAACCGATACCGATTTTGCTGCTGGTTTAGACATTAAGTATGGTCTTACAGAAAATATAACGTTAGATGCCACTTTAATACCAGACTTTAGTCAAGCTGGTTTTGATAATGTCCGATTAAACTTAGGACCTTTTGAACAACAGTTTGCAGAACAACGACAATTTTTTACAGAAGGTGTTGATTTGTTTAGTAAAGGAAACTTATTTTATTCTAGACGTATTGGAGATAGACCATCTGGAAGACCTGATTTGGATAGTAACGAATCTGTTGAAGAGTACCCTGAAAAAGTACAATTATTAAATGCAGTTAAAGTCTCTGGTCGTACTAAAAATGGACTAGGTGTAGGGTTTTTTAATGCTATTACTAAAAAAACTGAAGTGTCTATAATTAATAATGATACTGGAGAAAAACGTAAGCAAATAGTAGAACCGTTGGCTAATTATAATATTATGGTTTTAGACCAACAGTTTAATAAAAATTCTTCTGTAACTTTAATTAATACCAATGTAACAAGAAATGGTGACTTTAGAGATGCTAATGTTACTGGTTTATTATTGGATGTGCTAAATAAGAAAAATACTTATGGTGTTGTTGGTCAAGTAAAAATGAGCACATTTAACGATGTGGCAAATAAAGAAAATGGATACAACGCCTTTTTTAGAGCAGGAAAAGCAAGTGGAAAAATTAGATATAGTGTAGACTATAGCTATGCAGATGAAAATTATGATATCAACGATTTAGGAATTTTATTTAGAAACAATTATAGCAACTTTGGTGCAGATGTAAGCTACCGTATTTTTGAACCTACTAAAAGGTTTAATCAAATGTACATTGGTAGCTGGGTAAATTATAGACAATTAGCAAATCCTAATACCTACACTGGTGCAAACACGGGTTTTAACTTTAATGCGCAATCCAAAACCCTACATAATTTTGGGTTTAATGCCAATTGGAATATTGGTAAACAATATGACTTTTTTGAACCAAGAAATGGATTTGATAGTTATTTTGTAACAGAAGATTATGCGCAAACCAATATGTGGTTATCTACTAACTATAATTTGTTTTTTGCGTTAGATGCAAACTTTGGGTATGGTCGTTTTTTTAATGATGATCGAAAAAACTTTAATAATACATGGTTTGGACTTAATCCAAGATTTAAATTTAACGACAAATTTTTAATGGTTTTAGGCTTTAATTATGATAACTCTACTGCAGATAGAGGTTATGTAAATGGACAAGAAGTAGAAGACCAAATTATTTTTGGACAACGTGACCGTGTGGACATGACTGCTAGTATTTCTGGTAGCTATAACTTTAACCCATTTAAAGCTTTAACACTAAGTTTTAGAAATTACCTTAGCACAGTAACTTATGATCATAACATGTACCTGCTTGAAACAGATGGATCGTTAACAAAATCTAATGTATACACAAAAAACACAATTAGCAGTAATCCAGATTTTGATCCAGATATAAACTTTAATACGTGGAATTTAGATTTAAGCTACACATGGCAATTTGCACCTGGTAGTCAGTTAACAGCATTATACAGAAATCAAATTTTTAATTTTTCTAACAACTCTGAAGCTGGTTTTTTTGACAGCATGGACGATTTATTTAAGCAAGAGCAACGCAATACGTTTTCTTTAAGGTTAGTCTATTTTATAGATTACAACGATTTAAAAAACGTATTTAAAAGCTAAAGCAAATCCAGATATTGTTGCCTAATAATTTATAAAGTAGTAATTTCCGTACTTTATAATTGTATATGATTCAAGCAAAAAACATTCATAAATATTATGGCGATTTACACGTTTTAAAAGGTGTAGATGTTCATATTAAAAAAGGAGAAATTGTTTCTATTGTTGGTGCTTCTGGTGCAGGAAAAACAACTTTACTTCAAATATTAGGGACTTTAGATTTTATTGAAAATAAAGCTGAAAGCAAATTAATTATAAACAATACATTAGTTACTGGTTTAACCGAAAAGCAATTAGCACAATTTAGAAACACCCATATTGGATTTATATTTCAGTTTCATCAATTATTACCAGAATTTACTGCACTAGAAAACGTGTGTATTCCAGCTTTTATAAAAGGGACTTCTAAATCTGAAGCAGAAACACGAGCAAAAGAATTACTAGACTTTTTAGGCTTATCACACAGATATAATCACAAACCTAGCGAGTTATCTGGTGGAGAGCAACAACGTGTGGCTGTAGCACGTGCTTTAGTAAACAATCCAGAGCTTATTTTTGCAGATGAACCCTCAGGAAACTTAGATAGCGAAAGTGCAGAAAACCTTCACAATTTATTTTTTAAACTGCGTGATCAATTTGGTCAGACCTTTGTAATAGTAACACACAACGAAGAATTAGCAAATCTAGCTGACCGAAAACTAACCATGATAGATGGTAAAATAGTGTAACACATGAAAGCATTATTTTATTCCATTTTAAATTACGTTAAAAACCCACGTTTAAAACAACTTACACACATAACTATACAACAAAAGTTAAGTATTGTATTTACATGTGTACCTATTTGTATTGGTTTAGGACTTGGATTTGGATTAGTAATTGTGGTATTAGAAGCTTTAGGTGTATACGATTCAGACACACATGCTATAAACAAGCTATTAGAAGAAGAATCTCCTGCTTACATTTTATTTACAGCGGTAATATTAGCTCCTGTTATTGAAGAATTTATTTTTAGAGGTCCATTAACTCTTTTTAATAAAAAGTACTTTAAAATCGTCTTTTATGCATTTGCTATTTTATTTGGCTACGTGCATATTATTAATTTTGAAATTACAACACAGGTTATTCTTTTATCTCCTTTGTTTGTTGCACCTCAAATTATTATTGGATTAGTTTTTGGTTACATTCGTGTCCGTTTAGGTTTAGCATATGCTATGCTATTACATGCTTGTTACAATGGTGTATTAATGATTCCTTCTCTGCTATTTATGGAACAAGCTTTAAAGTAATGAACACAAAAGACCTTAAAAATTTTTTAGACTCTAAAGTAGAGCAATACAATACTCCTAATTTTATTGAAAGTGATCCTATTCAAATTCCACATTTATTCACTAAAAAAGAAGATATTGAAATTGCTGGATTTTTAAGTGCTACCATTGCATGGGGAAATCGAAAAAGCATTATTAATAATGCACATAAAATGATGCAATTGTTAGATAATAATCCTTTTGATTTTATAATGCATCACCAAGAATCTGATTTAGAGAAACTAGAGTCTTTTGTACATCGTACATTTAATGGAATAGATTTTATAACTTTTATTAAAGGATTACAGCATGTTTATACCAATCACAACGGATTAGAAGCAGTATTTGCTAAATATGCACAAAAGGATAGTTTACAAGCTTCTATACATTATTTTAAATCTGTTTTTTTTGAGGTTGACCATTTACAACGTACACAAAAACACATTAGTGATCCCTTAAAAAACAGTGCAGCAAAACGTATTAATATGTTTTTGCGATGGATGGTTAGACCTAGTAATACCAATGTAGATTTAGGTATATGGACTAGCCTCTCTCCTGCTCAACTCTCATGTCCTTTAGATGTACATTCTGGAAATGTCGCTAGAAAATTAGGTTTACTAAATCGCAAACAAAATGATGGTAAAGCGTTAGCAGAATTAGATCAATCTTTAAGACAGTTAGATCCAAATGACCCTGTAAAATATGATTTTGCATTATTTGGTTTAGGGGTTTTTGAAAAGTTTTAACATATTTATTGCAATTTATTCATATTTTAGCCAGTGTGTATTAAATGTAAATAATAAATTAACTAAATGATTAAACCTGAGGTTCCTCACAACGAACGTGAGCGTCTTTCCTGCGTAAAAAAATACCAATTATTAGATACTCTTCCAGAAAGTGATTTTGACAATATTACTAGTCTAGTAGCAACTATTTGCGATGTTCCTATCTCATTAATAACTTTATTAGATACCGATCGTAATTTTTTAAAGTCCCATCATGGAGTAGATATACAAGAGTCTCCTAGAGATATTTCTTTTTGTGGTCATGCTATACTACAAGAGGAAGATATATTTATTGTAGAAGATTCCAGAAAAGATATCAGATTTAAAGACAACCCTTTAATTGATAATTTTAATGCTATTTTTTATGCTGGTGTACCTTTAAGAAATGAAGAAGGATTAGCTTTAGGCACATTATGTGTTTATGACCATAAACCTAGAACCCTTTCAGATTTACAAAAAAAAGCAATGCTAACTTTTGCTAAATTAGTTATAAATTTATTTGAACTTAGGCTAAATAATAGATTGCTAGACGAAGCCAAATTAGAATTGACCAACCGTAATGCAGAACTCAATAAATTTGCTAGTCACGTCTCACATGATTTAAAATCACCATTAGCTAATATTATTTCATTAACCCAGTTTTTAAAGGATGAAGAAGGTAATACATTAACTGAAAACTCAATAGAGTATATTAATTTTATTGAAGAATCTGCCGAGTCTTTAAAAAATTACATTGATGGTATATTAATTCATTACAAAGCCAATGAACTTGTAAATGCTGATAAAGAATACATAAGTGTTAAAAAATTATTTGAAGACGTACAACGTATCTATTTATTGGATAATGAGCATTATAAAACAGAAAATGCAGATCAAGATGTGTTTATTAACAAAGCTGCAGTTACACAAGTATTATTAAATTTAGTTGATAATGCTTTAAAATATAATAATAAGCCCAATCCAAAAGTTACACTTGTATTTTCTAAAAGTAAAAACTATTACAAGTTTAAGGTCATTGACAATGGAAATGGAATTGCACCAGAAAAACAAGATGAAGTATTTAAACTTTTTAATACTAATAATCAAATAGACGTAAAAGGAAACAAAGGAACTGGTATTGGATTATTTACAGTTAAAAGTTTGGTAGAAAAACTTGGTGGTATAATTAAATTAACCTCTGAAGTAGTAAAAGGAAGTGTTTTTGAATTTACTATAGCTAAATAAAAAAAGCCTAATCTTTAGATTAGGCTTTTTTTATATTTTAAAATGAGTCTTATCAGGATTTCCTCATATGTTTTACTAATTTCTTAGTTAAGGTTTCTTGGTCTTTGTACAAAGTACCACTCATCCCTAAGCACTGTCCATCTTTTAATTTAGCGGTATCACCATCTTTTGTAATGTAAGAACCATCTGTTTTTACAACTGTACCATTGTTAAGTGTTAAATCTGCTTGTAAAGGCGCAACACCATCTACAGTGTAATGAAAGACTTTACTATCTAAAAGTATCACGTAATTAGCATCTTCAAGTTTGTTAGCTTCTTGAGCCATTACAGAGTTTGCACCTAAAAATAAAGTAAATGCAATAAGAATTAATTTTTTCATTGTTATGTGTTTTTAAGTTTATTAGCTGAGAGTATTTATAATTTGTTATAAATCATCACTAATTTAAACAATTCAACTACTGTGCCAAACTAATTTACAATAAATTATCCTTTAAGCCAAGCTTGTCTAATAGCTTTTTGAGCTTCTGTAGCATTTGGATCTTCAGCTAATTTACTTCCTGTAGTATAAGATTGTGTTGTTTTAGTCTTAATAACTATTTCTTGACCTCCTCTATCTAAAACAACATTTATATCTGTACCAGGTTGCCACATATACATACTTGTTAAAATCTGTTGTGCTGTACTTAGGTTTAATTCTTTCCCATCTACAGATTTAATCACATCTCCAGGTAACACACCATTCTCTGCCCAAAAACTATTGTCTTTTACTGCTTCGCTAAATGGAATAGTCATTGTCTCTCTATTTGGTGCAAATATTAAAACACCATCATTTTGGATATAGTTAGTTTTTACTCGTCCACTATCCATGGTCAATCCAACTTTCTCAAAGAATTTAGAGTAATCTATAGGTGTACCACCAACAACATGTGTATTTAAAAACTCGCCAACACTAGGGTAAGTCATTGCAGTAATTTCTTCAATTAACTTATCATCTTCAAAGGGTTTGTTTTTTCCGTATTTGTTTGATAATTCTTTCATTAAAGATAAAACACCTCTGTTTCCGTTACTTTCTTCACGCATTAAAATGTCAATACACATCCCAATTAAGGCACCTTTCATGTAAACATTATAGTATTGTGGTGCATAAGGATCATCTAACACATTTTCACTCATTTCGGTAAAACTCATACTGTCATTCATATTAGAAGCAGTTTGGATTTTACTTAAAATATCACCATAGAATTCTTCTTCATCAATTAACCCTTGATCTACCTGAAATAAGGTTGCAAAATATTCTGTTACACCTTCATACATCCATAAATGCTTAGAGAATGTTGGTTGGTTGTAATCAAAATAATGTACGTCTTCTGAGTGCACACTTAAAGGCGTTACAATATGAAAAAACTCGTGTGATACTACATCTATCATGCTTTCGGCTAAAGCTTCAAAAGGCATACTTTCGCTTAAAACCACAACAGTAGATGTGTGATGTTCTAAAGCACCAAATCCTTTTGGTGATTCTGGCTTTCCTTCAGATAAATATAAATAGATATCATATCTAGGCGTGCTATTAATGTCTCCTAAATAGGCTTTTTGTGCTTGCATCATTTTTTCCATTACAGATTTAATTTGTGCTGCACTATGTACTTTATTTGGAGAATAAACACTTAATACTATTTTAATATCACCAACTTGAAACTCTTCTACATCTAAATCACCATAAAACATTGGGTTATCCGTAATATCAAAATAACGTGGAGCAAAATAACTTGAAGTCACTAACTGACCATCTTTACTAGTTTTCTTACCTGTTTCTTGTAGCGCAGAAGTACGCTTAAAACTTGCAAGAGCAGTCACGTCTAAGCTATATTGGCTGTCTTTTAAATTATCAAAATACCCAATAAAACCATGTAAATTTAATACGTAGTTAGTTGGTTCTATATTTGTTCCAGCTGGAGAGAATGGTACGTCACCTCCTATTCCACCTCCTGAAGCTGCTTCTTGATCAAACGTATCGTTAGCATTATAGGTAATGTAATCTAATTCTGTTGCATTAGAGATTGTCCACGTGTTTGTATCTACTTTGTTTGTAGCTAATTCGTTTCCTTTATAATCAAATGCTTTAAAATCGTCTATGTATTTACCAAAATCGCTTACAGAGTACGTCCCTTGTACTACTCTTGGCAATCTATAGGTTACTGTTTCTTCTGTAAAACGTCCTGGATTAATAGTTACAGGAGCTTTGTCGTTAACAACTTTAGATAAGTCTATAGTTGTTGCAATTGGAGTTTGAGACGCTAATGGGTCTAAAGTTTTTGTTCCACCACAACCCACTAATAAAAGTCCTGCTGCAATAGTTGTTACTAAAAGTTTTTTCATTGTATGTTATTTTGTTAATGGTCTTGGTTAAAAGACGTCCAAATGTAAAATTTGTTACAGAATCAATACACTAAGATTTTGTTAAAATGTTAATTTGCAGATAGCAATTATATAAAAGCAATTATTATCTTTGACAAACTTTAAATTTAAATGCAGTTTAAAAACCCAGAACTTCTTTACGCGCTTTTCTTACTGCTTATTCCCATTATTGTTCATTTATTTCAACTTAGAAAATTCCAAAAGGAATATTTTACTAATGTTGCCTTTTTAAAGAAAGTACAATTACAAACCAGAAAAAGCTCGACCATAAAAAAATGGTTAACCCTATTAACTAGGTTATTACTATTAGCTGCTATAATTATTGCGTTTGCACAACCTTACATCTCTAAATCTGAAACCTTTAATACAGAAAAAGAAACAGTAATTTATCTTGACAATTCTTTTAGTATGCAAGCTAAAGGTGATAAAGGCGAGTTATTAAAACGTGCAATACAAGACTTAATTAACAATATTCCTGATACAGAAAAACTGTCACTAATTACCAATACAGAGAGTTACAGAAATACAACTATTAAAGCCATTAAAAACGAATTACTACAACTTAATTATTCGTCCAATCAATTAACCTATGATGCTGCTTTGCTTAAAGCTAAAAAAGCATTTTCTAGTGATAGCAATACCATTAAAAATTTGATATATATATCAGATTTTCAACAAAATACAGACGATTTTAATATAAAAAAAGATTCAAGTATTACTTTAAATTTAGTTAAGTTAACTCCTGTAAACAAAAGCAATACATCTATTGATAGTTTGTACATTTCAAAACAAGACGCTAGCAATTTAGAGCTTAATGTTGTTTTAAAAAATGATGGCTCAGATATTAAAAATTTACCTGTTTCCATTTATAATAATAACAACTTATTATCTAAAGCGTCTGTAGATTTAAGTGAAGAAACTAGTACTATTTTCACGCTTCCTAACAATCAAATTATTAATGGAAAAGTAACCATTGAAGACACGCAATTACAATTTGATAACACGTTGTATTTTAATATAAATACACCTTCAAAAATTAATGCGTTAGCAATTAGTGATGCAAATGCAGATTATTTAAGTCGAATTTTTACTGAAGACGAATTTAATTTTACATCAAAATCAACCAGTACATTAGATTACAGCTTATTTGATACACAAAATATTATTGTGATTAATGAGATTGAAACCTTGCCAGAAAACCTGACTACTGCTTTAAAAGCCTTTACAGACAGAGGTGGATCTGTTGTTTTTATTCCTTCCTCTAAAGGAAATGTATCAGACTATAACACATTTTTACAACGCAATGGGTTTTCTCCTTTTAGCAATCTAGTCACTTCAGAAAAGCGTATAACAACCATAAACTATTCGCATCCACTATACGCTAATGGTGTGTTTGAAAAACGTGTAGACAACTTCCAATACCCAAAGGTAAATAGCTATTATCCACAAGTTAATAACCAAGCCTCTAGCGTATTACAATTTGAAGACGCTAAACCATTTTTATCGCAAAAAGGGTCTGTGTATGTGTTTTCTGCTGCCATAAACAGCCAAAACTCTAATTTTAAAAACATCAATTTAATAGTTCCTACCTTTTATAATATTGCCAAGCAAAGCTTAAACACCTCTACATTGTATTACACCATTGGAAACAATAACAGCTACGATGTTGCAGTTAATTTACAACAAGATGCTGTGCTTACTTTAGTAAATGGTGAGGATAAGATAATTCCAGAACAGAATTATTTTAATAATAAAGTAGTTATCAAAACCAATGAAACACCAGAAAAAGCAGGTATCTACGATTTAAAAAACAACTCAGAAATTATTCAAAACGTTAGCTATAATTACAACAGAAACGAAAGTAATTTAACCTACATCAACCTTGATAATTTAGAGTCTGCAACAGTTAGTAATTCTATTACCACTGTTTTTGATAACATAAAAAACGATGCTAAAGTTAACGAGTTATGGAAATGGTTTGTAATTTTAGCACTAGTTTTATTGATTATAGAAATGCTCATCTTAAAATATTTTAAATGAACGTCTTAATAAAAACCGCAACCATTATTGATCCATCCAGTAAGTTTCATAACCAAACTTGTGATGTATTAATTGAAAAAGGTAAAATTAGCAAAATTGCTAAAAGCATTAAAAACACTAACAATTACAAAACAATCGACTTAGAAAATCTACACCTTTCTCAAGGTTGGTTTGATAGTAGTGTATGTTTTGGCGAACCTGGATTTGAAGACCGAGAAACTATTGAAAACGGATTAAAAACCGCTGCAAAATCAGGATTTGCAAGTGTTGCATTACAAGCCAATACCAATCCTATAATAGATAGTAATGCAGATGTTGCATTTTTATTATCTAAAGCGCAAAACCATGCAGTTAATTTATTACCTATTGGTGCTTTAACCAAAAACAGTGAAAGTGTTGATTTAGCAGAGCTTTTTGACATGAAAAATGCAGGAGCAGTCGCATTTTCTGACTACAAAAAACCTATAAAAAATCCTAATTTGCTTAAAATTGCATTACAATACGCTAGCAATTTTGGTGGTTTAGTGTGTTCGTTTCCTTTAGACACTCAAATAGCAGGAAAAGGAATGGTTAACGAAGAATTTACCAGCACATCCTTAGGACTTAAAGGCAGTCCAAATTTAGCCGAAGCCATGCAGGTTGCAAGGGATTTGTTTTTATTAGAATATACAGGTGGAAAGCTTCATATTCCTACAATTTCTACTGCAGAAAGTGTTGAATTAATTAGACAAGCCAAAGCTAAAAAATTAGATGTATCCTGTAGTGTAGCGATTCATAATTTATGCTTAACAGATAGTGTTTTAGAGCAGTTTGACACCAATTATAAGGTCAATCCACCATTAAGAACTCAAACCGATATTGACGCATTAATTGAAGGACTAAAAGACGGAACTATAGACATGGTAACTAGTGACCATAACCCATTAACCATTGAAGATAAAAATGTAGAATTTGACCATGCAGCTTATGGTACCATTGGGTTAGAAAGTGCTTTTGGTGCGTTAAATAACTTATTTTCTACTAAAAAAACCATACAATTATTAACTAAAGGAAAATCTAGATTTGGTCAAGACCAAACGACAATAAACGAAGGAGAAATAGCCAACTTAACGTTGTTTAATCCAAATACTAAATACGCTTTCGCGGAAACTAATATCGTTTCAAAATCTAAGAATAGCGCGTTTTTAGGACAAGAATTAAAAGGAACAGTCTACGGAATCATTGCCAATAACAAAACTGTATTATAACCTATGAATCAACAAACAATAGAAGAAGGAAAATCGTTAGCTGTAATTAGTTACCTCACCATTATTGGTAGTATTATAGCCATAATTATGAATGGCGAAAAGAAAAACGAGTTTACCAGTTTTCATAACAGACAAGGTCTTGGATTATGCCTACTTTGGATGCTAATTGGTTATTTTGTTAGTCAGTTTGATAATTTGCAAATCTCAATTGCATTTTGGGTAAGTATGGGATCGTTATTGTTTTTAGGTGTTATGACAGCTATTAATGGCTCGATGAAGCCTATCCCTTTTATTGGTCCATTATTTCAAAAACTATTTAAAGGATTAGGACAATAATGGAACACTTTAATTTACACCACATCACCAGACCTTCGTCTTTATCTGAAAACGCACCTTTACTCCTCCTCTTTCATGGTTACGGAAGTGACGAAAACGATTTATTCAGTTTTGCTCAAGAGCTACCAGAGGAGCTGTTTATTATTTCGGTAAGAGCGCCTTACCCAATGCAACCATACGGAAATGCTTGGTATGCTATAAACTTTGATGCCGAAAAAGGAAAATGGAGCGATAACGAGCAAGCCAAACAATCCAGAGATTTAATTGCTACATTTATAGATCAAGCGGTTGCTAATTATCCTGTAAATAAGGATAATGTAACGCTTTTAGGTTTTAGTCAAGGGACTATTTTAAGCTACGCAGTTGCACTAACGTATCCAGAAAAAGTCAAAAATATTATTGCGTTAAGCGGTTATATAAATGAAGATTTATTTGATGTTAAAGATGCAGAAGCCTACCAACATTTAAGCTTTTACTGCTCTCATGGAACTGTCGACCAAGTGATTCCTGTAGATTGGGCAAGACAAGCACCTAAATTTTTAGAAGCTTTAAACATCAAACACCAGTACAGTGAGTTTCCTGTTGGACATGGTGTAGCACCACAAAACTTTTATGAGTTTAAAGATTGGTTGGTGGAGTTGATATAGGAAAATATATTATTTTATTAATAATTACCTGGTATACAACAAGTAATCCAATACTTCAAAATCTACTTTTTGATCGGAAGAAATAAAATATTTAATAAGCAATTCACCTTCAAAATGTCCATCGGTAAAATCGGCAATAATCCATCTGTGGTTTAGCATTTTAATGGTATTAAATTGCATTTTCTTTCCTTCTGAAGCTGCATAAGGGATTAATGGATGTTCTCCATCTACTTCATTTAATTTGTACAACTCATTTTGAAGAAAAGGTATAAGAGCATCAATATCTAAGCTTTTGTTATAAAAATAATCTTTAGCCATTTGGTTATGACGCAAATCAAATAATGACAAATCTGACAACTCTAAGTTCTGAGCTTCTACTTGCGCCTTAAGAGCTGTGTTTTGTGTTTTAAGCGTTTCCATGCGCTTAGCACTATCGTCTAAAATATTTTTAGAGTTTACATACTGAAACACTACTATTAGCAGTGTAAAAATAAACAGGTACATAAAAATTTTGTTCTTCATTATAATATTTTTTTAAATGGTTATTTCTAATTGGTCATACGCCAAAAAAACGTTATTTGGTAATTTTTGTTGCACCTCATCATGAAATCCTAACAAGTGACTAATGTGTGTAAAATAAGCACGTTTAGGTTTAATAACATTAACCAATTGTAAAGCTTCTTCTAAATTTAAATGAGAGATATGTGACTCTTCACGTAAAGCATTAATGACTAAAACGTCCAAATTTTTAAGTTTATCAATTTCAGCTTCAGCTATGGTTTTAATATCTGTTAAATAAGCAAAACGGTCAAATCTAAATCCAAATACTTGAAGTTTGTAATGAAACCCTTCTATAGGTATTATTTGTTTGTTGTTAATACTAAACGCTTCATTAGTAATCTGGTTAATTTTTACTTTTGGTGCTCCAGGATATCTATTTTTTGTAGCAAACACATATTCAAACCTAATTTTAAGCTGTTCTATCACACGTTGGTGTGCATAAATAGGCATTTCGCCTTGTCTGTAACAAAATGGTCTAATATCGTCTATTCCCGCGGTGTGGTCTGCATGCTCATGCGTAAATAAAATAGCATCTATTTTTTCTGGATTAGCACGTAACATTTGCTGCCTAAAGTCTGGTCCACAATCCACTACAAAAGTATTATCGTCCCATTGCACCATAATGGACACACGCAACCGCTTGTCTTTAGGATTATTACTTAAACATACAGGATGAGTGCTTCCAATTACTGGAATTCCTTGAGATGTCCCTGTGCCTAAAAATGTAATTTTCAATAGTTGAAGATTTCTCACAAAAATAAGTTATTTTTTTTGTTTGCTATAGTTATTTGATACCTTTGTAAAACTTAACATGATAGGGATTTTTATATGGAAATAACGCTAAAAGGAGACAAGGAATTTGAGAATATTCCGTCCCTAAAAGATAAAGCGCTTCGCATTAACTTAAACGAAAACATTTACGGAACGTTTGCAGAGATTGGAGCAGGTCAAGAAACGGTTCGTCATTTTTTTAGAGCAGGTGGTGCATCTGGTACTATTGCTAAAGCTATGTCTGCTTACGACAAAGATTTTAGTGATGCTATTTATGGTATTGAAGATGATAGACGTTATGTGACTGAAGCACGATTACGAAAGATGCTATTTCATGAAGTAAAACTTCTAGAAGAGCGTATTGATCGTAAAAAGAACCCAAACAGAATGTTTTTTAGCTTTGCTAATACAGTTGCAACCATAGATTTTGCAAAAAAATATAAAGGTCATGGTTGGGTAGGTATTAAATACCAAATAGATCCTACAGAAAAAGAATATAACGAGATTGTGCTTCATTTACGTTTTAAAGAAAATGATGCACGTTTACAACAAGAAACACTAGGAATGTTAGGTACTAACCTAATTTATGGTGCTTTCTATAAGTATAATGAACCTAGAAAATTACTACGTTATTTATACGACCACTTAGACAAAGATCAAATAGAAATTGATACCATAAACTTTTCTGGTCCTGTTTTTAAAGATGTAGATAACCGTTTAATGAGTTTGCAACTGGTAAAAAACGGAATGACTGATGCAGTCATGTTTGCTCCTGATGGAAATAACGTTTTACCTGCAAGAGTCCTTTATAAAAAGAATATTTTGGCATTACGTGGTAGTTTTAGACCAGTAACCAAAGTAAATATGGACATGTACCAAAAGTCTTTGGAGATGTTTATTAAAGAAAATAAAGTAGACGAGGATAAAACACAAGTAATCTTTGAAATTACCTTATCAAACCTTAGAGCCGAAGGAGAAATTGATGAACAAGATTTTATGGATCGTGCTAAATTGCTATGCTCTTTAGGACAAACCGTGTTAATTTCTAACTTTCAAGAGTATTATAAATTAGTAGAATATTTCTCTCAATACACTAAGAATCGTATGGGATTAGCAATGGGAGTAAATAACTTAGTAGATATTTTTGACGAAAAGTATTATAGACATTTAAGTGGTGGTATCTTAGAAGCATTTGGTAAATTATTCTTTAAAGATTTACGTGTATACCTATATCCAATGCGTGATCAGAATGGAAATATAACTACAAGTGATAACTTAAAAGTACATCCAAGAATGAAAGAGCTTTACAAGTTCTTTAAGTACAATGGTAAAGTAGTTGATATTACAGATTACGACCCAAAAACACTAGATGTCTTTTCAAGAAAAGTTTTAAAAATGATATCTTCTGGAGAAGAAGGTTGGCAACAAATGTTACCTGAAGGGGTTTCTAAATTAATTACAGAAAAAAGTCTATTTGGTTGTGAAACTGAAGAAATACAACACAACAATTAGACAAACAAAATAATTACTAAAAAAAGCGACTTTAATTAACATTAAAGTCGCTTTTGCTTTTGTAGTAGGTCAATGTTTCTTTTTAGGGACTTAAGAAGAAGTTTACTTTATGTTTCATTAGTTACTACAGTGGTTAAATATCCAATAATGGTACCAAGATATAAAAAATCTGATAAAATGCAAAAAAAATCGATGAAATACACAATAATAAATTTTCAGAAGTATAACTAAGAGTTATTTTTTACTTTTCCTACAACACCTTTAAAGAAGTTTTTCATAAACTTAAAATCTTCTTCTACATTATCTGTTGGATAAAAAGGTTCAGACACTTTGTTTTGTTTATTTCCAAAATCTAGAGTAAACATAATTATTGGGACGTTAGCTTGTTTAGCTATGTAGTAAAACCCTGTCCTCCACTCGTCTACTTTACTCCTTGTCCCTTCTGGTGCTAGGGTTAATCTAAACTCTTCTTTATTTTCAAATAATTTAGCAATAGACTGTACTTTGTTTTCTTTTGTTTTTCGGTCTACTGGCACACCGCCTACAGCTCTAAAATAATAACCAAAAGGCCAAGTGAAGAGTTCTTTTTTACCAATAAAATTGGTTTTAACTCCTACTACTTTTCGCAATAAAATACCAATGATAAAATCTAAATTACTTGTATGTGGTGCAGAGATAATGACCGCTTTTTTAACCGTATCCTTTGAAAAATTGGTATTTCCAACCACCTTCCAACCTAGGATTTTAAAATAGATAAATTTAGCAAACCAGCGCATATTACATTTTTTGGTATAAAGCTTTTAACGTCTCTGGTGTAATTGTTTTTTTCCAGTTTTTACCTATTGCATTTTCCCATAAAGGCTCAAGACTTAAAGCGACTTTAATCATAACATCAAAATCTTTATCAGACAAATCTGCACAAACCCCTTGGGGTAAAGTAATATTATGGGTTTCTTTCATTTGTTTAAATAGCGCCACTCCTTCTGGGTAATAGTCTTCTAAATGATTAAACACAATGCAGTTACCAATACCATGTTTTATACCTAATAAATAACTAAGTCCATAACTTAATGCATGACACACACCAACTTGAGAGTACGCTATACTCATACCTCCATGCCAGCTAGCCATCATTAATTTATCTTGAGACTCTTCAACAGATAATGTATTATTTAAAAAAATGTCTTTACATAATTCTAATGCTTTTTCTCCGTAGGTTTTACTAAAGGTGTTTAGGTATGTTCCGTTAAGAGATTCTATACAATGTACATAACAATCCATTCCTGTGTAAAACCACTGGTCTTTTGGGACGTCCTTAGTTAATTCTGGATCTAAAATAACTTGATCAAACGGTGTATAATCGCTATTAATACCAAGTTTACGTTCTGGTCCTGTTAATATGGTAGTTCTGGATACTTCTGCTCCTGTACCAGAAATGGTTGGTACGCCAACATGATAAACTGCTGGATTTTTTACTAAATCCCAACCTTGATAGTCTTTACTTTCTCCATCATTATTTAACATGATAGACACTGCTTTTGCTATATCTAATAAGCAACCACCACCAATACCAATAATACCAGAAGGACGTTCTTTAAAAGTTAAAATAATGTCTTCTACAAGCTGGTCTATTTGTTCTGTTTTAGGTTCTTCGTTAGCAGAAACATAAATGACTTTATCTTGATAAGACAGAGGTATTCTTGACATTAGCCAAGCATTACCTTTAAAAACATCATCTACAAAAAATATAAATGGTGCGTTAGTATTTAATCGTTTAGGCTCAATAATTTCGCTTAATTGATTAAAACTACCTCGTCCAAATATTACTCTGGACACCATCGGAAAATTTTTATAACTCATGGACTTGTTTCTGATTCAAAAATATGGCTTTTTTTGAAAATTAATTTAATAATTTAGGTAATTCTAATAAACTTTTTATGGTTTGATATTGTTTGGACTTATCATGATTAACTTCTACTTGCTCATGCAACCAAGTGGTATGAAAAGGTACATGTATAGCATGAGCTTTTATGTTTATTAGTGGTAAAATATCTGATTTTAAAGAGTTTCCTATCATTAAAAATTCTGAAGGTTTGATATCTAAATGGTTTAAAAGCTTAGAGTAATTGGCTTCCTTTTTATCACTTAACACCTCTATATGATGAAAATAATCTAACAATCCTGATTTTTCAAGTTTACGCTCTTGGTCTAATAAGTCTCCTTTTGTTGCTACTATTAATCTGTATTTTTTTGATAACTGTTGCAACACGTCTTCTACACCTTCTAGCAATTCTACGTCTTTATTAATCATGTCTTTTCCAATGTCTAATATTTTAGAAATGGTTTTATTAGATACTGTATTATTGGACAATTCTATTGCCATTTCTACCATAGACAACACAAATCCCTTAATACCATAACCATAAACAGGAAGGTTTTTCATTTCCATTTTAAATAGTTCTTGGTCAATTTTATTAGCGGTTTCAAATGCACTAAGCAGTTTAGCAAACTCTAATTCTGCATCTCTAAAGTAGGTTTCGTTGACCCAAAGAGTATCATCAGCATCAAAACCAATGACTTTGATATGACTGTAATCTATTTCCATAATTTTTTGGCACGTTCTAAATCTTCTGGTGTATCAATTTCTACGCCTTGCACAGAGGTTTCAACCATTTTAATGCGTTTTCCGTATTCTAAATATCTAATACATTCAATTTTTTCTGAAGCTTCTAATGTTAACATTGGTAAGCGGTAAAAATCCATTAAAGCGTCTTTTCTAAAGGCATAAACCCCTTTATGTTTGAAATATTTAGCATCAACGGTTTCGTCTCTAGGATACGGAATTGGGCTACGTGAGAAGTAAAGTGCAAAATTTTGTTTGTCAACAATGACTTTAACTGTATTAGGATTTTTTATTTCTTCCCAGTCTGCAATATGAACCATTAGCGAGGCTAAATCGACTTGCTTGTCTTTATCATCTTTAAACACTTGTATAAGCTTTTCTAAAGATTCTACTTCAGTAAAAGGCTCGTCACCTTGAACGTTTACTACAACATCAATATCTAAATTTTCTACAGCTTCTGCAATACGATCGCTACCACACTCGTGTTCTTTTTTACTCATCATAACATGACCACCAATTTTTGTGATTTCGTCATATATAATATCACTATCGGTAACTACAATAACATCATCAAATAATTTGGTATTAACAGTCGCTTCGTAAGTACGAGTAATAACTGGTTTTCCCCCTAAGTCTTTCATTAATTTTCCTGGAAAACGGGAGGCACTATATCGTGCAGGTATCATGGCTATAATTTTCATCTACATCATTAAATTGAAGTATAAAAATAGGATATTTTAATGGTCTTCTTCAAAAAATTCGTCTTTAAAACCAATTAAATACAATTTTTCTTTTGCTCTAGTTACTGCAGTGTACAGCCATCTTAAATAATCTTTATCTATTCCATTTGGAAGGTAAGGTTGCTCGACAAAAACGGTATTCCATTGTCCACCTTGAGATTTATGACACGTAATTGCGTAGCTAAATTTAACTTGTAAGGCGTTAAAATATTTATTGCCTTTTATTTTTAAGAATTTTTTATAGTTGTTGGTTTCGTCTTCATAATCCTTTTGTACTTCTTGGTACAACCTGTTAGACTCTTCGTATGGTAACGACGGAGTTTCAGCTTCAATAGTATCTAATAGTAAAACGGTTTCAAAAGGTCGCATTTTTGGGTAATCTACCATGCGTACTTTGACTTCAGCAAATCTAAAACCATACAATTCTTTAATACTAAAAATTTCTAGAACTTCAATTATATCGCCATTTGCTATAAATCCAGCTTCTGTAGTGGGTTTAATCCAAAAGTAATTGTTTTTAACCACCATAAGGTAGTCTCCAGATGCTAATTCGTTTTCACTAAACAAAATACGACTACGTATTTGTTGGTTATATAAATTGGCGCGTTTATTACTTCTAACAATTATACTGGTTTCTTCATATCCTAAAGCGCTGTATGCATCGTTAATGGCGTCCATAATCTCATAACCATCAACCAGTCTTATAATGTCTTTAAACGACTTTAAATTAAATTTAAAGCTATCGTAAAAGCTTCCAGCCAAGGTTTCTCTTAAAATAGTTGCATTTTCTAAAATTCCCGAGCCTTCACCTTGTCTAACCACTTCATCCAATTCCATTTTAGTTACAGATTTATTGTAGTTAAGGTTTAATGTATTCTCATCTAAAGCTGGGCTTAAATCTAATTTAACAGGTGGTAATTGTGCTGTGTCACCAATAAGTAACAATTTGCATCTATGACCTTGATAGACGTATTGCATTAAATCGTCTAACAAAGAGCTGTTTTCAAATAATTTTGAATCGCTAGGCGAATCTGGAATCATGGACGCTTCATCTACAATAAAAATAGTGTCTTTATGTTTATTGGGTTGTAAAACAAATTTGACACCTCCACCCTTTTCTTTTTTTGGAAAATATATTTTTTTATGGATGGTAAAGGCTTCTTTTTTTGAATAATTAGAAATTACTTTAGCTGCACGACCTGTTGGTGCCATTAGCACTGCACTTTTTTTTGCTTTCCATAAATTTGTTACAATCGTACCAATAATGGTAGTTTTACCGGTTCCTGCATAGCCTTTTAGTAAAAAAACACCATTTTGTTTATCGTTTAAAATAAATTCTGATAATTGTAAAAGTAAAATATCTTGTTTTGAGGTTGGCTGAAACGGAAATTGCTGTTTTATAAGTGAATAAAATTGCGAACTGGTCATTAAATTGTGTGGATTGAAAACTTTTTATCAAATATATAAATCATTTTTACCTACAATGGTTTTTACGAATAAAAAAAAATTGTAGATTTGTCACTGACCTTAATTAAATTTAATAATATAAAATATGAAATTAGCACTTATTATAGTTGGAGCGATTTTACTAACAATTCTAATTGTTTGGCTTATAGACAAATTTGTTCCTGTTAAAGCAAAACCTTTTATAACAATAGCTCTTTGGGGACTTATCATATTTTTAGGATACCTAACTTTTGATTCTGTTTATGGTGAAATTAAATTTAATCAGTTAAAACAAAAACGTTACGCAGCAGCAATTGAGAAGTTAAAAGATATTAGAGACTCGCAGTTAGCCCACAGAACTGTAACTGGAAAATTTACCAAAAGTTATGATACTTTAATAAAATTTATTGAAAATGGTAAATTTACTATTATAGAAAGAAGAGATTCTAGTATTGTAGATGTAGAAAGAACAAGAGCATATGGTGGTGTAACTACTTATAAAGATATTGTAATTACAGATACTATAGGATTTGAGTCTGTAAAAGAGAAATTATTTAATGACTCAGACAGGTATAAAACCATGATGATTGTTCCTTACGCTAAAGAAGGCACAACATTTACTATGAATGCTGGAGAAATAGAACAAGAAAGTGGATTAAAAATTCCAGTATTTGAAGCGTTTGTAATGAAAGATGATCTTTTATACGATCAAGACAAAAACTTAGTTCTTAAAGAAAAACAAGTACAGTCTGTAGAAGGTGTAAACGGAGATGCGTTACGTGTTGGATCTATGGAAGAAGTAAAAACTATTGGAAACTGGCCAAAAACTTATGGCTCAAACGAATAATACAAATCATAAATTAACCAACCTAGAACTGTCCATTCAAATTAGTTTGAGTGGACTTTCTTTTTGTGTGTTAGACAGAAGCACCACCACTATCTTAAACTTACACTCTATTAGCTTTAAGATAAAAAAATCGCCTACAGATCTGTTAGATGCTTTAAAACATCTATTTAATACTGAAACGGTTTTACAGCAAACTTTTAAAACCATAACGGTAATACATGTTAATGATTGGTCTACACTAGTTCCTAAACCTTTGTTTAAAGAAGAGAGTTTAGCAGATTATTTAAAATTTAATACTAAAATTTTAAAAACCGACTTTATTACGTTTGATGAGATTACTCAAAACGACAGTGTTAACGTTTACGTCCCATTTACTAACGTCAATAATTATATTTTTGACCAATTTGGAACGTTTACTTACAAGCACTTTTCCACCATTCTAATAGAACAACTATTAACTTTTGAAAAACACAATAACACCTCAAAAGTATATGTCAACATATCGGAATTTAATTTTGAAATTATAGCGTTTAACAATGGTGAATTGTTATTATACAACACCTTTGAACACCAAACCAAAGAAGACTTTATCTATTATTTATTGTTTACTTTAGAGCAATTACAATTAAACCCAGAAACTATAGAAGTTGTATTTTTAGGTGATATAAATGAAGATGACACCTTGTACCAAATAGCTTATAAATATATAAGACACGTATCCTTTGGTAATAGAATGGACACTTTTACTTTTAATACGCAACCAAAATCTAACTATTCTAATTTTACGTTACTAAAAAGCTTATAATGCGCATTATATCTGGACAATTTAAAGGAAGACGAATTACAGCACCTAAAAAATTACCTGTAAGACCAACCACAGATATGGCTAAGGAAGCCTTGTTTAATATTTTAAATAATCAGTATTATTTTGATTCTGTTACAGTATTAGACTTGTTTGCTGGTACAGGAAATATTAGTTACGAGTTTGCCTCTCGTGGTACAGAACACATTACCTGTGTCGATCAAGATTATGGTTGTATAAAATTTATAAACCAGACTGCTGCTAGTTTTGAAATGCCTATACAAACCATAAAAAGTGATGTCTTTAAATATTTAGAAAACAGTAAACAACAAGCCACTATTATTTTTGCAGATCCTCCTTATGATTTTCCAGTTGAGGAGTTTGCTAAAATTCCAGAATTAGTTTTTGAAAACAACCTTTTAGAGACTGATGGATTACTTGTTGTAGAACACTCTAAACACACCGATTTATCCCAATTAAAACATTATGCCTATTCTAAAAGTTATGGAGGTAATACCTTTAGCTTTTTTGAGAACGACACTAGTGATGAAGAAGAATAAAAAAAACCACTCCAAAAGAGTGGTTTTGTGTATATAAGCAAATCTATAAGCCGGATTCTGTATTACGCCTAGACGTAACCCTTATCATTTATCTACGACTATTGTTACCAATAGACTTTAGCTACCTACCCTCTAACAATCGCGCGTGCACGCTCAAACGTTAGTATACATGGTATTGCACCTCATAGAGTTTACCTGGTTTCACTACAGCATGACCTGTACATACTTTCTGTTGCACTTTTCCTCACCTCTCGGTGGATGGCTGTTAGCCACTATGATTACACTATGGTGTCCGGACTTTCCTCTACGCTAAAAGCGCAGCGATAAGGCGATTTACTGGTTGCAAAATTACGATAAACTATGTTATTATGTCAACTAATTATTAGTAAACTTATGGTTCTGTAATTAGAAATTTTAGGTAAGTTTTATCAAATTCTATTTGTTATATACGGATGTTGTAAGTAGTTTTTTCTTTCAGTTACTAATTCCGTTAATTTCTTCAGTTTTATTTTGTCAATTTTTTTCCAATCCGCTTTATCAAATTCCAATGTACTGAACTTTTTTAAACTCCTATACATTGGTAATATCACAGACTCAAAATCTCCAGTAAGCTCATAAATCAGATTTCGGTTTTCTGTTATTCCACCACTTTTTGAGATTATAAAATCAATTCCTTTTTTTTTGTTTGGTTTGAGTTCAAAGAAATAACATTCAGGTTCCAGATTCCAGAGTGTTTCCGTTTTAATTCCGTTAAGTGCTAAAATCAGAGATTCGCAAAGTTTGTCAGTCGGATTTTTGGGAATATTTGACGCACTAAATTTCAATTCGAGGTCAGAATATTTTAAACTTGTCGGCAACCAACCATTTTTAGGAATTTCAAAAGTTAATTTTAATTTACTCATAAATTCTAAATTTTAATTCCCAATAGAACTATAAAAGCGAATATTATACAAATGATTGAAGAGACTCTAAAAAAGATTTTCATTCCTTTAAAAATTCCTGGTGCTTTCTCAACTAATTTAGGGTTATGTTTATTATGAAATTTTAATTGATATTTCACAATTATCGGTCCAATAAACCAAAAAAGTAAAGCTGCGAAAATGAAAAATAATGTTGGTTTTAGATTGTCCATTAATGTCTATGTAAATTACTTACAACGTTGTTGTGTATGATTAGTTTGCGTTGTTAAGCAACTAATTTAATAAATAAAAACTAGCCTAAGTGAAATTCGGCAGAATTTCACGACAATTAAGAAACGAGCAAATTAAATATACACGTTGTTGCCAAACGTGGAATTTCAGTTGCATCTTTTCCGCAAACAATGTTATTCCGTTTGAGTGGATTTCAGCGCAAGAGTTGGAATTCCGCAAGAGTAAAGTTCAGCAAATGAGTGTTTTAGTTTTTACTTTCTTAAAATTCTAAAAAAATTTCGCGCCTAAAACGAGGTTTTTTTTTAGATAAAGTGGCAAAAATTCCACAAGAGTAAAATTCAGATCTTGAGTAAGTTTTTCAGAGTTTGAGTAGGCAGAAAATCAGCAGTTTTATAAATTCTGATTTTTTGCGTCAGAGTGAAATTTCGCTATGTTTGGCAACTCGTTATATAGTAAGTTTTATTGTCTATATCCCGTAAATATATCGGGATATGGAAGCTTTAGTATTGTTGTTATCCCGTAAAGTTAATTATAAATAAATATCCAAACAATTATTAATTAATCAATATACTATTCTGCTTAAAAAGTGTTTTATTTTGTTAATAACTCCTATTAAATTATACCTTCAAATTTCTAATTTTGAATATGAATTTTTAACTTTGTTACTATTAAAATAACATCTAAAGATGTTAGAAAAACGTAGTATTAATTGGAACACTTTGTAGTATCGGCTAGAAAATACAGACCACAAACATTTAAAGATGTTGTGGGACAGTCTGCTATTACAAATACGTTAACTAATGCTATAGAAAATAATCATTTAGCACAAGCCTTATTATTTACAGGACCACGTGGTGTTGGTAAAACCAGTTGCGCACGTATTTTGGCTAAAATGATTAATAGTGATGGTAATGAGACTGGTGACGAGGATTACGCCTTTAATATTTTTGAGTTGGATGCAGCATCAAACAACTCGGTTGACGATATTAGAAACTTAACAGACCAAGTCCGTATACCACCACAAGTTGGTAAATATAAAGTCTATATTATTGACGAGGTACACATGCTGTCTCAAGCTGCTTTTAATGCCTTTTTAAAAACTTTAGAAGAGCCTCCAAAACATTGTATTTTTATACTTGCAACTACTGAAAAGCACAAAATAATTCCAACCATCTTATCGCGTTGTCAAATCTTTGATTTTAAACGTATAACTGTTAAAGATGCTAAAGAGTACTTAAAATATATTGCTAAAGAGCAAGGGATTACTGCAGAGGATGATGCTTTACACATTATTGCCCAAAAAGCAGATGGTGCTATGCGTGACGCCTTATCTATTTTTGACAGAGTAGTAAGTTTTTCTGGTAAAGAGTTAACCAGACAATCTGTTACCGAAAACTTAAACGTCCTTGACTACGAAACCTACTTTGAAAGCACAGACTATATTTTGGAAAATAAAATTCCAGAATTATTAATTCTGTTTAATAAAACCTTAGCCAAAGGGTTTGATGGCCACCATTATATTGCAGGATTAGCGTCACATTTTAGAGACTTGTTAGTGTGTAAAAACCCATCTACAATAGAGTTATTAGAGGTTGGTGATGACACTAAAACTAAATATGTAGAGCAAGCCCAAAAAGCATCTCAAGACTTTTTAATTAAAGGAATTAACTTGGCTAACGAGTGTGATTTAAAATATAAAAGCAGTAAAAACCAACGACTCTTGGTTGAGTTAACACTAATGCAATTAGCCTCTATCACTTTTGATGGAGAAAAAAAAAATAGCAGTCGCTTCATAATTCCGCCTTCTTATTTTAAAAAGATTGGTATTACACCTGTAAAAGTCACAAAACCTAAAAAGGAACCTGAAGCTATACAAACGGTTGAAAAAGAACCTGTAAAGGTTAATCCAGAATTACAAAAATTTGTTGAACCACCTAAACCTAAAATTGTTTTAGAAAAAGGAATTGCTTCGGACAACAAACGTACCTCTGGTTTATCTTTAAAAAGTATTAGAGCCAAAAAAGAGCATCAAATTAAGCAATTGGAAGTTGTTGTTGATGAAGAAAACTTACCACGTGATGCGTTTAACCAAGATGAATTAGTTACTGTTTGGAATCAATTTGTAGATCAAATTGAAAAAGAGGGTAATTACAACTTAGCCTCTATACTATCTATTGACACTCCAACACTTGCTGAGGATGGATATACTATTCAATTAACTTTTCCTAATCCAACCAATAAGGTAGAAGTTGAACGTAACTCGTTTGATTTAATGTCTTATTTACGTAAACATCTTAATAATTATGATGTCACTTTAGACATTACAATTAATGAAGCTTTAAATACTAAATATGCCTACACTCCTATTGAAAAGTACGAGAAATTAAAAGAGAAAAACCCTAATTTAGAATTGCTACGTAAAACCTTTGATTTGGATCTTTAATGGATGACCAAAGTCCGATGATAGATGTTTTTCTCACTTTTAAGTGTTTTGTCATAACTAGTATTGAACGTATAAATTGAATATCTTTGTTATATGAATAGATTCACACTTTTACTCTTAGGCATTTTAATTGCTTTTTTAAGCTGTGATGGTCGTGACAGAGTCCATAAAACCCCTCAAGAAGTACTTATTGAAAATAAGCTTTTAGACTCGTTTTCAGTACGTAAAATATGAAATTTTTAATTTTTAACTTTTAACTAATATAAATGCTAGGACTTAAACTACCCACAGATCCACGTTGGGTCAACATCGTAGAAAAAAACATAGAGGACATATTAACAGACCATGCGTATTGCGAACAAAAAGCAACTAGTACAGCCATATCCTTAATAGTTAGTTTTCCTGAATACACAGAGTTGGTTCAAGAAATGGTAGCTTTAGTTAAAGAAGAAATTAGCCATTTTAAAATGGTACATGATTTAATCTTAAAAAAAGGTTGGACACTAGGTCGAGACAGAAAGGATGACTACGTTATACAGCTATTAACTTTTTTTCCAAAAGGTGGAAGCCGAACCACGCAATTAGTACACAGATTATTATATGCAGCTTTAATTGAAGCTAGAAGTTGCGAGCGTTTTAGACTATTGTCTGAAGAATTAGAAGATAAAGAATTAGCAGAATTTTACAGAAAATTAATGGTCAGTGAAGCTAACCATTACACCATGTTTTTAGGGTTTGCAAGACAATATGGAGACCGAAAAGAAGTGGATAAAAAATGGCAAGATTTACTTGAATTTGAAGCACAAATCATGAAAAATTTAAGTAAAAGCGAAACCATACATGGTTAACAATAAGATTTAAATAAAAAAGCCAATTCTATGTAGAATTGGCTTTTTTTAAATTGATTTAGTTGTATTAAAATTTAACTCCTAATCCAATCTGCATGTTTGTATTTTTTGCTTCTAAATTTGCAGAATTGTCATCTAAAACATTAGTTAAACCATAAGAGTATCTAAAATCAATAAAAAACTCTTCAGAAATCATATATTCAAGTCCTCCTAAACCAGAAAAACCGAAATTTTTAAATCCGTCGTTATATTCATGTCCTTTTATACTAGCAACAGGTCCTAAGCCTAGGGTAAAATTTTCGCTAATTTGAAATTTAAAAAATAAAGGCATTTGGATATAGTTAATTCTTAAGTTTTGATCTTTAGCACCTTCTGCAGAAAACTGAATTTCTGGAGCAAATGCAAGAGTATTTGACAAACCATATTCACCGAAAAAACCTATAAAAAAGCCATTTCTATGTGCGTTTTCAACTCCTGCAGGTACCATAGGTTCAAAATCTAAGTTTGAAATAGTATAACCTGCTCTAACACCATATAATGCATCCTGAGAAAATCCATAAAAAGACGCTAGAAACAGTGTAAATAGTAAAATAGTTTTTTTCATGTTTTGAAAAATTTAAGTTGGTTAAATTGAGTTATTGATTACAATAGTAAATATATATTTTTTTAATAAATTAAATATAATAAACAGATAAAGTGTATTATTTTAACTTTGTATGGCTTGATACTGTTTCATTATACATACTTTTTATAATCCCATCTGCCAATCCAATTTTTGGGACGTAAATGTCTTTAGCGCCAGACCACTTCATTGCAGAAAGGTATATTCTAGTTGCAGGTATAATTACATCTGCTCTATCTTGATTTAAATCTAGTATAGAAATTCGCTCTTCATAAGAATAAGTCTGTAACATATTGTAATATGTAGTTAAATAAAAGTAAGATAAGGGTTTACCTAACGCTTTACCTGACACTTTAAATATTTTATTAATGTTACCACCAGACCCTAAAACATCAATCTTTTCGTATGTTTCAGTTTGTGTTTTAATCCAGTGTTCTAGATCTAACCAAGCTTCTTTTTTAACCATATCATTTAATAATCGGACGGTTCCAATTTTAAAAGACTTTGATGATACTTTTTCTCCATTAGTTATAATAGAAAATTCTGTACTACCTCCTCCAACATCTACATACAAATAGGTTTTATTTACATCAATAAAAGTATTTAAATCGGTTGCAGCAATAATAGCAGCTTCTTCTTCGCCTTCTATAATATCTATTTGCAAACCAGTTTTTTTCTTGATGAGCTTTGCTATTTCTTTTCCATTATTAGCTTCACGCATTGCAGATGTTGCACAAGCCTTGTACTTTACTACTCCATGGGACTGCATTAGTAATTTAAAAGCCAACATAGTATCTAACATACGTTTAATGTTATTTTCTGAAATGACTTCTGTAATAAAAACATCTGCACCAAGTCTAATAGGCACCCTTACCAACGAGCTTTTTTTAAACCGTGTGGGCTTATCCTTTTCTTCTACAATATTAGAAATTAGTAGTCTAACTGCATTAGAACCTATATCTATAGCTGCATATTTTTGAATTTTAAGCATCTAATTTATTTTTTAAATAATTATAAGCTTCAAATTGTGCTCTAAATTTTGGTTTATCGTTTTGTTTATAGGTGTTATTTTGTGCTTTATTTAATAGTCTTGCTTTAAGGTTATCCTTCCAGCAAATGTCAAACGTATCTATTAACTCTAATTTAATAGCATCATCATAAATTGGACAAGTAACCTCTACTCTATTTTCAATATTTCTAGTCATCCAATCTGCAGAAGAAATAAACACTTTAGGGTCATTATCGTTACAGAAAATATACAATCTAGTATGTTCTAAAAATTTATCTACAATACTAATAACTTCAATATTTTCACTTACCCCTTTAACGCCTGGTACTAAACAACAAATGCCTCTTACAACCATGTCTATTTTTACTCCTGCTTGACTAGCTTCGTATAGTTTATCAATCATTTGATAACTAGTTAAGCTATTCATTTTTAGCTTCATATAAGCTGGCTTACCGTCTTTTTTATTCTGAATTTCTTGATCAATAAGCTGAAAAAATTTGTTTTTAGTGTAATGAGGCGAAGTAATAATATGCTTATATCTATATATCTTATAATTTACTTCAAAAAAATTGAAGACTTTATTGATGTCTTTTAAGATTTTAGAATTAGCAGTAAATAATGTGTAATCTGTATAGATTTTAGCAGTAGACTCGTTAAAATTACCTGTGCTTATAAACCCGTAGCGTTTTAATTTTTTTCCTTCTTCACGCTCTATAACACACATTTTGCTATGCACTTTTAATCCTTGTACACCAAATATTAATTGTACACCTTCACGTTGCATTTGTTCTGCATAGGTAATATTGGCTTGTTCATCAAAACGGGCTTGGATTTCCATAGAAACAATTACTTTTTTACCATTTTTAGCCGCATTTATCAATGAACTTGCCACTTGAGAAATTTGAGCCAATCTGTAAATAGTAATTTTTATAGTTTTAACCTTAGGATCTAGAGCAGCTTCGCGTAAAAACTTAACCACGTAAGCAAAAGTGTGGTAAGGTGCATATTGTAAGTAATCTTTTTTAGCAATAGCTTCAAAAATACTGCCTTCTAAGGATAACCCTTTAACTTGTAATGGTATTATTTTGTCATACAATAAATCTGTTCTACCTAAACTAGGAAAATCCATATAATCTCTTCGATTATGGTATCGTCCACCAGGAATAATACTATCTGTATTATCAATATTAAGCTTTTCCATTAAAAACTCTAAAGTAGACTTGTCAATAGTTTTATCGTAAACAAATCTTACAGGCTCTGCATCTTCACGTTCTTTAACACTATCGCTAATTTTCTCCATGAAACTTTTAGTTAAATCACTATCTAGATCTAGCTCTGCATCTTTAGTGATTTTAATCATGTGTGCTGTAATTTTTGTGTATTCAAAAATATTGAAAATATCATCTAAAAACAGACGTAGTAAGTCATCTAAAATAATGACATTGTCTTTATCGCCTTCTTTAGGTAATACAATAAAACGATCCATATTTTTAGAAATCTCAATCAATGCATATTGATTAGTTTCATCTTTCAATTTCATGTTAACCGCTAAATATGCTGCATCATCTTTAAGGTTAGGAAGTTTTAAATCTGTATTTAAAATTATGGTTACTAAAGCTGGGCTTACTTTTTCAAGAAAGTACCGTTTAAGAAAGGCTTTTTGAGATTTTGAAACTTTATTTTCTCTAAGTATAAAAATATTTTCAGTCTCTAACTGTTTTTGAATATGACCTAATATCTTTAAACTTTCAGTTTGATGTTTAATTACTGTATTTGTTATAATATCCAGTAATTTTGAAGCTTTTATACCACCAAGTTGGCTTTTACCTTCTTTACCTGCAAAATTTATACGTTGAACGGTAGCATATCTTACTTTAAAAAACTCGTCTAAATTGTTAGAGTAAATTCCTAAAAACCTTAGTCGTTCTATTAATGGAACCGTTTCGTCTGCTGCTTCTTGAAGCACTCGATGATTAAATTGTAACCAACTTAGCTCTCTATTAATATATTTATTATCAATTATATGATTAGTCATTTATTGTATAGATTTAATTACAAATATATCTATTAGTAAAACTATTTTAAATGTTTTGGAAAGACAATTTTTGTAGTCGTTCCATTTTTAATGGTTTTCCACGAATCTGTTTCAAATTCTATTTGAACAAATCCAGAGGTCGTTACATTGTCAATATTAATGTTTCCAAGAGAATTACATAAGTTGGTTAAGGCATAATTGTGTCCAAAAATCATTAAATTATTGATAGAGTCGTCACAAGATTTTATAAATTTTAAAACAGCTTCTCCAGAAAAATCATAAAGCTCTTTTTTTAGTAGAAATTGGGTAGAATTTAGCTTTAAATTATCGATAAACAACTTAGCTGTTGTTTTTGCTCTATTTGCCGTACTACTAAAAATTATATCTGGATATAATAAATTAGTTTTTAGGTGATTACAAACTAATTTTGCGTCATTAATTCCTCTTTTTTTTAGTGGTCTATCATGGTCTGGAACATCAAATTCCCAAGAAGATTTACCATGTCTTACAAACTGTATAACTTTACTCATGTCAGTCGATTAAATACATTTTTATACGATTAAATTTTTTTCAAATACCTTTTATCGGTTTTATAGGTGCTATAACACTTTTTTTTGATTTGAAGCTTAAATCCTCTTTCTTTTGTTAAGCTATTAATTAATTTTCCCCTTGAATCTAAAATAATGCAACATACCTACGATTACCACTATGTGGTTAATTTCCCTTAAGCTGTAGCATATTTTGGCTGTAATGATTAGTTAAAAATATAAAATATTAAGCAGTAAAGAAGTTTATGTTATGAGAATATTCAATTCTCTTTATTCATTTCCGAAAACCCAACCAATTAATGGTCTGGGATTTAGTGCTTGTATTTTATTTGATTTTTAAATAAACAGTATTAAATTATATAAGTTTTGAAACTATTGAAAACGAATACTAAACAAAAATTACTTTTAGTAATACTTTTATTAATTGGCTTCAGCATACAAGCACAAATAAAAAAGTCTTTTACACCACGTTATAATTCTACTATAAATGGTGATATTACTATTATTGCTAATAATACAATTTCTAGAACTGCAACTGGTAGTTATACTGCTGCTGCGGACAATCATGATTTTGTTGATAATGTGTATGTAGACATCGATTCTGATACGTCAACATTTAATTCAAGCAATGCTACTTTAGTAAATCCTGCTCCTAACGCCTCTTGTTTAGAAATTGATAAGGTATTACTTTATTGGGCAGCTGCCGATAAAGGATTGGATGTTAACGGTGTTGAAACAGACAACCAACCAAATTGGAATTACAACAACGTTAAATTAAGATTGCCTGGGCAAACAAGTTATAGTACTATAACTGCAGATGAAGTAATTTATAGAGGAAGAGACGAAACTCCGCATTTTGGATTTGACCCTTATGTATGTGTAAAAGATATTACAAGTAGTGTCAATAGCTTATCTAATCCTTTTGGTGTCTATCAAGTAGCGAATGTAGAAGGAAAAATTGGATTTTTAGTAAATCATACTGGAACTAACACAGGAACCTCTGGAGGATGGCAAATAGTATTCGTCTATAAAAGTCCTGATTTAAATAATAAAAATATCACATTATTTGACGGTTATGTAAATGTATCTCAAACTGTAAATAATTTTGATTTTAGTATCACTGGATTTCAAACTGTTCCAAATGGTCCTGTTAAAGCAAATGTTACTTTTGGTGCGTTAGAAGGAGATAGAGTATTAAATGGAGATAGTTTTCAAATTTTAGATTCTAATAACAATTATACCAATCTAACAACTACATTACGAGCTTCAGATAATTTTTTTAATAGTAGGATTACAACTAATGGTGTAAATTTTACAAACAGAGTTCCTGCTAGTACTAATACTTTAGGATTTGACGCTGCAGTGTTTCCGCTTACAAATACTAACAACAACTTAATTAATAATAATCAAACTTCTGCGACATTTAGATTAACATCTAATCAAGAAACTTATGGTTTATATTTATTTGGATTAGCTGTAGAAGTTTATCAACCTAAATTAGAATCATTATTTACGGTAACACCAACATCGGTTACACCAACAAACACAACACAAATAGCAACTTATACTGCTTCTGTAACCAATACAGGAAATGATGATGCCACTAATGTAGTGTTATCTACTATTATTCCTATTGGTTCAGAATTAGTAACTCCTATAACTGGTTTACCTACCGGAGTAACATACACTTATAATACAACAACTCGAGCTTTAACATTTACAGTAGCTAATGGTGTATTAGATGCTGGAGAAAATTTAATTATTAATTATGATACTACAATTAATGATAATTGTTACTATTTAACTAATACCTGTTCTGACATATTAAGCTCTTCACTTTCTGCTAGTTATAACGGAAACCTTAATATTAAAGGATTTAATAGTGTTAGTTCTACAGATACCGATAGTTGTGGAGTAGGAAATAATATGAGCGCAACTGTAACAGTAAATGAACCTGCACCTGCAACTTGGATTACTCAAGCTGGAGATTTAGATAGAACTGTAAGTTGTGACGATAGCACAGCTTTAACTAATGCGCAATCATTAGTTCCAGTTCCTTCATGTGTTGGTCTTACACCAATTAAAACATCAGGACCTTTTGTTCAAGATGCTCAGTGTCCATCTAATGGAACATATACTAACACTTGGAATTTTACTGATGCTTGTGGGCGAACAATAGCCAATTATGTTCAAATTATTACTGTAACAGATACAACTCCTCCAACTTTTACTGCACCTGCAGATATAGAAATTTTCACAGATGCTTCTTGTAATTATGATGCTTCTGTTGCGCAAACTGGAGATGTAACTAACGAAACTGATAACTGCTCTACTGGTTTAAATGCTACTTTTTCTGATAGCGTAGTTGCTGGTAGTTGTGAAGGCACTTTTGTTATTACGCGTACTTGGTCTTTAGTAGACGATTGTGGTAATGCTGCTCCTACTCAGACTCAAACTATTACAGTTTCGGATAATACTCCTCCTACTTTTACTGCGCCTGCAGATATAGAAATTTTCACAGATGCTTCTTGTAATTATGATGCTTCTGT
>NZ_QLLO01000011.1:0-80000 GCF_003259525.1 Olleya aquimaris
CTTGCGAGCCTTATATGCCCTTTTTGCACAAGTATCACCACAGTATTTAGTAACTGTTGTGCGTGCTGTAAACGCATTACCGCAATGCTTACAAGTTTTAGGAATGAATAAATTACTGCTCATAAATGGTGCTTTATGTAGCGTAATGGTGCAGCGTGGTGCGTTATGGTGCATCATTTCGCCTTTATTTTCGCCAACAGATTTGGGCAACAAATCCGTATTTAAGGCAACAGATATACAACAAATTTAATCAAAAAAGAGCAATAAAGCAACAAATAAAAGAAGATAAAAACCTATAAAAACAACAATAACAAGTGATTAACAAATAAAAGAAAGTAAGTTACTTCCCAATACAGAAATTGGCAAAAATATTACCTAATAAATCATCACTTGTAATCTCTCCAGTAATCTCACCAAAATGATACAGAGCTTGTCTGATGTCTATTGCTAATAAATCTCCCGATAAACCGGTTTCTAAACCATGTTTTACTTTTTCTATCTCTTCTGAAGCTTTTAGTAGCGAGTCATAATGACGTGTGTTAGTAACAATAGTTTCGTTATTACGTAATGCTCCAGTATTGACAAAACCAATTAATTTTTCTTTTAAAGAGTCGACACCAACACCAGTTTTAGCAGATAATAAATGAATGGTTTCAAATTGAGAGGTAAGCGCTACTTTATCTGCATCATTTAACTTATCAATTTTATTAGCAATGATAAGCATAGGTTTAAGCGGAAAACGATTTTTTATTTTTTCTATTTCTACTTTTAATCTAGGACCTTCTGCTTTAAATTCTTCAGCAGAAAAAAGCAAAACAACTACTTGTGCTTGTTCAATTTTTTCGAATGTCTTTTTTATACCAATACTTTCAACAACATCTTTAGTGTCTCTAATTCCAGCTGTATCAATAAATCTAAAACCAATCCCTTCAATAACTAATTCGTCTTCAATGGTATCTCTAGTGGTTCCAGCAATATCACTAACAATAGCTCGCTCTTCATTTAATAACGCATTAAGTAAAGTAGATTTTCCAACATTAGGCTCTCCAACGATTGCTACAGGAATTCCGTTTTTAATAACGTTACCTACTGCAAAACTATCTATTAATCGTTTTAATACAAACGAAATACGTTCTACCAAGGTCTTAAATTGGCTTCTATCTGCAAATTCTACATCCTCCTCTGCAAAGTCTAATTCTAACTCGATTAAACTGGCAAAATTCATCAATTCTTCACGTAGTTTTGCAATTTCGCTAGAAAAACCACCACGCATTTGCTGCATCGCAATTTGGTGTGACGCTTCATTATCGCTAGCAATTAAATCTGCTACAGCTTCCGCTTGGCTTAGATCTAACTTTCCATTTAAAAACGCACGAAGTGTAAATTCTCCTGCATTAGCCATTCGGCAACCTTTACGAAGAAATAACTGTATAATTTCTTGTTGTATGTAAATTGATCCATGACAGGAAACCTCTACAACGTCTTCACCTGTATAAGAATTAGGATTTTTAAATACAGATACCAACACTTGGTCTATGGTTCTTTTATCATCAATAATATGACCTAAATGTATGGTATGCGTGTTTTGTTTTACAAGCGATTTATTGTTTTTTACAGACACAAAACAACCATCTGCAATTGCAATAGCATCCTTTCCAGATAATCTTATAATTGCAACTGCTCCTGCTCCGGAAGCGGTTGCTAATGCTACAATAGTATCGTTATAAATCATGTTGCAAAAATAGTCATAAAATATTCAATTTTTATATTTTATATTTGTGATAAATAATAACGACAATGAGACCATACATATTTCTTTTTTTAATCGCTTTATTAGGTAGTTCTTGTAAACAAGAACCACAAAAACCTTTAGTTTTTGGGACTAATATAGGAGATTACGCACCTACATTTACAGCTAAAACACCAGAAGGTACAGACTTATCTTTAGGAGATATAAAAGCTAAACTTGTTATTTTAGACTTTTGGGCAAGCTGGTGTGGACCTTGTAGAAGAGAAAACCCTAATGTGGTAAAAATGTATGATAAATATCATGACAAGGGGTTAGAAATTGTTGGAATCTCTTTAGACAAAGCAGGTCAAAAAGATCGTTGGATTAAAGCGATAGAGCAAGATAAATTAACTTGGAAACACTTATCTAACTTAAAAGGATGGGATGAGCCAATTGCACAAACTTATGGCGTACGTTCTATTCCTGCAACCTATATTTTAGATGGAGACGGAAAAATTATTGCTAAAAACCTTCGTGGTCAAGCATTAGAAAATAAAGTGGCTGAAATTTTAGACAACTAGATTTTACCTAATTTTTGCATTACAAATAAAACTACTATTGGAATAGCTAATATAAGTACCATTTTTAAATCATATTCCAACAAATAAGGTGCTAATATCAAAGTAGTTGCATAACCACCTACTGCACCTCCAAAATGGGCATCGTGACCAATATTGCCTATTTGTTTTTTCATTCCGTAAATAGAGTATAGTAAATACCCAATTCCAAAAAGCCAACCAGGAATGATAAAATTTATTTCCATCCATGGATCAAACAAAATAGCAGAATAAATAATACCCATTACTGCTCCACTTGCTCCTACTGCACTGTAATGATAATTATCTTTATTAAATACTAAAGACAGTAAACTACCTGCTAATAAACTAACCACATAAATAATTACAAATTTAGTTTCGCCCACTTGCCTTATTACCATCCAAGCAAAAAAGTACAAGGTTATCATGTTAAACAACAAATGTTGTGGGTTTACATGTAAAAACCCAGAGCTAAAAACCCTGAATTGCTCTCCACGTTTTATTGCACCAACATTAAATTTGTATTTATCAAAAAAATCATAATCTTCAAATCCTTTATAGGAAATAATAACATTAGCTGCTATAATTATTATGGTGATGATATCTAAATTACCCATTTTCAAGTTTAAGTTTCAATCAAATATAACATATATTTGTCCTCGCAAAATTAATAAGTATTAATGCAATTTTTAGCCTATATTTTAATTTATCCCTTTTTATGGTTAGTTTCTATACTTCCATTTAGGTTATTATATGTATTTTCTGATGGACTCTATTTTTTAATCTATTATGTTATAGGTTATAGAAAGAAAACCGTTGTTGAAAATCTAAACTTAGTTTTTCCAGAAAAATCTGATGCAGAAATCAAACGTCTTACCAAACGTTTTTATCATCATTTATGTGATATGGTTGTTGAAGCTATTAAATCATTAACGATTTCTGAATCGCAAATGATGAAACGAATGACGTTTTCTAATATTGAAGAAATACATCAACATGAAAACAATAACAAAAGTATTGTTTTAATGTGCGCACATTATGGTAGTTGGGAATGGATTTTTATTCTTCAAAATCATGTAAAAAGCAAAGGTTATGCTGTGTATAAGCAACTTGGTAATAAATATTTTGATAAATTAGTAAAACGAATTAGAGCCAAATACAACTCCTACTTAATCACTACCAAAGACACGTTTGAAACGTTGCAAAAAGCAAAAAATAAAGGCGAATTAACCATTAATGGGTTTGTATCAGACCAAAGTCCAAAACCATGGAAAGCACACCATTGGCTGGATTTTATGGGAATACATGTACCTGCACATACTGGAGCAGAATTATTAGCAAAAAAATTAGATATGGCTGTTGTGTTTTTTGCTGTTAAACGCATTAAAAGAGGGTACTACCAGACAACTTTTACAACTCTAGCTGAAAACCCAAATGAGTTTAAAGACTACGAAATTACTGATGCTTTTTTCAAGTTAGTAGAACAACAAATCTATGAAGCGCCAGAATACTACCTTTGGACGCATAAACGTTGGAAGCATCGTGGTAAAACTGCAGAGGATTTTAAATAGCTCAATATTATAACTCAAACCAATCAGAAACTCTTACGTCTTGAGTAGGCATAAAGGTTTTGTGGATAAACTCGTTATTAGCTTTATTATATTCATAATCCTTAGCCCATTCTTTATGATGTTTTGCTAAAGCCTGAATACTCTCACAGACATAATCAATCTCATTACAAGTCGTTGTTGGATGTATAGACATACGAATCCAACCTGGTTTATGCGATAAATCTCCTGCTGAAATCTCGCAAGTTAACGAGTGCGATTTTTCATAATCTACATGCAACAAATAATGCCCATAAGTACCAGCACAACTACAACCACCACGAGTTTGAATACCAAATTTATCATTTAATAGCTTGACACCTAAATTAAAATGTAAATCGTCTATATAAAAAGATATCACTCCTAAACGATCTTTATGCGTAGGCGCTAAAATATTTATTCCTTCAACATCTTCAAGATTTGCAAATATCTGGTGGATTAATTCATGTTCTCTATCTAAAATGTTTTTTACTCCCATTTGGTCTTTCAGCTTAATAGCCAAAGCAGTTTTAATGGTTTGCAAAAAACCAGGTGTACCACCATCTTCTCTATCTTCAATATTATCGATGTACTTATGTTCTCCCCAAGGATTGGTCCAACTTACAGTACCACCACCTGGACAATCAGGTATCATGTTTTTGTATAATTTTTTATTAAACACCAAAACACCAGAAGTTCCTGGTCCTCCTAAAAATTTGTGTGGCGAAAAGAATATGGCATCTAAAGCTTCGTCTTCATTTTCTGGATGCATATTGATATCTACATAAGGTGCAGAACAAGCAAAATCTACAAAACAAACACCACCATGTTGATGCATTGTTTTTGCAATTTGATGATAAGGTGTTTGGATACCTGTAACATTACTTCCTCCAATAACAGACGCTATTTTTAAAGGGCAATCTTTATATTTTTCTAAAAGAATTTCTAAATTTTCAAGACTAAATAAACCATCCTCACCAGCTGGAATTACTTCTACCTTTGCCATAGTTTCTAACCAAGAGGTATGATTAGAATGGTGTTCCATATGAGTAACAAAAACCACAGGACGGACTTCGTCTGGAATATTTGTAAATTTTCGTAAGTTTTCGGGTACTTTTAATCCTAAAATACGCTGAAACTTATTAACCACACTAGTCATACCGTTACCTGCAACAATCAATACATCATCTGCATTACTATTAACATGTCCTTTAATTATACGCCTTGCATTATGGTAGGCATTTGTCATTGCTGTACCAGACACAGTAGTTTCGGTATGTGTATTGGCAACAAAAGGTCCAAATTGATTCAGTAATTTATCCTCAATTGGTCTATACAATCGTCCAGAAGCTGTCCAATCTGTATACACCATTTTCTGAATCCCATAAGGCGATTCAAACGCTTGGTCTATACCCACAATGTGCTGTCTAAACTTAGAAAAATAAGTTTCTAATTCAGATTTATTGGTTCGTTGTGCTTTTGTAATGTACATAACTAGTTGGTTTACAGATTAAAAATACTAAATATTAGCTATTTCTTTGATTTCTGAAATAATTTTATCTGCTAAAGTATCTGCTTCGTATTGGCTTTTGGCTTCGGTATAAATTCTAATAATTGGTTCTGTATTACTTTTACGTAAATGCACCCAGCTTTCTGCAAAATCTATTTTTACACCATCGATGGTGGTTAAATTTTCATTGCTATATTTTGCTTCCATTGCTTTTAAAATAGCATCCACATCTAACGTTGGAGTTAATTGGATTTTCTTTTTGCTCATAAAATAGCTTGTGTAGGTTTTACGTAGCTCACTTACACTTATTTTTTTATCTGCTAATAAGCTTAAAAATAAAGCCACACCTACTAAAGCATCACGACCGTAATGAGAAGCTGGATAAATAATTCCGCCATTACCTTCACCTCCAATCACTGCATTATTTTTTTTCATTAAAGTCACCACATTAACTTCACCTACAGCAGACGCTTCATAAGTTCCTCCATGTTTTTCGGTGACATCTCTAAGTGCTCTAGTTGAGCTCATGTTACTAACTGTGTTTCCAGGATTTTGACTCAATACCCAATCTGCACAAGCTACTAATGTGTATTCTTCTCCAAACATTTCTCCATTTTCGTCCATAAATGCTAGTCTATCTACATCTGGATCGACAACAATTCCAAAGTCTGCGTTGTGTTTTTTTACTTCGTTAGATAAATCTCCTAAATGCTCTTTTAAAGGCTCGGGATTATGCGGAAAATGACCCGTTGGGTCACAATACAATTTTACAGCTTCAACACCTAAGCGTTCTAGTAATAACGGAATTGCAATTCCACCAGTACTATTTACACCATCAACAACCACTTTAAAATTAGCAGCTTCAATTGCTTTGGTATTAACATACTCTAATGCTAAAACTTCATCAATATGCAAATCGATATAGGCTTCATTTTTAGTAATTTTTCCTAAATCATCAACCTCTGCAAAAGTCATTGCATCAGATTCTGCTATTTCTAATATTTTTTGTCCTTCAGCACCATCTAAAAATTCGCCTTTAGCATTTAAAAGTTTTAAAGCATTCCATTGTTTTGGATTGTGACTAGCAGTTAGGATAATTCCTCCATCTGCGTGCTCCATTGGTACAGCAATTTCTACAGTAGGTGTCGTTGATAATCCTAAATCTACAACATGAATACCTAAGCCTACCAACGTATTCATAACTAAGTTTTGTATCATATCTCCAGATAAGCGTGCATCACGACCAACAACTACTTTATAATCTGTTTTGTTACGTTGTTGCTTTAACCAGGTTCCATAAGCAGATGCAAATTTAACTGCGTCAATTGGTGTTAGATTATCACCAACAGTTCCGCCAATAGTTCCTCTAATTCCAGATATAGATTTTATTAATGTCATTCTCTAAATTTGTTTTTTAATTTTAAAAAATAGGTTTCGTAATATTTAAAAGACACATGTGCCATTATAATAGTAATCGCAAAAGTTAATAAGTAAATTAAAATGATAGTTATAATATCGTTAAATAATTCCTGCTTTTGAAGTTTCAAAAATAAGAAAACTACCGCGTTTAATGCGATAACATGAAACATATAAATTCCGTAGGAGATTTGTCCTAAATAATTTAGTGCTTTGCTTCTAATTTCGACTCCAAAATTATTGTGAGCTATGGTATGAATAAACAACCCAAACAAAACCATGGTAAATAGATTAAAAAAGGCTAAAGTTTCAAACTCAAAAATTGAGGTTGTAAAATATAGCACTGTTGACAGAACTATTACTAATGGTACTAGTTTTGACCGTTTTAAAAATTCTAACTTCTTTTTTTCTTCTAAAACTGCTATAATTCCGCCAAAAAACAAAAAGAAAAACACCATAATAAAACGTCTTAAATTGTCAAAGGGTTCTAGGTGATATATTATAAAATAGGTTGCAGTAATCAATACTAAAAATTGTAATATGCTACGTTTAGGCATTAGAAATAGTAATGGAGCCACTATTATATAAAATTGTTCTTCAATACCTATAGACCATAGTACTTCTAGAATTCCTCCAGGTTTAAATAACTCTGATAATACATTTGGCAAAAAGAAAACCGACAACAAAACACCATCTATAAGATTATAATTATTATCAAAAGGAATCCCTATTTTTGGAAGTATTACCCAATAAAACAAAAAGCCAAAAACGACAATTAAATAGTATAAAGGAAATATGCGTAACACACGTCTGATATAAAATTTTTTAATTGAAAAAGCATCCCTCTGCTTATCGCTGTAAATAATTTTTATAATTAAAAATCCACTTAGCACAAAAAACATGTAAACAGCTTCTATCCCACGATTAAAAATTGGCGCCTCCAAAAAATACGGAAGTCCTTGATTACGACATAATTGAGGTAAGTGAAAAAACACTACTAAACTGGCTAGCAAAAACCGTAAAACATCTAAGTTGGGTAATCTATTCAAATTATAAAATTTACAGGTTAAAAATACATATATTTATGAGATGAATTTTCTAGCGCACATTTATCTTTCTAATAATAATAAAATGGTAACTATAGGTAACTTTATAGCTGATGGGATTAGAGGTAAAAAATATAAAGAATACCCAAAAGATATACAAACGGGTATTTTACTACATCGTCAGATAGATACCTTTACCGATGCGCATCCAACCGTTAGAAAAAGCACTAAACGATTACACAAAAATTATGGTCATTATGCAGGAGTAATTGTAGATATTTTATACGACCATTTTTTAGCTAAAAACTGGGAACAGTATTCTAATATTCCTTTTGCTGAATATATCGATGATTTTTATGATACCTTAGAAAAACATTTTGAAATTTTGCCACCACGCATTCAAAAAATGCTACCACATATGTTAGCAGATAATTGGTTGTTAAGCTATGCTTCCATTGAAGGCATAACAAAAGTGTTGGAAGGTATGAATAGACGGACTAAAAACCGTTCTCAAATGAATTTAGCTGTCAACGAATTGGAAGCATTTTATAAAGAATTTGAAGCAGAATTCACCAGTTTTTTTGATGAACTAATTACTTTTTCTAAAACTAAACTAGCCGAAATACAATCTAAACAATGAAACAAATAGTATTCCTTTTATTAATCTCTATGACTTTTTACAGCTGTAAAAAGTCAAAGGTAGTTGGACTAATTACCGATAATGCAATGGTCGTATCTGCACGTGAGGAAGCCTCTAAAATTGGTACAGATATATTAAAACAAGGCGGTAACGTTTTTGACGCCATGATTGCAACAGATTTAGCTTTAGCAGTCTGCTACCCTTATGCTGGTAATATTGGTGGTGGTGGCTTTATGGTTTACAGGCTAAAAGATGGAAGCATTGGTGCATTAGATTACCGCGAAAAAGCCCCAAAATTAGCAACCAAAGACATGTATTTAGATAGTTTAGGTAATGTTATTCCAGATTTAAGCACCAAAGGTGGATTAGCGGTTGGTGTACCAGGTACTATAGCTGGATTGTTTGAAGTACACAAAAAATTTGGAAGCTTACCTATAGAAATGATTATGGAGCCTGTTATAGACTTAGCTAGTCGTGGTTATGTGGTTACAAAAAAAGACCAAGACGTATTAGACGAAAAACGTCAGGATTTTTTAGAGGTGAATACAAGCCCAATTTTATTTAGCAAAGATTGGAAAGCAAAAGATACCATTAAACAACCCAACTTAGCCAATACTTTAAAGGCGATAATGAAAGATGGTCGGGACGCCTTCTACAAAGGAGAAATAGCTGAAACTTTAGCAACATTTATTCAAGCAAATGGTGGTATTATTACGGTTGAAGATTTAGCAAATTATGAAGCTGTTTGGCGCACACCCATTACATTTAAATATGACGATTTAAATATCATATCCATGTCTCCTCCTTCCAGTGGTGGTATTTGCCTAGCTCAAATTATGAAACAAATAGAACCGTTTCAATTGGATGAATTTGGACACAACTCGTTAAAATCGGTTCAAGTCATAACCGAAGCAGAACGTCGTGCGTATGCGGATAGAAGTTTCTATTTGGGTGATCCTGATTTTGTTAGTATTCCGCAAGAAGAATTAATCAGTATTGATTATTTAAGTAACAGAATGGCTGATTTTTCTTTTTATAAAGCAACACCTTCCACCGAAATTTCACACGGAAAAGTAGAAATTATTGAGAGTAATGAAACCACCCACTACTCTATTGTAGACCATTTTGGCAATGCTATTGCTGTAACTACAACTTTGAATTCTGGATTTGGCTCTAAGTTATACAGTCAAGAATTAGGTTTTTTTCTTAATAACGAAATGGACGATTTTTCTAGTAAACCAGGAGCACCTAATGTGTATGGATTAATTGGTGCAGAAGCTAATGCGATTTTGCCAGAAAAACGAATGCTTAGCTCTATGACGCCAACAATTATTGAGAAAAACGACAAGCTTTACATGACACTAGGGACACCTGGTGGTTCTACAATTATCACTTCTGTTTTACAAACTATACTAAATGTGCATGAATATAAGATGAGTATGCAAGAAGCGGTAAATGCGCCAAGATTTCATCATCAGTGGTTACCTGACGAGATTAGAATGGAACCAAATTCGTTCTCCTCAGAGCTTATTAATCAATTAGAAGCAAAAGGTTATAAAATCAATCAAGAAAATGCTCCTGTTTTAGGAAAAGTGGACGGAATATTAATTTTAGAAAACGGACAATTGGAAGGTGGAGCAGATCCAAGAGGTGATGATACTGCTGTAGGATTTTAAACTAAACAATTTAGAGATAACTAATCCGTTTAATTGTTATAACTTTATACAATGAAATCTAAAAAAATCATAAAAATTATAGCTGGTGTTGTTATTTTTTTGACATTACCTAGCCTATTGTTTTTTGGTTTTGTGTATTTAAAATATAACGAAGACTTACCTATTGGTAGTCAACCAGAAAAAGCAGATATATTAGCCCATAAAATGCTAATTGCCTTAAATGCTGATGCCTACGATGCTACAAATTATATAGAATGGACTTTTAAGCGAAAACACCATTTTAAATGGAATAAAAAAGATAGTGTTTGTGAAGTAAATTGGAGAGAATACAAAGTTGATTTAGACTTGAATAACCCATCAAAAAGTGTGGCTTACATCCATAATTTTAGAATTGATAATGAAAAAAGTATCGAGTTAATTGATACTGCAACTAAATATTTTAACAACGATTCATTTTGGCTAGTTGCACCCTACAAAGTATTTGATAAAGGCACCATAAGACGTATAGTCAAACAAGATAATAAAGATGCCTTGTTAGTTACTTATACCAAAGGAGGCACTACTCCTGGCGATTCTTATTTATGGATTTTAGATGAAAACTACAAGCCTACAAAATTTAAAATGTGGGCAGACATTTTACCAATTGGAGGTTTAGAAGCAACTTGGACCGATTGGAAAACCACCCAAAGTGGTGCACAACTCCCAACCCATCATAAATTATTGTTTTTTGGCTTACATATGGGTGATGTTAAAGGAACTAAATAAGTAATAAGTAAATAGTTATTTTAACTTTTAACTAAAAATCACTTCCCTTTTTGTCCTACAAACTGTTGTTCTTTTATTTTAAACAGTACATTAAATGTGGTTAAGCTTCCATAAATACGTGTAATGTATTGTTGTAAATCTATCTTGTCTTGTTCTTCAAGATTGCTAGAGTTTATTTTTTGTTCCATAACACGTAAACGGTCACGAACCATGGTTATTTTATGAAAAAAATCTTCAATTTTTATTTCTTTACTTTTTAAATTTTCATCAGCTGGTTTAAGCTCTAAAGTACCACCTTTCCATTTGTCGCCAATTGGCACAATTTCCGACACATCGCTATACTTTTTTAAGATTTGGACTAAACTACTTTCAATATCAAAAAAACTAACTGTATCGACCTCGTTTTCTGAAGCTTCAATAGTTTCAAAATCACCATTTAATGGTATGGTTTCCAATCCGTTGTCTATAAAAGTTACCCAATAGTGTTGGTTATCTACGTTAGTGACTACTCCTTTTCCGTATTCAGGATGATTAATTCTTGATCCAATTCCTAATAATTTCATGTATTACTTTTTTAGTGTATCAAAAATAGTAATTATTAAGAAAACCATAACCAACTCAACTTCTAAAAGACATACAAAATGCGTATCTTTGCAACTTTGTCAGTTTCAGGACAATTAAGTGTAAAAATGCTATGACTAATTTTGAAGAAAACATAGAGGTTAAAGGTGCTAGAGCACATAACCTAAAAAATATTGATGTCACTATCCCACGAGAAAAACTAGTGGTTATTACTGGTTTGTCTGGTAGTGGAAAATCGTCATTAGCATTTGATACTATTTATGCCGAAGGACAACGTCGTTACATCGAAACTTTTTCTGCTTATGCCAGGCAATTTCTTGGTGGTTTAGAGCGTCCTGACGTAGATAAAATTGATGGTTTATCTCCCGTAATTGCTATCGAGCAAAAAACTACTAGCAAATCGCCACGCTCTACAGTTGGTACAATTACCGAAATTTATGATTTTTTACGTCTATTATTTGCTAGAGCTAGTGATGCTTACAGCTATAATACTGGCGAAAAAATGGTAAGTTATAGCGACGAGCAAATCAAACAATTAATTACAGAAAGTTACAAAGGAAAACGCATTAATGTGTTGGCACCTGTTATACGTTCTAGAAAAGGTCACTACAGAGAATTGTTTGAACAAATAGCTAAACAAGGTTTTGTTAAGGTCCGCACAGATGGCGAAATCAAAGATTTAGTGAAAGGCATGAAACTAGATCGTTATAAAACGCATGATATAGAAATTGTTATTGATAGATTAAAAATTGATGATGGTGTAGACAATGACAAGCGACTTACCGAAACGATTAATACTGCCATGTATCATGGTGATGATGTGTTAATGGTTATAGACCAAGACACACAAGAAGTCCGTTATTTTAGTCGCAGCTTAATGTGTCCTAGCTCTGGAATTTCTTACCCAAATCCAGAACCCAATAATTTTTCTTTCAACTCACCTAAAGGGGCTTGTCCAAATTGTAATGGGATTGGTACCTTATATCAGGTTAACGAGAAAAAAATTATACCAGATGATTCATTATCGATAAAATCTGGAGCTTTAGCGCCTCATGGTCCAGAAAAAAAGAGTTGGATATTTAAACAGTTTGAAACGATTGCAGAACGCTATAAATTTAAATTAAGTGATCCTTTTAAATCTATACCTGCAGAAGCTAAACAAGTCATTTTGTATGGTGGAAATGAGAAGTTTTCTGTAGAAAGTAAAACCTTAGGCATTACTAGAGATTATATAATAGATTTTGAAGGTGTTGCCAATTTTATTGAAAACCAATATAAAACTGCTGATTCTACGTCTTTAAAACGTTGGGCTAAAGACTACATGGACAAAATTAAATGTCCAGAATGTGAGGGTTCTAGATTAAGAAAAGAGTCTTTATACTTTAAAGTAAACCAAAAAAATATTGCCGAATTAGCTAATATGGACATTAGCGAGTTAGCAGATTGGTTTAAAAATGCTCCCAAACAATTATCTAAAACGCAACTAAAAATTGCTGAAGAAATTATTAAAGAAATTAACGCCAGACTTCAGTTTTTATTAGACGTTGGTTTAGATTATTTATCAATAAATCGCAGTTCTAAATCCTTGTCAGGTGGTGAAGCACAACGTATTAGATTAGCCACTCAAATTGGATCTCAGCTGGTTGGCGTACTGTATATTTTGGACGAGCCAAGCATAGGTTTACACCAACGTGATAATGAAAAATTGATTAATAGTTTAATATCGCTTCGTGATATTGGCAACTCTGTAATAGTTGTAGAGCATGATAAAGATATGATAGAGCGTGCAGACCACGTTATAGATATTGGTCCTTTAGCAGGTAAACATGGTGGAGAAATTATTAGTCAAGGGACACCAAAGCAATTATTAAAAGAAAACACATTAACTGCAGCTTACTTAAACGGAACAAAAGAAATTGAAATCCCCAAAAAGCGTCGTGAAGGTAATGGACACTTTTTAGAACTTAAGGGGTGTACAGGAAATAATTTAAAAAATGTCTCTGTTAAATTTCCGTTAGGTAAAATGATTGGTGTTACTGGTGTTTCTGGTAGTGGAAAATCTACGTTAATTAACGAAACCCTCTACCCTATTTTAAACGCTCATTATTTTAATGGTGTAAAAAAACCAATGCCTTATAAAAGTATTAAAGGTTTAGAGCATATCGATAAAGTTATAGATATAAACCAATCACCAATTGGTCGTACTCCACGCAGTAATCCTGCAACTTACACTAAAACCTTTGATGAGATTAGAAGTCTGTTTGCTAAAATACCAGAAGCTATGATACGTGGTTATAAACCTGGACGATTTAGCTTTAATGTGGCTGGAGGACGATGCGAAACCTGTAAAGGTGGTGGTTTACGTGTTATAGAAATGAATTTTCTTCCAGATGTTTACGTCGAGTGTGAAACCTGTCAAGGTAAACGATTTAATCGTGAAACTTTAGAAATTCGTTATAAAGGAAAAAGCATTAGTGATGTGCTAAACATGACTATTAATGATGCTGTAGAGTTTTTTGAAAACATTCCTAAAATTCATAAAAAACTAAAAACCATTAAAGATGTTGGTTTAGGTTATATCACCTTAGGACAACAAAGTACTACACTTTCTGGTGGAGAAGCACAGCGTATTAAATTAGCAACCGAGCTTAGTAAACGCGATACAGGTAATACCTTTTATATATTAGACGAACCCACAACTGGACTTCATTTTGAAGACATTAGAGTGTTAATGATTGTGTTAAACAAATTAGCCAATAAAGGAAATACTGTTTTAATTATAGAACACAATCTAGATGTAATTAAAACTGTAGATCATATTATTGATATTGGATATGAAGGCGGTAAAGGTGGCGGACAGGTTGTTGTTGAAGGTACTCCAGAAGAGGTGGCAAAACACAAAAAAAGCTATACTGCAAAATTTTTAAAGAAAGAATTACACCCTAGAAAAAGTAAATAATATAGACCAAAACTTATTATTTAAAATTTATTGTTTAACTTTAGTATCTAACCATTAAATTAAATATTATGAAAGGTATTCTTTGGCTAGTCGCTGTCATATGTATTATTTTATGGGTTCTAGGATTCTTTAATATTATTGAAGGTATTGGAACTAATAAATTGATTCATGTATTATTAGTAATTGCAGTAATTGTAATTTTGTATAATATTATTTCTGGCAGAAAACCACTCTAAATGTAGTAAAACATTAAACCTCTTATCAAAAAAACAAAAGACCACTAAAATGTTGGTCTTTTTTTTTGTTTAAATTTTGGTAATAAAACAAATAAATCTTTTTAAACCATTAAATTTGTTTGTTTAAAAATTATTAAAATTATTATATGAGAAAAGAACAACATCCAAAAGGTTGGAATGAGAAAAAAACAAACGATTCTTGGGCGATTTTTAAAATCATGGGAGAGTTTGTTAATGGCTTTGAGAAAATGAGTGCAATTGGACCGTCGGTTTCTATATTTGGATCTGCACGTACAAAACCTGACCATAAATATTATAAACTAGCTGTAGAGGTTGCAGAAAAAATTGTAGAATCCGGTTACGGAGTTATTACAGGTGGTGGACCAGGTATTATGGAAGCTGGTAATAAAGGAGCACATTTAGCTGGTGGAACATCAGTTGGGTTAAACATCGATTTACCATTTGAACAACATGACAACCCATATATAGACTCTGATAAAAGTTTAGATTTTGATTACTTTTTTGTTAGAAAAGTGATGTTTGTTAAGTATTCTCAAGGTTTTGTTGTTATGCCTGGAGGTTTTGGTACTTTAGATGAATTGTTTGAAGCAATCACTCTAATTCAAACTAATAAAATAGAAAAATTCCCAATTATTTTAGTGGGTACAGACTTCTGGGAAGGTTTAATGGAATGGGTTAGAACTACGCTTTTAGACAGTTTTGCCAACATCAGTGCAGGAGATTTGGACCTTATTCATTTAGTAGATACCGCAGACGAAGTTGTTGATATTTTAGATAGTTTCTATAAAGATTATGGATTAAGTCCAAACTTCTAAAATCACTCATGAAAAAGACTGTTTTATACCTTGTAATTTTACTTAATTTTTCAGGTGTCTTGGCTCAAGACACCTTTAAAACTATGTTTTATAACTTATTAAATTTTCCGCTTCAAGAACCTGCTAACGCACGATTAAACGAGTTAGAAATTATCCTAACAGACTATCAACCAGATTTATTTATGGTTTGCGAACTCAATAATAGTTCTGGTGCCAATACTATTTTAAGTATGATGCAACAAAGCATTAATACTAATTATCAAATGGCGAATTTTGTTTCAAATACTAGTGATGATAACATTGGTGACCAAAACGATTTACAAAACCTCATTTATTATGATAGTTCAAAATTTACTTTAGAAAGCCAAACCGAAATTGGTACCCTTTTTAGAGATTTTAATCATTATGTATTAAAACTAAATACAGTTAACCAAACTAGCAATCCAATTATACTTAATGTTATTGTTTGCCACTTAAAAGCATCTAGTGGTTCTGACAACGAACAATTACGTTTGCAAATGGCTCAAGATTTAACCAGTTACTTAAATGGCTTTTCAAGCTCTGAATATTTTTTATTAGCTGGAGATTTTAACGTGTATTCCAATTCTGAGCCTGCTTTTCAGGAGTTTATAGATACTAACAACAATATTACGTTTGTAGATCCTGCAAACAGAATAGGAAATTGGCATAATAATGTCAGTTTTGTAGATGTGTTTACACAATCTACAAGAACTACAACTTCTTTAGGTGGTTCTAGTGGAGGTTTTGATGACCGTTTTGATTTTATAATGACAAGTACCTCTCTTGATAATAATACAGAGCTTAAGTTTGTACCAAACAGTTATCAAGTATTTGGAAATAATAACAATTCTAATTGTTGGAACAGTGCTATAAATAGCACAGATTGTTCTGGTGCTTTATTTTCACAAACCATAAGAGAATCGCTACACAATTTTAGCGATCATCTTCCCGTTACATTAACTATTGAGACTAATCAAAGTTTTTTAAGTACACCTGAGGTGACATTTATTCAACCTACTTTTGAAATTGTAGGTACAAATATGGTTAGTACTACTATAGACATAAAAATTAATAAGCAACCAACTTTTGCAACCAACATAAACATTTACAACACATTAGGACAAATGGTAACAAGTATTCCTATAAACGATAAAACTATAACTGTAGATATTTCGTATTTATCAGAGGGAATATATTACATTTCGCTACCTAATGTTAACGTTCAACCTTTAAAGTTTGTAAAAGTCCATTGAAACTAAACTATACTATTTTATTATGTGCTTTACTTTTAAGTATTTCGGCTTTAAGCCAAAATAGTTTAGATATTTCTGCTGTATTTAATACAGATAAACATAGTATAGACATCACGCAAACCATCCAGTATCAAAATAAAACTAACAAAACGTTAGATACTATTTATTTACATGATTGGAGTCATAGTTACTCTTCAAAAACAACACCATTAGCCGAGCGTTTTGCAGAAGAGTTTAAAACAACTTTTCATTTTGCAAAAAATGAAGACAGAGGGTTTACTGCCATAACTAGCATAAAGCAATCCAATAAAAATACATTTTTTGAACGTTTAGAAAACCATCCAGATGTAATAAAAGTCGCACTTAATACACCATTAGCACCTAACAGTTTTTACAATTTAACCTTAACGTATATTGTACAAATACCTAATAATAAATTTACTAGGTATGGTGTTACGGATGATGGCGAATACAATCTGCGTTTCTGGTACATTACTCCTGCTGTTTTTGATGGATCTTGGCACTATTACAGTAATAAAGATTTAGAAGATTTGTTTGTAGAACCTACAGATATCCATCTGGAAGTAAGCTATCCAAATGGGTTTACACCAATTTCTGAATTAGACTTAGTTTCTAATAATACCATAGAAAACAAAACAACAACTAAATTTAGCGGAAAAGATAGAATTAACACCAAATTCTCTTTGGTTAAAAACAACGATTACAATACTGTTGAAACCGATTTTTTTAGCATCCAATCTAATATCGATACCGAAGATTTGCCACCAACAGAAATTGCTATTTCTACAGATAGAGTTGCGCAATTTATAACCAATCACTTAGGTGATTATCCGCATAAAAAAATACTTTTAACTTGGATAGACTATAGAAAAGACCCTATTTATGGGTTAAACTTATTACCTGATTTTATTAGACCCTTCGAGGATACTTTTCAGTATGAATTAAAGCTTCTAAAAACCACCTTAAAAGCCTATTTAGAAAACACCCTTTTAATACATCCTAGAGAAGAACAATGGTTATTAGATGGCATCCAGATTTACTATCTAATAAAATATGTAGACGAGTTTTATCCAAACCAAAAAATATTAGGAAAATTAGCAGATGTTTGGGGTGTAAGAGCCTTTCATGCTGCAGATTTAAATTTTAACGATCAGTATCCATTTTTATACATGCACATGGCTAGAACTAACATCGATCAACCGTTAGCTATGCCTAAAGATTCGTTGTTAAAATTCAATAAAAACATTTCTAGCAAATATAAAGCTGCTGTAGGGTTAAATTATTTAAATGACTATGTAGGCGATTCAATAGTAAATAAAACTATTGAAGACTATGTTAAGCAAACCAAATTAAAAAGAAGTACACCAGAGGATTTTAAATATTTAGTACAATCTAAAACTAATAAAGACTTGTCTTGGTTTTTTAATGATTATGTAAAGACCAGTAAAAAAATTGATTTTAAAATTAAAAAAATCAAAAAAACAGAAGACTCTATATTGGTAACTCTTAAAAACTTAAGAGAGACCAAAATGCCAATATCATTATTTACGTTAGAAAATGACAGCATCACCTCTAAACAATGGATAGATGGATTTGAAGGTACAAAAACAGTCACCATTGCAAACAAAGAGGTCGATCAATTAGCATTAAATTACGATTATGTAGTTCCAGAATTTAATCAGCGTAATAACTACAAAAAATTAAACGGATTTTTCCTTACCAACAAACCATTACAATTCAGGCTTTTTAAAGATATTGAAGACCCAAATTATAACCAGGTCTTTTTTATGCCAGAATTTGAATATAATTTTTATGATGGATTATCTCCTGGCTTAAAGTTGTACAACAAAACCTTATTAAGCAAACGTTTTTTATACAAACTAAGTCCAAAATTTGGATTTAAAAGCAAACAAGTTGTTGGTAGTGCGTCATTAGTTTACAATGCTAGACCAGAAAATTCTGATAATTACAGAACACGATATGGATTGTCTGGAAATTACTATAACTATGCACCAAATTTAACGTATTCGTCTTTTACTCCATTTATAGATATTAATTTTAGAGATCATAAAGATTTAAGAGATAACAAACGTAAATTTTTATCATTTAGATACATCAATATCAACAGAGAAGTTGATCCAACCGGAGAGTTTGAAACCGAAGGCGAGCCCAAATACTCTGTTTTTAATGCAAAGTTTGGTATAGTAGATAATAATTTAAAAGAATTCTCATCTTTATTTACAGATGTACAATTGGCTAAAAACTTTGGTAAAGTATCTGCCACGCTTGAGTTTAGGAATTTAAACGAACGCAACAAACAATTTAATTTAAGAGTGTTTTCAGGATTATTCCTTTATAACGACACCTATCAAGATTCAAACTTTTTTAGTTTTGCTTTAGATAGACCTACAGATTATTTATTTGATTATAATTACTTGGGTCGTAGTGAGCAAACAGGCTTGTTAAGCCAGCAAATTATCATTGCAGAAGGTGGCTTTAAATCTAAATTAACACAACCTTTTGCTAACCAATGGATGACAACTGTTAACACTAGTGCAACCTTATGGAGATACATCATGCTATATGGTGATGCTGGAGTTATAAAAAACCAAAATTTTAAACCAGAGTTTGTTTATGATGCTGGAATACGACTTAATTTAGTCGAAGACTATTTTGAATTATACTTCCCATTATATTCTAATTTAGGTTGGGAAATTGGACAACCTAACTACGACGAAAAAATTAGGTTTATAGTAACGCTTTCTCCTAAAACATTATTGGGCTTATTTACAAGACGTTGGTATTAATAAATTCTTAACAGAATTTAAAAATATTCCACTTATTTATTTATTTTATAATGAAACTCACTTTTTTATGAGATTTTCATAATTTTTTAGGAATTTTTGGTCTTGTAGAATCAACAATTTATATGTAAATTTGCGTGAATAAATTCCTTAAATATGCAAACAAAAGCTAACACTAAAGAAGACTTGTCTTTTGAAGATTTTAAAACGGAAGTCCTTAACGATTATAAAATAGCAGTTACAAGTCGTGAGTGCAGTTTATTAGGTCGTCGAGAAGTGTTAACTGGTAAAGCAAAATTTGGAATTTTTGGTGATGGTAAAGAAGTGCCTCAATTAGCTATGGCTAAAGCCTTTAAAAATGGTGATTTTAGATCTGGATATTACAGAGATCAAACATTTATGATGGCTATTGGCGAGTTGACTATCGAGCAGTTTTTTGCTGGATTGTATGCTAATACAGATTTAGCACAAGAACCCATGTCTGCAGGACGACAAATGGGTGGTCACTTTGCCACACACAGTTTAGATGAAAATGGGCAATGGAAAAACCTAACCAAACAAAAAAACTCAAGCTCTGACATCTCTCCTACTGCTGGCCAAATGCCAAGATTATTAGGTTTAGCACAAGCTTCTAAAATATACAGAAATGTTAAAGGTATTGATACTACTAATTTTTCCGTAAACGGAAATGAAGTCGCTTGGGGAACTATAGGAAACGCTAGTACTAGCGAAGGCTTGTTTTTTGAAACTATAAATGCAGCAGGTGTATTACAAGTCCCAATGGTAATTAGCATTTGGGATGACGAATATGGGATTTCTGTACACGCTAAACATCAAACTACTAAAGAAAATATTTCTGAAATCCTAAAAGGGTTTCAACGTGATAAAAATAATAAAGGATACGAGATATTACGCGTCAAAGGTTGGGATTATGCTAACCTAATTGCCACGTATGAAGAAGCTTCAAAAATAGCTAGAGAAGAACACGTTCCTGTTTTAATTCATGTTAACGAGTTAACACAACCTCAAGGTCATTCTACTTCTGGATCACACGAGCGTTACAAAGATAAAGACCGTTTAAATTGGGAAGCAGAAAACGACTGTAACCTAAAAATGCGTCATTGGTTAATAGATAATGGCATTGCTACAGATGAAGAATTACAAACTGTAGAAAAGGACATTAAAAAGCAAGTAAGAGAAGCTAAAAAAGCAGCTTGGACTAATTTTTTAAAGCCATCTTTAACAGAAAAACAAGAATTAATTACACTTTTAAAGCAAGTCGCACAATCTAGCCCAAACAAGGTATTTATTGAAAAAATAATAAACGATTTATCAGACATAAAAGAACCTAACCGTAAAGATGCTATTTCTAGCGCTAGAAAAGTATTACGTTATGTTATTTCTGATCAATCACCTGCTAAACAACAACTTTTAGATTGGATTGAATCCTTTTTTGAAAAAGTACAACCGTTATACAGCTCTGATTTATACAGCGAAAACGACTCTGCAGCCATCAATATTAAGGAGGTGAAACCAACTTATGATGCTAATGTAGAACAGGTAGATGGTCGTGTGGTATTAAGAGAAAACTTTGATTATATTTTTAATAAATATCCTGAAGCATTAGTTTTTGGTGAAGATGCAGGAAATATTGGTGATGTAAACCAAGGACTAGAAGGCTTACAAGAAAAGTATGGCGAGCTACGTGTGGCTGATGCAGGAATTAGAGAAGCAACTATTTTAGGTCAAGGTATAGGTATGGCTATGCGAGGATTACGTCCTATTGCAGAAATCCAATATCTAGATTACATCATGTACGCCTTACAAATAATAAGTGATGATTTAGCTACTTTACGTTACAGAACCAAAGGGCGACAAAAAGCACCTTTAATTGTACGTACACGTGGACATAGATTAGAAGGTATTTGGCACTCTGGATCACAAATGGGTGGTGTGCTAAATCTAGTAAGAGGAATACATGTTTTAGTGCCAAGAAACATGACTAAAGCTGCCGGTTTTTATAATACATTATTAGAAAGTGATGAGCCTGCTTTAATCGTAGAATGTTTAAATGGTTACCGATTAAAAGAAAATTTACCAACTAATATTGGTGAATTTAAAACACCTATTGGTGTGGTTGAAACGGTTAAAGAAGGTACAGATATCACCTTAGTCTCTTATGGTTCTACTTTAAGAATTGTAGAGCAAGCTGTAAAAGAATTAATAGAAGTTGGTATTGATGCTGAAGTTATTGATGTACAATCGTTATTACCGTTTGATTTAAACCACGATATTGTAAAAAGTATAGCCAAAACTAACCGATTAATGGTTATTGATGAAGATGTTCCAGGTGGTGCTTCAGCTTATATTTTAGATGAAATTTTAAACAAACAAAATGCGTTTCAGTATTTAGATAGTCAGCCAAAAACGTTAGCAGCAAAACCACACAGACCAGCTTATGGTACAGATGGTGATTATTTTTCAAAACCGTCTGTAGAAGACGTTTTTGAAGCGGTTTATGCTGTTATGCATGAAGCTAATCCAAGTCATTATCCAAAGCTTCGTTAAGATATTATACAAAAAAAAGAAAGCGCATTTTATTAATTATAAGATGCGCTTTTTTTGTTGTTTAAAATGTCATTATTCGTTTAAAAAATCAATCAATATTTTGTTCAACTCTTCTTTGTGTGTGATGTTTAAACCATGTGGTGCACCTTTAATTACTTTAAAGGTATTATTTTTTATGCCTTTTGCTGCTTGATTAGCAGAGGTTTCGATTGGGACTGTTCCATCTGCATCTCCATGAACAATTAAAGTAGGCACATTCACATATTGTAATTCGTCTCTAAAATCTGTGTGCATCCATGCTTTAGCAGCTTCAATAGTCCCTCTTGGTGAAGCATGAGAGGCCACAATAAAATCGTAATCTAATTGTGCTTGACTGACCTTGTCTTTATTGTCTTCAAAATTATAAAACCCTTTAGAAAATTCTTTTAAAAAACCAACACGATCATTTTCTAACGCATCTTTAATATCGTTTAAGGCGCTTTCTGGAACACCTGAAGGATTGTCATCTTTTTGTTTCACTAAAGGAATAATACTACTTATTAAAGCAACTTTAGCAACGTTATCTGTTCCGTAATCGGTACAATAACGCACCACTTCTCCTCCACCCATCGAGAATCCGACGATGATAACATCTTCTAATTTTAAGTGTAAAATGAGTTCGTGTAAATCACTAGCTAACGAGGAATAATCGTATCCATCCCAAGGTGCAGAGCTAATTCCAAATCCGCGTCTGTCATAAGAAATGCATCTGTAACCAGATTCTACTATTTTCCAAACTTGGTGCTCCCAAGATTTTCTACTTAAGGGCCATCCGTGAATTAAAATTACAGGTTGTCCCTGTCCATAATCTTCATAAAAAATATCCACAGATATTTTTTTGTTTTTGTTTGTAATAAAAGGCATAAATTGAGTGTTTTGGTTGTTTTAACAAATTACAAATTCAAAATCCAATGTCTTGTTAAATGACACTTAAAGTAATACTAAGACTTAGTTAAAATATCAAAACTTCTTAATTTGATTTAATAGCATACCTTCAAAAAAAATTATTACAAATTAGCATTGAATAATATAGGTGCTTTTTATACCTTTATTTAAATATTGCTATTTAATTTTTTGAAACCTCAATTTTACATATCCAAGCTAGTATTTATCCTAGTGTTTTTGTTAAGCGTGACTTTACACGCCCAAAGAGAATCTGCTAATTGGTATTTTGGAGATTTTGCAGGTGTTAGTTTTAATACTGGTAGTCCAGTAGCACTAACCAATGGTGCTTTAATGACCAAAGAAGGTTGTGCGACAATTTCTGACCCAAATGGAAATTTATTATTCTATACAGACGGGAAAACAGTCTATGACAAGACCCACAACATTATGCCTAACGGAACAGGGTTAATGGGTGATAGTTCTAGTACAGAATCTGCTATAATTATTCCTAAACCAGGTACAACCTCATCGTATTATATTTTTACTACAGATAAACCCAGTTACTTTTTATCTGAAACAGACCCAATTGACGGACTTAATTATTCTGAAGTCAATATGCAACTAAACAATGGATTGGGAGACATTGTTGCAACCAACAAAAATGTACACTTAATTACGTATGATGCAACTGATGCTATTGAAAATGAATATAAAAACTCTGAAAAACTAACAGCAGTTACCCATGGAAATGGTAGTGATGTTTGGGTGATAACTCAATTTATGAATAAGTTTTTTGCGTTTCTGGTTACTGCAGTTGGTGTAAACGAAACACCTGTTGTATCTACTGTCCCTCAAACCGTTTTTCCTAGAATTAACGAAGCCGGTTCTAATATTACTGCTATTGGATATTTAAAGGTTTCGCCAGACGGTAAACAAATAGCAATTGCACATAGCTCTACATCTTTAGGTAGTCCAACAACTGGATTACGTAAATCTGGAAAAGTATTACTTTACAATTTTAATAACTCTACCGGAAGTGTCACTAACCAACGTTTACTACTAGACAACTCTTATCCTTATGGTGTGGAGTTTTCGCCAAATTCAAAATTACTATACGTGACAGCTTCACAGTTTAGCATAGACGATTTATTTGTTAATAGTAGCTTGTTGCAATACAACACAGAAAGTCCTAACGTAGCAGCATCACAAACAGTAATAAACACTTCGCAAAATGTGGCTGGTGCTTTACAATTAGCTATAGACGGAAAAATCTATCGTGCAGGTTATGTGTTATTTGGTGAAGGCACACACCTGTCTGTTATTAATAATCCAAATAATTTAGGAACCAATTGTGGTTACTCTCATAATTCCTTTTTTTTACAAAACCGAACTGCACAAATAGGCTTACCTCCTTTTGTACAGTCTATTTTTAAGTTTTCATTTAATTACGAGGATATTTGTTTAAACGATAGCACCCATTTTTATATTACCTCAGAAGATCCTTATGATAGTGTATTGTGGGATTTTGGTGATGGTAGCACTTCTACCATCGCAGAGCCTTACCATACCTATTCGCAACCAGGTACATATATTGTGAGTTTAACAATGTCTATTAACGGAATAGATTATGATCCTTTAATAAAACAAGTACTTATCTCTGAGCCACCTCAAGTTATTCAAAACACTTACGATTTATATGCGTGCGACTCTTTTGACGCTAATGCAACAGATGGTATAACCACTTTTAATTTACACGATGCAGATGATGCATTAGTTATAAATAATTCTGATAATTTTCAAGTATACTATTATCACACTTTAACAGATGCAGAAAACGACTATAATAACAGCTCCTCTATTGATCCAATTTATACCAATCAAACCAATCAAGAACTAGTAGTAGCTAAAGTCACTAAGCCCAACACCAATTGCTATAACATTGCTTATGTTAGACTAAACACCTCTCAATCTGTAGATGTAGGCACCTATCAATTAGAAACTTGTGATAGCGAAAACACTGGCGAAGCGCTATTTGATTTAAATAGTATTAGAAACACTATTATTAATAGCTTATCTATAAACGGAACCATCACTGTCAATTTTTATCTATCACAACAAGACGCAGCTAATAATTTAAACAGTTTACCAGACCAATATACTTCTACTAACACAACGCTTTATGTTGGCATATCTAACAATAATGTTTGTTATGGTTTTGGACTGTTAGAGCTTATTGTTGGTAGCTTCCCTATAATAGACCATCAACATATAGAAGTTTGTCAATCGGATTTTCCAGTAACTATAGACGCTGGACTAGACACATCGATAGCTTCTAATTATAATTATACTTGGAGCACTAATCAACACTCAAATAGCATACTTATTAATACAGAAGGCACTTATAGCGTAACCATAACAGATCCTATTTTAAATTGTAATAAAACCATTAATATTGTTGTAAATCAGGTTCCTACGCCAGATATTTCATCAATAACTGTTGAAGATTATACCGCAACAATACATGTAACTGGTGATTCAAATTATTTTGAATTTGCTTTAGATAACACCTTTGGAAGTTATCAAACCTCCAATGTGTTTTACAATGTAACTCCTGGTGACCACACAGTATATATTAGAGATATTTACCAATGTCAGGAAATATCAAGGACCATAAAAGTATTAGGATTTCCTAAATATTTTACACCAAATAACGATACAGTTAATGACTATTGGAATGTCTTAGGCTTAGACCCAAATAGATATCCAAATTTAAAAGTGTTTATCTTTGACAGATACGGAAAACTATTAAATAGTTTTAATCCTTCCACCTCTGTTGGTTGGGATGGTACACATAACAACCAATTATTATCTCAAGATGACTATTGGTACACCTTACAATTAACAGATGGCACAGAGTATAAAGGACATTTTACGTTAAGATTATAATGAAAGAAGAACAAATCGATTTAACCACCAGAGATTGGCTAGCTATAGAGCGTACTAAACTAGCAAACGAGCGCACCTTTTTAGCTTATTTTAGAACCTTTTTAGTCATACTAGGCACAGGAATAACCATTTTAAAAATAGAACTTTTTGAAGACCTAAAAACCTTTGGTATTGTATTAATTATAATTGCACCTATTATTTTAATTATTGGTATTATTAGGTTGTTTATAGTAAAACGTACTATAAAAAAGCATTACTAATTACTGAGTAAGCAGGAATCCACTAATAAGTAAAATAGATTCCTGCTTTCGCAGGAAAGTCAAACAAAAAGATTTCCGCCTACGCGGAAATGAAAAAAGAGTTTTTCAATGAAAGCAGTATCTGTAGTCACCATACGTAAAGAGTTAAAACACAGGTCTAACGAGGAGTTGGCACAATTGTGCTTACGTTTGGCTAGATTTAAAAAAGAAAACAAAGAGCTACTCACCTATTTATTGTTTGAAGCAGACAGCGAAGCTGGTTATATCGAAACCGTTAAAGCAGAAATTGACGAACAGTTTGAACAGATTAACACAGACAGCTTTTTTTACATTAAAAAAAGTGTGCGTAAGATATTACGAAACACTAAAAAGTACATTAGATACTCGCTTAACAAAGAAACTGAAGTCGAACTGCTTCTCTACTTTTGTAAGAAGTTAAAAGCTATGAAACCTTCTATTTCTAGAAACACGACACTAACCAATTTATACGACAGAAACATTGAAGCCATTACTAAAAAGATTTTGGCATTGCATGAAGATTTACAGTATGATTATACTTTAGCGTTGGAGGAGATGGATTAGGTTATCTTAACGTATAGATATGGCGAGTTTTCAATTCGCTATATCGAATGTTAAGCTAAGTTAGATTTTTATTTTAACAATATCAATAGTCTGCGACAATGACTTGTCAGTATTTATAAACAAAAAAAAGCCAACCAAATGGTTGACTTTTTTAAGATTCAATCTATAAATTAATTATGCAGTTTGCATCTCGTGTTTACCTTCGTAAACCTCTTCTATTAACTTGGCATTAAAAGCTGGTAAATCGTTTGGATTACGACTAGTTACTAAACCTTCGTCTACCACAACTTCGCTATCTTCCCATTGTGCGCCTGCATTTACTAAGTCTTTTTTAATTGAGTTGTAAGAGGTTACTTTACGACCTTGCAAGACATCTGCTTCTGCTAATAACCATGGTGCGTGGCAAATAGCTGCAACTGGTTTTTTACTAGTAAAAAACGACTTTACAAATCGTACTGCATCGTCATTACGTCTTAAGGTATCTGGATTAATGACTCCACCTGGTAATACTAGTGCGTTATAATCCGTTTCCGATACATCGTTTAAAGTTTTATCTACAGAATACTCGTTGCTCCAATTTCCGTCTTTCCATCCTTTAATGGTTCCAGAATTTTCAGAAACAATATGCACTTCTGCACCTGCGTTTTTTAACGCATTCATTGGTTCTTTTAATTCACTTTCTTCAAATCCATTGGTTGCTAAAATGGCAACTTTTTTTCCGTTTAAATCTTTCATAGTTTTTATTTTGGTTTTAATTGTTAATAATCCGATTCATCACTAAGATACTGTAAATACTAGCGTTTCACGAATTTTAAACCAGGTTTAACTTGGATTTAATAGGATGTGTTAAAGAATGTAGTTGTAATGTTAAAAGTGAGAATTAACGTTAAAAAAATTAACTATTTGGGTTCGATTATTAAAAAGACTGCAGTACTATCTCCAACATTTAAGACTTCATGCTCACTCAACTCGGTATTAGACCAATTGACACCTGTAGCGACTGGTACATCTCTAGTACCTTTATAATCAGTAATCCTAAAAGTACTTCCAGCTAAGGTGTACCCAAAATGAGGTTTGTGGTAGTGTTTTTGGTGACCTACATTAGGTGGAAAGGTGCATTTTAAAATGCGTTGCTGTTTGGTTTCGGATAGAACTTCACACACTTTTTTTCCGTTCCATCCTGCTTCTAAAGGATCTGGAAGGGTTTGTGTGGGTTTACATGATACTAAAACCAATATTAAAACTAAAATTAAAAAGGAGTTTTTCATCATTAGTATTTAAGCTTTAAGAAAATTCTCTATTTGTAAACGATGTCTTAAAATGTGTACAATTGCATGCTCTAATAATTGTTCAACATCAAAAGTAACTCCCCATCTTGCTTTTAATTGATGCATATTTAATTCCTTATCTGTTAAATGACTTATCTTTTTTAGAATAGCTTCAGTATAATCAACCATTTTATCAAGCTCTTTTATGGCTTCAATTGGATTATTAATAGTCATTTCATATTCTATCCAAGTACTATCTTTAGTAATTGTATCCAGATAACTAGCATATAAATATCCAGAATGCACACAATGGTTTATAACTGTTGCAATTGATTTACAATCTGGATCTGATGAGTTAAAATCTCTGACTTCTAAAAATTGGCTTTCAGATAAATTAGATAGAATACTTTTTAAAGGTAACATTGCTCTTCTGTATTCAATAAGTAAGGCAACTAGCATTCTATTTTTCATATCAACACCAATTTAATTCATAATCTTAACCAGTAACTCTTTCAATAAATCACCTTGTGGTACAGCGTTACTATTAACGCCTTTACTTTTTACATCAAACTCGCGTAAGGTTGCAATGACCTGACTAACTTTTCGCATGGGATAGTTGCGTGCTGCATCCAAATATTCGTTAACAAAATAAGGGTTGACACGTAAAGCAGACGCAACGTTTCTAGGATTTTTATCTGACATACCATGTAAGTGCAATAACTGTGAGAAAAAATTAAACAATAACGACACCGTAACAACCATTGGGTTGTCTTTTGGATTATCTGCAAAATAATGTACAATTTTAAAAGCTTGAGCAGTGTTTTTAGTCCCTATAGCTTTACGTAACTCAAAGTTGTTGTAGTCCTTACTAATTCCTATATTTTCTTCGATGTGGTCTGGAGTAATTTGCGTGTCTTTAGGTAAAACTATTTGTAGCTTTTCTAGCTCGTTGCTAATCTTGCTTAGGTCTGTCCCTAAAAACTCGACTAACATTTGTGCTGCTTTAGGAGTAATAGAATAACCTTTGGGCGACAAGACACGTCTTATCCAATCTGGTACTTGGTTATCATACAATTTTTTACTTTCATAAACATAACCTGTTTTTTTAATAGTTTTGTAAACTGCTTTACGCTTGTCTATAGACTTGTATTTGTAACATAACACCAAAACTGTCGATGGTTGCGGATTTTTAGCATAATCTGCCAACTGGTCTATGGTTCTGGCTAGATCCTGTGCTTCTTTAACAATCACCACTTGTCGTTCTGCCATCATCGGGAAACGCTTGGCGTTACTTACAATATCTTCTATTGATACATCACGACCATACAATACCATTTGGTTAAAACCACGCTCTTCTTCGGTCAACACAGTATCTTCAATAAAATCTGAAATCTTATCAATATAATACGCCTCTTCACCCATTAACAGGTAAATAGGTTTTAGTTGTTTGTTTTTTATGTCAGTTACTAACTGTTTGACTTCGTCCACGTTTAAAAAATGGTTTTGTCAGTTTGAGTGATTCCGAACACCTTCGGAATTGAATCGAGAACCCTTAAAACTTCTCGATACAATTTATTATCAAAAATCACTCGAAGTGACGTTATATTTATAAATTTGTGTAGTGCAAAAATTAAATTTTCCTACATATTCGTTTCGATTCAAAAATAGCGAAAATAAAGTATCTATTTTTGATGTTGTTCGTAAAAAATTTGTGATTTTACAACCTGAAGAATGGGTAAGACAACATTGTGTCCAATATTTAATTGAAGTTAAAAATTACCCCTTATCCTTAATTAATGTTGAAAAAGAACTAACAATTAACGATTTAAAAAAACGCTATGATATTGTTATTTTCAATTCTGACGGAAGTATCCATTTAATTGTAGAATGTAAAGCACCTAACATAGACATTAAACAAAATACCTTTGACCAAATTGCACGATATAACTTAGCATTAAACGCTACCTATTTAATGGTGACTAACGGAATTAATCATTATTATTGTAGTATGGATTTTGAAGCTGAACGCTATCAGTTTTTAAAAGATATTCCTGATTATAAGTAATCAGTGTTCAGTAATAAGTAAGCAGTACTCACTCAAATAAACTAATAAAACAAAAATCCAATCAACAAATAAACCCATTTGAACATAGCAGTCGTCATATTAAACTGGAACGGAAAAGCATTGCTTGAGCAATTTTTACCCTCTGTGACTTCTTATTCTAAAGAGGCAACCATTTATGTGGCTGATAATGCCTCAACAGACAATTCTGTTGCTTTTGTAAAAGCTAATTATCCAGAGATTAAAATTATACAGAATTCGGATAATGGTGGATACGCTAAAGGGTATAATGATGCTTTAAAACACGTAGAAGAAGATATTTACTGCTTATTAAATAGTGATATAGAAGTGACTCCTAATTGGTTACTTCCAATATTAGAGACTTTTAAAACAGAACCTGATACTGCAATCATTCAGCCTAAAATATTAGACTACAACAACAAAACTTCTTTTGAATATGCAGGTGCTGCAGGTGGTTTTATTGATAAATTTGGTTATCCATATTGTAGAGGTCGTATTTTTAATACCATTGAAGCAGATACCAACCAATATCAAGACGCTTCCATTTTTTGGGCTTCGGGTGCTTGTTTCTTTATAAGAAAAGAAACATTTCATGCACTAAACGGATTTGATGAAAGTTTTTTTGCACATATGGAAGAAATAGATTTATGTTGGCGTGCATTTAATACCAATTTTAAAACCAAATACATTAGTAACTCTACGGTGTATCATGTTGGAGGCGCTACACTTGATGCGAGTCACCCAAGAAAAACGTTTTTAAATTTTAGGAATAGCTTATTCACGTTAACCAAAAATGCAAAGGGCAATTTGTTGGTTTTAGTTTTTGCAAGACTAGTATTGGATGGTGTCGCTGGATTACAATTTTTACTTCAATTAAAGTTTACACACCTGGTTGCAATTCTTAAAGCACATCTATCGTATTACAGGCATTTACCTTCGCTTTTAAAAGCACGTAAACACAGTATCCAAAAAACTGGATATTATAACAAAACATCAGTAGTTTGGTCTTATTTTATTGAAAAAAAACGTAAATTCAGTCAATTATAAATCTTTTAGCAAAAGTTTTGTTAAAGCGTATTTTAACATTTTAATTATTTATACTTTTGATATGAATAAATTAAATTTATCATTCTAACTATTATGAAAAAAATCTTTTTATTAAGTGCAAGTGCACTTTTATTATTAAGCTCATGTGTATCTAAAAAAGAGTTTGCTGCGCTAGAAGCAAAACAACAGGAAACACAAGATTTATTAAATACAGCAACAGTAAAATTAAATTCTTGTTTAGCAGATGAAGCAGCTGCAACAGCACGTATCAAAGAGTTACAAGAACGTATAGCTGATATGAAAGCTAATAACCAAGCTTTAATTGAAAGTACAAAGGACATGACTGTTTTAACAACACAAGGTGCTAAAAACCTTGAGAAGTCATTAGAAAGTATTAGAGAAAAAGAATTAAAAATTTCTAGATTACAAGATGCGTTAACTAAAAAAGACAGTGTAACGTTAGCTTTAGTAACTAGTTTAAAGAAAGAAGTTGGATTAAACGATCCAGACATCGAAATTAATGTAGAGAAAAGTGTTGTATTCATCTCATTATCAGATAAATTACTATTCCAAAGCGGAAGCTACAACATTACCTCTAGAGCTAACGAAATTTTAGCTAAAGTTGCTACAGTAATTAACGGTAAACCTAATTTTGAAGCTTTAGTTGAAGGACACACAGACAACGTACCTTACAAAAACGGATTGTTATTAGACAACTGGGATTTAAGTGTAAAGCGTAGTACAGCTATTGTAAGAGCATTACAAAACTTAGGTGTTAAACCTGAGCAATTAATTGCAGCTGGACGTGCAGATTACGTTCCTTTAGTTGCTAATGATTCTCCTACTAACAGAGCCATTAACAGAAGAACTAAGATTTATATTCTTCCAAAAATCGATCAGTTTTATGAAATGATTGAAACGGAAATGAAGAATTTATCTGAAGAAGAATAAGATAGTTTAACAAACATATTTAAAAGCCTAATCGAAAGATTGGGCTTTTTTTATACGTTAATTCACACTATTAAACTGAATAAAAAGTCTAAAAAAAAGAATATAGTTTTTATAAAAGCCAAAAGACCAGCAAAAAAGCCAGCCTCTTGGGTCGTGTCTTACCATTACAGAGCAACACATCCCAAAGATATAAAAAAATTAAGAATCATAACTCCAAACTGATAGCTCGTTACCTGAAGGATCTAAAAATTGAAAACGACTACCACCAGGAAATGAAAAAATATCTACACAAATTGTTCCGCCAGCAATTTCAACCTGTTGTTTTGCTTGATTTAAATCTTCATGATAGATAACAACTAAGGCTCCATTAGTAATAGGCTGGTCTGTTTTTTCAAAACCTCCAGCAACACCACTAGCCTCAAAAGCAACATACCTATCACCATAGTCTGTAAATTGCCAACCAAAAACTTTATTGTAAAAGGTTTTAGCAGTTTCTAAATCTGTAGCTTTAAACTCGATGTAATTAATGTGGTTGTTGGTTGGTTTCATTGTTTTCTATTATAAAAAATGTCGAGTTACTTTTCACCATTTACGCAACTAGAAAATCTCCAAGCTCCCCTTACCTTCTCTTACTATTAAAGGCTCATCACCCGATAAATCTATAATAGTTGATGCTTGGTTATCTCCATAACCACCATCTATGACTAAATCCACTAATTTATCCCATTTTTCAAGTATTAATTCGGGATCTGTAGTATACTCTAAGATGGTATCTTCATCTCTTATAGATGTAGATACTATTGGGTTACCTAATGCTTTTACAATCTCTAAAGCAATGTTATTATTAGGCACACGTATACCTACTTCTTTTTTCTTTTTAAAAGCAGCGGGTAATGTTTTAGAACCTGGTAAAATAAAAGTGTAAGCACCAGGTAAGGCACGTTTTAAGATTTTAAATGTGGTACTATCTATTTGCTTAACGTAATCTGAAAGATTACTTAAATCATGACAGATAAAAGAAAAATTAGCTTTATCTAGCTTTACACCCTTAATACGTGCAACACGTTCTAATGCTTTGGTATTAGTAATATCACAACCCAATCCATAAACTGTATCTGTTGGGTAAATAATAAGTCCTCCTTTTTTTAAAACCTCAACAACCTTTTTAATGGCTTTTGGGTTAGGATTTTCTTCGTAAATTTTAATAAATTCTGCCATAATAGTTAAAGGTATTAAATTCTAACCAATAATTTCAAGCTTAGCAAAACGCAGTAACAATTTCTTTTTACCACCAAATTCAAAATTAATTTCGGCTTTAATATCTGTGCCTTTACCTTCTATTTTTAGGACTTCACCTCTACCAAATTTTAAATGTTTTACTCGGTTACCCACTACCAAATCTGCTCCAAACAAACTCGCATCCATTGGCGCTTGTATCTCTGATGCTTTTTTTAATTTTTTTGGTGCACTAATTTCAAAATTAGCAGGTTTTGTTTTTTCTTTCTTTTTAAATTTAGGTTGCACTGGTTTTTTAAATCTTATTTTATTTGGCTCTACATCTCCAAAAATATCAGCAGATAGCATTGGGTTGATACGTCGTTCTTCTTTTGGCGTAATGTTTTCTATAAATTGCTCGTCTATTTCTTCAATAAAACGACTAGGCTCAGAATCTACTAATTTTCCCCAACGGTAACGAGATAATGCATAAGTAAGATAGGCTTGTTTTTCGGCTCTGGTTAAGGCAACGTAAAATAAACGACGTTCTTCTTCAAGTTCTGCACGCGTATTCATACTCATGGCACTTGGAAATAAATCTTCTTCTAAACCAACCACAAATACATGATTAAACTCTAATCCTTTGGCTAAGTGAATGGTCATTAATGCAACATGATTTGGGTCTCCTTTATCACCATCTAAATCTGTTGCTAAAGCAATATCTTCTAAAAATTCTGCTAAATCACCTTTAGAATCGGCTATTTCTAGTTGTCCTTCAACAAAATCCTTGATACCATTTAAGAGTTCTTCAACGTTTTCTAATCTGGTGACACCCTCTGGTGTACCATCTTTATTAAACTCTTTCATTAACCCACTTGATTTTACAATATGCTCAGCTAAATCAAATGCATTAGCGGTTTGATTCATTACCTGATAGCTTTCAATAAGGGTCACAAAATCGCGGAGTTTATTTTTGGTTCCGTTATTAATATTAATATCAACAGTATCAATATCTTTCAACACCTGAAAAATAGTTTTGTTTAAGTTATTGGCTGCAACCACTAATCGGTCTATAGTGGTTTGACCTATACCTCTAGCTGGATAGTTTATAACACGTTTTAAAGCTTCTTCGTCTGCTGTGTTTAAAACCAGACGTAAATAAGCAGTAACGTCTTTAATTTCTTTACGTTGATAAAAGGATAATCCTCCATAAATTCGGTATGGAATATCACGTTTTCTTAGGGCGTCTTCCATTGCACGTGACTGTGCGTTGGTACGATACAATATAGCAAAATCGCTATTTGGTAGATGCTCGTTCATTTTGGTTTCCCAAATGGTACTTGCTACATAACGTCCTTCGTCACCATCTGTTAAACTACGATGTACTTTTACTTTTGGACCTTCTTCATTTGCTGTCCAAACCACTTTTTCTAGCTTGGTTTTATTATGTTCGATAACCGAGTTTGCTGCACCAACAATATTTTTTGTAGAACGATAATTTTGCTCTAAACGGTAGAGCTTTACATTATCATAATCTTTTTGAAAATTTAAAATGTTATTAATGTTAGCACCTCTAAATGCATAAATACTTTGTGCATCATCACCTACCACACAAATATTTTGAAAACGGTCTGCCAATGCACGAACAATTAAGTATTGACTGTGGTTAGTATCTTGGTACTCGTCCACCAAAATGTATCTAAATTTATCTTGATATTTAGCTAAAACCGATGGAAAACGCGTTAATAGCTCGTTAGTACGCAATAATAAATCATCAAAATCCATTGCTCCAGCTTTAAAACAACGGTCTACGTATGCTTGATAGATTTCACCCATTCTAGGTCGTCTAGCCATAGCATCTGCTTCCATTAACTCTGGATTGTTAAAATAGGCTTTAACTGTAATTAAGCTGTTTTTATAAGACGATATCCTACTATAGACTTGTTTGGTTTTATATAAGTCTTTATCTAGCCCCATTTCTTTAATTATAGCGCCTAATAATTTTTGAGAATCTTGAGTATCGTAAATAGTAAAATTACTAGGAAACCCTAAGTGGTGACCTTCAAAACGTAGGATTTTAGCAAAAACCGAGTGAAAGGTTCCCATCCATAAGTTTTTAGCTTCACTAGCACCAACAATTTGTGCAATACGTTCTTTCATTTCGCGTGCAGCTTTATTAGTAAAGGTTAAGGCTAAAATGCTAAATGCATCAACACCTTGACTCATTAAATAAGCTATACGATAAGTAAGCACTCTTGTTTTACCAGAACCTGCACCAGCAATAATAATCATTGGTCCATCTTTTTGTATTGTGGGCTCTAGTTGTGCGTCGTTTAATTGACTTAAATATTTCTCCAATGTCATTTCAATTTTAAGAGCAGTAAAAATAACTATTGTAATACTTTTAAAGCTTTGGTTTTATTAATAATTATAAACAATTAAGGTTTACATTATATTATCAAAGAAATTAATTGTTGTTTTTAAATTAAATCAAGCTGTGCTTATTTTTAATTTTTATTTTTGAAAAAAACACATTTACTAATATTATGGACTCCTTTCTAAACTTTTTATCTTCAATCACTTGGTGGATGTGGATTATTGTTGCTTTAGTTATTATAGCAATTAGAGATATTATTCAACGCAAACACACTATTAGTAGAAATTTTCCAATAGTGGGTCATTTTAGATACATATTGGAAAGTATAGGACCAGAATTACGCCAATATTTAGTAGCAAACAACAGAGAAGAACTTCCTTTTAATCGTATTGAGAGAGGTTGGGTTTATGCGTCTTCAAAAAACGAAAACAATTACGAGGGTTTTGGTACCGATCGAGACATTTACACTCATCAACATATATTTATCAATAATGCTATGATTCCGTATCGGGTTGAGGACAATCATGTTAATGCAAAAGATAAATACTTTTTACCTTGTGCAAAAGTTATAGGAGCCCATAACAAGCGTCGCAGACCGTATCGTCCTGCGTCCATAATTAATGTATCTGCTATGAGTTATGGTTCATTATCTGCACGTGCAATAGACTCGTTAAACAAAGGTTGTAAAATCGCTGGAGCCTATCATAATACCGGAGAAGGTGGTTTGTCGCCATATCATAGTAATGGTAGTGATGTGGTCTTTCATTTTGGAACTGGGTATTTTGGAGTAAGATCTGAAGACGGAAACTTTTCTATGGAGAAAATGAAAAAACTAGTAGCAGACAACCCCTTTATTCGTGCAATAGAATTAAAACTATCTCAAGGCGCTAAACCTGGAAAAGGTGGTGTATTACCAGGTTCTAAAATTAGTAAAGAAATTGCTGAAATACGTGGAGTAAAAGTAGGTGTAGATGTATTATCACCTCCTACACATAAAGCCTTTAAGACAATACCAGAAATGGTTGATTTTATTGAAGCTATTGCAGAAGAAACAGGATTACCTGTTGGTATTAAAGCAGCAATTGGGAAATTAGATCAATGGGAAGAATTAACAGATATTATGAAAAACACTGGTAAAGGTCCTGATTTTATATCTGTTGATGGTGGCGAAGGTGGTACAGGAGCAGCACCACCAAGCTTTGCAGATCATGTATCTTTACCTTGGGTATATGGATTTGGTGACCTTTATAAATTATTTCAGAAAAAAGGACTAGAAAAACAAGTGGTTTTTATAGGTAGTGGTAAACTAGGGTTTCCCGGTAAAGCTGCTATGGCGTTTTCAATGGGTGTTGATATTATAAACGTTGCCAGAGAAGCTATGATGAGTATTGGTTGCATCCAAGCACAAGTTTGTCATACTAATCGTTGCCCAAGTGGAGTAGCAACACAAAGTAAATGGTTACAGCGTGGTATAGATGTGCCTTTAAAATCTGAGCGATTAGCACAATACTTTAAAACCTTTAAAAAAGAATTTTTAGAAATTACACATGCTACAGGATACGAACATCCATGCCAATTTAAAATGAGTGATGTAGAAGTCAATGTGGATGACCACAACTTATCTAAAGAGCTAAGCGGAACGTACGGTTACGAGAAAACTCCAGTACCTTTTAACGGAATGCAAAGTTTAAAAGATTGCCAGTATTTAGGCGGAAAACATTAAACTTGTACAATAATTTAAAACACACTAAGTTTGTTATATAAACTAAAACTAATATGGAACAACAGCTTTTAAACCTTTTAATGTACACAATACCTTCTCTAGTAACAGGATCTGTTGCTTATCTATTTTTTAGAGAGCATATGCAAAATGAAGAGGAGCGTCGTAAGTTTAATATCATGAAATCCTTAAGTAAAGAGTCTTTACCAGTTAGACTTCAAGCTTATGAGAGGTTAGCGTTGTTTTTAGAACGTATATCACCTAACAAATTGTTGTTACGTGTTGCACCTTTGTCTTCGGACAAACAAGCTTATGAAGATTTACTAATAAAAAATATCGAACAAGAATTTGAGCATAATTTAGCACAACAAATTTATTTAAGCGACAATTGTTGGAGTGTGGTTAACGCGTCTAAAAGTGCAACCATACAATTAATACGTAAAGTTGGTGTAAGCGAAAAAATAGACTCTGCTAATAAATTAAGAGAAGCTATATTAAACGAAATGTTAGACAAACCAGCACCTAGTAACGCTGGATTACATTTTATTAAAAAAGAAGTTGGAGAAATTTGGTAGTACTCACTGATATATAAAAAAAGCCTCATCTTTTTGATGAGGCTTTTTTTATGCTATTTACTATATATTTAATGTACAACATCTATGGTTACACAAAACTCTCCTGTAATTGGATCTCCGTTATAAACACCGTTAAATACAAATCTCATGGTATCTCCTACCATACTTCCAGTAGCTACACAAGAGACATTTACTGTTTCATTTGGACCATTTCCTATTATTAATGTTCCGTTTCCTGTTTGGTTTAAATTTACTGTTGTAGTTACAAACACTATTCCTGAGCCATAAATTTCTACCTCTGGACCATTACTAGAGGTTACAAAAAAATCTGTCGTTAAGTTTGCTTCTGGTATAAAAACCTGAGGGTTTACTCCTAAATCATAGAATAATCCTTGAGTGGTACAAGTGGTTAATACGCCATCATCGTCATTATTACAACTTGATAAAAAAGAGATGATTATTATAAAAAATACTGTTTTTAAAAGATTTAAAGTTTTCATAATATGATAATTAAAAGGTTATTATTGTTTGTTTACATCTTTATATAAACAAGACATTAATTTTGTTACCCTTTAATTATAATATTCAACCAATTCTTTTTATCGTATTGGAACCGTAGAGTTAAATTCATCTGCATTTCCATGCTTGCTTTTTGCATATAGATATCCGTCAAGCCACCAATCTTCCATCAGTTTCTTATTAAAGATTAGAGAATTTTCGGTAAGCTTTGTTGGTGTGTAATACAAGTTAAGTTTTACATTTCTATGTTTGGCTGCAAGTTTACCAATTGCAATATCTCCTTTTTCAACTTGATCTAATAAGTGACCAAACAAATTAATCATTAATGAAAATGGGTTTTTGCCAAGTACTTTATTGTATTCTAAATTTTCGCTTTCTAAAACAATTGCATCAACCTCTGTTGCACCTCTTAAAATAGCTTCTCTAATAGGAATTACACAACCTAATCCACCATCTGCATATTCAAAGCCATCTTTTGTTGCTAAAGACATAAACGGAATGTAGTTGCAAGAAATCCAAATCCATTCGCAAAATTCCTCGTAGCTATAATCTTTTATAGACTTGTACTCTACTCTATTTTTAGAAAGATTTGTAACCGTAACTACCACATCCTCTTTAGTTTCCAGTATTTTATCATACTCTTCCTTAGTAAAGTTTTTTCTAATATTTTGCTTTAAATTTTTACTTTCTCCAAACGTGCGTTTACGTTTTATAAACTGTAGCGCTGTGTTAAAATAATTTATAGAAACATATTCTCTATCACCTTTCTTTTTAACCACAAACGGATTAATACTAAAAATTGAATTTTGATTGACATGCGTAAAAATGTGATATAATTTTTCAATATTTCCTACAGCTAAATGTGGTATAAGCAAGCTACCAGTAGATGTGCCTAAAAACATATCATACTCCTTACCTTCTTGCTCTATTAAATACTGTGCAACACCTCCTGCAAATGCACCTTTACTTCCTCCTCCAGATATAACTAATGCTTTCATATACTTTTTTAAACTCCTATGAAGAAAGGAATCTGTTATTCTTTATTATTCTCCTGCAAATTACTAATTATCGATTTATAATTTTCATTTTCAGAGAGTGTTTGTAATAATTCTTTTGCAAAACTTTTAAAACGCCAATTATGGTGTTGCGACGCCTGAACCAAATTTTCTAATGCCATTTTGTTAAATAAACCTAATTCATTTAAATAAGAAAATGCATTTTGACGTCTCTGAAATGGTTGGTGAGATGCTGTATAACTAACCATTTCATCATAAAACTCTTGGGTTTTATCAGCTTGATAATCTGGAGTTGCTATTGCCAAAGCCAACCATAACAACCTTACATTATAATCGTTAAATCCATAAATTAATTTTGTTTTATCTAAATACTGATTACGCTGTTGCGGAACGTTTGCCCAAAGATTAAATAAAGCTATCTCTTTAGTGACATAAGAATTATCGTCTAATAAAGCTTCATAATCTGATTTAAATTCTGAAGGAATCTTTGCCATATTTGCAGCTAAAGCTTGTTTAAGCTTAATATTATCTGACTGAAAAGCTTCCTTAATTAAATCGTTAAACGTAGGATAGTCTGGTTTTGTAAACGCTTCTTCTAAAACAGCTACTTGTATTGGATAATAGCCTTTCGGAAATCGAGTCACCAAACTTGATGGTATGTAATTATCTGTACTATCTTTTCTAAATCTTAAATACGGATTATTTTTCATGGTTAGTAAAAACAATGTCGTTTCGTTGTCTTCCAATGCTGCAATCATCTCGTTTACTAATAACATATCAGACGCTAACCATTTATCAACAAAATTAGTCAAATCCTGACCTGAAGTTGTTTCGACTTCACGTATAAAATCGTTAGTTTCTACATTTTTATACGCATGTTTCTCTAAATAGTTTATAACTGCTGTTTTAAAAGCAGAGTCGCCAACTTTTTCTCGCAACATATGCAGTACCCAAGCGCCTTTTTTATAAAACGTGGTACTGCTTGATTTAGGATTTAAAAGTGCTGTGCTTTGACCTGCATCGTCTTGTGCTACTAATTCTTGATAATAGTCATAAAGTTTGTTATAATAGTAATCTTCACCAAAGATATCACGCTCTGCTAACAACGCATAATAGGTTGCAAAACCTTCGTGTAACCAATGATGTGTCCCGGAAGTTTCTGTAACCAAATCTCCAAACCATTGATGTGCTAACTCGTGTGCATTAACATTAACGTAGTTTTTATCTATAAAACTAGTATTGTCTATTATAAAATCGTCACTAAAAATTGTGCAACTGGTATTTTCCATACCAGAATACAAAAAATCTTGCACTGGAACTTGTTTGTAGTTTTGCCAAGGATAGTTTACACCAATCTCTTCTTCTAAATAATCAAACATCTGTTTGGTGTAACGATAGGTTGGCTCTACTTTAGCTGAGTCTTCTGGATAGTAATACAACTCTATTGGGATTCCGCTTTTAGAGGTAATTACTGTCTTGTCATATTTTCCAATTGCAAGTGCAACTAAATAGCTAGACATGGGTTTTTGCATGTTGTAGTGCCAAGTAGTTGTAGATTTGTTGATTTGTTTATCTGTTAATTTACCATTTGCAACAACAGTATAATCACTATCATAAGTAACAGATAAATCAAACTCAATTTTATCATTCATATCATCAATACTAGGCAACCAATTGCTGGTGTATTTACCTTGACCTTGAGTCCAAATTTGATGTGAATTTTCTTTATCTAAAAAGTAGAGAGCCTTTTTAGGATTTGAAATAAAACTAACAAGAGCTTTATATGATTTACCCTTAAAAAAGCTTTTCTTAATAGTTATTTTTGAACCATCATAGTTAAAATTGCAACCAGGTACATGTATCATTTTAAAGTCTTTTGCATCAATAAATATCGAATCTATGTTTTTCAAAATATTGAATTCAAATTCAACATGACCTAAAACACCTTGTTTTTCAATATCTACCGTTAAACTTACATCTGCCTTTACAAAATCCACAACATCAGCCTGTTGTGCGTTAACAGTAAAGCCTAGAAAAGTAATAAAGAGTAAAAAAAAGTATCTCATAAGTAGTTATAAACAAGGATTAGACCAAAATACGCAAAATTTCAAGTTTCATCTTTCAAGTTTATAAATTATCTTCGTTGTTTATGAGTATTAATCTTCAAACTCCTATAGATTATCTTAAGGGTGTTGGACCAAATCGTGCCGATTTGCTTCGCAAGGAGTTGGGTATTCATACCTATCAAGATTTAATTAACCTGTTTCCTAACCGTTATTTAGACCGAACACAGTATTATAAAATCAATCAGTTACAGCGCAATGCTGCCGAAATACAAGTAATCGGTAAAATTACCAAATTTGAAGAAGTTGCTCAAAAACGTGGAAAACGTCTAGTTGCCACGTTTAAAGACGAAACCGGAACTATGGAATTGGTGTGGTTTAGAGGTCAAAAATGGATTAGAGAAAGCTTAAAATTAAATACGCCTTACGTCATCTTCGGTAAAACCAATTGGTTTAATGGTAAGTTTAATATGCCTCACCCAGAGATTGAATTACTTACCGAGCATCAAGCTAATTTGCGCAGTGCGATGCAAGCCATTTATCCTTCCACAGAGAAATTATCTAACAAAGGAATTAGCAATCGGGTGATGACCAAAATCATGCAAAATTTGTTTCTAGAAACCAAAGGAAAATTTGCCGAAACCTTGTCTGAAAAACTACTCTCAGAAAACAAATTAATTTCAAAATCTGAAGCCCTTTTTAACATCCATTTTCCAAAAGATCAAGAGGCACTTTCTAAAGCACAATTTAGGCTAAAATTTGAAGAATTATTTTACATACAATTGCAATTAATTCTGAAAAATTTAATTCATAAAACAAAGATAAAAGGATTTCCTTTTGAAAAAGTTGGCGAACACTTCAATCAGTTTTTTAAACACCATTTACCGTTTGAATTAACCAACGCTCAAAAACGAGTGATTAAAGAAATTCGTCACGATTTAGGAAGCAATGCTCAAATGAATCGATTATTGCAAGGTGATGTGGGTTCTGGAAAAACCATTGTAGCGCTAATGTCAATATTAATAGCGCTTGACAACGGTTTTCAAGCGTGTTTAATGGCTCCGACTGAAATTTTGTCAGTACAACACTATAATAGATTAATTGAACTATGTAATAATCTGAATATCAGTATTAAACTATTAACAGGCTCAAGTAAAGCTTCAGAACGCAAAGAAATCCACGAACAGCTCGAAAATGGCGAATTAAACCTCTTAATTGGTACGCATGCGTTACTTGAAGATAAGGTTAAATTTAAAAATTTGGGACTCGCAATTATTGACGAGCAACACCGATTTGGAGTCAAACAACGTGCAAAATTATGGAAGAAAAACACCTTTCCTCCTCACGTTTTGGTGATGACTGCAACTCCAATTCCTAGAACATTAGCTATGTCTGTTTATGGTGATTTAGACATCTCAATTATTGACGAATTACCACCTGGTAGAAAGGCTATAAAAACGGTCCACAGATATGACTCTAATCGACTAAAAGTGTTTCGATTTATACGTGACGAAATTGCTAAGGGAAGGCAAGTTTATATTGTCTATCCTTTGATACAAGAAAGTGCTCAAATGGACTATAAAGATTTAATGGATGGCTACGAAAGTTTATCTAGAGAATTCCCGATGCCAAACTATCAAATTTCTATTGTTCATGGTAAAATGAAACCAGCAGACAAAGAGTTTGAAATGCAACGATTTGTTAAAGGAGAAACTAATATTATGGTTGCAACCACTGTTATTGAAGTTGGTGTAAATGTACCAAACGCCTCAGTCATGGTTATAGAAAGCGCAGAGCGGTTTGGATTAGCACAACTCCACCAACTTAGAGGTCGTGTGGGTCGTGGTGCAGAACAAAGTTATTGTATCCTTATGACTAGTCATAAATTATCAGAAAATAGCAAAACACGTATTGAAACCATGGTTAGAACCAATGATGGTTTTGAAATTGCAGAAGTCGATTTAAAACTTCGTGGTCCTGGTGATATTATGGGAACACAGCAAAGTGGAATATTAAATTTACGCATTGCAGACATCATTAAAGACAACCACATTCTACAACATGCTCGCTATTGGGCAAAACAAATTTTAGACAAAGACCCAAGCTTAGGTCATCCAGAAAACGCTATAATTTTAGATACTTACAGACAAATGAGTAAGTACAAAAATATCTGGAATTACATTAGTTAGAGTAATCACATAAAAGTATCACTTAAATCATTGTTTATTTTTACCTTTATAAAGTACTTATTACTTACTATTAATTACTAGCCACTAAATTATGCTTCACCTTAAACTAGAAACCGATCCACGTTGGGTTACAATTGTAGAGTCTAATCTTGAAGAAATCCTAACCGATCATGCGTGGTGCGAGCAAAAAGCAGCTACAAATGCCATTACTATAATTACATTAAATTCTGAAAAAGAGGATTTAGTAACAGAACTACTAGAATTAGCTAAGGAAGAACTAGAGCACTTCCAAATGGTACACAATATTATAAAAGCACGTGGTTACACACTGGGTCGCGAGCGTAAAGACCACTACGTCAACCAACTTTATAAGTTTATGAATAAAGGTGGTAATCGTGTACAATCTATGGTGGACAGACTACTGTTTTCTGCAATGATTGAAGCCCGAAGCTGTGAACGTTTTAAATTGTTGTCAGAGCGCATTAAAGACAAAGAATTGTCGAAATTTTATTATGATTTAATGGTCAGCGAAGCTGGACATTACACCACATTTATCACCTTTGCACGTCAATACGGACAAGATGTAGATGTTGACCAACGTTGGAAAGAACTTGTTGAGTTTGAAGGAGAACTCATTAAAAGTTATGGTAAAAACGAGAGTATTCATGGATAAATTTTAATTACAGAGTCATAAATCACATGAAAAACAACACATTTACCATTGCTGTTATTGGTTGTGGACCAAGAGGCTTATCGGCTTTAGAAAACCTGTTTATATCTCTACAAAACACCTCAACAAATTGTAAAATAAATGTTATAATTTTTGAAAAAACAAAACACTTAGGCTCTGGTCCCATCTACAGAAACAATCAACCAGACAGTAATTGGTTAAATATATCAGAACGTGCTTTAACTATTGAAGCAAGACCCAAAATTAAAATTAACAATAGTACTGTTGCTGCTTTTCCCTCTTACCACCAGTGGACAAAAAAACCTAAACAAGAGATATTAAACAACCGACATGAAGTGTTTCCTAAACGGTCTTTTTTTGGGGATTACTTAAGAGAACGTTACCAATCTATAGCCAAAGTATTAGAGCAAGAAAATCTATTAAAAATTATTAACCAAAAAGTTATTGAGGTTAGACATATTACTGATGGATTAGAAATTTTAACCATAAACCAATCTACATACAAAGCACACGAAGTCGTGTTAACTATTGGCCATCAGGACACTGTACTATCAGACCAGCTAAAAGCCTGGAAACTACATACCTCAATAAACCCTAATTGCTTTGCGTTTGAAGAGACTTACCCTATAAAAAACGTACTTGCAATTGATTATAAGCATAAACCACATCATGTTGGTATTAGAGGATTTGGCCTAGCCATGATGGATGTGACAAGAGCATTAGTTAATGCCAATGGTGGCGTTTTTAAAATTATTAACGAAATGACTCATCAAATGAGTTATACAAGTGGACCCTCTAAACTTAAGTTAATTCCTTTCTCTCTTGACGGATTACCTATGGCTTGCAAACCTTTAAACTCTGAAGTAGACAGTCTTTTTATGCCTTCAAAAGCAGACTTACAACACTTAGAAACTGTGTTATCCAGAGTTAGTAAAGATAAATCTTATGATAACGGAAATCAGTTTGTATTAGATGCTATTAGCAATATAGCTTCAAAACAATTTATTAAACTGAACAATAAGGCCTATCCACATAGTTATTCTGAAAATCAATTACAAGCCATAATACTCAAATACCTATCTGAGGATGCTTTTAAGCATAACTTAATTGTCCCAACGACTCAACCTGCTCAAGACATTATTCAATCGTATGTCCATATGGCTTCAGCAACTAAACCAATAAGTTTAGATTATTGCTTAGGTCAGGTTTGGAGACATTGCGAGCCTATTCTTTATAAAACCATGTCGCATTGCAATTTAAAAGATGAGGTTATTAATGAAGTTATAGCAATAGACGAGCGTATGAAACGCTATGCTTTTGGCCCACCAATAGAAAGCTTACAGCAATTATTAGCACTAGCAAAAGAAGGTACGTTAGATTTAAGTTTTGTAAATGACCCTAAAATTAAATTAGTAAAAGACGGTTGGCTATTAGAAAAAAACAAATCAACCATTATTTGCGATATTATGGTCAATTCTGTTTTAGACAGTCCAGATATTAAAAAAGTAAACACACCAATAATTTCTAACTTATTAAAAAATGAAATCATACAACCTGTTTATGGTAATCTTGGCATAGAAACTTTACCTAACGGTTTAGTAGTTTCTAAAAACAAAACTCAAAATAACAATATAGCTTTATTAGGACGATTAGCAAAAGGAAGTGTTGTTGGTGTTGATGCCATATTAGAGTGTTTTGGACCTAGAATTAAAGATTGGTCAGATGGAGTTTGTAATAGAATTAAGCAAAATTAAACAAGCTAATAACATAGTTTATTCATGAAATTAACTGCAGGAAAACAACAAATACTCTACTTAGTTATCCTATTAATTGCAACAGTTGTGTTTTGGAATACTTTACTTGTATACCCAATCAAATTATTTGTAGTGATGCTTCATGAAATGAGTCATGGTCTAATGGCTATGCTCTTTGGAGGAGAAATAATAGAAATCCATATAGATAGACGCATTGGTGGTTACTGTATGTATACTATGAGACCTAGTTTTTGGGGAAGTTTCATGACTAGTAGTGCTGGTTATTTAGGAAGCCTATTTTGGGGATCGTTAATTTTAATTCTTGCAGTAAAATCTGTAAAAGATAAATACATCACTTTAGTAATAGGTATTTTATTATTAATCCTCTCCTACTTTGTATTACAATCTGGTGTGTGGTTTGGTACTTTAATGACAGCTGGACTAGGCGTTTTGATGTTAATTTCTTTCAGGTTTTTTGGTCCTTTATTTCATGATTTATGGTTAAAATTTATTGGTATCATTTGCTGCGCCTATGTTATTTTAGATATTAAAGGTGATTTAATTGATAATTCTAAAATAGGAAGTGATGCAGATAAAATTGCCGAAATCACAGGTCTACCAAGTGTTTTTGTTGGTGTTATTTGGCTGCTTATTGCTTTAATTACTTTGTTTTTTGTGCTTAGATATATCTATAGGCATTCTAAAATTGCATTTTCCAGATAGTGTGTTGGCATGTATTAATTTTAGCATTTTACAATTAAACATAAACAGTAAACAACTGAAATACAATTGTTTATAACTTTTCCTGTAGCCTACAATTTATATTTATAAATGTATTATTTTAGATAAGTGTACTATTAACAAAAACAAAGCCTTCAATACCACTTAACTCTTCTTTTAAAACTAATATAGTACAGCATTTATTTAGTTATACCTATTAATTTAAAACATGTATTATGAAAACAACAGTTGTATTATTTGCATTAATGGTGGTTTCTACCTTAGGGTTTTCTCAAGTTGATGGTGACCCAATTCCTGGTATTGATATTACTATAGAACAAGGTGGACCTAAAGCTACAGCACAAATTACTAGTTTAGAACAAGAGTATCTTGATTTAAAACTAGCAGAACTTCAGCAGGAATTTAGAAAAAAACAAAAAAAACTTTCTTTAAAAACTCAAGATGACATAGACAAAGCTTACATCACATTTTTAGAAGAAAAAATCAAAAGCGCTACAACACCTGGAGGAGGTGCTGGTAAAGCAGTTTTTAAAGAAATGACAATAACCAAAAAGACCGATAATGCTCGCGCTAATATAAAACCTGAACCAACTAAAGAAGTAGAAGAAAATACAATAGATGATTAACTTTAATTATCGACTTTTTTAATTTGTAGTTTTATTCCTGATTATTCAGCTAACAACGCATCAACAAACGTCGTAAATTCAGCTTTAAACTCGGTAAACTTCTCACCTGTTGCAGGACCATTAAACCCTGTATGTATTTTGCGAACTTTACCTGATTTATCAATAAATATAGACGTTGGATAACTTAACACATGGTTAAGCATTGGTAGTTTTTCGTTTGCTTTAGATTTGCTTGTTGTACCAGTTTGTGCTAATAAAATGGGATAAGTAATCCCGATTCTATCTTGTAAACGCTTTATAAAACTAAAGGCTTTGTCTTCTGTTTTAGCGTATTCAAAAGCTAAAGCAACAATTTCTAATCCTCTATCCTTGTTATTTTTATAATAGTCTGCATAATATTTACTTTCATCAAGACAATTTGGACACCAAGTTCCCATAACTTGAACTATAACAACTTTATCTTTAAACCTGTCATCAGACAATGACACTTGTTTTCCGTTAACATCAGGGAAAGTAAACGCTAAGCTATCATAACCGTCTTTTAAAACCGTTAAATCGTTAGCACTAGCTAACTGGTAATTATCATTACGTTTGGCAGTAAATGGCTCTTTCCAATGGTTTCCAGAATAAAACATCCCGTTTATGGTAGAATCGGTAACCATTCCTGTAAATAAAAAGGCATGTGCACCATCAAAGGTTGACAATTGCAATTGGTTACCATTTATTACGCCTTCAAGAAAACGGTAATCTCCAGTTTCTGTTAAAAAAGTACCAGTTACTGTATTATTAGTCTGTTTAAATACGCCTTTAGCAACATAACTATCATTTGTATTAGGACTAAAAACAGTTTCCCAATCTCCAGAAATATCTATCTCTGTTTTTTCATTTACAGCAAATCTTGAGTCATTTTTAGAGGCTTTAAAAATTTGCTGTCTGTTTTTTTCTTCTATTACAAATCGTCCATTTAGAGTTTCATCTTGGATTTTAGCGATGATTAGACCTTCAAAAACTGGGAGTTTGATATAAACCGAATCGTTTTTATATTCAATTTCATCTACCTCAATCACTTCTTCTGCATTATATATTTCTAATGCATTTGCATCTTTCACTTTAAAAACAAAAGGAAGCTGCAACGAGTCATTTACTTGTAATTCTGCACGATAGGTTCCTGCAGTCAAAAATTCGGTTTCATTTTTGTCACATGACAACATTGTAATTGCTACTAGTAAAAAGAGAAAATAACGCATAATTTAAAGGTTTTCTAAATTTATTCGAAATAACAACAAAATACTTACAAATAAAAGAACTTTCAATTTTATCAACCCTTAACTATTATTATATTTGTCCCCTTAATTATTCTATACATGAAGATTTCTTATAACTGGATAAAACAATTTATAAACACAGATTGGTCTGCAGAACAAACCAGTGAATTATTAACTGATTTAGGACTTGAAGTTGAAGGATTAGAAAAATTCCAAAGTGTAAAAGGTGGATTAGAAGGTGTTGTTGTAGGTGAAGTTTTAACGTGTGAGCAACACAGTAATGCCGATAAACTAAAAGTAACAACCGTTACTATTGGTTCTGGTGAGCCACTACAAATTGTTTGTGGAGCACCAAATGTTGCTGCAGGACAAAAAGTACCTGTTGCTACAATTGGCACAACATTATACACAGACACTGGTGATGCTTGGACCATTAAAAAAGGAAAAATTAGAGGTGAAGAAAGTCACGGAATGATATGTGCAGAAGACGAGTTAGGCTTAGGTAAATCTCATGATGGTATTTTAGTTCTTCCAGAAGATACTGTTGTTGGCACACCTTGTGCAGAGTTGTTTGATGTAGAAAATGATCTGGTGTTTGAAATTGGTTTAACTCCAAATCGTGCTGATGCTATGAGCCATTTTGGAACTGCAAGAGATCTAAAAGCTGGATTACTACAAAAAGGTATTAATGTTGAGTTAATTACACCAAGTGTAAGTGCTTTTCATGTAGAAAACAGAACGCTTAAAATGGATGTTGACGTCATTAATAAAGACTTAGCACCAAGATATTGTGGTGTAACCATTAGTGGTTTAAAAGTCCAAGACTCGCCAGAATGGTTACAAAACAGATTAAAAGCAATTGGCTTATCACCAATAAATAATATTGTAGATGTAACAAACTATGTGTTACATGATTTGGGACAACCGCTTCATGCGTTTGATGCTAATAAAATTACAGGCAACAAAGTATTAGTTAAAACACTTCCTGCTGGAACAAAATTTACCACATTAGATGGTATAGAGCGCGAATTACATGAGGATGATTTAATGATTTGCAACGCTGAAAAACCAATGTGTATAGCTGGAGTTTTTGGTGGTATAGATAGTGGCGTAACAGAAAGTACCACAAGTATTTTCTTAGAAAGCGCCTACTTTAATCCGGTTAGCGTGCGTAAAACCGCTAAACGTCATGGTTTAAATACAGATGCGTCTTTTAGATTTGAACGAGGTATCGATCCAAACATCACAGAATATGCTTTAAAGCGAGCTGCTTTAATGATTCAGGATATTGCTGGAGGAGAAATTACAAGCGAAATTGTAGATATTTATCCTAACAAAATTGAAGATTTTCAAGTACGTTTAAGTTTTGAAAAGGTGACCAAATTAATTGGTCAAGACATACCTAGAGAAACGATTAAATCTATATTAACCTCTTTGGATATTAAAGTTAATAGTGTAACCGAAACAGGTTTAGGATTGACTATTCCTGCGTTTAGAAATGATGTTACCAGAGAAGCAGATGTTATTGAAGAAATATTACGTGTTTATGGTTATAACAATGTACACACTAGCTCTAAATTAAATGCGTCCATCTCTAACGCTTCAAAATTTGAAGATTACAAACTACAAAATGTGGTAGGTAATCAATTAGCTGCTCAAGGGTGGTTTGAGATTATGGCTAACTCGTTAACTAGCGCAAATTACATAGCTTTATCCGAGCAATTAAAAGCAGAACATAATGTAGAAATGCTAAATCCGTTAAGTCAGGATTTAGGTGTGATGCGTCAAAGTTTACTGTTTTCTGGCTTAGAAGCTGTAAGTCATAATATTAACAGAAGACAACACAATTTAAAGTTTTTTGAATTTGGTAAAACTTATCACGATTTTGGAAATAAACGTGAGGAGTTTAAACGTTTGTCTTTATTTGTTACAGGTCATAAAACTGAAGAAAGCTGGTCACAGTCGCCTCAACCTAAAACAGATTTTTTCTTTTTAAAAGGAAGTATTGCTAGTATCTTAAACCGTTTAGGTATAAACCGCTACCAAGAAAACACGACTAAAAACGATGTGTTTACTGAAGGCTTACAACTAAGTATTGGACGTGATGTTTTAGTTGATTTTGGAATTATAAAATCTAAAATCACCAAGCATTTTGACATTAGTCAAGAGGTGTTTTATGCAGATTTTAATTGGGATACTATTTTAGAGGTCGCTAAACGCAACAAAATAAAGTTTAGTGCAATCCCAAAATACCCAGAGGTAAGACGTGATTTTGCGTTATTATTAGATGATGCTGTAACTTTTGATTCTATTCAAAGTATTGCTAAAAAAACAGAAAAACAACTACTTAAAAACGTTAATCTTTTTGATGTCTATCAAGGTAAAAACTTACCTAATGGTAAAAAAAGTTATGCGGTAAGCTTTACGTTTTTAGACGATCGTCAAACCCTTACAGATAAAGTGGTGGACAAAATAATGAACAAGCTTCAAAACAATTTTGAACGCGAACTTGGAGCAGAATTAAGATAATTATGGAACCATTAAGAAAAAATAATAACTGGAATTTATTTACAGGATTAATCTTAACCCTATTTGGTAGCTTTAGACTGTATCAGCATTTTTCTGGAATGACAACTTATAGCAACCTAAGGTTGATATTATCTTTTGCTTTTGTGGGTTACGGTATCTTTAGCTTATACCAATACTTTCAAATAAAGAATAACAAATAACTTACAAAGCCTTCAAATTATTGAAGGCTTTTGTTTAACCTTAAATTTGTTTTTTTTATCAAAAAAAAATGAAAGCCTTTTTATTTCAATAGGATTAGGATTTTCACCTCTTTTTTTTACCTTAAACAAAATATTCAAATTTCAGATCAAGACTGTTAAAGCTTTGTTTTTAAGCATACTATATTGTATTTTTATGTTGAAGAAAAAGAAAAATAATGATATTTAATCCTACCAACATTGAAAGTAAATTACGAAAACAACAATTACGTGATTTAGATAGCCATACCATTTTAGATCAAGTCTATTCAATTTTAAAAGCTAATGACGACCTTGAAAACAGAATAGTAAACACATTGCAATCTGGACAACAAGGTAATTCCAATTTATTTGATATTGATAAGCTAGAAGCCGACCGTATTTTTCATATTGATAGCATTAAAAAAACATGCATCGATTACCGATTACGTTTTTTAGATACTAAATATTTTAAAAACCAGTTTCCTCGAGAGGCGATTTCTAGAATTAAACATTTAGAAAAAACACATAATACATCCTTAAAAGGGTTTAAAATAATGGCACCTTCTAAGCTCTTCAAATTAGAAAATCCAGATGATCCATTATTATTTGCACCAATCGGAAACGGTTATTATTACTTAATCCATAAATGGGGAAACGATTTAAATCCGTTTAGAAAATGGTTAGTATTACCCTTTAAAAATTTTGAAAACCTGCTGATTTTCGCCTTATTAACAAGTGTTATTATTACAGTATTATTTAACTTCAATCTAACACAAGACCAACATTATATTGGTAAAATGCTTCTACTGTTTTTGTTTATGTTTAAATCTGTGGTAGGTATTGTTATTTTTTATGCTATTTCGCAAGGTAAAAATGTAAATACAGCTATTTGGAACAGTAAGTATAGTAAGTAATTATTTAAAAACTATTTTGTATCTTTAAGTAAACCCTAAACAGATATAATATGGAATCAGAATATATTAAAATATTTCAAGGTAACTTTATTATAGTTCAACTTGTAAAAACACGTCTTGAAGAGATTGGTATTAACCCAGTAATTAAAGATGGTAACGAATCTGGACGATTAGGTGGCTTTGTATATGACACACCAAGAGTCCCAGAAGTTTTTGTACATGAATCAGAACTAAAAAAAGCAATGACTATTGTTAATCAAGTTAAAGCAGAGACCGAAGCTTGATTAGTATTAAGTAATTAGTGATTAGTGATTAGTAATTAGTAATTAGTAATTAGTGAAAATAAAAAAAACTCTAAATTAAATTTAGAGTTTTTTATACCTATTATTTTATGCTAGACACTATACTAATTAGCATACATCTTTTCACGTAATTCTTTAATTTTAGGATCTTGCATATACTCGTCAAACGTAGTGTATCTGTCAATTACTCCATTAGGAGTTAACTCTACTACTCTATTAGCCACAGTTTGTGCAAACTCGTGGTCATGTGTTGTAAACAATACGGTACCTTTAAAGTTTTTAAGCGAATTATTAAACGCTGTGATACTCTCTAAGTCTAAATGGTTTGTTGGTTCGTCTAATTGTAAAACGTTTGCTCTAGTCATCATCATTCTAGATAACATACAACGTACTTTTTCTCCTCCAGATAAAACATTACATTTTTTAAGTGCTTCTTCACCACTAAAAATCATTTTCCCTAAAAAGCCTCTAATATGCACTTCTTCTCTTTCTTCTTCTGTTTTAGCCCATTGACGTAACCAATCCACTAAAGTCATGTCGTTACTTTCAAAAAACTTACTATTATCTAAAGGTAAGTAAGATTGTGTGGTTGTTACTCCCCAAGAAAAAGTTCCAGAATCTGCTTTTAGGTTGTTATTTAAAATTTCGTAAAAAGCAGTTGTCGCTCTTGAGTCTCTAGAAAACAAGACAACTTTATCCCCTTTTTGAAGGTTTAAATCTATATCTTTAAACAACACCTCTCCATCTAAACTAGCAGAAAGACCTTCAACATTTAAAATTTGGTCACCTGCTTCTCTATCGCGTTCAAAAATAATAGCAGGATAACGACGACTAGTACGTCTAATATCTTCGATATTAAGTTTATCAATCATCTTTTTTCTACTGGTAGCTTGTTTACTTTTTGCGACGTTAGCAGAAAAACGACGAATAAATTCTTCTAATTCTTTCTTTTTCTCTTCAGCTTTTTTGTTTTGTTGTGCATGTTGTCTTGCTGCTAATTGCGACGACTCGTACCAAAAGGTATAATTACCAGAATAATGGTTGATTTTTCCAAAGTCAATATCGCTAATATGCGTACACACTGCATCTAAAAAGTGTCTATCGTGAGAAACAACTATAACACAATTATCATAGTTAGCTAAAAAATTTTCTAACCAAGAAATGGTTTCGTAATCCAAGTCGTTGGTAGGCTCATCCATGATTAGTACATCTGGATTTCCAAAAAGTGCTTGTGCTAAAAGCACACGTACTTTTTGCTTACCATCTAAATCGCCCATTAAGGTATAATGCAAATCTTCTTTAATACCTAAATTAGACAGCATCGCAGCAGCATCGCTATCTGCATTCCAACCATTCATTTCTTCAAACTGCACTTGGAGTTCGCCAATTTTTTCAGCATTTTCATCTGTATAATCGGCGTATAATGCATCTATTTCTGACTTGATATCGTATAGTGGTTTATTACCTTTTAACACCGTTTCTAAAACGGTATCTGCATCATGTTTGTTGTGGTCTTGAGTTAAAACCGACATACGTTTACCTGGCTCTAAATGTACATGTCCAGATGTAGGCTCTATTTGACCTGATATTATTTTTAAAAACGTTGATTTTCCAGCTCCATTGGCTCCAATAATCCCATAACAATTTCCGTTATTAAATGTGGTACTTACCTCATCAAAAAGCACACGCTTACCGAATTGAACTGATAAATTTGATACTGATAACATATCTTATATTTTAATTTTGTGCAAAAGTAGAAAATTAAGCCGAAACAGAAACTATACATTGGTCTTTAATAAGTTTTAACAACGCCTTAACACGAGAACAATAATGCAAAACATATTTTTGTTTATAATATGATTGCCCTTACACACTAATATATGTCTTTAAGACCCTTTTTATATATAGTTATTTTATGTAGTGCTTTTTTGTCTTGTAAGAAGGATACAAGTGCACCAGAAGAGGTTTCTGCTTTTTTTGGTGGAGAAATTATCAACCCTAGTAGCAACTATATTATTATTTATAAATCTTCAGATATTATTGACACCGTATATCTAGATGCCAATAACCGATTTAAATACACTTTTAAAGATTTTGACTCTGGTTTATATCATTTTTATGACGGAAAAGAATCGCAATCGTTTTTAATTCATCCTAATGATAGTATCATGATACGTGTTAATACGGTTGAATTTGATGAGTCGTTAACCTTTAACGGTATTGGAGAAAAAGAAAACACTTACCTTATTGATCTTTTTCTTGAAACCGAAAGACAAGAACAAGAAGTTTTAAAAATTAGCCAATTAGAACCTGAAGCTTTTGAAGAACAACTATCCAATATAAGGCAACAAAAATTAAAAAAATTAAAACAATTTACTTCTAAACATAAAGCTTCAGAGCTATTTACAACCTTTGCTAAAGCTAATATAGACTACAATTACTATTATAGTAAGGAAGCTTATCCCTTTATAAACTACAGTAAAAGTGAACATGAAATTTTTAATGGTTTACCAGAAGACTTTTTTGACTTTAGAAAAGAAATTGATTACAATAACGAAACCTTAAAAGACTACAGACCTTATGTCTCTTTTTTAAGATTTCATTTTAATAACATTGCTTTGCAAGAGCACTTTAAACACTCTAAAGATAGTATTTACAATAACCAATCGTTAGACTATAACTTAGATAAATTAACGTTAATAGACCAAAAAGTAACTGATACATTTATAAAAAACAGACTGTTATATTATAACATGATTAAGTTTATAAATGCTTCTAAAAGTGTTGATGATTACGATACGCTTTTAACTTCTTTTAATGAAAAAAGCACCAATACCGAACATAAAAATAAAGCCAGTAAATTAGTAAACTCTTACAAACGATTAAAACCAGGTCAAGTCATTCCGGATTTAAAAGTGGTTGATAAGAATGAGAAAATATCGTCACTAAGACAACTTATAAAAAGACCTACCATAGTGTACTTTTGGGATGTTAAAGACAGATATCATTTAAAAGTATCTCATGATCGTGCTAAGGAGCTACAAAAAAAGTATCCAGAGTTTGATATTATGGCTATTAACATAAATGCTATTAGTAGTCGAGAGCAAGCAGATATTTTACAACGTAACAACTTAAACCTTAATAACGAGTATCGATTTGAAAACGTGGATAAAGCAATAGAATTGTTATCTATAAAACCTGTAAACAAAGTATTTATATTAGATAAAAAGGCAAGAATAGTAAACCCTAAAGCTAATATGTTTGACATTACTATAGAGCATGAATTGCTAGCACTAATAAATCAATAACACAATACATTATAAATTAAAAAAGCCTGCAATTTGCAGGCTTTTTTTGATACAATACTTTTTAAAATATTATTCTTTTTTGTGGTCTTCTTTAACGTCTTCGTCTCTGTATTTACAACAAGCATGAATACTATCATAAGCTTCATCTGGAGCTTTTAAATCTTTGGTATCATGTCCAACTGCTGCTATATTAGCTTCAATTGTTTTTAAGTCGGTTTTATTTTCGTCAAAGATTAATTTTAATTCGTGTGTTTCTACATCCCAAACTGCGCTTTTAACACCTTTGGTTTTAAAACAAGCTTTTTCTATTCTTGATTTACACATCATACAAACTCCGTCAACCTCTATACTTGCTCTTTTGTTTTTATCTTGAGCAAAGGTTATTGTAGTTGCCATCATTAATAATACTAATACTAATTTTTTCATTTTATAAGGTTTTAATTTAATTTATATCTTAATCCTGCATAGTACATGCTTCCAAAAATTGGACCATACACAAAGTTAGTATCAAAACTTGAGCCAAACGGGTTGTCTGCACTAACTATTGGATTATTTTGTTTAACATCGGTAACATTTTCTCCACCTAAATATACTTCAAATTTTGGAGAAAACACTTTAGTGACTTGTGCGTTTAATGTGCCAACAGATTGTGAATAGTCACTTAATCTATATTGAATAGGATTATTTAATGTTGACGCAAAACGTTGTTCACTTAGCCAATTATAAGTTACATCAAACTTCCAATTGCTATTATTTTTAACTTCTGTCTCATAAGCCACATTAGCAAATAAACGGTGTTTAGGTGTTAATGGTTTTATTAATTTACCAGACTTATATTGCGTTTTAATATCATAATATTTGTAAGCTGTACGAATATCAAAATTATTAAAGGGATTATAATTAAATTCTGCCTGAAAGCTATTAGCATAACTATCTCCTTCTAAATTATAAAAATTGACTTCTTGAGCATTTTCTAAATCTACGACCACTTGATTCTGAAAATCGGTACGATAAAAATCTAATGTAATATCTGCACCTCTTCCAAAAAGGTTAAACCCTTGTAAATAAGACACACCATAATTCCATGCAATTTCTGGGTCTAAACCATAAATATTACCATTGGTGTTTAAAATGGAAAAGTCTCTAGAGGATGCAAATAAATTCTGATTTTCAGCAAAAATATTAGCACTACGTTTTCCACGTCCAATAGAGGCTCTTAACGCAGATTTTCCCCAAGGAGAATAGCGTACATGTAATCGTGGTGTAATAAACTCGCCTAACAAATTATGAATATCTGCACGTAAACCTGCAGTTAATGTTAAAGCTTCAAGATTATCAAAAGAATATTCAAAAAATCCACCAAACGATCGTTCTGTTCTACCAAATTTTTGTGCAATTGCAAACTCGTCGTAGGCATCATACGTAAAATTAACTCCCGTTTTTATTTTGTGTCTAGAATCGTCTATTATAGAATTATATATCACATTAGAATATATACTTGTATGATCTATATTGTATTGATTTAACCCAAAATAAGAGTCTTGAGAATGATTACTAAACGCAAATTGAACCCCTAAACTTTGCCAAGGGATTTCTGGATTTACATATCCTAGTTTTGCCGACACTTCAATACGTTCAGTATCTATTTCGCTTCCCCAAGCATTAATGGTTAATTTATCCGTTTCTGGATTAAAATTGACTTGTCCAGATTGATTATTATCTGTTAAATACCTAAGATTTAAAAAACTAACTATACCCTTTTCTGGATTGGTAAATTGCCAACGATTCATTACGTTAACTTGTTGTTTTAAAGGAACATCTAAAAACGAATCGTTGTTTTTATCAAATTTCTGATCTCTTAAATTACCATGTATATATAATCCAGTATCCCATTTATCGGATACTTTTGTATTAAAATGTGTATTTAACTCTAATCGACCATTTACTGAAGCATAAGCATTAACAAACAGCTTATTATCTGTAGTTGGTTTTACAAGCTCAGCATTAATTTGTCCTGCTATGCTTTCAAAACCATTCACAACACTTCCTGCACCTTTAGTAATTTGAATACTCTCTACCCAAGTCCCTGGAATAAAACTTAATCCATAAGCTTGAGAAGCACCTCTTATAGATGGTATGTTTTCGGTAGCTATAAGGATGTATGGACTAGCTAATCCAAGCATTTTAATTTGCTTTGTTCCGGTAACAGCATCGCTAAAATTAACGTCAATAGACGGATTAGTTTCAAAACTTTCCGATAAATTACAACAAGCTGCTTTTAACAACTCGTCACTACTAACCAATAAGGTGTTTTGTGCTTTTAGATAAGATTTTGCAGTCGCTTGCTTTCTAGCTTCAACTACTACTTCATCCAAATCGTTTGTAGGCTTCAAAGCATGTTTTATTGGTGTTGCAGTGGTAATAGTTAACGTGTCTGTTTTATAACCAACATAGCTAATTACAAGTTTTTTATATTGGGTATTATATGGTAATGAAAATTGACCATCTATATCTGTAGATGTACCCACGCTTGTATCTAACCAAATTAAGTTAGCGCCAAATAAAGGTTGTTCTGTTTCATGTCCAGCATCATAAATAGTTCCTGTTAAGGTCTCTTGTGCAGTCATTACTAATGGCAAAAAGCCAAGTAAAATCAATAATTTTTTCATAATTAACTATAGATTTTAATTAGCATCCAAACAGCCATAATCAACATAATGGTGTTTTCTATAAACGTTGCTTTGGTCATTGGTAATTTTAAAGCAGTCCCTAAGCAAGCACATTGTATTGCTTTTTTATCTAGTAACGTTTTTGTGACTCCAATGGTGGTTATTCCTAAAATTACAACTGTAATTATTAGGGCTAATGGAATTTGAATTCGCATTAAAAACAATACACCTAAAGCCAATTCTAAAAAAGGATATATCCATCCGTATGCAGGAAATACCTTAGCTAGTGGATCGTACATTTTAAAACTTTCAGGAAACCCCTTTAAATCTAACAATTTAAAAAAGCTAAATACAATGTAGAATAAGCCCATAAAGTCTAGCATAAAACTAGAACCATTCCAAGGATTATAATTTAATAGTATAGCTGCAACTGTTATATATCCAAAGATTAAAAATAATGGAAACAGCTGTTTTAAATCAGATTGCTCCTCCTCTATTAAGTTTGAAGAGGCAAACACATTTTGTGTTTTTGGTTTTTCAGTTATTTGGTATTTGTTTGGTAAAGCCTCTTGTAATTGTTGCGTAGTAAGATGTTTAGACATGCTAATAGTTGCTTCAGATTGTTCTAAATTAACCGTTACTGAAGTAATATCTTCTAGTGCTTCTAAAGCTTTTTCTACAGATGCTTTACAATTATTACAGGTCATTCCTGTAACTGTGTATGTATGTGTCATTGTATTGTGTAATTTGATTATTAAATGGTTTTAAGGTATTCCGCTTAAGCGGAAACAATAAAACAAGTTATCAAATTATAAATACATCATGAAGGACTTGGTAGTCAATAACCAAGTTTGGGGGCGAATAATGTCTATGTGGTACAATTTGTTTTGGTAGACTTTGGTATAACTGAGAATAGCTATACACAAAAGCGGTAAAAACAAATTGTGCATTGGTATCAAGATCGTTAAAATTAAGTTTTAACTGGTCTTGACCTTTGATAATTTCAACAACATCTTTACAACAAGATTTTTTGGTTACAATTGTATTTGTAGTTGCAGACACTTCCATACCACAATTTTTAGCTTTTGTAAAAATTGCAGTATCTATTAAATGATCACCACAGTAATGTTTTTCAACAGTAAAAGAAAATGTTGAAAACAACACTAAAAGTGCCATTATGGATGCAAAACCTTTATGTATAATGGTTGTTATCACAGTGCAAATTTACAAAAATGTTATTATTTTAATCGGTATTTATCAAATCATTAACAGGTTTCAAGATTTTAAACAATATTTCGGCACAATTAATGTTAAGTTATATCTTTGACAACTAAATAATAGACTTATGAAAAGTAAACTAGCCCTATTAATTACACTTTTTGCCTTAACTTTTAGTTTTGGGCAAGACAATAAAGCCTTTAATGCTGGTGAAAAATTAACGTTCACTGCGTCTTATAATATGTCTGGGATTTTAACAGATTTAGCTGAAGTTAAAATGGAAACTAGCCAGTTAAAAACTAGCTCTTCTACCCTCATGCATTTAAAATGCACAGCAACAACCTACACTAACTTTGATAGTTTTTTTAAAATTAGAGATTTATACGAAAGTTACGTCAATCCAAGAACCATAACACCTTATTTATATAATAGAGAAATTAACGAAGGTGGTTATTACAAATACGTTAAGTATAAATACAACCATAATACCAATTTGGTAGAAAGCTTAATTAGAAAGAAAACCAAAAACACAGCATCTGGTTTTTGGGATCAAAATAAAAATGTAAAAATTAATAGCGGAACAAGAGATATTGTAGCAACTATTTATAAAATTAGAACTTTAGATATTAAAAAAGCGCCAATTGGTGCATCAGATACCTTTACTGTATTATTTGATAATAAAGAAACTAAGTTTAGTTTTAAATTATTAGCTAAAGAAACTATTAATACCGTATTAGGTAAAAAAGAATGTTACAAGCTATCTATTAGCGTTGCTGGCAGCAATGTCCTTAAAGGAAATAACGCCAACCTATTGTGGTTAACCGCAGACGAAAACAAAGTACCTGTGTATGCTAAATTTAAAATAGCAGTAGGTAGTGGCGAGTTAAAATTAAAATCGGCAACTGGATTAAAAAACTAAGCAACTATGAAAAAAGCAAGTATTATTTTAGGGCTAATTTTTGCGATAATTGCAGTTATTTTAGCAGTTTTACCATTATATAAATTAGCGTTTATACCTGGTGTTTTAGCATTTATTTTTGGTTTAATTGCCTTTTTAAAAGCAAAAAAAGACGCACAATCCACACATCTTATCCAGGTTGTATTTTTACTTACTATTATTAGTTTAACCTTAGCCACCTACAAAGCCATTTATAGTGTATCTGAAGTTGGTGACACCAAAGAGTTAGAACAGACAGAACAAAAACGCAAAGAAGAAGCTAAGGAAGAATTAGAAGATATAATCATTACAGATTAAGTAAGAAGATTAGGTCAACATACTGATTTTCTATATATTTATGCTCAATTTTTTGAGTTAAATGAAATTATATTGTGTTCTTTCTGCGTTAATTTTAGTTGGATCTTGTGCTTCGACCAAGTACAGTACTAAGATAAAAAATTTAGAAGCTGGAGTAGTTATACATACTCCAAAAACCATTACCGCTTACGCTGAAACAATACAAGCCGAAACCTTAAAAGCACACTTATACCGTTTTGCTTCTAACGAATTTAAAGGTCGCGAAGTCGGTACAGAAGGACAGAAAAAAGCATCTCAATTTTTAGTAGATTTTTACAAATCGGAAGGCTTACTTCCTGCTGCAGAAGACTCTACGTTTATGCAAAAAATTCCTAAAGACTTTCTTCCAGAACAATATGAAGCCTCAGAAAATATCGTAGCCTACATTAAAGGTACCCACTATCCTGATGAAACTTTAATTATCTCAGGACATTTTGATCATCTAGGTGTAGAAAATGCCGAGCTTTTTTATGGTGCAGACGATAATGGCTCTGGTACAGTAGCCATCATGGAAATTGCTCAAGCCTTTAAAATTGCTGAACGCAATGGTGTATCTCCAAAACGCAATATTTTATTTCTTCATCTAACTGCAGAAGAAATAGGCCTACAAGGTTCTTACTATTACACCAAAAACCCATTATTTGCATTAGACAAAACGGTTGCTAATTTAAATATAGACATGATTGGTCGTGTGGACGATAGGCATATTGACAATCCAAATTACATCTATTTAATAGGTGCAGATCGCATAAGTAAAGAGTTACATTATATTTCAGAAAAAGTAAACCGTATTAATACTAATTTAGAGTTAGACTATAAATATAATGCAGAGGACGATCCCAACCACTACTACTCGCGCTCTGACCACTACAACTTTGCACAGCACAATATTCCGGTTATCTTTTATTTTAATGGAGAACATCCAGACTACCACAAACCTACAGATACTGCAGAAAAAATCAATTACCCATTGTTAGAAAAGCGTGCGCAACTTATATTTTCTACAGCTTGGTATATTGCCAATATGGATCATCAGTTAATTAGAAACGAAGATATCTAACCCAAAAATTTTGTCTTTAAAATCACTTTAAATTGTGGTTTTAACTTATTTTTTCTTGTATTTTTGAGCGTATAACTAATTAAACTCATTGTTAAATGAAATCTATACTATCAATAACCACGTTAAGCTTATTATTTATTGCTTGTGGCAGCTCACAAAAAGGAAGTAAAACCAGTGTAAAAGTTGCAGACCCAAGTGTTTATGCACAAACAATAACTCAAGACGATTTAAAAACTGCATTATACCAATATGCTTCAGACGAGTTTGAAGGGCGAGAAACTGGTGCAGAAGGACAAAAAAAGGCAGTTAACTTTTTAAAAGAGCATTATATAAAGTATGGTGTTCCTGCAGCAAAAGCAGATGGTAACTACTTTCAGGATGTGCCATTAGAGTTACAATCTACACCAGACGTCACACTAACAATAAATGGTAAAACTTTAAAAAACCTAGAAGATTTTGTATCTATAAACCCAATGGAAACTAGCCAACTACAAGCTACAGAAATTGTTAATTTAGGATATGGAATAGAAGATGATAACTATTCAAGTTATGAGGGAGTGGATGTTACAGGTAAAGTGGTACTTTTTAAACACGGAGAACCTAAAAACGAAGATGGTACTTACGTAATCTCTGGAACCGAAGAAACCTCAAAATGGTCTAATTTTAGACAACAATTTGCTTTAAAACGTGATATTGCTATGGACAAAGGTGCTAAAGCAGTATTGTTTTATCACCCAGAAGTTTTTGCTATGGCTGCTTTACGTTATGGAACCTCAAGTGGTAGAATGAGTTTAGTGGGCAACGATAAAAACATGTACTACTTTTTAATTAACGATGGTGCCTATAATGCTATAGTTAAGGAAGAGCTAACTACAAAAAACAAAGTGTTAGCAGCTAATTTTGATTTAGATTTTAAAAACAACTCTAAAGCATTATCGTCAGAAAATGTTGCAGCAATAGTTAGAGGTACAGAAAAACCAGACGAGTATATAATAATCTCTGCACATTTAGACCATGAAGGAGTAAAAAACGGAGAAGTGTATAATGGTGCAGATGACGATGGTTCTGGTACAGTTGCAGTATTAGAAATTGCAGAAGCTTTTGCTAAAGCTAAACAAGCAGGTCATGGACCAAAACGCTCGGTAGTATTTTTAAATGTAACAGGTGAAGAAAAAGGACTTTTAGGAAGTAGACATTATACAGATAACGACCCTATTTTTCCATTAGCTAATACTGTTGCTAATTTAAATATAGACATGATTGGTCGTACAGATCCAAAACGCAAAACAGGAGACCGTAACTATATTTACCTTATTGGAAGTGATAAATTAAGTACAGAGTTACATAACATCTCAGAAATGGTAAATACCAAATATGCCAATGTAGAGCTGGATTATACGTATAATGACGAGAATGACCCTAACCGTTTTTACTACAGATCAGACCATTACAACTTTGCAAAAAATAACATACCAGTCATTTTCTATTTTAATGGGACACATGACGACTACCACAGACCAAGTGATACGCCAGATAAAATAGAATACGATTTATTAGAAAACAGAGCAAGGTTAGTGTTTTATACCGCTTGGGAATTAGCTAATCGTGATGCAAGAATTACAGTAGATAAAGCACAGTAAAAGTTGTTTATTAAGAAATATTATCGGGATATAACAACTTTTTGTTAGTGATATAACTAGTTAGGTGTAATTTAAAAACTCATATGAAGAAAATAATTTTCACGTCATTTATAATCGGATTTTTCCTGTTTAGTTGTGGAACAAAACAAGTTGATAAGTTTACTTATAATTTTCAATATTACGATTCAGAAAACGACCAAACAGAAGATAAAGGGGAAACAGATTTAAAGAATATAATATCGGAATTCCGAAGTTTTCCTTGGAAAGAACAAACAAGCAAATTCAATAATCCAGAAGCCAAATCAAACCCAACAATCGGAATTAAGGATAATTTAAATGACTATGATTTTGGAATTATGTCTTATCCAGAAAATAATGAAGTTGTCTATGTAATCTATCACTCGTACAAAGTGAATGGAGAATGGGAAGAAAGTTTTAGAGAAGGATTTAGTAAAGAATCAATTGAAAAAGGACTCAAACTCTTCTTTGAAAGAAAACATAAGGAGTTACCGAAGTTTTTGGAAAAGAATTCAAAGAAAGAATTCGGAATTCCATTGAATTAAAAAAACTACACCTAACACCGTATATAATTTATTGCTAGTTCTAGCCTACTTACGAAAATCCTCGCGGATTTTCTATTCGGTTTTTATTTGCTAAATTACGTGCTAAACCACGCAACTAACCATACACAAACACGTTGGCAAAAATTAAAAACAGACAATTTGGCGATTTTGCAAAATGGAATATAATTTGCTAAGAATGAAATTAATAAAAATATAAATAGGTCAATAACGGGCTGACCAGCCAAATGATTGAAACTTTAATTGAATAATATTTTAATTTAAAACTTAATTTTTATGAAAACTATTAAATTTTTTATTTCAAGTCTTATTTTTTTATCGTTTATAATTTCATTCAATTCTTGTAGCGAAGACGGATTGATAGACGACTCATCAATTGAAACTGTTAATTTTGACGACGGAGATTTAACAGTAAAAAGAACTTCACAGACAAATCTCAATGCCAAACAAATTGGAGATTTTCACAACATCGCAGTAGATTTATTCTTAAACAACAATTACGGTAAAAGAAAAACCGTCAAGGAAATAGAACAAACTGTTGTACAATTATTGAGTGACAATTATCCTGAATTAATGGAAAATTTCAAAATGCCGACGAATCATAATTCTATTGCTTCTGTTTATGATTCATACTCAATAAATGAGTCTCAACTAGAAAGAATAATTGACCAAGGGTTTTCAGAAATAACTACGAACAGAAACATATCAAACGATTTTTATCTATTTATCAAAGATTTAACTTTAACAGATAATACAGTAGAAGATAAATTATTACAAATACAATCTTTCAGAACTAAATCAAATGATGAAACTGAACTTTTAGAAGTCTACCAAGAAGTCCTAATGGCTTCAAACGAGTTATGGAATAGAAGATGGTCAAATTCTCGATTATCTTGTAGTTCTGGTGTAATAGCTGCTGACGCTGCTAGAGCTGCTCTTGGACTATTTGGCAGTCCTTTATGGTCAATCATACAAGGTGCAGTTGTTTCAATTGCTGTAAATGAAGATTGTGAATAACATTATAAAATTGGTATGCTGAACTATCTTTCAGCATCCCTAAATTTAACTTGAATTATGAAAAAAGTAATATTCGTATTATTCTTAATTGGTTTAATATCATTATTTGTAGCTCTAAATTTTTACGAGTTAGAGAATAAGTTTTTTTATTATTTATCAATACTACTTACGTTTTTAGGTATAATACTTTATCCTTTGAATACTAAATTTAATTCATCCAAAGACTTCCTTTTTATACCTTTCGCTACATTTTGTATCTTTTCGCTATTGAACTTGTTTTGGATAAAGTCCTACAATGAAAGTCTATCTTTATTGAATGTCATATTCGGATTTTTCGGCTTTGCACAATATTTTTTAACAAAACAAAAGAGCAAAATTTTAAGAGCAAATTAACTTTTGCCAACAACGTGTATAAGCAATAGCGGTTTGGGTACTAACTCAAACCGTTTTTTCATTTAAAAAAGGTATATTGTAATTCGAAAAGTAGTTGCTTAAAATCCGCTACTGCTCATACACAAAACCGCTCAAAGTGTAATTAGGTCCTGAATTAAATGACAGAACAAGACATAAAATCTGTAATAACAGAAAAACTTAATCAAGGAATTTCAAAGTCAATTCTATATAACGAATTTAAAGATAAAATTAAGGAAGAGTCATTAAGAAAATTTTTAGCCTCAAGACCAACTTATGAATTAAAGTTGAAATTCAAAAAATCACATCTAATTCTTTCAATTATTTGGGGTTTCTTTATTCTATTGGAGTTATTCGGAATATTAGATTTAATAATATTTTTTGATATAAAATACTTTATATCGCTGATTTTGTCAATTTATATCACAATCAATATTTGGAAATTTGATGGTCGCTTTTTTCTGCCAGGAATTATATGGTTTGTCTTTACAATTTTAAATTCCTTTAGTGAATTAAATAATATATACACATATGATTCTGACTATGGTATTATTTTAATTATTTCATTTATATACAGCTTAATTTTAATTATCGGAATTTATTTAATGTACATTATTAGAAAAAATGTATTTAGTTACTATAATTGGTTTCAACCGATTTTAAATCAAGAGGATAAAATACAATTTGAATAATAACCAACTAATTTAAAATGAAAGAAAAAATTGAAATACCATTAAGTAAAAACAAACTATTTTTAGGTATTGGAGGCTCTTTACTTTTTGTAGCGTTAGGAATTTGGTTGTTTTTAAATGCAGATACTTTTCAAGAAGACTCTTATAGATTATTCAAAAACCCTATGCTTGTAAAAGGAATAGGAATAGCAAGTATTCTGTTTTTTGGTGCAACAGGGATTTTCGCTTTTAAAAAACTGTTTGACAAATCGGTGGGATTGATAATCGATTCTAACGGAATTACAGACAACTCAAACGCTTCAAGTGTAGGACTAATTGAGTGGAAGGATATTACAACTATTAAAACAGAACAAGTGATGTCAACAAAATTTCTGCTTATTACCGTTACAAATCCTGAAAAATACATCGGAAAAGCAAAAAACAGAATGAAAGCTAAACTTATGCGTACCAATATGAACATGTACGGAACTCCACTTTCAATTACTTCTAATACTCTAAAATATGATTTTAGAAAACTAGAGCAAATAATACAAACTGAATTTAAACAGAATAAAAACGTTGATTAGTAACTTAAATAATTAATTACTTGCTACTGGTCTACACAGTAATTACCTTAAAAATAACACCTGATCGATTCAATTTTTACTAAATTAGCTACTTTATCTTACCCACATGATTAAAGCAAACTAAACACACAAAAAACAAGCTTCCTAAAATGAAATTTACTATCATAATTCTTAATATTTTATTATTTAGTGTTACAATAAGTTCCTGTCAAAAAAATAATAATTCAAGAGATAGTTTAGATGTTAAAGTAAAAAATACCCTTAATTCTAAACAGACAATAGACACTTTAAAATCAAATAACAATAATTTTTCTTTATTAATTAAAGGGACTAAAAATTATGATATACTTTTAACTTCTGTCCAGAAAGAGGAATATGAAAAGGCTTTACAAATTAAAACAGCTCAAATAATTGATAAAACTACAATTCCCTCTCAAATTAATGTAACAGAAGAATGTTATACAGTTACTACAGGAACAAGGACTATTAAAAATTGCTTAAAAGATGACGAGCAACTTATTAGTGTCTCCTATCGTGGATTTATAAAAAATTTAAATAGTTGTGTTGTTTCTGAAAATTGGTTTGAATCTAGCATCTCAAATCTAATAATTAACCTAGAAGATGGATCAACATCCTATGTATCTGGTGACGAGCTTATTTTTTCTCCAAACTTAAAATTTTTATATAGTTATGCTAATGATGGAATTGATTTTGATGGTATTTCTTTGCATCAAATAATAGACAAAAAAGCTCTTCCAATTTTAATTACAGATTACAGCTTAGAGGAAAAATATAAATTTGAATTTAGTTCTTTTAATAAAGCATATTGGGTCTCGGATACTAGTTTTTATGCCACTAAAGATAACCAGTATTACAGATTTAAGATTCAAGATAAACAAAATTAAAAAAGAAAATAAATCGACATTTAACAACGCATATAACAATTGCTAATACTAACTTATTATGGGATTCCACATAGGTTTTCAATTATATTGTTTAAACTACGTTAGGTAACAAAAACTCCTAACACGCTAGAAAATAAAAGCTTACACAACCACATTGCAGCTCATTTTTAGAAATTAGCACAACAAGACAATAGTTTGAGCGTTTTATGACTATGAAAAAACATCAAATAATATATTTAGCAATAATAGCACTTATTAATTTGGGTTGCGATAAAAGCGAAAATAACATAGAAGTACCTTCAGCTGAAAGTTTCTTATTTGAAGATGGTTTTGAAACGCAAAATGACATGTTAGACGAATTGTTTCCTTCAAATGGAAATCGATGGTCAACTATCCAACAAACCGATCCAACAAACGCAACGAACGAAATTTCAATTTCCAATACTGAATTTAACTAGGGACAAAACTCACTTCGAATTCTTGCTTATCAGTCGGATTCTGACTTATCAAAAATAGATATCGAAAAAAATGGACTAAACATAAGCTCTGGAGATAAGGTTACCATTAAAGCAGATTTTTATATAGTAGGAACAGAACCAATTGATAATTTATTACTACTTGATTTAGAATGTTGTTCTTGTTGGGATCCAACTGTTGGCGATAATTACGGTTCTGAAAACCAATGTCCTGGAGTACGATTAATGATGTCTGGAGGAAATGATTACCTCTCAATTGAAAGAGGAAAAATATCAGGAACTACAATTCAACAAACAAATTTTGCATTTCCGAGAAATCAGTGGGTTACTGTTCAATGGGAAATGACAATGTCAGATAATGAAGATGGACTAAATCGTTTAATTATCAATGGAACAGAAGTTATTAATCAAACTGGAATGAATATGCCAAACGCTCAGGTTTTTGAAGATGTTTTTCTAAATCAAGGTATTAATTTCACACTACAAGAACCTACTTTTTACGAGCGTGTGCAAATTGGAGCAACAGCAAATCCATCAGCTGGTAATATAGAACTATTTGTAGATGATTTTTCAATATTGGTAGAATGATAAATAACAACATATCCCAAAAATCAACCAACACGCATCCAAACATTTCATTTATCTTTGCTAATTATAAAGTAACACTATGCGCATAGATATTATAACTGTTTTACCAGAATTACTAAAAAGCCCTTTTGAAGCCTCTATTTTAAAACGCGCTATTGAGGCTGGTTTGGTAGAGGTTCATTTTCATAATTTAAGAGACTATACCACAGACAACTACAAGTCTATTGACGACACACAGTTTGGTGGTGGTGCAGGAATGGTCATGATGATAGAGCCTATTGACAAATGCATTACTAAATTAAAAGCAGAACGCCATTACGACGAAGTCATATACATGACACCAGATGGCGATACCCTTAATCAAGGGATTGCCAATCAAATATCCTTAAAAGAAAACATTATTATACTTTGTGGACATTATAAAGGTGTGGACCAACGTGTACGTGATTTATTTATAACTAAAGAAATCTCTATTGGAGATTACGTGTTGTCTGGTGGAGAACTAGGTGCAGCAGTGCTTTGTGATGCAGTAATTAGGTTAATACCTGGTGTATTAGGTAACGAAACATCTGCACTAACAGACAGTTTTCAGGATAATTTATTAGCACCTCCAATTTATACAAAACCCAGAGATTACAAAGGTCATAAAGTACCAGATGTACTATTAACAGGTCATGCAGCAAATATCGAAAAATGGCGAGAAGAGCAAGCTTACCAACGCACTAAAGACAGACGACCAGATTTATTGGAAGATTAGAACAGCAAGATTTTTCGATGAATTAGATTACTAGATTATTAAGACAGATTAAATATTGTAAGTTTAAAACTAATTACTTCTCACTTTACACTTTACACTTTGTACTTTATACTTTTCACTACTCCCTTTTTACTTTCAAACTTTTTTACTTTTATACTTTTTACTTTTCACTTTTTACTTATATTTGCACCCAATTTCGGATTAACCTCTGGCGAGATACGTGAATGTTGCTCTGAATCAATCATTTAAAATCAAATAAAGATGGAATCTTTAATAAAATTTGTACAAGACGAATTTGTAACAAGAAAAGACTTACCAGAATTTTCAGCTGGAGACACAATTACTGTGTATTACGAAATTAGAGAAGGTGAAAAAGTACGTACTCAGTTTTTTAGAGGCGTAGTATTACAAAGAAGAGGTACTGGATCTTCTGAAACTTTTACTATTAGAAAAATGTCTGGAACTATTGGTGTAGAGCGTATCTTCCCAATTAACTTACCAGCATTACAAAAAATTGAAGTAAACAAAAGAGGTAAAGTTAGAAGAGCAAGAATCTTTTACTTTAGAGGTCTTACTGGTAAAAGAGCTAGAATTAAAGAAGCTAGAAGAAAATAATTTCTTCACCATTACACATATTAAAAAGCCTAACTTATTTAAGTTAGGCTTTTTTGGTTATTAACTTTTGTTAATAACTATGGTTTATAACTAGTTGATATCTAATAGCTTATTTTTTTTGCAAACTTGTAAATAAAATATACTTTAGTAGAACAATTAATAACAATAGCAATATTGGTTGCAATGTAAAAGTTGTATTTATTTTAATTGTATTGTTTTTTGAGGTTTTGAAAATGACATGTGTAGTCGTGTTTATTTAAAAATCATGAGATTTTAAAAAGTGGGTCATGCTTGCAGGATCTAACTAGTAAAATTGAAAGTTTTAAGTCAAATAAAGGCGCGAAAGCAAATTTATTTAAAAGAAGCAATGTTTGATGACAGTAGTTATCGTGAAAACGAGAATTGAAAGATTTAAACATCAAGAAAAACAATTACTATGTACATTTAGTGGCAGGTCAATACATTTTGAAAGTCACACCCAAATGTACTATTGATTTAACGTGAGCTTGCTCTGAAAAGATGTAAAACATTAGTTTTGGATCGATTTAATGAAAATTAAATAAGACAGCACAGTGTTAATTCAAGAAAGCCATGACAATAAATAGTTAAGTCTATTATGTTATGGCTTTTGTTTTTTAGTGAAATTCTCATTTATAAAAAAATCAATAACGTATTTTAATATACTAGTTGAACTAATATCCCAAAACCCACTTTTATTATCTTTAGCATAAAAATCTTAAAGCATATTGAAATCCAGACAATGTATTAATCAATTATGTTTTTAGTACATCATTAATCTTTACTATAAACCTATACAATGAGCCTACCCTTTATAACAGACCAAACCTACAATAACAAAGACTTTAGCAAATTAGATTTACCAAAAGCAGAATACGACAATTGTACTTTTATAAATTGTAACTTTAACAATGCCTACTTGTCCTCGATATCTTTTTTAGATTGTCAGTTTTTAGATTGCGACTTTAGCAATTGTAAAACTAAAAACACAACTTTTAAAGAGGTTACTTTTAAAAACTGTAAGCTATTGGGTGTATTGTTTAATGATTGTAACCAATTATTACTGTCTATTAACTTTAATAAGTGTGTATTGAGTTTTGCTCATTTTTATAAAGTGAAATTAATAAAAACACTATTTAAAAACTCAATTTTTGAAAGTACCGATTTTACACAAGCTAATCTAACAGAGAGTACATTTGATAATTGCGACTTAAAAGCAGCTATATTTAACAATACCACTTTAGAAAAAGTAGATTTTACTACATCATTCCACTACTCGATTCATCCAGAACAAAACAAAATTAAAGGCGCTAAATTCTCGAAAACACAAATTAAAGGGTTGTTAGAGTGCTATAATATCCATATTCTTTAAAACCTCTAGTATTTTTTAATAATTCCGCAAAAAATTAAAGTTCAAATTATTAACCAATAAATAGACGAGTTAAGTCATCGTTTTCGCTTTAAAAAACCTCCTATTTTTTGTATCTTCGCCAAGCTTTAAAATAAACTAACATACAATTTACTTTTATGTCAAATTCACCAAAAATTATATATACCATTACAGACGAAGCTCCTGCATTAGCAACACGCTCATTTTTACCAATTGTTCAAGCGTTTACAGCGTCCTCTGGAATTGGATTAGAAACAAGAGACATATCTTTAGCTGCACGTATATTAGCAGTTTTTCCCGATTATTTAACAGAAGAGCAACGCGTATCAGACGACTTAGCTTTTTTAGGAGAATTGGCAAAAACACCAGAAGCAAACATTATAAAATTACCAAATATTAGTGCTTCTATACCTCAGTTAAAAGCAGCTATAAAAGAACTTCAATACCAAGGATACGCTATACCAAACTATCCTGAAGAAGTAACAAACGACAAAGAAAAAGACGCTAAACAGCGTTACGACAAAATAAAAGGTAGTGCAGTAAACCCTGTCTTACGTGAAGGTAACTCTGATAGACGTGCTCCTAAAGCAGTTAAAAATTACGCCAAGAAAAACCCACACTCAATGGGTAAATGGTCTAAAGACTCTAAATCTCATGTAGCAACAATGTCTGCTGGAGATTTTGCACATAACGAAAAGTCTGTAACCTTAACTGAAGCTAACACTGTAAAAATTCAACATACAGATAACAATGGTAACACAACCATTTTAAAAGATAATTTAGCGCTTTTAAAAGGTGAAATTATTGATGCTTCTGTAATGAGTAAAAAAGCATTATTAAACTTTTTAGAAGAACAAGTTAAGGACGCAAAGGATAAAGGTGTATTGTTTTCGTTACATATGAAGGCAACCATGATGAAAGTATCAGACCCAATTATATTTGGTCACGCTGTTCGTGTGTTTTTTAAAGATGTTTTTGCTAAACATAGCGCTACTTTCGAAAAAATTGGTGTAGATGTAAATAATGGATTTGGTAACTTATTAAGTAATTTAAACGAGTTATCAGAAACAGAACACAACACTATTTTAGCAGACATTGATGCTGCTTTCAAAGCAAAACCTGCTTTAGCAATGGTAGATAGTGATAAAGGGATTACAAACTTACATGTACCAAGTGATGTAATTATAGATGCATCAATGCCAGCAATGATTAGAAATTCTGGACAAATGTGGAATGCAGAGGGTAAATCTCAGGACACAAAAGCGGTAATACCAGATAGTAGCTATGCAGGAATCTATACAGCAACTATCGATTTTTGTAAAGAGCATGGTGCTTTTGATCCAACAACCATGGGAACAGTTCCAAACGTTGGACTGATGGCTCAAAAAGCTGAAGAATACGGTTCTCACGATAAAACTTTTGAAATTGCTGCAGACGGAAAAGTACAAGTGATTGATACAAACGGAAACGTGTTAATTGAGCATACAGTAGAAACTGGTGATATTTGGAGAATGTGCCAAGTTAAAGATGCTCCTATCCAAGACTGGGTAAAATTAGCTGTTACACGTGCTAGAGCTTCACAAACTCCTGCTGTGTTCTGGTTAGACGAAAACAGAGCTCATGATGCTGAATTAATTAAAAAAGTAAATACCTATTTAAAAGATCATAATACTGAAGGTTTAGAACTTCATATTTTATCTCCAATAAAAGCAACAGAATTTACTTTAAAACGAGTAAAAGCAGGACAAGACACAATTTCTGTTTCTGGAAACGTGTTACGTGATTATTTAACAGATTTATTTCCAATATTAGAACTTGGGACATCTGCAAAAATGTTATCTATAGTACCATTAATGAATGGTGGAGGTTTATTTGAAACTGGTGCTGGTGGATCTGCTCCAAAACACGTACAACAGTTTGTTGAAGAAAACCACTTACGTTGGGATAGTTTAGGAGAGTTTTTAGCATTGGCTGTATCTTTAGAACATTACAGCGAAGTAAATAATAACCCTAAAGCCAAAATTTTAGGTGATGCATTAGATGACGCGACAGAAAAATTATTAGAAAACAAAAAAGGACCATCTAGAAAAGTAGGAGAGATTGACAACAGAGGTAGTCATTTTTATTTAGCAATGTATTGGGCAGAAGCCTTAGCAAACCAAGATAAAGATGCAGACTTAAAAGCACAATTTGGACCTGTTGCTCTAGCTTTTAAAGCAGAAGAAGACACCATTATAAATGCTTTAAATGATATACAAGGTAAAGCTGTAGATATTCAAGGATACTATGCGCCTAATGAAGCATTAACAGTAAAAGCAATGCGTCCAATACAGTTGTTTAACGACTTATTAAAAAGTATTTAATACATTGTAAGAATATGTTAAAAGCTCCCTTATAGGGAGCTTTTTTTTTACTTTTACTTTTCAAAAATAAAATATGAAACTCTTCTCTAGCTTTTTACTCTTAACCTTATTTTTATATACTTCGGTAAATGCACAAGAAAAATTCACATTAAGTGGTAAAATAACAGAAGCTAGTAGTAATGAATCTTTAATTAGTGTAAACGTTATCATTCCAGAATTAACAACTGGAGCAGTAACAAACGAGTATGGTTTTTACTCAATAACATTACCAAAAGGGACTTATAAAGTGATTGTTTCCTACTTAGGATTTTCAGAAATCACAGAAACAATTACACTAGATAGTAATATCACAAAAAACTTTAGTCTTGAAGAATCTTTTGAAAATCTAGATGAAGTTATCATCACAGAAAATGTTGAAAAACTCAACATTAAAAAACCTCAAATGAGTGTTAATGCTTTAAAATCTTCAACCATTAAACAGATTCCTGTAGTTTTAGGTGAAGCAGATGTGATTAAAGCCATTACTTTACTTCCTGGAGTGACAAATGCTGGAGAAGGTGCTTCAGGATTTAATGTACGTGGTGGAGCTGCCGATCAAAATTTAATCTTGTTAGATGAAGCAACAGTATTTAATTCGTCACATTTATTTGGATTCTTTTCGGTATTCAATCCGGATGCTATCAAAGATTTAAAACTTTATAAAGGCGGTATTCCTGCGCGTTATGGCGGACGTGTCTCTTCTGTATTAGATATATATCAAAAAGAAGGTAACAGTAAAAAGTTTCAATTAAATGGTGGTATAGGTATTGTTTCTAGTAGATTGTTAGCAGAAGGACCATTAAAAAAAGATAAAGGATCTTTTTTATTAGGTGGACGTAGTAGTTATGCGCATCTATTTTTGCCACTTTTTGATATAGATAACGTAGCCTATTTTTATGATTTAAATACTAAGCTTAGTTATGATTTAAACAACGATAATAGCATTTATTTATCTGGCTATTTTGGTCGTGACGTATTTAGAATTGCAGATAGTTTTGACAATACTTATGGTAATTCTGTTATTAATTTTAGATGGAATCATTTATTTTCAGACAAATTGTTTTCAAACATGTCATTAATCTATTCTGACTATTACTATGGTTTAAAACTAAACTTTGTGGAATTTGACTGGAATTCAGGCATTCAAAATTTCAATTTTAAATACGATTTTAAACATTATGTTTCGGATGGATTCAAACTTCAATATGGGCTAAATAGTATCTATTACAAATTTAATCCAGGAGAAATTGAACCCTCTACTCCAACTTCTGGAATAAATTCATTTAAATTAATAGATAAATACGCATTTGAAAATGCTATTTATATAGATGCTGAGCATGATATTAATGATAAATTATCTCTTAGTTATGGATTAAGACTTAGCTCCTTTTTACGTTTAGGTCAAGACGAATTAAATATTTATGAAAATAACCAACCTGTAGTATTTAATGACGATTTTCAAATCTATGAAAAAGCAACACCTATTGACGTAGAAACATTTGATAGAAGCGATATCATTGAGAGTTTTGTAAATCTAGAGCCTAGATTATCTTTAGCTTATCAGTTAAATGAAAATGCTTCAGTAAAAGCAAGTTATAATCGTATGACACAATACTTGCATTTATTATCAAATACTTCGTCTCCAACACCCTTAGATATTTGGACGCCTAGTGGAAAATATGTTAAACCACAACTTTTGGATCAAGTTGCTATAGGTTATTTTAGAACTATAAATGACGATAAATATTCATTAGAAGTTGAAAGTTTCTACAAAAAAATTAAAAATAGAATAGATTATATAGATGGTGCAGATTTAATTGCAAATAATGCAATAGAGCAAGTCATCTTAAATGGAGAAGCCAGAGCTTATGGTTTAGAAATATTATTAAGAAAAAATGAAGGACGCTTAAAAGGATGGTTGGCATACACCCTATCTAAATCCGAACAAAAAACTCCAGGACGAACTTCTTCCGAATTAGGCATAAACAATAGTAATTGGTATAATACAGCATTTGATAAAACTCATGATATATCAATTACCGGAAGTTATGATTTAAATAAAAAATGGAAATTTAATACCAATTTTTTATTCCAAACAGGACAACCTACAACCTATCCTAATGGGCAATACGTATATAATGGTGTAAGTATACCAAGTTATAGTAATCGTAATGCAGATAGACTCCCTAGCTATCATCGTTTAGATTTTTCTGCTAATTACACACCAAAACCAGAAAAAACTAACGGTTGGCAAAGCTATTGGGTATTTAGTGTATATAATATATATAATCGTCGTAATGCAGCTTCAATTAGTTTTGGAGAAAACAGAAATACTGGAGTAAATGAAGCTACAAGATTAGCCATATTTGGTGTTATACCATCGGTTTCTTATAATTTTAAATTTTAATAAGATGAAAAACATAAGACATAACATAATAAATAAATCATTGTACTTATTGTTGATATTAATAGTATTCAATTGTGAAGATGTCATCGATTTAAAAGTACCAACTTCAGATCCAAAACTAGTCATTGAAGCCTCGTTAAATTGGTTTGATGGAACAGATGGTAGTAATCAAGAAATAAAATTAACCTTATCAGCACCATTTTTTGATTCAGAAGTTCCACCAGCAAACAACGCTATTGTAACAGTAGAAGATACAAACGGAAACACTTTTAATTTTTCAGAAGATGGAAACTCAGGCATATATAAAACAACTAACTTTATTCCTGTAGTAGACCAAGAATACACACTAAGCATAAACTACAACGGAGAAACTTATATTGGTACAGAAATACTAAAATCAGTTACACCAATAGACTACATAGAGCAAAATAATGAGGGTGGATTTTCTGGTGAAGATATAGAGCTTAAAGCTTATTATACAGATCCCGAGAATATTGAAAATTATTATTTTTATGAATTCATAAGCGATATTCCAGAATATCTAGTATTAGAAGTCTATGATGACGAGTTTACGGACGGAAATCAAATATTCGCTTTTTACACCGAAGAAGATTTAGAAGCAGGCGACCAAGTAATTATAAATAATTATGGAGTTTCAAAACAGTTCTATCAATTCATGTTTCTACTTTTACAACAAACAGCAGAAGATGGAGGTGGACCTTTCGAGACGCAACCAGCAACCGTAAGAGGTAATTGCGTAAATATTACAAACCCAGACAATTTCCCACTTGGGTATTTTAGGGTTTCACAAGCTTATCAATTTACTTATATTGTAGAATAAAATAATTATGGCGTTACCACGAGGGTCGCGCTTTCACTACTCGCTCTCTGCGAGGAGCTCAGACAAACCGTTCAATCGCTAACGCAAAACAGAACTAACAAAGAGACTATGGATTTCATAAAAACTACAGAATCTGATTCAAATTACAATCATCTAGAAAATATGTCAGTTTTGGAATTGCTTCAAAATATAAATAAAGAAGATAAAACAGTTCCAGATGCAGTAGATAAAGCAATCCCACAAATAAAAAAATTGACAGATCAAATAGTGTTAAAACTTAAAGATGGTGGAAGACTTTTCTATATAGGTGCTGGTACAAGTGGTAGACTAGGAATTTTAGATGCATCAGAATGTCCACCAACATTCGGTGTCTCTTTCGATTTAGTAATGGGTTTAATAGCAGGTGGTGACACTGCTATCAGAAAAGCTGTAGAATTTGCTGAAGATTCTACAACTCAAGGTTGGGAAGATTTAAAAAACCAAAACATTTCAAATAAAGATGTTGTTATTGGTATTGCAGCATCTGGCACAACACCATATGTTATAGAAGCATTAAAAAAATGCAATCAAAATAACATAATTACTGGATGTATTACATGCAACAAAAACAGTCCACTAAGTCAAGTATCTAAATATCCTATAGAAGTTATAGTAGGTCCAGAATTTGTTACTGGTAGCTCTAGAATGAAAGCTGGTACTGCTCAGAAATTAGTTTTAAATATGATTTCAACAACCACAATGATCCAATTAGGTAAAATAAAAGGAAATAAAATGGTTGATATGCAACTTAGCAACCATAAACTAGTAGATAGAGGTATAAATATGATAATGTCAGAATTAAACGTTTCCAGAGATAAAGCAGAAAGTTTATTACAACACCATAAAAATGTCCGTAATGCAATAAAACATCATAACAATGAAAACTAAATCTACAGATAAAGAAATACTAGTTAAAGGATTAAAACAAATGGTGATTTCATTAGCACTTATGTTTACTGGACCAACATTATTGCATGTAATATTAAGTAATAGAGAACGTTCCTTTTATATTCCTCTACTAATCATAGCTATAGTAACATGCGCTCTAGCTATATTTTTTGCATTCAAAGGTTTAAATACAATATTAAACAGCCTATTTGATAGTAAAAAATCAAGATAATTATTTATTCTTTACTAAATATAAAAAACAAAAAAACCCTTCATATTTCTATGAAGGGTTTTCAAAAAAGGCGACGACCTACTCTCCCACAATGCAGTACCATCGGCGCAAATGGGCTTAACTTCTCTGTTCGGAATGGTAAGAGGTGAGCCCCATCGCTATAATCACCTTAAATCTTTCGGTGTATGTAGTTTTACCTACTTTACCGTATATAATAACATATTGAAAAAATGATTCATGAAAATAATATTTATACTCTATAAAAAACAGGCGTACAATAAGTCTATGGGTTATTAGTACTACTTGGCTATGACATTACTGCCTTTACACCTATAGCCTATCAACGTGGTCATCTCCCACGACCCTTTAAAGAAATCTCATCTTGTGGTGGGTTTCGCGCTTATATGCTTTCAGCGCTTATCCCTTCCCAACGTAGCTACTCTGCAATGCTCCTGGCGGAACAACAGATACACCAGAGGTTAGTCCAACTCGGTCCTCTCGTACTAGAGTCAGATCCACTCAAATTTCTAACGCCCACTGTAGATAGAGACCGAACTGTCTCACGACGTTCTGAACCCAGCTCGCGTGCCACTTTAATGGGCGAACAGCCCAACCCTTGGGACCTTCTCCAGCCCCAGGATGTGACGAGCCGACATCGAGGTGCCAAACCCCCCCGTCGATATGAGCTCTTGGGGGAGATCAGCCTGTTATCCCCGGAGTACCTTTTATCCTTTGAGCGATGGCCCTTCCATGCGGAACCACCGGATCACTATGCTCTTGTTTCCAACCTGATCGACTTGTAGGTCTCTCAGTCAAGCACCCTTATGCCATTGCACTCTACGCACGGTTACCAAGCGTGCTGAGGGTACCTTTAGAAGCCTCCGTTACTCTTTTGGAGGCGACCACCCCAGTCAAACTACCCACCAAGCACTGTCCCCACATTGTGGGTTAGACTCTAGACAAGCAA
>NZ_QLLO01000012.1 GCF_003259525.1 Olleya aquimaris
CAATATATAACTAACCCTGTATTCATTGGTAATACTGCATATGGGCAACAAATAGCATACAAAAAACATATAAAAAGAGAAGATTAGCAACAACTATTAATAAATAGAGCAACAAATATAGCATAAAAAAAACCGCTCGATTAGAGCGGTTTCCAAACAAAAACACCAAGCATTAATTAGCTGTTCCAGAGCCTAAATAAATACTGTTTGATACTTGACTACCATCAGCAGTAATAAACGCCATAAATAGCTCTACTGTATCTCCTGCATAAGTTGTTGGGATTGGAACAATTTGAGAACCAACAGTTCTGTCGGCTCCATCAAGTAAAGAAATAGATTCCTTTTTTGAGGGGTTGTAAATCAATAACATTGACTTGTCAGTAGCATTTGCATTACCTTCAGCAGAGTTATCATCCCAATCAAAGGTAACTTCTCCAGCAGTTGCTAAATCAGTCGTTGGGTTTAACGCACCAGATAAACCTCCTCGACTTACTAAAGCGTTCGGATAGTCAACAACAAAGTTAGGTTCAGTACCTGTAATCGCATTATTCAACACATACGACATCGCAGCATTAAATTCTGTTTTCTTAACAGCTAACCCTTTATAACCTAACTTAATAAAAGGCTTTACAGCCTGTAAAAATTCTAAAGTGGCAGTAAACTTGGTTCTTTGGTTTACTTGACCAACAGTTCTTGGATTGGCTACACTTGAGGGTTTAATTCTAATGTAATCAATTCCTTTCCAGCTTCCACCGATAACGTTTCCAACCTTACCTGAAAGCCCTCCTAAAATACCTTGAGCAATTTTACCCATAACATAAATAATTTTAATGAAACATAATTTTCTTCGGACTTGGTACGGACTTAACACGAAGTTGTACCTTCCGACTGAATATATGGCAAGTTTTATGCTATTCGTTAGATATGGATTTTGTTGCTTTAGATTGCTTCTTTTTGCATTTTAGAAAATAAACTTTGAATGTATGATACTTTCAAATCTGCCATTTTTGAAATGACTTTTTGAAGTTCGGCTTCTTTTTTACTAATCGCTGACACTATATTAATATGCTTTTGCAATTGAAATTCATTATTTATTAATGATATAAAACTATTTTTTAGAGTATTTCTGCAATCATCTATTGAAATAAACGGAATAACACTTCCTTTTAAATGGTAAGCGTAAAAACCGCCTATTTGTAACATCATAGATAAGTTAAAAAGTGTGTGTTTTACCTCTTCTGTTGTAGTAGTGACAACGAAACAGTTAGCACAGGATTTTAAGAGTGGTTTTCCGCTGTTTAGCCCTTTGTTTAGTATAAAAAAATGAGGGTTTGAGTAAGCTTTTCCGACTTGGTGTGTTTTTAGTTCAAAAGTTGACATAGCTATCCAATTTAAAATTGCTTCGCTACGCTTCGCGCCATTATTTTTTTTTGAAAAGAAAAAAGATAGCCATAGTTGTTGTGGCGTGGGTAAGGCTGTCAAGGTTTTTGGATAAAAGTTTTTTTATTGAATGACTAAATCAAAAAAAAAGGTATTGAAAAAAGTTTTATTCAAAACCCGTAGGGCTTGACCTTTATAGCCTTGTGCGGTTGGCAGAGGTAGCCACATATATTTGCCATCTTTTTTATTTTAAATTTTCAAATTAGTTAAACTTGATTGAAAATGCCTTTAACTTTTCTGGGGAATTAACACTTAAAAAAATAGGTTTTAGTACCGTACTGAGCGTTGGGTGAAGCGTTTGTATGGGTAGCATTTTAAATAGTTGTTTGATAAAACAGCATTTAAACAAGCTACTTATACAGGACTTTTAGACAATAGCTTTTTGTTTTTTTGAGGCACGAGAAAAAGCAATATGCTATGGCGTAGCACTACACTTTATAAACCTATTTTTTTATAACCGCTGACTTGGGTGGTGGGGAAAAGTGGACTTTTATATTTGTTAACGAAATGAAACAAACAAAGACTTGAGGTAAGGAATACTTGGACTTAACGATGGTTTTGTGCAGCTTGAATGAGATAACGAATATTATTATCAATTAACAGAAACCTTAAAATGTTTAAATGTTTAATGTTAGTTCAAAATGTGGTTAAATGTTCGGAATTGCGCGTTGGAATTGCGGATATTTTACATAATACCAGTTATAGCTACGAAAATATAAGAATGCTGCGATAGCAAACCCTTGAAAGGATTTTTGCTACTATAACTTGTATTATGTAACATAGCTTGGGTGAGTTTAGGGTTTTATGATATAATAATAACAGAATAGCTTATTGCAGTTTGGTTTGATTTTATGAAAACCAAAGCTGTAATATGCTATTACCTTAAAGACAAAAAAACGCTAAACTTGTTAGGTGAGCGGAACAACACAAAAGACAGAGGATTTTGAGGTACGAAAAAACTGGGTTTTGGGTTGTGGGGAATAAAAAAGAGCCTTCCGAAAAAGACTCTTTCATTATTGCTTAATGGTCGTGATTTGAATGGTCATCACTTTCTTCTTCACCAGATTGATTCATCATCATTTCGTGGTCGTATTTACAACAACTTGGTAAACCATCATATGCTTCTTCATCACCTGCTACTTTTTCGGTATCATATCCTGAAGCTGCGATTGCTTTATGGATTGCCATTGCATCGGTTTTTGTATCATCAAAAGACACATCAATCTTCTTTTTATCGACATCCCAATTAGCACTTGCAACACCTTCAACACCGTTAGCTGCTTTTTCGATAGTGTTTTTACACATTCCGCAATTTCCTCTTACACCAAAAGACAGGTCTGTCATTGCCATATCTTTTGACATTTCAGTAGTTGTGGTTTCTGTTTCTTTTTTGGTTTCATTTTTACAACTTGTTAAACCTAATGCTGCTATTACAGCTACACTTAAAATTACTTTTTTACTCACGTCGATTACATTTTTGTTTTTGTGTTCGTGATTTTTCTTTGAAAAATTCATTGTTTAAAATTTAATTGTTATTACTTGATTTATTATTCTATTACTTGTTTTACTTCACCACAGGTTAGCATTGCTTCGCCAAAGTATGGATTGATTACTTTTTCTTCTTTGCTTAACCAATAAGCACCATTATTGTTATCTGCCATTGGACAAAATTCTACATAGACCTTTTCATTGATACCAAATAGTTGTACAGCATTGATTAGATGTGATGATAAATGTTTAAAATGGTCTCTTTGTGATTTTATATCGGACGTTTCAGAAATTGAAGTTGCAGAAGATTTTATTTCGCCTTCTAATGACATCCAATGGTTATGCGCCTTATTATCTGACAACAATTTCATATCTACTTTGTTCAATTTATTTAATAAAGTTGTTGCGTTTGCTGAAGTACTTATTGAATCTTCTTTTACTAAAGCATCTTTTAAATTGATATACGCATTGTAAACACTATTTAACTGTTGTTGAAATTTCTCTGATACTTCCAAACGCTCATTCATATTAGTGTGGTCACTTTCTTTGTTAGATGCATTGTTATCCATACCTAAATGACCTTCGTGTCCAGTCATTACTTTACCACCATCTTTATTCATCATAGACTTTTTGCCTTGTAATTGTGCTGCTGCATCAACCGTAAATGTTCCGTTAGTCACTATTTCATTTCCAACAAATAAACCTTCTACAACTTCATATTCATTACCAATTTGATTGCCTAATTTAATTTCATGCATTTCAAAAATAGGTTGGTCTGGATTTGTTTTAAGGTACACCACAGAACGTTCACCTGTCCATAATACAGAAGATGCAGGAATTGATAATACTTCATCATTTTTAGCTGTACTGCCTTCAATATTTGCGGTTACAAACATTCCTGGTTTAAATACATCGTCCTTATTGCTTAAAACAACACGTAAGGTTACAGTTCTTGTTTTCGTGTTTAAAACTGGGTCAATGAAATCAACTTTACCTTTAAACTCTTTATTAGGATAAGCATTGGTTGTTATCATAACTTCCTGTCCTTTTTTAAAGCGGTCAATCTGATTTTCATACACATCAAAGTTTCCCCAAACTGTGTTGAGATTGGCAATTTTTAATAAGGGTTGTCCTTGTTTGATGTAATCGCCTTGCTCTACCAATTTTTCTGTAACAGTACCCGAAACGGTTGCATAAACAGGAAAGTTTTCTTTTACTTTTCTTGTTTCTTCAATCTGGTTGATTTGATTTTCAGAGAGTTTCCATAATTTCAATTTATTACGGACTGCTTTGTATAAAGCAGGTTGAGATTCTTTTAAAGAAGCTGCTGTGATTAATTCTTGTTGTGCTGCATAGAGTTCTGGCGAATAAATGGTTGCCAATAATTGACCTTTACGAACTTCTTCGCCTGTAAAACTCACATTCAAACGTTCAATTCTTCCAGCGAAATAACTTACCTGTACTGCATTGGCTTCTTCGTTTTCAGCAATTTTACCAGATAACTTTATGGTGTTGCCTTCAACATTTCCCTTGCCTACAACAGTTGTTTGAATATTGGCTAATGCCATCGCATTTTCTGTTAGTTTAAATTGGTCTGCCATTAAGCCATCACTTCCGCTTTCCGCAGGAATTAAATCCATACCACAAATGGGGCAGTCGCCTGGCTCTGGTTGCATAATCTGTGGATGCATAGAACACGTCCACATTTGATTGGTTGCTGCAACCGCATCGTGATTATGGTCTATTTCTTCATTTGATGAGCCACCAAAAAGCAACCAACCCAATAACACACCTACTACGAGTATGCCAATATATATGACTATTTTATTATTTTTCATTCTCTAATCGTTTTATCATTGCTTTCATTTCTTCTATTTCTTTACGTTGTGCTTTTATAATGTCTTCTGCTAATTTTTTAACTTCTGGGTCTTGAATATCTGCTCTTTCACTTGTTAAAATAGCGATAGAATGATGTGGTATCATTGCTTTCATCCATAGTACGTCACCAATGATTGGTGCTTGTGTTCTTACTAATCCTAATGCACCTACAAACAGGATAAAACTACCTGCAAGTATGGCTATGTTTTTCTTTCTATCATTATACATTTTTCGCATAAAAAACCACATTATTACTGCCATTGCTGAAATACCTAAACAGGTCATATAAAATCGGGTTAAGCTAAACCACACGTGGTCTATTGCATAGGTGTTTAGATACATTGTGATGTACATTGCTACAAATGAGCAAGCCAACATTATAAAGAAGGTTTTGTAATTTCCTTTGTTTGAGTGTTCTTTTGAATTTTCCATAATTATTTGATTTTATAGTTAAACTTTAATTGTTCTTAATCGTAGTGCATTTCCAATAACTGAAACAGAGCTAAAACTCATTGCTAAAGCTGCTATCATTGGCGAGAGCAATATTCCAAAGAATGGAAACAAAACTCCTGCTGCAATAGGCACACCTAAAGTGTTATAAATAAGTGCAAAAAATAGGTTCTGCTTAATGTTCTTCATTACAGCATTACTTAAATTTTTTGCTTTTACAATACCGTGTAAATCGCCTTTTACGAGTGTTATCATAGCACTTTCTATCGCTACATCTGTTCCCGTACCCATTGCAATACCTACATCACTTTTTGCCAATGCTGGTGCATCATTAATGCCATCACCTGCCATAGCAACTACTTTTCCATTTTTTTGTAGTTTCTCTACTTCTTTGAGTTTGTCTTCTGGTAGCATACTGGCTTTAAAATCTGCAAGATTTAGTTCTGATGCTACTGCTTTTGCAGTATCGTGATTATCGCCTGTAAGCATTATAACATCAATGCCTTTATCTTGAAGTGCTTTAATCGCTTTGGCACTTGTTTCTTTTATTTTATCGCCTATAACTACATATCCTACAACGGTTTCATCTATTGACAAATAAGAAACTGTTTTACCCTGTTTTTGATAAGATTTTGCTTCGTCTTTCATTTTAGAAGTAATATCTGCTTTGGCATATTCCATCATTTTAGGATTTCCTAATGCTACTTTTTTATCTTTTATTATAGCTTCAACACCTTTTCCTGTGACAGCACTAAAATCTTCGGAATTTAAAATTTCTGCGTTATGTTCCTTTCCATATTTAACTGTCGCTTCTGCCAAAGGATGTTCACTATTGGTATTTAATGAAACGATGTATTGAAGTAGCTCATTTTTGTTTAAAGTATCACTAAAAGCACCTACTGTTTCTACCGTTGGATTTCCTTCTGTAATAGTTCCAGTTTTATCAACTATAAGTGTATTTACCTTATCCATTTTTTCAAGAGCTTCTGCATTTTTAATCAATACACCATTTTGAGCACCTTTGCCCACACCAACCATTACAGACATTGGTGTTGCTAAACCTAAAGCACAAGGACACGCAATAATTAGTACTGCTATTGCATTCACAAACGCATACACATAAACTGGTTCTGGTCCCCAAATAGACCATACAATAAATGTGATAATAGAAATAAGAACTACAACTGGCACAAAATAACCTGATACTTTATCTGCTAAATTTTGAATAGGTGCGCGACTTCTACTGGCATCATTAACCATATGAATGATTTGTGAGAGTAACGTATCACTTCCTACCTTTTCTGCTTTCATTAAAAAGGATTGATTCCCATTAATGGTTCCGCTACTTACTTTATCTTCTTGAGATTTGTTTACAGGAATAGGTTCGCCTGTAATCATAGATTCATCAATAGTTGTTTCGCCTTCAGTTATCACACCATCCACAGGAATTTTATCTCCTGGTTTCACTTTTAGAATATCATTAAGTTCTATCTCGTCAATACTGACTTCAACTTCTTCACCATCTACTATTTTTATGGCCTTATTAGGTGCTAATTTCAACAGTTCTTTTACTGCCGAATTGGTTTTACTATGGGCACGAGCTTCTAACAACTGACCTAAAAGCACTAACGTTAGAATAACTGTTGCTGCTTCAAAATAGACGTGAACTGCGCCTGATTCAGTTTTAAATTGTTCAGGAAATACATCTGGAAACAACATCCCAAATACACTAAATAACCAAGCCACACCTGCACCGATTCCAATAAGTGTAAACATATTGAGATTCCACGTTTTTATGCTTCTATAAGCACGCTCAAAGAACATCCACGTAGCGTAAAAGACAACTGGAATGGATAAAACAAACTGAATCCAATTCCAATTTTTTTGTTCCATTATATCATACAATGGATTGTTATTGAGCATTTCGCTCATTGCAATTAAAAAAATTGGTAAGGTGAATGCGGTTGCAATCCAAAACTTCTTTAAAAGTTTTTTATACGTTTTTTCCTCTGCTGAACTATCTGCTTCCATTGGTACTAAATCCATCCCACAAATAGGACACGAACCTGCTTCGTCTTTAATGATTTCTGGATGCATAGGACACGTCCATTGTTCTGCTGAAGTTGTGGATAGATTTTGTTCTTCCACCAAATCCATTCCGCAAACAGGACAATCGCCTGGTTCGTCATAAGTTTTATCGCCTTCGCAATGCATAGGACAATAAAATGTGCCTGTGCCTTTTCCTTTGGGTTGCACTTTCTTTTTATCTTTTGAATATTGATGTTGTTCACCTTGTTTATGAATGCTATATCTATCACCATCCTTTTTTAAGGCTTCTTGAAACTTTTCTATAGGAATATGCGATTCCATTTCTATGGTAGCTTCTGCCTTTTCTAAATCGACGGTTGCTTTTGAAACGCCTTCTACTTTAGAAAGTGTTTCCTCAACGTGACTGCGACAACCGTTGCAGGTCATTCCGTGTATGTGATATGTGTGTTTCATTGAATTTATTTTTTCTTTTCTTTAAAGAAAAATGAACTAATCCATTCTACTTATATCAGAATTTTAATTTAAACTATCTTTAATTTGTTTCATATAACCAATTATAAGTTCTTTTTCACCTGTCGATAAAAGGGCATTTTTGTGAATTAGCGTATAAGACCAAAGGGGCATTTCGCCATTTTCAATTTGATTGATGATGGATTTTAGTTTACTGTTTTTTCTTCTATTTGAATAATCATCCCATTCATTAAAATTTAATTCTGCCTTGCCTTCTTTGATATGGTCTTCAAGAAACCAGGCTACCGGTTGCACTTTATTGTACCAAGGATATATTGTATTGTTACTGTGGCAATCATAGCAAGAGACTTGTAATTTGTTCTTGATATCATTTGGGACATCATTTACCAACATAAAGTCGGTTTTTGGAACAACTTCACTTTGGTTGCGCGTTGTGGGGATAAATTGAATCCCCACAAACGCCACCAACAACACTATTGCTATGATTTTTAAAATCTTCATTTAGTTAATTTCCTTTTGGACTTTTCCACAGTTCAACATCTTGCTTCCATAATAGGGATTCTTAATATCCTTGCTCATACTTAACCAAGCTGAACCACCATCGTACATTGGACAAAATTGCTCATATAGTTTTACTTGTGTTCCTGTAATAGCTACCATATCAGTAATATCCTTACTTAAAACTTTAAAGTGCTCACGTTGATGTGCTATTGGACTTTCTGAAATATGTTCTGCGTGTTCCGTAGCATCTTCGATAATGTCCTTTAATTCTGATTGCTGGGCATCTGTAAATTTTGAAATGTCAAGCTTTCCTAATGACGTTGCGAGGGTTGCACCCAATTCTTTAGCTTTGGCATTATCATCTACCACTAAGGCATCCTTTAAGTTGAAATAGTCATTTAATATTGTTTGAGAATTTGTATCTCCATTCATTGCCATTTTCTTTTTCTTACCATCGTGATGACCATCGCTATTGTCGTGATTCATTTCTGTATTATGACCTTCATCGTTGTTATGTTCTTTTTTTGCGTCTTTACAAGACATTGTTGTTAGGCTTATAAAAGCCATTACCATAATTGTTGTTACTAATTTTACTTTTTTCATTTTGACTTACTTTTAAGATTAATATTTGTTTATATAAAATTGTTATTTATTATTAAAATCGAACTAATAGTCCGCCACCCCAACCATATCGGTTATTATAATTCCCTTGAATTGAAAAATTTCGAGATAAGATGTATGATGCTCCAATTAACCATTGCGTTTCACCTTCATAAGATTTGTTGTTTTCTAACTCATTAACCCATCCAAAATCTGCTCTGTATTCGTATTCTCCTTCGAGAAAAATTCTAGGAAAAATCAATAGTTCTCTGTCTAAACGTATTCTTGGGCGCAGTTGATGGTCCATACTCACATCGACATTAAATCTGTAAGGCGTGAAATATTTAACTCCAACCAATCCCACAGTATTGAATGTATCATAAGAATCTGGTGTTGAAGTTTCAGTATTTAAGCCTGCATATACGCGTACCCAATCATTGAGATATCTGTTATAATTTACTTCTATCTCGGCATTTTGGTTATAATCAAACTCGGCACGTAGTGCAAATTCGTTACGGATGCTGCTTGACATCAATAAAAGTTCATTAAAGTTTGAACCTCCACGAAGCATTCCCCACGAATAGTAATGGTCTGTCTCGTCAATTAGGTTTTGTACTGGATAAGGTTTCATCCTTTCATCTCGTGGTGTATCATAGCTAAATACTCTTGCCATACCACCCATCATATGATATAGCACGTGACAATGAAAGAACCAATCACCATATTCTTCATTATAGAACTCTATAATTACTTTTTTCATCGGTGGTACATTTACGGTATGTTTTAATGGCGAACGCTCTCCATTTTCATTAATCACCCTAAAGTAATGCCCGTGCAAGTGCATTGGGTGGTGCATCATTGTCAGATTATTTAGGGTAATCCTTGTAACCTCATCGCTTTTAATTTTAATCTTGTCTGTTTCGGACAATGGTGTACCATTCATACTCCAAACATAGCGTTGCATATTACCAGTTAGATTCAGTAAAATTTCATTTACTGGCGCATCTGTCTTAAAAGTGGTGTTTTCCTTTGCTTTTAAAAAATCATAATTGAAATACGTTTTACGTGTATCATAATTAAATGAAGCGGTGTCCTTTTGCATTGTAGACATCATATGATTCATTGGCGTCGCATCCTTTTTCATTTCCATATTCATATCATTATCCATCTTCATCTGTCCGTCTTTCATATCCATCTTCATCTTCATTCCATATGTCTGCATCAAAAACTCTGGTGTTTTTTTCTTTTGATTGCCCACCATTGCAGGTGCACCCATCTTCATATCCATTTTTGCCATTTGCTTCATCATAGCCACTTTATCTGGTCTGTCTATTACAGTAGCTGGATACAATTTTCCGCTACCCAAACGGATTGAGGTGTTGCCAGAACCATCTTGGGCTGTTGCGGTAATTTCTAATGTACCTTCTGGGATAGTTACTATAACATCATAGGTTTCGGCAATTGCAAAAAGAAATCGGTTTTTATATTCTGGTGTTACATCTACACCATCACTCGCAACTATCATCGGGTTACCACCACCAAAATCCACCCAATAATAAGATGAAGCAGATGCGTTGATAAAACGTAATCGTACTTTTTCACCTGTTTTAAACTCTGAATATTCTGCAAGTTTTTTACCATTAGCTAAAAACGCAGGATAATAGACGTCCGCAATGTCTGCACCTTCCATTCTATCGCGCCAAAATTTGAATTGTGCGCCTAATGCACCTTCTTTAATAACTCTGCTTAATGGTACTGCTGTCCCTTTTTTAACCTGATACCATTCGTTTCCCCGTTTAAGGTTTCGTAACACATTCATTGGCTTTTCGTTTGTCCAATCGGAAAGGACTACGACTAAATCCTTATCATAGTCCAAGGTCTTTTCTTTAGGATGAATGACTATTGAGCCATAAACTCCTTTTTGCTCTTGCAACATCGTGTGGGAATGATACCAATATGTGCCAGATTGGTTTATAGGTATTCTATATTGAAATGTAGTATTTGCTTTTATAGGTGGCGTAGTTAAATAAGGTACACCATCATAAAAATTAGGAAGTATTAAACCGTGCCAATGTACAGAGGTTTCTTCATCCATTTTATTGGTTACATTAATAATAGCGAGGTCACCTTCTTTGAATTCTAATGTAGGTCCTGGAATTCCACCATTAATGGTCATTCCGTTTGCGGTGACACCTCCAAGCGTCATTTCATTTTTTTCTATGGTAAGGTTATATTCTCTAATTGGGCGTCCTTCTTCTTTTCTGTCTTCACCATTTGTTCCAACTTGGGCGAATGCCATTGAAGTTAAGAATAAGAGAAGTATTGTGTTAAATGTTTTCATTGTTTACTTAATTAAATAATTAATGATTGTACTTTGCACATAGTAAGTCTTCACAGATTCTATCTGGTTCATTTGAAACTTTAATTGCAACTCTTGAATATCCAAAACATCATTAAAATCAATGGTTCCTGTTTCGTAACTTTTTATTAGAATGTCTTCTGCATCTTTAGCCTGTTTTAGGTTTTTGGCTTGGGTAGCATAACTTATTCTTGCAGAAATGCGTTCGTTAATCGCCTTGTCTAAAAGCGTTTCCAATGCATTTAAACGTTCCTGTTTTTGAGCAGTAATTTCCTGCTGTTGCAAATCATTTTGTTTGGTTTGGGATTTATATTTCTTATTGAAAATTGGGATAGATACCGAAACCATTGGCATTACAATATCCTTTCCGTTATCGCTGAAATCCATATTTGGTCTTTCAGCAACATTGATATAATCTAATCCAAAACCAATCATTGGACTGCTTTCTTTTTGATTCAATAATTCTGATTGCTCTATGGATTGATAGAGTTTATCAAATTTTAGTAATTCAGGATGTAATACTAATTTTTCAAAAGTAATATCAAAGTCTTCAGAAGGTATCATTAAACTATCTACCACATTCACGGTAACATCATTACCTCTATTCAATAGATTATTGAAGTTAGTTTGTTCTGCTAAAAATTGTTGTTGCAACACATCTTTGAGTTGTTGCATTTCGTTTTGACGCATTTGTAAACGCAATACATCTACTGCGGATGCTTTACCAACCTCAACAGAAGTTAATGCCAACGTCTCATAAGTTTCTAATAGTTTAATGTTTTCAGTTAAGACCTCTTGCTTTGCTTTATTGGCGTATAAATTATAATAGGATTGCGATACCGAAGCCATTAGTTTTCGCTTTGCGATAACAATATCTTCATATTTAGCATTCGCTAACGAACTCACATAATTTTCTCTTGACGTAATTGTACCAAACCACGGTAACATTTGTTTAGCCGATACTTTAAAGCGTTGTGCTCCTGTTCGTGTTTCTGGTTCACTTACAAAATAACCAACTCCAAATTCGGTATTAGGAATGGTGTTGACCTCGTTTACCTTTTCGGAAGCTCTTTTGTATTGTAACTCAAACTTTTGAATTTCTGGATTGTTTGTTAAGGCTTCATCGATAAGTATTTCTAATTGTTGAGCGTTCGCAAAAAGACTCAAGAAACAAGAGCCAAGAGCCAAGACGATTTTTATTTGTATTGATTTATATTTCATTTTGATGTTCTTTTAAGTTGAACTTCTGCTTTCCAGCTATACAATACTGGTACAACAAACAAAGTGATTAAGGCTATAAGCATTCCACCAAAACTTGGTATTGCCATAGGTATCATAATATCACTACCTCTTCCTGTAGATGTTAATACTGGTAATAATGCCAATATGGTAGTAGCAGTTGTCATTAAACAAGGTCTAATACGTTTTTCTCCTGCTTCTACTACTGATGCTCTGATTTCTTTTTTATTTTCTGGTGTATTTCTATCAAATATTTGTGTTAAATAAGTTGCCATTACAACTCCATCATCGGTTGCGATACCAAATAGTGCAATAAACCCAACCCAAACCGCTACACTTAAATTAATGGGGTGCATTTGAAATAAATCGCGCAGATTTTCACCAAAGACATTGAAGTTTAAGAACCAATCTTGACCATAGAGCCATATCATTACAAAACCACCAGCAAAAGCAACTGCAATACCTGTGAATACCATTAGTGATGTCCCTACTGAACGAAATTGGAAATACAGAATTAAGAAAATGATTGCCAACGCTAAAGGCACAACAACCGACAAGGTTTTTTCTGCTCTTAATTGGTTTTCATACGTTCCCGTAAATTGGTAGTTGATACCTTTTGGGACTACCAATTCGCCACTATCTATCTTTTCTTGAATTAAGGTTTGTGCATTTTCTACCACATTGACTTCTGCAAAACCATTCATTTTATCAAATAACACATAGCCAACTAAAAAAGTGTCTTCACTTTTAATTACTTGTGGACCTTGTTCATATTTTATAGTCGCTAATTCACTTAAAGGAATAGGGCTTCCTTTTTCAACAGGCACATAGATTTGTTTTAAATCGGTTGGATTTGCTCTTAATTCTCTTGGGTAACGAACTCTAACACCATAACGCTCACGACCTTCTACTGTCTGTGTTAATATCATACCACCAACAGCCACTTTCAAAACATTTTGAACTTCCTCAATGGTTACGCCATAACGAGCAATTTTCTCTCTATCAATATCAATTAACAAATAGGGTTTACCTACAATACGGTCTGCAAAAACAGCTTCATCTTTTACACCTTCAGCTTGTTTTAAAATATCTTCTAATCGCATTCCAAACGCTTCAATCTGCTTTAAATCTTGCCCTTTTATTTTAATACCCATTGGTGCTCGCATTCCTGTTTGCAACATTACCAATCGGGTTTCAATAGGTTGTAGCTTTGGTGCAGACGTTACGCCTGGTAATTTGGTCACTTTTACAATTTCGTTCCAAATATCATCTGGTGATTGTATTTCAGGTCTCCAATTTCGATAGAACTCTCCATTATTGTCTGGAATGAGTTGAGACCTTTCGACTGTGCTCAAGGTGACATTTTCTGTATTATTTGGATTTGCGATAAATCGACCATCTTTTAATTCAAACAAGCCATCATTATTCACTTTGTAGCGTTGACGTTCTCGGTTTTCATTCAGCATATATTCTGACTTATACTGAATAACATTTTCATACATTGATAGTGGTGCTGGGTCTAATGCAGATTCTGTACGACCTGCTTTTCCAACTACAGTTTCGATTTCAGGAATACTGGCAACTGCCATATCTAACTGCTGTAAAACACGCTTATTTTCTTCTACACCAGAATGTGGCATAGAAGTAGGCATCAATAAAAAAGAACCTTCATTTAACGATGGCATAAATTCTTTGCCTGTGTTTTTCATAATGAAAAAACCAGCAATGACAATTGCAGTTGGAATTGAAAGAAATAGTAATTTATTATCTAAACACCATCTTAAAATTCGAGTATAATACCTGATAAACAATGAGAAAACACCCAATAAGCCAAAGCAAATGACACCAACAAAGATGAGGTTCCAGAAGATACTTTTATCAACTCCTAAAGGTCTCCAATATTCCGCTAACAGAAATACTATTGCAGTTGTACATATTATGATATTAATTAAGTTGGATTGTTTTTCTGTTATTTTATTTTGAGTACTTAACAATGCTGTGATACCAAAAGCTATCAATATTAATCCTAACCAATAACCATAGATTATTGCTATTATCCCTAATACTATTAAAACGCCATTTAAAGCATATTTAAAATGCGTTTTTATGCTTTTCTTTCTGAATAAAAACGCTGCAAAAGGTGGAATTAAAAACAATGCTACAATTATTGAAGCTGTTAATGCAAAGGTTTTTGTGAATGCTAACGGTCTAAATAGTTTACCTTCAGCGCCAATCATTGTAAAGACTGGAATGAAACTGATTATGGTTGTCATTACTGCGGTAACGATTGCACCAGATACTTCTGCTGTGGCGTTATAAACTACCGTATTAATGGGTTTTGTTCCATCATCTTCATCCAAGTGCCTTATAATGTTTTCTGAAAGTATGACACCAACATCGACCATTGTACCAATAGCAATTGCAATACCAGATAATGCGACGATGTTTGCATCTACACCAAAGAACTTCATTGCTATAAAAACCATTAAAACCGCAACTGGTAGTAGTCCAGATATAAGTACCGATGCCCGAAGATTAAATACCATAATGATAATGACCAAAATGGTAATTAGTATCTCTAATGTTAAGGCTTCATTAAGTGTACCTAACGTTTCTTTAATCAATTCTGTTCTATCATAAAATGGCACTATGGTTACTTGTGATGTTCTACCATCTGCTAATACTTTTGAAGGTAATCCTGCACTTAATTCATTAATTTTTTCTTTTACATTATTAATAACTTCCATTGGGTTTGCTCCGTAACGAGCTACAACAACAGCACCTACAACTTCTGCACCTTCTTTATCTAATAACCCACGTCGTGTTGCTGGACCTAAAGAGACTTTTCCAATATCTTTGATTCGTATTGCTGTATAATTTTCGGAAGTAACGACTGCATTTTCTATGTCTTCAATAGATTTCACATAACCTAAACCACGTACTAAATATTCTGCATTATTAATTTCAATAGTTTGTGCACCAATGTCTTTATTACTTTCCTTAACTGCTTTTACAACGTGATGCAATCCTATATTATATTGACGCATTAATTCTGGGTTGACATCCACTTGATATTCTTGAACATAACCACCAATTGAAGCGACTTCCGAAACACCGCTTGCAGAGGATAGTGCATATTTTACATAGTAATCTTGAATACTGCGTAACTCTTGTAAATCCCAACCACCAGTAACTTTTCCGTTTTCATCACGTCCTTCAAGTGTGTACCAAAATATTTGTCCTAATCCTGTTGCATCTGGACCCAAAGCAGGATTAACACCTTCAGGTAATAAACCACTTGGTAATGAATTGAGTTTTTCTAGAATACGACTACGACTCCAATAGAATTCTACATCTTCTTCAAAAATGATATAGATACTTGAAAACCCAAACATAGACGAACTACGAATGGTTTTTACTCCTGGAATACCTAATAAGGATGTGGTTAATGGATAAGTGATTTGGTCTTCTATATCTTGTGGCGAACGACCATCCCACTTTGTAAATACAATTTGTTGATTTTCTCCGATATCTGGGATGGCATCAACAGCCACAGGATTACTTGGTAAAAATCCAGTATCCCAATTGAAAGGTGCGTTTACAGTTCCCCATCCAACAAAAAGAGCAAGTAGCAGAACTGCAACGAGTTTATTCTCTATAAGAAATTTGATTGCTTTATTAAGCATATGATTTGATTATTAAACAGTTAGACATTGGCGTTAAGAAAACACCGAATACAGCAAATTATCCTTATGACATTATAAAGTCATAGGATAAAACAGTCTATTGTTTAAAAATCAAATTAAATAAGTCTCGTCAATCTTGAAGATTTGCCTGACGACGAGTGGTGGTTCATATTCTTCAAAAGAAGATACATTGTTATCTAAACCTTCAAAAAGGTTAATATAGGTATAAACCAATGAGGCAATGAAAACTTGTTGTTCAAAAGAAATTTTGTCAACTTGTAATTGTAGTTCGTCTTGACCATCAACTACCAATTGTTCATCATTACAACAGTTTTTCTTGGTAATAGCACATCCTTCTGTAGATGGCTTTTGCATTTCCATACCACAACCCTTAGCCTTATTAAAAACAGCTGTTTCTACTAAAGCATCTCCACAAAAATGCATATTAAGCGTAAATGACATTGTAGAGCATAACACTACAAAAGCCATTGCTAAAGACATTATTTTATGGAATACTTGTTTCATACTGTTTGCGAAGTTACGAAATTTTAACAAATGTTCATTTTGTTTAACAGAAGTTTAATGGTTAACTCCATCGCATTCGTTGTAGTCTAACTGCATTTAATATTGCTAATAAAGCCACACCAACATCGGCAAAAACTGCTTCCCACATTGTTGCTAAACCACCTGCTCCTAAAATCAGAACAATTACTTTTACTCCAAATGCTAAAATGATGTTTTGCCATACAATTTTACGAGTGGAACGACTAATTTTAATCGCTTTTACCACTTTTGAAGGTTGGTCTGTTTGAATGATAACATCTGCTGTTTCAATAGCGACATCACTACCTAAACCACCCATTGCTATTCCTACATCACTTGCTGCTAAAACTGGTGCGTCATTAATACCATCACCTATAAAAGCAATTTTATTTTCAGGATTTTGTTTTAAAAGCTCAACTTCATTTAATTTATCTTCTGGTAACAAACCACCTTTAGCCTTTTCAATATTTAATTCTCTTGCTACTTGTTGGGTAATGGAATCCTTATCTCCAGAAAGCATCATTATATTATTAATACCTACTTTATGTAAATTGGTAATTGTTTCTTTTGCATCTTCTTTTAATTCATCTGCAATGACAACATAACCTGCAAATTCATTGTCTATAGATTCTAATACTATAGATTCTACAATAGTTTCTGTTTCCTCTAAAACTTTAATATTATTGGCTGACATTAGGGCTTTATTACCAACTAAAACAGTCTTACCATTTACTATACCTTTTAAACCTTTTCCTGCTATTTCTGTAACTTCGGAAGCCTCATAATCTGCGCCTTCATCTTTATATTCTAAAATAGCTTTTGCAATAGGATGTGTGGATTGTTCTTCCATCGCCATCAGGTACTTCATAAACTCTTTTTCATCCCAACCAATTGCTTTGATTTCTTTTATTTTGAAAACACCTTTAGTAACCGTTCCAGTTTTATCCATCACCAACGTGTTTATCTTGGTCATTGCATCTAAAAAGGAAGCGCCTTTAAATAAAATTCCGTTTTTTGAAGCTGCTCCCAATCCTCCGAAATAACCTAATGGAATTGATATTACCAAAGCACAAGGACAAGAAATCACCAAGAAAATTAAGGCTCTGTATAACCAATCTCTAAAAACATAATCATCTACAAAAAAGTATGGTAGAAACGTAACACCTATTGCTAAAAACACAACTATTGGTGTGTAAATACGAGCGAATTGTCTGATGAATAATTCTGTTTTAGATTTTCGAGCTGTTGCGTTCTGTACCATATCCAAAATTCGAGCAATGGAACTATCTTTAAATTCTTTGGTGGTTTCAATTTCAATAACGCCATCCATATTAATACTTCCAGCAAATACTTTTTCGCCTTTTGCAATCGTATCTGGTTTACTTTCACCTGTTAATGCTGCTGTGTTGAATGAACCTTTGTCGGAAAGTAGAATACCATCTAAAGGGATTTTTTCTCCTACACGTACTTGCACTTTTTCACCAATTTCAACCGTTTCTGGACTTACAGACACATAATTATTGTTGCGATATACCAGAGCTTCATTTGGTCTTACATCAAGTAAGGCTTTTATATTTCCTTTTGCTCTGTTAACTGCTGCATTTTGGAATAATTCCCCAACTGCATAAAACAACATTACTGCAACACCTTCAGGATATTCGCCAATAATAAAGGCTCCAATAGTGGCTATAGACATTAAAAAGAACTCTGTAAATACATCGCCTTTTTTAATACTTTCCCAGCCTTCTTTTACAACAGGAAGTCCAACTGGTAAATAAGCAATACCATACCATATAATGCGAGTCCAATTCTTAAAAAAAGAAACATCAAAATAATCTAAACCTATACCCATCATAAGCATCGTAAAACTTATAATTGCTGGCACATAAGTTTTAAATGCACTTCCATTAGCGTGATTATGACCATCATCGTGAGAATGTTGTTCTTCTGAATTTGGTTTTAAATCCCTTAAATTGACTTTCTTTTTCTTCATTTTGAATTGAATAAATTTTTAATATCATTAGGTATAGGCATAGATTTTAATGGTGGTACGTTTGCACTGCCTGTGTTACCAAGTGGCACGTGGTCAATAAATGATTTCCAACCACCAACAAGTAACCTAATAATTTGACCGAGTACTTCTTTAGCATCTTTTTGCATAAATCCAAACTTTAGCATTAACCAATGTGAATAGGTATGTTCTATTGGGTAAGATTGCCCTATGATATGACTGCGTTCTAAATGATACCAAGCATTACTATACTGCTTATTTTCTAAACAGAAACTATATCGTTTTAATTCTTCGTTATAAGCCTGTTTAAGAGGTTTAGGTATTTTAGCATTAAACTTCATATCCATTAATTTTGAATAAAAGTAGTACAATCGTTAGTGCAATGGAAGTGCATTTGTTATCCACTACACTTATCACATATACCTTTTACAACCAAGTTTACATTTTCTGAAACAAAGCCATCAGGCACTTTAATTTTTGGTATTTTATGGTCTGTTAAGCAAATGGTTTCATTACAATTGTTACAATGGAAATGTAAGTGTAAATCTTTATTTATATCACAACTACAACCTTGTTCACATAAAGCATATTTAGTAATACCTGTACCATCATCTATTTGATGCACAATATCTTTTTCCTCGAATGTTTTAATAGTTCTGTACAATGTAGTTCTATCTGCTTTTTCAAAAGCATTTTCTATATCACTTAATGTTACTGCTACTTGTTTATTTACAAGAAACTTATAAATCAATAAACGCATTGCCGTAACGCGAATATTTTTTAACTCTAATAATTGTTCTATGGTTTGCATAATCTAATGTTCGTGTTCTGCTTCTCCTTTTTTCATTTCGGCTATTAAATAATACGCATTGTTATAAGCGAATTTTGTGATTTTATCTTGTTCTTCAGTAAATTGAACAGCTACCCAATTGCCATCTTTTGCTCCTAAAAGCACTTCAATAGGTTTAAAACTCCAATCGTCATTTTCTTTTTCTGCCGAAAACACGAAAAATCTATCACCTTCTTTTACTATCGCACTTTCAGGAAGTGCTTTTGTTTTGGTGTTCTCTACTTGAATTTTACCTTGGATATACATTCCAGGAATTAAGTTACCTTTCTTGTTTTCAATTTCAGCGTGTACGTGTACTGCTTTAGGGTCATCTTCAAATGTTTTGCTTACGGAATAGATTTCTGCTGTTAATTCTTCATCTTGCATTGTTTGTATATTAAAGCTTACTTTTTGACCTTTCTTAACTTTATACACATCTTTTTCAAAGACCATTAAATCAGCGTGAACGTGATGTGTATTTACAATTTCAAAGAGTTCAGTTTGTGGTTCAACATACTGTCCTGTTTTTACTTCTACCTTTTGCACATAGCCTTCAATAGGACTGCGTAATGATATACTTTGAGCAATTGTTCCATTTCGTACTGATGACGTATTTATGTTTAATAGTTTCAACTGCGCTTCCAATCCATTTACCATAGCTTTAGAGGCATCATATTCGGCTTCGGCCTTTTGAAAATTTGCACCAGAGCCAACTCCCGCATCATATAATTTTTGTTGACGCTCAAAGTTCTTCTTTAAAAAATTACTATTGCTAAAAGCATTCAAATAATCGGTTTGCATTTGAATAATATTTGGATGTGAAAGATATGCCACAATTTGACCTTTATTCACTTTGTCTCCTTCAATCACTTTTATGGATAACACATTTGCACCAACTACAGAAGTTATTGCTGCTTCACTTTGTGGTGGTACTTCCAATGTGCCATTTGCTTCTACATAACCACTCATATTACGCAATGCAATGGTGTCTATCTTCATTTTTAAAGCTTCAAACTGTTGTTGTGAAAGCATCACTTCTTCGCCTTCGCTATGGTCATCGTTTTCTTCAATCTTTTGTTCCTCGTTATGGGAATGACCATCACCTTCCTTATGGCTTTCTTTATTTCCGCAAGCAACAACTAAAAATGAAACTGTTAGTAGTGCTAAAATTATATATTGTGTGTTTTTCATTGTCTTATTGATTAAAATATTGTAATTGAAATGTACTTTCTAAATAGTTTGCTAACGCTGTTTGAGCTTCCAGTTCTGATTGAATAGCTTCTTTTATAAGTTGTGTAAACGCTGTGTAATCAATCTCTCCTTCTTTATAAGCAAACAAAGCACCAGTTTTTTGTTCTTTAATAAGTGGTAATACTTCATCCTTATAGAACAGCCAAGATGTTTTCCATTTTTGGTGATTTTCTTTGGCTTGATTAAATTTAGATTGCACTTCCTTTTGCTTGAACTGCATATTTGATTCGGCAATTTGCCTATCAATTTTTGCAGTTCTAACTTGTGCTTTTGTTGTACCAGATAAAAACGGTATGGAAATACCAGCTTGATAGGTATAAAACCCTGAATTTCCGTTTACTTTTTGCAAACCACCTTGAAGGTTTAACTTTGGTAAATTTTCAGCTTTGGCAGCTTTAAAGTTTGCTTCTGCCTCTGCGAGTTGAAGTTGAGAAACAGTATATAAAGGGTGTGCTTCTATACTAAAGGATTCTACATTTATTTCGCTCGCTATATCAATTTCATCTGAAACCGTATAAAAATCATCTGAAATCAACCACAAGTTTAATTGTTGTAAAGCAATAACATATTCGCTTTTTGATTGCAAAAATTTATTCTGAATCTGTAAGGCTTGATTTTTGGCTGCTGCATATTCCAGTTTAGAAATGGCTTCTACTTCATAATTTAAAGCAACTGCTTTTTCAAAGTTGGTATAAATGGAATCTAACTCTTTGTATAAATTATAATTCCTTTTACTCTGTAAAGCATTTGCCCACGCTTTCTTTACTTCCAGTTCTAAATCTAATTCTGAAAGCTGAAACGCTTTTTGAGCTAACTGAATGCGTTGCTCCAGTAATTTTCTCTTTGGTGCTATACCAAATACATCAATATTTGATTGACCAACTCCAATAGTGGTGTAAATACCATTTCCGTTATTGATTTCTTCACCTCCCGTAAAAATTTGGGTAGTACCAAAATCGAAAGCAGTTCCTTTTAATTGTTGTTGCTTATCAATTTCGAGTTGTTGTTGTTTTAAACTTGGATAGTTTTCTTTAGCCAATTTTACAGCTTCTTGCATCGAAATAATTGGTAACGAATCATTTATTTTTTGCGCATTTCCTGTTATTGGCAACAAAAACATAAAAGCCACCATAGCAGTAACTGTAATTACCTTTTTGTTAGCCCTAAAATTGAATGATTTGTTTTCTACCCAATGATATAATATAGGTAAAACGAATAATGTTAATAGTGTAGAGGTTAACAAACCACCAATTACAACGGTTGCTAAAGGTCGCTGAACTTCTGCACCAGCCGATGCTGAAATTGCCATAGGTAGAAAGCCTAAAACATCTGTAAAAGCAGTTAACATTATAGGTCTGATTCTTCGCTTTGTACCTTCTATAATTCTATCTTTTAGATTGGTAACTCCTTCTTCTTTTAACTCATTCAAACCACTAATCATTACTAATCCGTTTAATACTGCAACACCAAACAACACAATAAAACCAACACCTGCCGAAATACTAAAAGGCATATCACGCAACCATAACGCTACAACACCTCCAATGGTTGCCATTGGGATTGCTATATAAATCATCAAGGTTTGTGGTAAGGATTTTAATGCAAAATAAATCAGTACAAAAATGAGTAACAAGGCAATAGGAACAACAGTTTGTAAACGGTTACTGGCACGTTCTAAATTTTCAAAAGCACCACCATAACGAATGAAATAACCAGAAGGCAGTTCTAATTGTGCATCTAATTTAGTTTTAATTTCTTCTACCAATGATTTTACATCACGACCTCTAACATTGACACCTACATAAGTTCTTCTGTTGGTATTGTCTCTACTGATTTGCATTGGACCAGCTTTGTAGCTAACATCCGCAATTTCACGTAATGGAATTTGCGCACCAGAAGGCAAGTTGATATACAAATTTTGCACATCTGTTATGTCTTTACGATTATGAGAACTTAACCTAACCACCAAATCAAATCGCTTTTCGCCTTCAAAAATAGTTCCTGCTATTCCTCCTGCAAAAGCTGATTGCACAATTTGATTTAATGTATTTATTTGAAGTCCGTATTGTGCCAATTTACTTCTGTTATACGTAATTGTCATTTGTGGTAAACCCGTTGTAGCTTCCGCTTTCATATCGCCAATACCTTCTGTACCAGCAATGATTTTAGATATTTCTTCTGCTTTTTGAGACAGTAGATTTATATCTTCTCCATAAAGTTTAATAGCAATATCTTCTCTAACACCTTCAAGTAATTCATTAAAACGCATTTCAATGGGTTGTGTAAATTCATAGTTAACACCAGGAATTATTTCAACAGCTTCTTTCATTTTTTCAATGAGTTCATCTTTTGTCTCTACAGTAGTCCATTCGCTTTTTGGTTTCAGTATTACAAAAACATCAGCAATATCCATTGGCATTGGATCTGTTGGAATTTCTGCAACACCAATTCGACTGACTATTTTTTCAACTTCTGGAAACTTTGCTTTTACAATTTGTTCAATTTTTGTAGTTGTTTCAATCGTTTCTGTAAGTGAGCTACCGGGTTTTAAGATGGCGTGAAATGCAATATCACCTTCATCTAATTGTGGAATAAATTCGCCACCCATTCTTGTAAACATAAAAACTGCAATACCAAATAATACAACAGAAACACCAATTATTAATTTTCCTTTCTTTAAGGCTTTTTCTAATAGCGGTTGGTATTTACGTTCTACCCAATGCACAAATTTATCGCCATACGATTGTTTGTCATTTTTTGGTGCTCTTAAAATCAAGGCAGACATCATTGGTACATACGTCAAACAAAGTACCATTGCACCAATCATTGCAAAAATGAAAGTCAATGCCATTGGTTTGAACATTTTTCCTTCAATGCCTTCTAATGCTAATATTGGTAGAAATACAATTAGGATAATCAGCTGGCCGAAAAAGGCAGCATTCATCATTTTTTTTGAAGCATCTGCTGCAACGCCATCGCGTTCTTTGGATGTCAATTTCCTTTTCTTTAATACTTGTGATGCAATAAGAAAAACTGTACTTTCTACAATAATTACAGCACCATCGACAATAATTCCGAAATCTATTGCTCCCAGACTCATTAAATTAGCCCAAACATCAAAAACATTCATTAGTATAAATGCGAATAATAGTGATAATGGAATTGTTGAAGCTACTATTAAACCACCTCTCCAGTTTCCTAATAAAAAGATAAGTACAAAAATGACTATTAATGCGCCTTCCATAAGGTTTCCAGCTACCGTTGATGTCGTTTCTGCTATTAATTTACTACGGTCTAATAAAGGTTCAATAATCACGCCTTCAGGCAATGATTCTTCAATTTGAGCCATTCGCACTTTTACATTCTCAATAACATCGTTTGAATTAGCGCCTTTAAGCATCATAACCAAACCACCAACTACTTCGCCTTCGCCATCTTGGGTTAAAGCGCCATAACGAATAGCAGCACCAAATTGTACCGTTGCAATGTCGCCTACGGTAATTGGAATATTGTTTGTGTTTTTAACCGTAATCTTTTTAATATCCTCTAAACTACGCACCAAGCCTTCGCCACGAATAAAATTGGCTTGATGGTTCTTTTCAATGTATGCACCACCTGTATTTTGATTGTTGGCTTCAAGAGCTTCAAAAACATCGGTAATTGTTAAACCAATAGCTTTTAGTTCGTTTGGGTCTACAGCAACTTCGTACTGTTTAATTTTTCCACCTATTGCGTTTACTTCAATAACACCTTCTACCATAGCCATTTGACGCTGTACAATCCAATCTTGCATTGTACGCAAATCAGTAACCGAATATTTGTCTTTATATTCTGGTTTTACTTTAAGTGTGTATTGATAGATTTCTCCTAAACCAGAAGAAATAGGACCCATAGTTGGTTCGCCAAAACCACTCGGAATTTGTTCTTTGACTTCGTTTAGTTTTTCAGCTACTAATTGACGCGGTAGATACGTTCCCATATCATCGTCAAAAACTATAGTAACCACAGACAAGCCAAAACGAGAAATGGAACGGATTTCCTTTACTTCAGGTAAGTTACTCATTGCGACTTCCACAGGATAGGTTACAAATTGCTCAATGTCCTCTGTACCTAAATTGGGTGCTTGTGTAATGACTTGTACTTGATTATTGGTAATATCTGGAACAGCATCGATTGGTACTTGGGTCATACTCCAAATACCTGCTCCAACAATGGTAAGCGTTAGCAAACCAATAATGAATTTGTTATTGATTGAAAAATCAATGATTTTATTAATCATAGAAAATGTATTAATTCAGTTAAACTATTCGATACAATTCTGATATAAGAAATAGAATTGTACGAAATAAAAAGAACCATTTAGGCTCAAAATTGGATATAGTTATCCTTTAAAAAAACTGAATTATGCCCTTGGTGGCTGGAAAAGTGATTCCAAATATCTGGAAGTGAAGTTTACTTTATGTAAATTATACTGTTTTTTCTCTTCAAATTTTAGTCGATTGGTTAAAGCCAAATTGTTGTTCGCAATAATTAATACCAAAGGGTGACAACATTGATTATGGGAATGGAAAGGTGTATTCTCCTTATCTGGGTTATGATGATGCCCTTCATTTTTTGTATCATTGTCAATGTAATCTTCAACTACATATTCAAGGAAAGAGTCGCCATAGACTTTATGTTCTTGATAATGGGTAATAACACTTGAAATTTCTTTAATTGGACCACAAAAGTCCATATCTATGCTTATCCCTTGAAAAAAGAATAAAATAGACATTGATATGGAAAAAAATATTTTCATATAATTTAGACAAATATATAAATTATTTAATGCAATGGTGTTGCAAATGATGTTGCAAAAGTATTATACTACCACTTACCCATTTTAGAAAGTACTTTTTTATACTTCAGCATTTGTATGTCATCCTTACAATAAGGGTGTTCTAATAACTCTTTTAGCTTACCAATAAATTCATTGGAAACAAATCCTTTTTTCTTTAAAATCTCAAATAGAATTAGAGCTTGTTCCGCTCTGTATTTAGCTTTTTTGACAAATTCCTCACCATTTTCTGGTTTTTCATAATGACTTTGAATATCGAAATGTTTATCAATATCTCCTTTATAACCAATTAATAGTTTTTCTGCATTCTGTTGGGTTACTCCATTTGTAGTGAATACATAGTCTCTATCTTGTGTAAGACGATTAATTCTTGTTTGGCCATCTGCATAGTCATTGGGATGAATTTCTAAATAATGTGAGCGGTCTAATGGTAAAGTTATTACTGCTCTTGGGTCATATAACCCTTGAAAACGATTTGTTTCAAAATGCCTGATGGATACAGGATTATCGCAAGTTATGAGAGGTGCATTCGCATCATTAATTTTAATAACATTAATAGTACAGTCATATTTATATTTTACAAAATTCCCCCATTGTTCTAAATGGTTTACTAAAAAAACCGTTCTTGAACGTTCGTTATGTTCTTTTTTTACAGCTTCAATATCATCAATGTGAAACTTTATTTTTTCACCATATAAGTTCATTTTTATCAATCCTTCTTCATCTGCTGTATGAGCTGCTCTATCAAAAATTTGATTATTCATACTCCGTTGAAGATTTAAAATTCTTGGTGTTCTAAAATATAGCGAGAGACAAACGTAGAGTATCTGTATTTTTTGTTCTTGGGTTACCGTTAAAGTTTTTTCATCAATAAGCAGAGAATAGACCTTTTGAAATTCACTATCTACATTTTCAGCGTAATGTTTTTCTAATGCATATTTAATCTCATCAGATTCTGCTGGAATAGTATATATGTTTTTCTCAAAACAAATATCTTTAGTACTAATCTGTTCTAAAAGAATATCATCATCAGTTTTATAAACATCAACAAAATAATTTCTTTTTCTACCTTCAATTCCAAAGTTCTTTAAATATGAACGTGGAATATAATGTTGTTTTATTGGGTTTGACATACTCTATTTTACTTCGTTTAAAGGCATTTCTTTACTGCCTATTTTATCTAATAGACTTTCAATGTTATTTACTATCTCTTTAAAGAATTTTGGATTATCAAGTACTATTTCAAATCTATTTTGTGAAGAGACATACTGTTTTAAAGTAAACTTACCTTTGCTAAAACTCTTAATGTTATTGAACTTTTTATCACTATTATTGACGGTATCGTTGTTTTTAATTATACCCTTATGATGAACAACTAAATTACGTACTTGTCTAAAATTATCGATAAAACTCCATTCAGGATTGAGTATCGAAAAATCAACTTTAGCTGACTGCTTTAAGAACTTCTTTACCTTATCAATATCATTATTACCCTTTAAGTCATCTACTCTGTAGTCTGTTTGTTTATACGATGCGAACCTATCACAACCACGTTTTAAAACATCTTCAAAAAAAGAATACAGTTGTATGATTTGAGCGTTTCTATAATTTTTGATGTAAACATCATTAAACATAAAAACATTGTCAATAAAGGAATCCTGTATGTGGTCTAAATATTCCTCTGAATATTCTGATTTATCAACCTCTTTGGATTTTTGAAAATTATCATACTCAACCTCTATATTTTTTAATTCTCTTTCAAAATGAGTTTCCATATGATTCATATAATCTTCAATTAAATGGAACTCAAAATGGATAAAACCAAAACCCATTATAGATGCAAGTGTTTCTTTTCTTCTTAATCTTGACATATCATTCTTTTATAAAAACCATAAAGCATCTTTGGCATCATCTGGAACACCATTATTAAATCGTGGCGCTATTTGTGCTACCATTTCTGGATATTTTATAGTGATTGGGACATTCTGTTGTCGTAGTGATTTCCAATACAATCTGCTAAACTGATATACTTGTGTTAATAATTCTAACACGACGTCTGCATCTTCAAAAGCATCTTCATCTGGACTGCTTATTTTAATTTTTATTGGAAATGGATAGCCATCTGTATCTGCATACCTTTGAGAATTAGGGTAACGTGCATTGTTAAACAGCAAAAATTGGTTTTCGCTTATACGTATGTATGTACCACTTACTGGCATTAACTTTTTATTCCAATTGAGGTCGTAAGCAATAATATCTTCTGCTTCTGTTTTATTGATATTTAGAATGTAGAGAGGAATTTTTAACCCTAATGTATGCATCCCTCTTATAATAGGTTTTAGTTCCTCGTAGCTCATTTCTTTATAGAAGTGAATGACTACTTTATCAGCTTCTGCAACAGATGTAAAATCTCTTATGGCTTTACATATACTACCTGCTAACAGGTCTGTTTCGCTTTGGTCAAAATACTCGAACTTTCTAAACAAGCCATTGTTTTGAAAACTAAAGGCACTTGCTATATAACGTCTGTTTTCGCCTTGATTGGTAAATGCACCAACACCTATTACTAATTCTTTTTTATCGGTTACTGCAAGTTTCCAAGGTGCGCCACCTAATTTGGCGTGAATTGCCAATGCCATATTTTGTAATGAGAATTGGAAGTTGTATTGATTCTCGATATTGACCACCATTTTTTCATAATCTACAACCTGTGTAACAATGCCTTCATTTAGAAAGAGTTCTTTGATTTGAATATATATTTCTCGGTCTTCAGGATTTGGTGTAAACTTATCGAAAGGACTTAAATAAAACGCTGCATAACGTACAGTATCGTGGTCGAATGAAAGGTTTTCTAACTTTTCTGTAATTTCTGGAATTGGGTCGCTTTCGTTGGTAAACTCTATAAAATGCTCTTTAGAAGTTGAAGCCTTAATGTTTACATAAGCCTCAATCCCTTTAAAATATTTTTTATCTGCCGTAACACCAGTTTTAAGGTTGTTGTAAAATGTTTTAATTGCTTCTTTATGCGAGGTATGGTACACAAAGAAAAACTTAATATTTTGGTTGTTTGGTCGTTTGTATGGGTTAAGGTTATTCATTGCCAATTTAGGCACTAAATGGGTTTTCTTGTTACCATATTGGTCTTTACCAAACTCTAATAATCCTACTTGTGGGTCAATGTGATTAATACGGTTGAGAGGCACATCAATAAATGCATCGTTTTTAAACGGGAAAATGGCTTTAAAATCTTCTGCAAACAAATAATTGGTTGCAAAATTATTAATAAGTGCTACATACTTTTGGTATTTATTAGCTGGTCTAATTGGTTCTTCAATAGGTATCTCTAATGCTCTGGCTAATGGTAAACTAAAAATTGGGAATGCTTTATCAAACTCAATAGCATTGAAATAATCTTCTTTTTCCTCTGTATCGAGGTTCATTTGATAATTGAAGATAGTTTGTCCATATACGCAACGTTTTATTAACTCTGAATCCTCAATATCCTTAACAGACGTTGTAAGGACTTTTGATGTGCCATCGTACGATACAATAAGTTCTGGTAAGTCGGTTAATTTTGCAAATTGTATTTTAAATGAAAACTTATAATATAAATTATAATGCTCTGTATTGCCTTTAAGAGAAGGCATCCAAACCTGTACATCACCTACAAAGTTTTTTACAACTACATAGTCTTTTGCTTTAAAATAGCTTCTTAATTGGTGTTTAAGGAATTGCTTATATATTCTTAATTCTCTACCATCTACTAAATTTAACTTAATGCTTGGTGCATCTGGTATTTCCGTTGTAAATGTTGTAAATATTTGGTCTTTGTTAGATAAGTCTGCATCTGGAAACACCTCTTTAATCTGCCTTGAAAATTTAGATTTATGTATAGGATGACTACCTTCAATATCTTCTAAAGTTAAATAAATGGTAGGCGCACTATTAGGCCATTTAAAGTTAAGTATGTTCGTTTTGAGGTGTTCTTGCATTGGTATTGGGATTTTCAGTATTACATATTTATTTTTTTAGTTTCAATTTAAAAGATTGCCACGTCGCTGCGCTTCTCGCAATGACAACTATTATTAATTTTTATGAATTTTCAACAATCTCTCGTTCTTCTTGTGTTAAGCTATATAAATCGTACACCATAGTGTCAATTGTTTTTTCTGTTTGAGTAATTTGGGTTTGTAACTCTTGGGCTTTTTTCTTGTTGTCTTCAAAGAGTTCTAACCACTCGAACTCGTCTTTTTTGGTTAATGGTGTGCCACTTGCTTTTTTAATGGCTTTGTTGAGTTCTTTTATAAAGTCTGCAAAGTCTAACTCGTGCCAGTTATCGAGTTTTCGGGTTACAACTAATTCATTGTATTGGTGCAACAAATAGGTTATGAATTTTGTCTTAATAAAGACAAACTCCTTAATTTCCTTTGAAATCTTATCATAGACATTCTCAACTTCTGATACTGTTTGCTCATCAGGTTCAACAAATGGTAATTGCGATAACAACACAGGTTTTACTTGTGCTAAAGTTCTTCCTGTTTCAGAGGAAAGAAGTCTATATAAGTAAGTTGAAATTTTTGAATTTAAAAATGCAGATAAATATTTATTTGAAATTTTTGAATTGCTATTGAATAAGTATAACCCATCGGTAGGATATATTTTTTCTTCATCGATTGAAGTAATTATACTGTCTCCTGTTATGACACCTAAAACTTTACTTTCTTTCTCAAATATATTTTTATTTCTTGCTCTGTGTAAAGTGTAAAATGGATGTTTACCCAGTTTAACTTCTTTGCAAGTTATTCTTGGTAAATACTCCTCAATGTATTTATAAATATTAGGGAAATCTGAAGGATTATCTTCCTTTGTTAGGTAAAATAGATATTTATCTGAATCAATAGTATAATAGCGTTTTACATCTACACCACCTGTGACAGTTTTTTTAATAAAGTCTATTTCTAATTTTCTTTCTTTAATTATTTCTTGAGTAACAATAAATGCATCTTTTAAATCTGGACTAACACCTCTTTGTATTCCATCATCATCAATATAATCTTTTAAAGTAGACTTCTTATAACGTTTTAAAAGTTCATATCCCTTTAAATTTTGTGTTGCGATTACTGTATTAGGAATAGAATAAAACAAGTCTTTCTCTACTTCATAGGTTTTTATAACAGTAATGTCGTCATCCTTATATTTATTAAAATTACCTACTATTATAGGCTCTATAGATTCCGTTTTTTCGTAAATTAAAATAGCTGATGGTCGAGCTACATCTTCAAAAATTCCATCTCCAACATTTAAAGCGATGTTAAGATGTGTTTCATCTAATATTCTTTCTCGAAGTTTTGAATTATCCTTTTGATATAGGATAACATCAGGAACAATCATTCCAATAACTCCATCTTTGGTAATCAAGTCAATAGATTTGTCCATAAAGAACATAAATGAATCTATCATTCTTACTATTATAGCTTGATGCTTGCTTTTAACAAATTTTAAATCTAATTCGGGAAATTTAGCTCCCCAAGGCGGATTCCCAATAATTACATCAAAACCACCTTTATCAAATATCTGTGGAAATTCTTGTTGCCAATTAAAGGCTTTATCTCCTGCAACGGTTTTGCTATCAATTAATGAGTTACCACATTTAATATTGTTGCTTAAATCGTTGAGTTTTCGGCGTGGTTGTGCTGTACGTAACCAAAGCGATAGTTTGGCAATTTCAACAGATTCTTCGTTAAGGTCAACCCCATAAATATTGTTTTCTAAAATGGTGTTTTCTATATCACTTAAAATAAGGCCACCACCTAATACTTTTGCTTTTAGCTCATCGATGTAACGGTGTTCTTTAATCAAAAAATCTAACGCTTGGTTTAAGAAAGCTCCAGAGCCACAAGCTGGGTCGCAAATGGTTATTTGTAGTAACCACGCTCTGTAATTATCTAAAACTTCTAATAGTTGTTTTTTGGTGTTTTGGTGTGTTCCCTTTTTTATCTCGAAATAGGCTTCTTCTTTAAAGCCTAATGATTCTTTTTTCTCTTGACAGAGTTTACCAATGGTATTTTCTACAATGTATTTGGTAATGTATTTTGGTGTGTAGAACACGCCATCTTTTTTACGCTTACTCTTTTGTTTATCGAACTCGCCACCTTCAATTTCAGCATTAACGCTTTCAATTTCATTAAGTGAGTTTTCAAAAATGTGACCTAAAATATTAACATCTACTTGACTGCTAAAATCGTATTTAGCGAGTTTGTAGGTGTGTTTGTAAAGTAAGTCATCATCAATCTCTAAACTATCGAGAATGGCATCCGGTTTAAACAATCCGCCATTGTAGGCATAGATTTCTGCTCTTGAGGTTGTGCCTTTTCTACCTTCATCTAAAAAATGAAAGTATTGTTTAAAGAGGTTGTATAATGGGCGTTCGTCACCAAAATCGATGTCGGCTTTCCACTTATCTAATATCTGTATTGTTGAGTTTGGTGGTAATAAGTCTCTATCTTCCGCAAAGAAAATGAACAGGAAACGGTCTATGAGTTTCTGTGATTTTTTGAATAGGGATAGTTTTACGTTTTTTTCGAGTGCTTTTAGTTCGGTGCTATCGTCTCCATTATGAGATTGCCGCGCTTCGCTCGCAATGACATTTTGTTTTAGGCGTTTGGCATTTCGTTTTACGAGGTCTCTAAAGAGTTCGCGTTTAAATACGGAATAGTCGTTGTAAAACTGTTTGGTAATCTTGTCTTCCTCAACTAAAGACGCTTCTTTAATGGTTAATGGTAGATTGTTGAGAATGTTATCCTTTTGTAAGCATAGGTACATTAAAGCAAATTCTTCGGGCGCTAACTGAAAGAGATTAAACTCTAAAAACTCGGTAGCATCGTTGATGTAAAACCTCAACTTCTCAAAATTGGACGTAATAACATACACACAGCCTTTTTGATTGGCTTTATAATCGAACGCCTGTTTGCGGATGCTTTCTAAATCCTTGGTATTGGTTCCCTTTAGTTCAATAACTCCAATAGCTTTGGTTTCCTTTAAAATGGCTCCGTCTGCTTTTCCTGCGCCTTTTTGGTTTTTAAACTCGGTAGTGATATTGAAATTAGGTTTTGGATTTAGGGTATAACCCAAGATATTGACAAACAATTCATCTAGAAACTTGGCTTGGTATTGTTCTTCTTTAGAGTTTTTAATATTCTCCTGAATGGTAGCATTGTGAAAATACTTGGTGTATTTTTTATAGGCACGCTCAACTACTGAATTATCTTGTTGCGCCAGATATGTTTTTAATACTGATGTTTGGAATAATGCCATTTAGAAGCTACTGTTTTTTGTTGGTTAAGTTCTTAATTTCTTCTTCTGCTTTTTTGAGGATTTCCGTACTGTTGGATTCATCTTTAAGCATATTGACAATTTTATCAGCCATCCAAAAGTTTAGTAACTCATTTTCACTTTCATTTAATGCTTTAGCTAAATCCTCCACTTGTTCCTTTCTAGCTATGCGAGTACCTCTTTCAATTTTACTTAATAAAGCAGTATCAATATTCATTTGTGAAGCAACTTCACGAAGTAATAGTTGCTTTTCTTCCCTTAACTTCCTTATATAATTACCAAATGTCATTTTAGAGATATTTTGACTTGTCAATATTTGTCTAATTTAAGAAAAGGTAACAAAAGGAAAGTAAAAAGATATAAACAGTTATTAACAGGTAATGAGGAAGTTGAGGATTTGAGGAAGTCCATTTAATCATTTCCTTAAATCCTCGAAATCCTTAACTATGTCTTTGCAGGATTTGAATAGTTATTGTGTGCTTCTCTGTGTATTAATCCTGCATCAACAAATTTGGTAATATAACCTTCTGCTGTTTTATGTGGGATGCTCTGTTTTGTGGCTAAATCTAAATACTCTTGTCTGCTAAATTGCTTTGGTAAACTTTCTAAAAAGCGTTCTTTTCTATTTAACCGTTTTGTTACTTTTTGCTCTATTGGTAAATCATTAAATACTTTACTACTGTGCTTCACTAAAATTGAAATAATAGTTAGTGCATTTTCAAAATCTATATCCTCACATTCTTTAGTTGCGTTTACATCGCCATCTTCCATAATGCGAAATGCTGTGAATAGCATCATTATCCTAAACGCAATTAAGCCTAATCGCCTTATTGTTGCAATGTATTCTTCGGGTTGTAGGTTGATGTATTTGGTCTGTAAGGATTCAAAAAATGTATTGAATTGCTGTTGTTGGGTTGTGGTTAATCGTATTTCAATCTCTGGATTGTTTTTTAGCGTTTTGTACAATTCTAAAAACTCGCTACCTAATTGGTTATAGTAATCATCTAAACCTAACTTATTACTATTTTGAAATACATTTTTCCAAGTTGGTTTTATATTCATATAGTAAAACATAAAGCGACTAAACAAGCCATTTTCTGCGTTGGGTATTAGAGTCGCCACTTGTTTTGGTGTACCTGATAATACTGTTGATAAACAGGGTTTTTCAATATCTACATATTCTCTATCTGTTCTGCGATAATAGCTTATGGTTTCGTGATGAAATGCTTTACGAAACCCATCGGAATAATTGCCATAATCACTTTTAAAGGCTTGGGCTAACGTGTCGCCTTCGGTTTCAAAAATTAATCCTCTGCCTTTATTATCAGAAATTAATTGATATACGCCTGTTACACTATTGTTAGCAGGAATAAACAGCATTCGTTCTGGTGGCTTACTCGGTTTTTCCAAGTTTTCATCTTTGCCTTTGTTCATATTATAAGTAGCGGTTTCTGCTTGAAATTGCTGCTTTAATACTTTTGCTTGTTCTCGTTTTAATTTGTGAACAGGCTCTACCAAATTTTTAATTTGGTTAAGCCTTCCTTTACCTGCAGATGCAGGTGCGGTTACAAATAAATATAAGTTGCTAAATACTTTACGTTGGTCATAGATTCCGAAGAGTTTAGGAAAACACGCACTAAATGCTGTTAATGCGCCTAATAACAAAATGTCCTTTTCTTCCTGTCCATTAGCAGGATTTACAACTTGTTGTAAAAACTGTGGCAAATTTTCATATACCGTTTCTGGTATTGTTGGCATTGCTTGCTCTTTTGTATCGACAACCGTTGCAACGTTTGTTGCAACTTCGCTGTTGTACTGTTGTTTAGTCGGTTTGATACCTGACTGATGTGCGTAATGGTAAAAGGTAGCAATTGTAATACCGTGTCCTTTTGCATTTAAGCATTTATCAAATTGTGCATCACATTCTTTGGTATCGTAACCTGCATAATTTTTACTTATACGGTGGAAATAATCCCTTCCTGTTTCTCCATATTCTTCTGCTAATGCAAAGCCTAAATCTCTCCAAGTGGCATAACTTCCTGTTATGTCTGTACCTGATTGCTCTATTGCTGAAATGTAGGATTCAATGTCGTTATCAGCAACTGCAACAACATTAGTTGTTGCGGTGTTGCTTTTTGGTTGAGGTTGCTCTTTAGGAACTTCTAACCAATCTTTTGGGTTAAATATTTTAGTCATAATGCTTGATGTCTTTTATGTAGAAAGGCTGTTGGGTCATATGGTAAAAAACACGCTCTGGAAACGTCTTTACCTGACTGGTCAACCTCAATGTTATAATTGTGTTTAATGTAATTTGCTACTGCTGTGAAATATTCTGAATGTGATACTTCTGAAATATCTATTCTAATAATCCATTTTAAACCATCACCAGATGGTGATATGAATAGCATTTCGGTTTCAAAATATTCATCATTTAAGAGCTGTGTTCTTAACTCTTGTAGATTCTCTAAATGGTCAAAATCAATGGTTAATAAATTAGAATGCTTTAGCAAATTTTTATCGCCTCGTTTTTCAAATATTCCTGAAAGTGTTACGTAATCAAAGCGATTTGCTTTGAATTTACGTGCTTCTTTTACATTGGTAATTGCTCTTAATTCTTCAGTAATCCTTTTGTATTTATCACTTGTGATTAATGCAAATATTTGATGCAGTCGCAATGTTTCCGCAGGAAATACATTACGAACAGGTGCTTTGAAAAAGCTACAGTAAGCATACCAGGTATCGTCTGGTTCGTTTAACCATTCTAACTCGTCATTTTCTTTGATTTCTAAATTCAGATGTACTGCTTCATTTATTTTCTGCAATAAATCAGCTTCATCAATAGTTTTAAAATGATATTTGGCAAATTCAAATACATCACCGTTAAAGGTTTTTAGTTCGGTATCTCTATGGGTTGCAATCACTCCATCAATATGAATCCGTAAAGTTTCTTTTCCACCATTAAATGGGTTACGAGTTATCCCGCAGTCCCTTCCTTTTACGGAAAGGACTGTTGTATCAGGATAATACTGTCTTAACACATAGGCATAAATCTTTAAGCCATAATGTGTTTTGTCTAAAATTGCTTCTCTACTTATTTCCATCTTGCTTGAAATTATGGTTGTAGTAGTTATCTTGAAGCAATTGCTCTATGTCAGCAACTCTATAGTAAAATTTACCTTTTACTTTGCTGTAAGGCAAAGTGCCATTGGTTCTTAAAGTTTGCAACGTACGCTTACTAATATGTAAAGTCTGCAATACATCTTGATTGTCTATCCACGTATCCTTTAATACTTCTGCTCTCGATTGTCGCAACAATTCGATACGTGCTTTTAAGTCCTTGATATCTTGCGAGAGTGCCAAGATTAAATCGATTATTTCAGTCATAACTTCACCGCTCCTTTCTTAATTAGGTAATCGGCAGCTTGCTGTTCGATTTCATCTTGTGAATCAACACGGTTACTTAATAACCATTCTTCTAATTCGACTCTGTTAAAATAAATTTTCTTTCCATTCGGTTTATAATGTGGAATGGTTCCTGTACTTGTAAGTTTGTATAAATGGGATTGTGATAATTCCAAAAACTTACACGCTTCGTTGAAGCTCAATACGTTTTTTACAATAATGTTTCTGTCTAAAACGTGCTGTTCAATAATTTTGAGACGTTCTAATATTTCGTCCATAACTAATAAAATTTTAGTTTATAGTAAATGGACATCTGGCCAAATGTCATTCTTGGTTTTCAAGAACAGGACAAAGGTTCAAAATTGGCTTCTCGATTTTAGTAAGAGTGTAAAACAAGGGTAAGACAACAGTAAGGTTTCTTACTATTCTTACTGTTTTTTATTGCAGTTGTTGGATAATTTTATCTATTTCTTCCTTTTCTTTTGGGTTATGAACTTTGTTTTTGTGAAGATTATTAGCCTTTAATAGCGTACCTGTTTTGGTAACAAATTTTCCAGAACGTTCTATTGCCGTAGGATTGAAATAAATAAAAAATGGTTTAAGTTTTGTTACAAGGTAACTAAACTGTGTCGTCTCGCATTGAAGATAAATTTGCGATTCTGTATTTGTGAAATCTTTTGCTAATAAGAGTTCGTGCAACTGTTCTACAGTTGTACGGTTATCTAACAAATCTATTTTTAGATTTACCAGTTTGAGCACAGTTAGCAAAGTTGAAGTGTCATTACTTTTATATCCGAAAGAAGTCTTTGGTTTTGCTTTCGTTTTTGATGTTTTTTTGGTAGCAACTTTTTTAGTGGTGCTCTTTTCTATCACATTAACATCAAAAGTTTCATCATTAAAGTATTTTTCTGCAATTTCTGAAATAGAAAATGTTGTGTTTTCTGAAAACTGACCGTATTGCTCTTGTAGTTCAGCATACAATCTTATAGCAGACACTTTTAAGTAGTTTATGATATAATTATCATCATTATTTAAATCTGCTGTTATTCCTCTCTTATTGATATAAGTTGCAATGTCATTTAAGTACTTATCAAATTTATTAAGTAGAATAGTATAGCTATATTTATTTTCCGGTGTAGTTGCATTTACGGGAAATTCTTTTGAAAATGATGCTACTGTATTTTCTGTTTCAATAAAGATTAGCTTTTGGTAGTATTCTTTTTTCGCATTTAAAGGCTTTTTAAAGTTTACTTTAAAAACTGCATTATTGGCTTTTGGATTCAATTTAAAATCAGACAGTAGGTATTTAAAATCCTTTTTTTGTCTATTATCTCTATGTAAGCCATTGGTTATAGAAACCAAACTTGAAAATACACTTCCTTTCATTATAAATCCAGTTGAATACGGTTAGCAGCTTCTTTCTTTTTATCGTCAATTACTTTAGCATATATCTGTGTAGTGCGTAATTCTTTATGACCTAATAATTTTGATACTGTATATATGTCTGTACCCAATGTTAATTGTAAGGTAGCGTAGGTATGGCGCGCGCAATGGAAGGTTATATTTTTAGTAATACCTGCTTTCATCATCCATTGTTGTAGCTTTAAGTTAGACCAGGCACTATAATGTAAGCCATCAAACACTTTATCATCTGGATTACCTTTTTCTCCTAATAGATTTCTTGCTTGGTATGATATTGGTAAGGTTTCAACACCTTTAGTTTTCTTTTGTCTAAACCTGATATAATATCCCATTTCTTTAGAGTGCTGGATTTCTGACCATATTAGTTTTTCAATATCTGACCAACGTAATCCGGTTAAAGCTGAAAAAATAAAAGCATTCTTTAAAATAGGCAGTTCACATTCTGTATTAACTACTTTTTGTAATTCATCAAGCGTTAAAAATTCTCGTTGAGGTTCGCCTTGTTTGAAGTATTCAACACCATTTGCAGGATTTACTTTTAAAATACCATCCTTGACCGCCTGTTTTAATGCTGCTGAAAATTTTCCGAAATATGAATATTTTGAATTTTGAGACAGTTTTTTACCTGCTCTACTTATTGCATCTTTATCTAAATACTCTTTGAAACGCTCAACAAATGATTTGTCTATGTCTTGAAAACTAACATCAGTTGGACAAAACTTTTTTAAATGTTTTAGCATACTATTCCAATTTCCATAGTTGCCAGAGCTTGTATTTTTCTTTTCTGCTAAAGCTGTGATGTAAGTAATAAAACTGCCTTTTAGCTTTTCAATATCTTGAAAGCCATAAATACCGTTTTGAATTTCAATCTGTCGTTGTGCACAAATAGTTTCTGCAAGTTGCTTCGTTTTCCTATTTACCTCTCTTTCCGTTTTGGTTTTAGGATTTGGTGTAAGGTATAAGCGTAAGTATTCGGTTTTACGTTTACCTTTATGATAGTAATCTAAATACAGGCTTATTTTGTCGTTCTTCTTGCGTTGTCTTAATGTTACTTTCATAATGGAATTAATTAAAGAGGTTTTCTATTTGCCATCTGGCCACAATACGCTTTCTACCAAAAGGAACTGCTTTTAAACGTCCTTGTTGAATCATTCTTTGAATGGTCCATCTACTCACACCAATAAGTTGTGAGGCTTCTGTAACGCTTAAAAAATCTTTGTTATTTACAGCATTAGGATTGTGAACTTCAACAACTTGTTTTTGCTGTTGCATATCTTCAGTAAGAGTAGCTTGGATTTTTTCTTGACGCTTGCGAGCCTTATATGCCCTTTTTGCACAAGTATCACCACAGTATTTAGTAACTGTTGTGCGTGCTGTAAACGCATTACCGCAATGCTTACAAGTTTTAGGAATGAATAAATTACTGCTCATAAATGGTGCTTTATGTAGCGTAATGGTGCAGCGTGGTGCGTTATGGTGCATCATTTCGCCTTTATTTTCGCCAACAGATTTGGGCAACAAATCCGTATTTAAGGCAACAGATATACAACAAATTTAATCAAAAAAGAGCAATAAAGCAACAAATAAAAGAAGATAAAAACCTATAAAAACAACAATAACAAGTGATTAACAAATAAAAGAAAGTAAGTTACTTCCC
>NZ_QLLO01000013.1 GCF_003259525.1 Olleya aquimaris
TTCCGTATATCGAAGCGAGAATTATTGAGATAATTATGATTAATATTAAAATTCCAATTTTTTTCGCCATTCGATTTTTCAGCTTGTGCCCAACTTATATGATATGAAAACGTTATAAATGTTTTATATCAGTCGTTCAACGAAGTTAGCAGAAAAAAAGGACAAAGTCAAGTTTAAAACTTAACCCTAAAACTAACATTTGGTGTTAGTCCTAAAGACACATTTTCTACTTTATTAACTTGACCGTTGTTATTGAAATAATAGGTATTTAAACTGTTTTTTTGATCTAAAATATTCCAAATAGAGGCTCCAACTACAGCTTTGTAGTTTCCTAATTTAAATTGGTACGTCGCAGAGACGTCTGTTCTTAAATAGTCTGCTAGTCGGCTACTGTTAGGTGCTTGATAATTTATAGTATTACCTGTTGTTGGGTTGTTATTATCAGGTTTTGTAAACGGTTTTCCAGAGTGCCAATTAATACCTAAAGCTAGTTTTAACTGCTTCCATTGGTACGTACTACCATAATTAATTTGATGTTGCACATCAAAATTATTAGGAAAAGGGTTTCCGTTATTTAAAGTATTAAACGTGTAATTATTACTGCTGTAACTGTAACTTAACCAAGAGCTAAAGGCATCAAGTTGTTTGTTAAAAAGCACGTCAATCCCTTTTATATTATAACTACCAATTGCATTTAAATACTGGTATTGGTTTTGGAAGCCTTGACTTCTGCTTATAATACCATCTACTTGTTTAACATAGGCTTCTGCACTTATTAGCAACTTGTTTTTATTATAACTTAATCCTAAACTGGCTTGTTTGCTTTTAATAATTGGGATGGTATTGTTATTGGCTAATACCCATCTTCGGGTTTCTACACCTAAAAAATCGTTTTGTAAATCTATTAGTTGTGAGGTGCTTTGACTTTTATATTCGGCAGAGAATTCTGCTCTAAAATGGTCTAAAAAACGCTGACTTACATACACCCTTGGTTCTGTTGTAGAAATATTAAATTTTCTGAAATAATTATGGCGTACCCCTAATTTAATTAAGGTGTTTTTGTTTTTGGAGTTAAACACAGTTTCCGCGTAAGCGCTATAGGTACGCAGCACGCGCTTAATATCTCGTTTAAAAAAAGGCGAGTTAACCTCTTCTAAATTGCTAATGCCTACTTCGTCAAATTGTATACCGCCAAATAAGGATAACGCTGTACTTAAATTATAGTCTGCATCAATTTTTAACCCATTATTAATAACTCTATTTTCTTGTATTAAGCGTTGGTTGTTGGCAATATCAAATTTTGATGATTTTAAGTCGTAATTAGAATAGTAAACTTGAGCTGAAGTATTAAATTTTTTGTTCCAAAGTCGTTGGTAATGCAAACCAGACGCACGATTTTGTTGCTTTAACTGGTTGGTTTTATTTTGAGAGTCTTGGGTGTTGTTTTTGTCAAAATCTAATTGATTAAACACATTAAGTAAGGTAAACCGCAGTTTATCTTTTTGACCAATATCGTGCAATAATTTTAACGATATATCACTAAAACGAAACGTTTGATTATTAGACGTAGACTCTTGATTGTCTGTCACGTCAGAGTCTTGAAACACACGATTGTAATACTGATTGTAGGTTGGTGTATTTAATACATCTGTTATAGATCGTCGTGTTGCTAACTGTAGTTGCGTGTGTTTTGCTAACGGAATAACCGCAAAGCCATCTGCTGTAATCATGTTTAAACCAAGTCCAGCACTAAATGCTTCATTAGTATCATTAGATAGTTGCATGTCTACAACACTAGAGACACCATCTCCATATTTGGCACTTGTTCCGTTTTTTATAATGTCTACATTTTTAGTTAAATACGGATTAAATGCAGAAATCAAACCAAAAAAATGACCAGATTGATACATTTTTATACCGTCATACAAGATTAGGTTTTGGTCATGTGTACCACCTCTAACATTAATGTTAGACACTGTTTCGTCAACACTTAAAACTCCAGGAAGTGCCTGAATGGTTTGTAACACATCAGGCTCTATTAATCCTGGTAAAATCCCAAAAAGCTTAGGCTTTATGGTTATGTTACCAGACTTATTTTTACTAATTCCAGTGGTTAAATAGTTAGAGACAATAACTTCGTCTAACTTTTGAACAGAAAAACTAGTTGTTACACTTGTAACCGTAATAAAATGAGAATCTAATTTGTTGAATTTTAAAGTGGTCTGCGTTTCAAATTTAGTCAAGATAGTGTCCAAATCCTCTTTGGTATCAAGCTCGACCATAACCCCTTTTATAGTTTGGTCTGCATAAGAAAAACTTACTTTAAATTGTTGCTCTATTACAGAAAGCGCATCAAGAAGTGGTAATGTTTTATTTTGGGCATACGTAGTGAAGCAACTTAAAAATACAATTAAAAATAGAGTGATTTTTAACGATTTACTCACGCGTTAAAATAATAGTGTTATTAGTTTTTTTAAACTGTAATTGTAATGGTTCGGTAATAGATTTAAGCGCAATATTGATATCGTTGTGCGTAAATTTACCCGAAAACAATGTACTAGTTTGTATAGTATTAACTTCAATTTTTACATTGTATTGTCTTTCAAACTCTGCTAATACTTCGCTTAAAGGTACGCTAATAAAACTACTTACGTTATTTAACCAGTCTGGTTGTGTGTTTTTAGAGGGTTGAGTTTCTATTATTTGTTCATTAATAATAACAAAAGAATCTCCAGTTTTTAAATTAGTTTTTCCAGTGTTATAGTTAATATGTACTTCGCCTTCAAAGCAAGTTACTTCAAAATAATTTGGACGTTGTTTTATATTAAATTCTGTACCAACAACAGTAACTATACCAGCATCTGTCACGACCTTAAAAGTACTTCCTTGTGTGACTTTAAAAAAGGCTTCACCTGTTAGGTTTATAGTTCGATTAGTGGTGTTCCAATCGTTTTTATTAAAACTAATTTTTGATAATGCGTTTAAATTAACTTGGGAATTATCTGGTAATTCTACCTGAGTTTTTTCTGCATATTCAGTAGCAAAAGTAGTATCTAAAGTAGTTGTGTAATAGTATGCTCCAAAACAAATGGCTAAAATAGCTGCCACTTTTAATAAAGGTTTTAGCCAATTAGTTTTTGTGGTTTTTTTAGTTTCAATTTTAGATAAAACAGCTTGTAAAGCATCATCAGTATTATACTCTGGTGCTTTAAAACCTTGACTATAGTCAGATAATTTAACCAATGCCTCATAATCTTCAAGCGCTTTAAAGGCTTCAAGTTCTTGCGGACTTAGGTTATTATCCAACCATTTTAATATTAATTCTTCTTTATCCATTAGTATTCAATTCAGATATATAACAGTTAGGTTAAAAAAATTCCTACCTATAGACCTTCTATTTCTTCTCTTAATTTTTTTAATGCACCATAAATTCGTTTTTCTACCGCTTTAGTACTAATATCTAATAATTGTGCAATTTCTTTAAAACGTTTTCCTTCCACTCGATTCATCAAAAAAGCAACACGTTGTGCTTCTGTTAAATTAGCTATGGCTAACTCTAATTTTTTACGGTATTCATCTTCCTCCATCAAAAATTCTGGGGACTCGTTAGTTTGATTAGTACGTTTTAATTGCTGGTGTTTTAAGACCACTTTTTGATGCGCAGCTTCATTTAACATTAAATTATTTGCAACAGTAAACACGTAACTTTTTGCCTTATCTGGACTTACTTTTTTACAGTTTTCCCAAAGTTTAATAAAGGCTTCTTGTGCTTTGTCTTCTGGGTTTAACCTGTCACCAAACTTATAATATAAAAAGTCATGAAGGTTTTTGGCGTGTCGCTTAAAAAACGCTTCAAATCTTGATTTATCACAAATATTATCGTGTAAAGGTTGAGCCATTAGTATGTAATTATAGTGCAAAATAGAAATATTTTTTTTGAATGTAAGGGTAGGAATTTTTTAAAAAGAGATGTTTTATTAATGAAGACCAAAAAATAGCTATGAAAAAAGAATTTTTGTCTTCATCATACAGATCCAAAACCAAATAGTTATGTCTATTAAGAAATTCCTTTTTTTGTCCCTTATCTTATTAACTATTTTAATGTCTTGTCAAAATGAAGAGACTAACATTTCAAACCCGCAACAAGACGAGATTATAGACAGCAATTCATTAACCGCCAATTTAATGACTAGAACAGCTTTAAACGATGGCTCTACAGATAATATTATTGATTATGCCAATTGTTTAGAAGTCGTGCTACCAGTTACGGTTACTGCAAACGGAGTTACTATTACCATAGAAAGTTATACAGATTATAATGCATTAGAAGCACTTTTAGATGCGTTTACAAATGATGCAGATCAAGTTGTAATTACATTTCCTATTACAGTAATTTTAAGTAATTACACAGAACTAGTCATTAATAGCCAACAAGAATTAGAGGCACAAATAGAAAATTGTAATGGCGAAAACGAATATGATGATGATATCGAGTGTATCGATTTTCAGTATCCAATTAGTTTCTCGATTTACAATACAGATTTTCAAGTTATTGAAACAATAACTATAAATAACGATGAAGCCTTATATAACTTTTTACAATCTTTAAATGGTCCTGTTTTAGCAAGTCTTAACTTTCCTGTAACCTTAGTTTTAGCTACAGGCGAAACTATTGAAGTAAATAGCAATCAAGAATTAGAAGTAGCTATTAGCGAAGCTGAAGATGATTGTGACGAGGATGATGATTATGATTATAATGATGATGACGATTGTACTGAAGCTGCTATAGAGTTAGCTTTAAAAGAATGCTTATGGGAAATTACAACTTATAATAATACCAATGTGTTTAACGATTATTACATCGATTTTGACTCTAATTACGGGTTTGTAGTTTATGATTTAAGCGGAAATATAATTCATGATGGTACTTGGGCTATAAGTGAGAATAGTGTAGGTGAATTTATAATAGAATTTAATACCAATTGGCAAGATTTAAATGGTGCTTGGAGCATTGAAAACTGTAATGATACTGATGAATATAATTTAGTCAATATTCAATCCACCATGCAAATACAGCAGGTTTGTGATGCTAATCCAAGTTCTTTAGGCTGTTTAGAAGCTAATGCAATAGTTATGTGTGACGACAATAACGATGGAGTTGAAGTTTTTAATTTATATGAAGGATTAAGCGATATTAATGGGTGTACCATTAATAGTCCAGTAGCTGTAAGTTACCATTTAACTATAGCAGATGCAGAAACAAATGTTAATCCTTTGTCTAGTGTAACTTCTTTTACCAATACAATTAACCCACAAGTCATTTATGTAAGAGTAGAAGTTGTTAATAATCCCAGCCAATTTGAGATTTTAGAAATAGAATTAATTTTAGAAGATTGCTCGACACCTTGTGAAGCATCTGATGTAGAAACCTATCTGCAAACTTGTATTTGGAATACCGTAAACTTAGATGGAAGCGATAACTTAATTGGGTTTGATTTGGACTTTAATGCTAACCATGATTTGGCGATAACCAATACCTCAACAAACGCGACCTATTCTGGTTATTGGAATGTCTCAACTACTGCAACAGGTAATATTTTGTTAGAATTAGCAAATATTAATGGACCTAATATTCAGGCTATTTCTGGTTATTGGGATTTGGTAGATTGCGATACAGATAGACTACAATTTACAAACGATAATAATGCAACATTTGTCATCGAGCAAGATTGCAATTAAAATTTAGTTTTAGTTAAGTTTGATTATTAATCAATATTAAAAGGTTGTTAATTTTAGCAGCCTTTTTTTATGGAATTATTTGTAGGCTAAACTTCGTAAATACGCTTCAAATTCCTATTTTTGCCAATCATAAACAACGAGTCAGACTAGTTACTACTTACTGACTACTGAACACTAAATAAACATGTTTAATAATTTAAGCGAAAAGTTAGATAAAGCGTTACACGTACTAAAAGGACACGGTAGTATTACAGAAGTAAACGTTGCCGAAACCTTAAAAGAAGTACGTAGAGCACTTTTGGATGCCGATGTTAACTTTAAAATAGCTAAAGATTTTACCAATAGAGTTAAAGAAAAAGCACTAGGTCAAAACGTATTAACCACGTTACAACCTGGACAATTAATGGTTAAAATTGTTAAGGACGAATTAACCGAATTAATGGGTGGTGATGCAGAAGGGCTTAACCTATCTGGTGCACCAACTGTGATTTTAATGTCAGGTTTACAAGGATCTGGTAAAACCACGTTTTCTGGTAAATTAGCTAACTTCTTAAAAAACAAAAAAACAAAAAAACCTTTATTAGTAGCTTGTGATGTGTATCGTCCAGCTGCAGTTGATCAATTACACGTGGTAGGAGATCAAATTAATGTAGAGGTTTTCAGTGATAAAGGAAATACAGATCCTGTGGCTATAGCACAAGCAGGTATCGCTCATGCCAAGCAAAATGGTCATAACGTTGTAATTATAGATACCGCTGGTCGTTTAGCAGTTGATGAAGCTATGATGACAGAGATTTCTAACATCCATAAAGCTATTCAACCACAAGAAACCTTATTTGTGGTAGATTCTATGACAGGTCAAGATGCAGTTAATACTGCTAAAGCCTTTAATGATGTGCTTAATTTTGATGGTGTTATCTTAACCAAATTAGATGGTGATACGCGTGGTGGAGCTGCAATTTCTATTAAATCTGTAGTCAATAAACCTATTAAGTTTATTGGTACTGGAGAAAAGATGGAAGCAATTGATATTTTCTACCCTTCGCGTATGGCAGATCGTATTCTTGGGATGGGAGACGTGGTGTCTTTAGTAGAACGTGCTCAAGAACAGTTTGATGAAGAGGAAGCTAGAAAACTACAAAAGAAGATTGCTAAAAACCAATTTGGTTTTGATGACTTCTTAAAGCAAATCCAGCAAATCAAGAAAATGGGTAACATGAAAGACCTTATTGGAATGATACCTGGAGCTGGAAAAATGATGAAAGGGATAGATATAGATGATGATGCGTTTAAAGGTATTGAAGCAATAATCCACTCCATGACACCAAAAGAGCGTACCAATCCTTCAATAATAGATGCAAGCAGAAAAAAACGTATTGGTAAAGGATCAGGTACCTCAGTACAAGAAGTAAACCAGCTACTAAAGCAATTTAATCAAATGAGCAAGATGATGAAGATGATGCAAGGTGGTAAAGGAAAAGCTATGATGAATGCAATGAAGAATATGAGGTAAATTCAGTTTTTTAGTCTCAGTCGCAGTTTTTCAGTCTTACTCTCGCTTTAAAATAGTTCAGTTTAATAATTAGATAAACTTAATAGTATGGATTTCAAAAATTTAATAGCCTATCAAAAAGCGTTTGATTTGGCTATGCAAATTTTTGAGGTTTCCAAATTATTTCCTACAGAAGAAAAATATTCACTTACAGATCAAGTAAGAAGGAGTTCGCGTTCAGTCTGCGCCAATATGGCTGAAGCATATAGAAAAAGAAAATTTTCAAAGCATTTTATTAGTAAATTAACTGATTGTGATGGTGAAAATTCAGAAACGAGTACGTGGTTAGATTTTGCTTTTAAATGCAATTATATTTCTAAAGAAGAATATATAAAGTTGATTAATCAATCTACCGAAATCGGAAAGCTGATAAATTACATGATAAATAATCCAGAAAAATTCGGAGTAAACATCAAAAAATAGAAAAAACCAAAACCGCAAGAGTAAGAAAACTGTAAACTGCGACTGCGACTGAAAACTATTAAACTATGACCATTCTAGACGGAAAAAAAGTTAGTAACGACATTAAAAACGAAATTAAAGCTGAAGTTGACAAAATGAAAGCTAATAATGAGAAAGTCCCTCATTTAGCTGCAGTCATAGTTGGTAATGATGGCGCAAGTTTAACCTACGTAGGTAGTAAGGTTAGAGCTTGCGAGCGTGTTGGTTTTGAATCTACTATGGTGAGATTGTCTAATACTACTAGCGAAGTTGAGCTGTTAGATAAAATTGAAGAACTTAATAACAACGATGATATAGATGGTTTTATCATCCAGTTGCCACTACCAGATCAAATAGATACCCAAAAAGTATTAATGGCTGTGCATCCAGATAAAGATGTTGATGGGTTTCATCCAACTAATTTTGGAAAAATGGCGTTAGACATGTCTACTTTTATCCCTGCCACTCCCTTTGGAATATTAGAGTTGTTAGACAGATATAATGTAGATACCAAAGGTAAACATACTGTGGTAATTGGTCGTTCCCATATTGTTGGTCGTCCAATGAGTATTTTAATGGGTCGTAAAGGGTTTCCTGGAAATTCAACAGTAACATTAACCCATAGTCACACTAAAAATATTACTCAAATTACCAGTCAAGCAGATATTATTATATCAGCATTAGGAGTGCCTAACTTTTTAAAAGCAGAGATGGTTAAAGATGATGCAGTTATTATTGATGTTGGGATTACTCGTGTACCAGACGATTCTACAGAAAAAGGATATCGTATTACAGGTGATGTAGATTTTGAAAACGTGAGTAAAAAAGCAAGCCATATTACACCTGTTCCAGGTGGAGTAGGACCAATGACCATTGCAATGTTGCTAAAAAACACTCTGCTAGCAAGAGAGCGTCACAGAAAAGGATATAAAGAATAAATACAATTTAATTACTTATTTTTAAAACCTGAAACTTATCGTTTCAGGTTTTTTTATGCAATTATTAGCTAGAGTACAATTTGGAAGTTTAGAACACCTATTGCCTATTATATTGGCAATTGTTTTTTGTATAGTAATGTTTAGTTATGTTAAATCTAAATCTGAAAAAACAAAGAGTTTGGTTTTTAAGTATTTGGGCATTTTTGTTTCTGGTTTTATACTTGTTTTTCATGTCTATCAAATCTGTTTAGGAGACTATAATTTTAAAACCGATTTACCCTTATTTCTATGTAGTTTTATTGCTTTGTTTATTTGGGTATTCACTTTGACTCAAAAATACAGTCTATTTGAAATTTTACTGTTTTGGATAATTGCTGGAACGTCTCAGGGAGTGATTACTCCAGATATTGCTGAAGGTTTTCCTAGTTTTGATTATTTTAGATACTGGGTAGTACACCTAGGGTTATTGACAATAATTGCTTATGCAATTGCTATTTTAAAGATGAGACCAACTATAAAAAGCGTGTTTAAATCTTTTTTTATGTTGCAAATTTATGTGGTATGTATGTTAGTTGTTAATTATAGTTTAGGTACTAATTATTCTTATTTAAATAGCAAGCCTATTTCCGGTTCAGTTTTAGATTATTTAGGAGACTGGCCTTATTACATCATTATCGCTCAACTGATTTTGTTACCACTTTTTTTACTAATTTATTTTCCGTTTTATTTGGCAAAAAAAAAGAGTCTCAATACTATTGAAACTCTTTAGGTATTTTAAGTTAACTATTATTCGGAATCTGCAGGTTCGTCTTTTCTGTATTTTAACATAGACACACCAGCAATAAAAAACACACCACCTAATATGGTCAGTGCCCAAGGGTTTAGCGATGTCATATCGTTTCCAAAGACACCTAATACACCTAGTATTAATGCAATCATTCCACCTATTGTTAGGATAAGAGCTAGTATTTTAATCATAATCTTAAAAATTTAGGTTAGTATTTATAAAAATAAACAATTTTTAATTAATGTTAAAAACTACTTGGCAAACAATTGTGACTGGTCTTTAAAGGCTTTAAACTCTAAAGCATTTCCTGCTGGATCTTTAAAAAACATGGTTTTTTGTTCGCCAACCAAACCTTCAAACCTAATATAAGGCTCTATAATAAAGTTGATGTTTTTTGACTTTAAGTGAGCTTCAAATTGTGTGAAAACCTCCCAATCTAAAACCACTCCGTAATGTGGTACAGGAACGTGTTTACCATCTACTTCATTTGCAGCATCATCTTCTTCCGATTTTGCCTTGTAATGAATAACTAACTGGTGCCCAAAAAAATTGAAGTCTACCCAATGGTCACTACTTCGTCCTTCCTCGCAGTTTAAAATATCTCTGTAAAACATGCGACACTCTTCTAAATTATGAACAGGAATCGCTACATGAAAAGGTGATAATGTACTCATAATGTATTAGTTTTTCCGTCTGTTTTTAGACGATTTTTCTTCATAAGTTTTTGTAGAATCCTCCAATAATAAGTTTAATGTTTTTAGCTCATTATCTGTAAATTCTCTGTATTCGCCTATAGGCACATCCAACTTTATGTTCATGATACGTACTCGTTTTAAGGACGTCACTTCATAAGTTAAATATTCGCACATACGTCTAATTTGTCTGTTTAAACCTTGTGTAAGTATTATACTAAAGGTATGAGAATCTATCTTTTTAACCGAACATTTCTTTGTGGTTTTTCCTAAATCTTCTAAATAAATTCCACCAGACATACGTTTTATAAACGTTTGAGAAATTGGTTTATCAACCGTTACTATATATTCTTTTTCGTGATTATTACTAGCTCTTAAAATCTTATTGACTATATCACCATCGTCCGTTAGAAAAATTAAACCCTCACTTGGTTTATCTAATCGCCCAATAGGAAAAATACGTTTTGGGTAATTTATAAAGTCAATAATATTGTCTTTCTCTACATTAGTGTCTGTTGTGCAAACTATACCTACTGGTTTATTAAAGGCTAAATAAACAGGTTTTTCAGAGTTGTTTTTTATAATTTCTCCATCAACAGCAACAACATCTGTAGGGCTTACTTTGGTACCCATTTCTGGTACTATACCATTAATAGTAACACGTCCAGCTTCTATAAGTTTGTCGCCTTCACGACGCGAGCAGTACCCAGCTTCACTAAGATATTTATTAAGTCTTGTTAGTTTAGTTTCCAAAATAATTTAAGATTTAATAAAATTAATAATTGCTTCATTTACACTGTTATCACGTAATCCATGTCCAAAACCTTCAGTAGTTATTAATGTTGAATTTTTAAAATTAGAACTAATCAATTCCGCTTCATCATATTTAATAACCTCATCATGTTTGTCGTGTATTATTAATCCTTCAACGTTAATTTTTGATGCAAATTTAGCTGATGAAAAATGTGAAGGTTCATAATTAAACCGATCAAAAACCAACTGGTTTAATCCGTTTTCAATCCTACTATTGTAACCAAGCATATTAACGTAGTTTTTAAAAACGTTAGTAAACTCGGATGGTGCGCCTAATAAAGCTAGTTTTTTTAATGCTGAATGCTGATAGTTGTGTTGAAAAAACACAGAAGCCATTCCGCCAACTGAGTGGCCAACAATAGTGTCTGGTTGGTAATGGTTAGCAACTACATTTATAAACTCGGAATATAAAATGGCATTAAATTGTTTACCTCCAGATTTACCGTGTGCAGGACCATCTAATGCAACAATGTTATAGTCTTGGGCTTGTAATGTTTTAATTAGCTTTTTCCATCTAAAACTATTGCTTTCCCAACCATGAGCAAATAAAACAGTCTCTTTAGACCCTTCCCACAGATAGGTTTGAATGTCTAAGTTATTATACCTTAAGGTATGTTGCTTTGCAGTATTTAAAAATTGTTCTTGTGTTGGATTTAATCTACCTTGTCTTGGTGTAGCAAATAAGTTAAGTGCTTTTACACTAGCATATTTAGGTGCTACGTAGCTAACCATATTTAAGGAACTACCTATAATTTTTGGTACTGCTTTAGCAATGACTTTTTTCATTTTATTTATTGGTCTTCACGGTTAACTAAATCCATAGAAAATGCAGGTGTGCATATAGCTATATACTCGCAAGCTACAGTAAATGGATTAGAATATTGCACTCTGGTATTTTTTTCAATTTTAATAGACTGTCCTGCTTCTAAAACTATTAGTTCATCATCTATAATAAATTGTTTTTTACCTTTAATAATATACGTGTATTCGTCAAATTCTGGAGTCTGAAATGGTTCGCTCCAACCAGCTGGTGCAATCATGTGTGCTATACTTATGTCTTTATTGCCATTTGTAGCCAGTCCAAAATGCTCTTCTATGACTTTGCCATCTGTAGTTGGTACAACAAATGGGCTATCTTGTATTTTGTATTTTTTCATAATTATTAATTTACCATCCAACCATAAAATGTTTGATTTTAGCTGATTCAGGTATATTTGCCTCTTCTACAGTTTTAGAGATGTCAAACCTAAACTCTGCTGGTAATTCGTTTTTATCTATTAAAAAGAAAACATCGCTTTCTTTAACAAAAACAGAAATGCTTCTAAACGAATTCTGAATTTTAGTTATGGTATAATTAGATTTGATATCCTTAAAAGTACTATTGATAGTAATACCTTTTTCTGTTTTAAACCTTGGGTCTTTTATTTTTATACTAGAGATTGTTGCTGTAGAATCTAAAGATTGATTAGGAGTTAAACTTAGCAAGTGTTTTCCACCTTTTTCATAAATGTCTATAGTATTTAAAGTACCAGTAAACTCGTCTCCAGCAATTGGACTTATTATAGAATCGTTAGCAAAAATGACTTTTAAATCTTTAACTTCTGTCGAGTCTGTTAATAGTCCAATATTTTGATTTTGAACTAAAAACGGATCTGTTTCAGTTTTACAAGAGGTAAATGTTATTGTTATAACGCTTAAGGCTAATAGTGTTTTTTTCATTAAAAATTATTTAGTTTATTGTTTACACCTAAAATGTGGTTTATTTCATTACTCGTTTTAAAATACCAAAAACGCTTCTAATAAAGGTTGCGCTAGTTAATACTTTTATTATTGGGTTTTGTGCTGTACTACGTCGTCTTGTCGTTTTTTTTGTTTTGGCTTCCTGTTCTTTTTCTTTTTCCAATCTTGCATCTTCCTTCTGTTTAAGTTTTTCTGCTTGATTGATTTTTTTGTTAAGCATCTCGTAAGCACTTTCTCTATCTATGGTTTCATTGTATTTTAAAACCAATTTAGAGTCATCAAGTAGCGTTTGTAATTCGGTTTCATTTAAAATATCCATTCTACTCATTGGCGCACGCATCATGGTTGCTGCTAATGGCGTAGGGCGTCCTTTTTCGTCTAAAGCAGAGACTAAAGCTTCTCCAGTACCTAAAGAGGTTAAAACATCAGCAGTGTCATAATATTCGGTATCTGGATAATTTTGAGCAGTTAATTTTATAGCTTTTCTGTCTTTAGCTGTAAAAGCACGTAAAGCATGTTGAATTTTAAGACCTAACTGACTTAAAACACCTTCCGGAACATCTGTTGGATTTTGGGTAACAAAGTATAATCCAACACCTTTACTTCGGATTAACTTTACAATACTTTCTATTTGATTTAAAAGTGCTTTTGAAGCTTCGTTAAAAATTAAATGAGCTTCGTCTATAAACATGACTAATTCTGGTTGTCCAGAATCCCCTTGTTCTGGCAAGGTTTCATAGATTTCTGCTAAAAGGCTTAGCATAAATGTAGAAAACAATTTAGGTCTATCTTGAATGTCTGTTAAGCGAATAATATTGATATACCCTCGACCATCTCTGGTGGTTCTTAACAAATCTTCGACTTCAAAACTTTTTTCGCCAAAAAACAAGTCGCCTCCTTGCTGTTCTATTTCTATAAGTTTTCTTAAAATAGCACCAGTTGAAGCGGTAGAAATACGTCCATAGGCTTCTTCAAATTCTGGTTTACCTTCGTTGGTACAGTACTGTAATATTTTTTTAAAATCTTTTAAGTCTAGAAGAGGTAATTTATTATCGTCACAATATTTAAAAATAACCGAAACTATTCCAGATTGAGTTTCTGTAAGATCTAAGATTCGAGACAATAAAACAGGTCCAAACTCGCTAATCGTTGCACGAAGTCTTACACCATCTTGCTCAGAAAGACTCATAATTTCTACAGGAAAAGATTTTGGAGTAAAGTCTAATCCAATTTTCTCATGACGTTCATCAATTTTAGGATGTCCTGGACTAGGTTGAGCAATTCCACTTAAATCACCTTTAATGTCCATTAATAAAACAGGAATGCCTTTTTCGCTTAAATTTTCAGCTAAAACTTGTAGTGTTTTAGTTTTTCCAGTTCCAGTTGCACCAGCAATTAAACCATGTCTATTCATGGTTTTTAAAGGTACATTTACATAAGCATTTTTAATGGTTTGACCATCTAACATGGCAGATCCAAGTGTAATAAAATCGCCTTTACAAGTGTTTCCTTTAGTGATATGGTTAAAAAAATCCTCCTGTCTACTCATTCTTAAAAATATTTATGTAAAAATACTAATCTTAGCTTAAATCCTTGAAAACTTTCAAGTTTAAATGCTTAAAATTTCCAACAGATAAGATTATATTTGCGCCACATGAAACAAGAAATACAAGATTTAGTTAATAAAGGGTTGATGTTGCCTTTAATGGAAGAGTTTTACACTATTCAAGGTGAAGGTTATCATAAAGGGACTGCTGCTTATTTTATTAGAATTGGTGGTTGCGATGTTGGTTGTCATTGGTGCGACGTTAAAGAAAGTTGGATAGCAGATTTACATCCTCCAACAAAAACAGAAACAATAGTGCAAAACGCTAAAAAATATAGCGATACAGTAGTAGTTACAGGTGGAGAACCGCTAACTTGGGATATGACCGAGTTAACCTCAAAGCTTAAAGCTGAAAACTGTAAAACACATATTGAAACCTCTGGAGCTTATGAGTTGACAGGAGAATGGGATTGGATATGTTTGTCTCCTAAAAAAATGAAATTACCAACACAAAGTGTGTATGAAAAAGCCAACGAGCTAAAATGTATTATTTACAATAAAGATGATTTTAAGTTTGCTGAAGCGCAAGCCGAAAAAGTTAATAACGATTGTATTTTATACCTTCAACCAGAATGGAGTAAGCGTGATACTATGATTCCTTTAATTGTAGATTATGTAATGGCTAATCCTAAATGGAAAGTGTCATTGCAGACACATAAATATTTAAATATACCTTAATAAAAAGCCTTCATTTTGTGAAGGCTTTTTAGTTGATACACTTTTCAAGCTGTTATTTTTTTACTGAAAGTAATATTTTTAGCTGCTTCACTTTCATTTTTGTATTAATTTGTATTTTAAAGTATTAAATTGTAAGCGTTTTATCGTTTAGTGTTTTTATAATGAAACATAAAGCTAATATTTGCTTCAACAAATAGAACTAAAGAATTTAAAAATATAAGATTATGTGTGGAATTGTATGTGCTTTCGACCTTAAACAAAAAAGCGAAGATTTAAGACCTCAGGTTTTAGAAATGTCAAAAACTATTCGTCATCGTGGACCAGACTGGTCAGGAATATATAGTGATGATAAAGCTATCCTAGCACACGAGCGTTTAGCAATTGTAGATCCAGCTTCTGGAAAACAGCCTTTATACAGTCCAGATAAAAAATTAGTTTTAGCAGCAAACGGAGAAATTTATAACCACAGAGAGTTACGTAAACAGTTTGATGGTAAATACGATTTTCAAACCCAAAGTGATTGCGAAGTTATTTTAGCATTATACCAAGAAAAAGGTGTGGATTTTGTAGATGAAATGAATGGTATTTTTGGATTTGCTATCTATGATGTTGAAAAAGACGAATATTTTATAGCTCGTGACCACATGGGTATTATCCCATTATATATTGGTTGGGATCAAAACGGTACGTTTTATGTCGCTTCAGAATTAAAAGCATTAGAAGGTGTTTGTACTAAAATAGAATTATTCCCTCCTGGACATTACATGTCAAGTAAGGACGGAAAGTTTGTTAAGTGGTGGAATAGAGAATGGAGAGACTATGATGCAGTAAAAGATAACGAAACAAGTATTGCAAAAATAAAAGAAGCTTTAGAAGCTGCTGTACACAGACAGTTAATGAGTGATGTGCCTTATGGTGTATTGTTGTCGGGTGGTTTAGACAGTTCTGTGACTTCTGCAATTGCAAAAAAGTATGCCGATAAACGTATCGAGTCTGATGATACACAAGCTGCATGGTATCCGCAATTACATAGTTTTTCTGTAGGTTTAGAAGGGTCGCCAGATTTAGCTGCAGCCCAAAAAGTTGCCGATTACATTGGAACAGTACACCACGAAATAAAGTTTACTATTCAAGAAGGATTAGATGCTATTAAAGATGTGATTTACAACATCGAAACCTACGATATAACAACCATTCGCTCAAGTACACCAATGTACTTAATGGCTAGAGTTATTAAATCTATGGGAATAAAAATGGTATTATCTGGTGAAGGTGCAGACGAGATTTTTGGAGGTTATTTATATTTTCATAAAGCACCAAATGCTAAAGAGTTTCATGATGAAACTGTCCGTAAATTAGATAAGCTACATATGTACGATTGTTTACGCGCTAACAAAAGTTTAGCAGCTTGGGGAATTGAAGGTCGTGTACCATTTTTAGATAAAGAATTTATGGATGTAGCGATGAGCATTAATCCACAAGATAAGATGATTAATGGAGAACGCATGGAAAAATGGGTAATCCGTAAAGCATTTGAAGATATGTTACCAGAAAGTGTTGCTTGGAGACAAAAAGAGCAATTTAGTGATGGCGTAGGTTACAGTTGGATTGATACTTTAAAAGAAGTAGTAAATGAAGCTGTGTCTGATGAGCAGATGGAGAATGCTAAATACAGATTCCCAATTCAGACGCCTCAAAACAAAGAAGAATTTTATTATCGTTCAATTTTTGAAGAGCATTTCCCAAGCGATGCAGCAGCACATAGCGTGCCTCAAGAAGCAAGTGTAGCTTGTAGTACTGCAATTGCTTTAGAATGGGATGAAGCCTTTAAAAACATGAATGAACCGTCTGGTCGTGCCATAGCCAATGTGCATGATAAGGCCTATTAAATAAAGAATATTGAAAAATAGCTAACAAAAAAGCCCAATTTTAAATTGGGCTTTTTGTTGTTTAGTTATATACTAATTTACTCATAATAGGATCTGGTGTTAAATGCTCAATCCTATCTATCACTCTAAATAGTTTTGTTTTATCTAATGGTTTAGAAATACAATCTATAAACCCAGCGTCATACACTTCGCTATTAATCTCTGCAGAAGAATAGGCGGTATGTGCTATAATTGGTAAATAAGGTCTAAAACTTTTAATTATTTTTTTAGCTTCAAATCCACCCATTAAAGGCATTTTTAAATCCATAATAACTAACTGTATAGAATCGTTTTCTCTACAAATTTTAACTGCTTCAATACCATTAGTCGCTCTTAATACGTTGTATTTTCTTATGTCCATAACACGCTTAATAAGCATAAAATTTATGTTATTGTCTTCAGCAATAAGTATGGTTAAAGGCTTAACCTTTTCTATAGGGTTTAATTCAACCTCTTTTTTTGGTGAAATTGGTAATCCGTTTAATTTTAAAGGGATGGTAAACGTGAATGTGGTGCCTACATTTTCCTCAGATTCTAACCAGATTTTTCCACCTAACATTTCTACATAAGCTTTAGAGATAGCTAACCCTAAACCTAATCCGCTTAAGTTTATAGTGTGATCGTTCTGTATTCTATTAAATCTATTAAAAATATTTTTAGAATCCTCTTTAGACATACCAATGCCAGTGTCTTTAATATAAAACTCCAAAGCATTATCGTCTGGATTAATTTTATATCCAAAATTTACTATTCCTTTTTCAGAATACTTAACTGCATTATTAACTAAATTGACAATAATCTGTCTAAATTTAGTTTCGTCTGTAATAAATTGATAGACTACAGGGTGATTTGGTTGGTCTAAATATATTTGTAACGGTTTATCTTTAGGTATAGTAATTTCAACTGTTTTTTGGATGTCATTTAGTACTTCATCTAAATTAAAAGCGCTAAAATTTGGTTTGACTTGATTGGTATCAATTTTTGACATCTCTATTAAGTCATCAATTATAGATACTAAGTTTTTACCACTTCGTGTAATAACTTCTATGTATTCGTTTTTTTCTTTATCTGTTAAATTTTGAGTACTTAATATATCAGAAAACCCTAGAATAGCATTCATTGGTGTTCTAATCTCATGCGAAAGGTTAGTTAAAAAAGACGATTTTAGTAATTCGCTTTCTTCCGCTTTTTCTTTAGCTTTTTTAAGTTCTTCTTTTTGCTTGTTGTTACTTATAAATAAGTCGCCAATATGTGAAAACTCGGTTGAAAATTTTTGAAGCTCTGTTATGGCAGCTTCATCATTATTTTCTAAAATTTTAGTCATTAAGCTTAGTGGCTTGTTGATTAAGGTTTTATAGGTAATGGCATAGCTAACAATTATAACTGCAAAGCTTACCATTAGCAAACCAATACCAGTTTTAAACTGATCACCGTCCAAGAAAAAAATTGAAAACAAACAAAGCGATAGGAATAGAATACCAGTTACAACAAGTAAAGCCAGCATCCTACTAAACGTAGTAGAAAAATGTTCTTTCATAATGTAGGTTAATATAATTAGGGATGGCTAATTTAACGTTTTTATTCATTTTCTTACAAAAAATTATAAATTAATTTCCTAAAAATCAAATAATTGGCTGTTTTAAGTGATGAAATTATCCAAAAATTGACTGTAAAAAACCTGTTTTTAATCTTGTTAATTAATATTGGTATTAAAAAACCAACTCATTAAATAGTTTCTGCTGCATTTTGTGTTTTTGCAAATTTTCTGGAGCTAAAAAAATTTAAAAATCGATTTTAAGATGCTTTTTAGGCGATTTAAGAGCGTTTTAGGTTTTTAACAAATGTTAATAATTTTTTACTTGAAGGATTATTTTAGCTTGAATAACCCTTAATATTTCGTATATTTGTTTGTATTCAAAAGGATGCTTTCAGGCATCTTTTTTTATGACATGAAGAATTAAAAAATTAGAATATAAACACTACAAACATGAGTGAAAAAAAAGAAGAGTTTAATAAGCACAATTATTCGGCTGATAGCATCCAAGCGTTAGAAGGAATGGAGCACGTACGAATGCGTCCTTCCATGTATATTGGAGACGTTGGAGTACGTGGTTTACACCATTTAGTATATGAGGTTGTAGATAACTCTATTGACGAAGCATTAGCTGGTCATTGTAATAATATTACAGTAACTATTAATGAAGATAATTCTATTACCACAGAAGATGATGGTCGTGGTATACCTGTAGATATTCATAAAAAGGAAGGGATCTCTGCATTAGAAGTTGTAATGACTAAAATTGGTGCAGGAGGTAAATTTGATAAAGATTCTTATAAGGTTTCTGGTGGTTTACACGGAGTAGGTGTAAGTTGTGTTAATGCATTATCAGAACACTTAAGAGCAACCGTTTACAGAGACGGAAAAATCTGGGAACAAGAGTATGAAAGAGGTAAATCTCTTTACCCTGTTAAAGCAATTGGAGAAACAGATAAAAGAGGTACAACAGTAACCTTTAAACCAGATCCAACCATATTTACTCAAACACTTGAGTATAGCTATGATACGCTAGCTAGTAGAATGCGTGAATTAGCCTATTTAAATAAAGGTATTACAGTACATTTAGTAGATAAAAGACATAAAAAAGACGATGGATCTTTTGAAGGTGAAACGTTTCATTCTGAAGAAGGACTTAAAGAGTTTATCAAGTTTTTAGATGGTAACAGAGAACCTTTAATGAATGATGTAATCTCTTTTGAAGGTGAAAAAAATGGCGTGCCAGTAGAAGTAGCAATGGTTTACAATACTAGTTATGCAGAAAACTTACACTCGTATGTAAATAACATTAACACGCATGAAGGAGGAACACACCTTTCTGGATTTAGACGTGGTTTAACACATACGCTTAAAAAGTATGCTGACGAGTCTGGAATGCTTGACAAATTAAAGTTTGATATTGCAGGAGACGATTTCCGTGAAGGTTTAACAGCAATTGTATCTGTAAAAGTACAAGAGCCACAATTTGAAGGTCAAACAAAAACCAAATTAGGTAACCGTGAGGTCTCTGCAGCAGTAAGTCAGTCTGTGTCAGAGATGTTAACTAATTATTTAGAAGAACATCCAGACGATGCCAAAACTATTGTACAAAAGGTAATCTTAGCAGCTCAAGCACGTCACGCAGCTCAAAAAGCGCGTGAAATGGTACAGCGTAAAACAGTAATGAGTATTGGTGGTTTGCCAGGAAAATTATCTGATTGTTCAGAGCAAGACCCTTCTAAATGTGAAGTGTACTTAGTCGAGGGTGATTCGGCAGGTGGAACTGCAAAACAAGGTCGTGATAGAGCATTTCAAGCTATTTTACCATTACGTGGTAAAATTTTAAACGTTGAAAAGGCTATGACACATAAAGTGTTTGAAAATGAAGAAATTAAAAACATTTTTACCGCTTTAGGTGTTACTATTGGTACAGAAGAAGATAGCAAAGCACTTAACCTTTCAAAATTAAGATACCATAAAATTGTAATTATGTGTGATGCCGATATTGATGGATCGCATATTGAAACTTTGATTCTGACATTCTTCTTTAGATATATGAAAGAATTAATAGAAAATGGTCACATTTATATTGCAACACCTCCTTTATATTTAGTGAAGAAAGGAAATAAAAAGCAATATGCTTGGAATGATGAAGAGCGTCAAGCTATTATGGAAGAGTTTGGTGAATCTGCCAAAATCCAACGATATAAAGGTCTTGGAGAGATGAATGCCGAACAACTTTGGGATACAACTATGAATCCAGAGTTTAGAACATTGCGTCAAATCCATATAGACAATGGTGTAGAAGCTGATCGTGTATTCTCTATGTTAATGGGTGACGAAGTACCACCAAGACGTGAGTTTATCGAGAAAAATGCTATTTATGCAAATATTGATGCCTAAACAATTTTAGGAAAAAATTAAAAAAAACACTCTTAAATAAAACTTTTAAGAGTGTTTTTCGTTAGTATAAAAAAATAAAACCCAAATAGAATGAAAAAATGTATTTTAATAAGTTTAGGACTTATTTTTAACCTTACTTTAATCGCACAAGAAAACTTAAACGAATTACTTGCAGCAGGTATAAATGATGCTAAAAGATTTTCTACTGATTATTTACTACCAGCAACAGATGGACTAGCTTACGGTGTAAGTACTGGATGGTTTAATAATGCAAAAGCACCAAAAAAGCATGGTGTAGAATTATCAATAATTGGTAATGCAACGTTTATTAAAGACGAAAGCAAATCGTTTGTATTAAACGTTTCAGATTATGAAAATATTAGATTCCCTGATAATTCACCTTCAAAAACAGTTGCAACTGCTTTAGGACACAACGATCCAGATATTACTGTAATTGTAACCTATGAAGATCCTATTTTTGGAAACCAGGAAGTCGAATTAACTCTACCAACCGGAATTGGAGCAGCAAATGTTAATTTAATTCCTACTGCTTTTTTACAAGGAAGTTTTTCGATATTAGAAGGGACTCAATTAAAAGCTAGATTTTTCCCAAAAGTAGATACCAATGATGCTAAAATTGGATTATACGGTGTTGGATTACAACAAGAATTTACAGCTTGGTTGCCAGAGGATAGTAAGTTTCCGTTATCCATTTCTGGATTAGTGGCTTACACGCATTTAGATGCAAATTATGATTTTACAGATACTCAAGTTGTAGATGGCGAAAATCAACAAGTTCAAACTAAACTAAATAGCTTATTATTTCAGGTTATAGCTGGAACTAATTTTAAAAACTTCAATTTGTATGGCTCTTTAGGCTATTTAAGTGCTAATACAACTACAGATTTATTAGGAACTTACAGAGTGTCTAATGGTGTGTTGTTTTCAGAAGAAATAGTAGATCCTTTCTCAATAGAATCAGAAACTAAAGGGGTTACAGCTACATTTGGAGGTAATTTAAAATTAGGATTTTTCGGAATAAACGCGTCTTATACTTTTGCAGAATTTGATGCTGCATCTATAGGAATAAATTTCATGTTCTAGATTTATAGTTTTCTTAATAAAAAGTAATTTTAAAATGTTAATTTTGTAAAATTAATCACACACAAATCATTAACATTTAAAATATTACATAAAATTATGAAAGTAACAGTAGTTGGAGCAGGAGCAGTAGGAGCAAGTTGTGCAGAGTATATTGCAATAAAAGACTTTGCATCAGAAGTCGTTTTATTAGACATTAAAGAAGGTTTTGCAGAAGGTAAAGCAATGGATTTAATGCAAACCGCTTCTTTAAACGGTTTTGATACCAAAATAACTGGTGTAACTAACGATTATTCAAAAACAGCAAATAGTGACATATGTGTTATTACCTCTGGTATTCCGCGTAAGCCAGGAATGACTCGTGAAGAGTTAATTGGTATTAATGCAGGAATTGTAAAGTCAGTATCTTCTAGTTTAATCCAACACTCTCCAAATACTATTATTATTGTAGTAAGTAACCCTATGGATACCATGACGTATTTAGTGCATAAAACTACTAGTTTGCCTAAAAACAGAATTATCGGAATGGGTGGTGCTTTAGACTCTGCACGTTTTAAATACAGATTAGCAGAAGCTTTAGGTGCACCAATTAGTGATGTAGACGGAATGGTTATCGGAGGACACTCAGACAAAGGGATGGTGCCATTAACTGCGCACGCTACTAGAAACAGTGTAAAAGTATCAGAATTTTTATCTGAAGACCGTTTAAATCAAGTTAAAGAAGATACTAAAGTTGGAGGTGCAACATTAACTAAATTATTAGGGACATCTGCTTGGTATGCACCAGGAGCTGCAGTAAGCGGATTAGTACAAGCAATTGCTTGTGACCAGAAAAAAATGTTTCCTTGCTCTGTGTTATTAGAAGGAGAATACGGTTTAAACGATTTATGTATTGGTGTACCAGTAATATTAGGTCGTAACGGTATTGAGAAAATAGTTGAAATAGATTTAAGTGAAGCGGAAAAAGCACATATGAAAGAAAGTGCAGAAGGTGTTTCTAAAACTAATGGATTATTAGAATTATAATCTGATAATGAGTTGTAAAATTTGTTATGGCAAGGTATTTGTCTTTAATAAATCAACACAACAACAAGTAATTAACGTAACAAATTTTACAACATGAAAAAATTAGTATTTTTATTATTAGCAACTTTTAGTTTGTCTGTAGTTGCTCAAGACCAATTAACAGAAGGTGTTATCACTTCAAAAATGACTATGTCAAGTAGTGATGAGCAAGCTAAAGCACAATTTGAAATGATTGGTGATATTCCAATTACCACTTATTTTAAAGATGATAAAACTAGATCTGAAACTAATAATCCTATGTCTGGAGAGTCTGTTTCTATTATAGATACTGAAGCAAAAAAAATGCTAACATTAATGAACAATCCAATGTTAGGCAAAAAATACTTAATCACAGATATTGAGGACTCACCAGATAATTCAGAGGTTACTATAACTAAAGGTGATGAGACTAAAACCATTTTAGGCTATGAGTGTCAAGAGTATAACGTAGAAATGACTCAAGAAGGCGTAACTATGACCATGGATTTTTATACAACAGAAGATATTGTTGCAGCTAACCAACAAACGGTAGAGTTTGGTGAAGAGTTTAAGGGATTTCCTTTATTAATGACCATGAATGTTAGTCAAGGTGGTATGGACATGACCATAACTTACGAAGTAACAGAAGTAAAAAAAGAAGCTGTTGCAGACGAAAAATTTAGCATGACACCTCCAGAAGGATATGAGAAATTAGAGGGTATGTAATAAGTAACTACCTTAAAATTATAAAAAAGAGCAACTATTTTAGTTGCTCTTTTTAGTTTAATCCAATTTTGCTAGCTACAAGTGTTAGTAATAAACACTATATTTTTCTATATTTGAAGCATGAAGTTAAAATGGTACTTTGGTGCATTACTTACTGCACTTGCATTTTTTGTTGTTAGCCAACAACAAATCACTGTACCTAATCAAGAAATTGTATTACTTAGTTCTGGTAGTCAAGTCACTACTTCTCAAACAGAGCAAGCTATTACAGCTATTAAAACTCAGCTTAAAAGATTAGGTATTGAAAATACCCAAGTCCTTGAGGATAACGGAGTTTTAAAAATCACTTATTACAGTGATATTGATGTCGAAAGCGTAAAACGCATAGTTTTAGAAGGAGAGTTAAGTTATGTAACAGATAAATCTTCTGATGTTCCTCAAAAAGACAATTATAAATTTGAGGTGTTTGAAATTAATACACCTACAGAATCTGGTATTGGATTTGATGGTAAGTATAGTGTTGAGGTTAAACAAGAATATACTAGAAGTTCTCAAATTACAGTTAGTTATTCAGCTATAGCTGAAAACATACATCAATTACATCAACTTATACAAGTTGCCCAAAAAGCAAATACTTCAATCTCAATTAGTATTGATAAAGGCACTTTTAATATTCCAGAAGTTAGAGCAGGACCTACTGCTTAACAGATTTTATTTTAAAATCACACCTACGTAAAAACCTTCAATACAATTAATAATTGAAGCACAAAATCATTCATTTTATAATTTAAAAATAATTGTCAAATACTCGTGTAAACTATATATTAGTGCGATAAAAAATTGACATTAAATAATCAAAACCATGCAAAATAAAGGATTAGTAAAATTATTTGCAGTGTTGTTTGGATTGGTAAGTATTTACCAATTATCATTCACGTTTAAAAATAACGCGATTGAGAGCAATGCTATGCAATTGGCAGAAAGTAAAATTGAAGCCTCAGCAGAAGACCGTTCTGCTAAAGTAAACGAGTTTGCAACAAACTATTTAGATTCATTAGCCACTTCAAAAGAAACCGTGTTTTTAGGAAACACTTATGGAGAAGTGAAGCAAAACTCAATGAAGTTAGGTCTTGACCTTAAAGGAGGTTTAGAAGCTATACTTCAAATATCTGTTAAAGATATCTTACTTGGATTATCAAATCAAAGTAAAAACCCAAAATTTAGAAAAGCATTAGATGACGCGGACGAGATCCAGAAAAATAGTCAAAACACTTATTTAGAAGATTTCTTTGTGGCTTTTGATGCAATTAAAGGCGATACTAAATTAGCCTCTCCAGATATCTTTGCTAACCGTTCTATGGTTGGAGAGATTGATTTAAATATGTCTGATGACGATACTAAAGCTGTCCTAGAAGCAAAAATGGACGATTATATCGTTTCTGCTTTTGAAGTATTACGTAAGCGTGTTGATGAGTTTGGGGTAACGTCTCCAAATATCCAACGTTTAGGTAACTCTGGACGTGTATTATTAGAATTACCAGGTGTAAAAGATGTAGAGCGTGCTACAGAGTTAATTACAACAACAGCACAATTAGAATTCTGGGAAGGTTTAAAAGCAGAACAGTTTACAGCATTTTTAGCACAAGCTAATGAGGTAATAAAAGCTAAAGAAAAAGCAAGTACTGAAGGTGAAGAAGCTACTGCTGAAGAGCAAGAAATGACTGAAGCTGAAAGAGCTATTGCAGAATTAACAGGTGAAGAAAACGAAGTAGTAAGTGTTGTTAATCCATTAAGTGATCTATTAGTAACTCCTGGATATGGTGCAACCCTGGCAATGGTTAAGTTATCTGACAGAGAAAAAGTAGCAAACTACTTAGCAATGCCAGAAGTTAGAGCTTTATTACCAGGTGAGTTAAAACACACTAAGTTTTTATTTGGAAAGCCAACAGAAGATAGTGAGTTAGTAGAGTTATTTGTTTTAAAAGGAAACAGAGACAACGAGCCACCATTAAGTGGAGCAGTAGTTACAGATGCACGTCAATCTTACAACCAGGCTAACAAAGTGGTAGTAAGTATGCAGATGGATAGTAAAGGTGCTAAGATTTGGGAAAAAATGACAGGTGATGCCTTTAAAACCCAAAGCCAAATAGCAGTAGTGTTAGATGATATTGTATATTCTGCACCAACTTCTACATCTGGACCAATTGCAGGTGGAAGTACTGAGATTTCTGGAAGTTTTACGTTAAGTGAAGCAACAGATTTAGCAAACGTGTTACGTGCTGGTAAGTTACCTGCAAGTGCAGAAATTATTCAAAGTAGTGTGGTTGGACCATCTTTAGGTCAAGAAGCTATAGATAGTGGTACTATGTCTTTTGGTATTGCATTAGCATTAGTATTATTATGGATGGTGTTTTACTATGGTAAAGCAGGTTTATTTGCAGATATTGCCATGTTATTTAACATCCTATTAATTTTCGGAATCTTGTCTGGTATTGGAGCTGTATTAACACTTCCTGGTATTGCAGGTATCGTATTAACTATTGGTATGTCTGTGGATGCTAACGTACTTATCTTTGAGCGTATTAGAGAAGAACTCTCCAAAGGTAAAGACCAGAAATCTGCTATTCAAGATGGATTTAGTAATGCCTTATCTTCTATTTTAGATGCCAACATTACAACAGGTTTAACTGCATTAATCTTATTTATTTTTGGTACAGGACCAATTAAAGGATTTGCAACAACGTTATTAATTGGTATTGGTACGTCTTTATTTACAGCTATTTTTATTACTAGATTATTAGTAGATTGGTATGTTAACAGAGGTGGTAAATTAGACTTCGCGACAGGATTAACTAAAAATCTGTTCAGAAACATCAATATTGCTTTCCTTAAAAAACGTAAGGTTGCTTATATTATTTCTGGTATTGCTTTAGTAGCAAGTTTAGCATCATTAACTATTAATGGTTTAGATCAAGGAATTGATTTTGTTGGAGGACGTACTACACAAGTGCGTTTTGCAGAGCCAGTTAGCGCAGTAGAAATTGAAGGGATTTTAGCATCACCAGATGTATTTGGTAGTGCAACAGTAAAAACTGTTGGAGATGATAATAACTTAAAAATTTCTACTAAATATAAAGTTAACGAAACTGCAAACGAGGTTGACGAAGAAATAAGAACTAAAATGTATGATGCTTTACAGCCTTACCTTAAGGGAGTGTCTTTTGAAGAATTTAAAGATCTATCTAAAGAAAACAAGCAAGTAGGTATTATGGATCAATACAAAGTAAGTCCATCTATTGCAGACGATATTAAACAAGCGTCATTCTGGGCGGTTTTAGGATCGTTAGTAGTGGTATTCTTATATATCTTATTCCGTTTTAAAAGATGGCAATTCTCTTTAGGTGCAGTAGCTGCAGTATTCCATGATGTTATCATCGTATTAGGAGTATTCTCTATTACTTACAAGTTTATGCCTTTCTCTATGGAAATCGACCAAGCTTTCATCGCAGCAATCCTAACCGTAATTGGTTACTCGCTGAATGATACAGTGGTTGTATTTGATAGAATTAGAGAATTTTTTAACGAGCATACCAACTGGCCATTCAATAAAGTTATTGATAGCTCATTAAGTAGTACATTAAGTCGTACGTTAAATACGTCTTTAACAACCTTAGTGGTGTTATTAGCTATCTTTATTTTTGGTGGAGAGTCTATTAGAGGCTTCATGTTTGCCTTAATTATTGGTGTTATAGTAGGTACCTACTCATCATTATTTATTGCAACACCAATCATGTACGATTCGGTTAAAAAAGGAAATGCAGCAGACGCATTAAAAAAGAAAGAAGAAGTTATTGACGAGACAGTAGTCAAGTAATCCGTAACTACTCTCATATTAAAAAGCCTTTCTATTGATTTAGAAAGGCTTTTTTATTTTGTGTCATTGCAAGTAGAGCGAAGCAATCTTTTTAAATCAATCAATATAATTTTTTAGGGCGTTACCCACTTTTGCTTTTAGTGGCAAAAGTGCGTCAGGCTTTTCACTCCAATCTTTTTGCTCGTGCCTCACAAAAAGGATTTCTGTTACAATCCTTAACGCAGGCAAGCACTTAGTTTATTTTTTGCATCTAATCTACTCTAGTATACCATAGGTGTATTGAGTTTAGCTAAAGATAAATTAAGACAATGATAAATTAAAGATCATAGTTAGTTTTGAGTATTATTAACTTAAATAAATAAAATTATGTTTTGGGTAGTATTAGGAATTGTAATTGTTTTATGGTGGGTTATTGGAACAATGGACACTAGTCCAAATTCTAACGGTCAACCAAAGCCACAAGGAGGTAGTGGTAAAGATTGTGCATCATGTAATAGTATTAAATCTTATTACAATGGATTAAGTAGATGGAAAAAAATAAAAAAAGCTATATGGTATGGTTTAAAGGTTACAGATTGTTGGTTAAGAGGTTGTAAAATTTAATTATTTAACTAACAAAGAATTGAATAAGTAATTTCTTTGCTAGTTGCTATTTTACCAACTTATACTCAAAATAGTCCATCTTATCACCAACATCTAATAACAGTTTTTGTGCAGTTCCTGCATTAACTTCTAATACAAATTGTGCAGGTGTATTAGATGGTAAACTGCTTTCGTCCATAGGTTTTGCATTTTCTTGAAAACTTACAATACGTTTGTTATGGTCAAAAAAGATAAGGTCTAATGGGATACGTGTATTTTTCATGTAAAAAGAACGCTCTCTAACATCGTTAAATACAAACAACATACCTTGATCGTCTTTCATGCTATCACGATACATTAATCCTGTTTGGATGTCGTAATCTGTTTTAGCAATTTCTATATTAAATACTTTAATAATAGTATCTGTGGTCCCTTTAAAAAGGGTAAGTTCACCTTCTTTTTTAAAATCTACCTTAATTGGCTCTATAGCTTTCTCCTCTTTGCAAGAGGTTAAATTACAAACTAGAATAACACTTAAACAAAGTAGAGAAGATTTGATATAATGTTTCATTTAATTAACTTTTGTTTTTGGTTTAAATACAAACATAAAATACAAGCCAATTAAAACAAATGGAATACTTAACCATTGTCCTGTATTTAGTCCAAACCAGTTTATAAATTCGTCACCTTGAGGTTCTTTTACATATTCTACAAAAAATCTAACCGTCCAAAGTAGAACTAAAAAAAGTCCAAATAAAAAGCCGGTTTGATCTTTTTTTGCGGTTTTAGTATACACAAACCACAAAATTAAAAACACAAAAATATAACTAAACGACTCATACAATTGTGCAGGATGACGGTAAGGAACAGCTTCTAACAGTTGAGACATATTAGAATTTTCAGTAATAGAAGCATAAGCCTTTTTTACATCCTTAATTCCTGTTTTTTCTACAATCTCATATTTATTATAAAAGTTTTGTACAAAACGTACACCTAAGTCGCTATCTGTTACTTTTCCAATAATTTCAGAATTAATAAAGTTTCCAATTCTAATAAACACAGCACCAGAAGCTACAGGTATAACTATGCGGTCTAAAATCCACATCAACGATTTGTAATTGTATTTTTTACGATACAAATACATACCAACAATTATCCCAATTGCTGCACCATGACTGGCTAATCCTTGAAATCCTTGAAACTCAAAACCTCCTGCAAACTTAAACGGTAAAATAACACTTAATGGGTCTTGTGTGAATAATTCGGGTTGATAAAATATAACATGACCCATTCTTGCGCCTAACATGGTGGCTAAAACGGTGTAAATAAATAAAGGGTCTAAATACTCTAACTTGATGTTTTCACGTTTAAAAACACGTTTCATAATAGCATGTCCAAGGACAAATGCGACAATCCACATTAAGCTATAAAAATGAATTTTGAAATTTCCAACAATATCGATTCCAGTTAATGGATTCCAATCGAATTTAAGTAAATACATAGTTTGTTTTTTGGAGTTGTAAATATAGCATTTATGCTTTATTTATTAGAATTTATTTAGGGTACAGGATCATAACCCTTTCCTCCCCAAGGATGACAACTAAAAATACGTTTTAGGCTTAATCGACCACCTTTTAGTAATCCGTGTTTTAATAATGCTTCTTTGGTGTAATGAGAGCATGTTGGTTGGTATCTACAGGTCGCGGGAGTAAAAGGAGAAATAAGGGTTTGATAAACCTTTATTAATAATAAGAATGGTGCGATTAGTAGTTTTTTCATTTTTAAAATGAAATCAAGTTGTCAGACTGAGCGCAGTCGAAGTCTTTTTTAAACAATTACCTTAAATTATTTATTCTGCACTCAATTAGATAATTATAATTATTGAGTAGAAAAGGTTGTCCCTTCCTTACCATCGTTTAGTTGAATACCTGCTTCTGCAAGTTCATTTCTAATTTTATCAGATAATGCAAAATCTTTATTTGCTCTGGCTTCTTGGCGTAGCTTTATTAACAATTCTACTGCTCCAGTAAGTTTGTCTGTACCAGATGAGCTTATCGATTTATCGTTTTTTAGACCTAAAATATCAAAAATAAAAGCGTTGATGGATTTTTTAAAAGTGTCTAAATCCTTTTCAGAAATAGTTTCTGTTCCTTCTTTAATTTGATTGATGTATTTAACGCCTTCAAATAAATTAGCAATTAAAATAGGTGTGTTAAAGTCATCATTCATAGCATCATAGCATTTTTGTTGCCATGCTTCTATTTTTAATGATGAGGTGTCAGCAGTTTTTAAATCATCTAACTGACTTACTGCTTCCATTAATCTGTTATAGCCTTTTTCGCTAGCTAATAATCCATCGTTAGTAAAATCTAATATACTTCTGTAATGTGCTTGAAGCATAAAAAATCTTGCAACACTTGGTGTATAGGCTTTAGTAATGTGCGGATTGTTACCAGAAAAAATCTCTGTAGGTAATATAAAATTACCTGTTGATTTTGCCATTTTTTTACCATTCATAATTAGCATATTGGCATGCATCCAGTAGTTAACTGGTGTATTACCTTTTGCTGCTTGGTTTTGGGCAATTTCACACTCGTGATGAGGGAATTTTAAATCCATTCCACCACCATGAATATCAAAATGCTCACCAAGATATTTGGTGCTCATAGCTGTACACTCTAAATGCCAACCTGGGAAACCATCGCTCCAAGGTGATGGCCAACGCATAATATGTGTTGGTTCTGCTTTTTTCCAAAGTGCAAAATCTTGAGGGTTTTTCTTGTCTGATTGTCCATCAAGCTCTCTAGTATTATGGATAAGGTCTTCTAATTTACGTTTACTTAAAATCCCGTAATTATTAGTTTTATTGTATTTATGTACATCAAAATACACAGACCCATTAACCTCGTAAGCAAAACCATTGTCAATTATTGTTTTAATAAGCTCTATCTGCTCAATAATATGTCCTGTAGCAGTAGGTTCTATACTAGGTGGTAAAAAATTAAAGGTGTTTAATATATTATGAAAGTCCACGGTGTAGCGTTGTACAACTTCCATAGGTTCAATTTCTTCCAAACGTGCCTTTTTAGCAATACGGTCTTCACCTACATCTGCATCATTTTCTAAATGTCCAGCGTCTGTAATATTTCTTACATATCTTACTTTATAACCTAAATGTTTTAGATATCTAAAAATAACATCAAAAGACATAAATGTCCTTACGTTTCCTAAATGGACATTACTGTAAACGGTTGGTCCACAAACATACATACCTATATAACCTGGATTAATTGGTGTAAAATCATCTTTTTCGCCACTAAGCGAATTATAAATTTTTATGTGTTGTTGTTTGTAAAGTTCCATTAGTTATTACTAAAATTTTGTGTCTAATTTGATGTAATCTAAAAATTCGCGTTTAGTTTCTTTCTTTTTAAATTGTCCACCAAATTCTGAAGTTACTGTACTGCTTTCTACGTCTCTAATTCCTCTAGAATTGACACATAAGTGCTTGGCATCTATCACACAAGCAACGTCTTTTGTACCTAATACATCTTGTAATTCTTTTACAATTTGAATGGTTAATCGCTCTTGTACCTGTGGTCGCTTAGCAAAATAGTCTACAATGCGATTCATTTTAGATAATCCTACAACAGTTCCGTTAGAGATGTAAGCTACATGAGCTTTTCCAACTATAGGCAACAAATGATGCTCGCAGGTAGAATACACAGTAATGTTTTTCTCAACCAGCATTTCTCCATATTGATATTTGTTTTCAAAGGTTGAAGCACTAGGTTTTTTGTCAGGATGTAAACCTCCAAATATTTCGTTAACAAACATTTTAGCAACGCGTTTTGGTGTGCCTTTTAGACTGTCATCTGTTAGATCTAAGCCTAAGGTTTCCATGATGTTTGTGACATCTTTTTTAATGCTTTCAATTTTATCAGAATCTGATAGCTTAAAAGCATCTAGTCGTAATGGAGTGTCGTGATTGGTGCTAATATGATTTTCGCCAATAGCATCGTTTTCTTCTATATTATTTTCAATCTTCATTTAAATACGGTCTGTAAATAGGTGTATAAAATAGTTTGCAAAGATAAGCAATAAAAAAATTTCTTTTAGGGTAGGAAATTATTAATTACAGTTGTTATATCTATAGGAATTAAAAAAATAGGAATAAGATAGACGTATTAACACTTATTTTATTAAAATTTTCTTAATTTTCCCACTTAATTTCACTTTAAATACAATGAAACTTAGACTGTTATTTCCTCTATTATTTGGTTTTGTGATGTTTACACAACAAGGCACTGCTCAAACTAAAAAAAAGCTACAAACACAATTAGTAAAATATGACAAAAATGTTGATGCACCTCTAACAGCTAAAGAGTTAGCAATGTTAAAAGAAGTGTATCAAGATAAATTACAGAAATATGTACTAAGTAACAAACAACGTGTTAAAGACTTTAAACACTTATTAAGAAACAGAATTGTTATAACAGAAATCCCAAACATGACTGATGATAGTAAATATACATTACTATCTAAAGTTAAGTTATTTAATAACTATAACCCAAATCTAACAAGGGACGAAACGTTTAATAGCTCTACATTTAATCCGTTAAAATATAATTTAGGCTTTTTTACCAGTGGTTCAAGTATTTTTAAGATAGATAACACTAACTACTACATTATCATAAAGCCTCAAACAATAAAAAAATAAATACTGTAAACGTAATTAATTACTGTATTCTAAACATACTACAATGAAGAAGTTTTTACTAGCACTCTTATTTTTAAATACTTTTATCACCTTTTCTCAAGATGTAATAATGCAAACAACTACTGTTAGTCAGTGTGGTGGTGTGTTTTACGATTCTGGAGGAGCTTCTGATTTCTATTCAGATAATGAAAACTTTATCTTAACTATTTGTCCTGATACACCAGGTCAACAAGTGCAATTAAACTTTACTGCATTTAGTACTCAAATAGATGCAGATATTATGACTATTTATGATGGTGACGATACTACTGCTAATGCATTTGGAACGTATTCTGGTGGAGGTGCAGCAGCAAATCCTGGAATGTTTTCTGCAACACCAAATAACCCAACTGGATGTTTAACTATAGAGTTTGTATCTGATGCAGCGGGAAACACTAGTGGTTGGGCTGCAGATATTTCATGTTATGAACCTTGTCAGACTATTGTCTCTCAATTAGATACTGCATCTCCTGCTCCAAATGGAGATGGGTACATTAGAGTGTGTCCTAATGAAGAAATTATTTTAAATGGTAGTGCAACATTTTCTGTAGATGGCACAGGCGCATCTTACGAGTGGGATTTAGGAGATGGTAATTTTATTAGTGGTCAATCTGCAACATTTTCTTATCCAACACCAGGTGTTTATATTGTAAATTTAAATGTAACTGACACCAATACAGATCCAGGTCCTGACGGTTGTACCAATGATAATTTAATCAATCAAGTTATACAAGTAGGTACAGAGCCTGATTTTGCAGGTACACAAGCAGTAGATAGTGTGATTTGTTTTGGAGATTCAACAACCATTAATGGAGTAGTAACTCCTACTGAATTTTTAAATGATTGTACACCTCCTGTAAGTGGTACTACTTTTTTACCTGATGGTAATGGTGCAACATATGAAACTTCTGTAACAGTAGATTGTTATGACACTAGTCAAACACTAACTGATATTAACCAAATTGTAGCAATTTGTGTTAATATGGAGCATTCATTTTTAGGTGATTTAGATATTAATATAATTAGTCCAACAGGACAAGTAGCTGTATTAAAAGGATTTCCTGGTGGTGGTGGAATCTATTTAGGAGGTGCCAATGATGACGGATCAAATACTCCAGGTGTTGGTGCTGAGTATTGTTTTTCTACTACAGGAACTGTAACTCTTGAAAATGGCCCTACTATTACCGCAGGTTCTAATCCACCTAATAATTCAATTACTCCAGGAACATATTTACCTGAAGGCGGATTTGGACCTTTATTAGGTAGTCCTTTAAATGGAGATTGGACCATTCAAATAATTGACAACTGGACGATTGATAATGGTTATATATTTTCGTGGAGCATTGAGTTTGACCCAAATTTACAGCCACCTGAATTATCATTTACTCCTGTAACTGTTACTGAAGGTTGGGATGCAGATTCTGCTATTGTAAGCACATCAGGAAATGATATAACCGTACAACCTGCTACTGCTGGAACACATTGTTTTACTTACAGAACTACAGATGATTTTGGTTGCGAATATACAGAAGTAGTTTGTATAGACGTATTACCAGAAATTGATAATGGTTTACCAAACGATTTATTTTTATGTAATCCAGGTGCGCCACCTTATATTTTTGATTTAACTCAAAATGATGCTACTATTACTGCTCCATCTACCATACCAGGCGATTTAATAATTACTTATCATGAAACTCAAGCAGATGCAGATAACGATACAGCACCAATAGCTACACCAGCTAATTACACTTCATCAGCAGTGTTAGGAGTCCCTCAAACCATATATGTAAGAGTTGAATATTTAAATTCTGGGTGTTTTGAAACAGAAACTTTTACTTTAAATATTACAACGCAACCAACAATAAACCCTGCTCCAGATATGGAGACTTGTGATGACCCATCAAACGATGGATTTGAACCATTTGATTTGGAATCTCAAAATTTAGCTATTTTAGGGACGCAATCTCCTGCTAACTTTTTAGTTACTTATCATTTAAGCTTTGCTGATGCAGATATGGGAGTAGGAGCGTTAGTTAGTCCTTATACCAATACGGTAAATCCACAACCAATTTACGTAAGAGTTCAAGTAATAAATGATGCAGCTTGTTACGTCGCATCTCCACTACCAGTCTTTGATTTAATAGTTAATTTAAATGATGATTCATCGTTTACAATGACGCCTAATTGTTCTGGAGGAACAGTTAGTGGAGTGGTTACTCCAGGTGGTACGTTTTCTTTTAATCCAGTTCCATCCGATGGTGCTACCATTGATTCAGTAACTGGAGATGTTACTAATGGTGTCTCTGGAGCTAGTTATACTATTGAATATACAACTTCTGGAATTTGTCCAACGACTACTACTCAAGGTCTAACTGTACAAACTACAGACGACCCTTCTTTTACATTACAACCAACATGTGATGGAGGTATAGTAGACACAATAGCAACACCAGGCGGAACTTTTACATTTAACCCAGTGCCTACAGATTCTGCAGTTTTAGATTCTACAACTGGTACCATTACAAATGGTACTTCAGGTGCAACTTATACCCTAGAATATACTACCAGTGGAACTTGCCCATCTAGTAGCACACAATCTGTTACAGTTTTTGCAGCAGAAGATGCTACGTTTTCTGTAATTGAAAATTGTGATGGTGCAACTATGAATGTCATTGGAGATATGGGAGGAACATTTGTGTTTAATCCTGTGCCGACAGATGGTGCAACTATAGATGCAACAACAGGAGAAGTGACAAACGGAACTTCTGGTACTACCTATACTGTAGAATATACAACTTCAGGTCCTTGTCCAGAAAATAGTTTCCAAAACGTTACAGTTTTAAATCAAGATGATCCTTCATTTACCGTTCAAGCTAATTGTGATGGAGGTATAGTAGATTCTGTTGTCACTCCTGGCGGAACTTTTGCATTTAACCCAGCAGTAACAGATGCAGCGGTAATTGATGTCAATACAGGTACAGTAACATCTGCGACTCCAGGTGCAAGTTATACCATTGAATACACTACAGCAGGAGCTTGTATAGGAACAAGTACTCAAATTTTAGATGTACTTACTGCTGATGATTCCTCTTTTACTTATACACCAACATGTGATGGAGGTATAGTAGATACAGTAGCAACACCAGGTGGAACATTTACATTTAATACACCACCAGCAGATGCAGCAGTTTTAGACGCTTCATCTGGTTTAATAACAGGAGGAAACCCAAACTCAACTTATAGTGTAGATTACACGACTAATGGACCATGTCCAACAACGACTAATCAATCAGTAACAGTATATCCAGAACCTGTTGCTGTTGCTGCTTCACCTTTAGAAGTTTGCGACGACAATACCCCAGACGGTTTCACTGCAATAGATTTAAGCATCAAAAACAATGAGATCAGTGGAGGCAATCCAGCGTATGCAGTAACGTATTATCTAACCCAAATGGATGCAGATATGGAAGTCAATCCATTACCAATACCTTACACAAATATTAGTAATCCACAAATCATTTTTGTACGCGTAGAGGATGTTAATACAAGCTGTTACACAACCACAACCTTACAATTAGATGTCGAGCAAGCACCAGTAGCCTTTACACCAACACCATTAGAGTTTTGCGATCCAGACAGTGATGGTTTTGGCGTATTTACATTAACCGATGCGGAAGCCGAAATCACAGGAGGCGCACCAGGCTTAACAGTAACGTATCACGAAACACCAAGTGATGCCCAAAACAATGTCAATGCACTAGTTAGTCCATATAACAACATAGTGGTAGATATGCAAACCATTTATGTACG
>NZ_QLLO01000014.1 GCF_003259525.1 Olleya aquimaris
CTAAATCAACGAATAGTCCACTTTTGCTACTTCTGAATTTCCTGCGGAAATTCCTCGCACGCAAAACCGCACTATTCTTATACAGAAACGTTGTATTTAATAGAGAGAAACTTATTGCTTCAATCAAATTTTTACACAATCCGAACAATTTTTTTATATTGTAAACTTATAGGAATATTTCAAAAAGCTGTTTTAAAATGGAAAAAAACGATTTGGCTTGGAATTTATATTTAAGCGAAAGAGAATTTATTAAACATCACGAAAACCAAAGAACTACAGCATCAAATATACTAGCAGCTATTGCAGCTGGTTTGATTGTCGCTTTAGGAACTGACGAATTATCAATTGAAATTTCAATATTAATTTCTTTTCTACTTGCTGTAATGGGATTTTTTGGATATGTTTTTTGTGGTAAGCTCTACGCTTTAATTATGCTTCACGCAGGTCGAAGCTACGAATATTTGAAAATTTTAGACACCAACTATAAGGAAATAGATGTCGTTGCTATTAAAAAATTGGCGAAAACAAAAAACAAGGAAAGGTTCAAACGTTTTGGTAAGTTAGGACTTAATACAATTTGGCGAACATTTCATTTATTTATTTGTCTTACTGGTGTTGGACTATTTATTTTTCACACAATAAAACTATTTATTTAGGTTTTCAATACGTTGTATTAATTCCTTATCACCTAAAAATACAGGAGTTTTTTGATGTAATTCTATTACATCAACATCAAGTATTGATTTTTTACCATTACTAGAACTGCCACCAATAGATTTTAGTAGATAAGCCATTGGAATAGCTTCATAAACTAATCGTAAATGACCATTTGAATATCCTTTTCGACTATCATTAGGGTAAGCAAATAAACCACCTTGTATAATTAGTCTTTTGACTTCAGAAACCATAGAAGCATACCATCTTATATTATAAGTTTTTCCGTTTTCATCTTCTACATTCATTAAATCATCATAAAAATCTTGCAACCAATTATCCCATTTAATTTTGTTAGAAGCATTAATAGCAAACATTTTATATTTAGGTAATTTATCTAAACTAACAAAATTCCAACTAGAGTTTTCATTATTAAATACACCTTTATACGCTTCATTGTTTATTGCAAAATAAACTTCTAAATTAATACCAAAAACAAAAAAACCACCAGAAACAATATTTTTACCACAGAAGTCTGAAATGTTATTTGCTTCATCAAAAACACCAAATATTGCGCCAGATGGAATACCAACTATTGCTGATTTTGAACCATCTAAAGGGTCTAAAGTTAAACTATATCTTCCGTCGCCATATTGAACAAAATCAGGTCTTTCTTCCGATAATATATATTTAATATTTGTATCCTTATCAGCATTTTCTTGAAAACATTCATCAGCAAATACATCTAATCCAATTTGTTCATCATCAGTTTCATTCGTAGTATTTAGAAATTCTAAACCAGCACCTGATTTTAATTCTTTATAAATTGTTTCAGAAGATTTCAGTAGGCTTTTGAATATCTCAAGAATTTCAGTATTCTGATATTTTTTATATAAATCCATATTTATAAATCAAGTTAATTTTTGACTTGACAAGATACGATTTTCAATCCAAGTCTTAAGGAAAATTGATTAAAAGCTTTAAATTATTTTTACTAGATTAACTTCGAGAAACTACTAAATACAACAATGTGTATAATTCATTGCTAATAATAGCTTACTTACGAAAGTCCTCGCGGACTTTCTATCTGTGATTTATTTGCTAACTTTAGTGCTTAAACACGCAACGAAATCATACACTAGACCGTTGGCAACAATTCGAAAGACAGACTAATTGAACAAAAACAACTTCATATCGACTAATGACTTTCATGCTACCGATTTATTCGAAAAATGGAAAAAGCTTATTACAAAAGCTGAAAAATCTATTCTAATATTCACCCCTTATCTTGATTTCACCATAAATATTCTTATTAAAAACTCAACAAAACAAATTCCAATCACAATTATAACATCATTGGAAGGCGACAGCCTATTTCAACGAGGCTATCAACTCAATGCATTAAAAGAGGCAATCGGTAATGGAATTCTAGTTAAAAATCTTATTGGGTTACATGCAAAAATATTGGTGATTGACAATTCTTATATCTCATTAGGCTCTCAAAACTTCACGAATCGAGGTCGAAAAAATAAAGAAGCAGGAATGATAAGTGAGACATCTTTTGTTGACTCAAAAATAATTTCGACTTTAAAGAATTGGGAAGAAGAATCAAAAAGTGTTAGCCTAGAATTACTTGAGGAACTTATTCTTTTTTTAAGTAAAAACGAAGAACCTATTTCTAAAATCAAAAAGAAATTTGACAGAAACATTGAAAAGATAATCTCAGACCATAATCAAAGAGAGTTGGAAAAGCAAATTGCTAACTCTTCATATTTTAACTCTACATATAGATTTGCTCAAGGCGAGGTAATATTGACTCGAACTGTTCCACCACCTAATTATGACTATTATTCATTTTTTGCTCAAGAACATAACAATTTATGTAAATGGATAAAAACTATAGACAAAGGACAAGAAGAACAAATTGAGTTAGAAGATTATAAATATTATCCAGCAATAAATGTCAATACAATGCAAATGACTTATTTAAGAATTCATACAAGTAGAATTACATTTATGAAATCTAAATTTGACATGAGTGAATGGAACGGTTACGAAATTAACAAGATAAAATATAAACTTGATTTTTCATTTCTCAAATCATCAACTAAGAACTCAAACATTAAAGTTACTCTTAGCAAAGAATCAATCGGAAAAGGAAGTTTATACTATTTTTTTAATGGTTCAGTTTTTTTACTTATAAAAACTAAATACAGTAATGATTTAATTAAAAAAATAATTGAAAAGGAGCTAATATCAAGAAAGAAACGACATAATGAGTTTTTAAAGTTTCTTATCGAGCCAGCTAAGTTTACCACTCAGCAGAATCAACCAAAAGAAATTGAAAAATTTCTTCCTGAATACTCATATCGTGTTGGTATTCTAGAATATAAAGATTTACCAATTTTAATATTTAATAAAAGATAAAAACTGTTGCCAACACCGTGTATAATTAATTGCTTGGTCACTGCCGACTTACGAACATTCCTTCGGAATATTCTATCTGTGATTTATTTGCTAAATTAGTTGCTTAACCACGCAACTAACCATACACAAACACGTTACCCAACATTTGAAAAAACATTACGAAATACATAATAAACTTCTAAAAAGATTGATATTTGACAACTTGAAAGTCATAGGCTTTATAGTTATTCTTTTACCATTCTACTACAAATGGCGTAACGGAACTGAATTTGTTTATGAAGAAATTTGGATTTGGTTGCTTGCAGGATTTATTCTTATAACAAATATTCCTGCAATTCTTATTTACCTTAACTATTATCTTGAAAACAAAAACACAGAATTTACTCTAGATTATAATGAGGAAAAAATATTAATAACCCAAAATGGAATTCAAAAAGAATATTCAAAACACGACATAACGAAATCGACTTATCATTTAGGAATTTATTACAAAAATGCAATTGACAGAGGTGGACGTATACCAATGTTAATTTCCGATTTCGGATATTGGGATTTACAATTTAAAAATGGAGATAGGTATTATTTAACAAATATTCTTCACGATTTTCTTCTAGAGATACCAAAAGTTCCAAAAACTAAATATAGATTTAGATTTTATCCTTACATAAGTAAAAATGATAACAAACAAACTATTGACCTGAATGAAAAACCAAAAAAGGAAAAAAGTTTAACCGAAACTTTTATTGAAAAATTTAAAACCAAAAATGAGAAACAATTATTGGAAATTTTAGATAATAGAAAAAGTTATCAAGAAGAAGCTGTAAAAGCTGCTGAAATATTAATGAGAAATAAAAACGTTGGGTAACACCGTATATAAAAAATTGCTATTTTTAGCTTAACCAATGTGAGTTGCTTTGTTTGCTTGCATCTGATTTTCCTTCGGAAAATCCTCGCACACAAACACGCAACTTTCCATATACATAAACGTTAGCCTCCATTAAAGAAAAAAACTAATGATAAAGTTCTTCAGAAGAATCAGACAAAAGTTGCTCTCCGAAAACAAATTCAGTAAATACCTGATTTACGCAATTGGAGAAATATTACTTGTGGTTATTGGGATTTTAATCGCTCTACAGATAAATAATTGGAATGAAACAAGAAAAACGGAAATAGTTGAAATCGAAATTTATAAAGAAATTAAAGTTGATTTGAAAGCTGTCCTAGGGGACTGGAAATCTGGTATAAAAACACATTCAGAATATCTGGAAAATTCGATTAAATTAAGAGATCACATTATTAAAAGAAAACCTTTAAATGGAGATGTTTCAAGCTATTTAAGCAATGCTCATCGCGATGATCAATTTTTCCCCAGGTCTGTAGGTTTGGAAGCTTTAAAATCAGCGGGTTTAGAAACACTCACCAATGACACTTTAAGAAGAAAAATAATTACTATTTATGAACGTGGATTTAAAAGAATAGAATTATTAGGGTATCACAATGCACCAAGACATAATTTTAGTTTTTTGCAACCACTCACAGATAAATATCTCACCTTGTCCGATAGTTATTTCAATAATTATAAGATTACAAAAAGGGACAGCATTAAGTTATACAGGAAGAGAATTGTGAATTATGAAAAACTTTTGAATGATGAGCAACTATTGATGAAACTTCAGGATGCTATTAAATTGAGAGCGTGGAAACTAGCTATGTACAAAAGGTGGTATGACCATGTTGCGAATCTTTCCACTTTAATCGATGCTGAATTAGATAGATTGCAAGATTAAATACAACTTGAGATGAAGTGAGCATAGGGTTATTCAATCAAAATATCGAAGATGATTATATATATAATGCCATTTCCAAAGAATTAGAAAAATAACGAAAGCACAACAATGTGTATAATTCATACTCCTTCTCTACTCCATTTTGAATTACTATCTTTAATCATCTGATTTGCAATGTCTGAAAATCCTACGGATTCTCAACCGTACAAATCATACACGAACACGTTACCTACAATTTTAAGTATGAATCGATACATAATTTTATTTATAGCATTTATTTTCGTTTTTGTTTCATGTGATGAAAAACCAAGCTTTATAGATTTCACGTATCCTGAAGGTAATAGGAAAGCTCTGGTATTGAGTTATGATGATGGAACTATTCAGGATATTGAATTAGCCCAACTTTTTGAAAAAAACAATCTTGTTGGAACTTTCAATTTAAATTCGAAGTACTTAGGTGTTACAAGAGGATGGCCACAACAAAATGGAGATACAATTTATCAAAAATATGTTCCAAAAGACTCATTATTAATCATCTATAAAAATCATGAAATAGCTGCTCATGGAGCTCTGCATAAAAATTTCACCGGAATTTCAAGTGATGAAGTATTAGAAGAAATTAATACTGATCTAGAAATATTGAAGTCTCTTACCAATAGAGAAATTATAAGTATGGCTTATCCCTTTGGAAGTACAAATGATTCTGTATCAAGGTTGATAGCTTCAACTGGAATTAAAAATGGAAGAACAGTAGAAGATACTTATACATTCGATTTTCCAAAAAATTATATGATGTGGCATCCAACTTGTCATGACAGTAAAGTTTTGGATTTTCTTGATCCTTATTTAGAATTGAATGAACAGCAATTATCTGTTTTTTATGTTTGGGGGCACTCATGGGAATTTGGCAATGAGAAAAGATGGAATAACATGGTGAAGTTTTGTGAAACTATAGGAAAATCAAATGATATTTGGTCTGTTGGACATGGACAGCTTACAAACTATTTACTAGCTATTAAAAATGTGCAAGTTGATGAACAAAAAATTACAAATCCGTTAGATAATCAACCTATTTGGATAAATCTTTCTAGTGGAATCAAAAAATTAAATCCTGGTGAATCTATTAATTTAAAATAGTAGCCAACAACATGTATAATTAATTGCAGGGTTTTAATCCTACGTGTAAATTCCTGCGGAATTTCCTCTGATTCGTTTCATTTTTGCTAAATTAGTTGTTTGACTACGTGACTACTAAAAGCCGAAACCGCTACCAACAATAAAATCATTAAACTCAAATTCATTATTTTTATTACCATGAAAAAACCATTAAAATGTCTGTTAATAGTAGTTTTTAGTTACTGTTTAAGCGGTTGTAATAAAGATGATGAAACTATAGACACTGCAACACCTATACAGACAGATATTTCTATTTCAACTTCTCAAAATTTTATCTATTGGATAGACTCTGTAGATTTAATGCAAAAATTAGATAATGCTTTAAGTTATAATTACGGAGTTGCAAATGAAAGTGAAATTGATATAACAAGAAATTTTAATACAGATACTACACAAGTTATTGCCAGTATAGATTTTAAAACAGCATTTCAGAATACGTATAATGACAGTAATCCATCAAATAATTCTGTAACTATTCAACTTGAAAAAAATAGTGGTGTCCAGTTAAAAGCAGATGGACCAGGTGGTACTTATAGTCTTATAACCTCTGTATTAGCACCTGGATATAATCCTATAGAAGCTCCAGATTGTAGTCATAATGCTTTTGGAGAACATATTGATGAAATATTTGACAACGAATTAAATACTAATGTATTTCGGTTTTTTATTCACACCTCTCCAGATGATGATCGTTGTATAAATTTTGATAGACAACGTAATGAGATTAAAAGCTATGATCAATCTCCAGATAATTTATTGGGCACAGAATATGAAACCTTAGTTTATAATTGGAAGTTTAAATTAAATGCTGGGTTTCAATCTTCTGCAAATTTCACGCATTTACATCAGTTAAAGTCAGTAGGAGGTGATTTGTCCAGTCATCCAATGTATACTTTAACAACAAGAAAAAGCAATCCGGACAGACTAGAATTACGTTACGGAGAAACGGACTCGTCTGTTATATTAAAACAAACCGATTTAGCGCCTTTTGTAGCGACTTGGTTGGAGGTTACAGAAACCATAACTTATGGGACAAATGGGACCTATGATATTGAGATAAAAAAGGTTAATGATGGGTCAACTTTGTTTACTTATTCTAATACTTCTATTAATAACTGGAGACCTAATGCTACATTTGTTAGACCTAAATGGGGAATTTATAGAAGTTTAATAAATGTTGCAGACCTAAGAGATGAAGAGGTGCTTTTTGCAGATTTTAAGATTACAGAAATCCAACAATAACACCCTATTTAATAACTTAATTATCTTTTTAAAGCTTATTTTAAATGCTTTAGGTAAACACGCTTACATATTCTAGAAGTTGATTAAAAACGCTTTTAAAACCTGATTTAAAAAACAAAAAAATCGCTTTTTTAAGCGATTTTTTTTAGTCCAATAAGGTGGTTTGGCTGTTTAATAGTTGTTTTAAATTCTAATTCCATTGCACACTTTCCATAATCCGTTTGATGTCTTTTTGTAAGTAGTGAGCTGCTGGTAAAATAGAATCGTAATTAGGTTTTGCATAAAAATACAAGGATCCTGTTAAAAAGTGATTAACACTATCTGTAACATAAAACTGAGATTGTGATGCTGCATTACCACCAACTTCATAAAACATTCCGTATACTTTGTTTACTGGGTTTTCCCAAACCACTTCTTCTATCGCATCTGCTTTTTTAGTGTGCTCTTGTGTAAAGTTTTGTGCGTTTTTAAGGTATTGTATTAATCGGTCTTTACCATCTATTGCTTTGTAGGTTAAATAAATGGTACCTTTTAGTTTTTTATATTCTATGTTTAATCCAAAACTTGTTACATTGTCTGTTAATGGTTTATAACGTATGGTGTCACTATGTGTATTTCTATCAAAACTAAATGGTAAATTTTGGTTATAAGTCTTGTAGTTAGCTTGTGGGTATTCTAAGCGTAAATACCCTTTGGGTTTTGGTATTGGGTCACTTCCACAACCTATACAGCTTATTATTAAAAGACAAAGAATAAATGTTTGTTTCATATTAAATTACTTAAGCAAAGTTAAGTCAATTCTTAAGTTTTAAGGTAATGTCACCTTTACACGTTTGATGCGTTTTTTATCTAATGCTTCTATAGTAAAAACGTAATTTTCAAAATTTATTTTACTGTTTCGTTTAGGAAAACCTCCCGAATTTTCTAAAATAAATCCAGCCAGAGTTTCTGCTTCACCTTTATGGTCTTCAAAAACCAAATCGTCTTCAAGCTTAATTATTTTGTAAAAATCTTTTAATGCTGTCTTACCTTCAAAAACATAATTTTTGTTGTCTAATTTAGAGTAAATTAAATCTTCATCATCAAACTCGTCACTAATATCCCCAACTATTTCTTCAATAATATCTTCTAAAGAGACCAGTCCAGAAGTCCCACCATACTCATCAACTACAACAGCTAGATGGACTTTCTTTTCCTGAAACTCTGCCATCAAATCGTCTAACTTTTTATTTTCTGGAACAAAAAATGGCTCTCTTAATAAAGTGGTCCAATCAAATGTTTTTTTGTCAATATAAGGCAGTAAATCTTTAACATATAACACACCAACTATATTGTCCATATTATCTTTAAACACCGGAATTCTGGAATATCCATTATTAGTTATTTCAGAAATAATCTCGCTATAGGGTTGTTCTACATTTAAAGCAAAAACATCTATACGTGGTTGCATCACTTGCTTGGTGTCTGTATTACCAAAACTAACTATACCTTGTAGTATTTTTTGTTCTTCTTTGGTCGTGTCATGCTCACTAGTTAACTCTAAAGCTTGTGATAATTGGTCCACACTAATGTTAGATTTTTGTTTACCTAACTTATTATGTATACCTAAAGTTATACTTCGCATAGGTAGACTTAAAGGTGAAAATAACACATCCAATACACGTAATGGATAAGCCATAAATGTGGAGAACTTTAAATTATTACGACTAGCATATATCTTTGGTAAAATCTCTCCAAACAATAGTATTAAAAAGGTTATAACAACAACTTCCACCACAAACTTAACAACTATAGAAGTGATACCTGAAAACAAATAATTACCTAAAAAAGCAAACAGTATAACTATACCAATGTTTATAAAATTGTTGGCTACCAATATAGTGGCAAGCAGCTTTTTTGGTCGTGCTAATAACTTAGTTATAATCTGTATTTGTTTTTTGTTTTGAATAGCTTCATCTTCTAAGTCTGTTTTAGATAACGAAAACAAAGCCACTTCTGCACCAGAAATCATTGCAGAACAAATTAGTAGTACTATTAAAAGCACAAAACCTAGTGCAACGTTAATATTGTCTGTAATGATTAATGCTATAAAACTCGAGGGTTCAGGATCCATAGTTAATGATTAAAACGGAAGATCATCGTCACCATCTATAGGTTGCGATGCAGGTTTTTCTGTATTTGGTTTTGCTTGTTGTTGTGTATTGTTAGTTGCAGCAGTAGATGCATCACTTTCTTTTTTAGTACTTAAAAAGGTAAAGTCGGTAACTTGTATTTCTGTACTGTATCTATCGTTACCAGAATCGTCTTGCCATTTTCTGGTTTTAATTCTGCCTTCTACATATACTTTATCACCTTTAGTAAGGTATTTTTCGCAAATTTCTGCAGCTTTATTACGTACTACAATATTATGCCACTCTGTATTGGTTACACGCTCGTTAGTTTGCTTACTGGTATAAGTTTCGTTAGTTGCTAACGGAAAACGTCCCACACAACCACCTCCTTCAAAATAGTGCATTTTTACTTCATCTCCTAAATGCCCAATTAGCATTACTTTATTAAGTGTTCCTGACATAAATTATGGTTTTTATTACCGCTACAAAATTACAGTTTTAAGCGTCAATGTAAATAAATTTAATAAAAAATATTGAAGTGCTGACAGTTAGGCTTTTAAAAATTGAATTTTTCAATAAAATTTCCAATTAAAATTGGCACTGGATACGATTGGATGCTAGAGGTTAAAACACCCTCTGGTAATTCTTGCTCTAAGTTTACAATCCAAAATTTAGTATACAAATGTTGATGTGATAATTTATGAATAATGGGCTTCTGGTTGAAAACAGATAACTGAAATATTTTTCCTTTTAACACATTTAATTCTTCAATTTCGCTATATATGGTAGAATGATTAGCTTCTTTAGAGGTTTCAATTAACGGAAATTGATATAAGTTTTGCCAAATCCCATTACCTTGACGTTGTTCTATTATAGTTTTTTGATCACTAGAAAGTACTACTATATAATTAAAATGCTTTTTGGTAACCTTAGTGTTTTTCAGCTTGACTGGTAAATCACTTATTATATTTTTTTGTAGGGCTACACATTTGTTATTAAAGGGACAACTATTACAATCTGGATTTTTAGGCTTACATAATCTGGCACCAAACTCCATTATAGCTTGATTAAATGTAGCTGGTTGTTTAGTGTCTATTAATTGTTGTGCTAGCGTTTTAAAAGTTTTAAATCCTTGAGTTGTGTTAATAGGTGTATCAATACCATAAAGTCTAGATAAGGCTCTGTAAACATTTCCATCTACCACAGCTGTTGCTTGATTAAAACAAATTGATGCTATAGCGCTAGCAGTATAATCTCCAACACCTTTTAACTTAATAATCTCTTCAAACGTCTCTGGGAATTGACCATCTAGTTCTGTAACAATATATTTAGCAGAAGCATGTAAATTTCTAGCTCTAGAGTAATATCCTAGTCCTTGCCATAATTTTAACACCTCTTGTTCTTCAGCTTTAGCTAAATCAAAAACAGTAGGGAAATTAGTTATAAAAGAATTGTAATAGGGTAAGCCTTGAGCGACTTGTGTTTGTTGTAGAATAATTTCGGAAAGCCAAATAAAATAAGGGTTTTGGGTGTTACGCCAAGGTAAATCTCTTTTATTATCTAAATACCAATTAATTAATTGTTTGGATATGTTCATTTATTAGAAAAAAGTAAGAAATACAAAAGTAAAGTTTATCGCATTAAATTTTAATGAATTAGGTTTGAAATATTGAATATTAAATGCCTATATTTGCCAACCCTTAGAAAAATTAATAACCCAAACACGAAAAGACAATGACTAAAGCTGATTTAGTAACAAAGATTTCAGAAAAACTAGGAATAGAAAAAGGAGATGTACAAGCAACTGTAGAAACTTTTATGGAAGAAGTAAAAACTTCTTTAGAAAGTGGAGATAATGTATACCTTAGAGGATTTGGTAGCTTCATTATAAAAACAAGAGCTGAAAAAACAGGAAGAAATATTTCAAAAAACACAACAATTAAGATTCCTGCTCACAACATTCCTGCTTTTAAACCTGCAAAAGTATTTGTAGAAGGTGTAAAGACAAACGTTGACGTCAAGTAAAACATTATAAACGAATTATTAATTAAAACACATTAACCTATGCCAAGTGGTAAAAAACGTAAAAGACACAAGGTTGCTACGCATAAGCGTAAAAAACGTAGACGTGCTAATCGTCACAAAAAGAAAAAATAATTCCAAAAAGTAGTTTATTTAACTACTTTTTTGGTTTATTAAAATTATCGTTCTTTGAAAACAGAGTTTAAAATATAATACGTAAAACCTTGCGTGTTTATTAAACTCAACCGGATTTAAAAAATCCTGTGAATTATCTTAATTAAAGTAATTAAGATATAATGTATAATCCATCTGTACTTAATTGTATGGATAAAAATTAACCTAAATGGATAAAGAATTAATTATTAGATCTAGTCCAGAAGCTGTTGATTTTGCCTTATTAAAAGATGGAAAATTAGTTGAATTACATAAAGAGGAAGACGGGAACAATTTTGCTGTTGGCGACGTGTTTATTGCCAAAATTAGAAAAGCTGTTCCAGGTTTAAATGCTGCATTTGTTAATGTAGGTTACGAGAAAGATGCATTTTTGCACTATCATGATTTAGGCCCAAAAATATCTTCGCTTTTAAAATTCACAAAAAGTGTAAGCACAGGTAAACTAAAAGATTTTTCTTTAAAAAATTACCCATTTGAAAAAGATATTGATAAAGACGGAAAAATAACTGACGTCTTAAAATCAAATCAGTCTATTTTAGTACAAATAGTTAAAGAACCAATATCTACTAAAGGCCCAAGGATAAGCTCAGAGCTTTCTATAGCTGGTAGATATATTGTTTTAGTGCCATTTTCCGATCGTATTTCCATCTCTCAAAAGATAGAAAGCAAAGAAGAAAAAGAGCGTTTAAAACGATTAGTTAGGAGTATTACTCCTCAAGGTTTTGGCGTTATTGTACGAACAGTAGCAGAAGGCAAAAAAGTAGCCGAACTAGATAAAGATTTACAAAATTTGCTTAGTCGTTGGACTGCAATGTGTAAAAAATTACATAAAGCGCATCATCCTACCAAAGTGTTAGGCGAGTTAAATAAAGCCTCTTCAATATTAAGAGATATATTTAATGACACCTTTACTGGAATTCATGTAGATGATGAAGCGTTACATGTTCAAGTAAAAGATTATGTGCAACAAATTGCACCAAAAAAAGAATCAATAGTTAAATTACATCAGTCCAATGTTCCGATTTTTGAAAAATTTGGAATAGAACGACAAATCAAAACTGCTTTTGGTAAAACAGTCTCTATGGCTAAAGGTGCATACCTTGTTATTGAGCATACCGAAGCGCTTCACGTTATTGATGTAAATAGTGGTAATAGATCTAACAAATCAAACTCGCAAGAAGATACTGCTCTAGAAGTTAATTTAATATCTGCAACAGAAGTTGCTAGACAATTAAGATTAAGAGATATGGGTGGCATTATTGTGGTAGATTTTATAGATTTAAATACTGCTGAACATAGAAAAAAACTTTATAATCATCTTCGTGACGAAATGAAAGATGATAGAGCCAAACACAAAATATTACCTCCTAGTAAGTTTGGATTGATTCAAATTACACGTCAAAGAGTAAGACCAGAAATGAATATTAAAACCAGAGAGGAAAATCCTAATGGAATTAATGGAGAAGAGGTTGAAGCACCAATTGTATTAGTGCAAAAAATAACTCATGACTTAGAACAAATATTTAAAAAAGACTATAAAAAGGTGACTTTAAACACACATCCTTTTATAGCAGCCTTTTTAACAAAAGGTTTTCCATCTATTCGTTCAAAATGGTTTTTTGAACACAAAAAATGGGTAAAAGTACAACCAAGAGATGCTTACACGTACCTTGAATATCATTTTTTTGATAAAAATGGTAAACAAATTAAATAACAAAAAAGCCTTACTAAAATTTAGTAAGGCTTTTTTTTATGGTTTACATTTTGTTTTGGTTGTAAACTATTAGTGTGTTTTTATTGTTTTTGTGGGTTACCACTAACGATAAAGAATTGACTTCTTCTATTTAGTTGGTGTTCTTCTTCTGTACAAGGGTTACAGTCTA
>NZ_QLLO01000015.1:0-2284 GCF_003259525.1 Olleya aquimaris
TTTCCATTTTTGCTCATTTTTGTTAATCATAAAAACAGCATAATCTTCAAAATCGAGAACATCTAGACTGTCTTTTTTTGAAAATGTATAATTGTTTAAATAAACTCCTAGAGTTTTAAACTTATCAGAAATTGATAATTCGTCAAAGTATAATTTTACTGATTTATCTGCGTAACATTCCGTCCATTTTCCAAAAGTCGGAAGATTAAAATCGATATGTTCAATTTCATTTTTTTCTTCAGAATAGTAGTCTTCTTTTTTTTCAGATTTACATCCGATTAATAGAAGTAAAAATATGATGTAAGTTCTGGTCATTCTTAATTATGGCTAACGGTCTCGGCTATGAGTAGTTGCGTGGTTTAGCGATTAACTTTGAAGTACACACCAAGTTGGAAATTCCGCAGGAATTTCCAAAGTATGCGAGAACAAGCAATTACTTATAGCCATTGTTGTGTGTAGTTTTTTTAAATTATATGTGTCAGTATTTCTACTGATTTAGTTAATATTTCGTTCATTATTTTTAAACTCTTCTTTTCAGGTTCTTTTTGTCCGTGAACCAAGTCGTTTCTGAATTTATTCAATTCAGCAAATTCTCGATAGGTTTTGTCATTTATCTTTCCACTATCATATAATTCTCTTATTTTCTTAAATGGCGGAATAAATCTTCCGTTTTCAGAATTCAATAGTTTTTCGAATTTAATCCAGTTTGTAATGTATTCTCCAACTAAACTTTCGTCTGGAATTTCGTCTTCCTCCAAGATTGGAATTTCGAATAGGTTGTAAAAAAGATTTTTTGCAATTTCTGCATAAATTAAAACCTTTGTTTTTTCAACTGTTATTCCGTTTCCATTGTGATAAAGTTCGTTTCTCAATCTGTGAAACCATTCAATATCTCCCAAGTCAATTCCGGTCAATTTTTCAGAGCAATATTCCTCAAGAGCATCAATTAGTTTAGGGAAACTCTGAATAATTTCATTGTATTTATTCCTACTTAAATTCTCAATTTGTGTAACTCGTTTTGGAAGTCCGAGATAAGTTTTAATCATCAATTCAACAGAATTGTCAATACATATCATTCCCATTCGAAGGTCAAAGTCAGTCGATTGGTTTAAATGATAAATTCCGTGAACCAATAATTCTTTTGGTCCTGTCATCCAAGGTTTCTCCATTATTTTCTCAAATTACACACAACGTGTTCGTGTATGGTTAGTTGCGTTGGCTAGGACTAAGTTAGTAAACAAAAACGAACCAGAGGAAATTCCGAAGGAATTTCCAAGTAGGCTAAAACCAAGCAATTAATTATACACGTTGTTGGCAACCGTTTTTTTATTCATTCTATAATGTAAATTCAGAAAACGAATTCCATAAAAATTCAGATTGTGGTCAGCTCTCAAAACATTTTCATCGTCTTCGTAAACTCTAATCCATTCGTGCATTGACTTTACAAATCTCGCCCAATATTCTCCCTTTTCATTTGTCAATGTAAAGTAGAATCCATTGTCTCCAAATTTTTTTCCATCAGAGCAGAGTAGAAGAGAGCCGTCTTTCTCGACTTTCTCTGTCATAACCACAGAAGCATTTCCATTTGGTAGTGGAAATATAACTTTAAGAAGTGGCTTTTCGTAATTCGGATTTTTACAAGTTGTATAAATTCCAGAATAAATTACATCGTTTGTGCTTTTTATTGTTCTATACCAAATAGTCCATTTGGTTTCCTTTGTTTTCTTATTCTTTAATTTAATTATTTCGCTTTTTAGACCTTTTGCAGTGTCTATAGAATTCAGTGGTAAATTCAGTTGCTGAAGTCGTTTGCTAAATATCAAATAAAGAAGTTTACCAAATGGTTTAAAAATACCTTTCCATTCAGACCAAACTTCAAAATCGTAATTCGATGTATTTTCGTAAAAGTCCGCAACTTTGTCGTTTAAACGGATTTTATCTTGGTCGGAAATTCCGATTTGTTCCATTCTTTCGAGAAGTCCAGAATTTGGTAAGTTTTTTTGAATTTCCAAATCCTCTTTTTCTGCTAATTCGAAAATGAATTTATCTTTAATTATATCTGTATTTCCTATAGGTCCAATTAGCCACTCAAAATCATTCGGGTTTATCTTTTTTCCTGTAGCTTTTACCCAAATTTGAGTGATTTTATCTTGTATTGCCATTAAGTTTGTTCAAATGGTTGCCAACGCTTTTGTGTATGGTTAGTTTGCGTTGTTAAGCAACTAATTTAATAAATAAAAACTAGCCATAAGTGAAATTCGGCAGAATTTCACGACAATTAAGA
>NZ_QLLO01000015.1:2380-6453 GCF_003259525.1 Olleya aquimaris
TTTTTTTAGATAAAGTGGCAAAAATTCCGCAAGAGTAAAATTCAGATCTTGAGTAAGTTTTTCAGAGTTTGAGTAGGCAGAAAATCAGAATTTTTATAAATTCTGATTTTTTGCGTCAGAGTGAAATTCCGCTATGTTTGGCAACTACCTGCTAAACGCAGTTCGGCTTTGAGAACGAAGATACAAAAAGTGGAAGATAATGAGGTTTAAATTTGCGCGACCACGCAAATTTAGAGCTTATTATCCGTCTCGCTTGACGAATTTTTCCACAGAAAAATTTGATAAGTGAGCCACTTTATTGGATCGATAGTTCGAGAAGTCGGATCAAATTGCGTATAGCACTGACGATGGTTTACGTTTTCCCTCAATGGGCAGTAAAAGCTGTACTTGGCTAAATTGACAGACTTGCAATTTGGTTTAGCAGGTAGATGGAATACATGCACCAAAAGGTTGGGAGCAACGCAGTTGCGGAAACATTTTGGTCAGCTTTTCGCTGAATGTATTCCATCGGTTAGTATATGAAAAGTAGGCGATTTCGAAGCATTACACTTTCAGATAAGCACAAAGTTTGATACGAGCTAAAACCCTTGAATTTATTGCTATTTCGCCTATTTTTTATATACATTGTTACCTGCTGGCTTTATTCCGTTCTACTAGGTTTTTAGCGTTGGCAAAGACATACTCTTTTGCAATTTTTGGCTCGTGTATCGGCTGGTGCGAATTGCAAATGTGTATGGCTTTTAACGTTGGCTATTTCGTAAACCTAATTTGCAAATTCAGGTTAAAATATAATTCTCCGTTTTCCTCGTAAATTTCTCCAAATCCGTGTCGAGAAGAACTTGCTGTATCGAGTTTTGTATTATTTAGCAAGTAATCCTCAAACTCATTCCTGTTGTATATATGATAACATAAAACGTCTCCATTTTCTTTGACGATTAAATATCCACCTGTCGCATCATATATTCCTGTCCAAACTTGCGAGGGCATCATTCCAAGTGCAACATCAGTCAAGAAGCGTTTTATTTTGTATTCGTAAAACTTATGTTCGTTTTCAATATCATAGTTCAATGGATTTTTGTCCGCTGTTTTGTTTAACAAATCGGTCAAATGAGAAAACTCACTCGAATAAAAGTCAAAGACGATTTGCGATAAAATTTCAGGTAGCAAACTGTCTATTAAAACAAGATTATTTGAGAATATAGGTTTTTGAGCTTTATAAAAATCTAAAGAGCAATTGTTTTGCAAAATTGCTTTTACTCGACCTTTTAAGTCTGCTGATTCTTTTTTTCCTCTTTTTACAATTAAGGAATTTATCCTATTAATTTCTTGAGGTTGTATAGAACCATTTATTTTATAAATAAAATTTGTCGTTTTGCCTGCATTTAATAGAGTAGAAGGGCTTCCGAGTTGTGATTTTATACTAAATCCTAATGTCGGTTGTTGATTCGTTCTTTGGTCGTGAACAACAATTGTAATATCGGTTTTTGCTGAAGAACTAGCTTTTAAGGAAATACAATTTATAGATTGCATAAACTCCTCAATTTCTGGAACAGAAAAAGTCCTTTCTTTATTTTGTTTAATTGCGTTTAAAAGGGAAAGAGCTTTGTCCTTAAAGTCTGAAATAGGAATTTTTAAAACTTCTTCATCTCCCGAAACTAAAATAATCTCATCTTGAATTGAATATTCAAAATTACCGTTGTTTTCGGTGCGAAGTATTTTGATAATTGGATAAACTAAACCTTCTAATTTTTCAATGTCTTTGTTTCCAAGAAATAATTGTTTGTCGCCTAATAATTTGAAAAGCGCATAAATTTCGCTCCATTCTCCCTTATTTCCTGTAATCATTTGCAGTTAAGTTTTTCTATTATTTTTTCCGCTGTTGCTTGAATTGCGGGAACTGCAACTGAATTTCCGAATTGTTTGTATGCTTGTGCGTCTGAAACTATGATTTTAAAATTGTCTGGAAAGCCTTGTAATCTCGCCCATTCTCGTGGTGTCATTTTTCTAATCCCTTCTCGATTTACCTTTCCCGAAATGTTAGTTATTGGTTTAAAATTTGTTAGTCTATCATCAAGAACTAAATTTCGTTCTCTGCCCATTCCTCCACAAACAACTGCGTTTGCTGTTCCATCATTTGGAATTATTTCGTAACCAAATCCATTTCCTTTGCTTTCGTGGCGTGCTCTGTGATTTTTTAATGTTTGAACGTAAGTTGTTGATAAATAATATTTAACAGAAACTTCTTCTTGTTCCAAAATATCATCTAATACTGCGGTTTTATTAGTTGGTTCTGGATACTGAAAATCAGTTATTCCTAAATCTTTACGGAAACCTACGATAAAAATTCGTTCACGATTTTGAGGAACGCCAAATTCTTTTGCATTTAATATTTGAGGTTCAGGCACATAATAGCCTAAATCTTCTCTAAGCACGTTTAAAATTGTTGCTAATGTTTTTCCTTTGTCGTGATTTCTTAAACCTTTTACGTTTTCGAGAAAAATTGCTTTTGGTTGTTTCCTTTTTATAATTTCAGCAACATCAAAAAATAATGTTCCTCTTGTATCTTCAAATCCGCCACGTCTTCCCGCAATCGAAAACGCTTGACAAGGAAAACCTGCACATAGCACATCAAAATTATCTGGAATATAATTTTTTGTTTCAGGTTTTGTAATATCGCCAAACGGAATTTCTCCAAAATTAGCTTTATAAGTTTGTTTTGAATATTTGTCCCATTCGCTTGTAAAAACGCACTTCCCTTCTAGGTTTTGAAGTGCTAAACGAAATCCTCCAATTCCTGCAAAAAGGTCAATAAATTTAAATTTTGGTTTTTCAGGTGCTGGAAATGGAACAGTTTTATTGAGGTCAAAAATCAAATATTGAAGTGCTTCTTCCGCTACTTTATTTGTGACTTTTTCTGTGGGATATTCTTTTTCAAGAATTTCTTTTACGTAAGAAAGTGCATCTTTTTTGTAAAATTGAGAAACTCCATTTTTATGATTGTGTAAATAATGCGTAAAAGAAGCAGGTTTAGAATTATCTGGGTCAACTACTTTTATTTCAAATAGTTGTCCGTCAATTTTTTCTATGTCAATTCTTTCTTTAATCATTATCTCTTATTTAACCGTACAAGTTAATAAAGTTTGCTGTTTTGGTTGGTCGGTTTCTATATTTTTATTCACAATCTTTTCACTATGTTTTCGAGCGCAAAGGCAAAAAACAGCTCTTTTGGTTTTTCAGCGTTGGCTTATGTGTCGGCAAAAACCAAATGTGCTGTTTGTGCGGCTGGGTTCAGCTTGCAGGTAACGTCTTCGTGTATGGTATGTTGCGTTGTTCAGCTTAAAGATAATAAACTATCATGAACCAGAGGAAAATCCGTAGGATTTTCCGAGTAGGCTAGTAGAAGCAATATATTATACACGTTGTTAGCTTTTAGTGCTTTTTTCAGTTTATTATTTGTTCCTTTTATTAATTCCGTAAACTTGCTTGAAATTCCGATTGAGTGATTTTCCTATTTTGGTTTTTCATTCAGAGTTTGAGTAAGTAATTCCGCAATTTGCTAAATTCCGATTATTGATTAATACAAGATTAATTCTTTTTTAAATTCATAATGTTGTGCTGTTTTTTCATATCTCAACAAAACACGTTTTGCATTTTCAGGAATATATGCAGTTTCATAATTTTCTCCAGCAAACTTTTTCACTGAATTGATACAATCGAATTGAAGAGTTAAAAAGAATTCCACCTCATTTTTTCTATTCTGCGTTGAAATGCTGACCTTTTCTAATCCATCAACTCCATTCTTTTTCACAGTTGGAAATACTTCATTAATCAGCATATCTTCGTAAATAGGTGCGTTCTCTATTGTCGTCCAACCTTTCCAAGTTCTGATAATTCTTGTTTTATTCTCCATAAAATTCAGTTTTAATTTCTTTTATGAACTTCGATTCCACAAACTTGCTCTGGCATTAAAGCTAACGGTTTTGTGTATGGTTAGTTTGCGTTGTTAAGCAACTAATTTAATAAATAAAAACTAGCCATAAGTGAAATTCGGCAGAATTTCACGACAATTAAGA
>NZ_QLLO01000016.1 GCF_003259525.1 Olleya aquimaris
CACTTGATACTTACCTCAGAAGTGGTATAGTTAACCGCTTCTGCACTAATGGTTATTGGTACTGTAGCGTTTGGACAAACCTCGTAAACTATTGATGAATCAAAAGTGGTTTCTGGTGAGATACCAAATACTAAATCAAAGGTTGTTGTTTCAAAACATCCAGTGGTTGCATTTTCTACTCTTACATAAATAGTTTCAGCTCCTGGAGAATCATAAGTAGTTACACCTGTAATAGCATTAGTACTTGTGTTAGCATCGTCAATTGAGTTGTAATATGAGAATACTAAACCTGATTGACCTCCTGAAATAACTGCTTCATTAACTGTTAAGTCATATTCTGCAATTCCATCATTGTCATTATCACAGCCTATAACATCATCAGCTTGAACTAAAACAGGCTTTGGAGCTAATTCTAAGTCAAACGTATTTACTTTATAGCATCCGGTAATTATACTTTCAACTCTAAAATAAATTGTAGTAGCTCCAGATGATATATAATTAGTTGGATTAGTTATTGGGTTTGTTCCATCTATAGCATCCTGCTCAGTTTCATAATAAATAACTATTACATCTGTTTGTGTACCAACTATATTGGCTTCATTTTCTGTTATATCAAAAATTGCCATTCCACTATTATCTGTATCACAAGCAAGAATTGTGTTTTGTGGATCTGCAGTTGGATTATCAAAAAATTCAACTAATACATCATCAGAATAGAAACATGCAGCAGATGTTCCTGTAAATACAATATCGACTTGGTATAGACCAGTAGTATTAACGGTTAATGTAGGTCCTGTTTCACCTGGAATAGGTTCTGTAATTCCATTTGCAACTGTGTACCAAGTAATCGTGGTTCCTGCAGGTTGAGGCACTCCAATATCTAATACTACAGATTCTCCTTCACAAGTAGCTAAACCACTATCTAATAAAATATCATCTCCTAAGTCAATTTCGCCAATATCAAAACTACTAGCTTCTAGGAATACAGCCGAATCATAAGCTGTATCACCATCATCTGCTACAACTAGTTTAATCCTATATACATTATTAGGTATAACCGGAGCCATAGCTGTTAACGGAACCGTTCTACCAATAAAATTTGTTGGGTTAGTAATTGGAGGTAATCCAGTTCCAGGTCCATAATACGCATCAAATAATGCGGGGTTAGAAGAAGGACAACCACCATTATGTGTGTTATCTCGGATTGTAAATACAGAAACAGGATCTGTAGTTCCTGGAACTACAGCTATATTAGTTGTAATACCTGTACTTAAATCTGTTAATAAGAATGCAAAAGCATCAGAAAAACCACACTGGAATGTTCCATACTCTTCTGCAGCGAAAATAAAATTAAATGATAATTGATCAATTAAAGGTGTAAATTCAAACTCTATAATTGATGCATTATTAGTTGGCCCTTCGTTAATTACTGCCTCTAAATCTGCATCTCCAGGCCAGCCTACACCACCACCATCACTTAAAACTCCAGTTTCTGGACCAGGTGCATTTAAAACATTACCTGTAGTTAACACAATACCACTTTGGAATGGGAAACTTGAACCATTAGCTTCAAAATATCCAATTCCATTTGGTCCTCCAAAATCTGTTCCTGTCGATGAAGTTACGTTATTAACAATAGCACAAGGAGAATTTACTAGTACATTGTTTACTAATTCTGGAACAGTATATAAAGTATCATTAGTAGTAATAGGAGGAGGAATAGTAAATACACATAAATCAAAGCTAACATTTTGAAATGGTACATCTCCAGCAGTAAATATTCTAATATAATAGGTGTTTCCTACTGTTAACCCGTTGGCTATACTGTTATTTCCAGTTTCACAATAAAGATTTGTAAGGTTGTTACAATCTGTTCCCTCATACAAAGCATGATCTAAATTAGTTGTGTCACCTATTATGTTACTAATATCTATACCATGATCTGTTGCTATTGCATCAAATTGAAACCATACGTCATCATTTGTATCACCAGGACAAGGGTTTGCTTGAGAGGAAGGTGTGGCACCATATAATGTTGCGCTTGTAATTGTTGTACAGTTGCCATCTGCATTTGGTGTAACAATTATTGCATCTGTACATTCATCATTAGCTGGTGGGCAAACAGGTACATTTAAAGTATTGCTTGTAACAACACAGTTACTATCATCTGCATTAGCTACTGTAACTACAACATCTGTATCTAAAGGATATGGTCCCATTTGTACAATGCCTATTGCAGTTGTAGTTTGCATAGGACTACCTTGATTATCTGTAATGTTTAAAGTAGTAGCATCACCAATACTGGTAATATCCACATCTACAAAAAATTGATTATTACCATTATCACAATCGCTAACAGTAACAAAGTCAACAACTTGATTTATACATGTTGCACAAGTTACAGTAAATGTGATTGGAGTAAACCCTCCAGTAGCACATCCAATTGTAAAATCTGAATCTACTTGAAATGAAATAGTGGTTCCAGTAGATTGAAAAGATAAGCCAGATATTTGTCCAGCATTACCGTAAGGTGTTGCTGCGTTTAAGTTGGTAACTCCATCTGAATCTAATACAATCACTTCATCAAAGTTATTCTCCACTTCTCCTGCGCTTATAACTAAGTTTAATGGAGTTGTACCATCTGTTGAAGTAAACGTAAACACATTAGTGTCGTTATTTTCGTAACAATATGTTACAGTTTGAGGTCCGTCAACAGCGCAATCTAAATTAAAATTAAATTGAATTAATGTTGAAAAGTTAAATGGTCCAGCCCAAACACTAGTGTCTGTTCCACAAATTGCTTGTACATAGACTTCATAATCTGTTGCTGGATTTAGTGAAGTTTCAGACACTGTTGTAGTACTTACTGTTGTTCCAGATGTTGGTACACCAGTACCTGCTGGTTGAATAACATAATTCCACTGTGTTTCTGGTCCACTTGGTGTCCAAGAAATATCTGCAGAAGTTTCAGTAATACTAGTTGCTGTTAAGTTAGTTGGTGCTATACAGAAACTACCACATGTTTCGACACGCACTTGATCGATTGACATATCACCTTCAAATCCTGTTCCTGCTCCTCCGTAGCTAAATTCTACATAAATAACTTGACCTAAGTAGGCATCTAAGTTAACTCCTATAGGTACCCAAGCTTCGTCTGCTGTAGATTGATAGTCTCCTGACCATGTAAATTCTGTTGTAAATGGTCCTGTTGGAGAGGTACTAACACCTACATTTAAAGTTCCAATATCATCACCAAAAGCATGCATCCAAAACGATAACTCTGCACCATCTACTGCAGGTGTTAAGTCTATTGCTGGTGATATTGCTGATGCAATATCTGTTGCGTTTCCTGAAGCTTCATACTCTAAATGCATTCCTGGGTTACCGTCCCAAGTGATATTTGGTCCTGTACCACCTGAGTTTGCACTCTCAGCAGTAATGTCCCAATCACCATTTCCGCCTCCAAAACCTGTTCCTGTCCAACCGCTTGGATCTGTGTTGGTGTCGTTTCCAAAACTTTCTGTAAATATAAAAGTAGACCCTCCACTAGCACAGGTTACACCTACTGGTGGTGGAGGTGGTGTGTTAAGTGTTATAAAGTTTACTGGTCCAGCCCATACACTCATTCCATTTCCACAATCTGCTAGAATATAAACCTCGTAAGCTGTTGTTGCGTTTAATCCCATTGCTGTGTATGGATTAGTGGTAATGGCAGTTCCTGGTCCTGTTGGTACGCCTGTTCCTGCAGGTTGTACTACTATTTCCCAAGCGGTTTCTCCACTATTAGCTGTCCATGAGATGTCTGCTGTTGTATCTGTTACTGCATCTACCATTAAGCCTGTAGGCGCAACACAAAAGTTACCACAGGTTTCTACACGTACTTGATCGATTGACATATCACTTTCAAAAGTATCTCCTGTTCCTACGTAGCTAAACTCTATATAAATTACTTGTCCTAAGTAAGCATCTAAGTTAACACCTATCGGTATCCAAGCTTCATCTGCTGTAGTTTGATAGTCACCTATCCAAGTATATTCTGATGTAAAAGGTCCTGTTTGAGAGGTACTTACTCCTACATTCAAAGTCCCCATATTATCACCAAATGCATGCATGTAAAACGATAGCTCTGCACCATCTACTGCTGTAGATAAGTCGATTGCTGGTGTAATAGCTGAAGCTACATTGGTTGTGTTTCCTGAACCTTCATATTCTAAATGTGTTCCAGGATTACCATCCCAAGTAATGTTTGGTCCTGTTCCTGTAGAGTTCCCGTTTGGAGTGGTTATATCCCAGTTACCATTAATATCTGCAAAGGTGGTTCCTGTCCATCCTGATGGTACGTAATTTGTATCATTTCCAAAGTCTTCAGTAAATATAAAAGTCGATGATCCACTTGCACAGGTTACACCTACTGGTGGTGGAGGTGGCGTGTTAAGTGTTGTAAAGTTTACTGGTCCAGCCCACACACTCATTCCATTTCCACAATCTGCTAAGATGTATACCTCATACACTGTACTTGATGATAATCCCATTGCTGTGTATGGATTGGTGGTAATGGCAGTTCCTGGTCCTGTTGGTACGCCTGTTCCTGCAGGTTGCACCACTATTTCCCAAGCGGTTTCTCCATTATTAGCGGTCCAAGAGATATCTGCTGTAGTATCTGTTATGGCATCTACCATTATACCAGTAGGAGCAACACAAAAGTTACCACAGGTTTCTACACTTACTTGATCGATAGACATATCGCCTTCAAATCCTGTTCCTGCTCCTCCGTAGCTAAATTCTATATAAATAACTTGTCCTAAGTAGGCATCTAAGTTAACACCTATTGGTACCCAAGCTTCATCTGCTGTTGCTTGATAGTCGCCTACCCAAGCATATTCTGTAGTAAATGGTCCTGTTTGAGAGGTACTAACACCTACATTTAAAGTTCCAATATCATCACCAAACGCATGCATGTAAAACGATAGCTCTGCACCATCTACAGCTGTAGATAAGTCGATTGCTGGTGTGATTGCTGATGCAATAGTTGTTGCGTTTCCTGACGCTTCATATTCTAGATGCATGCCTCCTGCAACACCATCCCAAGTAATGTTTGGTCCTGTACCTGTTGAGTTACCACTTACTGCAGTGATGTCCCAATTTCCATTAGACCCATCAAAACCTGTCCCAGTCCATCCTGACGGATTGGTGTTAGTGTCAGTTCCAAAGTCTTCTGTAAAAACAAAGGTTGACGCACCACTTGCACAAGTTACTCCTACTGGTGGTGGAGGTGGTGTGTTAAAGGTTGTAAAGTTTACTGGTCCTATCCAATTACTAAAACCATCTGTACCACAATTACCTCTTACATATACTTCATACGCTGTACTTGGTGTTAATCCTGTTGCTGGGTATGGTGCATTTAATGTCGTAACTGTTCCATCTGT
>NZ_QLLO01000017.1 GCF_003259525.1 Olleya aquimaris
AAAATTCAGCGTAGAGGTTGGCAAAAGTCAGACGGTTTACAATTCCGTATTGCTTGCGCTTGAGTGGATTTCGCTATTGTAGGCAACGTTGTTGTGTATGGTTAGTTGCGTGGTTAAGCAACTAATTTAGTAAACAAATACGGACTAGAGAAAATTCCGAAGGAATTTTCCAGATAAGCACTTGCCAAAGCAATTAATTATACACGTTGTTGGCAATAGTTATTTTTAACAGGAAGAACAACTTCCAACTTTATGTTTTATAAATAATTCTTTGTCGGTTTTGTCAGATAAATAGAGAATTAATTCAATTCCAGCGTAATGAGTTGAATTTCCAACCAACATATCAAGTCGATTGTCTCCATTTAAATCTCCAATCCAATAAAGATAAATTCCACCCTCAAAACCTCCAGAAGGAAAGGAAGGAATATCCATTTTTAAAATACTTTCATTAGTCTTTCCCGAAGCAACTCTTAATTCACAATCCTTTATTTTTTTAAAATAAGGAAACTCGTTATTTTCAGTTTCTATTAACTCTCCTTTTATGTAAATCGAATAACTTCTGCTATTCTCTTCATTCTCCGAATTTGGAACAGAAAAGATTATAGTTTCTCCTGGATACATTTTTCTGTTAATCCACTTTCCATTGGTTAAACTTTTTATTGAATCCAATCCTTTGATTATAAATTTCGGTTGAACAATACTATCAGAATTGTATTTTTTAATGTTAAAATTTGTTATTAAATATTTTTCTTTTTCATAAACAGCGTAGTATTCAGAAAAGTCAATTTTAGTTTCATCCATTTCACTTCCTTCATAGCAATTCATCAGCATTACACTTACCGTATTCTCTTTTTCTAAATTTTGAGAATAGATGTTGCAATAAATCAGCAATGAAAAAATCAGAAGTCTTATGTTCATAGTTCAGTTCAGGGTTTGAGTTTAATTATTGCCAACGTTTTGTGTATGGTTAGTTGCGTGTTAAAGCAACTAAATTTAGTAAATAAAAAACGAATAGAATATTCCGCAGGAATATTCGTAAGCAGGCTAGAACTAGCAATTAATTATACACGTTGTTAGCTACAGTTTCTTATTCAGTTCGTTTTAATATTTCAGAGATTTCACTTATAATCATTTTTTTTTCAGTTGGACGCTCTGTTTTCCAGAAAATCCGTTTTCCAATTTTACGCAAATGTTTATCCCAAGATTTAGTCTGAGGTAATTGCCCATTCTTTTTATTTGCCATACTAGTTAATTTTAAACACTTAGAGTATTTGGTGTTTCTTTTACTTATTTCCTGAACGAACTATATCCAATTAAACTCCAAAAAATAAAAAGTCCCAGCAATCCGATTCTTGCATATCCAAAAAAAACAAATGACAGAAGTAATAGACTAAGTAATAGAATTATAATTTTGAACCCACTTTTGGTCTTTCTGTCTGGATTATATCTTTTACTTTCTAGTGTTCGGTTTAAGAAGATTTCATCAGATTTTTTTAAATAATAATCAATTTGAGTTTCATCCAAACCTTTTTCAAACAATTTCATTTTTATCTCATTTTTAGAAAATCCTTTTACTCGTAAAGAAATGCTGTAATCCAAATTATTCATGTTTCTAAAAATTGTAGCTAACGTTTCTGTATAAGAATAGTGCGGTTTTGCGTGCGAGGAATTTCCGCAGGAAATTCAGAAGTAGCAAAAGTGGACTATTCGTTGATTTAGCACTAAACTAAGCATTATTTTTATACGTTGTTGCCTACTGTAGTTTTTTCGTTTTTACTTTCTTAAAATTCTAAAAAAAAATCACGAAAAACAAACTAGCCAAAAATTCCGCTTTATTTATTCCGTTCGATTCCGCAAACTGGCTCAATTCCGCAAGAGTGAATTTCAGCGTTCAGATCTGATTTCCGCAACGTTTATAAATTCCGCATGAGTGGTAAGTCCGCAACAGGCTAAATTCAGATTTCGAGTAAAAAATTCAGCGTAGAGGTTGGCAAAAGTCAGACGGTTTACAATTCCGTATTGCTTGCGCTTGAGTGGATTTCGCTATTGTAGGCAACGTTGTTGTATAAGAATAGTTGCGGGTTTGTATGCGAGGATTTTCCGAAGGAAAATCAGACGTTACAGACACGCAACGACCTTTGATTAAGCAACCAAACCGCAATTATTTTTTATACGGTGTTGGCAACTGGTTTTTTTATTCAATATAATCATTTACGTCATCTTCAGGTATCCATTTTTTCATTTCAGGTAAAACTCTTTTTTGCATAAAATCGAAAAAATCCAAATGTTCTGATTCGATAATATTCCATCCTTTTACATTTGTTCCGAAAGATGGATGAAAGACGATTACATTTTCGGTCACTTTTCCATCTAAAATTTCAAATCCGACAAATGTGTCCATATCTTGTCTACGTCCAAAAGTCAGAACTTCACGATTTTGTTCGCACTCAATTTTAAATTGTTCGTTGATTGATGAATTTGGATTAATTTCCGAGTCAAAATTCCAAGGAATGAATTGGGTTAGATTCAGTTTTGCAAACCAATTAAATGAATTTGGTATTTCGTAGTTCATCGTTTTATTTAACTTTAGTCTTCTGTTATTTTGTCAGCAATTGTACTAAAATGTATTTTGACTTTTAATGGTTTTTCAATTCCTCTAATGTGAACTATCGAATATCCAATGTCAAAATCTTCTTTCACTAATACTATATCTTTTATATTTATTAAAGTCTTCTGACCATCATTTTTTAACTCTAGAAATGCCATGATTTATTGTCGTTTATTGTGATTCTGTCGGTTTCGTCAACTTGTTGCCAACGTGTTTGTGTATGGTTAGTTTGCGTGGTTAAGCAACTAATTTAATAAATAAAAACTAGCCATAAGTGAAATTCGGCAGAATTTCACGACAATTAAGAAACGAGCAAATTAAATATACACGTTGTTGCCAAACGTGGAATTTCAGTTGCTACAATTCCGCAAACAATGTTATTCCGTTTGAGTGGATTTCAGCGCAACAGTTGGAATTCCGCAAGATTAAAGTTCAGCAAATGAGTGTTTTTGTTTTTACTTTCTTAAAATTCTAAAAAAATTTCGCGCCTAAAACGAGGATTTTTTTTTAGATAAAGTGGCAAAAATTCCGCAAGAGTAAAATTCAGATCTTGAGTAAGTTTTTCAGAGTTTGAGTAGGCAGAAAATCAGCAGTTTTATAAATTCTGATTTTTTGCGTCAGAGTGAAATTCCGCTATGTTTGGCAACGTTTCGTGTATGAGCAGTGGCGTGGTTCGTCACGGACAATTGCAAACAGGTAATTGCCATTGGAAAATCCGCAGGATTTTCCAAGTAGGCGAGGACAAGCCATTGCTTATACACATTGTTACCTGCAGGCTTTTCTTTCTGTTTATATTAAAAAGGTAAATCATCGTGTTCTTCAGCAATTTTTATTGGTTTTGGGAATTTAGTTTTAAAATATGAATTTAAAAAAAGTCCAACGGTTGTAACTGAATTAACCACAAAATAGGTAAAAACAGTATCGTTTATCAAATAATCCTCTGAAGTTTTTCCGTGAAAATCAGTTTTTTCACTTCTCAATTTTTCGATTGATTGACATATTGCTAAGAGTGAACTCCCAATAGTTTTTATTTCAACAGGGTGATTGCTATCCACAATATTAAATTCTTTTAAAATTATTGTAGTTAGTTTATAAAGAGTTTCAGTTCCTTTTACTTTACTGTTAATTCGCTCGTCTTTTAATATTTCCTTTATTATACTTTCCAATGCTGAGTTTGCCAAGCCGATAGCAAGACTTGGGTCAGTTTCGATTTGCTTGAAAGCCTTTGAAAATGTGTCATAAGCGGTTTTAAATTCAGATTTTAATTCATTTTTGAATGTTGGAATCGAAGGAATAAAATCTGGAGTATCAACTCCCATATCGATAGCTACTTTTAATAAATCACTTCCTGCCATTGAGTGTAAAGTCCGTAATAAATCAATTTCTCCGTTTTCCTTTTGGAATATGTGGAAGTTTTCCCAATTATTATTCCATTGGTCTCCTTCGTACCATTTTTCAATGTATAAACTAACTTCCTTGTATGATTTATATTCTTCCCAAATAGCATCGTGAACTGATTTTACAAGTTTCATTTGATATTTTGGTGAAATTAATTCGTTCATTAATTTATAATCTTTAAATATTCAATTATTAGCGATTTTTCCAGCTTGCAGGTAACGTGATTGTATATGGAAAGTTGCGGGTTTGCGTGCGAGGAATTTCCGAAGGAAATTCAGACGTAGCAAACGTGCAACGACCTTTAAATTTAGCCTAAAATAGCAATTTTTTATATACGTTGTTAGCCATAGTTATTTATTCGATTCAAGAAATTTAGTCATTATTATGTCATTCATTTCTTTTGCCTTTTCAAGAGATTCAATTCCGTTTAGGTCTAAATAATATCCACCATAAACAAGATGATTATTTATAAGAATCAAATTGTATACATAAACCACTATGATATCGTGGTCGTCATAATAAGGCTTTATTAATTTTAAAGCAGATAATATGTTTTCATTCGGTTTATATTCTTCAATAACAATTGGCTTTTCGGAATGTAAAAAAGTTGTGTCAGAATACACTTTTTTTAAAGCTTCCAATCTGTCAACATTAATAGTTCCAGTTTTCTTTTTTTGAACTCGAAATATTCTTTCTAAATCGTTCCCAGTCAATTTCCATTTTTGCTCATTTTTGTTAATCATAAAAACAGCATAATCTTCAAAATCGAGAACATCTAGACTGTCTTTTTTTGAAAATGTATAATTGTTTAAATAAACTCCTAGAGTTTTAAACTTATCAGAAATTGATAATTCGTCAAAGTATAATTTTACTGATTTATCTGCGTAACATTCCGTCCATTTTCCAAAAGTCGGAAGATTAAAATCGATATGTTCAATTTCATTTTTTTCTTCAGAATAGTAGTCTTCTTTTTTTTCAGATTTACATCCGATTAATAGAAGTAAAAATATGATGTAAGTTCTGGTCATTCTTAATTATGGCTAACGGT
>NZ_QLLO01000018.1 GCF_003259525.1 Olleya aquimaris
CACTTGATACTTACCTCAGAAGTGGTATAGTTAACCGCTTCTGCACTAATGGTTATTGGTACTGTAGCGTTTGGACAAACCTCGTAAACTATTGACGAATCAAAAGTGGTTTCTGGTGAAGTATTTAATTCAATATTAAAATTAGTCGTTTTAAAACAATCGCTAGCTAAAGCATTTTCTACTCTAACATAAATGGTTTGTGGACTAGATGTATTATTGTAGGCTGTAGGATTCCCAATTGGGTTAACGCCATTTAATGCATCATCCTCTGTAGTATGATACGTTACAACAACACCTGTTTGAGTACCTATTATTACAGATTCATTTACAGTTAAATCAAAAAATCCAGCTCCTGTACCATCATCACAAGCTAATAAATCCATAGGTTGTGTAGCATCTGGAGAGGAGTTGACTATCAAATTAAAGTTAGTATTAGTAGAAGCACAACCAGACATTGAGCCAACTGCATCTACATCTTCAACTCTTACATATATGGTAGTACCATTTGCAGCTGTATATGGTGAAGCAAGTGGATTTGTTCCTGATTGAGCATTTGCTAAAGTTGAATGATAAGTTACAACAAAGTCTGAACTACTTTGAGTTCCTAAAATGGTAGCTGTTTGCGAATCTAAATCAAAGACAGCATTACCGCTTCCATCATCACAGGATTCTAACGCTGGTGCTTGTTGTGCAGAAGCATCATCAAGGAAATTAATATTTGCTATTAAAGATGATGTAAAATCTGCGCAAATTCCGCCTCCTACTATACACTGATATTGACCAGATTGAGTTGCTGTAAATGTTGGAGAATTAATACCATTTTGATAGATTCCATCAATATACCAATCATATGTATCAACTGAATAAGCAGTATCTGCAGTTAATGTCACAGAGGTATAACCACATAAATAAATTTCATCACTGTATCCTTCAGGAGCTGAAGCTCCTTGTTCAATAACTATTCCATCATAATCTAAAGTTACATCACATACTACATCACAATTAGTTCCATCTAAAGGTCCTGATGTTTGTGTGAAATTATAAGTTCCAGATTGCTGAGAGTAGTTAGTAATAAGGATAATATAAATTGAATTAGCTGGTACTCCATTTAAAGTAATAGTTTCTGTAGCAGTAGCTGAGAAACTACAATCTGCAATATTTGGTGGTAACAAGTCATAACACCCTGTATCTTGAGCAGTAAAAGGACCCCAAACAATAAAGTCAATATCTAAACCTGTTCCACCAGCATTTGTTTGTGCTAATTGGAATACATAGTCACCTGGATCATCAAACTGAATTGTATTCCATTGAGGGTCTGGTTGACTTCCTAAACAATCATAATCTAAATATGGTGGCGCAACTTGATCACCTACTACACTTGGATAAAATATTGTTGGATCTGCACAAATTGGTAAAGCATCTGTACAATACGTTGGTACACCTAAAGTCTGAATACATAAATCAAATGTAATAGATGTTGATGTCGTACCTGCAGAGAATACTCTAATATAATATGTGTTACCTATGGTTAATGTTGGAGTTAAACTATAATCATCTGTAGTACAATACATTTGAGTCAAGTTATTACAGTCTGAACCTTCATAAAGAGCATGATCAACATTAAATCCTCCTGCAACATTAAGTATTTGAATGATTTGTTGGTCGCCTACAGCAGTAAATTCGAACCAAACGTCATCATCTGCACTAGTTGTACAAGCACCATTTGGTACTCCTGAATCTGTTGCTTCTATTAAAGTACCAGAGTTTATTACTGTACAAGATTCATCTGAATTAACAGATGCTACTGTTGCATTACAAGGGTTATCATTTGGAGGTGGACAAGCTGCTAAAGATATTGCTTGACTTGTAACTACACAATTAACATCTTGCTCATTAGACACTGTAAAAATAATATCTGTGTTAAAAGGGTAAGGACCAAACTGGGTTACTCCTGTTGTGGTAACACTTACAGGTGTTCCGCCTTGGTTATCTGCTATTTCTAATGAGATTGCATCACCTAAAGAAGTAATATCTACATCTACTAAAAACTGATTCCCGTTAGCACAATCATCTACGACAACAAAAGTTGCGGTTGGATTTATACAAGTTGCACAGGATACCGTTAAATTTATTGAAGGGTATCCATTACCTTGACAATTGATACTTCCATCTGATTGTACTTGAAATGAAATGGTGCCTCCTGTAGATTGAAAAGTTAATCCAGAAATTTGTCCTGCATTACCATAAGGTGTTGCTGCGTTTAAGTTGGTAACTCCATCTGAATCTAATACAATCACTTCATCAAAGTTATTTTCTACTTGTCCTGCATTAATGGTTAAATTAAGCGGTGTTCCATCTGTTGATGAAAATGTAAACACATTAGTATCGTTATTTTCATAACAATAACTAATTGTTTGTGGTCCATCCACTGCGCAATCTAAAGTAAAATTAAATTGTAATAATGTTGAAAAATTATAAGGACCAGCCCAAACACTAGTATCTGTTCCACAAATTGCTTGCACATAGACTTCATAATCTGTTGCTGGATTTAGTGAAGTTTCAGACACTGTTGTAGTACTTACAGTTGTTCCAGATGTTGGTACACCAGTACCTGCCGGTTGTATAACATAATTCCACTGTGTTTCTGGTCCACTTGGTGTCCAAGATATATCTGCAGAAGTTTCTGTAATATTTGTTGCTACTATATTTGTTGGTGCAATACAGAAGTTACCACAAGTTTCTACACGAACTTGATCTATAGACATATCGCCTTCAAATCCTGTTCCTGCTCCTCCGTAGCTAAATTCTATGTAAATAACTTGTCCTAAATAAGCGTCTAAATTAACACCTATTGGTATCCAAGCTTCGTCTGCTGTAGATTGATAGTCACCTATCCAAGTATATTCTGCAGTAAATGGTCCTGTTGCAGAAGTACTAACACCTACATTTAAAGTTCCAATATCATCTCCAAACGCATGCATCCAAAATGATAACTCTGCACCATCAACCGCAGTTGATAAATCAATAGCTGGTGATATTGCTGATGCAATATCTGTTGAATTTCCTGAAGCTTCATATTCTAAATGCATTCCTGGGTTTCCGTCCCAAGTGATGTTAGGTCCTGTACCACCTGAGTTTGCACTCTCAGCAGTAATGTCCCAATCACCATTTCCGCCTCCAAAACCTGTTCCTGTCCATCCAGATGGATCAGTATTAGTATCATTTCCGAAGTCTTCAGTAAATATAAATGTAGAAGAACCACTTGAACAAGTTACACCTACTGGTGGTGGAGGTGGTGTGTTAAGTGTTGTAAAGTTTACTGGTCCAGCCCACACACTCATTCCGTTCCCACAATCTGCTAAGATGTATACCTCATACGCTGTACTTGATGATAATCCCATTGCTGTATATGGATTGGTGGTAATAGCTGTTCCTGGTCCTGTTGGTACGCCTGTTCCTGCTGGTTGTACTACTAGTTCCCAAGCGGTTTCTCCATTATTTGCTGTCCAAGAGATATCTGCTGTAGTATCTGTTATGGCATCTACCATTATACCAGTTGGAGCAACACAAAAGTTACCACAGGTTTCTACACGTACTTG
>NZ_QLLO01000019.1 GCF_003259525.1 Olleya aquimaris
GTAATGTATAGCTTCCCGTCTTGAAGGGTGCCTCCAAAGTCAGAATTAGTACTGTTAAGCTCTAAGCTTTGTACATTAAACTTTTTTCCTTTGTCTAGTATTTTTGATAAATAGTCTGGATTGGCTTTGTAGAGTACTGCACGCTCATCTGCTGGTCGCATGGCTGCAAATTTATCCATTTGCACGTTAGAGGCTGCATACTTCCCATTGGCTTTTAGCATCTCTGAGTACTTCCATAGGGTTTCTGGTTCTGCATTACCAGCCTCGATTGCTTTGGCATACCATTTCTCGGCTTCGATAGTACTAAAAATATTGTAGTTAGCTTCTGCTAATCTAGAATACACATAGGCACTACCTTCTCCTTTTTCTACAAGTTTGTTGTAGGCCTCAATAGCGTCTACAAATTGAAACTTAGCAAATAATTTATCGGCTCTTTTAGTCGCATTACTTTGAGCAATTACACTAGTACTGCTTAGTAGTATGGCGATTATAAATAGTTGTATTTTTTTCATTGTCTTGGTTAGCTTAAGGTTTAGAAATAACGTGGTGAACGTGATACTTTTCTTGGAAGGTTAATATCAAAATTAACAAAAATCTCATGTGAGGCATTGGTCACCACATCTAATTGAGATTGGACGCTGTCATACGCATAACCGATTCTTAAATTTGGTGCTACTAAAAAGTTAATCATCCCACTAAAAGAATCGTCCAAACGGTATCCTGCGCCTACTTCTACAAAGTCATACATAAACAGATTTAAATTGACATCAAAACTTAGTGGTGCATCAAATGCCACTTTTGTTAAAACGTGTGGTTTTAGCTTAAAGTTTTCTGATAAATCAAACACGTAACCCGCTGCTCCAAAAAAGTGCTGGGTCTCTGACCCTATTTTAAATCCATTAGCATCTAAATGCACCGAGTTTAAAATATTTGGCATCGAAGCTGAGATATAAAACTTACTTGGCTTATAAAAGTAAAGTCCTGCTCCAATATTAGGAGTAATCTCGTTTATGTTTTGTGAGAAAAACGGATCGTTAGGGTCTATTAAATCTAATCCGGTTAATCCAATGTCATGAAAGGTGGCTCCTGCTTTTAGTCCAAACGCTAGCTTTGTACTTGTTCCTACTGGTATGGTGTAGGAGAAGTCTATATAGGCATTGGTCTCGTTTACTGGACCAACTTCATCACTTATTAATGAGAAGCCTAATCCGACGTTTTTACCTACTGGCGAGTGGATGGCTAAGGTCCCTGTGGTTGGGGCACCTTCTAGTCCTACCCATTGACTTCTGTATAGGGCGCCTATAGCGACACCATCAAAAGAACCTGCGTAGGCTGGATTGACCACATTCATATTATACATGTACTGTGTGTACTGTGGATCTTGTTGGGCTTGTACACCTATAAACACTAGGAATACGATATATACTATTTTTTTCATCTGTTATCTTGTTGGTTTGCTAGTTAGTTTATCTATTTATATATACCCAAGCGGCTTTTGTTTTTGTTCCTTGATATTTCATGACATAGTAATAGGTACCTACTGGTAACATCTCTCCATCATTGGATTGACCTTCCCACTCCATAGAATAGTTTTCTTTAGAGTAAACTAAACGCCCATTACGGTTGTAAATCTCTAAGAGTTGTACATCATAACTACTTAAATCAAAATTGTCATTAAACCCATCGCCATTTGGTGAGATCCCTTGTGGAATAACACAGGTCTCTAATTCTGAGACAAACACATCTGTGGTGCTTGAACATCCTGTGTCATTAAAGGTAACCTCTATACTATAGGTTCCTTGGGTTAGTACTGTTGGTAAATCTAATCCGGTTTGACCAACTACTTCTACGCCTTCATTGTACCACTTGATACTTACCTCAGAAGTGGTATAGTTAACCGCTTCTGCACTAATGGTTATTGGTACTGTAGCGTTTGGACAAACCTCGTAAACTATTGA
>NZ_QLLO01000020.1 GCF_003259525.1 Olleya aquimaris
CTTTAGTAGACGATTGTGGTAATGCTGCTCCTACTCAGACTCAAACTATTACAGTTTCGGATAATACTCCTCCTACTTTTACTGCGCCTGCAGATGTAACCATTAGTTGTGAGCAAGATCCTACTGATTTAACAATTACAGGTGATGTTACAAATGAAACAGATAACTGTGATACTAGTTTAGATGCTACTTATACAGATAATACTTCTGCTGGAAGCTGTCCAAATGAATCAGTAATAACTAGAACTTGGACATTAACAGATGATTGTAATAATACAACAACACATGTACAAACAATTACTATTGAAGACAATACTCCTCCAACTTTTGTTGAAGCATTACCTGCTGATGCAACTGTAGATTTTGATTCAATTCCAAATGCTGTCACTTTAACTGCAACTGACAACTGTGGTGCAGCTACTGTTACTTTTAATGAAACACAAAATGGTGATATCTGTACTGGAAGTTTTACAATAACAAGAACCTGGACAGCTACAGATGATTGCAACCTTACCACAGTTCACACTCAAGTTTTAACAGTTACACAACCTATACTTGATGCTACTATAACTGCTCAAACAAATGCTATTTGTGGTAGTGCAGATGCATCTGCTACTGTTACTCCTACTGGAGGAACAGAACCTTATACGTATCAATGGAATGATTCTTCTTCCCAAACTACAGCTACAGCTTCTAATTTAGTTGCAAATTCATATAATGTTACGATTACTGATGCTAATAATTGTACTATTACAATACCTGTTATTATTACAGATTCTTGTATTACATTAATAAAATCAGGTGTTTTTAATGATGAAGATCAAGATAACTGTGCAAATGTTGGTGAGACAATAACTTACAGCTTTGTTGTATCAAATACAGGAAATGCTAGCTTAACAAATGTTATTGTAACCGATCCATTATTAGAAGCTCCTAACCCAGTCGTAGCGATTGTATTGGCTTCTGGTGATACTGATAACGATAACGAATTAAATCCTACAGAGACTTGGACCTATACCGCTAACTATGCAGTGACACAATCGGATATTGATGCTGGTCAGGTGACTAACCAAGCGACGGTAACTGCTTCTACATTAGATAATATATCTATTTCTGATACATCTGGAACTACTTCTACTACAGACGATCAAACTATTGTTACCTTATGTACAGATGAAAGTATCTCATTAATCAAGTCTGGTATCTTCAATGA
>NZ_QLLO01000021.1 GCF_003259525.1 Olleya aquimaris
TTCCTCTCGGAAAGTCCTCGCAAATTTGCTATCTTCGGTTTACGGCAGAAAATCCTTGCGGATTTTCACGCAACGAAACCATAGCCAAACACGTTGCCAGTAATTATAAAAAACGCATTAACTCATTCAAAACATACTTTCACTCATTTCAACTTTTTCGAATAAGTTAACTGAATTAAATTAGTAATAAACTAAAGATATGATTTTAAAAAGAATAACTTTTATAATTTCTTTATTGCTAATTTTTGGATGCTCAAGTAAACTAGTACCTGTTGAAATTCATATTGATTTAGAAAAAAAGAAAGATGAAACTAAGTACGGAAATTTAAGCATTGTTGTTAAACATCTAGGGGAAAATAAAACCATTGATAGGTTAAATACAATAGGCGATTTTAAAAAAGCAGAAATTCTTAAGTTTAAGACAGCTAAAATTGTCTTAAACATTGATTATGGAGATAGAAATTGTGGGTTTGAAAAAACAATTGACCAAAAAGGCAAATTAAAGTATCAACTTTATGATAATGGCAAAAAGAAATTTATTGATTTATTCTTTGTTAAAGATAGATTCAAATACGAAGAACTGGTTCATCTTCACTTAAATGACAAAATCAATTTTCAACAAGGAATTCATTTAAAAGACTGGATTGCCGATAAAAATACAAACATTATTTTTTCATCTGTTGAATTATTTGATTTGAGTACTATAAATCAAAACTCAAAAGAATTGACATATAGAGACTTGACAATTAATATTAAGGATGACGAATTAGAAACTCTATGGTACATAAATAAAAAAGAGAATGAGTTTCTAAAAAAGAGAAAACAATATGCGAAGACTTTGGTTAATGAGCAAAATGGGACTACCTCAATAGATTTTAAAAATTTAAGGTTCTATATTGAAAATTCCAAAAACTTCAAATTACAAAAGGTATTTCAAATTAGAACTATAGGAGAAAAAATCATAGAATTTGAATAAAAACTACTGGCAACACCGTGTATAATTAATTGCTTTGGCAAGTGCTTATTTGGAAAATTCCTTCGGAATTTTCTCGCGTTCGTTTTTGTTTACTAAATTAGTTGCTTAATCACGCAACTAACCATACACAATCACGTTGCCTACAATAGCGGAATCCACTCAAGCGCAAGCAATACGAAATTGAAAATCATCGGACATTTGCCAATCTCTACGCTGAATTTGTTACTC